>NZ_JBFLUS010000001.1:0-20669 GCF_050474045.1 Bacillus sp. S2(2024)
GTGGGGGCGAAACCCCACGTATTACGTATCTATTTTTTAAATAAGAACTATTTTGGTACGAATGATCTAAGCGGTTCGGCTCGTATACTTGCTAGTTCAAGTCGAGAACTATTACTTTGCTTTTTGTCTGTCGGCTTGGCGAAAAAAGCACACGAGCCGAAAAAAGTTTTGCAAGGACAAAATCAAAAAGAAAAGGCGTTAGCCTTTAGGTGAGGATCAACGAACCGACTTTTTTGATTTTGAGGGTGGAGATTTTTGAGTGGTTTTCTCAAAAATACGACCCGTTCCTTGCGGAACTTTTAGCTCTATATATAAGAGTGAGAAAAGCAAAGTGAAGAAAGTCAGTAATAGCAAGGGTTTATAAGATATGAGGTGTTAATTTTTTTTAACACCTGTGTTAATTTTTTTTAACACCTAAAAAATGTAAAATCATAAACAAAAAAAGATGTCAATATAAAAAATGACATCTAAAATAAGTAAATTGGTAATTTATGTTTTTTCTTATCCCCTTCGATTTTGATATTACGTAATGCCTTGGAAAAAATTTGTTGAGTCGCTCGATCAATATCATCTTTAGGTGCATTACATAATACATTAGGGTTTACAAACCAAGTTCTTGCTGAACAAGTCCTTCCATCTTCAGTTGTTACACCTGTTTCTGCAACCCCTAAAACCCCTTTTTCAAGCAATTCATTCATCATTTTAGAAATAGAAGTTCTTGTTTTCCCTAGTTTCTTAGCTAAATAACTAGGAGATGCTGCATTAGGCTTTATATCATTTCCCTCGTTTTTTTCAACAATAACATTTGATTTAAATTCTAAAAATCTTGAAATCTCAAACAAAAATGCCTTTTCTGGTTGAGTCAGATAACCAATTTCACATAAATAATCAATATTCTCAGTAATCATTTGCACAAACTTCACCCTATCACTAGGTTTTTTCTTCTTCCCAATGAAATAATCCTCACCAGTTGCATTATGCAAAATCTGCAATAATATTTGTTGCTGTTCCCCTGACAAACCAATATTAGCTTGTTCTAAAAAATTTTCAATCTGATTCTCTCTCGTTCTTGCTTTTTTTTCAGCCTGTCCAAAATCTACAACTTTTGTCATAAAATAATTCTCTCCCTTAGTGGAAGGAATCAACTTTTATATGTTAGAATGTATATAGAATATATATTGGTTGATTCCAACCTTATTATGAAAAACCGCCTTGCCGTCCAAAGCTTGGGCGGTTTTTCTCGTTTATACGTCTTTCTATATAATAACATGAAATGTGTTGTTAAAGGTTTCCATCTGTTAAAAATCAATTCTCTTTTTCACCATTACTCGCCTATCTTTCCATATCAAACCCTCGATGTTTATTCATTTCTTTCTTATGTTCCTGTTCAAATTGATTACCTATCCCTTTGTTATCCAACTCATTTTTAATAATCTCTCTAAACCCCTTAAATTTCTCTTTAAAAACTTTTTTCGTCTGTTGATATAAAACCCTTATGTTTGCCTGTAAATCCTTTATATGAACCTTTAACAATCCTATTTCTCTATTTAATACACCAACTTCTTTTTGCAACTGACTTTTTTCTTGTTTCAATGTTCGATTTTCTTCCATCCATCCCTCTGCATGTACTTTTAAACTCTCATTCTCTTTCACAAAATCTGTTTTTCTCAAACGCTCATAATCCTTTTTGATGGTAACCGCTGCATTCACTTGTTTTGTTAATTCTTGATATTGTTCTGGTGATAACACATAATTTCTTGTCTTTTTCTTCGTAATTTCAGCTTTCCCAAACATTTTATCCTGTACTTCTGTTATTACTTCTTTACGCAAAAATGGAATTTTAACAGGTTCATTTGGTACTTGATCCGCAACACTATCTAATTCTTTTTGCCTTTGATTCGCTCTTTTTTCTAACTCTACATAACGCTGGCCAATCAGCAGCAACTTCTCATTTTCACTCTCTACTTGTTGTTTCACTGTTTCTAACTCTTTGGACTTATCAACGACATCACTTTCCAAACGCTTTTTCACTACTTGCAATTCATTCACTTTTTCTTCAGCATTTTCTACATGGTAATTCATCACTTGCAACTGCGTTTCTTTTTCTTGTACTTGATTCTCAACAAATGATTTCGTTTCTGCATATTCCTTATACTGACGGACTTTCATATATTTGTGAGATCCTACATTTGCTCTCTCAAAATCAGGAATATGCTCTTTTGCTAATTCCTCGATATAAGCCGTTTCTAGTGTTCTCCAATTTGCAATCAGTTCCGTTCCTTTTCCTTCTATGCCTTGTTGTTGCAAGGCTCTATCCATTCCGACACGCCTCGTTAAGCCTCGACTACTTTCGAAATTCGGTACATAGTTAATATGTAAATGCGGATTTGCTTCATCATCGTGCAAAACCATGTTATAGACTGCTAAATTTGGATTTCGCTCTTGAAACGCTTCAGCATACTGTTTTAACGCCTCCTTTTTGGCTTCCCTATATTTCGAGTCGTCTTTGCCTTCCCCAATCGCCACGACTAATTCTCGTTGCTCATGCGTCTTTGTATCTTTTCTTATCTTGTCATAGTAATCTTTAATTTTGCGGTCATTCCGTTTTTGTTTCTCGTTATACTTGTCCACCGCTTCTTGAAAGACATCCTTGTATACACTTCGGATGTCCTTTTGAACAAAATAAATATTCTTATCTAACCTGGTTGGATCGATGCCAGGATTTCCATGAATGTTTTCCCTGTTATTATGGCTCAATGAACTTTGGTGGGACTGGTTAAATGAAATAGAGAACAACATAAAGTTCACCCACTTCCCCTAGATTAATTGATACCATAAGTCTAGCAAAGCGACGAAATGGAGTCAATTAACGTAACCCTATACGTATTTTGACACTAACGCATCAAAATCGATAGGGGTCTGCGACGCTTGTCGGCTTCGCCGAGCCATGCCTACCATGGCAAAAACCTCGGACTTTGTCCGAGCCTACTGGGGAAAAATTCCCCAGCCCCCTTTCAAAAAAAAAAAAAAAAAAAAACGTGGGATAGATTTTTTCCAATAAACGCCATTTATTCCACGTTTTCTTAACCACGAGCCTCTAAACCCTCTAACTCCCAAAAGCCATCCCCTAGGGGCAAAACCGCCCTAGGGGGCTAGGGGACCACTTTCTGTAGTTTGCATGAGAGTTCCCCTCATTATAAAGAAACTTTCGCGGCATAATCACTTTATGAGATTCACCTTAAAAACAAAAAATCGTAGTTGTCAAATTAAACAACTACGATCAGCAAATTAAGAAATTAATATATCAAGCTATTGTTTTTAAACTATCAAAATATCATTTAATACTTTAATACAATCAATATCTAATCCATGCTGGACCTACATAACTATCAATCTGATAAGCAACTCTTATTAAAGAAACACCATTTTGTGCTCCAATTGCACTTACTTTTGAACCATATGCAGTATCATATAAATTTTGTGTTCTAACAACATCTACTGTTCTCTTAGGCCAATGAATAAATCTCATATCATAATAAACTTCGTCTTCAGTAGTATAATGCATCCATTTATAACCTAACCATGTATTAACTTGAAGTCTAGCCTGATGTACATTGTCATTATATATTTGTTGAGGACCGATAGCCCCAATTTGATTTCCACCAGTAGGAGAATCATATAAAGCTTTAGTACTTTTAACATTAATCCAATAAACATTATCACCACCATCAATCTCTCCATCAATACTGGCAGCTTTTGCAGATGTAATATTAAAACTTGTAAAAACTAAGAACAACGCAAAAAAAGAAATTAAGATTTTCAAACTTTTTTTCATATACACATCTCCTTAATATTTTTATATAACAGTATTAATGTAATCCAAAAAATAACAAAAATCAATAAAAATAACATTTTTGTTGATTTTTGTATTTACTTAAATTTGGTTTTAACGTGCATTCCCATTGCTTTTTGTTTGGAGTGCTGGTTCGTCGTGTAGGGCCGAGACCCCACGATTTAAAACGTAGCGATATAGCGGATAAGAATAAATCTAGGACGAATGATCTAGCGGTTCGACTCGTATAATTACTAGTCCAAGCCGAGAACCATTGCATTGCTTTTTGTCCTTCGGCTTGGCGAGAAAAGCACACGAGCCGAAAAAAATTTTGCAAGGACAGAATCAAAAAGAAAAGGCGATAGCCTTTAGGTGAGGATTAACAAACCGACTTTTTAATTTTGAGAGTGGAGATTTTTGAGTGATTTTCTCAAAAGATGTCAATATGAAAAATGACATCTAAAATAAATAAATTGGTAATTTATGTTTTTTCTTATCGCCTTCAATTTTAATATTACGTAATGCCCTGGAAAAAATTTGTTGAGTCGCTCGATCAATATCATCCTTAGGCGCATGACATAATACATTAGGGTTTACAAAACCAGATAGGGGTCTGCGACGCTTTTCGGCTATGCCGAGCCATGCAAGCATGGCAAAAAAAGACCTTGGACTCTGTCCAAACCTGCTGGGGAACTCTTCCCCAGACCCCCTTCAATCGAACTCCCCAACCCCTCAATCCTTGAGGGGCTCCCTCGCCGGTAGGCGTCCCCAAAACGTATCGTTTTGGGAAACTGCCAAGAGGTTGAAGAATCAGTTGCACGTGTCAATTCCTTAATGCTCCTTTCATGGATCAGCAAAAACCGCTGATCCATTCCAGTCCGCTTACCATTGACACTTACCGTTTATATGACGAAATAAAAAAGGTAACAAAATGTTACCTTCCAGTTTGGTTTATCTAGGGAATATAGTCATCCCTAGATAAACCAAACCATAACTAATTAAAGCACTTGCAAACACCAAACTTATTTTCAATAACTTGTCTTTTTTGTTAGGCTTTACTTTACTTACAGATTTCCCTTCTACAAAATTGACTATTTGACGATAAGTTTTTAGGTTGTGTTCTTTTTTTATGTTTTCAACCTTCAATGCTGAAAACATAAGCAAACTGAAAAGTACTAAAGGCATTATAAGACCATAATAACCAAAAAAGTAAAACGCAGGTGCGATTGAAATGGGAAGTATAATCATTAATGCCGTCATGATGTACGTCCACTTAAGAAAAATTGATTTTTGAAGTTCTTCTTTCATGATTTTTACATCTCCTTTAACTAAATCATCCAGGGAGACATTAAAGAGAATACTCATCATTAGTAAATTATGAATATCCGGATAGTTTCTTTCATTTTCCCAGTTAGAAATAGATTGTCTGGAAACATAAATTTTTTCTGCTAACTCTTCTTGGGACATATTATCCCGTTTACGAAAATATTGTATCTGTTTACCGAGGTTCATCTTTACATCTCCCTTAAGTTTGAGATTAAGTTTAAGGCTAATTAAAGACTACCAAATTTCTTTATAATAACGTGATTTTGAAGTGTAAAAATGTTTTATCATACTACTTTTTCCCTTGTTTTTAGGTTTAAATGCTGGGTAGTTACAAAAAAGCTAACCCACTCACACTTAAAAGAAAAAGTGAAAGTAAACTTTTGAATATTTGTTTACATAAAATAAAAAGAAGATCAAACTAGAAAAACAATCTAGTTCGGTCTTCTTTTTATTTTAAATTCATTAATGATCGTTTTTTTCACATCACCATAAAATACCATTATTAGCATTCCCAATATAGTTATAAATAAAGAAATTCCTTCATTGCCAATAAATATCCCTATAAATATAAGAGCAATACCTATAAAAAAACCAAAATCATTTTCATCATCATCGTCCTCACATTCATCCTTATCCTTTTTATCTAACTCATCTCTAACATCCTCTGATCCCTTTATTAACTCATCAATTGTTACTTCATACAATTCACTAAGTAAAATCAAATTATCAATGTCAGGATAACTTTTATTGCTCTCCCATTTATAAACAGCTTGTCTAGTCACTCCAACCTTTCGAGCTACATCTTCTTGTGAAAAGCTTTTTGATTCACGAAACTTTTTCAATTGCGAACCTAAATTCATATTATTCACCTCTAAAAAATCATTACATATAAAACCATAATCAATAAAGAAACCATTAGTCTAATACATGTAAACTAATGGTTCACATATTTAAATCCTCACTAAGTTACCCTTTACATTCAATTAATACAATATTATCAAAAAGTAAAAAAAGAATCCCATAAACATAGGACCCTTTTTTTACTTTTCTCGAATGTAAACTTTTAAATATTAGTTTACATTCAAACCACTGAAAACATTAACCTAAAGCCGAATCTTCTGATATCCTTAAAATGAACAACAAAAGTATACATTCAAAACACTGTAAATAAAGAGGTCGAAAAAACATGAACAAAAAACCACATCTCATTGATATCCAACCTATCCGTAACAAAGAACAAATCGAAGATATGAAATGGGCCCTCAAACGTCACTGTTCCGAACGAGATTATATTTTATTACTTACAGGCATTCATACTGGATTACGTGTCAGTGATCTACTTAAACTAGAAACCCAAACCATTTTAAAATTGAAGCGAAAACAAAGAAAAGAATTCAAAATCAAAGAAGGAAAAACAAAGAAAGAACGCATGATTAATCTCACATCGATTTTTGATGAAGTATATTCGTATACCCAAACTGTCGAAAGTACCTGGTTATTTCCTTCTCGGAAAGGAGATCAACCGATTAGTAAGATCCAGGCTTATAGACAATTACAAAAAGCCGGAGATTTTGCCGGTATAGAATCCATTGGTACCCATACCATGCGCAAAACCTTCGGCTATTGGTTTTATAGACAAACAAAAGATGTAGCTATGTTACAAGACATACTCAATCACAGTACACCACAAATTACCCTTAAATATATTGGAATCAATAAAGAAGAAAAAGATAATATACTAGATACATTTTATATTTAATTAAATTCATCTAAAAACCCCCTTCCGTATTCTACGAAAGGGGGTTCCTACTTTTAATCTGTATGTCAACTCCTTAATGCTCACTATGTTCCGCTTACCGTTGACATACACAAAATATAGCTCTCTGCAAGTTTATAATTTTAATCCATAAAATAAACAAATGGTTTATCTCCATTTTTATTTAAAATTACAACAGCTTCATTCTTTTGTGCAGATTTTATTGTTAGTTGGATTTTAGTACTTTTATTATTTTTAAACAGATTTACTGCTTTGTCAGTAACTACTTCTGTCCACTTAATCGCTTCTGATCTGTCATTAATTTCAATATTAAGGCTTATGTTTAACTTTTCAAGTTTATTTTCTTTATAATTTAGCTTAGCACTCACACCAACACTAAAATTCTGATCTTTTGCTGTATCTTTTATTTGTTTAGAAAATTCATCTAACAATTCAACATCTTTATCATGCATCTTCGTCAATTCTTCTGATGGATAAACAAAAGATTGCTCATTTACAGTACTCCATTCTCCTACTTTTTGATCTCCTTTTGCAACAATGCTACTTGAAATAATAGTACCTGCTTTTAAAGAAGTCTTACTTTCTTGTTTAAAAATAGCAAAAGTAATAGGAACTGTTTGTGTAACATCAGACTTATATAATTCTTTTAATAATTCATTAGCTATTTCATTACCTTTATTAAGTATTTCTTCATTAGAATAATTTGAAGTCATAGCTAAACCAACTACGATTCCCCCTAATTCCAATCTATTATTATCTTTTTTAGTAAAATAATCATGTTCAATAATATTAGATACATAAGGAGTTTCTTGTCCTGTTATTATTTTTTCTAACGCTTTTAATGACAAATATTCACTTCTTTGAAAATAATATTTTTTTGTATCAAATTGCTTTAAAGCAATATTCATTAATCCTGTTTCAAATTCATCAACATTTAATTTAGAATTAGTTTTTTCATTAATTGTTCCCACAATTTTTTGTTCTTTTAAAGGTATTACCATTTGATAATACTCATTAGAAATTGAATATTTAGGAATAATACTTTTTTCCTTCTTAGTATTTCCATCCTTTTTAATTATCTGGTCTTCTTTATTCGTTCTCATACTACAGCCAGTTAATATTAATATTAAACTTATTATAAATAATACTATTTGCTTCAATTCTAATAACCACCTTTAACTTTAACTATCAAATTAACTTATACCATAAAATGTATCCTTAAGCATATTTAGTAAACAGGATATCATATTATTAAATATAAAATAATTCCTTAAAAGTCCATAAATGTTATATTTTTATAATTAAGATAACATCAAAATTTTGCGTATTTACAACATTAAGGTAGAAATCCTTGTATCAGTAGGGGTACCGCCAGCATTTCGAAAAAAAACCACGCTAAGCAAAAAAACTAGCTTCTTTTGTAGAGGCTAGTTGACGTAAAATTCGAAGTCTGAAGTAACTTATTATTCTATGCGAGGTCTTTTCTTTTTCTTCAGGAATACAGCTCCTACTATCAGGAGTATCCCAACTCCCAAAAGTCCATAGGATACAGCAGGGTCAGCAATCACAGCCACAGCTACTGATCCATTATTACCTTGGAAGCTGAAAGAGCTAAGAGTGAAACAACCGAATGTAATTAAGAGAAGTCCTGCTATAAATAGAAGTATTCTCAAGCGATACACCGCCTTTTTCTTTTGTTTTCACTATATGCTAATAACCTAAAGAAAAGGATAAACAGCAACCCCCTCCTTATAAAAAAAGAAGATGCTCACAGCATTTCTTATGTACAACAAAATGTCGCCTTATCAAACGCATCTTCAGGAATATAGACTTTATTGTCCTTGATTTTATATGGTATATCGTTTCTTTCCAGCTTATCTATATCAACGCTTTCTGCAGTGTCGCCCCATTGTACATATTCACCGTTGTATTTTTGACAAGCCGATAATCCCAAAATAATCACTAAACATACAAACAAGTTTCCAAAATTCTTTTCCCTCATAACAACCCTCCTCTTCCTTAATGGTACCATTTGGAAGAGGAGGGTTGTTATAAATATTGGATGTATATCCTATACATGTGGGGTTAACATAACGTAACATTATGGGAAGCAAGTTTTTCGTATAAACCTTTTTATATCAAGGATTTCTCTTATTATTTGATAGTATGAAATATGCAGGATTTTATACATTCCCGCCATGGCGAGGGTTTTCGGCTTCTGGTTTGTTGCCGGTTTTACCGAAAAACTGTATAAAATCCTGCATATTATTTGTTCTTTTAAAATTTCATGTACAGTAATTGAAATTCAGTTATTTACCGAACAAGTTAGAGAAGAACCCTTTCTTTTTTCTCTCTTCTTCTTTGACTGCGGCAAGTTGTTGGATACTCCGTATATTTTCCATCAGCATTTTATCTCTTTCATCTGCTCGCTCTTCTTGTCTTTTTAATTGTTGTCCGACTTGTTTAAGGAGCTCGCGATCTGTTTTACGTTCTTCTTCAATTTTTTTTAACAGAGCGTGATAAGAGCGTCGCTCTTGCTCCATTTCTTGGATTTTCTCTATAAGACTTCTGTTAAGTTGTTCTTGATCTTTTACATAATTCATTAATGATTGTATAGCTTCTTCTGTTAAAACAGATGGTTCGGCTGATATAGGATTTAAAGAGTGGGTATCAGAATGGGCTTCGTTTTGGGATTCCTTTTTATTTTCTTGAAGAGCGCCCCCCGCTCTTTCTAAGGAGCGTCCACCTTGACGTCTTGATACAATAACCTTTGCAGCTTGTTCCAAATTAAATTTTTGTTCCTGTACTAAAGTTTTAAACAAAATAAGTGTTTCTTCATCATAGCGGGTATAGTAGCGGGTTCCATCTTCATTCTTTTCCCAGCCATACCCGTTCTTTTCTAGCGCGGCAGCCCACTTTCTTAAAGTGCTTATTCCGATACCTAGCCGCTCGCTCATCTCTTTATTTAGCAAGACATATTCGTATCTTTCCACGCTATCACCTCGCTCTTTAGAATAGCATAAAACGCTCTCTATCCGCTCTTGATCTCGCTCTTAGGTTGTAACATAAAGTGAATCCTGCCGTCTCGTCAAAAGAACCCACCCTTGATGGCTAAAGAGAAGTCCAGCCTTGAGCATATAGGCGAAGACCATGGAAGGTGTGAAGAACTTGGAATAGCAGCACCTAAGAATCTCTTGGGGTAAGGGGAGGGACATGTTAGGAAAATAATTAACGGAACTGGGGATACCCTCTCCATGACTTTCTATGGAAAGTAAAATAGAAACCTAATACTGAGTGACCGTTTTTACTCAAAAAAGTAACGGCAAGCTTTAACATTCCGTGTCATTTTTCATTTCTTTCTTACGCAAAGTGATGTAATGTTCGCCCACTACTATCATTTGTTCAAGAATTGGTTCCAAACTTTTTCCAAAATCTGTTAACGCATATTCTACCTTTGGTGGAACAGACGGGAATACTGTTCGCTGCACAATACCACTCTTCTCCAGTTCCCGCAACTGCACAGTCAGAACATGCCTGGAGACATGCGGAATTAACCGGTGAAGTTCACCAAATCGTCTGGTTTGCTGAAACAATTCATAAATAATCTGAGTTTTCCACTTGCCACTAATCATATGCAGACCTACTTCTACTGGGCAACCAAATATATCATCCTGATACGGCATCTCAACCTCCATATGGTTAGATTTTTATGACTATGTCATCATTTTCTGCGTACTTACATAAGTACGAGAGCTTAGATAAGCTAGAGATATAACCATTATATAGAAAGAAGTGATCTTATGGTATTATCCTTTCGAAAAAGGCCGGTTATGAATCCGGAAGATATGAATGCTGCATTTGCTGAAGCATATAATTCTGGAGACATAACCAACCTGCTTGCTTTATACGAACCAAGTGCTATTCTGATTAACCCAAGTGGGGGCAAAGAACAAGGAATCAATCATATTCATAAAACACTAGAAGATTTATTGCAACTACAAGGTACCATGGTATCCAAAAACATATACTGTATTTCTTTTGAAAATATCGCTTTATTACGTGCCCATTTCACCCTTCATACAGTAGGTGCTGATAGGAGCCCAATACAAATGCAAGGACATACTTCGGAGATTATACGAAAGCAGGTAGATGGTAGCTGGCTGTATATTGTGGATCATCCTTTTGGCGCGGATCTGTTGAGAGAAACGGAACATGGTGTTTAATAAAGAAGTAAGCTTGCCACTTCTTATGAATAGGTTCACCGTAACATAAAAAAATAATAAAAATAAACAACTATTTGGGATACCGCCACATCCCCATCAAGTTAAAGTTTTATAGTATCCCAAAAACGAAAATTTTGTGATTGCTATGAAGTATTTATTTTTGTCAGTTTGATGGTAATGAGGCAGGACTCCTAGTTAAAAAATACAAAAAGAGCCATTAAAAGTGGCTCTTTTTTCATGTAAAGGTATTTTGTGTAATTTCAGATATTCTAAGAAATGTTGATATCATGGGGACGGTGGAGATAAGGGACTACCGATAATGATAGGTTATGTAAACTAATTTTGTATAGGATATTCATAAATCTAGCGCTTCTCAAAGGACTTATTCTTTTCTAATTTCCTAAGTTAATCAGTGATGGTAGCCTTTTATGTACTAGTAAGGAATACTAATATATACTTAAATAGTTTGTTTAGATAGATTTTATCTAAATAATTAATGGAGGATTGATATAGAAATGGAAAACTTCCCAATAATCCGTATGAGAAGAAATCGAAAGGACGATTGGAATCGTCGTTTAATTGCCCAGCATGAATTAACAGTTAATGATTTAATTTGGCCAATATTTGTAAAAGAAGAGGCAGGAGTAGAAGAAATTAATTCTATGCCAGGTCAATTTCGAGTCGGTTTAGATTGTTTAGTTCAACATGTAAAAGAAGCTGTAGAATTAGGGATTCCAGCAATTGCTTTATTTCCAGTTATTCCAGACAGTAAAAAAGATTCAATTGGAACTGAGGCGTTAAATTCGAATAATATAATCTGTCAGGCAGCAAAACTACTTAAGGAGGCATACCCAAATGTCGGTTTAATTGGGGATGTAGCTTTAGATCCTTATACAGATCACGGACATGATGGAATACTTGTTAATGGTTATGTTGATAATGACGAAAGTGTTCGTGTGTTGGTTCAACAGGCATTAATATTAGCAAAGTCTGGAATAGATGTTGTTGCTCCATCTGATATGATGGATGGTCGCATATTTGCCATTCGAATTGCCTTAGATAAAGAGAATTTACACAACACTAGAATAATGTCGTATGCAGCAAAATATGCCTCTAGCTATTATGGTCCTTTCCGTGATGCCTTAAATTCAAGTGAGAGACTTAAAGGGGATAAAAAAACGTATCAAATGGATCCTGCAAACTCGGACGAGGCTTTACGTGAAGTAGAACTAGATATAAAAGAAGGCGCTGATATGATAATGATAAAACCAGGCCTACCTTACTTAGATATTGTTCAACGTGTAAAAACTAAGTTTTCTGTTCCTACTTTTGCTTATCAAGTGAGCGGAGAATATTCTATGATGATGGCGTCTTTTGAAAAAGGTTGGCTAAATCCAGATGAAGTGATTATAGAGACTTTACTTGCATTTAAGCGTGGAGGGTGTGATGGTATTCTCACTTATTTTGCAGTAGATGCTGCCCGTAAAATACAAAGTAAAGAGTAGTGTAAAAAAAGCACCTAGTATTATGATTAGGTGCTTTTTTTACACCTAATATATGGTTTAAATTTAACTTCCGCTTTCGAATTTTATGTAAATAAGCCGTCCACATCAATATGATGGGCGGCTTATTGTATTTTTTGCTAATCATGTTTTTTTCCAAAATATTAGTTATACCCCTGTTTACTAAAAATCGAGCAAGGCGACAACCCTTTTAGGATAAGAAAATGAAATTTCGAGACTGAAAAAACGGTACAGGTTGTAGGAATCTCCTACCAAGTCAAAAACACCGTTTTTGGGGTGTGTGGTCACACACCCGTAGCTTGCCCCTTAACAGGGCGAGCAAAACAAAGAGGGATTTTCCCTCTTTGTTTTTATCTTTTGGTCTTCCATTGCTTTTTGGCTAGAGTGCTGGCTCGTCGTGTGGGGGCGAAACCCCACGTATTACGTATCTATTTTTTAAATAAGAACTATTTTGGTACGAATGATCTAAGCGGTTCGGCTCGTATACTTGCTAGTTCAAGTCGAGAACTATTACTTTGCTTTTTGTCTGTCGGCTTGGCGAAAAAAGCACACGAGCCGAAAAAAGTTTTGCAAGGACAAAATCAAAAAGAAAAGGCGTTAGCCTTTAGGTGAGGATCAACGAACCGACTTTTTTGATTTTGAGGGTGGAGATTTTTGAGTGGTTTTCTCAAAAATACGACCCGTTCCTTGCGGAACTTTTAGCTCTATATATAAGAGTGAGAAAAGCAAAGTGAAGAAAGTCAGTAATAGCAAGGGTTTATAAGATATGAGGTGTTAATTTTTTTTAACACCTGTGTTAATTTTTTTTAACACCTAAAAAATGTAAAATCATAAACAAAAAAAGATGTCAATATAAAAAATGACATCTAAAATAAGTAAATTGGTAATTTATGTTTTTTCTTATCCCCTTCGATTTTGATATTACGTAATGCCTTGGAAAAAATTTGTTGAGTCGCTCGATCAATATCATCTTTAGGTGCATTACATAATACATTAGGGTTTACAAACCAAGTTCTTGCTGAACAAGTCCTTCCATCTTCAGTTGTTACACCTGTTTCTGCAACCCCTAAAACCCCTTTTTCAAGCAATTCATTCATCATTTTAGAAATAGAAGTTCTTGTTTTCCCTAGTTTCTTAGCTAAATAACTAGGAGATGCTGCATTAGGCTTTATATCATTTCCCTCGTTTTTTTCAACAATAACATTTGATTTAAATTCTAAAAATCTTGAAATCTCAAACAAAAATGCCTTTTCTGGTTGAGTCAGATAACCAATTTCACATAAATAATCAATATTCTCAGTAATCATTTGCACAAACTTCACCCTATCACTAGGTTTTTTCTTCTTCCCAATGAAATAATCCTCACCAGTTGCATTATGCAAAATCTGCAATAATATTTGTTGCTGTTCCCCTGACAAACCAATATTAGCTTGTTCTAAAAAATTTTCAATCTGATTCTCTCTCGTTCTTGCTTTTTTTTCAGCCTGTCCAAAATCTACAACTTTTGTCATAAAATAATTCTCTCCCTTAGTGGAAGGAATCAACTTTTATATGTTAGAATGTATATAGAATATATATTGGTTGATTCCAACCTTATTATGAAAAACCGCCTTGCCGTCCAAAGCTTGGGCGGTTTTTCTCGTTTATACGTCTTTCTATATAATAACATGAAATGTGTTGTTAAAGGTTTCCATCTGTTAAAAATCAATTCTCTTTTTCACCATTACTCGCCTATCTTTCCATATCAAACCCTCGATGTTTATTCATTTCTTTCTTATGTTCCTGTTCAAATTGATTACCTATCCCTTTGTTATCCAACTCATTTTTAATAATCTCTCTAAACCCCTTAAATTTCTCTTTAAAAACTTTTTTCGTCTGTTGATATAAAACCCTTATGTTTGCCTGTAAATCCTTTATATGAACCTTTAACAATCCTATTTCTCTATTTAATACACCAACTTCTTTTTGCAACTGACTTTTTTCTTGTTTCAATGTTCGATTTTCTTCCATCCATCCCTCTGCATGTACTTTTAAACTCTCATTCTCTTTCACAAAATCTGTTTTTCTCAAACGCTCATAATCCTTTTTGATGGTAACCGCTGCATTCACTTGTTTTGTTAATTCTTGATATTGTTCTGGTGATAACACATAATTTCTTGTCTTTTTCTTCGTAATTTCAGCTTTCCCAAACATTTTATCCTGTACTTCTGTTATTACTTCTTTACGCAAAAATGGAATTTTAACAGGTTCATTTGGTACTTGATCCGCAACACTATCTAATTCTTTTTGCCTTTGATTCGCTCTTTTTTCTAACTCTACATAACGCTGGCCAATCAGCAGCAACTTCTCATTTTCACTCTCTACTTGTTGTTTCACTGTTTCTAACTCTTTGGACTTATCAACGACATCACTTTCCAAACGCTTTTTCACTACTTGCAATTCATTCACTTTTTCTTCAGCATTTTCTACATGGTAATTCATCACTTGCAACTGCGTTTCTTTTTCTTGTACTTGATTCTCAACAAATGATTTCGTTTCTGCATATTCCTTATACTGACGGACTTTCATATATTTGTGAGATCCTACATTTGCTCTCTCAAAATCAGGAATATGCTCTTTTGCTAATTCCTCGATATAAGCCGTTTCTAGTGTTCTCCAATTTGCAATCAGTTCCGTTCCTTTTCCTTCTATGCCTTGTTGTTGCAAGGCTCTATCCATTCCGACACGCCTCGTTAAGCCTCGACTACTTTCGAAATTCGGTACATAGTTAATATGTAAATGCGGATTTGCTTCATCATCGTGCAAAACCATGTTATAGACTGCTAAATTTGGATTTCGCTCTTGAAACGCTTCAGCATACTGTTTTAACGCCTCCTTTTTGGCTTCCCTATATTTCGAGTCGTCTTTGCCTTCCCCAATCGCCACGACTAATTCTCGTTGCTCATGCGTCTTTGTATCTTTTCTTATCTTGTCATAGTAATCTTTAATTTTGCGGTCATTCCGTTTTTGTTTCTCGTTATACTTGTCCACCGCTTCTTGAAAGACATCCTTGTATACACTTCGGATGTCCTTTTGAACAAAATAAATATTCTTATCTAACCTGGTTGGATCGATGCCAGGATTTCCATGAATGTTTTCCCTGTTATTATGGCTCAATGAACTTTGGTGGGACTGGTTAAATGAAATAGAGAACAACATAAAGTTCACCCACTTCCCCTAGATTAATTGATACCATAAGTCTAGCAAAGCGACGAAATGGAGTCAATTAACGTAACCCTATACGTATTTTGACACTAACGCATCAAAATCGATAGGGGTCTGCGACGCTTGTCGGCTTCGCCGAGCCATGCCTACCATGGCAAAAACCTCGGACTTTGTCCGAGCCTACTGGGGAAAAATTCCCCAGCCCCCTTTCAAAAAAAAAAAAAAAAAAAAACGTGGGATAGATTTTTTCCAATAAACGCCATTTATTCCACGTTTTCTTAACCACGAGCCTCTAAACCCTCTAACTCCCAAAAGCCATCCCCTAGGGGCAAAACCGCCCTAGGGGGCTAGGGGACCACTTTCTGTAGTTTGCATGAGAGTTCCCCTCATTATAAAGAAACTTTCGCGGCATAATCACTTTATGAGATTCACCTTAAAAACAAAAAATCGTAGTTGTCAAATTAAACAACTACGATCAGCAAATTAAGAAATTAATATATCAAGCTATTGTTTTTAAACTATCAAAATATCATTTAATACTTTAATACAATCAATATCTAATCCATGCTGGACCTACATAACTATCAATCTGATAAGCAACTCTTATTAAAGAAACACCATTTTGTGCTCCAATTGCACTTACTTTTGAACCATATGCAGTATCATATAAATTTTGTGTTCTAACAACATCTACTGTTCTCTTAGGCCAATGAATAAATCTCATATCATAATAAACTTCGTCTTCAGTAGTATAATGCATCCATTTATAACCTAACCATGTATTAACTTGAAGTCTAGCCTGATGTACATTGTCATTATATATTTGTTGAGGACCGATAGCCCCAATTTGATTTCCACCAGTAGGAGAATCATATAAAGCTTTAGTACTTTTAACATTAATCCAATAAACATTATCACCACCATCAATCTCTCCATCAATACTGGCAGCTTTTGCAGATGTAATATTAAAACTTGTAAAAACTAAGAACAACGCAAAAAAAGAAATTAAGATTTTCAAACTTTTTTTCATATACACATCTCCTTAATATTTTTATATAACAGTATTAATGTAATCCAAAAAATAACAAAAATCAATAAAAATAACATTTTTGTTGATTTTTGTATTTACTTAAATTTGGTTTTAACGTGCATTCCCATTGCTTTTTGTTTGGAGTGCTGGTTCGTCGTGTAGGGCCGAGACCCCACGATTTAAAACGTAGCGATATAGCGGATAAGAATAAATCTAGGACGAATGATCTAGCGGTTCGACTCGTATAATTACTAGTCCAAGCCGAGAACCATTGCATTGCTTTTTGTCCTTCGGCTTGGCGAGAAAAGCACACGAGCCGAAAAAAATTTTGCAAGGACAGAATCAAAAAGAAAAGGCGATAGCCTTTAGGTGAGGATTAACAAACCGACTTTTTAATTTTGAGAGTGGAGATTTTTGAGTGATTTTCTCAAAAGATGTCAATATGAAAAATGACATCTAAAATAAATAAATTGGTAATTTATGTTTTTTCTTATCGCCTTCAATTTTAATATTACGTAATGCCCTGGAAAAAATTTGTTGAGTCGCTCGATCAATATCATCCTTAGGCGCATGACATAATACATTAGGGTTTACAAAACCAGATAGGGGTCTGCGACGCTTTTCGGCTATGCCGAGCCATGCAAGCATGGCAAAAAAAGACCTTGGACTCTGTCCAAACCTGCTGGGGAACTCTTCCCCAGACCCCCTTCAATCGAACTCCCCAACCCCTCAATCCTTGAGGGGCTCCCTCGCCGGTAGGCGTCCCCAAAACGTATCGTTTTGGGAAACTGCCAAGAGGTTGAAGAATCAGTTGCACGTGTCAATTCCTTAATGCTCCTTTCATGGATCAGCAAAAACCGCTGATCCATTCCAGTCCGCTTACCATTGACACTTACCGTTTATATGACGAAATAAAAAAGGTAACAAAATGTTACCTTCCAGTTTGGTTTATCTAGGGAATATAGTCATCCCTAGATAAACCAAACCATAACTAATTAAAGCACTTGCAAACACCAAACTTATTTTCAATAACTTGTCTTTTTTGTTAGGCTTTACTTTACTTACAGATTTCCCTTCTACAAAATTGACTATTTGACGATAAGTTTTTAGGTTGTGTTCTTTTTTTATGTTTTCAACCTTCAATGCTGAAAACATAAGCAAACTGAAAAGTACTAAAGGCATTATAAGACCATAATAACCAAAAAAGTAAAACGCAGGTGCGATTGAAATGGGAAGTATAATCATTAATGCCGTCATGATGTACGTCCACTTAAGAAAAATTGATTTTTGAAGTTCTTCTTTCATGATTTTTACATCTCCTTTAACTAAATCATCCAGGGAGACATTAAAGAGAATACTCATCATTAGTAAATTATGAATATCCGGATAGTTTCTTTCATTTTCCCAGTTAGAAATAGATTGTCTGGAAACATAAATTTTTTCTGCTAACTCTTCTTGGGACATATTATCCCGTTTACGAAAATATTGTATCTGTTTACCGAGGTTCATCTTTACATCTCCCTTAAGTTTGAGATTAAGTTTAAGGCTAATTAAAGACTACCAAATTTCTTTATAATAACGTGATTTTGAAGTGTAAAAATGTTTTATCATACTACTTTTTCCCTTGTTTTTAGGTTTAAATGCTGGGTAGTTACAAAAAAGCTAACCCACTCACACTTAAAAGAAAAAGTGAAAGTAAACTTTTGAATATTTGTTTACATAAAATAAAAAGAAGATCAAACTAGAAAAACAATCTAGTTCGGTCTTCTTTTTATTTTAAATTCATTAATGATCGTTTTTTTCACATCACCATAAAATACCATTATTAGCATTCCCAATATAGTTATAAATAAAGAAATTCCTTCATTGCCAATAAATATCCCTATAAATATAAGAGCAATACCTATAAAAAAACCAAAATCATTTTCATCATCATCGTCCTCACATTCATCCTTATCCTTTTTATCTAACTCATCTCTAACATCCTCTGATCCCTTTATTAACTCATCAATTGTTACTTCATACAATTCACTAAGTAAAATCAAATTATCAATGTCAGGATAACTTTTATTGCTCTCCCATTTATAAACAGCTTGTCTAGTCACTCCAACCTTTCGAGCTACATCTTCTTGTGAAAAGCTTTTTGATTCACGAAACTTTTTCAATTGCGAACCTAAATTCATATTATTCACCTCTAAAAAATCATTACATATAAAACCATAATCAATAAAGAAACCATTAGTCTAATACATGTAAACTAATGGTTCACATATTTAAATCCTCACTAAGTTACCCTTTACATTCAATTAATACAATATTATCAAAAAGTAAAAAAAGAATCCCATAAACATAGGACCCTTTTTTTACTTTTCTCGAATGTAAACTTTTAAATATTAGTTTACATTCAAACCACTGAAAACATTAACCTAAAGCCGAATCTTCTGATATCCTTAAAATGAACAACAAAAGTATACATTCAAAACACTGTAAATAAAGAGGTCGAAAAAACATGAACAAAAAACCACATCTCATTGATATCCAACCTATCCGTAACAAAGAACAAATCGAAGATATGAAATGGGCCCTCAAACGTCACTGTTCCGAACGAGATTATATTTTATTACTTACAGGCATTCATACTGGATTACGTGTCAGTGATCTACTTAAACTAGAAACCCAAACCATTTTAAAATTGAAGCGAAAACAAAGAAAAGAATTCAAAATCAAAGAAGGAAAAACAAAGAAAGAACGCATGATTAATCTCACATCGATTTTTGATGAAGTATATTCGTATACCCAAACTGTCGAAAGTACCTGGTTATTTCCTTCTCGGAAAGGAGATCAACCGATTAGTAAGATCCAGGCTTATAGACAATTACAAAAAGCCGGAGATTTTGCCGGTATAGAATCCATTGGTACCCATACCATGCGCAAAACCTTCGGCTATTGGTTTTATAGACAAACAAAAGATGTAGCTATGTTACAAGACATACTCAATCACAGTACACCACAAATTACCCTTAAATATATTGGAATCAATAAAGAAGAAAAAGATAATATACTAGATACATTTTATATTTAATTAAATTCATCTAAAAACCCCCTTCCGTATTCTACGAAAGGGGGTTCCTACTTTTAATCTGTATGTCAACTCCTTAATGCTCACTATGTTCCGCTTACCGTTGACATACACAAAATATAGCTCTCTGCAAGTTTATAATTTTAATCCATAAAATAAACAAATGGTTTATCTCCATTTTTATTTAAAATTACAACAGCTTCATTCTTTTGTGCAGATTTTATTGTTAGTTGGATTTTAGTACTTTTATTATTTTTAAACAGATTTACTGCTTTGTCAGTAACTACTTCTGTCCACTTAATCGCTTCTGATCTGTCATTAATTTCAATATTAAGGCTTATGTTTAACTTTTCAAGTTTATTTTCTTTATAATTTAGCTTAGCACTCACACCAACACTAAAATTCTGATCTTTTGCTGTATCTTTTATTTGTTTAGAAAATTCATCTAACAATTCAACATCTTTATCATGCATCTTCGTCAATTCTTCTGATGGATAAACAAAAGATTGCTCATTTACAGTACTCCATTCTCCTACTTTTTGATCTCCTTTTGCAACAATGCTACTTGAAATAATAGTACCTGCTTTTAAAGAAGTCTTACTTTCTTGTTTAAAAATAGCAAAAGTAATAGGAACTGTTTGTGTAACATCAGACTTATATAATTCTTTTAATAAT
>NZ_JBFLUS010000002.1:0-17861 GCF_050474045.1 Bacillus sp. S2(2024)
CGAATACAACTTTTTTAAGGGGATTTGGGGTGCTTAATTTTTAATGAAAAAGAAGATGTTAGAAATCATAATTTTAGCATTATGGGCTTTTTCTTTTAGTTAGCTTGCAATTATATTAGGGGTACCGCCAGCATTTTGGAAAAAAACCACGCTAAGAAAAAAATACAATAAGCTGTCCATATGGACAGCTCATTTACATAATTTTCGAAAGCGGAAGTTAAAGTTTATCAGTTTTTTTCTCCTTGAATACCTGTATTAATTCTTTAAGAAGCATATTATTTTTTGTTGAAGTTGTTCAATATTATGTAAGGCAGATGCCTTATACGAATTGTTTTGAAGGGGTTTTTTCAGAAATGAAGGAAAACTCGTTTTATTATAATGATACACTGAATAGGTACATGATTGTACTTTAAAAATTTAGCTTAAGGTGGGATTGTATGTGAATGGAGCTAAAAGACTGAAAAAACCGGTGGTAAGTTTTATATTATTAACTAACATTATTTTTTGGCCACTTTTTCTTCTTGTAGGAGTTACCAAGTTATTAGATTTTCCGACGTGGATTTTTGATGTAATGCTTTGTATATCAGCTTGGTCTTCCACTTTTGCTTTTGTATTGCTATTTAAAAAACTTTATCCTGAACAGAGTTTTATTCGATTCGTAAAAGATAGATTTAAAAATAAACTTAGTTTCTCTATAGTTCTTACTGTAAGTATGATTCAAATAATTATTTTTTTGACGATGTTGTTTCTTGTGTCGATTAACAGTGAAGCAAACTCGATTTTTAATAGAACTACATGGGGCGTGTTAATTTATTACTTTGTTAAAACTATTGTGGCTGGACCATTAGGAGAAGAATTAGGGTGGAGAGGTTTTGCACTAATGGAGCTTCAAAAAAAATATTCGCCATTAAAATCTTCAATAATTATTGGTTTTTGGTGGGGAATGTGGCATTTACCTATATGGTTTACTACGGGTTTTACAGGCATTAATTTAATCAAATATATTTTGTTTTTTATGATTGCAATTATATCTACTACAATTATCATGACAGCATTTTATAATTTAAATCGAAATTTAATCATTCCAATAATCATCCACTTTTTCTTTAATTTATTTATTGGCATAATAAATGGACAATTAATGGAATTAATTATGTATAATGCAATTTTTTATTTGATAGTTGCGATTTTAATTATAGTTATAAATCCAAAGAAAGTATTATACGGGAATAAAATCACAAAATTTGTTAATAAGGAACATGATTTGATTTAGTAATAGTTTTTACATTTTTTCATGTATGTTCTATACAAAATTAGTAGACATAACGTCTCATTATGGGAAGCAAGAAAAACGCACAAACCTTTGATACAATTGGGTTTGTGCGTTTTCCCTTTCTATCATTTTATGCATGATTTTATACATTGTGGAGATATTGGGGTTTTTTAGGTTAATGAATGTCCTGTATTAGTACAAAAATTTGTATAAAATTTTGTATAAAAAAGTAGTTAGATTACTGTGTTCTACTTTGGTTAATTTTAAAAGACAATTGAAAACTCATCTTTAAAATTAAAAAAGAAGGTGTTACCTTTTTAAAGAAGGAAAACACTACATAGCAACTGAAGAACAGCTTAGAACAGAGGGAGGACAAAACATGGCTCAAACTTATTGGGGATCTGAGGTAGCGAAGAACTTAGGGATTGGCTCAAGTACTTTACGTAAATATTGTCTTGCCTTGGAGGAAGCCGGGTATCCTTTCGAGCGTGGCAATAATAATTCTAGAATTTTTTATCATAGAGATGTAGCAACCATAGAACGGCTAGTAACAGCTATGAACAAGAAGAGCATAACACTAGAACAGGCTATAAATCTAGCAATGACAAGTGTTGAAGAAAATGAGATAGCAACTGTTGCTACAGATAGCATAGCAGATACAGAACACATAAAAGCATTAACAGAACGTATAGAACGATTAGAACAACTTAATTTAGAGTTAATTCAAAGATTGGATCAACAAAGTAAACTTTTACAGGAAACTGATGCCCAAAGGATAATAAGGGAAGAACAAAGAGATATTCAATTAATGCAAGTATTAAGGGAAATACAAGATAGTAAGCGCCTAATAGCAGCTTCAGAACAGAAGAAATCATTTTGGATTCGTCTATTTGGTAAATAAATTAGAATTTAATGATAGAAAGAAAAGCTCGTTTTTTATTTGAAGAAGATAAGAAACGAGCTTTTTTGTTTATTAGGCCCAGTATCAAAACAAACTACTTTGCTCTTAAAAATAGCTATGTTGGTACTTGGGCTCCTTAGGTATATAAATTACTTAGGGTATAATAACTAACATGTGAGCAAACAAAAAAGAGAGATATTTAGTCTCTCTTTTAAAATTTCAATTTTATTATGTATTATTTTGCATGTTCTAACTGTATAGCTTCTTTATATTTACGAGTATTTTCTCTGATTTGATGTAAATCTAATTTTTGACTCGGGATAATATCGATGATGTTTGATTTAAATAAAAAGTGTTGTTTCTCTTCTGTTTCTATGTAGATCATATATTTTTCTCTACCTATAATCTTGCAATCTTTAATTGACTTACTATCTCTTAAAATAACTGTACATTTGATTTCAAAGTGTTCTAAATGCTTTAGGATAGTGTCAAAAAATAAGTGCATAATTCCATCTCCTCCCTTTTTCTAAGTATAACAAAAAACACTCAATTCTGATTGGTTTCCTTTTTCCTTATTACCTATAATAGTACGTTATGTTAACTTCACATGTATAGAGTATTCATCGTAAATTTTGTTGGACAAGTATGAACAAACATACAAGCAAAAAAAAAAAACTAACATCAAATATATTATCTAATTTGAATACAAGAAGGAGGCTACTTATTTTGTCTTCAAATTACAACAGAAATTTCAATTCTTGTTGTTTTCCTGTTCCGATTCCAGGATCAACAGGACCTCAAGGGAATACAGGACCTCAAGGGAATACAGGACCTCAAGGGAATACAGGACCTCAAGGGAATACAGGACCTCAAGGGAATATAGGACCTCAAGGGAATACAGGACCTCAAGGGAATACAGGACCTCAAGGGAATACAGGACCTCAGGGTCCAACAGGACCAATAGGTCTGGCTGCATTTGGCTATATATTTGATAATGAAACCCCCGGCCAATTCATCCCAGCTGGCGCAGACGTATTGTTTAGTAATAATGGCCCTTTGCTTAATATAGGCCATGCACCTGGTACCAGTCCCATAATAATTCTTCTTGCAGGTATCTACAACATTAACTTTGCAATTTACACTCTCGCTAATATTTTTCAGAACTGGGGAATAGCTGTAAATGGCGTGGTTGTACAAGACTTTTCAGCCTCCGATCAGATTATGAGTGCTGCTGCTACACTATCACTCGTAGCAGGTGATAGTGTAACCATTCGCAACGTGGGCACCCTTCCCGATCCAGCTTCTCTCAGAATAGGGGTCAATTCTGCCTGGGTACAGATTAATAAAATTGGCTGACAGTTAATTGAATTTAAATCGGTTCAACTAGATCAATCTGATACAGACGGATTGACTATTAACCACTTTCTGTTTGTATCAGGTTATAGACTGACGATCTCTCGGCGGCTTTTTTGTATATTTCCAAAAATTTATTCGGAATCTTTAATATCCAATGTATAGTTCCTTTGTCCCTCAATCACTGTTTGTTGGTTTCAGTCCATAATGAGGGAACTACCGCTAACGATAATTATGTCAATAAGCTGTCCATATGGGCAGCTTATTGTAGTTTTTGCTTAGCGTGGTTTTTTTTCGAAATATTGGCGATACCCCAATAATACATTTTTTGGAATTTGGAATTAATTTTTTTTAATACTTTAAGGGATTTTTTAACCGTAAACCTTCGTTTTTGGTTACGATTACTTATAATATTTGTCTTAACGTATGTTTTTCGCGTTTTGCTGGTACTACACCTATATTTAGTTATGACTATTAAATTTATATTCAAATTCAGGTCCTGTTTGTGCAAAATAACCGCTTCGTACTTGCCCTGCCCAGTTGTTTAAGGCTTCTTTCCATGGAACGCTATTAAAAAATTGTTCAACAGTTACCGTATCAGAGAACCACACGATTGGCGTAAATGGTGCAGTTTGACCAGACCAAACTCCGCCTGCTCTATCTAGCATAGCTCTTTCTGCAACGAGAAGCAGAGGAAGTCCATATTGATATCCCATTGATGGTTCAATCTGTAAAAATGGCGAATATGGTTCACCCTGAGGGCTTGTAGGACCAGTAGGCACCAAAAGAGCAGCTGCTAATCCATAGCTTGAGTTAACCATGGTACGAATATTTTCTAATGTTGTATCAGGATACTCGTCAGTATTAGGCAATGTTCTAGGGAAAAGAAGAACTTTTTTAATCTCTTTAAACATTCGAACAATAAATTGTTGTCTTGTGATATCCAGATTAAAAAGGTTTTGGTGGCTGAAAAAGACTGGAATTCTATATAGGGCAGAAGCAGCTTGAGTCAAATCGTGCAGATCTTTTTGATGCTGTTCCTTTTCTTGAGGACTTAATACTTGAGGATTTAAAATGTAAGGTGTTTCCAAAAAAAACGTTCACTTCCTATCTAAATTTAAAATGGAATCTATTATTATATTATTAACTCTATAAATCTTTGCTTGGATTATTAATCTAATAGATTTAGGAAAAGGTTACTTAAGATTTTTGTGTTTGTAAATCAAGTAGAAGTTAGTGAAGAGGTAGTTGCATGGCGTATGTCAACGGTACCGGACCGAACCCGTAAGGGTGTGGGAGGATAAGGAGTTGACATACTCACTATGCGACCCTCTTGGTCTGTCAAAACGTTCGCGTTTTGGCCTGCCAACCGGCGAGGGAGTCCCTCAAGGATTGAGGGGGTGGGGAGTTCGATTAATGGGGTCTGGGGAAGAATTCCCCAGCAGGTTTGGACAGAGTCCAAGGTCTTTTTTTGCCATGCTTGCATGGCTCGGCATAGCCGAAAAGCGTCGCAGACCCCTATCGATTTTGATGCGTTAGCGTCAAAATACGTATAGGGTTACGTTAATTGACTCCATTTCGTCGCTTTGCTAGACTTATGGTATCAATTAATCTAGGGGAAGTGGTGGCACTTTATGTTGTTCTCTATTTCATTTAATCAGTCTCACCAAAGTTCATTGAGCCATAATAACAGGGAAAACATTCATGGAAATCCTGGCATCGATCCAACCAGGTTAGATAAGAATATTTACTTTGTTCAAAAGGACATCCGAAGTGTATACAAGGATGTCTTTCAAGAGGCGGTGGACAAGTATAACGAGAAACAAAAACGGAATGACCGCAAAATTAAGGATTACTATGACAAAATAAGAAAAGATACAAAGACACATGAGCAACGAGAATTAGTCGTGGCGATTGGGGAAGGCAAAGACGACTCGAAATATAGGGAAGCCAAAAAGGAAGCGTTAAAACAGTATGCTGAAGCGTTTCAAGAGCGAAATCCAAATCTAGCAGTCTATAACATGGTTTTGCACGATGATGAAGCAAATCCGCATTTACATATTAACTATGTACCGAATTTCGAAAGTAGTCGAGGCTTAACGAGGCGTGTCGGAATGGATAGAGCCTTGCAACAACAAGGCATAGAAGGAAAAGGAACGGAACTGATTGCAAATTGGAGAACACTAGAAACGGCTTATATCGAGGAATTAGCAAAAGAGCATATTCCTGATTTTGAGAGAGCAAATGTAGGATCACATAAGTACATGAAAGTTCGCCAGTATAAAGAATATGCTGAAATGAAATCAACCGTTGAGAATCAAATATACGAAAAAGAAATGCAGTTAGAAGTTTTTGACCATCAGATAAAACATGTTGAAGAAAAAGTAAATGAATTACAGATGGTGAAAATACATGTAGCTGATAAATATAAAGAGTTAGAAGTAGTGGAACAACAAGTAAAAAGTGAAAGTGAAAAGTTACAGCTGATTGGTCAGCGATATATAGAGTTAGAAAAAAGGGTAAAACAACAGCAAAAAGAATTGGATAGTGTAATGAATCAAGTACCAAATGAACCTGTTAAGATTCCGTTTTTGCGTAAAGAGGTAATAACAGAAGTACAGGATAAATTGTTTGGGAAAGCTGAAATTACAAAGAAAAGGACAAGAAATTATGTATTATCACCAGAACAATATCAAGAATTCACAAAACAAGTGAATGCAGCAGTTATGATCAAAAAGGATTATGAGCGTTTGAGAGGAACAGATTTTGTGAAAGAGAATGAGAGTTTGAAAGTGAATGCAGCGGGATGGATGGAAGAGAATCGAACGTTGAAACAAGAAAAAAGTCAGTTGCAAAAAGAAGTTGGTGTATTAAATAAGGAAATCAGCTCGTTAAAAGCTCATATAAGAGGGTTACAGACTAATATAAAGGTTTTATATGAACAGACGAAAAAGGCCTTTAAAGACAAATTTCAGACGTTTAGAGGGATTATTAAAAATGAATTGGATAATAAAGGCGTAGATAATCATTTTGAAGGTGAACATAAGAAGAGGGAAAAGAATAAACATCGAGGGTTTGATATGGAAAGATAGACGTGATAATGGTAGAAAAGAGAATTAATTTTAACAGATGGAAACCTTTAACAACATATTTCATGTTATTATAAAGAAAGACGTATAAACGAGAAAAACCGCCCAAGCTTTGGTCGGCGAGGCGGTTTTTCATAATAAGGTTGGAATCAACCAATGCATATTCTATATACATTCTAACATATAAAAGTTGATTCCTTCCACTAAGGGAGAGAATTATTTTATGACAAAAGTTGTAGATTTTGGACAAGCTGAAAAAAAGGCGAAAATGAGAGATAGTAAGATTGATAGTATTTATAATCAGTTGCAAGCCGGTGGTTATTCAGAAGAAGAGAAAGCAATGCTTTTACAGTTATTAAGTAAGGCGACTGGTGGAGAAGAATATTTTATTGCAAAAAAGAAAAAGCCAACAGATCGGGTGAGGTTTGTGCAAATTATTATGGATAATTACAATTACCTGAGTGAAATTAATTATTTAACTACAGCTGAAAAAGCGTTTTTAATGGATTTAATACCTTATGTAGAATTTAAAACGAATATTTTGGTTGAAAGAATAAGTAAAGAAAATGAATTTGACTCTGATAGTGCAACGCCTAGTTATCTTGCTAGAAAGTTAAATAGAACTAGAGGGAAAGTATCAGAGTTAATGAATGGTTTAATGAAAAAAGGATTATTAGCAGTTGCAGAAACTGGAACAACTACAGAAGATGGTCGTATTTGTACAAGTCGTACATGGTTTGTAAATCCAAATATTATGTGTTGTTCTCCAAAAGATGGAGTAGATAAAGCAACTCAAAAAATCTTTAAAAAATCACTTAAAAATTTTGTAACTGACGATGGTAAAAAACATAAGTTACCAATTTATTTATTTTAGATGTCATTTTATATTGACATCTTTTTTTTTATTTTATTTTCCATTTTTTTAGGTGTTCCCTTTTGGGTACACAGGTGTTCCCTTTTGGGTACACCCTATATCTCATAAACCCTTGATATTACTGACTTTTTTCACTTTGCTCTTCTCACTCTTATATATAGAGCTAAAAGTTCCGCAAGGAACGGGTTGTATTTTTGAGAAAACCACTCAAAAATCTCCACCCTCAACATCAAAAAGTCGGTTCGTTAATCCTCACCTAAAGGCTAACGCCTTTTCTTTTTGATGTTGTCCTGGCAAAACTTTTTTCGGCTCGTGTGCTTTTCTCGCCAAGCCGACAGACAAAAAGCAAAGCAATGGTTCTCGACTTGGACTAGCAATTATACGAGCCGAACCGCTTAGATCAATCGTTCAAAAATAATTCTTATACTATATATAGATACGTAATAAGTGGGGTTTCGCCCCCACACGACGAGCCAGCACTCTAGCCAAAAAGCAAATTTGATACCTAAAATAAAAACAAGATCTTATTAGATCTTGTTTGCTTTTCAATATAATTTAAATACTCGATTTTATGTATTAAATTTTAGAATAACACGAGCACGTAACGATCTACCTTGCACTAATATAAATAGCTTATTACCTACCTATAATCTTTCGACTATAAACAAGCAGTTCACCACTTATACTAATGGTTCGTTCGACCGTACAAAATACCTGTACAACCATATATAACCTTTCGGCTATATATGACCATTAGCCTTATAAGAGCTAAATTGCTCTCTAAAGCCTGCGGCACCCAGCACGATCTTAGCTCGACCCTATACGATAAGTTGGAACCTTATTGTAATCATAGCAGCTAGCGTACGACTACAATAAACCTTTTCCCCACCGAATAGAATCTTCTCTCCGACTGCACACAAACCACATAGTTTATATGAACTAATGACCTGTATACAATCTTTGACCGACCTATATACACCTCTGTTATGAACCATATATAGATCTGGGCTCAACCGTTACGTACCCGATACCTATATCATGAGCAAATTCATTTCAATGTATGTACACTATAATCATATGGTAACTATTTACAATCACTACTTATTTACAATTTATTTTGAATTTTTAGAAAATTTATAATTTTTAGTATTTACAAAATTCGACCCTTGATGTATGATAAGTATAAGTAAAACATACATATCAAAAAAGAAGGTGAATCCAGTGGGGTAGAGTAAGGCGAATGTACAAATCATGTACAGGGTATAAAACCAAAATCTGTTGAAAAAGAGGGTGGTACCACCAGAGTAGTGGGAGGCGAAAGCGTATTAGTATACGCTGGGTAGTAAAAATTTGCAATGAACAGAAAGGATTACGAATACCATGAATGAAGAAATAGTGTAAGCGACCTTGTGATTCCTAAGAGGATGATCGAGGTCGCTTACTGTTGTTTTATGCGCTTTTTTAACTAAAATCTAAAATTATCGGGATTTAATGTATTTAAGAGACTATTAAAAGTCCTCCAGATTGTTTAACTGGGGACTTTTGTGTTCACATAATCAGTGTTATCGGTAGCAAAACAGAAAAGGAACTGACTCATGATCTTATGAGTCAGTTCCTTTTCCACTCTTTTTTATAATATATATAGAGTTTCATAATAGTAAAAAAAACAATATTTCTACCCTGTCCGTAGTATCGGCCCCACCTACGCCAGATACCCTGATAGCCACTCGTGCCATCCAACCCATTATTATCATATAGGAAACCGCTTTCAATGTAAAGAATTTTCTGATTTTTCTGATTAAAAAACACAATTATTTCTATTTAAAAGGTAAAAGGGAATTGTATTTACATAACTTTCGTTATTAGAAGTAAAATTTAATTTGAAAATAGCTAATTTTATCAGTTGTTGAATGTCTGAAAAAAATCAAACCAATGATATTGTCGAGATCCTTTGGCAACTTCTTGCTGTGATGACTATCATAGTGACTTTTTCTCCAGCAACCACTATTAGTGGCTAATTACCATAAGGACTTATTTTTGAAATTTGCTATTTTTTAGAAAGTATGTTAATTTAAGAAAGACCTATTTTTGTTCGGTTTGAGATTAAGAATAAATTTTGTTTTTCGTCTAAGATATTTGAGCAAGGGTAGTAACATATGTGTGGGTATCCATACTAGGAGGCAACAATTATGGAACAAGGTAAAGTAAAATGGTTTAATGCAGACAAAGGTTTTGGATTCATCGAGCGTGAAGATGGAGAAGACGTATTCGTACATTTCTCAGCTATCCAAATCGACGGTTTCAAATCTTTAGACGAAGGACAAAGTGTAACGTTTGAAGTAGAAAAAGGACAACGTGGCCTACAAGCTACTAATGTTCAAAAAGCTTAATATTAGCTGATGAAAGACCCTCTTGTAGGGTCTTTTTTTTGATTTTGTTACAATATTCCGAATACAACTTTTTTAAGGGGATTTGGGGTGCTTAATTTTTAATGAAAAAGAAGATGTTAGAAATCATAATTTTAGCATTATGGGCTTTTTCTTTTAGTTAGCTTGCAATTATATTAGGGGTACCGCCAGCATTTTGGAAAAAAACCACGCTAAGAAAAAAATACAATAAGCTGTCCATATGGACAGCTCATTTACATAATTTTCGAAAGCGGAAGTTAAAGTTTATCAGTTTTTTTCTCCTTGAATACCTGTATTAATTCTTTAAGAAGCATATTATTTTTTGTTGAAGTTGTTCAATATTATGTAAGGCAGATGCCTTATACGAATTGTTTTGAAGGGGTTTTTTCAGAAATGAAGGAAAACTCGTTTTATTATAATGATACACTGAATAGGTACATGATTGTACTTTAAAAATTTAGCTTAAGGTGGGATTGTATGTGAATGGAGCTAAAAGACTGAAAAAACCGGTGGTAAGTTTTATATTATTAACTAACATTATTTTTTGGCCACTTTTTCTTCTTGTAGGAGTTACCAAGTTATTAGATTTTCCGACGTGGATTTTTGATGTAATGCTTTGTATATCAGCTTGGTCTTCCACTTTTGCTTTTGTATTGCTATTTAAAAAACTTTATCCTGAACAGAGTTTTATTCGATTCGTAAAAGATAGATTTAAAAATAAACTTAGTTTCTCTATAGTTCTTACTGTAAGTATGATTCAAATAATTATTTTTTTGACGATGTTGTTTCTTGTGTCGATTAACAGTGAAGCAAACTCGATTTTTAATAGAACTACATGGGGCGTGTTAATTTATTACTTTGTTAAAACTATTGTGGCTGGACCATTAGGAGAAGAATTAGGGTGGAGAGGTTTTGCACTAATGGAGCTTCAAAAAAAATATTCGCCATTAAAATCTTCAATAATTATTGGTTTTTGGTGGGGAATGTGGCATTTACCTATATGGTTTACTACGGGTTTTACAGGCATTAATTTAATCAAATATATTTTGTTTTTTATGATTGCAATTATATCTACTACAATTATCATGACAGCATTTTATAATTTAAATCGAAATTTAATCATTCCAATAATCATCCACTTTTTCTTTAATTTATTTATTGGCATAATAAATGGACAATTAATGGAATTAATTATGTATAATGCAATTTTTTATTTGATAGTTGCGATTTTAATTATAGTTATAAATCCAAAGAAAGTATTATACGGGAATAAAATCACAAAATTTGTTAATAAGGAACATGATTTGATTTAGTAATAGTTTTTACATTTTTTCATGTATGTTCTATACAAAATTAGTAGACATAACGTCTCATTATGGGAAGCAAGAAAAACGCACAAACCTTTGATACAATTGGGTTTGTGCGTTTTCCCTTTCTATCATTTTATGCATGATTTTATACATTGTGGAGATATTGGGGTTTTTTAGGTTAATGAATGTCCTGTATTAGTACAAAAATTTGTATAAAATTTTGTATAAAAAAGTAGTTAGATTACTGTGTTCTACTTTGGTTAATTTTAAAAGACAATTGAAAACTCATCTTTAAAATTAAAAAAGAAGGTGTTACCTTTTTAAAGAAGGAAAACACTACATAGCAACTGAAGAACAGCTTAGAACAGAGGGAGGACAAAACATGGCTCAAACTTATTGGGGATCTGAGGTAGCGAAGAACTTAGGGATTGGCTCAAGTACTTTACGTAAATATTGTCTTGCCTTGGAGGAAGCCGGGTATCCTTTCGAGCGTGGCAATAATAATTCTAGAATTTTTTATCATAGAGATGTAGCAACCATAGAACGGCTAGTAACAGCTATGAACAAGAAGAGCATAACACTAGAACAGGCTATAAATCTAGCAATGACAAGTGTTGAAGAAAATGAGATAGCAACTGTTGCTACAGATAGCATAGCAGATACAGAACACATAAAAGCATTAACAGAACGTATAGAACGATTAGAACAACTTAATTTAGAGTTAATTCAAAGATTGGATCAACAAAGTAAACTTTTACAGGAAACTGATGCCCAAAGGATAATAAGGGAAGAACAAAGAGATATTCAATTAATGCAAGTATTAAGGGAAATACAAGATAGTAAGCGCCTAATAGCAGCTTCAGAACAGAAGAAATCATTTTGGATTCGTCTATTTGGTAAATAAATTAGAATTTAATGATAGAAAGAAAAGCTCGTTTTTTATTTGAAGAAGATAAGAAACGAGCTTTTTTGTTTATTAGGCCCAGTATCAAAACAAACTACTTTGCTCTTAAAAATAGCTATGTTGGTACTTGGGCTCCTTAGGTATATAAATTACTTAGGGTATAATAACTAACATGTGAGCAAACAAAAAAGAGAGATATTTAGTCTCTCTTTTAAAATTTCAATTTTATTATGTATTATTTTGCATGTTCTAACTGTATAGCTTCTTTATATTTACGAGTATTTTCTCTGATTTGATGTAAATCTAATTTTTGACTCGGGATAATATCGATGATGTTTGATTTAAATAAAAAGTGTTGTTTCTCTTCTGTTTCTATGTAGATCATATATTTTTCTCTACCTATAATCTTGCAATCTTTAATTGACTTACTATCTCTTAAAATAACTGTACATTTGATTTCAAAGTGTTCTAAATGCTTTAGGATAGTGTCAAAAAATAAGTGCATAATTCCATCTCCTCCCTTTTTCTAAGTATAACAAAAAACACTCAATTCTGATTGGTTTCCTTTTTCCTTATTACCTATAATAGTACGTTATGTTAACTTCACATGTATAGAGTATTCATCGTAAATTTTGTTGGACAAGTATGAACAAACATACAAGCAAAAAAAAAAAACTAACATCAAATATATTATCTAATTTGAATACAAGAAGGAGGCTACTTATTTTGTCTTCAAATTACAACAGAAATTTCAATTCTTGTTGTTTTCCTGTTCCGATTCCAGGATCAACAGGACCTCAAGGGAATACAGGACCTCAAGGGAATACAGGACCTCAAGGGAATACAGGACCTCAAGGGAATACAGGACCTCAAGGGAATATAGGACCTCAAGGGAATACAGGACCTCAAGGGAATACAGGACCTCAAGGGAATACAGGACCTCAGGGTCCAACAGGACCAATAGGTCTGGCTGCATTTGGCTATATATTTGATAATGAAACCCCCGGCCAATTCATCCCAGCTGGCGCAGACGTATTGTTTAGTAATAATGGCCCTTTGCTTAATATAGGCCATGCACCTGGTACCAGTCCCATAATAATTCTTCTTGCAGGTATCTACAACATTAACTTTGCAATTTACACTCTCGCTAATATTTTTCAGAACTGGGGAATAGCTGTAAATGGCGTGGTTGTACAAGACTTTTCAGCCTCCGATCAGATTATGAGTGCTGCTGCTACACTATCACTCGTAGCAGGTGATAGTGTAACCATTCGCAACGTGGGCACCCTTCCCGATCCAGCTTCTCTCAGAATAGGGGTCAATTCTGCCTGGGTACAGATTAATAAAATTGGCTGACAGTTAATTGAATTTAAATCGGTTCAACTAGATCAATCTGATACAGACGGATTGACTATTAACCACTTTCTGTTTGTATCAGGTTATAGACTGACGATCTCTCGGCGGCTTTTTTGTATATTTCCAAAAATTTATTCGGAATCTTTAATATCCAATGTATAGTTCCTTTGTCCCTCAATCACTGTTTGTTGGTTTCAGTCCATAATGAGGGAACTACCGCTAACGATAATTATGTCAATAAGCTGTCCATATGGGCAGCTTATTGTAGTTTTTGCTTAGCGTGGTTTTTTTTCGAAATATTGGCGATACCCCAATAATACATTTTTTGGAATTTGGAATTAATTTTTTTTAATACTTTAAGGGATTTTTTAACCGTAAACCTTCGTTTTTGGTTACGATTACTTATAATATTTGTCTTAACGTATGTTTTTCGCGTTTTGCTGGTACTACACCTATATTTAGTTATGACTATTAAATTTATATTCAAATTCAGGTCCTGTTTGTGCAAAATAACCGCTTCGTACTTGCCCTGCCCAGTTGTTTAAGGCTTCTTTCCATGGAACGCTATTAAAAAATTGTTCAACAGTTACCGTATCAGAGAACCACACGATTGGCGTAAATGGTGCAGTTTGACCAGACCAAACTCCGCCTGCTCTATCTAGCATAGCTCTTTCTGCAACGAGAAGCAGAGGAAGTCCATATTGATATCCCATTGATGGTTCAATCTGTAAAAATGGCGAATATGGTTCACCCTGAGGGCTTGTAGGACCAGTAGGCACCAAAAGAGCAGCTGCTAATCCATAGCTTGAGTTAACCATGGTACGAATATTTTCTAATGTTGTATCAGGATACTCGTCAGTATTAGGCAATGTTCTAGGGAAAAGAAGAACTTTTTTAATCTCTTTAAACATTCGAACAATAAATTGTTGTCTTGTGATATCCAGATTAAAAAGGTTTTGGTGGCTGAAAAAGACTGGAATTCTATATAGGGCAGAAGCAGCTTGAGTCAAATCGTGCAGATCTTTTTGATGCTGTTCCTTTTCTTGAGGACTTAATACTTGAGGATTTAAAATGTAAGGTGTTTCCAAAAAAAACGTTCACTTCCTATCTAAATTTAAAATGGAATCTATTATTATATTATTAACTCTATAAATCTTTGCTTGGATTATTAATCTAATAGATTTAGGAAAAGGTTACTTAAGATTTTTGTGTTTGTAAATCAAGTAGAAGTTAGTGAAGAGGTAGTTGCATGGCGTATGTCAACGGTACCGGACCGAACCCGTAAGGGTGTGGGAGGATAAGGAGTTGACATACTCACTATGCGACCCTCTTGGTCTGTCAAAACGTTCGCGTTTTGGCCTGCCAACCGGCGAGGGAGTCCCTCAAGGATTGAGGGGGTGGGGAGTTCGATTAATGGGGTCTGGGGAAGAATTCCCCAGCAGGTTTGGACAGAGTCCAAGGTCTTTTTTTGCCATGCTTGCATGGCTCGGCATAGCCGAAAAGCGTCGCAGACCCCTATCGATTTTGATGCGTTAGCGTCAAAATACGTATAGGGTTACGTTAATTGACTCCATTTCGTCGCTTTGCTAGACTTATGGTATCAATTAATCTAGGGGAAGTGGTGGCACTTTATGTTGTTCTCTATTTCATTTAATCAGTCTCACCAAAGTTCATTGAGCCATAATAACAGGGAAAACATTCATGGAAATCCTGGCATCGATCCAACCAGGTTAGATAAGAATATTTACTTTGTTCAAAAGGACATCCGAAGTGTATACAAGGATGTCTTTCAAGAGGCGGTGGACAAGTATAACGAGAAACAAAAACGGAATGACCGCAAAATTAAGGATTACTATGACAAAATAAGAAAAGATACAAAGACACATGAGCAACGAGAATTAGTCGTGGCGATTGGGGAAGGCAAAGACGACTCGAAATATAGGGAAGCCAAAAAGGAAGCGTTAAAACAGTATGCTGAAGCGTTTCAAGAGCGAAATCCAAATCTAGCAGTCTATAACATGGTTTTGCACGATGATGAAGCAAATCCGCATTTACATATTAACTATGTACCGAATTTCGAAAGTAGTCGAGGCTTAACGAGGCGTGTCGGAATGGATAGAGCCTTGCAACAACAAGGCATAGAAGGAAAAGGAACGGAACTGATTGCAAATTGGAGAACACTAGAAACGGCTTATATCGAGGAATTAGCAAAAGAGCATATTCCTGATTTTGAGAGAGCAAATGTAGGATCACATAAGTACATGAAAGTTCGCCAGTATAAAGAATATGCTGAAATGAAATCAACCGTTGAGAATCAATATACGAAAAAGAAATGCAGTTAGAAGTTTTTGACCATCAGATAAAACATGTTGAAGAAAAAGTAAATGAATTACAGATGGTGAAAATACATGTAGCTGATAAATATAAAGAGTTAGAAGTAGTGGAACAACAAGTAAAAAGTGAAAGTGAAAAGTTACAGCTGATTGGTCAGCGATATATAGAGTTAGAAAAAAGGGTAAAACAACAGCAAAAAGAATTGGATAGTGTAATGAATCAAGTACCAAATGAACCTGTTAAGATTCCGTTTTTGCGTAAAGAGGTAATAACAGAAGTACAGGATAAATTGTTTGGGAAAGCTGAAATTACAAAGAAAAGGACAAGAAATTATGTATTATCACCAGAACAATATCAAGAATTCACAAAACAAGTGAATGCAGCAGTTATGATCAAAAAGGATTATGAGCGTTTGAGAGGAACAGATTTTGTGAAAGAGAATGAGAGTTTGAAAGTGAATGCAGCGGGATGGATGGAAGAGAATCGAACGTTGAAACAAGAAAAAAGTCAGTTGCAAAAAGAAGTTGGTGTATTAAATAAGGAAATCAGCTCGTTAAAAGCTCATATAAGAGGGTTACAGACTAATATAAAGGTTTTATATGAACAGACGAAAAAGGCCTTTAAAGACAAATTTCAGACGTTTAGAGGGATTATTAAAAATGAATTGGATAATAAGGCGTAGATAATCATTTTGAAGGTGAACATAAGAAGAGGGAAAAGAATAAACATCGAGGGTTTGATATGGAAAGATAGACGTGATAATGGTAGAAAAGAGAATTAATTTTAACAGATGGAAACCTTTAACAACATATTTCATGTTATTATAAAGAAAGACGTATAAACGAGAAAAACCGCCCAAGCTTTGGTCGGCGAGGCGGTTTTTCATAATAAGGTTGGAATCAACCAATGCATATTCTATATACATTCTAACATATAAAAGTTGATTCCTTCCACTAAGGGAGAGAATTATTTTATGACAAAAGTTGTAGATTTTGGACAAGCTGAAAAAAGGCGAAAATGAGAGATAGTAAGATTGATAGTATTTATAATCAGTTGCAAGCCGGTGGTTATTCAGAAGAAGAGAAAGCAATGCTTTTACAGTTATTAAGTAAGGCGACTGGTGGAGAAGAATATTTTATTGCAAAAAAGAAAAAGCCAACAGATCGGGTGAGGTTTGTGCAAATTATTATGGATAATTACAATTACCTGAGTGAAATTAATTATTTAACTACAGCTGAAAAAGCGTTTTTAATGGATTTAATACCTTATGTAGAATTTAAAACGAATATTTTGGTTGAAAGAATAAGTAAAGAAAATGAATTTGACTCTGATAGTGCAACGCCCTAGTTATCTTGCTAGAAAGTTAAATAGAACTAGAGGGAAAGTATCAGAGTTAATGAATGGTTTAATGAAAAAAGGATTATTAGCAGTTGCAGAAACTGGAACAACTACAGAAGATGGTCGTATTTGTACAAGTCGTACATGGTTTGTAAATCCAAATATTATGTGTTGTTCTCCAAAAGATGGAGTAGATAAAGCAACTCAAAAAATCTTTAAAAAATCACTTAAAATTTGTAACTGACGATGGTAAAAAACATAAGTTACCAATTTATTTATTTTAGATGTCATTTTATATTGACATCTTTTTTTTTATTTTATTTTCCATTTTTTTAGGTGTTCCCTTTTGGGTACACAGGTGTTCCCTTTTGGGTACACCCTATATCTCATAAACCCTTGATATTACTGACTTTTTTCACTTTGCTCTTCTCACTCTTATATATAGAGCTAAAAGTTCCGCAAGGAACGGGTTGTATTTTTGAGAAAACCACTCAAAAATCTCCACCCTCAACATCAAAAAGTCGGTTCGTTAATCCTCACCTAAAGGCTAACGCCTTTTCTTTTTGATGTTGTCCTGGCAAAACTTTTTTCGGCTCGTGTGCTTTTCTCGCCAAGCCGACAGACAAAAAGCAAAGCAATGGTTCTCGACTTGGACTAGCAATTATACGAGCCGAACCGCTTAGATCAATCGTTCAAAAATAATTCTTATACTATATATAGA
>NZ_JBFLUS010000003.1:0-125000 GCF_050474045.1 Bacillus sp. S2(2024)
CAACTCAAAAATCTGTATGGCTTCAGCTTCTTTTACCATGGACAGTTTGGATTAGTTTATTTTTTATTATGGGACCTTTAAAATGGTTTTTTGCTTACGTTATTCCATTATTAATTGCAAACGCTATTGTAATGGGATATATCGCAACAAATCACCGTTTGAATCCGATTGTTCCTGTAAACGATCCGCTTGCCAACTGTTTATCAGTAACAGTGCCGCGCTGGGTAGACGTGTTACATTTTAATTTCTCATATCATACAGAGCATCACTTGTTCCCAGGTATGAGCTCAAAATACTATCCATTAGTAAAAGAGAAAATTAAAGAAATGTGGCCAGAGCGCTATCATGAAATGCCGATGGGGAAAGCTTTAGCTGCGCTTTGGAATACACCGCGTGTGTACCACCAAGGTAGCGAGTTAATTGATCCGCATAAAGCTCATCTATACGGTTCCTTAGGGAATGGATTAGATCCTGCGAATATTGAATATCGCGAGGAAAGTATAGAAGAAGTAAAAAATGTAAAAAACGGCTAAAATATATTTCGGTATTAGAATCAGTGATTTTTATATAATAAAGATAAAAGCACGAACTCATGAAGAGTTCGTGCTTTTTACATAGGGATTTCTTTTTGCTTAGCGGGTTGTGTATGATTCATATTTTTTCGTGCTAATCGTTTCTCAAGAAGATGAACGAGGTATGTAAATAGAAGAACCAGCACAAGGTAATAGATGCTGACGACAATATATGTTTCAAGTTGCTGAAAGTTGGCAGCAGCTTCAGAAAGCCCGGATCCCCATAGCTCGGACATTCCTACATAGGCAACGAGTGAAGAGTCTTTTAAGCCGATAATGAACTGATTGCCTAGAGGCGGAATAGACAAACGAAATGCTTGAGGCAAAATAATACGTCGCATTGCTAATGGGTATGTCATTCCTAAAGAGCGAGCTGCTTCGAGTTGACCTCGGTCTACAGACTGAATGGAACCCCTGAAAATTTCGGTAATATAGGCGCCGTTATGAATAGCGAGGGCAATAGCGCCAGCCCAAAAAGGTGATAACACAATAACAGATGTAATTCCAAAATAGAGAATCATAATTTGTACAACTAACGGTATACCACGAATAATGGCAATGTATACATGTGCAATTCCATTTAAGAGTTTACTATTGGAAATACGAAAAAAAGCAAATAACAATCCAATTAGGCATCCAAGCAATAAGGAGGTTATTGTTAATTGTAATGTCAGAACAATTGCTTTTAGGAACGTTGGATATGTAGATATGAAAATATCGATCATTAGTATCACCTCTATATGAGTTGATTTTAATTTTATGAATATGATAGCAATGCCCTAAGGAAAGGTGCGGGGCACTACTCATGTATAAAAATTTATTTTGCTTTCTCGCCTAGAATGTTACGACCAAACCACTTTTTACTAATTTTCTCATATGTACCATCTTGAATGATTCCATCTAATGCTTTATTTAATTTTTGCATTAATTCTTTATCATCTTTGCGAACAGCAATGGCCATTTCATCAAGAGATAATGGTTTACCAGCATCTTTTATATTTGATTTTCCCTCTTTCATCATACGAAGACCGACCATTTGATCTGTGACAACAGCATCAACTCGCCCTGGTTCTAAATCCATAAGAGCGGTAATGTCGCTATCGTATTCTGTAATTTGATTTGTCTGCTTGGCAACAAGTGTTTTGAATGTACTTGCTTTTACGACACCTACTTTTTTCCCCTTTAAATCTTCAGCAGAGGAGATTGATGTGTTAGTTTTTGAAACGAAAATTTGTGCCCCAGAGCGATAATATGGATTCGTAAAATTAACCGCTTTGAGACGATCTTCTGTGATAGCCATACTTCCTAAAATTACATCATATTTTTTTGCTTGCAGACCTTGTATGAGTGTTTCCCAAGGATTTGTTACAGGAACAGCCTTCATATTCATTTTTTTAGCAAGTGCCTCACCAATTTCGACATCAAAGCCGACAAGCTTGCCATTTTCTTTATAGTTAAATGGTTTATATAAACCGCTCATTGCATAGCGAAATTCTTTCTTTCCGTCTGTTGATGTAGTGCTGCTTTCTTTACTACAGGCACTTAATACTAAAGAAGCACATAATGTAATCGCTGCTATTACTTTAAACATCTTTCGTTTCATAAAAACCCCTCCAATGTTTATATAATGTTTCGTAAAAATTGCTTCGCACGCTGATTTGACGGAGCGGTGAAAAACTGTTCTGGAGGTGCATCTTCTACGATTTGTCCGTCATCCATAAAAATGATGCGGTCAGCTACATCACGGGCAAATCCCATTTCATGCGTGACGATAATCATTGTCATACCTTCTTTTGCGAGGTCTTTCATAACTTGTAGTACTTCTCCGACGAGTTCAGGATCGAGAGCTGAGGTAGGTTCGTCAAATAACATAATCTTCGGATTCATTGCGAGTGCTCTTGCGATAGCGACTCGTTGTTTTTGGCCACCTGATAAAAGATCGGGCATTACGTTAGCCTTATCTTGCAATCCGACTTTTCCTAACAATTCGTAGGCAATGCTTGTTGCTTTTGTTTTGTCTAACTTCTTGACGTGAATAGGAGCTTCAATGATGTTTTCTAGTGAGGTCATATGAGGAAATAAATTAAAATGTTGAAAAACCATGCCGACATCTTCGCGGACTTTGTTTAGATTTGTATGTTTTGGATGGATTTTTTCTCCCTGTATCGAAATTTCTCCATCATCATACATCTCTAAGAAATTTAAACAGCGCAATAATGTACTTTTCCCTGAACCGCTTGCACCAATTAAGACAACAACTTCTTTTTCTTGCACGTGTAAATTGACGTTTTTGAGCACGTTTAAGGAACCAAAAGATTTTGTTAGATTTTGAACTTGTATCATGCATCCCCCTCCAATGAAATTCAGGTGTATAAAAATACCTTGTTTTTGGTAATTAGTCATAAATTGTCATATTCCTTTATTTTTTGTTAAAAATTTAAAGGGATTATAAAGTGGGGGATCTTATTGCCCGCGAATAGCGGGATAAATTGTCGTATATAAAATCTGTAAACAGCAATATTTAGGTGTGTTATATAGGATCATTGATAGAAAGGAATAGAGGTGTAATTATTTATTTTAAAATTTAATTATTTATTTTATGAATCTATATATCTTTTTATATGAAAAATATAGATAATAACATATAGAAGATACTTATATCATTTAGATAGGGGGAAGCTTAGGATGGAGAAAGAAAAGAAGCCTTTTTCCTTTGGATTGCGTATACAGCTAGTGTTGTTTACGACGATTTTAGCGCTTATTACGTATTCAACAAGTTTGGTGTTTATTTATGTTGTATATGATTATGTTCATGAATACATAAATCAAACTATGTACAATATTATTGTGATGATATTAGGGGTTATTTGGTCAGGGATTTTAGCATATTTTGCAGCAGATTTTCTTATTAAACCACTTCGAAAGCTGGAAGAAGCTGCCCATAAAGCGGCGAATGGAGATATTCGTGAAGATGTTTCTCTTCCAAAAGCAGATGATGAGATCCGTTCTTTAAGTGTTGCTTTTAATGCGATGCTTGGAAATTTACGGACAATGGTGAAAAATATTGATACAACGTTTGCATACACACACAATCAAGTACAGCAAATTCGAGAGCAAACAGGAGAGGCGACGAAACAAGCACAAGGAGTATCGGAAACACTCACCGAAATTTCCGTAGGAGCTGAGCAATCAGCTGCTTCTATTCAAACGATTGTTTCTACTGTTGATGCCACAATTTCTATTGCAAGTGAAGTAGAAGAAAAAGCAAAACAATCAGATCAATTATCTTCGCAAATGGTGCAGGCGCTTGGGCAAAGTACACGTGTTTTTGTGTCACTTATTGAAGGGATTCAAATGTTAGCAAGAGAAAATGAACAGTCGATGAAAAGTGTACAAAAGCTAGAAGATCACACGAAGCAAGTAGGGCATATTGTCTTATTAGTGAGTGAAATTGCTAGCCAAACGAATTTGTTAGCCTTAAACGCATCAATTGAGGCAGCGCGTGCCGGAGAACATGGAAGAGGGTTTGCAGTTGTTGCTGAAGAAGTACGAAAATTAGCAGATGAAAGTGCAAGTTCAGCACAAAATATTTCAAAGTTATTGCATGATATGCAAAACGAAGTGAACCATGTTTCTCTACAAATGAAAGAGCAAGTGAAAGTAGCGAAAGAAGAGGCAGAACGCGGCGAAGCAACAGAAGTTATTTTAAAAGAAATGACAGCAAGCATTATGGAAGTAGTGGATGCGATTCAAAAAATTAGTAGTTATATGAATGAACAGATGAATTATATTCATGAAACGGGTATACAAACGAAGGAAGTAGCAGCAATTGCTGAAGAAACTTCTGCAGGAGCACAGGAAGTTGCTCGCGTAACAATGAAGCAATCTGAAAATATGATATTCATTGATCGGCTATCAAAAGATTTAGAGAAGCGGGCAGCGGAATTAAAGAAGACAATTGCACAGTTTATGGTATAGGGAAGAACGATGATCGTTCTTCCTTTTTATTTTGTTGTAAACGAAAGGTGTTATGACGGTCGTAAATTAAAGTATGAAGGAAATATTATTATTGGTGATGACCGCTCATATGCTGATATGTTTGCCATTATAGATGATGCAGCGTATACAAAAATTAATGGTGAAGAAAAATCTGTAGGTGTATTGAAGTTTGATAAGAATCCAGCAAAAGGTTTACCAAAACAAGGTAGCGCTCATGCGCTACCTTATTTTATATTACTTTGCACGGATGAAAGTGTCACTTTATTTGTTCTTTAATCAATTGTAACAGCTGCGTGTGGGACGACATGTTCTATCCAATTGAAAAGCAGTTCTTCATTCAATAGGTATAAAGGAATTGCTAAAAGCTCTTGTTGGTTTTTATCATAAAAGACTATATAGTCTGTAGTAAAAGCGAGCTTCTCTAAGCGTTCCCCTTTACGGAATTTTCTTTTTTCAAAAGTAATCGCAGCAATTTCACTTGTGCGGATTTTCCATGCATCATATATTGTTTGATATTCAATGTAACCGTGTTTTAAATGAACAAATGTTGCTTTTACTTCGCGATAGTTTTTTTGAATAATCCAAACTAAAGCGGTAGCTAGTGCGGCAATCAACATGATTTCTACTAGGTTCTTGTCTTTAAAATAAAAGATAGAAAATCCTGCTAGTATAATAGAGCTAATGAGACGGAGATAATCAAATGAAGGTGTAAATTGATAAATCATTTCTTCATTGATTATTGCAATTTCATCATCATTGCTGCCAAATTCAATTGCGCGTTCTATATGCTCTTTAACAGAATATTTATGAGCTTCTTCGTATCCGGTGAATGCTTCTATTTCTATTGTTAATTCTCTTGTTAAGTTTTGTTTTTGCACACGAGCAACGGTAGTAAGTTCTCCTTTTTCTTTCCAGGGCATTTGTTCACTTGTAAACTTTGTTACATAATATATCCAATCGATGCCATTTTCATCTTGTTGCTCGCATTCTTTCCAAATTGTATGTGTACTAGGCAAATGTTTGAAGGTTCCTTCTAACAACATTTCTTCGATTTGTCCTAATACCAGTTGTTCTTGTGTTTTATATTGTAATGGGAACAAGTCTTCTCGTTCTAGAAGTTGTAACTGTAAAAATAGAAAACTCCGAGTCTCAGATAATTTTGCATATGTTTCATATAAATCCAATTCTTGCTCGATTCCTTTTCTTGTTAATGCGATAAGAGCACTACATGCGATCCAATCATCTTTTAGGGATAGGAAATTTTCGAGAAGCTCCCTTGTGTATGTATCACATAAAAATCCCATAATGCCGCAGTATATGCTTAACTCAGAACGAATTGGGAGATACATCTCATTCCATTGCTGATATACTTTGTCTATATAGTATTCTTTCTCAAATGATTGATAATCTTTGTATACTGACTGTGCTTTTGATGGCAAAATATGTTGTAACATTGCTTGATCGGATGGTGTTAATATGTATTTTTTATGAAGTAACAGTTGTAATAATAAAGCCAGAATATGAACCCCTTTTTCTCCTTCATCAATTTCCTTTAAAAGTTGAGGGAAAATGTGATGAGCAATGTCATCTAATTCTTCCAATAACCAGAAAGGAATGGTTACTTGTTCATCCTCACATATACTAACTAATTTCAAAAATGCAGGAATTCCTTTATATTCATCAATTTTTACTAATGTTTCAAGAGCAACTTCCTTTGCTCGTGATGAAAAATCGGAAAAACACTCTAATATTGGTTCAATGATTGTTTCGTTTGGGTATCGATTGACGAAAGAAAGGATACAAAAACTTGGATCATCTTGTTCATCTATGGGATTAGGATATTGTTTACTTGCAGCATAAACGAGATCTATAAGTACTGGAATGGGTATTTTGTTTTCTGTTATGTCGTGTAGCTCTATCATTGCTTTATAACGAATATCAAAAATTTGGTTATGCATAGCGGTGCATAACTTTTTAATTTTTAAAGATGTTAACATAAATCCTCCCTATTACTTTAAATATTACAATAGACTTTTTTAAAGATAATGGATTTGCTATATGTAAGCAATGGATTTTTAAAATGAACTGTATGGGAATTTCGTCCAATTTGGTATATGCCAGAAATTGTTCTCCCGATCTTTTTCATTTTTCTCTCTATCTTGAGGAGGGGGGCTGCCAGCGAATAGCGAGATAAAAAGTATAGACATTTATGTATCAGAAAGGGAACAGTAAACATATTAAATGAGTAAAAGTGGTAATATACGATAAAAAACCCGTTACAAATTTCACATATTTTGTTATGATATCTTTACGAAAACGTTTGCATCAACTTGTGCAAAAGGAGAGAAGAAATTATGAATAAAACGTGGTGGAAAGAAGCGGTAGCTTATCAAATTTATCCGCGCAGCTTTATGGATTCAAATGGCGATGGTATTGGAGATCTGCAAGGTATTATTTCAAAACTAGATTATTTAAAAGAACTTGGTATAGATGTAATTTGGATTTGTCCAATGTATAAATCACCAAACGATGATAACGGCTATGATATTAGTGATTATCAAGATATTATGGACGAATTTGGTACGATGGCTGATTTTGATGAACTATTAGCAGAAGTGCATAAACGTGATATGAAGATTATTATTGATTTAGTTATTAATCATACAAGTGATGAGCATCCGTGGTTTATTGAATCGCGTTCTTCCAAGGATAATCCAAAGCGTGATTGGTATATTTGGCACGACGGAAAAAATGGAAAAGAACCGAATAACTGGGAAAGTATTTTTAATGGATCTGCTTGGGAGTATGATGAAGCAACTGATCAATATTACTTACATCTGTTCTCACGTAAGCAACCAGATTTAAACTGGCAAAACGAAGAAGTACGTGCGGTGTTATATGACACAGTGAATTGGTGGCTTGATAAAGGAATTGATGGCTTCCGTGTTGATGCGATTAGTCATATTAAAAAAGAAGAAGGGTTTAAAGACATGCCGAATCCAAAAGGGCTCAAGTATGTACCTTCTTTTGATAAACATATGAATGTTGATGGTATTCAGCCGCTTTTAGAAGAGTTAAAAGCAAGAACATTTGCCAATTATGATATTATGACTGTCGGCGAGGCAAATGGTGTGAAAATTGAAGATGCTGAGCTTTGGGTTGGAGAAGAGCAAGGGAAGTTTAATATGGTATTCCAATTTGAGCATTTAAGCTTATGGGATGCAGAAAAGAAAAAAGAACTTGATGTTGTAGGGCTTAAAAAAGTTTTAACGAAGTGGCAAAAAGGTTTAGAAAATAAAGGATGGAATGCGCTCTATATGGAAAATCATGATAAACCTCGTATTGTCTCTACTTGGGGTGATGATAAACAATATTGGCGCGAAAGTGCAACAGCTTTAGGGGCAATGTATTTCTTTATGCAAGGCACACCGTTCATTTATCAAGGTCAAGAAATTGGAATGACGAATGTTCAGTTCCCGCGTATTGAAGATTATGACGATGTGGCGATTAAGAACTTATATCGTCAAAAGATTGAAGAGGGGACACCTCATCAAGAAATTATGGAGATTATTTGGGCATCTTGCCGTGATAACTCACGTACACCAATGCAATGGAGCAGTATGGAAAATGCCGGTTTTACAACAGGTACGCCTTGGTTTGGGATGAATCCAAATTATAAAGAAATTAATGTAGATGTGCAGCAAACAGATTCAAATTCCATTTTAAATTTCTATAAAAAGATGATTGCATTGAAAAAAGAGCATGAAGTGTTTACTTATGGAACGTACGACTTACTTTTAGAAGATGATCCACAAATTTATGCGTATACACGTACGTTAAGTGATGAAAAAGTTGTTGTAATCAGCAATTTATCAGAGAGTGAAGCTGTATATGATGAGGCTGCATATAAGCTAGAATGCAATCGTTTGCTTTTAAATAACTATGAAGTAGAAGAGCATGATGCAATTACAACAATAACTTTAAAGCCATATGAAACAAGAGTTTATTATACTTATTAAAAAAGATGCTATATAAGCATCTTTTTTTTATAAAAAAGACAAATTTTTATAAAATTATTATTGCAATATGAAAACGCTTTTATTAAAATGAATTTATGAAAACGATTGCGTAAAAAATGTTTTCGTAAGGGGATAAGCAATTATTATTTATACATGAGGGATTGTAATTTAGAAAAAGGAGGAACAAAGGATGAAGAAGCTTGCATCTTTCGATTTTTGGCAAAAGTTTGGAAAAGCTTTATTAGTAGTAGTTGCGGTTATGCCAGCTGCTGGTTTAATGATTTCCATTGGTAAGCTAATCGGTATGTCTGCTGGTGATGTAGCTGCAGTACAAACGATTGCTAGAGTTATGGAAGATATCGGTTGGGCAATTATTGTAAACTTACATATTTTATTCGCTGTAGCAATTGGGGGATCTTGGGCAAAGGATCGTGCAGGCGGTGCATTTGCAGCATTGCTAGCATTCATATTAACAAACCGAATTACAGGAGCGATTTTTGGTGTAAACGCTATAATGTTAGCGGATTCAAAAGCGAAAGTCTCTTCCTTATTAGCGGGAGATTTACTGGTAAAAGATTACTTTACTTCTGTTCTTGGTGCACCAGCACTTAACATGGGAGTATTTGTAGGGATTATTTCAGGTTTCTTAGGAGCTACGTTATACAATAAATATTATAACTATAATAAATTACCACAAGCATTAGCGTTTTTTAACGGAAAACGCTTCGTACCATTCGTAGTAATCGTTGGTTCTACAATCACTGCTATTATTTTATCGTTCGTATGGCCATTCATCCAAAGTGGATTAAACGAATTTGGACGTTGGATTGCAGCTTCAAAGGATAGTGCACCAATTGTTGCACCATTTGTATATGGGACACTTGAACGTTTATTATTACCATTTGGCTTGCATCATATGTTAACGATTCCAATGAACTATACAGCGCTTGGCGGCTCGTACACAATCTTAACAGGTGCCAAGGCAGGACAAGTTGTAGCAGGACAAGATCCATTATGGCTTGCGTGGATTACAGACTTAAATAACTTAATAAATAAGGGTGATATGACAGCGTATCATGATTTATTAAATAATGTTGTTCCAGCACGTTTCAAAGTAGGACAAGTTATCGGTTCAACTGCATCATTAATTGGTATCGCATTTGCGATGTACCGCAATGTAGATGCAGAGAAACGTCATAAATATAAACCAATGTTTTTCTCAGCAGCATTAGCAGTATTTTTAACTGGGGTTACAGAGCCGATTGAATTTATGTTTATGTTTGTCGCACCAGTACTATATGTTGTTTATGCAGTTATAACTGGTGTAGCATTCGCATTAGCAGATGTTATTCATTTACGCATCCATGCGTTTGGTTTTATTGAATTATTAACTCGTACACCAATGATCGTTAAGGCAGGATTAACAAGAGATCTTATCAACTTTGTTGTTGTATCAGCTATATTCTTTGGATTAAACTTTACAATCTTCAACTTCTTAATTAAAAAGTTCAATTTACCAACACCAGGACGTGCGGGTAACTACATTGATAATGAAGATGGGGCTGAAGAAGTAGCAGCAAATGTAAAAGAAGGTTCATTAGCAACAGCGGTTATCGAGCTATTAGGCGGGAAAGATAACATTGCCGATGTAGATGCCTGTATGACGCGTTTACGCGTAACAGTAAAAGATTTAGATATCGTTGCACCAGAATCGAATTGGAAGAAAAATGGGGCACTTGGATTAATTGTAAAAGATAAAGGGGTACAAGCTGTTTACGGTCCGAAAGCTGATGTATTAAAGTCAGACATTCAAGATATTTTAGGTGCATAGCAAATGAAATTATTAACTTTAAATTGTCATTCATGGCAAGAAGATGAGCAACTTGCAAAGATTCATTATTTGGCAAAAACGATTCAAGAAAATGACTATGATGTCATAGCGTTGCAAGAGGTAAGTCAATTAATTGAGGCAAGAAATGTATCCGGGAACATGAAAGAAGATAATTTTGTACGTTTATTACAAGTGGAGTTAGAGAAGCTTGGAGCGGCAAAATATGACGTTGTATGGGATTTTGCTCATATTGGATACGATGTGTATGAAGAAGGTTTAGCAATTTTAACAAAGCATTCCATTACAAAGAGCAATTCGTTTTTCGTATCAGACAGTACGGATACAACGTATTGGAAAACACGAAAAATTGTAAGCGCAACAATTTCCTATAATAATGAACCGGTGACAATTTATTCTTGTCATCTTGGCTGGTGGATTGATGAAGAAGAGCCGTTTAAGAAGCAAGTAGATCATTTATTGCATCATGTAGATAATAATGAGTTGTCGTTTTTAATGGGTGACTTCAACAACAATGCACGTACGCAGAATGAGGGATATGACTATCTCGTAAAAAATGGTCTATACGACACGTATGAATTAGCAGAAAGAAAAGACGAAGGAACAACTGTGCAAGGAAAGATTGCTGGTTGGGATGAAAATAAGAATAATTTACGTATCGATCTTATTTTAAGTAATCATCCTGTGAAGGTTGTTTCCTCACAAGTGATTTTTAATGGTATGAACCGAAATGTAGTATCAGATCATTTTGGTGTAGAAGTTCAAATTAACGTGTAATGAAAAAGCAACCACCGTGTAGAATGCGGAATGGTTGCTTTTTTATTACATTTTATATATGATTTTAATTATTGAACGTAAAACCAAAACGGTCAGTCAGTGTTATAATTTACATGTGTTCATTATATAATGACGTATAAAGCTTACTGGGAAAGTGTTGCTTATTTTAATTTAAAAATCTCGATAAACGGTGATATAATGGCAAAATGTATGTATGAATTTGGGAAAAAGAAAAAATATATGATTAGGTGATTAAAAATATGAAACAAATATGGCGTATTTATACGACAGACATACGGAATGTAGCAAAACATTGGGCTGCGATCGTTATCATATTGGGGCTTACGATTTTACCTTCGCTCTATGCGTGGTTTAATATTAAAGCCTCTTGGGACCCTTATGGCAATACGAAAGATGTTCCGATTGCAATTTCCAATGAAGACAAAGGTGCAAATTTAAGAGGGAAAGACATTAATATAGGGAAAGAAGTCGTTAATTCCCTAAAAGAGAATAAAAACCTCGGTTGGAAGTTCGTTGATGAGAAGCAAGCAATAGATGGTGTAAAGCATGGTGATTATTACGCAAGTATTACCATTCCAAAAGATTTCTCCGAAAAAATTGCAACGGTATTAAGTGATAATCCGCAAAAACCAGAACTTCAATATTATGTGAATGAAAAGGTTAATGCGATTGCACCAAAGATTACATCATCAGGTGCATCAGGTGTTGTACAGGAAATAAGTAAAAACTTCGTAAAAACAGCGAATGGTGAGATTTTTAAAATCTTCAACGAGCTTGGGATTGATTTAGAAACGAATTTACCAAGTATCGAAAAAGTAAAAGAACTTGTTTTTAAATTAGAAACGCAGTTTCCGGAGATTAACAATTTGGTTGATACGGCATTAACGGATGCCGATACAGCACAAAAACTTGTGAAAACAGCGCAAGACACATTGCCGACCGTTGAGAATGTCATTCGAGATGGACAACAAATGACGAAGGATTTAGATGCATTTTTTACACAGAATACGAAAACGTTAGAAGCTGCACCAGGAGCAATTAAAAACAATCTAGCATTTCTAAAACAGTCTGCAGATGGTGCGGTACAAATTACAGAGTTCTTGAAAAATCCAGCAGGGAATTTAGATTTAGCGAATATTAACGAGCAAACATTAACAGAATCATCGAAAACTGTAAAAAGCTTTTTAGCATCTACTCGCCAAGTATTAGAATCTACACAACAAATGGCAAATGCTATAAAACAAAATAATGTCGTTGATCCTGAAACGACAAAACAAAATCTTCAAATCATTAAAAGTCAAATTGATGTTAGAAGTCAACAAGTGGATACAATCATTTCATTGTTACAAACTCTTAATGAAACATTTAACACAACAATCTTTAATGATAATATTAATCGATTGAAAGGTTTAAAAACTGTATTAGATAATACAAGTAAGAAGATTGATAATACGATTAAGGCTATAGATCAAGGACAACAGCCGTCACAAGATGCAATCAATGCACTAGATCAAGGGGCTAAAGATGGAATTTCTATTATCGACGGTATTTTAGGAGCATGGCCTAAATTGGATCAATTAAAACAAGAGGGAGTAAATTTAGACCCTGCGAAAAACGGATTGAATTCTTTAAAAGCAAGTTTGACAGCTGGAATACAAGTGATAGATGGAATTATTCCAGTATTAAATGATGCAGATAAAATTGCCGGGGATTTAAATAAAACAACAAATATACCAAATACAATTAATCAATTGAACAAAGTAAAAGGTGAATTCCAAAAAGGAATCGATGGGGCAAATTTAGCATTAGATGCAATGAATAAAGGACAGAAACCTGCAAAGGATGTAGTTGATGGTATAAATGCCGCGTCTAAAAATGCTTCAGCGGCATTAGGCGACATTTTAGGAAGATATGATTCTGAAATTGTTCCAAGTTTTAATGATGCTATTGAACGTACAAAACAAATGTCAAAAGATACATCACAAATCTTAAGTGAAGCAAATAAAAGTCTTCCTGATGTGAAGAAAGTACTGGATGATGCATCGAAAGGTTTGGTTCTTGGCAAGGGAGAAGTTGAAAAAGTAAAAGCTGAACTTCCTGATGCACAGAAGAAAATAACAGAAATTGCTAATAAAATTCGCGAATTTGAATCACAAGAAGATTTAAAGGATATCATTCGTTTGTTAAAGCATGACGTAGAAAAACAAAGTGATTACTTCGCAAACCCAGTAAGCTTAAAAGAGAATAAATTATATCCAATACCGAACTACGGTTCAGCGATGTCGCCGTTCTATACAGTGTTAGCGTTATGGGTAGGAGCATTACTTATGGTTTCATTGTTAACGGTAGAAGTACATGAGGAAGATGCGGAGTATAGAAGTTATCACATTTACTTTGGGCGTTTCTTAACGTTCTTAACGGTTGGCCTTGCGCAGGCGTTTATCGTAGCGATGGGCGATATGTTTTTACTAGGTACTTATGTAGTAGATAAATTCTGGTTTGTTCTATTTAGTATGTTGATTAGTGCGGTATTTGTCTGCATTGTTTACTCGCTCGTTTCTGTATTTGGGAACGTCGGAAAGTCAATGGCGGTTATTTTACTCGTACTACAAGTTGCTGGTTCAGGTGGAACATTTCCAATTCAGATGACGCCGAAATTCTTCCAAGCTATTTATCCATTCTTACCGTTTACGTATGCGATTAGAATCATCCGTGAGACAGTTGGCGGTATGCTGTGGGATATTGTATGGAAAGATCTTCTCGCATTGGGTGTATGGGTAGTTGTCATGCTTATTATTGCACTGCTCTTGAAAAAGCCAATTAATAAGTCGAGCAGTAAGTTTGTAGAAAACGCAAAAGGAAGTAAGTTAATTCATTAATAGAAAAAGGTTCCTGCCGATGGGCAGGAACCTTTTGTTTATGAAGAGCGAGTGTAGGTTAAGTATGTCGAACATCGTTGAAGGGTCTTTATCCCGCATGAACGGGCAGTAAAGGCTGGAGAAGAGCGGGGAAGAAAACGGCTGGCATGCGCCTGATTGGTGAGAGCTTTCCATCAGTGAGAAAAGCATCACTGATGAAAGTTTCACTTTATATTGTGTCGAAGCGCCGATACATTATTGGACATGAAAGAAGGAGTTGAATGAAAGGGCATCTACATCCCTTTTCATTCAACTCCTTTTGGTGTGTTATTTATCAAACTTCAGCCCTTTTAATGCTTCTGCGAATGCATTATTTAGAGGTTCTTCTTGTTTTTTTTGTTGTTTTAAGTACTTTTGTACAGAGCGTTTATCCATTTTTCCATGAGATTCTTTCTTACGGCGTTCTTGGAATGAAGAAAGCTTTTCGCGATAGCCGCATTTACATGCGAAGATTTGACCTTCTCCTTCACCGCGAAGTTCTAGTTTTTTCTTACACTGAGGGCAGCGTGCGTTTGTAGTGCGGGATACATTTTTACGATGGCCGCATTCCCGATCTTGGCACACAAGCATTTTTCCTTTTTTGCCGTTTACTTCTAGCATTAGTTTGCCGCAGTCCGGGCAAGTTTTTGTGGAAATGTTGTCGTGTTTATACTTTTTATCGCTCGATTTAATTTCAGAAACAATTTCTTTTGTGTAGTTTTTCATTTCTGAAATGAATACATCTTTTTTCAATTTACCCTTCGCAATTGCCTCAAGTTTTTGCTCCCACTCAGCAGTTAGTGCAGGGGATTTTAATTCTTCTGGTACTAGATCAAGTAACTGACGGCCTTTTGATGTAATGTGAATGTCCTTGCCGCGCTTTTCGATTAAGAACGAATTGAATAATTTATCAATAATATCAGCACGTGTAGCAACAGTACCTAGTCCACCAGTTGATTTTAACGTGTCTGCAAGTTGTTTATTTTGCGTGCCCATGTACTTTGTAGGATTTTCCATTGCCGAAAGTAATGTTGCTTCATTAAAGCGTGCAGGCGGCTTTGTTTGCCCTGCTGTTTGGGCAATTAGTTTTACGTTTAATGTATCGCCTTTTTCGATGCGAGGTAAAATCTGTTCTTTTAAATCGTCTACTGCATCTTCATCTTCAAAGCGATTTTGATATACTTCTTTCCAGCCAGAGTTAACAATTGTTTTGCCGCGTGCGATGAAGTTTTCATCGTTAATTTTTGCGCGTAACGTTAGTTGTTCGTATTCGAAAGCTGGGAATAAAACTGCTAAGAAACGTTTTACAACTAGATCATAAATTTTACGTTCTTTATCTGTGAAAGCTGAAAGGTTTACATAACTTTCTGTTGGAATGATCGCATGGTGATCACTTACTTTACTATCATCAACAAACGCTTTAGAAGCTTTAATTGGTTTAGTTAAGACCTTATTAGCTAAAGAACGATACTCACCTACACCGCAAGCTTTCAGACGTTCTGGAAGTGTCCCCACGATGTCGGATGAGATGTAGCGTGAATCTGTGCGAGGGTATGTTAATACTTTGTGCTGCTCATACAGTTTTTGCATAATATTTAACGTTTCTTTTGCGGAATAACCAAAGATTTTATTCGCATCACGTTGTAGTTCTGTTAAATCATAAAGACCAGGAGAAAACGACTTTTTAGGTTTTTTCTCAATTTCCACGACAGTGGCATTTTGTTTGCCTAGTTTTTTCACTATGGCATCGATTTTTTCTTTATCGAAGCTACGGCTATTGCCTTTCGCATCTTGCCAAGTCAATTTTAACTTGTCTGTTGTTTGGGCTTCGATACCGTAGTATGTTTGTGCTTTGAAGTTTTTAATTTCGTCTTCACGGCCTGCAATGATCGCCACGGTAGGCGTTTGCACACGACCGCAATTTAGTTGTGCATTGAATCGTGTCGTTAATGCACGTGTCGCGTTAAGACCGATATACCAGTCGGCTTCCGAACGTGCGACAGCTGAAGCGTATAAATTGTCATATGCTTTACCAGGCTTCAAATTTGCAAAGCCATCTTTAATTGCTTTATCAGTAACAGATGAAATCCATAGACGCTTAATAGGTTTATTCATTTTAACTTTATCAATAATCCAGCGAGCGACTAATTCTCCTTCTCTTCCTGCATCTGTAGCCACGATGATTTCATTTACATCATTTCTAATCAGTTGACTTTTAACGGCATTAAACTGTTTTCCAGTCTGCTTGATCACTGTTAATTTTAAGCGTTCAGGCAGCATTGGAAGGTCTTCTAAATTCCAATTTTTGTATTTCGCATCATAACTTTCTGGATCTGCTAATGTAACGAGATGCCCCAAAGCCCAAGTAACGATATACTTATTGCCTTCAATATAACCATTTCCTTTTTTATCACACTTCAACACACGTGCAATATCACGTGCAACAGAAGGTTTTTCAGCAATTACAACACTTTTTGCCATATTTCAAACATCCTTTCGAATTTCCGTAAGTTAACTATAGCATACATCCTTTTTGGATTCAGTTATTCGGAAGATTCGAATCTATTGTTAGTAATGAAACACTTTACATCTTTGATGAGTTAAGAGGAGAAGAATTTTCATAACAAAATGTAACTTGTGATTTTGATAGAATAAGAGTAGACTCTGAATTAGATGAATAAGAAAACACATGGGAGTTTGCGGATGCAAACTGAGAGTACGGCTAATCTGTCGTTGACCATTTGAACCTGTTGGATAATGCCAGCGTAGGGAGAGTGTGAAAGTATATATTAAGACACTTTGCATGCGCAAAGTGTCTTTTTGGCTATATCTCCCATTATTAGAAAAGGAGATGGACAAATATGAAAATCAAAGAAATTGCACAAGTAATTGAAACAGTACGAGAAAGAAATCCGCTCGTTCATAATATTACAAATGTTGTTGTGACAAATTTTACAGCTAATGGTTTACTTGCATTAGGTGCATCGCCCGTGATGGCATATGCGAAAGAAGAAGTAGCTGAAATGGCAAGTATTGCTGGAGCGCTTGTTTTAAATATGGGAACACTTCGCCCGGAAGAAGTAGAAGCGATGCTCATTGCTGGGAAATCAGCAAATGCGCACAATGTACCAGTTTTGTTTGATCCTGTTGGCGCTGGTGCAACTTTGTATCGAACAGAAGTTGCGAGACATATCCCAAGTGAAGTGAAACTAGCAATTATCCGCGGCAATGCGGCGGAAATTGCAAATGTGATTGATGAGAAGTGGGAGATTAAAGGTGTTGATGCAGGAGAAGGAAACGGTGATGTTGTTTCCATTGCGAAACAAGCAGCAGAGCAGCTAAATACTGTTGCTGTTATTACTGGAAAAGAAGACGTTATAACAGATGGAGAAAGAACATTCATTCTTCGTAACGGTCATCCCATTTTAACAAAAGTAACAGGAACGGGCTGTTTATTAACATCTGTGATTGGCGCATTTGCAGCAGTCGAAAGAGACTATGTAAAAGCAGCAGTCGCAGCAGTAACGTTTTATGGTGTAGCGGCAGAAATAGCAGCAAACAAAACAGCTGAACAAGGACCAGGAAGTTTCCAAATTGAATTTCTTAATCAGTTAGCAAATGTTACTGCAAAAGACGTTGAACAATATGGGAATGTCGAAGAAGTTCGTTAAGAAAGGATGAGAGAAATGGCGCGCATCGATAAACAGTATATGTCCGAGTTATTACAAGTATATTTTATTATGGGGAGTAACAATTGCCGCAAAGATCCATTACAAGTCATGAAAGAAGCACTCGATGGTGGAATTACAATTTTTCAATATCGTGAAAAAGGTGATGGAGCATTAACGGGAGAAGAACGATATGCATTTGCAAGACAGCTTCAGTCTTTGTGTAAAGAATATCATGTTCCATTTATTGTGAATGATGATGTGGAATTAGCACTAGAATTAGATGCAGATGGCGTTCATGTTGGACAAGATGATGAGGGCATTAAGATGGTACGTGAAAAAATGGGAGATAAAATGATCGGTGTATCCGCTCATACAATAGAAGAAGCACGCTTTGCAATTGAAAATGGTGCAGATTATTTAGGGGTAGGGCCGATTTTTCCAACACATACGAAAAAAGATGCAAAAGCAGTACAAGGAACGGAGGGATTACGCTTTTTCCGTGAAAGTGGCATTGAAATTCCGATTGTCGGTATTGGTGGAATTACAATTGAAAATGCTGCCTCTGTCCTTGAAGCAGGTGCGAATGGGGTATCTGTTATTTCTGCGATTAGCTTAGCAGATTCTCCTTATAATAGTACGAAGAGATTAGCTGAACAAGTGAAAAAATAATAAATAAATTTGTTATATATCGTGAAAATCACTACCATTTTGAAAGAACCATTTCTAGCATGAAGAAATGGTTCTTTTTGTCGTATAAAACAAACTGTGAGGCTTAAACTAACGTGTATGAATATATATCGTTTCGGAGGCGACAATATGATTTCGTTACAAAGTATTATAGCTGCTCATGAAAAAATGAAGGGCATTGTACATACAACACCGTTAGATTATTCTAGTACATTTAGCGAACTATCTCATAACGAAGTGTATTTAAAGTTAGAAAACCTACAAAAGACAGGTTCTTTTAAAGTACGTGGCTCTTATAATAAAATGACTTCACTTAGCAAAGAAGAATTGCAAAAAGGAGTTGTGGCAGCATCAGCTGGTAACCATGCACAAGGTGTAGCTTATTCTAGCAATATGCTTGGTATTCCTTGTACGATTGTGATGCCAAAAGGAGCACCACTTAGTAAGATACTTGCGACAAAGCGTTACGGAGCTAATGTTGAATTGCAAGGGAATGTATTTGATGAAGCGTTAGCATATGCACTTGATTTAAAGGAACGAACAGGAGCGACGTTTGTACATCCATTTGATGATGAGCTTGTTATTGCTGGACAAGGAACAGTTGGATTAGAAATATTGCAGCAGATTGATGATGTTGATGCGGTCATTTGTCCCATTGGTGGTGGTGGTTTAATTGCGGGCGTTGCGATGGCAATTAAAGAACAAAAGCCATCTGTGAAAATCTATGGTGTACAGGCGTTGGCGTGTCCTAGTATGAAACAATCTCTTACTGAAAAACAAAGGATAACGGTAGAGTCAACACCAACGATGGCAGACGGAATTGCAGTAAAAAGACCGGGGGATCTCACTTTTCAGCTTGTGCAGCGCTATGTGGATGATATTTTCTGCGTCGATGAAATGGAAATTGCTCGGGCGATGCTCATGTTACTAGAGCGTAATAAGTTGCTTGTGGAAGGATCAGGTGCTACTTCACTGGCTGCGCAATTATATGGAAAAGTGCCAGTGCAAGGGAAAAAGGTTGTTTCTGTCTTGAGTGGCGGCAATGTTGATGTTAATTTTATTTCGCGCATTATTGAACATGGTATGGTTGAAGCAGGGCGATTTGTACATATTTCAACAATGATTAAAGATAAGCCAGGGCAATTACAGAAAGTATTACAGATTGTAACTGATTTCGAAGCAAATGTTCTTCATATTCATTTAGAGAGGATTGGAACGAAAGTATTTCCAGGTTATGCGCAGCTGCATCTTTCTCTTGAGACGAAAGATCAGGGCCATATTGAGCAAGTGTTAATCGGAATGAAGGAGAAAGGGTATAGTATCGAAGTTATTGAATAAATATTTAAACAAACGTTTGATTAAAAAGAGCTAGCCATTGTAAAGGCTAGCTCTTTCTTCATTAAAACATCAGTGAAATGAGGAGCATTCCAATTCCAATTGATGTTATTGTTGCAACAAGGCCCGGAATCATAAAGCTATGATTTAATACATATTTACCAATACGCGTTGTACCTGTACGGTCAAAGTTAATTGCCGCAACGATTGTTCCGTAGTTTGGAATAAAGAAATATCCGTTTACAGCTGGGAACATCGCGATTAATAGTGCTGGTGAAATGCCAAGTGTTAATCCAAGTGGTATTAACGCACGTACCGTTGCGGCTTGGCTATATAACAAGATTGATAGCACGAATAGTGCAATTGCGAATAACCACGGTGCACTCGTTACGAGACCTTGAATGGAACCTTGAATCATTTGTAAGTTACCGTTAAAGAACGTATCCCCCATCCATGCGATGCCGAAAATCGCAACAACTGCTGTTGCTCCTGCTTTAAAGACGTTACCAGACACGATGCTTTCCACATTTGGTTTACAAAAAATAATAATCAGTGCAGCGATTGTTAGCATCACCATTTCAATGGTGTTTGGCATAGAAAGGCGTACAAGTTTTCCGGCTATCATCCAGCTAGGGCGTAACGCTTCAAAAGATCCAAGAAGCACAACTAGAACTGTTGCAAGCAAAAAGAGGATAACAGACAGTTTTGCACCTTTTGGAACAATAAACTCTTTCTTTTCTTCTAGTTTTGGAATCATGCCTTCTTGTAATCGTTTTAAGTATTCTTCATCTTCGTTTAGCTCTTTCCCCATTTTGCTCGCGACGAAAGCAGCTGCCATACAAGCGATAAAGGTAGATGGAATACTAATTTTTAAAATATCTAATAGTGTAATCTTATAGTCAGCAAGCATAGCGAGAAGTGCAACGGTTGCTGCTGAAATTGGGCTTGCCGTAATCGCTTGCTGCGATGCAATAACAGCGATTGACAGTGGACGCTCTGGTCGAATTCCTGATTCCCGTGATACTTCAGCAATGACAGGAAGAACCGAATAGGCAACGTGACCTGTCCCTGCGCAAAACGTAAATAAATAAGTGACGATTGGGGCAAAGAACGTAATACGTTTAGGGTTTTTACGGAGTGCTTTTTCTGCAAGGTGAACAAGATAGTCCATCCCCCCAGCAGCTTGTAGTGCTCCAGCGGCTGTAATAACTGCTAAAATCATAAGCATAACATCGATTGGCGGGGAGGTTGGTTGTAAGTGGAAGAAGAAGACAAAGATTGTCATCCCGACGCCTCCCATTACGCCAAGGCCAATACCTCCAAGGCGTGCACCGATGAAAATGCAGAGTAACAAGATGATGAACTGTAGCCAGAACATAGTGTAGTACCTCCGGGAGAATAATCAATTGTTATTATCAAATAACTTAATTTGTTTAATGATTCGAAAATTAAATAATGAATAATAAAATAAATCTCTGAAAATAGCCATTTTTATTATATAGCATATCCAAAACCTGATTCGCTCTTCTTTGTTACAATTATTTTACAAAAGAATTATTGTGGAATTAATATTTATATGTGCAAATAAATGGACAAAATGATTTAGATGTTGTAATCTGAGACAGAGAATTGTGTAATTCTCATAAAACTCCCATATCGTTCAACTCGTTCATCGAGAAAGGCAAACTTATGGAAACATAAGGTCGCAAAACTATAGGGGCTAAGGTCAAAATAGACTAAGCTAGCCAGTTACCGGACTGATAGGGTTGGTTTAGACCAATGCTTTTTCATACATTGGTCTCTTTTTTTAACTATTTTTTGGTTTAAATATTCTAAATATTTTTATATTATGTTAATTTGTTTTTTTTGGGAGGGATAAAATGATTATAAAAAAATATTGGTCAAAGTTATCGTTTTTACAAAAAAACGTATTGTTAACAATCCTTGTTATTTTAATGCTTATTGGCAGTATGAGCGCGTTAAACTTTAATATTTTCCAGAATAGTATGTTGTCTATATATGAAAAGCACTCCGTAGATACGGGGGATATGGTAGTCCACAAACTAGACACGGGATTGATTGAGGATCTTGCAAAAGACCCAACGACGCAAAGAGTGAAAAAAGAAACGTTAATTCAGCAGTTAGGTGATGTATCAAAAGAATTAAAAACTATAGGTCATCTGTATGTTACTGGTGTAAAAACAAATAACAAGGGAGAATTACAAGTAGTAGGAATGACCACGGAGTTATCGAAGGCCACGAAACTACAGGCAGGAGATTATGCTAAGCAGCCTTCATATTGGATGGAAACTTATGAAAAAGTAATGTCGACAAAAAAACCGCAGGTATCCGCAGTATATGAAGATGATGTTGGGACTTGGGTCACAATATTAGAGCCAATTATAGGCGAGGGTCAAAAAATTGCTGCAATTGTTGGGGTAGATGTAGATGCTTCTATTATTGCAAGTACGAAACAAAAGTTTATCATTCAAAGCTTGATTTTTATCTCTATTTTTCTCATTATTGCGACTTTAATTCAATTCTTTATTGTTCGTAGTTCTTTAGCACCGTTAAAAGAGTTGCGTGAAGGATTGCGAAAAGTAGGAGATGGTGACTTAAGTATACAACTAAGAGAGCGTTCAGATGATATAGGGGTTATTAATACGTATTTTAATAATACGATTGAAAAATTCAGAAAAATTATTGAGAAGGTAAAAGAAACCTCAGAACAAGTTTCATCTTCTTCGCAGGAGCTTTCAGCAAGTACAGAGGAGAATAGTAGGGCTGTACAAGAAATTGCAAGCTCTATTGGAGGGTTAAACGAGGGTGCTCATTCTCAGCAAACTTCTGTACAGCAATGTCTAGAAATTGTCAATGAGATGGGTAATAAGATGCAAGGAATTACAGAAGCTGCAGGGCACGTAGCGGAGGCAGCTGAAGGAATGGAGAATCATTCTGTTAAAGGTAACAAGGCAATTGAACAAATTATTCAGCAGATGAATTTAATACAGAAAGCGGTCCAAGATTTATCTTCTATTATTTATTCGCTGGAAGATCGTTCAAAACAAATTAGTGATATTGTTACAGTGATTACAGGTATTTCAAATCAAACAAATTTACTTGCCTTGAATGCTTCTATTGAGGCAGCGCGTGCTGGAGAGGCTGGTAAAGGTTTTGCAGTTGTGGCAGAAGAAGTGCGGAAATTAGCAGAACAAACGGAAACATCCGCTAAAGATATTTCTAAACTTATTAGTGAAACACAAATTGAAACTGAACAAGCCGTTGTTTCGATGCAAAAAGGGTCAAAAGAAGTGGAATCGGGAATTTCTCTTGTGCAAAATAGCGGAGTGTTTTTTGCAGAAATTTTACAGTCAGCACAATCTGTGACAAAACAAGTAAAAGAAGTATCAGGAACATCAAGTCTGATTTCGCAAAATAGTAAAGATATTGTTCATTTAGTAAATGATCTTTCAAATATTGCAAAGACATATGTCGAGAATACAAACTATGTAGAAGTAGGTATGAGGGAACAGGAAATGTCTGTTCAAGAAGTAGCAGAATTAGCAAGTTGTTTAAATGTGCTTGCCTATGAATTGCGAGAGCTTATTGGAGAATTTAAAAGCTGAAATATCATAAAAAAGCAGAAGTGCTAACCGCTTCTGCTTTTTCATATATGTTATCCCGATATTTCGGTGCAATAAGACCACGACCGATGCAAGTTTTACTTTGCAAAGAATTTCATTATGAATTTTCTTTGATATGCGTAAAAATATTAATAGAAAAGATAATAATAGCGAGAACAACAAGAATGCTACCGCCGGCAACAAATGGAATAGCGGCATGATGTCCATAGATCTCAAGGGCTAGCGCAATCATCATAATTGGCAGTCCAATATTAAGTAGCCAAAAGTGAAATTTCCCTAGTTTAGACTGACCAGCCTCTTGAAAGATATGATATAAAATGCCAGCTGCCATCATTGAAGCCCAGCCAAGAAGCAGTAAGTGTACATGTACACTTTTTAATGCAAAATTAAGAGACATTGACATATACATTCCCATACAGACGCCGATGACAAAATAAATAGAAGAAATCTTGATAAAGCGAATGCCCATACAAATTCCACCTTTCCGTATTAATTTGTGAGTACAATAGAATATATGAAGACGAACTTGAGGACAGTATCATTAGATGGAAAAATTTAATTTTGTTTGTTCACAAAAATAATACGTGCTACAATGAAAACGAATTGGAACAGGGGAGCCCGTACGGCTGAGAGGATGTAACAATACATCGACCCTTAACCTGATCTGGATAATGCCAGCGTAGGGAGTTGTATCAAGAATCGTAGCATATGTTATTCTATGGTAACTTGAATATAAGGCTTTCCTGCCCTGGGGCAGGAAAGCCTTTTCTTTTTACACAAATTTTATTTTATATAAGGAGGAATTTAGTATGTCACAGCAAGTTACGATTTCATTTTCAGTAGTACCACAAGCAAAGATGAAAGATGTATATTCAGTTGTAGATAAAGCGATTGAGGTTGTTCAGCAATCTGGTGTACGCTATGAGGTTGGTGCGATGGAAACAACGATGGAAGGGGAATTAGATGAGCTTCTTGATATTATTAAACGTGCGCAGCAAGCTTGCATAGATGATGGGGCGGAAGAAGTCATTACTTCTATTAAAATTCATTATCGTCCAAGCACAGGTGTAACGATTGATGAAAAAGTATGGAAGTATCGTGAAGAATATGAAAAAACAGAAACGATCTAATATAGCGATTACAACAATTTGGCTTCTCCTCCTCGTTGCAATATGGGAAGGGGCTGTGTCAGTATTTCATATTGAACCGTGGATTTTACCGAAGCCTTCTGCGATTGTAAGTGAACTTATACAAATGAAAGATTTACTACTTCCGAATACAATGCAGACGCTGCAAGAAGTTTTAATCGGATTATTCTTTGCGATTGTAATTGGCACGAGTATTGCAATTATTATGGATGTCATCCCATTATTCCGTGTTTTAATTAATCCGTTATTAGTGATTTCACAAACGATTCCGATTGTCGTGCTAGCACCTTTATTTATTATTTGGTTTGGCTATGGAATGCTGCCAAAAGTAATGGTTGTTATTCTCGTATGCTTCTTTCCAATCGCACTTAGCATTTTAGAAGGTTTTCAAACGGTAGATAAAGCAATGCTAAAATTGCTTCAAACAATGCGAGCAAGTAAGTGGCAAGTATATCAAAAAGTGAAATTTCCAGCAGTATTGCCATACTTTTTTTCTGGATTAAAAATTGCAGTTACGTATAGCGTAATGGGAGCTATTATTGGAGAATGGCTTGGTGCAAGTGAAGGGCTAGGGGTTATGCTGACAAGGGCGACAAAATCCTTTTTAACAGCACGTGTATTTGGAATAGCTGCTGTTATTGTCAGTGTAACGTTATTGTTGTATTTTATTGTTGAATTGGTGGCAAGACTAACAGCACCATGGATTTACAGGAAGGATGAGGGAAAATGAAAAAAGGATTAAAAATGCTATTAGCAGCTTCTCTACTATTTTCATTTGCAGGTTGCTCGGCAGAAAAGAAAGCGGAGAGTAAAGAGAAAAAAGTAACAGTGGTATTAGATTGGTTCCCAAATACAAATCATACTGGTTTATATGTAGCAAAGACGAAAGATTACTATAAAAAACAAGGATTAGATGTAGAAATTATTCAGCCGGGTGATAATACTTCTGTTGAACAAATGGTTGCATCTGGAAAAGCCGATTTTGGTGTAAGCTACCAAGAAAACGTAACAATAGCACGTGAAGAAAACGTTCCAGTTGTATCAATTGGTGCAATTATTCAACATAATACATCTGCGTTTGCATCTCTAAAAAAAGATAATATAACATCGCCAAAGGCGTTTGAAGGAAAAAGATATGGCGGCTGGGGTGGACCAGCAGAAGAAGCAACATTGAAAACGATTATGGATAAGCAACAAGCAGACTATAGTAAAGTAAAGAATGTTGTACTTGGACAAACTGATTTCTTTAAATCTATCGGCCGCGATGCTGATTTTGAGTGGATCTATTATGGCTGGGATGGTATTGAAGCAAAGAGAAAAGGCATTGAACTAAACACTATTATGGTAAAAGATTTAGATCCAGCATTAGATTATTACAGCCCTGTTATTATTACGAGTGAAAAACACGCAAAACAAGATAAAGACTTTGTGAAGAAATTTATGAAAGCAACAACAGATGGTTACAACTTTGCAATTAAGGAACCGAAAGAAGCGGCGGATATTTTAATTAAAAATGTACCTGATATTAATAAAGAGTTAGTACAAGAAAGTCAAAAATGGTTAAGTACGAAATATCAAGATGATGCGAAAGCGTGGGGAGTACAGAAGGAAGAAGTGTGGAGCAATTATATGAATTTCTTATATGATAATAAAGTCATTAAAAAGAAAATTGATGTAAAGGCTGCCTTTACAAACGAATTCCTTCCAAGCGAAAAATGAGCGGATTACAAGTAAAAGACGTTACGAAAACATTTGATGGGAAAACAGTGCTAGAACATATGAATGTTTCAATTCAGGATGGAGAATTTGTGTCCTTTGTTGGGCCAAGTGGTTGCGGAAAAAGTACATTATTAAACATTATTGCTGGAATTGAACGAGCAAATGAGGGAGATGTATTTTACGAAAATCAGTCTGTTATGAATCGAGATATTGTTAGCTATATGCCGCAGCAAGATCTTCTGCTTCCGTGGCGTTCTGCGCTTCATAATATTGTGCTACCTTTAGAAATTGAAGGGCAGTCAAAAAGAAAACGATTAGAAGCTGGGATGGAGGCACTAGAGCAATTTGGACTTGATGAATATGCAAATCATTATCCGGATGCTTTATCAGGTGGTATGCGGCAGCGGGTTAGTTTTTTACGTACGTATTTATGTGATAAACCAATTATGCTGCTTGATGAGCCCTTTGGGAAATTAGATGCATTTACAAAAATGGAAGTGCATAGCTGGCTGCTAGAATCATGGCAAAAAGGAAAGCAAACTATCATTATGGTCACGCATGATTTAGATGAAGCCATTTTGTTATCAGATCGTGTTTTCATTATGTCGCAGCAACCATCAACAATTGTTGGAGAAGTCAAAGTGAATTTGCCGCGACCTCGAACAATGGACATGTTAACGTCAGTAGAATTAAAAGAAGATAAAACAGAGATATTAAAAATATTGGCTCCTTATATGAGGAAATAAAAGAAAAAACTCTTAACAAATTTAATTTGTTAAGAGTTTTTTCTTTTGGATGCAGGAACAAAAAGAAAAATGAAGAATATGATATAAGAGCTTTGTTTATACTATTATTATGAGAAAATAATGATTTCAAAAGGAGTGAAAGGATAAGATGACTTTATCAACTGTTCTTCAAATGGTTTTGGCTTGATAGGGGAGAAGTCTGCCCAATTTTTGATTAAAAGCCAAACAGAAGACAGTAGATAAAGAACCTTATTCCTTTTTTACAATAATAAATTGTAATGGGTAAGGTGTGTTCGCCTTACCCATTTTTATGTTCAGCTAATTGAATATTGTTTTTATCACGCTGTTCTCTCGTTTGGCTTTGTATGTAAAGCGAAAAGGAGAGAGTAAAATGAGCATGTTATCAGTTGAAAATGTTACCCATATGTACGGGGATAAAATAATCTTTCAAAACATTTGTTTTCGCTTACTTCGAGGTGAGCGCGTTGGCCTTGTAGGAAGCAACGGAGCAGGGAAATCTACATTACTGCGTATATTAGCAGGAGAGTTACTTCCTGATGCAGGAAGGGTTGAATGGTTTCCTCATGTAAATATCGGTTTTTTACAGCAGCATATTGATTTACAAGCCGGAACAACTATTATGAAATATTTACAAACAGCTTTTGTCCACCTGTATGATATCGAGCGTAATATGCGGCAAGTAGCGGATAAAATGGCGACAGCAGGGGATAACCTTGAGCAATTGTTAGTACAATACGGAGAGTTACAAAGTATACTAGAGCATTCGGATTTTTATCATATTGATGCGAAAATAGAGGAAGTTGCTGCGGGATTAGGGATTTTAGCACTTGGTATGGATCGTGAGGTAGAAAAACTAAGCGGCGGCCAACGAACAAAACTATTATTAGGAAAATTATTATTAGAAGAGCCGCATGTTTTATTGCTTGATGAACCAACAAACTATCTTGATAACGTGCACATTGAGTGGCTTATAGGATATTTGAAAAATTATAAGCATGCTTACATTGTGGTTTCGCATGATGAAAGGTTTTTAAATGAAATTACCAATGTAATTTATCATTTAGAGCATAAAGGAATGAAACGTTATATAGGTAATTATCAAACATTTATAACAAGCTATGAACAAAATAAACAGCAATTACAAGTGGCGTATGATAGGCAGCAAAGAGAAATTGGAAGGTTAAAGAACTTTATTCAAAAGAATAAAATTCGTAAAGCAAAACAGGCAAAAAGCCGCGAAAAAGTATTGGAAAAAATAAATAAGATCGGAAAAACAATTTCTGTATTGCAGCCGCGTTTTATGTTTCATGTTCACTGTGATCCTGTGAGCCGGATTTTAGAGGCAAAGGATATGCAAATTGGTTACACAGAGCCTCTATTCCCACCAATTGATTTACAAGTAAAGCGCGGTGAAAAGATTGCGATTGTTGGCTATAACGGCATTGGAAAAACAACCATGTTAAAAACATTACTGGGACATTTGCAGCCTTTAACCGGAATTGTGAAAATAGGGGAGCGAGTAAATCCAGCTTATTTTGCACAAGAAGAGTTTGCTTCAGAACAAACACCGCTTGAGGAAGTATGGTCAATAAGGCCTGATATGACGCAAAAAGAAATTCGGCAAGCTCTGGCAAGATGTGGTTTAACAGAAGAACATATTGGACAGCAGCTTTGCTCATTAAGTGGTGGAGAACAAACGAAAGTACGTTTATGTGAATTGATGTTAACAGAAAGTAATATACTCGTTTTAGATGAACCGACTAACCATTTAGATGTTCGAGCAAAGGAAGCACTTAAGGAAGCTCTCATGCAATATGAAGGAACGGTGCTACTTGTTTCTCATGAACCGGATTTTTATGAAGAATGGGTGACGCAAGTTTGGAAAGTGCAAGAATGGTGTGAAAGAATAAAATAAAGTAAAGTTTTCATCAGTGTGGGGGTCTTTATCCCACACTGATTTTCTTTATTTCTCTCTGAATCTTGAGGTGAGGGTCTTGCTGCCCGTTCATGCAGGATAAAATTTTTTTGTAAACGCTTTAACCGCTTTTCCAATATTTGTTGTATGATATAGACAAACATTATTTTAATTAACAGGTATTGACTGGGGATGTTTCTGTTTTTTGAGCTACTATTAAGTCTAGAGAAAAGTAGTAGTTTTGATTAGTATATTAATAGCTAATACTTTTAATATGTTGATATGAAAAATTAGAGTGAGGAGAATTTAGAAAAATGAATCGAAAAATTGCAGCTCTATGTGTAGCTACTAGTTTATTAGTATCTCCAATAAATAGTTTCGCACATGCAGAAGAAATGAAAGTAGATCAAACACCTATTGTACAGCAAGAAGAAAGCTCCACGATAACAACAAACGATACGAGTAAACAAGGAAATACTACTGGGGAAGTAGTAGAGAAGACACAAAATGAAAAAGTTGTTGAGAAAAAGAATGATGTACAACAGGAGCAAGGTGTATCAGAAGAAGATAAATCATCAAAGCAGCAGGCTACATCGACCCCATCTAACCAAGTGAAAAACGAAACAACTGAAGAAACTTCAAAAAAACAAGTAGAGCGTTCCAACTCTCAGGAGCAAGTTAAGAATGGGTGGGTTCAAGAAAATAATAATTGGTATTATTATACAAATAATGAGGTGGCAAAAGGATGGAAGGATATTGACAACAAACGATACTACTTTCATCCAGAAACAGGAGTACGCCAAGTAGGATGGATTAAGGATCAAAATACGTGGTATTACTTAAGTAAAAATGATGGGGCAATGACAACCGGCTGGATAAAAGATGGAGATACACGGTATTACTTAAATAACAACGGGACAATGGCAACAGGTTGGATAAAAGACGGAAGTACATGGTATTACTTAAATAGCAACGGAGCAATGACAACCGGCTGGATAAAAGATGGAAGTACATGGTATTACTTAAATAGCAACGGAGCAATGGCAACCGGCTGGATAAAAGACGGAAGTGCACGGTATTACTTAAATAACAACGGAGTAATGGCAACCGGCTGGATAAAAGATGGAGATGCATGGTACTACTTACAGAACGACGGAACAATGGCGACGGGCTGGATAAAAGATGGAAGTACGTGGTATTACTTGCAGAACAGCGGTGCAATGGCAACCGGCTGGATAAAAGATGGAGGTACATGGTATTACTTGCAGAACAGCGGTGCAATGGCAACAGGTTGGGCAAAAGATGGAGATACATGGTATTACCTACATAATAGCGGAGCGATGGCAGTTGGTTGGTTAAAGTACGGAGATAATTGGTTTTATTTAGCGAGTAATGGCGCTATGCAAACCGGCTGGTTATGGAATGGCGGGAAATGGTATTACTTACAGAACACCGGTGCAATGGCAACCGGCTGGATATGGGATGGCGGCAAGTGGTATTACTTGTATGAAGATGGAGTTATGAAAACAGGTTATGCATATTTAGACGCACCGCAAATCTTCCAAAATCCTGAATTGAAGAATGGCTGTGAAGTAGTTTCTATGACAATGATGTTACAGTATCACGGCTATAATGTGAATAAAATGACACTTGCTATGCAATTGCCAGTAGATCGAACACCAATTCAAACAGGACCGAATGGTCAAATCTATACATGGGGAGATCCTGCAGTTGGTTTTGTTGGTGATGTAACAGGTGCTTCTAGAGGATATTCCATTGATCCAGCACCATTAAAGACTGTACTAGATCGTTATACAAGCAGCGGTATTAATTTAACTGGTTCTGACTTCTCTAGAATTGAGCGTTTATTAGAAGAAGGAAAGCCGGTTGTAACATGGATTACAGCATCTTTTTCGTATCCAGTAGCACCAAAAACATGGAAAACTTTATCTGGTAAAGTTATAAATGCTGATTTTGATATGCATGCAGTGTTAGTAACTGGATATGATGATAACTATGTATACTTCAATGATCCTCTTCGAAGAGGTAAGGGAGCGAAGGTAAGTAAATCAAGCTTTATCAATAGTTATAATTACATGGGGAAGAAAGCTTTAAGCATGAATTAATCTTTGAACATAAAATATAGAAAAGAACTTGAATACATCCGAGGATGTGATGGTATGGATATCTTTTCAATTATTGCTGAAGAACGCATTCGTCAAGCAGTGGAAAAAGGTGATTTTGAAGATCTTCCAGGGAAAGGAAAGCCTCTTGAATTAGAAGATTTGTCAATGATACCGGAAGAGCTTCGTATAAGTTATAAAATCTTAAAAAATGCTGGCATGATTCCTGAAGAAATGCAGTTACAAAAAGATATGTTAAAAATTGAGGACTTAATTGCTTGCTGTCACGATGGTATGGAACGAGAACGACTGCAAGAGGAATTAACAGCAAAATCGCTTCGTTTTCAGCAAGTTATGGAAATACGTAAGTTAAAAGAAACAGCAGTATTTGGTATATATCGTAAAAAGATATTTCAAAAATTCATGTAAGAGGGATTTGTATGAAGCAATTCTCAAATATAGAAGAACTAACAACATATATTGAACAACAACCATTATTATTATTATTTATTAAAACTGAAGATTGCGGTGTATGCGACGTTATGCTCGAAAAAATAACACAATTACTCGAACATCATTCGAATGTGGAAAGAGTTGTTGTTTCATTAGAGGATATGAGGGAAATTTCAGGACAGTATTTAGTGTTTACTGCACCAACTGTTTTACTATTTCATAGTGGAAAAGAGATATTACGAGAATCTCGTTTCATTTCTTTGGAGAATATAAATCGTATTCTACAAATAATTGAGTAGTAAAAGGGGGATTTTAGAATGGAATTATTAGTAGGCACTGTGCTTTTTATTGTATTGTTTTGGATTATTGTAAAAGTAATTGCATCTAATGAAAGAAAACGGGTACGGAAGCAATATAAATCCGATGCAACAGATAGTACAGTGTATAGTGCACCGTTATTTTTCGCAGGGTCTAGTGATAGTTCAGGAGATTGCGATAGTTCTTTTGGTGGAGATGGTGGAAGTTGTGGTGGCGATTGAAGTGAATATGGAAATGCGTCTGAAAGGGCGCATTTCTTATTTTGAAATTTAAACAAACGTTTGATTAGTTGGGGTAAAGTCTTGTGAAATGTATTAAACAAACGTTTGATTAATAAGGGAATTGGTATCAATTAATAAGGATAAATGGATATCATGAGGGAATATAGAATGGAAAAAAACCGAAAGTAAAAAATAAAGGGAAAATAATTGCATTTGCTTTAATAGGGATAGGTGTTGTTCTATTTAAGGTGGCGTTAAAAATAGGGAAACTGTATGCAATTCATAATTGGATTGACAAGATGTTTTCTTAAATAGGGGTCACCTTACATACTCATCAACTTAAGAAATTGATTGTTCCCCAGAATGTAAAAAATGCACTAAATTCTCATAAATAACTGTTGTAGTGATATAAAATTTTCGTTTTGGGGATATTTCAAGATATTAGCTTGATGGACATGGGGCGGTACCCTAATATGCTTGGATTAAAATCATTGCAAACAGCTAAAAAAATGATTGCTGGAATAGAAGTTATGCATATAATCAAAAAAGGACAAACTCCCCAATGTGAGAAGTTTGTCCAAAAATAGATATATCTTAACCATGATTTCTTTGGTTGAACAACATAAAATTCAATTCCGCTAGGAATCTTTGCCCACTATTTTTGCACCAGAACCAACAATAGTGAATTAGAATAATGACTTAATACTTGCTAGGACAGTAAGTATACCTATAATAATGACAAATACATTGCTCGCTTTCCCTTTGTATTTAGCTAGTACTGGTACTTTATGGATCGCATACATTGGTAATAGACATAAGATAGCAGCAACTAACGGACCACTTAGGGCATCAATGATTCCAAGAATACTTGGATTTGCATAAGCAACATACCAGCATGTTAATACGACAAAAGTAAGGATCATTGTCTTAACTGTTTTTTCTCCCATATTTTTTCCGCGTTTTTTACCGACCTTGATAATCATGTCACGCATTACCTCATATGCTCCTATATAATGGCCAAGGAAGGACTTTGTTATAGCCATAAAAGCAATAAGAGGAGCTGCAATAGTGATTACAGGCGAATTAAGCTCATTAGCAAGATATGATAGAATTGATAAGTTCTCTTCTTTTGCCTTTATAAGATCAGCTGGAGTTAAACTCAATGTGCTGCTCCAAACAAAGAACATAACAACAGCGAATGTCATGATATAACAAGCTTTTTGTATTTGAGCACATTTGGCATCAGTAGCTTCTATTCCATAGGTAGCTCTCTGTTTCATAACAAATGATGAAATCATAGGCGAATGATTGAACGAGAATACTATGATTGGTAGTATCATCAATATCGTTCCAAAATATCCTGTGCCTGTTGAAGCATTAGAAACACTTGAAAAACTAAGCATTGACGTATTCCATTTTGGAATTAAAGATATTGCGATAAAAAGTAGAGAAGCTATGAAAGGATATACTAGCATGCTCATTATCTTTACAGTGATATCTTGACCAAAATTTAGTATAGCTATAAGACCGAGTACTAATACAAGCGATAAAATGGCCCTTGGAGGCTCCGCCATGTGCAATTGATTCACGATAAAACTACTTGCAGTATTTGTAAGTGCAACCGAGTACATCAGTACGATCGTATAAATTGAGACGAAATATACAATGTTAAAAGTTATACCTGCCTTATTTCCGAAATACTCTCTTATTGTACCTGTAATCCCCTCATCAGCAGAATTGGAAGCGTATATCATTTTAGCAAGCGCCCTATGTGAGTAATACATAACAGGAAATGCAAGTATGGTAATTAGCAGTAATGATAATAAACCACCTGAACCTGCATTAATTGGTAAAAAGAGTACTCCTGCTCCAATTGCTGTTCCAAAAAGACTCAATGCCCAGGTAGTATCCTGTTTATTCCACTTTTTAGGGTCTGGATATTTCTCATTTTTTACTGCAGTATTTTCAGCTTGAAATTCTATTTTTTTTGCAGTATTCCCATTCATATAATGATTCCTCCTTGTATCTTATTCTTACGTCTTTTTTTAAGGCTTAGGAATATTGGCTCAATCACATCAAAACAACTTTTGTATTTAACAACTAGGCCCCCATAATGTATTGTTTTTAACTGCAGTTGAATCTAAGTTATTAGAATGTCCAATTCAAAATATGTTCCGGCTTTTATTTTCTGCAATTCCATTTGTTCCAAAAATCAGAATATAAGATTCGGATGGTAACGCTTCCAGTTTTATGTTAAATAAAACTCCTTTTCTGATTACAAAAGGAAGCGTATCAGTATGTCCAATTTTAGAAGCTTAGAATTTTTGCACCAGAACCTGGTTTGATATTTTCTCTGCAGGTAATAGATTATCTCCTGACGCCCTCATTATAGCTTGCATATTTATGAGTTATAAGATTTTTTTATTTTTAGAAAGATTGAATAAACAGAATCTTGAATAGATAATAAATTACACCTGGCATATAGCAATTGTGCCCATTATTTGAATCTGTATTAGTTAGTAGAAAGAAAATAATAATACAGTTTTCCTTTGATTAACACATCGATTATATGGGAAGACTATTACAAAGATACTTCTACTTTCTTTTGTCGAAACATCTTATTTTAGACGGGAAAACTGTTATAATAAATGATTCATGCATATGTAAAGGAATAAATAAAAGAAATATAAAATCTATTTAGGATATTTATTATAAATATTGAATTTATATTCATTTTTCAGAAAAGAGGAACTTCTTTTTGTATAAATCTTGGACATACCGATATTATTACTTTACAAAAGGTGTGTGATTAGTATGGAAAAAGAACAGTTATTTAGGTTCTGGTGTAAAAAAGAGAATAAAATGCATATATCTCTAACAGAATTGTATCTTATACTATAAGGCCCAGTACCAGCGTTCTTGAAAAGTAGCAATTAAGTGTAGAAAGATAGTTCTATATAATGACCCTAAATAAGAAAATTGCCTCTTGTAAGGAAGATGTAATTTCATTAAAATTAGACTGAACGGTCGGTTTAGTGAGGTGCAATAATGAGAAAGAGTGCTGAAGAAATTAAAAGAGAAATTGCTTATAAAGCAGAAGAACTATTTTCAAAAACAGGGTATGCAGCAACATCTATGGAAGATATTTGTGAAGTTACTGAGCGGAGTAAGGGCAGTATTTACTATCACTTTAAAAGTAAAGAAGAATTGTTTTTATTTGTAGTGAAGCAGCATACATATGATTGGCTGGAAAAGTGGGCCGAAAAAGAAAAACAGTATCATACAAGTACGGAAAAGCTATATGGCCTTGCTGAATATTATGTGGAAGATGTCCAAAACCCAATTTCTAGCACAATTGAAGAATTTCTAACGAGTCAAGTTGTAAGGAAAGATATAATGGATGAAATGATAGCCTTAACTCGTGAATCGTATAGCATTTTCAAGAAGCTAGTTGAAGAAGGAATGGCATCAGGTGAATTTCGCCAAGACGATGTAAATGATCTCATGTACGTTGTGAACGGTCTGTTAGCTGGGCTTGGACCATTATATTATGAAATGAATGCAGGGGAAATGAAACGGATTTATAAAAAGGCAATTGATGTTTTATTACAGGGAATGGCAGCTGGATCGTAATGTCAGCAGCTTTTCTTTTGAAACAAATTAGACTGAACGGTCGGTTTAATAAAGGGGGAGATATTGATGAATGCTTTGTTAAAAAATCGAGTGTTTCTGCTTGTAATTGCTTCTGATATTTTACAACAATTTGCGATTTGGATCCGAAATATGGCGCTTTTGTTTTTTGTTATGGAGCAGACAAATAATGATCCTGTTGCTGTTTCTATATTGTCTGTTATGGAATATGCTCCTATATTCATCTTTTCATTTGTTGGAGGTGCCTTGGCTGATCGATGGAATCCAAAGCGAACAATGATTACAGGGGATATATTAAGTGCACTATCTATCGTTATGATTGTTTTCTTGTTAAATATTGGGTATTGGCAAGCGTTATTTGCTGCAACATTTGTATCAGCGGTCGTCAGCCAATTTTCACAGCCAGCAACTTCACGCGTTTTTAAACATCATGTTGAAGAGGAACATGTTAGTGCAGCCATTGCTATATCTCAAAGTTTACAAGCATTGTTCTTGATCTTTGGTCCAGTTGTAGGAACATTCGTATATACACAGCTCGGTTTATTTGCATCACTCTACAGCTTAATCATTATTTTTGCTTTATCAGCTCTTTGTCTTTCATTTCTGCCAGGGTGGATGAAAGATAAAGAGGTGAGGCAATCTTCATTATGGAATGATATAAAAGAAGGTTGGTTGTATGTGCTACGTTCGAATCCTTTACGAATGTTGGCGGCTACTTTTTCGATTATTGGTTTGGCATCAGGTTTAGTACAACCGCTTGAAATCTTTCTCGTTGTGGAGCGGTTAGGAATGGAGAAAGAAGCTGTTCAATATTTAACTGCAGCGGATGGCATTGGAATGTTAATTGGGGGCGGCGTGGCAGCTATGGTTGCTGCAAAAGTAAGGCAGAAGCACTTGCTTGTTTTTGGAATAATCATTTTAGCTGTTTCATTTGTTGTAGAAGGATTTTCGACTTCGTTTTGGATTACAGTATGCATGCGTTTTATAACAGGAATTTGTTTAGCTTGTGTCAATATCGTAGTCGGAACGTTTATGATTCAACTTGTAGATGAGAACATGATTGGTCGAGTAAATGGAACGGTATTACCGCTATTCATGAGCACGCTGTTAATCGGTGTTTCGCTAGGAGGAATATTGAAGGAGACAACTTCGCTCGTAATCGTATTTAGCATAGCGGCGGTATTAGGTTTAGCAGCTGTTTTACCGGTACTTCGAATGAAAATGACACAAACACAAGAAGGGTAAAAGATAAAAACGCTCTCCCCATTTATATGGGAGAGCGTTTGATTATAATGTCTCTGGTTTTTGAGAAGGTTCTGTTACAGAAGCAGAAGAGCTCTCTGGTACGCGTGTTAATAGAAATCCACCGATAATAAATAATATGATAATACTTAACACGCCAGCGTTTGTTTTACCGGTTAATTGTGTTGTGACACCGACGAGAACCGGCCCCATAATGGCTGCGAATTTACCAAATATGTTATAAAATCCAAAGAATTCGTTTGCAGATTCTTTCGGAATGAGCTTTGCAAAATAGGAGCGGCTTAACGCTTGAATACCGCCTTGTGAAGTAGCAACGAGCATCGCTAAAATCCAGAAATCCAGCGTTGTTTTTAGGAAATAAGCGTACGTGCAAATAATAATATAAATAATAATACCAACATATAGCATTTTCTTGCCGGTAAATGTTTCAGACAACTTACCATATAATAATGCAAATGGGCAGGCGACGATTTGTGTAGCAAATAAAATAATTAATAAATTTGTTGCACTAATCCCAAGGTCTGTTCCATATGCTGTTGACATTGTAATGATTGTGTCGACTCCATCAATGTAGAAGAAATAGGCAAGGAGAAAGAAAAAAACTGTTCGGTATTGACGGATATTTTTAAATGTATAAGCAAGGCGTTTAAAGCTTGTCACAACAGGATTTGGATCACGTTCGATATAATAGCGTTGTTCCACATTTTTTAACATAGGAATTGTAAAGAGTCCCCACCAAAGCGCTGTAATTGCGAATGAAATTTGGCTTGCCACGCCGACTGATAATGGGATGATACTTTTTTGGGAAAGAATAATAAGAGCCATGCAGCCGATAAATGGAATTGTACTTCCGATATAGCCAAGGGCAAAGCCGCGTGTTGAAACACGGTTCATTCGGTCCTCTGTCGTCACATCTATTAAAAAAGCATCGTAAAAAATATTTGATCCTGCAAATCCAATTAAAGCGAGCATATAGCAGCAAAGTAAGAGAATCCACTGCGAAGTTGGCACTACTGCCAACATACCTGTAAAAATAATGCCTAACAGGAAAAAGAATGTGAAGAAACGTTTCTTAAATCCTTTATAATCAGCAATCGTACCAAGAATAGGAGCGAGTATAGACACTAGAAGTGTCGCAAAGGAATTTGCATACCCCCAATATGCAGTTGATGTTGTACCTGCAAGTCCAATTTCCTTAGCGGCTGCTTTAAAGTAGATTGGAAATACAGCAGTTGTAATAACGAGTGAATACACTGAGTTTGCCCAGTCATATAATATCCAGCTTTTTTCCTGCCTGGACATTTTTTTCATATATGTTCCTCCCTCAACTAATCTAATGTTATTGTACAAAAAGGCGTTTATAAAAAAGAGAAACGAACTAAATGTTTATATATTTTTTACATAAATTTACAATTTTAATAACTCTTCTATAACAATTCCATCTGTTTCACCAAGATGTAACCCAAGCAATCTTGCAATTGTAGGACCTTCATCAATAAGTCGCATGTGCGGAATAATGGCGCCTTGACGAATTCCTTTACCGGCTGCCACGAAAATAGTTTCGTAATTTGGTTTTGATGGAGAATAGCCATGGGTACCAAACGTATATTTTTTATTAGAGGTTACATCTTCTCTTGTAATCTCTCTTATAAGGTTTCCAGTATGATTTTCTAAAAAATAATACCCTTCTCGAGCTTCAAGCATAAAGAGGCAATTCCCATCAGCTCCGCAATCTTTTGCTTCTTCATCGGTTAATAGAAATTCTATGCCGTTTTGCCTATCTTGCATAATTTCTTGCAGTAAACGGTGTAAACTTCCAATTGTTTCTGTATCATTTTTATCTTTTACGTATACATATGCTGAACCGTCACAGCTTTGACAATAAGCTTTCCAGTTTGTTACTTCCCCTTTTTTATTCACAGTAAGGAACCCTTTTTCACGCAATAGGACATTTAATTGAATGGCCTTATGTTCATCTAATGCGCTATGATCCCCAAGTGCAATGATGGCTGTTTCTTCGTACATACCGCTTTCTTTTAACGCTTCAACAATTGCACCTAGACGTTTGTCGTGGCGATGAATCGCTGCTACTGTTTCCTCAGAAGAAAATCCATGGTAATGGCGCTGTGTATCTAAATCAGTAAAATGAACAAACATAAGATTTGGTTTTTTCGTTTGAATTGTGTGTACTGCAGAAGCGAGGACAAAATCATCTAGCTCCGGTTGTGACAAACCATTCCGGATATGACCAAAACGTTGATTTAACTCTAGTTGATACAATGGACTCCCGCTGAATAATGAGACGAGTACTTGATTTTGCCATGGCCGATTTGGGAAAATTTCTGGCATGTTGTAATCAATTTTTGCTTTTCCTGTGACAGGCCATAGAAGTGCAGCTGTTTTTAAGTTTGCTTTTCGCGCTTCATCATAAAGGGTCGTTCCTTTAATAGAACGGCGGTACCAGTGCCAGTCGGGTGATTCTTTACCGGGTTGCAGCAGTGTATTGTTTACAACACCATGTTTTGCAGGATAATTTCCTGTCACAATCGTTGCATGACTTGGATATGTAACGGATGGATAAATACTTTCAACTTTTTCAGCGTATGCACCACGTTTTAGTAAAGAACGGAAGTGAGGAAGGTTTTGTAATATAGGAAAATCTAAAGCCGATAAACAATCAAAAGATAAAACAATAACATGTTTTGGTAGGGACTTGTTCATAGAAAATACCTCCGAAAGTTCTAAAACCTATTTTTATATATTACTATTAATACTTGATTATAAATACTCCCGTTTAGAAGAAAGTATTTTTAAAATTTTTTGATCAATTAACATATAATGTATTTATGGGAGGGAAGATAATGGGAATTTTTTTAATGAGTAGTATTGTTACGACAGTTGTTGTTTTTTTCATTTCATTCATGTTACGAAAAAGCTTTCCAAATCGTTCGTTTGACTTTACCTTTGGACTTATTGTGATTATAATTTGTTTCGTTTGTTTTTTATTCACATTGTTTTTCATTGGTGGATGGGAAGGTATGGCATATGGTTTCCTATGTTTTTTTATTCTGATTGGAACAATTATTGGGATGTTAATTCATCAGATCGTGAAATTTTTTCGAGATAGATATATATAATGCAAGTATAAAACAAAACAAAATGAAAAGAATATATAAGAATCAGAAAATTAACTATTGCTTTACAACAAAGTGTGTATTATGATAATCAACAAATTTATATCGTTATGACGATGATAAAGGATTAGTACATGTTCAATCTTTTTGCAGAGAGAGAATCCAGTGGCTGAGAGATTCTTAAAAGACAATATGGAACCTGCCTTTGAGTTCTGCATATGCAGCGGGATATTCCCGTTATCAAACAAGAGAGCATATACATGTTGTATATGAATCAGGGTGGTAACGCCGACAAAAGCTCGGTCCCTATTATAGGGACACGGGCTTTTTTTATTTTTTTGAAGGAGGAAAAGTAGATGGGAAAAGAACAAGTACAAGCCATTACAAAAATGGAAGAAGATTTCGCACAGTGGTATACCGATATCGTAAAAAAAGCTGAGCTTATTGATTATTCAAGTGTAAAAGGATGTATGATTTTACGTCCGCATGGATATGCCCTTTGGGAAAACATTCAAAAAGTAATGGATGAAAAGCTAAAAGAAACAGGGCATGAAAATGTGTATATGCCAATGTTTATTCCAGAAAGTTTACTTCAAAAAGAGAAAGATCATGTGGAAGGTTTTGCACCAGAAGTAGCGTGGGTTACACATGGAGGAAGTGAAGAATTAGCAGAGCGTCTTTGTGTTCGTCCAACATCAGAAACGTTATTCTGTGAGCACTTCTCGAAAATTGTTCAGTCGTATAATGATTTACCAAAGTTGTATAACCAATGGTGTTCCGTTGTACGTTGGGAAAAAACAACGCGTCCATTCTTACGCACAACTGAATTTTTATGGCAAGAAGGTCATACAATTCACGAAACAGCGGAAGAATCACAGCAAGAAACGCTTAATATTTTAAATATATATGCGTCGTTTTGTGAAGAGTATTTAGCTATTCCAGTTATAAAAGGTCAGAAAACAGAGAAGGAAAAGTTTGCAGGAGCTAAAGCAACTTATACAATCGAAAGTTTAATGCATGATGGTAAGGCACTGCAAACAGGTACATCACATAATTTTGGTACTAACTTTACAGAAGCATTCGATATTAAGTTTTTAGATCGAAATGGGAAATGGCAGTATGCACATCAAACATCTTGGGGTGTATCAACGAGAATGATCGGCGGTCTTATTATGGTACACAGCGATAATAACGGACTTGTATTACCACCAAAGATTGCGCCAACACAAGTGATGATTGTACCAATTGCCCAGCATAAAGAAGGCGTGTTAGAAAAGGCAGCTGAGCTTCAGACTCGTATTCAAAAAGTTGCGCGTGTGAAAATGGATGCAAGCAACAAAACACCAGGCTGGAAGTTTAATGAATATGAGATGAAGGGAGTACCAATTCGCTTAGAAGTAGGACCGAAAGATATTGAAAAAAATCAAGTTGTTCTTGTGCGTCGTGATACAAAAGAGAAAGAATTTGTATCTATAAACGAATTAGAAGAACGTATTACAACATTACTTGATGATATTCAGCAGTCTTTATTTGAAAAAGCAAAAGCACTGCGTGAAGAAAAAACATATACAGCTACTACTTTTGAAGAAATGAAACGAGTTGCAGCAGAAAAGCAAGGGTTTATTAAAGCAATGTGGTGCGGAAGTCTTGCTTGTGAAGAAAAGTTGAAAGAAGAAGCAGGCGTTACATCACGTTGTATGCCATTTGAACAAGAGGAATTAGCTAAACAATGTGTATGCTGTGAGAAAGATGCGAAGCATATGGTGTATTGGGGCAAAGCGTATTAAGTAGTTCAAATGATTTATTTTAATTTAAAAGAAAAAAGAGTGAAATCCAAGCACAAAAGGATTTCACTCTTTTTAAATTTTTATAAGGTATATAGCTGCTACCATGGCTTTGTTAATCAACATTTTGAGCTGTTAGAAAATTAGGTTTGTATAATAAATGAGAAGGATAACTCTTTTATCCCACCTGCAGCATTGGCCCCGCCTTCGCCATATGCTTTGATAGCCACCGGTGCTATCCTACCTATAATCAATATAATAGAAAGCGCTTACAATGTAAAAGTTTAAATAAAAAATTGTGTATAGATTGTTCAATAAATTCCTGCTTCTTACATCAGTACGATGAAATCAAATATAGGTTTTCGTATAATTGAAAAATTATTCTTTTTCTCAATCTATGAAAAATGCTACAATATAAAGCAGGAATACAATATTTTCCTAAGTGGAAAGTAATTTGTAGAAAGGAAGAGACTTCATGCCTATCATTTTAGAAAAAGGACAGAAGATCGACTTAACGAAAGGAAAACCTGGTTTAACAAAGTTACAAGTTGGCTTGGGCTGGGATCCGATTGAAAAATCAGGTGGTTTTTTATCTTCATTGTTTGGGAGTAAGCCGAATATTGACTGTGATGCATCTGTAATTATGCTTGAAAATGATCGTTTTTTACATAAAAATGACCTTATTTACTTTGGAAATAAATTATCTTCTTGCGGAAGTATTATTCATTCAGGTGATAATTTAACGGGTGAAGGAGCAGGCGATGATGAAACTATCTTTGTGGAATTACAAAAAATTCCATCTAGAGTGAATCGCTTAATATTTGTTGTAAATATTTATGATTGTGTGAACCGTCGTCAAGATTTTGGAATGATTCGCAATGCGTATATTCGTATTCAAAATCCGCAAACTCATGAAGAGTTAGCACGTTATAATTTAACGGATAATTATGGTGGAAAGACAACTTTAATTGCCGGTGAAATGTATCGTCATAACGGTGAATGGAAATTCTCTGCAATCGGAGAAGGAACGCAAGATAAAAACTTAAGCGAAATTGTAACGCGTTATCAATAATTTTTAAGGAGGCGCTTTATATGGCAGTTATTTCATTACAAAAAGGACAAAAAGTAGATTTAACGAAAACAAACCCAGGTCTTTCAAAAGTAATTGTTGGTCTTGGCTGGGATACAAATAAATATGATGGACAAGCTGATTTTGATTTAGATGTAAGTATTTTCTTAGTTGGTGCAAACGGTAAAGTTGGCGGAGGAGAAGATTTTGTTTTCTATAACAATCCAACTGGAGCAAGTGGTTCTGTACAGCATTTAGGTGATAATCGTACAGGAGAAGGCGAAGGGGACGATGAAACAATCAAAGTTGATTTGAAAAATGTTCCTGCGCATATTGAACGTATTTGTTTTACAATTACAATTTATGATGGAGAAGGTCGTCGTCAAAACTTTGGACAAGTATCTAACTCTTTCGTTCGCATTTTAGATGAAGAGAAAAACATAGAGCTGATTCGTTATGATTTAGGTGAAGATTTCTCGATTGAAACAGCGGTTGTAGTAGGTGAATTATATCGCCATAACAACGATTGGAAATTTAATGCGATTGGCAGTGGTTTCCAAGGCGGGTTAGCAGCTTTATGTAAAAACTTTGGTTTAGATGTAGAGTAAAGAATCTATGTAAATAGAGGTGGATGGATATGGTTATTCAGTTACAAAAAGGACAAAAAATTGATTTAGGTAAGACAAGCCCAGGCCTTACAAAAGCAATTATTGGTCTTGGCTGGGATATTAAACAATATGACGGCGGAGCTGATTACGATTTAGATGCATCTGCGTTCTTATTAAATCAAGAGGGTAAGTGTACGAAAGAAACAGATTTTATCTTTTATAACAATTTACAATCTCCTTGTGGTTCTGTGACACATACAGGTGATAACCGAACTGGAGAAGGTGAAGGCGATGATGAACAATTAGTTGTTGATCTAAATAAAGTACCAGCGGATGTACATCGTATTGCTATTACAGTTACGATTTATGATGCAGAGGGGCGCCGCCAAAACTTTGGACAAGTTGCCAATGCATTTGTTCGTTTAACTAACGAAGAAACAAATGAAGAAGTGCTTCGCTATGATTTAGGGGAAGATTTCTCCATCGAAACAGCAGTTGTCTTTTGTGAATTATACCGTCATAATGGACAGTGGAAGTTTAATGCTGTCGGAAGCGGCTTCCAAGGTGGATTAGGTGCGCTTGTAAGAGCGTACGGCTTGGATGCGTAAGAAGGAAGCGAATTTCGTTTCCTTCTTTTCCGCTTTTTAGAAATTTAAAACAGAATAGGAGTCAACAACAATATGGAGATTTTACATGGAATCCTTAATACGTATGCCCAATTCTTTGATCTAGATATGTGGGTAAAAGTATTAACAGATCCAGTATCTTGGGGATTAATTGGTACGCTTGTTGTTTTGGAAGGATTGCTATCTGCTGATAACGCACTTGTATTAGCTGTTATGGTAAAACATCTTCCAGAAGAAAAGCGTAAAAAAGCATTATTTTATGGACTTATTGGTGCTTATGCATTCCGTTTTATTGCCATCGGAATTGGTATGTACTTAATTAAATTATGGTGGGTAAAAGTGTTTGGTGCTCTTTACCTTGCATGGCTTTCTTTGAAACACTTCATTGATAAATCTAAAGGAAATGAAGAAGACGAAGAAGCTCATGGTATGAAGAAAGATAGTGTGCTATTTAGAATGTTTGGCATGTTCTGGGGAACGGTTGTAATGGTCGAACTAATGGATATCGCGTTCTCTGTAGATAGCGTTCTTGCGGCATTTGGTGTTTCAAATGAAGTATGGATTCTGCTTCTTGGCGGAATGCTTGGAATTTTAATGATGCGTGGTATTGCAGGTGTATTTTTAAGATTACTAGAACGTGTTCCAGAGCTTGAAACGACAGCGTATATATTAATTGCAATTATTGCTGTAAAAATGTTCCTTTCTGTATTTCATATTGAAATGCCGCATTGGATGTTCTTTATGATTTTAGTTATTGCATTTGGTGCTACATTTATTTTACATTATATGAAAACATCTCGCCAAACTCGTGAAGAGGTGGCAGCTTCTAAGAAAGAAGATTAATAGGTTAATAGACTAAATGGGTTTGCTCGTCATACGAGCGCCCATTTTTTATAAATGTTTCGTTTGGAGGTGAATTAGTGTGTTTTCACGTTTTACACTTCATCCACATGTATTAAACGTGGAAGAAGAATTGAAGCAATTTGGAGTAGAGTTAGCAAAGCGTCCGCATTATGAACTTACAGAGAATGAGTTGCATTTTAGTTATGTCGGATGCCGCATTCTTGGTGTACCGAATGATGTGAATGAATACTATAACCGGTTATTTGATTACGGTCAAAATGAGAATATCACTGTACTTCATGAACAAAATTTAAATAAAGTTATTCCTTCAGAGAAGCTTCGTGATATTCAAGAAGTTTTTTCATTACATCAACAAGCACCAAGCGGTTTAACTGTAAATCGACTTGTTGCTCATTTATCAGGAAAACGTTTGTTGCCTGAAGTTGATCATCCAGACATACAACACTACATACACACAACTTTTATTTCAATTTTAAAGCTGTACGAAAAACAGCATAATCAATCGTTAAAAACAGAAGGTTTCCGCCGTTTTTTAATTGATATGATTAAGTTAAGTGAAAATTATGTTTCAAAATGGTTTTCACAAAAGGATTACAAAGTACAAATGCCCCAAATTATATGGTATGGTGATGCGTCGGAAAGCCAAACTTACTTTTTATACTTTCTTATTATGCTCGGGTGTGACGTATTGTATTATCATCCAGAAGGAAAAGATGGATTTGAAAAAATCGATGAAGAGAATCGGACATTTGTAATCTCACATCCAAGTCGAATTTCATTAGAACCATTTCCAGATAAAAAACGGGAGCGCGTTGCAACGGTTGCATATCAAGCATCGAAAGAAATTGAGCAAGTGCTTCATCATGATAATTCGCTCTTATATAAACCGTGGCAATTCAGGTCATATACGCCAGTTGCGCGTACATTAAAGACAACATATGATGAACTCTTTATCATCACGAAAGAGAAGGCATTTATAAGACCAACATTCTTTGTAGAAAAGCAACATATTTATATTCCATCGTTATTTGCAAAGGTGTCTGGTGTTTCTAAAAATGGGAAAGAGTATTTTCAAAGATTAAAAGTGTTAACATCGTATGAGAACAGTATGTTAGTAAATCAATTTCCGTTTACGAAAGAGCAGAAAGCTAATTTTCAATTTCATTATCGCGATGCATTAGATCGTTCTGGAAAGCTTAATGCACAGAGAATCATTCAAAGTCATTGGTGGCCGCACAAACGCTTACCGGAGGGCTTACAATACGGCATTGCAGAAGCGATTATTCATACATGTGAGAGTCAGCTTTACAAAAGAATGGGAATAGAAACAGAACAAGATGCAGCTTTATATGTGTTTGCGCAGCTTTCACAAATTCCACCGAATATACTTGAACAGCTTGAGAAATTCGATTATTCCCAAGAGGTTCCGAAGATAGTTATATTTAACAATGAAAAAAGTGGAGAACTTACGCGTTCTGATGCGATATTGATGCTCTTTTTAAATCACATTGGTGTCGATGTTTTACATTTTAATCCGACAGGACGTAATGATATTGAGCAGTACATTGAAGCGGAAGCATTTGATTCACATTGGTTAGAAGAAGTGAGCTTTGATGTAGAGTTTCACGGTCCATCGTCCTATAAAAATTTATCAAATACTTTAAAAGGGATATTTCGTCCATTTTTATAAAGGAAGGAAGATACATATATGAATCCGATTGTACTAGACCCAACAACAACAGAATTGACTGAACAAACATCGCAAGATATTCGCCTGCAGTTAAGACAAGACCCTGAAGTGCAGCGCATCTATAATGCGGTGGATATAAAAGATCAATTGGAATTAATCGAGCTAGGAAAAGAGCCATCTGTAGAGATTTCCCGATTTGCTGATCAAATTTTACATACGATGACATTATCTAAAGTAGAAGATTCCGGTGAGTTATTAAAACAGCTTGGGAAAATTATGGACAAGTTTGACAGTAAAGATTTCGTTGAAGACAAAGGCGGTTTTTTCTCTCGTTTATTTAAAAAAGGAAATCAAATGATTGAACAAATCTTTAATAAGTATCAAACGATGGGACGCGAAATGGATAAAGTATACGTGGAAATCACGAAATACCAAGATGAAATGAAGCGTTCAATCGGTACGTTAGATGGTTTGTATGAGCAAAACTTAAAATATTATTTAGATTTAGAGAAATACGTTGTTGCGGGTGAAATGCTACTTGAGCGTCTGCAAACAGAATTAGTTCCGATGTATGAAGAGCGTGTTCGTAACAATGATCAACTTGCAGGAATCGAGCTGGAATCATTAAAAAACTCTGTAGAAATTTTAGAGCAGCGTATTGACGATTTAGAAAAAGCGCGTATGGTTGCATTACTAACAGCGCCTCAAATTCGAATGATTCAACGTGGTAACAACAAGTTAATAGGGAAAATTAATACAGCGTTTATTACGACAATTCCTATTTTTAAAAATGGTATTATTCAAGCCGTAAATGCAAAACGTCAAAAGCTTGTTGCGGATTCAATGGCAGAACTTGACCGTCGTACAAACGAGTTATTGAAGAGAAATGCACAAAATATCGCGACGCAAAGTGTAGAAGTAGCAAAATTGGCGGGTTCTTCAAGTATTAAGATGGAAACTCTTGAAGAGACTTGGAATATTATTTCTAAAGGTGTTCAAGAAACAAAACAAATTGAAGAACAAAACAAACGTGAGCGTGAAGAAAGCCGTAAGCGCATGGCAGAATTAACGGATAGAATTAAAAAGGAAATGCAGGGATAATTAAAAAATAAAAAGGCAATGAGGATGCTCCTCGTTGCCTTTTTATTTTTTAATTAATGAACCTAATTCTTCTGTAATAGCTTGCATTTCACTAATGCTAAATGTTTCGCGCTTCATAACGTGTTCATAAATGTCACGCAAATCTTCATACATATCTTCATTGAAGTTTGAAGCTCTCATTGCTCCAGCGTTTACCATGCGTAATTTTTCTTTAATTGCTTCTACCATATATTCAACGTTTTCTTGCGTTTTTACGGATAAATCCACGGAAGTACCCCCCTTTAAAGTAACATAGACTTATCTTAACATTTTTTATCATTTTCGTTAACGGAAGTTTGAAATCATATTAAATTAGCGCTTATTTCCTTTATAAGTAATTGTTGATTGTTTATACTAAATATAACAAATGCATCATGAAGGGAAGAAACAAATATGGTTCGAGTTTTATTTGTTTGTCTAGGAAACATTTGTCGTTCTCCGATGGCAGAAGCAATTTTTCGTGAGCTTGTAAAAAAAGAAGAATTAGAACAAGCGATTACTGTTGATTCGGCTGGAACTGGAGATTGGCATATCGGGCATCCGCCTCATCACGGCACACAAAAAATTTTAACAGAAAATGAAGTATCTTTTGAAGGAATTAAAGCACGTCAAGTAGAAAAAGAAGACTTAACAAAGTTTGATTACATAATTGCAATGGACAATAAAAACTTAGACGATTTAAAGGCTTTAGGAAAAGCAGGCGGCTATATTGGCAGACTATCCGATTTTGTTCCAGACGGTGGCTGGACAGATGTTCCGGATCCATATTTTACAGGGAACTTTCAAGAAGTATATGACCTTGTAACAGAAGGATGTGCAAAATTGCTAGCGTTCATTCGAAATGAGCAAGGAATATAAGGATGTTAGTTCAGAAAGTATAATGTGAAACTTCCATTAGTGAGCATTGCTACTTATGGTTAGTTAAACCAATCGAGCTCTTATGGGGAGATACCTCAAGGCTATCACCTTTAAGGTTTCATTGTCCGTTTGAGCGAGATAACTTTCTAACAAAATAGATGAAAGGGTGAAGGAATATGGCAAAGAAGGGAAATATTGTACGCAATATTGCAATCGGTGTGGCAGCAGGTGTGGCGGTTTCTATGTTAAAGAAAGAAAATCGTGAAAAAGTGAAGTATACAGCAGGAAAAGCGAAAACAAAAATGATTGAAATTGGTGAAAATGCAAAGCTAAAAGAAAAGATGCAAACAGTTACAGATAAAGGGCGCGAAATTGCTGATTTTAATGTTGTAAAAGCAAAAGTGGCAGAAATTAAAAAGTTAACGCCAGCTGTTGTTGAAACATTAAAAGAGACGAAAGATATTTTTAACAAGAAGAAGAATAATGTGAAAGAACAACCAGAAACAATTGAAATTCAAGCGGTTGTACCGACAGAAGAGTTAAAGACGGAAGAAGAACTGATTGTAGCAGAAGATAGCGACAAAAAGGAATCTATTGTAGAAGAGAAGAAATCAGAAGCGTTTATTGAGCTAAAACAAAATCAAGAAGAAAAGAAAAGCGTTTAAAAAAGATGAAAACATTTTTACAAAAAGCAAGAACTCATCATGTTTTCACATTTGGGAAAGATTTATATGATCGAACAATGCGAGATGATGTGGCAGGCTTAGCAGCGCAGCTTGCCTATTTCTTCTTGCTTTCTCTTTTTCCAGCACTTGTTTTTTTAATAACGCTTCTTGGATATATCCCAATTGAGACGGAAGATGTATTATCCTTCTTACAGAATTATGCTCCTGAAGATGTATTGAGTTTAATTGAAACAAATGTAGATAAAATAGTGAGTGAACAAAATGGTGGGTTATTATCGTTTGGTTTACTTGCAATGTTATATTTTGCTTCGAATGGCGTAAATGCTGTGATGAAGGCATTTAACCGTGCCTATGATATTACTGAAACACGTTCATTTATTACAACAAGAGCATTGTCAGTTGTATTAACATTAGCAACGATTTTTATGATTGTCTTTGCTTTAATTTTACCTGTATTTGGACAAATAATTGGATCAGCGATTTTTAAAGTTCTAGGTTTATCTCATGAATTTTCGTTTGTTTGGAGTATTGTTCGATTATTATTAAGTTTTCTCGTATTATTTGGTTTATTTTGCTTTTTGTATAAATTTGCCCCAAATCGTCATGTAAAGAGAAGAGAAGTAATGACAGGAGCATTATTTGCTACAATTGGGTGGATTGTGGCATCGTATTCATTTGCATTCTACGTCGATAACTTTGCAAATTATTCGAATACATATGGTAGCCTCGGTGCTATTATTATTTTAATATTATGGTTTTACTTAACTGGCTGGGTGATTTTGCTTGGTGGAGAAATTAACGCACTTTTGAATTATTATCGAACGAGTGACAATAATTCCCGTAATCAAAAGTAACCTTCTGTTTCATACTAAGAGGGAATAGGGGGGATTATTCATGGGTCAAAATAAGACTGGTAATAGTAAAAACGACAAAAACCAACGTAAACAACACAGCAGCTCACAGCCAAAACATAAAACGAGCAGCAGTGCAAACGGACATAACGGTTATCATTAAAAAAAGGGTTCCATATTGGAACCCTTTTAATTATTTGCTTTTAATAATCGTAACCCATTTAAAATAACGAGAATAGTACTTCCTTCGTGACCGATGACACCTAATGGAAGTGCTAAAAATTGTAGGAAGTTTGAACAAATGAGCAGCATAATTACTGTCAATGAAAAGATAACATTTTGCTTTACAATACGATTCATTCGTTTTGATAAGCGAATTGCTTGTGCTAAGCGAGAAAGTTCATTTTTCATTAAGACAACGTCTGCGGTTTCTAAAGCAACATCAGTTCCTTCTCCCATGGCAACTCCAATGCTCGCTGTTGCCAATGCAGGAGCATCATTAATGCCATCACCGACCATTGCCACTGTACTATATTTCTTTTTCAATTCTTTTATTGCTTCTACTTTTGTTTCTGGTAAGCAAGATGCGTAGTATTCTTTAATATTACTTTCAGCAGCGATGGTCTTTGCTGTTTGTTCATTATCACCTGTAATCATCACCGCTTCGATACCAAGTTTTTGAAGCTCACGAATTGCTGCAATTGTTTCTTGGCGCAGTGTATCTTTTAAGGCAATAAGACCGAGAATACCTTTCTCATCGCTTACGTATACAACAGTTTTTCCTTCTTGTTCTAATTTCGTTGAAATGTCGTTATGGAATGATTTTGTTTCTTTACTCATAAAATCAGCTTTCCCAATTTTGTAAGCTTCGTTTTGCAGTGTTCCTTTTAAGCCAAATCCAGTTACATCTTCAACGTTTTCTGGTTTTGTTAATGTCATGTCATATGCATGTTTTGCATATTTAACAATTGATGCTGCTAAAGGATGTGTAGAATGACTTTCAATAGATGCTGTAATGTGTAATAACTCTTTTTCAGATATTCCGTCACGCGTATATACATCTGTTACTGTTGGCTTTCCTTGTGTTAATGTACCTGTTTTATCAAAGGCGATTGCTTTTAATGAAGCGAGTCTTTCTAAATGAACACCGCCCTTAAATAAGATTCCATGGCGTGCACCGTTTGAAATTGCCGATAACGTAGCTGGTGTAATGGCTGCAACGAGTGCACATGGAGAAGCGACAACGAGCAGAATCATCGCACGGTAAAATGTTTCGTTCCAGCTCCAGCCAAGAGTATAGTGAGGAACAAACATCATGAGTGCTACAACAATAAGTACGCCTTTCACATATGTTCCTTCAAATTTTTCAATGAAAAGTTGTGAAGGAGATTTTTCACTTTGTGCATTTTGCACGAGACGAATAATTTTTTGGAACAACGTTTGATCGCTATGTTTTGTGATTTCTACTTCGATAGCACCTCGTAAGTTAACAGTTCCTGCGAATACTTCATCACCAGGTTTCTTCTCACTTGGAATTGGCTCACCTGAAATGGCAGCTTCATCAATATTTGTTTCACCAGTGTGAATCATGCCGTCTGCGGGAATGCGTTCACCTGGCTTAATTAAAATGATGTCACCAATTTGCAGCTGTTCGACTGAAATACGTTCTTCTACTCCACGAGAGATACGCAGTGCTTCTTCTGGTTGTAAGTCGAGCAGTGCGGAAATTTCCTTTTGACTTTTGTTCATCGTGTAAGCTTCCATAGCTCCGCTTAAAGCGAAGATAAAAATTAATATAGCACCTTCTGTCCAGTAGCCAATAATTGCTGAGCCAATAGCTGCAAAAAGCATGAGCATTTCGACGTTCAGCTCTTTTTCTGCGATTGTGTCTTCAATACCTTCTTTTGCTTTTGCATAACCTCCAATTATATAAGCTAATACGTAAAATATAGTTGCAGCAGTTGTGAGGTCATTCTTTGTTAGTAACCAACCTGCCAAAATAAAAATTCCAGATGTGATTGCAAAAATGAGTTCATAATGTTTTTGGAATGTTTCCAACCAGGATAGAGAAGTTGGCGTTACTTGTTGTTTTGATAATGCTTTTACTTCAGAATTCATGACTTATTGCTCCTTTCTATTGAGAAAAAATTTATTATGGAAACCAGTGAAAGATGGATAGTAGCTTTCTTTTAAGGTGGTGTTTCCGTTTGTTTTAATAATGCTTTTATTTCAGCATTCATAGTTTTTCGCTCCTTTCTATTGAGAAAAAGAATCATCATCGATAGCCTTATAAAACGGCGAAAGCTGCCATCCATCTGGATAGCAGCATTCTTTTAAGTTACAACTTTCTTTTGCGTTGAAAATATTTTTATTTGTGAATTCATCTCGTTTCACTCCTCTCATTGAGAAAAAGAATCATCATCGAAACCCCTATAAAACGACGAAAGCTGCCATCCATACGGATAGCAGCATTTCTTAGAAAACACATTCTGTGTAGTTATTTACTTTATTATTATTCTAGATTGTAACATATGTTTCCTTATAAGAAAAGATTTTTACTTATTCCGCTATTCGTTGAGAGTAAGTACCCACCTTAAGATTGAGGAAGAAGCAAGGAAGTTAAGTATTACTTGAATAAGTAGAAGTGAAAATACTTGTGTTTTTGACTCCGCTTTGTTATATATGGATATTGTTCGTAAAAAGTACGGAAAGGAAGACATCAGTGAAGACAGAAAGATTTTTTACACATCCGCTCGGTGTATTTGTTGCGGCATTAAGCGCAACTTTTCTATGGGGCAGTGCGTTTCCATTTATTAAATTAAGTTATGTACAGTTAGATATTCAACCTCATGAAGTAGGTGAACAAATTTTATTTGCTGGCTATCGTTTTTTCCTAGCAGGAGTTATGCTCTTATTCTTTTTTAAAGTATTAGGAAAAAATGTATCTTTCCAAAAAGGTACAGCGAAGCAACTTGTTCAGATTGGTTTGTTTCAAACGTTTTTACAATATGTTTGTTTTTATATCGGTTTGAGCTATAGTACTGGGATTGAAGGAGCAGTTATTTCTGGAACATCGTCATTCTTTCAAATTGTATTAGCACATTTTCTATATAAAGATGATTCATTAAATATGAGAAAAATCGTTGGTGTATCAATCGGTTTTTGCGGTGTCATTCTTGTAAACATTCCAAAAGGAAATATGGATTTGCACTTTGGCATTGGTGAATTGTTATTGTTAGCTGCGGCAATGCTGTACTCGTACGGTAACATTTTGGCGAAAGAAGGCAGTAAAACGATGGATGTAGGCTACATGACTGCATATCAAATGATTATTGGTTCTTTAGGTTTATTATTCATCGGGATTTTACAAGATGGATTCATGCCATTTACATTTCATATGCAAACGTTGCTTATGTTACTGTACTTATCTTTTTTATCAGCAGCAGGATTTTGTATTTGGAATACAGTGATGAAATACAACAAAGTTGGAAAAGTATCGATGTACATGTTCTTCATTCCAGTGTTTGGTGTAATATTATCAAGCTTAATTTTAGGTGAAGCAATTCATTCCTTCGTATTGTTTGGATTGGCATGTGTAGCGACTGGAATCATTGTGGTGAATCGTACACCTATAGTGCAAAAAACGGAGCAAATACAAAAGCAGTGTGAAGAGGCTCAGTAAGAGCCTCTTTTCTATATGTAAGGATAGGAAACATGAAATGGATTTTTTGAGAAAGTGATGGAGTAATAGAAACACACATATTTTTTGTTGAAACTTGTAGATAGAAGGAAGGAAAATGACGTTTTTATATCGAATAACATAGAAATATTAATCCATCAAGGAGAAAAATATGAATGAAATGTACGTACTGCTGATTGGACAAGTAACTTTATTTCTGTTCGGTACAATTTATGCAATAAGACAATCAAATCAAACAAAGAAAAACGAACCATTACCTTTATTTATACGTTTACTCCTGAGTTTTTCATTAACTGGAGCTGCGACATGGATGTGGGTGCAAGACCCTGTGACACCTTATCGGCAGTGGGTTGCAATCGGTATGCTTTTATCAACAATCGGCGATTTATTTATGGCAGGCTTGATTCCATTTGGGCACCGTTTAATTGGCGGAATGGCGACATTTGCTATTGCACATTGCTTGTATGTGACAGCTTTTTTAGAAACAGGTATTTCATGGACGGGGTTATGGTTTAGTTTAGTAGGATACGGGTTATTCTTAATTATCGGTTGGTTCTTTTTTATTCGAAATAATAAGCAAGATAAGTTATTTACAATAGGAGCACTTGTATACGGGCTTTGGGTTAGTGGAATGGCATGTTTTGCATTTGCACTTGCTTATTTGAACGGTGGAATATGGTGGATTCCAGCGTTTGGAGGTTTGTTGTTTGCCATCTCCGATTTTATTATTGGTGTTACTGATATCGGAAGAAGGAATATAAAATATGATCCTCTTTGGGTTTGGGCAACATATATTGGAGCGCAAATGTGTATTATTTATGTTGGAATGTAATAAAGCAAGCTGGTACATAACCAGCTTGCTTACTTTTTATTATTTATGCTGCCATGATATTTTTTTGTTGTAAAGCAGCTAAGCTATATTCGTCAGCAGGTTTATAACCTTGAGATAAAAGGTCATTAATATATAACTTATTATAAATAAAACAGAAAACTAAATTAGAAAAACCGAATGTGAATGCACTTGCAATTAAGATAATTAATAACCATTTCCAATCCCCGCGAAATAGTGCTGGAAAGAAGCCGAAGAAAAATACAGTCCAGCTAAACCCTAGTTTTGTTTGTTTAATTTGTCCAGTTCGTTCGTTTTTTAGCATAACTTTCATAATAAAAATAAATCCTCCTTGCATTTTATGTATCAAATAAAAAAGACCAGAAACATTATATCAAAAAACTATATATAAGGATATTTTTCAGAATATAATTGTAAGATTTGATAAAGTGAAACTTTAATCATTGGGATTTTCTTGATTCCCCAATGATTATTAGACCTCACCAATCGGGCTTTACGGGCAGTTTATCTCCCACCTAACTTCTTTAGAAAAGCGGAAGCGACTCGCTCAGAATCGCAGGGCGCCCGCGACCAAGGCAGAGAGGCGCTTTTTGCCTCGTCCGAGGGGGCGAAACGACCGGAGATTCTAGCCGCTAGAGCTGGAAAATGCTTTCATCGAATTTTGAGGGGGGAGTATTATTGTTCGTTAATGCCGGATAAAGTTGATGGATGAATATTTGCCATCTATATAGAAATGAAAGAAGAACTGCTTATTAGTAGTTCTTTTTTTTAGTTAAATAATTTGTATATATAGAATGTTTTATTTTTATTGTAGATAGTATATGTAATTTACTGATAATATAGAATTTATTTACAAAAGTATTCTATAATATATGTACATAAGGGATAAAGGAGATAAGCATGAGACAGAAAAGTCGCTTTCGGGAATGGATTGAAGTATTGGTGATTGCATGTATGATTGCTTTTTTTATGAAAGTATTTGTATTTTTTTCGACGACGGTACAAGGAGCTTCCATGCAGCCTACGCTTTATGAAGGGGATAAAGTCATTATAAATAAGTTAGCAAGGAAAGTTGATAGCTATCACCATGGTGATGTAATTGTGATAAAAACAGATAATTTTTATGTGAAGCGTATTATCGGTTTACCTGGAGATAAAATTGAAATGAAAAATGATCAGTTGTATATCAATAGTCAATTACAAAAGGAATCATATTTGGAAAAAAATAAGAAGCAAGCAAAACAACTTATGATGAATTTAACAGAGGATTTCGGCCCGATAATTATTCCAAAAAATAAAATCTTTGTGATGGGGGATAATCGATTAGTGAGCCGAGATAGTCGTAATGGGCTAGGGCTAATTGATAAAGATGATGTATTAGGAAGTTTGGTTGCAATATATTATCCTCTTAAACGAATACAAATAGTAAATTAGAAGGAGAGAAGCTATGGAAGATATTATTGGTCACATTCTCGCTGGGGTCGTACGAGGAGCAGTTGCACTAGGAGAAGCGGCAGCAGATGCTACAAAGGTTATCGCTCGCGGAACAGTTGGAATTGTAAAAGTTGTAGGAGAAAATATAGCAGAGGAAATTGTGGAACAAGCGTTAGAAAGCATAGAAGGACGAGAAAAGCGAAAGCAAAGAAGATTTGCTCGTCATATTGAAAAGTTAAAAGGGCATGATTGGTTCAAAGTTATATATGAAGATGTAAAATGCCGAAATGTCATTCATACGGAAGAACGTTATCGGAATTTGTTAAGTAAGCGGCGGTATATACATAAACTAATTCGTAACGAAAACGATAGACAACAATTTATTCAGCAAATTCGCGTGGAAGCAAAGGTCGATGATGTGATTTGGGATATAAAGTGAAACTTTAATCAGTGGGGAGCTTGATGGAAGTTCTCAACAATCGGGCATATGTCATCAGTTACCTTCACATAAGAGTTTAGTAAAAAAGCAGCCAATATTGGCTGCTTTTTTGTTCTTATTTACTACTATATGAGAAATTTAAAAGGTGGATATTTCATCTATGCTTGTTTCTAAAGTTGAATCTGTATAGGAATTATCCTTATCCATATTTACGATTACTTCATACTGGCGTAATCTCAATTCAAAGAGCGTTATAGGATCATGATAAACTTCAGGACTTGATTTCATTTTATGTAGTGTATTTTGTTTTTCTTGTATTTCTAAATGTGTGTCTTCTACAGCTTGTTTTAACGTACCAAATGGATTTCTGAAGAACATAGTAATATCCCGCTCCAGTGCGTTTTCAAATAGCTCAAACTGCAAGAAAAATTTGTTCATAATAGAAGCAGTTACATCGGTATAATCTTCATTTTCTAAATACTGTGTGTATTTGTTATATAGCATTGTTTTATTTTTAGGAAGAACTCCAAATAATTTACCGGCACTTTTCAGTAAAAATTGTGCTGGTGTAAATCGGCGTAAGATATTCACTTCTTCCATTTGTATTCTAGTTGTCATTCTATCCGTATCTCTACGCCAATCATCGAGCACTTTAAAGTCACATTCTAACTGTATTCGATTTTCTCCACATAAAGAATTAAGTCCTTCACTGATTTCTTCTAAGTACGATTGACTTTGAAGGAACTCGTTATTAGAAGTTACAATCCAATCTTGCATAGAGCGAGCAAGGTTAGGTAACACAGTTTGTTCTAAATAGTTTTGAACTCTTTCGTTCATCGCTTTATTTAGTTCAATATCAATGTGCCCGAAATCGCTTTCTTCGCTAATTAAATCAGAACAACTTTGCAATAGTTTCGGAATATGTTCTGTCATATCATTCGTAATTTCGTTTTTCATTGTACGATATGATTCTGTAATAGAATGAATTTTTTCCTTCTCAAAAGCAGTAAGATTATTAATGAAACCATTTAGTCTAACTAAAATATCTTCATTCCAATTAATAGAATCCACTAGGCCGTTTTCCATCTCAACTCGTTTATCCAAAAGATATGTGATTGTTTTTCGAATGAAAGATAATAACTTTTCAGTGCGTTCTGTATCGATGTTTTTATGGTTAAAGTTAAAATGAATAAACTCAGTTAAATCGTTTAGTTGTTGACTATTTGTATATAACGAAGAATAAGGGAAAACTCTCGCATGCGGGAAATATGTGTTTATTCTCGCTTGCGTATCATGTATAACTCTTTTTGCTTCTGCTTCACTGTAAATGTTATCAATTTTATTTAATAAGAAATGAATTTGTAGATTTGGTGAATGTTCTTGAATACTTAATAGAATGTCACGTTCTTTGTCAGTAAAAGGTGAATCAGCATTCAATACGTATAATAATTCGTCTACCGAATGTAAATATTCGAATGTTTCATTTCTGCTATCGTTGTTTCTGCTAAAGCTAGGTGTAACAACGAATGTAAGTTTATTTTTACTTAAAAATCTGCATGGTAATTTAAATTCAACACACGCTCTATCTCTATATGTTTGGCGGTGCATAGACGTCATGTTATGGAATTCAGAGAAATCCTCAGTCGTTGTAATTGCTGAATCTGTTATGGCGTTAATTTCGGTATGATCATCATTTTTAAAGACAACTACATTTGAGCTTGAGTCTTCTAATATATTTTCTCCTAGTATAGAGTTAATAAATGAAGATTTTCCGTTTCCTGAAGTTCCTGTTACTAAAAGACGATTTGTTTTTAAATCTGCAAGCTCGCCAACTAACCATCTAAATCGATGGCCTATTTCTAAATCATTTCTTTGTGCCCACTGTGTAATAGATTCAAAAAGATGTAAACTATACTCTAATCCATCTGTATGATTGGTAGAATATGATAGATTATTTTCTGCATGTTCTACATCTGTTGAATCTATTTGGGAAGGGAAAATCTCATCCCACGCCAATACTGCTGCAGATGGAAAGAAAGAATAAGACGGATTGGCTACCTTTAACCAATTTGTTAATAGGTTCGGAATGATATCGTGTAATTGTCTCAGCATATATTGACCTTGAATTAATTCAAAGTACGTTTCTTCGTAAAGAGAAGAAATTTTGTCCCATATATCGGACGAATGTATTTCGATATGTAAGAAAAATTTATTTATCGTTTTAAGCCATAATAAATAAGTTTGTTCATTTTTATAGCTCTGCCAAAGCGATGAAACAATTTGCGTAAATTGTACTTGGTCTACATTATGTAATGTAGTTAATACTTCGTAAAAATAATCTGGTGAAATGGTTTTCGTAAATCCTTTATCAATATATTCTTTTAGAACTTCAAACCATGGGAAAGATTCTGTTCGAATTAGCTCATTTACAGCAAGCTCTACTGCACTGCCAAAATCCTGCTGTTCTTCATAAAAGGAACGAGCGATTGCTGTAACGTTTGGATAATCGGGATTTAAAGAAACCGCTTCTTTTATAACGGTGAAAGCTGAATCAAGTTTATTTTGCTCGATGTAAAGAGAGAGTAATTGCAGTGATATTTCGGTCATAAGTATTTTATTATCAGTTGTAATAGATGTATAAACATTTTCAGCAACTGATAATTGGTTAAGTTCGAAGTAAGCATCTGCAATATTTTTTTGTGCCCATGATGCTAATTCATTATTGACTTTCTCCCATTTAAAAATAGCTGATTCAAAATCTTGATGGTGATAATAAAATTCACCTTGAGCAAAACGAATATAAGATCCATCGGAAAATTCATTTTTTTGTTCGTTTAAATAAGCTTCTCCAAGCACTTGAAGAGGTGGATGTGTTTCATTCTCCAATAGGAATGTTTCATAATATATCTTTTTTATTAATTGTTTTTCTAGTCTCATTTTTTTCCCCCACTATATCTTGAAAGAATACGTTTTCCTCCATGTGTCAACACTTTTTTGTCTGTATGCTTTTTATTTTAGCAAAGATTTTCTTTTGGAAAATTTCATTTTCCTTTCAATTTTTAAGTAGGATTGAATTCTAATGCAAAAAGTTTCAGTTATTTTTCAATTTCCTTTCAGTTGTGAAACAACATTATGTCTTCCTAATAAGTTAATGTGGATATAATATTCTCCATGAAGTTGTAACATTGTATATAGAGTTCGTCATAAAAACAATGTATAGTGAATATGTATGCCATGTTTGCTTCATTGATAGAGAGGGTACAATGTGGAATAACGATAGCGTATAGGATGTGTCGTGCGAATGGAACAAAATATTGGTGAGTTAATCGCACACTATGGTTATTATGGAATTATTATTGCACTTGCTGGAGGAATCGTTGGATTACCGATACCAGATGAATTTTTACTTACATTTGTCGGATACAATATTTCAAGAGGATATATGTCAGGTACAGAGGCTTTTATAAGCAGCATGACTGGGGCTATACTTGGGATTACATTAAGTTATATGCTCGGTTTAAAACTAGGACTTCCTGTACTAAAAAAATATGGTTCTAAAGTGGGGATTAAAGAAGCACAAATTGAAAGGACTCATATTTTATTTGGGAAGTATGGTCTTTTTTTACTAATGATTGGCTATTTTTTACCTGGTGTCAGACAGCTAACTGCATATTTTGCAGGAATGTCCAACTTAAAATGGGGTAAGTTTTGTTTATATGCGTATAGCGGTGCTTTGATTTGGGTGAGTGTGTTTATTGGGCTTGGTTGGAAATTAGGAGAAAAGTGGAGAGATGTAGAGTACAATTTACATCGATATGGATTTTGGATTAGTATTATTTCAATCGTCATCGCTTTGCTTGTGTATACATATGTAAAAATACAAAAAGATAAGAAAAACCGCTAATGTATATAGCGGTTTTTCTTATCCCGCTATTCGTGGACAGTAAGCCTCCACTAATGAAGGTTTCTCTTTATTAACTAAAAGCAATAAAAAGAACGCCTGTTGTAATAAAGAGAACACCGATACCGGTCATGAAACTTAATTTTTCACCAAGAATAATCATAGCCAAGATAATCGAAAAGACCACGCTTAATTTATCAACAGGTGCTACTTGTGAAACCTTTCCTGTCTTTAAGGCGAGAAAGTAAAAGAGCCAAGAAGAAGCACCGGCTACACCGCTCAGTGTGATAAATAATAATGCTTTCTTATTTACTAATACTTCTCCGATATTTTGGAATTTTCCTTGGATGATAATAACGCCAACCATAAATAAGGCCATAATGATTGAACGAATTGTCGTTGCAACATTCGAATCAATTCCTTCTAGTCCTATTTTTCCGAAGATAGATACAAGCGCTGCTGTGATTGCTGATAGTAATGCGAATAATAACCATGAGCTCATATAAATTCCTCCAATCATATATTATTTTACATGAAAAAAACCATTCCTGTTAGGGAATGGTCTTCTGTATTATTCTGCAATTTCCTCATATAAGAAGTATGTCACATTATAAATATGTTCTACTTCGTCATCTGTCATATACATAAGTTCTTCGCGTTCAATTCCTTTTTTCTTTTCAATAAACTCAATCATATTTTTCCGTTCTTCTCTTTTCATCATTTTTATTTCCCCTCTCACTCTGTTTTAATACAGTTTATTTAAGTTAATGCTATTATATAACAGAAACTTTATAAAGTTCCAGCTTTTTCAATTTTTTTTGGAAAAGAACTTTTCGACAAAACGAGACCTCATATTTCGTGAGATCTCGTTTCTTTTTGCTATAGACGTAAAAATTCTGGTTGCGTTGTACCAGCACTATCAATGTAATAAATTGTTTCAGGATTAATTTTTATTAAAACGTAATTTGGATCTTCAGGACCAAGTAACCAACGTTTCAAGCTGTTTGTCCAGAATTTATTTTTTAATGTATGGTCTTCTTCAATAGAAGCGATTCCTTCTACCTCAATATACTCTTCATCCCAGTTCTTTCCTTCTCGCCCAAGTAAAATATGAACATTTGGATTTTGTTCTATATCTGCTATCTTTTTTGAATGGCGATCTGTTGCAGCGTACAATACAAAATCTTCATGAAAAAATATCATAAAGCAGCTATGTGGTTTGTTGTCACGCATTGTTGCCAGTACACCTGTTTTTTGATTTTGAATGATATTTGCTATTTTTTCTTTTATATGCATTTGTTTATGCTCCTTCCTCGTCAATACTCATATTTTTTAAGGGGAAATTCTCGTAAGATTTCAATTGGTTTTGTTTCCTCTTACTTTTTTCTTCAATGCTCTTTTTTAAACATATCTCCAAAAGAATTCTCATTCCTCAAGGAACGAGAAGGGTGAAAAGCAATGAGTAGGGAGGGGATGAATTTTGGTTGGCGTAAGCCAAAAAAATGAAAAAGGAATTTCCTCAAATCAGATAGAATTCGTGTAAAGAATGCTTTTGGTCTCAAGGTTATTGTTTGTTGACTGTAGGTGGTGCAGTATTAAAAGTTCTAAACAATACATCGAAACACAAGGACAAAACCAACGGGAGGTGAAGACAATGTTGTTGAATCAAAAATATGAAATCTTTCCAACAGAAGCACAAAAAGAAGTGTTAGACCGTTGGTTACAATATTGTCGTCAAACCTACAATTCTGCCTTACTAGACAAAGAACGAAAATATAAGCAAAACAAAGAAAATTACGATCGTTATGATATGCAAAGACAACTTACATTGGACAAGAATACGTACCCTTTTCTAAAAGAAATGCCTTCTCAGCCTTTGCAAGAATTTTTTGCACGTCTGAAAAAAGCATTTGATAATTTCTTTCGTAAAGATGCAAAATATCCAAAACAGAAAAAGTATAAGGACTACAATAGTATGACGTTTCCACAATTTGGACTCAAACCGAATGGAAAGCATCGTTATGCGATGTCTTTTTCTGATAACAATAAGTTATACAATAAAAAATTGGGAGAAATAGATATCCTACTTCATAGACCACTCGAAGGAACAATCAAGCAACTGATCCTAAAACGTCAAGGGAAAAGGTGGTACGCTATTTTCTGTGTCGAAAGACAAGTGGCACCATCTGATATCGATACCAATCGTGCGATAGGAATTGACATGGGATTACATAAGTATGCCGTTCTTTCTAATGGTTTAGAATATGAAAACCCTAGATTTCTCCGTGAGAAAGAAAAACAATTAAAGAAAGCACAGAGGAAACTTTCTAAGAAGAAAAAAGGTTCTGCTAACTTCATGAAACAAGTTGAGCGTGTTCGTAAGCTGCATGAAAAGATAGCGAACCAGCGCAGAGATTTTCTTCATAAACTCAGTTACAATCTAGCGAAAGAGTATTCCGTTATCGTTGTAGAAAATTTGAACATTCGTAACATGGTTAAAAATAGAAAGTTATCGAAGTCTATTTCTGATGCTGGGTGGGGAATGTTTCGAAACATGCTTGCTTACAAATGTGAAAGTCATGGCGGTGTACTGATCAAAGTAGAACCAAAGTATACTTCACAAGACTGTTCTGTTTGTGGGAATCGTGTGAAGAAGTCTCTTTCTATTCGTACTCACATTTGTACAAAGTGCAAAGTGGTATTGGATAGAGACTATAACGCGAGCCGGAACATCTTACAAAAAGGATTAGAAGAATTGCTTATCACAAACTAAAGTCTACAAACTGTAGGGTAAGGTTATGTCCGAACAGTATAATCTACGCATGTGGAGACTGTGTAAGACGCAGTGGGACCCCCCACTATGCAACGATTTATGAAACAGGAAGCCATCAGACCGTAAGGTGGATAAGAGAGGTTATTCACACGTAATTATCATGAAAATTGGGTAAGTTAGAAGAATAATGATAAAACAAAGGATAATTGATGAAAATTGGAAGGATGAAAAAGATGTTTAATAAAATCTTTTTATTCGTTGTAGTTATCGGTGTGCCGTTTTCCATTCTTGGTAACGTCATGCACTGGCCACAAACAATTATGTTTGCTGTATATTGTATTACGATTATTGCGCTTGCTGGCTTTATGGGGAGAGCGACAGAAAGTTTGTCGATTGTATCAGGACCGCGTATCGGTGGTTTACTAAATGCAACATTTGGTAACGCGGTTGAACTTATTATTTCTATTTTTGCATTGCAAGCTGGATTAATTGAAGTAGTGCTCGCTTCGTTAACGGGTTCTGTTCTTGGCAACCTATTGCTAGTGGGGGGCCTTTCCTTTTTTGTAGGTGGTCTAAAATATAAACGTCAAAGCTTTAATGTATATGATGCAAGACATAATTCAACCTTATTAATTTTTGCAGTTGTTGTTGCATTTGTTATTCCAGAAATATTTTCAATGAAAATGAACGCAGAGAAAACAGTTCAACTTAGTATTGGCATTTCAATCATTATGATTATTTTATATTTAGCAGCATTGTTTTTTAAACTTGTCACGCATCGAGGTGTATATCAGCCTAAAGAAGAAGAGTTAGAACAACACGATGAAGAGCCGGAATGGTCAAAAGGAAGAGCATTGCTTATTTTAGCACTTGCAACAGCAGCAGTTGCCTATGTATCAGAAGCACTTGTACATACGTTTGAAACAGTTGCAAAGGCATTTGGCTGGAGTGAATTATTTATTGGAATTATCATCGTTGCCATTGTCGGAAATGCGGCAGAGCATGCATCGGCTATTCTTATGGCCTATAAAAATAAGATTAATATTGCCGTTGAGATTGCAGTTGGATCAACATTACAAATTGCAATGTTTGTTGCACCTGTACTTGTCATTATTTCTATATTTTTTGCAGTAAACATGCCTCTTATATTCACTTTTCCGGAATTAGTGGCAATGATTACCGCTGTATTTTTGACAATTTCCATATCAAATGATGGTGATACGAACTGGTTTGAAGGCTTAACCTTACTTGCAGCATATTTTATTATGGGTATCGGTTTTTATTTATTATGAAAAATCCCGCCACTTTTCTTCTTTGAATCTTGAAGTGGGGGAGATCTCGTGTATCCCCTTTGGTAGATGCTTAACACGAGTGAAGTTTTCCTGCCTATTTTTTGATAAAAAGTTTGGATAACAAAGAGGAGTGCGGAAAAGAATATAACAGTATAGTCCCATTAGGAAGGAGCTTTACGGATGAAACGAATGTACAGTATTTGTCTCATCATCATGTTCTCGTTTATCTTTTTATTTCCTTGTAGTAGCTTTGCAAAGACAGAACTGAATGTGAAAATTCCACCGTCTGTTTTAAACATTTCAAAAGGAAATACGTATCCAAATCCAACACAAGATTTGCCGCGTTTACAACCGAGTGAACTAGCAAAAACATTGCTTGAAACATCGCCAATAAAAATTGAGAATCCAGATTTAATTCGAATGTTTAATGAAACTTCCATTTCGAATGCACCGCTTGCAGTTGGATATCGAGCTAAAATTTATTTAGGACAATGGCCTTTAAATTATGAATCAACTGAGACAACAATGAATTGGGAATATCGACAAGTGAATCGGAATTTCCATGATAATCGTGGTGTACAGGGGTTTTATCCGCTTCGCTATAAGCAAGAAGCACAAAAAATTGTGGAAGGTGGACTTACTGCTTCCATTAAAGATGCGGAAGATGTGAAGAAGATGATGCTACTAAAAGCAATGGAAAAAGTACGCTTACCTCTTTCGTTTAAAACAATTATTGGTTATGGAACTGAGCATGAACGAGTATACAATATTAGTCCGAAACAACTTGGATACTTATATGCATATACACCAGCAGTTAATGAAAAAGGAAAAGTAACATTTGGAGAAGTATATCTTGTCTTAAAAGGAAATCAGCGAAAACTTATGATAAAAAATATAACATCACAGGGAATTGGAGCTTCCATACCAATTCAAGATCATATTTCATTTAAGTTTATTTCGTCTCCTACTCCAAAATAAAGTGAAACTTCCAGCAGTGGGGAGATCATCTCCCACTGCTGGCATACGCCCTCACCAATCGGGCGTATGCCAGCAGTTATCCCCACCTATCTTCTTTGTCTCTGAGTCTTGAGGTTGGGTCTTACTGCCCGCGAATGGCGGGATAAAAAAACGTCAGCGCATATTGCGCTGACGTTTTTTCTTCCACTTATAGAGTGAGATTTGCTTGTTTTGTTAAAAAGTTTTCTGTTGGGTAATAACTATTTTTCACAAGAATATTTGGTCCAAGGCATTTTACGGCTGGACAATGACAGCTTAATTCTTTTGCTGTTTGTGAAGAGCACCACTTGTCATAAGCTTCTTGCAATGTGTTCGTTTGGATGTTTCCAAGCAATGGAATGTCACCGAAATCTGTAACGATAATATTGCCGTCAAAAATATTTACATTTAAGCGAGAACGACCGTCTGGATCATTACGTACTGTGACGTTTTTACTTGTATGTAGCTTTTTGAATACTTCTAAATCACGTTCGTCATTGCTACATGCATAGAATGGCAATGTTCCAAATAACATCCATACATTTTCATCACGAATATCAAGAAGGTGTGAAATTGCACTGCGAATTTCATCTTTCGTTAAAATTTCAAGATTACTAGCAAAATCACTTGGATACATCGGATGTACTTCATGACGTTTGCAGCCCATCTCTTCAACAATTTGACGGTGAATATGCTCAATGTGTGGAAGAGTGCGTTTATTTAGCATTGTTTCAGCAGAAACAAGAACACCCGCTTCTGATAATGCTTTACTATTTGAAATCATACGTTCAAATAGTTTGGCACGTTGTTCATATGATGGTTTGCGTTCCATCATGGCAAATCCGCCTTCAACGAAATCGTCAATAGTTCCCCAGTTATGAGAAATGTGCAAAACATCTAAGTAAGGAACAATTTGTTCATAACGAGCCAAATCTATAGTTAGGTTAGAGTTAATTTGTGTACGAACGCCACGTTCGTGAGCATATTTTAAGAGCGGTGTTACATAGTTATCAACGGATTTTTTTGAAAGCATTGGCTCGCCGCCTGTAATACTTAAAGAGCGTAGATGAGGAATTTCATCTAATCGTTGTAATAACAAATCAAGCGGAAGTGGATTTGGATCTTTCGGCTGTAATGTATAACCAACAGCACAATGTTCACAGCGCATATTGCATAACGTTGTAGTTGTAAACTCAACGTTTGTTAATAATAATTTGCCGTACTCTTCAAGGTCCATATACGCTTCCCATGGATCATAAGAAGGAGTAATCGGCTTCATTTTTTGTGATGTATTCATTATGAAATACTCCTTTGACTATTGAAATAACAATTTGTCCATTCTCTATGATAGAAGAAGATTGCTTTTTAATAAAGGGAAACTTCCATAAGTGGGGAGTTTTTTCATCCCTACTTATGGAAAGCTCTTACCAATCGTGTATATGCCAGCGGTTTCTTCATACCTAATTTCTTTGCTTTATGTTGAATTTTGAGGAATGAGGATTACTGTCGGCAAATAGCAGGATAAACCATTTTAATCAAATTGACGGGAAAATTTTATGACCGTAATAATCATTTTTGCTGTATAATAAAATAAAGATTCAACAAGCAAACAATGAGTATGCTGAATATGAATCGAAGCAATCGAGTTGTATAAGTGTGTTATTTTTCGTAAATATGTAGGAACACTTATGTTTAGTCTAATTAGGATAACTCGAATAAAAAGGAGAGAGCACCTATGGGAAATGCTACTTATGATAAAGATTCACAATTAGTATATTTGAAAGAACGTTTAAATATGTTTATAGAGGTTATTGATACAATTGAACCAGAAGATGTAGAACTAGAAGATGTGGATCGTCTTCTTGAAATGTTAGATGATATTGAATTTAAATGCGAGCAATTTAAAAAAGGTGAGTAAGAATCAGCAAATTGCTGATTCTTTTTTGTTAGAAGCAATACAAAAAAAGATGTATAATCAAACTGTGAAATTTTTTAAAGCGTTTTGGTAGCGTTCACAATTGAGGGGGAAGTAATGATGAAAAAGCTTCAAGAAAGCATGTATCAACTAATTGTTGCAACGTCGACGAATTTACCGAAAGATGTTCGCCGTGCAATTCAACAAGCGAAAGAACGAGAAAATGCAGGAACTCGTTCAGCAATGGCGCTTGGCACAATTACAAATAACATTAAAATGGCAGATGACAATATTTCGCCAATTTGCCAAGACACAGGGATGCCAACTTTTAAAGTTTACACACCAGTTGGTGTAAATCAATTACACATTAAAGAAGCGATCTATCAAGCAATTGAACAAGCAACAAAAGACGGGAAGCTTCGCCCAAACTCTGTTGATTCTCTTTTTGGCGATAATAGCGGAAATAACTTAGGACCGGGAACACCTGTTATTAAGTTTGAGCAATGGGAAAAAGATTATATTGATGCACGTCTTATTTTAAAAGGCGGTGGCTGTGAAAATAAAAATATTCAATATAGCTTACCTTGTGAACTAGAAGGGTTAGGACGAGCTGGTCGTGATTTAGAAGGAATCCGTAAATGTCTTCTTCATGCAGTGTATCAAGCACAAGGACAAGGATGCAGCGCTGGTGTAATTGGTGTTGGTATCGGAGGAGATCGCACTTCTGGTTATGAGCTTGCGAAAAACCAATTATTCCGTACATTAGATGATGAAAATCCAATCCCAGAATTGAAGCAGCTTGAAGAATATATTATGGAAAATGCGAATAAACTTGGCATTGGAACGATGGGCTTTGGCGGCGAAACAACATTGCTTGGCTGCAAAATTGGCGTATACAATCGTCTTCCAGCTAGCTTCTATGTTTCTGTTGCGTATAACTGTTGGGCATATCGCCGCTTAGGTGTAACGATTCACCCAGAATCAGGTGAAATTATGGACTGGTTATATCAAGAAGGTGAAGATACGTTAAAACACGAGGAAGCGAAGGAAGATGCAAATACGCAACGTGAAATCGTCCTGCAAGCTCCAATTACAGAAGAGCAAATTCGTGAACTTCGCGTTGGCGACGTTGTAACGATTAACGGTATGATGTACACAGGCCGTGATGCGATTCATAAACACTTAATGGATAACGATTGCCCGGTTGATTTAAACGGACAAGTTATTTATCACTGCGGACCAGTTGTTGTAAAAGATGAAAACGACAATTGGAAAATTAAAGCGGCAGGACCAACAACAAGTATTCGTGAAGAACCTTACCAAGGCGATATTATGAAGAAATTTGGTATTCGTGCTGTTATTGGTAAAGGCGGTATGGGTGCAAAAACATTGGCAGCATTAAATGAGCATGGCGGCGTATATTTAAATGCAATTGGCGGTGCAGCACAGTATTATGCAGAGTGTATTAAAGAAGTAAAAGATGTTGATTTCTTACAATTTGGTATTCCAGAGGCAATGTGGCATTTACGTATAGAAGGATTCAAAGCAGTTGTAACGATGGATTCTCATGGTAATAGCTTACATGCAGATGTTGATAAAACATCTTTAGAGAAATTAGCAACGTTTAAAGAGCCAGTATTTAAATAAGAAAGATGAAGAGCATTTCCAATAATGGAGATGCTCTTTCTTTGTATTGGCATAAATGGAAAAACGTGTTCAGCATGAAACAAATCGCGGTCACAGAAACTACAAGTACGATTCTATATGAAAAGGAGCATATAAATGAAGCGTAATTGGTTATACATCAGTATTATCTTTTCAATTATGATGGTACTTGTTCCAGCTTCTGTGTTTGCTTATGTGAATACACCGAATCATTGGGGGATTCCACGTGCGAAGAATGAAACGCCTCCGGATGCTGGTCAGAAATTTACAGAGCTGCTGCAAAAAAATGGAGGATTTTATTTAGGGGATACAAAGAAAAAAGATATTTACTTAACGTTTGATAATGGGTATGAAAATGGCTTTACAGGAAAGATTCTTGATGTGTTAAAAGAAAAGAAGGTACCAGCAACGTTTTTTGTAACAGGACATTATATAAAAAGCCAACCAGATTTATTGAAAAGAATGGCAGATGAAGGGCATATTATTGGAAACCACTCACAAAGTCATCCGGACTTTACAACGGTAAATGACACAAAGCTTCGTGAAGAACTGCAAATTGTAACAGAGGAAATTAAGAAGGTAACAGGACAAAAAGAAGTACGATATGTAAGGCCGCCACGCGGGATTTTTAGTGAGCGTACATTAGCACTTGCAAAAGAACAGGGCTATTATAATGTATTTTGGTCACTTGCTTTTCTGGATTGGAAAGTAGATCAGCAAAGAGGCTGGCAATATGCCCATAATAATGTTATGAATATGATTCACCCCGGGGCTATTATTTTATTGCACTCTGTTTCCAAAGATAACACAGAAGCACTAGCGAAAATCATTGATGATTTACGCGGGAAAGGGTATCATTTTAAAAGCTTAGATGATTTAGTAAAAGGCAATCAACCGTAAGCATGTATGCTTGCGGTTTTCTCATGCTATAATGATGTGTAAAAAGGATGAGGAATGCATGTGGAGCGAACAAATTACGTTAGAATACCCGTATCGTTTTGAAGAAGTGTTAAAGCGATTATCTTTTGATCCATTAAATGTCGTTAATCTAGAAGATAAAACAATTCATGTTCCGCTTAGCATAGATGAAGAACAACTTGTTGTACGTGTACAAGGAAAGGGAACAATGGAACAGCCACAATTTTGGATCTCTAGCCAAACAGACAAACAAGATAAAATTATGAAGCGTATTTCGTCTATTTTCCAATGGAATCAACCTTTTCATGAGATTCAAAATCATTTTATAAACACGTCATTACGTCCGCTTTTTGAAACATTTGCATATACACCAATTATTTTGGAGTTTGATTATTTTTCTTGTCTTCTTCGCTGCATTATTCATCAACAAGTTCATTTGAAATTTGCCACAAAGCTCACAGAACAATTTGTAAAAACATACGGAACAGAGAAACATGGTGTTTTCTTTTTTCCCAAACCTGAACAAGTCGCAAATATTACAGTAGAAGAATTGAGAAATCAAAAATTTAGTCAGCGGAAGGCAGAATATATCGTTGGGCTTGCGAAACATATTATGGACGGTAAGTTAAACTTAGAAGAGCTAGAGGGAAAAACAGACGAAGAGGTTAGAGAACAACTATTACCGCTGCGCGGTATTGGGGCATGGACCGTACAAAATTTCTTACTGTTCGGGCTTGGACGTCAAAATATGTTTCCAAAAGCAGATATCGGAATTCAACGCGCGCTTCAACAGTTGTTTCAGTTAGAACAAAAGCCAGATGACGTATTTTTAGAACGAATGAAACAAGAATGTGAGCCATATTGCAGTTATGCATCATTATATTTATGGAAAAGTATAGAGTAGAGGTGTAACAATGATACAAAAACAACATGAGAGTAAGTTGGAAGTTGGCCAAACGTTTCCTGTGACAATTAAACGTCTCGGAATTAACGGAGAGGGCGTAGGTTACTTTAAGAGACAAGTTGTCTTCATTCCAGGAGCATTACCGGGAGAGGAAGTTGTTGCAGAGACAACGAAAATTCAACGTGGTTTTGCAGAAGCAAAAGTGAAAAAAATTCGTAAAGCTTCACCGCATCGTGTGAAGCCACCATGTCCTGTATACGATGAATGTGGCGGTTGTCAGCTGCAACATTTAGATTATCAAGAGCAGTTGAATCAAAAACGTGATATTGTTGTACAAGCATTTGAAAAGTATATGAACGGAAGTATGGAAGCGGATATTCGTCCGACACTTGGTATGGGAGATCCGTGGCATTATCGCAATAAAAGTCAATTGCAAGTAGGTCGTAAAGATGAAAAAGTCATTACAGGGTTATATGAACAAAACTCACACCGCTTAATTGATATTTCTCATTGTATGATTCAACATAAAGCAACGAACGAAGCAACAAAAGTAGTAAGACGTATACTAGAAAAATTGAACATTTCTATTTACAATGAGAGAAAACAAAAAGGTCTTGTACGTACAATTGTGACACGTGCTGCAATTCAAACAGGGGAAGTACAAGTTACATTAATTACGACAAAAGAAGAATTGCCAAATAAAGAGCAGTTTATTGCAGAAGTACAGAAACAAATGCCATCTGTAAAATCGATTATGCAAAATGTGAATGGTCGTAAAACATCAGTTATTTTTGGTGATAAAACTTTCCGTTTGGCTGGAAACGAAGTGATTCAAGAAACGCTTGGTGACTTATCGTTTGAATTATCTGCACGCGCATTTTTCCAGTTGAACCCTGAACAAACAGTTGTTTTGTACAACGAAGCGAAAAAAGCAGCTGCTTTAGCAGGAAAAGAAAAAATTGTAGATGCTTATTGCGGCGTTGGTACAATTGGACTTTGGCTTGCAAACGATGCAGCGGAAGTACGCGGAATGGATGTCATTCCAGAAGCGATTGAAGATGCGAAGAAAAATGCGAAGCGTCACGGGTTTACAAATACAAAGTACGAAGCTGGAAAAGCGGAACAATGGTTACCAAAATGGGTGAAAGAAGGATGGCGTCCAGATGTCATTGTTGTTGATCCTCCGCGTACAGGTTGTGACGATAAATTACTTGAAACAATTTTAAAAGTAAGCCCTAAAAAAGTTGTGTATGTATCGTGTAACCCATCATCGCTGGCACGTGATGTGAAAACATTAATGAAGAGTTATAAAGTGGAGTATGTACAACCGGTTGATATGTTCCCGCATACGGCGCATGTTGAGAATGTAGTAAGGCTTGTTAGAAAAGAAAGTTAAAAATGTGGCAGTGAAGGATAGGTCTTATCGAAAAATCGATAAGGCCTAATTTTTATTCAGGATTCATTACGGTGAACCGTACTATAAGTAAATGAAGTTTTCTTATACGTAGTAAAGTTCTATTAAAAAATGACTAGGCTTATCTAGAACGGATAAGCCTGTATTTTCTTATAACTCTCTTTTTCGCTGATGGTTTTAGATATGCCTTGATTTTTGAGAGTAAAGATTTACTCAGCTTTGTAAAATCTTAGATAAAAGAACTAAATAGAAACTAAAATTTCCTTTCTAAGTTCCAGTTTTCGATATAAAAGTGCAAGCAGCATCGACGGTATGGTACAAACAATCATCCCGATAAAGGCGTATCTTGGCTCGATTTCGTATAAGTAACCGCCGAACATCGTGAACACCGCAGTACTCCAGCTAAGTGCCAGTGCTGAATACATGCCTTGTGCTTTTGGAATCTGCGCATGTGGAATATTTTTGATTAAGTATTTCATAAAGGCATAATGTCCCATTGCAAATGAGCATGCATGCAATGTTTGTGCGATACAGAAAACAATAACATTTGGAAAGGCAAATACTAATATCCAACGTACGGATGAACCAAGTGCCGCTAGTGTCAGTAAGGAGCCTACTGAAAACTTATGAAAGCTCTGATCTGCGATTGAGAAGAAAATGATTTCTGCGATCACGGCAATGTTAATAATTAATCCAATTAAATATTTGGGTGCGTGAATATCTTGTAAAAAAATATAGCCATAGCTGTAATAAGAAGCGTGTGCCGCTTGCAATAAAATCACAATGACGAGCACCAAACCAAAGTGTTTGATGCGAAATAATTCCAGCATACCGCCTTTTTTTGTTTGATCCGTTTGCGGTTTTTTAGATAAAACAACAGGTGCACGCATAAAACCAAGGCACACGAATACCAATGTGCCGAGTAACAGTGCCCATAAAATCACTTCATCCCCAAACGCCCCTGTAAAGATGGTTAAGATCATACCTGCCACGACAAACCCAATAGATCCCCACGAGCGGCTCTTCCCATAATGTCTTAATTGATTATTTTGAGCAAGTACGCCAGCTGCGCTATCTAAAGCAGGCATCAGCGCTGGGTAAACAAAATTCAAAAGTAACGTTACCACAAGTAAGCTAACAAAGGAACTCGCTGGAATACAACACAAAATAGCAATTAGTGTGCCGATTGCCATCCCATTTAATAAGATTTTACTACTAAATTTCCTTGATAAATAAGGAAACGCAATTAATGTAGAAAGGCCTCTTGCAACCAAACCTAAGCTCATAATTAAACTAGTTTGTGAAAGCGTAAGCCCTTTTGTATGAATCATCCATCCTGTCCAATAGGGTAGAAAAATGCCCCATGTCATATAAAAACTAAAAAACTGTCTACTCATCCAGCGTTGTGTGTCCATTCTGTATCCCCCTCATTGTTTGCATGATAACATGGAGATACGTACAATAATATGAGATATCTCACATTTTTGAGGTGGATTATGGAAATTTATAAAAATGAGAAAAGGAAAAGATATTTGAATGAGTACTCCATTGCGCATTTATTTTCTTTTCCGATTGTAGAGTTTATAGAAGTGCATGAATATAAACGCGATGAATGGATTATTCAAGAAGGCATGCGACCGGATTTTTTATTTTATGTCATTGAAGGAAAAGCAAAAATTTATGTAACGCATCAAAATGGGAAAGTTTCCTTAATTAATTTTATCAATGCGAATGATTATATTGGGGAAATGGAATTATTAAATGAGGTGTACTATACAAAAGGGATCCAAACCTCCACTAAGACCATTTGCTTTGCGCTTCCTTTTCATCGCTGTCGCACACAAATGTTAGAAGATGCAAAATTTCTACGTGAACTAACCAAATTTTTAAGCGTAAAAGCAACACAAATGGCTGCAAAGTATTCGTATAGTCTCGCCTTCCCGCTTGAAAACCGGCTTGCGGATTTTATTTTGCAAACCTCGGATGAAGAGGTCTATAAGGAGAAACACGTAACTGTTTGTGATTTTTTAGGCGTCTCCTATCGACATTTATTACATGTGCTTGCACAATTTTGTGACAAAGGGTATTTGCAAAAGGAAGGACGTCACTATCGCATTCAGCAGCACAACCTACTATATGAACTTGCTGAGATGTTGAGGAATAAATAACGTGGGAAGGATATTACTGAATTTACTATTGTGTCAGCTTAAAGCTTTGTTGGGTGTTATTAGCTTAGAAAAAACTTGAAAAATCGATTTTTGTAAAAGATTAAATAAAATAGCTTCCTCGATTGAAAGGTGATTGGTTGTGAACAATCAATTTTCAATTAAGGGAGCTATTGTCGTATAATTTATGCTTATTCATAAAATAGTTTTGTCTGAAGAATATTTATTGCACGTTCAATATCATCTAAATCTTCATTCGAAGCATTTTGTATTCGTTTTAGAAAATTTGATTCTATAGTTGCAAAAGCTTCGTTCATCATAGTTTCTCCATCATTCGAGAGACGAATATATTGTTTTCTTCGATCTTGGCTATCATTTATTTTTTTAATTAATTTTTTTTCACTTAACTTTCTAATCTCACGACTTGTGTTCGGCATAGACATATTCTGACAATCATTAATTTCACTTGGAGTGATAGGTTGATTAACTGCAATATATTCAAGAATGTTGTATTGAATTTGCGAAATTGAATCTGATTTCGCATTTTTTGTTAATTCATGTGTTACACGATGAACAGAAGTTGTAAATGATACAAGTTTAAACTATGCATTTTTACAAAATGTTATAAAAGGAAGTAAGGAAAATTCTAATATAAAGGAGTTACAGGTCTTAGATTTATATGAAGAGGGCTTTAACCCACTTCTAGTGTTTAATGAGCAAAAACGAAGACGTGATATGCATACTGACCCTAGTACCGAAAAATATAGAAAACAAATTATGTGGGCTGATAAGCTTGTGTTTATTTATCCAATTTAGTGGGGGAGGCCTCCCGCAATGCTTATGGGATATATTGATCAATTATTTGCTTCCAATTTTGCCTATAAAGATAAGAAGGGGCTTTTCCCAGAAAGACTTTTGAAAGGAAAGTCCGTTGTATGCGTGTCTACTATGAAGAGGCCTACTCACTATCCATTTTTCTGGTTGAATAATGCACATAAAATTCTAATGAAAAGAGCCTTATTTAATTTTGTGGGAATCAAAAAAGTGAAGTTTTTTGAATTTGGAAATATGGAGAGCTCAAAGGGAAACCAAACGAAAAAGCTAGAAAAGATTTATAATTATTTCAAAAAAATAGACCAGTAAGAAAAACATTTTTTCTTTGTCATGTAGTGAAACCTCATTTAGATATACCAAGGAGAATCATGCCGCAAGTAACAGTAAACGATATTCTTTTTGAGTAAATGAACTTTATTTAATGAATTTCTAATATAATTTTCATTCTCCTTTCATGCAGTGAAGGGTGTTTCCTTGTAACATATTTTTATGGCTTGATGCAGTGGTGGCTGTACAAATGATTATTTCCGCAAATCCATTTGTTGAACGGCTAACAGACCGGATTATATAAAAAGCCCAATTCAGAAAAAATAATAGATTTTAAAAATAATTTCTTTTGCATCCAGATTGTTTTTTTGTGAAGGAAAGAATCATTGGAGGGAAAAACGAGCATATGAATAAGTCCTTATCGGCCGTTATGCATCGCGCAAAGCCGATCTTGTCGAAAGTTCCGGAAGTTACAGTCTATTTTTGGATTACCAAGGTGCTGACTACTGGAATGGGAGAGGTGTTTTCTGATTATCTAGTCAATCATATGAATCCGATCATTGCAGTTGCTCTTGGGGGATTTGGTTTAGCTGCCTCATTGGTACTTCAATTCTTAGTAAGAAGATATGTGCCATGGATCTACTGGTTCGTTATTGTGATGGTCAGTATTTTTGGTACGATGGCTGCTGATGCTGTGCATGTTGTGTTGGGAGTCCCATACCTTGTATCAACTGTGTTTTTTGTAGCGACACTGGCAGTTATATTCTTCATTTGGAACGCGTTCGAGAAGACTCTATCTATACACAGTATTTACACGACTCGCCGCGAGATTTTTTACTGGTGCACCGTACTGGGTACGTTCGCCTTTGGTACTTCTGCAGGTGACATGACCGCGTCAACGATGCACTTAGGTTACTTTTCTTCTGGGGTGCTGTTTGCTGTCTTGCTTGCCATTCCAGCTCTAGGGTATTGGTTGTTTGGTCTAAATGAGATATTTGCCTTCTGGTTTGCCTACATCATGACTCGTCCAGTAGGTGCCTCGTTTTCGGACTGGATCTCGACGTCTCACGGTGGTCTTGGGCTGGGCGAAGGTCCGGTCAGTCTTGTCTTAACGATTATTATTGTTGTTCTTGTTGGCTACTTGACGATTAGCAAAAAAGATCGTAAGGATGAGTCTGCCGCGGCATAGAAGCGATAGAAAGCTCACTCGTCCATAGTTTTTTTGTTGTAATTGAATATAAGTATATAAATGTTTCTCACCTGCACACGAGAAGTACGGAGCATAAATAATAAAAAAGAAGCAGAAAATCACTTAGGATTTCCTGCTTCTTTTTTTATAAAGAAAATACTTGAGATACTGCTATTCGTTAGTACACGACAACCGGTTCATAAGTGCTGAGATTATCATACACAGTTTTCGCAACACTAGGAGGGAGGTTGACACATCCGCCCGAACCTGCCGTTAAATAGGCATTATTTGCCCAGTTTGTCCGCCAGCCGGCATCGTGGAACCCTTGTCCGCTGTTTGTGAATGGAGCCCAGTAATCTACCTTAACGGAATAATCCGGTTTACCTACTGCGCTGCCTCTGAGTGTGTACGGTGATCGTTTATAGAGGATATACCACACGCCCGGTGATGTATCTTCACTCGTGCTATGTTTACCAGTCACTACACTCGTTGTAACTGCCAATTTTCCATCTTTGTAAATCCAAATTTGCTGTTCTGCAATTGACACTTCAGCATACGTGTCTCCAATGCCATTATTCGCTGTTGTTTCATAACCGATGCCTTTATTCTCCCAGCCATTTCCGTAAATATTAGAAGCAGAAAGCGATTTTTCCCCTTTTTCGAAGGCTTCTTGGATTTGTTTTGCTTCTTTTTCAACATCTATTGCCCAGCCGTAGCCTTCTCCTTTTACTGATATGACCGAACCAGAATGGGTTGTAAATGTGAAGTTTTTATTTAATGTCGATTGAGATTTATTAATTTCAGTAATCTTGTTCTTAATGTCACTCGCGTCGATTGTAACCTTCATATCCTTTGACATAGAGGCATTTTTAATTAGATCTTTAGCTGTTAAAGAGTAAACTTCATTTTGTACCTTATAATCAATGGTTTGTTGAAGAAGATCCTGTAGCGCTTTCTCTTCTTTTTTTACGATCGGATCATTTTCTTTAATAGGCTGTATGTATACAGGATTCAAATGGATTTCACTTTTATACTTCTGCTTGTCGTAATCTTTTAATAGATTAGCCACATCATACTGTTTTCCGTCAATGCTTTTTGAGATAACAACTTTGCCCTGTTCAAGCTTCGCCATAGCATCTTGAGGCGCTTTTAAATCTTTATTCATAGATATGAGCTTTTCTTCTACAAGTTTTTTCATCGTTTCGCTTCGATATTGATCCGCCTTTTCCGGTATCAGCCAATAATTTTTTTCCTTTGAGGAAGGGAAAAATGTCCACTGGCTTTTTAATAGTTTCTTAACTTTAGGCAAATCTTCATCTGTAAATCCTATTTGTGTATCTTTTTCATCTAAAATTTGTTGTTGACCGACATAGACTTTGTTTTCTAATACAGATGTTTTTAATTTCTTTATTGCCTGATCAGCAGTCAGACCGCCAACTTTTGTTTCATTAATCGTAACCTGTGAATTGAATCGGGTTGTCTGATAATAACTAATTCCCGCAATTAGGAGTGCAATCATAACGATGACACCCGTTGCGATAAACTTCCAATTTTTAGAACGTTTAATTGAGTTTACCCGTTTTTTATCAACTTCTTCAACTGATTCACTTAGCGTGTTGTTGTTCATAAATCATTCCTCCGCATACCTAATATAACCCCGGTATCACCGTCAACCGATGTTAAATTAGTGTTTTTGCATTCAAAACCATTGATTAGTTTACCTTATTATTCTTAAATTTTCATTATTTTTTTACCAGATTTTACAGTAATGAATCGATTAAAGTTGGATTTTTGCTATAATGTGATAATCAAATTCTTTCGATTCACAATGAATAGCCCCTTACAAGCCCTTTGTAAGCCCATCAAAAGCCCCTTGCAAGTAATAAATCATTACAAAAACAAAAACAAAACAAAAAAACTACTACTACAAGAATCGCTTCGAAGAAAATAAAATCGTAGTAGTAATTTTTTATAAAATAAAACTACCAAATTTCCTCGCTCATCTTTATATCTATTAAGGAAACGGTAATTTCATATTTGCGGCTAAAGATGGGGGGGATACATATGGCAGTATACCGGAATGTACGGATAAATTTTTGGCAAGATGATTTTGTCTTGGACTTAACACCGGAGGAACGATACTTTTACATATATTTGTTAACATGCTCTAAAACTACGCAATGCGGCATTTATTCGTTGCCGAAGCGTTTAGCGGAGATGGAAACAGGTTACAACAGAGAGACTGTCGAGAAGCTGCTGCAGCGGTTTATCGATTATGGAAAAATATTATATGATGCAGAAACGAAGGAGCTATACATCCAGAACTGGGTGCGCTATAACCCAGTTACGAACACGAACGTCGAGAAATGTGTGTTGCGCGAGCTAAAGACTGTGAAAAGCAAAAAGTTTGTACATATGTTTCTTCAAAAATGTTTGGAGGAAGAGCTGAGCATTCCGCTATTATTGGAGCATTTCGGCATGCCAGTTGAGGAGGTTGTTCCTCAAGAAGCGCATGAAAGTTGCAAAGCGGATTCAGGCAGTGACGTATTTACGTTTTATCAACGACACTTCGGCAGCTTGTCGCCGTATACGGCAGAGGAGCTGAACAGCTGGATTGAGGACTTATCGGAGCAGCTCGTATTAAAAGCACTCCAGATTGCTCATGAAAACAACAAGCGGACGCTTGCTTATCCCCCATTAACGGGCAGTAAGCCCCCACCTTAAGATTCACAGAGAATTAAAGAAGGTAGGTGGGGGACAACTGCCCGTAAAAGCCTGATTGCTTCAACTAACCATCAGTGGGGAAGAAAACCCCCACTAATGGAAGTTTCACTTTATGTGAAGGGCATTTTACGAGATTGGTATGGAAAAGGATATATGAAACTTTGTGAAGTAGAGGAAGCAGAAGTGAGGTTTCGGAAGAAGGAACCGTCTGTTGCCCACGATACTGAGAAGTTTCTAAAGCAGTGTGAAGAATGGGAGAAAAACGTACCGCCTGAAGAAGAGCTGCAGAAGTTATTGGAGGAGTGGCATCCGTAAACTGGAAGAGGAAGATTGCGTCTTTGTAGGCTACGCGCATAATACATTGGCAGAAGTAGACACTAAAGGAGCTGTCTTGTGTTACTATGGGAAGAAGCTAAGGAAAAACATCATAGAATGCTTAAGATTTTTGTTTTACGTAGCGGAAAAAGAAAGGCGGTGAGTCTGTTAATAAAAAATAGGCAAATGTCTATGTTTTTAATAGCAGAAAACAATGAACAACTACAAATTAACAATTCAATATGACGGCGGCCGCTATAAGGGTTGGCAGCGTCTTGGTAATAACGATAATACCATTCAAGGGAAAATAGAAAATGTATTATCTGAAATGCTAGGAAAAGAAATTGAAATCATTGGATGCAGCAGAACAGACGCTGGTGTACACGCTCTTAATCAAGTAGCTAATTTTACGATTGATGAGAATGTAACGGAACCTAAAGTGAAAAAGTACTTAAATCAATACTTACCAAATGATATTAGTATTATTGATGTAGAATTAGTTCCAGAGCGTTTCCATGCTCGCTACAACTCGAAGGCGAAAACGTATTTATATAAGATTTGGAATGAAGAACATACAAATCCATTCATGCGAAAATACAGCATGCACGTTGGAAAAAAATTAAATATTGAACATATGAAAAAAGCAGCTCAATATTTAATCGGTTCACATGATTTTACTGCTTTTTCAAATGCTAAATCTAAGAAAAAGTCTATGGTTCGAGAAGTATATAAGCTTGATATCGTTGAAGAAGAAGGCTTTATCCAAATTAGAATAAGCGGAAACGGATTTCTTCACAATATGGTGAGAAAAATTGTTGGAGCGTTAATAGAAGTTGGATTAGGCCAGTTAGACGCTGAAGCAATACCACAAATTTTAGAGGCGAAACAACGAAATCAAATCAATTGTCTTGCTGATGCAAGTGGGCTGTATTTAGAGAAGGTTGATTTTTAATTGGATAATAAGGAACAACAAAATCCCAGTAAGTAAATGGAGTCACTTACTGGGATTTTGTTGTTTCGGTTGTAAATAAGGGTTTAGAATAAAAATATAAATCGTTGAAAGTTTGTAGACACTAAATTGTTTATGTGAAAATAAAAATTTACTATACATGCAAAGGGGAATTTGCAATGAATGAAACGATTTCAAAGCTACTAGAACAAATTGATGTAAGAAAAGATGAATTAGTAGAACTGGTAAAAACATTAATTCGTTTTGAAACTCCTGCACCACCAGCAAGAAATACAAATGAAGCGCAGCAGTTTGTCGCTGATTTTTTAACGAAGCGTGATTTTAAGATTGATAAATGGGACGTGTATCCGAATGATCCAAATATTGTTGGAGTGAAACAGGGTACAGCAGGAGACTCACACAAAAGCTTAATTATTAATGGGCATATGGATGTAGCAGAAGTCTCAGCAGATGAACCATGGGAAACGGGGCCGTTTGAACCTTTTATAAAAGATGGGTGGCTTGTTGGCCGCGGCGCTGCTGATATGAAAGGTGGACTAGCTGGAGCTCTATTTGCCATTCAGCTTTTACAAGAAGCTGGTATTGAATTGCCTGGGGACTTGATTTTTCAATCGGTAATTGGAGAAGAAGTAGGAGAAGCGGGAACACTTCAATGTTGTAAGCGTGGATATAATGCTGATTTTGCAGTTGTTGTGGATACAAGTGATTTACATATGCAAGGTCAAGGCGGGGTTATTACAGGATGGATTACTGTGAAAAGTCCGCAAACGTTTCATGATGCAACGCGCAGACAAATGATTCATGCCGGTGGTCGTTTGTTTGGAGCGAGTGCGATTGAAAAGATGATGAAAATTGTGCAAGGATTGCAAGAGTTAGAAAGACACTGGGCTGTTATGAAAACATACGATGGTTATCCAGTAGGGACAACGACAATTAATCCAGCAGTCATTGAAGGAGGACGTCATGCGGCATTTATTGCGGATGAATGCCGATTATGGATTACGGTACACTTCTACCCAAATGAAACACATCAACAGGTAATTGAGGAAATTGAAGATTATATTGGCAGACTTGCGGCAGCTGATCCATGGTTGCGTGAAAATCCTCCACAATTTAAATGGGGCGGGGAATCTATGATTGTGGATCGTGGTGAAATCTTTCCTTCATTAGAAGTTGATCAAGATCATCCAGCAGTGCGACAACTTGCAGCTGTACATGAATCGACATTGCACCGCAGTGCCATTCTTGATATGTCTGCTACAGTAACGGATGGGGGATGGTTTAGTGAATTTAACATTCCAGCAGTGATTTACGGACCAGGCACGTTGGAAGAAGCGCACTCAGTGAATGAAAAAGTTGAGATAGGACAGCTTGTTGAGTTTACAAAAGTGATGTTGTCATTTATTTATAAGTGGTGTTATACAAAAAAGGGCGTTCTTTAAGAACACCCTTTTTTGCTGTACTTATAGAAATTTCAAAGAGATCCATATGATATATATAAACTCCTATGGATTCATGACAGAGCGATAATCTTTACGTATTCAGCCCGTACTTTTTTAATCGATATTGCAGGTTTTGCCTGCTTAATCCTAAGTATTTCGCTGCCTGTGAGATATTACCATTATGTTCGTTAAGAATTTGAATAATATATTCTTTTTCCATTTCTTTTATTGTGTTCTTTAAAGTTCTAGATGTGTGATCTGAGTTATCAGTTTCCCACCTAGCTAGAGGAGGGTGAATATTTAATTCATTTTTTACTAGCTCGTAAAAACGTGTTGGAATATGAGATGTTGTAATCATTTCTTCATCTTCTATTAAATTCATAGACCCTTCAATTATATGTTCTAATTCTCTTATATTTCCAGGCCAATCGTGTGTATAGAAAAAGTCTCTGACGTTGTCATCTATACCTTTTACTTTTAAGCCAAATTGCATATTATATTTTTCAATAAAACTACGAAGAAGTGGTAAGATGTCTTCTTTTCGCTTTCTTAAAGGTGGAAGAAATAAAGTAACAACACTTAATCTATAGTATAGGTCTTTTCGTAAGCGATTGTGCGCGATGGCCTCAATTGGATCTTCATTAATAGTTGCTATGATTCGAACGTCTACTTCTTTTTCTTGTGTTCCTCCGATTCTTCGTATTGTTTTATCTTGTATCGCACGTAATAATTTAGCTTGAAGCGCTGGACTTAATGAGTTAATTTCATCTAATAATAAAGTTCCCCCGTGTGCTTCTTCAAATAAACCTGGTTTATCTATTGCACCTGTGAAAGCTCCTTTGTTTGTGCCGAATAATAAGCTTTCCATTAGGGTTTCAGGTATAGCAGCACAATTTTGTGAGATAAAAGGCTTACTTGCACGGTGACTTTCATTATGAATACTTTGTGCAAATAATTCTTTTCCGGTTCCTGTTTCTCCCATGATAAGTATAGAGGAAGAGGTGCGTGTTACTCTTTTTGCTTCTGCAATAACCGATTGAATGGCTTTAGAATTACCTATTATATGATTAAAGGTAAATTTAGTATTATGCCCTCGAAGGGCATTCGCTTTACTCGTTTGTCTTATCTGGGGAATCTCTTTTACTATTTCAATAGCGCCTTTTATTTTTCCATTTTCTACTATGGGAAAGGTATCATTAATTGTTGTGATCTCTTGCCCTTTATTATTAAAATAAGTTTGCTTTATATTTTTTCTCGCTTTTCCCAGTTGTAATGCTTCTATAAGTGTACTGTTTTGATTTTCTTCAAATGCAAATACCTCTAAAAGGTTTTTATATAGTACCTCCTTATGATTCATTGATTCAATTTCCATCATTTTGCGGTTGTAGATGATCGTTTTACCTTCTTCATTAATCATGTGAATCCCAATATCAATTTCATTGAGTAAGGTTTCATATAGCATATTCATTTCGACTAATTTTTTGAGATTGATTTCTTCTGTGTGCATCGTTCATCTTCTCCTTGTTATACCCTATGAAGACTGACTTTTCTTAATTTTAATAAAATTATTGCAAGTATGCAAAAAAAATTTGCGTTTTTTGGGTTAAAAATCTTTAAAGGAGAAGAAAAATTTTGCGTATATTAAAATTTTTTCAGTACTAACTCTTAATTCCACGTAAGAAATTAGGTTGGTACATATCTTGCATATTAATAGTTGAATGTTCTGATTTTTTCGGGAGGTGAATTGGAAGATTTACATGTTTATTTAATAAGAAAGAGGGGTTTAAAAGATGAAGACAGTCATAGAAAACGTGTACAGTCCTTGTTACGGTAAGGTTGAAAAATTATTTATTAATGAAAGTTCCTATGTGTATGAGTGGGAGAAATTAGCTTTAATTGAAACTATGGATAAGCAGAAAGTAGAAATTAAAGTGGGAATCAGTGGCTATGTGGAAGTGTTAGAAGTAGAAGAAGGACAAGCTATCACAAATCAAACATTATTAATAACAGTCAGGGATGATCTGTTGATCACAGGAAGTGATTAATACAAAGCCTTCTGGATTATGTACCGTTTTCTAATGCTCTTTTAAACAATTGCTTAATTTATATCACTATCAAGTGGAGCCTAAGAAAGTTTTCGTATGAACTATCTATCGTATTTTGGTTTTTTCTTGTATTGGGAGATTTTCTTTTGAAAAATCTCCCTTCTATTACAAATCTATAGTAACGATGAAATAAAAATGCACTTTATTCATTTTTATTTTTCATATTAAATTTAAAGCGTTTACATTTCGGGGTGCTTATAAAGTGAAGCTTCCATCAGCGGGGGTCTTACTGTCCGCGAATAGCGGGATAAAATTAAAGGGGGGTTCATATGGAAAAGCAAAATCAGGAGTTAAAGCGAGAGCTAAAAAGTCGACACATATTTATGATTGCACTTGGAGGGGTTATTGGTACAGGTCTTTTCTTAGGATCAGGTTATACAATTCATGAAGCAGGGCCAGGCGGGGCGATTGCAGCGTATCTTGTTGGGAGCTTTGTTATGTATTTAACGATGCTTTGTCTTGGAGAGTTAGCTGTTGCTATGCCGAATGCAGGATCTTATCAAGTGTATGCTACAAAGTATATTTCACCTGCAGTAGGTTATGTAGTTGGTTGGATGTCATGGTTAAACTGGGCTGCTACGATAGGGATTGAGTTGATTGCAGTAAGTATTTTAATGAAGCGGTGGTTTCCAGAGGTACCATCTTGGATATGGTGCATCGTGTTTGCAGTCCTTCTTTTTTCGATTAATGTATTATCCTCACGGAGCTTTGCAGAGTTTGAGTTTTGGATTGCCGGTATTAAAGTAATTACAATTATTGCATTTATTATTTTAGGCGGGGCGGCGATGTTTGGATTTTTACATATGAAAGGAACTGACGCAGCACCGATGCTTTCAAACTTTACTGATCACGGGGGACTGTTCCCGAATGGACTGAAAGCGATTCTAATTACAATGATTGCTGTTAATTTCTCCTTTCAGGGGACCGAAATTGTTGGGATTACGGCCGGTGAGAGTGAAAACCCGGAGAAAACCATTCCGAAAGCAATTAGAAATACAGCTTGGCGTATATTCATTTTCTTTATCCTTTCTATGTTCATACTCGCTGGGTTATTCCCATGGGAAAAAGCGGGATTAGTAGAAAGTCCATTCGTAGTTGTATTTGATAAAATTGGGATTCCGTATGCCGCAGATATTATGAACTTTGTTATTATTACAGCGGTGTTATCAGTAGCAAATTCAGGCTTATATGCAACTTCTCGTATGCTTTGGTCTATGGCGAATCAAGGGATGATTAGTCCAATTTTTGGGAAGTTATCTAAAAAGGGTGTTCCTATTTATGCATTAATTACAAGTTTGATTTTTGGTTGTCTTTCTTTATTATCCGGTATATATGCAGAGGATACAGTTTATTTATGGCTTCTTTCTATTGCAGGATTCGGTGGAATACTAGTCTGGGCATCGATTGGTTTATCAAATTTTCTAGGGAGAAGAGCATATATAAAACAAGGCGGGGATATTAAGGATTTGAAATTTAAAACGCCGTTGTATCCGATTGTGCCACTTCTTTGTTTTGGATTAAATATGGCCGTAATTGTGAGCATGGCTTTTATTCCAGATCAACGTATGGCATTGTATTGCGGTATTCCGTTTACGATTGTTTGCTTACTGTTTTACCGTTTTTCTAAAAATAAGAACAACAAAATGAAACAGGTTGAAGAAGCAAATACGAGAGAAGCGCAAAGTTTATAATAAAGTGAAACTTTCATCAGCGGGGAATGAAAAAACATTGATGAAAGTTTCACTTTATCCTCCGCCTAAATTTTTGTTTTTGGCGTAATTTTAAGGTGAGAGTATTACTGCTCACCAATAGCAGGATAAAAATTTAGGTTGATGAGGTAAAGACAAGGGAAAAGAGATGCATGTTAGCTAGAGACATGCATCTCTTTTCTTTATAGTGTGGAATAATAGGTTTTACTGTTCTTTCTCCGATTTATTTTTAATCTCAGTTAACTTTTCCTTCGTTAATTCTACTGCAATTGCATCATCTAAGTATCCAATCGGAAATACGTAATCTGGAATAATATCGGTTGATAAAACAAAATATAGCAAGGCGCTTCCGATAATTGCTCGTTCTTGCGGTGTAATAGATTCTTTGCAAAATTGATCATACATATCTTTTAGTTGATCGATGAAAGGACCTGTGCTATCAAGTTGTTGCAACTTTGTTGAAAATCCTTCGTTAATGAGGCGTTGTCCTTCTGTTGTTTTCGCATAGCGTTCGTAATTTTCAAGTTCTTGTTTTACACGAGTTGTTGTGTATTCGTAGTCAAATAAGTTAGAGGATTGTAATGTATTTTGAATTGCATCAATTGATGTATACATTTCTGTTTGGGATTCAGCTGTTTGTTGAGGATGTTTTACGTACATTGCATCATATAAGTACTGTATAGGAATTTGCAGACATTCGGCAAACTTTTGAAGATGTTTTTGCTTCGCTTGTTGCTTTCCATTAATAATTCGTGAAATGGTGGAGGGATCGATATTGGTTAGCGTTCCAAACTGCCGCATAGATAAAGCACGCTCTTGTAATAATTCTTTTAATACCGTACCGAGTTGATGATTTATATTTTGAGTAGACATAGTTTTAGGCGCTCCTTCTTGTTACTGAAATGTTGAGATTTTATTAGAAGTATATGAAACAGACAGGCACAGTTGCTCAATATTTGCATAAGGTACAATAAAAAATGCAATAAAGGAGCGTTTGTTGATGTATATAACGAATTTGTTTTCTATGTAATTGGGAGTATTGGTACTATGTCAGTCGTTGCTTAGTAAGGAGACAGAACAGGGAAGGAAGCAAAGTAATGTGTTAATGCGCATTTTACGTAATCCAGAAGCAGCTGATTTCGATGGATCGAAATCAATTGGTTTTTCAGAAGCAATTGTACTTGGAATTGCACTATCCATTAATAATATTGCAGGTGGTTTTGATGCAGGTATAACAAATTTGAATCTGTGGATGACGGCTATTATTTCTGGTTTCTTCAGCTTTTTAAGTGTTAGGTTCTTTTCTTACGTAGTTAAAAAGTATTTAGCGGTGTATTTAGGAAAATGGGCAACTATAATTGCAGGTGCTTTGCTTATTATAATTGCAGTGGGTCAACTCTTATAAGAGAAAGGTGGGCTTCCATCAATAGGCGGAGACTCACTGCTCGTTAAGCAAGGAATCAAACAAACTTCTGCAATTTCCTCGGAAATACAACAAACCATTGCATATGTCGACGACCTTTTATTTATACTAACATAGACTTTATTCAATGGAAGGGGTGTTAGTATGGGACGCGGTAAATCTTTTGATCATAAGAAAAAAGGACACGATCATCAACCTCCAAAGGGTGCTTACATTCATAAAGATGTAAATGAACATACGTTAGAAGAGGAAGAATTACCAGTAAATATTGAAACATATAAAAATAGTTTAAAAAAACATTAAAAAGCACCTAAAGAGGTGCTTTTTTTACCGCTTTAATGGGAGGAGTGTTATTTTACTGGAATGTTCACTTTACCGAATATCTTCAATCAATTGCTCTGTTTCCTCATACATTTCATAATCACTTAGCACTTGAATACAGCGCCATTTTAACTCTTCAATATTTTGTTCTAAATCTTCTGGGATTAGGTTTTGAATGTCTTCTAACTCTATGCCGAAGTGAATGACTTCCAGTACTTTATCATCAATGCTTCGGTCCATTAACAATTCCAGTACATCTAAATTAAATATGTATCGATAGGCTTCATCAAGGGAAACAACTTTTAATTTTAAACTTTCGACGATGCTTAATACAAAAAGAAGAATGGTTTTCTCGAGAATTGCCTGATCTTCTGTTTGAAGGATAAGTTTCATAAGCACCTCCATTTTATCCCGCTATTCGTGGGCAGTAAGAACTGATTAGTGAACGATTTAGAAAGAAAGGTATTCTCTGACTGGAAGTTTTATGTGATAAAACACTGGGTTGTACTATACTATTCGGAGGTGTATAGAAAATATGCAAGATTATACAGAAAAAAGCGCCATTTTAGACGCTTTTTAAAAAATACTCCAGCCTTCTTGTTCAGAAAGTAACTCTAATATTTTTAATCCAGCAAGGCTATTACCGTTTTCATCTAGTGCAGGACCGAAAATACCAATACCCATTTCACCTTTTACACAGCCAAAGATACCACCAGCTACACCGCTCTTTGCTGGAATTCCAACACGAATTGCAAATTCTCCAGATTCGTTGTACATACCACACGTTACCATAAAGGTTTTGCAAATTTTTGTAATGTGTTTTGGAATAATTTGTTTGTTGCGATATGGATCATAACCATCCATCGCAAAGATAAGTCCGATACGAGCTAAGTCGATACAGTTTACTTCAATTGCACATTGGCGTGTATATAGATCCATTAATTCTTCAATATCACCATCGATAATGTTGTTTTGCTTCATATAGTAGCAAAGAGAGCGGTTTAAATAAGCAGTTTCTAATTCAGAGATGGCAACTTTAGAAGAGTAGTTAATGGAAGGGTTATCTGCAATATCACGAACAAAGTGAAGGATGCGTTCCATCTTTTCTTCATTGCACTCTCCTGTAATCATACTTGTGATAGCTAATGCCCCGGCATTAATCATTGGATTTAATGGTTTGGAGGGACTTGTTGTTTCTAATTTAATAATAGAATTAAAAGGATCACCTGTAGGTTCCATGCCAACTTTAGAAAATACATACTCTTCACCGCGGTCTAAAAGAGCAAGAGCAAGTGTAATTACTTTTGAAATACTTTGAAGCGTAAAGAGTACCTGGGACTTTCCGGCATGAACGTAATGGCTTTCTTTATTGTAAATCGCGATACCTAAATCATCGGGATTTGCATTTCCTAATTCGGGAATATATGTTGCAAGCTTCCCTTGTTTTGTATAAGGTTGAACTTGGTCTAATAACTGTTGTAAGTTGCTAGTTTCGATACACTGCATAATCAACACTCCTATTATATTAGTTACTAAATTTAACTTTCCCGACAAGCGTGGAAATAAATAATAACATGAAAATGAGGAATGATAAAATGAAACTTCTATTCATGAGGGCGCTTCGTTATTTGTAAAAACGGTAATTTCAATCCATTGCTGTTTAGTGATTAGAATAAGGATGAATCCCACTGACATCTAGGATTAAGGGAAATAAATCCATAAAAATTCAAAAATAATAACTACACATCTATACAACTATATGTTATTATGTTCATGTGATAGAAAGCGTGTTCTAAAACTTTTTTTATAAATGGTAACGTTTTCATAATTTTGAATAGGAGGAATTCAGATGTTGCAGTTTTTACAACGTATTGGTAAAGCATTAATGCTTCCAATTGCAGTATTGCCAGCAGCAGGGCTCTTGCTTCGTTTAGGGCAGCCTGACGTATTTAATATTCCTGTTATGGCGCAAGCCGGTGCAGCAATCTTTGATAATTTAGCACTTATTTTTGCGATTGGTGTTGCAGTTGGTTTGTCTGTTGACGGCAGCGGTGCCGCAGCTCTTGCGGGTGCAATTGGTTATGAGGTTTTGAAAAATACGACTGATACTTTAAGTAAAGGGTATTCAGCGGCAGAGTTAAACGATAAATTACAAAGTGTGCAACATTTAGTTGGTTCTGTGGATCCATCTAAAATGGCCGATACTTTAGGTCAGGTTGCGAAAGCGGCAACGTTAGCACCGAAAATTAATATGGCCATTTTAGGCGGTATTATTGCAGGTGTAGTTGCGGGATTGCTATATAATAAATTCCATAAAATTAAATTACCAGAATGGCTAGGATTCTTTGCTGGTAAACGTTTTGTTCCCATTATTACAGCTGTAGTGATGCTACTATTAGGTTTAGTGTTTGGAGAAATTTGGCCAACAATTCAAAGCGGTATCGATGCAGTAGCACATGGTATCGTTAACTTAGGAGCACTTGGTGCAGGAATTTTTGGATTATTAAACCGTTTATTAATTCCGATTGGTTTACACCATGTAATGAACACATATTTCTGGTTTGTGCTTGGTGATTTTACAAACTCAGCAGGAAACGTTGTAAATGGCGATATCGCTCGTTTCTTTGCGGGAGATCCAACTGCAGGTATGTTTATGACTGGTTTCTTCCCAATTATGATGTTTGGTTTACCAGCAGCATGTTTTGCGATGATTGCAGCAGCAAAACCAGAAAAGCGTAAAGCAGTTACTGGTATGTTAATTGGTCTTGCATTAACTTCATTCTTGACTGGTATTACAGAACCAATTGAATTCTCATTTATGTTCTTATCACCAGTATTATATGGTATTCATGCTGTCTTAACAGGCCTTTCTTTATTTATCACAACAACGCTTGGCATTCATGATGGATTCTCATTTAGTGCCGGTGCAATTGACTATGTTATTAACTTCGGTATTGCAACAAAACCAGTACTATTAGCAGTTGTAGGTTTAGTTTATGCAGCAATTTACTTCTTTGTCTTCTACTTCTTAATCAAGAAATTAGATTTAAAAACACCTGGTCGTGAAGATGATGATGAGTTAGTGGAAGAAGGAACGGTTGAGGCAGGGGAAGCTGGTTCTATCGGTGAAACATATGTAGCAGCGTTAGGCGGAAAAGAAAACTTAACAGTAATTGACAACTGTGCAACTCGCCTTCGTTTACAAGTAAAAGATGCAAACTTAGTAAATGAATCAGCATTAAAACGTGCTGGTGCAAAAGGTGTCATGAAATTAAGTAATACAAGTGTACAAGTTATCGTTGGTACAAACGTTGAGTCTGTTGCTGATGATATGAAAAAACATGTATAAATAATAAACAAGAAATCCCTCATTGATAAAAATGAGGGATTTTTTATCCCGTTATTTGCCGGCAGTAAGCCCCCCGCCTCAAGATTCAGAGAAAAACGCAGAAGATAGAGGGATAGATGCCCGATTGGTAAGAGCTTTCTATAAATCGAGGATGAAGAAAATACCATTGATGGAAGTGTTATTTCATTACAAATGTAACGACTATCTTGCATTTTCAATGCTCTTTTTTATTTTTTTATGTATGACGTTGGTAAACTACTCATTGCGTGATAAAGTAGGATGTAAAATGGGCAACTATGCAAAAAGGCAGGTTTTTATTGTTATGAAATCTCACAGACCGATTGTATATATAAAGCGAACGATTATTCTCAGTCTGTTGTTTACCCTTATATATTGGGGATATACGAAAATTACTTCTCACAATAAAGAAAAGGAAACGTTGCAAGCGGTGAAAGAAGTAAAGAAGGAAGATGTAGAGAAAAATCCAAATCCGAATCTAAGTCCAAAAGAATTGCCAGTTGAGCAACCTACGCATGATATAAATAATAATGCGCAGTTGGATGAGTACTTAAAGAGTAAAAACTTCAATGGTACAGCTGTTGTTATAAAGAATGGAAAGGTTCTTTTGAATAAAGGATATGGACTTGCCAATCAAGATAAAAAAGTTGCTAATAATTCAGAGACATCTTACTATATTGGGTCAATTACAAAAGCTTTTGTCGCAACTTCCATCATGCAATTGAAAGAACAACATAAATTAAACACAGAAGATACTGTCGCGAAATATATTCCTGATTTCCCAAGAGGCAGGGAGATTAAATTAGTACATCTCCTTACACATACATCAGGTATTCCAGAGTACCCAGAGGGAGCAGAGGACATTACTCATGATGAACTCATCAAAAGAATAGGACATCAAAAATTAGCATTCCCTCCCGGATCGAATTGGAAATACTCTGATTCTAACTACTCTGTGCTTGCGTATATTGTAGAGAAAGTGAGTGGAGAATCTCTTCAGGATTATATTCAAAAGCATATATTTGACGTAGCTGGTATGAATCACTCAGGATTTGGTGACAACTTTCAACAAGAAAAATATCCTTCTACCGGATATAAAATTGTAGATAATAAGATGACAACATCAGCTTTACCAAGCATGTCGCAATTGTTTGGATGTGGTGATATATATATGACCTCATATGATTTATATTTATTTGATCAAGCTTTATTTACAGGAAAGCTCATTTCAAATGAAAGTTATCATCAAATGTTTACAGCAGTTAAAAAAGATTATGGTTTTGGTTGGTATGTGGACCCAGGTAGTTACTCAAATCATGGCGTTATGCCGGGATGGAATTGTTTAAATAGTTTTAGCAAAAATGGAAGTGAGTATGTGGTTTTATTATCTAATATTCAAAATAACATTAAATCGTTTGGTGTATTAAGTAATGATATTTATACGATGATTCGGCATGTAGAGGGTTAGAAAGCTATCTTATGAGATAGCTTTTTTCATTTGGATAAATACTTGAAAAATGAGATAATAATAAAAATATGTAAAAAAGTGGGGTTTGATATGGGGATTCATGAACATCATGCCCGGAATGGGAAAAGGTTATTTCTTCTTTCTAGCTTTATATTTTTTGCTGCTATTATAGCGTTTATACTTGATTATATTCGGACACCGTATTTTCAGTGGAACAAGAATACTATGACCTTTGTAAGTATGATTATAACGGCCTTTCTTTTTATGATTTATAGTTTTATAGAAAAAGGGAGAGCTAAGAAAATTGGAACAACAATTTGTATTGAAGAGACATTACCGATGCTGGAGCAACAGCGATTTGTCATAAGAAGAGAAACGTCTTTAGTCACGTCAATTACATACTTTTCAATGGATGGAAATACAATGGGCGGTTTAAGAGAAGAATATGAAACAGAAGTGCAAAAAGTTTGGAAAATTTTTGTATCTTTTTTCTTGAAATCATTGCATGAAAAGCGCTTTGTTTTGTATAACGAACTAGGAGAAGAGATGTTAATTGTAAGACAAAGAGCGGGAATGCACCTTTCTTATACGTTTCATGACTTGGCGGGAGATAAGATTTGTGAACTGAAACAGACGTGGAATTTAAAAAAGCTGGAATGGCTTTTGAGGTCTGAGCATGATGAACAAATTGGAGAAGTTACTGGAGATTTGCATGCCAATATTCAAAAGGGACGCTGGAAAGATGGCAGTTATATTGAAGTAAAAGAAGATGCGATTCCAGTAGAAGCAATTGAATATTTTTCTGCGAGCGGCGGTTCGCTCGTTAATTTGTCGATTGCGGAATATGCAAAGTATGAGAAAGCTTTGTATTATGCGGTAGCCGCAATATTGACATTGAAAAATCGTTAGAAGTCTTTCCTTAAATGGAAACGATTTTTTGTTGACAGAAATACCATGTTGTAACTATAATTGTTACAACATGAAGGTGAAGGAGTAAAAATAATGACATTACAAATAAAAGTATATTCCGATTATGTTTGCCCATTTTGTTTTATTGGTGAGCAACCATTACAAGAAGCAATTCAAGGAAAAGATGTAGAAGTAGAATGGATGCCGTTTGAATTACGACCATATCCAGCGGAACGTATTGATCCATGGAATGAACCAGACAAGTTAGGCATGTTTCAAAGTACAATTGCACCGTGGGCAGAGCAAATGGGTGTTGATATAAAATTACCTCGTTTGTCACCACATCCATATACACATACTGCATTTGAAGGATATCAATATGCAAAAGAAAATGGAAAAGGAAATGAATATCAACATCGTGTGTTTACTGCATTCTTCCAAGAGGAGCGTAATATTGGAGAAGTGGATGTGCTTGTAGAAATAGCTGGAGAAGTGGGATTAAATCAAGATGAGTTTCGCCAAGCGCTAGAGAATGGTACGTATAAAGAGGCGCATCAACAAGCAGTTCACCACGCTTATTATGAACAAGGCGTACAAGCTGTGCCGACATTTGTTATTGGCGAGAGTGTGGTACAAGGTGTACGTAATAAAGCAACGTTAGAAGCTGTCATTGAACAGGAACTAAAAAAAGAAAAAGTAACAGTCTCAAATGGTATGACGTGTAATATAGAAGGTTGTGAGTAAGGGAAGGCAGATGCGTAGTACATCTGCCTTTTTACTTTATTTTACAACTTCAATTTTCATCAGATTTGTCGTTCCGCGTTCGTTAACAGGGATACCCGCTGTTACAATGATAATATCTTGCGTAGAGACAAGTTGTTGTTCTTTAGCGTTACATAATGCTTGCTCGATTACTTCATCTGTCGTTTGTTTTGATGCAGTGAAAAATGGATGTACGCCCCATACGAGTGCGAGTTGCTGCATAACAGATTGTTCAGATGTTGTTGCGATAATAGGAGTGTGCGGGCGATATTTTGAAATCATTTGCGCTGTATAACCACTTTTGGTTGGTGTTAAAATCGCCTTTGCTTGTAAGGAATAAGCTGCTTGGACAGCAGCAGCACTAATTGTTTCTGTTATTTGTTTATGGTTATCATGAAGCAATTGCTTTTGATTTTGGAATAAAGAAGACTCCTCTACTTGCAGAGCGATTTTATTCATCATTTGTACGGCTTCTATTGGGTAGTCACCGGCAGCTGTTTCTCCTGAGAGCATAATCGCATCTGTGCCATCAAAGATTGCATTTGCTACGTCTGAAGCTTCTGCTCTTGTTGGTCTTGGATTTCTTTGCATAGAATCCAGCATTTGCGTTGCCGTAATGACTGGTTTTCCGAGCAGATTACAGGTATGAATTAATTCTTTTTGAATAATTGGTACATATTCTGCTGGAATTTCAATGCCCATGTCACCGCGGGCAACCATAATTCCATCCACAACTTCTACAATTTCTTTTATATTATCAATTCCCTCTTGATTTTCAATTTTTGCGATGATGCGAATATGTGAGGCATTATGCTTTGCTAATATGTCGCGTACTTCTAAAATATCAGCAGCTTTACGTACAAAGGAGATTGCGATGTAATCAACACGTTGCTCTATTCCGAAAAGAATATCTTGTTTATCTTTTTCCGTAATACCAGGCAGGCGGATTTTTACATTTGGCACATTCACACCTTTATGATCTTTAATAATCCCGCCATGTATAACTTTTGTTTGTAACTCACCATTTGTCTTTTCTGTTACTTCTAGCTCTAATAATCCATCATCAAGTAATAGATGAGACCCTACTTCTACATCATCGTATAGACCTTCATATGTGACAGAAAACTGTTTAGATGTTCCGAGTACCTTTTTCATTGAAACGGTAACAGGCGTACCTTCAAGCAGTTCTGCTTGTCCGCCTTCAAATTCATCGATTCGAATTTTAGGCCCTTTAATATCCTGTAAGAGTGCAATGTTTTTTTTAGCTGCCGCTGCGGCTTTTCGTATCGTATTGATACGTGCTTCATGTTCTTCGTGTGTTCCATGAGAAAAATTTAACCGAGCCACATTCATTCCAGACTCTAGTAAAGAAAGTAATGTTTCGTATTGATCACTTGCAGGTCCAATTGTGCAAACGATTTTTGTTTTTCGCATATAAAATTCCTCCTTTTTTAAACCACATATTAACGGACAATAAATCCCCTACTGCTGGAAGTTTTCGCTATTCGTAGGCAGTAGACCTCTTCAGGGAAAACGAAGAAGATAGGCAGGGAAAAGGCCTGTAAAAGCCCGATTGGCGAGAGCTTTCCATTCGGTGGGGATAGAAGTTTCACTTTATGAGAAGTTTATCCCTACCGTGGAAGAAATATTATTTTCACCGTGGTTTGCAATGTATATAGCCATCTATACAAAAAAGGTGTGCCAAAACAGGCACACTTTTTTAATCTGTTTCAAAAAAACTATAACAGAATAGGGAGAGAGAGTATTACAGATTGAAGTAAATACGACTCTTATACTGCAGAAAAGGATTCCTTCATTAAGAATATCAAAAAAAATGAAATTATTAAAAGAGGCTAATTAAATCAAGATTTAATTAGTGTTTTCACTATGTTCATATTAGTTTGCTCACTGTTTCACAAACATGTCACAACTTTAACGTTCACTTTTTCAAAAAAGTAGTATTCTAAATACGTAAGCTGTTATATAAAAAATCTTAGTCCTGTACTAATCAAAAATGGAGGAGATTAGGATGACTGAAGTATTAGAAAATGTAAAAAATGCATGGGAAAACTTTAAAGGTGAAAAGTGGAAAACAGAGATTGATGTCCGCAACTTCATTTTAAATAATGTAAACGTATACGAAGGTGATGAAGCCTTCTTAGCTGGAGCAACAGAAGCGACGAAACAACTTTGGGATCAAGTAATGGATTTAACAACACAAGAACGTGACAATGGCGGAGTCCTTGACATGGATACGAAAATTGTTTCTTCTATTACATCACATGACCCAGGATATTTAAATAAAGATATTGAAAAAGTAGTTGGTTTCCAAACTGACAAGCCATTTAAGCGCTCATTACAACCATTCGGTGGTATTCGTATGGCAGAGCAAGCTTGTGAATCTTACGGATATGAAATGGACAAAGAATTAAGCCGTATTTTCAGAGACTGGCGTAAAACGCATAACCAAGGTGTATTCGATGCTTATACTCCAGAAATGAGAGCAGCTCGTAAATCAGGCGTTATTACAGGTCTTCCAGATGCATACGGACGTGGTCGTATTATCGGTGACTATCGCCGCGTAGCATTATACGGTGTAGATCGTTTAATTGAAGCGAAAAAAGAAGATTTGAATTTAACTGGCGGTGTAATGAGCGAAGATACAATGCGTTTACGCGAAGAATTATCTGAGCAAATTCGTGCCCTTCAAGAATTAAAACAAATGGCAGTTTCTCATGGCTTTGATATTTCTAAGCCAGCAACAAATGCACAAGAAGCGTTCCAATGGTTATATTTTGCTTATCTTGCAGCAATTAAAGAACAAAATGGTGCAGCAATGAGCCTTGGCCGTACATCTACTTTCTTAGATATCTTTATTGAAAGAGACTTAGAAAACGGTACATTAACAGAAGAAGAAGCACAAGAAATTGTGGATCACTTCATTATGAAATTACGTCTTGTGAAATTTGCAAGAACACCTGATTATAATGAATTATTCTCTGGTGATCCAACTTGGGTAACAGAATCTATCGGTGGTATTTCACTTGATGGTCGTCCATTAGTAACGAAAAACTCATTCCGTTTCTTGCATACATTAGACAACTTAGGACCAGCTCCAGAACCAAACTTAACAGTTCTTTGGTCTAAACAATTACCACAGAACTTTAAAGACTATTGTGCGAAAATGTCTATTAAAACATCTGCAATTCAATATGAAAATGATGACATTATGCGCCCAGAGTATGGCGATGATTACGGTATTGCTTGTTGTGTGTCTGCAATGAGAATTGGTAAGCAAATGCAGTTCTTCGGAGCTCGTGCAAACTTAGCTAAGACACTATTATATGCAATTAATGGCGGTAAAGATGAAAAATCAAAAGAACAAATTGGACCTGAATTTGCACCTATCACTTCTGAAGTATTAGATTACGAGGAAGTAATGCGTAAATTTGATATGACAATGGAATGGCTAGCAAGTTTATATTTAAACACATTAAATGTTATCCATTATATGCATGATAAATATAGCTATGAACGCATTGAAATGGCACTTCATGATACAGAGATTCTTCGTACAATGGCAACAGGTATTGCTGGATTATCTGTAGTAGCTGACTCTTTAAGTGCAATTAAATATGCGAAAGTAAAACCAATCCGTGATGAAAATGGTATCGCAGTTGATTTTGAAATTGAAGGAGACTTCCCTAAATACGGTAACAATGATGATCGCGTTGATGAAATTGCAGTAAGTCTTGTGAAAACATTTATGAACAAGCTTCGTAAACATAAAACATACCGTAATTCTGTTCATACAATGTCAATCTTAACAATTACATCTAACGTTGTATACGGTAAGAAAACTGGTAATACTCCAGATGGTCGTCGTACTGGAGAACCATTTGCACCAGGGGCAAACCCAATGCACGGTCGTGATACAAAAGGAGCGCTAGCATCATTATTATCTGTTGCGAAATTACCATATGAAGATGCAAGAGATGGTATTTCTAATACATTCTCAATTATTCCAAAAGCACTTGGTAAAGAAGATGATGTACAAGTTCGCAACTTAGTATCTATGCTTGATGGATATGCAGTAAAAGAAGGGCATCACTTAAATATTAACGTATTTAACCGTGAAACATTAATGGATGCAATGGAACATCCTGAAAAATATCCACAATTAACAATTCGCGTATCTGGTTATGCGGTTAACTTCATTAAATTAACTCGTGAACAACAAATTGACGTTATTAACCGTACAATGCACGAAAGCATGTAAGTAAAAAGTTTCCCTCTGTTTTTCATAAAGACAGAGGGGAGCTGTTTTAATAGAGGAGGAAGTAACATGGTAAAAGGAAGAATTCATTCTGTTGAGTCTTGTGGTACTGTTGACGGCCCAGGAATTCGTTATGTCATATTTACGCAAGGGTGTTTACTACGTTGTCAATATTGTCATAATGCGGATACGTGGGAGATTGGTAAAGGGAAAGAAATAACAGTTGAAGAAGTGATGCAGGATGTTACATGTTACCTTCCTTTTATTGAAGCTTCTGGCGGTGGTATTACAGTAAGCGGCGGTGAGCCGCTATTGCAATTAGACTTTTTGATTGAGCTGTTTAAGAGATGTAAAGAGGTCGGCATTCATACGACAATTGATTCTTCAGGAGGGTGCTATTCTGAAGATGAAGAATTCCAAAGAAAATTAGACATTTTGATGGAATATACTGATTTGGTATTACTTGACTTAAAACATATTGATTCAAAAAAACATCGTAAATTAACAGGAAAACCGAACGAACATATTTTACAATTTGCTCGTTATTTATCAGATAAAAAGAAATCAATTTGGGTGCGCCATGTACTTGTACCTGGAATTACTGATGGTACAGAGGACTTAGAAAATTTGGCAGCCTTTATTCAAAGTCTTGATAATGTACAAAAGGTAGAAGTCTTACCGTATCATAAGTTAGGTGTTTATAAATGGGAGGCGTTAGGGCACAAATATCCTCTTGAAGGAGTCGAGCCTCTAACGGAAGAAAGCATTCAAAAAGCAAAGAATATTTTAGCGGCAGTCTAATCCAATTGTGGATTAGACTTTTTGCTTTCCATTGATTAATAGTAGAGCAAACATAAGGAAAGGAGTATACTATGATTACACAATGTCTATTTTTGTAAAGAAACGATATGGATAAATTTACAAAAATGTAAAGGGAAAACGAAACAATAGAAAGAATTAAGAAATAATGTAAGGCGTATCATGGAGTATAGATAAAAGTCAAGTTATTGCGAAAGCAGTTATGGGAAAGTATAATGTTAAGATATGAGCAGATGGGATTAAGGGGTCAATAACATATGCTTTGCATATCCACGACAGGTACAGATCCAACGAAAAATCGTTGGAATTCAAACATGCAAAATTATAAGGGAATTGTTTTTTATATTGTGACAGATACAATATGAAAGACCGAAAAAGCTAGGAGTGGATTTGTTTGATAAAAAACCCCAAGGTTTTAATATTAACAGCACATTACGGTAACGGTCATGTACAAGTGGCAAAAACATTAGAACAAACATTTCGTCAAAGAGGATTTGAGGATGTAATCGTATGCGACCTTTTTAGTGAATCGCACCCTGTCATAACAGACATTACAAAATATTTATATTTAAAAAGTTATACAATTGGGAAAGAGCTGTACCGCTTATTTTATTATGGTGTTGAGAAAATTTACGATAAAAAAATTGCATCATGGTATGCCAATTTTGGTCGAAAACGCTTAAAAGCGATATTGCATGCTGAAAAACCCGATATTGTTATTAATACATTTCCAATCATTGCAGTGCCAGAGCTGAAAAAGCAAACAGGTATTTCTATTCCTGTTTATAATGTAGTTACTGATTTTTGCTTGCATAAAATATGGATTCATCGAGAAGTAGATCGTTATTTTGTTGCAACAGATCATGTGAAGGACATTATGATACAGGTAGGAGTACCTGCTGAACAAATTGTAGCAACAGGGATTCCGATTCGTAAAAATTTTGAAGCAGTCATCAATGTAGAAACATTGTATGATAAGTATGATTTGTCACGGGACAAGAAGATTTTGCTTATTGTAGCAGGAGCGCATGGAGTGTTAGGAAGTGTAAAAGGGTTATGTCAGTCCTTTATGTCAGTTCCTGATCTGCAGGTAGCCGTAGTTTGTGGGAAAAATAAAGTATTGCAAGAGGACTTGCTGCAATTACAAGAAAGCAATCCAGATGCATTAAAAGTATTCGGTTATATAGAGAATATTGATGAGCTGTTCCGTATTACCTCTTGTATGATTACAAAGCCAGGAGGAATTACATTAAGTGAAGCAGCAGCTTTGCAAGTACCTGTCGTTTTATATAAACCAGTACCAGGGCAAGAAAATGAAAATGCGAATTACTTTGAAAAACAAGGTGCAGCAGTTGTTATTCGTGAAGATAATGAAATTTTTGGGAAAACGAAAGAATTATTGCAAGATGATATGAAGTTATTGCAAATGAAAGAAGCGATGAAACGCATTTATCGTCCGGAACCAGCGTTTCATATTGTAGATTCTATTTTAGAAGAAAATCATGTGCGAGTACATTCACCAGTACATCCACCGGCCCTTGTACAGTCTTTTACTTAATATAAGAACCTCTTTTCTATCTGAGTAGAAGGAGGTTTTTTTATTGTTTTACTCAAATGGACAGCCATTATAGAAATAACAAGATGATGAAACGTCTTTAATAATTTATCCCGCAAGTAAGACCGCCACCTCAAGATTGAGAGAGAAGCGTTGGCCAGCTCTAGAGGCTAGAATCTTCAGTCGTTTCGCTCTCTCGGACGCCTCCCTGCCTTTGGCGCGGGCGTCCTGCGATTCTGAGCGAGCCGCTTCCGCTTTTCTACAGAAGATAGGGTGGGGATAAAAAAGTCTCTCCACTGATGGAAGTTTCACTTTATCCACAAAAGAATCCGCTTACAATATACAGTAAACTTCAAATATTAACAAAACTATCCACAATATCCACAATTTTTAGTAAATATATCCACAAAACAAACAAGGTAACTGTGGTTAAAGTTCCCTTTTATAGAAAAGATATTAGAATTTATACACAATTCTATCGATCTTGTGGATAAAGTTTTCCACAAAAAAAGCTACCTCCTATGAATAAGAGGTAGCTGTATGTTAATAAATTCCTTTTGGCTTATACCCAGCTGCACGATCTGCCCTTTTAAATTCACGTTGATAGAGAACTTCTTGTGTGCTAGATAATGTATTTCTTGATTTTTCACGTCTTTTCTTATCCATTACAGTTCACCTCGTGTCATAAAGTCATTACCTATCGTTACCAATGACAGAGGGAGATATACATAGATTATGCTTCTTTTAAATGATGAGCGTCTTGGAATGTTGCTTCGCGCATTGTGTGTAGTGTGTATTGATCTTTTGGAATTTCATATAAGTTATATACTTCATCATTCGCGTTAATTTGATCATATACACATTTTCTTGTTTCATTTGCTAGATTCACGTATGGCAATTTTTCGGCAGCTTTAATAGAGCGAGTATTTAATTTGCGAATTCGCATAAAAATAGTCTCAATATCTAATTCATAGAAAAGTTCACTAAAGAAAGCATCTTTTGCTGGTTTATTATAACCTTTTCCGTGGTACGGTTTGCCAAGCCAAGTGCCAAGAAAACCTGCCTTTTCTTGCACATCAAATAAAGTTATTGTTCCAATAGGGTTTCCCCATTCATCAACAATTGTGCGTGAAATTAGTTCTCCGCGCTCTTCAGCTTCAATTGTTTGTTTTGTTAAAAATAAAAATTCGTCATAAGAAGATGCCTTCTGACGCACAAAGGGGAAGACATCAGGGTGAATCATCAAATCATATAGAACGTGGCTGTCATGTAGGTCACGTTTTTTTAACATACTATCTCCTCCTAAAAAGAGGGCAGCATGACGACAAAAAACACCCCACCCTCGAAATTTTTATATAAAACTTAAAAAAATTTCGGGGTGGGAATCGAACCCACTAGAACCAGTCTATAATGCTGGTGGCGCACCATTTGCCTTCCCCATTCATCAATTTGAAATTACTCAACACGACACAAATTGATCATGGTTTCATTCAGTTTATAATCGTATAATACTTCATCTAGTCAAAAAAATAAACTAGTTTTTATGATTTTTTGTATGGATAATTTTTCCGTCTATCATCGTTAACACAGGCTTGGCTAAATAGTGAAAAGGATGATGAGTCCATAGGACAAGATCGGCGTCTTTTCTAGGCTCGATACTACCAATTTTCTTTTCTAAACGTAAGTTGCGAGCAGGGATAATTGTAATTCCTTCTAGAGCTTTATGCTCATCTAATCCTTCCCTTACAGCGATAGCTGCGCAAACATTTAAGTACTGAATTGGTGTATAGGGGTGATCTGTCGTAATAGAAACTTCAATTCCATGATTCGATAAAACATGATACGTTTGCCAAGATTTGTTTTTTAATTCAATTTTTGAACGACGTGTTAATGTTGGGCCGACAGATACTTTTAAATCGTGGTTTGCTAATTTATCAGCAACAAGATGACCTTCTGTACAGTGTTCAATACGTAAATCAAGATTAAATTCCTTAGCAAAGCGAAGAGCAGATAGAATATCATCTGCGCGGTGGGCGTGGGCACGTATAGGAATTTCACGGCGGAGCGCTTGTAATATAGGAACCATTCGAAAGTCCGCATCATTTCCATAATGCTTTGCTTCATAAAAAGCTTCGCGCAGCATCCCCATAATTCCCATGCGGGTAATGGATTCTTTGTTTCCATTACTATGCATTCCTTTTGGGTTTTCTCCAAATGCAATTTTCAGACCTGCGGGCTCTTGAATGACCATATGATCAATACTGTTTCCCGCTGTTTTTATGACGCATGTTGTTCCGCCAATTACATTTTGACTTCCAGGCATAACATGTACGGTTGTAATACCGCTTTGTACAGCATCTTGAAAACCCATATCAAGAGGATGAATGCCATCTAAAGAGCGAATATGAGGAGTTAGCATTTCAGCTGTTTCATTTGCATCATTTCCAGCCCATCCAGTTCCTTCATCATATAGGCCAAGATGTGTATGCACATCGATAAAGCCTGGAAGAAGATGAAGACCACGTGCATCAATAACGGTCATATCTTCGCTAGATTCAATAAATCGTTCTAATGCTGTAATCTTGTTATTTTCTACTAATACATCGCCTTGCAATTTAGGAGATGTAATAGGGTAAACAGTGGCTTGCTTAAATAATATTTTCATAATAACCTCTTTATTCTGCATACGAGTTTTTTCTCTTGAGGAAGTTTAGAAATTATTAGTACGGTACAATATTTTGAAGCGCGTGTTCTAAAGTATCATAAGAATGTGTATATCCATGTTGTATTGCTTTTTGAGGTAATACATTTTGTCCTTGTAAAATAAGGGTGCTCATTTCACCGAGAAGGCTTTTGAGTGCAAATGCAGGTACCGGTAACCAATGTGGTCTATGCATTACTTTTGCGATGGTTCTGCCGAATTCCTTCATTGTTACGGGATGAGGAGCTGTAATATTTAATGCACCGTTCACTTCTTTTGTATGAATAGCAAAATCAATCATTCGAACAACATCTTCAAGATGAACCCAAGAAAGCAATTGGTTACCTGATCCAATTGTTCCTCCAATAAACAATTGATAGGGAAGTAGCATTTTCGGTAGCGCCCCTCCATCTTTTCCAAGAACAACACCAAAGCGTGTATAGACAGTGCGAATATCAAGTGCTGCGGCTTTGCTTGCTTCTTCTTCCCATAGCTTTACTGTAGTAGCTAAAAAATCATTACCTGATTTTGGGCAGTCTTCTGTAAATATTTCTGTCTCTGATGTACCATAATAGCCGATTGCACTTGCATTTATAAATGTGTGCGGAGATTGGGGCAACGTTTGTAGTTGCTCAATTAATCCTTTTGTCGTTTGTAAGCGACTATTGATGATTCTTTCTTTTTGTTTCTTAGTCCAACGTCCATTGTTAATAGATTCCCCGGCAAGATTAATAACAACATCAATGGAAGGAAGGGGGAATTTTGAATCGGCAGCATCCCATTTTATATATTGGATAGTTGAAGGTGAATGATTTTCTCTCAGTTGACGCGTCAAAATGTATACGGTATGTCCGTTGCTTGCTAAATATAAAGTGAGTGCTTTTCCAATAAAACCTGTTCCTCCAGAAATAGCAATTTCCAAGAGAAATCCCTCCTTATTATGTATATTCAAGAAATTTAAATTTGTTGCATATATGTTAAAATGATGTTGAGGTGAATTTTATGGCTGTCATTACAAAAATAGAAGTACAAAAGCGAACAAAAGAAAGGTTTAATATTTATGTTGATAAAGGTCATGGAGAAGAATATGGTTTCAGTGTAGATCAAGTGACCTTAATTAAATACGGACTTCAAAAAGGTTTAGAATTTGATGATGTTGAATTAGCAAATATTTTATATGATGAAGAAGTACAAAAAGCATATTTATACGCCATTACTTATTTATCGCATCAAATGAGAACGAAACAAGAGGTAGAAGACCAATTACGGAAAAAAGAAATTGGACAAGCCATCATCTCTGAAGTTATTTCAAAACTATTGCATGATCGTTATATTAATGATAAGGAGTATGCAATTGCATATGTACGTACTCATAGCAATGTGAGCCAAAAAGGACCGATTGTTATTAGACGTGAACTGCTAAGTAAGGGTATTTCGGATATAATTATTACTCATAGTTTACAGGAGTATCCACAAGAAAAACAAATTGAAAATGGTCTTGGACTTATAGAAAAAAAGAAAAAGTCTTATCAAAAACATTCTTTTCTGCAAATGAAACAAAAATTAGAAGAGACGCTAGTACGCAAAGGGTATGGGCGTGATATCATTCAAATTTGTTTAGAAGAACTACAGGATGAAAAGGATGATAAAAAGCAAGAAGAAGCCCTTATATATCATGGTAATAAATATCATGAAAAATACAAGAAATATGATAGCTGGACGTATGAAAATAAGATGAAGCAAGCGCTATATCGAAAGGGTTTTTCAATTGATGAAATAGAAGTGCTTATTCAAATGAAACGTGAAGAGGGATGAGGGAAAATATGAGAAATATGCCAAAGCGCTATAGCGAGATGACACCACATGAGTTAAGAGAAGAAATTGGCATTTTAAAAGAACAGGCAGTAAAGGCAGAGCAACTTGGTATTGTAAATGAATTTGATGTATTAATGAGAAAAATAGCAATGGCTCGTGCTTATATGACAGATATCGATGCATTTAAGATTGGTGAAACATATGAACTTATGGAAGAGCCAGGAGTATCTTTTACCATTACGTATTTTAATGGAGTATTTGCTTGGGGTCACAAACAGAATGAAACAGAGGAAATTGGTATTCCTATTTCGCTATTACAAAAGAAATAAAAACCAGAGAGCCTTGGCTGCTCTGGTTTTCACTTTTCGTAGTTGTTAAAGGAGATGGACAGTTAAAATTGGCGTTTTCTCATCTCATTTGCCAAAATAATAAGAGATTGAGTTTGTTGCGTTTGTCCATTCACTTGTGCCTTTGCATGCTTTGGACGGGCCCATGTAGGGTTAAATAATTCGGAACGATGGTCTAAATGATCGCGGTAACTCATCTTATCACCTCGTGTAAGAAGTTATCGATAGACATTTATTATGCTTCGTCTTGATTAGCGGCATGCATTCGCTCTTGCGGATGCGTATTAATAGTGCCGTTAGGTCGTTTTGAAGCAAAACGAGCTTTTGCTTTTGGAGAACCGTCTAACTTATTGTTATTTCTAGCTTCAGACCAAATTTCAGATTGTTTGCCCAAGAGGAACTCCCCCTCGCTACAAATTGATACAAAAAGTATCACTTATAGAATGTGCAATGTGAGAGAAAATATGCTATATAAATTCAAATAAAAACGATTTAAAAACCCTTTTCTTTTTAGGAGGGACGAGAGCACCTGGCCGTGCATAGAAGCGGTCATGTTGTATTTTGCATAGCTGTGAATTATATGTAAAAAAATGAATGAATTGACTTAAGGAGACATAAAATGAACGATATTTTTGAAAAATTAACGAAAGAACTTCTTGAAAAAAATGCTTCCCTTTCTTATTCTCAGGCGCGTACTTGGGTTGAGTTGTTATGGGAGGACTTTGGTGCAACATATGCAAAGACAGGAACGTATCAAGGGATTGAAATGACAGAGAAGGTTGTACGAGCGTGGATTAACAACCAAGGGGCTCGTTTGCATGAAATTCAAACGAATAATCTAAAGTATAGTCATTTAATTAATCAAGATAATCATTTAAAACATTAAAAAAAACGACCAATTGCGGTCGTTTTTTTAATGGGGAATTAATTCTAATTTTTTTCTTAGTTTTTCTTCACTGAAAATCCATCCTGTGTACGAACTCATAATATCGAGCTCTTTATTAAGCTGAACGATTGCAACAAATGGATAATAACCTTTGCTTCGATAGCGCAGATCAATAAATCGAACTTCATAATGATCGTTGTATTCAAAAATATCCCAACGATAGACAGGAGAAAATGATAAGAACGCTGAAATATTTTCATCTTTTTGAGCGGCACGAATGACATCGTTATTAGGTAAGGGAATGCGCTCGAATTTATCATGAACCATAATATGACCGCGATGCCAATGAGCAACAAAGTAATGATCTTTTGTCACAATAGCTAGGCGATAATGATAAAAGCGGTATGATGGTGAAATAATGACTTGTTCAACATCACGGAACCGTTTATTTACGACACTTTTTACGTTTTGGCGCATCATAATTCGGCCAATATAATAAACGGTCATTAATATATAAGCAGCAGCAGCCGTATAACCTTTATTTGCGCCGACAAGCATACATGCAATCGCTAATGTATGAATGAAGAAAATCACTGCATCAAATGTATTAATGACGCCTAATGCCACCCATCTCTTAGTAAAGGGCCGCAGCGCTTGTGTACCGTATGCATTAAAAATATCAACAAAAACATGAATGAAAACAGCAATAAATGACCATAGAAGAAGATGAAGATAAGGAGTTCCTTGAAATATTGCAAAGGTAATCCCGCTAATCAGAAATGACCAAAGCATAACAGCAGGGATAGAGTGAGTAATTCCCCGGTGATTTCGAATGTATTTCGCATTGTTTCGTAATTTTAAGACAGTATCAATATCAGGGATATTCGAACCAACAATTGTTGCAAACATCACAGCTTGAGGTCCTAAGTCACTTTGGCTGAGCGCTGGATCTAGTGTGGCTAAGCTTCCTAATGTAACGCCCATGACAAGATGAGTGGCTGTGTCCATGAAAACCACCTCCGTTTTTTATTAATGTAACTCTTTTTATTTTATATCACAAGGCATTTACCTTTTATTTCTTACATCATCTTACTTAAATTTTCTCCTAAATTCTTTATAATAGTACGTATATGCAAAAATGAGGGGGATCAAGTTTGAAACTTGAGATATTAAATGACTTTAACATAGAAAAATATCAACATGATTTGATCAGTTGGTTTGAAACGGAGCAACGTGATTTACCATGGCGTATCAATAAAGATCCGTATCGCGTTTGGGTTTCGGAAATTATGCTTCAGCAAACAAGAGTTGAAGCTGTAAAACCATATTACGCAAACTTCATGGGGAAGTTCCCAACACTCGAAGCGTTAGCTAATGCTGAGGATGAAGAAGTGTTAAAAGCGTGGGAAGGACTGGGCTATTACTCAAGAGCACGTAATTTACACGCTGCAGTAAAAGAAGTAAAAGAACAATATGGTGGAAAAGTCCCAAGCGATGTAAAACAAATTGAAAAATTAAAAGGTGTAGGACCGTATACAAAAGGAGCAATTTTAAGTATTGCTTACGGAATTCCAGAGCCGGCTGTTGACGGAAATGTGATGCGTGTATTATCACGAATTTTATCGATTTGGGATGATATCGCTAAACCAAAGACACGTAAAGTATTTGAAGATATTGTTCGTGAAATCATTTCAAAAGAAAATCCATCTTATTTTAACCAAGGATTGATGGAATTAGGTGCACTTATTTGTGTTCCTAAAAATCCATCTTGTCTTCTATGTCCTGTTAGAGAGCACTGCCGTGCGTTTGCAGAAGGAGTACAAAAGGAATTACCTGTGAAAAGTAAAGCGAAAGCACCGAAGATGGTTCCGATCGTTGCTGGTGTATTGCGTACAGAAGATGGTAAATATGTGGTTAATAAAAGAGAGAGCACAGGGCTGCTTGCTAACATGTGGGAATTTCCTAACGTAGAAATTGAAGAAGGGATTCGTAACCACAAACAACAATTGACAGATTATATGAAAGAGAAGTTTTCTCTTTCTGTTTCTATTGATGATTATGCAATGAATGTTCAGCATACATTTACGCATAGAACGTGGGATATATTTGTATTTTATGGTACAGTAACAAATTCAATTGTTGAAACAGATATTTTAAAGGCGATAACGGTTCAGGAATTTGAACAGTTACCAATTTCTAAATCGCATCGAACAATTTTTGAAGAGTGTGTAAAAAAACTCCAGCCGTAGCGGCTGGAGTTTTTAATCATAGGATATTTTTGTCCTGTGTGTCTAGCCAGCTTATTGCCGCTGCAGGCCACCGCGTACTTCAATTTCTTTTACAATCTCTTTATAAATAGTTTGGCCTTCTACATTTAAGTATGGCATCATTTGCTGCAAAGAATGATGAAAATAAGCGAGTTCATGTTTTTTCCAATGATCTTTCGGAGTCATTGATAATTCTGTCATATCACGTCCAAGATACATATATTCACACCTCCATCACAGTTAGTTTGAATGAACATTTTTGTCTGTATGCGTAAAAAAATATATTTCTTTCAGATTTTTTACGGATATGTTCAGTGCAGGATGGTTACATTATGTGTTGTGGAGGTGAGAAAGATGAACAAACAACAAGGTTTTGGAAAAACAACTTCTGGTGCTAGCGTTCAAAGCGCAAAACAACAAAGCGCTAGCTATGGCACAGAATTTGCAACAGAAACAAATGCACAAGAAGTAAGACAACAAAATGCACAAGCAGAAGCTAAGAAATCACAAGCTTCTGGTGCTGCTAGCGCTCAAAGTGCAGCTGCTAGCTATGGTACAGAGTTTGCAACAGAAACAAATGTACAAGCAGTAAAACAACAAAACGCAAAATCAGCAGCAAAGAAAACACAATCTTAATCACAAAAAAACACTCCTTTTTATGTAAGAGGAGTGTTTTTCTTTTTTATCCTGCATTAACGGACAGTAAGACCCCACCTCAAGATTCAGGGAAAATCGAAGAAGACAGGTGGGGGATAACTGTCCGTAAAAGCCCTATTGGTTCAACTAACCTTCTGGGAAAAAACGCTCCCAGAAGGAAGTTTCACTTTATCCCGCATGAACAGGCAGTAGGCCCCTCATTGATGGAAGTTTCATTTTATTTGTAAAAGCTGACACAACTTCTAATAAGTCAACAAATATAGTCAAAGGAGAAGTGCCGTCTTTATTCGAAACTATGTAATAGTATTTCTAAGGAGGTATGAAATGAAACAGTTTGATGAACTAGTTGAAGAACAATTAAGGACGATGGACGAATTGTTAAAGTTACAAGTTCATCTAGAGAAATACCAAAACCTTGAAATGGATAAGCAAGATATGAAAGAACTTCATTTTATTCGGCAGGAAATTCAAAGAACAGAAAAAACTTTAAAAGCTTTACAGCAGAAATTTGAGCAACAAACAGCAGCGGTGATTCATTCCTTTGAAAATGAGAAAATGCTTTCGAACTAAGAGACGATTTTGTAAATCGGCTCTTTTGTTTTAAAATTTCGACAGAACCGTTATAATAAAAAGAAAAGTGAATTCGACTCAATATGTTTTGAGAAAAAAGTAAAAATGAAAAGTATACCAGGTAACAACTTTAGAAGAGCGTTCACGACGAAAGAAGGGAGAAAGTATGGGGTTTCCCAAAGAAGGAGAAAAAATACAAATACATAGTTATAAACATAATGGCTCTATTCATAGAATGTGGGAAGAGACAACGGTTTTAAAAGGTACACAAAGTTTTGTTATTGGAGCAAATGATCGAACGATGGTAACAGAAGCAGATGGAAGAACGTGGATTACTCGTGAGCCGGCTATTTGTTATTTTCATTCGAATTATTGGTTTAATATTATTGGAATGCTGAGGCAGGAAGGTGTGTACTACTATTGTAATTTAAGTTCGCCATTTGCCTACGATTATGAAGCGCTAAAATATATTGACTATGATTTAGACATTAAGGTGTATCCTGATATGACGTATACATTGTTAGATGAAGATGAGTATGAGAAACATCGTGAGCTTATGAACTATCCAGCTGTAATTGATACGATATTAAAACGAAACGTTGAGTATTTAACGCAGTGGATTCATCAACGAAAGGGCCCATTTGCTCCTGATTTTATTGATATGTGGTATGAACGATATTTAATGTATAGAGACTAGAGAAAAACCTGCTAGGACATCCTGCAGGTTTTGTCTTGTTAGAACGGGGGAGTGGCATGAAAGGAATAAAACGGTATCTGCAATTCGTAAAGCCATATCGGTTGTCCATTACAATTACTATTGTAATAGGCCTCATTAAATTTGGTATTCCGCTTATTATGCCGTGGTTATTAAAGTATATTATTGACGATATTATTCAAGGAGGAAGTTCACTAGAACAGAAAACATCTCAATTATTTACAGCGATTGGAATTGCATTGTTTATTTTTGCGGTGCTACGGCCTCCAATTGAATATTATCGTCAATATTTTGCGCAGCGTATCGGAAATGAAGTGTTGTATGATTTGAGAAAATATATTTTCGCGCACTTACAAAAATTAAGCTTACGTTATTACTCTAATACGAAGACCGGTGAAATTATTTCTCGTGTAATTAATGATGTTGAGCAGACGAAAGACTTTGTTATTACTGGGTTAATGAATGTTTGGCTGGACACAGCAACAGTTTTTATTGCAATTGCGGTTATGTTTTCGATGAATGTGAAATTAACACTTGTTTCCTTACTCGTATTGCCTGTTTATGTAGTTGCAGTCAAATATTTTTTCAGTCGTCTTCGAACATTAACACGTGAGCGTTCGCAAGCACTGGCAACGATGCAAGGATACTTACATGAGCGTATTCAAGGTATGCCAGTGACACGTAGCTTTGCGTTAGAGGAGTATGAAGAAGAGCAATTTCAAGAGAAGAATAATAGATTCTTAACGAAGGCACTAACACATACGAGCTGGACAGCGAGGACATTCTCTACTGTAAACACATTAACGGATCTTGGTCCTTTAATCGTCATCGCTTTTGCTGCTTATGAAGTCATTCATGGATCGTTAACGCTCGGTACAATGGTAGCCTTTGTTGGATATATGGATAGTTTATATAGTCCGTTACGCCGTCTTGTAAACTCTTCGACCACACTTACGCAATCTTTTGCCTCTATGGACCGTGTTTTTGAATTGCTAGATGAGGAGTATGATATTATAGATTGCCCAGATGCTATTGTAAAGAACTCACTTCGAGGTGAGGTCGTATTTAAAAATGTTTCATTTCGCTACAATGAAGATGACCAAGATGTACTTCGAAATATTTCTTTATCTATTTCACCAGGTGAAAAAGTAGCACTTGTCGGTTTAAGTGGGGGTGGAAAGTCTTCACTTGCAAGTTTAATCCCTCGCTTTTATGATGTTTCGAAAGGATCAATTTGTGTAGATAAGATTGATGTTAGGAATTACGCTGTGCGTAATTTACGCAGTCATATTGGTCTTGTGTTGCAAGATAACATTTTATTTAGTGATACAGTTGGAGCGAATATTTTATACGGAAAGCCTGAAGCAACAGAAGAAGAGGTAGTAGAAGCAGCTAAAGCTGCACATATTCATGATTTTATTATGAGTTTACCTGATGGATATGAAACAGTGGTCGGAGAAAGAGGTGTGAAATTGTCAGGTGGACAAAGACAACGCATCGCGATTGCACGTGTATTTTTAAAAAATCCGTCATTACTTATTTTAGATGAAGCTACATCTGCGTTAGATTTAGAAAATGAACGTTATATTCAAGAAGCCCTGCAAACGCTAGCTGCTGATCGAACTACAATTATTATTGCACATAGATTATCAACAATTACACATGTAGATACAATCATTTATTTAGAAGACGGTGAGATAAAAGAAAAGGGTTCTCATCAGCAATTAATGCAAAAGCGTGGTCATTATTATAATTTATATCAGATTCAACATATAAAAGAAACGACCCCTTCGTAATGTGAAAGGGTCGTTTTTTATTATTCATCTTCTTGTTTATCTTGAATTTGTAGTTCATTTTCTGGATTATGATACGTATAGAAACTGTCTACAAGTAAATCTAAATGTTCTACTTCCTCGCTATAATTAATAATAGCTGAAACGAGAGGGAATAGGTGAAGCCATATTTTATAGCTTTCTTCATCTTCTTTATTTTGATAGTTCATAAACATATCGATTAGTTGTTGTTTACCAATAGAAATCTCGTCAAGAAATTCAACAGATTGTTGTTTTTTGGATTTCCCGATAAATTTCAGCAATACTTGTTCATGATAATGTGTTAATGAATCAAGTTCATTTTGAATCGATTCTTGAAACGATTCTGGCATATAACGTAATTCGTTTTCTGTTCGATGTAATGCTTTTAATGTGCTCAAAGCACGATTAGTTGTCGTTAACATTTGTCTAAATAAAACTAGCTTACGAATTTTAGCAACTTGTACTTTTTTCGTGTAGCTTCTTTCTTCCTTATACAGTAAGTAGTAATGATTTAGACGAATCATTTTTTCTTTCATATGGTCAATATCTGTTTTCAATGTTGTGAAATCAGATGCTTGCCTGCTGCTCATACGAATCCATTTTACAATTTCTTCTGTACTATCGACGATTTTGTGATAAAGTTTTGTTTCGTATTTTGGCGGCATAAATATTAGATTTACGAGAGATGCCGCGATAATCCCAACCATAATTGTTGCAAAGCGTAATAGGGCAAAATCAAAGAAATTTGCACCTTGATATTCCATAATGGCAATAACAGTTACGAGGGCGATAGAAATTGTATTTTCTAAATGTAATTGTAAAGCAAGTGCAATAACTAATATACATGTTAATCCAATAATAAAAGGGTTGTTTCCAAAAGCAAACACAAAGACAATGGCAAAAATTGCTCCAATTACATTTGCTTGAATTTGTTCTAGAGCTGTTAAATACGATCGGTATACAGAGGGTTGTACAGCAAAAATTGCTGAGATCCCAGCGAATACAGGGCTTGGTAATTTAAACAATAAACATGCAAATAAAGCTAATGTAATGGCAATACCCGTTTTTAAAACGCGAGCACCAAGTTTCATACTCTTTTTTATATCCTTTCTTTCTTGTCATAATGAATGTACAACATGATACTATACATTCATTAACTTATGTTAGCAAGTAATATTTTAATAAAAAAACCTGCTGAAATTCAGCAGGTTTTTTTATTTGTTATAGAGTACTACGAGAATCATAAGTCGTCAATTAGAAAACTGTTATTCTCAAATAATGAAAATTTTATTCCGCTATTTGCAGGCAATAAGCCCCGCCTCAAGATTGTGAGGAACCCTAAGAATCTTGAAGTGGGGAACTGGTCTGTGCTTGATTGATTCAACTAACCATCAGTGGGAGGAAGAAACCTCTCGCTGATGGAAGTTTCACTTTATTTTACTCTGTTGAAACAGACGGATCAGCTTGTTCTTTTGCTGGAATTACTTCGTAAAAATGCGAATTCATATCTTCTAACAAGGGTGAAAGAAGAGCAACTTCTTCATATTGTTCATGCTCATTTAATATACGAAGATAGTCTAATAATAACTCTTTCACATCAGATTCTCCTATTTTGCTGAGTGGACGAAGAGTAACATTCGCTCCTTTTGCAATTCGTCGCTCTAGTGCTTGTTCTGTTAATCCGAGATCAGGCTCATGACGTAAGTATACAACTCCTCCTGTCATTCCGGCACAAATCCACGGGCCAGGGTCACCGAGGACGAGCGCGCGGCCGTTTGTCATATATTCAAAAGCAAATCCTTTTATATTAGCGTGAACACCAATATTTCCATACTCTTCTTTTGGGAGTGGTTTTGTCATTCTTCCGCCAATAATCATATCAGCCCCTGATAGACGAATCCCAGCTCTGGCGTCAGCATTTCCTTGTACGTATAATGCTCCTTTTTGCGCACCGTATCCGAATCCTTTTCCAACAGAACCGTTATAGTATTTATCGTCTTTTCCTTTTGTTTTTGTAATGTAAATACCGCCTCCAAAAGCTGTTTTTCCGATGCCATCTTGCGCGCCGCCATTGACATGAATGAATAGATTTTCACTATTATAGGCCCCTAAGCCATTTCCGGGAATGGAACCATTTGTGTACTTTAATGTAATTGGCTCTAATATATGATTTTCATACAATTTACTACGCACGCGGTAGCAAGATTCCATGCCGCCCATTACACGCTGATCAACGCCAACACTAACAAGTTCTTTTGATTCAATGGCATAAGGGGTTTCATCATGTTTTTGCTGTGATGTTGTTTGCAAGGCATGGTATGTTACATCTTCTAATGTTTGTAATAGGTAATGTAAGTTAAGTAAATGCTTGCCGCTTGCTTGTTCTAATAAATCGGAACGTCCAACAATTTCTTGTAAGTTTGTATGACCAAGCTGCCCTGTTAATCGCTTTAGTTCTGTTCCAAAAGCTGTGAATAAATTTAATAATCCTTCTACAGCACTTTCAAAATTTCGCGGTACAAAGCGGCGCAGACCATGTTCTTTCGCTTGTGCTTCTGATTCAATTTGCGTTGCAATTCCAACATGACATGTATCTAAATGACAACCGCGGCATGTTGTACAACCGATAGCAATCATAGAAAGTGTACCAAAGCCAATGCGGTTTGCACCAAGAAGCATTATTTTCAATGCATCTGCAGCACTGCGTATACCACCGTCAGCCCAAATTTCTACGTGATGTCTCATACCGGCTTCTAATAGAGCATTATGAGCTGCTTTTACACCAATTTCAACAGGAAGACCAACGTGTTGCAAGGCATGAATACGTGCTGCACCTGTTCCGCCGTCGAAACCGCTAATGTTGATAAAATCAGCACCAGCTTTGGCGATGCCGACTGCAATGGTTCCAATGTTAGGGACAACAGGAACTTTAACCGCTACTTTTGCATGTTGATTAGCCGTTTTAATTTCTGTAATCATTTGGGCTAGATCTTCAATTGAATAAATGTCATGGTTATTAGAAGGAGAGATTAAGTCGGAACCAATTGTTGCATTTCGTGCTTCTGCAATTTTTGCTGTCACTTTTGAACCTGGTAAATGTCCGCCTTCTCCCGGTTTTGCTCCTTGCCCAATTTTAATTTCAATTAAGTTAGAGGAATTAAGCAGTTCAGCATTGACGCCAAATCGTCCTGATGCAACCTGTTGTCCGCGTGTATGCGGATATTTGCCAATCATATCCTTAATTTCGCCGCCTTCACCGTTTAAACTAATCATATTTAAGCGGTCGGCAGCCTCGGCGTAAGCGCGGAAGGCAATTTCATTTTGTGAGCCGAATGACATCGAGCTAATAATAAATGGCAAGCTATGATTTTTAACTCCAATTGAAACTCGCTCAATTGGAACTTTATGATTTGTTTCCTTTATTTTTATAAGATGCCGAATTGTTGTTGGATTTTTTTCTTCTAATTCCTCTAGTTTTTCACGATAATCATCGTAGGCATTTCCTTTTGCGATGTCCCCGATTGCTTTCCAAATACGCGGGAATAGATGAAATGTTTTTCTTATTTTTGCTTTTTCATTCGCATAATCTATTGCTCGTGCTTTTGCATCCTCAGCTAGTGCTTCTAGTGAAAAATCTAACGTATCAGATCCAAGGAAGTTTGTAATATCCAGTATACATGCGATTTCTTCATGTAAACCAATGGAAGAGAAGAGTCGGCCGTAGCCGCGTAATTCATGAATTCCAAGTGTTGAAATGACCTTTTCAAGCCCTTTATTGAATGCAGTATATAAATTTAGAATAGGCTTTTCTGTTCTGTCATTTACTGTTGCAAATGTAAGGTATGGATTTATAACGTCTGCTCCTAAACCATATAACGTTACAATATCATGTAAAGAACGAAGCGCTCCAGAGCGTACGACAATTGCACACTCACGGCGGAGTTTGTGTTTTGTAAGTTCTTGATGAATTTTTGCCGTGATTAAGTGTGGATCAATCCATAATTGATTATTTTGATGAGCCTTTGCATCGTCGAGTATGAGAAGAGAGGCTCCTTTTTTTACTGCTGTTACAGCTTCTGATCCTAGTCGATTCAGTGCAGTATATAAAGTTTCATCCGCTGTAAATGTTCCAGATAATTTATAGACAGTGCTATGCAGAGCAAACATACGGATGAGTTGTTCGTATGTTACTGTTTCTAAATGCTTTGTTGCTTGCTGTCCGGATTCTCCTTCTAAGACAATAGGGCTTGGAAGCTCTACAACAAATGGTTGTTCTTCTGTGGCATACAGATTTGGACGTGTTCCTACAATTGTACGTGTAGAGAAGTGCTCTATTTCGCGATCGCGATCAATAGCAGGATTTGTTACCACAGCAACGCTTTCTTTTATAAAGTCAGCAATATTTCTTCTTCCTATGTCGAGTCCTGCAAGAGGAGCATCATGTCCGAGAGAACGGATCGGCTCAGCACCTTTTTCAGCCATTTGTTCAAGAAGTTGAATATGCTCGCGGTCCCAGCCAAAGGCTGCGTATTGTTCTGTTTTGACTTCAGTAATTGAAGCAAGATTATCCAGCTCTTCTGTTGGTGGAACATGTAGATGATGGCGATAGTCGATAAAGTCAATTCGCTGTTTCATACGTGCATATACTTCCTCTTGATATACATCGTATTCGTATAAAATAAGCTCGCCTTGTGAATTCCGCTTTAACCCTATTTTTTCTCCAGGAGCAAGTGATTTTGGTTCCGCCACATATTCTGATGGAGAAATAACACCGGGTTCAGAAGAGAAGATGTAAGAATTTTCTGTTTCCGTTTTCCAAACTGGTCGTAAACCGAGAGAGTCTACACTAAAAACAGCTTCATCTTTATGCCTTGAAATAATTCCAGCCGGTCCTTGAGCAAAATGTCCCCAGGCTTCACGTATATACGTATATAAGTCTTGCATATGCGGCTTGTATAACTTAATTTCATTAATAATTGGTGGAAATAATATATCCATCGCTTCGAATAAACTGTAGTTGTAATGAGTGAGAAGTGTTTCTAGGGTGCGGTTTAAATCTTGAGAGTCGCTGCCTCCGATTGTAAGTGGTACATCAATCATTTCAGCTTGGTCACGCAGCTTAGCAATTGTATTAATTTCTCCATTATGCCCAAGTATACTAAATGGCTGAACGCGAAAAAAATTAGATAATGTGTTAGTAGAATAACGGTTATGTCCAAGTGTCATTGTAGATGCGATAAGTGGATTTCGCAGGTCAGCATAGTATGACACAAGTGTATCGCCAGCCCCGAGTACTTTATAAACAACATAATCCTGACTGAATGACGCGACATGAATTGCTTCGTTTTTTTCAATTTCTATCGTTAGAGAGAATAATAATTGATCAATCTTTTTATATTGATTTTCTGGAATAACAGCAACTTGCCAAAATAGCGGTTCTTCTTGTTTGCCGAGAGGTCCGAGTGCATCAGAGTTTGTTACGGTGCTAGTTTCAAATACAATAGTTAGATTTTCTTTCTGCAGCAAGGAACGGATATCATTTTGTAAGGAGTTTGTATCTCCTTTTTGGTGTAGAAAAAAATGTCCAACGATAAAGTGGGGATGGTCCACTAATGCTGGATTATAACCATTTTGAGTTAATTTTTCTTTCCAAAGTGTTTTTGGAAGATCAATATGAATTCCGATCCCGTCACCTTCATTATTAATAAATCCAGCACGATGATTCATCTTCACTAGCGATTCTATACAAAGATTAATATTTTCTTTCGTTGGAATGTTTTGTTTCTCCATTACGGAAACGATTCCACACGCGTCATGTTCTGCATTTGCATAATTTTGAAATAAAGACGGTGTCCATCTATTTGTTTTATTGAGCATCCGTCAATCCCCCCCTTGGTATGGAATTAGAATAATCAAAATATTAAAGGTGTACGACACCTAATATTTAAAATAATGAATTGTTATTTAGGGATAAAAAATAGATAATTTTGAATAATTATACTATTAATTCGTGATTTATGAAATAGTAAAAATAAAAAAACAGAGGAGATCCTCTGTTTTTTATTTTATTCCGCTTAATTAGGCGATATGTTTTAACGATCAGTGGGGGGGAAGAACCCCTTGCTGATGGAAATTATTTTAATGCAGCAAATGCTCTGCCAACAGCTTCAATCGTGTATTCAATGTCTTCTTTTGTATGCTCTGTTGTTAAGAACCATGCTTCATATTTAGATGGTGCTAAGTTAATTCCTTCATGAAGCATCAGTTTGAAAAATCTACCGAAAATTTCACCGTCTGTATTTTGTGCAGCATCGTAGTCTTCGATTTTATTTTTTGTAAAGTATACTGTTAAAGCGCCTTTTAGGCGGTTCACTGTAATATCAATGTTGTGTGCAGCTGCTTGTTCCAAAATACCTTTTTCAAGCATTGCCCCAAGTTCATCTAGTTTTTCGTATACCCCTTCTTGCTTTAGTACTTCTAAGCATGCGATACCAGAAGCCATAGAAGCTGGGTTTCCAGCCATTGTGCCAGCTTGGTAAGCAGGGCCAAGCGGTGCAACTTGTTCCATAATTTCTTTTTTACCACCGTAAGCACCAATTGGAAGACCGCCGCCGATTATTTTGCCAAGAGCAGTTAAGTCTGGTGTTACACCGAGTAAGTCTTGAGCACCACCATACATAAAGCGGAAAGCTGTGATAACCTCATCATAAATGACTAATGCACCTGCTGCATGAACAAGTTCATTTACTTTTTCAAGGAATCCAGGTTTTGGTTCCACAATTCCGAAGTTCCCAACGATTGGTTCCACAAGAATCGCTGCTACTTCATGTCCCCATTTATCTAATGCTTCTTTTAATGTTTCTACATTATTAAAAGGAACTGTGATTACTTCTTGAGCGATGCTTTGTGGTACACCAGCAGAATCAGGAGTACCAAGTGTAGAAGGGCCAGAGCCAGCTGCTACAAGTACTAAATCAGAATGTCCATGGTAGCAACCAGCAAATTTCATAATTTTCGTGCGTCCTGTATAAGCACGAGCAACTCGAATTGTTGTCATAACAGCTTCTGTTCCTGAGTTTACAAAACGTACTTTATCCATCGCAGGCATAGCTTCTTTTAACATTTTTGCAAATTTTACTTCTAAAGCTGTTGGTGTTCCGTATAACACACCATTTTCAGCAGCTACTTTAATTGCTTCTGTTACGTGTGGATGAGCATGACCTGTAATGATTGGTCCGTACGCTGCTAAATAATCGATATATTTGTTGCCGTCTACATCCCAAAAGTAAGCGCCTTTACCGCGCTCCATTGCAACAGGTGATCCACCGCCAACTGCTTTATAAGAGCGAGAAGGGCTATTTACACCACCAACGATATGTTCTAAGGCTTCTTTATGTAGTTCTTCCGATTTTGTGAATTTCATGAAAATTCATCTCCTTACAAAAATCTATGTATTATTTTAACACGTTTTTGGAAAAGACGTATTGTTTGTGATAGTTGTTACTGTTGGGTAAACTATTCGTTGTGCTAAACTGAAACTTTCGTCGGCATTATCTACTTCATTGTTAGTTAAATGAAGCGAGTTCATAGGAGGAATCCTGCAAAAGCTCGCTGTCTTTATATTATAGGAAAATGAAAGGTGCTGCCTGTTAGAGAGAGAAACAGAAAGGAGAATGAGTATGGAGACGGTTATTGAAGTAAAAGATTTACGGAAAGAATTCACATCGTACTCAAGCCGCTCGGGGTTAAAGGGAGCGTTTCGAGATTTATTAAATCGTAATTATAAGATTGTACCAGCAGTAAATGATATTTCGTTTACTGTAAAGCAAGGGGAGATGGTTGGATATATTGGTGAAAATGGTGCTGGTAAATCCACTACTATTAAGATGCTAACAGGTATTTTAACACCGACTGCTGGACAGATCACTGTGAATGGCATGAATCCTCACAAACAAAGGGAAGAATTTGTGAAAACGATTGGTGTTGTGTTTGGGCAGCGTTCGCAGCTTTGGTGGGATATTGCTGTGCAGGAGTCCTTCCGTTTGTTAAAAAAAGTATATGGTGTTTCTGATCAGCAATATAAAGAACATATGGAGCATGTGATTGAAACGTTAGATATTGGTCCGCTCTTGGACAAGCCAGTTCGGAAGCTATCTCTTGGACAGCGGATGCGCTGCGAATTAGCGGCAGCATTAATTCATAATCCGCCGTTATTGTTTTTGGATGAACCAACAATTGGACTGGATGTTCTTGTTAAATTGAAAATCCGTGATTTTCTAAAAGAAATGAATGAGCGATATAAAACAACAATTTTATTAACGACACATGATATTACAGATATTGAAGCGCTTTGTGATCGTGTGGTTATGTTAGATGAAGGAAAAATAATGTATGACGGATCTTTAGACAAGCTAAGATCGCAGTGGGGAGCAGAAAAGGAAATACATTTTCAATTTGGAACTCCTGTTACTTATCAGCAGCTTGCGATGTTAATGCCTGATAATGATGTAGTTTGGTCGCAAGGAAAAGAACAAAATACATGGATCGCCAAGATTCCGAATGAAGAAATTATTATTTCCACTCTTATATCAAAAGTTGTACAAACTTTTGCAATTAAAGATTTAAAAATTAATGAAGTATCCACGGAGGAAATCATTCGTAATATTTATGAAGAGGGCATAACTCATGGGTAAGTATATTGAAATGATTCGCGTCCGTTTTTTAATGATGCTTGCTTATCGATCAAACTATTATAGCGGTATTATCATTTATACAATTAATATCGGAGCATATTATTTTTTATGGCAAGCGATTTATAGTGGGAAAGAAAATATCGAGAGTTTATCAGTTACACAAATGACAACCTATATCGCAATTGCATGGATGGCGCGTGCTTTTTATTTTAATAACATCGATAGAGAGATTGCGATGGAGATTACAGAAGGGCGGGTTGCGGTTGAGTTAATTCGTCCATATAACTATTTAGGTATGAAAGTGATGCAAGGGCTAGGCGAAGGGATTTTTAGATTTGCTTTCTTTTCTATTCCAGGTATGGTCATTGTTACATTGTTGTTCTCACTGCAAATTACAACGAATTTCCAAACATGGTTGTACTTCTTCTTATCGCTATTATTTAGTTTTATCATTAATACACAAATTAATTTAATGACAGGGATGTTAACGTTCTTTTTATTTAATAATAATGGAATTATGTATGCGAAACGTGTCGTTATCGATTTGTTTTCCGGACTGTTACTTCCAATTAGCTTCTATCCGTTATGGGCTCAAAAAGCAATGACATTTTTGCCGTTTCAAGCAATTAGTTACATTCCAAGTATGATTTTTTCTGAAGGAATACAAGGTGAGGCAATTTATAAAGCTTTATTATTTCAAATAATATGGGCGGCTCTGCTCATTATTCCAATTGTTATGATGTGGAAAGCAGCGAGAAAACGGCTGATTGTGCAAGGGGGATGATGAGAAAATGTTATATTTTAAGTTGTTTTTACAATATGCAAGTCAATATATAAAAACGAAGCTAGAATACCGTGGTGATTTTATTGTTGGTTTACTATCAGATTTATTGTTACAAGCAGTAAACTTAATCTTTATTCTTGTTGTATTTGGACATACACAAGAATTGAAAGGATGGAATAAGGAGGAAGTTATTTTCATTTATGGTTTCTTCTTAGTTCCATTTGCAGTTTTTTCAGCGTTCTTTAATATATGGGACTTTAATGATCGTTATATCGTAAAAGGTGAAATGGATCGGATTTTAACACGTCCCATTCACAGTTTGTTTCAAATTATATTAGAACGAATGGAGTTGGAGTCACTTCTTGGTGCGATAACAGGTTTTGCCGTAATGGGATATGCTGTAGTACAACTTCAATTAACATTTCATTGGTATGATTTCTTTTTATTTATATTAATGGTACTAGGCGGTGCGCTTGTGTATGGGGGAATTTTCATAACACTTGCAAGCATTGGTTTTTGGTCAGATGCAAGAAGTTCCATTATGCCGCTTATGTATAATATCGGAAACTATGGACGTTATCCGGTTAACATTTATAATCGCGTCATTCGTTTTATCTTAACGTTTGTATTGCCATTTGCTTTTGTTGGTGTGTATCCAGCATCTTATTTTCTAGGAAAAACAGAATGGAATTCTTACGCATTTGCAACACCTGTTGTTGGGATTATTTGCTTCTCAATTGGTTTTTTCGTTTGGAATATAGGAGTAAAACGATATCGAGGTGCTGGAAATTAATAAAGTGAAACTTTAATCAGTGGGGGTTTTCTTCATCCCCCACTGATTATCAGCTCTCACCAATCGGGCTTTTCCGGGCAGTTTATCTCCCACTTATCTTCTTTGCTTTCGCTGAATTTTATTACTGCCCGCGAATAGCGGGATAAAGTTAATTTGTTTTATGTCTTCTTTCTCTAGGTTTCATTGTTCATTGAGGATGGGATAAAACTGCCTTTGTCCTCATACAAATAAAATGAGGTGGAGGACATGTTATGGGGAATTATTTTATTTATTGCCGCGATTGCTGTATTGCGAAGTATCCAATTGTTATGGAGTTCGGCGGGAGAATCAAATCGTTTTTTCTCTTTGTATAATCTTATTTCATTATTTCTCATTTATACAACCATACTAATTGCATTTGCGTTAAGTTATGTTGTTCTAGAAGAAAGTGGATTTTCGGTATTACAGGAAGATGGAAAGATGATAACAAGTCATTCATTTTCAATTGTAGAGGTATGTTTATACTTTAGTGCGATTACATTACTCTCAGTTGGATATGGGGATGTAACTCCAATTGGAATTGGCCGTTGGATTGCGATTGTAGAAGCACTAATAGGGTATACGATGCCATTTGCATTTGTTGTACGAACAGTTATGGAAACTGAAAAATGATATGATATTTGATATAGTGGAAGAAAAAGACAAGGAGTGGTTATACGTGGTTGCAGTAGGACAAATGGCACCAGATTTTACGCTAGAAGCAAGTAACGGAGAGCAAGTGAAATTATCTGATTTTCGTGGGAAACATGTTGTACTTTATTTTTATCCGAAAGATATGACACCAGGGTGTACAACAGAAGCATGTGATTTTCGTGATGCCTACGGAGTATTTCAAAAGAAAGATACAGTTATTCTTGGCGTGAGTCCTGATCCAGCAAATAGGCATTTGAAATTTATTGAAAAACATGATTTACCATTTTTACTTTTAGTGGATGAGCAACATGAAGTAGCAGAACTATATGATGTTTGGAAGCTAAAAAAGAACTTTGGAAAAGAATATATGGGTATTGAGCGTTCTACTTTTCTTATTAATAAGGAAGGGGAACTTGTTAAAGAGTGGCGCAAGGTGAAAGTAAAAGGTCACGTAGAGGAAGTTTTGTCTTATATAAAGTGAAACTTCCATCAGTGGGGGGCTTCATCCCCTACTGATGGTTAGTTGAACCAATCGGGCTTTTACGGGCAGTTAGCCCCCACCTAGTTTCTTTTCTTTTTCTGAATTTTGAGGTGGGGGTTTTACCCACTTGTGCAGCACAAAATAATAAGTGAAATATTGCAAGGCATATGTCTATACACATTTGGGGATTTCTCATATGTTAGTAGTGTAGGGCATACCTCCTCAGGTGATAGTTTTCCAAGTGCGAGTTTTTCTCGCACTTTTTTTATGTATATGTATAAAAAAAGGCAGCCTCATATAAAAATAAAATGAAACTGCCATCAGTAGGATCGTCCATTGATAGTTAGTTAAATCATCCGTACTTTTACCGCTTATTAGAGTGAAATGAATGTAAGATCAAGAATAAAACACATAGTTATAGTAGAAATATTGACGAGTGAAAGGAAAAGGAGTACACTCTTTATAAGAATTATAAAATAATAATCCGTATAGAATCGGGGTGCATGACGGTGGTCAAAGAGGAATTAAAAGAAGCGCTGGAAATGTTGAAAGATACGGGTGTACGCATTACTCCACAGCGTCATGCTGTTTTAGAGTATCTTGTGGAATCTATGGCGCACCCAAC
>NZ_JBFLUS010000003.1:130000-307500 GCF_050474045.1 Bacillus sp. S2(2024)
GTGAAGATGCAGGTTACCCGCGACAGGACGGAAAGACCCCGTGGAGCTTTACTGTAGCCTGATATTGAATTTTGGTACAGCTTGTACAGGATAGGCGGGAGCCTTTGAAGCCGGAGCGCTAGCTTCGGTGGAGGCGCTGGTGGGATACCGCCCTGGCTGTATTGAAATTCTAACCTACGGGTCTTATCGACCCGGGAGACAGTGTCAGGTGGGCAGTTTGACTGGGGCGGTCGCCTCCTAAAAAGTAACGGAGGCGCCCAAAGGTTCCCTCAGAATGGTTGGAAATCATTCGTAGAGTGCAAAGGCATAAGGGAGCTTGACTGCGAGACCTACAAGTCGAGCAGGGACGAAAGTCGGGCTTAGTGATCCGGTGGTTCCGCATGGAAGGGCCATCGCTCAACGGATAAAAGCTACCCCGGGGATAACAGGCTTATCTCCCCCAAGAGTCCACATCGACGGGGAGGTTTGGCACCTCGATGTCGGCTCATCGCATCCTGGGGCTGTAGTCGGTCCCAAGGGTTGGGCTGTTCGCCCATTAAAGCGGTACGCGAGCTGGGTTCAGAACGTCGTGAGACAGTTCGGTCCCTATCCGTCGTGGGCGTAGGAAATTTGAGAGGAGCTGTCCTTAGTACGAGAGGACCGGGATGGACGCACCGCTGGTGTACCAGTTGTTCTGCCAAGGGCATAGCTGGGTAGCTATGTGCGGAAGGGATAAGTGCTGAAAGCATCTAAGCATGAAGCCCCCCTCAAGATGAGATTTCCCATAGCGTTAAGCTAGTAAGATCCCTGAAAGATGATCAGGTTGATAGGTTCGAGGTGGAAGCGTGGTGACACGTGGAGCTGACGAATACTAATAGATCGAGGACTTAACCATACAATATGTATACTACATTGATGTTATCTAGTTTTGAGAGAATATAAAAACTTGTTGACTTTCCTTTTGAATCAAGTATAATAATGATTGTCTCAATTGAATACAGTCTGGTAATGATGGCAGAGAGGTCACACCCGTTCCCATACCGAACACGGAAGTTAAGCTCTCTAGCGCCGATGGTAGTTGGGACTTTGTCCCTGTGAGAGTAGGACGTTGCCAGGCTTACATTATTCCGCAGTAGCTCAGTGGTAGAGCTATCGGCTGTTAACCGATCGGTCGTAGGTTCGAGTCCTACCTGCGGAGCCAATTGGAGAGCTGTCCGAGATGGCCGAAGGAGCACGATTGGAAATCGTGTATACGTCATAAGCGTATCAAGGGTTCGAATCCCTTGCTCTCCGCCATAACATTTTGGCCCGTTGGTCAAGTGGTTAAGACACCGCCCTTTCACGGCGGTAACACGGGTTCGAATCCCGTACGGGTCACCACTTTGGAGGATTAGCTCAGCTGGGAGAGCACCTGCCTTACAAGCAGGGGGTCGGCGGTTCGATCCCGTCATCCTCCACCATATAATTTTATAAATATTATCGCGGGGTGGAGCAGTCTGGTAGCTCGTCGGGCTCATAACCCGAAGGTCGCAGGTTCAAATCCTGTCCCCGCAACCAAATGGTCCCGTGGTGTAGTGGTTAACATGCCTGCCTGTCACGCAGGAGATCGCCGGTTCGACCCCGGTCGGGACCGCCATTTATGAAGGCTCGGTAGCTCAGTCGGTAGAGCAGAGGACTGAAAATCCTCGTGTCGGCGGTTCGATTCCGTCCCGAGCCACCATTTTAAATAAATAACAATTTTTATACATTATAATGCCGGCTTAGCTCAATTGGTAGAGCAACTGACTTGTAATCAGTAGGTTGGGGGTTCAAGTCCTCTAGCCGGCACCATGTAAGTCGGAGGGGTAGCGAAGTGGCTAAACGCGGCGGACTGTAAATCCGCTCCTTCGGGTTCGGCAGTTCGAATCTGCCCCCCTCCACCATTTACATTTTATATAGGGGCATAGTTTAACGGTAGAACAGAGGTCTCCAAAACCTCCGGCGTGGGTTCGATTCCTACTGCCCCTGCCAAAACAGCATGGCGGCTGTGGCGAAGTGGTTAACGCATCGGATTGTGGCTCCGACACTCGTGGGTTCGATTCCCATCAGTCGCCCCATTTTTAATATTACTTTACAAGTCAAATTAATTGTGATAATATACTAAATGTCGAGCTTGGATATTTAAAGTAATAAAAATGATGATAAAGCATATAATGTATTAATTATTCGATGGGCTATAGCCAAGCGGTAAGGCAACGGACTTTGACTCCGTCATGCGCTGGTTCGAATCCAGCTAGCCCAGCCATTTTTGCGGAAGTAGTTCAGTGGTAGAATACAACCTTGCCAAGGTTGGGGTCGCGGGTTCGAATCCCGTCTTCCGCTCCAAATTTAATATGGCGGCATAGCCAAGTGGTAAGGCAGAGGTCTGCAAAACCTTTACCACCGGTTCGAATCCGGTTGCCGCCTCCATATTATGCCGATGTGGCGGAATTGGCAGACGCGCACGACTCAAAATCGTGTTCCGTAAGGAGTGTCGGTTCGACCCCGACCATCGGTACTGTTTAGACGAGGATAACTCGTTTTTTTTGTGTTTATTTATAAGTGTAAAATATAAGTGGATACTCGATAATATTAAGCGTTTCCTACTGCAGTGGGAGGCGTTTTTTTCTTTCAAGTGATTTCTCTTACAACTTTGTAAGGTAGTTGTAAGAGAAATCGATTGGATATTTTTTAAAAGCAAGGTATTCTTAAATTAAGAACAATGAATGTTAGAGAAACGAGGGGGTGTCTGTCGTGAAAGAGCGAACAGTATCTCGTACTGCTTTTGATCATAATATTACTTTAATCCCGAAAACAAAAATTTTGTATAAAGCTCTTATATTATTAGTAGTACTAAGCTGTGCATTATTATTTGTTGGAAATAAAATGATTGAACAAAAAGATATAAGTAAATTGAAAGTACCTGTTCATTTTGAGGTACCAGAACAGTTAGGGAATGCATTTATTGCAACGGAAGATAAGCGCTTCTATCATCATAATGGGCTAGACTATATTGCAATTGTTAGAGCGGCAGTGGAAAATATAAAAGCGGGCGGTGTTGTACAAGGTGGCAGTACAATAACTCAGCAGCTTGCTAAAAATGTTTTCTTAACAAAAGACCGAACATTTTCTCGTAAATGGAATGAAGTTTTCTATACAAAAAAAATTGAGCGAACATTTACGAAAAATGAGATTTTAAAACTGTACTTAAGCAATATTTATTATGGAGAAGGAGCATGGGGCGTTGAGAATGCGGCGAAGCTTTATTTTGGTAAAACGGTAGATCAATTAACATTAAGTGAAAGTGCTATGCTTGCAGCTGTTGTGAAAGCTCCTACTTATTATTCGCCTGTACAGCACTATGATAAAGCTGTAGAAAGACGTAATGTTGTGTTAAAGCTTATGGAACGAGAAGGATATATAACTCACGCGGAATATGTACAAGCTACAAATGAAAAGCTTATTATTCGTAATGATATTCCAAAAAGTCAACCAGTACAGCAGGAAAAAGCGGTTAGTTAAGAGTAAGTTCAAAATGAACCTACTCTTTTTTTAGTGAATGAATTTAAGAGAAGTGAGACACAATATTGTCACATTTGTTTAATTTTGCTGATTTTGTGAGCGACTTCAATGGACTGTTTATATGAGAATTGATATCATGAGTAATGTGTATAAGCATCATACAAAGAATAAAAACATTAAAGAGGAATGTGTATGAAATCAAAAAATATTATAATTCTCGGCGTTATTTTTTCTATTGCGGCACTGATTGTAATTGGGACAATTGCATATAGCATCGTGAGTAACAAGACGGAAAATGGAAAAGATACATTTTTATATGGCACACAACAATCGTTAGGAGAGAAGGATGCTCCGATTCATATTGTTGAGTTTGGAGATTTTAAATGTCCAGCTTGTCGTACATGGGATGCAACGGTATTACCACGTTTAAAAGAAGAGTATATTAACAAAGGGAAAGTTCAGCTGCATTTTATTAACTTTCCATTCATTGGGAAAGATTCTGATTTAGGAGCAGCTGCTGGAGAAGCGATTTATAAGCAAGATCCAAAAGCTTTTTGGACATTTTATGATGAAATATATCAAAATCAAAAGAATGAAGATGAAAAGTGGATTACAGAGGATCTATTAGTAAATATCGTAAAGCAAAAGCTACCTAGTATTGATGTAACGGAGTTTAAAAAGGATTTAAATAGTAAGGAAATAAAAGATAAAGTACAGAAGGATCTTGACCTTGCTCAGAAGTTAAAAGTACAAGGTGCACCATCCATATACGTAAATGGTAAGCTTGCTAACCCAGACTATGATAGTATTAAAAATGCAATTGAGAAAGAAGCGAAGAAGTGATGAATGATTCATCACTTTTTCGACTTTTTTCGATAAAATTCTTGCAACACCTAATATTCCATGCTATACTTCTTAACATAAGTTAACAAAAAATTAATATTTTCTTCATATTTGCGGGTGTAGTTTAGTGGTAAAACAAGAGCCTTCCAAGCTCTGGTCGAGAGTTCGATTCTCTTCACCCGCTCCAAATCTCATTCCAAATTCCCATAATAATTGTGATCAACGCAGTGTTTCGTTTCTTAGATAAACGAGGTATTGCGTTTTTTTATGTTTGGAATGCAGGAATATATGTGAAAATAGTAATGTGGAATTTCCTATAATATGTATTGTTATAACAAAGTGCAATATTTATCAGTGAATATATTAAGAAGCAGTGAATCGTTTGTAAATATAAATGAAACATAATTAATGAGGACATTAAAGCGTGAACAGCAACCTCTATATGGATTCTATAAAAAGAAAGGCGGTAAAACTGTTACTGAAAAGAGGCGGAACCTCAATAAACAGAATATGTTGTATGAATTTAATTAATCAACATATATACCAGTAACTAGGCGGAAATTTACGCATATGGAACTATACAAGCCAAAGTGACGAGGCAGGGTTTGTAGAAGCAGGAAAATTCTGAATAGGTATGTTTGTACACATTTTCAGTAGCAGAGTAAGTGTGAACTTTGAACAATTAAAGCAAGATGTGATAGCTTATAGTAAAACAATTGGAATTGATAAAATAGGTTTTGCGAGCGCTTCGCCATTTGAAGAGTTAAAGCAACGACTTATGCAGCAGCAGCAATTAGGATACCAATCTGGATTTGAAGAGTCTGACATAGAAAAAAGAACGAATCCGCAATTATTATTACCAGGTGCAAAATCAATTATTGCGATTGCATTGGCTTATCCTTCAAAATTGAAAAATGCACCGCTAAGCAAACGTGGTGAGCGACGAGGTATTTTTTGCCGTGCTTCTTGGGGACAAGATTATCATCTCGTTCTGCGTGATCGTTTAGAGAAGCTGGAAGCATATTTAATTGAACGTTTACCAGGGATAGAAGTAAAATCGATGGTAGATACGGGAGAGTTAAGCGATCGAGCCGTTTCAGAGCGAGCAGGCATTGGGTGGAGCGGAAAGAACTGTTCCATTATTACGCCGGAATTTGGTTCGTATGTGTATTTGGGTGAGATGATTACAAATATTCCTTTTCCACCAGATACTCCAATTGAAGATCAATGCGGGAGCTGTACAAAGTGCATTGATGTTTGTCCAACAGGGGCGCTTGTCCAAGGCGGACAATTAAATGCTCAAAAGTGTATTGCGTTTTTAACGCAAACGAAAGGATTTCTTCCGGAAGAATACCGAGATAAGATTGGAAATCGCATTTACGGATGCGATACGTGTCAAACTGTTTGTCCAAAAAATAAAGGGATGGATTTTCATAATCACCCAGAAATGGAACCAGATCCTGAACTTGTAAAGCCGCTATTAAAGCCCCTTCTGACCATTAGCAATCGTGACTTTAAAGAAAAGTATGGTATTATGTCTGGTTCGTGGCGGGGGAAAAAGCCATTGCAGAGAAATGCGATTTTGGCACTTGCGCATTTTAAAGATACGACGGCTATTCCTGATTTAGTTGCCGTAATGAAAGAAGATCCTCGTCCCGTTATTCGTGGAACAGCGGCGTGGGCACTAGGTAAAATTGGTGGAGAAGGGGTTCAAGAGGCTATTGAAAAAGCAAAAGAGCGGGAGAAAGATGAAGAAGTACTTCATGAAATGAATCGTGGTCTTGAACTATTAGCTGAGAAAAAATAGCAGATTATTGCCCATTCCCTCATATTGTAATAGGGGGAGGGAAGCGTTATGACTGTAAAACAGCATCTTCAAGAATGCCTTCAAAGGCAATTGGATTATATAACAAATAAACGTATAGATGAACAAGAAATTTCAGATGATATTGTTGATATGCTACAGCGTAAACGGATGCTCTTTAAGCAGCGAAATGCTGAAATTGTAAAGAGCAATGCTAATGTATCTTTTATTAGACAGTTAAAAGGCGTTAACTATGATGAGGTAGATTATCAAATTCATTTTCAGTATCTCATTCGTCATCATCATTTATTTTATGTAGAGGAAGAACAAATGGAGAGGCGTTTACGATTAGAAGATGGATGTATCACGCAAGATATAATGATTGGAACACCAATGGATGAAGAGAAAATTGGAACGTTAGAACGAGAAGTAATAAAGGGAAAAGGACAATATATCCCATATAGTTATAATCGATTAGAGGCAGTAAAATATGCAGAGCGGTGGTGGGATGACCGTAATCCAGCTTATCAGAACTTCCCTGATAATTGTACAAATTTTATTTCACAATGTCTTCATGCCGGGGAAACGCCGATGACTGGATATCCGAATATTCGCAGTGGGTGGTGGCAGCAAAACAGCCAATGGAGCTGGAGCTGGGCGGTAGCACATTCCTTTCATTGGTACTTATCAAGTACTTCCGTAGGACTTCGAGCAAAACAAATGGAGAAACCAGAAGATCTTATGCTTGGGGATGTGATCGTATATGATTTTGAAGATGATGGAAGATGGAATCATACAACGATTGTCGTAGCAAAAGATGCGAATGGTATGCCCCTTGTAAATGCACATTCTGCCAATAGTCGCAGGCGTTATTGGAATTATGAAGACTCAAGTAAGTATACACCGCAAATGAAATATAAGTTTTTTCATATTCTCGATAACGACTAGAGATTTTTTGTCCAAGTGGTATAATACGTAGTAGAAAAAGATTGAGGTGAACATTGTGGGAATACATGTTGTTTTATATCAACCAGAAATTCCAGCGAATACAGGTAATATCGCACGTACTTGTGCAGCAACGGGTACGGAATTACATTTAATTAGACCGCTTGGATTTTCTACTGACGATAAAGCGTTAAAGCGTGCTGGATTAGACTATTGGGAACACGTAAAAATTACGTATTATGATTCTATTGAGGAATTTTATGAAAAAAATGCAAATGGTGAGTTTTTCTACTTAACAAAGTATGGTGAGAAAGCCCACACGACATTTGATTATGGCAATGTAGAACAAGATTACTATTTCGTATTTGGAAGAGAAACAAATGGTCTTCCAGCAAATGTGATTGAAGAGAATTTTGATCATTGCTTACGCATCCCAATGACTGATAAAGTCCGTTCTTTAAACTTATCTAATACTGCAGCAATTTTAATTTATGAGGCATTGCGTCAGCAAAATTATCCAGGATTAGATGTAGAAATCGTTTATTAAAAGCCGTCCTATGACGGCTTTTTTTTGGAAGAAAATTAATATTTTTGATAAAAATTTGCATCTGTTTAAAAAAACGACAAATTACGTTAAAATAGTATATATAAATACAAAATAAGACAGGTTGCGATGCTGATGAAAGAATTATGTAAAAACAAGAAAAGTATAGTTAGTTTTTTACAGGGTATAGATATGAATTTAATTCACCAAGGATTGCTTCATGCCATTCAAGATTTAGTGTTTATTGTAAAAGTTGTAGAAAATAAATGGTTTCAATATATATATGTGAATGAGAAAGGGCTGCAATATGCGAATTTAGATGAAAGTTGTTATGGTAGGACATTTCAAGAATTATTACCTTCAGATGTTGCCCATTTACTACAAGTACAATATGAGGATGTCTTACAAAAGAAAAAAGCAAGTACGTTTCGTGATTATGTGACCTTACATACAGGAGAAATTTCACATTATGAGTCATCATTAAATCCAATATGTTCAGCGGATGGTACATGCCAATATATTATTTGTATTACACGTAACATTACAACGCAGATACAGGAGAAAGCAGAGATCCAAGAAAAGAAAATGCTGTTTAAGTCCTTATTAGAATATAATGATGATGCTATTGTATCACTTGATTTAACAGGTAAAATTATGTATGCAAACCCTGCGACATATACGATTTTTGGTTACAGAGATGATGAGTTGAAAAATCAATCCATTTTCCAATATATTGCAGATGAGGACATAAATAAATTTCAAAACATGTTTCAAGATGCGTTACAAGGCCATTCTAGTCAAGTTTCTGCCAAAAAATCTGATCATAAAAATGGCTACGAATTGTATGTATCGTTTAAAACTGTTCCAATTATTATTAACGGCCAGATTACTGGTGTATATTTTATAGCACGTAATATTACGAAGCAGATACTAAATGAACGGAAAACAGAACATCTAGCCTACTATGATCAACTGACAGGCTTATTGAATCGTATTTCATGTACAGAAATGTTAGCTCATTTGTTAAGGAGAAAAAAGAATTTTGCACTAATTCTTATAGACTTAGATCAGTTTCATTTGATCAATGATATATTCGGTTATGAAACTGGAGACGAAGTATTAAAAAAAGTGGCAAGACGTTTAAAATCTCTTCTTCCAAAAGAAGCATATCTCTTTCGAGAGCATGGTAATCAATTTGTGGTTGTAAAAGAACATACAGATAAAGAGTGCGTTGAAAAATTTGTTCGGATGTTATTAAAAGGAATGGAGAAGCGTTTTGTCATAAAGGAAGAGGAAGTATATATAAATGCTTCTATTGGAATTGTAATGTCGCCTACAGACGGAGAAGATGAGAAAATATTATTAAAATGTGCGGACGTAGCATTAGTACATGCAAAAGAGCAAGGAAAAGGTAACTATAGCTTCTACCATTGCGGTCTCAATGCGCAGCGTGAGAAACAATTTATGATGGAAAATCAATTGCATCAAGCTCTAGAGCGTAATGAGTTTACAGTATATTATCAGCCGCAAATTAATATTGTGACAGAAGAGATGGTAGGGATGGAAGCTTTGCTTCGCTGGAACAATAAAGAACTCGGAAATGTGTCACCTGAAGAATTTATTCCACTTGCAGAAAAAACGGGATTTATTCTTAAAATTGATGAGTGGGTATTACATGAAGTGTGCAGACAAATACGTGAATGGTTGGACAAGGGGATTACTCCTGTACCAATTGCAGTAAATATTTCTGCAAAGCATTTTCGTTCTTTTAAATTAATAGAGGCCGTTACGAATGCTTTAACAACATATCGTATTCCGTCGCATTTACTAACAATTGAAATTACAGAAGGAGCTTTAATGCATAAAGAATTATCAGAGAAAGTGCTTATTCGCTTAAAAGAAAAGCAGTTGGAAATTCATCTTGATGATTTTGGAACAGGATATTCATCGCTTAGCTACTTAAAACAATATCCCATTGATACTTTAAAAATTGATCGATCTTTTATGCAAGAAGTAGGTGCGGATGAAAAGGGGACAAATATTACGACAGCTATTATTGATCTTGCCCACACACTGGGATTGAATGTTATTGCCGAAGGAGTAGAGGAGGCGGAACAAATTCAATTTTTGAAAGAAAAAAATGCGATTTTGGCCCAAGGTTATTATTTTAATAAGCCTCTTTCTATAAACGATATTGAGAGATTCTATTTTAAAACAGATAAAAAGTGATGAGCATCAAGCTCATCACTTTTTATTTTGTTCCTGGTTTATCATTATATCCTGATGTAAAAATTGCAGTGAGAAATGTGAGCATAACACCCAAAATTAATAAAAGTTTCATGAGAATTTAGCCTCCCATTCATATTCATTCCCCATTACTTGTATTATAACGAATTTTCTTTCAATTTTGGTAATAAAATTTATAAAGTTTGTATGTGATTTCATTTTGATTCGTATGAATGTTTAAGGACATCCTCGCATAGTTTTATAATAATCCGCTTGAACAAGGAGATGGGGGAGGAGCTATAATGGATATTTTAAAGAAAATCGAACAGCACCGGGAAGCAGAAGAACGCTTAAAGTGGGAAGGTACATTTGCTGACTATTTAGAGATTCTTAAAGAAAGACCATGGGTGGCGCAAACAGCACATTCTCGTATTTATAATATGATTAAGGATGCTGGAATTGAGGAAGTAGACGGCCTGAGAAAATATAATTTCTTCAGTAATCAATTATTTGGATTAGAAGAAGCATTAGAGCGCCTTGTAGAAGAGTATTTTCATCCATCTGCAAAACGTTTAGATGTAAGAAAACGGATTTTATTATTAATGGGACCAGTTAGTGGTGGGAAATCTACGTTGGTTACAATGTTAAAGCGTGGATTGGAGGCATATTCACATACAGATCGCGGTTCAGTTTTTGCAATAAAAGGGTGCCCAATGCATGAAGATCCGCTTCATCTTATTCCTCATCATTTACGTGATGATTTTTATGCAGAGTATGGCGTGCGAATTGAAGGAAACTTGTCACCATTAAACTTAATGCGTCTAGAACAAGAGTATGGAGGCAGAATTGAAGATGTAATTGTAGAGCGTATTTTCTTCTCGGAAGATCGCAGAACAGGGATTGGAACATTTAGTCCATCTGATCCAAAGTCACAGGATATTGCTGATTTAACAGGTAGTATTGATTTTTCTACTATTGCTGAATATGGTTCAGAATCAGATCCACGCGCTTACCGTTTTGACGGAGAATTAAATAAAGCGAACCGTGGGATGATGGAATTTCAAGAGATGTTAAAATGTGACGAAAAGTTTTTATGGCATTTATTATCGTTAACGCAAGAAGGAAATTTTAAAGCAGGCCGATTTGCATTGATCTCCGCAGATGAATTAATTGTTGCACATACGAATGAAACAGAATATCGTTCTTTTATTTCTAATAAGAAAAATGAAGCACTTCATTCACGGATTATTGTAATGCCAATTCCATATAATTTACGGGTAAGTGAGGAAGAGCATATTTATGAGAAAATGATTCATGAGAGTGATGTTGCCAATGTTCATATTGCACCGCATACATTTCGCGTTGCAGCAATGTTTACAATCTTAACACGCTTAAAAGATCCGAAGCGGCCAGACATCGATTTAATTAAGAAAATGCGTTTATATGATGGTGAAATGGTAGAAGGATACAATGCTATTGATGTAGAGGAATTGCAGCGCGAATATCAAGATGAAGGTATGAGTGGAATTGATCCGCGTTATGTTATCAATCGTATTTCTTCTACAATTATTCGTAAAGAAGTAGCATCAATTAATGCTTTAGATGTACTACGTTCTTTAAAGGATGGATTAGATCAACATCCATCTATTAGCAATGAAGATCGTGAGCGCTATATGAATTTCATTTCATTAGCACGTAAAGAGTATGATGAAATTGCGAAGAAAGAAGTACAAAAAGCATTTGTATATTCATATGAAGAATCTGCGAAGACACTTATGGATAATTATTTAGATAACGTAGAAGCATACTGCAATAAATCGAAACTACGCGATCCATTAACTGGAGAAGAAATGAGTGCGGATGAAAAACTTATGCGCTCTATTGAAGAACAAATTGGCATTTCTGAAAATGCGAAGAAAGCGTTCCGTGAAGAGATTTTAATTCGTATCTCTGCATATGCTCGCAAAGGGAAACGATTTGATTATAATTCACATGAGCGTCTTCGTGAAGCAATCCAGAAGAAACTATTTGCCGATTTGAAGGATGTTGTGAAGATTACGACTTCAACGAAAACGCCGGATGAAAATCAGCTGAAGAAAATTAATAATGTTGTAGCACGATTAATTGATGAACATGGCTATAATTCAACATCTGCAAACGAATTACTGCGTTATGTAGGTAGTTTGTTAAATCGATAATAATCATAGTTGTAGAAAAAGAAAAGCTGTCTCTTGGAAGAGGCAGCTTTTTTTATATTTTTTTCAATTATAAGAGGTGCCTGTCCATTATGAGTAAATTAAAATGCAATCTTATGAATTTATTTGTCAATTATTTTCACAACGAGCATATGATAGAGTAACCAACCATTCATACAGAAAAAAGCCAACACAATACAATATGTTGTGCAGCTGTAAAGTGTGCAACAATGCATTGTGTTTCTTTCTTAATTATGAAAATGTAGAAGGAAGTCTCTTTTAGTAGGATTTGTTTTTTCACTGTTTGTTTTCTAACGAAGAAGCGAATGTTTTAATCTGTGTTTAAGTGAAAGTATAAAAAACTATGTAAGGAGGGAAAGGAATGGCAGAAGAAAGTCAATATAATTATACGGTTTCACAGGAAAATTGGTCCCTCCATCGGAAAGGACATGATGACCAACAACGGCATCAAGAAAAAGTACAAGAGGCAATAAAAAATAATTTACCAGACCTTGTTACAGAAGAAAGTATTATCATGTCCAATGGCAGGGATGTTGTAAAAATACCAATTCGTTCATTAGATGAATATAAAATTCGTTATAACTATGATAAAAATAAACATGTCGGTCAAGGAACAGGTGATAGTAAAGTCGGTGATGTTGTAGCGAGAGATGGATCTAGCGGCCAAAAGCAAAAGGGACCGGGGAAAGGGAAAGGAGCCGGGGACTCTGCAGGAGAAGATTACTACGAGGCAGAGGTATCGATTTTAGAGCTTGAGCAAGCATTTTTTAAGGAATTAGAGCTTCCTAACTTAAAGCAGAAAGAACGGGATGAAAATCGTATTGAACACATTGAATTTAACGACATTCGTAAAACGGGACTTTGGGGAAACATTGATAAAAAACGGACAATGATATCTGCTTATAAACGAAATGCAATGAATGGCAATCCAGCTTTTCATCCAATTAAACAAGAAGATTTAAAATTCCGTACGTGGAACGAAGTCTTGAAGCCGGAATCAAAAGCTGTTGTGTTAGCGATGATGGATACGAGCGGTTCGATGGGACTGTGGGAAAAATATATGGCTCGTAGCTTTTTCTTCTGGATGGCACGTTTTTTACGCACGAAATATGAAACAGTAGATATTGAATTTATCGCACACCATACAGAAGCAAAAGTTGTTACAGAAGAAGAATTTTTCTCAAAAGGTGAAAGCGGCGGAACAATTTGTTCATCAGCATACAGAAAAGCATTAGAATTGATTGAAACAAAATATTCTCCGGAACGCTATAACATATACCCGTTCCACTTCTCAGATGGAGATAATTTAACATCTGATAATGCGCGCTGTGTGAAACTTGTGCAAGAGTTAATGAAAGTATCTAACATGTTTGGATACGGAGAAGTGAACCAGTATAATCGCCACAGTACACTCATGTCAGCATATAAAAATGTGAAAGATGAGAAGTTTCGCTATTATATTTTAAAACAAAAAGCTGACGTGTTTCATGCGATGAAGAGCTTTTTCCGTGAAGAATCGAAAGAGAAGATGGCTTAAACCCCTAAGTGCAGGGGTTTTTGTTTTTAAGTGAAACCAAAAAGATTGAGTAGAAAAAACTACTCAATCTTTTTCATGCGATCAAATAATAAACCATCGGTTGTATGATTTTCTCCTATTACAAAATCTTTCATATAATAAGAAAGATACTGACCGTACTTTGAATCTGTATTTAACAGAAGTTCATCTACAAAATGACAACCAAGTGGTAAATCATCGAGTAAGAGGCTAGCGAGTGCCCCGTAAACGCCGCAAGCTACTTGAAAATAGGTTGCGTTTGTTCCGTATTGTGTGTACACATGTTGGGTAGCAGTTGTATTGTACATATATACTTCTTTGTCTTTATACACAAGTAATACACCAATTAAGTCTTCACCGATAAGTTGTCCCATTTCGGGATTTAATACGTGATGATTCCAGCTCCATAGTTCATCAATGTTATGTTGATTGTCATGGATTAATTGTGTCATATAATCATTGATACGATACAGAAAGCCAACCTCCATATCATACAATTTTCCGAGATTAATTACTTCTTCGTGCCCCATTAAACAACCGAAAAACTGTTTATCTCCTAATGTTACTTTAAACTCTTGTTCATAAGCGGTGTTACATAAGAGAATGGGAGTTTGATGTTTCATAAAAAGAGGATAGTTTAAAATGCCTTCTTCTAAAAAACCTGCTGGAGACCATGTCGAGTATACTGTTTTTTCTTTAATAAGAGTTGGATCATGATAGAAAGTTGTATCGTGTTCGACGATGAAACAAGCGACGGGGATTTCCGTAGGATTTTGCTTCATTAATTTAATTGCCATCCATTGAACGACGCCGGGATTCATACCGGAACAAATAATACCTGTCATTTGTGTGAAGGTAGGTTTATGCTCTTCAAAGAAATTTTGTCTTTCTAGTAAACTGAAGCGTTTTATATGCTCATTCGCATCGATTTTTGGTGATTGCAGTGCCGTATTAATATAATGTACGCCAAATTCATTGCAGCATGTTAACATTTCTACTGCATCCGCTAAGGAAGCGTCAATGACTAGGGTTGTCCCCGTTTTTTGTAGATGATTTCGAAATAATGTGTTATCGCTTAGGTCGAACACATGGAATGTAAAACTATCGTATAATGCAGGATACGTATCTTTAAAATAGGATTGCGGTTTTTGCTTTATGTCAATTAAATGAATGGAACAGTTTTGCAGCTGAGAGTATAAAGGATTATGAATGTCTTTCACAGCATGATTTAATAAAGATAAAAATGCGCGAGCAGCACCGCCGCTGCTTCCAAGTATAGTAAGAATGAGTTGTTCTTTTTTCATGTTTTCCCTCCTATGTGATTAAGATATTCTCTTCACATGAGGAAGGCTTATTTGTTTGTCCATAAATGCATAAAAATCCGCGTCTATTTATAATACAGATTTTTTGCTCTATGTTTATCATTTCTAGCGATTCATCCCCAAGGTGGGGGTAGTTCAATAATAAAAACTATGTTATATGCCGAAAACAATACAACTACATATTAAAATTAGAAATACAATTAATAAACTTTTAGAGAAATTTTCCATAGGACAAGACTCCTTATTTATAGGATGCTTAAAAGATTTTATCATAAATTGAATTAGAGAATAATAATAAAAAAAGACATTGCTTCCACAATGTTTTAAAGTTTAAAGTAATATTTAATTCAATTTCAAATAAAATATAGAACTTTCCATAATTCCGTGTTGTTTGTTCGCTTTTTTCGAACTCTTTATTTACAGAGTTTTGAATGTATACTTTTGTTGTGCAAACACAACGTACAAGTTCAAAGGAGTGAAGTCTTGTTTTTCCTGCGATAAAGTCTATTGACTCAAAAATAGTCATGGGTGATACTAAACTTGCTACAGCAGCAGTATTTTGTTTTGATAATTCGAGTTGATTCGCAGTATTTTTTATAAAAATATCTAATTTTAAAAATTAAACATTAGAATTTATTGATATATTTATAATGAATACATCAATAAAATATAGATAGTATAGGGATAAAATTGAGTTACAAAGAAAACACCAATATATATAATTCTTTACTTTTTATGTAAAAAAATGTATTCTATAAATGTATAATATAGTTATTTATTTTCAGGAGGAGGCTGTCACCATAGCTTCCTCCTGTTCTTTTTTTGTGAGTCTGTAGTATAAGGCTCTTTTTTCAAAAGTTTAAATAACTGAAAATTAAGATAATCGGAAGGGAGATGGAATACATATTAAGAAAAGAGCAGTAATATCACTATTTCAAAATTCAGCAAAAAGGGAAGAGGGTAAATTGGAGATAAAAAAACCCTTTATTAATTAAAGTTTCGCTTATGTTGAAAGGGGTGAAGCAGTATGTTATTTCATTTTCCAATTGAAACAATTTATTTATATGGACTTATTATAACTGCAGCTATTGCCATTCTTTATTTGCTTTTTGGGGATATTTTAGAATCTCTTTTTAGTATATCAAGCGGAGCTACTTCGCCTTTTACACTGTTATTTAGTTTTCTTGCTATGCTATGTGGGTTTGGTTACATATTAGAATATATATTTCCTTGGAGTAGTGTTTCTATTTTTGTTATTTCTTTTTTTCTTGCACTTGTTGGTGTTATTACAATGAAAATGCTTGTTTTAGCACCAATTTCTAAAGCAGAGCAAAATACAGTGCAGCGCATGGATGAATTTATTGGCTGCAAGGGTGAAGTGCTGATTACGATTCCGAAAGAAGGTTTTGGTGAGGTGCTGGTGTCCTCTCAATTTGGAAGCAATGCGATACCGGCAAAAACAGTTGGAAAAAAAGATATTTCCCAAGGGTCTTATGTCATTGTAGAAGGAATACAAGATGGTGTTTTGCTTGTGCAAAACATAACCTGTTCTTTAAAAAAACCTAAATTGTAAGGGGGATATATTATGGTTCCATTAATTATTGGCGGTGTTTTATTAGCGATATTAGCAATCCTTATTTTAGTTTTTATTACAAAATATCGTACTGTTGGACCGGATGAAGCCTTGATTGTAACAGGAAGTGGGCTCGGCACCGGGAAAAATGTTGTTACAACAGATGATGGTAAGAAGATTAAAATTATTCGCGGCGGCGGTACATTTGTTGTGCCGATTATGCAACAAGCGGAACCTCTTAGCTTACTAAACTATAAGCTAGAAGTAGGAACACGCGATACATATACGAAGCAAGGTGTTCCTGTAACAGTAAATGGTGTTTCTATTATTAAAGTAGGTTCTACAATTGAAGAAGTATCAACAGCAGCAGAGCAATATTTAGGAAAAGAAACAGAAGAGCTAAAGGTAGAGGCAAAAGAAGTGTTAGAAGGGCATTTACGAGCAATTCTTTCTTCGATGACAGTAGAAGATGCGTATAGTAACAGAGAACAGTTTGCCCAGAAAGTACACGAAGTTGCTTCGACTGATTTGAAGAAGATGGGACTTCGCATTGTATCCTTTACGATTAAAGAAATTAGTGATAAAAACGGATATTTAGATGCACTTGGCCAACCGCAAATTGCGACAGTAAAACGTGATGCACAAATTGCAAACGCAGAACGAGAAAAGGAGGCAAGGATTGAAAAGGCGCGTGCTGAAAAAGAAGCAAAAGAAGCAGAGTATCAACGCGATGCACAAATTGCTGAAGCTGAGAAACATAAAGAATTAAAGGTGCAATCATATAAAAGGGAGCAAGAACAAGCACGTGCTGATGCAGACCTTTCATATGAATTACAGCAAGCAAAAGCACAACAAGGTGTAACAGAAGAACAAATGCGTGTAAAAATTATTGAGCGTGAAAAACAAATTGAATTAGAAGAAAAAGAAATTGCTCGCCGTGAAAAGCAATACGATGCAGAAGTAAAGAAAAAAGCAGACGCTGATCGTTATGCAGTTGAGCAAGCGGCCGAAGCAGAAAAAGTGAAACAAATAAAGAAAGCAGATGCTGATCAGTATAAAATTGAAGCGGAAGCAAAAGCGCGTGCAGAAGAAGTACGCGTTGAAGGTTTAGCAAAAGCAGAAGTACAAAAAGCACAAGGTACAGCTGAAGCAGACGTTATTAAACTAAAAGGTCTTGCCGAAGCAGAAGCAAAACAAAAAATTGCTGAAGCATTTGAACTATACGGTCAAGCAGCGATTATGGATATGGTACTGAAAATGTTACCAAGTTATGCGAAAGAAATTGCAAGCCCGCTTAGTAATATCGACAAAATTACAGTTGTGGATACAGGCAGCGGTGGAAAAAACAGCGGTGCTGGTAAAGTAGCAGGCTATGCAACAGATTTAATGGCGACCATGCAAGAAACATTAAAAGCTTCTTCTGGCATTGATTTAAAAGAATTGCTGGAGAGCTTCGCTGGAAAAGGTGCAGTGCAGCAGACACCTAAGGAAAAAATGGTTGTGCAAGTAGTTGAAGAAAACAAAGAGAATAATTAGTTAAAAATAAGAAAACTCTAGAAAAAACTCTAGGGTTTTCTTATTTTTAATATATCTAAAAAAGGGGTTGGATATAATTGAATCAAGTAACATAGGGATTACATTGCTATAAGGCTGGTTATAGATTCATAGCTTGTATAGGAAATAGATCTCTTAGTACAATATAGAGGGAATATGGTTCATATCATGCAGAATTAAATTTCTGTATATTCTAAAAAATAAAGCGTGGTATCAGTTAGGAGATCTTGCTTTGAAACTGAAAAAACTAAAATTGCAGCCAAGAGTTGCATTATTTATAGGTATTCTTGTTTTGTTTGTTATCGTTCAAATGAGTATTTTATTTTATTACATATTATCTGATAGCATGGAAGATCAAATTGGGAAAAGAGCTTTACAGGTAGCTAAGACAGTGGCTTCTATACCAGAAATTCGTAATGCATTTCATACAAATCATCCATCTGAAGTGATTCAGCCAATTGCAGAACAAATTCGAGCTGAAACGGGCGCAGAATTTATTGTAGTCGGTAATAAGGAAGGAATTCGTTACGCGCATCCTGTACCAGATAGAATCGGTGAAAAAATGGTTGGTGGAGATAACGAAGGTGTGCTAAAAGAGGGAAGGTCTTACGTATCAAAGGCGACTGGAACTTTAGGGCTTTCTGTACGCGGGAAAGTTCCAATTCGTGATGAAACGAATAGGGTTATAGGAGTTGTGTCCGTGGGGTTTCTTGCGGAGGATATACATGAAGTAATAGAAAAACATAGTATTCCAATCTTGTGGGTAGCTGTATGTGGACTTGTAGTAGGTATTGTTGGTTCTGTCTATTTGGCGCGGGGTATTAAAAAATTAATGTTTGGATTAGAGCCGGAAGAGATTTCTTCTTTGTATGAGGAGCATAGCGCTGTAATTCAATCTGTACGTGAAGGGATTATAGTTATTGATAAACGAGGATGTATTAGTTTAGTAAATCATGCAGCCTGCGACATCCTCTCTCTAAGGAAAGAGGAGTCTGTTATTGGGGAGCCTATTTTGCAAATTGTGCCCAATTCTTCCATATTAGAAGTACTTCGGACTGGAGAGGAACAATTGGATCGACAAATGGATTTAAACGGGAAAGTAGTGATTGTAAATCGATTGCCTGTCAAAGTAGAAAATGAAGTAATCGGAGTTGTTTCTAGTTTCCGTCTAAAATCAGAGATTGATCAGTTAACTGAAGAACTCTCACAAGTAAAAACATATACAGAAGCACTTCGTGCGCAGACACATGAATATAAGAATTTTTTATATACATTATCAGGATTAATTCAACTAGAGTCTTATGAGGAAGCGATAGAACTCATTCATAAAGAAACGGCCATTCAGCAGGATTTTGTACAATTTATTATGACAAAATTACAAAATCCGTGGTTAGGAGGAATTGTAGTTGGTTTTTATAATCGTGCTAGAGAATTAAAAATTGATTTAACAATAGATCGAGAGAGTTGTTTGAAACAATTGCCAGCTCATATAGATAGTAACCATGTTGTATCAATTCTCGGCAATTTAATTACGAATGCTTTCGAAGCAGTAGAGAGAAAAGAAGAGAATAAGAAAATAGTAAACTTATTTGTAACAGATATTGGAGATGAAATTATTATTGAAGTAGAAGATTCTGGACCTGGAATTGATGATAAGATTGTTGCACATATCTTTCATAAAGGTTTTTCCACGAAAGAAGGGGAAAAGCGTGGATATGGATTGGCTAAAGTGAAAGAATTAGTAGATGAATTGCATGGTAACATTACGATTGAAAAAGGGGACTTAGGGGGAGCTTTATTTATTGTGGCGTTACCAAAGGAAAGAGGGGAATAACATGTCTCAAACTATTGAGGTGTTAATTGTAGAGGACGATGTTCGCATTGCTGAAATTCATCGCCGTTTTACTGATAAAGTAGAAGGGTTTACTGTAGTGGGTACAGCAATAACAGGGGAGCAAGCAAAGGAATGGATAGAGCTTGTAAAGCCGCAGCTTGTATTACTTGATGTTTATTTACCTGATATGAAAGGAACAGATTTAGTAACGTTCATTCGTCATAATGTGCCAGATACAGATGTCATTATGATTACTGCAGCATCTGAAGTTGAGGTTGTTCAGCGTGCACTCCGTGGCGGGGTATTTGATTATATTGTAAAACCGCTTATGTTTGAAAGGTTCAAGGAAAGTCTCGAAAACTATCAAAATAAAGTGGAGAAATTAAAGCAATCTCAAAAATTATCACCAGAACAGATTGAAAGTTTATGGAACAGGAGAAATCAGGGGGGGAGTACTCATATAGAACATTCGCCTAAGGGGATTGATCCTTTGACTCTAAAAAAAATTTTACAGTGTGTGTTAACAATGGAGGATAACGGAATAACTGCGGAAATGCTTAGTAAAGAATCAGGAGTCAGCCGTTCGACAGCAAGGCGATATTTAGAGTATTTAATTTCACAGAAGAGAATTTATGCTGAACTGATTTATGGAAATGTGGGACGACCAGAAAGAAGATATTTTCCTATTTCTTCATAATTAAAAAAAGGGGAAGAGCAGCTCGTATACAAAGGGGCTGCTCTTTATTGTGGGAAATAGCCCAGAGTAGATAAACAAAGAAACTCCTTATGAGAAAGGAGTTTCTTGTATAGAATAAGCGAGTCCGATTTCTATCTTATTAGCCTAAAACATGATTATACATGTTACAAATTATTATGAGGCAGGCTTTTTTATCCCGCTATTCGCGGACAGTAAGACCCCCACTGATGGAAGTTTCACTTTAAAAAGAAATTACTCCTGTAAGAATAGCAATGAACAACATAAAGAGTGTCGTTCCAACTGCCCATTTTAATGTAAATCGTTGATGATCTCCAAAATCAACTTTTGCCATTCCTACTAATAAATATGTGGATGCAACGAGTGGGCTAAGCATATGAACAGGTTGTCCTAATAAGGAAGCTCGTCCCATCTCAGCAGCGCTAACGCCATAGTTTGCCGCAGCTTTTGTAAGAATAGGTAGTACACCGAAATAGTAAGCATCATTGGACATAAAGAACGTGAATGGCATACTTGTAATGGCTGTAATGATTGGAAGATGTGGGCCAAGGGAATCTGGAATAAGAGCAACTAAACTATGTGCCATCGCATCGACCATTTTTGTGCCTGATAAAATACCTGTGAAAATACCAGCTGCAAATACTAAGGAAACAACTGATAATACATTTCCAGCATGAGAAGCAATCCGTTCTTTTTGTTGTTCGAGGTTCGGATAGTTAATCATGACAGCGATTGCAAAGGCAATCATGAATAAAACAGGAAGAGGTAAGATTTCCATAATTAAACATGTCATAAGAGCTACAGTTAATAAAAAATTAATCCATAATAATTTTGGGCGTTTATAATCATAGACTTCTACAGTTGCTGCTTGTTCTGTAAAAGCTGATTTCTCTGCTTTGGAAAATTGAATATCGACGATTCCTAATCGTTTCTGTTCCTTTTTTCCAAGCATGTAAGCAACAAAAATAACCCATAGTGCCCCTCCAATTAACGCAGGAATAAGCGGTGTAAATAATTGAGAAGCATCAAGGCCAAGTGCGCTCATTGCTCTAGCAGTAGGACCACCCCATGGAATAATATTTGTTACACCAGCGCCTAGCATGACAATTCCGGCCAAAATGAGTGGATTCATATTAAGGCGTTTATACAGCGGATACATAGCAGATACAGTAATCATATATGTTGTAGTTCCATCACCATCTAAAGAAACAAGTAATGTTAAAATGGCTGTTCCAACAACAATTTTTAATGGATCACCTTTTACCACTTTTAATATTCTCGAAATAACGGGATCAAATAAACCGCTATCAATCATAATGCCAAAGTATAAAATTGCAAACATTAACATGATACCAGTAGGTGCTAGATTTTTAATCCCCGCTAGCATCATCGGACCTACATTAGCATAAAAACCGCTTATTACAGCAAATAAAGTAGGAATAAGCATTAAGGCTACTAGTGCGGACATTCGCCTTGTCATAATTAAAAACATGAACACAAATACCATCGCAAATCCAAATAGTGCTAACATGAAAAATCCCTCCTTAATAGATTGATTGCGCTTACAATAAAAGATTTAATTTTCAGATAATAAAGTCATTACGGTCATAATACGTGATAAAGGATAACTGGTAAATAATTAGAGAAATAAATTTATTAAAAGCATAATTTTTATATAGTTCATTTTGTTCACAGGTTTATGATATGACGGATTTATTATATTGGTATAGATAACTAGAAAATGTAATACAATTCAAACCTTTTAAAATATAAAAGATCTGGAATAACAGTGATAGAATGGGTGAGGAAAATGAGATTTTGAATAGGAAAGTAAGGAGTAGAGCTTGTATGAAAGCAGTTATTGAAAGTGTCTATAGTCCATGTAATGGAGTAGTAACAGAAGTGTTGATCAATGAAACGTCTTATGTATATGAATGGGAAAAGCTGCTTATTATTAGAAATAATAAAGGGGTATTAGAAGAAGCAGCGGTTGGAATTAGTGGAAATGTATTATCTGTAGATGTAGTAGTTGGACAGGAAGTAGATACGAATACAGTATTGTGCAAAGTAGAAGATGATTTTTTAATAACGGGATGCGAATAAATTTCATTGTATTAAAATATAAAAAATACAAAAACGAGTATGTGTGTAAGTAATACATGTGCTCGTTTTTTTGTAACGAAAAATGATATACCGAAGGGTTCTGTTTATTGCTATCTATTAATATTTTTAATATGAATTAAAATAATTTTGTATTTATTTTTGTTATCATAATTGATAATATAATCATAAGATATAGAAAAGGAAGTAGGGTTTTAAATATGAAAGAAAAAAAGATGGATATATTATTTCATCCGATTCGATTTCAACTTATTCAAGAGTTTATTGGAGGGGAAAAATTAACTGCAAAGCAGCTTGCTAAAAAATTACCTCATATTCCACAAGCGACGTTATATCGTCATTTAGAAAAATTAACGACAGCACATATTTTACAAGTTGCTCAGGAAACACAAATACGAGGAACAGTTGAAAAACTATATGTGTTAAATATCAGTGTGGCCAATGTTTCACAAAATGATTTACAAAATGTAACAAAAGAAGAACATATGCAATATTTTATGATGTTTGTCACGCAGCTTACAGCAAATTTTAAAGATTACTTGCAGCAAGATCATATTGATTTTGAGAAAGACGGAGTGGGATATCGACAAGCAAGTTTTTATATGAGTGATGAGGAGTTTCAAGAATTTATACAGGAAATGAGTGGAGTGTTTTTAAAAGCAATGGAGCGCAAGCCATCTCCAGAGCGTAAGCGAAGAACAATTTCAACAATTATCATTCCTGAAAGAAATGGGAAGGGAGAATAAAAAAGATGGGGAAAGAATTGTTTGTTACAATTGCAAGTGCAGTTTCACTTCAAGGGACGTTAACAATTCCGGAATACGACGCACCAACATACCCGGCAATTTTACTTATTGGCGGAACTGGAAAAGGAGATCGGGATGGAAATGTTCGCGGTTTAAAACTAAATTTATATAAAGATTTAGCAGATTATTTCACGTCATTAGGATTTGCAACGCTGCGTTACGATAAGCGTGGTACGCACAAAAGTGAGGGCGATTATTACAAAACAGGTGTTGCAGACTTAATTGATGATGGGGTTGCTTGCGTACGCTTTTTGAAGGAGCATCCGCAAATTGATCCAAAGCGAATCGTAATTGTGGGGCATAGTGAAGGTGCTTTACTTGCGCCCGCAATTTATGTAAGGGAATCAGTTGCTAACTTAATTTTACTTAGCGGCGTAGCTGAACCTTCGAAAACAGTACTTCCAAAACAAATGGAAATGGTAGTAAAAGAACTAGAAGAAACAGATGGATTTCGAGGATGGCTATATCGCTTTTTAAAACTTCCGCAACGTATTAAGAAACAGAATGCAACGGTAATGGGAAAAATACAACAATCATCAAATCCTGTTATGCGAATAAAAGGGGCAAAGGTAAATGCAAAGTGGATACGTGAACAATTTCAATACAATGTCGTAGAGTACTTAGAGAGAGTAACATGTCCTGTTTTGGCGATTACTGGAGATCGAGATATACAAGTGCCGCCAGAACAGGCAAAGGATATTGCGGATTATGTAGCAGGTGATTCAGAGTGGCATATCATCCCTAAAATGAATCATATTTTACGAGAAGTTGAGAAAAATCATACAATGCTAGGCTTAATGAAGGAATATAAAGGGCTTGTGGATAAACATATTCAAGAAGAGTTATTGTATGTTATGAAGGAGTGGTTAGCAAAATATAATCTTCCATAGGGGATGAGACTGTGCAAAGAAAAAACGTTTCATTTCTCGTGTTACTTGGATTATTGGTGGTAATGACAGCTTGTGGAAAACAGAATCAAGCAGAGTTGATGATAGTGAAAAAGGAAGACGTAGATACAAAGAAAGAGAACTGGATGGATAAGCAGTTATTACTTTCAGCACAGCTCGGAGATACAGAAACAGTTGTAAAATTGATAAACAGCGGAGCAAATTTGAATGTAAGAGGTACACAAGGGGAAACACCAGTTATGGCAGCGACGTATTATAACCATATTGATACTGTGAAAACATTACTGGCAGCTGGAGCAGATGTAAATATTCAAGATAATCACAAAGATAATCCATTTTTATATGCTGCGGCAGAGGGAACTTCAGAAATTTTAAAGTTAACAATTGAAGCAGGTGCGGATCCAAAGATAATGAATCAATTTGGCGATACAGCATTAATTCCGGCAGCAGAGCGCAGCCATGTTGAGGTTGTAAAGGAACTTCTCACTTATACAGATATCGATGTCAATCATATTAACAATCTTGGCTGGACTGCATTAATGGAAGCTGTTCTTTTAGGAAGTGGAGGTAAAGAATATCAGCAAATTGTACAGATGTTAATAGAGCACAATGCTGATGTAAACATTCCCGATAAAGAAGGGGTTACTCCGCTTCAGCATGCTAAAGAAAGAGGATTTACAAACATCCAGTCCATACTAGAAAAAGCGGGGGCTTATTGAAGGGGCAACCCTCACATATTTTATTATGTGAGGGTTGCCGTTTAACCGTTGAAAGTATTATTTTTTTGTTTATCACTCATTAATGGGCAGTGGGGGATGAAGCCCCCACTGATGGGAAGTTTCACGTTACTTCCAAGAACCGTCTGGATTCAAGAAATACCACTTACCATTATCTTGAATCCATCCAGTCTTCATAGCTCCGGAAGAATCAAGGAAATACCACTTACCATTATCTTGAATCCATCCAGTTTTCATAACACCAGAGGAATCGAGGAAGTACCATTTCCCTCCGTTTTGCACCCATCCAGTCTTCATAGCTCCGGAAGAGTCAAGGAAATACCACTTACCGTTATCTTGAATCCATCCAGTTTTCATAACACCAGAGGAATCGAAGAAGTACCATTTCCCTCCATCTTGCACCCATCCAGTCTTCATAGCTCCGGAAGAATCAAGGAAATACCATTTACCATTCTTTTGAATCCATCCTTTTTGTATGGAATTATTTTGGTTTTGTGATTCATAAGGTAGATGTGCATCTTGTAAGATTTTTTTATAAGCCACTGCTTTTGGAGCACTGTTATTCACTTTTTGTGAAAGTTCTTTTGCATAATTTGTTGTCGCAGAAGGATATTGGCTGCGGTCCCACACGTGGTCACCCGAGATTTGGTCGTCTGTTAAATTAAAATAAGAATATGTAACCCGATTTTGTACGTCTGGAACGGGATCATCAAAAGTCGTATCAAGATGGTACCATTTCCCTTCTATTTCAACAAGGTTCCATGCATGTGGTTGTCCATTTCCAGTTCCCTCAACAATCTTTACATGAAGTCCAGCTTCTTTTAACAACTGATATGTTAATAACGCATATCCTTGGCACACAGTAGAATGATTGCTTAACGCTTCGTATGCTGTATGCGCTCGGAATGAAGTGTCATATGAGATGAGTTTTACAACATAGTCATGCACGGCCTTTACTTTTTCATGGTCGTCCATATTTATTGTAATAATGGAATTGATAATTTGTTTCGCTTGTTCTGCTACATATTGTGCCTGTTCTTTTGATTCTAAGTAGTTCATAGTTAATGTAAGTGTATAACTACCTGGTAGTCCCCGAATAGAAAAGCTGGAGTTACCTACAGTGAAATGTAAATAATCGTCTTGTTTAAGTATCTCATTGTATGAATTCATAAGTTGGTTAAGCACTTCTTGTATATTATTACTTTGTGTATTATATGGAAGTACAATTTTTGTTTCACGATTGTTGAGATGGGCTGTGAGTTGTTGCTTAAATTGCTGTAATAATTGTTCATCATTTTGCGAGATTGCTAGTTTTGTTTCTGCATAACTATGAGAAGGTATAGTAGATATGCCAAGAACGAATGTAGAACAAAGAGTTAGTGTAGAAATATGTTTTTTTAATGATTTCATAGTAATGTGTTCACTCCCTTAGATGTGCTTCGTATATTTCTAAATAAAAGTCCTATCAATTATTTATTAAAATTTATCTGAATAATTTTTACAAGTGTATTTTTTGTAAGATAATTACTTTATTAGGAAATATAAATTTTATAATAATAGTTCCGCTGTAAAAACTTCATTATCAATTAACTCACTAAATGTAATGGAATACAGTGAAACTTCCATCAGTGAATAATGAAGAAAATTCCTGTTGACGGAGGGGGCAATATATATCAATTTTTTTGTATATATATTGAACACATGGCGGACACACATTTGACATATTTGTGTGCTATATTTCAAATTAAAGCTGTTTTCTCTTGTTCTTCGTGTCTTTTGCGTAATCATACGAGTACGCCATTCATACAGCTTTCAGTGGTAAAAAACGATTTTCTATTCATTATATGTTATTTTTGGAAAGGGTTGAATTGCATGAGGTCTATACTTGAAGCATCTACACATACGCATTTTCCTCCTTTCGAATGGAATTACGGTCAAAGAAAACCAGAACTTCTTAAAGAGGAATGTTTACATTATATATTTGAAGAAACTGTAGATCGTTACGAAAATAGAATAGCTGTTATTTGTGACGATAGAACGATAACGTATAGAGAGCTAGAAGTAGAAGCGAATAAATTAGCAAGATATTTACGATTGAAAGGAATTAAACGCGGCAGCTGTGTAGCGATTCTTCTAGATAAGTCTATAGAATCTTATATAGCAATGCTGGGTATTATGAAAGCGGGGGCAGCATATGTACCGCTAGATCCGAGTTATCCGGAAGATCGGGTGCAATATATTGTACAAGACTGCGGGATTGCTGCAGTTATTATGACTGAGGAAATTGCCGCTCGGTATCATGTAGGATGCTTAGCTGTACGATTGGATCAAGAGGCTGTGTTGATTGCAAATCAAGACGGTGAACGCTTATGTAGGGAAGAAGTGCAAGTACAATGTAATGATTTGTCCTACATTATTTACACTTCAGGCACCACAGGGCGTCCGAAAGGTGTGCTAATCGAGCATCATACTGCAGCTCATGTTGTGAGAGCTTCGCAAACTTTTTATAACGTTGTGCCAGAAGATCGAGTGTATCAAGGATTTACGACTGCGTTTGATGCCTCTGTGGAAGAAATTTGGATGGCATTTTCAAACGGTGCAGCTCTTGTAGTTGGTACACGTAAGTTACAGCAAAGCGGAATGGAGTTACCGAAGAGGTTGACGGAGCTTGGCGTGACTGTTCTTTCTTGTGTACCAACATTGCTTACCATGTGGGAAGAAGATATTCCGACACTTCGTTTGCTAATTGTAGGAGGAGAAGAGTGTCCAAGTCATATTGTGAAGCGCTGGTGTCATCCAGGAATGCGCATGATGAATACGTACGGGCCAACAGAGGCAACGGTAATTGCTACTTACGCAGAATGTGATCCGAACAAACCAGTGACAATTGGAAAACCTCTTCCTAACTATACTGTTTATATTTTTGATGAACAGATGCATTCCGTTCCAATTGGAGAATCTGGTGAATTATATATTGGAGGCGCCGGATTAGCTCGTGGCTATGTGAATCGAGAAGATCTAACGAAAGAAAAGTTCGTTGATAATCCATTTTGTAAAACGCCTTTTGATTCTTCACGTTTATATCGGACAGGAGACTTAGTTCGTTTTAACGAGGAAGGAGACATTGAATTTTTAGGCAGAATTGACAGTCAGGTAAAAATTCGTGGATATCGAGTTGAGCTGAACGAAATTGAAGCAGTTATTATGGACGTTCCTGATGTACGCAATGCTGTTGTGAATGTACATGAGCAAGCACCTGGACTACAAGTATTAGTTGCTTATCTTGTATTGGATGAAGGGAAAACGTTGGATATATCGGTTATACACAATCGTCTTAAAGAACGTCTCCCAGCATATATGGTGCCTTCTTACATTGAAGTGCTTGATGAGCTTCCAACTCTTATAAGCGGAAAGGTTGATCGTAAGAGTTTACCGGTACCGACGGGACAGCATCGTTTCCATAAAGAATATATAGCGCCTTGTAATGAAACGGAAGAAATAATTGCAAAGGCATGGCAAGAAGTATTCCAGCAAGAGATGATTTCTGTTACAGAGCATTTCTTTGATGATTTGAGTGGACATTCCTTATTTGCTGCACTTGTTGTATCAAAACTTCGGGAACATAGTATGATGACGGGAATGGCTGTTTCTGATGTGTATGCACATCCAACAATTAAACAACTTGCTGATTTTATACAATCACAATGTAGAACGGAAACAAAACAACCCGTTCGTAAAGAACTACCTCCCGTGTCAGATGGAATATATAAGAGGAATGGATTTATGCAGGGAATAAGTATATATGCCCTTGCGCTGCTAGCATCTTTGCCGTTTGTGCTTGTATATTTACATTTATCTAATAGTCCATGGGGAGATGAACAGATTTTCCTTGCTATGGTTTCTATGTTCGCCATTTATTGCCCGGCTATGATTATTATTTCTATAGCGGCAAAGTGGCTCTTAATTGGTCGTTTTAAAGAGGGAGAGTATCCACTTTGGGGAAGTTATTATTTTCGTTGGTGGCTTGTGCGCCGAATTCAAGCACTTGCACCGGTTAACTTCTTAACAGGAACACCGTTTTTAAATTGGTATTATCGTCTGATGGGAGCGAAAATCGGAAGAGATTGTTATATTGGCACGCAGCACTTGCATTCGTTTGACTTAATTGAAATCGGGAATGAAAGCAGTATTGGATTAGACGCACAACTGCTTGGTTACACAGTTGAAGGGAATACACTAAAAATTGGTAAAATTTCAGTGGGAAACAACTGTTATATTGGATCAAATGCTGTTATTTCACCTAATACAACTGTGCAAGATCACTCGCAATTAGGAGAGCAATCGATGCTTCCTTCTAATATGGTTATACCATCTAATGAGCGTTGGAGCGGCTCTCCTGCACGCCAAACAAATGTAAAAGATGATCATGTAGAAGCGATGGCAGCTTTTTCAGCAAAACAAAACAGATTGCATCGTTTCGGACTTGGTGTATTGTATATACTTGGAATCATTATGCTTATGCTTGTTCCAAGTATGAGTTTTTTACCAGCTATTTTTCTAATACGAGGCTTATTTCCATATATGGGAGCTTGGGAGTTGCTTCTAGCGCCTATATTTTCGCTTATTGGTGTAGTTACGTTATGTTTTGTAATCGTATTGCTAAAGCGAGTTATACTAGGCCGAGTAAAAGAAGGACAATATTCTTTGCATAGTACATTTTATGTACGAAAATGGTTTGTAGATAAGCTGCTTATGATGAGTTTAGTATTCAACAATTCGCTGTATGCGACAATTTATGCAGCACCATTTTTACGTCTACTCGGTGCGGAAATGGGGAAAATGGTTGAAGTTTCTACAGTTACGAATATTGCCCCAGATTTACTAATCGCGGGTGAAGGCAGCTTTATTGCTGATGCTGTTTCTATTGGTACACCAAAAGTATTTCGTAATCAAATTCATATTGCGAAAACAAAGATTGGAAGCCGTACGTTTATTGGAAACAGCGCTCATATTGAAGGAGGAAAAACAATCGGAAATGGTTGTTTAATTGGAGTTATGTCTGTTCCTCCTGAAGAAAAAGAGATTTCGGATGATACATCATGGTTAGGTTCACCATCTATATTTTTACCAAACCGAGACATTAATACTTCTTTTTCGGAAGAAGAAACATATCATCCAACAAGAAGTCTTTATATAAAACGACTTATGATTGAATTTTGTCGCGTTACGCTTCCTGGTGCTTTTGCGATATGGATTAGTGGCTTGTTAGTGTTTAGTCTCTGGGAGGAAACTCGCTATTTTTCTGCCTTCGAGATCATTGCATTGTTTCCATTGTTGACTATAGGATCGGGTTTGCTAGCATCAGGAGCAGTTGTTCTTATTAAAAAGTTGCTTATTGGCAGTTATGAGCAGACAGCGAAGCCATTATGGAGCACATTTGTATGGCGCAGTGAATTAGTGACAGCTTTATACGAAAATGTGACTGTCCCTTACTTGTTAAATCTATTTCTTGGGACACCATTTGCTCGCTATATCCTTGGTTGGTTTGGTGTGAAAGTAGGAGAAAGAGTCTTCTTGGATTCTACACACATATCAGAATTTGATTTGGTTCATATTGGAAATGGGGCTGCTATTAACTTGAACAGTACATTGCAGACTCATTTATTTGAGGATCGTGTGATGAAAATGTCCAATCTTGTTATTGGTGATAATTGTTCAATCGGAAATGGTTCTGTTGTTTTGTATGATACAGTTATGAATCAAGGATCATCGCTTGGAAATCTTTCGCTTGTCATGAAAGGAGAAACTTTGCCAGCTTATACACATTGGGAAGGGACATCTGCTCGTTATTGTTATGCCAAGCAGGGACAAGTTAAGGAAGTCGGGTGATTTCATATGCCAGAAATATATGCTGTGCATATGGAGAAAGAGACGTTCATCAATTGGGAACGTCCTCTTTCTTTTATTACAATCATAGCGGGAAATACAGAAGAACTGTTCTGATTTTTGTTGTTTTATCTTAAAAAGTATAGTGTTAGCAAGGTATTTCAGCTGTAGTTATCCCTTGTACAAAATATGTGCAAGAAATAGAAAAGTTGCTTATACTATTGCTACACTTCATTTTGATTAAAAGAGGGATTCAGATGAATATAAGTAAGAAAATTTTTTCGCTAATGTTAGCTTTCACGTTGTTTGCCTTACCAACATTTGCACAGGCAAAAACCTTTAGTGGCGGCAAATCGTCAGTTTCATCTCATTCTAGTAGTAGTGGATTTAGCACGAAAGGATCGACTTCTGGCAGCTATCGTTCTTCAGATGGGACATATCATTCCGGCTATAAATCTTCGTCATCAAATGTGCAATCGAAGAAACCAGCTTCTGTAGATCAGCATACATCACAGCCACAGCCAACTCCTAAGAAATCTAGCTTTTGGGGTCATGCAGCATCATTTGGAGCAGGAGCTTTACTAGGTAGTATGCTACATCCATTTGGAAATCATGGAGTTGGTGGAGTAGGCGGAAGCTTTTTCTCTAGTGGTTTATTAATAGATATTGTCATCATTTTAGCAATTGTTTGGATTCTGCGACGTATTTTCGCAAGACGTTAAGAAGGAGAGAGAACGATGAAGATTTTCTTTATTGAACAGGATGTAGTTGATGCGGTTTGTGTACATGCGGCTTCTATCCACGCGTATCGTCCGGAACAAATTGATGTTGATTTGCAGTTTCATCCGAATAGAGGATTTGGCGCCAGTGCTCGTTTACCGTACCGAACTGTAGAGCTTGGTGAGCAGGAGTTAATTGATGCAATTGCATTTTATCTAAGGGAATATCACAACTTTATTCCAGAAAGTTTGCGTATTGACTTACAATTCAATGAGCAAACAGGATTTGCAGCGGATATCGAAGTAGCGTAAATAAGAAAACATTCCGTAAGTTAAGTTGCTTTAAGAAGATTGTATGAAAAATGTTGTTTTACGGAATGAATAGATAGAAATGAAAAAGTAAATTGATTATAGTACATGAGATATGTTTAAAAGACTAGCATCTAAATAGACGCTAGTCTTTTTATTTTTGTTAAGGGAATTTTAAGGAATAGATTCGATAATAAGTCATTATTTAATGAACCATAGAAAAGGAGATAGGACTGTGAAAAAATGGATTAGTATTTTAGGGGTTCTTATCATTGTATTTGGTGCAGGGGCTTGGTATGTATTGAAGAATAAGTCGCAACCAGTGATGAATCAAGCAGTAAGTGTGGCAGTTCAAAAAGGGAAACTAGATGTGAAAGTAACAGGTTCTGGTTCTACTCAATCTGTGACAAATGAAGATATTACAGCAGACTCAAATAAAGTAGTCGATTCCGTATTAGTTTCAGCAAATGATGTAGTAAAAAAGGGTCAGGAGTTAATTACATTTACAGATGGAAGTGATTCAATTGTAGCACCAGCTGATGGAACAATTACATCTATATCAGTGCAAGCTGGAGATCGTGTAGCAGTTGGAAAGGCAGTTGCTCATATTACGAACTATAGTGATTTAGAAACAATTACTCAAGTTGATGAATTAGATATTCCAAAAGTGCAGGTTGGACAAAGTGTAACGGTAAAAGTAAATTCATTTCCAGATACAACCTATACAGGAAAGGTAACAGATGTAGCAAAGGAAGGAACGGTTTCTAATGGTGTATCTACATTCAATGTAACAATTCATATTGATAATCCAAAAGATTTGAAAATTGGAATGACAACAGAAGCTAGCATTTTGACTGATAGTAAAGATAATGTTCTATATGTTCCCGTAGAAGCAGTTCATACAAGAGGAGATCAAAAGTTTGTTCTCGTTCAATCTTCAGCAGCTTCTTCTAATGGACAGACAAGTTCTAATGGACAAGTAAGTTCTAAGGGTAAGACAAATTCTAATGGACAGGCAAATATGGAACGAAAACTTGTTAAAACAGGTATTCATAATGAAGATTACGTAGAAATTACGGAAGGATTGCAAGAAGGGGATCATGTTCAATTACCTATGGCTGCACAAGGAAATGCAGCAAATAATAACAATAATAAACAAAGAGGCTTTATGATGTCACCAGGCGGAGGCATGGGAGGCGGCTACGGTGGCGGCTACGGCGGCGGTATGAATAGAAATAGAGCTGGAGGGAGAGGGTGAGAATGAAACCAATTATTGAGATTCATAATATGGCTAAATCATATGAGATGGGCGGCGAAATTGTACGTGCGCTCGATAATGTTTCTCTTACAATCTATGAAGGTGATTTTCTCTCCATTATCGGTCCTTCTGGATCAGGAAAGTCTACGTTTATGAATATGGTTGGTTGTTTAGATCGTCCAGATGATGGACAGTATCTATTGGATGGAGATGCAGTAGATAAGATGAATGATAATCAATTAGCCACGATTCGAAATGAAAAAATCGGATTCATTTTTCAAAACTTTAATTTGCTTACAAAACTAACTGCGCTTGAAAATATTGAATTGCCCCTTTTATATCGAGGGATGAGTCAAAAGGAAAGAACAAATATGGCGTATAGCTGTTTAGAGAAAGTGGGTTTACAAGAGAGGGCACATCATTTGCCGAGTCAATTGTCAGGTGGACAGCAGCAGCGCGTTGCGATCGCACGTGCTTTAGCTGGAAACCCGCCAATCTTATTAGCGGATGAACCGACAGGGGCATTAGATAGCAAAACAAGTGAAGAGATTATTGAGGTCATGAAAGAGCTTCATATGCAAGGACATACAATTATTTTAATTACGCACGATTTAGAAGTAGCAAAACAAGCAAGCCGGATTGTTCGTATACAAGATGGGCAATTGTTTGAAAGTAGAGGTGAGTACATTGGGACTGATACAATCCGTCAAAATGGCAATGCGCAGTATCAAAGGCAATAAGTTACGAGCATTTTTAACGATGCTAGGCATTATTATTGGTGTTGCGTCTGTTATTGTACTTGTCTCGATTGGTCAAGGCTCAAGTCAAGCTGTAACAAATCAAATTAATAGCTTAGGAACGAATTTGTTAACAGTAAACATGATGGGATCTGACACGATAAAACTTACTGAAGAAGATGTTGCAAAGTTTCAAAAGATTGATGGGGTAAAAAACATGTCTCCTGTTGTTTCAGGACGAGTTACTGTAAAAAATGGGAAAGTTTCAACACAAGTATCACTTACTGGAACAAATAGTTCTTATGAGCAAGTTCGCGATATGAAAGTAAATGAAGGTCGTTTTTTATCAGATATGGATGTAGAATATAGACAAAAAGTTATTGTACTTGGTGCGAATACAGCACAAAATCTATTTGGATTTGAAAACCCAATTGGAAAATATGTACAAGTAAATGGTGCTTCTTTTAAAATAGTAGGTGTACTTGCTTCAAAAGGTGGTTCTATGGGACAAAGCGGTGACGATGTTATTATTATGCCGCTAAGTACAGCGCAGCGAGTTATGAAGAATACAAGTATACAAACGTTGTATGTGCAAGTGAGCAGCGAGGGGAAAATAGATACTGTCATGGCACAAATTCAAAATAAATTAGCTGTAATGTTCCCAAATAAGCAAGATAACTACAGCGTATTTAGTCAAAAAGATTTAGTAGATACGATGAGTTCGGTAACAGGTACAATGACGATGATGCTCGGAGGAATTGCTTGTATTTCTTTATTAGTTGGCGGAATCGGAATTATGAATATTATGCTTGTATCTGTCTCAGAACGAACGAAAGAAATTGGCATTCGTAAAGCAATTGGTGCGAAAAGAAGAGATATTTTATTACAATTTCTCATTGAATCAGTGGTACTAAGTTCGCTTGGAGGATTAATCGGAATGGGAATAGGGCTATTGGTTGCAAAGGTTCTTTCCGCGGCAACGGGTATGACGGTTGCTTATTCTCTTCCTATTACATTGCTAGCATTTTTATTCTCCTTATTAGTAGGAGTTGGATTTGGGGTGTTTCCAGCCAATAAAGCATCAAAGCTGCATCCTATTCAAGCACTTCGATATGAATAGAACATGTTATTGACGGCATTTTTGCCTAGAAAAGAAAGCGATCGCATATTGCGGCCGCTTTCTTTTGCTAGTAGAAAGTGGAACTTCCATCAGCGGAGGAGTTACTCTATGATAGTCTTATAAGTAAATTTCTTTTGTGGTTCCTCATAATCTAGGGGTGTTACTACTCGTTAATGCGGGATAAAGTAGAGATTTTTTATTCCTACCGATTAGCATCATCAATCGGACCTTTACGAACATTCATTGTCCACCTATCTTCTTTGTTTTTTAGAATGATGATGTGAAAGTCTTATTGTTCGTGAATATATTGCAGAAAAAATAAGGGGTGAAGAAGTGAGATGCGTTTATTAGTTGTGGAAGATCATCCTCCATTATTGGAGTCAATTACACAAATTTTACGAAATGAATTTGAAGTAGATACAGCAAAAAATGGTGAAGAAGGATTATTTCTAGCATTGCAAAATATTTATGATGCAATTCTTCTAGATGTGATGCTTCCAGAGATGGATGGATTTGAAGTAATTCAGCGGATTCGAAGTGAAAAGATTCAAACGCCAGTTTTATTCCTTACTGCAAAAGACTCTTTAGAAGATCGAGTAAAAGGATTGGACTTTGGCGGAGATGATTATTTAGTGAAACCATTTCAGGCACCAGAACTTCAGGCAAGAATTCGCGCTTTATTAAGAAGGAGCGGGAGCCTAACAACTAATCAAACGATTCAGTATCGTGGCATTGAGTTGTTTGGAAAAGAGAAAGATATTCAAGTGGATGAGGTACCTATAAAATTAACGTTAAAGCAATATGAGCTATTAGAGTATCTAATTCAAAATAGCGGGAAGATTTTAATGCGCGAACAAATTTTTGATAGAGTATGGGGATTTGATTCTGATACAACAGTAGCCATCGTGGAGGTATATGTGCATCATCTGCGAAAAAAATTAGAACCATTTGGATATCATAAAGATATACAAACTGTTCGTGGGATTGGATATATATTAAAAGAACAATGAAAAAACAGAGTATGTTTCAAAAAACGCGCATTCAACTTACGATTTTGAACTCATTAGTATTCATCATATTCATTGGTATGCTAGGAAATGTTATTTATTCATATACACATAAACGGCTATATGAAGGAATAGATGATTCAATGGATAGGTCCATTAAGAAACTAGAACAAGGAGCCAATTCTATTCCAGGTCAGTTTGATTTTAACAAAGACGTGCATATTGGTGATTCCCGGACTATCGTTTTACAATGGGATGCAAAGAATCAACTGGCAGGGATGGAACCACGATTTATAGATCCAAGCTTTTTTGAGAGAAATCAATCTAAATTATTTCCTAAAACATTTGGAGAACGGCAGGATATAGAAGTAGAAGGCGTAAATTTTCGGATGATTGCAGTTCAAGGAGATATTGATTCAGGAAAAATTACGTTTCAAGTGTTACGAGAAATAAACGCTGAAAAGGAAATGCTGCATACACTTCTACTTATTCTAGTAATTGGATGCAGTATAGCAAGTATATGTGCGGTAGGAATTGGATTTTTCTTAGCTGGCAAGGCGCTTATACCAATTACGAATGCTTGGCATAAACAACAGCAGTTTGTTTCAGATGCTTCACATGAGTTACGAACACCTTTAGCAGTGATTCAATCTAAAGCAGACGTATTGTTTCAATCACCTACCGCAACAATAGAAGACAAGGCGATGGATATTTCAATTATATCAAAGGAATGCCGACGCTTATCCAAGCTAGTTGCAAGTCTGCTGACATTAGCACGTTCTGATTCAGATCAAATTGAAATGGACAAGAAAACTTTTGCATTAGATAAATTGCTAAGTGAAATTGTAAATCCTTATTCGGAAATTGCTTTATATGAAGAAAAAACAATCACGTTAGATGTAGTTCCTTCTATTTTGTTTATGGGAGATAAAGAGCGTATTCATCAATTAATTGTAATTTTATTAGATAATGCGATGAAGTATACAAATGCAGGTGGAAATATTGAGGTATCTTGCTCTGAAACATCAAATGGGATTGTAATTCAAGTGAAAGATGATGGTGTTGGTATCGCTGAAGAAGACATTCCTAAAATTTTTGACCGTTTTTACCAAGTTGATAAATCAAGAACAGCATCAAACGGAGCTGGATTAGGCCTTTCTATCGCAAGCTGGATAGTTGAAAAGCATTCTGGAAAAATAAAAGTGCATAGCAAAATTGAAGAAGGTACTTGTTTTGAAATTATATTTCCAAAGAATCCAAAGTACGAAATATTTATAAGAAAGAAAAATAGGTAATTACAAAGACAATCTTGTTTTAGACTGATGAGTTCGGATTTGAAGAAAAATAACCATTTAAAAAGAGGTGCAATTCGTACCTCTTTTTCATTTACTTTAGCAATGAAATTAGCACCAAAATTGGTGAACTTTTAATAATATCAGTTTATCATTAATTTGTCCTAACGGTTTCTTGGAGTTTTTCTATTACCCTTGATAAAGCTAAAATTGAATTTGTTGTTTCAAATTCTTCAACATCTAAGGAATGGTTTGCATTTTGGACAACATCAATCTTTAAATTTGATTTACTTAATTGGTCAATTTGATTTGAATTGTAATGGTGATCTTTATCCCCGATAACTAAAAGCCCTTGATGTTCACTATTCAAGATGGAATCAAAAATTGAATCAGACTTTAACAGTGGAGTAAGTAAAATCATTTTTGACTTTAAGAATTTGTCTCTCTTCATTAAGTCATTCGCAATTGGAATTGTTCCGAGTGATTTGCCTAAAAAAATCGTTTCATTGTACTGACCATTTTTAAGAACATCTAAAATCACAGGATTAATATCATCCATCATTATTTTGGTTAGTTCTTTAGTCGTTTTTTTCATTGTTTGCTCATCATAGGAGTAATGGATATGGACAATATCGATGTTGTTTTGACGCATTACCATCGTCGAATAATAAAACAAGGGTTTGTCGTAATTGTAACCTGAACCTGAAAACATAAAGCAAATCGTTTTAGAACCCATTTCTATATGTGTATAACGAATCGCTTTGTCGTTTGCTTGTATCTCCTTTTTATTTCCTTTCATCATTTTCCCCTCCGAAACTTTTATAATATCATAACATAAATTACCAATTGATTTATAAAAAAATCATCCTCTCTATAGCAGGATGATTTAACGGAAATAAATTATATCCTTACCTGTTAATTTTTTACAAGGTCGTCTTTTTAAGGAAAAGTTAAGGAACCCTTTTCATAATAAATGTAGACTTAATGACGAATTACAAATGAGAAATGATGAAAAAGGAGAGTGAAGAGTGGAAAATGAAAAGAATGAGAAAACTCCATTTTTGGATTGGGTTAATTGCTTCGGTATTTATTTTTATTCAATCTGCAACAGGGATATATATGTATTTTAATGAAAAAGGCCACGGTGAAAGAATAGGAGGAGCTGCTAATTTTAAAGAACGAGGATTTGGCAGAAATGGTGCTATAGGGAATGGACAAAATGGACAAGGAATGCAAGCTGGGAATTCCGATTTTAATCAAAGAGGTACAGCTGCAAATGGACAATTTTTTCAAGATAGAAATAATGGGGGACTCAATTCTCTATCAAAATTAGTTAAGGAACTGCATACAGGAGTAATTGGACTAATTGGTGCGATTATTATGCTTATTTTAACTGGAACTGGACTATGTATATCCTTTGTCATGTTGCGAGCAAGATGGAGAGTAAAGCGTCAAAAAGACATAACGGCTTAAGGAACAGTCATGATGAAGGGAGGAAGTGAAAGTTGGTTAGAAAAAAGACGTTTGGTTTACTGGTTGTTGGAGTATTAAGTCTCAGTATAATGGGTGGAGCTTCTGCTTGTACAAATAAAGAGGTAGATAAAGAAATACAATCATCTCAACCTAGTAGTGCACAAGTAAATGGTGAGACTATACATGCTGCATATACAGAAGATAAAGCACAGAATTTAGGAATTTCCACAGAAGGAAAAGAGCTACTTACACTTGAGAAGGAAATTCATGAAACAGAAGTAGAAAAAGAAGCAAATCAGCTGGGAATTTCTACAGAAGGAAAAGATGCTGGAACACTTTCTGAAGAAATATATGAAGCGAAGGTCAAAAAAGAAGCAGAAAAACTTGGAATACCAGTAGGGGAAAAAGCAATTGTAGATTTAATAGCGGAAATTAATAAAATCAAAATAAAAAGTGAAGCAGAAAAATTAGGAGTTTCTACAGAAGGGAAAGAGACTGGTGCGATAGCTGAAGAGCTTTATGGCACAAAAGTAAAAAACGAAGCAAAGCAACTTGGTATTTCGGAAAAGGGAAAAAGTATGGAAGCGTTAGCGAAAGAAATATATGAAACGAAAATTCAAACAGAAGCAAAAAACCTTCATATTGATTTGTACGGAAAAGATATTTATCAAGTGTTACAAGAAATTAATGATCAAAAGGCTTTGCAAGTGGCAAAAGAACTTGGGATAGATGTGACGGATAAGGATACAGAGCAGCTTACAGAGGAAATTGGAAAACAACAGCCAGACCGAGTGCAAGAACTTCACTTTTCACCTTGGATACAAACAGATGCAGATGCATTTTACTATTATTTAACATCCTAAAAAGGAGTTTTATAACGTATGCTGGTTTTTCGTAAAAAGAGATAAGGGATCGAAACAATGAAACCTTATCTCTTTTTATATGATTGTATGAGTGATATTCATTATTTGTTTAACTCCATTGCAATAGTTTTACCATTCACTAAAACTAAGACTACTGCTACTACAACTTCCATTATTTTTTCATCTCTTATCTCTCCTTGTTTTTTGTTTTATTTCTTACTCTTAGTAAAAATGGGAGGAAGAGATGGAACCATTGAATTAGATGACGTGAGAATTACAGTTTTGTAAGGAAAATGCTATGATCTGTCACGTTCTTCTACATGTACAACAATCTGTCCATACAACTTTTCCCCAATATATACATTTAATAGCCATAAACCAGAAGAAGAGAGTGACATACTAGAGGGAATACTTGTGATATCTTTTGTAATCTCTTGCGGTGCCGTCCATATATTTCCTGTTACTTTATCTTGAGAAAAGACAGGAACTGGTTTTGTTGAGCCTTGTTTTATTGCAATGACGGTTAGCTTTCCAGAGGGGATATTTGGCCCCAGAAAGAACCACGTATATTTATTTGGTTGATTAGCAATCCAAGTAGTATCTACAAGTGCGACCTTATTTTCTATACCTTTTAGAGATATTTTATCATGCTGAAATGATGGACTTTCCTCCCAATTGACATCTTTAAGAATGCTGAGGTGAAAGAAAGAGGGAATGTTATTTTGTGGTTGTGCCGTTTCCATTATTTTTTTTGAATCTACTGTAATCGTACAGCCAGTGATGAGAGAAGAGAGAAGTAGCACGGTTCCAAGTTTTTTCATCTAAAATCGGCAAGGATACCCCTACTTCAATCGTGTGCAGGGCGTAGCCCAACGATAAGTGGGGGAGGAATTGTCGTCAGATACGGTATGGTACGTTAAAAATCGTAAGATTTTGTACCATATTAAGTATCTGAAACTTCCACCTTGCCTCCTCCTTCCTCCTATTTAGGTTATTTGATTTCACTAAAATTTTATTATAATATATTTAGTGAAAGGTGGTGAGAATAATGTCTACAATTACTGCGAAAATACAAATCTATGTTTCTGGAAATCAAGCTGAAAGCCTAAAGATAACAACTAACGCTTATCGTAAAGCTTGTAATTGGCTATCAAAGCATATCTTTGAAACAAAAAATCTAAATCAAGTAAACTTGAATAACTTGTATTATTCTAACTTACGAAATCAGTTTGGACTAAAAAGTCAAATGGCTCAATCTGTTATGAAAACAGTGATTGCTCGATACAAGTCAGCTAAATCAAATGGACATGAATGGTCTTTAATTGAATTTAAACTTCCAGAATATGACCTTGTTTGGAATCGTGATTACTCATTAACTCAGAGCCAATTTAGTGTAAATACACTTGATGGTCGTCTTAAATTGAATTATGAACGCAAGGCTATGAAAAAATACTTTAATAATACTTGGAAGTTTGGAACTGCTAAACTTGTGCATAAACATAAAAAATGGTTCTTACACATTCCAATGACAAAAGAATTTGCTGAATTAGATTACGCAGATGTAAACAATATTGTCGGTATTGACTTAGGAATCAACTTTCTTGCTACCACTTATGATAGTCAGGGGAAAACTACTTTCTACAACGGAAATGTTGTTAAGCATAAGCGTGGTAAGTTTAAAGCTACTCGTAAACAGGTGCAAATGCGACAAACACCGTCTGCTCGTAAAAAACTAAAACAAATTGGTTCAAGAGAAAACCGTTATGTAACTGATGTAAACCATCAAATTACAAAGGCACTCGTTGATAAATACCCTAGAGGTACTATGTTTGTTTTAGAGGACTTAACAGGTGTTCGTTCCGCAACTGAAAAAGTACGAGTGAAAGACCGCTATGTTTCTGTATCTTGGGCTTTCTACCAGTTCCGTAAGATACTGGAATATAAAGCGGAAATGAACGGACAGAAGGTAATTGTCGTAGACCCAAAATATACTTCGCAAACCTGCCCGAAATGTGGGCATATCAAGAAAGAAAACCGTAATAAGAAATTACACACATTCTGTTGTAAAAACTGTCAATACAAGTCAAATGATGACCGTATTGGTGCTATAAATCTACACCGTAAAGGGATTGAACATATTGGTGTAGTTACTACAGGAGTATAGCTCTTGTAGTAAGGGCGAAGTCAACCGTCCTTATGTTCCACCACACCAAGGTAGGAGAGCGTTGCTCGTTCGCACTACTGGGTAGGAATAAGCGTAGTTGCTCTCTATGAGGGTAGAAGCACTGTCGAACTCTGACGGACGCAAGCCCCCACTTCAAACGACCCGTAAGGGTGTTAAGTGGCGGGTTGTTGATTTGGCCACGCTCCTATGCATATTTGTATTTTAATTGTATTGGACAAAAGAAAGAACAATTCCTGTAAAAGAAAAAGAGAGGCTATGCAGAAAGCATTGCCTCTTTTCTTACAGGTGTTCTGTTGCTAGACTTGGTTTTACTTCTTTTTCTGGCATTGTTAAAAAGACAACTGCGACAATAATGAAAATACCACCTAATAATTGATAGGCTCCAAATGATTCATTTAACCAGATAATTGAAACAATAGCTGCTACGAGTGGTTCAATACTTGATAAAATACTTGTTTCTGTTGCAGATAAATATTTTAGACTACCAATATAGAGAAGGAAAGAAAGTGTTCCACTTATAATTACGAGAATAAGCATAGAAAATGTGCTCATTGTTAATGTATTTGCTACATGACGGAAATGAAATTCTTGATTATATAGAAATAAAGAAATTCCTCCAAGTAACATCCCCCAACCGACAATTACTGATGTTCCCCATTGTTTAATAAGAGAAGCGGGATGGAGTGTGTAAAAAGCAAAGCCGACTGCTGTTAAAATACCAAATAATATCGCTTGTTTAGAAAGAACAATATTTTCAATTGAACCGTTAGTAATAAGAAAATACGTACCTGTCAGTGCAGCGACGATTGCTATAACCTGCATAAAGGAAGGAAGTTTTTTATGCTGCATTGTAACATAAATAGTAATAAGAACTGGACCGAGAAATTGAAATAGTGTCGCGGTTACAGCATTACTTATATGCACTGTTTCAATAAATGCATACTGAGCACCAAGCATGCCAACAATCGCAAAAATTAGTAGTTGAATCCAATGACTTGGATACTTCCAAATCCCAAATATATTTTGTTTTGTAAGTAGTAAGAAGCATAAAATAAACATGCCTGCTAATAGTAGACGTATGACTAAAAAATCAGTAGATGATAGCTCAGTATGGTTAAATAGCCATTGAATCATAGGACCAGATAATCCCCATAATGTTGCTCCACTAATAATCATCATCAGACCGAGATGTCGAGGTGATTTCATGATGTATCCTCCCTTGATATGAAAGTTCTTGATTTATTAAAACAGAAATGATAAGCATGAAAGTATTATATATAACTTCTGATACTGTAAAAAGTGTCAGTTTTTTATAAAATAAAGGGGTCAGTTTGTATGTTAGAATTAACACCGAAATTTGATATTCATAGTAAAGAGCCATTATATGTACAACTATATAATTACATAAAAGAGGAAATGAAATCTGGAAATGTCCCGCCTCATACGAAATTACCATCGAAGCGTAAATTAGCTCACTATTTGCAAATTAGCCAAAATACAATTGAAGCTGCATATGGTCAGCTTGTTGCAGAAGGTTACATAGAGGCGATTTCACGTAAAGGATATTTCGTATGTGAAATGGAGCAAAATGTATTGCATGTACAACAAAAAATGCAACATGTAAAAGAAATGCTTTATGATGAACGAGACTATGTATTTGACTTTACGCATACAGGTGTTGATGCTCAGTCATTTCCATTTGCCCTATATCGTAAATTGACGAATGAAGTGCTGCAGATTGAGAATGAAAAAGTACTGCTGCTTGGGCATCCGCAAGGGGAACTTGGATTGCGAAAAGAAATTGCAAAATATCTGTACGAATCGCGAGGTGTCCATTGTTCACCAAGTCAAATTATTATTGGAGCAGGAACACAATATTTAATAAGAATGCTATTTCAATTGTTAAAGGAAAGTACATTTGCGGTAGAAAATCCAGGATACCATCGAAAAATTGTTACGTATGAAAAAGGGATAGAGCATGTGGAACTGCTTCCTCTTGATAAAGATGGAATTATACTTTCGCATTTAGAAGAAAGCGATGCAAATGTCGTGTTTGTTACGCCGTCTCATCAATTTCCATGCGGGATGATTATGCCAATTTCAAGGCGGATGCAGCTCTTACATTGGGCAGAGAAAGAGGAAGGGCGTTATATTGTAGAAGATGATTATGATAGTGAATTTCGCTATTCTGGTAAGCCAATTCCGGCTCTCCAGGGGCTGGATAAAAACGGAAAAGTTATTTATATGAGTACTTTTTCAAAAGCGCTACTTCCATCGTTACGTATCAGTTATATGGTGCTCCCAAAAACGTTAATTGAGATATATCAGCAAGACTATTTCTTTTATACGCAGACTGTATCGCGAATTGATCAAGAAATTGTGAAACGCTTTCTCGAAGGTGGACATTGGGAAAAGCATATTCATAAAATGAGAGTTGTGTATCGAAAGAAAAGAGATACATTAGTTTTAGCAATCTCAACATATTTTCCGAAATATGTTGAAATAATTGGACAAGATTCAGGACTGCATATATTATTACGCACAAATAATGGCATGACAGAACAAGAGCTTATTGAACGAGCGGCAGTATATAGTATTAAGGTATATCAGGTTTCTATGTACTATGATGAGATGAACGCTGATAATAAAACAATCTTGCTTGGTTTTGCGATTTTATCTGAGGAAGAAATTGAGGAAGCTGTTCAATTGTTGGCAAAAGCATGGTTTAACTGAGGAGTTTAACGATTTTTTTTAGGAAGGCTACATATAATCCTTCTCCTGAATGAAACTTATTCACAAGTCTACTTCTTTATCTCATATTAATGGAGCGTACCCCCTCTATCGAAGGAAGTTTTACTCTATGTAAAAGTGGCTACATCCACATATACATAATGGTGGAAGAACAATCATAGGTTAGGAAAAGAAGAGGAAAAGCTTGCAGCATAGATATTGAGATGGGAGGAAATGGCTAGTGGAGGATGCTTATAGGGAGATATTTTGGAGAATAGTCCTTGCAGCTATTTGTGGCTGTGTTGGAGGAATTGTAAACATTGTAGTAAATGGGAATTATATTAAAAGTCGAATGATACTCTCAGATCAAAGTGGAATTGAAAATCGATATGTGTTTGGAACAATTAAAGAGCCTATTGCTGGTATATTTAGTGCAATTTTAGTAACACTACCGATGGATGTAACGAAAGAGCACTATTTATTCATACAAACAGCTTTAATTGCAGGTTTTGGGAGTAGTACATTTCTGAAAAGTTATGTGCAAAAATCAATGGTAATAGAAGCTCAAAAGAGTAGTGATATTATTAAGAAATATGAAGGGAAACTTGCTTCATTAGAAATAAATTTAGAAGATGAGGCTAAAGAAAAACTTAAAAATTTACAAATGCAAGTAAAAACGGCTGTTAGTCCATCAGAAATTCGGTTTTATAATAAACAAATTGAAGGGATATTAAAAGGAGCAACTCATTTTACTTCATAAATTGAGTTCAGTGTTTGTAAAACAAAAAAGTTTCTATAATTATAAAGAAAAAGGGACTCTTGCAAGTCCCTTTTTCTATGCGTTTTCTTCATGTAAAAATAAAACCATATGCTCTTCGTCCCAATATTGATCGTTATATTTTAATGAACGTTCTTGTACGCCAAATGTTTTAAAGCCTAATGATTCATAGAGTTTTTTTGCACCTTCATTGCCAACGACAACATCAAGCATCAGTTGTTCTACTTCTAATTCTTTTGCTTTTTCAATGGCTGCTTGCATAAGTGCTCTACCAGCACCGAGTCCACGCGCTTTTGGAGAAACATAAACAGCACCGATTTTTGCTTTATGTTCCTGCTTTAAAAATGATTTCGTTTCCAGAGTTGCAGCACCGATTAATTCGCCATCTTTAAAAGCGCCAAGTGTATAATTTTCATTTTGAGATAATACTTCTGCTTTATATTCAACAGGATCTTCTTTGTTAAGAATATCTTCGTAAGCGGAGCTGAAAGCTTCTGGGTTTTGCTTTAATCCTTCAACGCGAAGTTCTAAATAAATTTCTGCATCCTTTTTTGTCAATACACGAATTTCCAATCATATCACCTTCTAAATCTTTGGTAGTTGTATATACATATTATATTAAAGTAATAATAATTTCAAAAATATACTATTTATGGTTAATTTTATTGATTGAAAATTATTTACTAAAATAATAAAAATGTTATTGGATTGGTAATTCTATCGTAAATACAGTTCCAACTCCAACTTCACTTGTTACATGTATAGAACCACCGTGTAATTCTACGATTTCTTTTGCAACAGCTAAGCCAATACCTTTTCCACCAGTTGCTCGTGTTCGGGATTTATCGACCCGATAGAAGCGCTCAAAAATATGCGGTAAGTCTTCACTTGGAATTCCCTCTCCTTCATCTTGCACATGTATAAGAAAAGTATGCTCCTTTTTTAATACTTGTACTGTAATTTGAGAATCTTCGTGAGAATGTTGGTGTGCATTATGGAGTAAATTCAGCATGACTTGCTCCATGCGGCGTTCGTCTATGCAGACAGATAAATCTTCAGAGCAATATAAAGAGATGTCCATTTTCTTTTTTTGAAGAGATGGTTTTATTTTTTCAACCATACGCTCTACAAATGGTAGCAGTGAAATGGGCTGCTTTTTTATAGCAAATTGGTGTTGTTCAAGCTGTGCAAGTTCAAATAAATCTTGTACGAGTTCGGTAATATTTTCTGTTTCTTCTTCAATGATTTGTAAATATTCTTCCCGTTCTTCTTTCGATAAAGACTCTCTTTTTGCAACTTTTGTATATCCTTTTACATATGTGAGCGGGGTTAATAATTCATGTGCGACACTTGCGAGAAATTCATTTCGTTCCTTTTTCATATAGGTTAGCTCACTAGAAAGCTGTTCAATTGTTCCTGCTAAACTCCCTAATTCGTCCTTACTCTTAATACCTAATGTAATCGGTTCATTTTGCTTCATCATTTTTTCGGTTGCTCGCTTCATTTTGATAAGTGGATTTGTAATAACTCTTGAAAATAAAAACACTAAAATTGTTGTGAGAGCCACTGTCAATGCACCGACGGTAACGAACTGTTTCGTTAAGCGATAAATCATTTCTTTTATAGAAGCAGTTGCTAAAAACATATGGACATAGCCAACCACTACCCCATATTTTGTAATAGGACTGACTGTTGAAATATATTTTGACGCTTTCCAGCGATCTTCTGTTATCATTCCATCTCTAGGAATATACGTAATCTTTTGTACAAGTTGTTTGTGCATGTCTTCTGTAATGGGATCAGAAGAAGATAAAATATTACCCGCTGCATTTGTTATGACGAGTTTCGTATGAGAAGGGGAGTTAGATTCCATCATCGTTGCGCGTTCAACGGCTCGTTCGCTATAGCGTTTTTCAATAATATCACGATACCAATTTCCCTTTGCTAATAAGGCTGTAGTTTCTTCATTTACACGCATTTGCGCCAGTGTTGTATGAAAGGATACAAATAATACGGATTCAATGCAAAGAGATAATAATAAAAAGTATGTACCAAGCTTTATAGAAAGTTTATTCATTATGATTCACAACCTTTTTCCTGTACTAACAGGCAGTAAGACTCCCGCCGCAAAGTTCTGAAGAAACAACGAAATTCGGTAGAAGAAAAACTGCTGGCATATGCCCGATTGGTGAGGGCTAACCATCGGAGAAAGGCATTCCGATGGAAGTTTCACTTTACCCCGCTCTAACAGTCGATAAGATGCTTAGCTACGAGGTAATACCAAACCGACTGTAAGAGCCCGATTGGTTCAACTAATCTTTTGGAGAAGAGCGTTCCAAAAGGAAGTTTCACTTTATCTTTACGATTAGTTACCTTTCCATTTGTAACCGATTTTATAAACAGTTTCTAGATAATCTTCAATAGGGAATCCTACTTTTCGAAGCTTTTCGCGTATATTACGAATGTGAGAATCAACGGTACGATATTCAATATCTGTTTGAAATCCCCATATTTTTTCGATAAGTTCATCACGGCTATAAGCACGGTTTATATTTTGCAAAAAGAGTCCAAGTAATGAAAATTCAATTGGTGTAAGAGCGAGCTTTTCATCATAGACAGTCACGGTATGCCTCGTTTTATCCCAGTCAATTCCGTTAAAGCTTACGAACCCTTCCTTTTTCGTACGACGCAGTACAGCTTCAATACGAGCAATTAATACTTGCTCATCAAACGGTTTTGTAATATAGTCATCAGCACCTAAGGTGAGACCTTTTACCATGTCATAATTTTGATTACGTGCAGTTAGCATAATAATGGGTACGTTACTTATTTGCCGAATTTGAAAGCAAGTTTCCCAGCCGTCCATTTTTGGCATCATCACGTCTAATAAGATAAGATCAAATTCTTTTTGTTGAACGAGTTCAAGTGCTTCTTGTCCTGAAGTTGCCTTCATGCAAAAATGCCCGCGCGGACTTAAAAATAAATCTAATAAGCGCAGCATACGTTCTTCATCATCTACTAATAATAGTTTTGCCATAACGATGTACACCTCAAGTTTCCAGTATTTATCCCGCTATTAACGGGCAGTAAGCCCCTCACCTCAAGATTCAAAGAGGAACAAGGAAGATAGGTGGGGGATAACTGCCCGTAAAAGCCCGATTGGTGAGGGCTGACCTTTTGGAGAAGAGCGCTCCAAAAGGAAGTTTCACTTTATCCCGCTATTCGCGGGCGGTAGGTCCCCACTTCAAGATTGAGAGAGAATCGTTGTCCAGCTCTAGTGGCTAGAATCCCCGGTCGTTTCGCCCTCTCGGACGAGGCAAAAAGCGCCTCTCTGTCTTGGGCGTAGGCGCCCTGCGATTCTGGGCGAGCCGTTTCTGCTTTTCTACAGAAGATAGGTAAAGTTAAGTCCTCATTGCTAGAAGTTTCCCTTATATATTTTACATGAACTTTATAAAAAACACTGTTCATATTATAAAGAAAAGGACAATTGCCATAAAAAATGCACTACTTTTGCAAATCTTTCTATTATAATTGGGAATGTAGCAGCACAAAAAATACCCTATGTTGCGACATAACGTCTTGTCATTTTGTTTTTCAAAATGGCAAATTCCATTCTATTGTGTAAGTGAGATAGAGAACATTTTTCGTATTCACCTCGCATCGGATAAGAAAAATTTCTATCTCACCTTTTTTTGTTAATAAAGGGAATTTAAATAATGAACATAAAGAAGGATTCCTAAAAAATAGGAACGAAATGCAGCTATAGCCTGTATTACGGTAACGATGATAATGAACTGAGCCAATTGAGCTCTTATAGATGAGTTTGTATTAAAACCCGCGTGGACGGGATAAAAATAAGAAGCCCCGCACAATGTGCGGGGCTTTTTTAGTGGACTTCTATGACTAAGTATTTAAAAATAAAACCATATGCTCTTCATCCCAATATTGTCCGTTATATTTTAAACCGCGTTCTTCTACGCCATATGTTTGGAAACCGAGTGATTCGTATAGTTTCTTTGCCGGTTCATTTCCGACAACAACATCAAGCATGATTTGTTCTATATTTAACCTTGGTGCATTTTCAATGATTGTTTCAATTAATGCTCTTCCAGCACCAAGACCACGTGCCTTCGGAGAAACATACACAGAGCCAATTTTTGCTTTATGCTCTTGTTTAATAAATGGTTTAATTTCAAGTGTGGCGATGCCGATTAATTCATCGTCTTTAAAAGCACCTATTGTAAATTTTTCAGGATTGTCTAATCGTTTCGCCATTGCAGCAACAGGATTTTCTTGTTTCATAACATCTTCATAAGAGGAACTAAATGCTTCAGGATTTTGAGTTAACCCTTCTACGCAAAGCTGTAAATATATACTTGCATCTTCTTTTGTTAAGACACGAATGTTCATACAAGCAACCTCCTAATGGTTTTATGTAATGAAATTATATATTAACTTTATTAATTATTCAATAGCTATATATGTTACGTTTTTATAACTAAAAAGGTTCCTCATGTGAGAAACCTTTTTAATTTTTTATATGGAAGCTTCACTTTACCCCGCTCTAACAGTCGGTAAGGCGCTTAGCTGCGAAGTAATACCAAACCGTCTGTAAGAGCCCGATTGGGTCAACTAACCTTTTGAAGAAGAGCGCTTCAAAAGGAAGTATCACTTTATAAAACCTTCGATTCGCTGTGGATGTGTGTAAATATTACAAGAATCACCGCGAATAAAGCCAACGACAGTAATTCCTAAATCTTGAGCAAGTTCTAAAGCTAATTTTGTCGGGGCTGATTTCGATAGGACAATTTCACAGCCGATTTTTGCTACCTTGAGTAAAATTTCCGATGATATGCGGCCGCTAAAGGCAATTACTTTTCCATGTATTGAAATGTTATTACGTAAGCAATAACCGTAAATTTTGTCCAAGGCATTGTGGCGCCCAATGTCCATTCGGGAAATAAGAATTTGTGTTGCATCACATAACGCGGTGTTATGTACACCGCCTGTTTGCTTGAAAGTAGTAGAGGACTCTTGTAAATCTTTCATTAAGCGAAAGCAATCTTCTGGCTTGAGAGTAATATGAATATCGTGCATTGTTTTTGCTTTTGCAGCATCATTGACAAATACAAAGCCTTGTCTGCTTTTCCCGCAGCAAGATGTAACATACCGTTTGTTATAACAAGTTTGATATAGTGGATTTGTTTGCGATGTTGTTACATGCGCAAATCCTTTTTCTTTTTGGATCCATAATTGTTCAATGTGTTCATAGGAAGGAATGATCCCTTCTGATACTAAGAAGCCAACGACCATATCTTCAATATGATCAGGTGTACAGACAATCGTTACATATTCTTCACCATTTAGTTTAATTGTAAGTGGATATTCTGTTACAATTTCGTCATCTTTTTGATGAAATTTACCATTTCGGTACTGAATCATTGGATATGTACCTTGAACAGACTCCATATAAAATTCCCCTTTATCAATTATTCTCCCATTTTCATCCCGCTATTTTAGGGCAGTAAGACCCCCACCTCAAGATTGAGAGAAAAGCGAAGAAGACAGGTGGGGGATAACTGCCCATAAAAGCTCGATTGGTTCAACTAACCTTTTGGAGAAGAGCGCTCCAAAAGGAAGTTTCACTTTATCATAAAACAATAGAAAAGGAAACGCATCCGTTTTGTATTTTTGCTACATTTTTTGGTGATTATTTGTGTTCTACGATATAATAGAATAGTAGTAATATACATCGATTGTAAGCTTATTTTATACATCAAGAATCTAACTCTAAGAACTGCTTTCTATTTTGAAAAATAGCGTATAGCAACATTGTTTTGAAAACGCATTCAAAATTTGTTTAAAACATGTTGTACAGTTGGTTGTAAGGAGAGGGGAAAGATGTCAGAACACACAATTCGTGTAACTGTTGATGGCGTAGAGTACATTTCATCTGGTAAAAAAACGATCTTGCAGTTATTAAACGAAAGAAAGCTTGAACATCCGCAAATTTGTCACGTACCAGAAGTAGACCCAATTCAGACATGTGATACGTGTATTGTTGAGGTAAACGGGAAGTTGGTGCGTGCATGTGCAACGAACCTTGAAGAAGGTATGTATATTGAAAGAAAATCAAAGCGAGCGATTGAAGCACAAACAGAAGCGATGGATCGGTTATTGGAGAATCATCTATTGTATTGTACTGTTTGTGATAATAATAACGGGAATTGTAAAGTGCATAATACAGTGCATATGATGGGGATTGAAGAGCAGAAATATCCATATGAACCAAAGGTGAGCGCTTCAGAAGTGGATATGTCTCATCCATTTTATCGTTATGATCCAAATCAATGTATTGCATGTGGTCAATGTGTAGAAGTATGCCAAAACTTACAAGTAAATGAAACCTTATCAATTGATTGGAATTTAGATCGGCCGCGTGTGATTTGGGATAATGGCGTATCAATTAATGATTCGTCTTGTGTAAGTTGCGGCCAATGTGTAACTGTTTGTCCATGTAATGCTTTAATGGAGAAGTCGATGCTTGGGGAAGCGGGCTTTATGACAGGTCTCAAACAAGATGTTTTAAATCCAATGATTGATTTTGTTAAGGATGTAGAACCGGGTTATAGCAGTATTTTAGCTGTTTCGGAAGTAGAGGCAGCAATGCGTAAAACGAAAATAAATAAAACGAAAACTGTTTGTACGTTTTGTGGTGTAGGATGTTCATTTGAAGTATGGACGAAAGACCGTCAAATTTTAAAAGTACAGCCTGTATCAGATGCACCGGTAAATGGGATTTCAACGTGTGTAAAAGGGAAATTTGGATGGGATTTTGTAAATAGTGAAGAACGTATTACAAAGCCGCTTATCCGTAAAGGAGACATGTTTGTTGAAGCAACTTGGGAAGAAGCGATGGAAGTTGTTGCAGCAAATATGAGTCATATTAAAAGTCAATACGGCAGTGATGCTTTTGGTTTTATTTCTTCGTCTAAAGTAACAAATGAAGAGAACTATTTAATGCAAAAGCTTGCACGCCAAGTATACGGAACAAATAACGTGGATAACTGTTCCCGTTATTGTCAATCACCGGCAACAGACGGTCTATTTAAAACTGTAGGCATGGGCGGTGACGCAGGGACAATTAAAGATATCGCAGAGGCTGGGCTTGTTATTATTGTTGGGGCAAACCCAACAGAAGGTCATCCAGTTCTTGCAACGCGCGTGAAACGTGCACATAAATTGCATGATCAAAAATTAATTGTGGCTGATTTACGTAAACATGAAATGGCAGAGCGTGCCGATTTATTTGTTCACCCGCGTCAAGGGACAGACTATGTTTGGCTTGCAGGTGTAACGAAATATATAATCGATCAAGATTGGCATGATAAAGCATTTCTGGCTGAAAACGTAAAGAATTTTGATGAATATAAAACAATGTTAGAGAAGTATACGCTTGATTATACAGAAAGTATAACAGGCATTTCCAAAGATACATTAAAAGAAATGGCAAAAATGATTCGCGATGCAGATGGCACATGTGTACTTTGGGGCATGGGTGTGACGCAGAATACAGGTGGAAGTACTACGTCTGCTGCTATCTCAAACTTATTGCTTGTAACAGGTAACTACCGTCGTCCGGGTGCTGGAGCATATCCGCTTCGCGGGCATAATAACGTACAAGGTGCTTGTGACATGGCAACATTACCAAACTGGTTGCCTGGTTACCAAGCGATATCGGATGATGCACTGCGCGCAAAATTTGAAAGTGCATACGGCGTACCTATTCCGAAAGAACCGGGATTAAATAATATTGCGATGCTGATTGCTGCAGAAGCAGGGAAATTACGTGGCATGTATGTCATGGGGGAAGAAATGGCATTAGTCGACTCTAATGCTAATCATGTGCAGCACATTTTAGGAAATCTTGATTTCCTTGTTGTACAAGATATGTTTTTAACAAAAACAGCTCGTTTTGCAGATGTTATTTTACCAGCAGCACCGAGTTTAGAAAAAGAAGGCACATTTACGAATACAGAACGTCGCATTCAACGTTTATATGAAGTAATGCCGCCGCTTGGTGATTCGAAACCAGACTGGTGGATTCTTCAAAAGGTAGCTCGTACGCTAGGAGCAAATTGGAATTATGAACATCCAAGCGAAATTATGGATGAAATCGCATCACTTGCTCCGTTATATTCACAGGCAACATATGATCGTTTAGAAGGATGGAATAGCTTGTGCTGGGGCAGTCATGATGGCAGCGATACACCATTATTATATGTAGATGGATTTAATTTTCCTGATAAAAAGGCACGTCTATCACTTAATGAATGGGTACCGCCAGTCGAGGCCCCGGAAGAATATGATTTATTATTAAATAATGGCCGAATGCTCGAACATTTCCATGAGGGGAATATGACAAAAAAATCGGCAGGTATTTTATCGAAAATGTCAGAGGTATTTGTTGAGATTTCTCCGGAGCTAGCGATGGAGCGAAATGTGAAGGATGGAAGTCTTGTAGAACTTGCATCACCGTTTGGAAAAATAAAAGTTCCAGCGCTTATTACAGATCGGGTAACTGGAAACGAACTATATTTACCGATGCATGCAACAGTAAATGAAGAAGCAATTAATATTTTAACAGGAACGGCGACCGATCTTTATACATGTACACCGGCATATAAACAAACACGCGTCAAAATGCGTGTGCTGCGTGAAAAAGGAAATCGTCCGCTGCCTGCTTCCAACCCGCGAAATAAAAAGCGTCATCCGCAAAATGGTGTCGAAGTAGAAAAGAAATGGCAACGAAAACAATATGTATCACTTGTGGATGAAAACTAGGGGGGAGCACTGTGGCAAAAGAAATTACGATGATTCAAAAAACGGTTGTAACAGAGGAACAAAAGAAGCAACAGGCTTCTGAGGAATTATTACAGCAATTAGGAGAGAATCAACAGGCAATTGAAGAAACGATTCATTTGCTAGCACAGCTTCAAAAAGCTGGTTTGTTAGATGCTGCAGTGAGCTTGCTGGCAGCGAAAGAAGATGTTTCGAAAATTGCGATTGAACAACTAAACCGTGAACCAGTAAAAAATGCATTAAATAATATGATGGGTGCAGGAGAAGCGCTATCTTCAGTAGACCCAGAAGTGACCAAGCAAGTAACATCTAGTTTAGTTACAGGTTTACAATATGCAACAGATGAATTAAAAAAAGGCCAGAAAACAAGTGTGATGAATTTCTTTAAAGTATTACGAGATCCAGATATAAATCGAGCAATTACATTTGGATTTAATTTTTTGAAAGCATTTGGTCAAGGACTAGAAAAGAAGAACTAATAAGAAAAATAGGCTGCTAGCTAAATACTAGTAGCCTATTTTTTTGTATAGAGAGATCTGTACTAAATTGTTAGTAGTGTAAATAGGATGGTAGAAGGGTACAACAAAGGGGGCTCGGAATGGAACGGTATCGTATCATCGGGAAAAGTGTTAAGCGAAAAGAAAGTGCTGATAAGGTAACGGGAAGAGCGAAGTATATTAATGATGAAATAGAGGTTGGCACGCTGTATGCGAAACTTCTTACGAGTACATATGCGCATGCTTATATTAAGAGTATAGATATTCGTGAAGCGAAGAAAGTACAGGGCGTACATGCTGTGATAACAGGAGCAGATTATCCCATTCTTGTTGGTTCAAGCATCGTTGATCATCCTCCGTTAGCTTTTGAGAAAGTACGATATTTTGGTGAGCCTGTTGCGCTTGTTGTAGCGGATAATGAAGCAATTGCAAGAGAGGCAGCAACACGAATCCGTGTGATATATGAAGAACTTCCGGTTATTCGTTCGCCCTTGCAGGCCTATAATGAAACAAACATATTAGTACATGAACATGTGGAACAATATAAATTAGAAGAAAAAGTATACCCAAAGCCGCATACGAATATCGCAAATCAGACGAAAATTCGTAAGGGTGATATTCAAAAAGGATTTGCTAGCAGTGACGTTGTTGTTGAGGAAACCTTTTCTTTTCGACAAGCCGATCATGCAGCGATGGAAACACGGTGTGCTAGGGTAGAAATAAAGCCTAATGGAGACGTTATTGTTCATTCTACCTCACAGGCTCCTTTTGAAATAAAGAGGCAGTTAAGTAAATTTTTTCAAATTGATGAAGGGAAAGTCATTGTATATGTGCCGTTAGTCGGAGGAGCATACGGCGGGAAAACAGCGGTACAACTTGAATTTTTAGCATATCTTGCTTCAAAAGTAGTAGGGGGAAGACGGGTTACTCTTCGAAATAGTAGAGAGGAAGATTTTATAACGTCCCCTGTTCATATCGGTTTACAAGCAAAAGTAAAGCTTGGATGCACAAAAGAGGGAAAACTGCAAGCAGCCGAAATTTTGTATTTATTTGACGGCGGTGCTTATGCTGATCGGGCAGTGACGATGAGTAAGGCAGCTGGACTGGACTGCACAGGTCCATATGCGATCGAAAACGTTTGGTGTGATTCGCTTGGTATGTATACAAACCATACATATGCAACGTCGTTTAGAGGTTTTGGGCATTCGGAGTATACATTTGTAATGGAGCGAACGATTGATATACTTGCTGAGAAATTAGGAATGTGTCCGCTTATGTTTCGTCTGAAAAATGCAATTAGACCAGGAGATACAACACCGACACAAGTGCCTGTAACATCAAGTAATACGGGAGATATTACAGCGTGTCTACAAAAATTAAAATCGCTTATAAATTGGGAAGAGGGAAAGAAAGTTACTCTATCTAATGGCATGATACGTGCAAAAGGGATTAGCTGCTTATGGAAAAATTCGACTACACCAAGTAATGCTGGAGCAGGTGCGGTGTTAACCTTTAACGGCGATGGTAGTGTAAATATCAATTGCGGTGCTGTTGAAATTGGGCAAGAAACAAAAACAGTGCTAACGCAAATGGTTGCAGAGAAAATGAACATGGATGTTGATGATGTGCATATCATGATGGAGGTCAATACACAAGTTTCTCCAAAACATTGGAAAACAGCAGCGAGTCGAACGACACTCCTTGTTGGAAATGCGGTTGTAATGGCTGCAGAAGACGCAATGAGACAGCTCTGCCAAACGGCTTCAAGTATACTTGGATACCCCGCAGAAGAATTAGAGATTGCAGGAAAAGAAGTATATGTCAAAACGAATCGGGATATGTATGTACCTTTTTCGAAAATTGTGTTTGGATATGTAGATTCAAATGGAAATGTAAAAGGAACAGAAGTGGTAGGGAAAGGGAGTTACGTACTTGAGGGAATTACAGACATTGATTATGAAACAGGGAAAGGGAAACAAGGCCCGGAATGGGGAGTAGGAGCGCAAGCTGTAGAAGTGGAGTTTAATCCCAAAGACTATACATACCGATTATTGAATGCTGTAACAGTTGCAGATGCAGGAACAGTTTTAAATAAAAAGGGAGCAGAGACACAAATTATGGGAGCCATGAGCATGGGGCTAAGTTTTGCAACGCGAGAAACATTTCACTATGATGCAAAAGAAAGGAATTTGAATCATCAGTTTCGTTCTTATAAAGTCATCCATTACGGCCAACAGCCAAAGTATATAGTGGATTTTGTAGAAGTGCCGCATGAAGAAGCGGCATTTGGTTCTAGAGGACTTGGAGAACATGGAATTATTGGCATGCCGGCAGCTTTAGCGAACAGTTTATCAATTGCGGCCGATGTTTCATTACGAAACTTACCGCTTATCCCGGAATTAATTTGGAAAGAAAAGCAAGAAAAGGAGAAGGGGCCGTATGATACCATTTGATTTTGAGTATTATCGTCCGGATTCTATTCAAGAAGCAATTCAGTTATTTCACCAGTTAGATAAAGAGGGAAAGAAGCCGCTTTACTATGGAGGCGGCACGGAAATTATCACGTTGGGACGTTCGCAGCGAATTAGAACAAAAGCTGTGATTGATATAAAAGATATTCCAGAATGTAATATTTGTGAATGGAAGGATGACAAACTTTTCCTTGGTGCAACATTGACGATAACAAGTGTTCAAGAAGCGCAAGTCTTTCCGCTTCTTGGTGAAACTGCTGGCCGAGCTGCAGATCGCACAGCAAGAAATCAAATTACGATTGGTGGAAATGTTGCGGGAAGGATTAAATATAAGGAGGCAGTGCTGCCTTTTTTACTAGCTGATAGTACATTTGTCATTGCAGGGATAGAGGGAATTCGGTATGTACCTGCCCATCAAGCTTTTGTGGAAAAATTACAATTACAAAAGGGTGAGTTTCTTGTACAAATCATTACAGATCGGCGGTATGTAACAACGCCGTATTATAGTGTGAAAAAACGCCAACTTGAAAAAATTGATTATCCTCTTGTGACAGTTGCAGCGATAAAATATGGTGACGAAATTCGGATGGCGTGCAGCGGCTTGTGTGTGTTTCCGTTTCGTTCATTTAGGATGGAAGCGGATTTAAATAATAAGCATATTCCATTTGAGGAAAGAATTGAACGCGCTCTAACCCATACTCCTGCTCCTGTATTAGATGATATAAGAGGCTCGCGTGCTTATCGGACATTTGTATTTCAATATGTACTTCATGATATGCTGATAAAGCTTGAAGGGATGGGAGAATCATGAGGGACGTCCAACTTATTTTGCATGTAAATGGCGAAAGACGAGAAGTAGTTGCCAGGATGGCTGATACGCTGCTACATATATTACGTTATGAACTTGATTTAACAGGAGCGAAGCCTGGCTGTGAAAATGGTGATTGTGGTGCTTGTACAGTTCTTGTTGATGGGAAACCCATTAAGTCATGTATTATGCTAGCTGTTGAAGCGGTTGGAAAGCAAGTTACAACGATTGAGGGATTACAAGGGGCACCCATTCAACGAGCTTTTGAAGAGAAATGGGCTTTCCAATGCGGGTACTGCACACCAGGATTTATTATGAATTGCCACGGACTTGTTACACAAAGGCCTGATGCAGATGAGCGAACGATTGAGGAATGGTTAAGTTCTAATATTTGCCGATGCACAAGTTATCAAGAAATTGAAGAAGCTGTAAAGTCTGTCTTACAAAAGCAGCGAGGAAATTCATAATGGCTTCCACATATGATGTACTAGAAGCGCTTTTATGTTGTGAAAAACGCTGTGCGTTAGCGACGATTATTCATGTTGAAGGATCGGCATATAGAAAAGAAGGAACGATAATGCTTTTCCGAGAAGATGGTACAAAAGTAGGAATGCTAAGCGCAGGTTGCATAGAAGAAGAGCTTTTCTACTATGCAACAGATGTTATGGAGCATAACACTTGGGCGATCCATACATTTAATACGAAAGCAGAAGATGATTTGTCTTGGGGAGTAGGATGTAATGGTGTCATTCATGTATTAGTGGAGCATATAGATGATAACTATAAAGCGATTTTACAAGAGTTATATATTCACCTTACAAATGGTTCCTCCGCTTGGATGGTGAAAAATCTTTCCTTAGAGCAAACTGCACTTATATATAACAATGGTAATACGCGTGGTAATTGGGAAGGATTTATTCCGCAGGCAACTGACTTGAAAAATGGTTTACAAGATGACTATTATAGCCAACATTTTATACCAAAGCCCCGCCTATTTATTTTTGGCGCAGGAGAGGATGCAAAGCCACTCGTTCGTTTTGCGAAGGAAACGAGCTTCTTTGTAACAGTTTGCGATTGGCGGGAGGACTTATGTAATACTGATCAATTTCCACATGCAGATGCATGTGTAGTTGGTTTTCCAGTAGAAGTGATACAACAACTTTCATTATATCCAAGTGATTTTCTTGTAATTATGACGCATCATTTTGAAAAAGATCGACAATTACTATCTCTCTTATTAGAAAAAAATATTCGTTATATAGGTGTTTTAGGACCGCGTCATCGTACAGAGCGCTTATTAGAAGGGAAACCAATCCCTCATCATCTCCATTTTCCAGTTGGAATTTCAATTGGTGCACAAGGTCCAAGTGAAATTTCCATTAGTATCATGGCTGAAATCATCGGGAAGTTGCGGGGAAAGTGAGATGAAAATCATTGGTATATACTTGGCGGCTGGAAATAGTAGACGAATGGGACCGGGAATACATAAACTTTCTCTTCCTTTACATAATGAACCACTAGGTAATGCAGCCCTCAAAACTGCCTTGTCCTCAAATCTCTCCGATATTATTATTGTCACGAATGACGCGAGTTGGGTTTCACAATCATTACGATATGAGAACTTGCACATTCTTTCTTGTTCCCATTCTAGCCAAGGACAATCACATTCACTTCGCTGCGGTGTTAAGAAAGCAATGCATATGAATGCCGATGGAATTGTTGTCTTACTGGCTGATCAACCCTTTATTAAAACAGAGCTAATTAATGAATTAATAGATTGTTATAAACAAAATGAAACGGTCCATTATGTAGCAGCAAAGTATCGCGGAATTGTAAGACCGCCTGTTTTATTTGCAAAGAAAGTATTTCCTTATTTGCAAAGATTAAAAGGTGATCAAGGAGCTCGTACTATTTTTCAAGAGTCATTTGTAAAGGGCATAACGATACCATATGAAGAAGTGGCCTTTTTTTATGATGTGAATAGTTGGAGTGATTATACGAAAATTATAAAGTGATGAATATATTTGGTACAAGAAAATACACAAAAAATAGTCAATGATAAAAAAGCCTTAGAAAAAATTGAGCAACGAATCGAACAATCTTATATAACAAAAAAACTAGCCTAGTAATGGCTAGTTTTTTATTCATTCACTAGTTGACAAAAAATTCAATTATTTGAAGTTATTCTTCTTTCATATATATTTTTTAGATGTTCCCCAATACATTTATTTTTGAGAGGATGATAATATTAGCATATCCAAGTTTGGTAAATTTCTCATACCAGAGCCTTGAATTTCTTTCATTTTATTAGTATCAATAATATGGATTGTTCGATCAGAAAGTTTAATTATTCCATCCTTATTCCATTTTTGGAAAATTTTATTTACGGTAATGCGAGATGTGCCAATGTAACGGGCAAATGATGTTTGATTAATGGTAAACTTACCGTTTTCATTAACAAGCTTTAGTAAATAGTGTGCCATTTGTTGTTCAACAGGGCTATCAAGAAAAGCAATAATCTCTGCCAACAATCTGAATTTATAAATTAAGGAATTCGTAAATATAGTCGCTGCATTTGGGTGTTCTTTACATATTCTTGTTAATGCTTCATCGGAGAAATGATACAAAACTGAAGGAGATGTTGTGATTGCGGTAGTTAAATAGACTTCTTTATTAATTCCATTCTCCCCAAACAGCATACCTTCCGGAACATAGTTAACGGTACGCTCTTCTCCTTTATCGGATAGAATTGTAATTTTTATTTCTCCTTTGCTTAAGTAATAAAATCCTTTTCCGTCACTTCCCTGGTGGTAAATAACTGTATTTTCTTCCACCTCGATAAATTGTCCATATTTTAAAAATGAACTCCATGCGTAGCGAAGATTTAACATTTGACACCCTCTTTTGATAAATGATGTGTTTTTCCTTTAGGTAATGCAACAGAAATTTTATATTTCAACTAAATTATCCACTTTTTATCTCTGCCAAAGTGGATAATTAAGGAATATACACGAAATGAATGTTAGAGGAAAAAGTTTTGCACTATATGCGTTAAGTACAATTGTCTATGAATTGATAACGTAGTTTCTTAATAAATCTGGATTTGTAATTATAAATTTTCGCTTTTGAATGTCTATTATATTTTCTTTCTGCCATTGTTTTAATATTTTGTATACAGTTATCCGTGTTAAGCCTGTACACTTCACGAGATCTTGTTGTGTTAGAAGAACTTCATAATTTTTAAATTCATAACAAATATTTAGAAGTATTGAGGCAATTTGTTTCTCTGCAGAATGCGTGTTTAAATGAATTTGCTCAGTAAGAAGGTGCATTTTTTGGATTACCGTTTTTGTAAAAAGGTTTAATAACGTTGGATGTAAGCTTATGAGTTCTTGGAACTTCTCATAAGAAAAATAATAGAGTATGGAGTCTTTTGCTGTTATAGCCGTTGTAAAGTGAACCTGTCGATCCATTGTTTGGACACCTAATAACTGGCCAGGGACTACGATATTTAATATACGGTCACTTTCCTTTGTTGTAGAGGTAATCACTTTAACTAAGCCCTTATGAACATAGTAAAAGCCATCTCCGATTGTACCCTGCTCATATACCACTGTTTTTTCTTTGAAAAATTGCCTAGTTCCAAATTTTAAATACTCATTCCAATTAATGTGATTATTAAAGAACATAATCATAGTATTCACTCCTGGAATATTTATTTTTGAAAATTAGGAATATTCACTCTAGACCTATCAGCATTGTCCCCCTCTTTATAAGGAAATAGAAGTAATCGGCACCATAATATTTCGATATATTAAATTGGTTTTCTATGAATATTTTTTGATGGGAAATCTACTTCACATATAATTGGTAGCGCTTTCTTTCTTGAGGGTTTGATTACCTTTTATAAGATAAGACTCTTTAAATCATTCCTATCATACCTGCGTTGAAAAAAATTAAAAAGTGTTAAATACTTTACACTAGTTTAAATTTAAATGTATTTAAAATCAATATAACACATTTTATTGTCTGAAAAATCAATAAAATGTTAACTAGATTACAGTGATCCAGATGGTTCATCACTATAATATGCCTTAGGTATGCAATAACAATTGAGATCTGTAAAAAATTATGAAGGAAGTGACAATTGAAAGGACATTAAAAGCAGCTTATCGGTAATTTACTGAATTTTCAGTGTGGTTATCGAGCGATAATTTAAGTTAATCTCGTTTAAAGAGGATATTATTTAAAATCAAAGAGATGAAAAGATAAAAAAACTATAAAACTAGGAGGATTGTTATGGGAATCCGTACAGGTGATCAATATATTAATGCTGTAAAGTCTCGAAAACCAGAGGTATGGCTTGCAGGAAAAAAAGTTGAAAACGTGTTTGATGAGCCGGTATTAAAGCAAACAGTGTTAGAAATCGCAAAGCTATATGATATGCAACATGATCCGGAATATCAAGATAAAATTACCCACATCTGTGAAGAAACTGGAGAAAGAGTGAACAATGCGTTTTTGGTTCCAAAAAACTATGAAGATTTAACGAAACGCAGAGCGGCATTTGAAGCCTATGCAAAGGCTACTTTTGGTTTAATGGGAAGATCTCCGGACTTTTTAAACATAGTAATTACCTCAATGTATAGTAATTCTGACTTTTTTGAAGGATACAATAAGCAATGGGCTGAAAATATACGCAAATATTATCGCTATGTTCGCGATAATGATTTGTTTTTAACGCATGCCATTATCAATCCTCAAAATGACCGAAGCAAATCTTCTCATGAGCAACAGGATATGTTCACTCATTTAGGAGTCGTTGAAGAGACGTCTGAAGGACTTGTCGTGAGAGGTGCTAAATTTTTAGCTACACTTGCTCCTGTCACAGACGAAGTTATTATCTATACCTTCCCAGGATACAAACCTGGTGATGAACGTTATGCGCTATCATTTGCGCTGCCAATTGATACGCCAGGTCTTCGAATCATTTGCCGTGAACCGATGCAGGATGGAACCCGTCCGTTGTTCGATCACCCATTAGCATCACGCTTTGAAGAAATGGATGCGCTATTAGTCTTTAAGGATGTTTTAGTTCCTTGGGATCGAGTATTTATTTATAACAATGTGGAAGCCGCAAACCTTCTTTATCCAAAAACAGGAATTGCACAGCAGCCAGCGCATCAGTCTGCAGTGAGAGGGCTCTTAAAACTTCAATTTGCTACGGAAGTAACATGCAGGTTAGCTGATTCAATTGGAGTAGATGGATTTTTACATGTTCAAGAAAGCCTCGGGGAGTTACTCCAAGCTGTGGAATCCATAAGGGCATTATTGCGTGTTGCAGAGTATGAGTATGAGATTACCCCTAAGGGTGAGGCTATGCCAAATTGGGTGCCTCTTGAAACGATTCGTGGCTTATTGCCAAAGATGTATCCGCGTGCCATTGAACTGATGCAAACCATAGGAGCTGGCGGATTATTGTTGTCTCCAACTGGTGCTGATTTTGAAAGCCCGGAATTGAGAGAAGATATGGACCGTTATTATGTTGGAAGAGCGGGCGTATCTGCAACAGAACGTGTAAGCGTATTCAAGTTAGCTTGGGATTTGTGCGGCGAAGCTTTCGGTCAACGATTACTTCAATATGAACGTTATTATACAGGTGACCCAATCCGGAAAAAAGCTATATTTTACAATTCAATTAAACGTCAGCGTACATTTGATATGGTTGATGACGCATTACAAGTAAGTAAATTGAAAGAAATAGTAACAAATAAATAGATATAGAGTTTATCTGCAAATATATGAAGTTTGTGCTCATGATTCAAATCGAAACAGCTTTTAATCCCAAGAGGAGGCGGGGATATGGAAACGCATGTAAATGAAATTTTAAGGTTACCTGGATCGGTGATAGCAATTGGCGCTTTTGATGGAGTTCATCAAGGGCACCAAGCTGTGATTAGAGAAGCGGTGAAAAAAGCTAGGATTCTAGGGGTACCAAGTGTGGTGTATACTTTTGATCCGCCTCCTCGACATTGTTTCCAAGGGGCACGTATTTTGACACCAGTTCCAAAAAAATTGATTCGATTGGGACAGTTGGGAATAGATCATGTAATCATTGCAAGGTTTGATGAATTATATGCTAGTCGCCATCCTCTTGATTTTATTAAAAATTTAATGAATCTGAATCCTTTAGAAATCATGGTGGGAGAAGATTTCCGCTTTGGGAAAAACAGAGAAGGGGATATAAATCTTCTTGCACAGCATTTTTGTGTTCAAATTGCTCAACCTGTTTGTTGTTCAGATGGAATTCTGATTTCGTCTACTAGAATACGTCAATTGATTTCTAAAGGAGACATTAAACAATCTTATTCTTTATTAGGATGGCCGCTTGGAAGCTAGGGTTTGAAAGAATTAAGAATGTGCCATAGTATTGTCCAACGTCGTTATGATGAAGGGGAATTTTAGAGATTAACCTGGATAAATCGATATATTAAGAGTTTTATCCCACACTAACGGGCAGTGAGACCCCCACCTCAAGATTCAAAGAAGAACGAAGAAACTGCCCGTAAGAGCCCGATTGGTTCAACTAACCATCAGTGGGGGATGAAGAAAACCCCTATTGATGGAAGTTTCACTGTATTCGATAGAGTAAGGTGATGAAGAGTTTTTAGGAGGATAGATTAGGATGAAATTATTGGGTATATCCGGAACGATTATAGGTGCAAAACCGCGTATTGTGGTGGAAAAGGTATTAGAGGAAGCGAAGCGTCTGCATCCTGAACTTGAAGTAGAATTGTTAGACTTGAAAGATTATAATGTCCAGTTTTGTGATGGACGAGATCCATCCACTTACAATGAGGATACAAAAAAGGTTATAGATATGGTTTCTTCGGCTGATTTCTATATTATTGGTACTCCAATTTTTCAGGGATCTCTCACAGGAGCTCTAAAAAACTTATTTGACTTGATCCATCCACAGGCTCTTCGCCATAAAGTGATGGGATTTATTGCTACAGGGGGGACTTATCAACATTACCTGGTGATTGAAAATCAATTAAAACCAATCGCTGGTTATTTCCGCGCCTATGTGGCACCGGGCTCTGTTTACACTCATACCGACCATTTCAATAAGCAGAATGAAATAGTGGATGAGGAAGTATTAAGCAGAATTGCGGATTTGGCTAAAGAAGTAGTATTGATGCAAAAAGGATTAAAGAATAATGTATTAGCTTCGTTGTAATGCGTCTGAATCGTAATTTGGTTTTTAATTTTGTAAACGGGGGATTCCAATGCCTATTGTTGAACTGAAAATTATCGAGGGTCGAGATCAAGAAGTAAAAGAACGTTTGATTGAAAATGTAACACAAACGGTATCCGAAACGTTAGCAGTTTCTCCTGAAAGGGTTAGGGTATTAATTTACGATATTCCATCGACACACTGGGCAATTGGTGGAACAACGGTGGAAAAAAGAAGAGGTTGAAAATAGAAAACATTCATCTTTGTTTTCGCCTCAAAATAAAGTGTCAAGAAATACAGCCAATATTAAATGATATGAGGAGTGTATAAAACGATGAAAATGACGAGTGCATTCAAACCGATTCATTTGTGGAAGTTTATCGAGGAAAATAAAGATCAGCTAAAACCACCAGTAAATAATAAAGTGATTTGGAAAGATTCAGAGTTAATGTTTATGGTACTCGGAGGCCCGAATAAACGACGTGATTTTCATGTAGATCCCTCAGCGGAAATTTTCTATCAACTACAAGGAGATTGTTACGTTGAAATTATTAATGAAGAAGGAAAGCGAGAAGTAATCACTGTAAAAGAAGGAGAAGTATTTTTACTTCCTCCGAATGTTCCCCATTCCCCGCACCGAGTTGCGGATACAATCGGTATTGTTATAGAACGTAACAGGAATGAAGGTGAATTAGAGGATTTTGTATGGTTCTGCGATGAGTGTGATTCTGAAATGCATCGGGTTAGTGTTCAATTAACCAACATTGAAGTTCAAGTAAAGGAAGCCATCGACCAGTTCAATGGAAGCCTGGAATTGCGAACATGCAAACATTGCGGACATGTTATGTCGCCGGAAGCGAGTGAATGGAAATGCGAATAGATTTTCATACACATATTATTCCAGAAAGCTTTCCGGATTTTGCAGAGAAGTATGGAGGGGAACGCTGGCCGGTGTTGCAACGGACGTGTACGTGCGGTGCATCTATTATGGTGGGAGGAAAGAACTTCCGCGATGTAACCGATCAGGTGTGGTGTCCTGAAAAACGTATAGCGGATATGGATCGTGAAGGAGTAGACATTCAAGTATTGTCACCAATTCCTGTTACTTTTTCTTATTGGGCGGAGCCGAAGCATGCGGCGGAAATGGCACGAGTTCAAAATGACTTCATTGCCGAAACGGTTGCCAAGTATCCCGATCGCTTCGTTGGATTAGGAACGGTTCCGATGCAGGATGGACCAACCGCTGTAAAAGAGATGGAACGCTGCATGAACGAATTACAGCTGCATGGGATTGAAATCGGTACGAACGTAAATGGCCAAAATTTAGATGATCCTTCCTTCATCGAATTTTTCGAAATGGCTGAGAAGTGGGAAGTGCCTCTTTTTATTCATCCATGGGAAACGTTAGGCCGTGATCGAATGCCGAATCATAATTTCATGTACACAGTAGGGATGCCGAGTGAAACGGCTCTTGCTGCGGCGACGTTAGTATGGAGCGGTATCATGGAGAAGTTTCCGAGATTGAAAGTTTGTTTTGCACATGGAGGCGGATCCTTCCCGTACATACTTCCGCGATTAGATAAAGGGTGGGAAGTATGGCCGCATTTACGGTTGACGACACATCCTCCAAGTCACTATGCAAAGCAGTTTTATTTTGATTCGTTAAATTATGACCCACTAAATATTAAATACATGATTGAGCGTTTCGGACATGAGAAGATTTTCATGGGTTCGGATTATCCATTTTTGCTTCGTGAAATCGACCCTGGAAAAGTCATCGATGAAACGATTGAATTAACAGAGCAGCAAAAAGCAGATATGCTGGGCGGCAATGCTGCCAAGTTTTTAAATATTGAAAAGAAGAAAAGAGGAGCTGTCTATGCCAACAGTGCAAACGCCGGAGAGTAGATTAAAGGAAATGGGATTAACGTTGTCACCCGTTCGTTCTGCGGTAGGAAATTACGTGAGCTGCGTACGGACAGGAAACTTATTGTTTACAGCTGGACAGGGTGTTGACCAATATCATGGGAAATTGGGAAGAGATTTGACAGTTGAAGAGGGGTATCTGGCCGCCCGTCAATCGATGCTAAATTTATTGAGTGCTGTTAGCCATGAACTGGGCGGATTAAGCAAAGTGAAGCGTGTTGTCAAAATTCTTGGATTTGTGAATAGTACGGAAGATTTTACGTCTCAGCCTAAAGTGATGGATGGGGCTTCTGACTTGCTTGTGAAAGTATTCGGAGAAAAAGGAAAGCATGGCCGCTCTGCAGTGGGAATGGCTCAATTGCCGAACAATACAGCTGTTGAAATTGAAATGATTTTAGAGATTGAGGAATAGGAGGAGGGATCGTATGAGCAAGATTTTAGAAAATCAAATAAAAATCAAGGATGCAAAGCTATTTATTAATGGCGAATATATAGACTCGATTTCCGGAGAGACATTCGATACGATCGATCCTTCGACCAATCGAAAGTTAGCATCCGTAGCGAATGCAAATGAGCAAGATGTTGAAAAGGCAATTACAGTGGCTCAGCGCACGTTTGAAAGCGGTATTTGGAGTGAAATGCCGGTTGAAGAGAGATCGAAAATTCTTTGCAGAATGTCTGATCTTGTGATGGAAAGAGTCGATGAGTTAGCTATGATTGAAACGCTTGATGTAGGGAAACCAATTAAAGAGAGTCGAGGTTTTGATATTCCTAGAGCGGCATCCAATCTACGTTTCTTTGCCGAAATGGCCAAATATATCAATCATGAACATTATGATCAATCTAAGCACATGAGTTATTCGAAATATGCACCAGCAGGTGTAACGAGCTTGATCATTCCATGGAATCTTCCTTTTATGCAAATGACTTGGAAGGCATCTGCAGCATTAGCTGCCGGGAATACCGTGATCGTGAAGCCAGCTTCTTATACCCCTCTCAGTGCTGTGATGTTAGGGGAGATTGCTAATGAAGCAGGTCTTCCTCCGGGGGTATTGAATATTATTACAGGTCCAGGTGGAACGGTTGGTACAGCAATGACGACTCACCCTCATGTTCGACGTATTTCTTTCGTTGGGGAAACTACTACTGGAAAAACGGTTATGAAGAATGCAGCTTCCCAGTTAATTCCTGTATCACTTGAATTAGGTGGAAAGTCAGCTAACATTGTTTTTGAAGATGCAGACCTGGATGAGGCAGTAAAAGGTTCAATTGAGGCCATTTTTAGGAATCAAGGAGAAATATGCTTAGCTGGATCTCGCTTATTAGTGCAAGAAAGTGTGTATGATAAATTCCTAGAAAAGTTTGTTGAGGCTGTGAGGAAGATTAAAGTTGGAAATCCATTGGATGAAGATACAGATATGGGTGCTCTTGTTTCCCGTGGTCATTTGGAAACAGTGGATAATTATGTACAAATCGGGATTTCTGAAGGTGCGAAGCTTGCTATTGGCGGTAAGCGGGTTGAAGGATTGACTGAAGGGAATTTCTATGAGCCGACTGTTTTCTATGATGTAGATAACAAGATGAGGATAGCGCAAGAAGAAATTTTTGGTCCTGTACTAGTTGTGATTCCGTTCAAAACAGAAGAACAAGCGATCCAAATTGCAAATGACTCTATTTATGGTCTTGCGGGTGTCGTTTGGACAAATGATTTACGTCGCGCTAATCGTGTAGCATCTCGAGTGAATTCAGGATTGCTATGGATCAATTGTTGGTACCATAGGGATTTAAGAACGCCTTTCGGAGGATCGAAGGCGAGCGGAATTGGCAGGGAAGGCGGACGCCATAGCTTTGAATTCTACACTGAAGCGAAAACTATAACAATGAAGTTATAAAGTGAAACTTCCGTCAGTGGGGGTTTTCTTCATCCACCACTGACGGTTAGTTGAACCAATCGGGTTTTTACGGGCAGGTATCCCCCACCTATCTTCTTTGCTTCTCTCTGAATCTTGAGGTGGGGGTCTTACTGCCCGTTAATGCGGGATAAATTTAAAAACATAAAAGGTGGCCTATAAGCCACTTTTTATGTATCTAAGCAAACAAGGAAGGAGCAAATATATGAAACTATTAATTGAAGAACTTGCGAATGAATTGATAGAAGCAGAGCGAAGCAAACATCCAATTGCCCCTCTTACGCAGCGATATTCCCAATTAAATACTACGGACGCTTACGAAATTCAGCTGGCAGTCATGGAGAAAAAGAGAAAAGAAGGGCGTCAAATTATTGGTAAAAAAGTAGGGCTGACGAGTATAGCTATGCAGAAAATGCTTGGGGTCGATGAACCTGATTATGGTCATTTATTTGATAATATGCAGGTATCTGATGGTGAGGTCGTAAAAATAAGTGATTTGGTTAGTCCGAAAGTAGAGGCGGAAATTGGTTTCATTCTCGGTCAAGACTTGATAGGCCCAAATGTCAACTATCTTGATGTATTGATGGCTACTAAGTATGTAGTACCAACAATTGAGATTATTGATAGCCGCATTGAGGATTGGAAGATTCAATTGGTGGATACCGTCGCTGACAATGGTTCTTCAGCCAAAGTAGTTGTAGGAAACAAGCTGAGTACGGTCGATGGTTTGGATTTGCGAAGTGTAGGGATGGTTCTTTATAACAATGATGAACTGGTAGCAACGGGTGCAGGAGCTGCAGCCCTTGGACATCCGGCACAGGCTGTCGCATGGTTAGCGAATAAATTGTACAAGTTTGGTATTGGACTTAAAGCAGGAGAATTGATACTTCCTGGAGCTCTTTCCGGCGCATTGACCGTTAAGCAAGGGGATACCATTTCAGCCCACTTCGGTCCTCTTGGTTCTGTTTCTGTAACATTTGAGTAAAGGGAGGTTGTTATTGTGAGTAAAATTAAAGCGGCTATTATCGGTTCGGGCAATATCGGTACGGATCTTATGTATAAGCTCGAAAGAAGTGAAGTAATCGAATTGACCACCATGATTGGCATTGATCCTGAATCCGATGGATTGAAACGAGCAAAAGATCGAGGTTACCACGTGTTAACGAACGGAATTCAAGGTTTAGTGGATAATCCTGATTTGGCGCATATTGTGTTTGATGCGACATCAGCCAAGACGCATGTCAGACATGCGAAAATCCTTAAAGAATTGGGGAAACTTGCAATTGACCTTACTCCTGCTGCCAGAGGGCCATTTGTGAGTCCAGCTGTCAATTTAGGTGCCAGCCTGCATGCCGAGAATGTCAATATGATTACATGCGGTGGACAGGCGACAATTCCAATTGTACACGCTGTTAATCGTGTAGCTGATGTATCATATGCTGAAATTGTCGCTACTATTTCAAGTAAAAGCGCAGGACCGGGAACGCGTGCTAATATTGATGAGTTTACGATTACGACACGCCGTGGAATTGAAGAAGTGGGAGGCGCCGATCGAGGAAAGGCAATCATCATCCTGAACCCGGCAGAGCCCCCAATTCTCATGCGCGACACAGTCTATTGTGAAGTAAAGAATATGGATAAAGAAGCGATTCGCAAATCCATTTATGACATGGTAGAAACTGTGCAGCGGTATGTGCCGGGGTATCGACTCAAACAGGAACCTTTATTTGATGAAGGTCGAGTGACGGTTTTCCTTGAGGTAGAAGGAGCAGGGGATTACTTCCCGAAATATGCGGGAAATTTGGATATTATGACTGCTGCAGCGACACGCGTGGCCGAGGATTTTGCACGCGATATTTTGAATAAGAAAACCGTTGGAATTGCTGCAAGTGAAGAATAGTCAGAAAGGAAGAGGTGATCACCGATGAATCGTAAAAGCGATAAACCTATTAAAATTACGGAAGTATGTTTACGCGACGGAAGCCACGTCATGGCACATCAATATACGGAGGAACAGGTTCGTAAAGTTACTCGTGCATTGGATGATGCAGGCATGCACTATATTGAGGTTAGTCATGGTGATGGATTAGGAGGTTCGACACTTCAATACGGCCGTTCTCTTGTTGATGAAATGAAATTGATTGAGGCTGCTGTAGAAGAATGTAAGCAGGCGAAGGTTGCGGTTCTGTTGCTGCCGGGAATCGGTACTGTTCATGATCTGAAGCAGGCAAGGGAACTCGGGGCAGGATTGGTTAGGGTTGCGACGCATGTAACAGAAGCAGATGTATCGGCTCAGCATATTGGTAAGGCACGGGAGCTCGGAATGGAAACATTAGGATTTCTTATGATGGCTCATATGGCTCCTGTAGAGAAGTTAGTGGAACAAGCCAAACTGATGGAAAGCTATGGTGCGCAAGCAGTGTATGTGACAGATTCGGCCGGTGCTCTTTTGCCTAATCAAGTTCGTGAACGAATCAGCGCCCTTCGTAATTCCCTAGATATTGAGATCGGTTTTCACGGACATAATAATTTATCTGTTGCCGTTGCCAATACCCTTGTGGCCATTGAAGAGGGGGCAACGCGAATTGATGGCAGTATTCGTTGTTTAGGAGCGGGTGCGGGAAATACACAGACAGAAGTCTTATTAGCTGTATTGGATCGAATGGGAATCGATGTAGGAATGGACCTTTATAAAATGATGGATGCTGCTGAGAATATTGTGGGCCCTTTACTTCCTAGGCCACAGGAGATTAATAAAGGAAGTTTGGTTCTGGGGTATGCCGGTGTTTACTCCAGCTTCCTTCTTCACGCGGAACGGGCGAGCAAGCGGTTTGGCCTTGATCCAAGGGATATCCTAATTGAACTTGGAAAGAGAAACGTGGTTGGGGGTCAAGAAGACATGATCCTTGATGTAGCAGCCGAATTGGCGAAAGCCCAAAAAGTGGAGGTGTAAAAATGACAATTGTGCAAGGAGCAGATATGGAAATTGTTGATTATCTTTTGTCAGCGGAAAAGGAACGCCGGGAAGTCGTAAAAATCACGGATAAATACCCGGATTTGACTTTTGAGGAAGCGTATGTGTTACAGGAAAAACTGATTCAAAGAAAAGAACAAGAGGGTGCAAGGCGAATTGGATTGAAACTTGGTCTTACAAGTAAAGCTAAGCAGCAGATGATGGGTGTTCACGAGGCTATTTACGGCTATTTGACGGATGATATGCTAGCCTTAGAATGGGAACCTATTGATTTCAATCGACTCATCCATCCAAAGGCAGAACCCGAAATTGCCTTCTTTATCAATGAAGATCTTCAGGGAACTAACATTACAGCAGCAGATGTTTTGCGCGTAACCCAATATGTGGCGCCGGCGATCGAAATCATTGATAGCAGGTATTTAAATTTTAAATTTACTCTTGCAGATGTTATTGCAGATAATTGTTCTTCGTCCCGCTTTATAGTAGGAAACAAGTGGCTGTCACCTGCTGGGCTGGACTTGGCTAATTTGGGAATGGTTATGTCTAAAAATGGAGAAGTGGCTACGGTAGGAGCAAGTGCTGCTGTCTTAGGCCATCCTGCTACCTCTGTTGCTTGGGCGGTTAATAAGCTTGGAGAAATCGGAAAGGGCTTAAAGAAAGGAGATATTGTGCTAAGCGGAGCTATATCGGAAGCGATCTCCTTCCAACCGGGTGATTCAATTTTTGCCCAATTTGCAGAACTAGGGAGCGTTTCATTTACTTGCAAATAGGACGACAAAGTTTAATTTTGTATAAAAATGGTTGGTGTTTAGTATTTTCCGCTAAGCGCCAACCGTTTGTTATATTATATAAAAACAATTTATGAGTCTGATATGAATTTCGTCCATCGCCAGCTTTCAAGAAAGCCGGCGATGGACGAAATTCAACTTCATGTTGAAAATTCATTTAGGATATATATAGATTTACGGTCATAATTTTATAGGGTGACTTCTGTTCCACGAAATATTCAGCAAAGCAATGAGACATTCCTTTCAAACTATGTGATGTGCCCTTTGGAATGTTTTAAACGAAAGTATTGGCTAGTTACTACTAGTTACACTATACTTTAAGTAAATGAGTAAGATGCACTGAAGAAAGATGATTTTTTAAATACTAATATAGATAGTGTCATTCTAAAGGCATCATTCTAGTCTTTATAAGCATTTTTAGAAATATGTATATTTTGTGTAATACAAAGAGGTGTGAATTGGATGAAATCTTATACACAATTTGAACGAAGAAAATACATACTTGATGAGTTAGAAACATACAATCGGGTGATGGTAAATGATTTAGCTAAAGCGTTAAATGTTACCACAGAAACAATTCGAAGAGATTTAGATATGATGCATAAGGAAGGTAAGCTTACAAAAATACATGGTGGTGCAGTTAAGAAAAAAGATCATACCATTGAATTCTATTTTGATAAACGTCGATCTGAGAATATTGAAGAAAAACGAAAAATTGCTATGGAAGCAAGTAAATTAGTAGAAGATAATGATATTATTGCAATTGAAATTGGGACAACCACGATGCAAATTTTAGATTTTATACATGATAAAAAGAACTTGACGATTCTAACAAACTCGATACCAGCTGTTAATAAAGTTATCGAGCTTAAAGAGCAGTATCATTCATTTGATTGCAAATTAATAGTATTTGGTGGAATGCTAAATTCAAATTCATTAGCATTGTCTGGAGAAATGATGTTAAATTATCTTGACCAATTTACTGTTAATAAATTATTTGCTTCATGTGATGGAATTTCTTTAGAAAAGGAACTGACGTGTTCGTATATTGAGGATGCGCAAGTTTTTCAGCAATTAAAGAAAAATGCAAAACAAGTTGTGATGATGATAGATGAGTCAAAGTTTAATTTAACAAAGTTTTATAAAAGCGGAAATTTTGAGGATATCGATGTGCTGTATACAAATGCTAAACTCGATGAAAAATGGCAAAACGCCTTACTAAGTAAAGGGGTTGAAGTAATAACGGTATAAAAAGAACATCTTAAAGTAGACTATTTCTTAATGAGAAATAGTCTTTTTTGTTATGATTTTTTGTAAATGTTTTGTTTTATTTTGTTATTATGTTGATTTTACAATTCATTAACATAATAACAACATTGTATTAATAATGTGCTCGTACAATATGAATTAGGAGGTGGCGAGAGAATGCAAATAAAATTATCAAAAGCTGTGTTCTTTTTATTACCGGTTGGAATACCTCTAATATTGTTTTGGATCATTCCGAATTTCATTAGTTTGGGTATTAGTTTTACAGACTGGGATTTCATGACCAATGGCTTTAATTTTGTTGGTTTAGATAACTATTTAAATTTGTTCACGCAGGATTCTTTTATACAGGCATTGTTAAATACTCTTTATTTTGGAATTGGAACAGTCGTTCCAACGATTGTATTAGGTTTAGGTTTCGCATTATTCTTCCGAAAGAAGTTCAGAGGTTCTGCAATTTATCAATTAATGATTTTTTCACCTTGGGTAACGCCAACGGTAGCTGTATCCATTGTATGGTCACTTCTATATGAACCTCAATTTGGAGCTATTAATAAAGTGCTAGAGTTTTTCGGGATGCCGGGTTTGGATTGGCTGAAGAGTAGTCATACAGCGATGCTAGCGGTCATTATTGTAACGGTATGGAAACTAGTTGGATGGACGATGCTTTTCTATATTGGTGCACTAGAGAAAGTACCAGATAGCTTGTATGAAGCTGCTAGTATTGATGGAGCAAATGCATGGCAAAAATTTCGATATGTAACACTACCGATGGTTTCACCAACAACATTCTTTTTAGTTGTTGTCAATATCATTACTTCGGTGCAGGCTTATGATCAAATTAAAATTTTAACACAAGGTGGACCGAGCGGCTCGACACGAACGTTACTTTATTTATTCTTCCAACAAGCGTTTGAACAGTTCGATATGGGATCCGCAACGGCAATCGCATTTATTATATTAATCATTACAATTCTGCTATCCGTTATAAACAAGATAGTAGGTGACAAGTGGGTGAACTATTAAGATGAATGATACGAAAAAGAAGCCATTAATTTTAAAGCATATATTTTTGACTTTATCAAGTATTGTGTTTGTCTTTCCATTCATATGGATGGTACTTGGTTCGTTTAAAACGTCCAGTGAAGTATTACAAGGAGGTTTTTGGCCTACGCAATTTCACTGGGAAAATTATCGTCAAGTATTAGACACTCTTCCATTTGGAACGTATATATTTAATAGTTTTTATACCTCTTTCCTTATTACGATATATGTACTTGTTTCGTCTGCACTCTTTGCTTATATGTTGGCATTTTATAAGTTCAAAGGGAAAAACTTGACATTCAGTGTTGTCATGGCAACGTACATGATTCCTGGAGCTGTATCGTATGTTCCAGTATATGTGATGTTAGGAAAAATGGGCTTACTTAATTCGCACTTTGGATACATGATTACTATGGCTGTTAGTGTATTCGGTATTTTCTATTTAAAACAATCATTTCACAAGATTGGTTATGAAACAGTAGAAGCAGCCAAAATTGATGGAGCAAGTGATTGGCGTATTCTTTGGAAGATTGTTTTTCCAATGACGAAATCATCATTTGTAACATTAGGATTAGTTACATTTATTGGGAATTATAATAACTATATTTGGCCAGCTCTTATATTGAATGATGGCCACAAAAAATTAATTACTAACGGAATTGCTGATTATTTCATTAATAGTTCTTTAGGCCGAGATTGGTCACACATTATGGTTGCAAGTACAATCGCTACAGTGCCGCTCTTAATCGTATTTTTAGTTTTACAAAAATGGTTCCTCTCAGGCGTTACTGATTCAGGAATAAAAGGCTAACTAAACATTAAAGGAGACATTCGGGATGAGAAAATTATTAATGCTTTTAACAACTTTGTCCTTATTTGTTGGTGCACTTGCAGGCTGTTCAGGTGGAACGGGAAGTACTGTTAAAGTAAGTAAAGAAGGAGATAAGATTGTTGTTCCGTTTATTAATGGTGTAGGTGGTGCACTTGCAGACAAAGTAGACAAGATTGTCGATGAATACAATAAAAGTCAAAACAAATATGTAGTGAAAACAACAAAAGCAGGTAACTACGATGAGTCTTATCAAAAGCTTCAAAGTGGATTTGCAGCGAATAACCAAGAGGCAATTGCATTGTTAGGTTCAGACGTTGTTCAAGAATATGCTAAGAAAAAGTTAATTGTACCTTTAGATCAATATGTTAAAGATGATAAGCAATTTAACAAAGAAGATTATGGAAAAGGTTTTATGAATCAAGCGACAATTGATGGAAAATTATATGGAGTTCCTTTTTACGGTACAACTCAAATTTTTTATTACAATAAAAAAGTGTTAGCGGAAAATGGCTTTACACCTGACGATTTAAAGACGTGGGAAGGTGTAGAAAAAGTAGCGCAAAAAGTAGCAAAACGTGACGCAAGTGGAAATGTCACATACGCAGGTTGGATGCCAATGTGGGGTACGTCAAACTTAATTGACGCAGTTCGCAGTGCTGGCGGAAATGTATTAAGTGAAGATGGTAAAAAAGTATTAATCAACGATGACACTTGGGTTACAGTATGGGAAAAATTCCGTACATGGCTTCACGGAGATAAAATTATGAATATTCATTCAGGTGGGACTGGATGGGAATATTGGGATAAAACAATCATTGATTTAGTTGAAGGTAGAACGTTAGGATTTACAGGCTCATCTGGTGACCAAGGATTTGTTTTTAAATCGTTAGGTAAAGGAATGACTGAGCAAGAACGTCTTGACACATTTGGAGCAGTACCACAACCAGGCTGGGGTACTAATAAACCAGCACCAAAATTAGAAACGTATTTATTAACATTAACGAGAAATGTTGATCCAGAAGTAGCAAAAGGTGCATATGACTTTATGAAATTTGCTACAAGCACTAAGCAAACTGCTGAATGGTCAATGGCAACAGGCTATATCCCTGTTCGTAACAATGTAACAGATTATGCTCCTTATGCTGAATTTGTTAAAAAACAACCGCAAGCATTAGTTCCATTAGAGCAAGCGAATAAATATGGAGTTGCGCCATTTGTGGATCCAACAGGCGGTAAAATCAATGACGCATTAAATGTAGCTAAGGATAAAGTAGAAATCGAAGGAGTGCCTGCAAAACAAGCATTAGATGAAGCAGCTAAAGTTGCGCAGGAAGAATTGGATAAAGTTCTGAAAAAACAGAAATAAATTTTCCATGAATTAGTTTGTAGAGAAACGAGGGGTGCTTTGGAACCAAAGAGGTACCTCTCCTCTATATTTTAGTAAGTAAAAATAGAAAAAAGGTGTGGAAATCATGATTGAAATGAAAGGTACCATGACTCTTTCTCCATTCGTAAAAAATAAACATTGTTTCAAAATGGATTCAACTGACATTGCCAACTTTACATTAACTATCGATCAAGGGGTCGGCCGAAAAATTCCGCTTTTACTAATCTTGAGAGATCCTAATGGGTATGTACGTATACAATATCAAACGCCAATTGTTGATGAAAAACTGGTTGTTGCAAAAGATTCAAAGTTTTGTTCCGCTGGTTGTGTTGGAGGGAAAATACCATCTGGTAATTGGGAATTAGAAGTAGTATATACCCCTCATTGTGCAGATAAAGCATTAAAGTTTACCGGAAGAAAAATGGAATATCAGGTAAATATATTGGTAAATGACGAGTTAGAACGGGAATATGATCGAGAGCATTTTTGTAAGGAAAATGTCTTTATTGATGAATGCAATTTTGAAAAGGTAATGAATGAAGAGCATCGTTGGTACAAAGGAGATTTTCATGTCCACACAGATTTAACAGATGGCGAGATGGATGACGAGCTGGCAATGAGCGTATGTGAAAAACAAGAGTTAGATTTCTTATATGCAACGGAGCACAATATTGTTATGCCATCTTATCAGAAAGGAAGCACATTGATCATACCATCGATGGAACTTACAACTCCTTACGGTCATTACAATGTGTTCGGGATGAAAGAGTACGTTAACTTCACAGAGTATTTAGATGAATCGCTTAACGCTAAAAGCATGGATGAACTATTTTCTTTCATAAAAGAAAAAGGCTATTTAATTAGTGTGAATCACCCATTTATGAAACCTTGGACGAACCAGATTGATATTGATCTAGAAAATATTCATACAATGGAAATCATGTGTGATCCAACTTATAAAAAAAGTAAGCCATCTACTTTAGAAGCTTTAAAGTTCTTCGATCAAATGTGGTCAAATGGTCTTAAAATCTGGGGGATTGGCGGAAGTGATTCTCATTTACATCCATCTAAAACATTCCCAGGATCTAAAGACCCATCGATTTATGGTGACCCGGGAACGTACGTACTATGTGAGGGATTATCTATTAAAAACTTAAAAGATTCTATTCAAAGAGGCAGAATTTACTTTTCTAGATTTAGAAAAGTAGAGATAGATATTCAAAATGAAGGTAAAACCATTTATGTCGGTGACGAGGCGCAAGGAGATATTCGCTACAACATTTATACAGATAAACCGTGCGAGTGGAGATTAATTATGAATGGCCAAGTGATTGAAAAAGAATTTGGCAGTCAAGCAACTTTTGACTTTTCTTTAAATGAAGGAGCATATGCTCGAGTTGAAGGTTGGGAAGATGATGAATTAGTAGTGTTTATAAATCCTATTTACAATAACGTTAAGCGTCAGGGTATGAAAACATGGTGTGAAGTTTTAGGAGGACTATCAGGTGAGTAAAGGAATTATTTTTGATAAAGATGGAACATTAATACAGCTAGATGCTGTCTGGTATAAAATCGTTCATCGTGTGTTAGATGATATATTTCAAATGTATCCAAATGAAAAAAATAAACAAAATGAATACCTAAAGATTATTGGTATGGGTGATAACGATTTTGAGAGCACGAGTTTACTAGCTTGCCGAACGAATTACTTTATTGCGGATGCATGGTTTTCATTATTAGAAAATCAACATGTGAATAAAGAGAACTTTATTGATCATGTATGTGCATTATTTAAAAAACACTCTACAGCAGATGATCTTGTATTTACAGAAGTGAAAGGTGCAAAGGAAACCTTAAAATATTTAAAAGATCATAAGTATGTAATAGGGGTTGTTACAGCAGACGACGTTGATGCAGCTATTCATTCACTTAAAATGACAGGATTATATGATTATGTAGACTTTTTAGGTGCTGATGATGGTGTTAATAAACCAAAGCCTGACAGTGATTTCTATTATATGTTCAAAGAGAAATTTTCATTAAATGAAGAAGATATTTTAATGGTAGGCGATACACTAACAGACGTTAAATTTGCAAGAAATAGTAACATTAAAGTAGTGGGCGTCTTATCAGGTGCGAGCAGTAAGGAAGATTTAGAAGGCGAAGCGGATTATATTTTAGACAGTATGAAGGACATTTCCAAAATTTTATAAAGCAATGTGTGGTCAATATTGTCAATAACAGTATCTTTAAAAATAGCTAAAATTATAGGAGGCAATTATGGCTCAGCTATCATTCAAAAATATTTATAAGAAATATGATCATGATGTGACAATCGTAAAAGATTTTAATCTAGAAGTGAATGATGGAGAATTTATCGTTTTGGTTGGACCTTCAGGATGCGGGAAATCGACGACATTACGTATGATTGCAGGACTTGAGGAGATTTCAGAGGGAGACTTTTATATTGATGGAGAGCGTGTAAATGATGTTACACCGAAAGATCGAGACATCGCAATGGTTTTTCAAAACTACGCTCTTTATCCGCATATGACAGTTTATGATAACATGGCGTTCGGCTTAAAGCTGCGAAAATATAGTAAAGAGGAAATTGACCAACGTGTGAAACATGCAGCACAAATTCTTGGACTTGAGCAATATTTAGACCGAAAGCCAAAAGCACTTTCTGGTGGACAACGTCAGCGTGTTGCATTAGGTCGAGCGATTGTTCGAAATGCAAAAGTTTTCTTAATGGACGAGCCATTATCAAACTTAGATGCAAAACTGCGCGTTCAAATGCGTGCCGAGATTACAAAGTTACACCAACAACTGCAAACAACAACTGTGTACGTTACGCATGATCAAATAGAAGCGATGACAATGGCAACACGCTTAGTTGTGCTAAAAGACGGTATCATTCAACAAGTTGGTACTCCTAAAGAAGTTTATGAAAAACCAGAAAATGTATTTGTCGGAGGCTTTATCGGTTCTCCTGGAATGAATTTTTTCAAAGGAACATTAACAGAAAATGCTGTTATGATTGATAAATGGAAAATCGAAGTTCCAGAAGAGAAGATGAAAAGTTTACGAAACAAAGGGTATGTGAATAAAGAAATTATCATAGGTATACGTCCAGAAGATTTTTATTATGGAAAAGCTCTTTTAGATTTACCTCATAATACAAAGATAACGGTAACGATTGATGTGTCAGAATTAATGGGATCAGAAACATATCTTTATTCCAATATCAATGGTCAATCCTTCGTTGCGCGTGTTAACTCCTCAGTTGATGTGCATAGTCAATCTGAGATGGATCTAGCTTTGAATATGGAAAAAGTTCATTATTTTGACTATGAAACTGAAAAACGAATTGTATTATAGATTATCTAATGAATAAATCATCAATACTTCGGTAGTATCATACTAACAACAAAGGTCTATCCCAATTTGGGATAGGCCTTTGTTGTTGATTGATTTCTTTATTTCCTAAGGTACAGATGAAATAGATAAGAAAAAATTATTCGAAATCGTATAGAAACTGATGTATGATCGAACTTAACTATATTTCGTGTTCTTTTAAAAACACAGATTACTGTAAAAAGATACAACGATAATCCTTTGCTTTATAAGTGGTTTCATTCAATTAAATGTAATGAACATAATATTTGATTTAATTCTTAGAATTATACTGATAAAACAATATGTATATTGTTTATCAATATAATTAAATATATAATTTAAAGGTTTGTATAATATTTATCCACTTTAGAAAATTTTGTGGAAATAATAAAAGTATTATTATAGAAAGGAGAATGAGTGTATACCTCCTTTTGAAATAAATATTATTTATTGTATTTATACTATTCGAAATATAAAAACATTTATATTTTGAATATGTTAGCGTTTTCATAAATTGAAAGTTATGCTAGAATAAATTCATAAGTTATTAATTATTATAAAAAGAAAAAAGAATTGCTTTTTTCTGTTAATTATAAGGGGGCATTTCATTATGCGTATTGGGGTACCAGCAGAAATTAAAAATAACGAAAACCGTGTAGCTATGACACCAGCTGGTGTTGTACATTTAATTCGTAACAATCACGAAGTATTCATTCAAAAGGGTGCAGGTTTAGGATCAGGTTTCACTGATGAACAATACGTAGAAGCAGGGGCAAAAATCGTAGAAACAGCTGAAGAAGCTTGGTCTATGGAAATGGTAATGAAGGTTAAAGAACCAATTGCAAGTGAATATAAATATTTCCGTGAAGGCTTAGTGTTATTCACTTACTTACACTTAGCTCCAGAACCAGAATTAACAAAAGCATTGATTGAAAATAAAGTAGTAGCAATCGCTTACGAAACAGTTCAATTAGAAAACAACTCTTTACCATTATTAGCACCTATGAGTGAAGTTGCAGGTCGTATGGCAGCACAACTTGGTGCACAATTCCTTGAGAAAAATAAAGGCGGAAAAGGTATCTTACTTGCAGGTGTTCCAGGGGTAAAACGTGGTAAAGTAACAATTATCGGTGGTGGACAAGCTGGTACAAATGCTGCTAAAATTGCAGTTGGTCTAGGTGCTGAGGTAACAATTATCGACTTAAGTGCAGAGCGTCTTCGTCAATTAGATGATATTTTCGGCAATCAAGTAGCAACTTTAATGTCTAATCCTTACAATATTGCACAAGCTGTAAAAGAGTCTGATCTTGTAATCGGTGCAGTATTAATTCCAGGAGCAAAAGCACCAAAACTTGTAACTGAAGAAATGATCAAATCTATGGAGCAAGGTTCTGTTGTTGTTGATATCGCAATCGACCAAGGCGGTATTTTTGAAACTACTGACCGTATTACAACTCATGACAACCCAACTTACGAAAAACACGGCGTAGTTCACTATGCAGTTGCAAACATGCCTGGTGCGGTTCCACGCACATCTACACTTGCGTTAACAAACGTTACAGTACCATATGCAGTACAAATCGCAAACAAAGGCTACAAAAAAGCTTGCTTAGAAAACACTGCATTATTAAAAGGTATTAACGCATTAGAAGGCTATGTAACATTTGAAGCAGTTGCAGAAGCTCATGGTGTAGAATATAAAGCAGCAAAAGAATTATTAGAAGCAGAAGCAGTATCTTGCTAATTTAAATATCGGACAATATTTTCATGCATTAGGATAAGAGCTAAGAGAAATGCCTCTTAGCTCTTCTTACTAGAAGGAGGTAAGAAGAGTGGCCAACTTATTCAAAAAGAAATCTGTGACACAATTGTTAAGCCAAAGTCAAGGTAAGACCTTGACAAAAACATTAGGGGCATTTGACTTAACAATGTTAGGAATTGGTGCGATTATCGGTACAGGCGTTCTTGTATTAACTGGAATCGTTGCCGCAAGAGATGCTGGTCCAGCTGTTATTTTCTCATTTATGATTGCAGCAATTGTTTGTGGCTTTGCGGCATTATGTTATGCAGAGGTTGCCACAGCACTACCTGTATCAGGGAGTGTATATACGTATGCATATGCAACGATTGGAGAATTTATTGCTCATTTAATGGGATGGACATTGTTGGCAGTGTATGTCGTAACAATAGCAGCAGTAGCTGGTGGTTGGACAGGTTACTTTAGTAATTTAATGAGTGGATTCGGATTAGAAATTCCGAAACAATTGTTAACGATTCCAGCTCATGGCGGAATTGTTAACCTTCCAGCGATTGTAATTACGTTAGTATTAACATGGTTACTATCTCGTGGTACGAAAGAAAGTAAACGTGTAAATAATGCAATGGTATTAATTAAACTCGGTATTGTTATATTGTTTATTGCAGTTGGTGTGTTCTATGTAAAACCAGCAAACTGGACACCGTTTGCGCCTTATGGTTTAAGTGGAATTTTCGCTGGGGGAGCTGCGGTATTCTTTGCTTTCTTAGGGTTTGATGCGTTAGCAACTTCAGCTGAAGAAGTAAAAAATCCACAGCGTGATTTACCGATTGGTATTATTGCTTCACTTGCAATTTGTACAGTTATTTATATTGCAGTTTGTCTTGTTATGACAGGAATGGTGTCATACAAAGAATTAAATGTACCAGAAGCGATGTCTTACGTATTAGAAGTTGTTGGACAGGATAAAGTAGCGGGTGTTATCTCAATTGGTGCAGTAATTGGTATCATGGCTGTAATTTTTGCTTACATTTATGCAACAACACGTGTATTTTTTGCAATGAGCCGTGACGGTTTACTTCCGAAATCATTTGCAAAAATTAATCCAAAAACAGAAGCACCGGTATTTTCAACATGGTTAACAGGTATTGGAGGTGCTTTAATTGCCGGATTTGTCGATTTGAAAGAATTGTCAAATTTAGCGAATATTGGAGCGTTATTAACATTTTTAATGGTAAGTATTGCAGTACTGATCCTTCGCAAAAAACATCCGAATTTAAAACGCGGCTTTATGGTGCCGCTTGTACCAGTACTACCAATCATTTCGATTGCATGTTGTTTATTCTTAATGGTTAACTTACCATTGACAACATGGTTATACTTCGGTGGATGGCTTGCACTAGGGGTTATTGTATACTTCGGGTATTCTAAGAAACATAGCCATTTAAAAGAAGATGAAAGTTCGCAAGATCATTTAAAACAAGCAAATTAAAGGGGAAAAGCCTTGTACGCTTAGGAGCGTGCAAGGCTTTTTGGTTTTTAGAAGGAAGTTTAGGAAAGTATATAGAAACCTTTATGTCGAAAGATGTAAAAGGGGGAGAAATAATGTTTGTAAAAGAAGAAATAAGAGTTGTAGTTGGAGCAGAAGGATATAACAATAATCCAGGGTGGTTGCATACACAAGAAGATGAACTGAATTTATTAAAAAGGGAAGATTGGATGAAAAAGTTTGCTCCAAACTCTATAGCAGCAATCTTGGCAGAGCATGTGTGGGAGCATTTAACGTATGAAGAGGGAATAGAAGCTGCGAAAGTTTGTTATGAATTTTTACAGCCAGGCGGCTATATTCGCTGTGCAGTACCAGATGCGTTTTTTCCAGATGAAGATTATCAAGCTGGGGTACAAGTCGGGGGGCCGGGGCCGCTAGATCATCCAGCTGCAAGTCATAAAATTGTTCATAACTATAAAACAATGACTTCGATGTTTGAAGAAGCTGGTTTTGAAGTAAATGTACTAGAGTATTGTGATGAAAATGGAGAATTTCATTATAATGAATGGAATGAAAAAGAAGGCTTTATTTACCGATCAAAACGCTTTGATCATCGCAATCAAGATGGGAAACTTGGTTTTGTCTCATTAATTGTCGATGCAGTTAAGTCTGAATAAAAGAAAAAAGAACTGGTGGGCAAATCTCATTCAGTTCTTTTTTTTATATTTTAAAAGCACAATGCGGTAATTACCATGCAAAATAGATGACTCTTCGTATTGGATGATGAGTGGCAACGTTCCTATAATATTACTCAACTTACGATTAATGTTTGTTCCGAGTCGCTCGGTAATAAAGTTCATTAATTTCCTTGATGTATGTAGTTGTTTTTCTTCAGGAAGAAACTTATCTAAAATTACAATAGTCCCTTCTTCCTTCATTACGCGCCGCGCTTCTGAAAGCGCGGCATTAGGATGTTCTACAACGCTTAAAATGAGATTTAAAATAACGACATCAAATGAATTATTTGGAAATGTAAGCTCTTCGGCATTCATTTGTTGATATGTAACATGAGAATAAGGATACTTTCTTTTGGCTTGCTTTAGCATATGTTCTGAGAGGTCAATTCCAGTGATGAGGGTATCTTTCGGAAGAAGAGGAATATCTTGTCCTGTACCAACTCCAACTAATAATATGTTCTGATTTTCTGTAAAAGGTATAAGCGAAAGTGCTCGTTTTCTTGCTTTGATAAAGAAACGGTTTTGCATAAACAAATCATAAAAGCTAGATAATATTTTATAAATTTTTTGATTTTGCTTATTTTTCATGACAATTCCTCCAGTTTTTTTACTTTTACATATAATGTTCAAAAAATAAAAGCGGAAATTATTGACACATATGAGCAATCGTTCATATAATAAAAGTATAACATATATGAATGATTGTTCATATGTTCAAATAAAGAGGTGAGCTATTGTGACTGAACAAAAAGTAGAAACAACCGAAGAAACGTGTTTACAAAATGTCATTCATCAAGAAATTGTAGAACAAGTACAACAAACAATTCCCCAAGATGATAGCTTAAGTCAAGTAGCAGAGTTATTTAAAGTATTAGGAGATCGTACACGCACACGTATTTTGCATGCTTTATTTGAAGCAGAGCTGTGCGTATGTGATTTAGCATATTTACTCGGAATGACACAATCGTCTATTTCTCATCAATTACGTGTATTAAAGCAAGCAAAGCTTGTGAAAAATCGTAAAGAAGGAAAAGTAGTGTACTATTCACTTGCTGACGATCATGTCATTCGCATTTTCGAACAGGCATTTGAGCATGTAAACGAAGAGCAGTAGAGTAGTAGGGACACAAGGAGGGAAACATATGGGGGACGCATTGGTAAAACGAAAACTTGTGTTAGAGGGATTAGATTGTGCGAACTGCGCAATGAAAATTGAAAAAGGTGTTGGGGAGTTAGAAGGAGTATCTTCTTGTTCTGTTAATTTTGTAACGAAAACAATGACGGTAGAAACAGCGAAACAAAAAGAAGAACACGTTGTAATGGAAGCAAAGCAAATTGTAAATAAATTAGAACCACATATTCATGTGAAAGAAGAACAAAAAACAAAAGCAACAAAAGAAACATTTGTGTTAGAAGGCTTGGATTGTGCGAATTGTGCAATGAAAATAGAAACAAAAATAAACGAAATGCCTGCAGTTGCATCTGCGTCTGTTGATTTTGTTTCGAAAAAATTAAGAGTAGAAGTAGCAAATAAAAAAGAATTAGAGACTACTATTGAAAACATAAAAGAAATTGTACAGCGACTAGAGCCAGAAGTGAAAGTAGTACGAGAGAAAGAGCAAACAGGGCATGATCATAGTCATGACCACGGAGACGCTGGTATGAAAAAAATGATTTGGCGCTTATCGATTGGGGCAATTTTCACAGTTGTTGCTGCACTAGCTTCATTACCGCAAGTCATTGCAATTCCGCTTTTCCTTATTGCTTATATTATTATAGGTGGAGAGATTGTTTTACGTGCTGTAAAGAATATTACACGCGGGCAAGTGTTTGACGAAAATTTCTTAATGGCAGTTGCGACGCTTGGTGCTTTTGGGACTCAAAACTATCCAGAAGCTGTCGCGGTTATGCTCTTTTATCAAGTAGGTGAACTGTTCCAAAGTATTGCGGTGAATCGTTCGCGTAAGTCGATTAGTTCGTTAATGGATATTAGACCTGATTATGCAAATTTAAAGCTAGGAAATGAAACGAAACAAGTATCACCAGAAGATGTGCAAATTGGTGATTTCATTATCGTCAAGCCAGGTGAAAAAGTACCGTTAGACGGTAAAGTAATAGAAGGAACATCGATGGTAGATACATCAGCGTTAACTGGAGAATCTGTGCCGCGTGAAGTAGAAGTCGGCAGTGATGTATTAAGCGGTTTTGTGAACCAAAATGGTGTATTAACAATTGAGGTGACGAAAGAATACGGTGAATCTACCGTTTCAAAAATTCTTGATTTGGTGCAAAATGCAAGTAGCCGTAAAGCACAGACGGAAAACTTTATTACGAAGTTTGCTCGTTATTATACACCGGCGGTTGTAATTACAGCTGCAGTATTAGCATTTGTCCCGCCAATTATTTTGGAGGGAGCAACGTTCTCAGATTGGATTTACAGAGCGCTAGTCTTTCTTGTTATTTCTTGTCCTTGTGCATTAGTTGTTTCTATTCCACTTGGTTTCTTCGGCGGTATTGGCGGAGCATCTAAAAGCGGAATTTTAATAAAAGGAAGTAACTATTTAGAAGCGTTAAATGATGTGAAACATATTGTATTTGATAAAACAGGCACGTTAACAAAAGGTGTATTTAAAGTAACAGATATGCAGCCAAGTGAATTTGTGTCGAAAGAAGAATTATTAGAGTATGCAGCATTTGCAGAAGTATATTCAAATCATCCAATCGCCCAGTCGATTCGAGCTGCATATGGAAAAGCAGTGAACGAGCATATGATCGAGGAGTATAATGAAATTTCTGGTCATGGTACAGTTGTGAAAGTAAGCGGAAAAGAAATTTTTGCTGGAAACGCAAAGTTAATGAGTAAAGAAAATATTACATTCCAGCAACCGCAAACTGTTGGAACACTGGTACACGTAGCCGTAGATCGTGTGTATGCCGGATACATTGTCATTTCTGATGAAATCAAAGAAGATGCTAAGCAAGCAATTCAATCATTAAAACAACTTGGTGTGAAGAGAACAGTAATGTTAACTGGTGATGCGAAATTAGTAGGTGAAGCAGTTGGAAAACAGCTTGGGGTTGACGAAGTACATGCAGAACTGTTGCCGCATCAAAAAGTAGAAGAAATCGAAAAAATTGATGCGACAAAACATCCGAAAGAAAAAATTGCGTTCGTTGGAGATGGCATTAACGATACACCAGTATTAGCAAGAGCAGATGTTGGTATTGCAATGGGTGGTTTAGGATCGGATGCAGCAATTGAAGCAGCTGACATTGTTATTATGACAGATGAACCTTCGAAGATTGTAACGGCTATTCAAATTGCGAAACGTACACGGAGTATCGTATGGCAAAATATTATTTTTGCTTTAGGAATAAAGGGAGTTTTTCTTTTATTAGGAGCATTTGGCATTGCGACAATGTGGGAAGCAGTCTTCTCAGATGTTGGTGTAACTTTGCTAGCTGTGTTAAATGCGATGCGTGTATTACGAGTAAAAGCCTGATAGAAGTTTCACTTTATAAAAGCAAAAGGAGAGAAGCGAGATGCTTCTTTCCTTATTTTTTTGTAGAATTTGCAATTTGTTCTCGAACTGTTTGAATATAGTTCATTTTATGATCCCAGCACGCTTGACTTAAATCGACGGGGTATTCTTCTGGATTTAGTGTCCGTTTATATTCTTCCCACAAGGATGCTAAACTGTGTTGTGTGTGACTCTGAATAGTAAGTATGTCCGGCAATTCGTATGTGCGCTGTCCGTTTACGAAAATATCATGATGTAGTTCTTTTGCTTCAAAGTCCGTCACAAACTTACTAATATACGTATGAACAGGATGGAACATTTTTAAGCGCTCTTCTTGTTGCGGTTCTTCTGTCTCTAATGCAATATAATCACCTTCTGCATGCTGATTGACGCGATTGATAATACGATAGAGACGCTTTAATCCTGGTGTTGTAATTTTTTCGGGATTGGAAGAAATTTTAATCGTGTCGTTTAGTACGCCGTTTTCGTCTTCAATACAAACTAGTTTATAAACGGCGCCTAATGCTGGTTGTTCAAATGATGTAATTAATTTTGTTCCAACACCCCATACGTCAATTTTTGCTCCTTGCGATTTCAAATGTAAGATGGTGTATTCATCTAAGTCACTTGAAGCGATAATTTTTGTATTTGTAAAACCGGCAGCATCTAACATTTTACGTGCTTCTTTTGATAAGTATGCCATATCACCGCTATCGAGACGAATGCCATAGAAGTCAATACGTTCACCAAATTCTTTCGCTACGCGGATGGCATTTGGCACACCAGATTTTAATGTGTCATATGTATCGACAAGAAAAACGCATTTCTTATGTGTTTCTGCATATTTTTTGAATGCTACATATTCATCACGATACGCTTGTACAAAAGAATGAGCGTGTGTGCCGGCAACAGGGATACCAAAACGTTTTCCTGCCCGAACATTACTTGTTGAAGAAAAACCACCGATGAATGCTGCGCGTGTTCCCCAAAGTGCAGCATCGAATTCATGAGCGCGGCGTGTTCCGAATTCGAGGAGCTCATTATCACCAGCTGCATGCTTCATCCGAGCAGCTTTCGTTGCGATTAATGTTTGGTAATTCACGATATTTAAGAGAGCCGTTTCAATAATTTGCGCTTCTCCAAGTGGTGCTTCTATACGTAAAAGCGGTTCGTTATGAAAGACAACTTCGCCTTCCTGCATGCTGCGAATGGATCCACTAAACTTCATATTTTGTAAGTAGTGTAAAAAATCTTCCTCAAATTGAAGTTCCTTTAGATAGGCAATATCACTTTCTGTAAACTGAAAGCTCTCCACGTACTCTATAATCTTTTCAAGCCCTGCAAAAATAGCATAACCATTGTCAAAAGGCAGCTTGCGAAAGTATAAATCAAATACTGCACGACGGTTATGGATATTATCTTTCCAATATGTATAGGTCATATTAATTTGATATAAGTCTGTGTGTAAGGCGTAACTATCGTCTTTATAATGCGTCATAACGTAAACACCTCCATATTTTGGTTATAGTATACCGCTTTTTTTGTAGTTTTTGCTAAAAATAATAAATATCATGTAAATGTTATAAATTGAAAGTGAATAAAAATGTTCGGAATATTTTTATTTATCAATTTATCTTTTGTCCAATTTTATGTATTATTAAAGTAATAGGGTATACATTAGAATGGAGGAGGGACGTATGCAGCAAAATTTAGAAAAAATGGGCAAACAAATCTTTTACAAACGCCTTCACCAAAAAATGACTCAAGAGGAGCTTTGTCAGGGCATTTGTTCCGTCTCATATTTAAGTAAAATTGAAAACGGAAAAATTGAAGCTTCTGAAGAAATATTGCAGCTCCTTTGTACGAGATTAGAAATTGCGGTTTCAGATTTAAGAGATATTGAGGCGGAAGTGAAAGAGAAGTTAGATGAGTGGTTACAAGCGCTAGTTCATTTAAATAAGCATAAAGTTGAAGAGCTATATAGAGAATTAGAAATTGAAATGAAACAAATTAGTGATTTTGAAATTGTTAATTATTATAAATTATTATATACGCGATATTTAATTATGAAGAGAAATATACCAGTCCTTAAAGATGAATTGGAGAAACTTAAAAAAGTTTATAAGAAATACTCTCCATTTCAGCAACTGTTATATAAGTATAGTCAGGCTTTATGCTATTGCCTACAGCATAAATGGCAAGAGGGATTGCGTTTTTTAGTTCAGATAGAGCTAATGGCAAAAGAACAAAGTTATTATGAAACCGGAATTTATTATAATTTAGCGGTTGCATATAGTCATTTGGCAATTCCCCATATGGCACTTCATTTTGCTAATATTGCCATGGAAGGATTTCGAAATGAATATAAATTTCGAAATGTGATCAATTGTCAAATCATCATTGCGTTAAGCTATAGTGAGAAAGGGCAGTATGATGAAGCGTTAAAAATTTATGAGAGTATACTGCGTGAAGCGGATTCTTTTTCTGAAAAAGATGTATTGATGGCAACGGTATTAAGTAATATTGGTAATATACATTATAGAAAGAAAAAGTATGAAGAAGCCAAAAAATATTATGTAGAAAGTTTACAATATCAAAAAGAAGACGATGTGAACTACGTCGGTAAGTTATATGATATGGCTCTGCAATGTATTCACCTTGAACAATTAGAAGAAGCAAAAGAGTGGATTGATAAGGGGATTCTTTCTGCTAAGAAAGACGAAAGGTGTAATACGAAGTTGTACTTACTCCTTATGCTTCGTTATAAGTATTTTACAGAACCAAGTGTATATAAAGTATTTTTAGAAACAGAAGCAATACCTTTTTTTAAAAATACAGGAAATAAAAAAGAATTAAAGAAAGTATATATAGAACTCGCTGAGTATTTTGAGGATTCTTTGCAATTTAAAGAAAGCAATCATTATTATAAGTTAGCAATTGAAGTTCTTGAAACGATACTGGAGGGATAAGGATGAAAAAAGTAGTAATCGGTATAATTTTAACCATGGTGGCATTAGTCTTTATAGCTAAGCCGCAATATGTTGATGTACCAGATATTTATGGACAAGCTAATGACACAGTTGAAACGGTAAATATATAAGGTGACCATTGGGAATGAGGCTGACTCAAATGTCGTTAAAAAACGGCTTTTTGAGTCAGTTTTTCTTTTTTATTCTTGTTTCTAAATTGTTCGTTGAAATTCCACAAAACTTTAGAAATGTAATGTTTAAATATAAAGATTATTGATCGTTTATCATATTATATATATCCATTTTAATTCTTCGACATATAAGTCGCTGCTACGCAGAATAAAAAATGACCGCTACTTACTTTCTACCTTTTTTTAAAAGTCCTTGCCCTGTAGCAGGAAAGGTCCCTGACCGCTTCTATGCATGGTCAAATGCTCTCGTTCCCCTAAAAAGAAAGGGGTTTTTATGTCGTTTTTTTAACTTGTATAGATAGAATCAAGTTAATGTGAGTATTTAATAGTATGGAGTAACAGCACTCCTCCTCTGTACTGATGAAAAGAGGTTTTTCAAAAATTGTTCGTCAAAATTCTCCAAAACTTGAGAAAGAAATTATTTAAATTTTCAGTATTTTAATAGTGGAAACTTAATGCTACTATAAAGCTACTCTTTTAAAAAAATTTTAGGGGGAAGAGAATATGAAGAAAAAGGGTTTAGCGTTTGTGTTAGCAGCTGGAATGGCAGTGACAACATTTGGAGGGACAAGCTCTGCTTTTGCAGATTCAAAGAATGTACTTTCCACAAAGAAATACAATGAGGTAGTAAAGTCTCCTGAGTTTGTATCTGGCAATCTAACTAGTGCATCAGGAAAGAAGGCAGAATCTGTTGTATTTGATTATTTAAACTCTGCTAAAAAGGACTATAAATTAGGAGCAAAAAGTGCAGAAGAATCTTTTAAAGTACAGAAAGTTGAAAAGGATTCTGTTGGAGGAGCAACAGTTGTACGCTTACAACAAATGTATGAAGGTGTACCAGTATGGGGATCTACTCAAGTGGCTCATGTTGGGAAAGATGGTGCATTACAAGTTGTATCAGGAACAGTTGCGCCTGAGTTAGACAAGAAAGAGAAATTGAAGAACAAAAATAAAATTGAAGGTAAAAAAGCAATTGCAATTGCACAACAAGACTTAGGATTCACTCCAAAGTATGAAGTAGATCCATCTGCAGACTTATATGTATATCAAAATGGTGAAGACACAACGTATGCATATGTTGTGAAATTAAACTTCTTAGATCCAGAGCCAGGAAACTATTATTATTTCATTGAAGCTGATAGCGGTAAAGTTTTAAATAAATATAATACAATTCATAATGCAACAGAAAATAAGTCACCAATTAAACCTGCAGCTGGTACTAGTGTGAAGCCTGTAACAGGAACAAATAAAGTAGGAACAGGCGTAGGTGTGTTAGGTGATACAAAGTCTATTAATACAACATTATCTAGCTCTAGCTATTATTTACAAGATAATACACGCGGTGCAGTAATTTACACATATGATGGGAAAAATCGTACGACTCTCCCAGGAACGTTATGGGCGGATGCAGATAACATCTTTAATGCTACTCGTGATGCAGCAGCAGTGGATGCGCAATATTATGCTGGTGTAACGTATGATTACTATAAAAACAAATTTAACCGCAATTCTTATGACAACGCTGGTGGGGCGTTAAAATCAACAGTTCATTATGGAAGCAACTATAACAATGCTTTCTGGAATGGAACACAAATGGTGTATGGTGATGGAGATGGAACTACATTTATTCCATTATCCGGTGGTATTGATGTTGTCGGACATGAATTAACGCACGCTGTGACAGAAAGAAGTTCTAATCTTATTTATCAAAATGAATCTGGTGCATTAAATGAAGCAATCTCTGATATTTTTGGGACATTAATAGAATACTATGATAACCGTAATCCAGATTGGGAAATTGGGGAAGATATTTATACACCTGGTAAAGCTGGGGATGCGCTTCGTTCTATGAGCGATCCAACAAAATATGGTGACCCAGATCATTACTCTAAACGTTATACTGGAACGAGCGATAATGGCGGCGTTCATACAAATAGCAGTATTATCAATAAAGCTGCTTACTTATTAGCAAATGGCGGTACACATTATGGTGTAACTGTGAATGGTATTGGTAACGATAAAGTAGCTGCAATCTACTATCGTGCAAATACAGTATATTTCACTCAATCTACAACATTTAGTCAAGCTCGTGCTGGATTAGTACAAGCAGCGGCTGATCTATACGGTGCAAACTCTGCAGAAGTGGCAGCTGTGAATCAGTCTTATGATGCAGTTGGTGTGAAATAGGTTTCACTCCCGTTTATAAAAAATGAAAAAAGGAGCATTTGCTCCTTTTTTCATTTTGTCCTCCATGTTTTCCATACATAAAACAAGCCGATACAACCAGCAATGGCAATAATCCACTTTGCTTCATTTGTTCCCTTCATGACGTGATAGGTGGAATACACTTCAATAAGTAATGCTGGTATTTTACCAAGTGTACTAGCGACGCTAAAGGTTAAAAGGGACGTCGTTCCTAAAGACGCAAATAATGTAACGATGCCAGAAGGGATAAAGGGGAGGAGGCGAAATGATAAAACGAGAAAGAAAGCCTCTTTTCCTTGTACATAAAGAAGTTTTTGTACTTTTGGATACTTATCTATATTTTTTTGAGCTATTTTTTGAAAACCAAGTCGATATAAATAAAAAGAGAAAATAGCGCCTAACGCTTCCCCAGCAATGGATATAAGTGTCCCCTCAGTTATTCCAAATAACGCGATGTTAATAGCAGTTAAAAAAATACTAGGAATAAAGGCTACTAAGCTAATAAGAATATTGAGTAAGATGCTAAGTGGGATTGCAATTGTGTGATGCGCTGTGAGAAAAGATTGAATCGTTTCTTCCATATGAATTAAATTTCCTTTGCCTTTTTAAGAATTACATCACATTTTTTATATGAAGACAACATCTATCTATGGTTCATCCCCCATTTTTTTGTGATAAACCATAGAATTGACTTTTTCTAAAGATAATACAATAATCATGAAAGAGGTGATACGATGAAACGATTATGGAATGTTGTTATAAGCGTAATGCTTATGATGATACTTGTATTAAGTGGATGTTCAGGACAACAACAAAAACAAACGAAGCAAAAAGAAAATAATGCAGCATCAGTTGTAAAAGTTAGTGACAACATTTTAGATGAAATGGAAGGACCACCGAAAAATGGTCATACGTTAGAGCGTCACGTTGGTAAAACAGAAGAGCAGTTAAAAGAACGATTGCGTACAGATAAAGTATCTGCTGCAAGTACATATTATGATAAAGAAACGGCAACAAAGGCGGTAAAAGATAGTTTAAAGCAGCATGAAAAAGAAATTGATACATGGCTGAAAGAATCGAAGGAAAGTCGTCTTGTATTGAATACAAAGCATGCATTTCCAGTTGGAAAAGCAGTATTAAAAAAAGATATGCGTGTAAAAGATGGGCTTCGTAATACGGTAACTGTGTTGCAGAAAGATAAAGGAAGTCAGCTTGGTTTTAAAATTATTACTTCTTATCCTTCTGAGAAATAAGAAAGGCGGAGAATTTATGTATTCGACATTTCAATATTTCCTTAAGGCATATTGCACATTAAGTATATATGAAGAAGAAATGAATGATATTATGCAACAGTTTGAAGAACAGGAAGAACAAGAAACGAAAGAGAAATTATTACAAGAATTTGCTCAAATGCAAAAAACAGCAGATTGGAAGAAAGCATGTCAAGAAGCTGAGCGGTATGGGAATCGTATATGGACAATAGAAGAAACAAAAGCACATATAAATAATTTTGTTTCTATATTACAAAACAAAAAGGCGTGAATTATCCCGCCTTTTTGTATGTGCTTTTTGAAATTTGACCGTTGGAGAGCACTTGGCCATTTTGTGTTACTTTTTTATATGTTACAGCTACAATGTTTTGATCAGTTTCACTTACAACTTTCGAAGAAATTTCTACATTTTTTCCTGTATCTGTACCGAAAATACGAGCAGTTACACTACTACCATTCGTGAATGATTGAATGTAAATATACTTGCCAGTATTATTTGTAAATTTCAAATCAGGACCATAGTCAGCAACAGCTGCATCTTGACCAAGTGGTAAGTAATGTACTGGTAAAGAATGATTACTCCGAGCTACAACACCTAAATCAGCACGCAATACAGCACCATATAATGTACTACTTACTTGGCAAACACCACCACCAGCACTTTGTTCAACTTTTCCGTTTACATATACAGCAGCTGATTTATAGCCATGTGCCCCATCTGTTATGCCAACACGGTTGTTAAAGCTAAATGTTTCACCTGGTGCAATAAGTACTCCTGTTAATGTATTCGTAGCGCGTTGTACGTTAAATGTTTGGTTTGCATTTCGTCCAGCCAGCGGAGTAGAAAACTCACCAATTACTTCTTGAATCCCCATGTTTTTTATATCTTCTGTTGAGTGTTCGGGTTTCACGGCTACGACTGGAACTTGGATGTCCTGCTTATTTGTAGCAATTGCTTCTGCTGTTAAAGATTTTAATTTTTCTTTATCAACCTTTTCGCCATCTTTACTCTCGCTAATATTAACTGTTGTTCCCGAAACAGATAATTCTGCATTGGCAGGCTCTACTAAGAGATCATTGTATTTATCTTTTATAAATGCATCGTATTTTGCTGTGTTTATAGAAGGATCTATCTTATAGTTACGCTTTAGTTCACCTTTTTCAGCTTGTTTACGCATTTTATAACGATTAGAAATATTTCCTGTTTGTTCTTTGAAAATTTTATCTGCAACATTTGTTTCCTTATATTCAACGCCTAGTTCTTGCCAAGTATATGTATGTGCGTTGTCTCGTAAGGCATAGTTTACGGATTTTTTATTTAATTCATCAACTTTTTGCTGAATAATTTTTTGAACGTCAGCTTTCGTTTTGCCATCTAAGGAAATACCTTCAAATGTTGTGTGGGGTAAAACGTATGTATCTAACTGATGATTCAATTTGGATACATATTGATATGCGCCAACACCGCCAGCACAAAGCACGATTCCACCAGCAATCGCAGAACCAATAATCCAATTGCGTAATTTCATTTATTTCCCCCCAAAAAGAAAATGTTTAGGTTATTATATGTATGATTTCTAACGTATAAAATGATAAAAACGATATTGATTACAAACTAGTATACTACTAATTTTACCGTCTATGTAATATTTTTGTAAAAAAACGTTACATTTTTGTAATATAATTACCTTTAATTAGGATTTTTATGTGCGATAATCACAGAATTTTATGCTTGTATTGCAGTATGAAACGTACGTTTCTATATGTAATAGAAAAAGAAGCGCATATAAGAAAAAACCAGCTGTTGTATACAACAGCTGGTTTTTTCTTATAGTTTCTTATGATCTGATTTACCCGTAACACCGAGGTGGTTTTGTAGTTCTTCAGAAATAGATTGAACATTTTTTTCGTCAGGGATGTAATAATATACACCATCGATATATTCGTCTTTCCCTTTTACTTGTAATTTATCCATTTTCAGGCCGGAATCCATTGTGTTTTTAGTAATTGCCATCATATCATCGAAAGTTAAGTTTGTTTTAATATCATTGTCTACTGCATCTAGTAAGCCACCAAGTTTGTCAATCGAATTTACAGATAATGCTTTTTTAGCAATTGCTTCTAAAACAAGTTGTTGACGCTGACCACGCATATAGTCAGTATCAATATGACGTGTTCTTGCTAATGCAAGTGCTTGTTCGCCATTTAAGTGCTGACGACCTTTTTCAAGGTGAATAGCACCAGGTTGGTCTTTACTGTCTTGTTCAGTAAATGTAACTGGTACATCTACATCAATGCCACCAAGAGAATCAACAATTTTTATAAATGATTTAAAGTTAAATTTTACGTAATAATCAACAGGAACATCTAAAAAACGTTCTACTGTATTTATTGTACTATCAACGCCACCAAATACGTGTGCGTGTGTAATTTTATCTTCTTTCTTTTCTGATGGAATATATACGCGAGAATCACGAGGAATGCTTAATAGCTTTACAGATTTATCATTTTTATTAATAGTTGCAAGTAATAATGCATCTGTACGAATTGCTTTTCCGTATTCTTTTGCGCGTGTATCACTTTCATCTACACCCATGATTAAGATGGAAACATTATCTGTCATCGGTTTCACTGCTTTTTCGCGTTTATCAGATTTATCTCCTCGTCCTAATTGGGAGTATGCACCATCCGCAACAGCTTGTGCTTTGTTATATATGTGGAAGAAATAGCTGCCTCCTCCAATAATCACAAGGAATAAAGGAACGAGAACAAACCATAGTATACGCTTTTTCTTAGAGTGTCTTGTTGATACTCTATCTGTCGTTTCTAAATCAGGCTTCATTAATATTTCTCCTTTTAAACAATCAATTAAAATATTTTCTTATAATTTTAAAAAAGGCACACTTTCTATTGTACATAAATACAATGGGTTTTCACTATATATTTCTAATTGACATGAAAATGAAATATATGAAACATATAATTTGACATAAAGTGAACTTTCCATCAGTGGGGCGCATGCCAGCAGTTATCCCCACCTATCTTCTGTAGAAAAGCGGAAGCGGCTCGCCCAGAATCGCAGGATGCCCGCGCCTAAGGCAGAGAGGCGCTTTTTGCCTCGTCCGAAGGGGGGGAACGACCGGAGATTCTTGCCGCTAGAGCTGGACAACGATTCTCTCTGAATTTTGAGATGGGGATTTTACTGCCCGGGAATAACGGGATAAATGTTTCATACGTCACACTGTATGAAAAGGTTCTATACAAAAAACAGATACCTTACACATAATGAAGGCATCTGTTTAAAAATTATTGTATACAAAAAATAAAGGAAAAAAGATCCACATTTACCTAATTAAATCATAATACTGACAATAGTTGCAGATAGAATACTTACTAATGTTGCTCCGTATAGGAGTTTTAAGCCGAACCTTGCAACGACATTTCCTTGTTTTTCATGTAAGCTTTTTACTGCTCCTGAAACAATTCCAATAGAAGAGAAATTTGCAAAAGAAACTAGAAAGACGGAAATAATACCTACAGTACGAGGAGAGAGTGTATGGGCAAGTTTATTTAAATCCATCATGGCTACAAATTCATTTGTAATAAGCTTTGTTGCCATAATACTGCCTGCCTGTACAATTTCTGTAGCAGGTACGCCAATAATGAAAGCAATTGGAGAAAATGCATATCCGAGTAATTGTTGAAATGTAATACCAAAAATGATTGCAAATAAGCCGTTTATGGCGCTTATAAGAGCAACGAAACCGATCAACATTGCTCCAACAACAACTGCGACACGAAATCCATCTAAAATGTACTCTCCTAGCATTTCGAAGAAAGTCTGTTTTTCTTCCTTGATTTCTAAAATATCTTCTTCGTCTTTCACATCGTATGGATTAATGATTAATACGATAATAAATCCACTAAATAAGTTTAAGACGAGAGCAGTTACAACATACTTTGGTTCAATCATCGTCATATAGGCACCAACGATGGACATGGATACTGTGGACATTGCTGAAGCACATAGTGTATATAGACGATGTTTTGGAATTTGCCCGAGCTGTTTTTTTACAGTAATAAACACTTCTGATTGTCCAACAATAGCAGATGCAACTGCGTTATAGGACTCTAGTTTACCAAGTCCATTTATTTTGCTAAGTAAAAAGCCAACCCAGCGAATAATAAATGGTAAAATTTTGAAGTGTTGTAAGATTCCAATTAACACAGAGATAAATACAATTGGAAGTAAAACACTTAAAAAGAAGGACATTTCTCCTTTGTTTAAAAGACCACCAAATACGAAATTTACACCTGCAGCAGCGTATTCTAATAACTTACTAAACAAATTAGAAATTGCTGTTACAAGGATAAGCCCCATTTGTGTATTTAATAATAGGAACGTTAAAATTAATTGGATGATAAGCATGATAAGAATTGACTTGAACTTAATATGTTTTCTATTGTTACTTGCTATAAAAGCAAGAAAAAAAACAACAATGAGCCCGAGCACAAATGTGAAAAATTTCATAGTAATCCTCCTTATGAACTGTTTTGTCGCCCACCTCAAGATTCAAAGAGAAACGAGGAGTGGGAGATAACTGCTGGCATGTACCCGGTTGGACGGGCTTTCCATCAATGGGGGACACGGATGGAAGTTTCACTTTATATAGGTTTTTCATTTCATAGAAGAATATGCAAGAAAGGAAAAGATACGATGAATATTACTCATGTTCACCACATCGCAATTATTTGTTCAAATTACGAAGCATCAAAAAAATTCTATACAGAAGTACTTGGTTTTCAAGTTTTACGTGAAGTATATCGAGAAGAAAGAGAGTCATATAAGCTTGATTTATGTGTTGGAGATACATATCAAATTGAATTATTTTCATTTCCTAATCCACCAAGGCGAAAAACGTTTCCGGAGGCAGCGGGATTGAGACACTTAGCGTTTGCTGTTGAATGTATAGAAGAAGCTGTGTCATATCTACAGCAGCATGGTATACAAACGGAAGCAATTCGAATCGATGAAATTACTGGAAAACGTTTTGTGTTTTTTCAAGATCCCGATGGATTACCGCTGGAATTATATGAGAAATAAAAATATGTGAAATTTATACAGGTTTTCTTATGAAGGAATGAGGGAAAATAAAGAAAGTTAAACTTATTTTTTGCAGGAGGTGTAACCTTAGCTGTCTGCAGCTGAGGGAGGTATTTGGAAATAGGAAATTTAATACTGGTTGCCGTTTTAATTGCGTTAACAGGCTTTTTTGTTGCAATTGAATTTGCCATTGTTAAAGTACGCAGTAGTCGCATTGATCAACTCGTAGGAGAAAAAAGGCGAGGAGCAATAGCGGCAAAAAAGGTGGTTTCTAATTTAGATGAATATTTGTCAGCGTGTCAATTTGGGATTACAATTACGGCACTTGGACTTGGATGGTTAGGTGAACCAACTGTAAAACATGTATTAGAACCTGTATTGATTACACTTCGAATGGCTCCTGCCATTGCTAATACTGTATCTTTTATTATCGCATTTGCTGTTATTACTTTTTTACATGTTGTAATTGGAGAATTAGCACCAAAAACATTTGCAATTCAAAAAGCAGAGCAAATTAGTCTAATGTTTTCAAAGCCATTAATTTATTTTTATCGCATAATGTATCCATTTATTTGGACATTAAATCATGCCGCTCGTTTTGTGACGAGTTTATTTGGACTAAAACCTGCTTCTGAACATGAAGTTGCACACTCAGAAGAAGAGCTCCGCCTTATTTTATCGGAGAGTTATGAAAGCGGAGAGATTAATCAAGCGGAATTCAAATACGTAAATAATATTTTTGAATTTGATAATCGTCTTGCGAAAGAGATTATGGTACCGCGAACGGAAATTGTTGGATTATATGCGCAAGATTTATTTGAAACACATATTGAAATTATTCGGCAAGAAAAATATACAAGATATCCAGTATTCGGTGAAGATAAAGATGAAGTGATAGGAATGGTGAATGTGAAGGATTTCTTTATCCGTTATATGGATGGAGAAAAGCAAGAAGCAAAATCAATCACGACATATACAAGGCCTGTTATTGAAGTAATGGAAAACATTCCAATACATGATCTATTGTTAAACATGCAAAAAAAACGTATTCCGTTGGCCATTTTATATGATGAATACGGTGGAACAGCAGGACTTGTTACGCTTGAAGATATTTTAGAAGAAATTGTGGGAGAAATTCAAGATGAATATGATGAGGATGAACATCCACCTATTCAACATGTTACTGACGATTGTAAAATAGTTGACGGAAAAGTATTAATAAGTGAGATTAATGATTTGTTCGGTTTACATTTGGATGAACAGGATGTTGACACAATTGGGGGATGGTTAATGATGCAAGGACAACCAATTGCAGAAGGGGATACGGCTGTTGTTGGTGAATGGACATTTACTATTCTTGAAAAAGATATTCATCAAATTAAGCGAGTAGAGATTAAAAAAATGGAAACGAAAGAAAAAGGCTGATGAACGAGTCATCAGCCTTTTATATTAGAAAATATGGAACACAGCGTTAAGCTGAAGTAAGCTAATAATTAATAAGAAGATTAAACTATATTTCATTGTTGTTTTAAATAACGCTGATTCCTTACCAACTAGTCCAACTGCCGCACAAGCTACAGCAACTGATTGTGGTGATACCATTTTTGCCATTGTACCGCCTACTACATTTAATGCAACAAGAGTAGAAGGAACGATATCTAATTGAGCGGCTGTAACAGCTTGAAGAGGCGCAAATAGAGAACCGCTGGATACTACAGAACCAGTTAAGAATACGCCAATCCAACCTAAGATTGGAGAAAGAATAGGGAATGCATCTCCAGTAGATGATAAAGCTAAGCCAAGAGTTGAAGACATACCAGAATAGTTTGTTACATATGCTAATGCAATTACACTACAGATTGTATAAATTGGTGTTTTTAACTCTTTTAATGTTTCAATAGTTAATTCTTTTACTAACTTACCGCTGACACGAAATACAAGTAAAGATACGATAATTGCAAGTACAATTGCAGTAGTTGTTGATGAGAATACATCTAATTTAAAGATTGCTGGAAACGGTGTATTTGCTTTAACGATTGGCGCTGTTTTAATCACGTGATTGTGCAGGCCAGGTACTTGAATATTCCATACTAAGTTACTTAATGCACCATTTGGAGCGAATAAAGCTTTTACTACTTTTAAGTTGAAAATTGTTACAAATACAGTTAAGAATACAAATGGTGACCAAGCATATAAAATTTGTTTCATTGTATAACTTTGTTTTTCATTTTGTTTTGCTTTCTCTTTTGTTGAAGATTTTGGTTGCCATACACGTAAAAATAATGCTAATGCAACCATGCTAACTACAGCTGCGAAAATATCAGTAAGTTCTGCACCAAGGAAATATGTTACAACGAATTGAGTAAGAGCGAAAGAACCGCCGCTTACAAGAATACCTTGCCAAGTTTCTTTAACTCCTTTAAAACCATCAACGATTGCAACAAGTAAGAATGGTAAGACGAAACTAATAAATGGTAAAATTCCAACTGTATAACGACCAACAGTTAATGCGTCAAGTTGAGTTAATTGAGCAGGTACTGTAACTGGAATACCCATTGCACCCATTGCACCGCCGGCAATATTAGCAACTAAGCATATCCCTGCTGCTTTTAATGGATCAAATCCCATACCTACAAGCAGTGCTGCTGTAATAGCAACTGGTACACCAAAACCTGCTGCACCTTCTAAGAAAGCGCCGAAAGAAAAAGCAATTAATAATACTTGAAGGCGAGGGTCATCTGTAATGCTAGAAATACTGTCACGAATGACGTTAAATTGCTTAGTTTTTACAGTTAATTTGTAAAGGAATATGGCCGCGATAACAATTGTACAAATTGGATAAAATCCAGCGGCTACACCAAAGGCAGCGGATGTTACAGCCATAGTTGCTGGCATTTTATAGACAAATATAGAAAGAATAATAGCTAAAATAACACTATAAAGTCCAGACAAGTATCCTTTAATTTTAAAGACTGTTAAACATAGTACAAAAAATAAAATTGGTAGAGCGGCTACAAGTGCTGATAGCCAAATGTTGTGTAATGGGTCATAAATCTGTGTCCATGTACTCATAATTGCGACATCTCCTATATATAATTTGTGAAGTTATTCACATTTATTTGTGAAATAATTCACAATCAACTCACATTGTTAGTATAGTCTCCTTCAACACTATTGTCAACGTGAAAAAGTATAATTATTCCATAGAACCTTTAACTGTAAAAAATCTGCTACATTTTATGAAAAAATTGGAAGATATAAAAGGGGGTTGGTATACAGTAAAAAGCGTGCATGAATAGGATATGTTATATGGTGCTTATATATTCTTTGATTTTATATGTTCTATCCCGCTATTCGCGGGCAGTAAGATTCCTCTTCAGGAGTTAAAGAGATAGGGGATATGTCTTGTACGTGCCGAATTGAAGAGAACGATTACTAGTGGGATCTAATATAGAAAAATGAGATGTAAAAAATATAACAAAAGTATTGAGAAAATAGTTTTGCAAAGCAATGAACATGATTAGAGATACTTTGCTTTTTGTCGGAGTCGTATAGTATAATATTCAAACATCAAAAAGAGGATTTTCTCTTTATATAAAGGGGGAAGGTAGGTTTTATTGTTAGAAATTATTCAGTATAAAATTTAATAATAGGAAGAAATATAAAAATAAACGTGTACAAATAGAAAAATAAAAAGAAAAAATGAGGGGAAAGTATGTGTCCAAATCAATTTGAGTGTCGTATTTCAGAAGAGGATGTACAAATGTTGCGAGCGCTGGCTCATCCGCTTCGTCTTCGTCTTGTAATGGAGCTTATGCAGCGTGGAACTTGTAACGTAACACAGCTACAGGAAGTATTAGAAATTCCGCAATCTACAGTATCACAACATTTAACAAAGTTAAAGCAAAATAAAGTCGTACGTTTTGAAAGACGTGGTTTAGAAGTATATTATCAAGTTTACAGTGATAAAGTAAGTGAAGTTGTAAAAACATTATTTTCTTAAAATTTGGATATTATGGAAAAAAAGGTATGTATTTCTACATGCCTTTTTTTTGTGAAGTTAGGTTATAAAAGTGAAGGAGGATAAAATTCATCGAGACATGGCAATATAAAAAAGAATGTAATAAAGAATAAGGAGGGACCAATAGTGGATATAAAGAGAGCGAAACAAATTTTATCATCATCAAGTAGAATTGACGTTACATATCACGGTGTGCCTGTCTGGATTGAAAGCTGTGATGAGGCAAGTGGACTTGCTAATGTACATGATATAAAAACACCACATGAAACAGTACAAGTAGATATTACTGCATTAGAAGAGCATTAAAAAAAGCGGAGAAATTTCTCCGCTTTTTACATTTATTCCATTATTCCATCATACGTGAAATCATCTTAGAGAACATAAGAAGTACTAAACCGAGTACCATAACGATAATACCGATGCTTGCAAATACTTCTAAGTAGCCTAAAGATTGTGTGAAGGAAGCTAGTGCACCAGCTAGATAGTTCGCCATACCAGAACCCGCTAACCATACTCCCATTAATAGAGATGCTAATTTTACAGGGGCAACTTTACTTACCATTGATAGACCGATTGGTGATAGGAATAGCTCACCAATTGTATGGAATAGGTATGTGAAAACAATAAATAGTAAGTTAGCTTTTGTAACAATATGAGCTTCATCACTACCTGTTTTTAGAACTGCTAATGTTAATACAAGGTAACCGATTCCTAACAAAATCATACCAAGTGCCATTTTTGTCGGGATTTTTAAATCGCCATTTTTTGTTTTAGAAAGTTTTACCCATAACGTAGAAACAAGTGGTGCTAATAAAACGATAAATAATGGGTTAACAGATTGGAACCAAGGTGTTGGAATTTCCCATCCGAAAATCGTACGATCAACGAATTTATCTGTATAAAGAGTTAAAGAACTACCGGCTTGTTCAAAACCTGCCCAGAAGAAAACAACGAAGCAAGTTAAAATGATGATTGCCCAAGTACGGTTCTTTTCTTGTTTTGTTAAAGGTTTTTTCTCAATTACCTTTGCGCTTTTGTCTTTTGGTTTTTTACCTATAACTGTTGTTCCTGCTTTACCAAGGTAACGAGGAGCTAATAGGTTAAATAAAATCTGACCGATAATCATACCGATACAAGCAGCTAGGAAGCCATATTTGTATCCCATTACCATAGTACCGTTAACGCTTGTTTTAAAGAAATCTTGTGCTAGGAAACCACAAACAAGTGGTGCAAAGAAAGCCCCTACGTTGATACCCATGTAAAAGATTGTGAAAGCACTGTCACGGCGTGAATCATTTTCACCGTATAGTTCACCTAATAGGGTAGAGATATTTGGTTTGAAGAATCCATTACCAATAACTAATAATCCTAATCCTAAAAAGAGTCCAGTTTTTGTATTCATTGAAAATAATACAAAGTTACCAAGTGCCATAACAATACCACCAATAGTAATTGCAAGACGTCTTGGGATAAAGCGGTCAGTTAACCATCCACCAAAAATCGGTGTGAAATATACTAAAGCTGTAAAAGTTCCGTATAATTGCACTGCAAAAGCTTTGTCAAATCCAAGTCCACCGCTAACAACTGCAGTTGTTAAATAAAGAACTAAAAGTCCACGCATTCCATAATAGCTGAATCTTTCCCACATTTCTGTTAAGAACAACAAGTATAATCCCGGAGGATGTTTCTTCGGTGATTGTTGTTCTTCAGCTTTTTGTAACTTTAAAGCTGCATCCATATTTTTCCTCCTAATCCTGTCCTGTATAACGGATATTTATGTAATCATTTTAATTTACAAAATATTTAGAAGTCAATAGAATTATATGGAAATATAATAAAAACATTTCGTTAATTCTAAAAAAACCTCGTCATAATTTGTATTTTTCCCCGAAAACCTTAAAATAAGCGTTTTCAAATGCGTTCTTTTTTGTCCAAAAAGAATAAAAAAGTGTACTAATTCAGAAAATTCCAATTAAAATAATTTTTCTGATATATAGAATGTTTTTCTGATATACTTTTGAAATATAACATATTTTGAATAAGAATACAAAATAAAAAACAACTTCTATACTATAGAAATTGTTTTTTACTAGATATTTTATTTTACAAAGTAAAGTATTATTCAATGGTATCTAGCATTAAGTTAGCAACTAGTACGTCATCAGTTGTATGTAAAACATTATTACTAATTTTGTATATTTTATCGTTTTTTGCAGCATTAATAAAGGAGCATTGATGTATTCTTTTGCTAACTTTATCCCGCTATTCGTGGGCAGTAAGATCCCTCAGCCTCAAGATTGTGAAGTGGGGATGAAAAAACATTGATGAAAATTTCACTTCATTTTGTACATGAAAATAATAAAAACAGAGGAATACGCAGTCTACGTTCATATTCTTCTTCACTTTGAAAATGCTGAGGCTCTGGTGTTGCTTCGCGTAAACTAGTAATTGTGAAACCAGCATTTTGTAAAGAAAGGAAGTATTGCTCAATTGTACGATGATATTTAACAACTTGCTCATTAATCCATGGCTCGACGCGTTTGCCAGTTTTAAAATAATCATCAACAAGCCAGCTAGTTCGTTTTCCGCTTGTTTGTAAGCTTTCAAATGCGGAAGTTATAACCGGGTGTTGAACACTAAAGGCAAAAGTACCGCCAGGTTTTAACGTTTGAAAAATCTGTTTAAAAGTATCATCAATATGTTCAATATAGTGAAGGACAAGTCTAGATGTAACGATATCAAAAGTAGAAGGTGGGTATGTATAGTCTTTGAGGTTTAAAAGCTGGACAACTCCATTTGTATTTTGTAATTGCTTTTGAGCTTCTTCATACATACGATGAGAGCCTTCAATTCCGGTATATAATTGGCAGCCTTTCTGCATTAGCTCTACTCCAAATTGTGCATCACCACAGCCAAGGTCAAGAATACTTTTATCTTTTATATGGCCAAGTAACTGTAAGAGAGCGGGCTTTTCAATTGTGTCGTTTGGATTATCGGTTCGATGTCTACGTTTCATATATTGTTCAAAAAATAGGTTCTCATTGTAAACGTCAGATTCTGTATAAGACATTGTATCCTCCCCTTGAAAGCGTTTTTTCTATTCTAGCAAAATCCAAATAATAATAATAATAGATTTCTGTAATTATATAAGATATAATCATTATTTGTAAGCGTTTACTTTTGGCTATTTTTCTATAATATTTTTTTGAAACGTGTTAAGCTATTAAAGGGAGTATTGCCTATATTATGATAATGCTTTCTTTAATATGAATGATAGGGAGGTTTCACGATGTCTAGCAAAACACTTGACAAATTTTTAGTAGAAAACCTAGATGATTTGAAATCAAAGGGGCTTTATAACGTTATTGATCCGCTTGAAAGTTCTAATGGACCAGTCATTACAATTGGCGGAAAAGAATATATTAATTTATCTTCAAACAACTACCTTGGTTTAGCAACAGACGAACGTTTAAAAGAAGCAGCAATTGGTGCGATTCATAAATATGGCGTTGGTGCAGGTGCTGTTCGTACAATTAATGGTACGCTTGATTTACATGTGAAATTAGAAGAAACAATTGCAAAGTTTAAACATACAGAAGCAGCAATCGCATATCAATCTGGTTTCAACTGTAATATGGCAGCGATTTCAGCTGTTATGGATAAAAATGACGCAATTCTTTCTGATGAATTAAATCATGCATCTATTATTGATGGTAGCCGTTTATCAAGAGCGAAAATTATTGTTTATAAACATTCCGATATGGAAGATTTACGTAAAAAAGCAATCGAAGCAAAGGAATCTGGCTTATACAATAAATTAATGGTTATTACAGACGGTGTATTCTCAATGGATGGCGATGTAGCAAAACTACCAGAAATCGTTGAAATTGCAGAAGAACTAGATTTAATGACTTATGTTGACGATGCGCACGGTTCTGGCGTACTTGGAAAAGGTGCTGGTACGGTTAAACATTTTGGACTATCTGATAAAGTTGATTTCCAAATCGGTACATTATCTAAAGCAATTGGTGTAATTGGTGGATATGTTGCTGGTAAGAAAAACTTAATCGATTGGTTAAAAGTTCGTTCACGTCCGTTCTTATTCTCAACAGCATTAACGCCGGCTGATGCAGCAGCATGTATGAGATCCATTGAAATTTTAATGGAAAGCACAGAATTGCACGATCGTTTATGGGAAAATGGTCGTTATTTAAAACAAGGCTTAAAAGAGCTTGGTTTTAACATTGGAGACAGTGAAACACCAATTACACCTTGTATTATTGGTGATGAAGTATTAACACAACAATTTAGTAAGCGTCTAAATGAAGAGGGCGTATATGCAAAATCAATTGTATTCCCAACTGTAGCAAAAGGCACAGGCCGTGTTCGTAATATGCCAACAGCAGCACATACGAAAGAAATGCTTGATGAAGCAATTCGCACGTATGAAAAAGTTGGGAAAGAAATGGGGATTATTTAACACATTCGCATCTATGAAAGCTTGCAAATGAGGAGTGGGGAAAATGAAAAAAATTCTAGTAACCGGTTCTTTAGGCCAAATTGGTTCTGAACTTGTAACGAAACTTCGTGATGTATATGGTGCATCAAACGTTATCGCAACAGATATTCGTGAAACAGATAGTGAAGTTGTAAAGTCTGGCCCATTTGAAATACTAGATGTAACAGATGGTCAAAAGTTACATGAGATTGCAAAGCGTAATGAAGTGGATACAATCATTCATTTAGCAGCATTACTTTCTGCAACGGCGGAAAAAAATCCACTATTTGCTTGGAACTTAAATATGGGCGGTCTTGTAAATGCGTTAGAAGCGGCTCGTGAATTGAACTGTAAGTTCTTCACACCAAGCTCAATTGGTGCATTCGGTCCGACAACACCAAAAGATAATACACCACAAGACACCATTCAGCGTCCAACTACGATGTATGGGGTAAATAAAGTAGCTGGAGAGCTTTTATGTGATTATTACTATCAAAAGTTTGGTGTAGATACGCGCGGCGTACGCTTCCCAGGTTTAATTTCTTATGTTGCGCCTCCTGGAGGGGGAACAACTGACTATGCAGTTGAAATCTATTATGAAGCAATTAAAAAAGGTACGTACACTTCTTACATTGCAGAAGGAACATACATGGATATGATGTATATGCCAGATGCACTGCAAGCGATTATTTCTTTAATGGAAGCAGATCCAAGCAAGCTAAAACATCGTAATGCATTTAACATTACAGCAATGAGCTTCGAGCCAGAACAAATTGCAGCATCTATTCGTAAGCACATTCCAACATTCACGATGGATTACGCAGTTGATCCAGCTCGTCAAAAGATTGCAGATAGCTGGCCAAACTCAATCGATGCAACAGCAGCGAAAGAAGAGTGGGGCTTTAAAGCAGACTATGATTTAGACAAAATGACAGCTGATATGCTTGCGAAATTAAAAAAAAAATTAGAAGCTGAGCTAGTACTTGGCTAATTGAAAGAAAGCCGATTCAATGTATTGAATCGGCTCTTTTTGTCAGTATACTCATTTAAGCTGAGGGATATTTGCTGGTGAAGGTTCAGTCTAGGTAAGAAACAAGGTCTAGTAGTGATTAAAGGCGTTATCCCGCTATTTGTGGGGAAGAAAATCCCCGCTCTGATGGAAGTTTCACTTTATCCCGCATTAACTGGCAGTAATACTCCCACCTCAAAATTCGGTGAAAGCAAAGAAGTTAGGTGGGAGATAAACTGCCCGTAAAAGCCCGATTGGTTCAACTAATAATCAGTGGGGGATGAAGAAAACCCCCACTGATTAAAGTTTCACTTTATCTAGACTTTCGTTCATGCGTGTCTATATTTTCCGCTTCTGGGTGTTGGTATTCCGTTTCTTCGTACTGTTTTTCATATTCGTAGCTAAATGCTTTATGTGTTTTTTGATCCTCATCCCAAGGTGTCGATTTTCCTAGCTTTCTGTTAGTGGGAGAACCGTAAGGTCCTTCAGGAAGTTCCTCAGGAATGACATATTGATGTCGAGCTTTAGCAGCAGTAACATCTGTATATTGTTCATCTTTTTTGGAAGACAAATGGAACACCCTTTCAAATATATTTAATAGTAGACTTCTTTCTTAATATACCCAAAAAGATTTCTATGGATTTTGAATTTCCTTTTATCCCGTTATTTGCGGGCAAAAAATCCCCACTGATGGAAGTTTCACTTTATCGGCGCTTCGACACAAGACGACTACAAAACGACTAAAAAAACAGGAGCTGCCCCCAGCTCCTGTTTCTATTCGATTGTTTTCAATAATAACTTCTTCAATAATGGCTTAATCTTTAATCGTAAATCTTCAGCATGATTCGCTACTAAGAAGTGGTGGTTATAAATGTTTTTCATCAACTGATAGGTCGCTTCTTTTGCTTCGCCTTCTTCGATAAAAATTCCAATGACTTCTATGCCGCTTTTACGAGCAAGTTTAACAGCTTCATGTGTATCTAAAATACCATCTTGTTGATAATCTAATGCAGATGGTTCACCATCTGTAAAGACGAGCAGGAATTTATGTTTTTCAGGACGTTTCGCAAGTTTTTCTGAAACGATGCGAATGATGTATCCATCGCGATTATCTTCTTCTTCACGAAGTTGCATGACTTCTGGGCCGATGCTTGGAATCGTTGAATTTTGATACGTTACGACTTCGTGAATGACATTTGGTTTGTTTTCTGGGGTCGCGCTAGAAGCATCTTCCCAAAACCCACTAATTGCATGCGGGATTTTTAATGATTTTAAAGCTTCATGGAAAAGAACAACGCTTTTTTTCGTTTCTTCCATTTTGTTATACATTGAACCAGAGCAGTCAACTAATAAGTGGAACACAACGTCAAGTTCTTGTGATTCTTGTCCTTTTTTATAGAACATACGTGGTTGTTTTTCTGTGTAAATACGCAGGAATTTTTTACGAAGTCTCCCGTAGTATTTATCAGCATGTGCGTTTGTTTTATTTTCAATCGTTTTTTCGATAATTTTCTTTAGTTCTTTCACATCTTTATTAACGACAGACTTAATGGCCTGATAGTCTTTCTTTTCGTCAGGATTAGGCTTTCGTGCTTCTTTAAATGTATGTGATGCACCGACGTTATACTTACCGTACACACCTTCATTTTGACTAGAAGCATGGGATGCTCTCGTATCCTCAGTATCCGTTCCGTCGAAATTCGACTGCGTACTTTTTTGTGAAGTACCTTGTACAGAGGCGAGCGCTTGATCGCTATCCTCAGATTCCCGGGCCGTATCACCCATCATGTTCGTTTTTGTGCCGCTTTCTAATTCAAAGCGCAAGAAGTTTTCGTTTTCATTGTTTTTATTTTCACGATGCCACGTTGAAAAGCTTTCGTTTATTTTGCTTTTATTATCGTCATCATCAACAATTTGAACATCGTCATTTGCTAATTCATCTACGCGTTCCTCTATTTTTTCAAAAACGACAGAAGTATTGAGCGGCGCAAGGCCAAAGTAGTTATTAATCATATCGTTCTCTAAGAGATCTTCTAAACGATAGCGAATTTTTTCTACAATATACATTGTATCTTCTGTAGTACGCGTTTGGAATGTTTCGTGTAAGATTGCTTCAATGTGTTCAAAGTAATCGTTGTTAAACATTTCGTATTTGTCGCTTGTTAATGTTAAGTAACATAAACAAATGAGCATATCAGTATGATAGTTACGAATACGGTTAATTTCGTATTGTGAGCTGAAATAATTCCGATACATTTCTTTTCGGCGTGCAAAAATTGGTTTTGTACCAGGGCGCTCTCGTTTAACAATTTCTTCAACTCGTAAATCTTCTAATAGAACAAATAATTGCGTTAAAAAATTTTTAAGTGGTGATTGCTGTAATTCTTTTGCATAGTTGCGAATAAGTTGCATATCGGAATGATGTTTGTAGCCGAGAGCTTTTAAATATACCTCACTTTTTAAACCGACCACTTTATCGGTTTCGCTTCGATCATCCCAAAAATGACTGATGACAATTTTATTTTCGATTTCGTCATAATATGCTTTATATCCATATTCTAAATATGCATTTTCTTCTTTTAGAAGGGCATACATTAAATTTTCCATTTGCAGAAACAGAGACGCATCGATTTTTTTGTCACTAAAAATTTGTCTCATGAATTATCCCTCATAGAAATAACTTTCTGCTAATTCACGCACCGTCATTTGTTCTGTTTCATCGCTTAATTTTGCAATAATGCTTCGTTCAATTGCACGCATTACTGGAATATATACACTTAAATCACATGCATCGATAATACCGCGAATACTTGCAGCTTCTTCACTTACACGGCCATCGCGAGCAAGCGGCATCAGGTCACTTGCGAATGCTACAAAATTTTCGATTGTTGCTGTTTCCTTTAATTTCGATTCTGCTAATAAGAGTTCTTTTAATGTATCACCTTGAATATAGGGAACTTCAATAATAACAAAGCGATTTTTTAATGCTTCATTTAGTTCGCTCGTTCCAACATAGCCTTCGTTAATCGCCGCAATTACACGATATTCATCACTACCGTACACAACTTCTTGTGTGAATGGATTTGTAATCATTTTACGATAGTCTAGTGCACCGTGAAGAAGTGGAAGTGTTTCTGGTTTTGCCATGTTAATTTCGTCGATATAAAGGAAGTGACCGTTTTTCATTGCTTTCATTAATGGACCATCAACGAAAGTAACTTCAGATGCACCGTCTGTTGTTGTTAATGTGTTGTATCCTAAAATACCTTCTACATCTAAATCAACAGAACAGTTAATGCTATGCATTGGCTTTTGGAATAAATAAGATAACGTTTCCGCAAGAACGGTTTTCCCACTTCCAGTAGGGCCTTTTAATAAAACGTTTTTCCCAAGAAGTAATGCAGTAATTGCATCTTCAATAATGCTGTTATCTGATGCTTTATACATTTTCGTTCCAATTAAAGTAGCAGCATTGCCAGCTGTATGTTTATTTGTTTCGTGAATATTTACAAGTTGCTCTTTTAATCCTTCATGTATATGAAATTGTTCTAACATGTATTTCCCACCTAACATTATTTTCATAAAGTAAACAATCCTTCTTATGATAACGCGTTTTTATAGGTGAAGCAAAGAAAAAACATCTTCCAATTTGGAAGATGTTCCCTTATCTCGCTATTCGTGGGCAGTAAGACTCCCACCTCAATATTTAGAGAGAAGCAAAGAGGATAGGTGGCACCACACTGATGGAAGTTTCACTTTATAAAAGTGGCGAAATAAGTCGCATTAGTGATTCAAGCATTCTTTTTCGAATGCTTCTCTTTTGAAATACTTCCCAGCGAATTTCTGTGGAATCTTTAAAGTCTTGTTTGAAATCACGTTTAATATCAAGGACAGTCGAAGAATCATATAACATAGCGATTAATTCATAATTCAGTTCAAAACTACGAATGTCCATGTTCGCTGTTCCAATTGTTGCAATTTCCTCATCAATTAATACAATTTTAGCATGCATAAATCCGTCCTTATAACGATAAATAGAAACGCCTGCTTCTAATAACGGGGCAAAGTAAGATTGAGAAGCTTGATCACTTATGACGCTATCGCTTATGCCAGGATATAGAATACGGATATCAATTCCAGCGATTGCACTTAAACGTAGTAATGTTAATGTTTCTTGATCGGGAATAAAATATGGTGTTGCAATCCAAATAGAACGTTTTGCGGATGTCATAGCCGCTAATAACGCATTTCGAATTGTTTTGTCATTTGCACTCGGGCCGCTTGCGACAATTTGGACAGCACCTTCTGCGTCAACCGTCCACATTGGAAAATACTCTCTATTCATAAAAGGTTCCCAAGAATAGCTATTTAATCCACTACATGCGTATAACCAATCTTCTAGAAAGATGGCTTGTAGTTTGTATAGTGCTTTCCCTTCAAGTTTTAAATGACTATCTCGCCAAATTGGAAATTTCTTAGAACGACCAAGATATTCATCTCCAACATTCAATCCGCCTGTAAATCCAATTTTCCCATCAATAATAATGATTTTACGATGATTCCGGTAGTTGACGGTTTCGATTAACCATGGAGAAAGGATAGGTTCGAATTCTACTATCTCAATTCCTGCGTCCTTCATCGGTTGCAAAAAGCTACTTCGTAACTGGGAGCTTCCGAGGTCATCAAATAAAAAGCGGACAGTTACACCAGCTTTTGCTTTTTCAATTAAAGCATCCCGGATCTTTGTTCCAATTTCATCAGCTCGATAAATGTAATATTGAATATGAATGTGATGTTTTGCCTCTTGAATGGAGGTTAAAATCTCTGTAAATGTTTCATCTCCGTTTGTTAGTAATTTTGTTGCAGTTTCATTAGCGAGGGGTCCCCCGCCAAATTTTTGAACGATAGTAGCCAAATGGGCAGCGCGTTCATTTAGAGACGCTGGTATTTCTTGTTTTAATCGACTTCCTTCTAAAATTTCACGGAACACCTTTCTTCGCTCTTCATCACGATGTAAATGTTTTTTTCGGCGCCATCTGCTTCGACCAAATAGTGCATACAAAAACACACCAAAAACAGGAAGAATTGCTAATACTAAAAACCAAGCTAACGTACTTTGTGGGGAGCGGTTTTCAATAAAGATGATGAAAGCAATACCAACAGATGTAATAAAGAATACTGTTCCAACGAAGGTATATAACGATATGGATGATTTGTTTAATAGAAATAATATAACAGTTGTAATTGCAATAACGAATAATAATTGCAGAACGCGATTTTTCATTGGTAGGAATGTCACCTTTTTCTGATTAGTTATATCCTTATTATAAAGTGTTTCATTTTCATTAAACAATAGCCCGCGCTTCCTAAATTTGTCCTGTGTATATCTGTATTGTCGGAGGGTTTGGTCATGGGTGGCATGCCGAACTACAGTTACGTATTATTAAAAGGAGATTTTTGAGTGTGGGGTCTAAAAACTATTATAGGAAGAGATATCATCTGTTAGAACGGGTAGTGTTTTTTTTGTTCTTCATTTCACTAGTTAAAAGAGTGTAGATAATAGAGGGAGATCTAGATTCGAGACCTTCACTTCTATAAAGCTGTGGAAGTTTTCATAATTATAGTTAAAACGAGGAGGATTATACTTGTTGTGTTCAAGAAGCATAAGGTTTTATGATAAGGTATCTATACAAAATTCATTTAATTTAATATGATCATAATAAAATTTCAAATGTTAAATATGATAGGAAAAGGAGGAGATGGCTACTAAATAGGCTGTATAATCGCAAAATCGTTAAGTATTTATTGGTAATTGATTTTTTAGTATCAATGCGTGTTATTATATATTTCGTCATTCATCTCTTGTTCCTCAAGTATTGGTGTTATGAGTATTGCTGTGCTTCATTATATATTATGTACTCGTTATGTATTTTCAACTAAGACAAATTCATAGACTGGCTCTGTTTATTTATTAACCTTTATGAGAGGAAATTTTTTCTTAAATTCTATTTTACGGATCTTGTATGATGTTTTACATATTTCGTTTCAATATTCTAAAGTAATTTCAGTAGGAGAAAGTTTTTTTAAAATTATGGAGTTCGTAATGTATGATTTACGAATGCTGAAAAATGGTTAAAGGAGAAATTGTAATGATTACAAAATATCGTTTACATTTTTATTTGAATGCAAGACATTATGTATCTATCAATGGAAATAAGTCTACTGTACATCCACATACATGTGAAATTACATTGCTTATTTCACATGATGGAGCTGAAGAGTTAAATTTTGCTCATATTGAAGATGTCATTGGGGGGTATTTAAATGAATACCAGGGAACATGCTTAAATGATTCTCCTAGATTTTCAGGAAAAAATTGTACGATGGAGCAAATTGGGAGAATCTTTTTTACAGACTTAACAGAGAATTTAAGAAAACAGCACGTGCCATTAGAAGAATTAACAATTAGTGAAAATCCAATGCGACAATATGTTATTCAAAGAGGGTAGAGAGGAAAGTAGTATGACAATTGAACAACGAAAACGAGTTTGGCTGTTTTTTTTTCAATTTTCTTTATTAGTAGCATGTGCTTTACTTATGTCATGGTATGTGAATCGTTTCGGGCGTTATCCGTGGGGATCGGACACGTATGGACACTTATATAAAGCAAATTTACTATATGAAGAATTTCAAAAAGGAAACTGGTATGTTAATTACAGTGCTGAATGGTATAACGGATTTCAACCATTTCGATTTTGGGCACCTTTATCTTATTATATCTTAGCTGTATTACGAATGTTTACAACGGATATGATTGGAGCTTATCAATTATTTTTTATTTTTCTTTTTATTGTAGGGGGCTTGGGCTGGTTATTGTGGGGAGTGTATACAAAACGGCAATGGCTAGCATTTTTTATATGTAGAAAGACAATCAGCAGGACATTCTAAGCAAGACGGCTGGACATTTCATGTGATTTTTCCTGATGCGAAACAAGGTGGGAGAGGTAACTCGGAATCCATTGAGGTAAATGGTAAATGTCAAATGGTTCAATATCATTATTCAATTGTAAATCTAATTAGTGGAAAAGGAAATCAATATTCTATAAGTGTAGACTCAGGAAAATACCAAGAGCAAACCTTTTCTGTAAGTAGTAATAAGAAGGAACTAGAATTCCGAGTTCCCTTAAAAGAGTTTGGTTTAGATGGAAAAAAAGAAATTCGCTTTGCATTAAAATCAAATGTAAATGGAAAAGTTTGTCCAGCAAAAAATACAATTGACTGGGTTCCAGACGGAGGTGGCTGGATTACCATTGACAATGGTCCAACATTATGGCAGTTCTCTGCAATCATAGGATTTGGAATCGCAGGATTTGCAGCATATCGAATTTTTCGTTTTCAAAAGAGAAATAAAAACTAGTCGTTTAGTAGACTAGTTTTTATTTTATCCCGCTATTTGCGGCAGTAAGACTCCCACCTCAAGAATTAGAGAGAAGCGAGGAGTGGAGGATAAAAAACCCCCACTGATGGAAGTTTCACTTTATATATCAGATGAGCAGATCATTACATTTTAGATGAAATGTTTTCCAATTTATTGGTGAAAAAACACGAATACTTTGGTATTATTGTCTTGTAACGTTATATGTAATTATTATGATAATTTTGAGGAAGAATAAAACATTCTATAATATTTTTATTTAAAAGTTTTAGTTAAAGATATTTAAAAGGTGAAATGTTTGTTAGTGAGGCCTCCATTGATTGTTAACTTAATGAATGGAGTTATCATCATCCCTATATTTTAAAGAATATAGATGATGATTCCTTCTCATTAATTATAAGAAGGAAAACGTATTGTCTTGTTATTGAGAGAGGAAACAAGGGGAGATAGGGCATGATAGAGCAGCAAAATCTTGTGTTACATGATTCGTCGCTCAATGGGGCGATGAAAGCATTGCAAGATATAAAATTTGCTTTAGATGAATCATCAATTGTTGCTATTACTGACCGGGATGGTTATATTACATACGCAAATGAAAAATTTTGTAAGATTTCGAAGTATACAAAGGAAGAACTAATTGGACAGAATCATCGCATTTTAAATTCTGGATATCATCCAAAGTCTTTTTTTAAGCACTTATGGAAACGTATTCTAAGTGGAAAAGTTTGGCGTGGAGAAATACGTAATAAAGCAAAAGACGGATCCTATTATTGGGTAAGTACTACCATTGTTCCTTTTCTAGATGATAGCGGGGAACCATATCAATTTGTTTCCATTCGAAATGAGGTAACAGGACGAAAAGAGATGGAGCAACGGTTAAGGGTAAGTGAAAATCGCTATCGCAAATTAGCATATCATGATATGCTAACGGGCTTGCCAAATCGTTTACAATTAACGACATTAGCAAATAAACATGTAGACGGAAAAACACCGTTTAGTCTTATTTATTTTGATTTAGATCGTTTTAAATTGATAAACGATACATTAGGACATGCGATGGGGGATTTATTACTTGAAGAAGTGGCATCACGTCTCTACTATGAATTAAGTGATATGGATGTGCTCTCAAGATTTGGCGGGGATGAATTTGTCTTATTAACGCAAAAGAATACCTTAAAAGATCTACAACAGTTAGCAAGTTTGATTCTTTCTTGTTTTCAAGAACCATTTATACTAGATGGAAATGAAGTATATGTTTCTGCTAGTTTAGGAATATGTTCATATCCAAAAGATGGTGAGGATATTGAAGTTTTATTAAAAAATGCAGATTTATCAATGTATAGTGCAAAAGAGCAAGGCAATAACCCTATTTGTTTTTTTACAGATGATTTACGAGCAAAAGTGCATCGGAAAATGGAAGTTGAACTTGTATTGCAAAAGGCAATTCGTGACGAAAAATTAAAAGTAGTAATGCAGCCAATCGTCGATTTACAAACAAAGCAATACTCTGGGGTAGAGACATTACTACGCTGTTATACGGAAGAAGGGCCGATTTCTCCGTCTGAATTTATTCCAATTGCAGAAGAATGTGGATTGATTTCAAAGTTAGGGGATTGGATATTAGAGCAATCATGTAGAATATTTAAAACATTGCCGGCATATGCAGAAGGTTTACAGTTATCTGTAAATATATCCATTCAACAAATTATGCAAAAGCGTTTTATACCTGCTTTGCGTAGTATATTAGCGCGTACTTCATTTTCACCAAATCGATTAATTTTAGAGATTACTGAGAGTATCGCGATAAGCCACTTTGAGGATATTATTGCTTCCCTTCAAGAATTAAGAAATATGGGAATTTTAATTGCACTAGATGATTTTGGAACAGGGTATTCATCGTTATATTATTTAAAGCGGTTACCACTTGATATTGTAAAGATTGATCGTAATTTTATTCAAGAATTTCATCATATCCAGGCACAATCTGAAAGAACAATTGTAAAATCGGTTATTGACATTGCACATAGTTTAAATATGAAGGTTGTTGCAGAAGGGGTGGAAACTGTTGAACAAGAAACGTTACTACAATCAATGGGATGTGACTATGTACAAGGATTTTATTATGCTAAGCCGTTAACAGTATCAGAATTAAAAAATGAATTTTAACCGAAAAACACTAGCTCTTTAGGGAGCTAGTGTTTTTAAGTTTAACTAATTTTTGTATTAAGTGTTTCTATGTTCTTTTCAGTAGTATTTTTCATGATAAATGGATAAATAATTAATCCGATTACGAATAATCCTATTCCTAGGAAAAAAGTTTTCATATCAGCTGTTCCTGTTTTGATAACCCAAATGGAATAGATAAGAGCAAGTACTGTAACTACACCGTCAAGTTTACGAGAGCCTTGCATGTTCTCATATGTTTCACCAGTAATAATAAGTTTTAATTGATATAATGTTGAAACAAGATATGGAATTAAATAAGCAAGCGTAGCGACAACAACAGCAAAGCTATACGCCTCTGATACTGAACCGGAAATAGTAGAGAATAAGAATATTTGTGTCATGATATTTGTTAGTAATAATGAGTTCTTTGGGCTTCCCTTCTTATTTGTTTTTCCAAAGAAAGCTGGGAATAATCCGCTTTTTGCTGCTTGATAAGGAACTTCTGCACTTACAACAATCCAGCCGACTGTAGAGCCGAATAGGGAGACAAGTGCTAGGAATGCCATAATATATGCACCCTTATTACCGATAGCCATATTTAATGCATCAACCAATGGTTTTTGTGATGCTTTCAGCGCATCTTGTGGAAGAGCACCCATTGTTAACAATGTAATTGCTACATAAATTAGAAGAGCAATTACTAATCCGAAAATCGTAGCTTTTTTTACATCGCGTTGTGACTTTGCGCGGTTGGAAAGCATAACAGCTGACTCGATACCAATAAACGCCCAAAGTGTTGAGATGGCAGCAGCATTGATTTGTCCGCCTAATGGAATGGACTTTCCAGCTTCATTCATAAAAGTTTGACCATCACCGAAATTAGCTGCATTAAAAATGAATAATGTAATGATAATAAACATTGTAAATCCAATAATTTTTGCGACAGTTGCCAGTAAATTCATATTACCAGCACGATCAATATTTTGAGAAAGAATATATTGAATGCCCCATAGCATAATACTACATACAGCAAATGTTAAGGCTTTTCCAAGCTCTAATGAAAAACCATTTGTTGTGAATAAAATTTGTTTACTTTGCAGAACTGGGAAGAACGTAGATAAATATCCAGCAAATGAAATAATGACAGAAGCTGTTGCAGCCCAGTTTGCAGCCCAGTATCCCCATGCCATGCTATAACCAGCCACTTTACCAGCTTTTGGTGATGTAAACATTGCTTGCGCATAGCTTTGCGGACCTGCTTTTAAATTTGGTTTTCGCATTGCTAAGTTTCCGAACACGAGTGCAATCATAAATACACCAAGACCAGTAATTGTCCATGCAAGCGTGGATCCCATTGGTCCTGATACTTGCGCTAAATTTGCTGGAAGCATAAACACGCCGCCGCCAACCATATTTCCAACAACGAATGCTGTTAAAACCCATAAACCCCATTTTTTTGTTGCCATGATTGTCTAACTCCTTTTTGTAATAGTTTTTTTGTTTTATTATTTTTTGTACCTAGTGTTTTTTGGAAATAAAAAAGAGCCATGTAGATAAAAAATACCTACATGGCTCTTTGCCTAACGTAGGTACAACGGGAATAACCCTTGTACCTACGCGTGAATTTTTCCGCTAGGTTTCAAGGGTTTACGTATGATGATGATGTTTTTGTGCAAATGTAACTACAGTTGTATAAGTAAGCATAGTTCTTTGCTCCCTTTCTCCTCTGATTTTGAAGTAAGTATACTACATGTTTTTTAGAAAGGGAAGAGAAAAATATAAATTTTTTTATAAAAATTCATACAGGTGATTAAATATTTATCCTGTTTTTTCTTACTATTTGTAAAGTAACAAATTTAGGAATTCATTTTTAACATACTGTAATCACAAAATTGTAGGCGCTAGATGTTCATGAGATGAAAACAGAAGACGGAAAGTATGTTTTCGTATTTATATCTCTTTTTACAGGGAATAGTAAGGTTGTTACTGAGCGTTTGTAATATTTTTTGATGGACATGGAGGAAAGTAAATGGAAAATAGGAAGTCCGCTAGAGCTCTTATGTGGGGGATAATCTTTGTATGTGTTGTCCTTTTTAACTTTTCAAAACCAACATACGCTTATATTCCTTCTGAAGATCAAATTGTAAAGAGCAAACCAAATCATTATGGAACTGAGGAAAACCAACCGGCATACGATATTTGGGGACAAACGATTTCGCAAAAAAAGGCGAATGAGTTGTTGAAAACGAATGAAGGCAAAATGTTATTATCACCACAAAACGGAGCAGTGAAAATTGACAAGAATTTATTAAAAGTGGGGAGAGAGTCTTTTTATGAAGAAACATTTGGAAATGAAGTGTTTCTTACAGACATAATGGGGATTTTAAATGGTGCGTTAACTTTAGAAAATATTAAAAAAGCAATTTACGACTTGCATGGAAAAGGGACAACAAGTTTACGTGTCGAACTGGCGAAAACTGTGAAAATAGGAGATAAAACGTTTGAAAAAGGAACAAAGGTTGATACGGGTTTAGATGTTGCAAGAGGTTCTAATGAAGTGTTAGGGATGCCTATTATTAAGCCTGAAGGAAAAGAGAAGATAGGAGTAAGCTGTGCTGCATGCCATGCAACGGTAACTAGAGATACAAAAAAAGTGATTGAAGGTGCTGCAAATAATGATTTTAATGGTGGCCTCATTTTAGCACTAGGGACAAATTCAGCAGCTTATTTTTCTCGTGCAGAAATTAAGTCATTACAAGACTATATAAAAGATTTAGGGCGAACAGTAGTGACTTCTGATGGGAAAAAAGCTCCGCTTCCTGATCCAGAGATGATAGAGGAGACTGTAGATCGTACTTTATTAAAATGGCCAAGCGGAAATTTTGATGCGAGTAGTGATTTGGTGAATAATCCAACACAAATTCCAGATTCTTTTACATTTGGAGATCATCCTTATGGGTGGAATGGGTTTGCACAAGCTGGTCCGTTTAAAGGGCTAAGTGTAATTAATAGTGCTGTAAATATTCAAGGATCAGATTTAACGACATTAGCACATGCTAGTCCATTCCTTTTCAAAATTGACAAGGAAGTTTATTTAGGAACAATGTTACAAAATGCAGCGAATCCAAAATATCGATATGATCCTAAAAGTGGAAAGAAACCATCTGATTTTTTTGCTTCAGTTGATCCGAACCCAGGAGTTCCAGGAGTAAATGAGTTAATTATGCTTCCGACATTTCCAAGGCCGTCTTTAATCTCTCCTAATGGTTTATTATCAAGTTCCCCTGGCTATCGGGTTATGGAGCAAAATAATGGAATGTCGGCATTACAAAATACATTTGTTTCTCCTAAGCCCCCATTATCTGTTGATGAAAAGACGATAAAACAAGGGAAGAGTGTGTTTGTACGTGCAGGTTGTATTACTTGTCATGCTGGACAAGCCTACACAAATAATCGAATTATTCGAGTTAATGAAATTAAGACCGAGCCATCAAGAGCGAAATCATTTGAAGCGATAGGTAAAAGTTTAGCAGATCCTATCATATATTCACCAGATACACCAGTACCTGTACCGAAAGGAGCGAAACAGTTAAAAGTTCCGGCTTATTCGTTAGATAAGGAGAAAATTGATTTAGCATATATGTTAAATGGTTCACCTGGTGGTTACAAAGTTCCAAGTTTGTTAGGGCTTTATTGGGGAGCGCCGTATTTACATGATGGAGGTATTGCGGTTGGCCAAAACGTGGAGAGTGAACTAGGCATGACAGGAACGGTATCAAAAGGAATTGAGCCTAATCCGTTTAACAGTTTACGAGCATTAATTGATCAAAACTTGAGAAGAAAAGTAATTGAAGCAAACAAAAGTTCAAAGGATTTACAAGACACACATATTACGGGAGAAGGACACGAATATTGGATAGATTCTTCTACAGGTTTTTCAAAACAAGAGCAGGAAGCTTTAATCAACTATTTACTTACATTAGAATGAAAACTTCTGCCACTTATCCCTTTCGGATCTTGAAGTGGGGGTTTCTCCGTGTATCACCTTCAAGAGATGCTTAACACGACAGCTGCCTGATGGTACAACCCCTCTATTCCATATGTAACAGGAAATAAAAAAACGTCATTTTGAAAAAAGATTGATTAAAACGGTGTCTTTCTTTTCACTAAAATACAATTTTTTATAATAGAGTTTGAATCAAAGGCATTCACTCTTATCCATTTATAATCACTCCACCGTTTACATGAAGAATTTGTCCTGTCACATATGAGGAGTCGTCCGACGCCAAATAAACATAGGAAGGTGCCAGTTCAAAAGGTTGTGCAGTACGTTTCATTGGCGTAGTGCTTCCAAGTGTTGCATAAAGTTCCGGCGGAGCGCTTGAAGGGATAAGAGGGGTCCATACAGGCCCTGGAGCAACGCCATTGACCCGGATTCCTTGATTAATGACTGATAATGCTAACGAGCGGGTAAATGCAACGACAGCTCCCTTGGAAGCGGCATAATCAATGGCGGGATCAAGTCCGTTGTATGCGGCGAGTGAAGCCGTATTGATAATAGAGCTTCCATTTTTTAAATAGGGCATGGCTGCTTGTGTTAAATAAAAATATGAAAAAATGTTTGTTTTAAAAGTACGTTCGAGCTGCATTGCTGAAATGTCGCTGATACTTGCTTGTGTATGTGCTTCTCCCGCATTATTGACCAGGATTTCAAGGTGGCCAAATACTTCCATTGTCTTTTTAACGACAGAATGACAAAACCCAATATCCCCAATATCACCTGCGATTGTCAAGCATTGTCTGCCCAATTGGTTCACTCTGTCTTTTGTTTCGGATGCATCCCCATGCTCATTTAAATAAACAATTACAATATCCGCCCCTTCTTTTGCGAAAGCAATGGAGACAGCCCGGCCGATACCGCTGTCTCCCCCAGTAATGATGGAGACTTTGTTCAATAATTTGTTGCTTCCAGAATAATTAGGGTTTTCGGAGAGAGGTCTTGGAATCATCAAAGATTCAATACCCGGCTGCTGAGGTTGGTACTGCGGGGGAAATTCGATTGGAACTGTATCGCACTGTTCTACAAACCCAAAATGCTTAGACATAATAAGCCAGCCCCCTTCGGTTATATGTGATTTAGCATATTCTTCAAAAGATTATAGGTGCATGCCCATTCCCTATCTGCGTAAACACAAAGTTGGACATCATTAGGCACTTCCATTTCAGTTGTGATTTAGGCTGATATTTAGGGTGTTAAATGAAAAATCCAGAAAAAAACAGGGGATTTATGTTAAATTATAAGGGGAATGACAAAATTCTTTACTTGTTTAAGAAAAGAACAGTATTGATTTATATATATATTATTAGAGGTGGAATTATGGATAATACTTATAAAATAGCTGTAATTGGTGGTACTGGTAAGGTAGGACGCTATATAGCTTCAGAAGCGTTAAAAAATGGCTACCAAGTTCGTATGCTTGTTAGAAATCCAAAAAAAATTAAAATATAGCGATTATAGAAGTAAGAACAGTCAAAGAAAGTCTTACTGATATGCCTGGAACAATGATTTCAAACAAAGAAATAGCAAGTTTTATAATTAGTCAGATTCATAACAAAGCGTATATTCATAAAACACCTTTTATTGCGATTTAACATAGAACTATCCTTATGTGACAATAGGGGACTTTAATGGCATAACATTATAAAAAAGAAAGCTCAGAGCATAAAAAATTCTGAGTTTTTTGTATGCCATTTACTATATGAATTAATTTGTGAATTCAACTGTTATTTCTTTTGTTATTTGCATGATAAATATTATTTAGAAATTACTGTAAATAAAAGGGGGATGTGATAATCTTATAAGGAGTGCTTTGTTAAGGAGTGGGAGCTTGCCGTATGTCGTACATATTTTAAGTATTTTCATGATTTTTGTAGGAGGAATCAGTTTATATCGCTCTCTTAAATATAAAGGGCATGGAGCTTATTTTAAAGTGAAAAAATTGAAAATTCCGTTATGGATCATTACATTAGGCGTTTCACTATTTGTTATGAGCATGGGTATTTATGCACTAATATTAGAGGGGAAATGGTAAGGAATATAGGAATGGAGTATATCACTATGTAAGTTTAAATCTAAGTGAATTGTAATAAATTTGTTTACTTGTATAGTTATAGTCTTTCATTACTTGGATTGAGAAGGAGTAGAACGTTCTGCTTCTTTTTTTATTTTATAGCAGTGATTCTACGATTTATGGCGAATTACGTAGAGAGGAAAGGAGTGGTCATATGGAAATAGTAGTTGAACGAGTATTTACAAAAGAAATTTTACAAGAAGGGGCAAAACGCTTCGGTGTAACTGTTACGGAAGAACCGCTTGGAGACTTTGAAAATTATATTTTTCGTGCGGAGGGAGAAGGAAGTACATCATATGTGCTTCGTTTGACACATTCATCTCATCGTACATATAAACAAATTGAGGCCGAATTAGAATTCTTGGCATACCTTGGGGCAAACGGTGCAAAAGTGGCGGCGCCGCATCGCTCACAGAACAATATATTTGTAGAAAGTTTACAAGCGACAGATGGAACATTTTTTTATGCTTCTCTTTTTGATTATGCAAAAGGAGAAAGGGCGAAAGATAATGATCCCGACATTTGGAATGATAAGCTCTTTTATGCTTGGGGGAAAGCAATTGGTCAGTTACATCGCCTTACAATGCATTATCCGAAAACAGAGAATCGTGTTACATGGATGGATGATGAGATTACGATTATTGATATGTTAAAAAAAGATAATGAACTGCAGCAAATCGCCTATGAAATTGTAGCAGAAATTAAGGATTTACCTTCTACAAGTCGTACATTCGGACTCATTCATGGAGATATTCATCACGGGAATTTTCACTATGAAAATGGAGAGTTAACAATCTTTGACTTTGATGATGCAACGTATAATTATTTTGTCCATGACATTGCAATGGTTTTATATTATTCAGTTTTACGAAAAGATTGGTCAGAGGAAGAAAGGGCAGCTTTTACACGTCACCAGTTGCAAGTATTGCGAGAAGGGTATGAGACAGAGCATATTCTTGATGATTCCGTATATGATACGATACCACTTTTCATGCGCCTTCGAGATGTTACTTTATATGGAACAATCATGAAAAAGTTTAACGGTAAGGAAATGCCAGAGCATTTTCAAACATTAACAAGAGCTATTCATCAAAGAATTCTTGCAAGAAAATCAATTATTGAATGTTAAGAGAAAAGGCTGACCAAAAACACCCTCTAGGGAGTCATGGTCAGTTTTTTTTCTAGGTTAGTTTGGGTATATAGATTATATTAGATAATCGCTGTTTTGTTCGTTACTAATAAAGTGAATCTTCCATCAGTGGGGTCTTATTTCCTGAAAGTATGGGATAAACACATTTTGCGTTTTTATACAAAAATGTGTTTATTTTCTCAAAATAATGTTGTATTGCATAAGGTGTATATTTTATACTTTTTATATATTCCGAAAATTCTAATTTATAAAGGAGGAGGATTTGTGGAGACTTTTGTAAATTGGTTAAATGGTATTGTATGGAGCCCTGCACTTGTTTATTTATGTTTAGGAGTAGGTCTATATTTTTCAATTCGAACGAGATTTTTACAAGTTAGACATGTGGGCGAGATGGTAAGGCTTACATTTCAAGGAGAGAAATCAGAAGCCGGTGTTTCTTCGTTTCAGGCGCTAGCACTTTCTTTATCAGGGCGCGTTGGGACAGGGAATATTGCTGGAGTAGCTACAGCAATCGCTTTTGGAGGACCTGGAGCGGTCTTTTGGATGTGGCTTGTAGCCTTTTTGGGAGCAGGTTCTGCTTATGTAGAATCAGCACTTGCACAAATTTATAAGACGAAGTACAAAGGACAATTTCGTGGTGGTCCGGCGTATTACATTGAAAAAGGACTAGGAATTAAATGGTATGCAATTGTCTTCGTTATGGCAACAATTCTTGCAACAGGAATGTTACTTCCAGGAGTTCAAGCGAACAGTATTGCAATAAGCCTGGAAACAGCTTTTGGTATTAATACGTCTGTATCAGGAGCAGTACTAGTTGTTGTACTAGGCCTTATTATTTTTGGTGGTGTAAAACGCATTGTGAATGTAGCGCAAGTTGTTGTACCGTTTATGGCAGTTGGTTATATTCTTGTTGCTTGTTTAATTGTTTTTATGAATATTGATAAGTTGCCAGATGCTTTCATGCTTATTATAAAAAGTGCATTTGCGCTAGAAGCTGCATTTGGAGGAATTATCGGTTTAGCAATTTCTTGGGGCGTAAAACGCGGTATCTATTCAAATGAAGCTGGCCAAGGAACAGGACCGCATGCGGCTGCTGCAGCGGAAGTATCTCATCCGGCAAAACAAGGACTTGTACAAGCATTTTCTGTTTACATTGACACATTATTTGTGTGCTCTGCAACAGCATTCATGATGATTATTACAGGGATGTATAATGTGTTTGATGCAAGTGGAAAAGGGTTTCTTGTTAATAATTTGAACGGTGCGGAACCGGGACCTGGTTATACGCAAGCTGCTGTTGAATCCGTATTCCCTGGTTTTGGAAATGTTTTTGTTGCTATTTCTCTCTTTTTCTTTGCTTTCACAACCATTATGGCATACTACTACATTGCAGAAACGAATATTGCCTATTTAAATCGAGAAAAAGATCGTCCCTGGATGATACTTATACTAAAGTTTATATTCTTAGCAACTGTATTTTATGGCTGTGTGAAAACGGCAGCAACAGCGTGGGCGCTTGGGGATATCGGTGTTGGCATTATGGCTTGGATAAATATTATTGCGATTCTATTTTTGCAAAAGCCGGCGCTTTTAGCATTGAAAGACTATGAGAAACAGAAGAAGGAAGGGAAAGATCCTGTATTTAATCCTCAAGAACTTGGTATTAAAAATGCCGATTTTTGGGAGCATGAATATAGAAAAGATAAACAAGAAGAGGTTTCGTAAAAAGATGAAAGTGAAAGAAGCAAAGAGAGCGATTTCTTTGCTTCTTTTTTATGCCTAAAAGATTACTAGTTATTTTTTTAGATGTTTTCGAATATAAAAAACTATACAAGCTTTTTGAGTTGTAAAGGAGGGGAGTAGATTGATTGTTTTTCGCGATGTTAACAAATATTACGGCAGCTTTCAGGTTTTAAAAGATATTAATTTACAAATTGAAAAAGGGGAAGTTGCCGTAGTCGTTGGCCCATCGGGGTCAGGGAAAAGTACGTTGCTGCGCTGCATAAATCGACTAGAGATGATTACTGATGGTGAATTGTTTGTGAATGGTGTAAACATATATGGTGTAAAGAAAGATATAAATCAATTAAGACGAAGCATCGGTATGGTATTTCAACATTTTTATTTATATCCTCATAAAACGGTGCTTCAAAATATTACACTTGCCCCGATAAAAGTACTCAAAAAGTCGAAAGAAGAAGCAGAAAAAATTGCTATGTTTTATTTAGAAAAAGTAGGAATTACAGATAAAGTAAATGCTTATCCGCACCAGCTATCAGGCGGACAGCAACAGCGCGTTGCCATTGCGAGGGGGCTAGCGATGAAGCCGGAAATTATGCTGTTTGATGAACCAACTTCTGCGCTTGATCCTGAAATGATTGGCGAGGTACTCGACGTTATGAAAACATTAGCAAAAGAAGGCATGACGATGGTTGTTGTTACACATGAGATGGGATTTGCCAGTGAGGTAGCTGATCGTATTTTATTTATGGACAAGGGTCAAATTGTGGAAGAAGCAGCACCTGCTGATTTCTTTGCGAATCCAAAGCAAGAACGAGCCCGATTATTTTTAAGTCGTGTGCTTAATCGTTAAGGGAGGAATTAGATGATTAAAATGAAAAAGTGGTTCACGCTTATTGTTTGTGCGTGTTTATTTATACTGATTTTAGCTGGGTGTGGAAATAAGAAAGAGGAAACGAAAGAAGCTGTAAAAAATGAGAAAGAAACCGTTATTGATCAAATTAAGAAACGTGGAAAATTAGTTGTCGGTGTGAAGTATGATACGAATCTATTTGGATTAAAGAATCCGGCAACGGGAAAGGTAGAAGGATTTGATATTGATATTGCAAAAGCACTTGCGAAAAAAATTTTAGGCGATGAGAATAAATTAGAATTAAAAGAAGTTACTTCTAAAACGCGCATTCCAATGCTGAAAAACGGTGATATTGACTTAATTATTGCGACAATGACGATAACCGAGGAACGTAAAAAAGAAGTTAATTTCTCAGATGTGTATTTTAAAGCTGGGCAATCTTTACTTGTAAAAAAAGGAAGTGGAATTAAGGATATAGCTGATGTGAAAAAAGGGGTAAAAGTGTTGGCTGTAAAAGGCTCTACTTCTACGAACAATATTCGTGCCAAAGCACCGGAAGCGACTGTACTTGAATTTGAAAATTACAGCGAAGCATTTACGGCATTGAAGGCAGGACAAGGTGATGTTTTAACAACAGATAATGCCATTTTATATGGTATGGAAAAGCAAGATGCAAACTATGAAGTAGTTGGAAAAAAATTCACGGACGAACCGTATGGCATTGCGGTGAGAAAAGGCGAAACAGAGCTTACGAAAGTAATTAATGAGTTGCTAAAAGAGATGCAAGTAAGTGGAGAATACGATAAATTGTATGAAAAGTGGATTGGGAAAAAGCCTGAATAAAACTACAAAATATAGGATAACAAGAGGATGAGAAATAATCATCCTCTTGTTATGAAGAAAGAGGGGAGAGTTTGTGCCCGATTTTTCTATTCTCTCAAATAATCTAGATTTGTATTTAGAGGGATTCAAATATACGGTGATGTCTAGTCTTACTGCGTTAATTGGTAGTTTTATTGTTGGTATCATAATCGCAGTGATGCGAATTGCACCAATTCGGATTCTAAATTGGCTTGGTGCAGCATATGTAGAGTTTATTCGGAATATCCCTTTAGTTTTAATTGCATTTGCTTTTTATTTTGCTTTTCCGGTAATTGGCATTACATTAAGTGGCTTTGTTGCTGGTACAACTGCACTTACTATATATACAGCGGCTTTTATTACAGAGGCAATTCGGGCGGGAATTTTATCAGTTCCGAAAGGGCAGATGGAAGCAGCGCGTTCTTCTGGCTTAACGTATGTGCAAGCGATGTATCATATCATTTTGCCGCAAGCGATAAAAATTGTGATTCCGCCGCTAGGCAATCAATTTCTAAATTTAGTGAAAAACTCTTCTATACTAGGTATTATCGCTGGGGCGGATTTAATGTACCAAGGTGATTTAATCTCTACAAGAACATTTGTCACATTTGATGTATATATATTTGTTGGTATGTTTTATTTACTTTTAACTGTTCCGCTTAGCGTGGGTGTTCGATACTTAGAGAAACGCTTGGCGAAGGGAGCTGTGTAAATGGATTTTCGAGGTGCTTATACAGGGGATCATATTATCTTTTTACTAAAAGGATTACTTGTTACGTTAGAAATTGCTCTTATAGCAATCTTTCTTAGTTTTGTAATTGGTAGTGTAATTGGTACGTTACGATATACGAAAATGCCTGTTGTATCAGCAATACTTGCCTGTATTGTTGAAATCATTCGTAATTTACCGTTGTTATTAATTATTTTCTTTACATATTTTGCGCTTCCAGAAGCTGGATTGAAATTAGAGATTACAACAGCGGCCATTGTGGCTTTGACGATATTTGAAGCAGCGATGATATCAGAAATTATTCGCAGTGGTTTATTATCAATTGAGAAGGGACAAATTGAAGCAGCGCGTGCCTCTGGACTATCGTATGTACAGACGCTTCAGCATATTATTTTACCGCAAGCACTGCGGCGTATGGTGCCGCCGCTAGTCAGTCAATTTATATCCCTTTTAAAAGATACATCGTTGGCGGTCGTAATTTCATTGCCAGAATTAATGCATAATGCTCAAATTATTAATGGTCAAAATGTAAACTATATGATTCCAATGTTTCTTCTCGTTGCATGTATGTATTTCATTGTAAATTATAGCTTGTCGATTTTTTCAAGACGTTTAGAAAGCAGATAACTCTTGCATTTTTTTTATGCAAGAGTTATTTTTTTAGAAAAGTTTTAATTTTATATAGAAATTGTAAACGCTTTATTGTATATTTTATATTATCAGAAATTTTAAAATACAAAGAGCGTTTAGGGGAGGAAGAAGATGAGTCAGACAACGAATGAGCAATTACATCGTACAATGAAAAGTAGACACTTATTTATGATTGCACTCGGAGGAGTAATCGGAACAGGTTTCTTTCTCGGATCAGGATATACAATTCATGAAGCAGGACCAGGGGGAGCAATTCTTTCTTATTTAGTCGGCGGTTTTATTATGTATTTAACGATGCTTTGTCTTGGTGAACTAACAGTTGCAATGCCTGTTTCTGGATCGTTTCAAAAGTACGCGACGAAATTTATCGGACCTGGAACAGGATTTATGATTGGCTGGTTGTATTGGCTTGGCTGGGCTGTAACGGTTGGTTTAGAGTTAACGTCAATTGGTTTAATGATGAAAAGATGGTTTCCGGATGTTAATGTTTGGGTATGGTGCCTTGTGTTCGGTAGTCTTTTATTCATTTCAAATGCAGTATCAGCAAAAAGCTATGCAGAATTAGAGTTTTGGTTTTCAAGTATTAAAGTAGTTACTATTATTGCATTTATACTTCTTGGTGGAAGCGTATTGCTTGGATTTTTACCATACGATGGAAAAGCAGCAGCACCGCTATTTTCTAACTTTGTACAAGATGGCGGATTATTTCCACACGGAATTGGAGCGGTATTATTGACAATGATTACTGTAAACTTCTCTTTCCAAGGAACAGAGTTAATTGGAATTGCAGCAGGTGAAAGTAAGGAACCAGAAAAAACTATTCCACGTGCAATTCGTAATACAGTATGGCGTATTATGTTATTCTTCGTTTTAACAATGACGATTTTAGTAGGACTGATTGATTGGAAAGAAGCAGGAGTTATTGAAAGCCCGTTTGTTGTTGTATTTGATAAAATCGGTATTCCTTATGCAGCGGATATTATGAACTTTGTTATTATTACTGCTTTATTATCTGTAGCAAACTCTGGTTTATATGCAGCAACACGTATTTTATGGTCATTAGCAAATGAAGGTATGGCACCAACTTCCTTTAAGAAGTTGAATAAAAGAGGTATACCTGTTACGGCATTAGTTATAACGGTAGCTGTTGCAGCACTATCATTATTAACAAGTGTATTCGCGGAGAGTACAGTATACATGTATTTACTATCTGTTGCAGGTTTATCAGCGGTAGCGAGTTGGGTTGTTATCGCATTTTCACAAATTCGATTTAGACAACAACATTTAAAGAATGGTGGTAAGCTGGAAGATTTAAAATATAAGACACCATTATATCCAATTGTTCCAATTGCCGCGCTTATTTTAAATAGCGTTGTTGTTATTAGTTTAGCTTTTATCCCAGAACAGCGTATGGCACTATATTGCGGCATCCCATTTATCATTTTTTGCTACGTATATTATTATATAAGTAAAAAGCGAAAGCAAAAGGTGCAAGCAGAGATGGGGAATGCATATGAAACTGACAGTCAAGCACAATGAAATAACAACTGATCTTCCGTATGGTGAATTGCAAATCGGAAAAGAAAATGGGTATACGCCATTAAATCTTCTTATTGCTTCGATTGCAGGATGCAGTGCAATTGTGCTTCGAACGATTTTAGAAAAAAAACGTATTACGTATAATGAGTTTACAATTGCAACTGAAATTGTAAGAAGTGAAGTTTTGCCAAAACCAGTGGAGAGCATCCATTTACACTATACAATAAAGGCGGAAGGAATCACGCAAGAGCAGTTAGAAAAGGCGTTAGAGCTTGCTGTGAAGAATTGTACAATTGTTCAATCTGTGAAGGATAGTATTAAAATTACTGAAACAATTGAATTGATTTTATAAAAGAGAGAAGACTACCATTGCTATGGTTTGTATACATAGTAATGGTAGTTTTTTGTTTTAGTAAAAGCATTCTAAACTTCGTAATCTTTTCTATTAACTTTACCAAAAAGTTGCAAACATTTTTTTGAAATGAAATGATTGACATTATTAGTTATAGGGGTTAATATTTGAAAGTGTTAAATATTTAAAGTCATTAAATATTTTATTGTTTAAATAAGAGGTGGAACAAATGCAAAATGATATAACTCATATTGATAAAATTCAAGCTCTTACATTTTCTATTACAAAGAAAATGCAAACGGAGTTATTAGAGCAATTGCAATCATCTGGACTAACACCACCGCAATTTTATATTTTAAAAATTTTAAGTCATCACGGCACAGCAAGAGCGACAGAATTAGCAAAAATAATGTATGTGAAACCAAGTGCAATCACAGTGATGATTGATCGGTTAGTCGATCAAGAATTGGTTTTACGTTATCATGATAAAAATGATCGCCGCGTTGTCGTAATTGAGTTAACTGCGAAGGGGAAAGATGTATTAGAAGAGGCAATGACTGCTAGGAATCAACATATTGCAAAATATTTTTCACAATTAGAAGTACAAGAGAGAGAAGATTTACTTCGTTTGTTTGAAAAACTAGAAGCAATTATTTGCCAAACATCAGAGAAGAAAGAGAGAAAATAAAGAGAATCGAGGAGATTACATGGAACAACAAGCAAATCAAAATAGAACATTGTTGTTAATTGGTTTAGTTATCGCGATGTTATTTGCTGCATTAGACGGAACAATTGTCGGTACAGCAATGCCGCGTATTGTCGGTGAACTTGGCGGATTAAGTTTAATGACATGGTTAACAACAGCATATTTGTTAACATCAACAACGGTTGTACCGATTGCTGGTAAATTAGCAGACTTGTTAGGTCGCCGTAATGTATATATGACAGGATTAATCATCTTCATGGTTGGTTCTGCACTTTGTGGTATGGCAAATGGCATGACAGAATTAATTATTTTCCGTGGTATTCAAGGGCTAGGCGGCGGTATTATGATGCCGATGGCTATGATTATCATTGGGGATATGTTTACAGGGAAAGAACGTGCGAAATGGCAAGGGATTTTTGGAGCACTTTATGGTCTTGCTTCTGTCGTTGGTCCACAAATTGGCGGTTGGATTGTTGATTCAATGAACTGGAGATGGGTGTTCTACATTAACTTACCAGTTGGGATTTTAGCGACAATCTTTATTGCAATGGGCTTAAAAGGTAAGAAACAGACTGGTCCAATTCAAATTGACATCGCGGGTATTTTCACTATGATTCTCGGTGTTGTGAGCTTATTATTAGCATTAACATTTGGCGGAAAAGACTACGCTTGGGGTTCTTGGCAAATCATTGGATTATTTGCGCTTGCAGCTATTGGTCTGGTAAGCTTTGTCATTGTTGAGAAAAAAGCGAAAGAGCCGATTTTACCTATCCATTTCTTTAAAAATCGTACATTTACATTATTAAATGCAATTGGTTTCTTTATGAGTGTTGGAATGTTTGGAGCAATTACGTTTGTTCCATTCTTTATGCAAGGTATTGTCGGTGTAAGTGCTGCTCAATCTGGAACGATTATGACGCCAATGATGATCACGATGATTATCACAAGTATTATTGGTGGGCAGCTTGTGTTAAAAGTTGGAGTAAAGCCGCAAATTATTACTGGTATGCTGATTATGGCTGGTGGATTCGGGCTTTTAACGACAATGGATATGCATACAAGTAAACTTGTCGCATCGTCATATATGATGGTTATTGGTTTAGGAATGGGTCTTGTAATGCCAACTTTAACATTAGCGTTACAAGAAAGCTTCCCGAAAAAAGATCTTGGAGTTGTAACTTCATCAAGTCAATTCTTCCGTCAAATCGGTGGTACATTTGGAATTACGATTTTAGGTTCCATTATGAATAACACATCTGGTACAGTATTAACAGAGAAGTTAGTACCTGTACTGAATACATTCCCGCCACAAGCAGGAGAAATGGTGACGAAGTTTAAAGATATGATTCATACAAATCCACAAGGGCTGTACTCAATGTTATTTAGTCCGGAAACATTGAAGCAAATGCCAGAAGCAATTGCAAACAGCATTGTACCTGTATTGAAGACATCATTATTAGATTCTCTTCAACATGTATTTATGACTGGATTAGTGTTCATTATAGTTGGTGCCGTATTTACACTTTTCTTGACGAAAATTAAGCTTTCTGGTCGTAAAAAGGGAACAGAAGAGCAAAAGAATGAAACAGAAGAGCAAAAGAATGAAACAGAAGAGAAAGATGCAAGTGTATCTTATTCATAATAGGGAAGAGCATCGCCTATAATGGCGATGCTCTTTGTATTTTTACATATATTTAATCGCGTCTTTTTACTTATAAACAATTGACGGATTTTACTGAATACGTTATATTATTTGTGTAAACGGTTACATAGGATGGAGATGGAAAAGAATGAGTACAATAAAAGACGTCGCCAAATTAGCAGAGGTATCCGTTGCTACTGTTTCTAGAGTATTAAATCAGAATGGCTATGTGCATGAAGATACGCTCAAAAAAGTAAAGCGAGCAATTGAGTTATTAGATTATAGGCCAAGTACGGTGGCACGTTCTCTATATAATAAAAGTTCTCGTCTAATTGGATTAGTTGTCCCAAACATCGTAAATCCATTCTTTCCAGAGATAGCTCGGGCAGTAGAAGACGTAGCTCATAAACAAGGTTATACGGTTGTGCTATGTAATTCTGATGAAAGTTTAGAAAAAGAAAAACAATACATTGATGTGCTTATACAAAATAATGTCGATGGCTTTATTGTCGCAACAATTCCGCAAAACAGTAGTAATTACATGAATTTACAAGTGCCGGTTATAGCAATTGACCGCATGTTTCATGAACGTATTCCAACAGTATATGCCGATAACTATGCTGGAAGTAAACAAGCGACAGAGCTTCTATTAGCAAAAGGATGTCAAGCGATTGCACATATTCGTGGACCTCGAAATCTTAGTACTGCAAACGAGCGTTTTCAAGGGTTTATCGATGTTGTCACGAAACAAAATGTTTCTTACGTTATTGCAGAAAGTGAATTTCATCCTATGAAAAGCGAATATGTTGCTTCTAAACTACTTGAGAAGCATCCGTATATTGATGGTATTGTAGCAGGAAATGATTTGATTGCATTAGGTGCAGTAAAAGCTGCATTGCAACAGGGAATATCTATTCCAGATGAATTACAAATTATCGGATTTGATGGAATTTCTTTAGCTGAAATGATGTATCCAGCTATCACAACAGTTGCACAGCCTATTTATGAGATGGGTAAAATAGCAACGCAGTTATTAATTGAGAAAATAGAAGGACGTCAATTAAAGGAAGAGCATCATCGTTTAGCAATTACAATTATAGAGCGAAATACAACGAAGTAAGGGGAGAAAAAGATTGGCGAATATTGCGGTAATCGGCAGTATTTCCGTGGATTTAGTTGCCATTTCAAAAAAGCGCCCCAAAGCTGGTGAAACAGTAATTGGAGAAGCATTTCATACTGTTCCAGGTGGAAAGGGTGCAAACCAAGCTGTAGCTGCAGCGCGTTTAGGCGCGAATGTTGCGATGGTTGGAGCGATTGGAAATGATAATTACGGAAAGTTTGTTCGAAAAAATTTAGAGAATGAACGCATTTTTATTGATTTTGTGGAAACGATTACACTTGAAACAACAGGAATTGCCCATATTGTATTGGCTGAAGAAGATAATAGTATCATTGTTGTACAAGGTGCAAATCGTCTTGTGAGTGAGCAACTTGTAAATCATGCAAAAGATCTTCTTACGAAAGCGGATATGGTTGTTTTGCAGCTAGAGATTCCACTCGAAACAGTAAAGTATGTACTAAAAATTTGTGAAGAACATCAAATTCCAGTAATTTTAAATCCAGCTCCAGCACAAGTACTGCCAGAGGAAGTCCTGCAAAAGGCAACGTACATTACGCCAAATGAACATGAATGCCGAATTGTTTTAGATGATTTCACGTCACCAATTGAATCGTTGCTTGCAAAATATCCAAATAAACTGTTAATGACAGAAGGTAAAAACGGTGTTCGATTCCATAATGGAAAAGAGATTGTTCATATACCAAGTATTTCTGTAGAAGTCGTCGATACGACAGGAGCTGGAGATACATTTAACGGTGCATTAGCAGTTGCGATTGCAGAAGGAGAAGAACTGAAAAAAGCAATTCATTTTGCAAACATTGCAGCAGGGCTTTCTGTAACAAAATTAGGAGCTCAAGGTGGAATGCCATCACGAGATAAAGTACGAGAAGTGCAGATGATTGTAGGATGGTGAAGTTTTAATTAGCGTGTATTGAACTGTCAAATACATTTAAAATTATGACTTTTAGCGTAATTTTAACTTAGAGGTATTGACTTATTAGTAGGTTCTATTTTAGCATTACTACATACACTTATTGTTGGTATGAATTCATTCTTTGCAATAGGAGTGGGATTGCTTGCCGTTCTTATAATGGGAATTATAAACGGTGTCATCATTGAGAAAGGGGAAGCAGCAACTTTTATCAACAATGATGTTTTTAGGGGCTTTACACTCGTTTTTATGGACAGACGTCTGATCACTGATCTTAATTATTGCTTTAATATTTCTGTATGTGATATAACGGAGATAACTGCTGTTGCTATACAATACTTGATTTTAAAGAAAAACAACGTATTGGTTGGCATGAAGAAGCAGAGGTGTGGCGTTACATAAATAGTAGTTGATGTACAAAATGATGCAGAAAATGTCATTCAAAAAAGCGTATATGTAACCGGTATCATCTTTACAGATTCCAAAGTAGTTGCGTCAGCGGTAAGTGTGGAAAAAGAAAAAAGCGAAGAAAAAAAGTAAAAAAATTATTTTGGTTGAATTAGGCCTTATTAAGCAAAAATAAACATATACTTGAATTTAGAAAGGAAGAAAAACATGAAATTTTTTATTGATACAGCAAACATTGATGAAATTAAAGAGGCAAATGCTCTTGGCGTATTAGCAGGTGTAACAACGAATCCATCTCTTGTTGCAAAAGAAGGCGTAGATTTTCATGAGCGCATTCGTGAAATTTGCAGCGTTGTAGAAGGACCTGTAAGTGCAGAAGTTATTAGCTTAGAAGCAGATAAAATGATTGAAGAAGGAAAAGAGTTAGCAAAAATTGCACCTAACGTTGTTGTAAAAGTACCGATGACAACAGAAGGTTTAAAAGCTGTAAAAGCATTTGCTGATTTAGGCATTCGTACAAATGTAACATTAGTGTTCTCAGCTGTACAAGCATTAATGGCTGCACGTTCTGGTGCAACATATGTATCACCATTTTTAGGTCGCCTAGATGATATTGGTCATAACGGTATGGACTTAATTCGTCAAATTGCTGATATCTTTGCCATTCATGACATTAAAACAGAAATTATTGCAGCATCTGTTCGCCACTCTGTACACGTAACAGACGCAGCATTAAATGGTGCGCACATTGCAACAATTCCAGCAAATGTTATTGCTTCATTAGTGAAACATCCATTAACAGATCAAGGAATTGAAAAGTTTTTAGCAGATTGGGAAAAAACACAAGGGAAATAATTTTTTATGAGGCGGTTCAACTTTCGAGTTGAATCGCTCTTTTTTTATAAAGCTACATTTATTGTATATTTTGGAGTTACTTTACGTTTACTTCATAAATGAATTCTTACTTTGTATTTTTATTTTTAAAAGGTATGTAGGTTAAAATTAAGCATGCAAAACATATGACAAAAATGGTAAGTTGCGTCATTTTATCTCCACCTCTCATTTTTTTCCATACCTAATTAAGTATAGCAGAAACGAATTCTAAAGGTAGCTGTATTATGTGTAAACGTACAATTTTCCCGAAATGAATATTTTTAAAGAATTTTAAAAGGAGATACCAGGTTTTAAATAGTATCTCCTTTGTGTTTTTAAGAGAAAAATTAAATGACTTTATTATTTCTACATATGGGAGTGTGCTTCTGGATGATAGAAGATTATGTTTTTGAGTGAATGTATTACTAATTTATCGAGTTGTGTAGATAGAAAAAATATTTCCGGGGGAATTGTCGAAAGATAGTTGGTATTTTTACACGGTCTTTTGTCAGTGCTTCCGTTTTACGATGGATTGTATGGACATTCTTTTTAAAATAAAAAAACAATGATGGGGTCTATCCCATCATTGTTTTTTTGAATCTTCCTCTTACATAAATCATCGAAGCGAATGTAAGCAAGAAAGCTGTTCCAATTACAAAACTTACGCTTGGTGATGCGCCAATTGCTCCAACTGTAAATGATCCGCCAACGACACCGAGTGAGAAGAACGCATAGAATAATCCGAATGCCTTTCCGCGATTATCTTCTGTTGTATTTTCAACAAGTAAGGCATTAATAGAAGGAAAGAGAATTGCAAATCCAATTCCGTAAATGATCATAACAATAAAGAGCATGCCTTTTGTTGTAAATATACCAAGTAAGGATAATGCAAATGCCATAACTGTAATACCAATGACCATCATTTTTTGACGGTTAAAGTAATCGTATATACGGTTTGTTGGCAGTAAGAAGAAAAGAATTGCGGTGATTCCAAAGACACTAAGCATCATTCCTGTTAAGGATGCTTTAAGTCCTAAAGCTTCTATTTTCATAGGTAACATATAGGTGACAATTCCTTGCGAGAACATTAACGTAAAGGCACCGATGTATGCTTGTAATAACGGTTCAGATTTTAATAATCCAAGCATATCTTCTTTGTTCATCATTTGTGTCCGTAATGTATTTGTTTTTGTTATATGATTTGGCAACAAGAAGAGCGAGACAATTGTACCAAGTATCATTAAGATAGAAATTGTAATAAAGACCCAATGTATGCCCGCGGTTGCTTTCATAATCCCACTGAAAGCAGGACCGACGATAGCTGCTGTTCCAACAGCTGCACCAGATAAAGCCATTGCTTTTCCTTGTTTTGTTGCTTTTGTTTGTTTTGATAAGAAAGTAAAGGCAGCTGGTATTAAGAAGCCGTCACTAAATCCGTGTAGAAAACGAACGATAATAAGTTGTTCGCCGTTTTGGACAACCGTATACAATAAGACTATGAGACTCGTAATTGCCATGCTAATAGAAAGAACTTTTTTGGCTCCATATTTATCAACAGACGCACCTGCGATGATATTGCCGATCATATTTGCAAATGAGTACATTCCAACGACAAGGCCAATAATTAGAGGTGTTCCTCCCAGGCTTTGTGCGTATGTACTCATAATTGGTAATTGTGAAAATGTATCTAAAAATGCAATGATAACAATAAAATAAATAAAGTATTTCAACCTTTTTCACCTCTCCTTTGCTATTATGGCATAATGCTATTTTTCTCTGCAATGAAATTAAATTGTTATGTGTGGAAATTTGTATACTTTGTTAAAGGTTAGTGAAATGTAGAGTGTTTTATAGATCTTTACGAAAATTCAGGAAAATCATAACGGATTAGTTTTTGTAATATTTACATTATTTTATCGATTATCTTATATAAGATTAATATTTTTCCATTATAGTTTGAAGTGTAACATTCTAATTATATATTAATTCATTTAGATATGAACATTTGCATATCTTGTTTTAATGATAGGAAATCATCAAAAGATAGTATATCCTTATAATAGATTTACTAAATAACATCAGAGGTTCTACTTCATATATAAATATAAAATGGGAGGATTTTGTATGAAAAAGAAAGTATTAGCACTAGCAGCTATGGTTGCATTAGCTGCACCAGTTCAAAGTGTAGCATTTGCGCAAACAAATAATAGTGAAGGTCCTAAACCGATTTTAAGGTGGTCAGCTGAGGATAAGCATAATGAGGGAGTTAGCACTCATTTGTGGATTGTAAATCGTGCAATTAATATCATGTCTCGTAATACAGCGATTGTGAAGCCGAATGAAACTACTTTATTAAATGAGTGGCGTACTGACTTAGAAAATGGTATTTATTCTGCTGATTACGAGAATCCTTATTATGATAATAGTACATACGCTTCTCACTTTTATGATCCGGATACTGGAAAATCATATATTCCCCTTGCAAAACAGGCAAAAGAAACAGGTGCAAAATACTTTAAACTTGCTGGAGAGGCATATCAAAATAAAGATATGAAACAGGCATTCTTCTATCTAGGGTTATCTCTTCATTATTTAGGAGATGTAAACCAGCCGATGCATGCAGTAAACTTTACGAATCTTTCTTATCCAATGGGTTTCCATTCTAAATACGAAAATTTTGTTGATACAATAAAAAATAACTATATAGTTTCAGATAGTAATGGATATTGGAATTGGAAAGGGACAAACCCAGAAGATTGGATTCAAGGAGCAGCGGTAGCAGCTAAACAAGATTACCCTGGTATTGTGAACGATACGACAAAAGATTGGTTTGTAAAAGCAGCTGTATCTCAAGAATATGCAGATAAATGGCGGGTGGAAGTGACACCGGCGACAGGAAAGCGTTTAATCGAAGCACAGCGCGTTACAGCTGGTTATATTCATTTATGGTTTGATACGTATGTAAATCGCTAATGGCATATTAAAAGACCCAATACTTACTCTTTAAGTATTGGGTCTATTTTTATATGAACTTAGAAACAGTTCTAGCTACAGGGAGATGCCTTATAATTGTTTAATTAATAATTAGTAAAATAAATAATTTTAAATTCAACTTCAAATAGCCTATAATTAAAATATGGTGTTAAACTGATTTTGGTGATAGATTCTGGCGGAGGGAGAGATGACAAACTATGAAATATGAGCTGTCTTTGGTAAATGGGGGTCATATAACAATGTTTGATAGCATGTGGCAGTTTAAGGAAGGGGAACAAATTTTTTTTCACGAGGAAAAAGAAAAACGTAATTTTATTATTATCCGTCTAACACATGATGTATTTCATAAAAATGAACATGTCATTCGTTTATATTGCCAAGAAAAGAAAGTATATTAATTATGAAGAGCACTGAAGCTATATTGCTTCAGTGCTCTTTTTATTAGGTTCTATATTATTAGTTTTTCGTTACAGCTATTTCTCCTAGACTTGTAGATAATTTTGTATCAACTTTTTGAGTATCATTTATATGTTTTACCATCATGTCATTTAATTTTTGGAACATATGCTGTGTTTTTGTAAATTCACGTAATATGTCTTCGTTGCAATGCTTTTGTTGCTCAATTGATTCAATGACACTTGTAGCACCTGTTTGTAATGTTTGAACCATCGTTAATATTTTTTCAATTTTTGCATTTGTATCCGCACTTACTTCAACACCTTCATCAACGAGATGAAGGTTATCTTTTGTATTTTCATATGCTTTTTCAATTTCTTCTTGAATTTTCTTTGTTAAATCTCCGATGTTCTTTGTACTTTCTGCAGTGCTTTCTGCAAGTTTTCGAACTTCATTGGCAACGACTGCAAATCCTTTTCCATGTTCGCCAGCACGAGCAGCTTCAATACTCGCATTTAAAGCAAGGAGATTTGTTTGTGCAGCAATATTTTGAATTACCTCTACGATTTGTTCAATTTCCTTTGAGCGCTCACTTAAATGATTCATACTATTAGATGTACGTTGTGATTGCTCACCTAATTTGTTAATAACAGTCAGTAATCCGTGAACAGAATCCTTTCCTTCATTGGAACATGTTACGATTTCTTCAATAGCTTGAATAAGGCCTTGTTCTTTTTGCAGCATATCACTATTGATCGTGTTGGAATGATTCGTACGCGTTGTAACGTTGTTAAAGCAATCGCTTAATTGTTGAATTAAATTTTGTAATGTATGATGTTGCCGATTGATTTCTTCATGTTCACTTACAACTGTTAATACATTTTCATGTAATGAAGTGATAACATTTTGATGTTCTTTTTCTTTTTGATGTAATTGTTGTTCTAACTCTTGTACTTGATTTTGTAATTGAGTAATTTCTTTTTCTAGTGATTTTGTCTTTGTAAACATAATATTCTCCCCAAGCTTCTATGATTTTCTATTTCTTTTGTTACTAGATAGTAAGAGTTTGCTTATAGAAGTTTCATTTTATCTTGCTACTTGTAGGCAGTAAGACTCCCACCCCAAGATTATGAGAAAAACGTTTTCCAGCTCTAGCGGCTAGAATCTCGGTCGTTTCGCCCCCTCGGACGAGGCAAAAAGCGCCTCTCTGCCTTGGGCGCGGGCGTCCTGCGATTCTGGGCGAGCCGCTTCCGCTTTTCTACAGAAGTTAGGTGAGAGATAACAACGGCCCGTAAGAGCCCGATTGGTGAGGACTTTCTATCATTAGGGATGACGAACAAACCCACTGATGAAAGTTTCACCTTATATTGAAATTGTAGCATTATTTTTAAATATATACATATAAAATTTAAAAAATATAAAAGGTATTTATTACAATTTTTTCAGTATTCGTTATTTTTCGTCATGAAAAATAAACTGTATTTAATGATTTTGTAAACAAACTGTAAAACAAATCATGTATAACTGTAGAAGAAGGGAGTCGGATTATGAACTATTTTAAGCGTATCAGTAGCGTTGTATTAGCTGGATTCATTTGTTTTTCTAGTACAGTTGCTGTAAAAGCTGAGTCAAACGACGATAAATTAAACAACATGCAGCAGCAATTGCAGCAAAATAACAATACTATTCAGCAAAAAGAGCAAGAACAACAAGCTGTAGTAAAAGAAATTGAAGGTATTCAAAAAGAATTAAAAGATTTAAATGATACAATTTCTAAAAATAAAACAGAGCAAGACCAAATTCAGCATAAAATTGATGAAACAAATAAACAAATTGAACAAAAAAAGACAGAGATTATTGCTTTAGAAAAGAAAGTATATATGCGTAAAGATATTATGAAAAAGCGCATGGTCTCTGTTCAAAATAGTTCAAATGTAAGTTTAGTAGTAGAGGTAATTGTAGACTCAAAAAATATTGCAGATCTTTTAGAACGTATGAGTGCAGTTTCTACAATTATGGATGCAGATAAAGAGATTCTTCGTTTACAAGAACAAGATCTTCGTCAAATCGAAGCTGATAAAAAAGTAATTGATGAAAAAGAAAAATCTTTAGAAGTAGATAAACAAAAATTAGCAAAGGCACAGAATGAGTTACAAGAGAATTTAAAGAAACGCCAAGAAAACTTGCAGGCTGTGCAAACAAAATATAATGAAATTTCAAGCCAACTGACGCTTGCTGCGCAAGAAAAAGCACAGCTTGAAGCAAATATGAAGAGTGTACAAGATGCAATTGCCCGTGAGCAAGCGGCTGCAGCAGCTGCTGCGGCAGAGCGTGAAAAAGCAGCTGCTGCAGAAAAAGCATCTGCAGCGGATGAAGCAAAGGCGAGAGGAACAGCATCAGGATCAGGGGCTACATCAAATGGTTCTCCTGCTCAAGGTGGACGTGAGATGTATGTAGAGGCAACAGCTTATACTGCTGATCCTTCAGAAAACGGAAAACAACCAGGAGAGCATGTATACTCCAAAATGGGACATGACTTAACTGGAAACCCAGGTATGAAATTAATTGCTGTTGATCCAGATGTTATTCCATTAGGATCTCGCGTATATGTCGAGGGATATGGTACAGCAATTGCTGGAGATACTGGCTCAGCAATTAAAGGGCCTAAAATTGATGTATTCATGCCAGATAAAGCATCTTCTAACGCTTGGGGCAGAAAACAAGTTCGTATTGTAATTTTAGATTAAAGTAAAACCTACTTTGTAATAAGCAAAGTAGGTTTTTTTAATATCAAATGTTAAGTTTAGTTTACATTTTGTAAAGTTTAGCATACAATAATGGTAAGGGGTGGTAAAATTGTCCATTTGTAATCGGGTAAAGGAGTTACGAGCCCGTTTTAATTTCACACAAAGCGTATTGGCTGAAAAAGTAGGTGTAACGAGGCAAACCATCGCTGCTATTGAAAAAGGGGATTATGTACCATCATTATTATTAGCGCTCATGATTTGTGATGTGTTTAGTTTACAGATGGAAGAAGTATTTGTATTACAAAAGGAGGAAGAAGAAAATGAATAGAATAGGTATTTCTTATGTAATAAATATATTTATTCTTGTTATAACAGGTTGGGCATTTGTTGAGTATTTTCATATCATTATGGATCTTGCAAACATCATCCGTACTGAAGAGCAAACGTGGACTGTTACGATGAATATAACGCCAATTGCATTGATGCTGATTGTAGCGGTAGGGGTATTCATTGGTTACAAGGTACAAAAAAAGAAATATAAGAAATTATCATTTTGGACATTTCCGTTGTTATTTCCAAGTGAAGATGAGAGAGAAGAAATATTGACTGCAAAAGCGTGTCGCACTACACTTCTTTCATTATGGTTTATTATACCTTTCGCGGCTGTCTCGTTAACTGTTTATCCACTATTCAATCGAAAGATTCCAGAATATCCGCTATATGTATTATTTGTCATTTTATTAATTCAAATAACAGTATTTCATATTTCTTTATATCGTAATAAGGTTGTGTAAAAGATTTGCCCTTTCCCGTATCTTACGTATGTTGCTTGTATATCTAGCATTCTTACTTTATCATTTTATATAAGAGGAACTTTGTGAAGGAAAGGAATTGGGGTATGAATAAAAAAAGGATTTATAGTATATTAGCACTTTTATTATTTGTCGTAGGTGGTATTTTAATTGCAAAACCTTTTTATGACGGTTATAAAGCTGAAAAAATGCAAGGAGAAAACCTACAGAATATTAAGAGAATGAAGTATGAAAAGCAAGAAACAAAATTTGTTGATGCTTCTAAAATAAAACAACCGGGTTTAGCGGATGTGGCAAATGCTTCATTAGATAAGAAGCAAGTTATCGGGCGCATGGCTATTCCAACCATTGGATTAGAGTTGCCAATTCTAAATTCTTCGACAGAGAAAAATTTATTATCAGGTGCAGCAACGGTGAAAGAGAAACAAGAGATGGGAAAAGGGAATTACGCATTAGCAGGACATAATATGTCAAAAAAAGGTGTATTATTTAGCGATATTTCGAAATTAAAAAAGAACGATAAAGTATATTTATATGATAACGAAAATGAATATGAGTATGAGGTACAACACGTGACAGAAGTAACGCCGGATAAGTGGGAAGTTGTTGAAGATCACGGAAAAGATGAAGTGACGCTTATTACGTGTGCATCTGTGCTTGATAATTCAAAGCGATATGTAGTGTCTGGAGACTTAATGCATGTGAAGAAAGTAAATAGTTAAAAAAAGATGAGGGGTTGTCCCCTCATCTTTTTTATCCCGCTATTCGCGGGCAGTAACCCCCCATCTCAAGATCGAGAGAAGCGAAAAAGCCAGGTAGGGGGGACTGCCCGTAAAAGCCCGATTGGTGAGAGCTTTCCATCAGTGAGGATGAAGAGGACCCCCACTGATGGAAGTTTCACTTTAGTCCATCATTTTTACTAATTTTTTTGAAAGCAATAGCAATATACATCCTAAGAAAATAGCGACAGCTCCAATAACAGCAAATACTTCTGAATAACCTAATGAAGTTGTAAAGTTTGCTAACTGCCCACCTAAAATATTTGCAACACCTGTACTTGCGAACCAAACACCCATTAATAAAGATGCGAGTTTGATAGGGGCGAGTGCACTTACCATTGATAGTCCAACTGGGGATAAGAACAATTCACCTAATGTATGGAATAAGTAAGTAAAGACAATAAAGAGCAGATTTGCTTTTTCTGTAATGTCTTGTTCATTACTTCCTGTTTTTAATGTAGCGACAAGAAGAACCATATAACCAATTCCAAGTAAAATCATACCGAGACCCATTTTTGTTGGGATTTTCAAATCACCGCGTTTTGTAGAAGCAAGCTTTGTCCAAAGTGCTGAAACAACTGGTGCTAATAAAATAATAAATAGCGGGTTTACAGACTGGAACCAAGATGTTGGAATTTCCCAACCGAATATAGTGCGATCTACAAAACTATTTGTATACAATGTTAGAGAACTACCAGCCTGTTCAAATCCAGCCCAGAAGAAGACAACGAAACACGTTATAATGATAATAACGGCTGTATGCTGTTTTTCTTTTTTTGTTAATGGTGTATTTCCAGCCGTTTTACTGCCTGTTCCTGTTTGTAAGGCTGCTGTCGGTTTTTTACCAATGTCGCCAAGGAAACGATTGGATAACGTTGTAAATAAAATTTGCCCGACAATCATCCCGATGGAAGCAGCTAAAAATCCATATCGGAACCCATAATGAATAACACCATCTGCAGCAGTTTTAAACAAATCTTCTGATAAATATCCGCAAACGAGTGGAGCAAGGAATGAACCTACATTAATTCCCATATAGAAAATCGTAAAGGCACCATCACGGCGCGAATCATTTTCTGTATATAACTCTCCGACAAGAGTAGAAATATTCGGTTTAAAGAAACCGTTCCCGATAATAATAAGCGCTAATCCAAGATATAGCCCTAAGTGACTTTGCAGTGCAAATAACGTAAGGTTACCAAGTGCAATTGTTATACCACCGATTGTAATAGCTAATCGTTTGCCAAGATAACGATCTGTTAAGAATCCACCAATCATTGGGGTGAAATAACAAGCACCTGTATAAAAACCGTAAATAGTCAATGCCCAGCTTTTACTAAAACCAAGGCCACCATTTATTAAGGCTGTTGTTAAATATAATGTTAATAATCCTCGTAATCCGTAATAACTAAATCTTTCCCACATTTCTGTGAAGAAGAGTAAGTATAAACCCGGAGGATGTTTCTTTTTTTGCTGCTGTTTTTCATCAATATGCATCGCAGTTTCCATGTGTAGTTCCTCCTTGCATAAACAAAAACAAAGTTAATAGTTTTTAATATTTAATAGTTTACTTTATTAACTATTAAAAGTCAATAAAGGCTGATTTTTTGGAAGAAATTAAAAGTGAAAAATAAAAACTAAGAAAAAGTGTTTATGTATAAAGAGACCCCCTTTTCATAAGAAAAGGGGGCTGCTTTTATTGAAGGGCAGGTGCTCCAATTACAACAGTTTCACTAATTTTTGCAGTTGTATTTTGACGAAGGCGTAAAGTAGCTTGACCTACTGTATTAGGTGCAATTTGTACATTAAATATTTTTTCAGCAGAACCTAGGTTATTAGTAGTAAGAGAAAAGGAATTGCTATAACCATAGAAAGAAGGCCAAGTGCCATTTTCGTTTTGAATTTTTGCGACTTGCGTACCGCCACTTGTATAAATACCTAAAGAATAGTTATTATAGGTAGCGCTTGGTAATAAATGATTCACTTGTACTTTAACCTGAAATATACCGCTGTTTGGAAGGATACTAGGATGGATAAAGCTATAGTCACTCGTTGAAATACTTCCATTATAGCCGTATGAACCCGGCTTAAATGTACTTGTATTAAACCATTTGTATCCTGCATTAGGAGCGCTCCAAGGTTCTGGCTGCGGCTCAGTTGATGCACTTGGTTCTTCAAATGCTTGTAATGTTGTTGGTTTGTCTAGCTGTAATCCGGCTACTTGGTCTAAACTTGTATATGTTTCTTGTGAAGAAAGCCAATTTACAATATTAGTTAATAAAGTAGCGTCATTTTCTTCTTTGTACCCATCGTATGTTGTTTTTGACAGACCAGTATCTTCACGAACATATTTTGGGGTTGCATCTTCAACTGGTGAAGAGTCACCGATAAAAGCAGCTTTTCCTAATCCAACCTTTGCAATAGCGACATAAGGGCCTTCAGCGATGCCGCCGCCATTATACACACCACTATCAACGGCATTGTTCCACTTTGGTAAACCTTCTGGTAAGTAGACGATTCCTTTTGCTAAATTAGGGTTTACAATTGCAAGTGTGGACCCAGCGTGCATGGCAATGGATGAAACACCTGTAGTAATTCCGAATGATTGATCTGGCGTCTCCATTTTATTTGTAGAAACGTCACCAATTGCATTATATCGAAAGCGTACGCCAAAGTTGTTTGCAAGCCAGTCAGAGCTTTCTACACCTTGCATAGCTTGTGAAGATGCTTCTTCTATAGACATCCCTTTTTCCGGATTATCCCAGGCTCCGCGGCGATATCCGTTGAAAACCTCTGAGGAATCCCAGCGGTTTTTATTACGGTCAGCATTATAATGATCGGCAATAAAAAAGATACTACCGCCATTTTTTACATATTGTAGCATGGCATCTTGTTCGGACTTTTTATAGGGAATGTTTGCTTCAGGAATAATAAACACATTGTAATTTTTTAAATCATCATATGTAATAGATGATGATTTACGAAGTTCTTTTACAAAAAAACCTTTGTTTGCAATACCGTTTCCAAAATCAGAAAATCCTCCATCAATAACCCAATCGGCTGTTCCTGCCGTTTGACCATGCGTATTATCAAATAATACTTTTTTTCCAGCATTTTCATTAACGATTTTTGCAGGAATCTCTGGAGCTGGATCCATAGCACTTTCAGCAAAAGTTGGTGCACTAAATAGGGTGGCCATACTTAAAGTAATTCCTGTTGCTAATGCGAATCTCATCCATTTGTTTTTCGTCATAACAATCCTCCTAGAGATAATAAAATGAGTTGCTTTGATTAGTAGGAACCAACTGATAGAAGTTTCCTTCTATTACTCTAGCTAATTTTAAAAGAAGAAAAAAGATGAAAATTATAAAAATTTCGTAAATTAAGGGTGAATTTTATTGAGAAATATTTTTTAGATCCATAGAAAAACTCCCTTCCTAATATGAGGAAGGGAGTAGCTTTACCCGATTCTTGAAGAAGATTTTTGAGTTTTATTTATCATATGAAAACCTTTCATATAATAAACAGCAACTAAAGCGATAATCCAAATCGGTCCAACGATTAATGCGATACGTGTATCAGTAGAATATGCCATAACTCCTAATACTAAAACAAGGAAAGCGAGTGTAATATAAGAGCTAAGTGGAAACAGTGGCAATTTGTACGTTAATTTATTTTGTGCTTCCTGTGATAATCCTTTACGGAAGCGTAGCTGCGCAACTAAAATGACGCCCCAAGTCCAAATTGCTCCGAATGTTGAAATACTAGTTAGCCACGTAAATACTTTCGCAGGAACAAGGTAGTTTAAAGCAACGCCTATTAATAATACGAAAGCTGTTGCTAAAATTCCTTTACTTGGAATGCCGTTTTTATTTAAATGACCAAACTTTTCTGGTGCTTGTTTTTGCTGTGCTAATGTAAATAGCATACGGCCTGTACTAAAGAGACCACCATTACAAGAAGAAAGGGCAGCTGTTAATACAACAAAGTTAATAATTCCTGCTGCTTTCGCAATGCCGATTTGTTCAAACGTTAGTACAAATGGACTTCCTTTTTCGCCAATCTCATTCCATGGGTAAATTGCCATCATAACGAATAGAGCCCCTACATAGAAAATTAAAATGCGCCAAAATACGTTATCGATTGCTTTAGATAATGTTTTTTTCGGATTTTCTGCTTCTCCAGCTGTTACACCGATTAACTCCACTCCTAAGTAAGCAAATAGTACCATTTGTAGAGATAGAAGAAGACCAGAGAAACCATTCGGGAACCAACCACCGTGAGACCAAAGATTTGAAATTCCAGTCGCTACGCCGCCGTTTCCAAAACCAAATAGAATAATACCAGTACCAATTACAATCATACAGATAATTGTGACAATTTTAACTAGAGCAAACCAAAATTCAAGTTCTCCATACACTTTAACAGATAAAAAGTTTAATGCACTCATTAATACGAGAGCAATTAAAGCCCAAATCCAACGTGGAATGTCAGGGAACCAATATTCCATATAAATACCTGCAGCTGTAATTTCCGCCATACAAGTAACAACCCATAAAAACCAATAATTCCAGCCTGTTATATAACCTGCTAATGGACCTAAATAGTCATGCGCATATTTACTGAAAGAACCGGCAACAGGTTGTTCAATTGCCATTTCTCCAAGCGCACGCATAATGAAAAAGATAGCAAGGCCTGCAATGATATAACCAAATAAAATGGATGGTCCTGCTAGTTTAATAGCAGAAGCGGATCCTAAAAATAACCCAACTCCAATAGCAGATCCAAGAGACATAAGTGTAATATGTCGTTGTTTTAATCCGCGGTTTAAAGTGTCTGCTTTGTCTGTGTGCTTCATAGTAAACCTCCTTTATTATAAGAAAAAATATTGTATTCGTTTTCGAAGTATCTAACTATTTAAAATTATAAAACATTTATCCCTGTTGTGCTACAAAAAAAGACAATGTTTTCTGTACTATATATATAGAGTGTTAAACTTAATTTTAAAATTCGAACTATTAGTAAGTGTATTGACGCTCCTTTTTAGTAATTGATAAGATTAAGTATTATATTTTTTTTGCACAATAAAGTCTTTATTTTATTGCTGTTAGAAGAAGTTAATTTGAAAAGGTAGTTATAATCATAATTTTATTAAATAGGAAGGATAGCTAGTATGTTTCAATTAAAGAAATACAATACTTCTGTAAAGCAGGAGATTTTAGCGGGAATTACGACGTTTTTCACATTTGCGTACATTCTTGTCATCAATCCGAAGATTTTATCTGATGCAGGAGTACCGTTCGATCAAGCCTTTACGGCAACAATTATTGCAACAATTGTTGGAACATTATGTATGGCATTTTTAGCAAATTATCCAATCGTCATTGCACCAGCAATGGGAATGAATGCTTACTTTGCTTACTCTGTTGTTCAACAAGCAGAAGGCATTACATATGTTATTGCATTTTCAGCGGTATTTTTGACAGGTATTATTTTTCTTTTACTTTCATTTACATCGTTTCGTCAAAAATTAATTGAGTCTATTCCTGATAGTTTAAAGCATGCGATTGCAGCAGGAATTGGTTTGTTCATTGCGTTTATAGGGCTTCGGTTGTCTGGTATTATCGTAGATCATCCTACAAACTTAGTTACCATTGGAAATTTTCATTCTCCCTCTGTTGTGCTAACGTTAATTGGTTTAGTGTTAGCTACAATATTAATGGTATTAAACGTAAATGGTGCACTATTTATTAGTATGATTGTAACGGGAGTCATTGCCTTTTTTACAGGACAATTGAAGTTTAGCGATAAACTTGTAGCAGTTCCGCATTTACCAGAAGGGATGATTACATTTAATCCGATTCATGCTGTGACGGATGTAATTCACTACGGATTATATGGTATTGTTTTTTCATTTTTGCTTGTATTGTTATTTGATACAACAGGAGCATTGCTTGGGTTAATTAAGCAGGCGGGTTTAAATACGGATAATGCAGAAGGGCGTTTTGGAAAAGCATTTATTGCAGATGCAATTGGAGGAACAGTAGGGGCAATGTTTGGAACAAGTCCAACTGCAGCTACAATTGAATCTTCTGCTGGTATTGCAGCAGGAGGAAAGACAGGATTAACAGGTATTGTCGTTATTGGATTGACAATCATTACAGCTTTCTTGAGCCCTGTAATCGCATCATTATCAAGTGTAGCGGCAATTACAGCGCCTTCTCTTATTATTGTTGGCAGCCTTATGGCGCAAAATATTCGGGAAGTAAATTGGAATGACTTTGAAGATGCACTTCCAGCATTTTTTATCTTTGTTGGTATTCCACTCACATCAAGTATCGCGAACGGTATAGCACTTGGCTTCTTAATTTATCCGATTTTAAAAATTGTAAAAGGAAAAGGAAAGGAAGTACATCCGTTTCTTTATTTCTTTGCTATATTATTTGGTTGTCACTTGTTTTTATAATGAATTGCAAAAAAGAGCTTCTCGGAAGGAGACGCTCTTTTTTGCATACAATAAAGTAAGATCATAATATTTTGTACATTAATTTGTGTAGTCCGATTGGAGGAATATCGAATATTTCACCATATTCTTGAAATCCTAATCGTGTATAATAATTTGCAACAGTGATTCTGGCGTTACACCATAGAAGCTTTACATGGTGCTCTGTTAATATTGCTTCAGCGCTGTGGATTAATGTACTTCCAGCATATTGTTTGCGGAAATTTTGTTCTGTGGCCATTCCTCGTAGACGATAATGAATGCCTTCTCCTAAAGAGGGATGTATTTCATAAGAAAAGGAAGCAATGCTAATAAGCTTATCGTCCATAAATGCTCCAAGGTGAAAGGTATTTTTTTTATTATCAGAAGTATATTTACAGTCTTCTAAACTTTGATTAGGCCGCAAAATTTCGTGTCGAAGTGCATATGTTTGAGAGCAATCAATTCGTTTTATTTCTACCATACATATACCTCACTTTTTACAGTATTAACGGACAGGAACAGTCCTTATTTCTAGCTTTTATCTCGCTATTCGCGGGCAGTAAGACCCCCCACCTCAAGGATCAGGGAGAATCATGGTCCAGCTCTAGCGGCTAGAATCTCCGGTCGTTTCGCCCCCTCGGACGAGGCAAAAAGCGCATCTCTGTCGGGTGCGCGGGCGTTCTGCGATTCTGAGCGAGCCGCTTCCGCTTTTCTTAAGAACATAGGTGGGGGATGAAGAAAACCTCACTGATGGAAGTTCAATTTATAAGGGATTAACGAAGGGGATAGGGATGAAATCTGCTCATATACTTCAATTGATTCGACGAATAATCAATAGCCATATGGTTAAAATTTAACCTTATCTGTAAGTTGTATAAAAAAATAAGCTGGTGCTATACAAAGTCCCAATACACTGCTAGTTCCAATAATAAGAGAAAGTAAAATGCAAGAATACTTTACTCCGTTTGTTTTTTTCCACCCATAGCTCCAAATTTCAATGCTGAGCCCAATCAGAATAATTGCGACAAGTACTTCTCCGAGTAATAAAAGAGCTAAAGTTGATATTGACATGTCTTGACACTTCCTTAGGTATATATGATAGTAATATTTTACCATACATAAAAATAGAACTTAAGGAATATTGTGGATTTTCTATGCAATTAAGGTTTTATGAATTAATTTCTTTCTAGAAAGAATAAAATGAAACTGTCATTAGTGGGGGAGGGAAGTTACTGCCTATTACTTACTCTAATCTACTCCTTTTGAACCTGCTAAAAAGGGAGTATCTGCATGCTATAGATGAGATATTAAATTACCTAAGGGGAGCAGAAGATGCAGTGCTAACCATTATATATAAGTATTTAATATCCTGTTATTCAAGACTCAGAGAGAAGCGAAGAAGATAGGTGGAAGTTTTACTTTATATAAAAAAGCCTGCTGAGACATTGTCCCAACAGACTTTTGAAAATTACATAGAGAAGAAAATCCAAACCGTACCAACAACAGTTACTATAGCGATGAAGAAGCTGAATAATATTGCTATTGTTTGTGTTATGCCTTCTCCTTCTTTTAAGTGCATAAACATAATTAATTGTAATGCTGCTTGTGCCAATGCCATTGCAATAATGCTTGTTAAGATTGTTGAAAGTGGCAAACTTGTATATAACGCTACGTATACAGCAAGGAACGTTAATGCAAGTGATAAAATAAATCCGAAAACGTGTGACCAAGGAAACCCGCTATGAGCGTGTGTATTGTTTTGTCCCATTATTACGCCACCATCCCGTTCAAGTAAACTAGTGTGTAAATGAAGATCCAAACAACGTCAAGGAAATGCCAGTACAAGCTGATAATAAATACTTTACGTGCTGTAACTGGTGTTAGTCCTCGTTTTAAAATTTGGATAATAACACAAGCTGCCCAGATGATACCACCCGTTACGTGGGCACCGTGCGTTCCAAGTAGAACGAAGAATGCTGATAAGAAACCACTTGTTTGAAGTGTAGCACCGTGGCTTACGTACATCATGAATTCTTCAATTTCCATGTAAAGGAAGCCTGCACCTAATAGTAATGTAAGGATAAACCAAACGAGCATAGCATTTTTGTTTTCTTTACGCATTTCATGAATTGCAATCCCGCATGTGAAACTACTTGTTAAAAGTAAAAGTGTTTCAATCATAACAGGCTTTAATTCAAAAATTTGTGCTGCTGTCGGACCATCTGCGGAACGACCAGCTAATACTAGGTAAGAGGCGAAAAGTGTTGCGAACAGCACGATTTCAGCCCCAAGGAAAATCCAGAACCCTAAAATATTCAATCTGCTTTGTTCAGATTGATATTCTAGAGGTAAGCTTTTATCTAAAGCCGCCATTTCGTTTCACCTCTCATGCAACATGTTCTGTCTTTTTAATTTCATCTACGCTAATGTAGTATCCGTCGTCGTAATCAAACGAACGCCAAATCATACAAGCTAACATACCAATACCGCCGATAATAGCTAACGTGAACCAGCTAAATACTAATGCAAAACCAGCAAGGCCGATGAAGCAAGACATAATAATTGGAACACCTGAATTGCTCGGCATATGAATTGGTTTTAATTCTTCAGGTTTTGGTGCAATAGTTTCACCGTTTTTCTTCATTTCCCAGAATACATCGCTATGCTTAATTTCTGGGATTTTTGCAAAGTTGTAATGTTGTACAGGAGATTGTGTTGCCCATTCAAGTGTACGGCCATCCCAAGGATCTCCAGTTAAGTCACGTTCACCATGACGAATGCTATAAACTACGTTGTAGCATAATAAGATAAAGCCAATACCCATCATTACTGCACCGACAGATGCGATTTGGTTTAATAAGCCCCATCCAAGATTTGCAGAGTATGTGTACATACGACGTGTCATACCATCTAAACCTAGGAAGTACATTGGGAAGAAACAAATGTTAAATCCGCTCATAAAGATCCAGAATGTCCATTTACCAATGCGCTCATTTAGCATATGGCCAGTCATTTTTGGATACCAGAATGTAAATCCAGCAAGCATCGCAAATACTGTACCTGCGATTAATACGTAATGGAAGTGAGCAACTAGGAAGTAGCTGTTATGGTACTGATAGTCAGCTGCTGCCATCGCAAGCATAACACCCGTAACCCCACCAATTACGAAGTTTGGAATAAACGCCAATGACCAAAGCATTGGAACTGTAAAACGAATACGACCTTTATAAAGTGTAAACAACCAGTTAAAGATCTTAACACCGGTTGGAATTGAAATTGCCATTGTCGAAATCGAGAAGAATGAGTTAACTGATGGTCCTGCACCCATTGTAAAGAAGTGATGCAGCCATACAAGACCACTCAAGACTGCGATAGCAATCATTGAATATACCATTGCGCTATATCCAAATAGACGTTTACGCGAGAATGTACTTACGATTTCAGAGAAAATACCGAATGCCGGTAAAATAACGATATATACTTCAGGGTGACCCCATACCCAGAACAAGTTAGCCCAAAGCATTGGCATACCTTCGCTCGCCATCGTAAAGAAGTGAGCATCAAACAGACGGTCAAATGTCATTAATGCAAGAGCAACTGTTAATACTGGGAAAGCAAAGATAATGATTACACATGTGATTAAAATAGACCATGTAAACATTGGCATTTTCATTAACTTCATGCCTGGTGCACGCATTTTTAAGATTGTAACAAGGAAGTTAATCCCTGTCATCAGCGTACCGAGACCCGCAATCTGTAATGCAATTGAATAATAGTTGTTTCCTACGCCTTGACTAAACTCTTTCCCAGCCATCGGGAAGTACGATGTCCATCCAGCGTCTGGAGAACCACCGATAACGAAGGAGATGTTAAATAACATAGCACCTACGAAAAATAACCAAAAGCTTAAGGAATTTAGATAAGGGTATGCAACGTCACGTGCCCCGATTTGAAGAGGTACAACAACGTTCATAAGTCCCATAACAAATGGCATTGCCATGAAAAGAATCATAACAGTACCATGTGTTGTAAAGATACCGTTGTAGTGTTCAGCATTTAAATAAGTTGTGTCAGGAAACGTTAGTTGGGCACGCATCATTAATCCGTCCATACCACCACGGAACAGCATTAAAATTGCTGAAATGATATACATGACCCCAATTTTTTTATGGTCAACAGAAGTTAACCACTCATCCCAAAGCCATCTCCACTTTTTGTACTTTGTTAGCACAAAAATGATTCCTAACGTCACAAGAACGATAGATGCATCCGCTCCGTATAGAATCGGATCGCCTGTGACAAAAAATTCATCAAGCTTCACTATATTCACTCCAATCTGTTGGAATAGTCGTTATTACTTTTTGTTTTTGTAGTAGTTGTAATCACAATATTCAAGTGATTTTGGATCTACATATTTTAAATGGTTGCTAGAGAACGACATACGCCCTACTACACCTGGTTCAACAATTTCTTTATATTTGTTTTCAGATAATTTAGGGGCAGTTTGTTGTACTTCTTTTACCCATTTGTTATAGTCATCTTTTGTTTTAGCTTCAAGTTCAAACTCCATGTCAGTAAATCCTTTACCAGAGAAGTTTGCACTACGTCCAGTGTAAGAACCTGGTTTATCAGCTTGTAGGTATAAGTCCATGACCATACCATCCATGTTGTACTTCATTCCACCAAGCTCTGGAATCCAGAAAGCATTCATTGGACCAACAGAAGTTAACTTAAATTGAATTGGAACACCTGCTGGTACATTTAAATAGTTAACGGTTTCAATTCCTTCCTCAGGATAACTGAATAACCATTTCCAGTTAGCAGATGTAACGTAAATTTCTACAGGTTTTATATCCTTTGATTGCTCTGGTGGCTTTTCCGATGCATATGTTGCTTTTACTGTCGGGATTGACAATGCAATCACGATGATAACAGGGAAAATAGTCCAGATAATTTCTAAAAGAGTATTACCATGTATATCAGGTGGCTCATAGTCCATATTCTCTGGTTTTTCACGGTAACGAATTAAAATAACTGTAAACAGGACGAATACGACTACAATAATTACAGACATCAGTATGAGCGACCAAATAATTAAATCATACTGCGTTTTTGCAACAGGTCCTTGTGGATTTAATACAGCAATTTTTTTGTCGCATCCACCGAGGAACAAGAGTAATGATAGTGGAAGAAGTGAAGCCAACTTCCAAAATTTTTTTTTCAGTTGCACGATTGAAAATCTCCTTTCTCCTTGGATTGAAACTATGCCAATAAAACAATATAAACCTATTAATTTATAGATGGCAATAGTTTTTGAGATATTGTTAAAAAATAGACACAAATGCACAGTTTTTACGATGAAAAACTTTTGTAACTTGCTAATATTGTAAACTATTTTTGATGCCATATCGCGATTTTTAAAATTTTAAGATAAATAAAGTTATACCAGAATATCCAAAAAATAGAAAAAAGCTATCTTATAATAAGTAAAGATAGCTGAATATTTTATATATTTAGTTTACTCCTTATGAAACATTTTTTTGCTGCTCAAATGTGACAATTTTTTTATATTTTACTTTATAAAAAATGTAACAAATAATCATGAATGGAATGCCGCAATATAAAGCAATACGTTGATCTGGAATAAACGCTAAGCTTATAAATGTAATGAAGTTTAACGAGAACGCTGCAATAGGAACAAGCGGATATAGCGGCGCACGGTATTTTAAGTCTCGTATATCTCCGCCGTTCTTAATAAATTCTCTTCTAAAGAAAAATTGAGATGCAGCAATGGACATCCAAACAACGACAGCTGCCATGGCCGCAATCGATGTTAATACTAAAAAGACTGTATCAGCGGCAAATACACTTGTTAACAGAGAAAGACCGGCAAAGAGTAAGCTGAAAATTAAGGCGTTGATCGGTACCCCTTTTTTCGTTAATTTTGTGAAACGCGGACTTCCCATTCCTTGTTTTGCCATCGCCCACAGCATACGAGAGTTTGCGTATAAACCAGAGTTTGCTACCGATAATACAGCCGTAATAATGACAAAGTTCATAATGTCTGCTGCATATGGGACTCCAGCTGTGTCAAAAACGAGTACGAACGGGCTTTCTACAAGATTTGCTTCTTGCCATGGTAATAATCCTACGACTACAGAAATGGCAAGAACGAAAAAGAAAAGTGTTCGCCAAATTGTACTTTTTATAGCACGTGGTATTGTTATTTCCGGCTGCTTACTTTCACCCGAAGCAATACCAATTAATTCTGTTCCTTGGAACGCATAATTAACAGTAATCATTGTAAGCAGAACAGCTGGAAGTCCATTTGGAAATAATCCGCCATTTCCTGTGAAGTTATGGAACATTGGTGCCGGCTTACCGTTAAAGTCTAATACACCAAACATAACAGCGCCGCCGAGTAGAATAAAAAGAATAATTGTTATTACTTTAACACTTGCAAACCAAAACTCAGCTTCAGCGTACGCACGTGCAGAGGAAGCGTTTACAATAAAGAGTATGGCTGCAAATATAACACACCATATCCAAGATGAAACATCTGGAAACCAGCGCTTCATTAAAATACTGACAGTCGTTAATTCAACTCCGACGGTTACAGCCCAGTTTAGCCAATACATCCATCCAACCACAAATCCAAAACCAGGTGAAATAAATTTGCTAGCATAGCTTTGGAAAGAGCCAGCTTCAGGCATTGCAACTGTTAATTCGCCAAGACAAAGCATCGTTAAATACATAACAAATCCGCCGACTAAATAGGCAAGAATGGCTCCGCCGGGTCCAGCATTGTGAACAGTTTGTCCAGATCCCATAAATAATCCGGTTCCGATAACTCCTCCTAGAGCAATCATGAAGAGGTGTCTGCTTTGCATCGTACGTTTTAGTTCATTTGACTGCTTCTCCTTTTGTATCATATACCCCTCACCTCATATTTTTTAGTTAAAATCACAATGAAAACTGCTAGTGAATTCGCTTATCTTTATTGAAGAAATTTCACTATATTAAACACATTTCATTCTAACAAAATATTCTGAAATTGTATATTAAAAAATCTTTTTATTTTAAAAAGTATGAATTTTAGGTGATATCCTAAAATCACAATTTGTAGAATCATTCTAGTAAACTAGTGAAAACAACGGTACAATAAAGAGAGTATTATTTTGGGAAATGTAAGAAAATAATTATGTAATGGAGTTAGATATATGTTTAGGATAATGAAATACATATGTATTTTAGGAGTTGGAGTTCTTGTCGGTGCGGCATGCAGTAAGGATGTTATGGGAATATTTGAAAAAGGGAAAAATAAAATTTTTCAAAAAACTGAGGAACTTCGCTTAGACTTTTCATATGAAATGAAAGAGCAAGTGATGATTGAAAATGTGCCATTTATAAAGCAACTTCCTGAATTAGAAAGAGGTTGTGAAGTGACAAGTTTAGCAATGTTACTGCAATATAACGGAATTCAAGTTGACAAAATGAAGCTTGCAAATGAAATTACACGTGTACCGTTTGAGACAAATGGTTTGCGAGGAAATCCTCATGAAGGATTTGTAGGAAATATTTATACAAAGTCTGAACCAGGTTACGGGGTATATCATCAGCCAATTTTTCAATTAGCGCAAAAATATGTTCCAGATAAAACAATTGATTTAACAGGAAGAGATATAAAAGATATATATAAAGTTCTTAGTGCTGGTTCACCGGTATGGGTTATTGCTAATACAACTTTTCAGCCGCTAGATGAAGGAAGCTTTGAAACTTGGAAGACAAATGCTGGAGAATTAAAGGTTACATATTATGAACATAGCGCTGTTATTGTAGGTTATGATCAAAATTTTGTATATATAAATGATCCATTGGCAAACAATCCGCGTAAAGGTATTCCGCGTGCTCAATTTGAAAAGTCATGGGAACAAATGGGGAAACAAGCGATTACGATTCTAAAAAAATAAAAAGCTATCAAATTTGATAGCTTTTTTATTTTTTTCATCGTTCAGATAGCGATTCAACAGGAAATCTCTACGATTGCGATTGGAAAAAATACATCATGGAAACAAAACAGTAAGATGGGGGAACGACAAAATCAATCATTTTGTCATGTTCCACATAATTTACTCATTGAAATGATCATCTATAAGGCAAAACGAAAAGGTATTGCTGTACAAGTTGTAGAAGAATCGTATACAAGCAAGGCATCCTTTCTAGACAATGACGTGATACCAACTTATGGTGAGGAAGATATTCCTATATTCAGTGGAACACGTATCAAACGTGGCTTGTACCGTACGAAAGAGAACAAACTACTGAACGCAGATGTGAATGGTGCCTATAACATCTTAAAAAAGTAGTTCCAAAGGCGTTTGCTGATGGAATAGAGGGGTTGTGCCATCGGGCAGCTGTGTCAACTCCACTCGTGTTAAGCATCTTTTGAAGGGGATACACGAGACACCCCCACTTTAAGATCCGAATGAGATAAGTGGCGGGAGTTTTCATAATAACAGGTAATATAGGGGAGAAAGGATGATTGTATATGGATATTATACAAGAAGCATCTATTTCGAAAGAGCAGCTTATTCAATGGAGAAGACATTTTCATATGTATCCTGAGCTCTCTTATCGTGAAGAAAAGACATCTCAAACGGTTTATGACATACTGCAAACATTTCCTCATTTAGAAGTTTCACGTCCAACGCAGTATAGTGTAATGGCAAAATTGGTAGGTAAACAGCCAGGAAAAACAATTGCGCTTCGTGCTGATATGGACGCATTACCTATTGAAGAAGAGAATAAATTTGATTTTGTTTCTAGATATCAAGGAGTTATGCATGCGTGTGGACATGATGGACATATGGCGATGTTACTTGGCACGGCATACACACTTTCACAAAAGCGAGATCAAATTCAAGGGGAAATTCGTTTTTTGTTTCAACATGCTGAGGAGAATTTTCCGGGTGGTGCACAGGAAATGGTTGACGCAGGTGTTATGGAAGGAGTCGATTATATTATCGGTGCGCATCTTTGGGCACCACTGGAAGTTGGCAAAGTTGGTGTTGTGTATGGTCCAGCAATGGCTGCTCCTGATGCGTTTTCGATTACGATTGTTGGGAAAGGCGGACATGCTGGGATTCCGCATGAAACAGTTGATAGTATCGCAATTGGTACACAAGTTGTTTCTCAATTACAACAAATTGTCTCCAGGCTTACTAATCCATTAGATTCATTAGTGTTATCTGTAACACAGTTTCATGCAGGGACAACTCATAATGTAATTCCTGATAGTGCGACAATTGGAGGGACAGTGAGAAGTTTACGGGATGAACTTCGGAAGCAAACAGCAGAGCGAATTGAGAAAATTGTAAAATGTATTACAGAGGCATACGGGGCATCTTATAGATTTACATACGAATACGGATATCGTCCGGTTGTAAATGAAGAGAATGTAACAAGGCATGTAGAAAATACGGCATTGCAACTTTTAGGAAGGGAGCAAGTTGTTCGTTTGCAGCCAACGATGGCTGGAGAGGATTTTTCAGCATTTTTACAAAAAGCTCCAGGTACATTTTTCTTTATAGGGGCTGGAAATCAAGAGAAGGGAATTATCCACCCTCATCACCATCCGTGTTTTACAATTGATGAGGATGCCTTGCCGATCGGTGTAGATATATTTGTTTCGTCTGTTTTGAACTTTATGCGAAATGGGGAATAAAATAGTGTTTTATTCGAGTTATCCAGTTACTAATGGATAACTCTTTTTGTATATATTTTCTTGAAATAGAGAAATATAACTACACCATTTAAAAAAGAAAGTTAGGTGATAAAGATGGTTCAGTTAGATGCTAACTTATCGAAAATAATCAATGCAATTCGAGAAAAGTTAGATTCACCTAATGACTTAACTGTGCGTGAATTTTCTCTTTCAGGAACGAATGATCGGTGTGCAGTTATATTTTTATGCGGACTAAGCAATAAAGACATGATTCATCGTTTTGTTATTCGCCCATTGCAGTATGAGGAAATTCCTAAACAAGCTCCAATTATTCAAACATTAATCGATCAATTTTTATCAGTTGGAGAAGTGAGCATTGCAAAGACATTTCCAGATGTTATGAATGCACTGTTAGCAGGCGATACAATTGTGCTACTGGATGCTATTCCTTCTGCAATAATTATAAATTTTCGTGAATGGGAGAAACGAAGTCTTGATGCACCTTCTACAGAGACAATCATTCGAGGGCCTAATTTAGGATTTATTGAAGATGTGAATGTAAACAAAATGTTAATTCGGCGTCACATACGTGACCCGCAGCTACGTTTTCGTTCTTATATTATGGGAAAGCGTTCGCAGAAGGAAGTAACATTAACTTATATTGAGGATATTATTAACCCTTATATTGTAGAAGAGTTAAACCGGAGACTGCAGTCTATTGAAACAGATATTATTTTTGAGACAGGAACGATTGAACAACTCATACAAGATAATAATTTGTCTCCTTTCCCTCAATTTTTAAATACAGAAAGACCAGATAATGTCGCAGCATCACTTGCAAAAGGGAAAGCAGCTATTTTAGTAGATGGTTCTCCGTTTGCACTTATTGCTCCGATGGTAATGATTGATATATTTCAATCACCAGAAGATCACTATGAACGCTGGATGATTGGAGCGTTGTTAAGAGGTCTTCGAATGTTAGCCGGCACGATTGCGATTTTATTACCGGCTATGTATGTGGCTCTTGTTTCTTATCATCAAGGACTTATTCCCTCTAATCTTGCATATTCAATTGCTGGAGCAAGAGAAGGTGTTCCGTTTCCAGCGTATATTGAAGCACTCATAATGGCTTTTACAATGGAACTGATTCGTGAAGCTGGAATTCGTCTTCCGAAGCCAATGGGGCAAACGATTGGTATTGTAGGAGGTCTTGTTATTGGAGAAGCTGCTGTAAGTGCCGGTATTGTAAATCCGTTTCTTGTCATTATTATTGCGGTCACGGCCGTAGCTACATTTTCATTGCCGGTATATAGCATTACAATTACCTTTCGTATTTTATTGTTTGCGTTTATGTTAGCTGCCACAGTCTTTGGTTTGTATGGAATTGTTTTAGGATTAATTGCTTTAGCAATTCACATCGTAAATTTAACGAGTGTTGGAGTACCGTATTCTGCACCGATTGCACCTGTTTTTTATAAAGATTGGAAAGAAGAGGTTGTACGTTTGCCTAAAGCAATGTTGGAAGAAAGACCGGAGTACTTACAACCAAAGGATAAAACATTGCGTTCAAAGGAGAGGGGATGAAGTGAAGCCATTTGAGTATGGGGATGAAGAAATTGGTACTCGTGAACTCGCGTTTGCCATATCTTCTACAATTATTGGTACAGGTGCACTTTCGATGCCGCGCATTATGGCAACACATGCCCTTTTTGCAGATGGATGGATTCTTTTACTCCTAGGTGGGATAACAAGTGCTTGTTTTGCATGGTTTATTATAAAGGTTGCCATTTTATTTCCGAAACAAAATTTTGTTCAATATACGAGCGTGTATTTAACGAAACCTATTACTTATATTGTCTGTTTTATTTTAATACTAACATTTACAGGAATTACGGCTCATGAAGCGCGAACAATTTCTATTATTTCTCAAACCTATTTGTTTAGTGATACACCTGTTCAGCTTTTGTCTTTTTTTTATTTGCTCGTTGTTGTTTATGGCGTTTGCGGATCTAGGGCAGGATTATTAAGACTTACTGTTCTGTTTTTACCAATTGTTTTTACTGCTATTATTTTGTTATCGCTGTTAAATATTAATGTAATGGAATTTGAAAATTTAGCTCCATTTTTTCAAACTAAAATGAGTAAATATATGGGGGGGATCAGAGAAACTGCCTTTACATTTATTGGATTTGAGGTGGGTTTTTTCTATGCTGCTATATTAAAATCAACTAAAAACGCCCCTATGGCAGCAGTGAAAGGGGTTATGGTTACTGTTTTATCCTATATATTAATTTATGTTACTTGTATAAGTGTATTTACGTATTTAACAACTAGCACTTTAACATATCCAACAATTGAACTTGGAAAAGAAATTGAGATAGGAGGAGGGTTTTTAGAGAGATTTGATGCCATTTTTTTTATAACATGGATTATTACCGTTTTTAATACAACTGCACTGTATTATGATGTGGCTATTTTTTTATTTTGTGCAATGTTTCCTTCAATAAAAAAACATACGTTTATTTTTATTAGTGCACCTATCATTTATGTTGTAAATAATATTCCAGGTAATTTGGATGTAATAAGTAAGTATGGTACATATTTAGCTTGGATTGACATGGCTGTTATGTTCGTTATTCCTCTTCTCATTTTTATTTTTTATAAAATAAAAGGAGGGGGGAAGAAAAATGAATCTTCTTCTTAAAATAATGAGTTGTCTGTTCTTGATTTTACTTATCAGCGGCTGCTCTGAACGGCAGGAAATTGAAGAAAGAGGGTTTGTTGTCGGTGTTGCCTTAGACAAGGCAACGAATAAGGGAGAAAAAAGTGAAACGACAACTACCCGTTATTCCCCCCTTATAAAAGGAACATATCAAATTGTGTTGCCTAGTTCTTTAACACCACAAGGAAATAAACCATCAAATGGAAAAAATTATATTAATATTAATGCAACGGCTGATAGTGTGTTTGCTCAAATTCGGATTATCTCTAAGAAAATAAGTCGGTCCTTATTCTTTCCTCATATAGAAGTGCTTATTTTTTCTGAGGACTTATTGAAAAAACCTTTCGTTTTAGAAGATACATTAGATGTGTTTTTTCGTGATCATGAGATGCGCAGGAACATTCGTATTTTCGTTTCAAAAGAAAGGGCGGAAGAAATATTAAAACAGAGTGCAAAACCAGAAAATTTACCAGCTAAATATATAAGTATGATATCAGATAATGCACAGAAGAATGCTCAAATGTTAGAAGCAATTCGAATTGGTGATTTACAAGAGAAAATGTCTGCTGATAGAAGTTTTGTTCTTCCTGTCTTAGGGCTAACCCGGCAAGGAATTAAAATGGAAGGAGCAGCTGTATTTCGCGGAAAAGATACTAAATTTGTAGGTAGTCTAAATGGGATGGAAACATTAGGATTAAATTATATTGTTGGAAAAAAAGTAGGGGGCTTTTTTAAAATAAAAAAAGGAAATCAGCTTATTGTATTTGAAATTCGTGAGATGCGTCGGAAAATCCACACATTCTTAACAAATCCTACAAAGCCTAAATTTGTCATTGATGTATATTTAGACGGAACATTAGCAGAAGTGTATTTACGGAAAGATAATAAGGTGATGAGTAACAAGGAAATTAGCAAATACCTTGCAAGTGAAATGGAAAAAGAGATACAGAAAACAATTAAAATTGTCCAAAAAGATTTAAAAGTAGATGCATTTGGATTAGGAGAATATTATAAGCGTCAAAATTATAAGCAATGGATAAAAATTAAAAAAAATTGGGACCAAGGTCAAAATTACTTTAGTACGAGTAACATTATTGTTCGTGTGCATCCAAGTATTGAACATACGGGATCTATGTTACCGGTAAAAAGGTGAGTAAAGGAGCAGTATAATGTTTACAACTTTAGGGATTATATGTACGATTTTAATGGCAACGCTGCCTTATACTGCTTATTTCATTCATAAAAAAATACAAGAATACGGTGCACAGCCTTGGCAAAAACAAATATCGACAAAAAAGAAACCCGAGTAATACGTTGGGTTTCTTTTTTGTCCCGCATTAACGGGCAGTACCCCCCACCTCAAGATTCAGGGAGAAGCAAGGAAGATAGGTGGGGGATAACTGCCCATAAAAGCCCGATTGGTGAGAGCTTTCCATCAGTGGGGGATGAAGAAAACCTTCACTGATGGAAGTTTCACTTTATTATATAAGTCCTAACCAATGTACCAATTGTGCCGTAAGGAATGTAACAACAATGGCAATGATGGTAGGGATTGCGAATGAAAGAAATGTCCATTTTGCACTTTTTGTTTCTTTATATATATTAACTAGTGTTGTTCCGCATGGGAAATGCAGAAGAGAAAATAACATCATATTTAATGCAGTTAGCCAAGTCCAACCGTGTTCAAGAAACAGTTGTTTAATTTGTGTTAAATCTGCTAACTCTGTTAAGGAACCTGTTGATAAATAAGCCATTAATAAAATTGGAACAACAATTTCGTTTGCAGGTAGGCCGAGAATAAATGCTGCTAAAATGTATCCGTCAAGGCCAAGTAATTTTGCAAACGGATCTAAAAAATTTACGATATACGTAAGAAGACTTGTGTCCCCGATAAATACATTTGCTAATACCCATGTTAATACTGCAGCAGGTGCCGCAACGATAACCGCACGTTTTAGAACGTATATGGATTTATCGAGCGTCGCGCGTACAATTGTATCCCAAATTTTAGGTTTTCTATATGGAGGTAATTCTAGCGTATAGTGAGTTGGAACACCTTTTAAAGCCGTTTTTGAGAGTGCCCATGACACGGTTAAAGTTACAATAATTCCAATTACAACCATGCTGACAACAACTCCAGCTGTTACAAGGGTTTTCATCCCACCTGTATATCCAGCAGCCATAAATAAAGATGCTAATAAAATAAGCGTTGGCCATCGACCATTACAAGGAACAAAGTTATTTGTTAAGATTGCGAGCATACGTTCACGAGGGGATTCAATAATACGTGTTGACATAATTGCAGCTGCGTTACATCCAAATCCCATCGCCATTGTTAATGATTGTTTCCCATGTGCCCCGGCACGTTTAAAGAGGCGGTCCATGTTAAAAGCAACGCGTGGTAAGTAACCGTAGTTTTCTAGTAAAGCGAAAATTGGAAAGAAGATTGCCATGGGCGGTAACATAACGCTAATAACTGCTCCTATTCCACGGAATAGACCAAGAATAAGAACACCATGTAGCCATTCTGGTGCATGCATCGCTTGGAACCAAGATGTTAAATAATTTTCTGTCCATCCAAAGAATTCAGCAATTTTATCGGATGGAACGTTTGCGCCAGCAATTGTAAGATAGAAAATCACAGATAAAACAGCAAGCATAATAGGGAAGCCCAATATAGGAGAGGTGAAAATTTTATCGAGCTTCTCTGAACGATATAATTTATTTTTATCTGTATATTGAACTGAATCTTTACAAATATTAGCTGAAGCACGGTAAATATCACCGACAATTTCATCACGAATGTCTTCTTTAACAAGCGTTCGCGCATGATGAACGATATAGTCTAATGGAAGAGCCTTACTGGTTGAATGAGATGCCATTAATTATGACCTCCCTTACAAGCGGTTCTTCATGATGCTTTTGAAGAGATTCTAAGAAGCTCTTGTCGCCATCTAAAATACGAAGTGCAATCCAACGAGCAGGATAAGAGTCTCCAAAAACTTTATATATTTGGGGTTCGAGTTCCTGAATCATCTTTTCTATTTTCTCGTTATAAGTAAGTTGAAAGGGAGTAGAAATTAATTTTTTATTTACTACTTTTTCAATTGTGTTTAGTAATTGGTTGATTCCGATTTTGTTACGGGCAGAGACTTTTACAATAGGAACTCCAAGTGATTTTGCTAACTTTTTCTCATTGATTATAATGCCTTTCTTTTCTGCTTCATCAATCAAGTTCACACATATAATCACTTCTTTTGTCATTTCCATAACTTGCAGTGCTAAGTTTAGATTCCGCTCCATGGCTGTTGCATCCAATACAACGACGGTTACATCTGGTTTTTCGAAGATAATGTAGTCACGTGCAACTTCTTCATCAGCAGAGTTGGAATATAAAGAATACGTTCCAGGTAAATCTATAATCGTATATAAATCTCCGTTATGTGCATACTCGCCTTCAGCTTTTAATACTGTTTTTCCTGTCCAGTTTCCAGTATGTTGTTTTAATCCGGTTAATGTATTAAATAACGTACTTTTTCCTGTATTCGGATTTCCTGCTAATGCAATGCGGCGCTTTTTCATTTTGGCTCATCTCCTATCAATGTCCCAATTATTCGCGAACTTTCTTCATTTCGAAGTGCAATTGTCGTATTACTTACTTGATATGCAATGGGATCGCCAAGCGGACTTTTTTGTAACACTTTAATCGTTGCACCAGGAATAAATCCTAAATCTAGGAGGCGGCGTTTCATAGTTCCTTCTAATTTGATTTTTTCAATTTGTACGAGCTGACCTGTTTTAAAAGTAGAAAGTGGTTGGGTTTTAACCGATACCATAAGAGTTACCTCACTTCTATTTTTTTAGTTCGAGTTCAAAATGTTTCCTTAGGGAAACATTTTATTAATAACATACTAGGTGATATTGAGCGCTGTTGTCAATTCTTACTTTAAAAATATTCAGGTATTTTTTGAATTGTTCCAGTTTATAGGGCTAACTTGCATGTTATTCCATTTTTTGTTGTGTATGTTGGGATTTTAACAAGGGGAAGTAGAATTTTTCAGAAAAAAATCTTAATAAAGGTGTAAAAGCAAGGATATGAATTTACAATAAATTTACATTATTAAAATTAGCTTTACAATATGTTCTGTTTCTTATGGTTTTTTCGTTGTTTTATGTTGAAAACAATGAATATATATGGTTTTTTCTACGAATCCACGTCCTTTACTTAAAATTAAAAATCGCTTAACACTGACATAATATTATTGTCCTACAATGAATTTGTACTACGAGATATGCACATAATAATGGTAGAAATGAAAAGTGATAATCAAATGGGGGTACAAGACATGGTTATGAAAAAAGGTTTTAAATTTTCGTTAGCGGCATTAGTAGTTGCAGGTGCTTTAGTAGGTTGTGGGAAAACAGACACAACAAAGACGGAAACTGCTAAAGGTGGTAACGAAACGAAGCAAGAATTATCCGGTACAATTACAGCGGCTGGTTCTACGGCGCTTCAACCACTTGCAGACGAAGCTGCTAAAGAATTTATGGGGAAAAATTCAAAAGTATCAATTACAGTTCAAGGTGGCGGTAGTGGAACTGGAATTAACCAAGTAGCTTCTGGCGCTGTCCAAGTTGGTAACTCTGATGTTCCTGCTGCAGATAAAATAAAAGAAGCTGATAAAGCAAAAGAATTAGTAGATAACAAAGTTGCAGGTATCGGATTTGCATTAGTTGTAAATAAAGATGTAAATGTTGATAACTTAACATTAAAACAGGTACAAGATATTTTCTCTGGTAAAGTTACAAACTGGAAAGAAGTTGGCGGAAAAGACGAAAAAATCAATGTAGTTAATCGCCCAGCTGCTTCTGGTACACGTGCTACGTTTGAAAAAACAGTTATGAAAGACGCAAAAATTAACGATGCTACTGGTACAACACAAGATTCCAATGGTGCAGTAGAGCAAGCAATCAACTCTACACCAGGATCTATTAGTTATTTAGCTAACTCTTACATGGTTGGTGACAAAAAAGGTACTTTAAAAACATTGAAAATTGATGGTGTAGAACCAACAACTGAAAATATTTCTTCTGGTAAATATCCGTTTTGGTCTTATGAATACATGATCACAAAAGGTGAAGCAAAAGATGCAACAAAGGGTTACATTGATTATGTAAAAGGTTCAGACTTTGAGAAGAAAGTAGAAGAAATGGGTTACATCCCAATGTCTAAATTAAAACAATAATATAAAACGGGGCTGGCTATTTAGCCAGTCTTGTTCATTTCGATATATGAAGTGAGGTTGTGGTCTTGTGATGAAGGGGAAAAAACAAATTAACTACGTAAAAAGTGAATATATTGGAAGAACACTTGTGACGCTTTGTGGGTTATTAATTGTTGCTGTTACATTAGCTATTATTGCATTCATTTGTGCAAAAGGAATTCAATCATTTACACAAAGCAATATCTCAATTTCAGAAGTATTCACATCAACAAAATGGGCTCCAAATGAAGGGAATGGAAGTTTTGGAGCGGTTATTTTCATAGTTGGATCTACTGCTGTATCTCTTGGTGCAGTAATCATTAGTGCGCCAATTGCAATTGCACTAGCAGTGTTTATGAATTTAATTTCACCAAAGTTTGGGAACAAAGTACTAAAGCCGGTTTTAGAATTGTTAGTAGGGATTCCGTCTGTTGTATACGGTTTATTAGGTGTTACAATTTTAGTTCCGCTTTTACGTAATTCTTTTGGTGGTGTAGGATTTAGTTTAATTGCAGGTATTATTGTATTAAGTGTTATGGTTTTGCCAACGATTGCAAGTATTGCTTCCGATGCAATTCGTGCAGTTCCTTTTGAGTATTTAGAAGCCTCTTATGGTCTAGGATCGACGAAATGGCAAGCGATTAGTCGCGTCATTGTTCCGGCGGCGAAAAAGGGTATTTTAACAGGGGTTGTTCTTGGGTTAGCTCGTGCTTTTGGTGAAGCATTAGCAGTTCAGATGGTAATCGGTAATACAATAAAATTACCAGAAGGACTATATAGTCCAACTTCAACTTTAACAGGTATTTTGACAATGGATATGACGAATACGTTAAATGGGACAGCTTGGAATAATGCGCTATGGACATTAGCGATGATATTACTTCTTATTTCCTTCTTATTTATCGTAGTAATTCGAGCGATTGGCCAAAGAGGTGAAAGATAACGATGAATGCTAGAACAGTTAATAGTATATGGACAGGGATTTTATATGCGGTCGCAGTGCTTGTAGTCGCTTTACTCGGTTTTCTTGTATACGAAATTTTACAAAAAGGTTGGGGATTCTGGGATCCAAGTTTTTTATTTGGAGAACCAAGTAATACAACAGCAGGAGGAGGAATTGGTCCTCAATTATTTAATTCCTTCTATATGCTTGTCATTACATTAATTATTTCAATTCCTTTAGGTCTTGGTGCAGGAATTTACCTTGCGGAATATGCAAAGCAAGGTCGATTTTTAAATTTTGTTCGTCTATGTATTGAAACAATGGCATCGCTACCTTCTATTGTAGTTGGTTTATTTGGATTACTTGTGTTTGTTACGATGGCAGGTTGGGGTTATACTGCCATGGGTGGAGCGTTAGCTTTAACGATTTTAAATTTACCAAGTTTAACGCGCGTTTGTGAAAATGCAATTACAGAAATTCCATCTAATGTGAAAGAAGCAAGTCTTGGATTAGGTGCAACAAAGTGGCAAACAATTGTTAGAATTATTCTTCCATCTGCATTGCCACAAATTATTACAGGTGTTATTTTAGCGGCTGGACGTATTTTTGGTGAAGCGGCAGCACTAATTTATACAGCTGGATTAACGTCACCAATTTTAAATACAGCAGCAGACCTTTCAAGTCCTGCTAATCCGTTGAACCCATTTCGACCAGCAGAAACATTGGCAGTGCATATTTGGAAGTTAAATTCTGAGGGAATTATTCCTGACGCGAAGCTAATTGCAACAAAATCAGCAGCAGTATTAATTATTATGGTACTACTATTTAATATTCTTGCTCGCTTTATAGCATCCGTACTGCATAAACGCTTTACTGGTACGAAAAAATCTCGTAAAAGAAGTAAAGTAAAAGCAGCGGCATAACTACTTGTACTCTATATAAAATAAAGAGGGTGTCCTAAAAGTTCGATAAAATCGATCTTTTAAGGATGCTCTTTTTTTAATCCCGCTATTCACGGGCAGTAAGACCCCCGCCTCAAGATTGAGAGAGAATCGTTGTCCAGCTCTAGCCGTTTCCACTTTTCTACAGAAGATAGGTGGGGGAGTGGATTTGAAATAAAGTTCGACCGTTATTCCATTAAATGGCCAGATTGTGAAAGAGCGAATTTATAGATGATATGGATATTTTGGAGAATGTGCAGTATTATACAGTTAAACTAACTATAGTAAACGTTTTACTCCTTATTAAGTGCGGAGAACCATACCAAAAGTAACGGCAAACCAAAGCCTTAGCCCTTGTAAGGAGCTGAGTTAAAGCCTTTTGGACGGACTATTCACTTTTTAACGAACTTTACATAGTTTATAATTATCAGATAATGGTAGATATTTTACTCTATAAATAATTATAATAGAATATGATATGGTGTTATAATTGAGACAGAAAAGGTGTGTTTCTAGGTGGGGTCTAGATGGCGTCTTGCTTTTTGCGACATCTAAGCAGGAGTGCCTACTCTTTTTTGTAAAATATAGGGGATGAGGAAGGTTAAAATGAGCAAAATACAGAAGAAAACAGACGTTATCTTAATTGGTGCCGGAGTCATGAGCGCGACTTTGGGAGCATTACTAAAAGAGTTAGTACCTGAATGGGAAATCAAAGTGTTTGAGAAACTCGCAAACGCAGGAGAAGAAAGTTCTAACGAATGGAATAATGCCGGTACGGGCCATTCTGCACTATGCGAGCTCAACTATACATCCGAAAAATCTGACGGATCTGTAGATATTAGCAAAGCTATAAAAATTAATGAACAGTTTCAGCTTTCAAGACAGTTTTGGGCATATCTTGTAAACAGCAATCTGATTCGTAACCCGCAGGACTTTATCATGCCGATACCTCATATGAGTTTAGTACAAGGGGAAAAAAATGTAAAGTTTTTGAAGAACCGTTTTGAAGCGCTTTCAAGCAATCCTCTGTTTCAAGGGATGGAATTTTCCGATGACCCTCAAAAACTGAAGGAATGGATTCCGCTTATCATGGAAGGACGTACAGAGGATGAAGCGATAGCGGCAACAAAAATTGACTCTGGGACGGATGTTAACTTTGGTGCTTTAACACGCATGTTGTTTGACCACTTGCAGACTAAAAACGTCGAGATAAACTACAAGCATAGCGTTGAGGATATTAAACGTACTAGCGACGGCTCTTGGGAAGTAAAAGTGCATGATATCGATAGTGGTAAAATCGAATACCATACTGCAAAATTTGTCTTTATCGGCGGTGGAGGCGGAAGTCTGCCTTTACTACAAAAAACTGGTATTCCTGAGTCAAAACATATTGGAGGGTTCCCAGTAAGCGGCTTATTTATGGTATGTAACAATCCAGAAGTTGTAGAGCAGCATCATGCAAAAGTATACGGTAAAGCTAAGGTTGGTGCTCCTCCAATGTCTGTTCCGCATCTTGATACAAGATATATTGACAACAAAAAAACATTGCTGTTTGGACCGTTTGCCGGCTTCTCACCAAAGTTCTTAAAAACTGGTTCAAATTTTGATTTAATAGGTTCCGTAAAACCGAATAATGTCTTGACTATGTTGGCGGCAGGCGTAAAAGAGATGGCATTGACAAAATATTTGATCCAGCAAGTTATGTTATCGAATGAAAAGCGCATGGAAGAATTACGCGAGTTTATTCCGAACGCCAAAAGCGAAGATTGGAATACAGTGGTAGCGGGCCAACGTGTGCAAGTTATCAAAGATACTGATACTGGCGGTAAAGGCACACTTCAATTTGGTACGGAAGTTGTTAGTGCTGCTGATGGCTCGATAGCTGCATTGCTTGGCGCTTCTCCGGGTGCTTCTACTGCCGTTCACGTTATGCTTGAAGTATTAGGAAAATGCTTCCCGCAACATATGAAAGAGTGGGAACTGAAAATAAAAGAAATGATTCCTTCTTATGGCGTGTCACTAGTGGAAAACCCAGAGCTTTTCCAAGAAATCCATACTTCAACAGCGAAGGCGCTTGGTCTAAGCGAAAAAGAACCGATTCATAGTTAATTCCTTGGATGTAGAAACAAAGGTATTTAATGAAAAGTTTAAGCAACATAAGAAACCACTGATGGAAGTTTCACTTTAGTTGAGAAGCCCCTATTCTCAATGTAGGTAAAAAATACAACAACCGCATTCAGAAGTCTGAGTGCGGTTGTTGTATTTTATCCCGTTATTCGCGGGCAGTAAGACCCCTACTTATGGAAGTTTTACTTTATGAGTTTGGAACGTCTGTATAAGATTCATGTTGTTTTTTGCGATGCTTCCTGCTACCAATTCGATCTAGTAATTCGTACATAACAGGTACAACAACGAGTGTTAGTAATGTGGAAACTAATAAACCGCCAATTACTACAACAGCTAAGCTTTTTGACACCATGCTTCCAGCTTGTGTATCACCGAATAGTAGAGGAAGCATTGCGAAGATGGTTGTAATAGCTGTCATAATAATTGGGCGTAATCTTATCGAGCCAGCTTCTAATAGTGCTTCTCTTGTTGACATTCCTTTTTCGCGATTTTGTTGTACACGTTCTATTAATACAATTGCATTTGTCACGACGATTCCGATTAGCATTAAGGCACCGATAAGGGAGTTTAAATCAACCGGTGTTTGTGAAATAATTAAACCTAAAATACCGCCGACAGCAGCTAATGGAAGGGAGAATAAAATTGCAAATGGTGCACGTGCTTGCCCAAAAGTAATAACCATAATTAAGTAAACAACACCAATTGCAATTCCCATAATTTTAAATAGATCAGTGAAACTTTCTTGCATTGATTCTGTTGCTCCGGCAATGTTAACTTTCGCTCCATTAGGTAATTTTAAATTTGTAATAGCTGTATTTACGTCTGTACTTACTTTACTTAAATCTTCACCTTTTGCTTCCGCTGTAACTTGAATTGTTTCTTTTCCGTCCTTATGGAATATTTCTGTTTGTATTTGTTTTTCAGAAATGGTTGCAATATCTTTTAATGGGATCAAACCAGTAAGTGGAGACGAAATATTTGAGTCTAGAATTGCATCTTTATTATGGATGTTTGTTTTTTCGTGTTCTAGTACAATAGTTGTCTTTTCATTATCGAGTGAAATTTGGCCAATTGGTGATTTTTTCATTAAAAATGCAACTTGTTGTGCGATGACCTCAGGAGTTAATCCTGCTTTCTCTGCTTTTGTTTGATCAACGTTGATGACCCATTCATTTTTCTCTTCTTCCACATTTGTTTTTACTTTTGAAAGACTATTTAAGCTTTTTAATTTTGTGGTAACAAGATCGGAAGCTTTCTTTAAATCTTCACTATTGTTGGCCGTAATGTTAAATAGTAAAGTGTTCCCGCCACCGAAACTTGAAAAACTCACTTTTATATAATCAAATGTTGCTGGTTGAAATTGATTCTGTTCTTTTTTTAGTTTGTTAATGTATGTTTCAAGGTCAATTCCTTTTTTAAATCCTACATATATACTTGCAAGATTGTTTTTTGTCACTTGGCCCCACTGTGCATCTTCTGAAGCAGAACCCATTCGTAAGGTAACGTCTTGTACTTGTGTATCTGCAAGTAATTTCTTTTCGAATTCGAAAGCTTGTTGTTTCCCCTTTTCTAAATCGTAATTAGCAGGGAATGTCATATTGATAGAAAGCATTGTGTTATCGTCAGATTTAATATTTGCTTTTGGAAGTACAATGTAAGCTGCAATTGAACCGACAAATAATAAGAAAGAAGTGAGTAAAATGATAAATTTATGTGATAACGACCATTTTAAAATGGCTGTATAACGTTTCGTTTCTTTTCGCTCTTCGTGTCCTGTTTTCTTTAAAAGTAGAAAAGCCATGAGCGGAACAACTGTTAAGGCCACTACTAGAGAGGAAAGAATTGAATATACAACTGCCAACACCATAGGCAACATAAATTCACCGATTCCGCCTGATACAAAGCCAATTGGTAAAAAAACAGCGACAGTCGTTAAGGTGGAAGATGTAATTGCGATTGCAACTTCTTTTGTAGCATCAATAATAACTTCTTTTGAGAAAGAATCTTTTTGTAAACGACGGAAAATGTTTTCGATTACAACGATGCTATCATCAACAAGGCGTCCGACGGCAACAGCTAGTCCTCCTAATGTTAAAATATTTAAAGTGATATGAGATTTCTCAAGTAAAAAGAGTGTAAGGAGTATAGATAAAGGGATACTGACAACAGCGATTAAAGTAGTACGAATGTTACGTAAGAAAATTAAAATGATGAATGTAGCGGCAATAGCACCGAGAACAACTTCTTTAGCCATGCTTGTAACAGCATTTTGGACTTGTTCGTGCGTTGACATAAGTGTTTTTATAGTGAAAGTGTCTTTATATTGCTTGCTCATATCATGAACTTTTTTCTCAATTTCTTTTCCAATTGTAACAGCATTTTTGCTCGGTTCTTTCATAACGACTAATACGGCCCCATCGTCTCCGTTAATATGAGAAATTGCATGATGATGTTGTTTTAGCTCAATTTTTGCGATATCACTTAGTTTTACTTCTGGTGTGAGGGGAATGTTTTTTATGTCTTCAATA
>NZ_JBFLUS010000003.1:312500-3912500 GCF_050474045.1 Bacillus sp. S2(2024)
CGTGGAGCTTTACTGTAGCCTGATATTGAATTTTGGTACAGCTTGTACAGGATAGGCGGGAGCCTTTGAAGCCGGAGCGCTAGCTTCGGTGGAGGCGCTGGTGGGATACCGCCCTGGCTGTATTGAAATTCTAACCTACGGGTCTTATCGACCCGGGAGACAGTGTCAGGTGGGCAGTTTGACTGGGGCGGTCGCCTCCTAAAAAGTAACGGAGGCGCCCAAAGGTTCCCTCAGAATGGTTGGAAATCATTCGTAGAGTGCAAAGGCATAAGGGAGCTTGACTGCGAGACCTACAAGTCGAGCAGGGACGAAAGTCGGGCTTAGTGATCCGGTGGTTCCGCATGGAAGGGCCATCGCTCAACGGATAAAAGCTACCCCGGGGATAACAGGCTTATCTCCCCCAAGAGTCCACATCGACGGGGAGGTTTGGCACCTCGATGTCGGCTCATCGCATCCTGGGGCTGTAGTCGGTCCCAAGGGTTGGGCTGTTCGCCCATTAAAGCGGTACGCGAGCTGGGTTCAGAACGTCGTGAGACAGTTCGGTCCCTATCCGTCGTGGGCGTAGGAAATTTGAGAGGAGCTGTCCTTAGTACGAGAGGACCGGGATGGACGCACCGCTGGTGTACCAGTTGTTCTGCCAAGGGCATAGCTGGGTAGCTATGTGCGGAAGGGATAAGTGCTGAAAGCATCTAAGCATGAAGCCCCCCTCAAGATGAGATTTCCCATAGCGTTAAGCTAGTAAGATCCCTGAAAGATGATCAGGTTGATAGGTTCGAGGTGGAAGCATGGTGACATGTGGAGCTGACGAATACTAATAGATCGAGGACTTAACCATATAATATGAAGCAAATGTTATCTAGTTTTGAAGGAATATATTTTTTTGAAATTCCTGTTGACATTCTAAAAAGAATGTGTATAATAATAAAAGTCTGGTAATGATGGCAGAGAGGCCACACCCGTTCCCATACCGAACACGGAAGTTAAGCTCTCTAGCGCCGATGGTAGTTGGGACTTTGTCCCTGTGAGAGTAGGACGTTGCCAGGCAAATGGAGGATTAGCTCAGCTGGGAGAGCACCTGCCTTACAAGCAGGGGGTCGGCGGTTCGATCCCGTCATCCTCCACCATATAATTTTTAATGTCGGAGGGGTAGCGAAGTGGCTAAACGCGGCGGACTGTAAATCCGCTCCTTCGGGTTCGGCAGTTCGAATCTGCCCCCCTCCACCATTTATAATTAATCTTCATATTAAATGATTTACTTTAAATGAAGTAATTTCATAAAGAAAAATCAATGGGCTATAGCCAAGCGGTAAGGCAACGGACTTTGACTCCGTCATGCGCTGGTTCGAATCCAGCTAGCCCAGCCATTTAAGAGCCATTAGCTCAGTTGGTAGAGCATCTGACTTTTAATCAGAGGGTCGAAGGTTCGAGTCCTTCATGGCTCACCATTTTTAAAATGTAATATGCGGGTGTGGCGGAATTGGCAGACGCACCAGACTTAGGATCTGGCGCCTTTGGCGTGGGGGTTCGACTCCCTTCACCCGCACTTTTAATTAAATAAGCAATCAGTCATATATGTTTTGCGGAAGTAGTTCAGTGGTAGAATACAACCTTGCCAAGGTTGGGGTCGCGGGTTCGAATCCCGTCTTCCGCTCCAATTTTCAATATGACGCCGGGGTGGCGGAACAGGCAGACGCACAGGACTTAAAATCCTGCGGTGGGTGACCACCGTGCGGGTTCGACCCCCGCCCTCGGCACCATATGCGCCCGTAGCTCAATTGGATAGAGCGTTTGACTACGGATCAAAAGGTTAGGGGTTCGAGTCCTCTCGGGCGCGCTTTATTAACGGGAAGTGGCTCAGCTTGGTAGAGCACCTGGTTTGGGACCAGGGGGTCGCAGGTTCGAATCCTGTCTTCCCGATAGTTTTAAAAAATGGGGCCTTAGCTCAGCTGGGAGAGCGCCTGCCTTGCACGCAGGAGGTCAGCGGTTCGATCCCGCTAGGCTCCACCATTTATATAACGGAGGTATACCCAAGTTCGGCTGAAGGGATCGGTCTTGAAAACCGACAGGCGGCGAGAGTCGCGCGGGGGTTCGAATCCCTCTACCTCCTCCATTTTTTATTTAAAAGAATATTATATCATCGCGGGGTGGAGCAGTCTGGTAGCTCGTCGGGCTCATAACCCGAAGGTCGCAGGTTCAAATCCTGTCCCCGCAACCAATGGTCCCGTGGTGTAGTGGTTAACATGCCTGCCTGTCACGCAGGAGATCGCCGGTTCGACCCCGGTCGGGACCGCCATTTACATAAAGGCTCGGTAGCTCAGTCGGTAGAGCAGAGGACTGAAAATCCTCGTGTCGGCGGTTCGATTCCGTCCCGAGCCACCATTTTTTTTTTGTAAACTAGCCGGCTTAGCTCAATTGGTAGAGCAACTGACTTGTAATCAGTAGGTTGGGGGTTCAAGTCCTCTAGCCGGCACCACTTAGGGGCATAGTTTAACGGTAGAACAGAGGTCTCCAAAACCTCCGGCGTGGGTTCGATTCCTACTGCCCCTGTAGAAAAGATTAAGGGCCTATAGCTCAGCTGGTTAGAGCGCACGCCTGATAAGCGTGAGGTCGATGGTTCGAGTCCATTTAGGCCCACCATATTCCGCAGTAGCTCAGTGGTAGAGCTATCGGCTGTTAACCGATCGGTCGTAGGTTCGAGTCCTACCTGCGGAGCCATGGCCCGTTGGTCAAGTGGTTAAGACACCGCCCTTTCACGGCGGTAACACGGGTTCGAATCCCGTACGGGTCACTAAAAAAAGAGTCAGCAATATGCTGACTCTTTTTTTTTGAAGAAAATAGATACTATATCTTTGTTTTATCAAACCATAATTACTTCCTTGATTAATAATCTCCTTACAAACATGTTTATCCTATTATTTCTAAATTCACCTTAAGACTCATGTGATAACTGCCCATAAGAGCTCGATTAGTGAGGGATGAAGAAAACCCTATTGATGAGAGTGTCACTTTATTTTTTACATATTATGAAATATTTCATTTTTTATTGTGAATAATGAAGGATTTTGTATTATTTTGTGTAATTAGGAAAGAACATTGTACATTATATTTTATCGATTGACTATTTTAGCTGCCCTGATGAATAAAATCAATATTTTCTCTTCTCAATTCTAATGATCTTAGATGGATTGTCATATTTTAGAATACTCAATTTAGTTTATAGTTCTATGACTAGTAGCTAAAAGTCTAATTGTCCTTAGGTAGCGCTATTCAGACAATTCTTCGAGGTTGTTAAAGAGCAAATTCCTTTGTTTTTACAGAGATGAGCGTATCGTATTGCATTCATCTTTCTAGGAACCGTGAATTTAAATAAGGAGAATTGGAAAGGCTAAAGTGTGTAAAGGAGGGTATATATTTATGACAACTGTTAGAGAATTGATGAGCACAAATATTGTACATTGTACGCCGCTAGATAATGTGTATGAAGCAGCTGTGAAAATGAAAGAAGAAGATATAGGGATGATTCCTGTTGTAGAGAATAGTCACGTTATTGGTCTTGTAACAGACCGTGATTTAGTTGTGAGAGGAATTGCAGAAAAGCACCCGGGTTCTAATCAAATTACAAATGTTATGACAACACAAATTATTTCAGTGTCTCCTGATGACGCTGTTGAAAAAGCGTCAGAGTTAATGGCACGTTACCAAATCAGAAGATTGCCGGTAATTGAACATGGACAAATTGTTGGAATGCTATCACTTGGAGATTTAGCTACAACTAAATATGCAGATAATCAAGCGGGTGTTGCCTTAAGTGAAATATCAGAGGATACAAAGTAAAGAATAGAATATTTTATGCTGTTTTTTATCCCGTAATTCGCGGCCAACAAGAACCCCACCTTAAGATTTAGAGAAAAGCATTGTCCAGCTCTAGCGGCTAGAATCTGCCCCCTTGGACGAGGCAAAAGCGCCTCTCTGCCTTGAGCGTAGGCGTCCTGCGATGCTGAGCGAGCCCCACCTATTTTCTTAAGAAGATAGGTGGGGCTAACTGTCAGTAAATGTTTTATTGGTAAGAGCTTTCCAACAGTGAGGGATGAAAAAACTCACTGTTGGAAGTTTGACTTTATGTAATTTACTTTTGAAATTTTTGTTAACAACTATTATCATATGAAAAAAGTGGTATACTAATAAATATAAGTATCATATGTTATTTTGAATATAGTAATATTAATAATATAGATTAACATGTAAGCATTTATCATACATATAGAAAAGGGAGGGGGAATTATATGACGATTATGCAAACCGAACCTAATTGGAATTTGGTTACGGATGCGTATGAAAAGCCGGAACATTTTGCGGATTTATTCTCTTTGCTTATACCAGAGCGTCCAAAAGGTGAAGGAAAAGAACGAACTATTTTGGCTTGGAAAGAAAAAGAATTTTACAAGAAAGAAAATTTAATTCCTTTTATTTTATATGGAATGAAAAAATCACATGATTTACCAAAGTTTCATAAAGATGAAATGCCAACTTTAGTTCGAATTATTCGTCTATGTCAAGAAGTAGGATGGTATAAACAAGCTTATTGTTTTATGGTTGAAGAAGGATTAGAGGAATTCGTACAAACATCTTTAGAGTATGAATCATGGGATGTGTTTACACAAGTAGTTGCTTGGAATTATTTAATTATAAAACAAAAAGCTGCTGAGTTAGATAGCAATGATTATTTTATTTGGGAAAGAATTAAATTTAATGTAGAGTGTATTGAAAAGTATAAGGTACTTTTGTCGCATAAAGAAATGTTGGAATTTATGTTTCTATATCTTTGTAAACAAGCAAAGACATTATCAAAAGAGAAGTTAGATGAAAACTTAATGGAGTTAGCGATATATTGTAATACATACATTTATGATTTATACACATTAGATTTATTGAAAAAATATAGAAAATGCACGGATTTCTTAATATATTATGAACCAAGCCGAGCTGTTGTAGCATGTCAGCATGCGGTGATTGCACAAATATCAGATCATCTTAATCCATTAAAGACAACTCATGTTGATGATTATTTATTTGTTATAAAAGAAATAATGGAATATATGTCATTTGAATTTATAAAAAAATATGAGCATTTTATCGGGAAATTATTATCATATGTTCCATTTTTCGAGATGATTCAAGTTCCACAGCATGCATATTATTGTGAAGAACTCATGTATATATGTAAAGGAGTAGGCTACAAAGAGGAACTACTACGCAATTATATATTTATACAATTACCAAATTGTTTCCCTTCTTTTATTAAGCAATTTTTAAAGAATAAGCGCTATGCATCAATACATGACATTTTATTTTACTGGTGTAGCGATGAACAGCGTATGAACTTAGAACATAAATATAACTTAAGTTTTATTTATGAACAATATGCCTGTGGCTAAAGTGAGTTTTCCACTAATGGTTATGTGAATTTATAAAGTTCGTTCCTTTGAGAAAGCATACTTTATCCTGCGATTCTGTTCGAGCCGCTTTTGCTTTTCTAAAGAAGTTAAGTGGGAGATAAACTGCTGGCATGCGCCCGATTGGTGAGGGCTAATAATCAGTGGGGATGAAGAAACCCCCACTGATTAAAGTTTCACTTTATCTAATAAAAAGAAATAGCGTAGAATACAAATAAGGATTCCACTTTATGTGGAATCCTTATTTAATAGTAAATAAAAAAAGAGATTATTATGAGAGAAATCATTCCATATAAAAGGAATTGGCTATTTCTATTTTCTTTAATACCAAAAAACTCATTCATTCTTTCATATAAGTCTAAAAAATATTTTGTAAGACTAGCTTCGAATAAACGTTGCAACATTTTCCCTCTTTCTATGTTTCTTGATATTGCTGTTTACGATATTCTGGAACATATATATATTGAGATACTATAAGAAGAATAGTCATAAAGAATACCGGAAAAATTGCGGCGGCATGTAGGCCAGTAAAAATAATATTTGTTAGTAAGGAACTTATAATGAACAGAGCAGTATATATGTGTGAAATATGTCGTTTTAATCGAATTTTGAATACTTCCATCATCACTTCACAAGCAACAAATGCAATAGTGATGCTTAAAAATACAATGTTTGTATTGTAAATTAATAAGCAACAAATTAGACCGAAAAACGCTAAATACTCAATAATTAGTGAAATATTACGTGTCATCTTACATCACCTAATTAGGTAAGGAAGCGGATTTACTGCATTTGTTTTTTCAAAATTCCATTCCCCGTTATGTAATTCAAAATGTAAGTGTTGACCAGTAGAATGTCCTGTATTTCCCATATAACCGAGCAATTGGCCCGTTGCTACGTTATCGCCTACTTTAACCGCACGATTGCTCATGTGAGCATATACAGTTGTATATAAATTCCCATTTATATGATGGGCAACAAATACAACATTTCCATAGCTTGTAGAATAGTATGACTTAACAACAGTGCCAGGTGCAGCAGCTTGAATTGAAACATTTCCGGTTGCCGCAAAGTCTACACCATAGTGCATCTGTCCCCAACGTACATCAAATGTTGAGCTCACGTTCCCTTGAGTTGGATATTTAAATACAGCTGGAATAGATGGTTTAGCTTGTGGTTGCTGTTGCTGCTGTCCTTGCAGTATATATTGTTGCCCGACATAGCCATATCCTGATCCGTAGCGAATTTTATACCATGTGCCAACTTTTCCGACGACTTGTACTTGTGCTCCGTTCTGTAAAGAGCCAATAATGGCTGTATTTGTTCCTGCACCGCTGCGTACTTTTAATACTGGAGTAGCCACATAATAAGAACTTCCGCCTTGTACAGTAATTCCTTTTACTAATGGCTGAGCTACGTTAGATAAAAATTCTTTCTTTACATAGCCACTTGTTCCATTATGTATAACTTTATACCATCCCTCTTGTTCTTCCTGAATCGTAACAAATTTTCCATTCGGTAATACATCAATAATTTCAGATTGCGTATTTGGCTCAGAGCGAACGTTTAATGCATCTGCATTAACGATATATTGTTGCGTATTATTGCTTGTTTTTGTTAAAGAAATTGCTTCTTTTTTTACATAGCCAGTTTTATTTTGAGTGTGAATTTTATACCATTCGTTTGTTGTTTCAAGAATTGTAACTGGAGTGTTCTGTGTAATGGTTTCAATAACAGAATCTGTTGCTTTAGGACTAGTGTACACTTGTAATGTATTCGTTTTTACATAACCAATTTTCATTTTTGGTTTTTGCTGTGCTGATACAGTTTGTACAGTGGAATCTGTCATAGACGGGAGCATAGAAGCGACTGCGACAGTAGCTGCTGTCATTGCTGCGGCTTTCATGTTCATATAATTAGAGGCCTCCTTATGTAATAAATTTATATATTATTAATTATAATATAACAATATTTAATTTGTCTCGTATGCATAGAAATGTAATATTGAAAAATAAATAAACATTTTTTTATATTATAAAGTCATATAATAAAAGGATAGCAGATTTATCAGTGTTATGGGAATAGATAGAAGGAATTTATGTTTTTCTGAACTTACAAAATACATAAAATGATATTTTATCCTGCTACTTTAGGGCAGTAAGACTTCCACCTCAAGGTTCTGAGAAAACAAAGAAGATAAGTGGGAGATAACTGCTGAAAGTTTCACTTTATCTTGCTCAAAACATTGATATTTTAGGGAAAAGCTTTAAGATGAAAAACCTCCCGTAAGACATAGAGTGGCCTAACTAGCCACCTTTTGTTTAAAATTACCGCTGATGGAATTTTGACTTTATAACTCAAAAGAGTTGCCGATGATATAGGGCGATGGTATACTGACTATGTTAAATGAATATAATGCTAGGGGAGCTAGTGTTGCTAGCTGAGAGTAAGACCTATAGTCTTTGACCCTTGAACCTGATCTAGATGATGCTAGCGTAGGGAAGCAATTGGACGATGTATATAACGTCCCCGTTTCTTTGCGTATAGAAACGGGGATTTTTTATTGAAAATTTTATAGAACACCACTAGGGGTGCTTGAAAGCTGAGAGAGGTAGAAACCTTAACCCTTATAACCTGATCTAGGTGATACTAGCGTAGGGAAGTGGAAACAACAAATAGAGTTTTCTTTTGTTTGCTGTGACCACTTCTTATATAGAAGTGGTTTTTTATTTGGAAATATATATACAGGAAGGGGAAGCGGAGATGACATTTTGTGAAAGACTATTTGAAAAGGTGCAACCTGTTTGGGAGAAGAGTCATAATCATCCATTTGTAACAGGTATGGGAGATGGAACGTTAGAGAAAGATAGATTTCAATATTATATTGTTCAAGATTATTTGTATTTGTTAGATTACGCAAAATTATATGCAATCGGTGTTGTAAAAGCAACAAATCCAAAAGTAATGGCGAAGTTTGCTGAACAAATTGATGGAATTTTAAATGGAGAAATGACGATTCATAAACAATACGCAAAGCGTTTAGGAATTTCTGTTGAAGAAATGGAATTAGCAAAGCCGTCTGCTATGAATCTTGCATATACAAACTATATGATGTCCGTATCACAAAACGGTACACTAGCTGAGTTAATCGCAGCGTTGCTTCCATGTATGTGGAGTTATTGGGAAATTGGAAAGCGTTTAAATGATATTCCAGGAGCACGCGATCATGAATTTTTTGGCGAGTGGATTCAAGGGTATAGTTCTGAAGAATACGGAAATCTTTGCGTGTGGTTAATTGATTTATGTAATGAAATTGCAATTGGAAAAACAGAAGAAGAACTAAATCGTTTAGAAGAAATCTTCTTATATTCCAGTCGTTTTGAATATTTATTCTGGGATATGGCATATCGTAAGGAGATGTGGGGTTTTGAGGAGCAAGAACATACTACAATTTCATAACGTTTCCTTTCATTATGATGAGAAACAGATTATAGCGAACCTTGATGCTGCAGTACAACAAGGAGAATTCGTTAGCATTATTGGCCCAAGTGGCTGCGGAAAAAGTACATTGTTTCGGCTCATTACAGGACTCGAGAAAGCAAGTGAGGGTACTGTTAATGTCATAGGAGAAACGAATCATCCTGTTGGTTATATGCCACAAAAAGATATGTTACTCCCTTGGCGAACGATTATCGAAAATGCAGCATTGCCTCTTGAATGTCAAGGTGTGAAGAAAAAAGAAGCACAAATGCAAGCACAAAAATTATTGGAGCAGTTTGGACTGCAAGGATATGAAAATAAACAGCCAAAAGATTTATCAGGTGGAATGCGTCAACGTGTATCTTTTATTCGTACGTTGTTAACGGGCGGCGACCTTTTACTATTAGATGAACCATTTAGTGCACTCGATGCATTGACGAAAGCATATCTGCAAGAGTGGCTGTTTGAACAATGGAAACATTGGCAAAAAACGATTGTATTTATTACACATGATGTAGAGGAAGCGCTTTATCTTTCCAATCGTATTTTTATCGTAACAGAGCAGCCCATTACATCATTGACAGAGCGGATTGTACCTCTTGGGCAAGAACGATTTCGAAAGGATTTGCATCGTCCAGAAATGCTGGCATTAAAAGATGAACTCATTGGAATGTTACAAAAGCAGGTACTTGTATGAAGAGAATTGTAGACTATGTTCCAGCTTTTATTGTTATTGCTATTTTTCTTATTGGTTGGGAAGTAGGGGCGCGGATTCTCGATGAAATGTACATTTTACCATCTCCAAGTGCCATTGTTCGAAAAATATGGGATTTGCGGGATATATTGCTTACGGTGCATTTACCGGCAACTCTTTCTGTTACAGTTATCGGTATTGGCATTTCCATTGTATTAGGTGTTAGTTTAGCGATGGTGATGAGTATGAGCTCATTTGCTGAGAAAGCATTTTATCCATTATTAATTGCTTCACAAACGATTCCGATTACAGCTTTGGCACCATTATTTGTTTTATGGTTTGGCTACTCTATTTGGAGTAAGGTTGTTGTCACAGTACTTATTACGTTCTTTCCAATTGCGGTGAATACATATGATGGTCTCCGCAGTACGAACAAGGAATGGGAAGAGCTTTTAATTACATATGGTGCAACAAAAAAAGATGTTTTCTTAAAATTGAAATTACCATCCGCACTTCCATACTTTTTCTCTGCTTTGAAGGTGGCTGTGCCATTCAGTGTGATTGGGGCAGCAATGGGAGAATGGCTTGGAGCGCAAGCGGGACTAGGTTATTTTAGTAAACGAATGATGACACAAATGGATGGTGCAGGTGTATTTGCACCAATTGTCTTATTGTCATTACTTGCTATTTTCTTTGTATTATTCATTTCTATATTAGAGAAGAAGTTTATTAGTTGGAGGAAGCATTCATGAAATTATTAAAACGCATCTTTGTGTTTACATTATTAATTGCGATGATTGCTGGGTGTTCTAGCAATTCGGCATCAGAAAAGAAAAAGGGTGAAAAAGAAGTAACAGTAATGCTTGATTGGTATCCAAATGCAGTGCATAGCTTTATTTATGCGGCAATTGAAAAGGGTTATTTCAAAGAAGAAGGTATAAAGGTAAATATTAAATTTCCTTCAAATCCAACTGATCCATTAACGTTAGCTGCAGCAGGAAAAGTAACGGTTGGATTATATTATCAGCCTGACGTTGTTATTGCTAGAGCGAACGAAAATATTCCTGTGAAATCTATCGGGGCGGTTGTTCGCTCACCTTTAAATCATGTTGTATCGTTAAAATCAGCTGGCATTTCTTCTCCAAAGGATTTGGAAGGAAAAACAGTTGGATATTCAGGAACACCGTTAAGTGAAGAATATTTAAAAACGATGATTAAAGAAGATGGTGGAAATCCAGATAACGTAAAAGTAGTTGATGTTGGCTTTGATTTAGTACCGGCTCTTACTACGAAAAAAGTAGATGCTGTTACAGGCGCATATATTAACCATGAAGTACCAGTACTGCGCCATGAAGGGTTTGACCCAGCATATTTCAACCCAGCAGATTACGGTGTACCAAATTATCATGAACTTGTATTTGTAACAGGCGATAAAACATTGAAGAAAGATAAAGAAACATTACAGGCCTTTTTACGTGGGGCAAAAAAAGGTTATGAATTTACGAAGAAAAATCCAGATGAAGCATTAAACATTTTATTAAACCATCAAGAAAAAGAAAACTTCCCGCTTATCCCAGATGTTGAAAAAGAAAGTATGAAAATTTTATTAGATAAAATGGAAACAAAAGATGAACCATTTTTATCAGATACAGCAGATTCATGGGAAAAACAAAATAAGTGGTTAAAAGAAAAAGGAATGGCAAAAGAAATTGTTCCGGCAAATGAATTGTTTGAAAACATTTTAAAGTAGGCGAATTTATATGAAAGATGAGCTTCACGTCATATCAAATGGTCGTATGTCATTTGAAGAGTTAGCAAATATAGCAACTGATATTGAAAGTGAAATAGATTATTTGCACATTCGTGAGCGGGAGAAAAATACGAAAGAGTTATATGAAGGTGTGGAAAAGCTCTTAAATAAGGGCTTTCCTTCTTCTAAACTTGTAATCAATGATCGAATTGATATTGCAATTTTATTAAATATTAGACGTGTACAGCTTGGCTATCGCAGCGCTGATATAAGATTTGTAAAAGAAAAGTTTTCTTATTTACATGTTGGTTATTCTGTTCATTCACTTGAAGAAGCTATTGTTGCTTTTAAAAGCGGTGCGGATTCTCTTATGTATGGACATTTGTTTCAAACAAACTCCAAAAAAGGAGTCCCGCCAAGAGGATTAGAAGAAATTACAGAAATAGCAAAACATTTAACAATCCCGATTACGGCTATTGGCGGGATTACTCCCGATAATACAGCAGAAGTACTTGGCACCGGGGCCACTGGTATTGCAATTATGTCCGGAATTTTAAGCGCAGTAAGACCGAATGAGCAAGCGAAATTATATAAGGAAATGATACGAAAGTGGGCGAGAAATCATGAAAAAAATATATGATGTTGCCATCGTTGGCGGCGGTGTAATTGGAAGTTCAGTTGCACATTTTCTTGCTGAAAGAGGTTATAAAGTTGCCATCATTGAAAAACAAAAGATCGCTTCTGAAGCTTCTAAAGCAGCAGCCGGATTACTAGGTGTACAGGCAGAATGGGATGAATACGATCCGCTGTTTGAATTAGGTAGGCAAAGCCGCGCGATGTTTCCAAAGCTTGCAAGTGTATTACGTGAGAAAACCGGAATTGATATCGGCTATGAAGAAAAAGGAATTTATCGCATTGCCCAAAATGAAGAAGAGAGCGCGCGACTTCTTCATATTATGAAATGGCAGCAGGAGACAGGAGAGGAGTCACATTTTATTTCAGGTGAAGAGCTGCGCGAAAAGGAACCATGTTTATCCTCTTCTATTATTGGAGCGGTATATCATCCAAAAGATGGCCATGTGATTGCACCTGAATTGACAAAAGCATTTGCTCACTCTGCTGCGATATCTGGAACGGATATATATGAAGAAACTGAAGTGTTTGATATTCAAATTAAGGATAATCAAGTAACAGGATTATTTACAACAGAAGGAACAATCTCATGCGAAAAAGTAGTAATTGCTGGAGGTTCATGGAGTACGAAATTACTAGAATATTTTCATAGTGAGTGGGGGACATATCCTGTTAAAGGTGAAGTTGTTGCAGTGCGCAGTCGTAAGCCGCTACTACAAGCACCTATTTTTCAAGAGCGATTTTATATTGCACCAAAACGCGGTGGACGCTATGTCATTGGGGCGACAATGAAACCTCATACATATAACAAAGCCGTACGTCCAGAAAGTATTACTTCTATATTAGAGCGTGCCTATAGTATCCTTCCAGCATTAAAAGAAGCAGAGTGGGAAAGTGCATGGGCAGGATTACGTCCACAATCAAATCATAGTATGCCATATATCGGTATGCATGAAGAAATTACGGGTTTATATGCTTGTACTGGCCATTATCGAAATGGAATTTTATTAAGTCCAGTTTCGGGTCAATATATGGCTGATCTTATAGACGGAAAGCAAGATAATCGTTTACTAGATTCATTGCTTTCACAATCTATTTAGTAAGGGGATGAAAGATTGAACTTAAAAATTAACGGTAGGCAAGTAGAGGTACCAAGTGAAGTTAAAACGGTAGCTGATTTGCTTGCTCATTTAGGATTAGAGATGAAAATTGTTGTTGTAGAACGCAATCAAGACATTTTACAAAAGGATGATCATCAAGATACATCTGTTTTTGATGGAGATCAAATTGAAATTGTAACATTCGTAGGAGGCGGTTGATTATGTTAAAGATTGGACCATTTACTTTTCATTCTAGGTTGTTATTAGGAACAGGGAAATTTTCGGATTTTGATGTACAGAAGAAAGCAATTGAAGTGTCAGAAGCAGAAATTTTAACATTTGCGGTGCGTCGTATGGATATTTTTGATGCAGAGCAACCGAATTTACTAGAAAAAATTGATGTAACAAAGTATACACTTCTTCCAAATACAGCAGGAGCGAAAACAGCAGAAGAAGCAGTGCGCATTGCGAAACTAGCGAAAGCATCAGGATTATGTGACATGATTAAAGTAGAAGTAATCGGTGATGATAAAACGTTATTGCCAGATCCAGTTGAAACGTTAAAGGCATCCGAAATGTTATTAAAAGAAGGGTTTATTGTTCTTCCTTATACGTCTGATGATGTTGTGTTAGCACGTAAATTACAAGAATTAGGTGTCCATGCAATTATGCCAGGTGCATCACCAATCGGTTCTGGTCTTGGTATTGTAAATCCGTTAAATTTAAGCTTTATTATTGAGCAAGCAACTGTTCCAGTTATTGTTGATGCTGGTATCGGTAGTCCAGCTGATGCAGCGTTTGCGATGGAATTAGGTGCAGATGGTGTTTTATTGAATACAGCTGTTTCTGGGGCAAAAGATCCTGTGAAAATGGCGGAAGCAATGAAACTTAGTATTCATGCAGGTCAATTAGGTTTTGAAGCGGGACGTATTGCACGTAAGCGTTGTGCAACTGCAAGTAGTCCTTTAGAAGGAATGAGTATTCTTGAATAGTCGATATTCTCGTCAAGTGTTGTTTTCTCCAATTGGAGAAGAAGGACAGCAAAAAATAAGAGAAAAACATGTATTCATTATCGGTGCAGGAGCACTTGGCAGCGCGAATGCAGAGATGCTTGTTCGCGCTGGAGTTGGCAAAGTGACGATTGTTGATCGCGATTACATTGATTGGAGTAATCTGCAGCGCCAACAGTTATACTGTGAGGAAGATGTACAAAATAATTTACCAAAAGCAGTGGCAGCAAAGCGCCGTTTACAAGCTATTAATAGCGATGTAGTTGTAGAAGCTTATGTACAAGATGTAACAGCAGAAGAACTAGAAGAGTTTGTTACAGGTGTAGATCTTATCATTGATGCAACGGATAATTTTGAGACACGTTTTATTGTAAATGATATATCACAAAAGCATTCAGTGCCATGGATTTATGGAGCCTGTGTCGGTAGTTACGGTCTTTCTTATACGATTTTACCAGGAAGGACACCATGTTTATCTTGTTTACTACAATCTATCCCTCTTGGCGGAGCAACATGTGATACAGCAGGGATTATTTCACCCGCTGTATCAATTGTTGTATCACATCAAATTGCAGAGGCATTAAAGATTTTAGTAGAGGATTATGAAGCCCTTCGTGATGGACTCGTTTCATTTGATGTATGGAAAAATGAATATTCATGTATGAATGTACAGAAATTGAGAAAAAAACAATGTTTATCATGCGGAGAGGACGCAGTTTATCCGTATTTAAGTAAAGAGAATACTTCTAAGACAGCTGTTTTATGCGGTAGAAATACAGTGCAAATTCGTCCGCCATATAAAGAACAGTTTGATCTTTCTATGTATAAAAATCTACTGCAAGATCGCGTAATGGATTTAACAGTTAATCCGTATTTATTATCGTTTTCTGTTGACGATAAACGATTAGTAGCATTTCAAGACGGTCGTGTGCTTGTACATGGTACAAAAGACATAGCGGAAGCAAAAACGATTTATCATCGTTACTTTGGTTAAAAAGGGTGAGTGAAATGAAAGTGAATAAAGCATTAACGATTGCTGGATCTGATAGCGGCGGCGGTGCAGGTATTCAAGCGGATTTAAAAACGTTTCAAGAGCTCGGTGTGTACGGAATGACAGCAATTACAGCGATTACCGCACAAAATACCCTTGGCGTACAAGGAGTATATCCTGTTCCAGTAGAAGGTATTGAAGAACAGTTACATTCAATCGGTGTCGATTTAACGCCAGATGCAGTGAAACTTGGTATGTTATTTAGTAGTGAAATTATTAAAATTGTAGCTGAAAACATTAAATCATTTTCATGGAATAATATTGTGCTAGATCCTGTTATGATTGCAAAAGGCGGAGCATCTTTACTACAACAAGAAGCTGTTGCAGCATTAAAAGAATATTTGTTGCCGCTTGCAACGGTAATTACTCCAAATGTTCCTGAAGCAGAAGTATTAACAGGAATGAAGATTCATACGATTGAAGATAGTAAAGAAGCTGCGAAAGTACTGCATAATTTAGGCGCGAAGTTTGTTGTTATGAAAGGCGGACATGCGGCGTATCAAGGAAATGAAGTAATAGATTTATTGTTTGATGGCAATGAATTTATGGAGTACAGAAGCGAACGTATTGATTCAGCACAAACACACGGAAGCGGATGTACATTTGCCGCAGCTGTAACGGCAGGATTAGCAAAAGGTTATGAAATTGAAGAAGCAGTTCGTGTAGCAAAGTGTTTTATTAGTATAGCAATTGAAGACGAGCTGAACATTGGGAGCGGCCATGGACCAACGAATCATTTTGCTTATGGACGTAAAAATATAAATGTATAAATATGTATTTTTTGAAGAAGCCAGTTGAAAAAAACTGGCTTTTTTCTTGTTTACTTTTTCCAAAATTAGGAGTACTATATCAGCCAGAATCTATTTTTTAGAACGCTGAATCCAGACTCTGGAGCGGAGGAACCAATTTTGTGCATTGTCACTAGGGGTGAATCTTTCACAATGAAAGTAGGGCTACTCTCAAAATCCGAATCCGACAGCTAACTCCGTAAGCGTATTGAGAGAGGATGATACAAGTGAATACAATTATTCAGCGGTCTGACTAGTATAAAAGAATTTTAATCATATAATTTAAAATTCTTTTATGCGGGGGAGGATGAAATATATGGATGAGGAAAAAGAGTACACACTCATTTGTGTAGGAGAAGCGGAAAAAATTAAGAGTTTACGAAGTTTAGCGCCTTTACAAAGTAAAATAATCATTTTCACAGAGAACGAGCATATGGTTAATGAAGTGAAAGTATGTGGATTTCAGGAAGCATATTGCTGTCCAAATGATGCAAGAATGATTGTGAAAATGTGTAAAGGAATTAAAAAAGTGATTTTACTAGGAGATGAATTATCCACAATTAGTTTCTTTGCAGAACGTATTCGATTTTCTTTTAATGCGCCTATTACGGTTGTCACGCGAAATAAACAATATCCAAAGCACCTCTATGAAACGATAGGAGCTAAATTAGTGGTGTTTACAACTTGTGATAACATTTCGTTTTTGATTTTAGAATAGGGGTGGAGAAAACGGATATGAAAATATTCCTTTGCCATGATTTAGCAAAACGTTGGGCGTTATCGTTAGAACGAGTATATGAGTTACTAGAACATGATCCATTTTTTCCGAAGCCATATGTAACTCTTCCACCAGAAGATACTTGTTTATATTTAGAGCAAGATATTATTGAATATGAGAAACAGCATGCAGAATTAGGGCAAGTATATATTAGGGGGCGTAACTTACGTTCTTTTTTTCATGATTTAGGTTAAGTGTTTAGAAGGTTATCTCATGTATTGAGATAACCTTTTTGTTTTAAATTTACAAAAGAACGTCTATTTCATGAAAAAAGAAGAAAACAAAAGAAAAAAGATGATAAGAGAGTATTTTCCCTTAATGTAAGCGTTTAAAAGGTCTTATATTTTCATATTTTAGTTATTTCACCTCTTTACAAGTAAAATTTAGAGGAGTATATTTACATTCATAAATTGTTCATAAAATTTCCAAAAAACAACCTGATATCGCTGAGTCCAGAAATGGAGCGGGGGAACCAATTTTGTGCATTGTCACTTGGGGTGAATCTTTCATTACGAAAGTAGGGCTACTCTTTAGGCCCGAATCCGACAGCTAACCTCGTAAGCGTTTGGAGAGGAGGTTTACTTTTGTGTTGTTCATTTTTGAACACTGAGTAGATCCTCAGTGTTCTTTTTTATGCTCTTAATGGTAAAATTTTACATTTAGTGAGGGATGAATATGTTAGATATCGCTATGATAGGGACTTTAATCGTGTTAGTTGGATCAATGATTGGCCTTGCAAGATGGTCGGATAATGTTGTGAAGGAAGGGAAGAAGTAATGAGTATTGCAGTATTTATTATTGTTGCCGCACTTACTGTGTACTTAGTTTATGCGTTATTAAATCCAGAAAAGTTTTAATTAGGGGGAAGCGTTTATTATGGTTTGGATTGCAGTTTTGATCACAATGCTATTATTTGTTCTTGTTGCAAAACCAATGGGGATTTATTTAGAGAAGGCGTTCCAAGGGAATCGTAAATTAGACAAAATATTTGGCCCTGTTGAAAAAATCATCTTCAAAATCTCGGGTATTAAGCCTTATAACCAGAGTTGGAAGCAATACGCACTATCATTAGTTGCTCTTAATGGTTTTATGATTATTGTCGTATATTTCATATTTCGCTTACAAGGCGTGCTGCCATTAAATCCAGCTCATGTTAAAGGCATGGAGCCTACGCTTGCTTTTAATACAGCTATTAGTTTTATGGCAGATACAAATTTACAGCATTATAGCGGTGAGAATGGTTTATCGTACTTATCACAATTAATCGCGATTACGTTTTTAATGTTTACAGCACCAGCAACAACATTAGCACTTGTAATGGCTTTTATAAGAGGATTAGCAGGTAAGGAACTTGGGAACTTTTTCGTAGATTTTATACGTGCTTTAACAAGGGTTTTTCTTCCAATCGCGTTTGTAACAGCGTTGGTCTTCGTTGCTCTTGGTGTACCGCAAACGTTGGACGGAGCCGTTACAGCTCATACGATTGAAGGGGCAAAACAAAGCATATTACGTGGTCCAGTTGCTTCTTTCGTTTCTATTAAGGAAGTAGGGAACAATGGCGGAGGATTTTTCGGAGCCAATTCCGCGCATCCATTTGAAAACCCAGGACAAATAAGTAACATTTTACAAATGATGCTGATGATGCTGTTACCGACAGCTTTACCATTTACGTATGGAAGAATGGTTGGGAATAAAAAACAAGGACGTGTTCTTTTCGCTTCTTTATTCATTGTGTTTTTAATGGGATTTGCAACAATTGTGACGGCAGAATTACATGGAAATCCAGCGTTAAATCAAATGGGTATGCAGCATACTCAAGGTAGTATGGAAGGGAAAGAAGTTCGATTTGGAACAGTGTTTTCTTCACTGTATGCTACTGTAACAACTGCAGCGGAAACAGGTGCTGTTGATACCATGCATGATACGTTAACGCCAATTGGTGGATTGGTACCACTTGTAAATATGATGTTAAATACAGTGTTTGGCGGAGTTGGCGCAGGTTTTGTCAATATTATTATGTACGCAATGATAGCTGTTTTTATATCGGGGTTAATGGTTGGACGTACACCAGAATTTTTAGGGAAAAAGATTGAAGGCAAGGAAATGAAATTGATTGCGGTAACCATACTATTTCATCCTTTACTGATTTTAGGATTTTCAGCGTTGGCATTTTCAACTCATTTAGGAACAGATGCGATTTCGAATTCTGGGTTTCATGGTTTAACACAAGTTGTATATGAGTATACTTCCTCGGCTGCAAATAATGGTTCCGGTTTTGAGGGTTTAGGAGACAACACAGCTTTTTGGAATATTACGACTGGTATCGTGATGTTCTTAGGACGTTATTTCAGCTTAATTACAATGTTGGCTGTAGCGTCTTCATTAAAAGAGAAAAAGGTAGTACCAGAAACAATCGGAACATTCCGTACAGATAATAGTTTATTTGGGGGTATTTTCATTGGAACAATCGTAATTGTTGGAGCATTGACGTTCTTCCCAATGTTAGTGTTAGGGCCAATCGCAGAATTTCTTACATTGAAGTAATGGAGGGTAAATGATGAAACCTGTAGTGGTAAAAGATAAACAACCAAATCAATCGATTGCATCACCAAAAATGGGAGCAGAAGATGAAGTAAGACAAGCAAAAACAATGGATCATGACATTATTACACATGCCATAAAAGAAGCGTTTGTAAAATTGGATCCGCGAGTTATGGTGAAAAATCCTATTATGTTCGTGGTGGAAATTGGCTTTTTTCTAACGTTGATTTTATCATTTCTACCGAATGTATCTAAAAATATACCAGGGTGGTTCAATATAACGGTTTCTCTTATTCTATTATTCACTGTCTTATTTGCTAATTTTGCAGAAGCATTGGCAGAAGGGCGTGGAAAAGCGCAAGCTGATTCGTTAAAACAATCTAAAAAAGATGTATTTGCAAATGTAATAAGAGAGAATGGAAATGTTGTTCAAGTTTCAGCAACTGAACTGAGAAAAGGCGACGTTGTTATTGTAAAACAAGGAGAAATGATTCCAAGTGACGGGGAAGTTATTCGTGGCTTAGCATCTGTTGATGAATCAGCTATTACAGGGGAATCTGCACCAGTTATGAAAGAGGCTGGCGGTGACTTTTGCTCCGTTACAGGGGGTACGATCGTTGTTAGTGATGAAATTACAATTCAAATTACGAGTAATCCTGGTGAATCTTTCTTAGATAAAATGATTTCTTTAGTAGAAGGAGCATCTCGTCAAAAAACACCAAATGAAATTGCTCTGAACACTGTATTAACGAGTTTAACACTTATTTTCTTAATCGTTGTTGTTACGTTACCAATCTTTACGAATTATCTTGGTTTTCAAATTGATACGTCTATACTAGTTGCACTTCTTGTTTGTTTAATTCCAACAACAATTGGTGGTTTGTTATCCGCAATTGGGATTGCAGGTATGGACCGTGTAACGAAGTTTAACGTTTTAGCAATGAGTGGTAAAGCAGTTGAAGCAGCTGGTGATATTAATACAATTATTTTAGATAAAACAGGTACTATTACATTTGGTAATCGTATGGCACATACGCTTCTGCCAGTGGGAAATGAAACAATTGAACAAGTTGCAAAATGGGCAGCGCTTAGCTCAGTGTTAGATGAAACACCAGAAGGACGTTCGGTTATTGAATACGTACAATCAAAAGCATTCTCTTATAACAGTACACTTGCTGAGCAAGGTGAGTTTGTTCCATTTAAAGCCGAGACACGAATGAGCGGTGTTGACTTAGTAGATGGTACAAAAGTACGAAAAGGTGCAGTTGGTGCTGTACTTGAATGGGTACAATCACAAGGCGGTACAGTTCCGAAAGACTTAAATCAAAAAGCTGATTTAATTGCAAAAGAAGGTGGTACACCACTTGCAGTTGCAGCAAATGATCGTATTTACGGATTAATTTATTTAAAAGATACTGTCAAACCAGGTATGTGCGAACGTTTTGAACAGCTTCGTCAAATGGGAATTAAAACAGTAATGTGTACAGGTGATAATCCGCTTACTGCCGCAACAATTGCAAAAGAAGCAGGTGTGGATGAATTTGTAGCAGAATGTAAGCCGGAAGATAAAATTGCAGTAATAAAAGCAGAGCAAGAAAAAGGAAAGCTTGTTGCCATGACTGGTGATGGTACAAATGATGCACCGGCCTTAGCACAGGCGGATGTTGGTCTGGCGATGAATAGCGGTACTGCAGCAGCGAAAGAAGCAGCAAATATGATTGACTTAGATTCAAACCCAACGAAAATTATTGAGGTTGTAGGAATTGGTAAGCAGCTATTAATGACACGCGGTGCATTAACAACATTTAGTATCGCCAATGATATTGCTAAATACTTTGCGATTATTCCAGCAATGTTTACATTGGCAATTCCACAAATGGAAGCTTTGAATGTTATGAAATTACATTCACCGTTATCAGCCATTTTATCAGCGCTTATTTTTAACGCGATTATTATCCCGCTGCTTATTCCGTTAGCGATGAGAGGAATTGCTTATAAACCGATGAGCTCTAATGCATTGTTAGGACGTAATTTACTTATCTATGGACTTGGTGGAATGATTGTTCCATTCATTGGTATTAAGCTGATTGACATGATTGTAGGGCTGTTTATTTAAGGAAAAGGGGAAATGAAAATGTTTGAAAAACAAAAGATACTTTCACCTGTCATTCGTATAACCTTTACGTTTCTTATTGTATGCGGGCTTGTATATCCATTACTTGTCACAGGAATTGCACAAGCGGTTATGAAAGATAATGCGAACGGAAGTCTCATATATAATGAAAAAAATGAAGTGATTGGTTCAAAATTAATTGGTCAAAATTTTACAGATCCACGTTATTTTCATGGACGTGTCTCTAGTATAGAATATAAAGCAGAAGCATCCGGATCTAATAACTATGCGCCATCTAATCCAGATTTATTAAAACGTGTAGAAGAGAGCGTGGAAAATTGGAAGAAGGAGAATCCAACAGTTCCTGTTTCAGAGGTTCCGATGGATTTAGTAACGAATTCTGGTTCAGGATTAGATCCTGATATTAGTCCACAAGCAGCTTACGCACAAGTAGATCGTATCTCTAAAATAACGAATATTCCGAAAGAGAGAATTAATAAACTTATTGAATCTCAAACAGAAGGAAAAGCACTCGGACTATTTGGTGAAGATCGTGTCAATGTATTAAAGCTAAATCTAGAATTACAAAAAATGATCAAATAAAGTGAAACTTCCATCAGTGGGGCGCTTTATTCCCCACTGATGGTTAGTTGAACCAATCGGGTTTTTACGGGCAGTTATCCCACACTTATCTTCTTCGCTTGTCTCTGAATCTTTAGGTGGGGGTCTTACTGCCCGCGAATAGCGGGATAATAACAATGCTACCTCAATCTATGTGATTGGGGTAGCATTGTTTGATAGGGGTAGGGGGAATTTGTGATGTATGCAGATGACTATAAGCCAACGTTCCAAAGGCGTACACCAGAAGAATATTTAGAATATATTCGGCAACTGAATCGAGGAAAATTAAAGCTGTATGTCGGAGCAGCTCCAGGAGTGGGAAAAAGTTATAAAATGCTTTTTGATGCGAGAGAGATGCGAAAAGAAGGCATTGATGTTGTTATTGGTTTAATTGAAACACATGGGCGAAAAGAAACAGACGATGCTATCGCTGATTTAGAGGCTGTTCCTTTAAAAGAAATTGAGTATAAAGGAAAAGTGTTTCACGAGCTTAATGTAGAAGCAATTATAAAACGGGCACCGCAAGTTGTTATTGTTGATGAGTTGGCTCATACAAATATTCCAGGCTCTAAACATAAAAAACGTTATATGGATGTGGAAGAATTAGTGGATGCCGGTATTGATGTTTTATCTGCATTTAATATCCAGCATCTAGAAAGCGTACATGATATTGTGGAGCAAATTACAGGTGTGAAAGTAAGGGAGCGCATTCCTGATTTTATTTTACAAAAGGCAAATGAAATTCAGCTTGTGGATGTAACGCCGGAAGTACTTAGAAAACGATTGATGGATGGAAAGATATATAAGGAAGAAAAAATTCAACGCAGTTTAAATCATTTTTTTACGCTTAATAATTTAGGTGCGCTCCGTGAATTGTCACTTCGAGAAGTTGCAGATGATATGGATGAGAAAATTAGCCAATTTGCTGAAGAACCAATTGGAGTGAAAGAAAAAATCCTTGTTTGTGTTCAGTACAGCTCAACGGCAGAAAAGCTCATTCGTCGAGGCTGGCGCATGGCAAACCGTTTAAATGCAGAGTTATATGTATTAAATGTAGAAAGAGAAAATATTGAATCTTTATCAGAAGCAAAGAAACAGGTTATTAACGAATGGAAAGCTTTAACGAGTCAGTTTGACGCCACATTTTTATTAGAAGAAACCAAGGGAAATAAGCCTGCGGATACGATTATTCAAGTTGCCAAACGATTGCAGGTAACACAAATTTTATTAGGACAATCAGCAAGAACAAGATGGGAAGAAATTCGAAAAGGCTCGATTGTAAATGAAATTATGAGACAGACGAAGAACATTGATATTCATATTGTGGCAGATCAACGGATGTAGGTCATACTCGAATCGTATTCATGTATATGAATACGATTTTTTCCATTTTGTAAGTCTTCTGAATAGGGTTTCTTAAAAATTTTCTATATAATAGAAAGAGATACTTAACAATGTGAATGATTAAAGTCTATATATATTATGTAGAAAGAGGAGAAGGAAATGCTCAAAAATACGGGTCTAGTATTAGAAGGCGGCGGTATGCGCGGTGTATATACAGCGGGTGTATTGGAGTACTTTATGGAAAATGATTTATATTTTCCATATGTGATTGGTGTATCGGCAGGTGCATGTAATGCAGCGTCGTATCTTTCAAGACAAAAGGAAAGAAATAAAACAGTAAACATTGAATATGTGACGCATCCAAGATATTTATCGTATAAAAACTTGTGGAGAAAGCGTCAGCTGTTTGATATGGACTTTATTTTTCGTGAAATCCCAAAGCAGCATGTTCCATTTGATTTTGAAACCTATTTTAATACGGAACAGCGTTTGCTTGTAGGAGCGACGGATTGTGAAACTGGACAGCCTGTTTATTTTGAAAAGGGACGTACACAAGAAGAAGCATTAACATTACTACAGGCATCAAGTTCATTGCCATTTGTAGCACCTGTTGTAGAATTTGGCGGGAAAAAGCTATTGGATGGTGGAATTTCAGATCCAATTCCTGTTCGGAAGGCACAGGTAGATGGTTATCAAAAATCAGTTGTTGTTTTGACAAGAAATAAAGGCTATGCGAAGAAAAAATCAAAATTTGGCTGGATTGCAGCGAAAGCGTATAAAAAATATCCTAATTTAGTAAACACCATGCTAGCCCGTTATGAAATATATAATGAGACACTTCATTATATTGAAAAAGAAGAGGCAGCAGGGAATATATTTGTTATTCGTCCGACAGACCAATTAGAAGTGGATCGTATGGAGAAGAATCCAGAAAAATTACAGCGCTTGTATGAGCAAGGATTTCAAGATGCTGAGAAAATGCATGAAGATTTAGTGCAATTTCTTGCTAAGTAAAAAGGTGACTCAAGATAATATGAGTCACCTTTTTATTTAGCGAGCAAGCTTCTTTTTGGTGAATGAAAAGGCAAGAGCAGCAACGAGAATACTTCCTTTTACAATATCTTGAGCATAATAAGGAACGTTCATCATTGTTAAACCATTTAAAATGATACCAATTAGAATAGAGCCAAGAAAAGTTCCAATTACGTTCGGTTTTTTGGCACCGAACATTGCATAGCCAATATAAGCGGCAGCGACAGCGTCCATTAATAGTGGTGCACCAGCTGATACTTGACCAGTCCCAATACGGCTGCTAAGAACGATGCCGCCAATAGAAGCGAGAAGCCCACTGATCATATACGCATATAAACGGTAACGATCTGTAGGAATCCCGGCTAATCGAGCAGCTTCACGGTTTCCACCTGTCATGTAAAAGAAGCGTCCATACGTTGTTTTTTCTAAAAATAAATATGAAATGAGTACAATGATTAGCATGATGATTACAGGAACTGGGACACTCGCGATAGAACCTTGACCAATAAATAAAAAGGAAGGGATAAAATGTCCGGAAGCAGTGCCGTTCGTGCTAGACATTCCTTCATAAATAGAAGAGCCTTTTGAAAATGTTAGGTGAATTCCGTTAACAATGTACATCACGCTTAATGTAGCAAGTAAATCAGATAGTTTAATACGGATAATGAGTAATGCGTTTAGTAATCCAACTAATAGCCCGCAGCAAATGGGGATTAGTAGTGTAAGTAACAATTCCTGTCTGTATAAAACAAGACATGCTGCAGAAGCAATTGTTGCTAAGCTAGCTGTTGATCCAACTGATAAATCGAAACCGTCAACTATTAATGTAAATGTAACTCCGATTGCAAGTAATGTAACAATAGAAACAGAGCGTAAAATATCACTAATATTTTTATAAGTTAAGAAAGAATCATTTACAATTGAAAAGAAAATCGTAACACCTATAATAATAGCGATTGTGCTAAATTGATAGAAAAGATTAGTAGGTATAAGTTGCTTTTTTGATTTTGTTTCATGAACTAGATTCAATGGAATGGCTCCCTTCAGATAGATGTAAAAGTTGTTCTGGAGATAGTTCATGTGGAAGATAGTCTCCTATAAATTCTCCGTTTGCTAATATAAGAATGCGATCTGCGATTTGTAATGCTTCATCTTGTTCTCCAGTGAAATATATAACCGAGTTACCAGCTGCTGTGATTTGTTTAATAAATCGAAAGATATCTTGTTTTGCAGCGACGTCTACTCCTTTTGTTGGTTCATCCAAAAGAAATATGTTTGGTGTAAACCCGATCCATTTTGCTATAGAAACTTTTTGTTGATTTCCCCCGCTAAGTGAATGCACAAATGCATTTGGATCGTTTGGCGAAATACGAAATGAAGAAATGGCTGCTTCTGTATGAGCTCTTTCTGAACGTAATTGTTTCCAGCCGGATTGATGTAAATTTAAATGGTCTGTAATGCTTTCCGATAAAAATAATCCTTGTTTTCTTCTTTCTTCGGGTACGAGCGCAATCTTTGCTTGAATGGCATCGCGCGGCGTTTTAATTTTTATGTTCTTATTAGTAATGACTGCTTTATAAGAATGACGAGCACCAAATAATGTTTCTGCAAGAGTCGTTTTTCCGCTGCCTATTAATCCATATATGACAACTGTTTCCCCCTTACGAATGTGAAGGGACAAGGGAGGACGATTCCGATATGTATAAAGATTGTCAGCTTGAAATATATATGGTGTTTCTAATTTACTTTGTGTATTTGCATGCATTGTTATTTGTTTTCCTGTCATCGCTTCAATAATTTGTTGGTCGCTAATTGTTGAGGTAGCTTCAGACAGTGCAACTTTTCCGTCTCGTAATACAGTTACAACATCTGCATATTGTCTAATTTCTGAAATGCGATGAGAAATTAAAACAATTCCAATTCCTTGTGCTTTTAATTGTTGTAATAAATTACCGAAGTTTGCTGCTTCTTTAGGACCAAGTGACGAAGTAGGTTCATCTAATAAGAGAAAAGTTGCGTTATTTGATAGGGCACGAGAAATGAGAAGCAATTGTTTTTCGTGTAAAGAACAATTTGAAATGTCTTTCCATACATTCAGATCAACATGTACAGCATGCAAGTAATGTTCTGCAAGCTGTACGAGTTTTGATTTTGAAAAAAATGTTTTGTTTTGCATTGCTAAATAATCAAGGAGTACATTTTCTAATACAGACAAATTCGGAATCAATCCGTGATCAACTTCTTGTGTTACGAAAGCAATGCCATGTTTTTTTGCATCTCGTGGTGAAGAAAAAGAGACTACTTTCTCATCGATGAGAAGTTTTCCAGCAACCGGAGTGATTTCTCCGGTTGCAATTTTTAATAAAGTACTTTTTCCTGCTCCGTTCATTCCTAGTAACGCGTGTATTTGTCCTTTTTTAATCGTCATAGAAACATCTTGTAATACAGGAGAATCCGTATAATGATGTGTAATGTTTTGGAGTGAAAATGTCATTATTTTTTCTCCTTCTCTAATTTATTCATCCAAGGTGAGTAAGCATCTTTTGAGTTGCCCCAGCCATTTATGTATTTTGATAACTGTTCCATTGCTACACTTTCTGTAGGTAAATTCGTTTTCTTTACAAGATGTGGTTCTAATGAATAAATATCTGGCGTATGTTCTCCTGCAATCTTTTGGTATAAGAAGCGTACTTGTACTTTTCCTACTTCAGCTGGATCAGTGGCAGCTGTTGCGACCCATGGAGAAGCTGATTTTTGCATGAGTTGTAAATCTTCGTTGCTTAAATCAATACCGTACACTTTTATATCTGTTCGGCCTGCTTGTTCTAGTGCTTTTACTGCACCTTTTGCAAATTCATCCCAAGCTGCAAAAATAGCATCTAACTCTCCCTTTTTTGGATATTTTTTTAGCAATGCTTCTACTTGTGCTTGCGTATCTAGAGCGGTATTGTTACTAGCTGTACCAAAGCGAGCTACTTCTTTTATGTTTGGGTAACGTTTGTAAAAGGCATCGATAATGACGCTGCGGTGTTCCATTGGGGCAAATCCGCCAACCCATACAACGGCAATATTTCCTTTTCCGTTTAAATCTTCAGCTAATGTTTTTAATGATTTCCATGCGAGGCTATAGTCATCTTGATCAATAACAGTAACACCAGGTAAACGTAAATCGTTATCGAATGCTACGACGGGAATATTTGCTTGTAATGCTTTTTCTACACCTTGTTTTAATGTTTCAGAGCGCCCATGATCAATTAAAATTCCATCCACTTTTGCGTTAATAGCAGCATCTAAATTGGCAGCCATCTTTGCTAAATCGTTATCGGAGTTGTACACTTGAACACTTCCACCGAATTGTTCAAGTTGCTTTTTTACTCCTTCAATATATTGAGAAGAGAAAGTGCCAATAGACATTTGCATAATTAAAGCAACTTTTAAAGGTTTTTGTACTTGTTTTGGAATTTCCGTTTGTGAAGTTTCTTGTTTTGAAGTTGTTTCTTTTGTAGCTGTTTGTTGTTTTTGTGTTGAAACAGCATCTTGTTCATTTTTACAGGCTGTTAATGTGAATAATAGAATAATTAATAAGATTGAACATAATTTCTTCATAAAAATCCCTCCCCAATTTACAAGAGCGGGGAGGGAGAGGAAATAAAAAACGTCTTTTCATAGAAAAGACGTCTTATCATATTTCTCTTATCTCTCAACACATGATTGTGTTGTAAGAATTAGCACCGTGCCCATTTATGGGTCGGTTGCCGGGCTTCGTAGGGCTCATCCCTCCACCTGCTCTTGATAAGACATCGAATATTTGACTAGTTTGAATTATTCCACATTTCCAGATAGGTGTCAAACATTTTTTATGAAAAAACTTCCTCATAAAGAGGAAGCTTAATGTGGTATGAATACTAACTGATAAGCGAATAAAATACCGAATACGTATAAAAGCGGATGAACTGCACGAAATTGACCTTTTGCCATTTTCATAAGCGGGTATGAAATGAAGCCGAGCGCAATACCTGTTGCAATACTTGATGTAAGCGGCATGGTTAAAATAACTAAAAACGCTGGGAAAGCTTCATCAAATGTATCCCAATCAATATGACGAACTGTGCCCATCATTAAACTACCAACAATAATTAATGATGGAGCTGTAATTGCGGCAACACCAGATACTGCGCCCACAAGCGGACCGAAGAATGCAGCTACTGCAAATAATATCGCAACAGTTAGTGTTGTTAAACCTGTACGCCCACCGGCAGCAACACCAGCAGAAGATTCGATATAAGCAGTCGATGGTGTTGTACCGAACATTGAGCCAATCGTTGCTGAGATAGAATCTGAAAGAAGGGCACGACCGGATTTTGGAAGTTTGCCATCTTTCATAAACCCGCCTTGCTGTGCAACTCCAAGTAATGTACCTGTTGTATCGAATAATGTTACAAGGAGGAGCGAGAAGACAACACCGTATAATCCATAGTTAATAACGTCAGAAAATGCTGTAATTGGATTGGAAACAATCACGCCTTCAGGTAAACCTGGCAGAGATGTAATTCCGTTTGAAAATGTTAATTGACCAGTAAAGTAAGCGATAACTCCCGTTAATAACATACCGATAAATAATGCACCGTTCACGTTTAAAGACATAAGTACTAATGTAATACCGAGTCCAGCTAATGCAAGTAAAACAGGCGGAGAGTGAAGATCTCCAAGCCCAACTAAATTGGAGGGATGTTTCGTAACGATGCCTGTCAGACGTAAGCCGATAAATGCGATAAATAAACCGATACCAGCTGTAATTGCATGTTTTAAGTTTTCAGGAATAGCTTCCATTAATTTTGTACGGAAAGAAGTTAATGATAGCAAAATTAAAATTAGACCTGCTACGAATACAGCAGAGAAAGCAATTGCATATGTCATACCTTCATGAGTTTTTACAACAGAGTAAGCAAAATAAGCATTTAATCCCATTCCTGGTGCAAGTGCAATTGGTAAATTTGCAAAGAATGCCATAAATAATGTTCCGACAACAGCAGCGATGATTGTCGCTGTAAATGCTTGTTCAAATGGAACGCCTGCATCACCAAGGATGACTGGGTTTACGACAATAATATATGCCATTGTTAAGAAGGTAATAATACCAGCCATAATTTCAGTTTTAATAGAAGTTTGATGTTTTGAAAGGTTAAACATAAAAACATCCTTTCTTTTTACGAATAATTTACACAACAGTTATATATAATATTCGTTATTTTGTTTTTTGGCAAGAGGTTTACATAAAAAAACTTACATTTCTCTTTATTTTATGTAGAAATTTCGAATATTAAAGGTCTTTTTTACGTATATATTTCGCTTTTGTAAGAATAAGTATATTTTTTGATTTGGCACATCATAAGAAAGAGATATGATAAGGAGGTTTTTTCTATATGACGCAACAAGAACAACCAAAGAAAACATTGCCCCCGCAGCATCAAGAGAAACAGCCGGGTATTGAGAAAATCATGAATCCACGCCCAAAATGTATAGATGAGAAGTATAAAGGGAGCGGGAAGTTGCAAGGGAAATACGCACTTGTTACAGGAGGAGACAGCGGAATTGGCCGAGCAGTAGCGATTGCTTTTGCAAAAGAAGGCGCGAATATAGCAATTGCTTATTTAGATGAACATGAAGATGCAGAGGAAACGAAGCGTTGGGTAGAAGGGCAAGGTGTACAATGTTTTTTATTTCCGGGAGATGTAAGTGATGAACAGCATTGTCAGCAAGTTGTAGCGGAGGCTGCAAGGCAATTGGGAGGTTTAAATATTGTTGTGAATAATGTTGCTCAGCAATATCCGCAGCAAGGTTTAGAGCAAATTACAGCAGAGCAGCTGGAAAAGACATTTCGAGTTAATATCTTCTCGTATTTTTATATAACAAAAGCAGCACTAGCTCATTTAAAACAAGGCGATACAATTGTGAATACTGCTTCCATTACGGCATACGAAGGAAATGAGCAGTTAATCGATTATTCAGCAACAAAAGGTGCGATTGTCTCCTTTACACGTTCATTGGCAAAATCGCTAGTTCCAAAAGGTATTCGTGTTAACGGAGTTGCACCAGGTCCCATTTGGACACCCCTAATCCCGTCAAGTTTTGATAAGAAAAAAGTATCGGAATTTGGCAGCAATGTACCAATGAAACGGCCAGGACAACCATCTGAGTTAGCGCCAGCATATGTGTATTTAGCTTCTGATGATTCTACTTATGTTTCTGGACAAATGCTTCATGTTAATGGCGGCGTTATTGTAAACGGTTAGATGGTATTGGACTAGCTGGTGGACCGACTATTTGCATGTCGGAGGGTCTTTATATTGTGTCGAAGCGCCGATAAAGTGAAACTTCCATCAGTGGGAGGTTTTATCCCCACTGGTGGAAAGCTCTCATCAATCGGGGGGCGTATGCCAGCAGTTATCCTCCACCTACCCTTTTCGCCTTTTTCGGAATCTTGAGGTGGCGGCTACTGCCCGCGAATAGCGGGATAAATGTACTATTTCCGCCGATATTTTTAAGAGCGCGTAAAAAAGAGACTGACCTTTAAGGTCAACTCTCATTCATAAGAATTGAATTTATAGTAAAAACTAAATGAACCACATAGCATTTTATGGTGAGATTTCAAGGAGAATGTGGAGGTGACATTGATGAAAAAAGCATGTTCACTTACATTGTTATTTCTTTTCTTTTTTTTATATGTACCAATTGTTTCTGCTGAGAAGACAGATCATTTATTACTTATAAATCTAGCGACAAACCAACTATCTTTTTTTGAAGATGGAAATTATGTGCGAACTTTTTCTGTAACAACAGGAAGGACAAGCACTCCTACTCCAGAAGGAACATTTTGCATTATTAATAAATATAAAAATAAAGCATATCACAGAAAAAATATTCCGGGCGGTGCACCTAATAATCCACTCGGCACTAGGTGGATGGGCTTAAATAAAAATGAATATGGGATTCATGGGACAAATCGTGAATGGTCGATTGGCAGTCGTCAGTCAAATGGATGTATTCGTATGTATGATCGAGATATTCAATGGCTGTATGATCGAGTTCCATTACAAACGAAGGTAATTATTGCTCATTTTCATACATCTCCTGAATATGCAGCACATAAATTTGGATACCGGGTTGTCAGTTGGAATGGAAGAGTGGTAAAGGAAGAGCAAATTGGTAAGATTAGGACGATAGATCAAACAAAAATATATTGGCAAGAACCGAACGGGCAATTTACAGCAGTTAAAACAGTATTACCAAATGAAGTATATCCTGTGTATTCGCAAAGAAAAAAAGGACTGTATTACATAGGGAATAATTTATATATTATGGATGAAAAAGAAACAACGGTAAGGTATGAACAAATTCCTTACTCTGTACTGAGTGATATATACAAACGAAAATATGAAGTGGAATGAAGTGAAACTTCCATCAGTGGGGGTTTTACTGCCCGCGAATAGCGGGGATAAAGGGTACCGCTGGGACAGGGTATCCTTTTTTTAACGCAACAAAATCCCTCTCTGAATATAATATTGTAAAGCTGAGGGGGACATATGCTATGCAAAATGGAGACAGTAAATTTGCGTTTGCAATTTTTTTAATTACACTTTGTTTATTTGTTATATATTTGTTTGTTTCATTTATTTTTTCTATGTACATTCCATATATAGACTTATTATTATTAGTGGGTTTTGTATGGGCATTTGTTGAGGCAAGAGAATGTGGAAATGATATATATCGATGGGTTACATTATTTGGTACGGTTTTTATTGTTATTGTATATATTTCAATGATGCATGCTTCTTGGAAACAGGGGGTTATTTTATTATAAAAGCGTACGATTCATCGTACGCTTTTATCCCGCTACTCGTGGGCTGTTGTTTTAGTATCTTGGTTGAAAGGTATGGCAACATGTTTCTACACTCGTTGTTGCCGAGCTTTCTATTGTTTGTCCAGATAATATTGTATCTGTAAATGACTCGTCCGCTGATTGTATAGATTCTTGAGAGTCAGGTTGAACGAGGATGGCATTTGCTTGACAAAAGTTACCTTGTCCCCAAAATGAGCAGTTGGAGACAGAACATCGTACTTCTGGCATAGGATCCCCTCCTTATATAAGTAGTGTGAGATTTTTGTACTCACTTCATGTATAAAGGAAGTTTCCTTTTCTTGTTACTTCTTGTTTGCTGTAAACCATTCTTTGAACTTGTCTTTCGACTCTTCTCCCTCAATACGGCTTACTTCTTTCCCTTCTTTAAAGTGAATGATAGTTGGTGTACCTGTAATTTTAAACTCATCCCACACAGCATCTGGTTGATTTTCTAAGTCGAAAACTTTCATATCAATGTTCATATCTTTTGCCATTGGAATGACAATTGGCGATACTTTTTTACAATGTACACAGTCTGTCTGGTAGAAGTAAATTGTTTGATCTTTCTTTTCTGTTACATTTTTTCGGAGATCTTCTAAAGAAATTTTATTTGTATAGTAGTCTGTTGCATTCTCTTGTTTTTGTTCAGTTTTTGTTACTGCAAAAATAGCGATTAATAAAACGACGACAATGCCGCCAAAAAGAAACATTTTTTTCATTATTTCATCTCCTTATTTGTTTTTAGTAAAAGAAAACTGCAAATAGAAATAATTACAAAAGCAGTTAGTGCTAGAAATGGGATTGTGATAAAACCAAACCAATTAATATACTCTCCTGTACAAGGAACTCGTCCACATACTGCTCCAGCTTCTGAAAAAGCAGGTATCTTTTGAATGGCATAATGATATAGCGATATACAGGCACCGATGCTTGCGATTGGTAAGGAATATGTGGCAATGCGGTAATCTTTGCGTGCAACTGCAATGCCAAGTAGTAACACAAATGGATACATAAAAATACGTTGGTACCAACATAATGTACATGGTTCAAATTTCATAATTTCGGAAAAATATAAGCTTCCGAGTGTAGCAATAAACGAAGTTCCCCAAGCAGTAAATAACAAAGTTTCTTGTTTTTTTTCGCGATCCATTCTTTATACCTCTCTTATAATAGTTACATACAAAATTATAGTACGAGGAGGAGTGGAAAAGAAAGAGAAAACATTCAACATAATAAAAGTTTTTTGCGCTGAAAACTTGGAAATAAAAAAACAAGGTGATGTACACCTTGTTTTTACTTGGTTTTAACGATTAACAGCTTTCGTTGAATCGATAAAAAATTTTTGAATTGCTTCTTTATTTTTTTGTGGGTGAAGCTGTAATACTGCCCCGGCATGCTCGTATGTTTTTGGTTCATATCCATTTGCCACTGGAATTCGCATTGTTTCCATCTTTTCAATAGGATGCAATAGAACGTTGCTACCGAGTGAAAATAATGTTTGAGCATCCATACTCGTATGGATATAAGGGAGAAGGTCTTGTATGATCGTAGGTAATTGGAATACACCGTCTACGGATTGAACTTTTTCGGTAAAGGTTTTTTGTAGAGCTTGTAGTACTTCTTGTTGGCGCCCGACACGTCCGAAGTCACTTTCAGCATCATGACGGAAACGTGCATATTTTAGTAATTCTTTTCCATGTAATCGTTGGGGTCCAGGTTGTAAATGTAATCCCATATCATCGATGATTGTTTGCGTTACATTTACGGTAATTCCTTCTGGAGCGACGGTATCTACAATTTTTTCGAATGCCGCAAAGTCAATTGTAATGTAATGTGATACATCGATTCCGAAGTTATGTTGAATGGTTTTTCGTAATAATTCAGGACCTCCATAATAGTAGGCGGCATTAATTTTATTATATTTTTTATCATAGGTAGGAATTTCTACGTAGCTATCACGCATAATAGAAGCGAGTTTTACGTTTTTTTCTTTTTTATTGTATTGTGCAATCATAATTGTATCAGCTCTAGCTTGTTTTTCTCCGCGAGAATCATTTCCGATAAGTAGTACGTTAAATGGTCCTTGCTTGTTTTTAGCTCCATGAAATGGTTGGAAGTGTTCCGGATTATTTTGTTTGGATGATTTTTGGCAGCCAATCATAAATAATGCAATAAGTAAAAATAAGCACATATGTTTTTTCACATGATCACGTCCGTCTACGTAATATTCATTATGTATTATGAACAATGATTTGGAAAAATATACAAAAACGCTATCCCGTTGCATAGGGATAGCGTTTTATGGTAGTAAAAGCCTGATTGGTTTAATGGTTGTTATTAGAAAGTCAATTACTGATGGAAGTTTCACTTTATTTACATATGAACTTGCTCTACTTGTTCCGCTTGTTCTGTATATGTTTTTTGCGTTGCATGATCAATATATTGAAACAAAAGTTGAAGTTTTTGGTCAACTTCTGATAAATCTTTACCGTATTGATAAGCATGTAGAAAGTGTTCAATTCGTTTCGAAAACAGCTCATCTTCTGTTTGTACCATAAGTACAAGCAGCTTCTCCCAGTTACAGCAATACGTGTAATAGAGAGCTTTATCGTAGTCGGTGTATGTTTGCATGGTGTACCTCCTTAGTGAGGAGTTATATATAGTGTGTGACGGAAAAGAAGAAATACACTTGAAAGAATTTGTTAACAGAATGTTATGGGAAAGAAAAGGAAATATGTTTATAATAAATAGTAAGAATATTAAGAAAATAAAGAGACGGAGAGGGTGAGTCAATGAGTCAAAGGTTACTAAAGTCGGTTGATGAACGAGCGATTCAAGTATGGAGATTAACGGCACTTTCAATCAATATTATTGTTTGGATTGCTTATGGCGGAGCGGTATATTGGCTTGACGCATTTCGAAGTATGACAAACTTACAACTCTTATTTCTTTGTTTTTTTGGTGGACATGCTATCTTTACAATTGGTATATATCCAAAGCTTAGATGGAAGAGGTGGCGCTATATGATACGCGGGCAGGAGATTGACTTACAGCGAGGGGTATTTATTACAGAGAAAACATTAATTCCTATGATTCGTGTGCAACATGTAGATGTAAGGCAAGGCCCATTTTTACGTTATTACCAATTAGCATCAGTGGATATTACGACAGCAGCGGCAACTCATACAATTCCAGCGATTGCATATGAAGATGCAGAATATTTACGGGAGCAACTTTCTACTTTAGCGCAGGTGGCGGTTGCCGATGTATAGAAGAAATAGAATTCATTCGTTGTCAATCCTATTGTCAGTTGTGAAACATGCATCGGCATTATTTCCCCTTTATCTTATTTTCTTATTTAAGTTTCGCAATAGCTTACCGTTTTCTATTTTGATAAATACGATTATTTTTAGCTTTGTGCCTTTGTTTATTCTTATCTGTATTGCTTGGATGCGTTGGTATCGATTTACATATACGATTACTGAAGAACAAGTAATTCTTGAGAAAGGATGGTTAAATCAAAAACGAAAGTACATTCCGAAAGAACGAATTCAGGCAATTCATGAATCACAAAATATAATTCATCGTTTGTTTGGGTTAACGGAACTGCAAATTGATACGGCGGGAAGTAGGGAAGGAGCAGAAGTAGTATTACAAATCATTACAAAAGAAGAAGCGAGTCATATTCAAGAGCAGCTTTCTGAAAGAAAGAGAAGGAAACAAGAGGATATTGCTGTGCTGCCAGTATTCACATTATCGAATAAAAAGACGTTTCTATATGCGGCTACATCAGGCAGTATTGGCTTTGTATTTTCGGTGCTGCTTGGTATTTATACAGAGATAGATGAGTACGTTTCGATTCATTTTAAGTTAGAAAATTTTCAGTCACAAACACCTTCTTTTTACGGAGAGGTTGCAATTGCTGTTCTTGCAGCGGGATGGTTACTCGGTACGTTGCTTGTATATCAAAAATATCATGGATTTACAGTTGTGAAACAAAAGGATGACCTTGTTATTACGAGGGGATTATTTGAGAAGAAAAAACTTATCGTTCCGCTTAATCGTATTCAAGCAATTAAAGTAGAGGAAAATATAATTCGGCAATGGCTTGGTTATGCTACAATTCGTTTTGTGAGTGCAAGTTCGAAAGAAGAAGAATACGCAGGTTTTCGCCTTGTCTGTTTTCCGCTCGTAAAGCGAAGCCATATTCCATATTTATTGCAGCGTTATTTTCCTGATTATCGAGCTCCATCTTCGTTTCAACATTTACCAAAGCGATCATTTGAGCGCTATATGATAAGAGTTATTGTGCCTGTTCTTTTATTCATAGCGATTACACTACCTCAAACTGCAATGGTAAAATATGCAGCACCTATTTTTCTTATTGTTGGCGCAGTCTTAGGTTATCGCAGATACTATGATGCGCGTTGGTGTATTACGGGAGAGCAACTTACTGTCATATATCGCCGAATTGGAAGAATAACGGTGTATACAAAAAAAAGTCATATACAGGCGTTAACGGTTTCCAAAACATTACTTCAAGAACCATCAGCGTTATGTAATGTGAAAATATGTGTGAAATCGGGTGCGAAAAACATGACATTTCGTATAAAAGATGCAGACGATACAGTTGGAACTTCGCTTCGGAGATGGTATTCTTACGAAAAAGAGAGTGATTTCGCATAAAGTGAAACTTCCGTCAGTGGGGAGCGCTTCATCCCCCACTGATGGTTAGTTGAACCAATCGGGCTTTTACGGGCAGTCATCCCCCGCCTATCTTCCTCGTTTCTCTCTGCATCTTGAGGAGGGGGTCTTACTGCCCGTTAATGCGGGATAAAAAATGAGGGATTATCTCCCTCGTTTTTATTCTGCTATTCGTGGACTGATGGAAGTCTCACTTTATTCTTTTGGCATTGGAGTAGGCGTTGGTTTCGCATATCCTTCCTTATACTTATTATCGATGTATTTTCGAATTTCAAGCGGTGATTTTCCTTTGTCTTGTAATCTTGCTGATTCTAGAGCAATCTCTAGGCAGTTTACACAAGTTGTTGCATGAGAATCCCAAACAACTTGACCATTTTTTTTGATTTCACGAATGAAACAGTTTTTATTGCTTTTATGCCCGACGCTGTCACCGCATCCGCAGTAGCATGGAATCCATTGAAGTAATTCAGCATGTTTTGCTGCTACGGCATAAACTTGGCTTATTTGTGCATCATGTCCAGATAAGAAAGAAGGGAGCGTATCGATTCCTTTTGTTGTTTCGGCGATATCCCTTTGTTCTTGGTGATGTTCATGTGGTGAAGTGGAGGAACTTGTTTCTTTTGCTGGTTGTTTATGTTCATGTGATGAAGTGGAAGAACTTGTTTCTTTTGCTGACTGTTTATCTTCAGTATTCGTGCAGCCAATCATTGTAAAGGCAAGCATTCCTGTCATGCTGCATAATAAAAGCGGCTTTCTCATCAACATTTCTCCTTTATTTTAATTTTACTAAAATTGTAACAAACTTCCCAGTTGTTTCCTATGAGGAAGTGTTATTTTTCAACCGATAACAAAAGTAGTGCCAAACAAAAAGGACAGGTATATAAACATATATTAAATACAATCCAATTTTAGAAGTATACGTATTTAATGTGTTGATGGATTCACGGTTCATAAAAAATAAGGAACTAATATAAATGATTCCAATAAATATTGGAAAAGCAACCTTAAATGGCAGCTGAAAAGAACGATGTACAGCTTGGCAAGAAGCCCATGTTGTTAAGCAAAGATTTGGTAAAATGATGAGAAACCAAAGGAAGATAACCACGTATTCAAATCGTTGAATAAAAGGGATTTTAATGATTTTAAACATTGTTAATGTCCCCCATACTGTATGCTGCAGCAGACCCTCACTGAAGTAAACAAATGATAGCAAGGCTACAAGCACATATAGAAAGGTTGTAAAAAAAATGCTAAAATGTGCCCACCGCTTTACGCCTTTCCCTTTTTCAATAAGTGGATAAAACATGAGTAATGCTTCAAATCCTAGAAATTCTAACGAAGCCTGCTTTGTCGATAACATAATATCGGAAAAAGAGTGAGTAAAAACAGGTAAAATATTGCGGAAATGAGCGTATTTAAGTGGGAAAACGAAAAAGGAAAGTATTAAAAGAGGCAAGATAACGCCTAAAAAGCACATACCTGTTATAGAGCGAAATCCTCCGCTTAAAATGTAGTACACAACGCATAAAATAATAAGTCCCACTTGCCATAATTTAATAGTTGGGAATACCCATACTTGAACAACTTCAATATATGTCCGGAAAATGGTAAGACAAGATAGTCCGTAATATATCATAAAGAATATTGTAAAGACTTTACCTAGCCATTTTCCGAAGCATGTAGTATGAATGTTAATTAAATCATTATCTTTTTCAAGCATTTGAAGCATACAAAATAAAACGAAATGCGTAATGATTCCCATGATAATAATGGAAATCCAAGCATCATAGCCAGCATGTTTAATAAGAATACGCTGAAAGCCTAAAATCCCTACTCCTATTTGAAGAGAGTGAATTAAAAAAAACGTAAAATAAGGAGAAACCGTAAATTCTTTGCTATGTAGATTCATTTTTTTCTCCTCCTTATTCTCCAATTCCAGATTGTACAATGTTGACTTTTGCTTTTACAGAAACATCCATAGATGGATACATGTTTGAAAGTTGCTCCATATTCCACTTTCTAGAGTGACTTCTAATTTGATCACGAACTCCAAGTGGATCTATGTTTTTATTTTGAAATTGACGAATGAGTGCTGTTACATGCTTCTCAATATTTTCTTGCAATTGTGCTTCAATATAAGAAATATTTTTAGGGTTTTGTAAATTCATCCAGCTAGGGAAATCTTTAATTAAACCATTTAGTTTCACTTTAATTTCTACTTTAGGTGAAGAATTGTTATCTGTAATATGATAGGTGCTGTTTCCCGATAAGCTGTGAATGACAGCAACACCTTTATTTTTTCCTCTTTGTATATTCATTTCGTATCGGCCATTTTTCATTGGATTCATGATTAATTTGATTAAAAATGAGTCTTCATTATTCGCATACATCATAATTTTATCTTTTTTTAAAAATACAAGGCCTTGAAGAGAAGCAGAATCTTCACCGTCTATTCGGATATAGGGAAGAAAAGGATCACATCCAAATGAGAAATAATTATATAGAAAAACGTGTAAGTTTGTTGTCGGTATACTTTCGTTTGCAACATTTTGGTCAATTAGTTCTGATAAATATAGAGATCCATTTTTAATTGTATGGTTTAGTAATTGTTCTGCTGTGCCATCTACAATTGCAATTTGTACATCTCGTCCAATATTCGGATCGCGTTGCAAATTTCCAATTATATTTGAAATTCCCTGTTTAGCTAAACTTGATCCAAATGCAATCATTCGTGTTTGACCTACTACTAGCTTGTGAGGAGATTTGGTAGCTAAATTAGCTGCCACTACTTCCCCTGAGCGTCCGATTGATGATAATATTTTTGGGGGTTTATTTTTCCCAAGATTGTAAACAGGGTATAGAATAGTTCCTTTAATTTTGTTGTCTTTAGTTAAATCAAATCCAACAGTATGAACAATTCGCATTTCATCTACAACTTGTGATTGTGCACAACTAGAAAGAAAAAATAGTAAGCATATAAGGAATGGAAAGAAAAAGTTTCTCATGTTTTGTCACCATTCTGTTTTGTTTTTGCTTTCTTCGGATTAAAGCGCCAGTTTGATTTTGGGCGTAGGGAAGAAGGGCGCTTTGCTGCCATACTGAACGGATAGCGGACAAATGCTTCCGATGAATCAATACTTCTAAATGGATAAAGTGGTAATAAGTAAGATGAACCAAGTGATTTTAAATGAATTAAGTGAGCCAAAATAAGAGTAAAACCAATTATTAAACCGAGACCACCCATCATACCAGCTAGTATAATAAGTGGAAATCGTAGGATACGAATCGTGCTAGTCATTTTAATTGTCGGGGTTGTAAAAGCAGCGAGTGCTGATAGAGAAACAGCAATGAGTAAAATTGTACTTGTCAAAGCAGCCTGCACTGTTGCTTGCCCGATGACAATGCCACCGACAATACCAAGCGTTTGTCCAACCTTTGTCGGTAAGCGTGCGCCCGCTTCTCGTAATAATTCAATCGTAATTTCTAAAAAAAGAACTTCTAATACAGGTGGAAAAGGGACATTTGCTCTAGAGAAAACAATAGGGCCGACTAAATCTGTTGGAATCATTTGATAATGATATGTTAAAACAGCTGTATAAATCGCTGAAGAAAAAATAGAGAATAAAGCTCCGAAAAATCGAATAAAACGAAAAAATGATCCAATAATCCACGGCAAATAATAATCTTCTGGTGAAACAAAGAAGTCAAGTAAAGTTGTTGGGCCAGCCAAAACATAAGGAGAACCATTTGTTACAATGATTACTTGCCCAGATATCAATGCATACATAGCGCGATCTAAGCGTTCTGTAGATAGCAGAAGCGGAAAGATTGAATTACTATTATCGCTAATGAGTTGTTCAATCATTGTTGCGTCAAATGGAATATCAAAATCAATATCTTGTAACCGTTGCATTACAGTGTTGACATGTTGTTCATTTGTAATTCCTTCGAGGTAACCAACGACGAGCTGTGTTTTTGATAGGGACCCAACAGTAACTTCTTTAAAGATTAGATTTTCTGTTACAATGTTTCGGCGTAATAAATGCAGGTTAACATCAAGGCTTTCTACAAATCCAACTTTCGGTCCAACAACACTATATTCATTTTCAGTATCATTATATATACGGCTGCCTGGAACTGTACTTTCGGCACGAATTAGAGCATAATCATCCTCTTGTGAGACATTTCGAAGCTGTATTAATATAAATCCACCTAATAATTTTTCGCGAATCTCCTCTATAGAAGGAGATAAGATAATTTCTTCAATCGGAACAATATTAGATAAATCTTCTATTTTTTCAATGTTTGCTAGCTGTTCTTTTATAGGAGAAAGAATAAAACGTTTTAGTACAAGTTCTTCTGATACGGATTTGATATAAAATATACGTAAACTCCCATTGTCCGTTATGTTGAAATGCAGAAAATCCATAGATTGTTTCATCTTTTCAATAAATTCTGGTATGGAACAATTATTTTTGTTATTCTTTTGTTGTTTTTCCTCTTTTTTTCCGAATGGTAAACGAAACATAGGGTTCACCTCTTTCCGGTTTAGAAAATACCTCTGTTAGTTTTTAGAAATAAATGTAGAATTATACGGAGAAATATGTGAAAAATAGGTTGGGATATTCCGTGTTTTTCCATAATGATAGTGGAGGAAAAGAAACATAAAAATAAGGAAGAAGCATGTAGTTGCTTCTTCCTTATTTATACTTATTGTGCTTTTTCCATTTTCAGTGATGCTTTTAATTTTTTCATTTCTGCTTTAATATCTTCTTTTTTTACATTTAATTTTTCAGCAATTTGTTTTACATTCATACCGTCTTTTTTCATTTTTAATACATCATTTAATGATGTACCGCTTTTTTGTGAAATAATGTTCAGTACAGCAAGGTGGAATAAAGATACTTCATAGTCGCGCATTGTTTGTTTCACTTGATCTGGAGTAGATTTTTGCATCGCTGCTACTTTTTGTAACAGTTTTCCTTCCATTTCTTTACTCATATGATGTTTATGAAATTTATGAAGTTTCTTTGGATCAACGCCAAAGTGCTGCGCAGTTTCTTTCCATGTATGCTTTTGCTTATAGTACTCTAATACAGCATTAATATCTTTTCCACTTAACTTTGCGATGCGTGCCGCTTTCCAAATCTCATGTTTTTTATATCCTTTTTCTATTAATGATTTGTATTGTTCTTCAGAAATGAATTTGTGGTGTTGCGCTACTTGTTTCGTTTCTTGTTTTGTTTCTGATTGCGAGCTATCGGTAGAAGCGTATGCCGTTAGCGATGTTGCTCCGCATAATAATGATAACGCTAACATTCCTGTTACTAACTTTTTCTTCATGTTTTATCACTCCTATAAGTAGTAAACTGCTTGCATTATATAGCTTATCCAAAAAGTATGACAAAACTATGAACAAATTATGTTTTTATTTGTAAGATAGAAAAGAGAAATAGAAAGTTGTTTCCATATGATAAGAGTTTTAAAATGGAGAAAAAGATTTCAATGAATGGAGAAGATGCTGCGATGCATGTGTTAATTGTAGAGGATAACGAGAGCGTGTGTTCAATGCTTGAAATGTTTTTTATGAAAGAAGACTTTCAAGCAACATTTGTCGCAGATGGTTTAGAAGCATATTCATTGTTTCAAAAGAAAGATTGGGATTTGCTTATTGTAGATTGGATGATTCCAGGCATGGATGGTATAAAACTATGTCAAAAAATACGAGAAAGCAGTGATGTTCCTATTATCATGTTAACCGCAAAAGATAGTGAAGCCGATCAAGTACTAGGATTAGAAATTGGGGCAGATGATTATGTTACGAAGCCGTTTAGCCCGCTTACGTTAATCGCAAGGATGAAGGCGGTTGTACGCCGTTTATCAAAAAAACAGGTGAAAAACGAAATTAATCATTTTCATATTAATGAAGAAACAAGAGAAGTATTTTTAGACGGTGAAAAAGTGGAAAATTTAACGCCAAAAGAGTTTGAGTTGCTCGTTTTTTTCACGAAGCACCCGCGCCAAGTATTTCGAAGGGAACAGCTCTTAGAACGCATTTGGGGATATCAATTTTACGGGGACGAACGAACAGTGGATGTACATATTAAACGGCTTCGTAAAAAAATTCGCACGGACTCACATATATGGATTCATACGGTTTGGGGCGTTGGTTATAAATTTGATGAAGTGGTAGCTGGCTGTGAAAAGGATTAAATATTTTTATAAGCTATTGTTCAGTTACATTTTTATTTTACTTGTTGCATTTATTCTATTAAGTGTCCTGTTTTTAAGTTTAGCTGAAAATCTTGCTTATGAGACAAAAGTGGAAGAGCTTACTTCTTATGGAACTAAAATTATTGATGAGCTTGAGAAAAAGGACATGAATATTCATATTGTGAAATTGAAGCATTTCTCTAGTCTATTGCATGCACGTGACACGAAATTTTTTATCTTTAATGAAAAGGGAGAAATTACACAATCACCAGTTCGGGTAAAGAAAACCTCATTATTAAGCGAAGAAGAATGGAAGAAAATTCAGCATGGTGAAACATTGAAAATAAAACGAGACGTGAAAAGATTTGAACAACCTGTATCAATTGTTGCCATTCCATATATGAGAGATGGTGAACTGCAAGGCGGTGTGATGTTAACGGCTCCAATTCACAGCACACTTGAAATTATTACGGAATTAAATCGTTATTTATTAATTGCAGCAGGGGTTACGTTTCTAATTGTGCTAGTGGTCAGTATTTTTTTCTCACGCTCTTTAGTAAGGCGGGTGCAGCGTCTTCGCCAGGCAACCGCAATGATTGCAAAAGGTCAGTATGATGTGCATATTCCTATTAGCCAATACGATGAAATTGGCTTGCTTGGAGATGATTTTAACAATATGGCACAACAGCTTCATAAAGCACAGACAGAAATCAATCGTTTAGAAAAGCGAAAGCGGCAATTTATTGCTGACGTTTCACATGAATTAAAAACACCGCTTACGACAATCAATGGTTTAGTAGAAGGAATGAAAAATGACCTCATTCCGGAGGGGAAAAAGCAGCGCTGCTTTGAGATGATGGAACAAGAAACGAAACGACTCATTCGCCTCGTTAATGAAACATTAGACTACGAAAAGATTCTTTCTAATGAAATCGCACTTCAAAAAGAAGAGATTGAAGTAAAGGAAGTCTTTGAAGTAATTAGTGAACAATTGGAACTGCAAGCAGAGGAAAAGGAAAATACAATTGGAATTGATGTTCCCGCTAGTTTAGTTGTTTATGCTGACTATGACCGGCTATTGCAAATCTTGCTGAATATCACAAAAAATAGTCTGCAATTTACCGAGAATGGAACAATTATGTTGCGGGGAAAAGAAGAAAGGCAAATGACAATTATTGAAATTGAAGATACTGGTATTGGGATGGACCGAGAAGAGGTATCTGCAATGTGGTCACGTTTTTATAAAGCTGATACCTCTAGGACAAATAGTTATGGCGAATTTGGATTAGGATTATCGATTGTAAAAGAACTTGTGAAATTGCACAATGGAACAATTGAAGTAAAAAGTGAACAAGGTAAAGGAACAACGTTTATCATATGTTTTCCGCGATGAAAAATCGTCTTACTATATAAGGTAAGGCGATTTTTTATCCCGCATTAACGGGCAGTAATAATCCCACCTCAAAATTCAGTGAAAGCAAAGAAGTTAGGTGGGAGATAAATTGCCCGTAAAAGCCCGATTGGTTCAACTAATAACCAGTGGGGATGAAGCCCCCCCACTGATTAAAGTTTCACCTTATTTTGATGTAACGGTCCATATTATGTTTCTCAGTATTAAATATTGATTTATATGAGGAAACTAGTTTATAATTGAAATTGATAATCTTTATCAATTATTGACGTATACATATAGATATAAAATGATGAGGGAGAGGAATATATGACAACTTATACTTCTATTGCAAGTGTTATTAAAGAAAGAAGATCTATTCGCACCTTTACAAATAAAGTAGTGGAAAAAGGGTTATTAATTGAACTATTAAATTATGCAACATGGGCACCGAATCATCAGCACCGCGAGCCGTGGAAATGTAAATTATTTATGGGGGACGGTCGTAAAAAGTTTGTAGACGCTGTTTTAAACTCTTTTTCACCAGAAGAAAGGGAAAAACGCGGAAACATGTTAATGGAACGTTTTATGAGTACACCAGCTCAAATTGTTGTTTATATGGATGAAGATCCACGCCAAGCGCAGCGTGATGAAGATTATGCCGCTGTATGTGCATTTATGCAAAACTTTCAGCTCCTAGCTTGGGAACGTCAATTAGGTGTTGTTTGGAAAACTGGCGGGCTTATTTACAATCCTGCTTTCATGAAAGCAATTGGTGTAACGAAAGGACAACAAATCGTTGGTATTTTACATGTTGGGTATTTTGATAAAGCTCCAGACGGCAAAGAGCGTACACCAATTACGGAGAAATTAGAGATTATTGAAGGATAATGAAAGAAGGATGCTTATTAAATTGTAAGCATCCTTCTTTGTTATATAAGTTCTGCTGGAAGTGTAAAAGTTCTATCTTCATGCTGATTCAACGTATGAATGTTTATAATCGCACTCGTATGTATAACACCATAAATATGTGGATAATGCTCCCCGTTTGCAGCTAATTCGTACTTAATTTCTGCTTGTACACGCTCTGGATCAATTGTTAAAAATACAATAGACGATTCTGCTGCAAAATGTTTATGAGCAACTTGTAATGATTGATTAAGAAATGAGCAGTGAATGAATCCCTCTTCCTGTAAGGAAGGTTCGGTAATTATTCCTTTTTCTTTTGCATTTTCCCATGCCTGAAGTGTCATAACTTTTATGATTGTATTCATAAGATTCTCCCCTTTGTATGAATGTTCTCTAAAGAAAAGTTTACATGTTTTGTAAGGTAATTGTAACCAAAATAAATGGAGGGAATTTCTTTAATTTTCATGAAAGCTTGTTTCCCTTCATACACTTTTATAAGGGAATGTGTAAGGAGGGGACAGAGATGAGAAGTAGTGAGGACAAAGCATTACAATATGCAATTGCAGAAATTACGGAAATTGCGACAGGATTTGGGTTAGATTTTTATCCGATGCGTTATGAAATTTGTCCAGCCGATATAATTTATACATTTGGTGCATATGGTATGCCAACGCGTTTTTCACATTGGAGTTTTGGGAAGCAATTTTATAAGATGAAACTGCACTATGATTTAGGACTTAGTAAAATATATGAGCTCGTTATTAACTCTGATCCATGTTATGCCTTTTTGCTCGATACAAATTCATTGATTCAAAATAAACTTATTGTCGCTCATGTATTAGCGCATTGTGATTTCTTTAAAAACAATATTCGTTTTTCTAATACGAAACGCGATATGGTTGAAAGTATGGCGGCAACTGCAGAGCGAGTTAAAAATTATGAACATAAATACGGAAAAAAAGAAGTAGAAACTTTTTTAGATGCTGTGCTAGCCATTCAAGAGCATATTGATCCTTCCCTTATGAGACCAAAGCTTGCATGGAGTGCGGATGATCAAGAAGAGGAAGAAGTAAAGAGGGCTGCCACACCGTACGATGATTTATGGAATTTAGAGGATCGAAATAAGAAACGAGAGTTACCTAATGTGCGGAAGAAAAGAAAAATTCCTCCGCAGCCAGAAAAAGATTTACTCCTTTTTATTGAAGAATATAGCCGCGAATTAGAAGAGTGGCAGCGTGATATTTTAACGATGATGCGTGAGGAAATGCTGTATTTCTGGCCGCAGCTTGAAACGAAAATCATGAACGAAGGCTGGGCTTCGTATTGGCATCAACGCATCCTTCGCGAAATGGACTTAAGCTCAGATGAAGCAATAGAATTTGCAAAGCTAAACGCAGGGGTTGTACAGCCGTCCAAAACAAGTATTAACCCGTACTATCTCGGCATCAAAATTTTCGAGGATATTGAAGAACGTTACGATAATCCGACAGAAGAAATGATACGCCGAGGCGCAAAACCAAACTCAGGAAGAGAGAAAATCTTTGAAGTACGCGAAATTGAATGGGACGTATCATTCCTGCGAAATTACTTAAACAAAGAACTTGTTATGCGGGAAGATATGTACTTATTCCAGCGGCAAGGGAAGGATTATAAAGTCGTCGATAAAGATTGGGAAAATGTTCGGGACCAGTTAGTCAATATGAGAACAAATGGTGGATTTCCGTATTTAGTTGTTGAAGATGGAGACCATCTAAAGAACGGAGAATTGTACATTAAGCATTGTTATGAAGGAATTGAACTGGACCTGAAATATTTAGAGAAAGTATTGCCATACATTTATCAGTTATGGGGAAGAACGGTGCATATGGAGTCGATTGTGGAGAATAAGAATGTTGTGTTTTCTTATGATGGGAAGATGGTGCATCGGAAGTATGTGTAGCATGAAAAGCTGTTATGAAGAAAAAAGATGGAAGAAGGATCACAGAAATGGTCATACTTTTTTATAAAAGAATGATTCAATTAAATAAATTAAGAGCGTGTTTTGATCAATCTTTCTTCAAAACATGCTCTTTCTTTTTTGCTCGTTTATCAAAGGTTATTCGTATCAATTTGATCAAGCATTATTCGAAAGTTACGTTATGGATCGCCCCATTTTAGATTAACTAACTTACAGAAATAATTGAATAATTTTCCTGTGGAGGGAGATTTTAAGAAGGATGTCGAGGTTGTATTTTCCTGTTGGAATTTTTCAGACAAATGATTTTACCTTCCAAAAATTATTATTTATTCAAAATTTATTTTATGGAAATATTTGTAAAACCTTTCCATCAAGGAATCATTAACGCTAAGGTCAAAGTATAAAAAATCTACTTTTTATAAAAAACATAAACCATATGTTAAATGGGGTAGTATGATGAAAAAACTTCGTAAGATAAAGCGATTAAAGAAAGATATTCAGGCACTTGAGAGTACCAACATACTGCTACCAAATGTTCAAGATTGTGAACTAGAACAGGATATATCTGTGAATGAAAAGGTTTTGAAACAAGTTTTTGAAAATTGTTCCGATATTTTTTTTCGTCCAATTTTCGTAAATAGTCAAACCAAAATTCTCCTTGTTTATATAGATGGATTAGCGGATACAAAAGTAGTAGACCAGGTTGTTTTGAAACCAATGATGTACGAAGGTATGCCTAATGGATTAAAGAGTGTGGACTCAATAGGGGAAATCATTCAAGATCGGCTTATTGCTGTATCCCAAGTAAAGACGGTTTCAAAGGTTCGTGAGGTTATAGAGGGAGTAATGAAAGCTAATATCGTCGTTCTAACAGATGGGGAGAATCAAGCCATAGTTGCTGATTTAAAAGGGTTTGAAAAGCGTAGTATTGAAGAGCCTGCTGCCGAAATCTCTGTTCGTGGCCCTCGGGACGGATTTACGGAAACGCTAAGAGTCAATACAAGCCTTCTTCGCCGAAGAATTCGGAGCCCAAGGCTAAAAATGGAACCCTTTTCGATTGGAGAATTATCACAGACAGATGTGGTGATTGCCTACATTGAGGGGATTGCTCCAGATTCGGTTTTGGAGGAAGTTCGACAAAGGGTTCAGCGAATTCAAATTGATGGGGTGTTGGAGTCAGCCTTCATTGAAGAGTTTATCGAGGATCAACCTTTTTCTCCCTTTCCGCAAATTCAGAATACCGAACGGCCAGATGCAGTGTGTGCAAGCCTATTAGAAGGGAAAGTCGCCATTTTAGTGGATAATACACCTTTCGTTCTGATTGTTCCAATGACATTCTGGACAGGTCTGCAAGCAGCGGAGGACTATTATGAACGCTCCATCTACACAACCTTTATTCGATGGATTCGTTTTGTATTAATCAATATGTCATTATTTCTTCCTTCTCTTTATGTTGCTATTACAACCTTTCACCCGAAATTGATCCCGACAAATTTGCTTATTAGTATTGCAGCGGCGCGAGAAGGCATTCCATTCCCGGCTGTCGTAGAAGCGCTGATGATGGAATTTTTGTTTGAGGGTTTGAGGGAAGCGGGTGTTCGGTTGCCAAAACCCATTGGATCAGCAGTCAGTATCGTGGGAGCACTTGTCATCGGACAAGCTGCCGTACAAGCAGGCATTATCTCGGCACCCTTAGTCATCGTTGTAGCTACAACCGGTATTGCGTCGTTTGCTTTTCCACGCTACAACTTGGGAACAGCTTATCGGATGCTGCGCTTCCCGATGCTACTATTGGCGGGGATGCTTGGGCTGTATGGTGTTGCTATAAGCACCATTGCGATTATGATCCATCTAACTAACATTCGTTCTTTTGGTATTCCTTATCTAAGCCCGGTTGCTCCTCAGATTCCTCGTGATTTGAAGGATGTTTTGATCCGAACGCCTCGGTGGAACATGACCCACCGCCCAAAATTGGTATCTGGAGAGGAGAAAATGCGTTTCCCAGATGGACAACAACCAGGTTCGAAACGAGGAGGGGAGACAGAATGACCCTGCACAAGACACTTTGTACGATACTGGTCATTTCTTTATTTTTCTTGACGGGCTGTTGGGATCGTACGGAATTAAATGACCTGGCAATAGAATTGGGCTGGGGACTTGATCAAGCGAAGAATAACAAGGTTAAAGTTAGCGCTCAATTTATCATCCCTTCAAAAATGGGAATGGGACAGAGTGGAAGAAGTGCTGCAGGAAAATCGGTTTTTATAGAATCGGGAACTGGAAGAGACACAATTGAAGCTGGACAAATGATGCAAACAAAATTGTCAAGAGAAGTCTTTCGAGGGCACCAGCGTGTAATATTGATTGGTGAACAATTGGCTAGACACGGTCTCGCTTCTGTTTTAGATGTCTATAGCCGCGATCCTGATATTCGATTACGAGCAGATGCACTAGTAGTAAAGGGGAGTACTGCAGAACAGTTTCTGGAAGCATCCAAACCTTTAGAAGCTATCCCGGCACTTGGGGCACTTAAAGAACATATGCAAATAGAGAAATTGGGAGATACGTCTTTATTAAATTTTCTTATTGCCGGTACGAGTGACGGAATCACCCCAATCTTGCCCGTTATTAAACTGATCCATATTTCTAAAAAACAAGATAAAACCGGTTTCAAAGGATTTCAAATTGTAGGTGGTGCTATATTTAACAAAGACCTTAAATTGGTAGGATATTTAAATATACAGAAATGGTTAACCACTCTTTGGCTGATTAATCGTTTAAGTAAACAGAATATTACGGCAACTGTCCCCCAAGGAAATGGTAGTGCCAGTTTATATATGACGAAAATTGGCAGAAAAATCATACCCACTATTCGAGGGAACACCATCAAGTGTGACATTGTTCTTTCTGGTGAAGGAACCATTCAGGAGAATAATACGAATTTAGATCTTACGCAGCCTAAAAATCTTGCTCTTTTAGAACATGTATTGGAAAAAAAGGCCGAAAAACAAGCTCTCCAAACCATCAAAAAGGTTCAAAAACAATACGGAACCGATATCTTTGGCTTGGGAGAAGCCATTCATCAAAAATATCCATCCCAATGGAAAGGACTAAAGAAGAATTGGGACAAACAGTTTCGGAAAGTACAGGTCTCTGTCCATGCAAATCTGACCATTCGGCGAGTAGGTCTGACCGGACCATCGTTGCAGTTAAAGAAAAATGAAATAAAAAAATAAGGAGGTATATGGATTGTGAGAAATTCAATGAAAATCTCTGGCACGCAAATCTTTTGGATGATGTTCACATTAGAAGTGGGGCAAACACTTCTTCTGATCATCCCGTCGACGGTCCGTACTGCCAAACAAGATGCATGGATCTCGATAGTGATTGCAGGGCTTGCAGGGCTTGCTATTACTTTTCTAGCAACCAAACTCGGCTCACTTTACCCGAATCAAACTTTGATTGAATTTAGTCAAACCATTCTCGGTAAATGGTTAGGAAAGCTGATGGTGATTCCCTATTTACTTCCATGGTACTGGATTAATGGGATAACCGTCCGTGAATTTGGTGATTTCATTATTACCGCCTTGTTTCATAAAACACCTTTGTGGGTCATTGTCTTTACTGCCATGTTACTGGTTATTTTTATCATTTACCAGGGTGGGGTGGAAGGAATTGGACGCTTAAGTGAAATCGTTGGGCCCATGGTGCTTTTAATGATAACGTTTGTAATCATTTTGAATCTTGGCAATATGAATTGGCATAATATGCTACCCATTTATCAAGATTCGGGATGGCTTTCAATCCTTAAAGGTTCCTATACCCCTGTAGCCGCTTTTTTTGGAGAGTCTGCCATGATGACAATGCTCGTCTTCTTTATGGACAAACCAGACCAAGCGTCATCACGGGCGATGTGGGGAGTAGGACTGGCCGTTTTCATGATAACGATTGGAACATTAGCGGTGATTTTAACATTCGGTCCGAATTTGCCTTCAAGGTTTTTGTATCCAGTTTACGATTTGAGTCGGTTCATATCCGTCATGGAATTCATTCAAAATGTGGATATTTTGATTGTTATTATTTGGTTTTTTAGTATATTTGTTAAACTGGCGTTATATATGTTTCTCGCATGTTATGGAACAGCACAAATGTTTCACCTTAAGGATTGGCGAAAAGTAGCTTGGTTTCTTGCTCCTATTTCGTTTATCATGGCTGTGTCGATTAAAAATATCCACATATTTACCTATTATTATTACATGTTTTTCGTGATTCCAATTGCATTTCCCGTCTATGAGTTAGGGATTCCCTTGCTGTTGTTGGTGGTTGGCAAGATCCGAAGAAAATATGCATAAACTCAATTGGTAGTGTGATTGAATGTAATGGTGAAAGGGTACTTAATTTTTATACGAAAATAAAACGCGTTTTTGAAATTGACCAGCGAAAAGGTTGATGACAAATCTATGAAGAATTGAATTAGATTTAAAATATTTAGAGAAAGTATTACCATATATTTATCAGTTATGGGGAAGAACGGTACATATGGAGTCGGTGGTGGAGAATAAGAATGTTGTGTTTTCATATGACGGGAAGATGGTGCATCGGAAGTATGTGTAAGAGCCGCTGGGGAACCAGCGGCTTTTTTATGTTAAAAATATTTAGATATCATATTTACTTTTAAATTCAAAAATCGCATCAACAGCTTGGTGATACCCGCCCGATTTTTGAAAGGATTCACTAATGTTGCCAACAGCCTCTAGGAAAGATGGATTGTGTAATACTTGGTCCGCAGTTTCACTAAGTTGGTCAGCGTTCAGACTGTGCATACTTAAATTGATACCTGCTCCAATATTAGCAACTCTTTGAGCAACAAAAGGCTGATCCGCGCTTTGTGGGATTACAATTAGCGGAACCTCGTAATAGAGACCTTCATGGGTACTGTTCATTCCACCATGTGTGATAAATAATTTAGAGTGTTTTAGCACTTCGGTTTGTGGAACATAATTTTTTACAATGAAGTTTTTAGGAATATCCCCTAAATCAGATATTTGAACCTTTTTCCCAATAGACATGATAACGGTATGATTAGTGTTCCCAAATGCCTTAAAACAAAGCTTATAGAAATCAATTGCTTGATTAAAGACAGTACCCAGTGAAATATAAATTGGGCTTTTTCCCTTGATTGTAGTAAGGTCGAAGTTTTCTTGCGTTAATCGTGAAGAGATGGATGGACCTACAAATTTGTATGTTTCGTCAAATGTTTCTCCAAAAGGTTGAAATTCTCTAGTTGTATAAACGATTGTAAGTGGTGCAGGGTTACAAAAAACTTCATAAGGAGAATTGATTTCAACACCATATTTTTCTTTAATTTTTGTCGTTAGGTTTTGAAAATCATTGTTTATCTCTTTAGCAACTTCTGTTGGGATATTTTGCGAAAGATGTTCTAACATTCTTTCAAATGACATTTCAGTCTGAGCAAAAGATGTATACGAATTAATTGCAGGGAGCTTTAGAATTTGAGAAAGTAAACGTCCGCAACCAAACATAGAATCGTGAATGATGTAATCAAAATGTTCTCCCTGAATCTGTTCAAGAACGCTAGGTATAATGATATCCGCCGTATGTAAAAGACCGTTGATTCTTTCGGATAAATAATTTCTTCCACCTGAGATAAAGGCTTTTATAAATTTTTGGTCATCAAATGTTCGTACAGTAGCTCCTGTTTTCTCGATACGCTCCCGAAAAGCTTCTGTTGTGAAGTACACTACCTCTTCTCCGCGTTTAATAAGCTCTTGTACAACACCAATTGTTGGATTAATATGTCCTTCTGATCCACCATTAATAAATAAAATACGTGCCATTATAATCACTCCTTAGGTAAAATGTTCTCTAAATTGTGTAATAGTACGGATCACTGTCGTCCATTATTGTTCAACTCAATTACTAGTATCAGAATATACTAGTTGTGTGTCCTCTATGTGACCTAACGTATGCTAAAAAATAAATTTTTCATAACTAATTACTTCATTTTTTACTTTAAACGTTGTTTCTTTCTCTTCTATACAATCCACGAAATGCAAATCGATTATTCTTTTAACAACTGCTAATCTAAGCTCGTAGCTTTTGGGTGTTCTTGTTATGTAAAAACTAATAAAGTAATGGTTTTTCACATCGGAAGTGTGTGTGTAAAGTTCGCTAGGGAAGCCAAACTCTATAGAAAATAAATAACGTGAGCTCGGTACAATACCAGGCTCACGTTATTTTAATTAAAGACTGCTTTCTACAGAATTCATTTCCTTTTGCAGTTTCGTAAATGCACGATACATTCCAACTCTCCAAGATACGATCATCGCAAAAGCAAGTAAGAAGAACATACCGCTTAATTGTCCTAAATCAATTGATTGACTTAAATATTCTTTCATACCGATGCGGACAGCAAGTAACCCGACTAAAATAAAAATAAATGCTTTAGAAGGTATCAAATAGATATCTTTTCCGCGTATTTCAAATTTTGATGTTTTAATAAGAAAAATAGAGAAAAATAAACCAACGATAACTGCTTCCCAAATTTCTGATGTTGTTAATCGAAATTCTGGTAAGATATACATGCATGCTCCCGTACTCATAAAAATCGGAGGGAGTATAATTTTTTTTAACGATACAGGTTTCTTTGCTGATTTTAAGCGAATAATCATCATTCCAATAGCCATGCAAAGAGCAACAATACTCATTATGACAGGGAAGTTTATATTTAAATTCATAATTTATCTCCTTTTATCCTTTGTATGATTTTTTTAATAAAATCATAAACCAAACTAGAGCGATGCCAATGATAGTGTGAGACGTTCCTGCTATATGGCTTAATCCTTTAAAATCAGTTCCATTTATTTGAAGAAGTCCGCGGGCCGCCAATGAACCAACTGTTGAAATCAGTCCTATATTATAAACGATGAACCACGCGTTAAAACCTTTTACTTCATGGAATGCAAATGATTTTGATAATGCAAAGGCAATTAAAAAGAATAAAAATCCAAGAACTAATATATGCGTGTGCAAAAGGTTCAGCAGAGTAGTGCCTTGAATTCCCTGCGCTTTTGCAAATTCTCTTGCAAATACACCGGAAAATAAACCGATAATTAAATAGGCAAAAGATGCATTATATAACTTTTTCATAATAACCTCCTAAGGTAGTATTAGCAATGTTTATTTTTGGGAATAGAGCCATATTTAAAAACCATGTTTGAAAGCTACCTTGTCATTCCGTATATGAGGCCAGAAATATATGGGATTAACCAAATGAACCATACGATAACGCTTAGTGTATGGAATGTTGTCATCATTTTTCTATCTTTTCTTATTAACACAACAGTTGCCCAAACAGCATGGAATAGCATAAGTAAAATTGCTGATAAGCCTGTTATTCCGTGAAAGCTGAGGAGAGATCCTGCTGAAGCCATTTTCTCCATTAATGTAGTTCCGAGCGTATCACATACTAGTCCAAGCCAAAAAATAATAACATGCCAAAGTTTTAATGTCTTTTGAAATTTTTCACTCCATACTCCGATTGTATAAAAAATGAGTGCAGCTGTAATACATGTAATAGCAGATGCTAACACGTTCATCATTCCTTCCTAAGAATCATTTGCTTTACATAAAGCATGTTACATGAGAATTATGAATAGAATATGAACGCAATATTACATAAAAATTTGCTTAATCATTATATTAGAATTGCATTATGATGTAAATAAAAAGTGAAGGTGTATTTAAAATGAAAGAAAACTTTCTTATTCCCTAGTCAAATAAGGGGATAAGAAAGTTTTTCTAATTTAACATTTGCTTTTAAATTTCGTTGCTTTTTAGTAATTTTCCATCTCGAAGTGTTAAAATTCGATCACATACATCAAGCATTTTTTCATCGTGTGTAATCATAATTGCTGCTTTTTTCTTTTTCTTAACTTCATGCTTCATTAATTCAACTACTTCTCTAGCACGTTTTGAATCAAGACTAGCAGTAGGTTCATCAGCTAAAATTAAGTCTGGATTATTCATAAAAGCACGAGCAATGGCTACACGTTGTTTTTCACCGCCTGAAAGTTGATTTGGATAATGATTCATTCGATGCGATAATCCAAATGTTTTCAGTAATTCAGTTGCAAATTTGTCAGCTTCTTTTTTATTTTCTCCCTTTAACTTAGCGATATATAAAAGTTGTTCTTTAACCGATAAGAAAGGTACGAGATTCGCAAATTGGAATATAAAACCGATTTTTTCTAGACGAATACTTGTCATCTCTTTTTCTGATAAATTCGTTACGTTTTGGTTAGAAATATAAATGTTTCCTTTTGAAGGAGAGAGAAGTGCACCTGCAATGGAAAGCAATGTACTTTTTCCTGAACCTGATGGACCAACAATACCGATAAATTCGCCCTCTTTTACATCTAATGTAATTGGATGCAGGGCAGTTACTTCTGTATCTCCTTCGCCATATACTTTACTTACTTGTTCAAGCTTTAATAATGACGCTGGGTTATCCCATTTCACTTCTGTTACCATTACATTCCACCTCCGATTGCTTCTAGTGCATCTACTTTCAATACTTGATATAGAGAAATTAGTGTACCGAATATACTAATTAAGATAAAGATACCTGAATATTGCGCGATTGTTGTTGTTGTTAATAAGAATGGCATGCCGGCTGGTAAAATAGTTTCCACTGCAAGGATTAAGCCAATGCCGATTACAAGAGCAACACCAGATAAGAACATAGATTGTACAACTAAATTACCTGCTAAATATGAGTTTTTTGTACCGATTGCTTTTAATACGCCTAATTGGTGTGTTTTTTGTAATGTAATAACATAGAAGAAAACACCGATTAATAATGCCGAAATTACAAGTAAGAACGCAATAATCATCGTTAATGTTCCCTGTTCTTCTTTATAACCTGGAATACCTTGCAATACTTCTTTTTTATCAACAATTTTTACATTATCTGCATTATCGATTTTTTTATCAGTATTTAGAGCGATGATACTGTAATCTTTTTCATTTGGCATTGCAATGCTGCTCCATACATTTTCATTCATATGAACAACTGGTGTATGGCTGAACATTTGATTTTCTGTAAAACCGACAACTTTGAAAGTTTTCTTAGAAATAGGATCTATTAACTTATCTCCAAGCTTTATACCTTTTTCTTTGATGGATTCATCAGCAACGATTTCATCGTCTGCTAAAGCACTGTTTTTCCCTTCAATCACTTTTGGGGCAATGAATGAATCTTGTTTACTTGAAAAAATAGCAGCGTCAACTTTCTTTGAACTTCCTTCTTTTTCAAATGTCGTCATTTTAAGATGCATTGGAACCGCATCTTTTTCATTAACTTGTGCTAATACTTTATCTACGTCGTCTTTCTTAATTTGAGAGCGTAATAATTTACCCTCGGCATCACTTGATACGACAAACTTGTCTGCTTTCATTTCGATAATGGAAGAGGCATTATCATGAGATAAACCATTTGCTAAACCTGATATGATAAGTACAAGAAATGATAAAAGTATCATAATTGTACCGATTAATCCGTATCGTAATTTTGATTGTTTTAATTCTTTAAGTGCTAAAAACATTACGTCCATTCCTCCTTGTTTCGTTCTATGCTCTTATCATAAAGAGGAAATATGAACGGAATATGAACAAAAGATTACAGATTTTCCGAACAGGAAAGTGCGCGTAAAACGTAGCCGTCTTTAAACGTGATAGTCTCAAAAAAGAAGAGCCTATCCTTTAGATAGACTCTTCTTCTTTTTTTGGAAGATAAATAGAGAAGGTAGTGCCTTTTCCAAGCTCACTATCAACCGTTATTGCTCCGCCATGAAGATCAACGACTTTTTTTACAATAGAAAGACCTAATCCGCTTCCGTTTACATTTCTGTTTCGGGCAGTATCGACTTTATGAAAACGATCAAATATTTTTTTTATTTCATTCTCCGGTATACCAATACCTATATCAGTAATGGAAATACGCCATTCTGTTTCCAGTTCTTCTGCTTCAAATGAAATCGTTCCGCCGCTTTCTGTAAATTTAATGCTATTGGTAAACAAGTTGGTCCATACTTGATGAAGCAAGTTTTCATCTCCGTAAATTTGTATGCTAGGAACATCCATTTCAACTGCAAGTTCTTTTGTTCGCCATTCCCACTCAAGCATAAAAATAATATCTTTTATTTGTTTCCCTAAATCAACAGGTTGCTTAAGTAAGGTAAGATCTTCTTTATCAAGCGATGCTAACATTAATAATTGTTTACATAAACTGGACATGCGCCTGCTTTCTGATTCAATGATTTCTAAGTAATATGTTTGCTCAGATTTCGTTAAATCATTTGTTTGTAATGTTTTGGAGAATCCTTGAATAGATGATAATGGTGACTGAAATTCATGCGAAACATTCGAAACAAATTCTTGTCGCATCTGCTCTGAATTTCGTAATCTTTTGGCCATTTTCCGAAAGCTAGTAGCAAGTGTTCCAATCTCATCGCGCCGATTTTCTGGCAGTGCTAAATCATAGTTACCACTTGCAATTTCTTTTGTCGCGCCTGTAAATCTTTGAATAGGGCGAACGACAAAGCGGGTAGCTATCGCGATACAAATGAGGCTGATTATAATAGTTAATCCTAATAAGACAGCATAGAAAATACGTAATTCTCCAAATTGCTGTTGAATATCTGGGCGAATAAATAGCGCATACACTTTACCATTATTTTTAATAGGAATTCCTATACTATTCGAAAGTGTATTATCAAAAAATCCGGTAGCAAATAAACGATTAGGATATGTTAAAATCCCATTGTATATATTTCCGTTTAATACATGTTCAATCGTCCCTGCGCTAATATTCATTTTCTTGAAATCATCGCCGTACCGCTTACCTTGTTTTTTATCGTCTACTAAGTAAATTTCAAAGCCGAGGCTAGAAATAGATTGTAAATAATCATCTTTAGTAAGTTCTGTATTCTTTTCATATAAATACTTTACTTCTTCTGCATACTTTAAAATTTTCTCACTGTTATATGATTTTAAGTACACATGATAATATACATTTGTAAGTAAAAATGCTACAACACTACTAATTAACATAATAAAAATCGATATAATGACAAATCGTGAATATAATGATCGCATAGTATTTCACCTCTAATTCATTTTTCTAATTTTGGACAGTAAGACTTCCACCTTAAAATTTTGAGAAATAAACAGAGAAGTGGGGAGGAAGAAAAAACTGACGGAGTTCTACGTTTGTAGAATAAGAAATGTTTATGAACAGAAGATGAACACGTTATTACAATTGCGAATAAAGCGAAAAGTGTGCTGTCAACAAATCTGATAGCACACTTTTCATTTTATCCCGGATTAACGGGCAGTAAGACCCCCACCTCAAGAGTGAGAGAAAAGGGGAGAAGATAGGTGGGGGATAACTGCCCGTAAAAGCCCGATTGGTTCAACTAACCATCAGTGGGGGGGAAGAAAACCCCCACTGATGGAAGTTTCACTTTATTTAAATGATGAACCATTAGGTTATTTCAAATCTGTTGGAATTGAAGAAATTTGCTTAGAACGGTTTAGTTTGAAAAAAATTAGAATCGAAGGGAGCAGCATACCACGAACAAGGAACGTATCAATCAAAATGCCCATTGTCATTGTCAATCCGAACAGAAAGAGTTCCTGAAGTGGTTGCGTAATGAGTACGCCGAATGTAGCTGCGAGTATGATACCTGCTGATGAAATGACGCCTCCCGTTAAAGCAACCCCGCGTGCCACAGCTTCTTTCCATTCATATTTTTGCGCCTCTTCCTTGATTCGGGATACAAGCATAATATTATAATCGACTCCTAATGCAATAAGAAACACAAAGGTGTAGACCGGCAGACGATAGCTAATCGAGTCGTAACCTAAAATATAATGAAAGATCATCCATCCTAGCCCTAGGGTTGCCGCATAGGAAAGTAACATTGTTATCATCATTGTTAGTGCTATAATGATAGATCTTGATTGGAATGCAAGCATAATGAAAATGAAAATTGAAATGAGTGAGAACGTCATGATTGTATCTTTTTGATTTAAAGATTGCACATCTAGTTGCTGTGCTGTCTGCCCACTATAATGCAATGAATATTGCTGTGAATCAAAGCCGCTCTTTGTTAACAAGTCCTTACTATTGTCTCGTAGTTTATTTATTGTATTTAAAGCTGCTTTGTCGTAAGGATTGTCTTGTAAAGTCAATTGCAGTCTGATGGCATGCTTTTCTTCTGATAAGAAATTTTTTGGTAAGTTCGCATTGGGTGCCGCTAATGCGGAAGTGATTTCCGGTGTGACGGTGTTTATCCCATCTAGTTTTTTCATTGCGTTTGATAATGAAGCTAATTTATCAAGGAAGGATTGATCCAGTACAATTTTTTTGTCTGATTTTAAAATGACAGTCACAGGTGCTAATTGTCCTGGTGGAAAGTTTTCCTCCAAAATTTCAAAACCTTGCCGCGATGAAGTGTCATTTGGAAATGACTTCATTAAATTAAATGAATATTTCATGGATCCGACATTAATTGAGGCAAGGATTAGCATAATTAAAAGTATACCTGCTGTGATGGAAGGCTTTTTCTTTACAAGAGTGCCTACATTTGTCCAGAAGCCGCTTAACTTTTCTTCTTTTTCGGCTACTTTTGGAATGAAAGGCCAAAATGCTTTTCGACCTACTAGTGCAAATAGAGCGGGAATGAGTGTGATGCCTCCAAGAAGAATGAACACCATGGCAACTGAAAATACTGGGGCAAAGTTATGATATGCATTAAAAACAGCAAAGAACAATGTAAGCATCGCAACCAGCACTGTTCCGCCGCTGAATAAAATAGGTTCTATTACTTGCGTTAATGCGACTTGCATAGCCTCGTATTTTGAACTCCTCTTTTTTAACTCTTCTCTATAACGGGCTAAAATGAACAAACAATAATCTGTTAAAACTGCAAAGAGCAGAATCATCATAATGGAAAGAGCTTGTTTTTCAACGACGAACCATCCATTTTGGCCTGCTAATCCTAAAATGCGATCGACTACTTCATATACGATACCAGCAATGATTAATGGAATGACAGCGAGCAATGGGGAGCGATAAATGATGATTAATATAATGAGAATTAATCCGATTGTTGCAAACATTAATACGAAGTCAGCATTTTTGAACAGCGTAATCGTATCCGCTGCAATTCCAGCTGGACCTGTAATCTCAAGCTTTAAGTCACCGATATCCATTTGTTTTACATGGTTTCGAATTTGATCTAATGTTTCATAAATTTGATCTGATTCTAAACCTTTTGTTAGGGCAACATTTAAAAGAATGGTTGTGTTATCTTTGGAAAACATTTTATCTTGTGTGGCTTTTGGGAGTTGGTGAAATGGTAAGGCACTTGCTACATTTTTGGGTTTATCATCTGAAGAAAGCCACTTGCTAATTTCTGAAATTTTTGCGCGCTCAGCCTCAGTGATGGCGTTTTTTCCATGAAAAACAAGGAGGGCGACGGCACCATCTTTAGATGGAAATTGTTCGTCTACTATCTTTTGCGCTACAGCAGACGGCGTATCTTCATGTATGCTTCCTTCACCACTACTTGTTGCGTACTTTTTGGCTGATGGTGCGATGAAACTTAAAACGCCGATAGCAAGAATCCAAGCAATTAAAACTATTTTGGCACCCTTTGGACTACTTATGAAGCGGGCAAGTTTGGATAAAGGACGATTCATCACATATGTAACCTCCTTTTTTAGTTTCAGGAAAATTTTAGAATAGAAATATGAACGGAATATGAACAGAATATTACAAAAATTATGTCGATAATTAGCTGTTAACTTTGTTTCTGTTTATTGAAAGAAAGGCGAAGAGGAGAGATGGGGGATAACCGCTGGTATGCGCCCGATTGGTGAGAGCTTTCTATCAGTAAGGGATGAAAAATTCCCAAATGATAGAAGGTTCACTTTATCATAAAAAAATAAAAAAGAGGGGTTTACAAAATACCCTGCAGGGTATAATATACGTGTATAAGGTTAAATAAACACTTTACTTTAATATAAAACAAATGAAAGTATGGAGGTGCTTATACATTGGAATATAGCCAAGATATGAAAAATCGTTTGAAGCGAATTGAAGGACAAATTCGCGGTGTGCTTCGCATGATGGAAGAGGGAAAAGATTGTAAGGAAGTAATTACACAATTGACTGCATCACGCTCTGCCATGGATCGTACGATTGGATTAATTGTCGGAACGAACTTAGAAAAATGCCTTCGCGAGCAGTTTGAAAAAGGTGATACATCTAATGAAGATGTAATCAAAGAGGCTGTACAACTACTTGTAAAAAGTAGATAATCTGTCAATTTATTTGACAGATTTTAAAAACGATTTTAATATACCCATGCAGGTATATGTATAATAATAGTTTCAGGAGGAAGGAAACATGAGTATAAAAGTGAATACTACTTTGGATTGTAAAGGTTTAGCATGCCCGATGCCAATTGTTCGGACGAAGAAAGCAATGGACACACTAGAAGCAGGGCAAGTCATTGAAGTGGAAGCGACAGATAAAGGCTCAGTAGCTGATATTCAAGCTTGGGCGAAAAATGTAGGACATCAATATCTCGGTACGAAAGACGAGAACGGTGTTTTGAAGCATTATTTACGAAAAGCACGTCAAGAGGAAATGAAGGAAGCCATTCAATATCTTCATACAATGACCAATGAAGAACTACAAAATAAATTAGCATCTCAAGAAGATTGTATTGTATTAGATGTACGGGAACCAGTTGAATTTGCTTTTGGTCATGTGCCATCTGCTGTCTCAATTGCGTTTGGTGATTTAGACGAAAGATGGAGTGAGCTTGATAAAACAAAACCGATTTATGTCATTTGCCGCACAGGTAGCCGCAGTGATCTAGCATGTCAGTTATTAGAAAAACAAGGTTTCTTGAATGTAAAAAATGTAGTCCCTGGTATGTCGCAGTGGCAAGGTACTTTGGAGAAGGAATAAAGAGCTTTTTATTTTTTTAAATGAAAATATACCATAGGGGGTAAGGTAATGGGTATTGTAGGATTACAAGCGAAAGATGTTGCTGAGAAGGTGTTGTTTGAAGAACTATTTATTTTAGATGTTCGTAATGAAGCAGATTATGTGGATTGGAAAATCGAAGGAAAGCAAGTAGCATCTATTAATAAGCCATACTTTGATCTATTAGAATGTGTAGACGGTATTTTGGCTGAATTGCCAAAAAATCAAGATATTCTTGTTGTATGTGCGAAAGAAGGATCTTCTATGTTTGTCGCTGAACAACTCGTAGAAGCTGGCATAGAGAATGTCTATTATTTAGTTGGTGGTATGAAAGCTTGGAGTGAGTATGTTAAACCAATTAAAGTAGGTAATTTAAAAGATGGCGGCAGTATTTATCAATTTAACCGCGTCGGAAAAGGTTGTTTATCATATATGGTTGTTTCGAATGGTGAAGCGGCAGTGATTGATTCTGTACGCACAATCGAAGCTTATGAAAATTTTGCGAAAGAACAAGGTGTTGTAATTACGAATGTTTTAGATACACATTTACATGCCGATCATATTTCTGGCGGTCGTAAGTTAGCTGAGAAGGTAAACGGTACGTATTGGTTACCACCAAAAGATGCAGAAGAGGTCGTATTTTCTTATGAGCCGCTTGTAGAAGGAACTGTTATTACAGTTGGAACAACAAAAATTGACATTCAAGCAATTTATTCACCAGGTCATACAATTGGAAGTACGTCATTTATCGTAGATGATTCTTATCTTCTATCAGGTGATATTTTATTTGTAGATTCCATCGGTCGCCCAGATCTTGCGGGTAAGGCAGAAGACTGGGTAAGTGATTTACGTACTACTTTATATAAACGTTACAAAGAACTATCTCAAGAGTTAGTTGTTTTACCAGCTCATTATTCTAAAGTGAGTGAACTGGATGAACAAGGCATAGTTAGCGCAAAATTGAAAGATTTATTTGTACAGAATGCAGGATTAAATATTGAGGATGAGGCTGAGTTTCGTAAAACAGTTACAGAAAACTTACCACCACAGCCGAATGCATATCAAGAAATTCGTCAAACGAATATGGGGAAAATCAATCCAAATGAAGAAGAACAACGTGAAATGGAAATAGGACCAAATCGCTGTGCAGTACATGAATAACATGAGATTCTAATTATCTTCTATTAGGAAACAAATTTACAATAAAACATACCACTGGAGGTATATAAAATGAATGTAAAACAAGTATTAGATGCAAAAGGATTAGCATGCCCAATGCCAATCGTCAGAACAAAAAAAGCGATGGATGCCTTGCAATCTGGAGAGGTGCTAGAGGTTCATTTAACAGATAAAGGTGCTATAAAAGATATTCCAGCATGGTCACAAACAGGTGGACATGAAGTATTACAACATGTTGAAGAAGACGGAGTTTTAAAGTTCTGGATTAAAAAGGCATAAGAAATTTGGAGGGCATGTTGGATGAGTACGAATGCAGTATTGAACATCGTTTTTATTACACTTATTGCTTGGTTTATTGTTTCTCGTTTTTTACCTGTTAAGGGAGTAAAAAATATAAGTGGAAAAGAACTAAAAGATGAGATTATGAAAAAGAATAAGCAATTGATTGATGTACGTACACCAGGGGAATTTAGAGGCAATCATATTCACGGATTTCGTAACATTCCATTAAATGAACTAGTGCAAAAAGCAAATAGCTTAGATAAAAATAAAGAAGTGGTTGTAATTTGCCAGAGTGGAATGAGAAGTAAACAAGCAACAAAAATATTAAAAAAACTAGGATTCAAACACATTGTAAATGTTTCAGGCGGTATGAACGCTTGGAGTTAAGGAGGATGTATGAAAAATGAAAGAAATCACTGCGAAAGAATTAGAACATAAACTTATGAGTAATGAAACGGTAAACATGATTGATGTGCGTGAGGTAGAAGAAGTTGCGGAAGGGAAAATTCCAGGAGTGCTTCATATTCCACTTCGCTTATTAGAGTTTCGTATGCATGAGTTAGATAAACATAAAGAGTACGTAATTGTATGTCGCTCTGGTGGCAGAAGCTCGCGAGCAGTTCAGTTTTTAGAAAGTCATGGTTTCCAAGTTATCAATATGAATGGTGGTATGTTGGCTTGGGAAGGGAAAACAGAGTAGTTATGAAATAGATGAACAGAAGATAAAAAGTCCTTTCAGTTGTGAAAGGGCTTTGTACAGATTTTTTAATTACCTATACGGGTATAAGTAATAATAGGAGGAGTCAATATGGAACAAAAGAAAAAAACAACAATAGTGTTATTTAGCGGAGATTACGATAAAGCGATGGCAGCGTATATTATCGCAAATGGTGCAGCAGCTTATGATCAAGAAGTAACCATTTTCCATACATTTTGGGGATTGAACGCGCTTCGGAAAGATGAGCCGATAAAAGCAAAGAAAAATTTTTTAGAGAAAATGTTTGGAAAGATGATGCCCCGCGGTGCAGATAAGATGGGGTTATCGAAAATGAATTTTGCAGGCATGGGACCGAAAATGATTAAGCATGTCATGAAAAAACATAATGCAATGCCACTGCCAGATTTAATTGATATGGCGAAAGAACAAGGAATAAAACTAGTCGCTTGTCAAATGACAGTGGATTTATTAGGACTAAAAGAAGAAGAAATTATGGAAGATGTCGAATTTGCAGGAGTTGCAGCATATTTAGCGGATGCGTCTGAAGGAAATGTAAACTTGTTTATTTAACTTCAACCCCTTTTAAATCTCTAATGGGTAGTTGTACGTATCGAAATAAAGAAATTGATTAGGGTATTCTATGAATAGGATACCTTCTTTTCAAAAGGGGGAAGAATGAACATGAGCCTTGGCTTTATCATTGTGCTCTTTATAATTGGCTTTATCGGTTCATTTATTTCAGGAATGGTCGGCATTGGTGGTGCCATTATTAACTATCCCATGATTTTGTATATTCCCGCGTTATTAGGATTTGCTGGGTATACGGCACATGAAGTAAGTGGAATTACAGCTGTACAAGTATTTTTTGCGACTTTTGCAGGTGTATGGGCGTATCGTAAAAGTGGTTATATAAATAAAAAATTAGTGTTATATATGGGAACGAGTATTTTAGTAGGAAGTTTTATAGGGAGTCTCGGTTCAAAGGTATTAGATGAGAATCAAGTAAATATTGTGTATGCGATTTTAGCTACAATTGCAGCCATTATGATGTTTGTACCGAAAAAGAATCGTGATGATCTTCCTTTAGAGGAACTTACGTATAATAAATGGTTAGGCAGTGTTTTAGCTTTTATTGTAGGCTCTGCTTCAGGGATTGTTGGAGCAGGAGGAGCTTTTCTTCTAGTACCTATTATGCTTGTTATCCTGAAATTGCCTACACGTATGACAATCGCAACGTCATTAGCGATTACGTTTATTTCATCTATAGGTATTATGGTTGGAAAAATTTCTACGGGACAAGTGGTTGTATTTCCTTCTATTATCATTGCTATCGCAAGTTTACTTGCATCCCCTATCGGAGCGAGTGTCGGTAAAAAAATGAATCCAAAAATATTACAGTGGATATTAGCGATATTAATTGTCGCAACATCGGTTAAAATTTGGATGGATATGTTGTTGTAATATACTCACTTTGCTTTTGTGCAAGAAATTTTGTCGTAAGGATTTTCTTGCGCAAAAGCTTTTTGTAAAGGGGGCTTTGCCTTCCACTGATGAAAAACTCTTACTATTTAAAAGAAGCCATATAAAAAATAAGCCCTATTTTCATAGGACTTATCTCTCACATTAATTGTCATTGGTTGATTTAGTTGTTTTACTCTTGGATGATGATTTTTGATTATCATCTGATTCTTCTTGTTCTACACGCTTTGTATCAGCAGGAAGTCCAAGGTGATCACGAAGTTGTTTTGTTATGTTAGCTATGCTTTTTTTATCAGGCATGTAGTAATACGTATGTTTCGGAGCATAAGTAGGTTTACAGATTTTATCCTCTGACATATAGCAGTCTTCGCCGGCTAGTTGTTCTTTTGTAATTGAAGAACCTATACCATATTTGTAGAATGATAACATGTCATCAAATGAGAAGTTTGTTTTAAAATCCCCATTAATATCATCAATGATTTTTCCTACTTTTGTTATGGAGCCAGCACTCGCTAATTTTTTCACAGTAGCTTCAATAACAAGCTGTTGACGTTGACCGCGCATAGCATCGCTATCGATTTTGCGTGTTCTTGCTAAGGCTAGGGCTTGTTCTCCATTTAGATGCTGGTATCCTTTCTCAAGATGTATGGCACCAGCTGTATCGTTACTATCTTGTTCTGTAAATGTAACGGGTACATCCATGTCGATTCCCCCTAAATCATCGACAACTTTAATGAAAGATTTAAAGTTAAATTTTACAAAATAATCGACAGGAACATTAAATAGTTTTTCTACTGCATCAATAGTAGCTTGAGGGCCACCATCTTTTCCATTTTTCACAGAACCAAATGCATATGCATGTGCAATTTTATCTTTTTTCTTTTCTATTGGAAGATACGAGTATGTATCACGTGGAATACTTACTAGTTTTACTGTTTTGCTATCTTTATTAAAAGTTGCCAGTAGCAGCGCATCTGTATGAAATGAGCCAGCGTACTCTTTTTCGCGTCCTTGATTTTCATCAATCCCCATAATTAAAACTGATACGTTATTAGAAATGGGTTTGACAGCCTGTTCACGTAATTTGGATTTATCACCGCGTTCTAGATCATGAGAAGCATTTCGCACAGCAGAAGATGCCTTATTCACTAAAAACCAAGTGTAGCCTCCCCCGCTAACTAAAAATAATACAAGAACAAGTGCTGCAATTTTAAAACCTTTATAGCTTTTTTTATGCCTATGTTCACGCAAATTTGGTTGTTGATCCATTTGATATACTCCCTTATCAATAATTGAAGCTAGTGTAACGCTTATATCAATTAATTATAATTCTTTGTTATAAAAAAGAACATTACAAATTACTTACAATTTACGAATTTTCGGTCTATTTTTTATAAAAAAATCTGTCCAAAAAGTAGTTATTTAGATACTAGGGAGCCGATGACTTTAAAATATAAATTTCCAGAAAATATTTATAATTAAAAAATATGTATATAAAATGGAAGAAAAAGGATGGGAGCAGGGGTATGGTAAAGAAGGTTTTCATACATAGTTCGGAAGTGATTGTGCAGTTCGCCTTATCGATTATCGGAATTATTTGCTTAGGAGCGTTGCCTGGTTTATTTCAAGGATTAAAAATAGATTTTCATAAATATATAGAGACGGTAAAAATGGTGTGTAATAGTTTGTTACATATGTCCTCGATGACGTATTTACCAATTAGTAAAGATCCGCAGCCAAGACCGCTATTTCCTCAATTATTTGTCCATTATAAAGAAACGATGATTATCTTTTTAGCTTCTTTTTTTATTTCACTTTTGATTGCTTTTCTAATTGTTTATATTATTTTACGCAGCAGTACGAGTGTTCAAGAAAAAATCAAATCATTTTTACTATTTCTTGAATCTATTCCGGATATTCTTCTCATCATTGGCTCGCAGCTTTTTGTCATTTGGATTTTTAAACAAACAGGCATTTTAGCGGTAAATATTTCGGGGATAGGCGAGAAATCCATTCGAGGATTACCAATTATTTGTTTAAGTGTACCGACAACAATTATGTTTGTAAAACTATTATTACTCCGTTTTGAAACAGAACTTGAAAAAGATTATGTACTGTTTGCAAAGGCAAAAGGATTAAATAGGCTATATATTTTAAATCATCACGTATTACGCAATGTATTATTAAGCACGCTCTTTTTTGCAAAAACGAACATTTGGTTTATGCTATCAAATTTGTACATTATTGAATGGCTGTTTAATACGTATGGGGTGTTTGTATTTGTAAGGGAAACCACAAATGTTAATTTTGCAGCAGGTATTCCTGTTTTTACAGTGAGCTTATTGCTTCTTTATATACCTATTTTTATTATTTTCAAGCTGTTTCATTATCTCGTTCCAAATGCAATGAAAGAGAGGCTATAATGATGTGGCAATATATAAAACGTGATAAACGGTTTTGGATGAGTGTATCATTCATTGTTATACTTGTTCTATTAAGCGTTGGAAACACTCTTTTTAATGATGGGCATATTCGAAGAGTTTCCATTCAGTTCGATAAAGGTGGAACACCTGTAGTAGCTCCATTTCCACCTTCATTCCAGTTTTGGCTTGGAACAGATCACAAGGGATTTGATTTATTAAATTTAGTCATTGAAGGTGCGAAGTGGACAATCGGTGTATCTGTACTTATTGCGTTATTACGCATAGCATTTGGTATTTGTTTCGGTGTTTTTCTTGGAACATATATAAAGCGAGGATTTACAAAAATAGAGGCTTTTTTTGATAGCTTTACAATCATCCCAATGGTTATGATTGCGGCTTTTTTACTACGCTATGCAATTCCGTTTGACAATGGTGAAGCAACTTCTACCTTTTTTGAATGAGCTTCGTTTGAAATCATTTTATTAACGGTATTGGCGGTTCCGACAATTTCTTTATACATTGCCAATGAAATTCGTAAGTTATTAACAGAAGAATTTATTGATGCTGCTAGAATTTTAGGAGGCAGTAAACGACATATTATCATGAAGCATGTTTTTCCGCACTTATATTCAACCTTTGTTATTGTATTTATGCAGCAATTCGTGCAAACACTTATTATCTTGCTGCATCTCGGTTTATTAGGTTTATTTTTTGGAGGAACTGTTATTTTTTATGAGGGAGAGATAGAGTCATATACTCATGAATGGTCGGGGTTAATTGGATTTTATTTTCAATCTTTAACGGTTCATCCATGGATTCCACTTGTACCTATTACTTGTTTTGGATTAACCATTTTTTCAGGAAATATAATCGTAAAATGTATACAGGATGCAGTAATGAAGGCAAAGCTAGGAGAGAGTATAAAACAGGAGAAGAGGGAAGAGAAACAACCTATAGCAACAGAAGAATTGTTTGCGTTTAAACATACGATGTGAATGTAGATTTTTGTTATGGCTGTGCGGAAGACCATTTGTAGAAAGTGAAAAATAAGCAGCTGGATGAATCCAGCTGCTTTTGCATGTTTTCTGGCTATTCGTGAGTTTATCCCGCTACTTTAGGGCAGTAAGACTCCCACCTCTGGATTCGATACCACAGAAGTTACTTGAAATTTGAATAAATTGTTGATAACTAATATGATTGGAATGAAACGAAACGTATGTTCTGTTTTCTGATGCATGAGTCACCTTCTAAATTTCTTTTTTCTCAGTTTCTATTCACTCAGTTAAAATTCTAATTTGAACGTGAAATAGAATTTTGCTCTTTGACGGGGAACGTCCACTCCATTAAGCAGCTTGTTTCATGGTGAAACGAGAAGAAGCTTTGAAATAAATCAAGGTAATCAATAAATAAATACAAAATGTGATAATTGTTACCATTATAGAAGTAGTAGCAACTACACTTACTAATATGGAAATTAAAATTAAAAGAGATACGAATGTTGTATAAGGAAAATAGCGAGCTGAATAGGTATTTTGCTTCCATTGTTGCACACGAATTTTCAAATACGCTAGCGTAATAATAATCCAAATGCATAATACTGTATACGCAAGAGACCCCATTAAATAGTTAAACGTTTTGCTTCCGGCGAATAAAGAGATAAGCACCCCTACATATAAAGAAGATGTACAAGCTAGGATTGCATAAACAGGGACCTTTTTTCGAGATAACTTTGTAAATATTTTTGGAAGTTGTCCATCTTGTGCTTGTGTATATACGATACGTGAAGATGCGTATAATCCAGCATTCATGGAAGAGATAATGGCTAATAGGATAATTGCATTCATAACGTGATCCGCATATGGAATTCCTATAGCTTTAAATACCATTACAAACGGACTTTCTGGAACCCCATTTACTTGATTCCATGGAATCAAACTGACTATGATAAAGAAAGGTAAAATGTAAAAAGAAATAATTCGAATTAGTGTTCCTCTTACAGCCTTTGGTATAGCTTTTTCAGGATTTTTCGTTTCCGCTAAAGTGACACCTATCATTTCGGCTCCACCATATGAATAGATTACGACTAGCATAGCTGAAATTAATCCATGCATACCGTTTGGAAAAAATCCACCGTGTGATGATAGATTAGAAAATCCTATTGCAGTATGAGTTTGAAATGGAACGAGTAGAACAATAAAACCAAATACAATAAATAATACAATGACAGTAATCTTTAATAAGGCAAGCCAATATTCTGTTTCTGCCAATAGTTTCACTGAAAATAAATTTACTATAGTAACAGCGATAGAAACGATGAAAGCTAAAATCCAAATTTGTATATTTGGAAACCAATATTGAAGGAATGTAGCTGCTACTAATGATTCTGCAGCTATATTTAGTACCCACATTTTCCAATAAATCCAATCTAAAAAATATCCTGCATATTTACCTAGAACGGGTTGAATTAAATCTCGAAATGTTCTAGCTTGTCGATTTTCTAATGCCATGTGAGCCATGCCTTTCATGACAAACATTAAGATTATTCCTCCAAATAAATAGGCAATAATTACCGATGGTCCTGCCATATCGATAGCTGTACTACTTCCTTTAAACAGACCAGCTCCTATAGTCCCGCCTAGGGCCATCATCATAATATGGCGCGCTGTTATTGTACGTGTTAAACTTTCTTGTTTATTTGTCATATGATTTTCCCTTCCTCTCTATGTTGTAAATATATAAAAAGGCCCATCATCTCTTTGAAGAGACGATGGGCCTAGAACCTACCGCGGTACCACTCTTATTGACTTCCTCACATACAGGGAAATCCAGCTTTTTGCACATTATTTATGCTAAATTTTATAACGTAAATCAACCGTAAAAGCCTAACATATCTTACTTTGTTCAGCTTTTCCACTCCTAGGCGAGTTCGAAGTTTCATGTGACTGTGTTCCACCACCCCACAGCTCTCTGCACATCATGAGAATTCTTCTACTACTCCTAATCATTGTGTTTATTATGTCTGTCTTATAAGATGTTTTGTTAATGTTATGGATTAATATATAGAAAGAAAATTTGGATGTCAAGAATTTTATGAAATTTTATATACTTCAGAATCAAAGGTAAATAAAGGAACTCTCACATTGTGAGAAGGATTTAGGACTTTTATATTTTAATTTTTCTTCAAGATAATTTACTGGCTTATGAGAAATCATTCATAATTTCTACCACTTCAATTTTTCCGTTAATCAATAGCTCAGGAAGCTCGTTTTTTACATTACCTTTCCAATATTCTTTAGCTTGTTCAATTTTTTGAGAGAAAGGAATTCCATCTTCCTTTGGTAAAAGTTTTCCATCTCCCTCGAAAGAATTCCCAATAACTCGTAGTTTCACAATCTGTAAAACTTTACGATTGTAAGAGTCAAATAACTCTTTCCATTTCAATGCGTCTTCATAGCTTTTCGCAGCGTATAAGCAAGATAATCTTGAAGGATATTCAGGACATTCCTGTAGTCTAACCATTTCTACTATCACTTCCCTAATAGCTCTGATTGTTTGGTCTATATATTGAATAGCTACCTCGGAATCCTCTTTATTCAAGTTCAAGCCTTCATTTGTATAATGATCTTGAAAAATTTGAATAAAGTCTTCGCCTTTTGAATTCAATTGTTCCCTCTCAAAGAAGAAATGGTATAAGGTATTGTTTTGGTTCTTATCAAAGTTGATTATCTGCCCAAGACTCATTTTCTTTCTAGTAACAATATGATAAGCGTACAATTCGTTTTCTTTCATAATCTGCCTCCTATTTCATCAGTAGCCGCAAATGGTTGGGTGTTACACTGATTGTCATTTATTTAAATTGTACTATTGTTATAAAACAATTGCTAAAAACAACAATTTTTAAGAAAACAGCGTTATAAAAAATAAATGATCTTACAAGATGTATTCGAATTGCGAGAACTATTATTATTTTAAAATAATGTAGATTCTTGTCATTCTGTTTTAGTTGACACTGCATTACAAGCTATATATAATCAAAATCAAATCTAAATAAGTAAAAATCGATGAGTAAGAAGAGTACCTATAGTTGAGGCGTTGCAGAGAGCTGGGCATGGTGTGAACCAGTACGACAGATCATAGGGAATGGACTTACGAGAGGTACGTTGAAACAGTTGGAGTATGCGACCCGGGTTCCGCCGTTACAAGGATGAGGATATCGAATGTGACATTCCGTATCCAATAAAAGTGGATTCTTTTATTCTAGCAGGATAGAAGGTCAATAGAGGTGGCACCACGGTATCGTAATATATCGCCCTCTACATACCAATAGGTATGTAGAGGGCTTTTTTATTGCTCAAATTCTCATCGTTTTTACTTTGAAAGGGAGGATAAAAAGATGGAATTATTACAAGCAAAAGAGGGCTTCTTTGGAGAATATGGAGGAAGCTTTGTACCAGAACCATTACAGAAAGCATTACAGCATTTAGAAGAGGCTTTTGAGATGTACAAAGATGATCCAGAGTTTATAACGGAATTTCAATACTACCTAAAGGAATATGTAGGTCGTCCAAATCCGTTATATTATGCGAATCGTTTAAGTGAGCAGTTAGGTGGTGCCAAAATTTATTTAAAGCGTGAAGATTTAAATCATACAGGTGCACATAAAATTAATAACGTAATTGGCCAAATATTATTGGCAAAACGCATGGGAGCGAAGAGAGTTATCGCTGAAACAGGAGCAGGGCAACATGGAGTTGCAACAGCAACAGCATGCGCGATGTTTGGCATAGATTGTACGGTTTATATGGGTGGTTTAGATACAGAGCGCCAAGCGTTAAATGTATTTCGTATGGAATTACTGGGCGCTAAAGTAGTTGCTGTGCAAGAAGGAGGACGCACGTTAAAAGAAGCTGTGGATGCTGCTTTAGTAGATTATGCAACTCATTATGAAAATACATTTTATTTGTTAGGTTCTGCATTAGGTCCGCATCCGTATCCAACAATTGTCCGCCATTTTCAATCTGTAATTGGATACGAGGCGAAACAACAGCATCTTGAAAAAGAAGACCGTCTTCCGGATTATATCGTTGCATGTGTAGGCGGGGGCAGTAATGCCATCGGTTTATTTGCACCATTTTATAATGATGTAGAAGTAAAAATGGTTGGTGTTGAACCAGGGGGAAAAGGAATTGAAACAGGTTTGCATGCTGCGCCGTTAACAGCGGGAGAGCCGGGAGTTATTCACGGCTTTAAATGTTATATGATGAAAGATGAGAATGGTGACATTGCTGAGGCGCATTCCATTGCAGCTGGTTTAGACTACCAAGGAGTTGGTCCTGAACATAGTTATTATAAAGATACAGGCCGCGCACAATATGTATCCATTACAGATGATGAGGCATTAGCAGCATTTCATGCGTTATCAAAAGTAGAGGGCATCATTCCTGCACTTGAAAGCTCACATGCTGTAGCGTATGCGATGAAACTTGCCCCTACTTTATCGAAAGAGCAAACGATTATTGTAAACTTATCTGGCCGCGGCGATAAAGACGTGCAACAAGTATTTGAATTAGAAAATAGAAATGAAAAATAAAAAGAAAGTATCTCGTTCTGGTACAACGAAATACTTTCGTAAAATAACAAATCACATATAGTATAAAAGATTTTAAGGTAAAGTGAAACTTCCATCAGTTGGAGGTCTTATCCCCACTGATGGAAAGCTCTCACCAATCGGGCGCATGCTAGCAGTTATCCAAAAACTATTTTCTTTGCTTTTCTCTGAATCTGGAGGTGGGGGGCTTACTGCTCGTTAATGTGCATAGTTACATTTTAAAAATAAATTTGTCTATCTCGTTCTTCTTTTAAAATTTCGACTGCTTCTCGAAAGCGTAGGGAGTGAACAATTTCGCGTTCTCGTAGAAAACGTAATCCATCATTTATATCAGGATCGTCAGACATATTAATAAGCCATTGATAGGTTGCTCTTGCTTTTTCTTCCGCGGCTATATCTTCGTATAAATCTGCAATTGGGTCGCCTTTTGCTTGTATGTATGTTGCTGTAAAAGGGGCGCCTGCGGCATTGTGATAGAAAATGGCGCTATCATGGTCAGCATAATGAGCATCAAGTCCGGCCTCTTTCATTTGCTCAGGTGTGGCATCTTTTGTTAATTTATACACCATTGTCGCAATCATTTCGAGGTGTGCAAATTCTTCTGTTCCAATATCTGTTAATAAACCGACAACTTTGTCTGGAATGGTGTAGCGTTGATTTAAGTAGCGTAATGCGGCAGCTAATTCGCCATCGGCACCGCCGTATTGTTCAATTAAAAATTTCGCAAGTTTTGGATTACAAGTACTTACTTTCACAGGGTATTGTAATTTTTTTTCATATATCCACATATGTTTGCTCCTTTACATTTGCCATGGCCAAGGCCCTTTATTCCATTCCCAAGGTGCATTTGAATAACTATTTCCATATTGTTGAAGAGGACCATATTTTTCTTCTATTTTTTGTTTTTGTAATCTACGTTTATAGGAAAAGTCATTAAATTGTTTAATTGATGCAACATCATCAGGATGGGTATCTAAATACAAAGTGAGCTCTACTAATACAAAATCGAGTTCCTGCAGTTCTTCCATCCATTTATAAAATTCATCTGACATTTGTTGAGCCACGATTTTTCTCACCGTCCTTTCTTATATGGGTTTTCGTAGTAATCATATAAAGCAGGCCACAACGTCCCTTTTTTTAAGGCTTCATTTGGCGAGAATTGCGGTAAATTTGGCGGTTGGAATCCCATATATAAATGCGGGGGAGTAAAGTAGAACTTTTTTCCGATAGGTGGACACGGATCTTGCGGGCTGTGAAACGGTACATACGATTTTACGGATTTATCCAATTCGTGCACCTCCTTTGTGAAACACTGATATTATGTATTGTATTCGCGCATAATTACTATTTATGACTCATATACAACAACTAATAGGTGCGAAAGGGGGCTGGATTGTGGACAAGGTTGTACATTCTGTTTTATTAGAGGTAAGAGATTTGAAGAAAACATTATATTTTTATGAGGGGATATTAGGTTTTGAGCCTAGTAGGCACCGTCCTCAATTAGACTTGCCAGGGGTATGGTATGATGTTGGATCTGTGCGAATTTGTTGCATTGTAAATAAAAGAAAACAAGCGGTGAATGAGGAAGGGATTTTTCCAAAAATAGAAGTGAATATGCAATTGTGTGAGGTGGAAAATCTGCTTAAAAAATTAGATTACTACCATGTAACGTATACAGAAATGGAAGATTATGTAGAGGGGAAAAAAGTGCTATCCGTTTATGACCCGGATCAACATATGATTCAGCTGGAAGCACAATTGAAGAGTGAAAATTTAGCTTAACATCTTCTAGAGTTTTTTTCTGCCTCGGGTACACATACAAAAAAGCCTGATGAATATACATAATAAAGAATGTTTGCTGCGAGGGGGAAGAATATGATGGATCGGGCTTATGAAGAAAGTGCCTTATTTGAGCATAAATTTTGGCTAAGAGTTTTGGAAGATCACGCACACTTTCTAGGAGATGCTTTAGCCCCAAAGGAAAAGGAAGAAATTCAAAAGGCAATGAATTTTGAGCGAAAATTTGGTGAGTTGTCAACGAAACTTCAGAATGCCAACTTAATTTCATTTGCAAAAGAGGCGAATGAGGCAGCGAATGCAATTAGAGAATTTAAACTGCATATTATTCGTAAGCAATTAGAAGGGAAAATTGTCATTCATCTTACTCCTACATTTCTTAATCATATGGTGAATGAAGTAGAAGAATACATAACAGTACTAAAAAACTTGATGGAAGGTAAAGTTCCTCCTCTTTTTCACGAATTACATTATCATCTCGTATGGTTAACAGATGCAGCCGGTCATGCAGGAGCCATTTCTAGCGAACTAGATCTTGTTGAGAAGCGTTTAAAAGAAAAAAGTGAAGCATATGTAAAACATTTTGAGCAATTTTATTTAAAAGCGGTTGAAATGACTGGTTATTTACGGACAGAATTATCATCTTTTCCTGCTTTAAAGAAATTCACCAAAGATGTTTCATTAGAACTTACTTTATTTTCGCGTTTTCTTCATGAATTGGAAGAACTAGAGTTATCGGAACAAATACTAAGTTCGTTTTCGGCGAGAATAGCGGATCATATGGCAAGAGAAGAGTGCTATTATCTGTTGAAACTTGCACAATCTTCAGGGATAGAAATTCCGAATTGTACTCCTTTTTAGAAGTAGCTGATTTATCCCGCTACTTCTGGATAGTGAAATTTCCATCAGTGTAAAATAAAGTCCCCTACTGATGGAAGTTTCACTTTATTTTGCTTTTCGTTTGTTGGGTTTGCTCTTTTGTTTAGATCGTTGTTTTGTTTGTTCAATACTCGCGTTTAATGTTGCCATGATATCTACAATATTTTTAGGTGGGAAAATGGTTTCAGTTTTTTCGTCATGTTCTATTTTTTCTTCAATGAGGTCAAGGAGGGCTTCTCTATATTCATCTGTATATTCTTCTGGTGTAAAGGGAGTTGTCAGGTGGTGAATGAGATTCATTGCAGCAACGAGCTCTTGTTTTTGCAAAGGTGTTTCTTCATGTTTCGGCAGATTTGGAATACTTTCCACTTTTCGTATTTCATCCGAATAGTGAATGGTTTGCAGCATTAAACCTTCGCGAAAATTACGAATGATTGCTAAATGTTGTTTTTGACGAAGGGAAATATGGACAAGTCCTAACTTATTTGTGCGTTCAAGCGCTTCTTTTAACAATAAATATGCCTTTTCTGAACCTGGAGTAGGACCAATAAAATAAGAACGGTCGAAAAAAATAGAATCTACTTCATCTTGTTGAACAAATGAAAGAATGCGGATTGCTCGTAATTCGTGTTCTTTTTTCAAATTATTTAATTCTTGTTCTTCTAAAATAATATATTTATGAGGTTCGTATTCGTAAGCTTTCACAATTTCTGCTTCTTCTACTTCTTCATCTGAACAATCGGGAGCAATCTTTTTATATTTAATAGGGGTGAGACAATCTTTGTGAAGGTGTAATAACTTAACATCTTTTTCTTCTACTGCACTATACAATTTAATCCCGATCTTTAATAACCCAAGTGAGAGAGAACCTTTCCAAATTGTATGCACAAGAATATCCTCCTTTATATAGAATTATTGTTATGTAAAGAAAATGAATATACATATTATGCTAGCGATGGAGGTTTCTTATACATAGGCGCTTCAGTAGACAGCGTTACTAAGTAATAGCCCATGCATAGACAATAAACATTTCATTTTAATCAATTATTGCAGTGATAGAAAGTATTGACATTTTCTACTAAACCTTTTAAGATGACCTTATAAAATTACGTGTATAAAGGGGAGTAACTTTCATAATAAAGTCGTCATTACAGGGAGAAACCCTCGGCTTTATTAGCAACAATATGTTGTTAGTGAGACCTTTACCAGACGTGGTAGAGGCCCCTTATTGTCTTTTTAGGACCTTTACCATTTTGGTAAAGGTCCTTTTTATATGCTGTAATAAGAGATTGAGAGAGGAGAAAGGATATGAGAAAGTTGTGGAAAAGAATACGTTTAATCTTCCAAGTCCGTAAATTTATTCCGTTTTTATTTGAATTCTTTACATCAAAGGATGTGGAATTTAAGAAAAAGGTACTTTCTATTTTATTCTTATGTGGATATGTTATGTTTCCGTTCGATATCATTCCAGACTTTTTATTGTTTTTTGGTGTGCTGGATGATGTAGCGGTGATTCTATTTATTTTGCAGTGCATTGTGAAGATGGCACCTGTTCATTTGCAGGATAAATATGGATTAGCAGAATAGGAGAAAGATAGATGGAGCAGCTTATTTTAGATTTTATTCATTACTTAAAGCAATTCTCTTATTTTGGCGTTATTTTTGCTTTAACGTTTGAATTTGTTCCTGCTGAGATTGTATTACCGCTCGTTGGATACTGGGTATATGAAGGTGATATGAGTTTTTGGATTGCGGTTTTAGCAGGAACAATTGGGGGAACAACAGGACCATTAACATTGTATGCCTTAGGATATTATGGAGGCCGTCCGCTATTACTCAAATATGGAAAGTATTTTTTCATTAAAGAAGAACAGATTCAAAAAGCGGATCATTTCTTTGCAAAATATGGCCCTGTGGTAGCATTTACAGGACGATTTGTTCCAGGTGTACGCACACTTATTTCGATTCCATGCGGAATGGCGAAAATGAATATTGTGCAGTTTACTATCTACACATTTGTGGCGATGGTACCGGTAACCACCCTTTATATTTATGTTGGAATGAAGCTTGGCCCGCATTGGCAGAAGGCTGGTGCTATGGTGGATCAGTATATGTTGCCTATATTAGGAGTTGTTTTTGTTTTTATGCTTGGAGTGGTTATTTCCAAAATGGTTAAGAAAAAAAGTAGAACGGAATATTGATATGGAGACTCTATACATGACCGTTCTTTAAAGAAGAAGAGAGTATGTTAAAATAGAATAGAGATTGTTTATAAGGAGCGGATTGATTAGATGTCGAAAAAAGCGATAAAAAGAATTCTTGAATATATATGGATTATTGTTGTGCTCCTAGTCGGATATAAATATTTGCAAGAGAAAAGTCTGTGGATTCTTTTTTTAGTCACTTTTATATTAGCAGGACTAGGAGCATTGTTTATTAACTTTTTCTTTGAAAGTATTGAAACTTGGAAAAAGAGGAAAGAACAGAAGTGATGACGGAAAACGTAAGTAAGCTCGCTAAGGATAGCGAGCTTACTTTTTTACGCTTCTTTTTTTTCATTATCCGTTTTGGCAATGAGTAGATTACTGTTTTGTTTCGAATAGAAAAAGTATACGCATAAACCGATTGTTAGCCATACTCCAAATCCAATCCATGTTTCTTTTGACAGGTTAAACATTAAGTATAGACAACAGCAAATTGCAACGATTGGTAAAATAGGAACGAATGGCACTCGGAATGCTCTCGGTAAGTTTGGATGTGTTTTTCGTAAAATAAGTACCGCTAGGGAAACGAACGTGAATGCTGTTAATGTACCGATGCTTACAAGATTTGCAAGCAGATGTAAATCTAATAAACCAGCAAGTGCAGCAGCAGCGATACCCATAATCCATGTGTTTACTAAAGGAATTTTGAATTTTTCATTTACACGAGATAATGCTTTTGGCAATAATCCATCGCGGCTCATCGCATAAGAGACGCGGACTTGTCCGTACATAACGACGAGAATAACAGTTGTCATTCCAGTCATTGCTCCTACTGCCAGCAAACTAGCGATCGTGTCTTCACCGACAAACCTCAAAGCAAAAGCAACTGGATCTGATACGTCTAATTGTGTGTAAGGAACCATACCAGTTAATACAAAGGAAACAATGATATATAGTGCGGTACAAATAAGAAGAGAACCAATAATTCCAATTGGTAAGTCACGCTGTGGTTTCTTTGTTTCTTCAGCAGCAGTTGCAATCGCATCAAAGCCTAAAAAAGCAAAGAATACAGTTGCGGCACCGGCGATAATGCCGTCGTAACCAAATGGTAGAAACGGTGTCCAGTTTGCTGGTTTTACATATTTTGCGCCGGCAACGATAAAAGCAATAATGACGGCTAGTTTAATGAGTACCATAATGTTATTTATGCGAGCGCTTTCGCGAATGCCTCTACTTAATAATGTTGTAATAAGAAGTATAATGAGAACAGCTGGTAAATCAATGATGCCGCCTTTTCCTATACCAGGGGCAGAGGCGATGATGGTCGGGAGTTTGATTCCAAATCCGAGCAGCAAGGATTGTAAATAACCAGACCAGCCGACGGCAACGGCAGCAACTGCGAGCAAATATTCAAGCATTAAACACCAGCCGATGATGAAAGCAACAATTTCCCCAACTGTCATATAAGCATATGTATAAACACTTCCTGAAATTGGGATAGAAGATGAAAACTCAGCATAGCAAAAAGCGACGCATGCACACGTAAAGGCAGCGAGTAGAAAGGATAGCATAATACCAGGACCAGCGTGCTTTGCCGCAACAATACCGGTTAAAACGAAAATACCGGTTCCGATAACAGCTCCAATTCCTAAAAAGGTTAAATCAAGGGCACTTAATGTTCGATTGAGTTGACGTGGTGCTTCGGTTGTAAGGGGTTTCTTTCGTAAAAGTGTTTTCAAATTTGAATCTCCTCTCTATAAGGTTAATCATTAGTAGGGGTCTTACTGCCCGTTGTTAGTACGGGATAAATAGATACAACTGCTAAGTTTAAACGTAGCCCCTTAGAGCACTAAGTAGAGAGTAGAAATAGTATTATGTATAAATAAAATGGAGAATGGTGCAGTTGTACGTTATTTTTAGGATAAATATGTAATTTCATTAGTAAATTTATCATAATTCAGAATATTTCGTCAATGAAAAGTGTAACAAATAAAACGACATATTTGAGCAAACACTATTGTAAGAAATTAATGCATTTTTTATGTAGGAGTAGATAACTATGTTATTTTATTTTGAACTTGTCATCATTTTACTTTGCACAAAACTTGCTGGTGATATTAGTGTTCGGCTTGGACAACCAGCTGTATTAGGAAAATTAATTATTGGAATTGTTATTGGCCCAGCTATGTTTGGTATTATTAATAGTTCTGAGCTTATCGATGAATTAAGTGCAATTGGTGTATTGCTTCTTATGTTTATGGCAGGACTTGAAACAGATTTAGAGGAACTAAACCGCAACCTTACATCGTCCTTTGCTGTAGCAATAGGGGGGATTATCTTTCCGTTTATTGGAGGATATGTTGCAGGCCTTTTATTTGGAATGCCGCAGGCACATGCAATTTTTTTAGGACTGCTTCTTTGTGCTACGTCTGTTAGTATTTCCGTTCAAACATTGCGAGATCTTGGAAAAATGAATACGAGGGAAAGTACAACGATTTTAGGAGCTGCTGTATTTGATGATGTGATCGTTGTTATATTGTTAGCATTTGTGATGAGTTTTCTCGGTTCACAAGATGTGAGTGTAACACTGGTAATTGCGAAGAAAGTCATCTTTTTTGTTACTATTTTTCTAATTAGCTGGAAAGGTGTCCCTTTCATTATGAAAATATTGTCACCGCTTCGTGTTTCAGAGTCGTTAATTAGTGCAGCGCTCATTATTTGTTTTTCATTCGCTTATTATAGTGAAGTCATGGGGATTGCTGGAATTATTGGGGCATTCGCTGCCGGAATCGCAATTTCACAAACTTCATATAAGCATGAAGTAGAACGTAAAATTGAGCCAATTGCGTATGCGATTTTCGTCCCAGTCTTTTTCGTTAGTATTGGAATGGAAATTACCTTTCAAGGATTAGGAAACCAAATATGGTTCATTGTCATTATGACCATTATTGCTATAGTAACAAAATTAGTTGGCTCAGGACTCGGAGCAAGATTAACGGGATTTGATTTACGATCCTCTATTAGTATTGGAGCGGGAATGGTATCAAGGGGAGAGGTGGCACTTATTATCGCTTCTAACGGATTGACTGCGAATCTGTTAGCGAAAGAGAATTTTACGTCGATTGTGATTGTTGTTATTTTGACAACGATTATCACGCCCCCTTTGTTGAAGAAGTATTTTGTTTGAGAGTGTATAGGGGGTAATGACAACACTCTGTCATTACCCCTATTAAGAATTACCAACTTTTTAACGTACCGGAAATTGGTGATTTTAAAAACTATTTTCTTGTCCGTGTCACATACGGATAAATTGGATCTCTTAATTCGAATTCATACGTTTCTCCATCCACAATTCCAAGTACCTTCTCGCTATCGTAAAGATCTAACATAAATCCGGCCATTTCTTTTGCAGTATGAAATTTTGGAACGGCTCCTTTATAAGTAAACTCATCCGCATCCAAAGAACGTTTAGCAAATTCAGTTTCAGTTGCAGCGGGAGCCAATACTTTTGCTTGCATGGCTGCTCCTTTTTCTTTCAGTTCTTGTGCTAGACCTTCTGTAAAGGCACTTACATAGAACTTTGTCGCACAATAGGTCACAGCATCGGCGACAATCACGTATCCTCCTCCAGAAGAAATATTGATGAGTTGCGTTCCTTCAATATTTGCATAGTCACGTACATAAAGAGAGGACAGAATAGTTAGGGCTTCAATATTCAAGTGAAGCATCTTCTCAATTTTATTTAAATTTTGTTCCCCAACGGAAGCAAAGTTTCCAAATCCAGCATTGTTGATCCAGGTTTCAATCTGATAATCCTGAAGACTTTCGTAGAATTCATAAACATTTGCAGTAACAGATAAATCAACAGTTCGAATGACAACATCCAGATCTGCGTTAATGTCAGCCACTTTTGATTTTAATTTTTCCAATTCCTCCGTTCTGCGTGCTGCTAGGATTAAGTTTTTTCCGCGAGCCGCAAAAGCAAGAGCCGTTTCATACCCGATTCCTGAACTGGCACCTGTAATAACTGTATATTTCATATAAATTCCTCCTGAATTTTATTAATTTTATTTTATTGTGAAAGAACTATGAGCTGATTATACTGATTAGAGTGAACTCTAAGTCAAGAGGAATTTAATGTGGGGGTTTTTTTATGCACACTATTGGTGAAGTGGCTAAAATATTAGGGATAAGTACACATACATTGCGGTATTACGAAAAGGAAAAAATTATAATTCCCGTTCGTGATACAAGTGGAGACAGACGATATAACGACTCGCATATGAAATGGCTGCAATTTGTTATCAAGTTAAAAGAAACACAAATGCCCATTGCGAAAATAAAGAAATATGCTTCATTAGTTTTAGAAGGAGACCATACCACAACAGAGCGATTAAACCTTTTAGAAGAACATAAACACTCCATTCAGGAACAAATCAGAACGTTAAAATCTGCGGATGAGATGCTTGAGTATAAAATTTCCGCTTACAAAGATTTCATCAGTAAACAAAATTAGATACAGGTTCTATAAGAGCAAATAAATTAAGTGTATTGCGCTCTATATAATATAGAAATCCTGCCGCTTCATTCTTTAAAGAGAAGTGGCGGGATTTCTTTGATATATTCAATATTTTAGCTGCTACGTGCAACGTTAGTATTTGTATGCTGCGGAGTTGTATATTTTTGTTTAGGAACTGTTTTAGATTTAAAGTGTGAGAATAAATAACACCCTGCAATAACAATCATACTTCCTACAATTTGAATCCACGTCATTTGTTCACCTAATAATAGAAACGCTAAAATAGCAGTGAAAATAGGATTGAAATTTAAAAAAATACCGGAAGTAGTCGCACCTAATTTTTGGACACCGATATTCCAAAAAACCATACATAACACAGTTGAGATAACGCCTGTATACAGAATGGATCCTAAGAATGAAGCGTTCATATTTGAAATAGTAAAATGAGAGATGTTAAAGGGAGCTAGTATGATGATACCAAAGATACCAGAATATAAGGTGGACATCATTGGTGTCGTCTTTTTTGTTGCCCATCTGCTGCAAACGGAATAAATTCCCCATACACATACCGCAGCCATCATCCATAAATCACCTATATTAAAATGTAAGGAAAGTAGGGTATCCATTTTTCCTTTTGAAAGAACGAGAGTAACTCCAAAAAGTGAGACAATCATAGATGTAATTTGAAAGATGTTAATTTTTTCTTTTAAAAATAGGGCGGAACAAACAGCGATAGAAATCGTATTTAATGTAGAAATAAGACCAACATTTGTTGCTGATGTATGTTCTAATGCCCAAAACTGAAAAATATTAAAGAAAACAACGCCAGTAACCCCCATAAGAAATAAAGGGAGAATTGCATCTTTCGGTGGAAAAAGTTTCTTTTCTTTTAACCATACAATGGGGAAAAGACAAATGTCTGCAATAATCCATCGAAGAGTAGTCAGTGTCATCGGAGAAGCATGCTCGACAAGAGATTTTCCCACTACGAAATTTCCGCCCCACAATAAGCTTGTGATGAGTAATAAAATGACATAAGGCATAATATGAGTTAGCTCCTTTACAAGAAAGTAGGGCTTGCGCATTGCCCATTTGATGAAAGATAGCCACTGTGCACGGTGGTAGGATATATACTGTAAACTATGTAAATTGTAGCATTTTTCTTGTTTGTCATATATGTTATTTTGTGTAATTAATAAAATTCGAAATAATGTAAAGTTGTTATTTTATTTTGCAGAATTTTATTCATTTTAAGTGCAGTTGTTATATGTTTTGGTGAATAATCGTTTGTTGTAAAAAAGGAGATTGGAAATGGAACATGTAGTTCGCAAAGGGTTAGATGATTTAGATATGCAAATTTTAGATGTGCTGCAACAAGAAGGACAGCTTAGTAACGCTGAGGTTGCACGCCGCGTGAATCTTTCGCCGCCAGCTACACATGCACGGGTGAAACGATTAGAAAGTGAAGGGTTTATTAACCGGCAAGTAGCGATTTTAAATCAGGAGAAATTGGGATTTGGTTTATTATGCTTTATTTTTGTCAGTACAAATATTCATCAAGCGGAGAAGCTAGAAGTGTTAGAGAAGGCTATGAACGAAATGCCAGAAGTATTAGAATGTCATTGTTTAACGGGGGAGTATGATTATATTTTAAAAGTTGTGCACCGAGATCGAAGCGAGCTGGAACGTTTTATTCGTAAATTAAATATGCTCGGTATTACGAGAATTCAAACGAGTTTAGCACTGCGAGAAATTAAGTATTCTACTGTATTGCCCCTGCAGAGCGAAAAAGATGGCGGAGCTGTTTAGCTCCGCCTATTGTGTATGGGGACGAATCCATAGTTTTGCAAAGTCTGTCCATCCGAAAGAATCAATGGTGACATTTTGCAAAGAGGAAGGGAAACTTCTTCTTTTTAAGACATGATAGTAAAAGACAAGAAGGTATTGATCCCTAAGGATTTTTTCTATTTCATATATTAAGTTGTATCGTTTTTCTTTACTTGGTTCTGCTATAAGTTGATCGAGTAGTTTATCAATTTGTTTTTGAAGATGTGGATGTCTAAATCGATGAACAAAACAGCTTTTATTTTTGAATATATGTAAAAAGGCCATTTCAAGATCTGCATCGAGAACTTCTCCTGTCAAAATAATATCAGCTTGGTTTACAATATATTCGTTAAAGTAATCAGTGATTGGAAATGGGTGAAGCTGTAAGTGTATGCCGAGTGGTTCACAGCGTTTTTGTAACCAGATCGCATCGTGCTCGCTGCCTTTAAAGGCAAAGAAATAGATGTGTATAGTCTCTCCGTTATACGTACTTTGTTGTAAATATTCTTTCGCTTTCGATAAAGATGTTTCTTTATACATTGTTCGGCTCTTATCAGGAAAGAAGCTATAAGCTGGCATCGTACGTTTCCCGCCGAGGTCTTGAATTAATGATGTAGGGTCCATTATTTCTGCCCATGCTTTTCGGAAGTAAATATCATGCTGCGGGCCGTCTTTTTGAAAATTAAACGCTGCGTATATACAGCCGATTTCTTCTGTTTCCACTGCTTTTTCTTCTTCACATCTCATATTCGGTAATACGTAATTTGTTTGTATATTGGACTGTTCTGGAACGAGCCAAAATTCAATTCGATCCAACAGTGCCCGTTCTTTAAAATAATCGGGAAATGCTTCTAAGATAATGTGATCTTCAGTGAAGCTTTTGATTTTAAAGGGACCCGTACCAATATACTGGTGATTTTGGATTATTACGTCATGCGGTAAAATCGATAATTGTACAGAGCTTATGTAATGTAGAAAAAAACGATTCGGTTTTCGTAAATGAAACACTACCTGCAAAGGAGAAGGAGTGTTCATTGAAGTAATTTCCTCTGTTAACCAAGTAAAAGGTGAGTGAATCGTTTGTAATCTTTCGAAGGAGAAGATTACATCTTTTCCCGATAATGTTTTGCCGTGGTGGAAACGAACCCCTTTTCGTAAATAAAATGTCCACGTTAATTGATCTTCGCTCATTTCCCACGTGTGTGCTAAATGCGGCTCGAATGTATCTGTTTCTTCGTTATATCTCACCAATGTATCAACGATTTGGCTAATAAGATGACTTTCAGTTGTAACAGCAGCAAATGCCGGATCAATGGGGAGTAATTTTCGTTTATATGGAATTTTTAATACATCATATAAATCATCTGAAGTTGTATGTCCAAAATAAGTGTTTAATCGCTCTTCTATCTTTTCTCGCAGTAAGAAAGGCAGCGGTTCTTTCAATAATAAAAATACTTCCTTTAACTTCTCATTTTTTAAAAGTTCTTCAACATGCGGTAAAATCGCTTCTCCAAATGTTTGTAGGAAGTGAACTTCTGTTTTATTTCCCCGGCCTCTTCCTGGTATCCATTCAATCAGTTTTTCTTCACTCATTTTTTTTAGTAAAATCTTCACATTTTTTGTACTGCAAAATAAGATAGCAGCCAATTCTTGGAGACTATGTTGTATATGTTGTTCATTTGGAAAGGAAAGTCTTAGCCGAATGTAGTGGTCCATAATTTTCATGTTATCCATCTCCTTTTTCTAAAAGGGGAAACTCTTCAGAATATTTTAACCTTTTTCTTCCTCTTTTTCAAAGTAAAATGAAGGAACAGAAGGAGGGGGAAACAGATGGGATTTTGGTCAATGCATCGCAACATTAAAATTAGAATTATTACATCCTTTTTAACTCGGACAGTAGGAACGATGATTTTTCCGTTTATGGCAATTTACTTTTCTGTAAAATTAGGAGCAGCATTAGCGGGGTTTTTATTGTTATTAAATGTAATTGCCTCACTTATCGTTGGCTTATATGGAGGTTATATTGCTGATACATTAGGGCGGAAAAAGGTCATGATTATTGGGCAGGTAATTCAAGTAGTCTCTATTGCTTGCATGGGGGTTGTGAACTCAGATTATATAGATTCACCTTGGCTCACATTTGTCTTTTTACTTATAAACAGCATCGGTTCTGGCGTGATGAATCCAGCGACAGAAGCAATGTTAATTGATGTAAGTACACCGGAAAATCGAAAAATGATGTACAGTATTAATTACTGGGCAGTCAATTTATCCATTGCCATTGGTGCAATTTTCGGAGGACTTCTTTTTGAACACTACCGATTCCAATTATTTATGCTGCTGACAGGCATTGCATTATTAACACTGTATTTAATTACAGTGTATATGGAAGAAGTATATGTAGTTGAAAAGAAAGCAGAAAAGAAAAACGTATTACAAGATATGGTAAATAATTACCGAGTTGTCGTAAAAGACCGAGCATTTATCATATTGTGCTTGGCAAGTGTATGCGCATTATCATTAGAGTTTCAAATTAACAACTATGTCGGTGTTCGTCTGCAAAAAGAATTTGAGACATTGACATTTTCACTATGGAATGGAAATCATTTTGATTTAACAGGTATTCGAATGCTAAGCTGGATCTCCACTGAGAATACCGTATTAATCGTTTTATTTTCAGCTCTTGCTGTGAAAATCATGAATCACTTTGAGGACCGGAAAGTACTTTATACAGGTTTATTTATATATACAATTGGATTTACGATATTTGGAGCAAGTAACAGTCTATGGATTTTATTACTAGCAGGTTTGTTCCAAACCATTGGAGAGATGATGTATGTTCCAGTAAGTCAGTCTATTCGGGCAGATATGGCAAGGGACGATGCAAGAAGTTCTTATATGGCGATTAACGGCATGGTCTTTCAAATTGCGAAAATGGTTGGAACGCTCGGCATTATGATTGGTTCCGTTATTGCTTCTTGGGGAATGAGCATCTTGTACTGTTTAATAGGGATAAGCAGTATATTCTTATTTAAAAAAGCAGTTGATATGTATCATCGTCAAGGGGCGAAGGTAGAGAAGATAGGGTAATGAGAAGGCTGCTTGTTTTGAGGACAAGTAGCTTTCTTAAAAGATGTTAAATAGTTCGGATAGGAGGTAATTGTAATGAAAATTAGTCCAAAAGAATTTTATATTCGTAATACACGTTATATGATTAGGTCTGCAATGGAAGAAGATGCAAAAAATTTATCTGAAGTACGATTACAAATAGATGGCGAAACAGAAAATTTAGATAGAGAAAAAGGCGAAGCATACATAGATGAAGCTGGGTTTAAAAAGATCATTAAAGAGGATACAGACAGTGTTAGTAATCTATTTTTAGTAGCCGAAGTGAATGGAAGAATTGTAGGTTTTTCAAGGTGTGAAGGAAATAAATTGAAAAGAACAGCCCATAAAGTAGAATTTGGCGTCTGCGTATTACAAGAGTATTGGGGATATGGAATCGGAAAGAACCTCTTAAAAGAATCCATTCATTGGGCAGATGCAAATGGAATTAAGAAAATGACGTTGTATGTTCTAGAAATGAACGCGAAAGCTAAAAGTCTTTATGAAGGATATGGTTTTGAAGTAGAGGGTATCTTGAAAAATGACAAAATGCTATCGGATGGAAATTACTATAATACTATTTTGATGGGGAGGTTTAATGGATAAAGTGTTAAAGGAAAAGGAGTGGGAGAATGTTTCCTATATTAGAAACAGAAAGACTAATCTTGAGAGAGCTAATAGAAGATGATGCACAAGGGATATTGAATTGCTTTTCGAATGAGGATGTATTACGTTACTACGGGCAAAATCCATTAACAGATATAGAGCAGGTTAAAAATATAATTAGAAATTTTTCAAATAACTACAAAGAAAAACGCGGAATAAAATGGGGAATTGAAAGAAAAGAAACAGAAGGGATTATTGGAACGATTGGATTTCACGACTGGTCTTCTGAACATAAGAGAGCTGAAATCGCTTATGCACTTTTACCGGAACACTGGGGAAACGGGTATGCCACTGAAGCAGTTTTAAAAGTTATATCATACGGATTTAATGAGCTTGAATTAACTCGTATTGGAGCAGTTGTTTTTACAGAAAATAAAGCATCTAATGTGTTACTAACAAAACTAGGCTTTCAAAATGAAGGCGTTCTTAGAAATTATATGTATCAAAATAATGTTCCATATGACACGAACGTTTACTCCTTGCTTCCAACTACCGCTTTTACTCGGAATTAAGTTTATTGGTGCTTTGGTAGAAAATAAAGACCCTTCGGCAATGTTCGATATAAAAAGAATCCATTTTGACCAAAATGGATTCTTTTTATTTTCTGGTCATGCGAAAAATTCATATACACCAATTACAATGAGCAAAAGACCAGATAAAACATTTGAATATTTGCCAATGAATGTTTGTGACAGCTTATATCCAGATTGCGAACCAATCATAATCGAAACGAATGAAAAGAATCCAACAGATGCTGCAGTCCAAATTGGAGAAATTCCACTCATTCCACCGCCAAAACCCATCGTAAGGCAATTTAGAGATAAAATAATTCCTAAGTAAAAAGATTCTTTCCAAGAAATTGTATGATTATCATCTTTGTCTACTTGTTCTGGGTTTTGAAGCACAGGAGAGGGGCGTGATAAATATTCAGATAAGATCGTCCATGCGCCTAGACTAATAAGGAGAATGCAGCCGCTTATATTTGCGGCATCTTTGGAGATATATTGCGAAATAAATGAACCAGCTATAACGGAAAGGTATACCGCGCACATAGAGATAATAGCAATAAAGAGATTAGCCATTACTGTAATGCGCATTTTTTTCATTCCAAGAGATAAACCAATTCCTAAATTATCTAAGTTTGCTCCAATTCCGATAAGTAAAATGGATAACCAATGCATAGGAAAACCTCCAAAAAATAAAGTGAAACTTCCATGAGTGGCTTTTTTTTATCTCCCACTCATGGTTAGTTAAACCAACCGGGCTTTTACGGGCAGTTATCCCCACCTATCTTCAATCTTGAGGTGGGGGTCTTACTGCCCGCGAATAGCGGGATAAATCTGTTCTTACTATATGAGAGGTTTATGGGATTGGTGCCTAGAAAATCGAAAAAGACTACTATACGCAGTCTTGCGATAGTAGCCATATAGCTTGCCTAGATAAGGTGTAAATATGGGGGCGGAGCTTATAAAGTAGAAATATATGCTTTTGCTTTTTTTAGAACAATGAAATGAATAAACAGTATACTTCCACCTAGTAGTAAGAGTGTAAATAAGAGATGAGCTGTACTAAGTAGAATCATAATTGAAAAGAACATTAGCTGCATGATTGTCACTAGAAATACAAGCGTAATAAAAGCGCGTTTTCGTTCTATAAGCGAAATTGGATACAATGCTACAATACTATTTCCCGAAAAATAATTCCAAAGGGCACGAATTTGTAAGGCAGATATGTATAAGATGCATAACGTGATGATTCCCTTTCCGATGAACGTAGGAATGTAGTATAAAACAATGCATCCTACTACGGTCAATCGTATGTAAATGCCAAGGTAACCGTTCACGCGTAAGAAGGATAAACTATACAAATATAAAAAAGGAGATCGTTTTTGATGCAGTAATGTTTCAATCCCAGTGGTGAGCCATTTTCTTTGTTTTACTTGCTGTTTTACCTGCGGTACATCCGTAAAGAAATGAACAAATTGATAAAAGCGCATGTCCATTTTTTCTTCTTGCTCTATTACATATTCCCACTGAATTTGCCGTGTGTTTTTGTTTATCGTATATAAAAATAAAAGGGCTACTAAAAGTAGTAGACTTCCCATGATTGTAATAGAAGTAAATTGGAAGAGTGCATATGTAATTGTCGCGTTGCAGATGATTCGGATGATAAACCAAAGTTGAGCAAATTCTGTACTTCCATGCGTCCAATACAGATACATATTCCAGCCTTTTATAAGAGCAAGAATGAAAAAAGCTCCGAATAAAAACGCAGAAGTCGTATGTAATGACTGCTCTGCAAGAGGTGTAATGATCAGTACTGCGCATAATAATGGAAAGAGCTGAATGATATAACTGTACAAAAGAGAGCGTCTAAAATAATATGCTAGTTTTTCTTCCAGTGGCAATACATATACGATATCCGGCTTTTGTAAAAATGTCCGAATGGGAGAACGAGTAAGTACAATTGTAAGTAAAATCGTCACAATGGTTAATACAACAAACTTAGGTGGAAGTGAGCGAAGAAATTTTGCATAATAATAGCCGCCTACACTAAGAAGAAAAAGGAAGCTATAAACTAAACTGCTTGCAATACGTGCAAAGTACATTGTGACTTTTTGTAGATGTTGCTGAAAACGATCATTCCAAAGCGTTTCGATTGTCACTGAAATCACTCCTTTGTTTCATTATAAGCAGGATTGTGTTCTTCTTGCTACCCGCGAATAGCGGAATAAAAAAGCAAGTTACCTTTTATTAGGCAACTTGCTCGTCTTGTTTATCTTTTTTCTCGTCACGTTTCATTAATGGATAGAAAGCAAAGCCAACTATAAATAATCCAATGCCAAGGAGGAATGTTTTCATATCAGCAGAGCCAGTTTTAATAACCCATAATGCATAAATAAGAGCAATAGCGGCAATGATTCCGTCCGTTATACGAGCACCTTTTTGTTTTTCGTATGTTTCACCTGTCACAACAAGCTTCAGCTGGAAGATTGGAGAAACGAGGTATGGGATTAAATAGGCAAGTGTTGAAACGGTAATAACAAATGTATACGCCTGAGCAATTGTCCCGGATAGTGTTGAGAATAGGAACACTTGCGACATAATATTTGTTAAACGCAGCGAATGAATCGGGCTTCCTTTTTTATTGGTTTTTGTGAAGAAGGATGGAAAGAATCCTTCTTTTGCTGCTTGATATGGTACTTCTGAGCTTAATAAAATCCATCCAAGAATGGATCCAAATAAAGAAGTAAGTGCAAGCAGCGCCATTAATTTTCCGCCGTTATGACCCATTACTGCAGTTAATGCATCCGCTAATGGTCGTTCAGATGCTTGTAGTTTATCTATATGAAGAACACCCATTGTTAAAATCGTAATCCCTAAATAAATACAAACTGTTAATAATAAACCAGTAACAGTAGCACGTTTTACCGTTTTTGGTGAAACAGCACGATTGGATAATAATACAGCTGACTCAATGCCGATAAAAGCCCAAAGTGTTGTTAATGCTGCTAAGTTTACTTGTGATAGTAATCCGTGTGAAATACCTTCTTTATCAATAATTGGTGTATACCATTGCCCAAGTTTAGAAGCTTGGAATGCAAATAATGTCACAATGATGAAAAGAAGGAATCCTGTTATTTTCGTTGTTGTTGCTAAAAAGTTTAATTTACCAGCACCGCTTATGCCGTTCGCCAAAATCATATGTGTACCCCATAATAAAATGGTACAAATGGAGAACGTAATCAATTTTCCAACTTCAATGTCGAAAGTTCCAATTGAAAACAATATGTGAGTATCTTTCATAATTGGGAAAAAGAGTGATAAATAACCAGCAAATGATGTAATGATGGCTACGTTGCTTGCCCAGTTTGCAACCCAGTAGCCCCATACGATGCTAAATCCTGCCATTTTTTTTGTTTTTTGTGAAGAAAAGAGCGCATAGGCATGACTTTGCGGACCTGTTGTTAAATCAGGACGACGAATCGCTAAATTACCGAAAACAAGAGCTAGCATTAATACGCCAAATCCTGTTGTTAACCAAGCTAATGTAACACCAAGAGGGCTAGCTGTTTGTGCCAATGTACTTGGAACCATGAAAATACCAGCCCCAACCATATTTCCAACTACAAATGCAGTGAGTACCCAAAAGCCCCATTTTTTTTGTTGCATAGAAACTACCTCCAAAATTAGTATAACCAAGTCAAGCGCGGAGATATGTATGTGTTTGAAGTTCCAAACAAAACAAAAAAACGCGTATGTTCACGCGTTTTTCAATCTTATTAAGAAACCCACGGACATATCTCTTGATAGCTCTCCACAAGCAAAAAGCCCGTGACAGTCCTGCACTTATTCAATGCAGTCCCAGCAAGAAAGTACTGTGGATACTTCTTACTTCGGCAATCATTCCTTTCTGATTTGTTCAGCGATGCCACACATCTTCTAAATCATACTATTAATAATTGCAACCTCTACCTCACCGAGATACGAATGAGGATTTATTTATAAAGTTAACATAATCAAGGGTAACAAATGGCTTTTTATTCGTCAATGCAAATAAACATAATCAGATTATTGTGAGAATAGGGTGTGTCTAAGATAATGAAACAACTTAAGGCTTCCCATCATATAATATGTATATAAAATGAGGGATAAAGCAAAGCTGCTATTACTGAGGCTTTTTTCATCCCTCACTGATGGTTAATTGAACCAATCGGGCTTTTACGGGCAGTTATCCCCTGACTATCTTCTTCGTTTTTCTCTGAATCTGGAGGTGGGGGTCTTACTGCCCGCGAATAGCGGGATAAAGAGGGATTGCGGATGGAGAGCTGGTTTAAGAGAAAATGCTTTATATGCGGGAAGGAAATTCATAGGCAACGGGAGACCGATGTAATAGAGGAGTTAAAAAGGCAAAATGAAGAGCTCGCAGCTTCTTTAGAACGATGTATGAGACTACTCTATGATACACAAAAGAATGTAAGTAAAAAAACAGAAAAGAGTGCATTGCTACCTCTTTTTTCATTAGGAGATAAGATAGAAGTATTTGATGGAGAGACACGTACAGAGGGGATCTTTATTGAGTGTACAAACGAATGGTTATATTGGGTTAACGTTGATTATGATCTAACCATTAGTCATATAAAAGGTGTAAAAAATATTATAAAAAAAGAGTCTATTCAAAAAAAGGTTTAAATAACTCTTTTTGAAATAGACTTTGCTTTTTTGTCCTAGGAGTTAGAACACTTTATGAGTAATTAGCACACTCTACTAATGCTAATTGTATCTAAACTTGTAACATTGATATTAGCACGGTTGTCCACCCAGATTAGGAAGTTACCTTCGAAGCGAATGAAAACACCTCGACCATCGATTTCACGTCCTGCTGAGAAAACGCGGATTTTGTCGCCTTCTGTTAAGCCGTTTAATGTTGCCATGTGACCACCACCTCTCTACCGGAAGCTAATATATATATATGAAAATGATAGAGAGTGTGTGCGAGAGAAATGTAGTACTAGCAACTATTTTTATAAAATATAGAGGTGAGTAGAAATTATTTTTTACTCACCTTTATAGAGTTACATTAAATTCAATATTGTTATTTTCTCACGTGTCATAGATTCAAGATTCTTACGAATACCTTATGCGTCCGCTAATCTGAACAGAGCCATTTGTTATGGTTAATGCGGGATAAAAAAGAGCCTATTCAAAAAGGTTTTATATAACCTCTTTTGACATAGACTCGTCTTCTTTTAGTGAAAAGAATTTAGAATATTTTCTTTATAGGTAATTAGGAAATTTTACTAATGCTAATTGCACTTAAATTTGTAACATTGATATTAGCGCGGTTGTCCACCCAGACTAGGAAGTTGCCTTCAAAGCGAAGGAAAACACCTTGACCATCGATTTCACGTCCTGCTGAGAAAACGCGGATTTTGTCGCCTTCTGTTAAGCCGTTTAATGTTGCCATGTGACCACCACCTCTCTTTCAGAAGCTAATATATATATATGAAAAAGATAGAGAGCGTGTGTGAGAGAAATGTAGTGCTAGCAACCATTTTTGTAAAATATAAAGGTAAATAGAGATATTTTGTACTTACCTTTATAGCGTTACATTAAATTTAATTCCACTATTCGTAGGTAGTAAGATACTACTGATGGAAGTCTCATTTTGTTTTTCCATAAAAATGAAAAAACAATTGACAGAAAAGTCTTTAAAGTTATACAATTAAAAATGGAAAATAAAAGAAGAAGGAGGTGTGCGTGATGATTGTAATTGTAAATATGACTGGATCAGGTGTTTTACGCAGTGAAAACAATAAATATCATCACGCAACCTCTACGGACAAATAACGCTTCTTTTTAGTTGAAAAGGAAAGCGTACGTTGCGTGTGTCGTGACGTACGCTTTTATGCGTTTTTCGCATATCGTCAAAGCGACGGTATGCTTTTTTTGTCTCTTTTTTTAGATTGTTCCTATACATTTGTATAGTTTCAATAAATAAATCAATTTGAGAAAGGAAGGAATGACGATGAAAAAGTATGAGGTGCGAATGGTAAAAACGGAGACGCTGGATAGTGGATAACAAACCTATGTTTACACAACAACGAGAAGGGAGAGGTTAGATTGTTTTCTGTATTACAAAAGTTAACGTGGTTTTTTAAAACGCATTGGAAAAGGTATAGCATTGCCATTGTTTGTTTACTTCTTGTCAATGTGGTCGAGATTATTCCGCCAAAGTTAATTGGATTGGCAATTGATGATATAAAAGCCGGAGATTTAACAAACGCGGGGATTATGAAGTATGTAGGGATGTTACTTGGTGCAGCAACTGCGGGTTATGTACTTTCTTATGTGTGGCAATATCATTTATTTGGCGGTGCATTTGTGCTTGAAAAAACGATGCGTTCCAAATTTATGGGGCATTTGCTGAAGATGACGCCAACTTTTTATCAAAGGAATCGCACTGGTGATTTAATGGCAAGAGCAACGAACGATTTGAAAGCTATTGCCATGACAGCTGGATTTGGTATTTTAACGCTCGTTGATTCGAGCTTATATATGCTCACAATAGTGCTTATGATGGGTATTTCAATTAGTTGGAAGTTAACATTTGCAGCATTATTACCGCTTCCGATTATGGCGTATGCAGTGAGTGCTTATGGAAAGAGATTACACGAGCGCTTTACAGTTGCACAAGATGCATTTGGGGATATGAATGATAAAGTGCTGGAGTCGATTGCCGGTGTACGTGTGATTCGCGCTTATGTACAGGAAAGAGAAGATGAGAAGCGCTTTCATACGTTAGCAACAGATGTGTATGCAAAGAATATGAAAGTCGCAAAAATTGATTCACTGTTTCAACCGACAGTGAAAATGCTTGTTGGAATGAGTTATTTAATCGGCCTTGTGTACGGAGCGTTTTTAGTATTTCAAAACGAGGTAACGATTGGGGAACTTGTATCGTTTAACGTGTACCTTGGTATGATGATTTGGCCGATGTTTGCGATTGGGGAGCTGATTAACGTGATGCAGCGCGGGAATGCTTCACTTGATCGTGTAAACGAAACGTTGGCATATAAACAAGACGTAAAAAATATCAGGAAACCCTTGCGTGTGCATCAACCAGACTGCATTGATTTTGAAGATGTATCCTTTTCGTATCCAACATCTCCTACATTGAATTTGAAAAACGTTTCGTTTTCGTTGAATAGAGGGGAGACACTTGGGATTGTTGGGAAAACGGGAAGTGGAAAAACAACGCTTGTTCGGCAGCTTCTTCGCCAGTATCCACTCGGAACAGGTGAAATTACAGTATCCGGTGCATCGCTTCAAAATATACACATTGATCATGTATTAAGCTGGGTTGGATATGTCCCGCAAGAACACATCCTTTTTTCGAAAACAGCACGGGAAAATATTTTATTTGGAAACCGAGAAGCAAGTGAAGAAGAGCTGCAAAAGGCAATTGAAATTGCTGCTTTCAAGAAAGACTTAGAATTTTTGCCGGATGGATTAGAAACACTTGTTGGAGAAAAAGGTGTATCACTATCAGGGGGACAAAAACAACGTATTTCTATTGCACGAGCAGTCATTCAAAATCCAGAAATTTTAATTTTAGACGATTCATTATCAGCTGTTGATGCAAGAACAGAAGCTGCAATCATTGAAAATATTCGAAAAGAACGCAGTGATAAAACAACAATCATTACGACACATCGTTTATCCGCTGTAGAGCATGCTGATTGGATTCTTGTAATGGATAATGGTGAAATCATTGAAGAAGGAACGCATGACATGCTTATTCAACAGGGCGGTTGGTATACAGAGCAATTTGAAAGACAGCAAGGGGAAGCCGTAGAAGGCGAGGTGAAAATATGAGCGTTGGAAAACGATTATTTCAATATGCAATGAAAGTAAAAGCAACGATAGGAGTGGCTTTAGCGATGTTATTTATTTTCGTTATTGCTGAATTAGCTGGTCCGTTTGTTGCAAAAACGATGATTGATGAACATATCGTTGGGATTGAAAAGCCTTGGCATGAAACGATAAAAGGAGACGATACTGTTTTTTATAACGGTGCTTGGTATAAGCGAAGCGATCGGTTTAAAGCAGGAGAACAGAAAGGAAAAGAAGTTCATATTGTTCAAATTGGCAGTGATTATTATTTCATTCCTAACAAAATTGCATTTGATGGAGCACGTTCAGTGAAAGGGAATATGATTACAATTCAGAAAGGGAAAGCAACGCAAGTATATAAAGGGGCTAAGCTTACAGGTAAGGAAGTTTTCTCGTTTTATCAGCCAGAAATAAAACGACTATTTTTACTCGGAAGCGGATATTTAGTGCTTTTACTTGTTGTCTCTCTCTTTGCATACGGCAAACAATTTTATTTACAAAAAGCAGCGAATAAAATTATTCAAATTATGCGAGAGGACGTATTTTCTCATATTCAAACATTGCCGATTCGTTATTTTGATCATTTACCAGCAGGAAAAGTTGTTTCTCGTGTGACAAATGATACGGAGGCAATTCGAGAGATGTACGTAACAGTACTATCGACATTCTTTTCTAGCTTTATTTACATTATTGGTATCTTCATTGCCCTATTCTTATTAGATGTGAAGCTTGCGCTCATGTGTTTAATCCTTATTCCGATTTTATGTGTGTGGGCGATTTTCTACCGCAAGTATGCGTCTGTGTACAATCATAAAATGCGCTCACGTTTATCGGATATTAATGGAACGGTCAATGAATCCATTCAAGGAATGCCTGTTATTCAAGCGTTTCGTCAAGAACGTGCGGTAAAACAGGAATTTGAACAGCTAAATGAAGAGTATTATATGTATCAAAATAAAATTTTGAGTTTAAATGCAGCAACGTCTCACAACTTAGTTGGTGTGCTCCGCAACATTGCGTTTACAGCTGTGATTTGGTACTTTGGCGGCGCATCATTAAGTGCAGCGGGGGTAATTTCATTAGGTGTGCTATATGCGTTCGTTGATTATTTAACACGGTTATTTTCACCAATTACCAATATGGTGAATCAGTTAGCAAATTTAGAGCAAGCGCGCGTGGCTGCAGAGCGTGTGTTTGAATTGTTAGATGAAAAGGGAGAAAAAGTAGAGGAAGAGCACATCCCGCGTTTACGAGGAAATGTTCGGTTTGATAACGTTTCGTTTTCTTATAACGGGAAAGATGAAGTTCTGCGAAACATTTCCTTTGAAGCGAAGCAAGGAGAAACGGTTGCGTTAGTCGGGCATACAGGATCAGGGAAAAGTTCAATTATGAATGTACTCTTTCAATTTTACGAATTTCAAAAAGGGAACATCACGATTGATGGATATGATATAAAGGCTATCTCAAAACAGGCGCTTCGCGAGCATATGGGAATTGTACTGCAAGATCCATTCCTATTTACAGGAACGGTGGCTTCAAATGTAAGTTTAGAGCAAGAACAAATTTCGAAGGAACAGATTATGAAGGCGCTGCGTGATATTGGAGCGGAACGTTTTGCAAACAACATCGGGGAGGAAGTAGCGGAAAAAGGAAGTACGTTTTCAACTGGTGAGAGGCAGCTTATTTCCTTTGCACGTGCACTTGCATTTGATCCAGCAATTTTAATTTTAGATGAAGCAACATCCAGCATTGATACAGAAACAGAAGCAATGATTCAACAGGCGCTCGAAGTCGTGAAAAAAGGGCGCACGACATTTATTATTGCCCACCGGTTATCAACAATTAAAAGTGCCGATCAAATTATCGTACTAGATCGCGGAATGATTCTTGAGAAAGGTTCACATGAAGAGTTGATGGCAAAGAAAGGCCGTTATTATGAAATGTATAAAACGCAAATTGCAGGTAGTCAAAGTGCGTAACGTTCATGGAATGTTCAGAAAATTTTAAAACAATGTTTACAAGTACGACGTATTCTTCCTTTGTCTACATGATATTTTGGGATAAAGTGAAACTTCCGGCAGTGGGAGGGTTTCCCCACTGCTGGTTAGTTGAACCAATCGGGCGTTTACGGGCAGTTATCCCTCATTCAATGCTTTTGTTTTTCTTCGAATATAGGTTATATGGATTACTGCCCGTTAATGCGGGATAAAGGGGGAATATATGATGGAGGAATTATCAGTTACATTCAACATCGCATTCTTTTTGTTACTATGTGGAATGATTGGATATTGTGTATTAGATTCTTGAGGAACTTGCCGCCCTGGCAAGTTCTTTTTTTACGTGTCCGCCAATATATCGGCGCTTCGACAGAATATAAAGTGAAACTTCCATCAGTGATGTTTTTTCACTGATGGAAAGCTCTCACCGATGGGGCGTTTACGGGCAGTTTTCTTCCCTGTTCTTCGCCATCCTTTACGGCCCGCGAATAGCGGGATAAAGACCTTTCGGTGATGTTCGACACAAGAGAAGTTGGGCCGCTGGAACTTTAAATAAAATTTAATTTCTACATGTATTTATATAATTGTTTGATTTTGAACGAAAAGGATACACTAAGTGAAAACATTTTGATTGAAAAATATTGCGAGATTGAATACAATAATCAATATTGTTCTTAAATTCCTATCAGAATACTTGGAGGACTGTCGTTATGAAAAAATTACTTTCATTTTTCGTACTTGCACTATTGGTTGTGGGAGTTGTAGCAGGTTGCGGAAAACAAGCAAAAGATAATACAGCGCAAGGCACTAAAACAGATGCGCTTGATCAAATTAAAAAGAGCGGAGAGATTGTAGTTGGAACAGAAGGTACATATCCGCCGTTCACATTCCATGATGCAAGTGGAAAGTTAACAGGGTTTGATGTTGAGATTGCAGAAGAAGTAGCAAAACGCCTTGGCGTGAAACCGGTATTTAAAGAAACACAATGGGATAGCTTATTTGCTTCGCTTGACGCAAAGCGTGTTGACATGATTGCAAACGAAGTTGGGATTCGCGACGATCGTCAAAAGAAATATGATTTCTCTAAACCATACGTATCTTCTTCAGCAGTACTTGTCATTCCGAAAGATAAAGACAAACCAGCGAAATTCGCAGATGTAAAAGGTTTAAAAGCAGCACAATCTTTAACAAGTAACTTTACTGACATTGCGAAGAAAAATGGTGCGGAAATCGTTGGTGTAGAAGGCTTTAACCAAGCGGTTGAATTATTAAAATCTGGTCGTGTAGATTTAACAATTAATGATCGTTTATCTGTATTAAACTACTTAAAAACAAAACCAGATGCAGCAGTAAAAATTGTTGATACAGAAAAAGAAGCATCACAAAGCGGATTGATGTTCCGTAAAGGCAGCGACAAACTTGTTGCTGAAGTAAATAAAGCGTTAGATGATATGAAAAAAGACGGCACTTACGACAAAATTTCGAAGAAATGGTTTGGTGAAGATGTATCTAAGTAATGCTATATTTGATTTAGATCGGTTATCTGTTTGGGTTGATATAACAAAAGCATCCTTCATGCCTATGCTGAAGGGTGCTATTTCTGATACGATACCGCTGACGTTGATTTCATTTGCAATTGGTTTAGTGTTAGCGACATTAACAGCACTATGCCGCATTTCTGGAAATCGCGTATTAGAATGGATTGCACGCATCTATGTATCTATTATTCGCGGTACACCGCTCCTTGTTCAGTTATTTATTATTTTTTATGGACTTCCGACAATTGGGATTACAATTAATTCTTTTCCAGCAGCGATCATTGGTTTCTCGTTAAGTGTCGGAGCGTACGCTTCAGAAATTATTCGCGCTGCTATTTTATCGATTCCGAAAGGGCAATGGGAAGCTGCATATACCATTGGTATGTCGTACCCGCAAGCGCTGCGCCGTGTTATTCTACCGCAGGCAACACGTGTTTCGATTCCGCCTCTTTCCAATACATTTATTAGTTTGATTAAAGACACATCGCTGGCGTCAATGATTTTAGTAACAGAAATGTTTCGGAAAGCGCAGGAAATTGCAGCGACAAACTATGAATTCTTAGTTGTTTATACAGAAGCGGGACTCATGTATTGGGTAATTTGTTTCTTATTATCTATTGTGCAGCAAATTCTTGAAAAACGAACAGAGCGTTATACTTTAAAATAATCCTTGTTAAAAGGAGTTTTGGTTTATATGATTTCAATTCAACATTTACAAAAAAGTTTCGGTGATAACACTGTCTTGAAGCAAATTGATATGGAAGTAGAAAAAGGTGAAGTTGTTGTTATTATTGGACCTTCTGGTTCTGGTAAGACAACATTCCTTCGTTGTCTAAACGTATTAGAAACCCCTAATAGCGGTGTAATTCGTATCGGTGATGAAACACTCGACTTTTCAAAAAAGGTGACGAAGCAGGGTATTGTGAAGCTGCGTACGCAAACAGGTATGGTGTTTCAGCATCACAATTTATTCCCGCATTTTACAGCACGTGAAAATGTGATGGAAGGCCTTGTAACCGTTAAGAAATTTTCAAAAGAGAAGGCGAGAGAAAAAGCGGAGTATTTTCTAAGAAAAGTTGGACTCGGTGATAAGATGGATTTATATCCATTTCAGCTTTCAGGTGGACAACAGCAGCGCGTAGGGATTGCACGCGCGCTTGCGATGGAGCCACAAGTGATTTTATTTGATGAACCGACATCAGCGCTCGATCCTGAACTTGTGCAAGAAGTATTAAAAGTAATGAGAGAACTTGCGCAGGAGGGAATGACGATGGTAATTGTCACGCATGAGATGCGCTTTGCTCATCAAATTGCGAATCGTGTTATTTTTATGGATGGCGGTGTGATTGTGGAACAAGGCACACCAGAAGAAGTGTTAGTACATCCGAAAGAAGAACGGACAAAGAGATTTCTACAAATGCTGCAGTAGAAAATAGAAAGGTCTCAAGCGATGCTTGAGACCTTTTTGCCATATCTATTTATTTTTGAAATCCGCCAAGGCTTTGTTCAGCCATTGCTACTAAACGCTTTGTAATTTCTCCACCTACTGAACCATTTGCACGAGCTGTTGTATCAGCACCTAATGTTACTCCAAATTCAGTTGCAATCTCGTATTTCATTTGGTCGATTGCAGCAGTTGCACCAGGTACTACTAATTGATTAGAACTTTGGTTTGTCATAGGAAATGTCCTCCTTAGTGTGAGTTTTGGTTGGATTAGCTGGAGTTGAACCAGAATCGCCCCATTTGGCGCTAATCCATCGTGTGGAGTGATTGTAATCATAGTATGGATGATACGTAGAAAGATATGCGGAATGTTAGTTTGTAAAATTTGTAAAATTAAATAATGCCAAAAATTACAAATGTCCTGTTTGCATAGAAATAATTCGCTTTTACATACTATGAATACACCAATACAAGGAGGTGATATAACATGGCTAGAAACAATAGTCTTGCAGTTCCTGGTGCACAAGCTGCTTTAGATCAAATGAAGTATGAAATCGCAACTGAGTTTGGCGTACAACTTGGACCAGATTCAACTGCACGCGCAAACGGATCTGTTGGCGGTGAAATTACAAAACGCCTTGTGTCTTATGCAGAGCAACATTTAGGTGGTTTCCAAAAATAAATCAAAATGGCTATAGGGGACGGGAATACCGTCCCTTTTTTGGAGGAATCAAAATGGCGATATGTCCTCTTTGTAATGCATTAGAATATAAAGCATATACTTGTCCTACTTGTACAAGTATACTCCAAGATTATGGAAAAACTGTCGATTATATTGGTCCATATAGTGCTTATATGGAGCAAGAACTGTTAGAAAAAGTCGATGGATTATCTGCGCATGATTCGCAGCAATATTGCCTTCATCTTTTATATTGTCCTACATGTGAAAAGCAAACAGAAGTAACCGTGCAGCTTATATGAAAATCCGTCTCAGCAAGAAGTTGAGACGGATTTTTTGTAATACAGAAAGTTTCTATAACCTATTTCATCATCATTTTACAGTTCCTGTTTCTCTTTGAAGGAAAGTAATGATTGATAATAACGAAGAGGTGCTGTGTATATTTTTTCAGCAGTATTGATATTATGTCGAATAAAGGCTGTATAAGTAGGTTTTGCATCTACGTGGTATAACCAAACGGCACCACTTGCATCTATTACAATAGAGAGCTCTAATTCAAAAAGATGAGGAAAAGTATTTTCTAAAACTCGAGGCGTTTCTTTCGTAATAGTGTGTAGACCATCCTGTAAGAATGCAAAGTCAATTTTTGATAGGTGATGTTGCCAATTTTTAAATGCAGTAAACTTCGTTTGCTCTGTAAGGGGAAATAAGAAAGAGTAAGGTGCGTTGTCTATTTGAATGACTTTTTCTAGTTCTTCCCATGTACCTGCTTTATTTTTTTGTAAAATAGAGCGAATATGAACAGGAGATGTGGAGTGAGGTAATATAGGCTGTACTGTATAATCACCTGTTTGAAGTAACGATTGTAACCAAGGTAAAAATGTATCTTTTGTTGGGAATGTTTTTGTTGGAAAGCGATTTCGTTCTAATGCAGTAACATGAAATGTGCGATTTCGATAAAAAATGTGGTACATATTTTGCTTTGAAAGTGAATGCAATGGCTTTATAATTACATCTTTTTTTGTTTGTAATAGCTGTAACGTTGTTGTTTTACTTGCTTGTTTTATTGCAGGTATATACGGTATGAGTTGGTTGTTTTTTGTAAGAATTTCATACATATTTGCATCATTTGGAAGCTCATCATTTAAAAATATTGATTCTGGGCGGCTTTGAAGCCAATGTATGATAGGGAGTGCCTTTTTAACATTTTTTTCATCTTTGTATGAGCATCGATTGTATATACGAGATGGAATCATGAATTGTTGCTCTATCCAATCCTGTTTTTCGGTATCAAAGAGAAGTCCGTTAACAAGCTCTGTTTGCGGGTCGATGCTAAAGGGAGTAAACTGTACAACGACAATATGATAGGAGCGTGCACGTTTTGCAATTTCTGTGTAGTATTCTCGCTCGTGATGAAAACGCGATGTTAATATTCCGAGAACCATAAAAAAACCTCCTTTTATAGGGCAAAAAACATGTGTTTAATTGAGTAATATTCAAAGAAATGTGTCTTATACCAACTGCTTCGAATATAATGAGCAGTATTTTTTATAGTGGGCTAGTTGGAGCATTGTAGAGCAGTTATAATGAAGGGGATGTATATATGAATTATAATGTCATAAAGTGAATTTACTTCACATATCATACATAGTCTGATATCGTAAGAAGAGTATGTAAGGACTGAAAAACATATAAACAGTGTGATATTATATCACATTGCAAGGAGGATATATAAGATGGCAAAAAACATGCATGATGCTGCTTATGAATTACAAAAAGCAATTACAGAAAATCCAGATTTTCAAGCATTAAAAGTAAGCTATGCAGAAGTACAAGCAGATGCAGAGGCGAAACAATTATTTGATCGTTTCCGTATGATGCAAATGGAACTTCAGCAAAAAATGATGCAAGGTGAGCAATTAACAGACGAAGATAATCAAAAGGCGCAAGAAGTTGTAGCATTCGTACAGCAAAATGTAAAAATCACAAACTTAATGCAAGCAGAGCAACGTCTAAATGTCTTAATTGGTGATTTAAATAAAATCATCATGAAGCCGCTTGAAGACTTATATAACACATACATGTAATCATAAGAAAAAGGCACTTTCTCGTAAGCGAGGAAGTGCCTTTTTCATTTCGAAACAAACGGATGACCTTGAAAGTAAAAACGCCACGGATAGTGCACTGCTTCTTCTGCGTAATCAATATTAATGCGGGGACCTGCAGTAATGTCATATGTTTGAGAAAGGTGATGGTCTTCGGTAACCCGTTCAACATATAACTCATCACTCGTAAGCAGCAATCCTTTTTGCTCTAACGTAATTCCCATTGCTTTGCATAACTTGCCAGGTCCATTTGTTAAGTTTTTGAACTGCGATTTTGTAATATCTGTTTTCCCGTATCTTGCTTGCTTCATATCTTCTATACCTTCTATGGGCTCTAATGCTCGAATTAACACTCCTTGCGGTATACCTTCTGGTGCCGTAATAACATTAAAGCAGTGATACATGCCATAAATAAGATATACATAAGCATGACCAGCAGTACTAAACATAATGTCTGTTCGTTCTGTGCGGCGGCCGCCATAGCTATGTGCGGCTTTATCATCAGGCCCTTTATATGCTTCTACCTCTACAATGATTCCGCCTCGCTTTACTCCGTTAACAACGTGAACGAGTTTATGTCCAAGCAATCGCTTTGCAACGTCTAATGTATCGCCTTCATACCAAGAAAGTGGCCATTTCATTTAGCAAATTCCTTTCGTAAGACTTTAAATGAGTAAAGCAGCATCTTTTCGTATGATGCTGCTTAAAATGAATTGTTTTATCCCGTAAAAGCCCGATTGGTGGGGGCTGATAATCAGTTGGGGATGAAGAAAACCCCCCACTGATTAAAGTTTCACTTTACAAATCAATCATGTAATTCTTGCAGTATACCATGAATGAGAGAAATAAGGTCCTGCTTTGTTTGTTCATCTGTGACTGTAGCATCATTATTAAATTTAGTTCCAACAGATGGAATAAGAACTGATCCATTTTGAACAATAGTAACATCCAACATACCTAGTGTAAGTAGTAAAGATTCATGTGCTTTGTCTCCGCCGGTAATTGATGGAGAAGCTGTTATAACAGCCACTGGTTTTTTGTAAAGTTCAGCTGATGAGACAAGCCATTCTAATGCATTTTTCAAGACTCCTGGTACACTTTTTGCATACTCTGGTGTGCAGATAATGAGTGCATGCGCTTCAGCTAGCGTCTTTCGAAAATCTTCAACAACAGTTGGTGCCTGAATGCGATCAATATCTGGATTAAAATGAGGAAGTTCTTGTATTCCGTTATAAATATTATAATCAATATTTTCGGGAATAAACGCTGCTAAAGTTTTTAATACATTGGTGTTGGAGGAACCTTCTCGAATGCTTCCGGAAATAGCTATTATCTTTTTGCAGTTACCCATATAATCACCTCTACAAACAGAATACTCCCTTAACTAGAAAGAAATCAAAAATATTGAACGATTTTATCGTAAACGTATTATCTGGATTCTAACTCGTTCTAATTAACAGCATCGTCTCATAAGTTAATAATAGAAAAGAGCAGCTAAGAAGAGGAGGTACTTCATCATGATTTATCGTTTATTAGCTCTTAATATAGATGGAACACTCTTACTTCCAAATGGGAAATTACAAAAAGGAACGCGTGAAGCGATTGAATTTGTAAAGAGAAAAGGTGTATATGTTACGCTGTTTACGAACCGAAATTTTCAATCCGCTCATAAAATAGCAAAATCATTAAAATTAAATTCTATATTAGTGACGCATAGCGGTGCATTTATTTCATCTTCATTAGATAAACCGTTAATTCAAAAACGATTATCAGAAGAAGTGACATTTAATATTGTGCAGGTACTCGAGCATTTTGAATGTAACATTCGCATTTCTCATGAAAGATTTTCGATTGGAAATCGGCATCAACATACGCCAAATTTAATTGCGCGGACAGTCTTGTCAACTTCTGATCCGTTATTTTACCCGGTTCAATTTGTTGATTCACTCGGTGATACACTTCGCGATCAACCGGTAGCTGCACCGAAAATCGATGTTACATTTGCGAATCAAAGTGAAAAGCGGCGTGCGCTCACAACCTTAAAAAAATCATTTGAAAATGTCCATTTGGTAGAATGCGGGAAAGAACAAATTGAAATATTACCGCTTCATGTCTCGAAATTACGTGGATTGCAATTATTGGGTGAGCATCTTGACATTGAATTAAAGGAAATGGTAGCAATTGGAGATAGTCTGGAAGATTTAGACGTTATCGAAAGCGTTGGATTAGGAGTGGCAATGGGGAATGCTCCGGTTGCTTTAAAGAAAGCAGCCGATTGGATTACGCGTTCAAATCATGATAATGGTGTGCAATATATGATTAAAGAACATTTTCGAAAGCAGTTTCCAATTAAGTTCTTGAACAATCATATACAAATGAAGAAATGGTAATAAAAAACCTCAGGCGAATACCTGAGGTTTTTTAGGCTGATGGTAAAAATTCATCAAAAACTTAGGATATTTGCTTCTAAAAATTAGAAGCCCCATGCCCAATAGTTCTTTGTTGACCTACTATCAGCCTTCAAGTAAACTAAAGGAAGCTTGAAAATAGAAAAGGTGATGATTGTTGTTAATTTCAATTAAAACGTTACAAGATGATCGTTTTTTACGTCCGCTGCAAAATATTAGCGGCTTATTTTTTGAAGAAAGTACGGTAGCATTTGAAAAAGAAAATGCAAATATCATTGTTGATATAAATATAGAAGGAAATGTAACAGCTTCTGCACGTTTAACAGAAGTTGAGACAGGAAACGTGTATGAAGAGACGTTTTCTAAAGATTTATCGTCCTTTACGGAAGAAAAGGAACGTATGAAGCAAGTGAAGCACGTTGTCTCTTATGTATATCTGTCTGTTCTCCAACAGTTAACAGGTGTGGAGCAAAAGTGGGGGATTTTAACGGGTGTGCGCCCAACGAAGCTTCTTCATAAAATGTTACAAAGCGGTATGACAAAAGAGGCAGCGCATAACGAACTTCGTGAAAGTTATTTAATTCATGATGAGAAAATTGAGCTTATGCAACGTATTGTGGATTGCCAACTCGCTGTTGTGCCAGATCTATATCGTTTAAAAGAAGAAGTAAGTATTTATATTGGAATTCCGTTTTGTCCAACAAAATGTGCATACTGTACATTCCCGGCTTATGCGATTAATGGACGCCAAGGATCTGTCGATTCATTCTTAGGCGGCTTACATTATGAAGTTCGTGAAATCGGAAAGTTTTTAAAAGAAAAAGGCGTGAAAGTAACGACAATTTACTATGGCGGCGGTACGCCAACAAGTATTACAGCAGAAGAAATGGACATGCTGTATGAAGAAATGTATGAGTCGTTCCCAGATGTGAAACAAGTTCGTGAAGTAACGGTAGAAGCAGGACGTCCAGATACAATTACACCAGAGAAGCTAGAGGTGTTAAATAAATGGAATATCGACCGAATTAGTATTAATCCGCAGTCGTACCATCAAGAAACACTAAAAGCAATTGGACGTCATCATACAGTGGAAGAAACAATTGAAAAATACCATCTTGCTCGCGAAATGGGTATGAACAATATTAATATGGATCTAATTATCGGTCTTCCAGGTGAAGGATTAGACATCTTTAAGCATACATTAGATGAAACAGAAAAGCTTATGCCAGAATCGTTAACGGTGCATACATTATCCTTTAAGCGTGCTTCTGAAATGACGCAAAATAAGCGCAAATATAAAGTGGCAGGCCGTGAAGAGATTACAGCAATGATGCATGAAGCAGAAGAGTGGACGAAAGAGCATAATTACGTACCGTATTATTTATATCGTCAAAAGAATATTTTAGGTAACTTGGAGAACGTTGGTTATGCAATGCCAAGTCAAGAAAGCATTTATAACATTGTGATTATGGAAGAAGTGCAGTCTATTATCGGTCTTGGCTGCGGTGCATCAAGTAAATTTGTTCATCCAAAGACAGGTGCTATTACGCACTTTGCCAACCCGAAAGATCCAAAATCATATAATGATGGCTATATAAAGTATACAGAAGATAAACTTAAAATTTTACAAGAGTTATTCGGATAAGAAGCTGCCAGTTTGGCGGTTTCTTTTTTTATGTAAAACGCTGTCGAGAATGATCAGAAAAAGGAAGTAAAAATTAGCAGGAGATGTCTAAATGTGAACGAAATCATAAAATTATGAAAACTTTAAAGGGGGAAAATGCGACATGTATATGACGATTGGCAGAATTTTCGATCTAGCTGTGCAAAAATATCCACAAAAAGAAGCGTTAGTAGAAGCTGCAAAAAGCATTCGCTGGACATATAAACAGTGGGATAATATGGTGAATAAAACTGCACACGCACTACTTGCAGAAGGGGTAAGAAAAGGGGACCGCGTTTCCGTTTACTTATATAATTCACATGAATTTGTAACCGTTTACCTAGCTTGTACAAAGATTGGCGCAATCTTTAATCCGATCAATTTCCGTTTAAAAGCAAAAGAAGTTTCCTACATATTGCAAGATGCTTCCTCTAAAGTTGTTGTGTTTGAAAAAGAAGTTGAACCAACCATTTCTATGATTGAACGTGATTTTCCGCATACTTCATTTTGGTACATTGAAGATGATGTGCCGTCTTATGCTGCTTCTTATCATGAAAAAGTAAATGAAGCGAAGGCGGAACCAATTGACATTGAAGTTGACGAAATGGACTATTGTTCTATGCTATATACGAGCGGTACGACTGGGAATCCAAAAGGCGTGCTGCACCGCCACCGGGACATGGCTGAGCATAGTATGATTTGTACGTATTATATAAAATATACACGTGATAGCGTCGGATTAAGTGTAGCACCGCTATATCACTGCGGTGAATTAAACGCTGGTTTTCTGCCGCGCATTCAAGTTGGCGGGAAAAATGTTATTTTACACCATTTTGATACGAAAACAGTGTTAGAAACAATTCAAGAAGAAAAAATTACAACGTTCTTTGCAGCACCGACAATGTGGAACATGCTGCTGCAAGAAGATGTAACAAAATACGATTTAACTTCAATGAAGATAGGGGTTTACGGCGGAGCGGCAATGGCGCCGGCGCTTGTGAAAGAATGTAAAGAACGTCTTTATATCGATCTTGTACAAATTTACGGGATGACAGAATTTGGACCTGTTGTTGCATTTCTTGTAGAAGAAGATCAACTTACAAAAGCAGGATCAGCGGGGACACCTTGCTTTAGTCATGAAGTGCGCATCGTGAGGTCAAATGAAGATGAACCATCAGAACCAGACGATGTCCTTCCGCCTTACGAAGTTGGAGAAATCATTTTACGCGGACCAACTATGATGGCTAGATACCATAACCGCGAAGAAGCAACTAAAAAAGTAATGTATAAAGGCTGGTATCACTCCGGTGATCTTGGCTATTTTGATAAAGATGGTTATTTATACGTGGCAGACCGTGTTGATGATATGGTCATTAGCGGCGGTGTGAACGTTTATCCGCGTGAAATTGAAGACTTCTTGCACAGCCATGATGGTATTTTAGATGTTGCTGTACTTGGAGAACCAGATGAATTATGGGGAGAACGTGTAGTAGCGGTAGTTGTGAAGAAAGACGAGTCATTAACAGCTGAGGAGTTAGATCGTTATTGTAAGGAAAGTGATGAATTAGCCGATTATAAACGCCCTCGTCATTACATATTTACGAACGAACTTCCGCGTAATGCGAGCGGAAAATTGCAGAAGTTTGTACTGCGTGAATCTTTGAAGGAAGCGAAGAAATCGTAGTATAAAGTGAAACTTCCACTAGTGGTTAGTTGAACCAATCGGGCTCTTATGGGCAGTTAGCTCCCACTTATCTTCTTTGAATTTTCATAATCTTGAAGTGGGAGTCTTACTGCCCGTTAGAGCGGGATAAAATGAAAGCACAGTTTCATTTTGAAACTGTGCTTTTCCTGTTGAGTTTGTTATAATAAACACATAATTTGGAAAATGTGAATATTCTTACTTTGTGGTAATATTTACGTTTTGTGTTGTCTACAATTGAATTTGAATTGTTATTTCATTTATAGGAGGAATTTTTTTATGTCTATGTTTAAAAGATTGCGCGATTTAACGATGTCAAATGTATATGCATTAATTGAAAAAGCTGAAGATCCAGTTAAGATGACAGATCAATATTTACGTGATATGCAAGAAGATGTAGAGGAAGCGGAGAAGAGTGTAGCTGCTCAAATTGCACTTGAGAAAAAGTTTAAATTATTATATGAAGAACAATCTGCACTCGTAACGAAGCGTGAGGAGCAAGCACATATGGCTGTACAAGCAAATAATATTGATCTTGCGCGCCGTGCTTTAGAGGAAAAGAAAACTGCAGAACAAAAAATGAATGAGTATAAAACGAGTTATGAACAAAATAAGCTGGCAGCTGATAATCTTCGTGCAAAATTAGAAGAGATGCGTAAGCAATTGACGGAGTTAAAGAACAAACGTGAAACACTTGTTGCAAGGGTGAACGCAGCGAAAGCGCAAAAGAATATTAACAAGGCGATGTCTGGATTTGATTCCAATACAGCAAAAGCAGGTTTAAGCCGTATGGAGGAAAAAGCTCTTCAACTAGAAGCGGAAGCAGAAGCAAGCGGTGAAATATACAAAAAAGAAAAGTCGTTAGATGAAGAGTTTGCGAATATGAATAAAGATAAGCAGGTAGAAGATGAGTTAGCTCGGATTATGAAGCAGTACGAGAAATAATTGAACGAGAAGACATTATAGAAAATGTATGTGAAGAACCGACATGTCGTCAAGAGTAGATGATGTCGGTTCTCTATTTTTACTTAAAAGGGGTAAGGGAGGATTTGTAATGACATGGATGAATATTGCGGCAATGTTTGTATGGACGTTGTCAAGTGCTGTTCTTTTATTTGTGCTCATGTGGATAGATTCAATCTTTACTAAATATAAGGATTTAGCCGAGATAAAAAAAGGGAATGTTGCTGTAACGACCCGCTTTGTTATGAAGCTTTTTGCACAAGGATATATTTTGTCACAGTCGATCTTGAAGTCAAACGATTTATGGCAAGCTTTGTTGGCCTCTGTTGTTTCTTTTGTTATCTTATTTGTTTTAGAAATGTTAGTAGAATTTATGTTAAAGAAGCTAGCTGGTTTAGACTTGGAGGAGGGGGCTCTGCAAGGAAAGGTTGCTCATGCACTTGTAGCAGGTTCATTGCATATCGTTGGTGCTCTCATTTTAGCGGCGTGTCTATAATAAGAAGAGGAGGGATAGCTTTTGAGTTTATTTAAACGTATTAAAAATATATTGAAAAGTCCTGAACCTGTTAAGCCTGAGAAAAGCGTGTTGTCTTTAGAGCCTGGGGATATTCTTGAGGTATCTTTGGTCACTTATGAAATTATAGGAAAAACTCGTATGCATGAACGAAACGAAATTTTCTTAACATTGCAGGACGGAAATACGATTCGTTATTTAAAGGTTGAAAATCGCGAAAAGGTCTATTATGAGCTATATGCACCAATTGATGGTCGATTAGATTCCTTCAACGAAATTCCTACGACAATTGAAATGGATGATTTAGAATATTATCTAGAGGAACAATATTCTTGCAGGGCGTCTGTTACAGGGAGAACACCGTTTGCAATATCAGGTGAACAGCATATTTGGGAGTTTCAGTCTGATAATCGGAAATTACTTAGAATTGAATGGCAAGAAGGGCGCACAATGATGTACGAAGGGGAAACGACTCTTCCTGCAGATGTGCAAATTATACGAGCGACGTAAGGGGGTGTAATCATGTTAAAGCGATTGTTTACCATGATGAAAGCATCCATAGGCTCTACCATCGCTGCTTCTTTTGTATTCATAATCGCTCTTTTCGCTTTGTCAGGTTGCGATAATGACAAAGAGGTGAAAGATCTTTATCCATTAGAATCCGTTGTAAAAGACGGAAAGCAAGAATCATATGTATATCGGGCTGCGAATGAATCCGTTCCTAACATAGCGAAAAAACTGGCCGATCAAAAAAAGCCAGAGCAAATGTCTAAGGAAGATGAGAACCAAATGTTTCTCGTATATCCTGATGAGTGGTATAACATTCAAAAGGATAAAGAAAAATCATCAGATACATTAATTGAAGTAAGCAATAAAGAATTTGTACGTCAAAATTATCAGCCGTCTTTTTTAGAAGGTTACATTGTAGGAAGTATAGTCAGCAATTTATTTGATTCTCATAAATCGTATTACGGTGATTACCGCGGGTATACAAGCCGGAAAACGTACAAACCGATAATTGATTACCGTCCGCCTACTGCTCAAGAGAAAAAAACGCTGCCGCCATTAACAAAACAAGGTACTGGATCTATCATTAAGAGAAGTGACAAGGTAAACAATTCAGGTACATCTGTTGGAAGTGAAGATGGTGTTACAAAAAAGGGGAATCAAACTGTTCCGCCGTCTGAGCAGAATAAAGGAAAAATCATTAAATCACCTGATAACCCAAGTGGATCAGATGTTAAACCAAAGTCATCTATCACTACTCCTCCAAAAAACACATCCCCTCCGAAAACGAGAGTTGGAGGTTCTGGGAAAATTACGAAGAGACGGTAAAGTAAAGTTTTACTTCCTGTTAATGCGGGATAAAGTGAAACTTCCATCAGTGGAGGGTATCCCCACTGATGGTTAGTTGAACCAATCGGGCTTTTACGGGCAGTTATCCCCCACCGACCTTCTTCGATTTTCTCTGAATCTTGAAGTGGGGGTCTTACTGCCCGTTAATGCGGGATAAAAACACACACCCATGAGCATGGCGTTGTGTGTTTTTTTGCATGATTCATTCATGATAAAATGGTAAAAGCGCGAATAAGGAAAGGAATTTTGCATGAGAATTAATAAATTCATTAGTGAAACGGGTTATTATTCAAGAAGAGAAACGAATCGCCTTATTGAGGCAAAGCGAATTACTGTTAATGGAGAGATTTGTGAACCAGGTCAAGAGGTAGAGCCTAGTGACATTGTGCTTGTTGATGGGAAGCCGATTCCAACTAAGACACACCATATTTATATAGCTTTAAACAAACCTGTAGGTATTACTTGTACAGCAGCGAAGCATATAGAAGGAAATATTATCGATTTTGTTAATTATCCAGAGCGCATTTTTCCGATTGGCCGCTTAGATAAAGCGTCGCAAGGATTAATTTTAATGACAAATGACGGTGATATCGTAAATAAAATGATGCGCTCTGAGTATGGCCATGAGAAAGAGTATATTGTAACGGTGGATAAGCCATTTGACGATACCTTTTTAGAGGGAATGGCCGGTGGTGTAACGATTCGTGATGGAAAAACAGATCCGTGTAAAATATATCGTATGAGTGATTGCGTATTCCGGATTATTTTGACGCAAGGAATGAACCGTCAAATTCGCCGTATGTGCCGAGCATTTGGATATACAGTTACTCGATTAGAACGCATTCGGATTATGAATATTACAGTAGATGGTCTTGAAATGGGAGAGTGGCGTGACCTTACTGAGGAAGAGCTGAGTGAGCTCCTTACATTGTTGGGTTAAAAAGATAATAAGAAAAACGCTCTTTCTACTTGGAAAGAGCGTTTCTCTTATTTGCGGGTAAATCCTTCTTCATCCAGGTACTGTGCCGCTTCTTTGTAAGAGTTAAATGTACCATCTAATAGCGTTCCAGCATAAACGTTCCACATATCTTCATCTTCTTTTATGAGAGTTAGTATATGTTTGTCCTCGTTGATCCACTCTTCCTCTTGGAAATCTTCAGTAAGTGTGATTTCTTCTACTGGTTCTTGTGAAAGGGCATGAAGTGATTTTTCAAGTAATGAGCGAAGTTCTTCCGCGGAAAAATCACGGATGTTCACCATGCCTTTATCGTTCGTTTTGTAGCCTTTTAGATGTCCTGCGTATACGAAGCCATTTCCATTTGGATGTAAATGATACACAACGTTCTTTTTATCTAGGCGGCTTTCTTCATAATGAAAGTTAATGCGCCCTAGGGATACGTTTTTTCTTTCTAGCCCTGGAAAAGATTCAATAATCGTTAATTTTTCTTCAAAAGTTAGCATAGGACCCTCCATGATTGTAATAAATGTAATGGTTCATTATACCACGAAAGAATATAAATAGAGAAAGTTACTGGATTTGTTGATTTGCACACTTATTAGAAGCACTTCCATCAATTGGTTTTGATAAGCAGAGAAAGGTAAATTTACTAGGTTTTTAAACTAATATATTTACATTTTAGACTAGCAATATGTTAACATATTGTTTATACGCATTGAATGCGTTATGAGTTATTGTAAGAAAATGCTTCAAGCTGGAGGGAAAATTTTGATGTATAAACAGTTACCACATGGTGTCAAAATGGGAATTACGCGATCAATTGTTACTTCTTTTGAAGATTACATGAAGAAGATTGAATGGCGTGAAGAGAAATTTGACATGCAGCACTTCCTTGAACAATGGAAAGATTACATATATACACAATCGACATGGATTCATAAAGTGGATGATAAGGTAAAGGAACATGCAGATTTTCACCAAGCGTTAGCAACAAAAGTGAATGAGAAAATCGCTGAATTGGTTAACGAAGACCCGACAGAAGAGCAGGTGCACATTTTGAAGGAACATGGCGTGCAACATATAGACTCATTCTGTAAATTAGAAGCGCAATATCGTATTGATCATTTAATCGTGAAATAGCTGCCGCTACGTAGCGTATAATGAAAAGTCGTACCCCGTATAAATTGGGGTGCGACTTTTTTGGTTAGCATCTAAAAATCTGATTATTGTGGTACAAATGCTTTCCATGTTGATAAATCAATATCTTCTTTCGTAACTAAAGAGGAAGGGAAGATGAATGTCCATGGTTTTGTTGTATTTGCTTTCATTTCAAAATTTGTTAACTCGAACGAACCTTGTGCAACTACGTCTCCCGACGCATCAGAAATGTGGAGAGGAAGTTGTTCTAATTGGACGTTTCGATTACATCCATTCCGCAATAGAATGGTTGTATGTAAATCTCCATTTTCTTGTTTGCGCGCTTGCAATCCTATGAAGTTGATTTCACCTTCTGCAGGAGGTGTTAAGTTCGCAACAAATTCACGTAGTTGCATTTTACTTTCTTCTGGTAGTTCTGTTTCCCATGTAGGATCTAAATCTAATTGATGCTTGTCTTTTATTTCAAATGCTAATTGCCAATCTTCATTGGATAAAGGGGCATGAGTCGTTGTTTCTTTCTCGAAAGTAAATATCCAAGGCATATTCACATTTGTAGGAATGTCACCTAATTCCGACAAATCAAAGGTTTTACGTGCACACACTTGCTCATCTTTATTTAATAATAGTAGAGTTGTAGCCCCAAAGTTAATTGACTTTGGAATGCTGCTGCGAATAAAGGCAGCAACGTGATAAGAGTCATCTTGGGTTTTAACTTCAATACCTGCTAATGAAATTTGGTTTTCTTGTAAGCTAGGTAACTCCTTGTGTAAAAATTGATAAATATATTTTTGTTCTTGTCCAACTTCCCCCCAAGAAGGATGGAAATATAGGACTGGTTTAATAGGTTTATTAGGAGTAGATGCTTCTTCTTGTCCGAATAATTGAGCGGACGAAACAGCCGTATCTTTTCCTGTTTTCTTTGCTTTTTTTAAGAATGATAGCATGAAATTCACCTCATTATACGTTTTGTGGGACCGCTAGATGTCTTGCGATATATAAGCACATTTCTTTTTCGAATTTACTGTACGTATATAAGAAAATGTCGAGCGCTTCTTTTTGATAAATGCGTGTTGGGTCTTCTTGTTGATATTGACGTAAGCCAATTCCTTCTTTTAAATTATGCATCGCTTCTAAATGATGTACCCAGTTTTGATCAATGTAATGCAGGCCCATTTGACGCGTTGCTTGCTGTACTTCTAAGCGATTTTCTAATTCACGTACCTTTTCGGTATAACTTGCGATTGTATCTTGCAGTGCTGCTTGTAATTCTTCAATAGAGTTTACGTCACCTGCTGACAAAGGCGGCAATGTTTCTGACGGGAAAATGGCTTGTAGTTCTTCTGTTAAGGAAGTGAAATCCCATTCTTCCGGAAGCATTCCTTCTAGGAAATATTTCTGTGCCGTATGTTCCACAGTATGCTCAATCATCGGAATAACAAGTGAAATCATATTTGTTTCTTCATTTAAAAATGTATCACGTAATTTGTAAATGACATTACGCTGGTCGTTAATGACATCATCAAGTTTTAAGTTATATTCACGGATTGAAAAGTAACTTCCTTCGCAAATTAACTGTGTACGAGTAACGAAATCATGAATTTTTGGCGTAAGGATGAGTCCTTTTTCATCCGACTTTAATGATTTTCTTAGCTTTTCCACTTCTTCTTCTGCAAAGCGGTGGAACATTTCATCCTCGATTGAAATGAAAAATTGTGAACTGCCAGGATCTCCTTGACGACCAGCACGTCCTTTTAGCTGATTATCAACGCGGCGAGATTCATGGCGCTCTGTTCCGATTACGTGTAAGCCGCCCAGTTCATGTACACCTTCACCTAATAAAATATCAGTACCACGGCCGGCCATATTTGTCGCAATCGTGATTTGTCCTTTTTGCCCAGCTTTTGCAATCAGTTCTGATTCTTGTTCTACGCTTTTTGCGTTAAGAAGTTGATACGATAGCCCTGCTTCATCTAAATATTTCGCAGCTGTTTCCGATTGTAAAATAGATGCTGTTCCAATTAAAATGGGTTGTCCTGTTTTATGGCGCTTCAAGACTTCTTCACGAACTGCCTTATATTTATCATCAATTGTCATAAAGACAAGATCGTTCATGTCGTCGCGCAGTACAGGGCGATTTGTCGGAATTGGAATGACTTCCATCCCGTAGACGCTATTAAATTCTTTCTCTTCTGTTTTTCCTGTTCCGGTCATTCCTGATACAGTAGGATACATGCGGAAGAAGTTTTGAATTGTAATCGATGCTTGTGTTTGGTTCTCGTCTGTTACTTCAAGACCTTCTTTTGCTTCAATTGCTTGATGTAATCCATCGCTTAAAGAGCGTCCTTCCATAACGCGGCCTGTGAAAATATCGACAAGTAAAATTTCACCATCGTGTACGATATAATCGACATCGCGGTGGAATGTAACATTTGCACGTAATGCTTGAATCATATAATGATAGAGCGTTTGATGCTCAAGATCGTATAAGTTATCGATATCAAACATATCTTCAATTTTTGTTATGCCGTCTTCTGTAAAACTAGAAGATTTTGTTTCTGGATCGTATGTATAATGAACGTCTTTTTTGAATGATTGAATGACTTTTGCACATAAGTAATGAAGTTGTGAACTCCCTGATTTCTTACCAGCAACAATAAGCGGTGTCTTCGCTTCATCAATTAAGACGCTGTCAATTTCATCGATGATGGCAAAATGATATGGGCGTTGTACTTTATCAGCTATAGAAGTTGCCATGTTATCACGAAGATAATCGAATCCAAATTCTGTTCCGATTCCGTATGTAATATGAGCTTTGTATGCGCGCTTCTTTTCGTCTGGTTCTATCATCGGGATATTTAAACCGACTGTTAAACCGAGAAATTCATGTACTTGACCAATTAATTCTTTATCACGTCTTGCTAAATAATCGTTTACCGTAATAACGTGTACACCTTTACCTTCTAGTGCACGTACATATGTTGGCAAAGAAGCAACAAGAGTCTTTCCTTCCCCTGTAGGCATTTCTGCGATATTCCCTTCTAGTAACACGAGTCCGCCAATTAACTGTACGTCATAATGGCGCAGTCCTAATACACGCTTTGATGCCTCGCGAACAACAGCGAACGCTTCTACTTTCACATCATGAATGGTTTTCCCATTTTGAATCATTTCTTGAAAAACAGCTGTCTTTTGACGCAATTCTTCGTCAGATAATGCTTCCATCTGATGTTCTAATCTATTCATTTCATCAACAAGCTGCTCATATTTTTTCAGCTTGCGCTTTTGTTGATCTCCTAAAATCTTTTTAAACGATTTCAGCATGCTTTTCTACACTCCTCTTACTGACAATAGCTACATTATAGCACATGTTTATTCGGAAAAAAGAATAGGCAGATAATTAAAGGAAAATATGTATAGGACGCCTTTTGTTGCGTGATTTTTCATATTTTGGTTGTGTATGAAATACTTACCTATAAGTAATTTAACAATGAAGGGAGGCTCTGTATGGCGATTTTCTGTAAGGGCCATGTTCACTTTACAAATAGTAGGAAAGAGTATTCAATGTAGGAGAAATTTGATATGATAATTGAATGAGGCAAATCATGTCGAATTTAGTAGAACTGATAGTAAACATGTACAGTTAGGAAAGTACATGTATGAAAAGTACCTTTTATATATACGATAGAATGGAAATGGCAGTGTATGTTCGTGCTGCTGAACTGTGTAATAGAGATGTAGAAAGAAAAGAGAAGAAAAACATGAGTAAAACGTTAGTTAAAGGAGCAGCGATTTTAACAATTACAACATTTTTATCGAAGTTGTTAGGAAGCTTCTTTCAAATTCCGCTTCAAAATATTGCTGGGGATGAGGTACTTGGTATTTTCCGCCTTGTGTTTCCGGTGTATATGCTAGCCTTAACTTTATCTGTAGCAGGCATTCCTCTTGCGATATCAAAGTTAATTGCGGAGCTTCAAACAACTGATGATAAAGAAGGTATTGCGAAACTATTTACGTCTGCTTCTATATTAGGAGCCCTTTTTGGAACAGTTGGCTTTCTTGCAATTGTTATATGGTCAGAGCCAATTGCAGCGATGTTAGGTGGACAAGAGACAAGATTTCCTCTTCTTGTTGTATCATTTGCGCTTTTATTTGCGCCGTATATGGCAGTATACCGCGGCTACTTCCAAGGATTTGGCGATATGATGCCAACAGGTGTATCGCAAGTAATTGAACAGTTCGTTCGGGTATTATTCATGCTGACGATTGCATACATGTTCGTACTATCGCAAAAAAGCAGTAGTGTAATAGCAGGCGGAGCAATGATTGGTTCATGTATTGGAGTGATCAGCTCGCTTGTGTATTTACGCTGGACGTATGTAAAAAGTGCGCACTGTTATAAAGCAACATCCTATTCATTTGCAGATTTGAAAAAGGATGGAAAGAAGATTTTGCGCGTATCGATTCCAATTGCAATTGGCGCATTGTCGATGCCGCTTCTAGGCTTAATCGACTCTGTCACAATTCCGCATGTCATGCAAGGAACAGCGTCAATGATACAAGAGCAATTTGGAATTTATAGCAGGGGAAGTGCATTTACGCAATTAATTGTTGTATTTGCAAGTGCAATTGTATTTCCACTAATCCCGTTGTTAACAACGGCTTTAGCAAAGAATGATAGGGGAGCTGCGCGTGATATGGTGCAGCGAACATATAAGTTAGCTCATTTACTTACAACGCCAATGACGATATGGCTGATCGCGCTAGCAATTCCATTAAATGTCGGTTTATTTACAGATGCGAAAGGAAGCAGCATGTTAGCAGTCATTATTGGCAGTTCGTATTTTACTTCTTTTGTGTTATTATCAATAGGGATTTTGCAAGGAATTAATCGTTCCATGCAAGCGGCGTGGATTGTAATTGGAGCCAGCTTTGTTAAAGCGTTATTGAATGTTGTGCTCGTTGCTAAATTTGGCATAGACGGAGCAGCGTATAGTACACTGCTTATTTATATACTTATTTTTATTACGAATGATATTTGCATCCGCAAGCATATCTCGTATTCAGTAAGGATAGGAGAATATGTATCAATTCTTGTTGTTTCTTGTGTGCTTGGTATAGGTATGTATAGTGTAACGACTATAATAGATGTAACAAGTTCTCGCTTTATCGCATTGCTATATAGCTGTGCGGCGACGGGGCTCGCTTCTCTGTTATATATAGTTTGTGCTATAAAACTACAGTGGATTGCAAAAGAAGATGCAAAAAAGATTCCTTTACTTCGGAGATGGATACGATAATAGAACTGTAATAGTAAATTATAGATTCAATGTTTATTTTCATTATGAATCCCTTTAGAATAGGGACTGTACAACAGGTTAACTGAGTACAAAAATAGTTGATTGCGAAATGTTGGAGGAGATTAAGAGTGCGGTTAGTTTTATCAGGATACTATGGTTTTTATAACGTTGGGGACGAAGCGATTTTGCAATCAATTATTCAAGCATTGCAGGAGGAACATCCGAATATCGAGCTCATTGTACTTTCAAATGACCCTGATTATACGCAGAAAATGTACGGTGTAGAAGCAGTAAACCGTTGGAATATAAAAGCAATTTATGGAGCAATTAAAAAAAGTGACGGATTGATTAGCGGGGGAGGCAGCCTTCTTCAAGATAAAACGAGTGTGAAAAGTATTTTGTATTATACGGCGATTATGCGTATTGCACGTTTATTAAAGAAGCCGTATTACATTTACGCACAGGGAATTGGTCCGATTACCAAAAAGCATAATCGCTTATTAGTGAAATGGCACGTATCAAGAGCTGCATATGTATCTGTGCGTGATGAAGATTCATTCTTATACTTAAAAGAAATCGGGATGAAGAAAGATATCGCACTTGTCCCGGATCCGGTGCTGGCTTGCAAGCCTGAGAAGAAATCAGATTGGTTGCAGGAGCATTCCTTGCATGGTAATGTCATTGCCGTTAGCGTACGTGATTGGGATGCAAAAGAAGATTATAAGAAAAAACTAGCTGAAGCGTTAAAGAAATTAAAGCAAGAAGGTTATCATATTCTGTTTGTACCGATGCATGGTCCATACGATCAACAGGCATCACGAGATGTGATTAACTTAATGGGAGAAGAAGCACATATGCTTCCGTATAAAATGGATATTGATGAGAAAATGTCTATTTTATCACAGTGTTCTCTTTTAATTGGAATGCGTCTTCATGCACTTATTTTCTCAGCTGTTGCAAATACACCAATGGTTGGCATTTCGTATGATCCGAAGATTGATTCATTCTTACGACAAGTGAATCAGCCGATTATCGGCAGTGTCGATGGAGACTGGAATGCGGAAGCATTATATAATATGGCAAAAAAGCAACTTGATGGACAAGAGGGTGTCCGGCATACATTAGAACAGCGAGTAGATGAATTACGAATGAAAATTTCGGAAGCATCGGGACAAATTATTCAGCATTTAAAAGAAAGTAGTCAGAAAAAGTAGGCTGCTTTCTTTTTTTGTAAAAAAAGAGGCTATTATGATAGCCTCACGTTTACTCTCTTTTGTTTGCTTTAAAGAATGGAATTTTCGTTGTTACATATTGTGTAACAACATACATACCGTAGCTTTGTATGATAACGAAGCTTGGAATAATAAAGGAACGATAGCGCGTTTGTATTTCGATCAGGATGTGAACAGCTGCATAACCGAGAATAAGCAGCAAAAAGAATAAGTGATCTTTTTTCGTATTCCCTTTTATTAGGCTGGCTAAGGATATAATTGCAAATATACTAATGGTAATGTACATTAATTTTTCTACAATCCATAACAGCTTTTGCAGCCTTGGTTTTTCATAACCTTCTAAACTCCAGTACGGAGCGGCATCATAGCTTCCCCACATCACTTTAAATTTATCCTTAAATAAAACGAGTAATTGCTTTTTATCTGCAGTTCGTTCTTTTATAAGGTTTTTTTCGATATCGAAACGTTCTTCACCGACTTCATATTGATTCACAAGATTATAATCAGGAAAAGAAAATTGTCCTGTTGTTGTATGGTTAAATCCTAATACAAATTTCCAATATGGATCGCGGTTTGATAATGGATATTGTGTAATTCCAGCTGCAATCAATGAATAGCTGCATACATAATGAACGATATAAAAAACGCCAATGATTCCGATTAGTTTTTTGAAGACCATTGCTTTTTTTACGTTTTCATTCCCGATTATGTAAACGATACATAAGAAAATTGCTAATGCAAGCAGAATGACACTGCCAAGCGGTCTCATAATGTCTCCAAGAGAAAGTAAAATACCAACAAATATCCATGCATACACATGAGAGATTTCTTTTTTTATAAGAAGATAAAATCCTGCATAAAAAAGAAAAGTTGAAAAATGTTCATTCGTTAATACGGAGCACATTAGAATGTTTGGCACATAAACCGCAAAGATTAAGCCGGCGATTCTGCCGCAGTACTCGTTAAAAAGACGTGCAGCAATGCGGTATGTAAAAAGGGTAATCCCAGTGCAATATATAATATTAAGAAATTTAAGTGCAAATGTACCTTCTCCGAAGATCTTTAACACACCAGCCTGATACATCGTAAATCCTAATTGATATACCCAAGTTGTAAAATATGGTTTATCTGCAAACTGAAAATCTCCATGAGCGGCATCGACTGCACCAAGATACATCTTTTCGAAATCTTGTACGACGTTCGTATGTATCATTAACACCCAAATGAGCCGCAATCCGAATGCTAGCAAACTTAAAAATATGATAGTTTGCTTCTTTGTTAAATATCGATTCATCCACCACGAAATAATAAGAACACCAATTATGCCAGGTATTAATCCGAGCAGCATAAAGGGAGAATATTCAGGTGTATTCACTGCTGATTGGAGTGAATACAGTAATGTGATGATAAAAAATAATAATGCGAGTATATGTAGTGATTGAGATGAAAATTTATATAACTTAGTCACTGTTCATCCTCCGTCAAATATGTGTGAACTGTTGTAAAGCAGTAAATATATGATTGCTAATTGTTCGAAATTTTTTTACTACGTACAACCTTATAATTATAGCACGGAGTTTTACTTCGTGTACAAAAGGGGTAAAGTTATCGTTATATAATTCTAATTAATTTATTTTTTTATAAAAATATATTGATTTCGGCGCTGTTTTTTGAGTATAAATAGAGTAAGTATGGCAAAATTCTACACATTATTCTAGTTTTTGTTTATTTTAACAATATATGTAGGTTATAATCAGTTTGAAACTAGTAAACTACTATAAATAAATTTTAGGGGGATACCAGTGAAACGACTTTCAAAGGGTGTCACGGCGTTTATGTTAACGGGGTCTTTACTTTTGAGTCCTGCAGCAAGCTATGCAGCGACTGATGATATAACAGGACATATGTTTGAAAAACAAATGCGAGGGTTAATTGATCGAGGGATTATGTCTGGATATGGAAACAATATATATTTACCAGATAAAAATGTATCAAGAGCAGAATTTGCTACTTTAATAGCGAAAGCATTACAGCTTCCTAAAGCTGATTCAAACTTTACAGATGTACCAACATCGTATGGTTTATATGAAGGTGTAAGTAAAGCGGCCGCAGCGAACATTATTTCAGGACGCGGAAACAATACGTTTGGTCCTGATGATAATATTACACGTGAAGAAATGGCAGTTATGGTGCGAAACGCTTTAGCGTATAAGAAAATTAACATACCGTTATCACCATTAACGTTTACAGATTTAGCACAAATTGTATATCCAGAACATGTTCGAGTTGTTGTAGCAGCTGGCATTATTAAAGGATATCCAGAAGATCGCACATTTAGACCGAAGCTTCCAGCAACGCGAGGAACAGCAGCAGCCTTCCTTAGCGGCATGATTCAAGCGATTGAAAATAATGGATCAACAATTCCAAGTGAAGCGAAGCCATATGTTATTACAAATGTGAAAGTAGATGGGAACGAACAAGAAATAGGGCGCTATTCATCTTATGAAGAAGCAGTGGCAGGCGCACAAAGTCAAGGCGTGAATGCAGTGAAATATAACGGTCAATTTATTTGGGTTCAAGCTGGCTATGCAGTTGCGAAGAAAACAAGCGGAAATACAATCAATATATATGGTGAAAATTTACAAAAGGTTGTAACGTACGTGCAGTATGGTACGGAATTTAAAGTATTAGGCGTTGAAGGAGACCGCGTGAAAGTTCAACTTTCTGATTTGAACGGTTATTACGTGAAAAAGGATGAAGTCACGTTAATTCCTACGAACCAAATGAAAGAGTCTTACTATTATGTAAGTGCGGAAGATGGTTATTTATATCATAAGTACTATGACTACTATGCGAGTAAGCCAAAGTATACAGAATATAGATACGGAAAAGCACCATCATCCATGAAGCCAGAACAAAAGGTATACAGCATAGACGGGAAAACATTTGGCAACGAAACGTTTTATCAATATTTTAACTACGTATCACTGCGAACAAAAACAGCCTATACAGCAGAAGAACTAGATAACTATATTAAAAAGGACCATCCGGATTCACCATTAATTGGCTTAGGTAAGAAATTTAAAGAAGTAGAAAGTAAGTATAATGTGAATGCACTCTTCTTATACTCACTAGCTGTTCATGAAAGTTTATATGGAACAAGTCAGCTTGCGAAAGAAAAGAACAATTTATTTGGACTAAGAGCGACTGATGATAGCCCGTTTGGTAATGGTGAAACGTTCAATAGTAAAGAAGACTGCATCGAACATGCAGCGAAAGTGTACATGAATGAAGGCTATTTAAATCCAGGACATTGGCGCTATACAGCTACTTACACAGGCAACAAAGCTGGCGGTGTAAATATGAAGTACGCTTCAGACCCATACTGGGGAGAAAAAGTAGCGGGGCACATGTTCCGTTTTGATACGTACTTGGGTAAAAAGGATTATAACAAGTACAAGCTTGCTCGTATTACAAACGGTGCAGACGTGACAAACAATGCGAACGAAAAATTGTATCACGTAGGTAACGGTACAATTGTAACAGTTACAGGCGAAGAAACGATCAATGGACAAGCTTGGTTGAAGGTTGTGTCAGATGATCCAACTGTAAATGAAGGATATATAGCCAAAGAAAATGCGGAATATGTGAATCAGTAATTGAAGAAACAGGTAGGATCTATCGAGAAACTACCTGTTTCTTTGGAAAAAATTCGACAAAAAAATAATTTGTTTGTCGAAAATGCTAATTAGTATTGTCGAATGATGTCGAGTTATAAGACTGTTTTAAAATAAAAAAATAGTTGGCATATTTATAGTTTATGTTATAATAGTATTCGTATATTAGTTATTACATATATACCGAACTTTGTTTATACTGCTATTGCACTATTATAGTGCGGGATCGTATTGCTGCTGACCTGAATGAAAAACAGGAAAGGGATGCTCAATAGGAGACCGTTTTCTTTGTCGAATTTTGCGATATAAAATTCTTTAAAAAAAGGAAAAAATGGCGTATTATGTACATGGTTCAACAAATTGGTAAATCAGTTATTTGTGAACAAATTAGTTATTTGTTTACATGTTAATTATTTTTTACCAAGTAAATACTTATAGTTTTACTACTTATTTAGGTATTTCACTAGTTTCCCAAATACATATTTCTGAAGCTAGTATTATATTTCTCAAGGAGGAAATAGATAAAATGGCAAAAAACAAGTCTTTCAACAAATTAGTTGCTGGTACAATGACAGCTGCAATGGTAGCTGGCGTAGTAGCTCCAGTTGCTGCATCTGCTGCAGAAAACACATTCAAGGATGTTCCTGCTGGTCACTGGTCTGAAAAAGCGATCAACGATATGGCTGCAAAAAAAATCATCGCAGGTCAAGGTGACGGTACATTTGGTTTCGGTCAAGATGTAACTCGTGCACAAGTTGCTACTTTCATGGTAAAAGCAAAAGACCTTAGCCTTACAACAGATGCACCATCATTCTCTGATGTAGCTGCAGATAACATGTATGCAAAATTCATTGCAACTGCTGAAAAAAATAAAGTTATGTCTGGTTTAGGCGACGGCAAATTCGGTCCAGACGAAAAATTAACTCGTGCACAAATGGCACAAATCCTTGTGAATGCATACGGCTTCAAAGCTGATGAAAATAACAAAAAGACTTTCAATGACATCGACGGTTTAGGTTGGGCGACTGCGAAGTCTTCTATCGAAACTCTTGCTAGCTTAGGAATCGTATCTGGTAAAGGCGATAGCAAATTCGATCCAAACGGTACTGTAACTCGTGAAGAAGCTGCTCAATTCATTTACAATGCAATGAACTACAAGCCTGCAGAGACAGCAGAAGCTAAAGTTGAGTCTGTAAAGGCGACTAACGCTACTCAAGTTGAAGTTAAATTCAATAAAGCGGTTGATTCTACTGATGCTAAAGTAGCTACTCAATACAGCATCAATGGTACTAATCCAGCATCTGTTTCTCTAAGTGACGATGGTAAAACTGCTACACTAACTTTTGCTTCAGCTAGCGATGTGGAAGTAACTGATGGCGTTGTTGTTGTAAGCCCTGTAAAACTTGCTTCTGATGCAGATCAAACTACTGCAAAATATACTTCTGTGTTAACATATAAAGATACTGTTAAGCCTGAAATTGCTTCTGTAACTTCAGTTACTAAAGATTCTGCTGCTACAACTTTAACAGTAACAACTACTGAACCAATTCAAAGCGCTTTAGCAAAAGTTGATGGTTCATACTACACAGTAGTATTCGGTGGTTCAAACACAGGTACTATTACTGGTTTAAATTTAGATGCGAGTAAGTCACATACATTAGAATTAATTAACTTAACAGATAAAGCGACTACTCCAAATGTTACAGTTTCAACTTCTAAAACATTTAATGTAACTGTTGATGCTGCTGCACCGACTGCAAAATTATCTGCGTATGGTGATAAGCAAATCCTTGTTACATTCTCAAAACCAATGGATGTTATCAGTGTGGATGCAGCGTTTGGTTTAAATGTGGGTGTTGCTGATGAGTCTCTTGCTGCAGTAAATCATACAGCAGTAGCAACTGCTGTAGCTGGCTCAAACGATACTCAATTCTTAATTCCAATTACTGACACTTTATATGCTAATAAATCATCTAGAACTCTAACAGTTGTATTACCATCTACTATTCAAGACAAGCTAGGTAATTCATTAGTAGCTGGAACACAAACTGTAACATTAAGCAAAGATACTGTTAAACCAGTAGCAACAGGTTATAAAGTTGTAAAAGATTCTAATGGACTTGTAACTGATATTGAAGTTAACTTCAGTGAAGGTTTAAAAGCAAATCCTGCTACATCTGCACCTTCAATCGTTAATATGAACGGTGTAGACGTTACAACTACTTTACTAGGTGGTTTAACTGCTAAAGCTGTTACAGCTGGTGATACTAAAGTTGTATTCCATGCTGCGACGCCAGCTAAACTTACAGGTAAATATGCATTCTCATTTGGTAGTCAATTAGTAACTGACCAATCAGAAGTAGGTAACCAATCAGATGCGTTCAACTATACAATTGATTTTGGTGCAGGTACAACATCATTTGATTTACCATCAAATCCAACATCAGCTAATAACGTAATCACAGTAGCATTCGGTCGTGCAGTAAAAGGTGGCGCAGTTGCTAACTCTGCTACTGATGTTGCAAACTATACTCTTGGTGGAAAACCACTACCAGAAGGTACAAAAATTGTATTAAATGGTGCACAAGACACAGCTAAAATTACGTTACCTGCAGGAAGTATTGATAAAACTGATGCAAGTGCAGTATTTACAGTAGCTAATGTAATGTCTCAAAATGGTGAATTAGTAAATTCTAAAACATCTACTTTAGGTGTACTAGATAATGTAAAACCTATATTAAATTCTGCGGTATTAAATAGTGATGGTACACTTACAATTGGATTTAGCGAAGCATTATCAGCTGCTCCTGCTGTTACAGACTTCACTGTAACTGAAAACGGTGCAACAACTGCTACTGCTCTTGTAGCTGGAACAGATTCTATCGCTGTAGGTACAGGTCTAAATGCTGGTAAGTATGTATTAACTGTTAAAAATATTCAAGCAGATGCTCAAGGTATTTTTGTTGATGCTGATGGAGACGGTACTCGTAATAATGGTGAAGTTGCATTATCATCATTGAAATTATCAACTGCTACAACAACAACAGCAACAGATAACGCATCTAATGTATTAGTTGCAGGTACAACAATTACTGTAAAGTAATCTTAAAATAATATTTAGGTTTGGTGCTTAGAACCAATCAAAATATAGTGAAAAGCGCTGTGGAGAGAAATCTCTACAGCGCTTTTCTTTTTACTAGTAACCAAATCAAATAGAAAAATAAGCTTATATTATAATCGTGTATAGAACTAACATTAGCCCTAATTCCTTTCGAGGAGTTAAGGCTATTTCTATTTGAGGAGGAGATGAAACGAATGTTCAGTGTAGAAGTAATAAAGGGTAAGGTAAGTTCTGAAGCCTATGAGTTCTATCATGAAGGCTTGGATGACTCACTCATTCCTGCAGCTGAAGAGGGATAGAATTAAAATAGTAGACATTGTTTTTTTGATGAATCACCTTAAAATCATCGGCAAAAATGGAAAGAGACGTAAATGCTGCAAGTATAACGAAAGAGTAATTCATATGTAGTTCTATGAATGAAGAAATTTTGGGACAACGTAATTTTTTTAATTTCTTCATACATGAAAACTTTATTAATAACACACAAATTTTAAATTCCCGCCTGCCAAATTTGAATTTTCGCCTATAGAAAATTCAAATATCACTTATGAATATTTGAAAAATATCTCATTGCTCGTATACACATATTTTCCTATGATAAATATGAAAGAGGAGATATTTGTATGTTGCGAGTCATAATGTGGGAGGTTACATATGAACATTGAGCATCGTTTAGACAACATTATTGAAGGCGTTTATCGTTCTATTTACCTATATCGTTATAAAAACAAACTAGCAGGCTCTACGTATGTGACGTTGTTCGTGTGTGATGGGGGGGGAGGAATTGTAGATGCACAAGGGATGGCTCCAGCGGCGATTGTGGAGTCTGGGAAGAGGCTGCTGCAATGGTATAGAAGTCATTATACAGTACGAGATTTAGGGGAACGGATTTATCGTTTGTATCAATTGGAATAAAACATGATGTTATGAAATTTTCATTCCTACATAGAAACTTGATTAAAAGAAAAAAAACTGAGACAAACATTTTGTCTCAGGTTTTTTATGTTACTCCGCCTCTAAATCAACAATCAAGTACGCCAATACGACAACAAAGAAAATACTTACAGCAGGTGCAGTAAATACGTGTCCAGCTGTGTATGCGATCCCGAGTGCGAGTACTAATGCGCTAGCGAGCAGCATGTATTTTGTAGTTAGGATAGACTTGAAGTTTGTGAAAACGCGAATAGCAAGTCGGATACCGAAGTAAGCGAACGGCAGTAGATACATGATGAACCCGATGATTCCAAACGAGAAGAATAGATCATAGAAGTCCATTTCTACCATTTTCGGTGTTTTTTTATAGTTACTTGCGTAACCCATTCCTAAAAGTTTTTGAGACATTGGTGCTTCTTTAAAGTACTTTTTATGCACTTTTAGGAATTTATCACGGTCACTATAAATTAAGCTGTTTACTTCGTCCTGTGTTAATTCGCCATTTTTGGGTTTTTCTTCTTTAACGGTTTTGCCTTCTTTTCTTGCCTTTTCATCGCTTATTTCCTTTTTATATGCATACATTTGTAAGTGAATGCCCATGTTTTTAGCGATTGGAGTCATCGGTGTTATGGCAAAGACTCCTCCTAGCATGACAAGGGATATAATTGTATTTACGAGTGGTTTTGTGCCTTTCGTTACTTCTTTTCGATTCATCATGTGCTCGATGAATGAGAAGACTAGTGCAACTCCTAATGTCAGGATAATTGCGCCGTATCCAACTTTTGTTCCAACCATCATACTAGCGTATACTGCAAGCATTGTTGGAATCCAGTAGTATGCTTTCGCAAAAGAAGTTGTTTTATGAACCGAATAAAGCGCAACGACCGGCAATGTAATAGCTAAGATTGCACTTAGTTCGTTTGCTGCATAAAACCATCCTTTAGAGCCAAGTTTTCCCCAAGGGTAGCTTTTATAGTCTGTTCCAGTTGCGATGGAAACGACCATAACGATACTCATGAACAATACTGCATATAAGAAATATCTTAACATTTTATGATATGCATGCTGCTTGTCCCGTAACGTTTGAAAGACGAGAATATATCCGAACAACATAACGGTTGGATACATACATTTCGCAACGAACTTAACTTCTTCTCCGAGCGCAAATGGATGTTTAACAAGCATATTATTTAGGAATCCTGCCCCAAGTGTAACACCTAATAAACATATATATACGAGGTACTTTTTATTATTAGGCTGCTTCCAATTGATGAACAGATAAATCAGTACGACAGCCATAACAGCAAAACGTACTACAACACCAAATGTTGCACTCATGTGCAGCATATTAATTGATAAGGATGTTAGTAAATCTAAGACGGGTTGCAATGCAATGAATAGTAAAAGGAAATACTCGAAGTAATGTTCCTTTTGTGTAAACTGCTTAATCATTTTATCCTCCCTCATTGTAGAAAAGATGAATTTATTTATTTGTTTTTACATACCAAAAATAAGAATACACTATTTTCAAGTAATGGTAAATGACCGAACGGAGGAGAGTGTATATTTGGCGGTACAATGAATCAGCTTTTGGGAGGGATGTGTTACATTTTATCTCCCAAATAGCTTGTTTCTTGTCATAAGATCTGTTTCTTCTATTATATATAGTATCGCTATTTGAGAAAAAATGAAGTTCGGGTGCTTATTGTCTGCGAATGTAGGTTTAATTTGACGGAAAATTGAGAAAAAAGAAGGTTTTTGAAATCTCTTTCTGTAATTATATAAGTATAACAGATTAGAGAAGGAGAGAGGATGTATGACAGTTTCAAGCAAAGCGGAATCAGTAATTGTGCAATATGAAGGAAGAGTTGCGACGATTATGTTAAATCGTCCAGAAGTGTTAAATGCGTTAGATGAGCAGACGTTAAAAGAGTTATTACAAAAGCTAAAAGAAGTGGCTGAAAGCTCTGTACATGTCGTTGTGCTATGCGGAAACGGCCGCGGTTTTTCTGCGGGCGGCGATATTAAGTCGATGTTAGCAAGTGGTGACGAAAGTGCTTTTGAAGGAATTATGAATACCATTTCGGAAATTGTTGTGACGCTTTATACAATGCCGAAGCTTGTGATTAGTGCAATTCATGGCCCAACGGCAGGACTTGGACTCAGCATTGCGTTAACAGCTGATTACATAATGGCTGATATTTCATCCATTATTGCGATGAATTTTATTGGAATCGCTTTAATTCCAGATGGCGGTGGACATTTCTTCTTACAAAAACGTCTAGGAGAGCATGGAGCGAAAGAAATTATTTGGGAAGGAAAGAAACTGTCAGCAAGCGAAGCACTTGAAATCGGGATGATTGATGAAGTAATCGGTGAGAATTTCCAAGATGCTGTAAAACAAAAAATCAATGAATGGCTGCAAAAACCAATTGGTGCAATGATTCAAACGAAGCAAATTTTAGCCGAAGTGAACCGATCCGCATTAGAACAAACACTTCAGCTTGAAAAACGCGGCCAATATGCAATGAGAAAAACAGCGGATCATAAAGAGGGAATTACAGCATTTTTAGAGAAGCGTCCGCCCGTGTTTAAAGGGGAATAAAAGTTTTCCAAAATGAGAAAGTGTTAACACATTTTTTTAGTATAATGGTGTTAGCACTTTTTTCATGAATGATAGAAGGAGAATGGGATGAGTTTAATAAAACAAAATCGAATGATCATAGCAATTATCGGTGCATGGTTACTCGTATATGTGCTGTTACATTGTACACCAACTGCAGCGATTCGAACAGCAATGTTCATGTCTGGAAATCCGAAAGCAGCCGTGCATAGTGAGATTGAGAAAATGCGAGATCAGTATGATGGAGTTGTGCCAGATCATCTCCGTTCTGTATACGGTGTACCAGAGAAAGAATATGAAAATTATCGTTTTCCAGAAATACGCCACGTTTCATCTGGCATTGATATGTCGACCGCATGTGTAAAAAAGCATTGGTTTCTATACGATGCAGAGTTAGGTTGTTTTTAAGTAGAAGAAAATGGAGGTGTTACCATGTCAATTTATAATAAAATCGTACGCGACCGCGTACCAGAAATGATTTTAATGTCTGGTAAAACATATACAGCGAAAAAGTTAAGCAAACAAGAATACATACAAGAATTATCAAAGATTGGAATAGAAGAAATGCGTGAATTTGCGTCCGTGCAGGACCGTGATCATGCATTAGATTCTTTAGCGGATGCATTAGAAGTTATTAAAGCAATGGCACAAGCAGAAGGTGTAACGTTAGAGGATGTTGAGCGCATTCGCAAAGAGAAAGAAGCAGAGCGCGGCGGATTTGAAAAAGGTGTATATTTAGTAGAAGTGAGTGAAGAGTAGAAGGCATCGCAGTACATGCGATGCCTTTTATCTCGCTATTCGTCGGCAGTAAGACCACAATCTCAAGATTATGAGGAAGATAGGTGGGGGATAAAAAACACTGATGGATGTAGCTTTTAAATAAGGTTTGATACTTTATAAATTATCAAACTCCTTTTCTTCAATTAAAGCGCCCGATTGCGAAAGATCGTTCTGTACATCTGTGATTGAGAGATATTACAAAAATGCTCTGGTTTGCTTAAAACACCTCGTAAGTTCTCATGGGGTGATTTTTTGCCAGATAGTTCGGGCACATTCTTCTGGCGATGTCTTTGTTGTGTCGACTTTGATGTCATAATGTATGCCAACGTGAACCGAAGTCGCTTGTGAAACTGCCATTCCTGCAACACGGTCTCCTCGTTCCCTCTCACGAGCGGATGCCACAATAGGGTCACAGAAAACACCAACCCACAGCACCTGCAATCCTTCTAAGGCAGCTTTCCAACGATTACAAGAATCTGCTCCGCTAATGAAGACATCGTCGATAATCACTTGGGCTCCTTTACGGACCATCTCGCCAATACCATGCATCCATGCAGATTCTAATGTACGAAATTCCGTACCTGGACTGACAGACCCATCGTCACCGAATGTAATTCCACTGTCTGCTTCCATCATTGCATCGGGCATGGCGTCGATTAAATCGTCGATACTGAACCTTAACCATGACGTTGGCGAGGAATTTTGAAGACATTTTGCGATAGTGGTTTTCCCGGAACTTGATCCACCATTCAGAATAATTACGTCTACCATATCTTTCACCTCTCTTTGGAACATAAGCTTAAGGGCTTCTTATGTCGCTATGCTGTCCTTTAAACTTACTAACAATTAAGTCAGAATACCATCACTTTCACAAGAGTTATTCCAGAATATGGCCCTTTAACGGAGCAACTCTATTATCACTCAACAATTCCTTAATTAACTATAAAAACGGTTCAAGGATTGCAGCATGATTATTCCGATCTTAAAGTACGTAATGGTAGTTTAATATATTAACGAATTCTAGTCTTACGGAAGCCATCAAATATATGGCTTACTGCAGACAAAATAAAGATGAAAATTCCAAAACCAACTACCCATGTTTCAAATTGATTAGCTGTTATGTTAAATACATTAGCCATATACGTAATAAAATCTTGGGTTATCACATTCGGATTTATTACTATAACAGTGAATACAATGGTGGTGATAAACTGGAGTGCAGTATTACAAATTGCAATTCCTTTTGTCCATTGTCCCTGTATTAATTTATAGAGAGCTAATGCTATTTCGAAACCAATTACAACAAGAACGATTGGCCAATATCCAAGTAAAACGTCCTGATTAAAAGTTGGGGTCACGAATTCAAGTCCGTCTTTACCGCGTTCATATACACCTACAAGATGATTCGCATAAAAATAAAGAGTTGACCAAATCGCAGTCCACATTAAACTTCCAAATACTTCGCCCTTCGTAATCGTTTTTTTCTTAGGAATAGTAGGGGGATTTTTCAAATCATCAGGTGTCCATTTTTTAAATCTTGCTGTTAATGGCTCCTCATCTCTTCCTTTATCTGCTCTTTCTAAAATAGCAAACACAAGTGTTAGCCAAAAGAATACGTGAATCCCTACTTCAATGATGCTTCCTATTCCTTTGCCTATAAGACTAAAAACAATACTTATAACCGCTTGTTTTCCATTATATCCAATAAAATGTTCGGCAATCACCGAGATTAACGAAATGACAGCTGCAATCGGTAAAATCATTTTTAGTAGTGTCACATATACATCAAAATAGCGTGGACCAATTAAGTGCATTGGCCAATCTCGATAACCATTAGCCATTGTGACCGGATTCCCCAATTTTTCAAGAACCGCCTTTACATCTTCTTCACTGTAATCATCAGGCAGCATATCCTCTATGGTTGACCGTAACTCCAGAGCAATATCCTCGCGATTTTTTTCAGGCAGCCTCCGAGTAACTTCTTGTATATAAATATCAATCAGATTCATCGTCTTCCTCCCTTTTTAATAAGCTATAGAGCTCTTTTGAATTCTTAAGCCATTCCCTTTTTAACTGCACAAAGATATCTAACCCATATTCACTTAAAACATAAAACTTACGGGGTCTACTCTCAGATGTATCCCAACTACTCGTCACTAACTCCTGTTTTTCTAATCGGCGAAGCAATGGATATAAGGTACTTTGTTCAATGGTAATGCCGGATTCCTCCAATAACTGAACAAGTGAATATCCATACTGGGGTGTTCGTAATTGACTTAAAACGGCCAATGTCAACGTTCCCCTCCTAAGCTCTGTCGTTAATGAATTCAATAACGTACTCATTCACCCACCTCACTTTTTATATACTATATGTCATACAGTGTATAATTCATGCTATGCATCATACAGTATTATTGTTACAACATTATTTGACATAAAATTTGATTCCATCTTGTTTTCATACATGTCTGGTGACACAAATGTGGGGACTGTTTATGCGGTGTATACAGGGAGAGATTTTAATAATTATATCGACGCATCATCAGAAACTACAGAGGTGGATGTAAAATAAATTTTGACCATTTGTAATAAAGTAGCACCGTTTTTCTTCTTGTATTAACGATCAGTTTAGTTCAAGAAGGAGATAAATTTGAATGTAGAGATTAAGTAAGCATCAAATCATTCTTTATTCCTCAGAAATGTACGTATTGAGTATGGATGCTTCTTTGGTATTATGGAATAATCTTACATAAATGGTTTTCTTCCTTCCAAATTTATGCTGTAATTAAAACAAAGGGGGCAAGTAGATGAATAATGATATTAAACGATATTTAATATGTACTTTCATATTTACATGGGTACTCTGGGGACTATTAATTAGCTTGATAAAATTGAACATTACTACATTCGGTACTCCAGTAGCAATGATATTGTTTGTTTTCGGGGGTATCATGCCAGCGATTATTGAAATTAGTCTAAAGAAAAAATATGGATCAAAAGAGGAGTTTAGAGTTTTCATCAAAAACATTGTTAATCCTAAACATCATTTTGTATGGTATATTCTGATCGTTGTTCTAGCTTTTATGAGCTGTTATCTTCCAACAATATTTGGTGGGGCAACGATGCAAAAACCATTATACGTCGCATTACTTAATTTTCCAATAATGATTATTGGTGGCGGACTTGAAGAAATCGGATGGAGAGGATTCTTACAACCTGCCCTTCAGAAAAGGTTTTCGGCATTTTTTAGTACGGTGATTGTGAGCATAATATGGGCTATTTGGCACCTGCCGTTATGGTTCATTCCAGGCACGAACCAATCTCAAAAGAATTTTATATCCTTTACAATTACGATAATTGCCGTATCCTTCTTACTAACTATAATTTATAACGCAACGAAAAGTATTTTTATGTGTCTAATTTTTCATGCGCTTCTTAATTCTTTTTGGAGCGTATACGTATCAAATGATAAGATTTTACCAGCCTTTGTAACTCTTATTTTTGGAATTTTCGTTTTTATAGTGTATGAATTGGTAATAAAAAGAAAAAGCATCTTATTAATCAGGTAAGGGAGATAATACAAGGAAACCTATTCATACATTTTTTTAATAGCCATTAAGTTAATCAATAAGAACACGATACAAGACTGTTTCTTATTGAACTAATGAAGCAATTTAGTTTAATAAATACATATACATTATTGGAGATATTGAAGTGTGGGAATTATTAATAAACAGATAACTCTCGATGAAATAGAGATAATAAGAAACCCATTAGATAGATTGCATGAATACCATAATAGTAAATCAAAATTTTTTTCTGGTGATTATCCAAGAATTACATTTGAGGAACGTATTGAAGAATATAAAAAAAATTCAAAGTATGGAGAATACCGGATTGAATTATTGATTGAGCCGGAAACAGACAATATATTAGGATTTTGTATAGCATATAGTAAAAAAGTAAGCGGGAAGATTGAGGTTCTATTTGTTGATGAAAATTATCGAAGAAACGGATTAGGTTTGAAATTAATGAATAGTGCAATGGAATGGTTTAAAGAAAAACAAATATATGAAATTGAATTAACAGTAGTGTACGGGAATGAAGCTGTATCATTTTATCAGAAATTGGGATTCTATCCACGTTCAATTATTATGACAACTAAGCCATAACGATTTATGAGGATATTCTCTTGTTCAATTAAAGGGTGCCTTCAATGAAAGGTTCGCTTTATTTCTATTTCATGGCTTTTCTATTATACTGAATATTGGCAAGATAAAAGAGAGGGGAAAAACATATGGTACATAACGCAAAAGATACGATGGAGCTTATTAAACAACTCGTTTCAATCCCAAGTCCATCTGGAAATACAAACACAATTATTCGTTTTATTGAGGACTATGTAAAAGAATGGAATGTAGAGATGAAGCGCAACAATAAGGGCGGTCTTATTATGACGTTAAAAGGGAAAGATGATACGAAGCACCGTTTGCTTACGGCTCATGTTGATACGTTAGGCGCCATGGTAAAAGAAATAAAAGCTGATGGACGTCTGCGACTATCAATGATTGGCGGTTTTCGCTGGAATGCGGTAGAAGGGGAATATTGCGAAATTGAAACAGCAAGCGGTAAAAAATATACAGGTACGATTTTAATCCATCAAACGTCTGTACATGTATACAAAAATGCTGGAGAAGCAAAACGTGACGAACAAAACATTGAAGTGCGCATTGACGAGCGTGTATCTTCACCAGAAGAAGTACGTGAACTAGGCATTGAAGTAGGCGACTTTGTGTCATTCGATCCTCGTGTTCAAATGACAGACAGCGGCTACATTAAATCTCGTCACCTAGATGATAAAGCAAGTGTTGCTATTTTACTTCAATTGATTAAAAGATTACAAGACGAAAAGATTACACTGCCATATACAACGCATTTCTTAATCTCTAACAATGAAGAAATTGGTTATGGTGGTAACTCCAACATCCCAGAAGAAACAGTAGAATACCTTGCGGTTGACATGGGAGCACTTGGTGATGGACAAGCATCAGATGAATACACAGTATCGATCTGTGCGAAAGACGGAAGCGGTCCGTATCATTACGCAATGCGTAAACATTTAGTCGAACTTGCGAAAGCAAATAACATTGAATATAAAGTAGATATCTATCCATTCTACGCTTCTGATGCATCTGCCGCAATTCGTGCCGGAGCAGATGTGAAACACGGATTAATTGGTCCTGGAATTGATGCGTCACATGCTTATGAGCGTACGCATGAAACGTCGATTGCGCATACAGAAGCACTTATTTATGCGTATGTATTGTCGGAGATGGTGGGGGAGTAATATTCGAAAGAAATATAGAGTAAGTAAAAAGTGAAAGAGTAAATCTTTCACTTTTTTTGTTGATTTTATTTGTTAACAAGAAGCTCAACCACTTTTTCAGTTGTTCGAATTTGACCGATTCTAGGGAAGATAGATTTACAAACATAATCATGTTCTTCTGTTGTAGAAGCTGTCATTGCATCTTCTACAAAGATTTGGTTATAGCCATGTTGATATGCTTCTCGTGCTGTAGTATCCACACCAATTGAAGTGGAAATACCGCATAGTACAATCGTATCAATTCCGCGGCGTCTTAACTGTAAATCAAGGTCAGTACCATAGAATGCGCCCCATTGTCTTTTTGTAATGGAATGAGCATTTTGCACATTTGTTAGTTCGGGAACAAAATGATCCCAGCCTTCTGGAAATTGCATTGGAGGGACTTGTAAATCTATATTTGGTTTTAACATATCTTTTCCATCTATAGATGAAACTTTTACAAGAACTACAAAGGCTCCTTTGTCTGTGAATGCCTGAATTAATTTGTTTGCATTCTCAACAACTTGTGCACCAGTATAAGGATAACGTGGTCCGTTTACAATTCCATTTTGCAAGTCGATCACTACAAGTGCTGTTTTTTCTGCTTTTATTGATTCAGTTTGTATATCTTTCATTTTCTTCTCTCCTATTCATGCATGTATGCTTCTTCTTTTAAACCAAGTTTTTTATATACTTTTAAATAAACCCACAGGGCATTTATCAGTAACAATGCACCCATAATCAAAAATACATATCTGATACCCCAATAGGCTGCCACTTGTCCGCCTAAAATTGAACCTCCAAATACGCCTAAATATCCTGCCGACATAGTAAAACCAAAAACTCTACCTGTAAGAGAAGCTGGTGTAATTCTCTTAATCAAAGTATTAACAGAAGGAGTTAATCCTGCTGCTGCTACTCCTAATAAAAAGCGAAGGCCTATGAACTGCCAAGGATTTTTTACAAAGGCTTGTGGTATAAAAGTGAGTCCCGCTACTACAAGTGCAACGAATATAACCTTGTGCGTCCCTATTTTATCTGAAATTTTCCCAAGTCTTGGAGCTGCAATTATCTTTGCCAGTCCTGAAACTGAGAATGCTGTTCCAGCTAACAGAGCAACATGACTTGTATTTGGAGATAACTGGCTCACATACACTGTTATGATTGGTTCAATAGAATATAATGCCACAGTTAATACAAAAATGATTACAAGCATTGTAATCGTCAAATCTTTCTCAGGAACAATATTCCATATCTCCTTGTTACTGAGCGTCTTTTTATTTTGACGGGTAAAAGATTCCTTTACAAATAAAGCGGTTGTAATAAATGAAATCAGCAGCAGTGCACCTGTTATAAAAAATACATTTTGCATACCAAAGTTACCTTCTATGAAACCGCCAATCATTGGTCCAAGCAAGGAACCTGCAATATTTGCTGTTGAAAGTGTACCTAAAGCCCATCCAGCGTGTTCATTATCCGTCTGAGTTGCAATTAATGTGGTACAAGCTGTACTATAACCTGTGATAACGCCCTGCAATATTCTTAATCCGATTAGTTCATATACATTTTGTGCAAATCCCATACTAAATATAACGATTGCCATACCAAGGCTTGCCCGCAAAAGCATTGGCTTTCGACCGTATTTGTCAGCGGCCTGACCCCAAATAGGTGAGAACACAGCTGAAATTATATAGGTAACACCAAAAGCAATTCCTGAAAATTGAGCAATTAAAGCTGAACTGTGAACACCAAGATGCCTTATATAGAGTGGCAATACTGGCGCAATTTGGCTCATTCCTACGCTTGTTACAAACATCCCAAACCAGCAAATGAATAAGTTTCTTTTCCAAATCTGCAAAAAATAAGCCTCTCTTCTGCTTATAATTCCGTTATTGTACAAGAACAATGAACAATAACATCATCATTTTAGCTTACAGATTGGCTTTATAACATGTATTATATTATAATCCATGGACATTTTTGCTATAGAATTCTGAAGGACTTATTCCCTCAATCTTTTTGAATACCCTGCTAAAATAAAATTCATCAGCAAATCCAAGTGCTTGTGCTACTTCTTTTACTTTTTTGTTACTTTCAATAATAAGTTCTTTCGCTTTATCAATTTTTATCTTGTTAAAAAAATCAATTACAGAATATCCTGTCGTTTCTTTGAAAGTCCTTGATAGATAAGTAGGTGACAACTGCACCATCTCTGATAATTCAGCCAACGTTATTTTACTATTTATGTTTTGATGCATGTATGCAATGATTTTTTCCATTTTTAAAGAAGCTGAGTAATTTCGATTTTGCTTTTTTATATTTTGATAAATGGAAATTAACAATTGTTGAAGCAAAGTTTTCGTCATAAACTCATATCCAGGTAACTTCGCATCCCAACTGCTAACTAATTTCTTAAATATAGTATCAATCTGATAATAATCCTTTAACTCTTGTGCAAAGTGCAGAGGGAGCAGCTCAACTTCATTAGTAATATCCCATTTATTTTCATTAAAGCTCACACTTGCGTAACTAAAGTGTACTGTTACACAACATATTGGTTCTTCAGTATCTAGTTCTAAAGAATGTAGTACATCAGGACAAAGATAGAACAGCATACCTTCTTTAATTTCATATCTTTTCTTCTCAATAATAATACTGCCTTTTCCTCTAGTAAAAAAAACGAGTGCATGATGTTGAAGTGTTCGGGTGATCTTCCTTGAAACTCTTCTTGGTTCATTAGAGTTTCTGTAATTGCAGTAATGAATGTGAAAAAACAGTTTATTTATATTCATGTTTCCTCCATTGTTGAATGTGATTTGTAACGGAATTATACCTCTTTATCCCGCATGAACGGGACATCTCAAAGTTTTGAGAAAATCGAAGAAGATAGGTGAGGGGTGAAGAAAACGCCCACTGATGGAAGTTTCATTTTATAGGCTCGTGGTGTTCTGTTCAATGTATTCTTACCATAACCGCGTTAAAGATTATCGCAAAATAAAAACTATACCGCAATCGTATCAAAGTTTATCACGAGTCCCAAAAGGTATAAAGAAAGGTGTTTACTATTATTTAGCTTTTCTAAATTGGCAGTGGGGGATAACTGATAGAAGTTTTAATTTCAGAAAATTAATTTATTTACTTTTGATAGATTACTTATATAATAGATTTGAAAGCACTTACATTTCTTATAGGAGGTTTGCGATGAAAAGAGTAAAGAAGGGCAAAAAACGCACATTAATGCAAACGATTGCACTATCTACACTTGTTTTAGGGACATCTTTGCTGTACACGCCATCCGAATCATCGGCCTATGCTGCAACGAACGATAATAATGTGGAGTGGAATGGATTATTTCACGACCAAGGTCCTGTCTATGATAGCGTGCCGGAACCGACATCTGTTCAAAGTGTGACGCTGAAATTCCGTACATTTAAAGGTGATACTACCGGTGTGAATATAAAGTACTATGATACTGCTGATGGAATGTTCCATGTGATTCCTATGTCATGGATGTCCAACGATGCTACGGGAACATTCGATTATTGGCAAGGGACAATTCCGGCTAGTTCTTCGCAAAAGTATTATCGTTTCCAAATTACTGATGGATCTTCTTCTGTTTGGTATAATGCCACCGGTCCTTCTGCATCTGAACCATCATCAGGTGATTTTTATATTATCCCAAATTTTAAAACACCGGATTGGATGAAGGATGGTGTCATGTATCAGATTTTCCCTGACCGCTTTTATAATGGTGATTCTTCGAATGATGTGCAAACGAATGCGTACACTTACGATAGCACACCAACTGAGAAAAAAGCTTGGGGAAGCAGTGTCTATGCCGATTCTGGCTATACGAACAACCTTGTGTTCTTCGGCGGTGATTTAGCAGGAGTAGACCAAAAGCTCGGTTATATTAAACAAACGCTGGGAGCTAACATTATTTATTTAAATCCGATTTTTAAATCTCCTTCTAACCATAAGTATGATACACAGGATTATATGACTGTGGATCCTGCATTTGGAACAAACACAACTTTGCGAACGCTATCATCGGACGTTCATAGCACAGCAAATGGACCAAAGGGATATTTAGTATTAGACGGCGTATTTAACCACACAGGAGATAGCCATGTATGGTTTGATAAGTATAATAATTTCTCCTCTTTAGGGGCTTATGAATCTCAATCCAGCCAATGGTCTAATTACTATACATTCCAGTCTTGGCCGAATACATATGCTAGCTTTTTAGGGTTTAACAGTTTGCCTAAGCTAGATTATGGAGCTAGTGGTTCAGCAGTAAGAAACCAAATGTATAATAATAGCGACTCCATAGCGAAAACGTATTTAAAAGCCCCTTATAGCATTGATGGTTGGCGATTAGATGCAGCGCAATATACAGATGCTGGCGGAGGTAATGGCAGTGACGCTGTGAATCACCAAATTTGGACTGAATTCAGAAGTGCAGTGAAGTCTGTAAACGCGAATGCAGCGATATTTGGCGAATATTGGGGAAATGCAAACCCTTGGACAGGTCAAGGAAACCAATGGGACAGTGCTACGAATTTTGATGGATTTACGCAACCGGTTTCTGAATGGATAACAGGAAAAGATTACAGTAACAATGCAGCTTCCATACCAACTTCTCAATTCGACAGCTGGCTAAGAGGAACACGTGCGAATTATCCGACTAACGTTCAGCAAGCGATGAGCAATCATCTATCTAATCACGATATCACTCGTTTTGGCGAACGTGCTGGCGGCGATATTTGGAAGACATATTTAGCACTCATTTTCCAAATGACGTATATTGGTACGCCAACCATTTATTATGGAGATGAATATGGCATAATGGGTGGTGCAGATCCTGATAACCGGCGGACATTTGATTGGTCCCAAGCGACTACTTCTAATGGCGCTGTATCTTTAACACAAAAGCTCATCAGCATTCGTAACCAATATCCGGCATTAAGAACGGGGTCGTTTATGACGCTGCAAACAGATGATACAAATAAAATATATTCCTATGGCCGTTTTGATAAAACAAATAGAATTGCAGTTGTGCTCAACAATGATTCTGTCGGTCATAATGTAACTGTTCCTGTGTGGCAGCTAAGCATGCAAAATGGAAGTGTTGTCACAGACAAACTGACGGGTAAAACGTATACCGTACAGAACGGAAACGTTACCTTTACAGTTGACGGACATTACGGTGCAATTTTAGCGCAGTAAACAGTATAACTCATATATTTTTACATGAAGCGCTCTGAAATTAGAGCGCTTTTATCCCGCTATTTTTGAGCAGTAAGACCCCCACCTCAAGATTAAGAGAGAAGCAAAGAAGATAGGTGGGGGATAACTGCCCGTAAAAGCTCGATTGGTTCAACTAGCCATCAGTGAAAAAATTCGCTCACTGATGGGAGTTTCACCTTATCGCATTAATAGAATGAATCGAATTCAAACAATTTAAAAACATTTCTGTATAGAATTGACAATGGATTTTTACTTCTCTATAATTGGCTATAATTTAAAATATCAAATACGTCGAAAGAGCCCAGTAGCAGTTTGTCACTGTTATCGAGAAAGCTAGGGGTTGATGGAACCTAGCACAAACAAACTTGTGAATTACACTCTGGAGTATCTTAGGTAATGCTAAGCGGAGTAGCAATCGATACTATTGCTGAGAGTGGTACGAATAGTAAATACTATTTGTGCAATCTGGGTGGTAACACGGTTAAAAATCGTCCCTATGTCTAGTGTAGACATGGGGACTTTTTTTATATTCAGGTAAGAAAAACTTACAAATTAAAGGAGCGGGGAAGACATGAACATCATTGACGAATTGGAATGGCGCGATGCCATCAATCAACAAACAGATGCAGAAGGGTTACGTAAACTAGTAGAAGAGAAAAAGATTTCCTTGTACTGTGGTGTAGATCCAACTGGTGACAGTATGCATATTGGACATTTAATTCCATTTATGATGATGAAACGTTTCCAATTAGCTGGGCATCATCCAGTTATCTTAATTGGAGGAGCAACAGGAACAATCGGTGATCCAAGTGGACGTCAAACAGAAAGACAACTGCAAACATTAGAACAAGTGCAGCATAATGTTGATGCGTTAACAGCGCAAATGCAAAAGCTATTTGACTTTGGCGGAAATAGCGAAGTGAAAATGGTGAATAACTACGATTGGACGCATGAAGTAAGCATTCTTGAGTTTTTACGCGATTACGGTAAAAATTTCAGTATAAATAATATGCTAGCAAAAGATATTGTAGCAAGCCGTTTAGAAACAGGGATTTCATTTACAGAATTCACATACCAAATTCTACAAGCGATGGACTTCCATCACTTATACAAACACGAAGATGTACAACTGCAAATTGGCGGCAGTGACCAATGGGGTAATATTACAAGCGGTTTAGACTTAATTCGTAAAAAGGAAGGACCAGATGCAAAAGTCTTTGGATTAACAATTCCATTACTATTAAAATCAGACGGTACGAAGTTTGGGAAAACAGCTGGAGGAGCAATTTGGTTAGATCCTGAAAAGACAACACCATTTGAATTCTACCAGTTCTGGGTGAATACTGATGATCGTGATGTAATTAAATACTTGAAATTCTTCACATTCTTAACAAAAGATAGAATTGATGAAATAGCAGTTAAAGTTCAAACAGAGCCTCATAAACGTGAAGCGCAAAAAGTATTAGCAGAAGAAATGACGAAATTTGTTCATGGTGAAGATGCATTTTTACAAGCAGTAAAAATTACGGAAGCATTATTTAGCGGGGATATTAAAGCGTTAACTGCGGACGAAATTGAACAAGGCTTTAAAGATATGCCGACTTTCCATGCTGTAAAGGAAACAAAAAATATTGTTGAATGGTTAGTGGATTTAGGAATTGAACCTTCTAGACGCCAGGCGAGAGAAGATATTAATAATGGAGCTATTTTGATGAACGGAGATAAAGTAACAGATGTAAATACAGATGTTACGGTAGAAAATTCATTCGATGGCAGATTTATTATTATTCGTAAAGGTAAAAAGAATTACAGCTTGGTGAAATTAGGAGAATAATATTCTGTAAATATATAAATGCAAATTGAAAAAACGCTTTAGGTGGGAGAGAGCACCTGGCCATGTTTAGAAACGGTCAGGGCTTTTTCCTGCCAGCAAAGGGAAAGTGAGTGCAGGTTATTTTTAATCCGGCTATTCGCAGACTTTTCATCAGTGGGGAGCACTGTTGGATAGTTTCACTTCATTGCAAAAACGTCATTACGATTCCGTAAATGGATAATCCAATAAAAGTCGGAATGCCAACAATAACAATTTGCTTTACGCATTCATACGCCTTCGGTTCGACAAGCGGCAATTCTTTTTCATCCATTTGACGATACTGTTCACGTTCCATATTATCCCACCTTTATGATTGTACGATAATATATGCAAACAAGGCGGTTCGTGTTAATTTTGCTGAATTTAAAATAAATGTTGAATATTCAGTATATTTGTAATAATATTAGTTTATTAACGGATGACAGTGATTAGCCTCCCTGCAAGCCCGGATATTGTTGCGATGAATTGAATAGAAATGAATTGGCTTCTTTCCACTTGAACTTCCTTAGCAGGAAGACGAGCCATAGGGATAGGGACAGTAAAATCCAGTGTAATTCTTTACATTGTTTTTCTGGCTCTTTTTATTTTTCTATAAAATGGAAGTTTCGCTTTATAGGACGGTTTTTAGAAAACGTTATCAATGCCGGGCAATGTTTCAATCTTATGTATGCTAGAAGGATTTGTGAAAATAAATACTTATAGGTTGGTGATCTTTTTGGTTAAAGGAAAAAATGAACTGCAAAAAGACTTGAAAACCAGGCATATAACAATGATCTCAATTGGTGGGGTTATCGGAGCAGGATTATTTGTAGGGAGCGGGACTATTATTCAATCAACAGGTCCAGCGGCAATTTTGTCTTATATTATTGGTGCTTTAATGGTTGTACTCGTGATGCGGATGTTAGGAGAGATGGCTGCGGTAAATCCTGATAGTGGTTCTTTTGCAACATATGCTCATAAGGCAATTGGACCTTGGGCTGGTTACACAATCGGTTGGTTATACTGGTTTAACTGGGTCATTATTATCGCAATTGAATCGGTATTGTTAGGGGCGATGGTCAACAATGGGTTCCCTTCCATACCAGCGTGGATAGCCAGTCTTTCCATGATTATTTTGATGACGATTACGAATATTTATTCTGTAAAGCTATATGGAGAGTTTGAATATTGGTTAGCTTTTATTAAAGTTGCAGCAATTCTTGTATTTTTAGGGTTAGGAATTGCGATGATTTTTGGGATTGTCCCTGGTGTGGACAGGCCTAGTTTTTCGACAATCTCTGAAAACGGCGGCTTTTTTCCAAAAGGGATTGTGCCTGTATTGCTGAGTGTTGTATTTATTTCTTTTTCTTTATCAGGTAGTGAAGTAGCTGCGATTGCGGCGGGAGAATCTGAAAATCCAGAGAAGAATGTTATCAAAGCAATTAACAGTGTTGTATGGCGTCTTATGCTGTTCTTTGTAGGATCTGTCACGATTTTGGTCATTTTTATGCCGTGGAATAATGCAGAATTATTGAAGCTTCCTTATGCAAGTTTATTTCGGATGGCAGGAGTCCCTGCTGCTGCGGAAATTATGAACGGAGTTGTGTTCCTGTCCTTGCTGTCTGTTTTGAATTCAGGATTATACACAAGTTCTCGCATGTTATTTTCCCTTTCTAAAAAGGGAGATGCTCCTCTTGCTTTTTCGAAATTAAACAGTAGAGGTGCACCAATTTGGGCGATCGTTGCGAGTGTATTATTTGCATTCGTTTGCGCTGCGCTGAAGTTTATATCTCCTGATAAACTGTTTGCTTTTCTAGCAAATAGCTCAGGCGGCGTTACGATGCTTATGTATATGTTTGTTGCAGTTTCTCATATTCGATTAAGACGAGAAGCGGAAAGAGAAGACCCGAGGAAACTAAAAGTGAAAATGTGGTTATTTCCTTATCTCACATACGCAACGCTTCTTATGATTGTTACGATATTTGTTTCACAAGCATTTATAGACGATATGCGTATGCAATTTTATTTAACGATTTTAGCTGCTGCTATTGTGATAGCATCCTATTTTCTAAGAGTTAGAAATAAGCCTATCAAGGAAGAGAAAGCAGGATTTCCAATTTTAAAAGGTTCGGGGATTGGTTTAGAGAAAGATTAAGTCATATGTAATACAAATTAAAAAACGAAAAAAGGGGTAAGTTCAATGTTAAAAGAAAAGAACAATATTGTAACTACAAAATCTGATATTTTAAACGAAAGAAGAAAAAATGCGGTGCCTGCAGGTCCATATAATATTACCAATTTATATGTTCAATCTGCGAAAGGGGCGATTATTACTGATATAGATGGCAACGAATTAATCGATTTTGCAGGCGGGATCGGGATGCAAAATGTAGGGCATTGTCATCCGAAGGTAGTAAAAGCGATTCAAGAGCAAGTAGAATCTTCTATTCATAGCTGTTTTCATGTAGCGCCGTATGAAAGCTATATTGAGTTAGCTGAAAGATTGAACGAATTAACGCCAGGAGATTTTAAGAAAAAAACAATGTTTGCAAACAGCGGAGCGGAAGCGGTAGAAAATGCTGTGAAAATTGCTAGAAAAGCGACTGGGCGCAGTGCTATCGTTTCGTTTGAACGCGCGTATCACGGACGTACGCTTATGACAATGTCTCTTACAAGTAAAGTAAAACCTTATAAACATGGATTTGGTCCGTTTGCACCGGATGTGTACAAGCTTCCTTATCCATATTATTACCGCGCAGAAGACGGTATGACGAAAGAAGAAGTAGACGGGCAAATTTTAGCGTATTTTGAACGCTTTATGTTAGAGGAAGTGGCAAGTGATAATATTGCGGCAATTATTTTGGAACCGCTTCAAGGTGAAGGTGGATTTATTGTACCATCTGCTGCGTTTATGCAAGGGGTAAGAAACCTTTGTGATAAATATGGAATTATCATGATTGCAGATGAAATTCAAACAGGCTTTGCTCGTACAGGAAACTTGTTCGCAATGGATCATTTTGGGGTAGCTCCTGATTTAATGACATTTTCAAAATCAATTGCTGCAGGTATGCCGCTTAGCGCAGTGACAGGAAGAGCTGAACTCATGGATGCACCTGGCCCGGGACAACTTGGCGGGACTTTTTCAGGAAGCCCGGTTGCTTGTGCGGCTGCTCTAGCTGTTTTAGATGTCATTGAAGAAGAAAACTTAGTAAAACGCGCTCGGGAAATCGGCGATCGTATGATGGAAGTGTTCAATAGCTGGAAGGATAAATATGAATTAATTGGCGATGTGAGAGGCCTTGGTGCCATGACGGCTATGGAACTTGTAAAGGATCGAAATACGAAAGAGCCAGCAGCAGAAGAGGTTAAAGCAATTATGCAAGAAACACATAACAAAGGTTTAATTACAATCAGTGCTGGTATTTATAGCAGTGTACTTCGTTTCTTACCGCCGCTTGTTATAACAGATGAACAGCTTGAAGAAGGATTGGCTATTCTTGAAGCAGCAATTGCTAAGGTATCTAAATAAGAAGAAGCAATTATTTTTCCAGTTGGAGGTAGTACAATGAAGTTTTTCAATTATATAAATGGGCAGTGGAAAGAGCCATCTACTCATCAATATTCTAAAAACTATAATCCGCATAATGGAGAAGTATTAGGAGAATTTCCATTAAGTTCAGCAGACGATACACAAGCCGCAATTGCATCTGCGAAAGAAGCCTTTCAAAATTGGCAAGGGTTATCGTTTCAAGAGCGGGCAAGTTACTTATGGAAAGCGGCAGCTATTTTAAAAGAACGAGTGACTGAAATCGGTCATGATTTGACGAGTGAAGAAGGAAAGACACTCGCTGAAGGTATAGGAGAGACGAAACGAGCGATTAGCATTCTTGAATATTATGCAGGAGAAGCGAATCAGCCTGTGGGAGAAATGATTCCTTCGGCCAATCCGAAAACGATGCTTTACAGCAAACGGGTAGCAGTTGGACCGGTAGGATTGATTACACCGTGGAATTTCCCAATTGCGATTCCAGTATGGAAGATGGCCCCGGCACTGATTTACGGAAATACCGTTGTTATCAAGCCTGCTGAAATTACACCAAAGTCAGTATTTCACCTCGTGAATGCTTTTCATGAGGCGGGAATTCCTGCCGGCGTTATTAACTGTGTATTTGGGAAAGGTTCAGTAGTTGGAACGGAATTAACAGAAAACCCTGATATAAAAGCAATATCCTTTACCGGTTCTAATGGCGTTGGAAAAACAATTCAGCAAACTGCTGTTGCGAACGGCAAAAAAGTGCAATTAGAAATGGGCGGGAAAAATCCGTTAGTTGTACTAAAGGATGCCGATATTAGCAAAGCAGTAGAGATTGCGATCAGAGGTGCATTTATGTCAACAGGACAAAAATGTACTGCAACAAGTAGAATTATAGTTGAAGAGGAAATTTATGATGAATTTCGCAATGCACTCGTGTTACGTACAGAGGCTCTTAAAGTTGGAAATCCATTAGAAAATAGTACGTTTATGGGCCCATGTGTATCCGAGAACCAGCAGCAAATTGTTTTATCGATGATTGAAGCAGGTAAGAAAGAAGCTTCTTTAATTTGCGGGGGAAGCGTACCAACAGAAGATGAGTTAAAACACGGATTTTATATTTTACCTACTATCTTTGAAGATGTACCTCATGATGCACGAATTGCGAAAGAAGAAATTTTCGGTCCGGTTATTTGTTTGTTTAGGGTGAACAATTATCAAGAAGCAATTCATTTGGCTAACGATACGGAATATGGACTTAGCGCATCCATTTGTACCAATAATTTAAGTCTTGCGCAGCAATTTATTGATGATATGGAAGTTGGAATGGTTCATGTAAACTCTGAAACAGCAGGAGCAGAGCCGCAAGTTCCGTTTGGCGGAATGAAAAACTCTAGTGCTGGTCCGCGTGAACAAGGGAAAGCAGCTGCAGAATTTTATACAAGGATTAAGACAGTGTATGTAGATCAAGTATGATGACAAAAGATGCATAATAATGGGGGATGAACATGCGTAAAGGAACTTTTTTCATGGCAGGACATGCAAGGCTTCCGAAAGGGATGGCTGTACGCAGCGTCTATGAAACACTAACGATTACAATAGAGGCAGATCACAAATATCATGTAATTATCGAATCGTCATGTACCCTTGCGACAGGACATGGGAGAGACTTTATTTCTCAAATTTTAAGAGGATATAGTTTACGAGATGGCATTGAAGACATCATTCAAGAAATCTCTTACCATTATCAAGGAAAAGCGCAAAATGCAATCATTAGTGCTTTAAAGGATTTGTACCGCCAATATACAAGTTACGTAAACGGTGAAAGACCTGAAGAGGACTATGAGGAAATAGGTCCTATAAAATAACTTTTTAATCCCAAACTAAATGATGAAACTGTCGAGTTTATTGCACTTTACTGTTTAAAGAGCGTTCGTAAACGAGAGCCAGTTGTATTCCAGCTTATTTGATGAGCGGAATATAACTGGCTCTTTTATTTTTTATACAATAAGGAGGCAGGAACATGTCAAAATCAAGTGAAGTTCAAGGTGTAAAAGAGCAGGTAAAGCCAAAAAGAGGATGTAAGGAAACTCATGCAGTGAAATCTTGTAAAATGTGTAAGGCATGTAGTCGAAACAAAGTTAAGTACACGAGCGAAAATAAATGATATAAACACATTGACATTCAGAAAATTTTAAATTATTATTTAATTATAAAGTGATAAGATCCATATGAGAAATAACCCTTCTCTACATCCGATCTTCGCTTTCTATTTTGCACATAGTTGAATAGAAAAACTGTCTATTATTATTGTACTTTAAGAGATTAAAGAACACTCGTAATTTTAAGCCAGTTGTACGTTTCTACAATTTATAATTGTGGATGCGTATGACTGGCTTTTTAGTTTATTTGGACTAAGGAGGAAGATGTTGATGATCACGGAACAAGAAATCAAAATGAAATTTGCAAAGAAGTATGAGGGATATGAAATTGTGCCTCATCCAGAACATAAACGCTTGTATCACATTGTGTTCAATCAGCAATTGCTTGGGCAATTCTTCGAAGAGGTAAAAGAGCATTCTGAGCAATCATTACAATACATTCCTTATTCTCGTTTTATCCTTGCTAATCAAATGAAAAAGATCTTTGGTGCATCCTTCATGGAGAATGTTAGAGGCATTATTCATGACCGGGAAACGGGCGGATTTACAATTGGTGTACAGGGGGAAACGACAAATCCAGAAGACTATGTGAAATTTGCAACGGCATTAACACACTTAATTGGTACGTCTAACTTTGATGCAATGACAGGAACGTATTATGCTAGATTTAACGTGAAAGATACAGACAGCAGTGATTCTTATCTTCGCCAAGCGTATCGCTTATTCACACTTCATACAGATGGAACGTTTGTTGACGAACCGACAGATTGGCTTTTGATGATGAAAATCGAGGAAAAGAATGCAGTAGGCGGAGAATCACGTTTACTTCATTTAGATGATTGGGAGGAGCTCGATAAGTTTCGAAATCATCCACTAGCATCCGTCAAAATGACGTATAAAGCACCGCCAAGTAAGAATGCACAAGAAATCGTATACCGTGAAACATTTTTTGATGTAAATAATGCGCCGTGTATTTGTTTTATTGATCAATTCGCTTATCCTGATAATATTGAACAAGCAACATATCTTAAAGAGCTATCACACTCTGTCGAAAACTCACCAGCAACGCATGCATTAAAATTACCAGTTGGCGATTTAGTTCTATTAAATAACTTATTTTGGATGCACGGGCGAGCTCCTTTTGAGAAAAATAAAGATTTATATCGAGAGTTAATGCGCCAACGCGGCTGCTTCTCTAAATAATATGTATGGCGGGTCTTGAAATAAGGCCTGCCTTTCATGATATACAGGTATACGTACATATAACACGTAAGGAGGAAGTTTGATGTATGATTTTATAATTATTGGCGGCGGGATTGTTGGGCTTTCAACGGGGATGGCTTTAACGAAAAAATTTCCTCATGCCAAAATCGCAGTTATTGAAAAAGAGACTATACTTGCACATCACCAAACTGGACATAATAGCGGTGTGATTCATTCCGGCATTTACTATAAACCAGGCAGCTACAAAGCTAGATTTGCAAAAGAGGGAAATGCCGCAATGGTGCAGTTCTGTAAAGAAAACGGAATTGCTTATGATATGTGCGGAAAGGTGATTGTCGCTACAGAAAAAGAAGAACTTCCTCTTTTACAGAACCTATATGAAAGAGGGCTGCAAAATGGTTTGGACATTTCTCAAATTGATCAAGGAGAATTAGCGGAAATTGAGCCCCATGTAAAAGGGCTAGGAGCGATTCGCGTTCCTTCTTGCGGAATTGCCGATTATAAAGGGGTAAGTTATGCGTTTGCACATATCATCCAAGAGAATGGAGGAGAGGTGCACTTAGATACGAAAGCGGAACATATTTTTGAGAAAAAAGATTTTGTTACTATTGAGACAAATCAAGGCGTTTTTACAACGCGGTTTCTCATTAACTGTGCCGGCTTACATAGTGACCGAATCGCAAAAAAAGCAGGATTATTAACAGATATGAAAATTGTCCCGTTTCGAGGCGAGTATTATGAACTTGTTCCAGAAAAACGCCATCTCGTAAAACACTTAATCTATCCAGTTCCAAACCCAGATTTTCCGTTCCTAGGTGTGCATTTTACAAGAATGATAAATGGAGATGTACATGCAGGGCCTAATGCGGTCTTAAGCTTTAAACGCGAAGGATATACAAAAAAAGATTTTGATTTAAAGGACTTTATGGAAACAATGACCTACGCCGGTTTTTGGAGAATGGCAATGCCGAATATGAAAGAAGGCATGAAAGAAATGATTCGCTCTTTTAGTAAACAATCCTTTCTTAAAAGCTTGCAGCGCCTAATACCAGAGCTGACAGATAAGGATATTGTTCCAACTCATGCTGGTGTAAGAGCACAGGCGATTCTATCCAATGGAAACATGGTAGATGATTTTTGTATTATTTCAGGCACTAACTCTATGCATATTTGTAATGCCCCATCTCCGGCTGCAACAGCAAGCTTGAAGATTGGGGAGGCGATTGCAGAGCAGATTCCAGATTCAATAGCAGATATGGTAAGTTCGTCGGGGGCGTTTCAGGTGAAGGCTTGAATAGAAGGAGAAATATAGATTTGACGCTTGTGATAACAATCTTCCTAATTGGCTTTAATGGGCGATATGTAATAAAAGGATGGTTTTGGTTCATATACCGAAGCCATCCTTTTATGTTTATGGATAATGCTGGTGAATATATAGCCTCATTTCATAAAATATGGTAAATGCATAAACGATTTGATAAAATGACGGTGTTGAACATTATTTTTATAAAAAATGGAATTATGGTTAAAAAATACAAATCTAGCATGTTGAACTCATCCCGCATTAACGGGCAGTAAGACCCCACCTCAAGATGTGAAGAAAAGCAAAGAAGATAGGTGGGGGATAACTGCCCGTAAAAGCCCGATTGGTTCAACTAACCATCAGTGGGGATAAAGCACCCCACTGATGGAAGTTTCACTTTATAAAAATGAGGAGGTTTAGAAATGCCAGAAAGTTTTTTAGATCGTGTTGGTAACTTCTTTCATATTGGGTATACAGAAAATGAAAGAAAACGTGATGATTATGATCAATTATATGAATATTTAAAATCTAAGGAAATAGAAGTAAGGCAACATATTGAGAAAGCAGAGTCCGCAAAGAGAAGTTATGAAGCAAAAAGTAACGGCTTGCCGTCTGAAAAAATTCCAGCTCGGGAATTTGAGGAGAAACGTCAACAAAAAGATGATATCTTATCGGGAATTATAACTTATTTTAAGCAGTCTTTAGATAACGTTACATATGCTAAAAATAGAGCATACAGTAAATATTTAGAGTATAAAGCAAAAGCAGAGGCAGAAGAACGGGAAGCTGCGGCACGGAAAAAATAAATGCAAACTATGAATTCGCACTGCATTTTAATAGAAACGGAGGTTGAAACATGAGTGGGAAAGAAATTGAAATTTCTGGTGAGAGAGCGGTAAATGCAATTGCTTATGCACAGCAAATTGAAAATAGTGTAAAAGAAGCACTCCAGCAGGCAAAAGACTTACAAGCAACTGTGACAAGCTCTCATTGGCAAGGAAAGACGCGAGATGCATTTCTATGTTATTTGGAGTTAATCATTCAGTTAAATGCCGATATGGCAGACGCACTTGAAGATCATACAAAAGCGTTGAAAGATCTCGACACACATATTCAGACATTCTCTAACACAACTGAAGTGCAAATAATTAAAAACCTGTAATAGAAATGAGGGATAAAACGATGCAAAATCACATAGAAGGCTTCAGTCCTTCTGAATTATATGTATTAGCTGGTGCAGCTGGCGTTACTTATTTATTTGGTTTACCTGAACGGGAAAAACTCATAATGGATGATGCCGATTGTGTAACGAAGGCAACCGAAAGCTTAAGGGGAAAAGGGCTCATTATGGAAGACGGCGGACTGACAATGGCTGCATTCCAATTCATTGAATTGCTGAAAGCGTATCAAGAAAGTCAGGAGTATACAAGGTTCAATAACCTCTTAGTAGGATTTTTACCAGATGACAAAGACCGAGTAGCTGTACTAACAGAAATAAAGCCAAATGAGGAATATGAACTCCATTACATACCGAAGCGGGATGTGTATGTATCGTTATTAGAAAGAATTCCATTTCTAATGAGAGAACCGAGAGAGAAAGATACTACGTTTTTAACAAATAAGATGCCGCAGGAAGAACAGGAAACATTTGAAGAAATGGATTTATCACAAAAAGAACTATTAGCAATAGAAACATTTAGTCGGCCACGTACAACAAGTTTAATAGAACAAGGAAAATGGGATTGTTTCTTATACTTCACAGAGGGAGACGATTATATCCAAATTGATGTAGAACGGAAACGATATGAATGGATTAGTCTATATGCTTTAAATAAGAAGATATATGATGTGTTAAAAATGCCGTATAAGAAATTTATTGATCCAAAAAGTCTATCATTAGGAGGAATAAACTGATGCACGTACAAATGACGGATGGCAGTTCAGAAGGAGGCGGCTCACAAGTTTTAGTTAATTTCACGGAAATGGTTGATATCGCAACGCGCCTGCAAAACATTTATAACCTGTATGCTGATGTCGTAGCGAAAAATATTGATAGTCTAACAAACTGCGATTTTTATCGAAAAGGCGAAGCAACAGAAGTCATTAAACATTACAACGAAATATTAGGAAAAACGATGGAGCTCGCAGACAACTATAGACAAGCGGCACTCGTTGTGAATTATACACTAGAAGAAATGATCAAAAAGGATGAAGAATTACAAAAAATCTTAGGTATCAGCGGTTAATCACTATACGGCAAAGGGGGATGAAAAAGAAATGGATGTGCATTACAAGCCAGATGCTTGGCAAGAAATGAAAGAAGGAATAGACCAACTAACAAAAGAGGCACTGAGAGAATTAACAAAAGTCAATGATCTTTTAGAAGAAATAGAGTCAAAAATACATTCTCTTGACTCCGACCGAAGTATTCACTTTCAACATACTAGTCAGCAAGGAAAAATCAATCGATTGCTTGACGACTATATCACACTAGGAAACTACTGCACACAAGCAGGGCAAGTTGTATCGAGACATATAGACGAACCCTTTTACAAAGACATGGACAAATTTGCGGGGAAAATGCGAGATCTATCGATTCGAAACTACTCAACAAAAAATCGAATTGGCTCTACTTCTACGACAACGATGCCAAACGTACATGGTTATGGCATGCCACAAACGATTACGACGAAAAAAGATAAAATAACGGTGGACGATATTTTCAAAGACTCCGTAGAATTTGATAAAGTTCTACGCGCGCAGTATAAAGAAATAAAACAAGAAAATCCAGATGCGAAGCTAGATTACGCCGAATATCGTAAACTAGTCCCATCCATGCGAGGATTCGAGTACAAAACGAGAGAAGACGAACAAAAAAAGCTGGAGACGTGGCGTGATCTTGTAATAGGAGCTGGACTTATCATTTTAACCATTGTTTGCCCGCCAGCTGGACTCACAGCCGCAGCTCTTTATGGCGGCTTACAACTTAAGAGTGCATACGACGGAAAAGACTGGGGAACCGGCAGAAAGTTAAGCGATGCCGAACGAGCAGAGAACGGGATATTCGGAGCGCTTGATGCCATCCCAGTCCTTGGAACAGCGGTAAAAGGATTCAAAGGATTAGACAGTGCTTTATCCTTGGCAAAACTATCAAAAATGCAAGAGGCAGGCAAAGTATTTAATCCAAATACAGGGAAAAATGTGGTACAATCGTTGCATAATAGTAAGAATATTATGCTTGACCGTATGAAACTAGGAAGCCTAAAAGTAGAAAAATACGGAAATGACAAGATGTATCAGCTTGGCGGAAAATTGGCGAAAAGCATAGATAATATGACAGCCAAAACCAAAAGCTTTGAAATCAATGAACATGGTGTAATAACAGCTAAGCAAGGTGGTACAGACTTCCATAGCTGGGTTAATAAGCATCATACAGAGAGTAGTAAGATTATAGATGATAAGATAAAGGGTGTAGAGGGTTCTCTTGATGAGAGAATTCTTAATAATTTAGGATTAAATGAAGAAAGTGCAGCATGGTTTTCTAACGCTTTAAAAAATGAAAAGATTCAACCGAGTGAATGGACAGGGAAACTGATATGTGCCAGCGGTGATGGAAAACATTTGACAGAACGTGAATTAAAATATATAAATCAAGAATTAAAAAAGGGAAATCATGTAGATCTTGATGAGATAAAATCTTTGAGAGAACAAGCGAGTCAACTAGCCGATGACTATGCAACTAAGATAAGAAGTGATGAAAAATGGACACAATTAACCAAGGAACATGCAGCATCAAAGCAGCCTTCTACAATACTTGGTCATGAATTAGAAAATGCAGGTATACCAAGACCACCAAGGCATGAAGCACATCATATTACTCCTTATAACCAAGGGAGATTACGTAAGTACATAGAGAAATACGGTATAGATGGAAATTCAGCTGCTAATGGGGTATTTCTACCACAAAATTATTCCACTAATTGGCCTGGGCAGGTTACGCATAGTGTATGGAATAACTTGGATGAAAAAGGGAATATGATGTTTAGGCATGGACAAGAATATATAGATTATTTAGAAAAGAAATTAAAAGAGATAGATAAATTAGATGTAAGAATCCTCTCGAAAGCAGATAAAAAACAAGAAATTTTATCTTTCCTTGAAGAAACAAGAGAAGGTTTACTAACGGGAAAAATACAATTCTTGTACAAAGATTGAAAATAGGGAGTGTTAATATGAAGATATGGCAACTCACAAATCTATTAGATTATGATGAATTAACTACTTATAATGAAAGCGAACAAGAAGTATTTGATAATGAATTTAATGGTACACCAATGCTCAATACATGGAAGCCCATTCAAATGAAGACGTTTAGCCAAGTGGAAAAAGCGGATCTATTAAGTTTTGAAGGGGAATCAATTCCTAGCCCACCTATCCTTACAAGAGAAGCTATAGATATTTTGTATGATTTAATGGAAGGTCAAGTAGAGTGTTTGCCACTTTTGCATGATACATATGACTGTTATGCTATAAACGTGACGAATACTTTGGAGTGTGTGGACCATGGAAAATCAGTTCCTACTAAATATGGTGGTTATGATGAATTTACTTTTATCCCAGAAAAAGTAGAAAATCAGCATATTTTTCGCAATAGTAATACTCAGCATTCATTAGGAGATTTTCCTATTATATCCGTAGAAATATTTGTATCAGACGAATTTAAAGAAAGAGTTACAAATAGTGGATTGAAAGGATTTCGTTTTAAATTAGTGTGGACATCCGATGAAGAAAACAATGAATCATTAATCGAAAACAACCCAATGATACGTCCGACACCGATAGAAGATTTTGAATCTCACATTCAGCAGTATTATGGTCCTATTACAAATCATATAGGAGCAAATTCAAAGATGGTAACAGATGTAGAATTGTATGATGTTGGACCTAATGAAACAGTAAATTATCATACATTAGTAACGTATCGAAATAGCTATTTACGTATGCCAGCACCATCAAGTGTAGATAGTGGCTATGCGGAACTTGTTATGCATCTGCCAAAGGATTGGGAAATATCTACGTCTACTTTGGAGCATTCCAAATATGGTTGGCCATTACGCCTTTTACAAAACTTTGGTAAAGATGTAATGCGAAATGGATATTGGTTAGGACAGTGGCTTGTATTTCCAAACCAATCGGAGGAAGATTTAAAACAGTCATATGTAGCTCAGCTAGGGGGAGCCGAATGGAATCCGAATGCCCCAATTCATCCTTATAGTGAAAGTACGGAGTTTTGTGGTGTTATGATTGTACCACCACTGCCACAATGTTCAGATGCTTTCAAAATGGAGTTCCGTGAAGATGGCAAAAGAATAGAAGGGGACTGGCCAATCTATTTCCATACATTACTACCATTATATAAAGAAGAAATTATTTGTTATTTCACAGAAGGTCATGATGTATTATTGCAAAAGCTAATGAAGAATGGCGTTGAAGCGGCATTTGACTTTAATCGGGAGAATACGTGTAAATAAGATTTGAAAGGAGCACCTAAACGATTTAAATTGTTTAGGTGTTTTATTTTTATAGATTAGAAATTAGGTTATAGGAAAAACGTGGGTACCGTCAATATTTTTTCATAAAAGGGTTGAATTAGTGGAATGGATTTTATCAAAAGAAATATTCAACCTATTACAACTGGAGAAAATTTTGATGATCAACCAAGAATCGATGGGTTAACTTGGTATCACCATCAGATACCTGAAAAGATACAATTAGTCGTTTCAAAAGTACATAAAGTAAATCATTTAGGTGGAAATACGTTATGGGGGGATGGAATCAGATGAGTAAGGTACAATGGAGATCACCGGATGAACCTATTACACGAGAAGATGTAAAGAATGTTGAACAGGAATTAGGCATTAATTTTCCTTTAGATTATATAGAATGTGTGATGAAGAATAATGGAGCGCATGTTAGTCCAGAGGTGTTTGAAGTTGAAGGGAAAAGAAAGGTTTTTGGAACGTTACTAACTTACGATATGGATGATGATGAAAATATTATAGAAGTATTTAATGATTACAAGGATACACTACCGGCAGAATTAGTTCCTTTTGCTTTTGACCCAGCAGGAAATTTAATATGTTTTGACTATAAAAATGACAAAAATAACCCTATTGTGGTATTTTGGGAACATGAAGGTGCATGGGAAAAAGAAGCGCTGATGGAAAGTGAAGGGATTACAGCAGAAGAGGCAGAGGAAGTAGCAAGAGAAAATGTATTTTATGTGGCAAGTAACTTCACTGAGTTTTTAAACAAATTACATGATTAATAGATAGTTAAAATAAAAGGGCTGTCCCGTAAGTTGGTTTCACTTGCTTATGAGATAGCCCTTTTTGTTTTAGAAGAAAATTATTTGTTTAACCGATATTTTAAATAAAAGATTCATATAAGAAAGCTGATAGCTAGTTTATTTAAAACTGGTCAGCGTAAGGATAGAATTTTCAGGAATGACAAGATGTATCAGCTTGGTGGAAAAATGGCTGAGGGTGTGGATCATGTATTAGCTTCCTTCAAGAGTTATGAACCAGCTGGAAATGGTACATTGGCAGCGAAGCAAGCTGGGGGACCAGGAAGAGTTATCGAATGGGTCAATAAGCATCATACAGAGAGTAGTAAGATTATAGATGATAAGATAAAGAGTGTAGAGGGTTCGCTTGCTAAGGGTACGGGTAAAGAAAGTAAGATTGATATTGGTAAAACTGATATAGATGCACTAAGGAAAAAATGGAATGTTCCAGAAACTGAAACAGTGGCAGTTGGAAAAACTGATGTAAAAGGATTAGAAGATTTGCATTTTGAAGGAGGATCGCCGAAAGTACGAAAAGAAGCTGGATTACCTGATTTAGATGAAGTAATGCCTGACAGGAATATTAAAGCCCCAAGGACTAACCCATTGTTCACTAGGCATGCAGAGGAAGGGGTTCTGAATGAATTTGATTCAGCAGTAATAAAGGCAGGTATAAAACCAGAAGATGTAACAGGAACATTAAAACTTCATCAATTGAATCCTTCAGGTGTATGTAGAAAGTGTTATCAGGGATTAGCGAACGATAAAGTTCCGCCTGGTGTGTTAAAGCAATTAAGTTTAAAATATCCTAATCTAAAAATCGAAGTAACATCGGAAATTGATGAAAGCATTAAAGTAACTGGTAGGCTTAATCTAATGATTAAAAATGGAAAGTATATTGATTAGTTGGAGGTTAATTATGGCTAATACTAACTTTAGTAGTTTAACAGAAGATGGTAAAGTAATATTTTTTCTTGGACTTTCAGAAAAAGTTTTGTCGGTATTTTCTCAAAAGGAAGATCAAATTTTAGCCCAGGAAGTTATATGTAAATGTTGGGAATGGCTAAAAGGTAAAGAAAATATAGGGGATATTCTTTATGAATTATTAGATAATGAGGAAAATGGTATAACAATAATTCAAGAGATGTCAGATAATGAAACAGATGTCATAGCTTGGAACTGTGTTATTGATGCAGTTGCTTATACTAGTAGAAAAGCATTTGAAAGAGAAGGTGTCAAATATTATCCAGAACCAATTGCTTTAGTGGATGATACATTAGTAGACCATTTTATGGATTGTTTTGGAAAATGTGTAGAGAATTCAGATAGTTATATTCAGAGAATAAATTTTTTATTGGATGATTATAAGAATGGGAATATTGCGAGTGATTTGCGGACAGAAGTTTTAAGGGAATTACAAATACAAAATTAACTATTACTCTATTATTTTATGAACTTTTTTGGAATAGAGTTATCAAATTAGAAAAGGATGTTTGCAGTTTAGAGTTGCAAGAATCCCTATTATGCATAGAAATAGCACTTGATTTCCTTTTAGGTAACAAGTGCTTTTGTTTTCTTATAAAGTATTTATGTCTGAACGATTAAAAATGCTTACTTGAAATTTAAAACTCATGATGGTTGTACCAGCAAGACATATTGTTTTAATACAGGGTTTGTGAGAAAAGTATGATAAATAGGCGAGATGACATTTTACTGGGTCACGAATATACACACATGGAATGGACATAAAACTAACGAACTCGTACAAACTCGTAAGTTTTAACGTAGTAGTTGTCATGACATATAAAAGGTGTCATACTGTTGCTATAAAACTTACAAATTTAATGATACTTAAAAACAAATGAACTTAAAGCACTTGATTGTGAAGTGAACCCAAAAAGTTAGACACATATTTTAAGCAACTAATGAGGAATGCGTTCTGTATTGTACAGGACTCATTCCTTTTAATTTTGTTTTAATTCGGTCATGATTGTAGTAGTGAATATATTTTTCTAATTCTAATTTAAAATGTTCCATACTTTCGAACTCTTGTAAGTAGAGTAATTCAGACTTTAATAAGCCAAAGAAATTTTCGATGACTGCGTTATCTAAACAATTCCCTTTACGAGACATACTTTGTGTAATTCCTTTTTCTTTCAATACATGTTGGTATTCCTTCATTTGATAGTGCCATCCTTGATCCGAGTGGAGGATAGGAAATTCACCATTTTTTAATTGTTGAAAAGCCTTATTCAACATCTTTGAGACTAATGGGTAAACAGGACGTTTCTCTATGTTATACGCAATAATTTCACCATTATATAAATCAAGTATCGGGGATAAACACAACTTCTCACCATGTATGTGGAATTCTGTCACATCTGTAACCCATTTCTCATTTGGTTTCGTTGCTCCAAAATCACGTTTTAGTATGTTTGGTGCAATATTACCAACTTTCCCACGATATGAGCGATACTTCTTCATACGGACAAGAGATTTTAAATTCATTTCGCTCATTAAGCGACGAACTGTTTTGTGATTTAATATGATACCTTGATTGCGTAATGTCCATGTAATACGACGATAGCCATATCGACCTTGGTGCTTATGAAAAATCTGTTGGATCATTTCTTTCACTTCGTGATATTTATCTGGGCAATCCATTCGTTTCACCCAGTAATAATAGGTACTGCGCGGAATATCAGCGACTTTTACTAAGTCAATGATTTTAAATTCGTGCCTCAACTCATAAATTATTTGCGCTTTGTCTTGTTCTGTGACTTTTCCTTTTCTTGAATTAAGGCATGTAACTTTTTTAAATACGCATTCTCCATACGTAATCTCTCAATTTCCGCTTTTAATGCTTCTTCTGATCCTTCTACTTGTTGATTGTTCTCTGGCTTCTTTTTCATAGGTGGACGCCCCTTTTCCTTTGGTTGAAGAGCGTCAATCCCTTGTGTTTCAAATAAATGTTTCCACTTCCACACAGTGCTAGAAGTAGGAATATTAAATACCGTAGTAGCTTCTGCGATGGACGCTCCCATCTCGCTTATAAATTTAAGTACGTCCATTTTAAACTCAACAGAGTAATTTTGTATATGTCTTTTGAAGACCTGCCAATCCATGTTTTTTAAACTTAGCTACCCATTTTTTTAACATCGTCATATCTACACAATGTTTTTGAGCTATATCTTTAAAGGATTCTACGCTGTTAAGATAATCGGTAACGGCAGATAACTTGGTTTCTAAAGAGTATCTTGTCATAAAAAAACTGCACCTCCAATTGTTAGACTGTGTCTAACAATTGGGGTGCAGTTCATTGTCTACAATAGGCAACGAGTGCTTTTTATTTTAAGATTACAACATAGGGTACGGGAAAGGATGGAACTTGTGCATATATAAATAAGAAAGGACAAACTGTTAGGTATCCTGATTTCACCCAATATGCATACCCTGCTGTTAAATTAGTAGAAATTGAAACTGCACGTCCAACGAACCTAGCATACTTTGTTCATTCTTTTTTAGCTTCCAATTCATTTTGCATGCGTTGCTTAAACTCCTTTGGAGAGCACTGATTATACCTTTTGAAAAGTTTATAGAACTGAGCCATGTTAGAGATACCAACTTCATAGCCTACATTTGTAATGCTAAGATCACTTGTCATTAATAAACATTCAGCTTTTTTTATTCGCTTATAATTAACGTAATCAATAAATGAAGTACCGATAATTTTTTTGAAATATTTTATGAAATAATGGTAGCTAAGTCCTAGTAATGAGCAAGCTTCTTCTACAGTAATCTTATCTTCCAAATGTTTGTCTACGTATTCAAGAACTGGCCGCAAGCGGTTCAGACCAATTCCCTCTGTATAGTTTAATATGTTGCGTGTGTCATTTCTTAAGAGTAATAGCATCATTCGCTTAATCGCAGAACTAATGGCAATTTCATATCCTCTCATTTGTGTTTGTGATTCTTGAAAGATTTCCATGATTAAAGTATATATTTCATCTCTTACAGTTTGTTTTTCTTCAAAAATATAGTTTATTTCGTTCAAAGGTTTGGTTTGTTCAGAGAAACAGTATATGTACGGCATAATACTTTCATCGAAATGTTTCCCTAAATCGATTTGAAACACTACATATCGTAAATCGTCCATTAGAGGTTTATGAGAACGATGCGGCTGAGAGGCACCTAAAACGATGACATCGCCTGGGCCCATTAGAACATACTCGTTTTTACTTTGTATCCCCAAATTCCCTTCAACGACGGCAATGAATTCTACTTCTTTATGATAATGCCAAGGGTGTTTTTCTATCGTACTGAAATGTTGTTTTTTCATATGAATTTCCCATATTTTTAGAAACAGCAACGGATTTTGATAAATGACTTTTTCATTAATAACCTCTAAATCGTTTTTTATTAAAGTCATACGCAATTTCTCTCCTTTAAAACATGCCACTTTTGTAAATAAAACATATCATAATTCTTCTTATTTTCTCTTTCGATTTTTAATAACCAAAAAAATGATGACACTTTTGAATAAAAAGACAGCCAAATTAAGCATATCCTTCATTCCTTATCTTTTCTATACTTATCACAAATAATGGAAAAAGGGGTGTTGTCATGTTAAAAGTAACTGTATGGAATGAAAATCGGCATGAGCAAATCAATCCTGTTGTAAGTGAAATATATCCGAATGGGATTCATGGCACAATTGCAGCATTTTTAACGGAAGCAGGGTTTGAAGTAAAAACGGCTACTTTAGATGAACCAGAACATGGATTAACAGATGAAGTATTGCATCAAACAGATGTATTAGTATGGTGGGGACACATGGCACATGAAGAAGTAGCAGATGAAATCGTTGAAAAGGTAAAACAACGTGTATTAGGCGGTATGGGATTAATTGTTTTGCATTCAGGTCATTTCTCTAAGATTTTCAAAACATTAATGGGTACAAGTTGCGATCTAAAATGGCGTGAAGCGGATGAAAAAGAACGTTTATGGGTTGTTGAGCCAAGCCATCCAATTGCAGAAGGAATTTCAGAATTCATTGAACTTGAACGTGAAGAAATGTACGGTGAACATTTTGATATTCCAGCGCCGGATGAATTGATATTTACAAGCTGGTTTGAAGGCGGAGAAGTGTTTAGAAGCGGCTGCACATACAAAAGAGGGAATGGCAAAGTGTTCTATTTTAGACCCGGACATGAAACATACCCAACGTACCATAACAAAGAGATTCAACGCGTAATCATAAATGCAATTCAATGGGCAAAGCCAGTAGAAAGAAAACGTCCTGTCTACGGCAATGCTAAGCCTCTTGAACAAATTGCTGTAAAAACGAATAAGTAAATTGAAACAAAGGGGATAAAAGTCATGGAGAAAATAAAAGTAGCGGTTATTGGTTGTGGAAGTATTGCAAAGTATCGTCATTTACCAGAATATCAATTCAATGAAAATGTAGAGCTAGTCGCAGTTTGTGATGTAAATGAAGAACGTGTAAATAGCGTGGCAAAGCAATATGGCGCGGCAGCGTATACAAAGTACGAAGAACTGTTAGCCAGCGGCATTGTGGATGCAGTTAGTGTATGTACACCCAACTATCTGCATGCGCCTATTTCGATTGCAGCTTTAAACAGCGGCGTTCATGTATTATGTGAAAAACCAATGGCTACATCAATAGAAGAAGCAAAAGCAATGATTGAAGCAGCAAAATCAAACGGCAAAAAATTAATGATTGGACACAATCAGCGCTTTGTCGCATCTCATCAAAAGGCGCGTGAGCTAATTAAAAAGGGCGAGATCGGTAAAATCTATAGCTTCCGCACAGCTTTTGGCCATGGCGGACCAGAAGGATGGAGCGTGGACGGCAAAGACAGCTGGTTCTTTAAAAAAGAAGAAGCATGTATTGGAGCGATGGGAGACTTAGGCGTTCACAAAACAGATTTACTTCGTTACCTACTGGGAGAAGAATTTGTAGAGGTTGGCGCATTTGTTGAAAGTAACGCAAAAGATTTCGCTGATGTTGATGATAATGCGGTATGTGTATTAAAAACGGAAAGTGGTGTCATTGGAACGCTTGCAGCAAGCTGGGCTTATAAGGGGAAAGAAGATAACTCAACGATTATTTATGGTGAGAAAGCAATTCTTCGTCTAGAAGAACATCCAGTCTATTCATTAATCGTTCAATATGCGACAGGGGAAGTTGTTAATTATGAACTAGGGAAAATTCAGTCGAATGACGAAGGCGGACAAAGTAATTCTCACGTGATTGAACAATTTGTACAAGCAATTTTGCATGATGAAGAACCAGCTGTTTCAGGAGAAGAAGGGTTAAAATCTCTTTCTGTCATTTTAGCAGCTTTACAATCAAGCAAAACAAAACAAATTACGCGCATATAAGAGGTGAATACCGTGAGAATTGGCATAATTGGAGCAGGAGGAATTGCCACTGGGCGGCATATTCCAGCGTTTAAACAGTTAGGTAATGAATGCGTCATTTGGGGCGTGAGTGATAGGAATCATGAAAGAGCTATAGAGGTAGCGAATAAGTTTGATATCCCGCAAGTATTTGCTAACTATAAAGATATGCTGAAAGAAGTAGATGCCGTCTGTATTTGTACGCCGAATGCATTTCATGCGGAAATTGCGATTACAGCTTTGCAAGCAGGCGTTCATGTATTATGTGAGAAACCAATGGCACTATGTAAACAGCAGTGCGAAAAAATGCTGGAAGCTTCAAAAGAAGCTGATAGAAAACTAGCAATTGCCTATCATTATCGTTTTATGAAAGAAGCACGAGCCGCAAAAAGAATGATGACAGAAGTAGGGCGTCCTCTCGTAGCGCGCGTAAAAGCGATGCGGCGCCGCAAAGTTCCTGGGTGGGGCGTATTTACGAATAAAGAACTGCAAGGCGGAGGAAGTTTAATAGATTATGGCTGCCATTTACTAGATTTATCTCTTTGGCTAATGGGGAACCCAAAACATACTGAAGTCCTTGGAAGTGCGTACAACGAATTAAGTAAAACACCTGGTCAGTTAAATCAATGGGGAACATTTGATCATGAGACATTTCATGTAGATGATCATGTAACCGCTTATATAAAATTTGAAAACGGTGCTTCATTGCTGCTGGAGACGTCTTGGTCTGCCAATATTGAAGATGATGAAGAACATGTTAGCATTTCCGGGGTAGACGGAGGGATTAACGTTTTTCCACTTGAACTTTACAAAGCGAAAAACGGCATGCTGCTGAATAGTACGGCAGCTTGGATAGAAGGAGAAGAAGATTATAGTTTCATGCAGGCTAAAAATTTCATTGATGCCTGCAAAGGAAATGCTGAGTTAGTAGTGAAGCCTGAAGAAGCGCTGCAAGTATCAGCTATTATCGATGAAATATATGACACTAGTAAAACAGGGGGGAAAATAAAATGAAACTAGGCGTATTTACCGTTTTATTTGCAGATCATTCATTTGAAGAGATGTTAGATAAAGTAAAAGCGGCAGGTCTTCATGCTGTTGAAATTGGAACAGGCTGCTATCCTGGAAATCATCACTGCCCGCTAGATGAACTGCTTGAAGATAAGGACAAAAGAGAAGCTTATCTAAAAAAAGTAACGGATCGAGAACTGATCATTAGTGCATTTAGCTGCCACGGCAATCCAATCTCACCGGAAGAAGGATTTGCGAAAGAGTCTGACGACACGCTTCGTAAAACGATTCAATTAGCAGCACTGCTGAACGTGCCGGTCGTAAACTGTTTTTCTGGAACAGCAGGGGATCACGAGGGAGCGAAATATCCAAACTGGCCTGTTACCCCGTGGCCAAATGAATATGCGGATGTATTAACTTGGCAGTGGGAACATAAGCTTATCCCTTATTGAAAAGAGCTCGGAGAATATGCAGAAAAACATAAAGTGAAAATTGGTTTAGAATTGCACGGCGGATTTTTAGTTCACACACCGTATACATTATTAAAACTTCGAGAAAAAACAAGCAAAGCAATCGGCGCCAACTTAGATCCAAGTCATTTATGGTGGCAAGGGATTGATCCTGTCGGAGCCATTAAAATTTTAGCAAAAGAAAATGCGATTCATCATTTTCATGCGAAGGATACGTACTTAGATCAAGATAATATTAATATGTATGGCCTGACAGATATGCAGCCGTACGGAGAAGTTCAAACGCGCGCTTGGACATTTCGATCAGTCGGATACGGCCATGATATGAAAGAGTGGTCAAATATGATGAGTGCACTTCGTACGTACGGATATGACTACGTAATAAGCATCGAACATGAAGATCCAATCATGTCGATTGAAGAAGGATTTAAACGTGCGGTTACGAACTTGAAAAGCATATTAATAGAAGAAACGCCTTCGCAAATGTGGTGGGTGTAATACAATTAATTAGAGTTTAAAGAAGAAAGCAGGTTCAGCCTGCTTCTTCTTTTTCATACATGTGTATCTGTCTGATCCAGCAAGTTTGCCAGTATCATGCCATTCTCTTGGTCTGCATCATACTGCACAATATCGTCATACTCAAACAGTTCGAATGCTTCGCCAAACTCTCGTTTCATAAAGTCGATAAATTCTCCAATGTTTTCTCCTACTTCTTTATTACGGCGAAACTCCATCATAATTGCTCTAAATCGGTGGGGAGGAATTTCGCATTTAATATGATAAGACTTACTGATGCCAAAAGAATCCCTTGAATCGTATAAGGTGTATGTATACAACAGAGAGCCATCTCCTTTTTTACATGATATGTATAGCGTTCCATAGTTGCATACATTTCATCCGCTTTACCGAAAACGAGCCGATATAACAGAAGTGATGAAAAAAGTCCTTGGAGGGGGAGGTTCGTAAATCCCTTTTTTCACATGAAAGAGTTATAAATATGAAATTTTTATAAATCGAGAAGTATGATGATCGCAACCTTTAGCCATAATTACAACTAAAGGTTTTTTATTATAAAAAATGACAAGGAGATAATTTTATGGAAAATAATAAAAATGCAATACTGGCTTTTGTTGTTTTAGCTTTAGGTTTAGTGTTTTTTGTTGGTGGTATGGTTCATTGGCTATGGTGGTCATCGTGAATAGTTACATGCACAAAGTCCTTGTTTTAGGGTAATTGGGGTCCCTGATAAGATAATTAAACGCTAATTACAAAAAACTTAACTGATATGAAAGTCTACTCCATATTTATGAAGACCCAATTTTTTAGCTATTGCTTGTGAAGAGAAATTATCCCACGTTGTACTGTAAAGAGGATGTAACCCTTCTCTCTTGATTTCGTTGGCCCAAGCAATAACACTTTTTGTTCCGTATCCGTTTCCTTTATAGGCTTCCAAAGTTTCCACACTAGCCTCTGCTGCTTTTGCACTCTTTCTCGCACTACAACATACAGAAACCGCAATACCGTCTTGAATAATAGCGAAACAAGGCTGTCTCCATTCAAACTCCCCCAATAGATTTGGAAAACCCACTTTTAGTAATTCCCTATTTTCATTTGTTACTCGAGCTGCATCTGATGTCATATTAAAATTTTCGGGAAAAACGTAAGCTGGGCCCATCCATATGCTTCTTATCGGTCTGATCTCATTTACAATAACAATTAAGTTTTTAAGGTCAACGATATGCTCATTGTTGTTAATCACTTGCAACACTTTATCCATCTTTGAATTTGGGAATATTGTATTGAAACGAATGACATTTCCTTCTCTAGTACGACCAAGAAAAAAGAAAGGAGCAACTAGACCTCCAGGCTCATTTATTTCTGTCATTCTGCCCGAATTATCATATTTGAATAATACATCCGCTTGTATTTCCATTAGCTTGTATTCTTGAGCCAAATTACATCTCCACCTTTCATATCCTGGAAACTGAATGTATCGGACTGTTCTGTCACAATTTCCACCTTAAACTGGGCTATGCCTTGCACATTTTGAAGATGGAGTTTTCTTGCCAATTTTCCGATAAACTATTCTAATAATCCAAGAAGAATGTACTCTTTGTGGGTTATTGAATCTGTTACTTTAAGGTTCTGTTCCCTTTGAAATTGTTTCTATTTATATCCGTATTATCCTTTTCTAGCTAAGAGAGAAATATATTTAAATATATTTACTATAGAATATAGGTGTTATAAACTATTATAAGTGGTAACGAATGTACTTTTTTGATTTCCTGAAAATTGAAGATTAAGAGATTCATATGAAATTTCTTTTTAAGAAGATTTGGAGAGGAGAATTGTTTTTTATGAAGCATCGAGTAGTAGCAGGTATTCTAGCAGTAAATTTATTAACATATCCAGTTAGTGGGTTAGCTCAAACAAATACATTTTCAGATGTACCTGATTGGGCAAAAGAATCGGTTACTTATTTAGTTAATAAACAGGTAATTAGCGGAATGCCAGATGGTACATTTGCACCAGATGGTACATTAACACGTGCTCAAGCGGCAACAATCATGACAAAAGCTTTAGGGTTACAAGTTAATGGAAATGCGAAACCATCTTTTAAAGATGCACAGAATCATTGGGCAACTCCGTACATCGCAGCTGCTGAAAAAGCAGGGATCATTGCAGGGGAAGGAAACGGTATATTTAATCCGGATGAACAAGTTACTCGTGCCGCTATGGCAGCGATGCTTGTGAATACATATAAATTGGATCAAGACGTTAGCGGAACGTTACCTACGAAATTTGCAGACTTAAAAGGCCATTGGGGTGAAAAGTTCGCAGGTATTTTAGTAGAATTAAATATCTCTGCCGGTACAGATAATGGCTGGAAACCAGATGCCCCTATAAAACGTGTAGAAGCAGCACAGCTTACTGCCAAAACGAATATGTTGAAAAATGACGGTCAACAGCAAACGAAAAAAATGTACATAGATAGAAAGTTCATAACATATCATCAGCCATCGCTATCATCAGGTATTACATCAAATCAACATGAACCTCAAACCGTTATCGTAAAAGGGGAACAAGATGGCTGGATTAAAATTGTAACGGATCAAGGAGATAAATGGACGCCGTTAAAAGAGAAAACAGAGTATATCGATAAAGCCTTTACTACATATCAAGAAGCATCACATTCGTCTAAAGTGATGGGGAAATATAATCCGCAAACGGTAACAGTCGTTGAAGAAAACGGAAGCTGGATTCGTATCCGTACAGACGCTGGCTTCCAATGGCTTGATAAAAATCAATTAAATCAAGCAAACTTCTTAGAAGGAAAAGCAATTATTATTGATCCAGGTCATGGCGGTATAGATCCAGGCCACGAAGGCGTAGACATGGATGAAAGTAAAATTGTATTAGACACATCCTTACGCGTACAGAAATTATTTGAACAAAAAACACCATTTACTGTATTGCTAACACATAATAATGACACAAGACCAGGAACAGATGCAAAAGATTCTCTAAAAAAACGAGTAGAATTTGCGCAAGCGAATCATGGGGATATCTTTGTAAGTATTCATGGCAATGGTTTTGATGGAACTGCTCAAGGTACAGAAACATACTATTACAAATCAGCAACGAGCCAAACAAACCCACATGTAGATGAAAGTCGTATGCTAGCAGAAAAAATTCAAAATCGTCTTGTGGATGCACTTGGAACAAGTGACAGAGGCGTAAAAGATGGCGACTTATATGTCGTTCGAGAAAACACAATGCCTGCTGTATTAACAGAACTAGGATTCGTTGACAACAAGATAGAGGGTGAAAAACTATCCTCTCCAGAATGGAGACAACGCGCTGCAGAAGCGATTTACGCTGGTATCTTAGACTATTATGAGTGGAAAGGTAATGACGTTTCTTCTTACCGTTAATAACAGATTTGTAGAATGGAAATGAGAAAGAGGCTGTCTGAAAGTGGGGCAGCCTCTTCTTATAAAATAATACAGCTTACTATATACACACTTCCGTAAATCCTACTCTCTCACTTTTTAAGCTTCTTTTAAAATCCTATACAAATGAATAGAAAAAGGTTATGACAAATCCAATTACAACAAATCCCTTATAGGTTATTTTAAGCTTAACTGATACATATGTAAAAACTGTGGAATGACATTAAAGTTGTTAAAAAAATAATATGGTCCTTTAAAAACATGGTGTAAGATTGGATTTTTATACCATGTTTTTTAGTTTCTTTATATAATAAAAAGAAATAATATTCAGATATTAATTCGGTCAATAAAAGCGTTGAATAAAATATTTGGAGGCATATTATGAAACAATTTAAAGTGGTTCACCCACATTATTCAAATTATCCGGAACCAATTGTTTTAGCTCAAGGAGATGTTGTTATATACGGAAGAGAAGATACTGAATTTCCAAACTGGATTTTTTGTGAAGCAATCCATTCTAAAAAGCGCGGATGGGTACCAAAACAAATATTAAGTACACCGAATGGGGAACAAATCGCGGCTGCGTTAACAGACTATTCCGCACACGAATTGACTGTTACTCCTAGTATGTTAGTCGAAAAAGAATTGGAACTCAATGAATGGAGTTTTGTTCATACCACACAGGCTGAGAAGGGCTGGGTACCTAATAAAGTATTAGCTATATTAGATGATAACCCTTCATTTATACTAGAATAGCTATTATTCATTATTCGCTATTCGAAAATGAAACAACTTAGAACTTCATTTAAGATAATTTGTAAACAGTTTTACATATCCTTCTACAAAATAAGGAATGGTAATAATGAACAAAATACAAGGTAGGGGATAATCATGCATAAGGATTTTCAAGATAACTTCATTCGAATTCATATGTTATATCACGCAAATGAACAAAGCATTTCAACTAGCCAAATGAAACAGGAACTTGAAAAACATGGGTACCAAGTTAGTCAAAATGAAATACAAAAACAGTTACAGCATTTAGCTAGCGAACAATTTTTAACATCCTCTCAAGAATCAACTTATTCCATTACCTCAAATGGAAAGCAAGAGCTGAAAGATGTACAAAACAAATTAAAAATACTGGATGAAGAAGTATTACACTAAAAAAGAGCCAATTAAGGCTCTTTTTACTTTCGTCTATTCAAAGAAAATATACACGTGTATAAAAATTTGTTATGGAAAGGGTAAAATTTTTTAGACAAAGTGCAAATACAATTGATTGGTTATTGATAATATTCAGTTCCTAAATTCCGGCACAATATTTGCTAATAAAAAATAGGAAACTTTTAAAATAACAAGCATCTCATATGAGAATACAAATATCGGAGGGACAAGAAATGAATATTAGCAAAATGTACACAACAATTGATGCACATGTAGCCGGGGAACCATTACGCATTATTACAGGCGGGGTACCAGTGATAAAAGGCACAACACAATTAGAAAGACGAGCATATTGTATGGAGCACTTGGACCATCTTCGTGAAGTTTTGATGTATGAACCGAGAGGACATCATGGTATGTACGGTTGTATCATTACACCTCCTGCAAGTTCACATGCTGATTTTGGAGTATTGTTTATGCATAATGAAGGTTGGAGTACAATGTGCGGCCATGGAATTGTTGCTGTAATCACGGTCGGAATTGAAACGGGCATGTTCGAAGTGGCAGGAGAAGAACAAAAATTCATTATTGATAGCCCGGCAGGAGAGGTTATCGCGTATGCAAAATACATCGGAAATCAAGTGGAATCCGTGACATTTGAAAATGTTCCTTCTTTTGTTTACAAGAAAGATGTTCCTGTAAAAATTGACGGCTATGAATTTCAAGTAGACATTGCTTTTGGAGGAGCTTTCTATGCTGTTGTAGACAGTAAAGAATTTGGTTTAAAAGTAAACTTTAAAGATTTATCTGCTATTCAAACGTGGGGCGGGAAAATTAAACACTACATTGAAAGTCAAATGGAAGTAAAACATCCTCTCGAAGAAGATTTAAAGGGAATATATGGCGTTATCTTTTCAGACGAACCAAATGGAAAAAATGCCACGTTACGAAATGTAACCATTTTTGCTGATGGGCAAGTAGATCGCTCTCCTTGCGGCACAGGTACTTCAGCTAGACTTGCAACGCTTGTTGAAAATGAAGTGCTACAAGAAGGCGGAAGTTTCGTCCATGAATGCATTACTGACGGACAATTTATTGGAGAAGTGTTGTCATCGACAAAAGTAGGTGAATACGAGGCAATCATTCCAAAAGTGACTGGTCAGGCGTTTATTACAGGATTCCACCAATTTGTAATGGACCCAAGAGATCCGTTAAAACAAGGTTTTTTATTGGCTTAATGTTTAGAAAACAAGGGGATTGAAGCTGAAATGGTGAAGTAACTGTTATATTGGCAAATGATTCAGGAAAGGACGAGGTAATATGCTAGTCATAAATGCAGCTGAACAAAGAAGTTTAGTAGATATGAATGAAGTAATTGAATACGCGGCGATTGCCCTACAAGAGTTTTCTGCAGAAAGAACAATCACTCCGATTCGCTATTCTTTACCATTTTCTAATTCAAAAAATACCGCATTAATGATGCCTTCAGTAGCTGAAGACCTTGGTGCGCTTGGATTAAAAGTAGTAACGGTAGCTCCAAATAATCCCAAAATAGGAAAGAAGACAATAAACGGAGTTGTGATGCTATCAGATTTTGAAACAGGAGAACCACTTGCTCTTTTAGAAGGATCGTATTTAACAATGATTCGAACAGGAGCATTATCAGGTGTAGCGACGAAGTACCTAGCCCGTCAAAATGCGAAAAACTTATGCATCATCGGTACAGGAGAACAAGCAAAAGGGCTTGCTGAGGCCATGCTCGCTGTGCGAGACATTGAAAAAATTATGCTCTATAACCGGACAGAACAAAAGGCTGCCGAGTTTGCCGAGTATATTAAAGAGAAATTTAATAAACCTGTTTACATATACACAGATGCGAATGAAGCAGTGCGTGAGGCAGATATTGTTGTCACGACAACGAACTCCGTAACACCCGTTTTCTCAGACACATTAAAACCTGGTGTTCACGTAAATGCTGTTGGTTCATTCAGACCGGTGATGCAAGAACTGCCTTCTCATGTCATTTCCTCAGCTAATAAAGTAGTCGTGGAATCAAAAGAAGCAGCACTAGAAGAAACCGGCGATCTCCAAGTCCCAATACAAGAAGGACTTTTCAAAGAAAGCGATATTCACGCAGAACTCGGACAAATTATAAGCGGCGAACGAATTGGCAGGGAAAGCGATCAAGAAATTACCGTATTTAAATCTGTCGGACTGGCCGTTGTGGATATTGTGGTAGCGAAGTATTTTTATGAGAAAGCTGTTGAGAATGGTGCGGGTCTTAGGGTTGAATTGTAGGTTGTGACATACCAGAGTTTGACGCTGATAACACAGCCCCATAAAATGAATGTATACGAAATGGGGGTTTTTGTTTGGTAAACTTATGTTTAGAGCTGGGGAAGTATCATTTATAGCATAAAGAAAAGAAGAGGAGACTATAGATGGATATTTTAATTCAACAAGAGCTTATTGAAGACTACGATAAGACGGAAGAAATTGTGAAAAGAGCCTTTTTCAATGAAGAATTTAGCGATAAGAAAGAACATATACTTGTAAATCGGATTCGGAAATCAGATGCATTTATTCCGGATCTTTCATTGGTTGCATTCAATCAGGATAAGGATATGATTGGCCATATTCTGTTGTCTAAAATAAAGATTGTAGATGGTGATCACGCTGTCGATTCTTTGGCACTCGCTCCAGTTGCTGTTGTACCTGAGCATCAGAAAAAAGGAATTGGCAGTCAATTAATTCATGCTGCGTTAAAAAAAGCAAAAGAACTGGGGTATCGATCAGTAATTGTGTTGGGACATAAAGAATACTATCCAAAGTTTGGCTTTCAACCAGCCAGCTTATGGAATATACAAGCTCCATTTGATGTGCCTGCCGAAATATATATGGCCTTAGAGCTAACCGAGAATGCACTTGAAAATGTCCAAGGTATCGTTCATTATTCAGAAGCTTTTTCAGAGTTATAATTAAAGAGGTTGTCCATAGAATTCGCTTTCTATGAACAGCCTCTTTTTGTATGGTGAAATTTGTCTAAGGGTCTTTATTACATATAATGTGGAATATTTTTTTGTTTTGGGGAACAATGAATTTTTTAGCTTGATGGCGATAGGGTTACGTCACGAAACAGAAAAAATCATACGGTAAGAAATGAAAAAAACGGATTCCATTTCACAAGAAACTCCGGCCCTTTCTATATCAGCTTCTTAGCGCGCTAAATTCTTTCGTTAACAATCCATTATATTCTATAACTTAAGAAATATTTTTTTCTATCTTTTTCGCAATAGAATGTGAAGATATTCTACCATGCAATAAATAGTAAACTCCAATTCCAATTAATATAAGGAATGAACAATAAAAATATATGGAGCCATAATCAATTTTAGATGCTGCAATACCAAAGATAAATGATCCAATGCCGAACCCAAAATCAAATATAGAGAGGAATGTAGCCGTAGCCAAAGCTCTTTTTTCAGGAGGTGCTACTTGAATGGCGATGGTTTGAAGACTAGGAAACGTGGTTCCCCAGCCCAATCCAATAAGAGCTGCTGATAAAAGAAATAACAAGGACGTATTCGATACACTCAATAAGAACGTACCGACTGCAAAGGATAAAATAGCGGGATAAATTATTATATTTGCCCCGAATACATCAAACCATTTTCCAGTAAAAGGCCGGGAAATTAAAAGGACCACTGCGTACACAACAAAGAAATAACCAGCAGCTTCCACTAAATTATGCTCTTTAGCAAATATGGATACGAAAGAAATAATTCCTGAATATATCAATGCAAAGAAAGCTGAAACCATCGATACAGGAATGGCGGAGTTTTCTAAAAACCCTCCAATTTTCACACCTGTATTTCGTTCAATTGTTCGTTCTGGCATAATAGTTTTCTTAGGTAATGTAACAAATAATCCTGCAACGAGTGCAAAGAGAGAACATAGTGTATTTATGATAAACATTACATTTGTCCCTGCTTGATGCATAACGGTTAAACCTAAAAGGGGACCAATAGCCATACCAAGATTTAGCGTTAGTCCATAGTACCCCATCCCTTCTCCTTTGCGAGAGTCTGGGATGATATCGGCAACAATTGCTCCAGTGGCCGTTGTTGCCATTCCAAAGCCAATTCCATGAAAAAAGCGAAGAACTAGCAAGCCAATTATAGATTGTGGAATAAAATAGAAAATTGACGCTGTGGAAAGAACTAGGAGGGAACTTATAAAAACGGTATACTTTCCTGACTTTTCAATCCATTTACTTGCAAATGGACGCGTTAGGATAGATGCAATCAAAAAAACTGTAGTAATAAGTCCTGCTTCAGACTCGGCACCGTGCAATTCTTGTAAAGCATATATCGGCAGTGTAACCAACAAATAATAAAATGTTGTAAACACAAGAAAATTAGTAATGGCAATACTGATAAAATTTTTTGTCCATAATTTGGGTTTATCCAATATTTCCACCTCCCATATAATTCATAGTAAGTTCCTACGCTTGGTCTTTCCCATCAGATAAACATGAAGAGCCATGTTTGAATTATTTTCATTCTATTTTATTTGCTTACTTATATTATCACCTACATATTTATATGGAAAATATCTATAATGTTACTTATATATATCAAAATCATATATATTATGGAGGGAAACGATGGATATAAGACAATTACGCTACTTTCTTGTTATTGCTGAAGAAGGGCAAATTTCTCGTGCTGCCAAAAAACTTCACATGGCACAACCCCCATTAAGCCAGCAACTTCGACTTATGGAAGAAGAGATTGGTACCGTACTATTAGAACGAAAAAGAAATGGTAAGACTATGGAGCTCACTGAGGCAGGTAAAATTCTATATCAAAAAGCCCAGAATATTTTAAACTTATTTGAGGAATCGATATTAGAAGTAAAAGAAGCAGGTGAAGGAATCAGAGGTTCTCTATCCATTGGTATAGTTGCCTCATGTGTTTCTTATCTACCTAAAAGAATTCAATATTTCCATGAAAACTATCCAATGATTTCATTTAAACTGTGGGGAGGAGATCCAGCTGAATTGAGTAAACAGTTGGAAAACCGCAATATCGAACTTGCTATTATTCGTCTTCCTTTAGAAATAGAAGGTCTTTCTATGATCCCTTTGGAAAAGGAATCATTTGTTTTTGTGGTACCGAAAAATTGGGAAAATTTCCGTTTAAAAGAAGCGATTCAAATGAAAGAGATTGAAGATATCCCTTTATTGCTAGTTCACAGAACGAAGGGAGAAGGGCTGTATGAAAGAATTGTAGAAGAATGTGAACGATTCGGATTCCAGCCAAATATCTTGTGCGAATGTCCAGATATGAATATACTTCTTTCTTTAGTTGAAGCTGGAATTGGAGCAAGTATACTTCCTAAATCGTCAGTATCTGCATTTCGTAATGTTGAAATTAGGGTATTGGACATCATAGACTCTTCTCTTCAATCAGAGATAGCACTAGTTTGGCTTAAACAACGATATCTTTCCAAAGCAGCACGTAAATTTATTGAACTATTTTAGCTAACCCTCATATCTCTCATCAGTAGGGGGCAACAGATTGTAAAGAAACTAGATGAAATAGCCAAACAGTTATGAAACAATAACTTCTAACTATATTATCACATCATGTTCGTTCTAAAACGAAAAAATCTCATATGTTATAACGAGAATATCCCGATACATACTAGGTAAAGGGATGTTTTTTTGATTGAATTACATTCACCAAATTTAATCTTTAGTAAATTAATAATTAATATAGTAAAATAAAATTCTAAAAATAAAAAGGGGTGTTCTTCTTGCGTACAATGCAACAGTTATTACAAACACAAGCAACACAATCACCAAGTATTGAAGCACTTGTTGGTGGTGGCGAAAGATATTCATTTAAAGAATATAATGAACGAGTAAATCAGCTTGCTCATTACTTGTTAAACAGTGGTGTGCAAAAAGGAGATCGTATCGGTGTTTTATGTAAAAATAATCATCCGTTTCCAACGATTATGATGGCAAGCTTAAAAATCGGTGCTGTACTCATACCTTTTAATCATCAACTTACTGTTTATGAATTAGAAACGATTGTAAAAGAAGCGAAGCTAAAGGTATTATTTCATGATGCTGAATTTAATGAAGTTGTATCTAAAATTGAAGCAGTAAAAGAAATTCAACATGTAATAGAAACTGGAAAGGGAATGGAAGTATCAAATTCATTTGAATTACGATTACAAGACCAGCCGAAAACGGAACCAATGGTAGAAGTTCATGAAGATGATGATGCGATTTTCTTATTTACTTCTGGAACAACCGGAAATGCGAAAGCATGTGTTATTGGTCATAGAAATTTGCATAATTATTTTACGGAAGTTGCAGGCCAAAGGAAGATTCCGGCAGGCGGACGTTTTCTTTCCGTACATCCACTTTTTCATATGAGCGGTGTACTTTCTATATTAAATTGTATTTATCACGGTACTACGATGATTTTTCTATCTGATTCAAATCCTAGTCTCATTTGGGATACGATTGAAAAAGAGAAGATTACAACTATGCTTGCGTTTCCAGCTGTGTACAGTTATATGCTTGATGAATTCAATAAAAAAGAACGAAATATTCCTTCTTTCAAAGTAGCGCAAAGTGGTGGAACAAAAGTACCTGAAAGTCTGATACAAAGGTATGCGGAGAAAGGAATATGTATGGCACAAGCATATGGAAGTACAGAAGGTTGGGTCGTAAGTTCATGGAGACCAAATATGGGGAAAGAAAAAATATCTTCTGTAGGAAAACCGATTAAACATGTAGAGGTAAAGATTATTCATCCAGAGACAGGAGAAGAATTACCTGCGAATGAAGTTGGAGAGATTATTGTAAAAAGTCCATATATGTTTAAAGGGTATTGGAATAACGAACAGGCAACAAGAAAAGTAGTAAAGAATAATTGGTTTCACATGGGTGATGCAGGGATGCTAGATGAAGACGGATTCTTATATATAATGGGAAGATACAAAGATGTGATTGTACATGGCGGTGATAATGTATATCCAGATCAAGTAGAAGAAGTCATTCATGAAATAAGTGGTGTGTTAGAAGTTGCAGTAGTTGGAATTCCAGATGATTTTTGGGGAGAAATTCCAAGAGCCTATATCGTGAAAGACATTCACACATCACTAACAGAAGAAAATATTATGCAGTACTGTAAGCTAAAATTAGCGAGCTATAAAATACCAGAAGTAATATTCGTTGAGGAATTACCAAAAAATGCTTTAGGGAAGGTACTAAAAAGAGAGTTGAGATAAACTGTTGACCAGTTTCCTATGTAAAAAGCGACGCAAAGATATGTTTTGCGTCGCTTCATATAATGATTGGAATGAACTGTATGAGTGTATGTTTTGTCGGAATCTCAGTGCTGCCTAGTATAATTTCTGCTAGATAGCTCTGGTAACCGCTAGAGTGAGATGATACTAATTAACTCTAAATGTATGCGACAATTAGAGTATTTCGATATATCCTTCTGTTCCATGCACGCGAATTCGTTGCCCATCTTTTATCAGTTTAGTAGCATTTTCTACACCAACAACCGCCGGTAAGCCATATTCACGCGCGATAACTGCTCCGTGGGTCATCAGTCCACCAACGAGCAAAAGCTGCGTTTTTTCCATTTCCTGAAAACGGAGAACCAAAGAACTCATTCCACATCTCTCCTTACCATTCATGTTCTATTGATTCTAGCAGTAGTAACTGAGAAGAAACAATCTATATTAACGATTTTCTACATGGTATAATTAAGTTAGGAAGAGTTCAAAAAACAGCTAGACCTTACCATAAAGTAGGCTGATGCCCCGGTTCACCCCTCGAAAGCAGCTCATATACCTTTTAACCCACAATGAATATGAATAACATCAACTTTTTCCATTTAGTCTGTTTATTTTCCAAAAAACACCTTGTATTAATATGAGATATCAAGCTCTTATTAAACTAACCTGCTTCATTAGTTTAAGTGCATTTTTTCACAATCACACACCTAACATAAACATCCAGTTTAATTTGAGAGTCTTATTCCATTAAATGGCCCGATTGTTGAAGAGAATGACCCGCATTTTTTTAACAACTTTATTATTTTTTAAACGACTTTATTGTAAAATAAACAACTTTTTACTTATTTCATTGATTTACTAGATTTTGTATAAGGTCATAAAGAACATTCACTCAATAATTAGAAGTGTTGAAAGTATATAGGCCTAGTGACAAGGTTCCTGATCTAGTCCGCAGTAAGATGGGGGCTCATACATTGCCATCAACTTCAGAATTCAGAAATACCCCAAAACAATAAAAACGAGCAAAATGCACAAAATTTTCGTTCGGGGTGTATGATGAGATCTTACCTTGATAGCGATGGGGTCTCGCCGCATGCTCATGGATTAAAGAAAGCGCCTATTATTAAACTGTCCATTTTATACGGTACAGTTTAATAATAGGCGCTTTCTTTTTTTATTTAATTAGTATCTTTTAGGGTCAACCGATTGTTCCATCATGAGTGATTTCGGTTTTATATTTAAAAAGCAAATGCTTACGACAATAAATAGAAGGCCAACAAATAGGCTAATTGTAATCACCTCATGTAGGAAAATAGAACTTATAATAATTGCGATAAGTGGAATAAGAAATGTATAGGCACCAACTTTACTTGCTTCTCCAGCTCCGACAAGTGTAAAGTAAGAAAGCCACCCCATTGCAATTACAAAGATTGAATTGAATAGTAGTATGATTACAAATGGTACATTCCAAGCGATACTAGACCAACTTTCAAATTCTGAACCGAACCCAATTAAGAAAAATCCACCGATAATGAGTTGAAGGGTTACCATCCAAATAATGTTTACACGGTTCCCAGTTCTTTTTATAAAAACAGTTCCTAGCGCCCCGCCTATTGCGCATCCTAAAGCAAGAAAAATACCGATGATAGAAATATGTCCAGTGAAGCCACTAGAGCTAATAACAGCAACGCCTGCAAATCCAAGAATAAGACCAAAAATTTTTAAGCCATACATTACTTCTTCAAGCCAAATCCAAGAGAAAATTCCAAGTAAGACAGGCTGGAGAAATGCAATAGCAGTAAAAAGTCCAGCAGGCATATACTGAAGTCCTACAGTTTGTAGACCGTAAAATAAAATAACATTGAATAAAGCTGAAATAAAGTATAAATGCCAAGTTTTTTTTAGATATAATTGTTTGTATTTTGGCAATGCGAAAATAAGTAGAATGAATCCTCCCATTACTGTTCTAATTCCTGCAAATAATAAGGGCGGTGTATAATGCAGAGCGAATTTAGATAAAGGCCAATTAATTCCCCATATAAGAACGAGAAATGAAAGGAGCATGACCGTTTTTGTTCGTGACAGCTGTGTCATGATAATACCTCCTTGTTGTATTTCATTTCCCAATAGTATAATATTGAACGCGATAAATAAAATGAATCTTTTTTATAAGGGGTATAAGTAATTTGTTATGACCATTACACAACTTCAAGTTTTTGTAAAAGTAGTTGAATTAGGAAGTTTTACGAAGGCAGCTCGAGTTTTGAATATGACACAACCAGCTGTGAGTCATGCTATTTCTAGTGTTGAATCGGAACTCGGTGTAACGCTTATTATACGTGATAAAAGGAAAGGTCTAATTCTGACTGATGTAGGAAATCGGATTCTTGTTCATTTTCGGGAAATTTTAAATGGCGTTGAGAAAGTAGAGCAAGAGGTTGCGATGGAGAAAGGATATGAAGTCGGGACAATTCGAATCGGAAGTTTTCCAAGTGCATCAGCATATTTCTTACCTAAAATGATTAATATCTTTCGCGAAAAATATCCGAATTTAGAGCTGGTTCTCTATGAAGGAACTCTTAAAGAAGTGGAAGAATGGCTAGTATCACGTGTAATTGATGTGGGAATTGTTATTTTGCCCAATAAAGAAATGGAGACTGTACCGTTAACAAAAGAAAAAATGGTTGTTGTCTTGCGAGATGATCATCCTCTTTGTGAGAAAAAAGCTATTACAATAAATGATTTAGAAGGTGAACCAATTATTTTAGGTAAGGGAGGATATGAACCACCAATTATTGATATGTTTAAACAAGCAGGTGTAACACTTCGAATTGAGTATGCGGTATCTAACGTTCCAACATCTTTAAATATGATTCAAGAGGGGATAGGTTTAGCGATATCAGCTAAATTATCTTTAACGAATTTACCTCCAAATGTCAAAACGAAAGAATTAGCACCTCAAGTATGGAGAGAAATCGCGTTAGCTGTTCCTTCATTAAAAGAGTCTTCACTAGCTGTTCAACTTTTTATTGAGGAATTTCAAAGGTTGTTTGCAGAATAACAAAAGGCATCTTGCTTGTAAGGTTCCTTTTTACGTATTGTTAGAACAGGTCAAAAAGTTTTATAGAAAGGGCTGACTTATAATATGGTTGTAACCATAGATGATTACATCTAGGTGGTGATCATGATGAAAATTAGTATCCCCTTTTCTATAGCTGTTCATATTTTATCTACTTTGAAAAACAATCCATCTTCTATTTGTACTTCAGAATTTATGGCTGGGGGGTCTCGCCACATCGCTATCAAGCTAATAAAATAAAATACCCCCTAAAATGAAAAAATACGCTATTCTTTCTGTAGAATCATAAGAAAGGATGGCGTTTTTGTATGTCTATTTCTGTATCTGATGAATTGTAATGCTCGTGTTATATGGTTTGAGAGAAAAGCAGACGACCGAATGAAATTAATTATTTTTGGTGTTTCATATTCAATTTAAGTACTTTTTAGCTTAACAATATTTTGAGTTTAGTCAGTTTTAGGCCAATCCCAACCAAGTTGTAGGAATAATCCTAAACGATCGCTGACTGCCCGAATCTCACTAATTTTCTGATTGGTTACAGTAAATATGTAAATTGCCTCATTCTCAAACTTACCATTAGTCGGTATTGGCATTCGAGGATGGCCCCCAGTATGGACACCACTTTGGGTGATTCGTGCAACTACGCGGGAGTTTTCAGCGATAAGTTCCTCAATATGAAAGTGTAAGGGATTGAAAGCCGCTAACTGCTGCCGGATACCATCAAAGGCTGCACCAGGCTTATCGTCCTCGCCATGGATAATTTTGTTATAATCAATTACATCTGTAGCCATAAACTCTACTAATCTCTCAGATTGGCGAAGATTAACAACCTTGAAGAAATTCTCTACTACCTTTTTATTGCTCACAAGTTCTGAAATATCCATCTTTTAAACCACCCTTTTAAAATTAATAAGTTAATTTCCCCTCATAGGTTTATTCAGGAATATGATCCTTTAATACAAGTAAATAATTATCCCATTATTTATTTCGCTATACTGCCATCGTTAGTGTAATAAGAAAAGATCCTGCATGTTCTGAATTGAATTCCGAATTATGGACACCTTGAAAAAGTTCATGATTCGGGGTTTTTTATGTGGCTGGTATTTATTTGGTAGTTATGTTGAGAGCAGTTCTATAAGTTATATGTGGGTAATGAGTAAAATTATGTAAAAAGGATTATATATTCATCGTAAATATTTATAATGTTATATATGGATTTTTTGTAACAAGTAAGCATGTTCAGCTAAATGAGAGGATTATTAAACAAAAAGGGGAGAATAGCTGTTTTGCTGTCTCTATTAGCAGTAATGATAAGGTGATAAAGACAGCAAAACAATTTTTTTATTGCTCAATTTTTTCTTTCATATAGTGATACATAGTAACTGCTAATTGTACATTCAAGAATTTTTCGGTGTCTGATAGATTTATTGACAAGATTTCCTCAATTCTCTTTAAACGATAATTTAAAGTATTTACATGCATATGAAGTGTTTTTGCTGTTTCTGTGCCTTTGCGATTATGCTCCAAATATGAAAAAAGGGTATGAAGTAAATGTCCTTCTCTTGTACGATCGTATTCTATTAAAGGACCAAGCATTTCATAAATAAAATCTAATAACTCTTCTTCGGTATTTTGTAATAGAAGACGCTGTACGCCAAGCTCTGAGTAGCTCATCGTTTTTTTACTTAGACTATGTGCTTGAATGAACTGCAGACATTTGGCAGCCTCTTGAGCAGATGTGTAAGCATTTTTTAATCCTTCCTTCAATCGTCCAACACCGATGGAGACACGCTTTTCCCATCCTCTTATGTTTAATTCCTGTTGAAATAAATGTATAGATTCTTTCACTTGAGAATTGTTATAGGATAAAGAGGTGCTCGGATTGAAAGAAAGGAGAACTACGATTTGATCATTTTTTTCTGCTATTATCACTTTGCTATTATTCTTACTGAAGAATTTATTTGTAAACTCTAATAAATAGCGCTTGTGTCTTTTGGTCGTAATGTGTTTCATATTGATGAGGACTGCAACATAGTTGGATTTGGAATGCAATTGTAAATGTTTGGCCTTTTGCATAAGGGATTCATCCATTTTTCCTGAAAACAGAACATCAATAAATTCCCCGTTTAATCTTTGTTCGGTCTCTAATATAGCCTGCTTTTTCATGAGTTCGAGAGAAATAATGGTACAAGCATGCTCAAGAGCAGCTATGTCAACTTTTTCGATCGCTTTCTCTGAAAGAACGAGAAGAACCCCTAGTAATCTAGGCTTCGATCCTATCGGTAACAAAACAACTGTATGGCTTTCACCTTGAACCTGGATGCTCAATATAGATTTATTTGTCTCTGAAGCATCTGCAAAAGCGGTTGCTTTTTCTTTTAGTTTCTCTAAAATATCTGTCGTTATGTCATAAGAGCTGGAAGATGAAATTAATTCTCCTAAATCATCAAAAAGCAAACAATGATACCCGATTTTCTTAGGGATGTAGTTCAAAATGGAGGAAAGTCCTTCGCCGCTTAGTACTAAGGTTGCTAAGGTATTATGTAACTCTATTGATCTGGAAAATATTTCGTTTTGCTGCGTAATTTTAGTATTCAAAATCTCTAGCTCTTGAACCGCTTGTTCTTTTTCATGATACAGTTTAGCTTTTTTTAACGCTACGGCTGCTTGATGAGAAATGGCAGTCATGAGGTTCACATCGTCTGTTGTAAATTGTGAATGAGGCTGAAAGGATCCTAAATTAATAACACCCAAACATTCCCCATTACTGATAATAGGAGTACATACTGCGGAATAAGGATAGTTCGGAACAGATTCATCAAACAATTCAAGGATTTGTTCAGATAAGGAGTTGTAAGTTTCTCTAACTTCATCTTGATTCGTAAAAATTAAACATTTTTTAGCTAAAAATGTTTTTCCGGCCATGGCTTGTCCTGGTTTTAATTTTATTTGCATTAAACGGGAGGTCTCATACCCAAATGTTGATTTTGCAATAAGGCATTGTTGTTCAGTGTTATATAAGAAAAGGACTCCAGCATCAGCAGCATCAATTACGGCAATTGTTTCTTTCATCATAGAGTGAATGATAGAGTCAAGATCCAGTGAGGAATTTAAAATATTAGAAACGTATATTAAAGATTGTAATTGTCTGTGACTTAATGTATCTTTCACTTTTCTCACCCTTTTCTTTCCTAATTATGTTAATTGTATGAAAATTAGACGAAGAGAGCAACCGGCTGTTTTATGTGAATAAACAAGTTAAATTGTGAGATATACAAAAAATAACGGATGTTGGAGAGAACCCTTTTGTGTAAATATACAAATTTTTTATGTTTATTTTAGTAGGATTAACATAGTTAAACACTTTATAAATAGTTATAATTTTCTGAAAAGATATAAAATTAGAAATAATTCCAGTTATTGAAGGGGGCTTGTTTATATGATTACGACTGTAGATCATGTATTAAATGGAATGAAAGAAAAGGTAATTGAATGGAGACGTTATCTTCATCAAAATCCGGAACTATCTTTTCAAGAGGAAAATACAGCACAGTTTGTTTATGAAACTCTTGAAACTTTTGGGAATTTAATCGTTTCTCGTCCGACGAAGACAAGTGTAATGGCAAGATTAATAGGGAATCCAGCAGGGCCGGTACTAGCAATTCGAGCAGATATGGATGCATTACCTATTCAAGAAGAAAATAGTTTTGATTTTGCTTCTAATAATCCTGGAGTCATGCATGCATGCGGTCATGATGGACATACAGCTATGCTGTTAGGTACAGCAAAAGTACTGTCAGGAATGAAGGATCAAATAAAAGGAGAAGTGCGTTTTCTCTTTCAACATGCAGAAGAATTGTTTCCGGGCGGCGCAGAACAAATGGTACATGCAGGGGTTATGGATGGGGTAGACCAAGTCATTGGTTGTCATCTTTGGTCGTCTCTTGAAATCGGGAAGATAGGGGTTGTATATGGACCAATGATGGCAGCTCCTGATAAATTTGAAATTACGATTCAAGGTAAAGGCGGTCACGGAGCTATGCCTCATCAAACTGTAGACAGCATTGCCATTGGCTCACAAGTGGTCACTAACTTGCAATATATTGTTTCTCGTAATGTAGATCCTTTAGAACGTATCGTAGTTTCAGTAACTCAATTTATTGGGGGGACAACCCACAATGTCATCCCTGATTCAGTACAAATTGTAGGTACTGTACGCACTCTAAATCCGGAACTGCGAAAAAACATTCCTGTTCTCATGGAGCGAATTATAAAAGGGATTACAGAAGCGCACGGGGCTTCCTATACTTTCAAATATGATTACGGATATCGACCTGTTATTAATGATGAAAGAATTACAGGTGTAATTGAAGAAACTGTACGAGAAGTGTTAGGGGAGCAGGCTGTACATCATGAGCAACCTACAATGGGCGGAGAAGATTTTTCGGCATTCCAACAAAAAGCACCAGGAGCTTTCTTCTTCGTAGGTGCACGTAATGAGGAAAAAGGGATTATTTATCCGCATCATCATCCGCGTTTTTCAATTGATGAAGATGCGCTAGAAAATGGTGTGAAAGTGTTGACGAATGCAACATTCAAGTTGCTGCAAGAAAAAATATAAAGAGGGAAGGATGGGGTTTTTATGAAGTTGATTCACTTTCTTGCGTTAATCCCTTTCGTTGGAATTCTTGGTGGGATTATTTTTGCTAATAGAGTTACTCCCTATGTTCTTGGTATGCCTTTTATCCTCTTTTGGATTGTATTATGGGTCGTTCTAACTTCGGTTACGATGGCAGTTATTTTTAAGTTAGATCCTGCTAATCGGGAGGGTGAGCAAATATGAATACATCATTACTCATTATTTTTGGATTTTTGATTTTGTCCATTTCTTTAGGGATTCGTGCAAGAAAAGGGAAAGACATGAATATGGAACAGTGGGCAGTAGGTGGACGCGGATTCGGTACCATTCTTATATTTTTATTGCTGGCCGGTGAAATTTATACAACCTTTACCTTCCTTGGTGGAAGCGGATGGGCTTACGGAAAAGGAGGACCTACTTTTTATATTCTTGCTTATGGCTGCTTAGCCTATGTTATTTCCTATTTCTTCTTGCCAAAACTATGGAGCTATGCTCAAAAACATAAATTACTGTCTCAATCTGATTTCTTTGTGAGTAGATATAAAAGCTCATATTTAGGTGTTCTTGTATCGCTTGTAGGAATTATGGCTCTCATTCCGTATCTTGTTCTTCAGTTAAAAGGATTGGGCATTATTGTTTCAGTTGCTTCTTATGGAACGATTTCCTCTACTGCAGCTATTTGGATTGGGGCTATTTCTCTTACAGTATATGTAACGATTTCTGGTATCCATGGTTCTGCTTGGACAGCTGTTGTTAAAGATATTTTAATACTAGGAGTTGTTTTATTCCTAGGAATTTATCTTCCTATTCATTACTACGGAGGATTACAACCTATGTTTGAGAGCATTGAAGCCGCTCAACCAGGATTTTTAGCTCTTCCGGAAAAAGGACTCAGTGTATCATGGTTTATCTCAACTGTTTTATTAACAGGAATCGGCTTTTATGCTTGGCCGCATATTCAAGGGGCGATTTATTCCGCTCAAAATCCAAAAGTGTTTCGCAAAAATGCAATCATTATGCCGGTGTATCAATTAGTATTACTGTTTGTATTCTTTGTGGGATTTGCGGCAATCCAGCAAGTACCAGGGCTTCAAGGACCTACGGCAGATTTGGCGTTGTTAAAGCTATCTATACAAACATTCGATCCTTGGTTTGTCGGAATCATAGGAGCGGCTGGATTATTAACTGCTCTTGTACCAGGCTCTATGATTTTAATGGCAACATCTACACTGTTTGCGAAAAATATTTATCAAGTGTTTGCACCTCAAACATCTGAGAAAAAAATCGCGAAAATTTCAAGATTCTCTGTACCTGTTGTTGCTCTTATCACTGTATTTTTTACATTCAAAGGGGGCAGCACGCTTGTACCTTTATTATTAATGGGATTTAGCTTAGTTACACAACTTATGCCAGGAATGGTCTTTGGCCTATCGAAATATAATTTTATTACAAAACAAGGAGCAGCGGCTGGAATCATTGCAGGGGTTGCAACTGTAATTTATACGACACTCACAAGCACAACGATTGGAACGATGTTTCCTGCTCTACCTCAGTGGGTTAAGGACATAAATATAGGTATTATTGCTCTCGTTATAAACTTGATTATTATGACTTTTGTAAGTCTAGTTACAAAGCATTTGACTATAACAGATAACAAAGGTGAATTTGTAGAAGCTGTTAATAGTGGTACGGTGAAATAAAGAATGTTCTAAATCCTTAAGAACTCTTTTCATATATTGGAATAAACAAGGGTGTCCCGTTCAGTGGACATCCTTGTTTATTTTTGTTTTATAGCAATTCAGTTATAAAAAATTTATAAAACAAAAATAAATGGACAATTATTGTCCAATTCCTTGTGATACATTACGGGTACAGGGGAGGAGGAAACAAATGGAAGTAAAAGAGAGTTTTGAGTTAGACATAGAGTGGGCTCAATTAATTTCAGAAGCGCTTCTTAATGGAATTACAGCGGAAGAAATTAGAGAGTTATTACGAAGTAAGAATTTATCATAATTAACTAACATCACATACACATGTGATGTTAGAGTTGGCAGGGAATAGGATGTTATATGAGATGAATTTTTACAATTTTAGTTTTCATCCCACTATATCGGGGCAGTAAGGCCACTACCCAAATATTGAACGAAAAGTGAAGAAGATAGGAGGGGAATATGTCACTAGCTCTTATGTTACAACTACAAGTACCCATGGGAGGCAGGTATAACGAGGAGCAGCAACTTCCTCAAAATTGACTCACTTCTATAGGGGGATAAAAAGATAGTGAGAAGGCCTTTTTTTAGTATTAAAAACTAAAGATAATAAAGGGGATGGGGAAAATATGTTAAAGCAAGTGGTTGGTCATGTAAAGGTAATCGTACAATTCTATGCACACGTTGAAGCACGAGGTATAAAAAGTAATCAATATCAAGTGAGATGCTTAAACCTCGATACAGGAGCTACTTATACTTTTTCGTTTTATGATGCTACCGATAAAAAAGAAAAGCATCATGAAGATTTAATGAAAGATGTCTTATCTACTATCAAACTTAATTCTCGCTACACTGAGGAAGCATTTCCTAACTTTGAAAGCTTTGCGAATGAGTGTGGCTATAATGTCGACAACAGTAAGGATAAAGAAGTATACCTCAACTTCCTAAAATCCGGTAAAAGCATTCGTAACGTATTCACTGAGGAATTACTTGAAACTCTGCCGGATTAATTGGCAGGGTTTCAGATCGATAGCAAATAACGTAGCACCTATTAATTAAGGTACATAGGAGAAACAGTGATGGAAAAAGCATATTTTACAATTGATGGATTCGAAGGGGGAATTTTTGAAGGTTAAACAACAGATGCATCTTGGGGTGGTTGGTCATGTCCATGCTTCATATTAGGGTAAGCAAAACACGTAATGGTAGTAGGTAACGTAGAAGTATTACGTGCAGCGGAAGATCTTCTTAATACATTGAAATAAACAAGGGTGTCTCTTAGGAGGCATCATTGTTTATTTTGTATGTGTAACGAATAAGTTGTTAAAAAATTTGTTAAATAATAGTTAAAGGACAATTACTGTCCATTTACTTGTGCTACATTACAGATACAAGGGAGAGGGGAGAAACAAATGAAGGAGAAAGAAATTTTTGAGTTAGATATAGAGTGAGCTCAATTAATTTTCGAAGCACTTCATAACGGAATAACAGAGGAGGAAATTAGAACGTTTTTACGTAGTGAAAATCCATCATAACTAACTAAATTATGTTAAAATAATGTAATATAAGGAATTAGTAATAAATGTACGTATTTTCTACAAAGTGAGTGAACGCTATGGAGGAACAAGAGACAAAATCATTAAGAGTTTTATCACTATATGAACGCTTATGCAAAGGTGATTTATTAATAAAAAAGGATGAAGCAGAACGTTTTGATGTACATGAAAAAACAATTCAGCGGGATTTAGAAACATTACGATTGTACCTAGAAAAGAACGACGGAGGTACAACAACATTAGAGTATAATAGGGCAAAAAAACGCTATAGTTTAAGCCGCAAAAGCGAGGTGTGGCTAACAAAGGAAGAAATTTTGGCGTTAGGAAAAGTTCTTTTAGAAACGCGAGCGTTCTTGAAGAAAGAAATGGACACGTTACTTGACAAGGTTATTAGGCACTCAGAGCCAAGTGATCGAAAAGTTATTCGGGATGTTATTAGTAATGAACAGCATTATTATGAGCCTTTGAAACATGGACGCTCTTTACTTCAAATGATATGGGATATAAGTGATGCGGTAAGAACAAAGAAGCTTCTAGAGATTTCATACCAAAAAGAAACGGCAGAAGAGGCCGTTACAAGAACAGTAAAACCAGTTGGTGTGCTGTTTTCAGAGTACTATTTTTATTTAGCTGCTTTCTCCGTAAAGTATGATTTTGAATCTCCAACGATTTATCGAATGGATCGGATTACAAACTATACCATTTTGAAGGAACATTTCAAGGTCGACGAAAAAGATCGTTTTGAAGAAGGGGAGTTTCGACAACAAATCCAATTTATGCAATCTGGTCCGCTTATGAATCTAGTCTTTCGTTTCACAGGTTCATCTATACAAGCAGTAGAAGATCGTCTTCCAACAGCGACCAAACTTTCCGAAGATGAGCATGGCACTGTTTTTGAAGCAAAAGTCTTCGGTAAAGGAGTCAAGATGTGGTTGTTGAGTCAAGGACCTTATGTCGAAGTGTTAAAGCCAGTGGAGTTTCGGGATGAGATGAAAAGGAGTTTGGAGGAGATGCTAGGGAGGTATGGAGGAAATAGGGAATAGAATGTGTAATTAATTTAAATCAAATTAGATTAATATTAAGATTATATTAAATCATTATAAAATACAACTTGTAATGTAATACATAATCATGGAGGTTAGCTATGACTATTACTATGGAAGATTTAAATGAGAAGATCAACCAGGAATATGAAAAGTATAAAGAAGATGTTAAAAAACCAAATGTTCTCATTATCGGTGGAACAGGCGTAGGTAAAAGTTCATTAATTAACACTATCTTTGGAAAAGATTTGGCTGTGGTTGGCGAAGGAAAACCAGTAACGGAGTCTATGAATGTTTATAGGTCTGAAGAAGTACCTGTTGTCTTGTATGATACTGTTGGATACGAAATTGGCAGTGAAAATCAGGCAAGTTTTTTAAATAATGTGGTTAAGTATGCAGCTGATAACAATTCTAAGAAGGTTGAAGAAAGAATACATATAGTGTGGTATTGCATTGATGCATCCAGTCACCGGCTACATGATATAGATAAATCTGTGATTAAACAGTTAAATGATACTGATATCCCAGTTGCAATTGTTTTTACAAAAAGTGATTTAGTTTCAGAAGAAGATAGTGAGCTTATGAAACGAGCATGCAAAGATGCTGGACTGATAAATGAAATATTTGAAACAATTAATGAAGAATTACCAGAATTGGGCTTCATGGATTTAAATAAATTGGTCAATTGGACTATTGCAAATCTTCCGCAAGGCTTACGGACTGCTTTCATTAGTGCTCAAAAGCTTGATTTAAATGCTAAAAGAGAAGAAGCAAAAAAAGTAATCCTTCAACATAGCAGTGGAGCAGCTATTGTAGGTGCCAGTCCAATACCGTTCTCAGATGCGCCAATTCTCCTTGCTAACCAAGCAGGAATGTTTGCGAGAATCGTTTTTATCTATGATATGAGATCTTCTCTTTCAAGCATAAAAAGTTTAGTAGGAAGCTTAGGGATAGGAACTCTCATTTCAACGAGCGGGATATGGGTTGTTGGACAATTACTGAAATTAGTTCCAGGTTTTGGGACAATAGGTGGAGCAATGATAACAGGAAGTGTTGCCAGTGGCATTACTGCTGCTATCGGTTTCGGTGTTTCTGAAGTTTGTTACCGTTTGAATGAGTATACTTTAAACGGTGACCACGGTGGACTGAAGAAATTTATTGAAAACTTGGATCAATTCTTTAAAGAATTTGTCATCAACACCTTTGTGAATTTAAAAAAAGAAAAGTAAGGAGAAATTTCATGCGATACAACGTTGCTATAATTGGACAATCGGGTGTAGGTAAAAGTTCCCTTGTGAACTATCTATTTGGTGAAGAAATTCGAAAGACAGGTAACGGGGAACCGGTAACAGAACGAGGTTTTCATCCAGCGTCATTTCAGCTGGATGAACTTCCGTTAATGATTTATGATTCTTGGGGACTTGAGCCGGATAAGGCGAAAGAATGGATGAGTGATCTGAAAGGTACGTTGTATACCAGAGGTGTTGATAAGTCCCCTGATGAATGGATGCATTCCATTTTCTTTTGTATTGCCGCATCAAAATATAGAGTTCAAGATTTTGAGTTGGAAATTATTAAGAGAATAATAGAAGCAAACTGTCCTGTCACTGTATTATTTACAAAGGCTGATAATATTCCAGATGATAAAATAGAGAGTTTGAAACAGGAAATCACTAATGCTTTTGGCAAAAAGGTCAATACTGTGAAAGTTTGCAGTGTAGCTAAACCTACAAGAAGAGGTCGTATTGAACCTTTCGGTAAAGCAGAAATAAAACAAGAAATTTCTGAGCATTTTAGAATGGCAATGACTAAACGTTTGCCAAAGCGTTGTATGTACAAGCTGACTGAATACGTTAGTAAGTGGGAAGAGACTGAAAAAGAATTTTTAAGAAACAACACTGGTTTGTTTAGTCGGAAAAAGCCATACATACAAATGCAAGAACATACACAGAAATTAATCAATGACTTAAATTCAGGCTTAATTGAAAGAATAGTTTTTCAAGAAATTGAATCAACAGTTAGAATGTATCAGTTTTTATTTGAAAAATTGAATTTAGACTCAGGCCTCCCGGTACCAAAAATTTCAAAATCCAATCTGGAACTTAATATGAAAGAGTATAATATGAAAGATACTTTTTCGAGAATATTAGTCAATATCGTCTTTCCAATAGGCATCTTTTTTACAAAGGACGTGAATTATGAGGATCTGTGTAAAGAGTTAAAAGGGTATACTGCAAGAATTCAGCTTGAACTAAAGGAGCTCCAACCTTTTATTAGGAAGAGTATTAAAGGTATACTGGATGCAGCGTATGCATAATTTTAAGGATAGGAAATAGTAATCGAAAGCATCAATCCCTTTTTTACTTTTATCGTAGTTACAGTTTACATAAGTAGACATATTATGAAGTGAATGTTGTGGAATTATCAGATGGATAACAAAGCGAGAGGATATTTGTTGTATTTGAAGCAGAATATGAAGACATGTTTCCAAAAGAAATATATCAATTCTCCGATTCAACAGCCCTCTCTTGCATTTCCTTTTGCTCTTTTAACGAAAAATAATATAAGCCCGAATAGTGTCTACTATTCGGGTTACAGTTCAAATCAGAATCTTCTTTGATTAAACGTTTAACGTGAAATTATATTGTTTATTAATTTTATTCGCAATGATTTCTAAAAAATTTTGAACAGTCATATCCTCTATTTCTCTTGTGTACCATGAAAGCTTTGCACCTTTATCATGACCATCATAGCTTACTTCTAAGGGCATAAATGCTTGATTACAGTATGTATAATCAAACTTAATACGTAACTCTTTGCCTTTGGGACATTCGAGTTTAACTTTATATGTAGGATTTTTATATTCTTTTTCAAGCTTAACTTTTCTAATTTTAGCTAACATTCATTATCGCTCCATTTCTTTATTCGTTATAATTTAATTTTAATATTAAATTATATTAATTCATATGTTTTTATTAATAAAAGGGTCATATTTCATGGGAATATGACCCGTGTTACGTATTATCAGCTAAAAAGTAAAAGATTCGTAGTATCGGTATTGCTACGAATCTTTTTATTTTTTAAATTAATGTCATACATGAATGAACGGAGGAAAATACAATGCGTTTAAAAGAAAAAACTTATGACGAACTTCTAGAATTAGAAGCAGAACTACATGAGATAGAGGACGAGTATGTTTATCATACCCTTGTTTTGGTATACAAAGAAATGTACAGAAGACTGCGTTTGGAAAAAAGAAACAAGGACGACTGGGAAATAAATGACATAAAAACACGGTTAATTAAGATTCTTATACAATACGGGACATATTTGAAAACGGTGTATCGAAAGGATGATAACCTGGCCGTTAATTCTTTGGCAGAGGCTCTGAGATACGAATTGAATATACCAATTGCTCACTATAGGCTCGGTTTCTTACATTACAAAAGACAGGATTATTTTATGGCTTTTCATTCTTTTGAGTCTGCTATTTCTACACAAAAGAGCTGTACGAATAAAGCCTATTTGATGAATGATCAGCAGCTTTATAACGCTCACATGTATTTAACAAACAGCTCTTTACATATATCTGCCAAGACATATGAACAAATGGAGCAGTTGCCTGTTTCTGTGAACAGAACAGGTGTAGACGGGGCAGAAATATCTCCGCTTTATGATTTGTTGAAACGAAACGAACAATACTTAAATCAACATGCGTTCTATAAGATAACGAGAGAGGGACAAGATACATGTTCTAAAGATGAGTGTGAACATATCATCGATGAGGAATTCCGAACTTTAATTTTATATTTTAGTGACCGCAGCATTAGACTAGTATACCGTGGTGATGAAGTGGTTCTCAGCAAAAATCAAGGTGATGCGCTCAAAGTGATTTTGCTGCAGAGTACACATGGGACTCCAGTTACACGAATGGCCTTCCGCGACATTATTGACAGCAGGGATGAGGCTGGAGAAGTAAAGAAAAATTCCTTTATTCAAACAGTGAGGAGAATTAGGGATAAACTTGTGCAGCTGAATGGATTTGATGATCTTATTATTTCTACACAGTATAGGGGTGAAGCGGCATATTACTTTAATGAGGAGATCCCTTTTTGCGTCATGTATAGAGTAGACGAATGAGGTGATGACAGGGGTGTCATCGCTCCTATGCGATACTACAATTACAAATCGCAAGGGAGATGATGAGATGAGAACATGGAATCAATTATTTATTCGTCAAGGGTTTAAAGTGGAGGAAACGCAACATCAGGTATTTGACTTGAGTTATGAAAGGGAAGAGAACCGTACGTTCTTGCTAGAAAGCTTACAAAAAGTAGGAGTCGTATTTTGTACGGATGGAAATGAAATAACAATTGAAGATACGCCAGTTTCGGAGCAAGTATGGCTACAAGCAGTGGATTTTAGAGACAGAGGTCTAGGAGAAAGTTTGTGGTTTTCTCCAGGTAAGGAAGAGCCGAAAATTCGGGAACTCGACACGTATATAAGCGGGGTGATCCGAGAGTTGAATCGCCTTGGTTTATATACAATGGGGTGCTGTGACGGACACGAAATAAGAAGACCGCGTATTGGATTTCGAAAAGATGTAGATTTGGATACTGTGACGAATCTGTTTACAGCGGTTGGAGTGAAACGAGTGCATGTAAGAGGTGGTTATGTGACTTTGTACGCAAGTCGTGAAGAGCTGCTGGATATTACGGAAAAGCTTCATTATATTCAGCGGGAGTGGTTAGAAGAGGACTGTGAATCCATACAAGAGCGCTTTTTCGAACAGCTTCTTGAACAGTTATTATCCGTTTCCGGCGCAAGCGGTAACGAGGAAAACATCCGCAATGTAGTGAAAGAAAAGTTAATACCGTTTGTTGACTATATGGCAGTTGATACAAAAGGCAATATTTTAGCACAGAAAACATACAGAGGCGGAGCAGGACCAACTATTTTATTGAACGCACATTTAGATACAGTAGAGGAATTGGAAGCGAATCGCGTCATTGTAAAAAACGGATCAGTTTGGTCAAGCAGCAAAGGGATATTAGGAGCAGATGATAGAGCAGGGGTAGCGGTAGTGTTAGAAACGGCAAAACGATTAGCATCCTCTTCATTTTGCGGAAAAGTTAAATTTATCTTTACAGTTGAAGAAGAAATTGGATTGGTGGGAGCAAGTCATATTGATGAGCACTTCTTGTGGAATGTGGACGCAGCAATTGTAGCGGATCGCCGCGGATATGGAGATATTGTAGTTTCTTGCGGAGGATACGAGCCGTTTTGCGGTGAACAGTACGGGGAATTCATCGAACAAGTTGCACAAAATGTCGGACTAGAAGGCTGGAAATGTACAGCTGGTGGCAGCAGTGACACAAGGGTATGGGCGGCGCACGGTATTCAAAGTGTGAATTTGTCTGTAGGATATCAACATGAACATACGGAGTATGAACAGTTGGATGTAGGGGCTTGTTATCGTACGGTGGAATTGATTGGCGGTATATTCGAGCATGCAGCGGATTTGCGAAGAGTGTTAAGTGAAGTGAGAAGAGAGCATAACGTAGTTGGAAACTTGAAATGAATAGGTTGATAGAGGGGCGGGGCTCCAACTTGGTAGAAGAAGTTGGAGTTTTTTTGTACGGTTTAAAATTTATAGGTGATCGAATGTTCTTATACCTTTGCGATATTTTCATTTTTCTCTAGTTGTTTAATTAAATATAGTGTCACTTAACTACATATCGCTGTTCTTACTATCAAATTAAGCTCGATACACTTACTTCAGAAGAAGAAAAGGAATTTTATAGACGCTTGTTTATATACCTTATACTGTTTAGTGCGATACCTCCAAAGAACTATGAAGGTGATCGCAGAAAAGTTGCTGAAAATGCAGATGAAATTAAAGAAACGATTAAAGAACCTATATCAAAAGCAACGGGAAGTGTTGCAAGAATATTTTTTGCGATGGAGCAATTGGCAGAGAATTTACGGAATAGCTTGGCGTATACGGTTTGAGAGAGGGAAAACAGGAGTATGGAAGTGAAATGTTAAATTTATTCCAACTTAATAATTTTTAAGGGCAGAATCAGTATGAGAGATGCTGCCCTTTTTATTATATATATGAACTAGGGAGAACGGGATGTAGCAGATCATTGCTAGTTTAATATCTTCAGACCGCATTTTTGTAAAAAAGTATATGTTTCTCTTAATTGGTGAGCTTTAGGCACATAAACGATAAGTCCATCTCTTCCTCTAGAGAGAAGTACTCTGTAGCTATTGACTCGAAGTTGTTTCGAATTTTTTGCATTTTTCGTAACAGCCTTGTTTATCCATTCATTATTTTCACGAACGAGATCCGCTTCCCAACATAGAATTGGTAAATCTAATTCTAATCCCTGACATGAAAATTCCGTTGCAACATGTGTAAAGCTACAGCAGGATTCACTTGATAAAAAAGAATCATTGTACCATTTTCCGACATGCATCTTTTGAGTCGATTCAAAGTCATTTTTTATTCCGTAAGAAGGCAACAATTTATTTTTAGAAGAAGCCAGTAATCCATAACGTTTATTTAGATTATTTAGATATCTATCTCTGCAATATTCCTTTGCGACGTCTAAACTAGTAGTGATATACAAAGAAAATCCTTGTTGACGGATCGTTGCTGCTAGTTTAAAAGCTAAATCACTATCTCCTTCTAACACAGCGTTTATCCATGATTGTACATCTTCTGCAATATGTGTTCTTAATGAAGTTGACAGATTTAGTGATTCATTAATGAAATTTTTATTATTACTTGTAAAAAAATGAGCAATATGTTCTGGGCAATGGATAGTCCAATTTTTTTTAGATTTGGAAATGGCCTCATGCCATTGTAATAAACCTCGTTCTTCCCCTATATGAATTTCTTGCCCCTCACCAACTAATCCAATGACGATAGACCAATCTTTAATAGTATCGGCTGTTGATATAATTAGTTCCGGTTCTGATTTGTGAATCTTATGTTTTCTGTATACTTTATTAGCGTCCCAAGCCCGTTGAGCTTCATCAAATATTAAAATATGTTCTCTAGGAATTTCTCGTTTCTGTATTGCATGATGTTCTATATAATTCCTTAAGGGTTTAACAAAAGCATCCGAATGTAAAGCATACTGCAGCACTTTCACTAATGGTCCATTTCCTGACAAGAATATCGCCTGCTGTATGCCTGTTTCATTTGCTCCGTATTCGTAAGAAAATTGTAGTCCAACGAGTGTTTTACCTGCTCCAGGTACACCGGTGATTAGTATTAAATGACGTTCTTTGTTTTCTTTAGCTAGTTTGGCAATTTTACTTAATTCATTAATGGTATTTGGAATACCAACACTATGGGCTCTTTTAATTTGAGGAAGCTCTTTTTCTTGGTATATTGTTTGAGCTGCCTGAATGATACTAGGTAATGGAGCGTATTGAGAGTGTATCCAATCATTTATTTGAATTGTATTTTTTGTTACTTGGATAGTATCTAAATATTTATGTAAATCGTATTTATTTAATACAAGAACCTGGTTTCCCCAGTGCGTTGACCTTTCCATTTTAGTTGGAATTAGCACTGGTGTAACGATAATTGATTGGGATTGTTGATGATAATGACGCAGATTCCGGCAGTATTCACTAACCTGATCGATATCGGACGGTGTATAGCTCTTTTTTCTTTTAAATTCGAAAACAATGACATGATTCCCGGTTAGTAAAATAACATCTGGACGTTTACCACCTTCCCGTGGAAGTTCGTATTCAAATATTAACCCGCATTTTAAGATATCTTTATTGGTCAGAAAACTAAATTGGTCTTGTAAAACTTTAAAACAATCAATCCAAGAGACTTTTTGTTCCTCGCTAATTGAGTAAGAAGAATTTTTTATTAAACTATTTAACCAGTCTTCTAAAGAAATATTAATAAAATTTTCAACGGTTCCTTTCCATGAATTGTACATAATTAAGCACTCCAATTTATTTAATTACAGTAATTGTAATATAAACTATTAATGAAAGTAATAATCTTTTAAAATAAAAATAAGAATAAAAATTTAGGAGAAAATGAGTTTATATGAAAAAAATTACAGTAGTAGGAGCGGTAATACAAAACAAACAAAAACAAATATTATGTGCTTTAAGGTCTCAGGATATGACGTTGCCAAATTACTGGGAGTTTCCTGGAGGTAAAGTAGAAAAGGAAGAAGATCATAAACAAGCACTAATTAGGGAGATAAAAGAGGAGCTAGATTGTATTATTCAGGTAAACGAAAAGATAACAGAAGTCACACATGAATATGAAAATATTATAGTAAATCTTCATACTTATTGGTGTGAACTAATATCAGGTAGTCCACAGCTTAAAGAACATGAGAAGATTGAATGGTTAGGTAAAAATGAGATAGTGAAATTAAATTGGGCTCATGCGGATATCCCTACAGTTAATTTAATTACTAGGTAAGATAAGAGAGGATGTCTTGATGATAAATAGAATTGAAGAAGCAATAGAATTCTTGAACGATAATGTGTTTGAACCGGCAATTATAAATCCTAAACTCCCAGGATCTATTGTAAAAAAGGTAAAAAATACTCGAGATAGAGTAAGTAAGTTTAAAAAAGTAGGAGATTTAAATATATATTTGTCTCGGTTTGAGAGTTTACCAGAACCAGGTAAAGATGAAGTGTATAAGGCACTAAAGAATTTAAATTTAAAAACTTATGAAGATATTGTACCTAAATTCAGGAGTCATTTTAAGGACGATTTATTTGATATTACCAACTTAGAGGATTTTGTTATTGGTAAAAAGTATACCTCTTGGGATATCTCTATTTATTCACGAACATATAATAACTTATCAGGTATATATCTGATTGGTGATGAACCTAATTACAAAGCGATTTTTTCTAAAGTAACAATGAAGGATGGGAAATATCAAAATGAGTGGATTGTGGAAAATAAAATATTAAAGCATTACATGAAAAGTATGGGAGATAACTTTGATCCGACTTTTAAGGTGAATAGAGGAATCATTAATTCAGGCAATATACCTATTTATGTATTTTTTAAAGAAGGAACCGTATTAACATTAGCTGGAATTTTTAAGTATGTCAGATATCATGTTGAAAATGATGGATCTAAGTGGTTTGAACTAGTAAAAGTAGATTCATTACAAATTCAAGTGCCGATTACAGAGGAAGAATACGAAGAAGAATTTAAAAAACAAATTAACAACGCTAAGAAAATTGATAGTGAGGAAAGAAAACGGCGTCTTCAAAATGCTAACAAAAAACCGGGAATCATTCAAGTTATTACAACGAATTATCGGAGGAATCCGGATGTTGTTGCCGAAGTTTTGGAAAGGGCCAAGGGAATTTGTGAATACTGTCATCAACCAGCTCCTTTTATAAGAGTAAGTGACGGGACACCTTATCTTGAGGTTCACCATGTTCTTCCCTTAGCAGAAGGTGGGGAAGATACTGTTACAAATGCAGTTGCTATATGTCCAAATTGTCATCGGAAAGCTCATTTTGGGATACCTGGATAATGAACTTTTTAGTAGTTTTAGAGTCAATATTTCGGAAGTGAAAAAATGACGTTTAAGCTAAGCTACGTTGTGTGTTTAGCTAAATCTTCTATTACTATAACCTAATGTTACTATGAATTCACTCCTGAAAGTATTGAAATAGTGTTGCATTTGCTGAATCAAACGTAAGATATTGTGTATGAGGCACTTTCTCTGTCTCTAAAAACCTGATATAAAAGTTATCATATGAACAGTTTTTGTAAAAATATGGGGGTGACCCATATTTTTTAAATTTGGTTGGAGATTTGTAGATTATATGTATGTTTTTAATTCAGTATGAAAAAATTATATCTTCTAGTTTACGCTTTCCATTCTAAAATGGCAGTTAATGAAGAAAAAAATTAGGTAATAATGAGAAGAGATTGAAATGATGATTTCTTCTAAACAAGAAAGTTTATATCTGTATGACTATACCAAATGGAGCTATTTTGAAAGAATGAACTTAATTATTAAGTGATAATATAATGAAATGAAAATTCACAAAAAGTAAAAAATAGTAAGGTTTATATACGTATGAGTTGTTAGAGAATGAATGTGTGTATGTTGAGAAAAGTGGGCAGTTTTTGTAAGGGAGAAGTTCCTTAATTGCAATGGACCTGATGTAAAGGTATTTATTCGAAAGTGACGTAAATATTACCACTATATAAGGTACAATCAAATTATCTATATAATAAAGATGCTGTATTAAAAAGAATAGTATATTAAATAAGAGAAACGTAATTTTATTATTTGGGGAGTCGATTATATGTCAGAAAAGACGTATGTCAGGGAGAATACGGTAGATCATTTACAAAGACGTCAGGATTTGCTCTATAACTTAGAGCAAATATTAGTAGGTCCTTTTGAAGAAAAGGAAGTTTTAAGTAGAAAAAAGTCTCCAATGGCACTGTATTTAACAGGGAAGCTTGTTCCGTTTGGATCAACTGTTGAGGTAGTGAATGAAGATGAAGCGGGGATTCAAACGAATGAATTGCTTGAAACAGAAAATATAGATGAATTGATTGCAAATCGAAATCCATTTCGTGCTTCTTCTATGGGATTTAGTTTTCGTCTAAATAAGTTAGTACCGTTAAACATCACCATTTCATGGGGAATGTACGATGATGAAAATTATCAGCGTAAGCCAGTAGTTTGGTCACTATCAAATGAGATTCCTGAAACAAAAGAGTGGCAGCTAGACGAGCCTGGAGTATTAAGATGTAAAGTTAAGGAACGAGACGGTATCTATCATGTCAGCTTTTATCTACTAAATCGATATAAACGAGATTCCTACCCACTTCAAAGTGAAATTATGTTCCAAACTAAAATTAAAGTTGAAGTGGATTCAGCGGTAGTCGCAGCTTTTTCTTCAAAGGCAGATCAATTTAACTTACAAGATGAATTACTTTATCGACATGTAAATGAGTATGCGATTGGTCATGGAGTAGGTGTGAACTATTCATTCAAAGACAATACATGCATATTAGAAACTACATGGTTACCTATAGCTGAAGTACCTATCGTTGAACATCGACAAATAAAAGATTTAAATACTTCCATGATGGATTTGGCTGAAATGTCCAAGGAACAGTTAGATACAAATTTAAAGATAGTTGTAGATTCATATTCTACTTGGACAGATGAACAAAGAAATAACCTTGAAATAATTCCGACGCATTTAAAAAGTGTGGCTTTAGAAAATATTGAACATGTTCAAAGGATGATTCAACGAATAGATAACGGAAGAAAGGCGTTACTAAGTGATAACAAAAAGCTAGAAGCATTCCGTTTTGCCAATAAGGTTATGGCAATACAACAAGGACAATCAAAAGTTGCATTGACCTTCCGTTCCAGTGGAGAGAGAGTAAATCCTGTTTATAACGGAAGATGGCGGTTATTCCAATTGGCATTTTTACTTATGAATATTGACGGTGTGAGTAACCCGGAACATGAGGACCGTGATTTAGTAGATTTATTATGGTTTCCAACTGGCGGAGGTAAAACGGAAGCTTATTTAGGTGTCGCTGCATTTTTAATAGCGCTGAGAAGGCTCAATGGCATCTCACATAGACGTGAAACATACGCCGGTATCACAGTTTTAATGAGGTATACACTTCGACTTTTGACAACACAGCAGTTCCAACGGGCAACGGCAATGGTTTGTGCTGCTGAATATTTGCGGAAGCAAAATGTCGCAACTTGGGGGATTGAACCATTTTCAATTGGATTATGGATCGGTCAGGCCTCTACGCCGAATTCAATTGCAGATGCAGAAGAAAAAATTCAACTGATAAAAGATGGTAATGAGGTAACAGAAGGAAATCCAATGCAGCTTGAGCATTGTCCGTGGTGCGGAACACCTTTGACGGCTCACAATTATACTTTTGAAAAACATAAACAAAGAATAACTTGTAATAACGATGAGTGCTATTACTCAAGCAATGGAGGAATCCCAGCATACACTGTTGACGAAGTTATTTATAATTTAGTTCCTACCATTTTAATAGGAACAGTTGATAAAATTGCACAAATTGCGTGGAATAAGAGATTTTGTGAACTCTTTGGTGTTAAAACGCACTACAGTCCTATTGAAGGCTTTGTTAATGAGCCTGATTATAAAAAGTATCACGTGATTGATGGGGAACGGATTAGTACAGAAGAAATCGATTCACTGATACCGCCGGAGCTCATTATTCAGGATGAGTTACATCTTATAAGTGGACCTTTAGGATCACTTACGGGTTTATATGAGCTAGCTGTTGATTATTTATGTCAATATAATGGCTGTGGTCCTAAAGTACTTGCTTCAACTGCGACCATTCGAGGGGCAAAAGAACAGGTACAACGTTTATATGGTAGGAAAGTAGTTCAGTTCCCGCTTGCAGTTACAGATAGTCGAGATAACTTTTTCTCTTATCAAGTTCCTGTCGAAGAGAAGACTGGACGATTATATGTCGGTGTATGTGCACCTGGAGTAAGCGGAGCCATTCATACGGTGCATACATATGCTGCGTTATTATCAAGTATACGAAATATAGGTCCTGATGACTCAATAGATCCATATTGGACGGTGCTTGGTTACTTCAATACAGTAAAAGAGCTTTCGGGTACATCTACAAAATTACGAGACGAAATTCCTATTAGGCTTAAGTTACTGAGCGGGATGAGCAAGGATGTAGAAGAATTATCTTTTGAAGAGCTCACATCCCGAAAAAAGGCAGCTGAGATTCCACAAATTTTAAGTGCAATTGAACGAAAATACAATGAGAACGCACTTGATGTTGTATTAGCTACCAATATGATTTCGGTAGGTGTGGACGTTGCTCGGCTAGGTCTTATGGTCATGCATGGACAGCCAAAAACAGCTTCTGAATATATTCAAGCAACAAGCCGTGTGGGGCGTAAATATCCAGGTTTGGTTGTAACTCTATTTAATTCTATGCGTTCTAGAGATTTATCCCACTTTGAACGTTTTAATGCGTTCCATGAAGCGATGTATCGCCATGTTGAGCCTACTAGTGTTACTTCTTTTGCACCTGGTAGCATAGAGCGTGGATTAACTGGTTTAGTTGTCGGTATGATAAGACAGACAGATCATTCTTTGCGAAAAGAAACAGAAGCAGTTCATTTTAGAGAAAATAGCATTACAGATGAAATCTTAGAATTCATAGCTAATCGTGCAGAACTTACGAGTGAAATTGACATAGAAGTAATCAAGGATGAAGTTCTTCGTATTTACCGATGGTGGGAGGAACGAGCAATATCTGAAGAAAAACTTAGCTATCGCAGAAGCAAAGATCATGGCAGAGTACGTCATCTTTTAAGAGATTTCAAGGAAAAAACGAATTATTCACACGCAAGACCAGCATTGAATTCTCTTAGAAATGTTGAGGGTGAAATTAAAATTGTAGGGGCGAAGTACAATGACTAAAGAAGTAATCGGTAAATTAAGGCCATCTCAGCTCTTGCATTATCATGGACCAGGAGCCATCGTTGATTTGTTAGAAGATAGTGTTATGATTAGTGCGGCTGATGAATGGAGAATTCCAAGGGGAAATCTTTATCAGGAAACGAGATTGGAAAAGATGTTGAAAATTGATTACGTGAAACTTATTAGTGAAGACGAAGATCGTATTCAGGTTAGTTCTCGCCCGTTTCCAAGATGGAGAATATGTCCGAAATGCGGAATGATGGATCAATATGCAAGTAAGACGTGTTACTACTGCAAAAAGAACGAAGAAAAAACAGTAAATTTATATCCCGCCCGCTTCATTCTTGTATGTCAAAAAGGTCATGTGAGCGATTTTCCATGGATTGAATGGGCGCATCAAGGAGAAGAATGCGTATCGGATAAGCCTGTGTTGAAATACGAATCAAGAGGTTCTGCAGGTTCATTATCTGATATTACAGTACAATGTGTAAAATGTAAGAAACGAAATACGCTTGCTCAAATCATGAAGAAAGAGGAAGTAAAAAAATATGTGCCGTTGTGTACAGGAGAACGACCATGGCTAGGTGATGAGGAACATTGTACGTCATCGATGAAAACAACGCTGCGTAGCGCTTCAGACATCTATACACCAGTAATTACAAGTGTATTATCTATTCCATTAACTTCATCAGCACAAGGTGACGAATTGTCAATGATTGTGGAGAAAAATCGAAATACTATTACGAATTTAATGGCTTTTCCAGACGAACAACAAAGAAGAATGATAATATGCACAGCTTTGAATCGTCCCGAGTCTGATTATGATAAGATTATGAAATATTATAATCAAGAAGAAGTGGTAACATACGATTCTATTCGAAAACAGGAATGGTTAACGCTTATCTTAGGAAATATCAATGACTACGAAGAAACAGGTTTTGTAAGTGAACAAATAAACATTCATCCGAAGTTGGCACATTACTTCAAATCTATTGGACGTATTGATAGCTTGAGAGAAGTTCGTGTATTAAATGGTTTTTCAAGGTTGCAGTATCCAGATCCGTTTTTTGAACAAAAGCCAGAAGCTGTTTCCATCATGAAAGATAAGCAGAATTGGCTCCCTGGTGTATTGGTGCATGGTGAGGGTATATTCTTTGAATTTAATCCTCAAAAAATATATGAATGGGAATCTCAGCCGTTTGTTCAGGAGCATGCTGGAAAAATAATTGCTAAATATAATAGAATGCGTGGCGAACTAGGCTATGGTGACCGGGATTTAAGCCCTAAGGATATTATGATTCATACTTTTTCGCATATGCTGATCAAGGAACTTGTAGCTCATTCCGGATATGCTACAACTGCATTACGAGAAAGATTATACTGCGGAAGTGACATGATGGGCGTATTAATTTATACTGCTTCATCTGACTCAGAAGGCAGCTTGGGTGGATTAATTGAATTGTCTAAGCCTGAAAAGTTATATCCAATTTTCCTGCGAGCATTGGAGCGATTTGAGCACTGCTCATCAGATCCTCATTGTTCTGATGGCGACTTTGAGTTACAAACATCTATTAATGGTGCTGCATGTCATGCGTGTTCGTATGTGTCAGAAACGTCATGTGAGTGGAACAATCACCTTTTAGACCGGCGAATGGTTGTTTCGTTATTAGGTTTTGAAGAAATGGCGTTCTTCAATGTGTAATATAGAAAGATAGGGAGTTCAATCTGTCTATTTTCTAATACAACTTCAATATCTGGTAGAATGTCCGAGTAGATTAGGGTAAGGATATTTGATTTTAAATGTGATAATAGCAATATATAAATAGTCATTAACACCGTTTCATGAGAGAAATTTAAATTCAGTTATAGGAAAATGACTACCACTGCTTTTTATTGTGAATACATTTAAACTATATTAATATATCTTATGTAAAGAAATTTAAATCTTATTAAAAACAGGGAACTTATGATGGGAAATAGAATTTTTTCATTTGGTAATTCCTAAAAAAGGGTGTATATCATATGGATTTACATACTTTAAATACAGACATACAGCAGATGGACAACTGGTGGCATAAGTTAATTTTCGTATGTGATGATACAGATTTCAAGGAATTATGCAGGCAGTTACATGGAGATATTAACATATTAAATTTAAACCTTGTAATAAGCGAAGGATTAATAAATGTAGCTAAGGGGAAGTATCCGCTTTATATTGAAGAAATTTTACAGGATGCTACTCATAACTCGGCTAAAATATATTGTTTGATGCATATCGACATATTATTTGATCCATCGCTGCAAACCAATCCAGTACGTTTATTGGAAAACTTAAGCAAGCGGCGAAAACTGATTGTAATGTGGCCAGGTTCCTATAGAAGTGGAAAACTTATATATGCGGAAAGTGGACACCCAGAATATTTCGTTTGTGAAGATTTTGAAGGAAAAGTTATTACTGGGTAAAGGAAGGAGAAAGATATGTTGCGTTACGGTGATTTAATTAAATTTGAAGCAGTTGAATCGGTTGTTCAATTAAAAGATGCGAACGATATGGATTATGCTGTTTCATTACTAAACACATATGTTATCTCTGATAACATGGCAGAAAAATTAACAAATGAGATTATTGAAAATATCCAATTCGACCGCTGGGTGGATAATAAAGGTATGCTCATTGTCGGTAATTACGGAACAGGTAAATCCCACTTAATGAGTGTGATCTCTACAATTGCAGAATTACCAGGTGCCAGCGAGCATTTACGTCATAAAGCAGTGGCGGAAAAGGCAAAAGAAATTGAAGGGAAATTCAAAGTGGTTCGTGCTGAGTTTGGTGCGGTTACAATGCCACTTCGTGATATTATTTGTCGTGAATTAGAGCGCGGATTAGAAAAGATGGGAATCGATTATTCATTTCCGTCAGCAGATCAAGTGACAAATAACAAAGAGATGTTCTTTGAAATGATGGATTTATTCCATGAGCAATATCCGGAGCAAGGGTTGCTTTTAGTAATAGACGAGTTGTTGGATTATTTACGTGGTCGCAAAGAACAAGAATTAACACTAGATTTAGGGTTCTTACGTGAAGTAGGGGAAGTCTGTGGTAAGTCCCGTTTCCGTTTTATTTCTGGCGTACAGGAAATGTTGTTTGATAACCCAAAATTCAGTTTCGTAGCGGATTCACTTCGCCGTGTAAAAGAGCGTTTTAGAGAAGCACGTATCATTCGTGAGGATATTGCGTTTGTTGTATCTGAGCGTCTTTTAAAGAAAAATGAAGAACAAAAAGCATTGATACGTGAACATTTAAGTAAATTCACAAAACTATACAACGGTTTGTCGGAAGAGATGGAAACATTTGTGAATATGTATCCGATTCATCCTGCGTATCTAGAAACCTTTGAAAAGGTGAATATTGCTGAAAAACGTGTTGTACTGCAAACAATCAGTAAGGAGATTAAAAAGCTGCTCACGCTTGAAGTGCCTGAAGAAGCAACAGGATTGGTTTCATTTGACCGCTATTGGCAATACATTGAGGAAGATTCATCCCTTCGGACAAATGAGAACGTAAAGCTTGTTATGAACAAGGTTGAGATGTTAAAAGGATGCATTCAAACAGGCGTAAAACGTCAGTATAAAAACATGGCGAATCAACTAGTTAACGCATTAGCGGTCTATCGTTTAACAACAGACGATTTGAAAACCCCAATCGGTCTTACATCTGAAGCACTACGTGACAAATTGTTCGTAAGCAATCCTATGTTATTGGAATTAGATGACGAAGCAGCTGATTTTTTAACAACAATGATTGAATCGGCTATGAAAGATTTAATGACCGCAGCAAGCTTCCAATTTGTTTCATTAAATAAAGACAATAGCCAATACTATATTGATATTGCAAAGGTAACGGCAGTTGATGAGCTTATTCAGCAACGCGGTGAAGGATTAACAGATAACCAACTAGACAGCTACTATTTCCAAGTATTGAAACAAGCGACAGAAGTGGCGGATACGACATATGTAAATGGTTATAAGATTTGGCTGCATGAAGTTCCATGGGAAGACCGACGTGTAAAACGTCAAGGTTATTTGTTCTTTGGCGCTCCTAATGAACGTTCCACAGCGCAACCAGAACGTGATTTCTATATTTACATGCTGCAGCCATTCGAAGAACCAAAATTTAAAGATGAGCAAAAAGAAGATGAGGTATTTTTCCGTTTAATTAAGAAAAATGAAGATTTCATTAATCGTTTACGTCTATATGGCGGTGCATGCGAGATGTATAACGATACAACGACAAACCGTCACTTGTATAAACCGAAAATGGATGATAACTTGAAAAAGTTAGTGAAATGGTTGAAGGAAAACTTTGTAGAAGCGTTTGAAATTGTATATAGAGGAAATCATGCAAATGTTTTAGAACATGGCTTCTTTTTGCCAAGTAATCCGGAAACATTAATTCAAATCATTGATTCTGTTTCCCAAGATTTACTGTCTCAATGGTTCGAAGTGAAATATAGTGAATATCCATCTTTCCGTAAGTTGGACAGATCTTATGTAACAAAAGCGAATATGCACACATATGTAAAAGATGCTTTGGATTATCTAAACGGGAAGAAAACAAATCAAGGGGAAGCGATATTAAACGGCCTCGTTCTTCTTGATAATAATGGAAATGTAACACCGAGAAACTCAGGGTATGCCAAATGGTTACTAGAGTTTTTAAGTCAAAAAGATCAGGGGCAAGTGTTGAAGCAAAATGAATTGATTGAAGTCATCAATACCGTTCATGGAACACCAGATCAACGCTTCACAAAAGAGTTTGCGATGGAACCGGAATTATTGGTAGTCGTGCTTGCGGCATTAATTCAAAGCGGTGAAATCGTTGTTACGGTGAATAGTACGACATATGAAGCCATGAACTTTGCAGACTTTATTCGATTACCTATAACGGATTTAACATATTTTAGTCATATCAAAAAACCAAGTGGATTGCCTGTACCGGCAGTACAAGTGCTGATTGAAATGTTCTGTGCGGCACAAGCGGACTTTACCGATCCGAGTTCTGTCGATTTTTCCATTAAGCAAATTATGACGAGAGCGCAAGAAGAAACAAGTAAAACCGTAGAGATGATTGCAAATGTACGAAATAAGTTCGAAATCTGGGATGGACAGCTCTTTTCACCTGAAGAAAAAGAAGATAGACTAGCTAAGTTAAACAGCCTGAGCGAATTTTTACAAGGTTTGCAAGTGTATAATACTCGAGCTAGAATGGTGAACTTAAAATACAATGTGGAGCGTATTGAACAAGAAAAGGAACACTTGACACTTGTTCATCAATTACAAAAGTTGCAGCAAAAAATTAATGAGTATACAAAAGTAGCCAACTATTTAACTAAAGCAAGATATATTATCTCGCCAAGCCACGAGTGGAATAATGATGTAGATATCGCGCTGGACAACTTAAGTATGGCGTTAAAGAATGATGAAGAGTGCACAAGAGAATTGGCAGAGCTTGAAAGCTTGAAGAAAGACTATATTGAGCACTACATCGCACTTCATCAAAAAGCACGTTTAAATGCGACGGAAAACAAGAAAAAAGCAGAATTACTGAAAGACCCGCGCTATGATGCTGTAGAAACACTTGCAAATAAAATTTCATTCTTGCCAAGCAATTCGTTTAAAGAATGGAAAGTAAGTATGGAATTGTTAAGGGATTGTTATAGCTTAACGGCTGAAAAATTGCAGCATAGACCGGAATGTCCGCAGTGTCAATTTAATCCACGTGTGGAGCAAAATAAAGAAAAGGTATCACTGTCTCAATTAGAGGATGAATTAGGAGAAATGTTAAACACTTGGACAGAAACTCTCCTAACAAACTTTAACGATCCGGTTGTAAAAGACAGCATTGAAATGCTAGAACCAGAGCAAAAACGTTTAATTAACGAATTAATTGCTAATAAAGCATTCACATTGCCGATTTCACTAAACCTAGTTCATGCTATCAATCTTGTTCTAAAAGGGATTCATAAGGAGCAAATTGAGCTAGGACAACTTATGAAAGTACTTGGAGACGGTAATCCTATTACAGTGGATGAAGCGCGTAAAAACTTTGATATGCTGTTAAAAGCTTTAATCGGAGGAAACGAAACAAGCCGTGTTCGGTTAACGGTTAAGAAATAAGAGGGAGGGACAAATTTTGGATAAAGATACAAAACAACTATCGCTACTAGACGAGCATACACAAGCAGACAACAGTCCCGTTGTCTGCTTAGGTATGACGTTTGAAAACGACGAAGCGCGTCGTGAATATTTTCGAAATGAACTGCGAAAAAAGCTTCCTGAATTAAAGAACATTGAAGGATTTCCAATTGGGGAAGATGAGGATATTATTACATTGTCTGATCCGCCTTATTATACAGCGTGCCCGAATCCCTGGATTAATGATTTTATTGAGGAATGGGAACGGGAAAAAGTTGAGAAGTATGGTATGGATTTGAATGAGGAATATCATAGAGAACCGTTTGCTGCGGATGTAAGTGAAGGGAAATCTGATCCAGTTTATATGGCACATGCTTATCATACAAAGGTACCACATAAAGCTATTATGAGATATATTTTACATTATACAAAACCAGGTGATCTTGTTTTAGATGGTTTTTCTGGGACAGGTATGACAGGGGTAGCATCGTTTCAATGTGGACGTGAAGAAGTTATAAAAAGTTTAGGTTATAAAATGAATGGTAGTCATATAAATTACGAAAATTCTGTTATTAGTGAGTTAGGAGAAAGGAAATGTATTTTAAATGATTTGTCTCCTATAGCAACTTTAATTTCTAAAAATTATAATTCTCCGACAAATATACAAGATTTAAAAGAGATTGCAGAAAAAATAATAGAAAAACTTGAAGTTGAATATAATTGGATGTTTGAAACAAATCATGAGGTAGATAAAAGGACACAAATAGACCCTCTTGGTAATCCTATTAAAGGGGTGATCAATTATACAGCTTGGAGTGATGTTTTTTCTTGTAGTAATTGCTCAGAGGAGTTAGTTTTCTGGGAAGTAGCGGTGGATACAGAAAAGAATAAAATCAGGGATGTTTTTGAATGTCCAAAATGTAGTTCACAGCTTTCTAAGAAAAATATTGAAAAAGTCTGGGAAACTTATTTTGATAGTGCAATAGGCAAGGCTATAAATAGGGTTAAACAAGTACCTATTTTAATAAATTATAGCGTTGGAAAACAAAGATTTGATAAAAAGCCAAATGATAAAGATTTAGAAATATTGAAAAAAATTAATGATTTTAACACTGAAGTGTGGTTTCCAACATATGAGCTTCCTGAAGGCTATAATACTGAACAACCTAAGAAGAGTCATGGAATTACTCATTTACATCACCTTTATACGAAAAGGAATATTTTTGTGTTATCACGAGCTATGGAAGAGGTCAAAAAATACAGTATGCCAATTCTTTATAGTTGGCTTACTTCTGCCATGATTAGAACCACAAAAATGTATAAGTTTACGTTGGACCGTAAAATGGGAACAGTAAGTGGTACTTATTATATTCCATCTTTATGGACTGAAAACTCGCCTTTTAAGTTATTAAAAAGAAAGTTGAAAGATTTTACAAAAGTAAATTATAGTAAAACTTACTCTATATTACTTTCAACAGGTTCTCAAGCATCAATACCTTTAGAAGCAAATAGCGTAGACTATATATTTACTGATCCGCCATTTGGTGGGAATTTAATGTATTCAGAATTAAATTTTTTATGGGAAGCATGGTTTAAAGTTTATACAAATAATCGACCTGAAGCAATTGTGAATAATGTACAAAATAAAAACTTAAGTGATTATCAGGTACTTATGGAAGAGTGTTTTAAAAATTACTATAGGGTATTAAAACCAGGACGATGGATGACTGTGGAGTTTAGTAATTCACAAGCAAGTGTATGGAATGCGATTCAAGAAGCTATCCAAAAAGCCGGTTTTGTTATTGCTAATGTTGCAGCATTGGATAAGAAGCAGGGAAGTTTTAAAGCGGTGACTTCTACAACGGCAGTAAAACAAGATTTGGTTATCTCTGCCTATAAACCTAAAAAAGAAAATATCGAAAAAATGAAAGAAGAACAAAACACAGAAGAATCTGCTTGGACTTTTGTAAGGCAACATTTAGAGCAATTGCCAATATTTATCGGCGTTAAAGGCGAAGCGCAAATTATTTCAGAAAGAACACCTCGTATCTTATTCGACCGCATGGTAGCTTACCATGTCCAAAGTGCTTTGCCAGTTCCAATCTCATCCGCTGAGTTTCAATCGGGTGTCGTACAGCGCTTCCCAATGCGTGATGGCATGGCGTTCCTGGAAAGCCAGGTTGCTGAGTATGATAAGAAGCGTACGCTAGTAAAAGAATTTGCACAAATGAGCTTATTCGTATCTGACGAAAACAGCGCAATCGAATGGATTCGCCAACAATTGTTGAAGAAGCCACAAACACGTCAAGATTTGCATCCAAACTATATGAAAGAAATTCAGCATATTGCGAAGCATGAACTGCTTCCTGAGTTGGATGATCTATTGCATCAAAACTTCCTGCGTTATGAAGGTGACGGAGGAGTACCGGATCAAATTGTTTCCTATTTAAGACGCAATTATAAAGATTTACGCGGTTTGGAAGCAACTGATACTGTGTTGATTGAAAAAGCGATGAATCGATGGTACGTGCCGGATCCAAACAAGCAAGCAGACCTGGAGAAGCTTCGTGAAAAGTCGTTGCTTCGTGAGTTTGAAGGTTATTTAGAGGAACTTGAGAATAGTAAGAAAAAGCTGAAACAATTCCGTACGGAGGCCATTCGTGCTGGATTTAAGAAGGCATATAGTGAGAAGGACTTCGAAAAGATTGTAAAAATTGGAGATCGTCTTCCTGAGAAGATTATCCAAGAAGATGATAAATTGTTAATGTACTACGATAATGCTTGTATCCGATTAGGATTGTAGTAGGTGATGACGATGAGTGGTTGGCGCGATGAGGTGTTAAGGAAATTTCAATATCAAAACAATAAGCTTCTGCTGGTACATGACAAAGATTTTTTGTTGAGTGATGAGCTCATTTTAAGTCAGCTAACAGACTATGATTATGAAGTGGTACGTTTTGAAGATAGCATTTCGTTTCGATATTTGTACGAGCAGCAATATCGTTTACATGAGAAAGAATGTAAAGTCATTGTATATACGAATGATGATATTGTGTTTCCGTATGAATTTATTAGGAAAGGATTTAGTATTAGCATTAACATTAGTACGATCTTTCCAAAGTTTTCAGCGTCAATACTCCGAAGTATGAACCGAGAAGATTTAGATGCCTTGTTTACTGCGCATGCGCAGTATCAAGGCTCTTCTTCTAATGCGGAGACTTTGGCGTACATTGTAAAGCATGTGTATAAAATACCGTATGAGATTATTGATAGTGAAGTAGAGCTGTATAAACTGCTTTTATCCATTCACTATAAAAAAGCAGATATTCCTCAATCGATTCAGAAATTTCTTATTGGAAAACTACAGCTGGTTGAAGTGTTTCGAAAGTTTCCGATAGAGAATTTAATTTCTTCTGCTGCATTTTTTTATCATTTTTTAGAGGAGCAATGGGATTCTCTAGTAACTACATATAAAAGTTCTAGTGATATACAAATTTTTGACCCTTTTAAGGAGTATGAGACGCATCCGTTTGCCAATCATGATGTACGCCGATTGATGAACGATTTGTTTATGGAAGGTATTTTACTTAAAGCAAAAGGAATTTCAGCTTTGCAAGTTCCGAAATGGATGAAGGCCGGGATCGCAGAAGAAACGGAAGATATAGCGGAAAAACTATGCTATTTAAGTGAAAAGGTAAAGGAACAGCTTATAAGTGCCAAGCAGTATAAAGATTGGATTCATGTCATGGATCTCATTTCGGAATATAAATATACATATTTGGATATTAATGGTAGTGGATGTATGGAAGATGTGGATAAGCTGATGGATCAAGTCAATACAAAGTTTGAGAGCTGGATGGTAACGCAGTATCATACTTTGACGAGTTTACCACCGTTTCCAAAACCGAAGATGGTTCATCATGTTCCGCATACATTGCAAGCCAACCGAAAAGGAAATGAAAAGATTGCTTTGTTAGTATTGGATGGTATGAGTTTTGTGCAATGGAAACAAGTGCGTGATTATTTGAGGAAGCATCGTTTCTCGTTTGAGGAAAATGGCATATTTGCATGGGTACCGACGCTTACGTCTGTTTCACGCCAAGCCATTTTTTCAGGTAATATGCCGCTTACTTTTAGCAACACGTTAAAAACAACGGCTGCCGAGGAGAAGCTTTGGAAAGCGTTTTGGGAAAATCAAGGTGTGTTAAAGCAATATGTTGCCTATCAAAAAGGCTTAGGTACGGAGAAATATGACAGAGGTAATATTCGTGGCTTAAGTAAACATTCTGTCAAAGTATATGGAGCGGTAATTGACGTGATTGATCAACTGACGCACAGTACGATATTGGGTGAAAAGAGTATGGCTTCCAACTTAAAGATATGGATGGAAACTAATTATCTTGCTCATCTATTAACAGATTTATTGAATGATGGCTATTCTGTTTACCTTACTTCAGATCATGGGAATACAAAAGCGACAGGAATTGGTCGTATTTCTGAAGGTGTGTTAGTGGATCAAAAAGGTGAGCGAGTGCGGATTTATAGCGATAAAACATTGTATAATCATGCCTTATCCAAAATCGACGGTCTGTCGTGGGGGAATGCTGGTCTCCCAGATAGTTATTATGTGTTATTATCTCAGTACAAGCAAGCGTTTGTACCTAAAGAGCAAGAGATTATTACACACGGTGGAATTAGTATAGAAGAAGTTATTGTGCCTTTTGTGAAGGTGCAACAGAAGTAAGGAGAGGATATTTCATGACAAAGCCTGTTGGATTTGATCAAAAGGTATTGTTACATCATCTAGATTATACAGCGAATCATACCAAAAAATATTCTCGACAAGAAATGTACGACGTATTGGATGGGTATTTGCGCAACGATATTACCGGTGCCAAGTCAAGAAAAAATGCGATTACGATGTTAATGAAAATTTGGTATTTAGTGAATGAAGATATAGCAATTATGAGAAATCGGTTATTGGATATACTACCTGATTTGACGAAGGAAGAACGTATCCTCGTTCATTGGGGTATGACATTGGCCGCATACCCATTTTTTAAAGATGTGGCCCAGGAATTCGGTAAATTATTTAAACTTCAGGATGAAGTACAGAGCATGGTGATTGGAAAGCGAATGAAAGAAGCGTATGGAGATAGACGACGGGTCGAAGTGGCTACAAGTGCAGTGTTGATGAGTATGAAAGCATGGGGACTTATAGATGTGGGAAAAAGTCGATCATACCGAGTAAAGGAAAAAATTGAAATCAGTAACCCAGAGATGCAGTCGTTTATTATTCACATATTGCTATATGTGCTGGATCACAAAGCGCTACAGCTCGATGTGATACAAAATCATATTTTGTTCTTTCCATTCTCGTATGAATTCAACTTAATGGAATTACGGAAAAATCCTGATTTTGTTTTTCATCGTCAAGGAGTCGATACAATCGTAGTTGAGCGTAATATAGATTAAACCTTATTCATTAACGGATAAGGTTTTCTTATGATAGAGGAGGAGACGTTCATGTTAGCAGTGGGCGAGATTGTATTAAGTTCACAATTTCCTGAAAGTGTAGAAATTAAAAAGTGCGAAGCTTTCGGAGAGTATTTTATTATTGAAGCGATTGGACAAGACACAAATCGGTATTATGAGATTATGTTGGAGCAAGAAAAGCTTCAAGAGTTCAAACGCGTAAAGCACGAAAAAGAAGTCACCAATATGAATGCGATAGATGTGCAAAAGTATCTGCAATATGTATTGCTGAAAAATGAAGTGAGATTTTCACAAACAAGGGCTTTAGGAAATAAGAATTTACTACCATTGCCGCACCAAATCGAAGCTGTGTACGGACGAATGCTGCAAGTGCCACAAGTCCGCTTTTTATTGGCAGACGATCCAGGTGCCGGTAAAACAATTATGTCAGGGATGTTGATAAAAGAGTTAAAGGCCCGCTTAAGTGTTGACCGTATTTTGATTTTGGTGCCACCGCTTGTATTAAAGCAGTGGCAAGAAGAGTTAGAGCAAAAATTTGATGAACATTTTCATATCGTCAATCGTGCAGTTTTGAAAGAATACGGCGGGAAAAATCCGTTTGTCGCAAATCGATTATGCTTAACGTCCATGTACTGGGCAATGAGAGATGATGTAAAAGCACTTATCCAAGAAGCGCAATTTGATATGGTGATTGTGGATGAAGCCCATAAAATGGCTGCGTATACACATGGTACAGTGAAGAAAAAAACGTTTCGGACGAAGTTGTACCAACTTGGAGAATCATTACTTAAAAAAGCGGATCACTGTGTATTGCTAACGGCCACGCCGCATAAGGGGGATTCAGAAAACTTCAGACATTTGATGAAGTTGATTGATGAAGATATTTTTTCTAGCAGCAAGACGAGCGAAAGTCTAAAGGAAAAAACGAACCCATTTATCATTCGCCGTTTAAAGGAGAATTTAAAAAACTTTGACGGGACCCCTCTGTTTCCTAAGCGAACAACTAAGACTATTCAGTTCCAGTTAACGGATGAAGAGTTAGCGTTGTACGATGCGGTGACAGAATATGTGCGTGAATACTTTAACCGGGCAATGAATAATGGAAGTAATAGCACTGCATTTGCGATGATGTTATTGCAGCGCCGGTTGAGTTCATCAATTGATGCTATTTATTTGTCTTTAAAACGAAGATATAACCGGCTTATTAAGCTATATAAACAAACTGAAGCAGAGCGCAGTAAGTTTATTAAAAAGATGAAGGCAATTGAAACGGAGAGCTATCTAGAAGAAGGTAATGATATTCAAGAGAAGTTAGAAAGCCAATTGGAGCAATCTACAGATGTAATTGATACAAAAGAGCTTAAAAAGGAATTGATTGTATTAAAAAGACTAATACAGCAAGCCGAGCATATTAAACTGTATGCGGTAGAGAAAAAGTATCAGGAGCTTGAAGATACATTATTTGGAGAAGAAGGGTTGTTAAATCATAACGAAAAGATTTTAATTTTTACTGAATCAGCAGATACGCTAAATTACTTAGAAGAAAAGTTATTAAAACGCGTACAGAAAGTTGCCAAGATTGTAGGGAGCTTCTCCATGGATCAACGCCGGAAGCAGGTTGTGATGTTCCGCGATGAATGTCAAATTATGATTGCAACCGATGCCGGCGGCGAATCTATTAACCTGCAATTTTGTAATCAAATGATTAATTATGATATCCCGTGGAATCCAAATAAACTGGAACAGCGGATGGGGCGGATTCATCGTATCGGTCAGAAAAATGAAGTGTTTGTATTTAATTTGGTAGCACAAAACACGCGTGAAGGTAGTGTGATGGCTAAACTTTTAGATAAAATGGAGTTGATGAAATCAGACTTGGGTTCTGACCTTGTATACGATTTTATGGGGGAAATTTTAGAAGATCATTATGATAGTTTAGCTGATTTAATGCAAGAAGCAATTCTAAATCGAGAAAAACTAGACGAAGTGATTGCTGGCATGGAAAAAACGTTATCTGAAGAGCATCAGAAGTTATTAAAGCTTATGCAAGAAGAACGAATGACTGAAGATCATGTTGATTTGTCAGCATTAAAGCGTGAGAAAAATGATCTTACAGTAAGACGTATTCCGAAGCGTATGTTTACTGATTTAGCTGCGTATGCTTTAGAAAAGAAGCGTGTCCGGATTTTTAAATCACAAGACGGAAAAGTTATGCGGATTGAACGTTTGCCGAAGTTTATACGAGATTATGTTCCTGAATTGCAAGATTATCAAGGAGACAGTTATCGATTTACTAACTCGCTTGAGTTTGAATCAGAAGATGTACCGATGATAACCGAGAGTCATCCGTTATTTCATGTAAGTCTGGAACTCATGAAAAAAGAAGTAGAAGGACAAACATGGCATCACTATACCACAACAGCAAATATACCTGAATCATTACATATTGAAATGCATCATGTCAGTGTTGTAGATGGAACAGGGAAAGAATTAGAAAACCATTATGTTCATCTCGCTAAGAGAGCGAATGGGGAAATGATCTCGTTAGATCCGAATTGGATTTTTACAACTGAATTCAATAACAACTCATTTCATATTCAAACACAAGCTCCGAGCCAATGTACGTCTGAGATTATGAAGCAGTCAGTTTTGATTCGAGATAAAATTTTGGCTAAACGGGAAAAGCAGTTGGATAAGCTATTAGCATTTTTGGAAAAAACATTTAGCCAACAGTATCGGGAAACCCTAGAGCGATTAGAAAAATATCAACAGGAAAATATAGATAACCGAAACAGCGCTCTCATTAACCAAATGAACGCAAAACTCATTGACCTGGATTTGAAGAAGGAAGAACGTCTAAGTATGATTCACCGTCAAAAAAATATTTCTATGAAGCCACCAAAAAAGATCATTTTACTAGAGCTTATTCCATCTGGTGTATGTGACAGAGTTATTGCAACAGATTATCACGACGCTGTAATGAGTTACGAACGAGAAAATGGCCGACTTAATGTAAAGCAGTTTCGTAATCTTGGTTTAGTAGATTACTATAGCGAGAGATTTAACGGAGAAGAGCGATATATTATCTTAACCAACAATCCCGCTTTTGCACTAAATGATTTTTACCTAGATGACTTGCATGAAATATTGGAGAAAGTTTATATATACGTTGTGCGTGATGGGGAAGTAGTGGAAGAAAGAGCGATAAAGGATGAAATGATTATTAGTTAAACAGTTATTTTATTAGCGCATCATAATTTGTTATAGATTATGGTGTGCTTTATTTTGTGATAACAAAATAAAAAAAGTCTATAAACAAAAGATCCTTATACCTAATTGAAGATCGGCGCAAAAGAAATCTAGCAGAAGGACGATATTAGACGATTGAAAACGTAAAAATTAAAAGTTTTTCTTGGAAAGAGTGTTTTTCGTTCTCTTTTTTAAATTTTTATAGTGTTTCTCATGGTACGTTAGAAATAAGTACTTGTGAATAGAGAGGAGGAAATACATGAGCAAATTAAGCAATTCTCTTCGTATGATTGAACTGCTTCATGCCAGAGGGAAGATGAAAATTAGTGAGTTAGCAAAAGAATTGGAAGTAAAAGAACGCATGATTCGTATTTATCGTGACGAGATAGAAATGGCAGGTATTTTCATTGAAAGTGAAAAAGGTAGGAACGGCGGTTACTATATTTCAAACACATCTTTACTCCCAATTCGAAATATGTCTCATAAGGAGTTGCGTGCGTTAACATTTTCTGTGGAACAGTTGGTATCAAGAAGAAATGCAATTTACTCGGATGATGCACAAGTAGCGTTGGACAAGTTGAAAGCATTACGGAAGCTGGAAAAAGATCGGGATCGCCATATTTACTTTGTTCAGCGGTCCAGACCGAATTATGAGTTTTCGGATGAAAATCGAAAATACATACAGCTACAAGAAGCATTATTGACAAAACGTAAAGTGAAAATAAAGTATAAAAAACGATCTGGTGAAAGGTCTGAACGTACTATTGATCCCTATGGATTTGTACATTACAATGACTTTTTTTACTGCATCGCCATGTGCAATGATAATAATGACACTCGTATGTTTAAATTGTCCCGAATGAAAGAGATTCGAACATTATATGATACATTTACAATTCCTGAAGATTTTGATATTCCAAAGGAATTACCGAGGTTTGGTATTATGAATGAGCTATTAGAAGTAGAATTACTTATTTATCCACCATTTTCTGTATCTGTACCAGAATCAATTTGGGGAGAGAATCAAATTATAGAATATAATTCTGATGATAGTATTCGTTTTCGAGCAACGATGAGTGGCAAAGAATCGATAAAGAAGTGGATTCTCGGTATGGGAGCATCTGCAAGAGTAGTAGCACCTAAGCATTTACGAGAGGAAATTATTGAGGAGGGGAGGAAGTTGCTGGAGTTGTATGAAACGTTTTGAATGTGCAGCATAAAATATTCAGTCACAGGGCTTCTATAGAGTTTTAATTAATAAAAGTAAGGTGGTATAATTTTCTATAAATGAAGTAGAAACTTGATTTTTATAGAATAGTTGGAGGTTTAGCAATGGCAATGATCGATACAAAAATTGAAGCAAAAGAAATTCTTTTTAAGGATTTATTTGGATCAAAATTTGCTTTTAAAATCCCAGGGTATCAACGTCAGTATTCTTGGGAAAAAGATCAATTAGAACAATTATTTGATGATATAAAAGAAGCTTTAGAGTTTGAAGAAGAAAGCTATTTCTTAGGAAGTGTGATTCTACAAGTTATTTCACAAAAGAGTGATGAAAGTGGAGTTTATGATGTTGTCGATGGACAACAGAGAATTACAACGCTAACAATCCTTCTTGCAGTTATGAGAGATTTAGTGAAAAATTCAGGTGCCAAAAGAACATTACAGGCAAAAGTCTATCAAGAAGCGGATCCTTATGAGGATAAGCCTGAAACGGTTCGTTTACGTGTTCGCGATCGTGATTATTCCTTTTTTAAAAAACATATTTTAGAAGAAGGTGGCACGCTACTACCTATAAATGAAAAAGATTTAACAGAGTCACAAGAGCGTATGTTGGAAGCGATGCATATATTTACAGACAAGTTTCTGGAAAATGGTCAATTGAACGAATTATTAGTAGATAAAATGATTCATTTTATTTTAAATAAATGCATGTTTGTTTATGTGAAGACTGGAACGTTTACATCTGCTTTTAGATTATTTTCAATCTTAAATGACCGTGGTATGCCTCTCAGTAACGCAGATTTATTAAAAAGTACGAATTTGGGAGCTATTAATGAGGGAGAACGTTTACATTATCAAAACATGTGGGAAGCAATGGAGGAAGAGTTAGGAAGGGAAGAATTAGAGAAACTCTTAGCCTTTATTCGTCTTATTTTTGTGAAGGAAAAAGCGAGGAAAACGATTCAAGAAGAATATGCAGAAAAAGTGTTCGAGAAAAATCCAGGTTTTAAAGGTCAAGCTTTTATTGAATATTTAAAACGATTTGCTGATATTTATCGTGAGAAAATTTTAAATGCAGAGATTCATGGACAGTGTAAAGAAATAGATGCAAAGTATCATGGATTGTTAACTCTTATGCGTGATTTTATTCCTTCTTCCGATTGGATTCCTGTATTTATTCACTTCGCCCAAAAATTTCCAATTGATGATGAAATTTATTTGTTCCTACAGACATTAGAACGTAAATTTGTTGTAAGTTGGATTAGAGGTATCACTCCAACTGGACGAGTGACGGAAACGGTAAAAATGATTCAAGTGATAGATCAGGCAAAGAATACACAAGACGTATTTGAAGCAGAAATTTTTCGAACTGATGAAGATTATAAGGTAGTTGAATTTAATATCGATGTACAAGATCTTTATAAGAAAAAATATGCAAAATATTTATTACTTCGATTGGATATGGCATTAAATGAAAATGCTAATATAAAAAAATCATATACAGGGATTATTAGCGTAGAGCATATTTTACCACAGAATCCACCAAAAGGAAGCGAGTGGGAACGTGGATTTACCGAAGAAGAACGGAAGAACTGGACGCACCGTTTAGGGAACCTAGTGCTGTTAAGTCGAAAGAAAAATTCTTCAGCCAACAATAGAGACTTTAATATAAAGTTACATAAGTATTTTTCAAACGGTATTACAGATTTTGAACTTACTAAAGAACTAAAGGAATTTAAGGAGTGGACAGTAAGAGACTGTGAGTTCCGTCACAAGCAATTAATTCAGGAATTGATGAAATTATATTTTTAGTTAAAGAAGGTACTTATGCCTGTGTCATTTATTGGGGTGTACAATTGATTGTTAGAAATGATGGCTTATTAATTGAATAAAGATATTTTGAAGAAATTGTTAAAATCTTATTAAAAAACATATAAAACTATTACTTATCTTCTCCTTCTGTTATTTCATTAGGTAACTTGTTAGGCATGAGTTCGGACTGTACCGGGCTCATGCCTTTTAGCTTTACCTTAATTCTTTTGTGATATAGTAAAACGAATTCTAGGTAATGTTTCGAGCTATGCGTATACACACTTAAAATACCCATTAATAGATCCTAATCAACACCCACAATATCATCAAACCTCAACCGCAATGTAAACCCAAACAAATCCTGAAAAAACACCATTCTTGTTTGGTGTGCAATCACTTTTGTAACGACTGTCTCATGTAGAATCTGTCCGTTTTCGTAGTAAGAAATCATAATTGTTTTTTGTAATTTCATTGATTCAAGTAGTGCTCTTTCGATTTCTTCTTTCGCATCTTGTGTAAGAATAGGGCGTGGTATTTTCGTCTGTTCTTCAATGATTTGTTTTATACCAGCGAATTGTTCCGGCATTGATGCAAACGGCTGCCATTTTACCATCCCACGACCTTTCATTTTCGGTACTCCTGTATTGCTCATGCTTTATGCCCTCCAATAAGCGTATTTCTGTATCTTCCTGTTGCTGCAGAAGTATAAGACACACCTCGTAAAATGCTATTCTTGCCGAAGCGTGTTCGTATTTCATCCATAGTTCTGGCTAGTACAATTTCTCTTTCTCTCATTCGTATATCATCAAAAAGACTAATTTGTTCTTCACCCTCGTTCACTAAATTAGTTAGTGCAATGCTTATTGTACGAATCGGTTCCCCTGTATGGAGTTGCTTTAAAAACATGAAACAAACATGGTATATATCTAAAGTTAAATTTGTAGGTCGTTCCAATGTACAAGTTTTTTTGAATCCGCCTGGATAGTCTTTGCTATAGCTAATGGAAAATTGTATAGTCCTTGCTAATTTTCTTTTTCGCCTCAATCTATAACAAACTTCTTCGGTATGTTCTAAGAGAACTGGTGGAACTTCATCTATTTTATAATCTCGCATGAGTATTTGACTTTTACCAATTGAAGTCTCATTCGGTATATACTTTTCAGAAATGAGACTAAAATCAATGCCATTACTATGTAAATGAAGTTCTTCTCCAATGATACCGAATGATTCCTTTAGGTACTTGATAGGATAATGGGCCAGATCACCAATTGTGTGGATACCTTTTCGATTTAACTTTGCTTCTGTTTTACTCGATATTCCCCAAAATTTGCTGAGTGGACGGATTGGCCATAGTTTTTCCGGCACATCTTCGTAACTCCAATATGCGATCCCGTCAGCGGTCTTTTTCGCCTCCACATCAAGGGCGATTTTACTCATTAATACATTAGGACCAATTCCGATTGTGCTATCAATACGTGTCTTATGATATACCTCTCTTTTGAACTTCATAGCAAATTCGTATGGATTTTGTGCGAACAGATGTAAACTTGCTGTAACGTCCATAAAGAACTCATCAATGCTATATTGATGAAAATCCTCAAAAGCAACGTATTGTAGCGCTAACTTTGTGATGTAATTTGAACATCTAATATATATTTCCATAGTAGGATTTACTATGAGTATGTCGTGGCGCCGTGGAATTTCATATAATCGGCTCATCTTTTTAATTCCGAGGTCTTTTAATGGTGGAGTAGCAGCCAGTACAATTGAACCTTGTCTATTCACGTCGCCAACAACAGCTAGTTTTGTGCGCAATGGATCGAGACCCATTTTGATGCAGGAAACGCTAGCGTAAAAACTTCGTAAATCTACACATAAGATGTTCCGTTTTGGTAAAAGAGAATAGTCATACAAAGCAATCACTCCTAATAGCAAGAACGTTTGTTCTTATTATATACGAACATACATTCTTTTAGAAGGGGTAATTTCGTTTATTTTCCATTTGACAATACATAAAAAGTAAATTTTATTATCGTTAATGGGGAATTTATACTATATTTACATTTCGTTAAATTTAAAGTGCTGAACTTTTACATGTAATAGAGAGTACAGTAAAGGGAAGGAGAAAATGAAGAAGTTGGCGAAGTGCATAGTATTGGTATCAGAAGGACAGGAGTCCATATTACATATTGCAAAAGTGAAGCGTGGTTATCATACATATTATTTCGAAATTAATAAAGCGATCGATTACATTTCGGTATATTTTATTGATGGGGCAAAGCGTAGATTCTCAATCGCTAGTGTCGAGGAAATGCTCACTTCTTATAAATTATGTTGTGCTAGAGTCCCAGATTCATAGTTATTAAGTTCCTCTTGACAAATTTTATATTATTATGTATACATTATAATATAGTTTAATAATCGGTAGATGTTGTTTTTAACTTTTTTATTAATTTGCACTTTAGCATATTGTTAATATGTTTTGAATTGACTAATATGAAAAAGCGTCATGTGAAAATAAGAAAGAGGGAATAACATAAATCGGTATATTTCTCAACTAAGGAATTAGTATGGGGAATATACCGATTTTTATTAGGAGGTAATCATGAATAAGTCACAGGGATATATCGAAGCAGAAATAAGTAAATCAATAACTCAATGGGAAAAAGACTTCCTTGGACGTGGTCCAATATCCGTTAAAACAGATATTTTACGTGATATGATTGTTGTTGTCTTACAAGGGATTTTAACACCAGCCGAATATTCTGTTTGTGAAACAAAGGAAGGACAGTTATCTGTAAAGAGGCTTCGATCTAATCTAGTTGAGTCAGGTATAGATAGTCTAAAAGAAATGATTCTAAATATAACTGGGGAAGAAGTAAAAAGCTTTTATACTGATATAAGTACTCGTACAGGAGAACGGGTCATGATATTTAAATTATTTAATGATTTAGAGAAAAAATTATAAAACGAAACATAAAGGGAGATCTTCAAAAAACTTTAAGTTAGTTGAAGATAAACCGACAAATTTCAGAATTACGGTTCGGTCCGTTGTATTCTGACGTTTGTCGGTTTTTTTATTGTGTGGATATAAAGTACGAAAGGGAGAAGAAAAAAATGAAGGACATCTTATTACAAAACTTATTCTCTTCTATTGTTTTTATGATTACTTTAGGATCTGTAGCTGATGCGTTCAAATTGTTTCAATGGGGCGATTTGGGATGTTAATTTTACCAGATTTTTTGTCATGGACCACAATGTTTTTTCTGTCGCTTGCTGTTGCTGCGTTGAGCGCATTGTTACTATTACATCCAAGAGTTCCATTGAATGCAGTTCGTATTCATATGGGTATCATTGCGATTCCTCCATTAATCGCCTTGGCGGCTCTTCTCACCGACAATACGAATAGAATTTTAGGTCCTTTGCGCCTCGATCCTCTGGCTTGGTTGATGGCACTGTTTGTTCTTACGATAGGTTTGATTGTACAGCGTTATTCCGTTCGCTACTTACTTGGTGACCAAGCTTATCGTAAATATTTTGCACTTTTAACGCTTACTACAGGTGCTGCATCAGTTACTTGGTTAAGTGATGATCTTCGTTTGTTATTAGTTTGCTGGGCGGTTACCCTACTAGGGTTGACACGGCTTATAGGGTTAAACAGAAGGTGGAAATTGGCGAGAAACGCTGCAACATTTTCTGGTCGCCTGTTTGCGCTTAGTTGGCTAGTTTTATTATTCGCCATAATCTGGCTGGTGCAAGTCACGGGACACTGGCAGTTATCACTTGCGCTATCTGAAGATGGCTTGAAGCAATTTGCCGGGTGGGAGCGGACAGGAGTCAATCTGTTGCTGGTATTGGCAATGGTGATACCGGCTGCACAATGGCCTTTCCAACGCTGGTTGTTAGAATCTGTGGTTGCTCCTACTCCTGTTTCTGCGGTTATGCATGCGGGTTTAGTGAATGTCGGCGGAATTATGCTGACTCGTTTTGCCCCTCTTTTTCATAGTGATTTAGCTCAGATTGTTTTGCTTGTTCTGGCTAGTATCTCAGTCTTGCTAGGGACTGGAATTATTTTGGTTCAGGTTGATTATAAACGCCAGTTAGTTGCCTCTACGATTGCGCAGATGGGGTTTATGCTTATTCAATGTGCGTTGGGTGCTTATGTAGCTGCTATCATTCATCTCATATTACATGGCCTATTTAAAGCAGCCCTTTTCTTACAGGCTGGCTCTGCAGTACCTCGCCAGGGGATAACGTCTCAGACGTCCCAACGATCATCATTATTATGGAAAATCACAGGGGTTGCTTTAGGCGTTTTAGTAGGTGGAAGCTTTTGGCTGACAAGTCCTGGAGAAGGGTATCAACTCATTAGTTCTCTTATCTTAGGCTGGTCACTTTCGTTTGCTTGGACACGGCTAATTGCTTGTAGTCAAGGAAGTATTGGGCGTGTTGCGGGATTTTCCCTGTTAGGAGTAGCAGTAATGGTGTTTGGCATCATTCACCACGTCTTATCCGGATTGTTGTATACAACGGTTTATCAAAGTGCACAACCGCCTATGCCGGTAGTTGTTTTGGTTCTGTTCATTTTGTTATTGGGCAGTGCTGTAGGGGCGTGGTTAGCTCGCGATCGTTCTTCTACTTCCTTTGCTGTACTCTATCTGTGGCTTGTGCGGCTAGGTGATTCTCATCCAGGTTCGGCCGAAAGTCATCCAAAGTATCTTACGCAATACTTTCCCGAGGAGGTAATGAATGATGAATGCAATGTTAACACTACCCAAAACGTTAGAAGAAAATTTGAATTTTGATTCCAGTGAACTCGATATAAACGATGTAGTGAAGTCTGCCAGCCAAGTCATTGCACCACTTTGGCCTATTGCTACATTTGCGGCACGTAATCCTTGGATGGGACTCGAAGGGCAATCATTTGAACAGGTGGCACGATGGCTGAAAGATATTCGTGACGTGGATATATATCCTAATGTTTCCTTGATTCAAGCTGCGCAGAAGCGGGGCGAGATTGATTTGGATTTTCTTGAAACGGGACTTCAACGTTGGCTCGATTTACAATGTCTTGACTTACCGCGTGACGCGGCAGAACAATTCTGCCGGGCTGCACTTAAGCTGGATGAACTACCATCCAACCTATTAGCAGAGCCCAAGTTGCAGAGATTAGCACAAAAACTAAGAGGTCTGGAGCTCCAAACTACTGAGAAGCATTCGTTAAAACCGTTAAGTATGTGTATAGAGCAGCAAGGCGGAGGGAGGTTAGCTGACACTCTCGATTATCATGTAATTAAGTGGTGTAAGTTATTTTTGAATGATTCTCAAGCAGCCTGGTCCCTGCCAAATCGTGAGAAAGGTTTCTACCGCGTGTGGCGTAAACTTGTTGAGCATGATCCGGCGCTCAATCGTAAGCAGCGTAAGCAACTTAAAAATTGGCCGCAAGAGGCAAATATCGCACTAAAAGAAGCATTGTCAGCACTTGAAATCCCTCAGTCACAGATACAGAGCTATCTTGAAGCACATTTGCTGGCTTTGCCAGGGTGGGCGGGAATGATGCTTTGGCGCTCACAACAATCTGTCCAAGAAAGTTCGCTTGTTATGGAATATTTGGCTGTTCGAATTTCTATGGAATGGGTCTTACTCAAACCTTATCTGCCTATTCCTAAACAAACACCTGAACATGCAGTTTCCTTGGTTCCGCTCATCGCGGCTTGGATACACTGGGGCAACATGGCAATTGATAACTGGTCGCAGCTGTCTTACACGGAACAAAAAGAATATGTAACACTCGCCTATCGCTTTGATGAGATAGTTCGCAGAAAGATTTGGCTGGAAGCTTGGGAACAAACATACGCCAGTCAACTAAGTGAGAAAATTTCGTTGCAGAAACCAGAAACAAAAAAGGCGAAGCCAGCTTTAGCACAATTTGTATTCTGTATTGATGTACGCTCAGAGCCTTTTCGCCGCGCACTGGAAAAAGCCGGCCCATTTGAGACGTATGGAATGGCTGGTTTTTTCGGAGTTCCTATTGCAACATGTGCACTTGGCAGTGAACATACCCATCCTTCTTTGCCGGTCATACTTGAACCGCAGCATAGAATACAAGAGTATTCATCTGAATTTGAATCCAAGCAATATGAACAACGTCAACATGCAGTGAATTCACTTCGTTATACGTTTAAAGCGATGAAGCAAAACTTGCTTACCAGCTTATTATTGCCGGAAGTAAGCGGTCCTTGGTTTAGTCTTCAAATGTTGACGCGCAGTTTTGTTCCAAGCGGTACAGGCCGCATGTTGTCTCGATTCCAGGAAGCATGGTTACGGAAGCCTTCTACAAATCTATCGCTTGATCATGTGCAAATCCCAGAAGCTGAGTTATCGGTTGGTTTTTCAGAGGGAGAGAAAGTACACTATGCACGACAAGCGCTGAAAATGATGGGGCTCACAAATGATTTCGCTCCATTGGTGGTCATTTGTGGACATGGAAGCCGCAGTACTAATAATCCGTATGCTGCCGCATTAGAATGTGGTGCTTGTGGAGGAGCATCGGGTGGATTTAATGCACGGGTTCTAGCAACTTTGTGTAACCTTCCAAATGTAAGGGAGGCACTCAAGAGTGATGGGATCTCAATTCCAGAGGAGACGGTTTTTGTGGCCGCTGAGCATATTACCACTCTGGATGAATTACATTGGTTGTACGTTCCTGAACTTTCAGAAGCGGCCCAAAAAGCATTTCAGCAAATCCAGGACGCGTTGCAACAGGTTAGACATGATGTAAATGTAGAGCGAGTATCACAACTACCTAATTTAGGATCGAGTTTCAAAGATCCGAAGAATGAAATACAACGCTTTGCGGAGGATTGGAGTGAGATCCGTCCAGAATGGGGACTGGCGCGTAATGCTGCGTTTATTATCGGCCATCGTGATCTAACAAAAGAGTGCAATCTAGAGGGAAGAGCCTTTTTGCACAACTACGATTGGCAAGAGGATGAAGACGGTGATATACTTGCCAACATTATCGCAGGCCCGGGCACGGTTAGCCAATGGATTAATCTACAGTATTATGCATCTACTGTTGCACCTCATTATTACGGCAGTGGCAATAAAGCTACCCAAACAGTTACGGCAGGTCTTGGTGTCATGCAGGGGAGTGTCAGCGATTTGTTAGCCGGGCTTCCTTGGCAGTCAGTGATGAAATCTGACCATGAGGTCTATCATGCTCCTTTGCGTTTGTTGTTGGTAATCCAAGCACCACAGAAATATGTGGAGCGATTGCTGGATCGTGATCCTGTATTCCGTCAAAAAGTTAAAAACGGATGGATTCGCCTAGCAACTATAGATCCAAAAGGAGATTGGGAGAACTGGTCTTAAACACCTATGTTATGAAGATGTCTTATTGTGTTACAGTAATTTATTTTATAAATCGCTAGATTATGATTCACTTTCTAATACGCGTGATCAAAGAAACATTATTTTAAATAAATTTCAAATAGTCAATGGGGTGAATGTAATGTATTTAGATGAAAACAAAAAAGTGTTATTTGTGACCGAAATGGATCAAAAATTGGAACAATTATTACAACAGGTAACGAATATCCATCCTAAAAATATGTTAATTCTAAATAATTGTGGACCCGTGATTTCACATCCTTACAGTGATGTAATGCGAGATATCATTATTGCTGTTTATCATGAAAATATTGAGGAAATTTTTATTGTTGGTACAACAGAGAGTCAAGAGGACACAGTGGATAAACAAAATTTACTTAACAAAATATATAAGAGTGAAAGAGTAAATAAGGAAATACAAACTCTTGATTATCTTTTTCAAAATTGTATGCCAGAATTTCCAAATGTCAATGTGAGTGATTGGTTAGAGGGAAGCGAAACTGTAGCTAGGGGCATACAGAAAAGTGTCAACATCATTCGTCATCATCCATTGATTCCATCCCACGTTAAGGTTCATAGCTTAGTTATGAATAGGGAGAAAGGAAGTTTAGTAGAAGTTGATGTTTCATGAAAAACGACTACTGTAAGGACTAAAAGTTCTATTTGAAGAAGAATCACTTTAACATGTCGTGGGCTCTGCTATTTTTGAAACTACAAAAGACGCCAATCTGTTGGCGTTTTTCTTGTGAAAGCAGCCTGAACAGATTCAACAAATTTACCAGATAGAAAAACAAAACCATGAATTGCTCACGAGAACCCTTTGTTATTGCGGCTGTGGAGAAAGTGCCGGACATCAAAGTAATGTGGGATTCTCATGCTATGACATGTGCAGCTTGTATGCAGAGATAATAAAGTTGTTTAATTTACAATAAAGTTATTTAAAAAATAATATAATTGTTTAAAAATCCTTCTTCCACTAACGGAGTAAATTAGCTCAATAAGGAATCAAAATAAGAACTTGTAACTTCTGAAGAAATGGAAAAAAGGAAAGATTTTAAATACAAAGTAGACTCTGTTATACAGAGATAGAGAGATATTATAATTCATTTGTGATAAATTAGGAATAGTTTGATTTGTTTAAAATTGAGTAGAGGCTTATAAAGCGTGTGCGTATTTTTGCCAAGTCCTATATGTCTTATTCTATGGAGGAAATATGCTTAAAGATAATTTTAAAATTAGTAATATTCCCACGGTTTTATGGGGAGATAAGAGTGAAAAAATTTTTATTGCAGTACATGGAAATATGTCAAATAAGGAAGATGCAGTTATTCAAATATTAGCTGAAGAAGCCAATCAAAAAGGTTATCAAGTATTAAGCTTCGATTTACCTGAGCATGGAGAAAGAAAAAATGATAATACTCCTTGCAAAGTACAGTTTTGTGTTAGTGAATTATCTATAATTATGAATTACGTAAAAGAACATTGGAAAGAAGTAAGCGTGTTTGCATGTAGTATGGGAGCTTATTTTAGCCTTTTAGCCTATCAAAATGATGTGTTAGAAAAGGCATTATTTTTATCACCAGTAGTTAATATGGAACGAATTATCGAAAATATGATGAAATGGTTTAATGTAACACCAGAGCTTTTGCAAAAAGAAATGACTATAGAGACACCTATTGGTCAAAAGTTATATTGGGATTATTTATGCTATGTAAAAGAACATCCTATTAATACATGGAATACAGATACATATATTATGTATGGAGCCAAGGATGAACTGTGCGAATTTGAAACTATTAACTATTTTACAAAAAAATATCGTTGTGAATTAGAAGTCATGGAAACAGGTGAACATTACTTTCATACTGAAGAACAGTTAAAGATATTTGAACAGTGGTTACACAAACATATCGATTAACAAATTACAATTTATCTTGAACCTGTTAGAGAAGAATGGTGAATATATAAACTGATATTATATTTGAGAGACATTATAAATGTAAATGTATTCACTTAAACAAACAGGTGCTTTAGTTCAATAAGAATTAAACAACTTTAAAGAACCTTACCACACACTAGATTGTAGCAAGGCTCTTATATTTTCATAATAAAATTAAACAACTATATTATCGATTTACAGCTTGTTTGGAAATTGAACCTCAATCTGTTGTCTTGTCAACGTTAGAAATTCGTCAATATTGCCTAGCGTGTCTCCATTAGGTTGAGAGCGTATAAAATTTCTAAGAGAATACAATTTTAATGTAGCATATACTTCAATTTTACGTAATTTACCTCCATTAAATAAAAAAGATCCGGTTTACTCTCAACGGGGTAAAACTCGGGTCCTTTTTTGGCGAAATTTACTTAGCGTGGTTTTTTCAATAGGTACTTTCCTAAACTTTTGACATAAATGATAATGTAAAATGGTTATTTCCTATGTTCCTCCATCCTCTTATAGTAATCAATTTTTTCTTCAATTTTCATCAAGTTATCCTTCAACTCTTTAATTTCTTTAAGGACTTTATTTTGATGTATTTCTAACAATTCTCGTCTAGCGCTTATTGTAGGTTCACCTTGACTTCGTAAATCAGAAAAAAGTTTCATGTCTGTGACTGACATTCCTGTTACTCTTAAACGGATTAAGAAATTGATCCAAGAAATATCAGCTTCCGAATATTGACGATAACCATTGATATCTCGGCTCACCTCATTAAGTAATCCAATTTTTTCGTAGTAACGCAAGGTGTGCACAGTAAATCCTGTTATTTTTGAAATTTGTTTAATAGTAAATATATTTTCCATAAAATTCATTATAACACAAAGAAAAGGGGTTGCTTTAGAGTGCACTCGAGGGTGTAGCGTTTAATCAAGAGCTACTTTTTAATCAATTGATACTACGCAACATAGACATACTAAATGATTAAAAAATTAAAATTGATAAATTCTTAGGAGGCAAATGCAATGGATAATGAACGTTATCAGCGTGGCTGGCAAAAACTAATGGAAGTAGATGGAGAAGGTGGACAACGTGTTATAGATTCACTAAAAGATATTGCTCCTGATCTCGGTAAATATGTTGTTGAATTCGCTTTTGGTGATATCTATCCTCGAGAAGGATTAGACCTCAAACAACGTCAATTGGTTACAATCGCATCATTAACTACACAGGGTGGCTGTGAACCACAACTTAATGTCCATATTAATGCGGCACTTAATGTTGGTCTCTCAGCAGATGAGATAGTAGAAGCAATTATGCACTGCATCCCTTATACGGGCTTTCCACGAGTCCTTAATGCAATCTTTGTGGCAAAACAAATTTTTGAAGAACGTAAGCTGAACTTAGGATAAGATACTATTAATGAATAAGCTCAGTCGAATCAATTACCTTATTTTGGCTCTGGTGCAAAAAATCTAAAGCTCTTGCAAGTAATCTCTAAGTCTTGGACATACTAATACTATTACTCTAAAAGGGTGTGTGATCGGTATGGAAAAGAAAAATTTATTCAAGTGGAAACACTATCAGCCTGATATTATCTTATTAACGGTAAGATGGTACCTACGGTACAATCTAAGTTTTCGTGATTTGGTGGAAATGATGGAGGAACGAGGCTTGTTTATTGCTCACACCACCATTATGCGTTGGGTGCATCAATATGGACCTGAATTAGACGAAAGAGTACGACGTCATCTTAAGACAACAAATGATTCCTGGAGAGTCGATGAAACATATGTGAAAGTAAAAGGTCAATGGATGTATTTATATTGCGCAGTCGATTCTAAAGGGAATACCATTGATTTTTATCTAAGTGAATCAAGGGATAAACAAGCAGCCAAGCGCTTTTTTAAGAAAGCCTTGGCTGCTTCTCATATTTGTAAACCTCGTGTTATAACAGTAGACAAGAATCCAGCCTATCCTGTAGCGATTCAAGAGTTAAAAGAAGAGAAACGTATGCCTGAAGGCATACAAATAAGGCAAGTGAAATATCTCAATAACATAGTGGAACAAGATCATCGGTTTATTAAAAAGCGAGTTCGTTCGATGTTAGGATTGAAATCCTTTCGCATAGCTACATACATTATTTCTGGAATAGAAGCTATGCATATGGTAAAAAAAGGGCAACTTGTTTTACTGGATAAGTCTGTCCAAAATCAAGTGAATTTCATCCATCAACTATTTGGAATTTATGCTTAAGACTAGATTCCACTAGGAAACTTTTGCTTCTTTATATCTTTCCTAAGTATTTGCACCAGAATCCAAAAATGCCATCCTTTCCTATGATTCTACAGAAAGAATAGCGTATTTTTTCATTTTAGGGGGTATTTTATTTTGTTAGCTTGATGGCGATGTGACGGTACCCCTAAAATAATATCTTTCTTGAATTGTTTTCCTTTAAAATATCTCAGTCTGATTCTCCTAGATTCTGTTTTCTAGAGTGTAGCTTCATGTAGAAAATTTTGCAACAGAACCATATATAGTAACATTTTGGTAACTTCCGCACAAAAAAGTGCATTATTTACAGTGTTAAAAATCAAGGTTAAACTAACTATAGTTAATCTTAAAGAGAAATTTTTTATGGATGGTAAACGAAGGGATGATAATCATGCAATCATTACAAGGAAAAACAGCGTTAATTACTGGTGCTGGAAGAGGCATAGGTCGTGCAACAGCAATTGCACTTGCGAAAGAAGGAGTAAAAATTGGTTTAGTTGGTCGTACACTAGCAAACTTAGAAAAGGTTGCAGACGAGCTAAAAGAATATAATGTAGAAGTAAGCATTGCAGCTGCAGATGTAAAAGATTTAGAAGCTGTATACAAAGCCGTTGATGTTATTAAATCTGAATTAGGTGCGTTAGATATTTTAATTAACAGTGCTGGTATTAGTCAATTTGGTGGTTTCTTGGATCTTAGTCCTGAAACTTGGGAAAATATCATGCAAGTAAACGTAATGGGTGTATACAACGTAATAAGAGCAGTATTACCAGATATGGTTAATCAGCAATATGGTGATATTATTAATATCTCATCTACTGCAGGACAAAAAGGGGCAGCTGTTACAAGTGCATATAGTGCTTCTAAATTTGCAGTACTTGGTTTAACAGAGTCTTTAATGTACGAAGTAAGAAAACATAATATACGTGTAAATGCATTGACACCAAGTACAGTTGCAACGGATATGGCGATAGACTTAAACTTAACAGATGGTAACCCAGAGAAAGTGATGCAAGCAGATGATTTGGCGGAATATATGGTAGCTCAATTAAAACTACATCCACGTATTTTTGTAAAGAATGCTAGTCTTTTATCTACTAATCCATAAAAAGGAGAGTAATGAATATGGCACATACTACTACATCTATTAAAATCCCAGCTTCACCTGACAAGGTATGGAAATTGATTGGAGGCTTTAACTCGCTTCCGGACTGGGTGCCTTATTTACCTAGCAGTGAATTAAGCGAAGGTGGAAACATACGTTATCTGGCTAACTCTGATGGTGATGCGATTGTAGAGCGCCTGGAAGCATTTAATGACAAGGAGCGCTACTACACTTACTCAATTATGGAAGGACCATTTCCGGTTACTGGTTATCAAGCCACGATTCACGTTAAAGAAGGTACTGACGGTGAATCATCGTTGGTAGAGTGGTCTGGCAGTTTCACTCCTGTAGGGGTTAGTGACCAAGAGACTATAGATCTGTTCCATGGCATCTATAAAGATGGCTTAGAGGCATTGCAACAAGCATTTCTAGATTGAAGATTTATTAAGGTATAAACGATAAAAAGGACAACACGAAAGGCCCTTGGACACCAAGGGCTTTTCGTGTTGTCTGCTTCTTATAATAAGTTAATGAGTTCTGGTGCAAAAATGAACTTTACCTTTGGTAGCAAAAATTCCCCTGGCATTAGCCAGCTTACCCCTTTAGGTGTGGAAGTATCAGTTTATTAATCTGTCGATTCTAAAAAAACTAATTCTTCTTTAATTTCTATCATTCGTTTTTTTCCCCAATCATACATCATTTCAACTATAGGTAGCAAAGTCATTCCGAGTTTAGTCATAGAGTACTCAACTTTTGGAGGAGACTCTGGGAAAACTTCTCGGCAAATAATCTTATCTTCTGTAAGTTCACGTAACTGATTGGTTAATATTTTGTGAGATATTTTAGGGAAAAGTCTTTGAAGGTCACTAAAACGGTGTGGTCCTTCTACACCAAGGTGCCACAAAATAACCACTTTCCACTTCCCGCTAAGTACAGACAAAGTCAGTTCTTTTTCACAATTAAAATCACCATTTAATATCTTCTGTTTAATTTCTTCTCGTAATGTATCTGACATATCTTCTTAACTCCTTGTCTTCTTGCAATAGTAACTTTTTGGTAACCTTCGTACAAAAAAGTGCAGTCTTCACAGTGTGAATAATCGAGGTTAAACTATATTCAGGCTTAAAATTATTTTTATTTAGAGGAGATAAACACACAATGAATAAAAACGCATTATTTATTATACCATCAGATCGCTTTAATGAAGATGAATTATTTCATCCCAAAGAAGTATTAGAAAATGCAGGAGTTAAAGTGACGATTGCAAGCACCAAAATTGGTGAAATTACAGGAGACAATCAAGGGAAGACAAAAGCAGAAGTTATTTTCTCTGAAGTTCCAGTAAATGATTATGATATTATAGCTGTTATTGGTGGTTCTGGCACTATAGATTATCTATGGGAAAATCAAACTTTGATAAGTTATTTGAAGCAAGCTTATGAGCAGAAAGTTCTTTTAACAGGAATTTGTGCCGGATCTGTTGTAATAGCTCAAACTGGTTTGCTTTCCGGACGACAAGCAACATGTTATCCAGTAGATGTGATGATTAATGCATTGAAAGATAATAATGTAGAATATATTGCAAAACATGTTATTGTCCATAATGACATTATAACCAGTGATGGTCCGGATGGTGCGAAAGAATTTGGAGAAAGCTTAATTAAAGCACTAATCTAATTTTCATACTTGATTTTGAGCAATCTGCACAGATATACAGACTTAGAAACTTACAGTCTAAGGATTATTTAGATGAAGGATTATGTTTTTTCTTTTGCAAGGTATTAATTAATCGTTATACATTTAAATGAAAATATGTTAATATAAGGCAGTTAAGTGAATCAATGAGGTATATGGAAACGATTCCTTACTTTTGGAGCCACTAAAGAAAAATGTACCTTATAATCTCTTTATAGTTTTTTGTATTCGGTATGGTAAAATGTCTCGAAAACTATAAGAATTGATGAGTGGCTCAAAAAAGAAGTAATCGGTGCCGTACCTCAACAAAAGAGACTGCGAAATAATACGCGATTAATATTAATAATATTATGAGTATTCATGTTTTAAAGAGGGATGAACGATTTCTATATTGCACACATATGTGCTTGAGAGGAAATAAGAATTATTTATATTAGGATATGAAAATAATAGGATTAATATCTCCAAATGTATCATAAATATATATGATTATGGAAAAGACATGAAATAATTTATCGTTAATCAATCTGACTACGCTAGTTTAAAATATAAAAACGTTTGTAAAGTTATTTATATTTTAAACTAGCAAATATGTCTTGTTGTGAAAAAATTAGTGGGGTGTACTTGTAAGACCCTTGTATTGTTTATAAGTTGAGTGTTTGGAATAAAAATTATGTTTCAGGAAATCCAATATTATTTAATATCAACTTTTTATATCTAGGTGAAAAGATTAGCTAAGTAAAATGATGGAATTGGCAAATATATTAGGGTATATCCAAAACATTGGGAGGCTTGCTATATGCAAATAGCACTAATTGCTCACGATAATCAAAAGAACGAAATGATTCAACTTGTGAAAAAATATAAATCAATCTTAGAGGGACATTACTTGTTGGCAACTGGAACAACAGGGAAGAAAATAAATGAAGCTACTGATTTAACAGTCAAATGCCTTCAGTCTGGTCCATATGGTGGCGATCAAGAAATCGGTGCATTAATAACAAAAAAATTAATTGATTTTGTTATTTTTTTAAGAGATCCATTAACTGCACATCCACATGAACCGGATGTATCAGCCCTGATGAGATTATGTGATGTATATAAAGTACCGCTTGCTACTAATATTGAAACAGCAAAAGTACTCATTCATGCTTTAGATCAACTAGCTATTTCGGTTGCTGGATAAACTCAATTAACACGTTAAAGATGGTTGAATTTGTAGAGTTAGTGCTAACAAACTATATAAATCAAAATAGTGCCTTGAATATGTTATAAAAGAACGAATGTCCTTGCTTTACTCAAAATTCATGGTAAGGATTACTTTATCTTTGTTCATATCTAAGGTGATATTTTGTAAAAGGAATTTTTTAGAGAGAAGGTAACAGTATGTGTGGCTTTGTAGGTTGCTTATATGATAGACCTAGGGAATTTTCAACTGAGGATATTGTACAGTTTGAGATGATGAATTCAATTATTCTTCACCGTGGTCCAGATGATGAAGGCTATTTCCGTGATGAACATGTACAATTTGGTTTCCGTCGCTTGAGTATTATTGACTTAAAGGCTGGTCATCAGCCATTGACATATGAAAATGAGCGATATGTAATTATTTTTAATGGCGAAATTTATAACTATGTAGAACTTCGAAATATGCTTGTTGAAAAAGGTGCTACATTTTCAACACAATCAGATACAGAAGTACTAATCGCTTTATATGCAAAAATGAAGGAAAAGTGTGTAGATTACTTGCGTGGCATGTTTGCATTTGTAATTTGGGATCGTGAAGAAAAGCGCTTATTCGGTGCACGTGATCATTTTGGTATTAAACCATTGTTTATTGCACAAGAAGAAGAGATGATTTATTTTGCATCTGAAAAGAAAAGCATTCTCTATGCATTGAGAGATAAAGGTATAAATATTTCATCTCTACATCATTATTTTACTTATCAATATGCACCAGAACCACAATCCTTAAATAAAGCGATTAATAAGCTAGAACCAGGACACTATTTTGTTAAAGAACCTGAGAAAGAAATTTCCTTCTATCGCTACTGGAAGCCATATTTTAATGCTTCTAATGTAGTAAAAGAGGATCATATTAAAAATATTCGTGATGTATTATATGATTCTGTAAAATTGCATATGCGAAGCGATGTTCCTGTTGGATCCTTTTTATCTGGGGGGATCGATTCCTCAATCGTTGTATCTATTGCAAAAGAGTTTAATCCTAATTTATTGACATTCTCTGTAGGTTTTGAACATGAAGGTTTTAGTGAAATTGATATAGCAAAGGAAACAGCAGACAAACTCAATGTGAGAAATTATAGCGTTCTTGTAACACCAGAAGAATTTATGAATGAATTTCCCAAAATTATGTGGCATATGGACGATCCATTGGCGGATCCAGCCGCTGTTCCGTTATATTTTGTAGCAAAAGAAGCACGTAAGCATGTCAAAGTGGTTTTATCTGGTGAAGGGGCTGATGAATTATTCGGTGGTTATAATATTTATCGTGAACCGAATTCATTAAAGTTATTTCAGTACATTCCATCATCAGGAAAACGCGCTCTAAAAGCGTTGAGTGGTGCATTACAAACAGATTTCAAAGGAAAAAGCTTTATTGAACGTGGCTGTATGCCCATCGAAGAGCGTTACTATGGAAATGCAAAAATTTTCAGAGAAAGTGAAAAAGTAGAGCTCATGCAAAACTACAGTAATGCTGTAAACTACATGGACATTACCAAACCTTTGTACAATGAAATACGTTCCTATAATGATGTAAGTAAGATGCAATATATTGATATGTTTACCTGGTTGCGTGGTGATATACTTGTAAAGGCAGATAGAATGACATTGGCGCACTCCTTAGAACTTCGCGTTCCATTTTTAGATAAGGAAGTGTTCGATGTTGCATCAAAGATCCCAGATGATTTAAAAATTGTAAATGGAACAACAAAATTTCTTCTACGAAAAGCAGTAAAAGGCATTGTTCCGAATCATGTGCTAAAACGTAAAAAACTAGGTTTTCCTGTACCAATTCGTCATTGGCTAAAGAATGAAATGTATGATTGGGCTGTAACTATTATCACAGAAAGTCAGACAGATCATTTAATTAATAAGCAATACGTTTTGAAATTGCTCGAAGCACACTGTATTGGAAAAGGAGATTACAGCCGTAAAATTTGGACAGTTTTATCATTTATGGTATGGCATCAAATCTATATAGAACATAAATTTAATACAAGTATATTTCACGAAACTTTAAAGTAGTATATATACATATATAATTTTAATGGTACCACCCCACATCCATCAACTATTTGGAATTGCTGCTTAAGACTAGATTCCACTAGGAAACTTTTTGTCTCTTTATATCTTTCTTAAGTATTTGCACCAGAACCATCTAAATTGTTTTTCGGTTTAACAAAAAGACGTTTTATCTGAACTATGTGGGATATAAAGATTACTAGAGTTAAAATAAATGATTATGAAAAGGTCGTTTTATCTGAACTATGCAGGATATAAATATAGCTGGGGTCTGTGTAGCAATAGAACCAAATCACGCAATAAGCATTTTAAACATACTACAATTAGAAGAGGATACCATGTCCAATATAGGGCGTATATCCTCTTTTTTCTTACATGATATACTCCATAATCAGACATCAAAAAGATAGTCCATCATGTATATAATGATAAGAGCATGTATGTTTGTTTATGAGTTAGGGGACATAGCCCACAGCGGGAGGCGTAGCGAGGTCGGCAGACCGAGCGCAAAAAGGTTTTAGGGGGTGAAGAGTTATGCGTGTACAAGAGGTGATCCTAGAGAATGGCGTTATCTCTATCGTGCAATTGATAAAGATGGGCATACATTGGATATTCAACTTCGTAAAAAACGGGATCATCAGGCTGCCTATGCCTTCATGAAAAGATTAGTAAAACATTTTGGAGAACAAACGGTTCTCACTACAGATAAAGCGCCGGCATTACTTTGTGCATGTAACAAAGTAAGAAAACAAAGATTTTATCAAACTACAATCCATTGTATAATCAAACATTTAAACAATCTTATTGAATAGAATCATAGGTATGTAAAGAGACGTTTTGTCAAATCAGCAGGATTTCAAAATCTTCGTCATGCTTCACGTACAATTAAAGGTATTGAAACCAATCATGCCCTATATAAACAAAGGCGAAGTCTTCAAAGAGACTCCGCCTTTTCAACAGAACCTATATTTCTATATTGTAGGGATGTTAATCTGGTAAAATATCTTATGATATGAATTAAAATTTCCGGAGGATACAGGTGAAGAACATAAAATTGGATAAGGATTGGATTTTGTTACTTGAGGAATTACAGAAGGCTGGTATTTCGAAAGAAGAATTTAAAGCGTTTTTGGAGTTAAAAAAAACTGAAAAAGAAAACAAATAATAAGTATTTTCTACATCCGTTTAAGTATTTTTGTAAAATTGCTTAAAACAGGAAAAATAGGTTTTTTTTTCTATTTTCTATTGTGCATAAGTTTAGGTTCTTTATATAATATCAACAAGTGGTTATGTAAAGATAAACAGGAGGTATATGATCGATAAAGGCAAACTTATCGAAAGATAAGGACGCAAAGCTCCAGATCTAAGGTGATAAACATGATATTTTCATTATGATGGCTGGGCTACCGGTGCAAACGGGGGATTAGATGGAAAATCAGGTTGAAAAAAAAGTTAAAGATCAAGAGCAGGAAACAGATTTTATTGACCTAGAATGGCAAGAATTAATTCTCGATGCCAAGAGAATGGGCTTGACTGTTAATGAAGTACGTAATTTTTTTTTCAGCGAACAGAACAAGATATGCGGTAATTAACACTTAAAGAGGTTATGTTCGTAAAAGTGGCTTGATTATCTTATTAGGATAGACAAAAAGCTCTGCCATTTAGTGAAGTGAACCCTGAAAATGGGACACGCATCAAAACCCCTAAACTACCTGTTCCTTATATTCCTTAGGGGATAGGTAGTTTGATTTTTCCTGAATTCGCACACAATTGTAGTAATGGATGTATTCTAATACAGTTTTTCGCACAGTTGTGTTGAATACTTTGGTTAGATTTTGTGAGTAGAAAGTTTCGCTTTTCAAATGTCCGAAGAAGCTTTCCATCACGGCATTATCATGGCAGTTTCTTTTCCGAGACATGCTTGTGATAATGCTTTTTTCTTTGCACCAGAGCCCCTTTTATTTGTAAGAACAACTAGCAAAGTGATATGTATGCGCGTTCTATTATTTAGAAAGGCCAATTGATTTATAGGTGTACATCATTTTTTATTTACAGAAAAAAGACACTCATTCCTTTAAACAAGATGAGTTCTTTCCTACTTATTCAATATGGAAGACGAATCCTGGTAAATACATCAAAGCTGATTTACAAGATAATGGAGTCACTTATAAATATTTAGTTGAATATTGGAAGATAATAGATCCTAGCCAAGCTATTCTTATGATGAATAAAGATAATATTTTACTAATTTCAGCAAAACATGACCAATACGTTCGTATTGAAGATACAAGTCATTTATGGGGATCGTGGGGAAGACCTAGACGGTATGTATATAATTGTGGTCATTCAGGAATTGTACTTAATCGTAAGAAAATTGCCCAAGATGCTATCGATTTTATTCGAACTCGAATAATGGGGTGAAAGTATGATAGTACTTGTATTTTGATTATGAATGATTGCAGCGATTCTATTTTTCACTAATCCTAAAATGTTATAACTACGTGGGGAAGTCTAATTGCTTTGTTCGGAGGTTTTGGAGGATTAGGGGTTTTCAAAGCTAATTATTCAATTATATATGTAGAATAGGATGAGGGTTCGTTTGCATGTCCTGGTTGTTTTTAGGTACAATGAGAAAAAGAAATGATATAGACAGGGAGAGGAAGCCCATGTCCACTAAATTAGTAAATTTACGAATTGATTTTGCTTTTAAACAGTTATTTGGAACAAAGGGGAATGAAGAAATCTTAATTGGTTTTTTAAATGCAGTTTTAGTTGAATCGTTAGAGGTACCAATCGTGTCACTACAATTAGAAGATTCGCATCTTCACAAATCATATGAAGATGATAAATTATCAATTTTAGATTTATTAGCGACACTTGACAATGGAACACAAGTAAATATTGAAATCCAGCTTAGGAATACACATGATATGGTTAAACGTTCTTTATATTACTGGAGTAAACTCTATACGTCCCAAATGCAAGAAGGGATGCCGTATCGTTCTCTTCGAAAAACCATTACCATTAACTTATTAGATTTTACTTTATTTTCTCATGATGATGCATTTCATACTATCGGACAATTGTGGAATACAAAGTCGCGACAAGTATTAAGTGACGATATTGAAATCCATTTTGTAGAGATACCGAAATTGATTAAACAGTGGCGTGAAGAAAAGGTAAACCCGTGGGAAAATGTATTTGTTCGATGAATGTTATTGTTACCAGCCCATGAAGATGAACATTTAACTCAAACATTGGAGGAGATTGCGATGAATCAAGATCCAATTTTACAAAAGGCAATCAATAAATGGGAAAATATGAGCCATGATTCTTCTTTTCGAACAGCTTATGAGGCACGTGAAAAAGTACTTCTAGATGAACAAGCTAAAATAGCTCATGCTCATGAAGAAGGTAAATTAGCTGAGCGTGCACAATTAATTCGTGGTATGCATAAAAATGGAATGCCTTTAGAAGATATTGCAAAATTCACTGGTCTAAGTACAGAGGAAGTACGAAAATTACTATTATAGTGTACGTAATTATGGAAGCTTTGCGAAAACGTTCGCAAAGTTTTTTTATCATATCTGGCGAGAAGATCCTCACCTCGAGCGCGAAGCAGATAGGTGGAGGTAGTTAGCGGCAATTATTCCTGCAAATATGGCTATGAAAATTGCTGCCTAAAGTGACATTGACATTACTATCCCTTTTATTAATAAAAGGGGTTCTGGTGCAAGAAATCTAGTAAACTTGGACATACTGATACTAGTACTCTAAAAAGGAGCGTGATCAGTATGGAAAAGCAAAATTTATTCAAGTGGAAACATTATTAACCCGATATTATTCTTCTTACTGTCAGATGGTACCTACGGTACAACTTGAGCTTTCGTAACCTTGTGGAAATAATGGAGGAACGAGGATTATCGATGGCTCATACGACCATTATGCGTTGGGTTCATCAGTATAGTCCTGAATTAGACAAGCGACTTCGTCGTCATCTAAAACGTACAAATGATTCATGGAGAGTGGATGAAACGTATATCAAAGTAAAAGGTCAATGGATGTATTTATATCGCGCAGTGGATTCCGAAGGAAACACCATTGACTTTTGCCTAAGCAAAACAAGAGACCAAAAGGCTGCAAAGTGCTTCTTCAAGAAAGCTTTGCGGTCTTTTCATGTTTCTAAGCCTCGTGTCATAACGGTCGATAAAAATCCAGCATATCCTGTAGCCATTCAACAGTTAAAAGACGAGCAAGAGATGCCTGAAGGCATCCAAATGAGACAAGTGAAATATCTCAATAATATCGTAGAACAAGATCATCGTTTCATTAAGAAAAGAGTACGCTCTATGCTGGGATTCAAAACGTATGAAACTGCTACTTCAATAGTACGTGGCATTGAAGCCATGCATATGATGAAAAAAGGGCAAGTTCACCAAGGGGTGAAGTCTGTCCAAAATCGAAAAGAATTCATTGATAAACTGTTTGGCATTGCAGCATAATCCGTAAGTTAATAGGAAATTCATGTCCTATGTTTTTTTGAAATCATCTTTGCACCAGAACCGGTTTATTTCCTATCAAATGATTTTTGCGCCAGAACCTCCTATATCATATCTATATGAGTTATTTTCCAATGCTCATTTTTAATAAGTCGCTCTAAATTCTCTCTGTCTCTCTTTTTTAAGTAATTGATAATTTGTTTATGATCTTCATTCATTTGCTCTAATACAGCGAAAAGTTTTTCTTCATCTTTACTTAAATAAATTTGTCTAACAAAACTGTTTTGTAAAGAAGCAAGGAGTTCAATTAACGTATTGTTATTACATTTATCAATATATACTTTATGGAATTGGTTTTGGTATTTTTGATAGTCTGAATAGTGTTTTTGTGAAATTGAAAGGTCAATTTGCTTAGCCAACTTTTCCATTAGTTCAATATCATCCTCTGTGATATGTTCTACAGATAATGAGGCGGCTAGGGCATCCAATACACCAACAATTTGAAAAACATCAAGCTTCTTCTTGGTATCAAGCTCTTTAACGATAAATCCCTTTCGGGGAAGGTATTCAAGTAAATTTTCTGAAGCTAGTTGTATTAAAGCTTCCCTTACAGGAGTTCTGCTTACTTCTAATTTCTCACATAGTGCTGCTTCATTTATCTTATGGTTAGGAAGCAATGTTCCATTCTGAATTCTTTTTGCTATATAATCATATACATGATCTTTTAGTGAGTGGTATCTGTTTTTGATAGTTCTTCCCCCCTAAGTTAAAAGATAATATTATATATTATACAATATATAATATAAAAGCAGAAGTTCTTACATTTTTACATTAGCACCAGCTTATAAACTCTTCAATATCTCCACTATATTGCAATATATTAACTCACTATTACATCCATCCCTATAGTCTCTAATTCTAATATATAGCGAATCGACGCGTAGAGCTCCATATTTTAAATGGATTGAAGAAATGAGGAAGAGGCGGAGCGTTGTTGGTTCTTGTTTTAAGACGTCCAAATATATAGAGCATGTTTGATATTATTAAAAACTAAACACTTTCAATCTGAAAATATTTTTAAAATTAGAGTAATCACACATTGAAAAAGCGATAAGGCCATTGTATAATTCGTAGTACAAATAATTTTTCTGATTATTCCGAATAATATACAATATACAAAATAAAATATATTGTATATCTAGTATAATTAACTCATGCTGATTTACTATTTATTCTTATCAATTAACTTAAGACTAGAAAAATTAAGAAAGAGTAAATTTAAGCAAATAAAAGGAGAAGTGGTAACAAATATAAGACAAAGGGGGGAGTTTTTAATAAAAAATATACAATATATAATATATTATATATCTGGTTGAACTTGGATAATAAAAGGATATAGTTAGCAAAGTTATAAAAATTTAGAGGTGAGAGATATATGAGTGAGCAAAAATTTAAAGCTGTAAAAGACGGTACAAAAGCTGTATGGGCGGGAGAAAAAGAATCACTTGCTTACAATGCAACTCAAGTTCCAGTGGTGCTTAGTGTAGCCTACAATTACGATGACGTAGATGAGTGGCATGAGGTTGCTATGGGAAATAGACCTGGATATATTTACAACCGTATGATGAACCCAACTATTCAAGCTTTAGAAGAAAAAGTAAGAATCCTTGAAGGAGCTGAGGCAGCTATTGGTTTCTCATCCGGAATGGCTGCCATTAGCAGTACACTGCATACATTTTTAAGACCAGGGGACCGGGTTATATCAGTTAAAGATACATATGGGGGAACCAATAAAATCTTTACTGAATTCTTGCCGAATCTCGATATAGAGGTGACGTTATGCAACACAGGAAATCATGAAGAAATTGAAGCTGAAGTGACCAAAGGGTGTAAGGTTTTATATTTGGAGTCTCCTACCAATCCTACCATGAAAATTACTGATATTGAGAGAATGGCGAGAGCTGGAAAATCTGTGGGTGCATTGGTTATTGTAGACAGTACCTTTGCTACTCCTATTAATCAGAATCCGCTTCAATTAGGAGTTGACATTGTAATTCATAGCGCCACTAAGTTCTTAAGCGGACATGCCGATGCGTTAGGTGGTGTAGTGTGCGGATCCAAAGAGCTGATGCAAAAAGTCTATCATTATCGCGAAATCAATGGAGCGACGATGGATCCGTGGTCAGCCTATCTTATTTTAAGAGGGATGAAAACGTTAAAACTTCGTGTACGGCAGCAAGAAAAGAGTGCAATGGAAATCGCAAAGTATTTGCAAAAGCAAAAGCTTGTAGAAGCGGTTTATTATCCTGGATTAGAAACACATCCACATCACGATATTGCAAAGAAACAAATGAGGGGGTTCGGCGGAGTATTAAGTTTTGTATTAAAAGATGAAATGGAAGCCATAAAAATTTTATTGCCAAAACTACAATATGCAAACAAAGCTGGAAACCTTGGGGCTGTTGAAACTATATACGGACCTGCAAGAACGACTAGTCATGTCGAATGTACCCTCGAAGAACGTAAAGCTCTTGGTATTCCGGAGGGTTTGGTTCGTATCTCAGTAGGAATTGAAGATACGGAAGATCTTATTTCTGATTTAGAACAAGCCTTTGCATATTTGGAGTCACAACTACCAGTTACCAGGAGCTCCAAATAAAAAATATTAATAAGGGGAGAGGCATTAAGGCATAACACATAAAATTGCGTTGCTTGGATTTGGTGTAGTTGGTCAAGGGTTGGCAGAAATTTTAGAAGAAAAAGGTGAATTGTTACGTAGCGGACTTGGCCTTGATGCTAAAATTGTTGCTATTTCCGATGTCATGAAGGGTTCTCTTTATCATCCTGAAGGTTTGGATATTTCTCAAGCATTACAAGCTGTAAAGGAAACGGGAACGCTAGATAGTTATCCTGAAACCTCTGGTTTGGTAAGAGGATGGGATAGCTTTCAGACAATACGTAAGAGTAATGCGGACACCGTTGTAGAGATTACTTTCACAGATGTAAAAACCGGACAACCTGCTATCGATCATTGTAAGGCAGCATTTGAAAGCAAAAAAAACGTAGTAATGAGTAATAAAGGTCCCGTTTCTTTAGCTTACCAAGAGCGAGCGGAGTTAGCCAAAAAGAATGATGTTCGATGGGGCTTTGAAGGAACAGTGATGAGTGGAACACCTGCATTAAGAATGCCCATTGTTTCATTGGCAGGAAATAATATTTCTGAAATACGTGGGATTTTAAATGGAACGACTAATTATATTCTAACCAAAATGGAAGAAGGCTTGAGCTATAAGGAAGCATTGGCTGAGGCACAAACTCTGGGTTATGCAGAGGTAGATCCTACTAGCGATGTCGAGGGGTATGATGCTCAGTATAAAGCTACCATTCTTGCTAATATTGTAATGAATATTCCGATGAAACGAGAAGAAGTAAAATGCGAAGGAATTAGTCATCTTACAAAACAAATGTCATCTAAAAGATAATAAGACAATTTAATGGTGACAATGATAGCTTTATAAGAATCGACCTGTATAGGTCGATCTTCACGGATAATAGTCTGATTATTCTGTAAAAATACCCAATTGTTATATGTTATTATCTACTCCAAGAAGCATATAGCAATGAGTGAGTTACTTAATATAATCGCAGGTAACTAAGTGTAAATCTTAGGAGACAGTAGATGTCATATCGAATTGAAAAAGATTTCCTATATGCCAGTCAACTCGGTTATGGCGGAGATGATTAACCAGGTAGCGTTCCAGGTCATCGGTACTGACCAGATGATGGATCCCTTATAAAGAGTAAATAGAAAAGATTTTACTAGGAGCCGTATTACTTATACAAAAAGGAGGAGACTGGATGCTAGACGCAAATAATACCGATCAAAATCAGTTAAAGCGTTCCATGAAAAGCAGACATTTGTTCATGATTTCGCTAGGTGGGGTAATTGGAACGGGTCTTTTTCTAAGCACAGGCTATACGATTAATCAAGCTGGACCGGGGGGGACGATTCTCGCTTATTTGGTTGGCGCACTGATTATGTATCTTGTCATGCTATGCCTTGGTGAATTAACTGTAGCTATGCCGATAACCGGTTCATTTCAAACATATGCTACAAAGTATATCGGTCCTGCTACCGGATTCACCATTGGTGTGATGTACTGGCTTACCTGGGTGGTTACGGTAGGTTCGGAATTTACCGCATCCGGTCTATTGATGAAGAGATGGTTCCCTGAAACTTCCGTTTGGATATGGAGTTTCATCTTTGCGATTACACTTTTTCTACTAAACGCCTTTTCAGTGAAATTTTTTGCTGAAACAGAATTTTGGTTTGCTGGCATTAAAGTAATCACCATTATTTTATTTATCGTATTGGGGGGATCTGCGATGTTTGGCTTCATTCCTATGAACGGCAATGCATCTGCCCCGATGCTTTCTAATTTTACCGGTGAAGGAGGTCTTTTTCCTAATGGGCTGCTTCCAGTTTTTATGGCTATGATTTCCGTGAACTTTGCCTTTTCAGGAACAGAACTCATTGGTATTACCGCTGGAGAAAGTGAAAATCCGGAAAAAGACATTCCGCGATCTATTAGAAACGTAATTTGGCGAACAGTTTTTTTCTTTATTGGTGCTATATTTGTATTATCTGGATTAATCTCGTGGAAAAAAGCGGGAGTCATTGAAAGTCCGTTCGTTATGGTTTTTGATAATATAGGGATTCCTTATGCTGCTGATATTATGAACTTTGTTATTCTTACAGCTTTACTGTCAGTAGCCAATTCCGGTCTCTATGCATCTACCCGTATGTTATGGTCTCTTTCAAACGAAAAAACAATAAGCCCTCTCTTAGGAAAGGTAACGTCAAAAGGAGTGCCGCTTAATGCTTTAATTGTAAGTATGGCAGTAGCCTGCTTGTCATTATTCTCTAGTGTAGTTGCACCTGATACAGTTTATGTAGTGCTTGTGGCTATATCAGGATTTGCAGTGGTTATAGTATGGATGGGAATTGCTTTATCGCAGTATATGTTTCGTAAGCGATTTCTTGAAGTGGGTGGGAATATTAGAAATTTGAAATTTCGTACACCACTTTATCCTTTCGTGCCCATCGCTGCTTTTGTTTTATGTTTCGCTTCTTGTGTAGGTCTTGCTTTCGATCCAAGCCAACGAATTGCCCTGTATAGCGGAGTACCATTCATTGCTTTATGCTATTTTTTCTACTATATGAAAAATCGTGGAAAGAAGCATCAAATAGATTCCCATGATGAACTCGATCAGTATATTGAGAATATGGTTCTAGTGCAAAAAACTCAAAACAATTGCAATTAATCTTTAAAGGGGTAGCGCCCCATCGCCATCAACCTAACCAAAATAAACTACCCCAAAATGATAAAATTGAGCAATTTGTGTAAAATCTTTGTTTTGGGGTAATTATGAATTCTTAGCTTGATGGGCATGTGGCGGTACCCCTATTAGGAAGTACTAATGTAGTAATTCCGACACGAAATGTTAAACCTAAAGAAAGTAATGCTGAAAGTATTTTTTCTTTTTCAAAACAAAATTCCCCTTTTTATTAGTTGGTACATTATATCTGACTTTTTATGAAAGTAGCATTAGCAAAATGCAGATTTACAACTTTAACAAAATCACAATATAGAAAACTCGAATTCCTAAGCATTTAAATTGAAAATTGGTTTTTTCGTTATTCCATAAACAGCTTCTTTTTTATTTCGGTATAACAGGGACCCAGAGTTCATGTCTTGGTTTATGTTTCGGACCGTAATAACATTCTATACATGGTAAATTTGCAAGTTCATACTCAGAGGTTGGGACCCACTCAGAGTATAAACGTTTCCATGCATCCACTATGTTCGGGAAAACTGCCCATGTACTTGCAGGAATAATGAGTGTTTCCATATCAGCTGGTGCTTCCCCATCGTATCTTACACCCATAAAGTAGGAAAATTCTTCCTCTGTTATGGCAGCTTCTTTTCCACAAACCCCCAAAAGACTTTCAAGTGTGCATTTGGGATTTTCCCATGACATATCTATTAATTCTTGCATAAATCCATCTTTTTTCGCAGTGTTCCAAAGTGTAGGGATTTTTTTAAATGCACTGCTTGTTTTTACGGGCTTACTCTTTCCTACAATTCTTAGCTCAAAATCGAGGTTTTCAATTCTGTAGTCCATCTCGGTACCACCTTTTATAGAAATTTGAAAGGAAATTTTCGGAAAGGCTTTTAACTGTACTCCTTTATTACGAGCAGTGGAAGGGGTTATTCCATGCATTTTTTTAAAAGCACGTGAGAAAGCATCGGAAGAAATATAACCGTATTTAACCGCCACATCGATGATTCGAATATCACTTTTTTGAATTTCAAATGCTGCAAGCGTTAATCGTCTTCGTCTAATATATTCTGAAAGCGACACACCTGAAATTGAAGAAAACATTCTTGAGAAATGAAACTCAGAGCAATTAGCTGCCTTTGCAATCTCCTTGTAATCTATGTCTTCATCCAAACGATTCTCAATGTAATCCAATGCATTATTCATTCTTTCTAGCCAATCCATAAGTTTACTCCCTTTCAAATATTCACTTTAATACATAACAGATCATAATAACCGACATTTCATGCCTAAAAATGTCGGTACAAAAAATACACCTTTTAATAGAATATAAAATAAAGATGCACTCTTTGTTCTCTGTTGTTTGTATATTCTTTTTATTTAATCCTATTATTTCGCTATTGAAAATTTTATATTATTCTAACATAATTTTCCAATTCCTTTTAAAAAAATCATCCTTTTCATTTATTTAACTTATTTTCCCTGTAACGTAAGGTATCACTAGTTGTAACTAAGATGTGACCCCTGAATAGTAGGTGATTTCTCGTTATTCAGGACAGGGTACAAATGAGAATGTACTTTTGTTTTTTAAATTTCTAAAATTAAAAATCTTTTTATTTAATATCAGTAGATTCTTTGTCTAAAAATGTGAAAGGAAAGATATAAAAAAAGAATTTGAAGAAAGAACGATACTATTAAAAGTAACATAAGAATATTATGTATAGAAAAAGCCATCTAATTGTTAGATTAGATGGTTTTTATTTATAAAACAACATGTCATTATGGATATTATAGCCGTCATTTTATTGGTTGAATGTTTATTTAAAATGGTAGGGCTTGTGTATAGATGATTGTTATTACCAAACCGTACAGTAAAACATGTTGCCAAGAAGTCTTTTTCAGTTTGGCCATTAGTGTTGAGATGAAGATTATGTGGGGCACTTGAACCTCATAGATAAAAATCACATTAACACTTTAAAGGAGCAGAGATCAATGAAGGTAGTAAATAAAGAAAAAATTTTAATCCTTACCGGAAATTACGGGGATGGTCATATTCAAGTAGCCCAAGCTCTACAGGAAGCGATACAAATTCGATTTCCGACATTAGAACCGGTGATTTTTGATTTTATGGAATGGGTCCATCCCTATTCTAATCATGTAAGTCGTTTCCTTTTCCTTGAAGGAGTAAAAAAATTCCCTCAGGTGTATGGGTATATTTATCAAAAAACACGGAGAGTGAACCCTTTATCCAATTTGATAAAGACGATTTTCTCTACAGGTTTTGAACGATTGCAAAAATTGCTTGAAGAAGTGCAGCCGACTGTCGTAGTTAGTACGTTTCCTTTGGCAGCAGCTGTGATGTCAAAGTTGAAATCCTATGGTTTAACTGATATTCCTACTGTAACGACCATTACTGATCATACAGATCATAGTTGCTGGATTTATCCGTTTACGGATCAATATATTGTCGGATCAAGTATTGTCCGCGATTCTCTCATTAACTTAGGCGTTAAAGAGAATCGGATTGCTCATACAGGGATTCCTATTCGACAGCAATTTTCTCAGTCCTTTGAACGAGAGGAAATTTTCAAGAAATATGGTTTAAATCCCCATATTCCTACAGTGTTAGTAATGGGGGGCGGGTATGGCATGATTGGTGATGGAAGTTCCACCTTTCAGGAGTTTGATACGTTATCTCAGCCTATTCAATTAATCATTGTTTGTGGACATAATGAAAAACTCCGTATGCAATTAAAGGAAAAGTTAAAGGATTCCAAACATCACATCCATCTCACTGGTTATATCAATTACGTTCATGAGTTAATGGCTATTTCCGATCTAATGATTACAAAACCAGGAGGAGTCACTACTTTTGAGGCGATTGCGATGGAATTGCCTATACTTCTTTATAAACCTATTCCTGGTCAAGAACAGGATAACGCTAAATTTTTAGTTCGTTCAGGCGTGGCGATTCAAGCAAACACGGATCAGGACTTAACCGATCGTTTATCCAAATTATTGAGCAATGTAGAACGACTTCAACAGATGAGGGAGAATTCGAAACAATTTCATCCTAAAGAATCTGCGTTTGCATCAGCAGAAGTAATTATTCATACAAAAGAAAACAAGTACAATGCACATGACCTCATGTACTCATTTGGTTCATAGTTAATAAGGTGAAATATGGGAATTTTAATGTTTGCGTCAAACAAGTTCAAGAAACCAGCAGCTCGCTCTTTATCTATTGGAAGTTTGATTATTTTCTTACTTCTTACCGGAATATATTTATATTTTCTTCATACAGGATCGGCAAAAGCATGGCTTGAATCCATTCGTCATCTCGGTGTTTTCGGGATATTATTAGGTATTATGATTCAAACGGTTGTCAATGTAATACCTGTGCCTGGCGAATTTGTTTCTCTTTTTCTTATCGAAATATACGGTGCAGTTGCAGGTGGATTCTATTCATGGATTGGCGGAATCTTAGGGGCAGTCCTTGCGTATCATCTATCTAATTGGTTCGCTCGTCCAATCGTTGAATCATTGGCTAAACCTTACTTGGTAAAAATAGATCGTTGGCTACAAAAACAAGGAGTTACGGGGCTTTTGATTCTGCGTTTTGTGCCGTTAGTTCCTTATCATTTCGTCAACTATACGGCAGGTATATTGGGCGTAAACAGAAGGGCTTTTATATGGACGACCGCCTTAGGGATATTGCCTTATACCATCTCGGTAAGCAGCCTATTTGCAGGGGTGCGTTATGGAAGATTCATTCCTTTTATACTTGGCGGCGGACTTTTTATCTTGTCTTTTCTCTTAAGTATTGTCTTACGAAGAAAAATGGATTAAGGCTCTTATTGAGCACTTCTAAAATGAAACACTGCAAGAACAAAAATGATAGAAAGGGGATCGTGTAGGAAATGGTCAAGGTTATTTTATTGGTGTTGCTCTTATTAGTATTATACTGGCTTGTTCCATATATTCTTACTACCGGTTTTGGTATCGGGGTAGTAAAAAGGAAAGATTCTTCTGCAAAAATTGCTTTTACTTTTGATGACGGTCCCAATCCTATTTATACTCCGCAGCTATTGGACTTGTTAAAAGTAAATAATATAAAAGCGACATTTTTTGTCGTTGGTTCGAAAGCGGAACAATACCCTGAGTTAATTGAAAGAATACAAGCAGAGGGGCATTTAATAGGAATGCATAATTACGTGCACAAGTCCAACTGGATTATGGCCCCTTGGACGATAAGGGGGCATTTAAGAAAGAGTGCTTCCATCATTGAAAACATTACTGGGGAACGCCCCGTCTATTACCGTCCGCCATGGGGATTATTAAATGTATTCGATTTTTTTCTAATGAAAAAGTATAAGATCATCCTATGGTCGGTAATGGCAGAGGATTGGAGCAGTAAAGGCGGCAGTGGAAAAATTAAAACAAGACTATTACGGGATATCAAAAATGGGGATGTCATCCTCTTGCATGATTGCGGAAAAACCTTTGGAGCGGATGAAGATGCTCCTATGAATACCATTGATGCATTAAAAGATGTCTTTAAAGAAGTATCAAGCCGAGGTATGTCTTGTGTAAGAATTGACGAATTGTGATAGACATGGATTGTAATGAGAAAAAATGAAACATGAGGTGTCAAATGACATGGCAATGGAGTTAAAGAAAGTAAACATATAAGCGTAAAGTAAAACCGCCTACAAGGGCGGTTTTCTTTTTTGTTGATTTTAATTTATCATATCTGGTGAGAAGACCCCCACCTCAAGCGCGAAGCGGTAGGTGGGGGTAGTTCAATTCGCTAATCTTTCTCCGTAATGTAAAACCTCAGTTAGTAGTATTCTAATTTCATCTTCTTAAAAACTCTTTAAAGTTTATCCAGCCTCTAAAACTGCGCAATGTGGTATTTATCTATTGTCGAAGCGTTTGGCGGAGATGTAAGCGTCAAATCTTCGTATCTGAATTAATTTCGACCACCATGTATTTGCTGGATGCGGCAATTATGGAACGCAGTTATTTTCCATTCATCGTTTTGTTTGATTACCATATTCGTATTGATTGATCCCCGTTCATTAGGGTCCTCCGCAGAATTAGGCAATTTCACTTCTCCAATCCCGTGAACAATGGCTACATTGGATGTTATAAAGCGCGGCTGCACTTCAATAGTGAGACTAGATTCCAAAGTTGTGCCTTTGAGTGGACCATTAAACAACATTTGATGAACTTCAGCTATCTGCTTTCTCCCTTTTAAATGCTGGCCCATGAACGTCACATAATCTGCGTCTTCTGTAAAGCAATCGCCGTAAGCGCCTCCGTCCCCCTTGTTCCAGGCATTGCTCAACGCCACAAATAAGTCCTTTATCAATTGAATGTCCTTTGTTTGATTTTCCATTTCTGCTCGACCCCTTTTGAAAATGGATTTTTTCTATCTCTCTCTATTACTATTAGGCACACTATTTTATTCAGTGACAGGAAATAAAATTCCTACCTTTAGATGAAGACAATACAATCCTTTGTGTTTTATCATTACGCGGAGATAGACACAGGCTAGAATAGAGAGACTGTGTAGAGGACGGAGAAACTACCATATGTAACACAGTTAAGTGCCTTGAGGAGGTACAAAAAAGAAAAATAAAAGATTAGGAATTTTATAAAAACCTCATTTTTTAATATGGTATAATTTACATAGTTTGTAAAATTATAAAGAAGTCCATGGATTTTTGAACAAACTCTGAAAGACTGAACAGAAAAAGATAGAGAGGATTTAAGCGATGGGACAATTTCAAAGTAATTTTCAAACGGCAGAACAAATCGCAACGCAAATGGGGACAGCTGCCGATACGATTCAAAGTGCCGCAAATAGATCCGTAACCAAATCGGAACGTACAACGTTAACCGTTAACTCCAAAGCACAAGAAGCAAATCAACAAGCTTTACATTTAACTAAACAATTTTATGACGCCTTTCAACAGGGAATCAATAACATTCATTCTGTAGTGAAAGAATTTGAGCGAATGGATAATGAACTCTATAAAAATTTTAATCAATCTTCTTTAATGAATAATCCTTTCGCTAATACGGTAACCTATGCAAACGCAAAAAAGTAGGAGGAAAAGATGAGTCAAGCAATTGAACAAAAAATCAATGAATTGAATCGTAATTTAATAACTATCTCCGACAAACAATCTCAAAATCAACGCGCTATTCAAAAACAAGAACAAACGGAAGCAGATTTTTATGAATGGAAAGGTCGAAGCTATCGTCTGTTTAACCGTATATTAGAAACTTGGCATAAAGATAGAGAACTAGGACAATTCTTTCATCATCTGCGTCAAGATGCTGGGCAAATCGAGCGAAAGCTTACAAACGAATTGGAAGACCAAAAAGAAGCGTTGCTAAAGGAGAAACAAAACCTAAGTAATCTGGAAAATGACCTTCACCATCAACGTCAAAAATTAGCACAGGAGGTGAAGTCATGAGTTTAAATATGTATCTAGGAGAAGTGCGAGCTCAATCACAAAGTATGAATGCGTTGTGCGTTGCAACCATTCAAGGCATGGAACAAGCCATCAATTCGATTGACGCTTTTGTATTCGATTCTGTTTTGCAAGGACAAACTTACGATAGTGCAAAAACATTCTTTGCACAAACCTTTCGTACTTTAGCGCAAGGGATTATTTACTTATGTGAAGAATTAATTCGTCAAAATGATGCTTTTCCGAATGACTTTCAATCACAGGTAGCCTCAACAGATGTCATCGAACAAGAAATACGAGATCAAATTCGAGAGCTTGAGCAAGCGATAGCAGCGTTGGAAGCAATGAGTGAAGACATGCCGGGCGCGCAGGCGATGCTACAGATTTATTATGCGATGCTACGAAAGCTTCAAGAAAAGTTGGAACATCTGTATGCATTCAATTATACTTCTAGTAGTAACTACGATACAGCACTCCAACTAGCTGCCAGCGTCGCGCAAGGTCTTGCGGAAGTTCAAGGCGGGAAAGGTTTCAGTCCCGCAAGCGGTACATTTAGTATACAAGAATTGAATATGGGATGGACGGCATCTATTCAAAAGATTACAGAGGATAAAGCTCGTGAAGCTGAGAAACTTAAAGAAGAAAATCCTTCTGAAAAATCCAACGTAGAGAAATTTTTGAGTGGCGTGTGGGATGGTGCAGGACAAGCTGTTGAAGATACATGGGAGGGCTTTAAGGCTTTAGGAGATTGGGAAACGTGGAAAAACATGGGGGATGCTGCGTTGCACCCTATTGATACCCTTAGTACCATGTATAATGTATTGTCAGATTCATTTATTAATGATGTAATAAATGGTGATTTAGAAAGTGGTACAAGATGGTTTAGTTATGCCCTAACACAAGTAGGATTAGGACTGATTGGTGATAAAGGAATAAGTAAAGTAACTACACTAGCAAAAGGTGCAAATATCTCAAAATTCTCACAAGGCATGTCCCAGGTTGCGAATAGATTAAATATGGGAGATAGATTTGCTTTTGCTGGTGGAAGTGAGATTGGCCTAGGCTCTAGTTTTGGTTTAAATCATGCTGAGGATACAATGTTATTTGCTAAAACAGTTGAAGGAACTAAGGGTAAAGAATATAAAAACTATAAGGATGTAGAATATACTGGAACAACTAAAGTTAATGGAGAAGTAAGGGATATTAGCAGACGGGTTTTTCAAAGGTTAGATATTGATTATATGAGAATTGACCCTAAAACTGGTATGACAAATCTCCAATTGATGAAAAAAGGAAGAGCACCAATTTGGCAAGATGGAACTGCTATAGAACTTCATCATTTAATTCAAAGAGAGCCCGGATCAATGGTGGAGCTCCCGGGTAGTATGCATAAGGAATATTATAAAATATTGCATGGATTAGTGGAGAATGGTGGAAGCTTTAGAAACGACCCTGTGTTAAAAAAGCAATATGAAAATTTCAGGTCGAAATATTGGAGATGGAGAGCTAAACAAATAGATAAAGCTGAATTATAAAAGGAGGAATTTTGAATGAATAAAGAGGAATTAACCAATTTTATTAAGATAAATATGGAATCAGATGACTTTACTGGTGGAGTAGATAAAAAACAAGTTGATTATGTTCAAGATACCCTACAGTTAAAATTGCCAGAAAGTTATAAGTGGTTTTTAACTAATTATGGCTCTGGTGGGTTATTTGGTGTTGATATTTTAGGGGTGGCTAAGTCTAATATAGCTTCTGTTGTTATTGAAACAGAGAGTTATAGGGGTTTAGGAATGAGTGAGAATTTAGTAGTTATTGAAGATATTGGGGAATATGCTTATTGTCTAGACACTAGTAATATGGAAAACAATGAGTGCCCAGTAATAGCATGGGATAGACAAGGTGGACTTGATGACTACAATACAGCAAAGAATTTTTATGAGTTTTTATCACAAAGGTTATTGGATGCAAAAGAAGCATGGGAAGAAGAGTTTTAATATAGATAAATGACCTTGTTTAGCTTAAAGCTGAATAAGGTCATTTTTATTATAAGAAGATTAATTGTTTATGATGAATAGAAGTTATAAGTATTATTAGTATATTTTTCACTTTACATATAAGAATAGTTAAAGTTTTATACATAGGTAGACAAGAAAAGAGAATGAAAACGAATTTGTTTTTGATGTGGATAGAAAAAATATATGGTGTTTGAAAGTAAGTACTCCATGATGGTTGTACCATCATGGAGTACTGTGTGCAATGATAGAATAGAAAACGAAGTACGAGCTTAGGCGAGATGACATTTTACTGGATGATGAATATAAACACATGGAATGGACATAAAACTAACGAACTCGTACAAGCTCGTAAGTTTTAATGTAATACTTGTCACGATATATAAAAGGTGTCATACTGTTACAATAAAACTTACAAATTTTATGTTACTTAAATACATATGAACTTAAAGCGCTTGATTGTCTACGAAAGGCAACAAGTGCTTTTTTGTGTTTTAACGTGAAAAATTAAAAGAGCACTATAATTTTATAAGTGCGCTAAGTGTTAAATTTTTATAGATTGTAATGGCTGTGAACAGTGTATGACGATAGTAGAGGAAAAAATAAAGGATTGTATTATGTTTTGAAGTCATCGTAAAGTACGTTTTAACGGATTTACGTTATGAACACGTTATCCGCAAAAAACGGGTAAACGTTACTGGGACTCAAATTACTGTAACGGGAGGGGATTTATGATGGGAAAGAAAGTTTTTGGTTACATACGAGTTTCAACGGAAGGGCAAGTACGTGATGGATTACAAGAGTTATTGTCGGATATGGCGTATAAACAAGTAAGCTATGTTGTTGTGTTGAATACATCACGATTGTGGCGCTCTGATATGGCGAAAGTATTGATACAACGAGAACTAAAGAAACATGAAGTAGATGTGAAGGCAATTGAACAATCAAGCTATAGTATTTACACACATGATCCAAATGACTTTTTGGTGAATGGCATGTTAGAACTATTAGACCAATATCAACGACTTGAAATTGCATTGAAGTTAAGTAGAGGTAGAAAGAAGAAGGCTGAACGAGGTGGATATGCAGGTGGTGGCGTACTTTTTGGCTACAAGGCCAAAAAAGGACAAAAGGTGTTAGAAGTAGATGCTGGGAAAGCGGTAGTTGTACGTAGACTATTTGAGTTAAGACACGTTTTTAAAAATTGGTCACTTACCCAATTGGCAGAACAATTGAATGTAGAAGGCTACTGCACAGCGAAAGGTAAACAATTTACGAAAGTACAAGTAAAACGCATGTTAGATAGAGAGAATTTTTATCGTGGCATGTATAAATACGGGAAAATACAAACAAAAGGACAACATGCAGCAATTATTTTATAAACTCACTTAAAAAATTAGCTCATTTTACTATACATACTACTAGAGTTATGAAAAATGGATAGGCTTGCGTACCTATGCGCATCGAAAGATGAACGCTCGAACTAAGGTTGCCGACATTTTTGTATATGACTAAATTATTGAATAGAGGGATGAGTTATGCATAATAGACAGAACTATTTGTATGTAGGAGTAGATTTACATAAGGAGCATCATACGGCTGTTATAATTAATTGTTGGCAAGAGAAATTAGGAGAAATACAATTTGAGAATAAACCATCGGCATTTTCGAAGTTTTTATTAGAAGTAGATACATATGTGAGTAATGGTTTATCAGTTGTATTTGGTTTAGAAGATGTTGGTGGTTACGGAAGAGCGTTAGCGAAATATTTAGTAGATCATGAACAAGTAGTGAAAGAAGTAAATCCAGCTTTATCATTTTTAGAACGAAAGAGCCAAGTGATGATACAAAAAAATGATAGTTGGGATGCGGAATGTGTGGCACGCATATTGGTAAACAAATTTAATCAATTGCCAGATGCAAAGCCAAACGATTTATTTTGGTCGATACAACAATTGGTTTCAAGAAGGAATGCATTAGTAAAAGCACAAAGTGCATTAAAGAACCAATTACATATTCAATTAAACCACCATTACCCAAGTTATAAAAAGTTTTTCTCAGAGTTAGATGGAAAAACAGCATTAGCGTTTTGGCAGCAATATCCGTCACCCTCTTGTTTAGAGGGGGCAAATATAAAGCAATTAACAGCTTTTTTATTAGATGTTAGCAACAATACATGTTCAGTAAAGAAAGCAAGCGACATATTAAAACTTGTAAAAGAAGATGGACATACAATGAAGGAATATCAAGAAACACGAGACTTTTTAGTAAGAAGTATTGTACGGGACATTGAGTTTAAAAAGACAGAAATGAAATACATCGAGAGAGAATTAAAACAGCTAGTAAAACTACTAGATTATCAATTAGAAACGATGCCGGGAATAGAACTTGTGACGGCATCAGCATTAATTGCAGAAATTGGGGATGTAAGGCGATTTCCAAATGCCAATAAATTAGCACGATTTGCGGGGATTGCGCCTGTTTACTTTGGTTCTGGTGGGAAAGGTAAGACACACAAAAGCAAACAAGGAAACAGGGCGCTACACGCTTTATTTTATAATTTAGCTGTACAGCAAGTGCAAGTAGCGAAAGGAAGTAAGTTACCTAGAAACCCAGTGTTTCATGCATACTATCAAAAGAAACTTAAAGAGGGAAAAACAAAAGGACAAGCATTGGTATGTATTATGAGAAGACTTGTAAACATTGTATATGGCATGATGAAATATAAAACAGCTTATGAGTTGCCGGAAGTACAAGAGAAGGAAGTAGTTTAATAAGGTTTTACAGGGTTTGTTTTTTTATTGTGAGGGTTTAAGATTACAACATAGGGTACGGGTAAAGAATATAAAAACTATAAGGATGTGGAATATACTAGAACAACGGATTATCAATATGCAGAAAAATATTAAAGAAGGATATACATTTACGTATGGGATGGGATCTCACTCAGAAATTTACTCATTAAATCAAGCGTTACTTGAAAATCCACAAGCAAGTGCTTTCAATTTTATCACTCATGTAGTGCGGTCTGGTGAAAAATTGAATCTGGCTGGTATGATTATGCCAACCTGTCCACATTGTAATTTTATTACTGAAGGATTTGAATTTAGTTCAGAGGTGAAAAAAGTTGGAAGATAAGATGGATGTACTAAGTAAAGAGTATGTATTAGAACATGGTATAGATTTTGATGAGGAACTATGGTTTACCTCATACAGTGATGAAGTGCTAGATAACCCAGAAGATGAGGATGGAAAACCTTTTACTGGTTTAGCTTATGAGTTATATGACAATGGGAATTTAGCGTATTACTGTTATTATAAGAATGGTTTTAAAGAAGGTAATTATGTTAAATTTCACCATAATGGAAAAGTAAAATCTACAGATTACATGATAAAAGGACAAACAAGAGGTATAAGAAAAATTTGGTATGAAAGTGAAGAACTCAAATATGAAGGAGAGTTTAAATTTGGCGTTTGTTTAAAGTATACTGAATGGGATAAACAAGGGAATATAATTAGGTAAAAAGTTTCTCCAACAAAAGATGAGTTAGAACTAGTTACCCGATTCACTGATCGTGATAATAATGAATAATTTTGATGAAAAGAAATTAATACAAGATTTTTCAAAAATTCAAAGTGAATTATTGCCTAAAATTAAATTAGAAAATAATTTTCAAATAGAAGAGATACAATTTATTGCAGGGGTAGATTTAGCTTACTGGGATGTAAATAAAACGACGTATGGGTAATTATTGATTATAGTACAAAGGAAGTTGTCGAAAAAGTGTATAGTTATGGAGAAATAACAATTCCCTATATTCCTGGTTTCCTTGCATTTCGAGAGTTACCTTTAGTAATAGAGGCAGTGAAAAAACTAACGAAGCAACCAAATATATATATATATGATGGCAATGGGTATTTACATTATCGTCACATGGGTATTGCCACCCATGCATCCTTTCTTTTAAATAAACCAACGATTGGTGCAGGGGGAATTATATCTTCAAACACATCTTTACATTTAACTCAAGAAACTTTAGGGTTTTTAGGCGTTAGTGTAATGTTAAACCAACTTCTTTTTCTATACTATATAGGATCATGGGCAGTAAAACGATTTAAAGAACTTAAAATATTAAATAAAGTACTTAAATTTATAAACATAGCGAATTTTGTGCTGATAAGCATCGTTTATATTGGTCTCTTATTGTTCTTTGTTTTAAGTTGGTTTGAGTCTAGTTTGAAGTAAGACTTATAGTGAGTTGAATTCTTAATTTTAAACCATAAAATACAATAGACAATAATAAGAATAGTTTTAGTGATAAAGATACTAACTAATATTATTAATAGTTAACAAGTATGCACTCTATATTTGTTAATTATTTTTTTATGAAAGCGGAATCTAATTCTGGATACATACTATTCTTAACTCATTGTTTCATAGAGTGGCTTCTTTCTTCAGATGAGACAAGAAATAATCTCGCCTCATACCCGAACTTCTTTGATTTTTAACGCTTCTATTTGCGTTCGTCGATAAAATTCATTTGGTGATAAATCTAAAATACTAGAATGGATCATTCGGTTGTTGTAAAACTCAATAGTATGTAGCTACTCTTTGATAAGCTTCGGCATATGTTTGAAACATGCAGCGCTTTAGACATTCGTACTCCAGTAAACGATGAAATGAATTAATATGGGCGTTCATATTGGGTGTCTTCGGTGGAATTCGCTCATGCTCGATTTTATCAGTATAGAAGTTTTTTTTGACTATGAAAAATGTGAATGATACGATGAATAGGTAGGGAAAAATAACCAAAAAAGGTGGGTATATCCATGAGGGTAAATAGGTTACTATGTTTTGCAATTCCATTAATGTTGTTAGGGGGATGCGGAACAAATTCATCAGCAGATAAAGTAGATAAGAAAGCAGACACAAAGGTAGAGCAAAAGTCTGAAACAAAAGATGTAAAGAAAGAAAATAAATTAACAGTAGCAAAAGAGGAAACTTCAACAAAGCAACTGACTGTAAAAGAGTATGCACCTGCTATTATGGAACCTATGACTGACGTAATTAAAATACAGACTGAAATTCAGAAGTTGTCTGTATCTGATAAACCATTTGATGAACTAAGAACGGAGATGAAGGGGTATGTTAGTAGATTAAAAGTATACTACAATAAAGTAAGAGAAATTAATCCACCGAACGAGTTTAAGGAAGACCATAAACAAATGGTTAAAGCGATGGATACATATGACGAAGCGTACAAACTACAATTAGAAGCATTTGATACAAAGAGTACATCTAAGATGAATGAATCCGTAGAGAAGTTAAAAGAAGCAGGAAAATTGTTTAAAGAAGCGTCTACAAACATAGGTAATAAAAGAAAAGAAATATTAAGTAAAGAGGGTAATGAGAGCAATTAAATCTACTAAACAAAGAGGTATATAAAGCAGAAGACTACCCAAACAAGACAAACTTTGCAGAAGGTACATGGGAGTATGATAAGTCTAACATGATGTTAAAACTACATATCTCAAAACAGATTGCAAACGGGACAGAAGCAATAGTTGTTCAAAAAGACATAGAGTATAAAGTACAAAACTACGATACAAAGAGTTTGTAGGTTCTTGGGGTTTTGAGAAAGACGGTAAATTCATACCTACCTATATTCTTAAAGACGATAAAACGTTTGAGGTGTACTCAAAAGACGAGTATCCTAGTAAAAAGAATTATTTAACAGGAACATGGTCTTATGATAAAGATAAGAGTGAATTAAAATTAATTATAAAGAAAGCGTATCAAGACGGAGAATCTTTCATACCACAAAGAAGTGGCGTATCATATAAAGTTCAAAACTTTATAGATAGTAAAATGCAACTATTTGATGGTGATACTTTCCAAACATACCGTTTTATAAAGCAAAAATAAATAAATGTTGTTAAAAGATGCCATTATTCCCTATGTAATATTGTTATTCATATAAGTGGTAACAAATAAGTTGAAGGGTAGGATTAAAATGATCAGTGACTTTAAAAAAGCGGCCTTATCTTCATTAAAAGGTAGATGGGGATTGGGAGCAGGGGCATCGCTTTTGTATCGTGTCATGTCCGCTGTTAGTGTGTTTATTGTAGGATTTTCAATTTTTATGCTAGGAGTTGTATTGGCTGAAATAATAAAGTCTAATGCCTTGATTGTAGAAGAAGAAACGTTAAGTACGGTACTTGATTTAATTTTTGGATTTGTTTTCGTTATTGTGTGTTTTGCTTTAATAGCTGTACTAAGCATTATGAATTATGGGTATTGTAATGTTACACTGCGTTTAGCGAAAAAAGAATCTACTACAATTGATGATTTATTTGAAGGGTTTCGAAAAAAGAATGTATTTAAATCTATGAAGTTAGCTGTGTTAATGGGTGTATACGTATTTTTATGGAGCTTATTGCTGATTGTTCCAGGTATTATAAAATGTTTCTCTTATTCTATGGCTTACTATATTATGTTAGATCATCCAGAGTATACAGCGAGCGAAGCGCTTAAAAAGAGCCAAGAAATGATGAAAGGGCATAAATTAGATTTATTTATATTATCTTTAAGTTTTATCGGCTGGTTTATTTTAGGGATTGCTATTGCATTTTTTACATTTGGTATCCCGTTTCTTTGGATTTATCCATATTACTTTACAACGGTATCGCATTTCTACTTAAATTTAGTGAATAGAGATACAGTTATGGAAGAGAAAACGGTTATCTAGAAGAGAATATTTACGAAGAAATTTCAAATAGTAACCGATTTATGCAAAAGAGATTGTCCCAAAAGTAAAAATTTTGCACAGTCTCTTATTTGGTATATAAAAAAGAACCGTCCTTTTTTGAGATGATTAATTCACCACAAGAAAGGGACGATTCTTTTTTCTTATCGATTTGTTAAAAGAGGAAAGCTTCTTCTATTTAATCTCACGAAGCATCCGCACCTTCAAACTGACTATTATAAAGCGAAGCATAGAAACCATCAGCCTTCAATAACTCTTCATGATTACCTTGTTCTACAATATCCCCATCTTTCATGACAAGGATTAAGTCTGCATCACGTATTGTTGATAATCTGTGAGCGATGATGAAGCTTGTTCTGCCTTCCATGAGGTTTTCCATCGCTTTTTGAATCAGCACTTCTGTACGAGTGTCAATCGAGCTTGTCGCTTCGTCGAGTATTAATATTTTCGGATCGGCTAGAAGGGCACGAGCAATTGTTAATAGTTGCTTTTGTCCTTGGGATACGTTGCTTGCTTCTTCGTTTAATTCCATATTATATCTATTTGGTAAAGCTTTTACGAAGCTGTGAACATGAGCTGCTTTCGCTGCTTCAATTACTTCTTCGTCCGTCGCATCGAGTCTGCCGTAACGGATGTTTTCCATGATGGAGCCATTAAATAGCCAAGTGTCTTGCAGTACCATACCGAACATATTGCGCAGGTCTTCTCGCGTGAAGTCTTTTATATCGTGACCGTCTATGCATATAGCACCGCTGTTTAAATCATAGAAACGCATTAACAGCTTCACGATTGTTGTTTTACCTGCTCCGGTTGGTCCTACGATCGCTACCTTTTGTCCAGGCTGAATATGAGCTGAGAAGTTATTGATGATGATCTTATCTGGATTGTATCCAAATTGAACATCCTTGAAGGTAACTTCTCCGTTTACTTCTTGCAGCTTCACTGGATGTTCTGCTTCTGGAATTTCCTCTTCTTCATCTAAAAATTCGAAAACTCTTTCTGCAGCTGCAGCTGTGGATTGGAGTACGTTCGCAATTTGCGCTACTTGAGCGAGTGGCTGCGTAAAGTTTCTCACATATTGAACAAAGGCTAAAATATCTCCAACTGCGATGGTTCTCTTTGCCGCAAGCCATCCACCTAAAATGGATACACCTACGTAACCGATATTACCGATAAACATCATAATCGGCATCATCATTCCAGATAAAAATTGAGACTTCCATGCGGAGTGGTAAAGGGTATCGTTAACCTCTTCGAATTTTTTCACTTCTTCTTCTTCAGTGTTAAAGGCTTTTACGATATTGTGACCACTATAGATTTCTTCTACTTGACCGTTCACGTGTCCTAGGTATTCTTGCTGGGATTTAAAGTATTTTTGCGATCTCTTTACGACTCCCATGATGAGCACCATGGATACTGGCAATATTAAAAGTGCTACTAATGTCATTTGCCAGCTGATTGATAACATCATGATGAGTACACCAATGATTGTAATAACCGATGTGATGATTTGCGACATACTTTGGTTTAAAGTCTGGCTCACAGTATCTACGTCATTCGTAATTCTAGATAATACTTCTCCATGTGTCGTTTTATCGAAGTATTTAAGCGGCATACGGTTAATCTTTTCATCAATTTCTTTTCTGAAGTTATAAGATACTTTTTGTGCGACTCCAGAAATGATATAGCCTTGGATAACGCCAAACGCAGTGCTCGCTATATATAATCCAAGGAGGATTAGGACAATGTTTCCGATATAGGTAAAGTCAATTGCAGCACCAGGAGCTCCTGTTACTTTGCTTACGAGTCCTTCGAACAGTTTTGTTGTTGCTTTACCTAAAATCTTTGGACCTGCGATTGCAAAGGCAGCACTGCCTATTGCGAAAATAATGACGATCAGGATAGAGAACTTATATGGCTTTAAGTATTGAAGTAATTTATTCATCGTTTCCTTAAAGTTTTTTGGCTTCTCAATCTTTCTCATGGCGCCGCCCATATGACCGCCGCCACCAGGGCCAGGACCAACAGGGCCTCTTCTATTTTCTATTTTTCTATCACTCATGACGAAAGTTCCTCCCTTGAAAGTTGTGATAAAGCAATTTGCTTATAAACTTCACAGTTTTCCATAAGCTCCTCATGAGTACCAGTTCCTACTATTTTTCCTTCATCAAGTACAATGATCTTATCTGCATTCATGATTGTACTAATTCTTTGTGCAACAAGTAGAACAGTACTTCCTGAAATCTCATTGTTCAGGGCTCTGCGCAATGCTGCGTCTGTCTTAAAGTCAAGAGCTGAGAAACTATCATCAAATATGAATATTTCAGATTTCTTCGTAAGAGCACGCGCAATCGAAAGTCTTTGTTTTTGACCGCCTGAAACGTTCGTACCGCCTTGTGATATATCTGTACGGAAGCTTTCAGGTTTCGCGTTAATAAACTCCATAGCTTGAGCAATTTCTGCGGCTTTTACGAGTTCTTCTTCAGTTGCTTCTTTCTTACCGTATTTCAGATTACTTTCGATCGTACCTGAGAATAGAACTCCTTTTTGCGGTACATAACCGATTTTTTCTCTCAATTCCTTCTGTGATACTTCTCTAATATCAGTGCCATCTATTAATATTTGGCCGCTTGTTACGTCGTAAAAACGTGGAATTAAGTTTATTAGTGTTGATTTACCACTGCCTGTACTTCCAATGAAAGCTGTCGTTTCTCCAGGTTTTGCGGTAAAGGTGATATGAGAAAGCACATCTTCTTCAGCACCTGGATATCTAAAGCTAACATCTTTGAATTCAACGTAACCTGTTTTGTCTGAAGCGAATGTTTTTGGTTCTCGGGCGTCATGAATAGAAATGTCAGTATTTAACACTTCTGCGATACGTTGTGCGGATACAGAAGCACGTGGAATCATAATGGATACCATAGAAATCATTAAGAAGGCCATGATGATTTGCATTGTATACTGCATAAATGCCATCATGTCACCAACTTGCATATGCCCTATATCCACTTGGTGTGCTCCAACCCAAATAATAAGTACAGTAACAGCATTCATGATAAACATCATCATTGGCATCATAAATGACATTAAACGGCTTACAAATAAATTTGTTTTTGTTAAATCTTGATTTCCTTTTTCAAATTTCTTTTCTTCATATTTTTGATTATTAAAAGCACGAATAACGAGAATACCTGTTAAAGATTCACGAGTGATTAAGTTAATTTTATCTACTAACTTTTGGATACTCTTAAACTTAGGAATTGCGACACTAAATAAGCCGATGACTAAGCTTAAGATCGCGATAACCGCAACGGCGATAATCCATCCCATGGAAAGGTCTGTAGTAAGTACTTTGATTACGCCGCCTATGCCTAAAATCGGTGCATAGAATACGATTCGAAGCATCATAACCATAAGTGTTTGCACTTGTTGAATATCATTTGTACTTCTTGTAATTAAAGATGCAGTGGAAAACTTATCAAACTCTGCATTAGAGAAGTTTGTAACCTTCCGAAATACTTTCTTTCTAAGATCTCTGCCAAGTCCCGCAGCTACTTTTGCAGCAAGTAAACTCACGATAACGGTAGCGGCCATACTCACTAAGGATAAAAGCAGCATTTTCCCGCCAGAAGTAAGAATGTAATTTGTTTGAAGCTTATTCGTATTTATACCGATCGTTTTATACTCATTCTCAATGAATGCAACAGCTGACTGTGTTACCATGCTGCCTGGCATCTTCTTAAACTTTTCATCTGCCTTTTCTTTCATTGCATCAATTTGGCTTTGAGGCAGTTTAGAAATGACTGCAAAAGGATCTGTATTTGGCGGAAGATTCATCGGTGCTTTGTTGCCATTTGGCGCAGCGGATGTATTACCTTTTTCAATTCCCTCTGTAATTAAAATTGGTTTCCCAAATAGATCGTTAAGTTCACTAATTGTATCCTTATTATTTGTATGTAGCTTATAAAGTGGTTCTTTATCAAGCTGCGGATAATCTTTTAGGTAATTTTGCAACTCACTTTTAGAAAGATCTTTCTTATCTAAAAGCACATAGTTATCATTTACTTTTTTCTTCTCACTTTCATTCATAAAGAGTGTGAGTTTATCCATCTCACTTTTACGAATGACCTGAGGTACTGCATTTTCGACACCTTTTTGTTGAATCCCTACATTCACAATGTTAGACATGTAGTCTGGCAGTGATAGGTCACATATCGCTTGCACGGTTAAAAGACATATGACTGCAATGATTGAGGCAACAAATGGTTTTAAATGTTTGATTATCTTTAACATTTAATTCATCTCTCCATTTTCCTTTTCGAATTTTTTAGTGTTTACTTTATTCTTCATAGTAATTCATTTTACCCGCTTTTTATGTGCTTCGACTACAGATTAATTCTATGACTATATTCAGATGTAATGCAACTTTTAGGGCATATAAATACAAATTAAAAACTAGAGGGGCGAGAGGATCTGACCATGTGTAGAAGCGATCAGTACGAGGCGTGTTGATTAACGAAAAATAGGGGGATGTTTATCACATTTTTTGGATGGTTCACAAATTTAAATCATTTGTTTGTTCAGCTATGCATGAACAGTAAAATCCTCACCTCAACATTTAGTGAAAGTTGAGATGAGGGTAGGGCAGTTCAATGAATGATGAGGTTGCGTTCAATCAAATAATTTCTTCTTCTAATTTATCGGGAGTAATAATGAAACAGCCGTTTTCATCAATATCAATTAATCTTTTTTTTTTTAATTGAGTAATTGTACGACTAATCGTTTCCCTCGATGTTCCAATCATATTGGCGAGTTCTCGATTTGTAAATTGAGTCGTTAATGTATATTTCCCATTTACTTGTATACCATTTGATTTACATAAACGAAGTAATAACTTAATAATTTGTTCATACGTATTATGAAGAATTTGCTCTTCTAATCTGTCTTGAAGATCCACAATTTTTTCTCCAAGAACCTTAAATAATTTTATACATAATTCAGGATACTGAATCAAAATTTTCTCAAAATCAGCGATTGGAGTAACAATTAATTGCGCAGACTCAAGTATTTCGGCATGTGCTGGGAAGATGCCTTTTCGAAAGAAACCAGCATGGGGAAACATTTCTCCAGCCTGAAGCACAGAAACAATTTGTTCTTTACCAGTTACATCCGTTTTTTGAATTTTCACCTTACCTGAGTGGATAAAAAACACGCGGTCAAGTATGTCACCCTGCATAAATACAAATGATTTTGCTTTATAAGTTCGCATTTGTGAAATATCGACAATAGGCTGAAGTTCTTCTTCTGAAAGTTCTTTAAAGAGGGAGACTTCCTGTAAATGCTGTTTGATCATGTCTTCTTTCATATGTACAACTCCTTAATAATTTCAGGCATATTCTTTTTATAATAAATTTATATCAAGCCGTTCAATGAAGCTGTGATAGAAGTCATATTTGTGATAGAAAATGTGAACATTTTTTACAAAACGAAAAAGTGCGGTAAATATCATAAGGTAGTATAGCGTTAATTTGCGCTGTTATTCGCGGGTAGTAATACGTGGATAAAATTATAAATGAATAGTTAACTCTCGGTAGGGGATGAAGAAAGCTCCGCTGATTAAAGTTTCACTTCATATAGGCATTCATGCGTGATGTATCTCACAACATGAATAATACGTTCTGTAGCAAAATTACCTATTACTCTCACATTCAAGTTTTCATGTTGCTTTTAAATAAAGTTACGGTGTTTATAAAAAAGACGCGATGTTTTGCCCCTTTGAATCTGTTTATCTAAAGGGGGTGTTTTTATAGTGAAAAGAAGATCCGAACTGAAAGGCGGATTAAGGAACTGTTGAGTAGCAATAAAGTTACTCTACTAAAGGGCCAGATTGTGGAAGACGATGATAATATTTTGTTTGAATATGAAGTATTACACTTAAACTAATGGTGCAGGTTAATTGAAGAAGAATGGATTCCAGAAGATCGTTATTAGGGTCGATTTTTTTCTTTGTCACTGTTTCAGATAAAAGAGCCACTATTTGAAGCACGTTGGAACCCTATTTATATTGATAATATTTTATGAATTGGAAAACAATAGTGCTTACTTAGGAAAGGAAGGATTGCGAATGTCTGTGAAAAAGTGGTTAACTGGATTGGTCGTTTTGCTTGCAATGATTTTGGTTGTGACAACTCCGGGCTCACTCAGTGTATTTGCCGAATCCGGGGTCGTAACACAGCCTATTGAGTCAGCAAAAGTGATTGAGGTCGAGTTGAACGATGATTACTTTAATCCGAATGTCATCACTATTCCGATTGGAAGAACGACAACGTTGATATTGAAAAACCAGGGTAAGAAAGAGCACACCTTCACAGTGGAAAAGCTCAGAATTGACGCCGTAGTCCAGCCGGGAAAAGAAACAACCATTACCGTGAAACCTCAAGATCCCGGTACATATGAACTGATATGTCGGTACCATTTCCAGAAAGGAATGGATGGAAAAGTAATAGTCAAATAACAAGCAGGGCTAATAGGGCCTTGCTTGTTTAATAAGCGGCTACCAAATAAAAAAGTTGTTTGTTTTTTTGCGAAGGGAACTTAAAAGGAGGGGATAGCCCCCCTTTTTTAAGTTATCCCTACAACTACCAAGTTAAGAGTTCACCTTTTTTCTTATTTAAGCCTGTGTAATTGCACGTGGAAATAGAATATTATTTTCTAAATGAATATGCTGGAATAAATCAGATTCAAGGGCCTCAAGTCGTTGATAGACAAGACGATACGTACCGCAAGCGCCTGCTGGAGGAGTAAAGTCATTCGTAATCTCACGAAGTTCTTTTATAATATTGCCAGCTTGGATATGTTCATTTTCTAATTCATCCACTACTTTGCGTAATTTTGTGTAATTTTCATCGCTTGGATTTTGCTCGAATGCTAAAATTAATGGGAAATCTTCTGTTTCTTCTTTAATTAAATGTTGCTCTAATTCAGTTTTTAATTCATGAAATAACTTGTGAATTTGGGCTAAATGAGGTTGCCCTGCTCCGTGAACGCGTAACACTTTTGTTACGTATGGACTTAATAGCGGTAACTCTTCGTTTAAATAGTGATGATGCTTATTTACAACATAGTCAATCAATTCGCTATAAGAGGCTGTTTTCCAATCAATTTCAGACTCATTTAATCGTTTTGTTTCATGATAAAGAGTATTTAACTTTGTTAACACCTCTTCTGCTGATAAATTTCTTTCGTTAATCGCATCGATAAGCGGTCTATTCCCACCACAACAAAAATCGATTCTATATGATTTAAAAAAATCACTAGCCTTTGGAAATTTTGTAACGATCTCACCAATAACAGAAGTCTCAGTAAATGTATGTTCCATATGAATGCCTCCATAAAGTTCAAATTTAGTATCTGGATTAAGAATAGCAATAATTTTGAACCCATGTGGTGATATATATCACTTGTCATGTGTTAAGTTCATCACCGTTTTTTTTTATAAATGATACAATCATTTTCATTTACTAAAGTATTTTTTTATTTGTGTTTGCAAAATGTGATTCAAGTCCTCTTTTTATCTTAGGAAAATTTTTATCATACATCTGTTGTTAAGAGATAACGAGCAGGAGGAATTAAAAAATATGAATAGAGAAATGAAGCTAACTTCTATTTTCATGGATTAAAATTCTCTTAACAGCCCCTTACAAACCCCTACCAAGCTCCTTGCAAGTAATAAATCATTACAAAAACAAAATAAAAAACAACTACTACAAGAATCATTTCAAAAGAAATAACATCATAGTAATTAAAAAAATTTAAAATCAATTACCAAATTTTTTCTCTCATTCTTATATCTATGAAAGAAGCGGCAATTTCACATTTGCCATTAAAGGTGGGAGGAATACATATGGCAGTATACCGAAATGTACAGGTGAATTTTTGGCAGGATGATTTTGTGTTGGACTTAACGCCGGAAGAGCGATACTTTTACATATACTTGCTGACATGTTCTAAAACGACGCAATGCGGTATTTATCCATTGCCGAAGCGTTTGGCGGAGATGGAAACAGGCTACAACAGAGAGACTGTTGATAAATTGGTTCAGCGGTTTATCGATTATGGAAAGATATTATATGATGCAAAAACGAAGGAGTTATTTATCCTGAACTGGTTGCGCTATAACCCGGTTACGAGCACGAACGTCGAGAAATGTGTATTGCGTGAGTTAAAGACTGTGAAAAGCAAAAAGTTTGTGCATATGTTTCTTCAAAAATGTTTGGAGGAAGAGCTAAGCATTCCGCTATTGCTGGAGCATTTCGGTGAAGAGCCCCAGGATGAAGGTATCGAAAGCTGTGAAATAGATGAAAAGATAGAAGAAATAGATTCCGACCGCAATGTATTCATGTTCTATGAACAAAACTTTGGCAGCTTGTCACCGTATACGGCAGAGGAACTACAAGCGTGGATTGATGATCTATCAGAGGAGCTCGTTTTGAAAGCACTCCAGTTTGCCCATGAAAACAACAAACGGGCGCTGGCTTACGTGAAGGGCATTTTACGAGATTGGCACGGAAAGGGATATACGAAACTTAGTGAAGTAGAGGAAGCGGCAGTGAAGTTTCGGAAGAAGGAATCGTCTGCTATTCATGAGACTGAGAAGTTTCTAGAGGAGTGTGAAGAGTGGGAGAAAAACGTACCATCTGAAGAAGAACTGCAGAAGTTCTTGCAGGAGAAGGGGTGGCGTCCATGAGCATTCAAAACGTCGAGGCTGAACAGACGGTATTAGGGTCTTTGCTGCTTGATGGTGAATTGATTAAGGAGTGCCGACTGACGGAGCAGCACTTCTCTATGCCTGTGCATCAGGCGATATTCAAGTTAATACGGCAAATAGAGGAAGACGGACAGCCGCTTGATCTTGTTACGCTTGTTTCGAAAATGGATCCTTCTTTTTTGGAACAAATTGGCGGGATTGAATACTTTGTCAATATTATCGAGAGTGTTCCGAATACTGCTAATTTCTCTTATTATGAGGGGCTTGTTCGGAGCGCATGGAAAATGCATCATGCGGGAATCATGGCGCAAAACATGAGTGCACGTCTTCTTGCGGAGAAGGATGAGAAAGTAATTGGAGAGACGATTACGGCACTCTGTGAACTGGAAGAGGTCGATTATACACTCGATTTTGATCTGAAGGATACTTTAGTTGGCTTGTATGAAGAGTTCCATCAGGACGCAGAAGAACTTACAGGCATTGAGACTGGATTTTCCTCTTTAAACAAGATGACGTGCGGCTTGCAGGATGGTGAGTTTGTTGTGATTGGCGCACGGCCGTCTATGGGAAAAACGGCGTTTGCCTTAAACATTGCTCTTCATGCGGCAAAATCGGGTGCGGCAGTTGGGTTGTTTTCTTTGGAGATGAGCGACAAGCAACTGCTAAAACGGATGGTTTCCTGCACCGGAGAAGTATCAGGGAAAAGGTTAAAAAATCCAAAGCATCGTTTTACGATCGAAGACTGGGAGAAAACAAGCCGGGCATTTGCGGAAATTGGCGATCTGCCGCTTGAGATTTATGATAAGGCAGGCGTCACAACGCAGGAGATTTGGGTGCAAGTGCGAAAGCTGAAACGAAAGCATCCAAATCAAAAACTGCTCGTTATTATTGATTATTTGCAGCTCATTACAGGTGATTCAAAACACAGGGGAAATAGGTTTCAAGAAATGAGTGAAATCTCCCGCAAGCTGAAGCTGATGGCCCGCGATCTGAATGTGTGCGTCGTAGCGCTGTCGCAACTATCCCGTGCGGTGGAGTCGCGCCAAGATAAACGTCCGCTCTTATCTGACTTACGGGAAACAGGACAGATTGAGCAAGATGCAGATGTGATTATGCTCATGTACCGGGATGATTATTATGATCAGGAGACAGAGAACAAGGATGTTACAGAAATTCATGTGGCAAAGCATCGGAACGGACCTATTGGGGTTGTGAAGCTGCGGTTTTTGAAGGAGTATGGGCGGTTTGTGGAGGGGAATAGGTGAGGAGATTCTTTAGAAACAATTCTAGTTTATCAGAGATTAATCAAAATGCTATTTAATCACATTTTGATCAGTGTTTTTACATATGGCGGTTTTGTTTCTAAGTTAATTTCTGCATTTTATATAATTTACAAATCATATAAAGTAAAGGAAACCAGTCTTAGGATCTATTAAAAAGTAATAATTATTATGATGGATAAAAAGAGAGGAGAGGGGTTGTAAATGACTGTAGTGAAGAATGGAATATTGCAAGTGCATGAAGCGAGTATCTACTATGAAGTACGTGGAAAGGGACCTGTACTTCTTTTCAGTCATGGAGGAGGTGGTGATGCTGATAAGTTTCTGAAGGTTGCAAACCACCTTGCTGACCGGTATACAGTTGTTACCTATGACCGCCGCGGCCATTCCCGTAGCGATCTCGCCAATCGAACTGAGGATTATTGCGTAGAAACACACAGCGATGATGCTCACCGCCTAATAGCCGAACTGACTGATGAACCGGTGTACGTGTTCGGAAGCAGCTCTGGTGCTGTCATCGGAATTGATCTATGCATACATCATCCAGAACAGATTAAGTTACTGATACCACACGAACCAATCTTACTGCAATTTTTATTTGGAAATGAGTTAAAACAAGCTGAGCAATTCATGGAAGATCTTAAGAAAAATCATCGAAGTGAGGTCATTAAATTATTGTCAAATTTGGAAATGGACGCTATGGAGCCTGGACAATCGAAGGATATACTAGCAGAGCGTCTTCTTGGAAATTCAACGTATTTCGTTAAGCATGAAATCCCAGGAATTCTTAACTATTCGCTAGAAATCGAAGGATTGAAGTGCGCATTAAAGTCTTCATCGATGCAGATACTTCCAGCTGCAGGGAGTGCATCACGAGATTTTTTTGCTTACCACTGCACAGTCGCATTAACGGAACAACTAGGAACAGAAGTTGTGGAGTTTCCTGGACATCATGTGGGCTATAACACAATGCATTATAAAGAGTTTGCGGAGAAGTTACACAACACTTTAGTAAATCATTAGAAGAGGGGACAATTATCAACTTCCAGATTAAACTATTAACTATCGGATACTCTTTATTCAATTCAAGCCGCATTCTCCTATTGAGAATACGGCCTAAAAACAGATATCTTCTTAGTATAGTTTCATTAAAATAAACCCTTATAAATTTAAATATTATTGAATAGGAGAACGACAAGTTCCTACTTTTATACCTAAAGAATTGTAGTGATTTTTTATGTTTATAATTGTTTGATGACGTGTAACTTCATCAATCAAATGATTTATTTTTCGAAGATCAACGGGCCTATTCATTAATAAGTCGTTAAAAGTTTGCTTAATTTCTTTTGGATAAACATTTCCTACCATACTGGAAAGACCGTTACAACCATCAATCATCTTTGCTGTGAAGTTTACGTCTCCACCAGCAAACATAATGAAATCATCCGGTAAATTTGTGTTACTATGACGTTTGACATCGCTCTCTTCTTTAAGTCCTACAAGATTAAAATGTTTTTGACCAACAAGGGTCTTAAATGATTCAGCATCTAAGTCAAATCCTGTTCGGAAAGGATTATTATAAAGTACAACGTTTTTCGTTGTATGTTCTAGCAACTCATTTATATAGAGAATTGCTTGCTGTTGTGTCGGTTGGATATAAGGTGGGAATTGAATTAAAATCGAATCAAAAACAGAATTTTCAATCTTATTAATGAGCTTTAATGCATCTCTTGTTCTTGTAGCCGATACACCAAACATGAGTTCAACATGATTAAAATTTTGCTTGTTAAAATAATCAATGATTTCCATCCGTTCTTCAATGCTCATGGAATTTTGCTCACCTGTAGTGCCAGATACAAGTAATGACTCTATTCCGTTATCTGTTAAATATTCAACAATAGAATTAAAGCCTTCTAGATATAAACTTTCATCATCATGAAAGGGAGTAGGAATAGCAACATTTAAATTTTTCATCAATGATATCCTCCAGTATTCATATACATTCCAAAAATTAAATTGGAGATAAGGGTAAATATTCATATCGTTTACACAATATCCAAAAAGTATAATTAGAACAAAATTTTATATGTTAGGTTATATTTGAATTTATTTTTACTTATTTTTATCTTGCTTTACTATATGTCGAGGCAGGGTACCCACTGGCTCTTCTAAAAACCATGTTCCCATTGAAGTAAGAACTGGTACATCCTGAAAAGTGAAGAAAATGGCATCCTCTGTTTCTGAAGTGTTGCAATGTTCATGGGAGGACCAAGGAGGAGCTAGGAATAAATCACCCTTTTCCCATTCAATCTTCTCACCATCTACAATACTAAATCCTTTGCCCTGAAATACGAAATTGAGGGCTACATTCGTATGGCGGTGGGGCTTATTGTGCTCACCAGGTTTGAAAATTTGTACGACCACATTCATTGTTGATGAAGTTCCATACGCATCTCCTGTATCTTTATGAATGAGTGATAGTGTTCCACGTCCAGCTTCAAGAAAGTCCTCCGATACTGATTCCTTAAGTAAAGGATAAATGTCTTTCCATTTCCAAGAACATGCTCTGATTGCAGGCTTCCTGCTTTTTTTCAAAAACTCACTGTAGTTAATAATATCTGTTGTCTGATTACTCACTTTGTTTTCCTCCTCAAATTTTTAATCTAACTTATTCCTACTAAAACTTAAAAATTGAAAGGTTGCCCGCTCATTAAATAAAGGAATTTAGCAAGCGGGGCTTTGATTTAATTAAAAGTTTAAAATAGTTTAATTGATAGTACAATTCAATTATTTATATAATAATGATAGGTATAGCCTATGATATAATCCCTATACATATAGATTGTTAGGTTATATATAGATAAATCTTCTCACGATTTTAACTATTATCATTTAGATTGGAGGCCTTGAAATGGAATTAAGGCAGCTTGAATATTTTTATGCAGTATGCCAAGAACTTCACTTTACAAGAGCTGCAGAAAAGGTTGGTATTTCTCAACCTTCTTTAAGCCAACAAATTCGGTTGTTAGAACATGAACTTGGAACACCTTTATTTGATCGAATTGGTAAAAAGACGGCTCTTACAGAGTCAGGAAAACTACTTTTAAAGTATACTAGCAATATTTTTTACGAATTAGAACAAGCAAAAACTTCAATAAATGAATTGAATGGGCTTGAAAGAGGAACGATTTCTATCGGGACATTGTTAACAGTTGAAAATTATCTAATTCCACCGGTCTTACTTCATTTTCATCGTCTATACCCTGGCATTAAGATAACTGTACTTGGGTTACGTACAGGGGACATTCAAAAACACTTGTTAGAAAATAAGTTGGATTTAGGAATTGTTTTTTTGCCTATGAAAGGAGATGAATTAGAACAAATTTCTTTATATACAGAGGAAATGGCATTTGCAGTACCTATTGGACATCCGTTAGAGAAACAAGACAGGTTAGGATTAGAAGTATTGCAAACAACATCTTCTATTCTACTTCCAGAAAACTATTTTATAAGACAACTTATTAATAAAGGTTGTAAGGAATTAGGTTTCATCCCCGAACCAGTCTTTGAAATTACGACGATGGAATCTTTAATTAATATGGTTATTGAAGGAGTAGGGATAACGATATTACCTAAACCATACTTAGAGTATCTTAACAATCCTAATATAAAAATTATTCCAATTTCGAATTCTAATCTTACTCGGGAAATAGGAGTTGTCTATAGAAAAGATAAATATCTATGTGCTGCTACACATATTTTTATTAATCAGCTAAAGGATGCATCGCTTACACTATAGGACTCATGAAAATAGGTAATACACTCTCTTACGTGACCACATGCCCATCAACTTAAGAACTCATAATACCCAAAAATCGAAATCTTATTTCACTACTTCATAAGCAATTTGTGGATTTGAAATAAAATTTGATCAAAGTGATATGAATATTCTTTAAATGTTACCCAAAAAGAAAGAGCCTGTTTGAAAAAAATGAATCAGAACAGGCTCTTTCTTTTATCTAAATTCAACTGATGCTGGGAAATATCATCTTAAGTTTATCGCCACTCAACAATCTCATCGAGACTTTGTCTTGTTTTTGGACGTTTGGGATCTTCTTGTCGATATCCGAAGGCGACCATACAGGATACACCGAAATCGTTGCCGTTAATGATACCCTCATCTTGTAAAATAGCGGTCACCTGTTTTTTATCAAAACCTTCGATTGGACAGGAATCAATACCGATTTGAGCCGCCGCTGTCATCATGTTTCCCAATGCTATATATGTTTGTTTGCTTGCCCATTCAAAAATGAGACGATCATTATCTTCGAGTGCTGTTTCGACAAAGGATTTATAGAAACCGGAAAGATGCTGCACAACGTCTTCAGGCATATGATGAATGTCTTTCATCATTTTCATCACGTAAGCCGAATCATGCCTCAAGTCTTGTCTGGCCAATATAACTACAAAATGGCTGGCAGTAGGCAGTTGTCCTTGGGCACCGCCAGATACAGGCTTTAATTTTTCACGAAGCGTTGCATCCTGGATCACGACAAACTTCCAAGGTTCGAGGCCAACTGAACTTGGCGACAATCTTCCCGTCTCTAAAATAAAGTGAAAATCTTCATCCGAAATCTTTTTGTTGATATCAAATACCTTGCAAGCATGTCTGAACTGGTAAGCTTTTAAAATTTCCTGTTTTTTACTCTCCGCTTTTAACATGTGAAATCAACCTTTCTTTCTGCTTTTTGGTGAACAGATTTTTCGGAAAATCAACGGATCTGTATGTACACGGTTTGTTAACAGATCTGCTGATAGCATAACCTATTTTTGGGAAAAATTGCATTAAAAACCTTTTCTGTTGACTAGCTTCTTATACGAAACCGTCCTCGTTAGTTGATAAAGAAGGTAACTTTTTTATGGGGTTCCGTCCCATCGTTATCAAGTTAAGAAATCCATTCTTCCTCAAAATAAAAAAATGAACTACATTTCTATGGACAACTAGGAAAGGATGAAATTTTCGTTTTGGGGATACTTCAAAATCTTAGGTTGACGGGCATGTGGCGGGATCCCAAGAATACTACGTTCAAATCTAAGGTAAAGGTGAGATCAAAGATAATAAACGTGTCTATACTTTATCTACTTATGATAAAGATGGAGACGAAAAGAAAACAGATATAGCAGACACTTACATACAAAGTTTTAATTAGTAGCATACCGCTAGAAGAAAAAAACGTATACGTAGTGGACCTGTTGAAACAAAAAGAATTATGAAAAAATGAATATCGTGAAGGAAATGCTTTTGATGAAATTTTAAGGTTGATTTATATAAATTATGTTTTGCTTTTGAAAATAAGAAAATGGACGAAAAACTAGGAGGAATTTTTCATGACGGATTGGTTTCAATTAGATAAAGAATACATTATGTCTACGTATTGTCGTACGAATATTGCGATGGAAAGAGGCGAAGGTTGTAAACTGTATGATGTGAACGGTAAAGAATATTTAGATCTATTTTCCGGTGTAGGTGTGAATTTATTAGGCTACAATCACCCTAACATTGTGCAAACTACATTAGAACAAGTTACGAAATGCTTGCATCTTCCATTCCATTTTTTAAATCCAGTGGCGATTGAATACGCAAAGAAATTAGTTGATTATACTTTGCAAAATGGTAAGGTCTTCTACACAAACTCAGGTACTGAAGCGACAGAAGCAACACTGAAATTAATTGACAAATATAGATCTATAACAAACGAAGAACGTGAAGGAGTAGTTGTACTGAAAGGTAGTTTCCACGGGCGTACATTAGGAGCTCTTCACTTTACAAGACAAGAAAGTATATATCAAAATTTCCCGAAAACATCTATTCCTGTATATGAAGTGGAACGAGAAAATTTAGAAGAACTAGAAAGAACGATTATTAATGAGAATCCCATTGCAATTATGTTAGAGCCTGTACTAGGAAGTGGCGGGATATTTCCTTTATCAAGTGAATACTTAGAAGGGGTTCAGCTTTTATGTAAAAAATATAGTGTAATTCTAATTTTTGATGAAATACAAAGTGGTATGGGCAGAACAGGAAAATTATTTGCATATCAAAACTTCAATATTACACCAGACATTATTCAATTTGGTAAAGGGGCAGGAGGCGGGATACCGCTAGGAGGAATCATTGTAGGTGAAAAGTTATGTGATGTATTTTCACCAGGAGATCATGGAACAACATTTGCTCATTCATCAATGGGAACGGCTTTAGGATTAACGGTATTAAAAACATTAATTGATGATGGTTTAATGCAGGAAGCTTATGAAACGTCACTATATTTAAATGACAAACTTCAAGAAATTCAGAAGGAGAATTCTTATTTTATTAAAGAGGTACGTCACTCTGGGATGATGTTTGGAATTAGTTTGAATGATACGAATGAAAACGTAAAGAAATTGCAGTTAGAGTTATTGAATAGAGGAATGTTAGTCGATGTCACCCAAGGGAATATCATCCGCTTACTTCCACCGTATATTATTACGAAAGAAGAGATTGATACATTTGTTAATGAGTTTATTTCTTGTATTCATAGTTTAGCAGCTGTAGCAAGTATTTGATTTCAATGTATAATATTTCTACTACAAGGGGTAGTGACAGGTGTGCTGTCATAGACTGAAAAGTATAACTCAATAAAAGTATAAAAAGCGCACCGTACACTTTTGAAAAAAGGTTTATGGTAATCATTTTGGCAATTATTTTTGGTAATATTGTATGCCATTGATACCAACTACCTCAAAATGATAAAACTGAGCAATTCGGGCAAAAAGCTTGCTTTGGGGTAATAAATCGTAAAAGGTTATTCCATCACTTCTTCAAAGCGTAACTACAACAAGGACAAGCCAGTTTTGGCTTGTCCTTGTTCCATGCTGCCCGGCGAATGCAAGCGGCACTCACACAAAGCCGCTATTCGTTCTAGATCTATCACCCCTGCCACAATGCAGGCTTTGTTACCATTAAGCATAAGCGAACTTTATCATATAAAAAAAATTATCCTATATAGCAAGTTTCTACTTAATAGGGATAATAAACTTTCATACAATGTTGATACGATCATGAGCATCTGAATTGAAGAAAGTTGTATCTTACTAGATGTGTATACTTAGCTATTCTTTTCCGTTGCGGATATTGTATTTTTTTAACCGGCGTATTAGTGAGGTTTGGGTAATTCCAAGAACCTTTGCAGTTCTACGTGTAGTCTTATTTTCCTGAATGGCCTGTTCAATAATCTTTCTTTCCATGTTAAGGATATTATACCAAAACAAGAACATACGTTTCTATCATTTTGCTTGAACATAAAATATTTTTTTCGATTCACCTCACCACCTTCACATATGTTTAGAGGTGGGAGTCCTCTCGAAAGATATGATAGATTAAACCGTTTTCGTAAACAGTCCGTACCATACATTCTTGTTTTATTACATATGCTTTCCAAGAACTACTCTTATTTTCTGTATAAAAATTGAATAACTATTATTTAGTCTAATACTTTATTTTAAGACCATTCATTGTCTATTTATGACATATACTAGTGAGTGTTAAAGGATAAAAGAAACATGCATTAGTAATAACACTGTTCAGTCTAAAACATGTTTTAAATTGAACAGTAATGTGTCTCTGATTTGGTTTGTTTTTTCGGTAAACGATTTAACCAAATTAACATACGCTTTTATGAGTAAGGCGCTAGTTCATAATTAACTCTATTTTTGATATTTTTTTAAAAATAAAAAATTATATCAAAATTTATTTTTAATAATGTTGTATTTTTCTTAAAGAAAGCACTTCTACCATACTTTGACTATTAATAGAAGGGATGAGGTTTATGTTAAGCCATTTAACAACGGAGTGTCGTAATGAGAAGACTACGCATTTAGATCAAATGAAAACACTTGAGATATTAGAGGTGATGAACGAAGAAGATATAAAAGTTGCTCATTGTGTTAGACAAGAACTTTCTCAAATTGCAAAAGCGGTAGAAATGATTGTTATAGCAATGAAAAACAACGGTCGATTAATTTATATGGGTGCCGGCACAAGCGGACGTATCGGTTTATTAGATTCCGTGGAATGTCCGCCAACATTTAATACTGAACCTAGTGATGTAATTGGGCTAATTGCAGGCGGCGAAACTGCTTTTATGAAAGCGGTTGAAGGAGCCGAAGACAGTTTGAAATTAGGACCTGAAGATTTGAAGAAAATTCAACTAACAGCGAAAGATGTTGTAGTAGGGATTGCTGCGAGCGGCCGAACACCTTATGTTATCGCAGGTTTGAAGTATGCGAATCAAGTTGGGGCAGGAACAGTATCATTAAGCTGCAATAAAGGTTCAGAAATAGGAAAAGTTGCAAAGGTTGCGATTGAAGTGGTAACGGGTCCTGAAGTACTGACTGGTTCTACTAGATTAAAAGCGGGTACTGCTCAAAAGTTAGTATGTAATATGCTTTCTACAGCTTCGATGGTTGGAATCGGAAAAGTTTATAGTAATTTAATGGTTGATTTACAATTAACAAATGAAAAGCTAGTTGAACGTGGAAAGCGAATTATTATGGATGCCACTGACTGTAGTTATGAAGTTGCAGAAGAATATTTAGAGAAGGCACATTCTCAGCCTAAAGTTGCGATTATTATGATTTTAACGAATGCTTCATATGAAGAAGCAACAAATCGGTTGAAAAAAGCGCAGGGATTTGTGAGAAATACTATTTAAAGCTTTTATTTATCCCGCATTAACGGGCAGTAATACTCCCACCTCAAAATTCGATGAAAGCAAAGAAGTTAGGTGGGAGATAAACTGCCCGTAAAAGCCCGATTGGTTCAACTAATAATCAGTGGGGGATGAAGAAAACCCCCACTGATTAAAGTTTCACTTTATCCCGCTATTCTCGGGCAGTAAGCTCCCCACTGATGGGAGTTTCACTTTATGAACGGGGAGGAAGCTACATGAGTTATATGATCGGCGTAGACGGTGGAGGCACGAAAACGGAAGCGGTGGCTTATGATTTAAATGGAAAAAAAATAAGTGAAGGCAAAGCGGGTTACGGAAACTTACTTCTAAATGAAAAACAGGCCATTATTAACATTATTGCTGCAATTGAACAATGCTTAGTTTCTTTAAAAAGTGAAGAATGCCGATATATATACCTAGGGTTAGCTGGGTATGGAGGTGTTAAAAATAAAAAAGGTATAAAAGATGCTCTTTATGAGAAGTTTCATATTCCGTTTACGATTGTAAATGATGGAAGGATTGCACATGCTGCTTTATTAAAAGGAAAAGATGGTATTTTAACAATTTCAGGAACAGGTTCTGTTAGTATTGGCGTTCATAAAGGTATTGAAAAATTGGCAGGCGGCTGGGGACATATCCTTGGAGATGAAGGAAGTGGCTATTGGATTGCTATGCAGGCTTTTATGAACATGACGAAAGAAGAAGACGAAGGTCTCGTTTATAGTGAACTGACCAATGTAATACTCTCGAAACTCGGATATAGCAATGCACTAGAGACTAAAAAATTTATATATGCTGCATCAAAGGATGAAATTGCTGCATTTGTTCCAATTATTGCAGAGTTTGCTGAAGCTGGCGATCAATTTTCACAGAACATTCTTCGGCAAGCCGGTTATCATCTTGCAAAGATTACGCTCGATGTTTATAAAAAATTAAACTTCGAGGATCGGATTACAGTAGCAATAAAAGGGAGCGTATTAACGAATATATCGATAGTACAAGATTCTTTTGTCGCTCATCTAAAAGAAAAACAACCGGATATAACTCTGATTTTAGATGATGTATCTTCGACATTAGGGTGTTATTATTTATCTCTGAAGTATATAAATTGATTATCCATTCTTATGCAGATAACAGAGCTGAATAGTTAGGTTAAACATAAAGGGATATTGGAATTAAGAACGAAATGTCTAAATGAGAAACGATAGTATCGGCTCTTCGATAATATTTTTCAAGAGGTGATTGATTTGAAGTTGTTACAAATAAGAATTTTGGTTAAAGATTTTAAGAAAAGTGCCATGTTTTACAGAGATTTATTGGAATTTCCAGTAAGTTGGTACGAGGAAGACATGGAATATGCACTTTTCAATAACGGGGAAACGAAAATTGAGCTTGTATCTCGAAAAATGATGGCCGAATTGGTCGGGGAAGGAGATAAGCCTTTAGAAGCTGAGGCTCAGTCAAAATTCTTACTTCAATTTGAAGTTGAAGATGTCGATAACACTTATAATCGTTTAAGAGAAAAAGGAATTAAATTTGTTAATGAACCGCATGAACGTAAGGAATGGCGAGCGTGCGTTGCACATTTTCGTGATCCCGACGATAACTTAATTGAAATATATAAAATGCTGTAATCTAATTGCTGAAAATAGGAATAGGTTAAGGGGTACCCCTTTATCACTCTCGAAATGAAAAATACGCTATTCTTTTCTGTAGATTCATAGGAAAGGATGGCGTATTTTGTTGGATATTAAAAAGGCCGATTCATCCACTTTTAGGTTAATCAGCCTTTTTATATGTAATGGGCTTAACGTATCCACTCTTCAAGAATGAGTAATGTTTTATTTGTCGCATCCATCTCTACTTTCATACCAATTGGAACGGTTAACATCGGGTGAGTGTGGCAGCAATCGAATTCCGCAATAAAGGGTATGTTAATACCATCTAAAACTTCTAATAGAATCTCATATGGTTTTTTACTCGTACCATTATCATCAAATTGTTCATGTTTCCCAAGGATTAAGCCAGAAATTTTATTAAAAACCCCATTGACTTTTAGTAATGAAAAACTTCTTTCAATCGTAGCAGCATCTTTTGACGTATCTTCGATAAAAAGGATATCTCCTTCTTTTATTTCTGGCATGTATTCGCTGCCCCAAATACCACTTAATGTGTTTAAATTTCCTCCGATTAATCTACCTGTTGCTTTTCCGCTATTTACACAGACCCAATCATTTTTTCTAAGTTGTTTTTCCTTCGTTTTTTCTTCCCAATTGATGAATTCATCCGTCCAATAAGGGGGTTTTTTAACATGATATGGTAATGTTTGTTTCTCTTCTAACATGTCACTAAAATATTCGTATGTATAGTTAACAAATGGCTCAAATTCACCGAATGAAGGGATTAATGCCGGTCCATAAAATGTATGTATTCCAGTTTTTGCGTATATCCCAAGTAATATTGCGGTAACATCAGAATAACCTATCATTATTTTCGGGTTTTTCATAAATGCCTCATAATCAATATAAGGCAATATTGAATTAGAATTCATTCCACCAATGGTCGACATGATACACTTGATGTTCGGATTTCGTATTAACTCATTGAGTTCTTCAGCCCGTTCTTTAATGCTTCCAGACCGATAGTGATCATGTTTTCCAGTTAAATTTCCTTCTATTATATGAAACCTCTTGTTCTCCAAAAATTTTTTTGCTCGATCAAATCTTTTAGGTGCTGTATAAGTTGCTGGTGATGAAGGAGAATAAATCCCAATTAAATCCCCTTTTTGTAACTTGCTAAGTTTCATTGTTTTCTTTCTCCCTTGAAAGGCGTTTATAATAAATTGCAAGATTAATGTAAATAATCTTGCAATTTATTATACCTTAATTTAATACGACTATATCTCAAACAGAGAAAAAAAGCTCCACTGATGGAAGTTTTGTATGATTAGTGAATGTTCCTAGTGCACTACCTCTAAAGATATATAAAATTTTAATACTTTTGGTGGATTTCATATTGTTTTTACATTGATATAGTTAATATTCAAGAAGATAGAGTAGGGGAGAAACCATATGATTAAAGGATTGTATGAAGCGCACTTACCAGTTAGTAATTTACAAAATTCAATTGCATTTTACCGGGAATTAGGACTGAAACTTGCTTGGTGTGATGAAAACACTGCTTTCTTTTGGATTGAAGAAGGGAAAAGTTGGTTGGGTTTATGGGAAGGAAATGAGTATGAGACTCGATACCATCCTTCCTTACGACATATTGCTTTTCGAGTTTCATATGAAGATTTAAAAGAATCTTTAAAGTGGCTAGATTCTATTCAAGTTGAAGCCGTTCCATTTGGTAATAGAAAATCTATTGAGCCATTTATTCGCCCACATCAAGGGAATGCTTCAGTATACTTCAATGACCCAGATGGTAACAGTTTAGAATTGATGTGTTATGTTGAAGTTCCTAATGAATTAAAACATATTACAGATAAGTTGTCCTTCGTAGATTGGGAGGAACTAGTTAACAGTACATTTAAATGAGAGATTATGAGATAAGCTTGTTTTACTAAACGGGGTCACGTCACTAGTTCAAGAAAAGTGTACCTTTCAGCAAGCTGCAAAAGGGTACACTTTTGTGTGCAGTATTTTTCTTTTCTTAACTGATAATGCGTACGCCTGTTATACGGTAGTTTGTTTATACTTTGCGAATAAATTATTTAATTGAGTGTTATCTGCGATTTAAAAGAGTTTGAATGAACGCAAAGTGAGATAATATCTTAAAGTTTGATTAATAGTCTTTCTTATCCAATGACTTGTGTGAGCCGTCACAGTTAGGCTGCTTTTTAGATAGCCCACAAGTACAATCGTTTAGTCCTTTTCCATCGAGAATTTTCTGGATATATTTTTCAATCCGTGACTCTCGAGTTTTGGATTGTTTGGCTTGAGAAAAATAAAGAATGTATGCTCTTTGCCGTCCCGGTGTCAATGATTCAAAAGCAGTTTTAAAAGTAGGCATTTCATCGAATTTATTTTGAAGTTCTTCAGGAATTATAAATTCTTTATGTTCTTTCTTCTTCACTTTTAAACCGGCTTTTTCAACTTCAATGGCTTCATAAATATAAGCTTTCAAGATGGCTTCCATTTCAACTATTTCTTGAACATTGGTGAACCGAATCTGGCGCCCCGCCTGTACATTCTCCGTTGGTTGGATTAGAATCCCATGAGTATCCTGTAACAAGGCACCTTTGTGAAACGAAAGCGCACAATATTCTTTAAATCCATGTATTAAAACTATGTTTTTTTTCTCAAACGTGTAACAAGGATGCATCCATTTAAAATCTTCGGTTAGCTCACAGTCAAGAACGATATTTCTCAACTTCTCGTATTCTTCCTTCCACTTTTTGGCCGCATTTAAAAATTCATCAACCTTAGGATTCATACTACTATTTGTCATCAAGGAACACTCCTTTGTAATTTTACAATTAGCTGACAGTCAAGAATGATCATTCTCAATTTTCCCGATTCTATCTGTCACTTTTTGGCTGCATTTAAAAATCTATCAATCTTAAATCATTTTACATCTTAACATATATATCTAATTTAGTGCCTGAAAAAAGTACCCGAAACGGACGTTTAAGGTACTTTATTAATTTATAATGAAACTGACAGAAATACGTTCAAAAAAAGGAAGGTTTAATTAATGAAAGAAAAATTATTAGTAAAATATATCGTACATTTTTAAAAATTTCTTATTGAGACAAATGTTTGTAATCTAATATTTCTACTTTGAAATCGTGTTTGCAACCCATTTTAGGGCTGTCACAGGATGGATACACTCTTACTTTCACTAAGTCCTTCGCATAGCCAAATGGTTTGTTATCGGAAGGAACTTGGATTCTTACAGCAACATCATAAGAATGATTGCTATTATAATTGATGCCGACTATTCTTTCCCAATGCCAACCAAAACCAGAAGATTCTTTTCCTCCATATTCTTTTATTACCCTTTTATCAATGGCTGGAAACACAATATCTGAAACGATATTCTCTGTTGTTACATACCAATCTTCCCATTTTGAAACCTTTTCTGCCATAACTGTTTGGAAAGGAGTAATAACAGATAATAAAAATCCAAATAAGATAAAATAATGTTTAACCAATAAGTTCACCTCTTATTTACATTTCCTAATATTGTTCCCAGCTTATTATTCTTTATCAAATCCCGTTAGCTAAATACTGTCCATTCAATTCGTACTGCATTTATATGCTAATTCCAAAGCTAAAGCGAAAGAAACATTGATATAATAATACAAAAGGAGGTACCAAATCATTTGCGATTTTCACCTCCAATTGTATTTTTTATAAATAAGGAAATAATAGAAGCAAATAACTGTAAATATAGGAGGCCTTATTTATGAAACCCGATTTTTTACAAACCGTACATAAAGCCATTGGTAATATTGAACATATCCACATTGAAGAAAGTGGATCAGACAGTTTACTCATTCATCATGATGATGTACAAAAATTAGAACAAGTTGCCGAGACATTAGAAAATCAAAAATTCCATTCTACAATTAGAAACAATGGGAATACATCTTTTATTGAAGTGATAAACAGATGAAAAAAGTTCGGTTATATGCTGAACTTTTCCTATTTTTAAATCGAAACTCTGAATTCTTTCATTTATGAAGGGGTTGCAAATTGGGTGCAAGCCGATGGAGTTGTAACGCTGAAGTATTCTGCTGTCCCGGATATTGAAGTGAAACTAAACGAACATCGAAACGGGAAAATCATGTGTGCAATTGCAATGATTGAAAATGTAAACAATGAGACGTTTAAAGTACAGCGGTTAGTTGAATATTTCGATGGACATAAAGAAATGGATCGTGCATATGGTTGAGGAATGAATTGGGTAGCTGGTTCCAAATAAAAGCTTACATAATTAAAAGTGCTTTGCCGAAATGGTAAAGCACTTTTTGATGTGTAAGAAATGTGTAATGATATTAAATAAATAGGGTAGGTTAGGTGTGAATTGTTTTTAAAGGAAGATCAAAATTTATTAGCATAGAGATGTTATTCCTCTTCCTTTTTCTCCTCCTCTTTTTCCTGTTCTTTCAGCAACAAATTCCGTAAAACATGCGCTCGGTAACTCTCCAACTTCCGTCCTTCATAATAATTAATGCCAAGCTTCTTTAGCTCATACACGTACCAACCTTTTGTTCCGTAATACATAATGAACATTCTCCTTTTAAATTTTTTACAGTATATGCTTGAGCGTAAAAAGGAAAGCTTGTTTTACCTATGGAAAGTGTGGATTTTTCTGCGGCTTTACTCCAAGGAAAAAGGTAATTTCTGCATGCTATAATAATAGAATCAAATTCAAAATATTGGAGGACTTACGATGCCAATCTACAACAAACTAGTACGTGATCGTATCCCAGAAATGATTGAAAGTAACGGAAAAACATTCACAACAAGAACTTTAAATGAAAAAGAATACATAGAAGAAGTATGTAAGAAAACAGGGGAAGAGTTAGCGGAGTATGTAGAAGCAGAAACTCTGGAGCATAAAATAGAAGAACTAGCGGATTTACTTGAGCTTGTAAATGCACTAGCGCAGTATGAAGGCGTAGCGCTAGAAGATGTCGAGAAAGTCCGCAAAGAAAAGGAAGAAAAGCGCGGTGGATTTGGTGGAAGAATTTTTTTGCTTGAGGTAAGTGATAATTAAGTTCAGTAGTTCGTTAGTTACATATTTATTTTAAATGAAAAAGAAGCTGCCCAGCAGTTCGTTATTCAACGATCTTTTGGACACAGCTTCTCTTACATGCCTTGTAGTATTTCAATAACCGCAGTATCTTTTGTTCCGGATTTTTTATAGCTTACAACTCTTAGCGTATATTCATTTCCGCCTTCACCTAGTTTTAGAAATTTAGATTCATTTTTTGTGAGTGTTACAGGATACGCTTTTTGACTACTGTCTCCTTTTCTCACACTTAGTGTTACTTCTTCTTTATTTACGTTTACTTTAGCGTCTACAATGCTTAGTTCTAGATTTTTAACCGGAACGCTTTGTTCACCGTTCGTAACTGTGACGTTAGTCGTACCGTCCGTAGATACGTCTGCTGGCTTTTCAGCTGGCTGTTCAGCTGGCTGTTCAGCTGGCTTTTCAGCTGGCTTTTCAGTTGATTTTTCAGTTGATTTTTCAGTTGGCTGTTCAGCTGGCTTTTCGGCCGGTTGTTCAGTTGATTTTTCAGCTTGCTGTGATTGTTGCTGTTCTATTTTACTGATTTTATTTTGAAGTGCTGTGTTCGTTTTTTGTATTTGTTCTACGTCATTTTTTAAAGGTTTTACTACTCCTACATACAATCCGCCAGCTGCGATAACTGCTCCTACAATACCTGCTATAAATACATTGCTCCGATTCATGCTCTGCCTCCTGATACTTTGTTATTTTTGATTATATGGGAAAATATTACACGATGCAAATTTGGTGTTTAATTAGTGTAATATTTTTGAATCCTAATAAGGTAATAGTATTAATCTGACGCTCTAATTTCTGTATAGTTTTAGAATGAAATTCAAAGTATTGGAAGAATTACGATGCTAGTTTACAACAAGTTGGTAAGTGATTGCATTCCAGATATGATTGAAAGTAAAGGAAAAACATGTACGACAAGAACTTTAAATGAAAAAGAATACATAGAAGAAATACGCAAAAAAACATAAGAAGAGTTAGCGTGATATATAGAAGCGGAAACTGCGGAGTATGAAATAGGGTGCCGCCACATGCTCATCAACTTTTAAGAATGCCTTTTATAATTACTAAGAGATCATTTAGCAATTAAAAGGCTCTTTTTGTATTTCTCAAAATTTATTACCTGCTTTTATTGTAAAATAAATACAAATAAGTTTTTTAATACAAGTAAGAAAAAAGGAGAGAAGGGATAAGGAGCAATCAAGCAAAGAAAAATAGTGTAGTTATTACTACTTTCATTTCAGCATTATTTTTTTGTTTTATATGAATCTTTGTTCGCATTCTCCTTTAGCTGATTCGGGTTCCAGGGCGAATACATTTGGTTCTTTAGATTAGATCATGTATGAAAAAAAGATTAGTTGATTTATATATGATGGGAGGATAAAAATTTATGAATGTATTAATGATTAATTTTCCAGCCGAGGGCCATATAAATCCAACTCTTGGTATCGTAAAAGCATTAATTGATCGCGGAGATTCCGTTCATTACGTAACTACTGAAGAGTTTAAAGAGAGAATTGAAGGCTTGGGTGCGAATGTGTATCTTCATCCTAACCATCTGAAAGGGTTTACACCTCAAAAACTGGTTAATATTCACGAATTTCTACAGGTTCATTTAAAACTTTCCTATGATATTTTGTCTGTCGTTCAAAAACTGGCTAATTCCATATCATTTGATTATGTGTATCATGATACGTTCGGTGCAGGGTTACTAGTCAAAGACTATTTAAACCTGCCATCTGTATCTTCATCATCCTCTTTTGCTATACCGCGAGAGCAATTTTTGAAAATATTAAGAGAGCGTGTAGGTCCACCTTTAAATGCATCATCAGAAATTGAGAAGGAGAATGAGGCTTTAATGGAACAAATTGAGGAATGTTTTGGCGTGAAAGTAAAGGAACCTTTTCAATTTATGATGAACACTGCTGGTTTAAATATTGTCTATACAAGCCGGGAGTTTCAGCCGGGTGGAGAGTCCATGGATAATTCATACGTATTTATTGGCCCCTCTATCGCGAAACGGATGCAAACACATGATTTTCCGTTAGAAGAGTTAAAAGACCAGAAAGTACTGTACATTTCAATGGGTACCGTCTTACAAGGGTTTGAGTCTTTCTTCAAAACTTGTATAGAGGCTTTTAGAGATTTCAAGGGGAAAGTCGTTGTTTCAGTCGGGATGTCGACTGATTTAACCAAACTACAACCTTTTCCAGAAAACTTTATTGTACGTAGATATGTACCACAGCTCGAGGTTTTACAGCATACAGACGCCTTTATTACTCATGGAGGAATGAATAGCACGAGTGAGGCTCTCTATTATGAAGTACCTCTTGTCGTGATACCTCACACATCAGATCAACCTATAATCGCGAATCGATTAGAAGAACTTCAAGCTGGATATAGACTTGATCCGCATGAATTAAGTATGGAAAAGTTAAAAGAAGCTGTACAAGTAGTGTTGTCCAATCCTTCTTACCGAGAAAATGCTAAGAAAGTAAGCAAAAGTTTTAAAGAAGCCGGAGGAGAAAAGAAAGCTCTATTAGCTATAGACAAGTATTTAAAAGAATCCGTTCACTTATTTTCTAAAAGGTGATGGGTGACAAAAGAGTTCCTTACTGAATAATAAAATTTCTGTACTAAGGCTGCAAATGAATGACAGCCCAAAAATTTTCTTCCGTTACCTCTGATAATGTAAGATTCATTCTTTTTCCTATATTTAATGTCAAAGAAAAAAGCTCCTTCCATATAAGAAGGAGCTCCCTACATCAAGCCGACTGTCTCTTAACTCTCTCCAACAAACTAGCTAAAATATGCGTACGATATGACTCTAGTTTTCTGCCTTCATAAGTACGGATACCCAATTTTTTAAGTTCGTTTACGTACCAACCTTTGCTACCGAAATGCATATGATCGCTTCCTTTCTTGTTTTGAGTTGTTCTGATTGTATTTTGAAGTGAAATGATGAATTTCCAGATGAAAGTGGTTAACTTCTCTGTCAAAGACATATATACTAGAAGTAGTATATATCGAGGTGGACTGAACAGCGTGATTATTGAAAAGCACGAAATTCAAATTGATCAGATTACGAGTGGGAAGGTCAATATTTTTACGTTTTATCGTAATAAAAAGCAAATTGACCACCCGTTTTTACAATTGCAGGAGCCTTCTCTTACTGCGAATTATTTTTTTCATTTTCATCTAGATGCGGAAAGTTTACGTCTCTTGCATGAAGAGTTTCCAGGTATTTATCCGTATGACAAAAAAGAGAGTATTCTTGATTGGACGGATAAAATGAAGGATGAGTTAAAGCGCCTTATTCAAGCAGGAATGTGGAATAAGCGCGTTCGATTAGGGAATCGAATCGTAGAAGTTGTGTTTCTGTGGTGTGAAGAAGATGTTGTGTGAAAAAGAAGCGGTCAGACGCTTCTTTTTTTAGCGCTGGAATAAGACAAGCTTTCCGCTTGAAGATGTGCAGCGGTGTGTGTGGTCATACAATTGTTTTTCTCGTAAAATCGTTTCACCTTTTGATTTTGCTTCTGTTTCAGTCGCAGCCTCAAATGATTCGTCTAGTACTTTGGAACCGTCTTTTTCGAAAACTGTTAGTGTGTATACGCCCATGAAAATTCCCTCCAAAATAAATAATCAGAATGTTATAACTATTGTGTCATAAAACGGGCGATTATGCAAAAGAAATATGTGACATTATCGATAATAAGTAAAATGAATTTTGTATATGTTTTATTTTTTAAGAAAAGGGGATATAACCCTTTTTTGTCTTCTTTTCGACGAAATATGACAAATTGAAAGTGTTTCATTTGTTATGATATTTTTACAGAATTAGATAAATATGTAATTACAAAAGCGTTTGTTTTATGCACTAATAAAAAAGAGGGTGAATGAAGTGGAGAAAAATGATGACAAGATTAAGGTAATCTCTCTTGATAGAGAACAAAAGAGAATGGTGGAAGTAGAGGGAAGTAAAACGAGTTTGCAGATGTTGGCGGGATGGAAGATATGAAGAAGGAAACTAAATCTGCACGATATAACAAATGGTATATTTATGTGTTAATTACGATGTCTCTTGCTCTCGTTTATCGCGCTGGGAAATTATATTATCTTCATCAAAAAACAAAGGGAACTACGATGCCGAATATAAGCCAAGAAGATAAGAAGGCTGTTGCTGAGTTTGAAGATAAAGAACTTAAAAAAGAACAAACGAACCTAAGTGTGTATACAGCTGCATTCACATTGCATTCATTAAAAACAAGTGACTTTAGTGAGAATTCGCTTCGCCAAATTGTAGCGGATTCTTATGTGCCAGTTGTTATGGAAAAGGCAGGGCAACCAAGTGTAGAAAAATTAAAAAATTCAAATCCTGCTAAAATTTATAAGGAAGGGGAAAATACGTACCTATCAGTACGAAGTGGCGATAATAGCACTTTTATTTTAGAAATGTCAGGAAAAACAGTGAATCATATTTACGGAGAAAACTGGGATAATAGTGAGCAGGAAATGCAAAGATATCATGAATTACTTAATAAGCTGGAAACACAAGGTGAAGAAGCGAAGGTAAAAAAAGATTAAAGTATAAGCAGGAAAACGTAACGAGCGAGGTAAAAATAAGCTAGATGTTTTTTACATCTGGCTTATTTTCATTGTTTTATAGAAGGTCATGACGTTCAGTCGTTTTTTAGCGTTGGAATAAGCCAAGTATGTGATATTCCATGTTAAAATAGAGCCAAGTATGACGGAGAAAGGACGTTACAGTGTGAAAGAAGTAAAATTTATTCATGCGGCAGATTTGCATTTGGATAGTCCGTTTAAAGGGATGGAACTACATGTACCCGCTTTTATATGGAAAAGAATGAAGGAAAGTACGTTTCGTTCGTTTGCACGCATTGTGGATAAGGCGATTCAAGAGCAGGTTGATTTTGTTTTGCTGGCGGGCGATTTATATGATGCGGAGACAAGAAGTTTGCGGGCACAGGTTTTTGTCCGCGAGCAAATGAAGCGTTTGGCACAGTATGATATTCCGGTATATGTGATTCACGGCAATCATGATCATTTAGGCGGAAGCTGGGCGGCAATTGAGTTTCCTGGTAATGTACATATTTTTACGGAGCCTTATATAGAAGAAAAATCATTTTATAAAAACGGGGAGCTGCTGGCATCCCTTTACGGATTTAGTTATCAGCAGCAAGCTGTGACGGATAATATGACGGAGCAATATCAAAAGATGAGTGATGCGCCGTTTCATATTGGCATGCTTCATGGAAGCGTGGAAGGAGATGCAGAGCATAACCGGTATGCGCCGTTTCAAATTCGTGAATTGAAGGAAAAGCAGTTTGATTACTGGGCGCTTGGTCATATACATAAGCGTGAAGTGTTATCTGAAGAACCGTGCATTGTGTATTCTGGCAATATTCAAGGGAGGCACCGAAAGGAAACAGGAGAGAAAGGTGCGTATGTTGTTTCGTTGTCTAAGCAAGGAACGGAACTCACATTTTTCAGTACGGCAGATGTTGTTTGGGATGAAATTTCTATTCACATTGATGGGTTAGAAACAGTTGATGATTTGATCCATGCATGTACTGATGGTATGAACGATGTTCGAAGAGAAGAGGAAGGTTTGCTTGTGACGATGACGTTTACAGGGCAAGGTCCGCTTGCTTCTTATTTACGTGATGAGAAGCGCGTAGAGGAAGTCCTTCATATTGTGTCGTCAGGTGAAGAGCGCAGCAATTTTGTGCATGTCGTAAAATGGAAGAATGAAACGATTTCATTTGCGGAAATTGAGAAATTAAAGAAAGAGAATCATTTTATTGGCAATGTGCTGCAGGAACTTGAATCGTTTTCGAGTATGGATGAGGTGCTGCGCACGATTTGGACTTCGCCAGTTGCGAGGAAGGTGCTTCATTCATTTTCTGAGGAAGAAAAGAAAGAGATTCAAAAGGGCGCCGAGAATATTATTTTAGAGCAATTACTAGAGCAAGAGAGGAGTAAAGCATGAGAATTGAAAAGCTTCATATTTACGGATATGGAAAATTAGAAAATGTCGAGCTGAACCTTTCCATGCTTACAGTACTGTACGGAGAAAATGAAGCGGGGAAGTCAACGATTCGCTCGTTTCTGAAGAGCATATTGTTTGGTTTTCCGACAAGAGGACAGCGCCGCTATGAGCCGAAGGAAGGCGGAAAATACGGCGGTGCGATTACGGTTTTTACTGAGGAGTATGGAAGGTTAAAGATTGAACGTCTTCCGAAAACAGCGGCCGGGGAAGTGGCAGTTTATTTTGCGGATGGAAAAACAGGCGGTGAGAGTGTTTTAAAGCAGCTGTTAAACGGAATGAATGAACAGCTATTTGATTCTGTTTTTTCATTTGATATGCATGGATTGCAAAATATTCACCATATTGGAGAAAACGATATTGGTAATTATTTATTTTCGGCAAGTGCAGTGGGCAGCGACGGGTTATTACGGCTTGAAAAAATGATTGAGAAAGAAATGGAGCAGCGCTTTAAGCCAAATGGCCGTAAGCCGGAAATTAATGTGGCATTGCAGGAATTAAAAAAGCTGCAAGATCAGCTCGCAGATTGGCAAGGAAAGATTGCGGCGTATGAAGAGCTTGTGAACAAGAAAAAGAGTATAGAAGAGCGCCTTATCGTTATTCGGACGGAGCAGGAAGAAGCGGGAAAACGAAAGCAAGATTATGAAGTGTTAGAAGCGTTGCAGCCGCTGTTTCTAGAAAAACGTGCATGTGAACGCTTTTTAGAGCAACACGTGGGACATACGTTTCCAGTTGAGGGTTTGAAGCGTTATGAAGCGGTAAAAGCACGAATCGAACCGCTTCAGCTGCAAGAAGATGCGCTGCAAAAGAAATTGAATGCAGCTCAAACTGAAATAGAAGCATTGCAAGTAAATGAAGAATTGCTTCAGCAAGATATGTATGTAGAAGAGCTTCGTTTGCAGCACATGTCTTATGAAGCAGCGCTGCAAGAAGTGCGGGATTTGACAGGGCGCATTTCACATATAGAGGAAGAAATACAAGATTTGCAGCAGCAAATCGGAGCAGCTTTTGCGCGTGAGGACGTTCTTTCTTTCAATACGAGCTTGGCTGTGAAGGAAACAATTACGCAGATGATGCAGCAAGCAAAAGAGTTAGAGAAGCGTAAAGAGCAGTTAGATGAAAGATTTAAAACAGCGCAGGAACAGTTAGAGGAACAAGAGGAAGCAGTTAACAGACTAAAGGCGCAGACGATGTCTGAGGAAGAACGGGAGAGACATTTGTCAAAGGTGCAAAGCGCAGCGTCCGAGCAGAGAGGACAAAGGCAGAAACGAAGTAAGACTGCACCGCAGATGAATAAAACGGCGATGATCTTGTTCGTTATGAATGCTCTGCTGCTGCTTGCGGGTGTTTTAACGGATAATCGTAAGTTATTGTTTGTTGGTATTTTTCTTTTAATTGGCCTTGTCGTTTTGTATGTGATGTATATGGGCTCTGCTTCTAAAAGGCTTGAACCAGATGGGCATGAAAGTAATGAAGCACTTGAACTCAGGTATCGCGTTGAGAAAGATGATGAAGTACGGAAGCTATTAGAGCGCGAGGAATTTAAGCTAAAGCAAATTGAGAGAGGATATGAACGCGCTCTTTCCGAATATGATGAGTGGGAGCGTGATTTGTTTCAGGTAAATGAGCAGGTGAAGTCGTATAAAGAGATGTACGCATTACCGGGTAGTTTTACATATGCTCATATATTACCGGCTTTTGAACGAATCGAAAAAATGCAGCAATTGTACCGAGAGCTCGCGAAGCAGCAAGAACGAAAAGAATTGCAGGAAGACATGATTTCGCAGTTTGAACATAAACTAATGAAGCTAACTGTTTCTGCAGAAAGAAACGTGGATACACCGTCATTATTTTTACATGGTATAAGTAAAGATGTGCAGAAAGAAAAGGAAAAGCAATTACAGAAAAAGCAGCTGGAAGAAAAGGTTGCTGCGTGGGAAGAAGAGCATGCGGCAGCGCAGCAGCAACTTCATTATTTCCTAGATGAACGTCAGCAGCTTTGGGATATTGCCGGAACACCTGATGAAGAGTCCTTTTTGGCTGCGGCCAAGCAAGCGGAGCAAATGGAAGAGAAAAAGCAGCAGCTTGATCGATTAATTCCGCAAATGGATTTGCTGGAAGGAAGGTTAATGACTGCGGCGCTGGAAACGGGTTACCGTTTAGAAGGCTATGAAGAGGAACGCCGGAAAGAACAGGAGCAGCTAGACGGGTTGATGCGTGAGGAAAAAGAATTGACGCATACATTGGCAGCCCTGCGTCTTGAAATCTCCCAGTTAGAAGATGGTCGTACGTACGGTGACGTGCTTCATGAATGGGAATTGAAAAAATCACAAGTGCGTGAGCAAGTGAAAAAGTGGGCTGCATACGCTGCGGCAAAGGCTGTATTAAGTAAAACGAAGAAGTATTATCATGAAGTGCAATTGCCGCGCATTTTGCAAAAGGCAGAAGAATACTTTATATATTTAACAGGCGGAAAATATGTGAAAGTCTTTTCGCCAGATGCAGAAGAGCCATTTATTGTAGAAAGAGAAGATGGACTTCGTTTTTACAGTCATGAATTAAGTCAAGCGACAGCGGAGCAGCTCTATTTATCGCTTCGGTTTGCGTTAGCGCATACGTTTGAAGGGCAGTATCCGTTTATTATTGATGACAGCTTTGTACATTTTGATGTACTGCGGACAGAGCGAACTGTGCATCTTATGAAGGAATTAGCGAAAGAGCGGCAAGTCATTTTCTTTACTTGTCATAAACATCTTCTATCTTTCTTTGAAGAAGATGAAATGCAAAGGTTAAACCAGTGAGGTTATGCTATACTAACAATATCGATGACGGTGGAGGAAAACATATGAAAAAGAAAATTGCACAGTATGAAGTTGGTGAGCAAGTCGATTTATATTTAATGATTAAGTCGGCAACAAAAGGAATCGCAAGTAACGGAAAACCATTTTTAACAGTCATTTTACAAGATCAAAGCGGTGACATTGAAGCAAAGCTGTGGGATGTATCACCTGAAGTAGAACAGCAATATGTAGCGGAAGCAATCGTAAAAGTAGCCGGAGATATTCAAAATTATAAAGGCCGTATTCAACTTCGTGTAAAACAAATTCGATTGGCAAATTCGAATGAGGTAACGGATATCTCGGATTTTGTGGAAAAGGCGCCACTCAAAAAAGAAGATATGGTTGAGAAAATTACACAGTACATATTTGAAATGCGTAACTCTAATATTCAGCGCATTACGAGACATTTGCTGAATAAGTATCAAAGTCAATTTTTAGATTACCCAGCCGCAACGAAAAATCATCATGAGTTTGTATCGGGACTGGCGTACCATGTTGTATCCATGCTTGACTTAGCAAAAGCAATTGCGACGCTATATCCGTCTCTTGATAAAGATTTATTGTATGCGGGCGTTATTTTACATGACCTTGGGAAAGTAATTGAATTATCAGGGCCAATTTCAACAACGTATACGTTAGAAGGAAACTTGCTTGGTCACATTTCCATTATGGTAAATGAGATTGGCAAAGCAGCAGACGAGCTGCAAATTGAAGCAGAAGAAATATTAATTCTTCAGCACATCGTCTTATCCCATCACGGCAAAGCAGAGTGGGGCAGTCCGAAGCCGCCGCTTGTAAAAGAAGCAGAGATTCTTCATTACATTGATAACTTAGATGCGAAGATGAATATGATGGATCGTGCACTGAGCCGTACAAAACCAGGTGAATACACTGAGCGTGTCTTTGCACTTGATAATCGTTCGTTTTATAAACCGACGTTTCATAATTAAAAGAGATGGAAAAGAGCCGAATTTATCTTGGGATAAATTCGGCTTTTCATTGTTAGAAACTACATTTTTATATTTTAAGATTTCCGATAGCCTAAAAAACATAGAAGGTTAAAGAATAGTAATCCTCCTGCGATGTACCATGAATATCGGAAAGCTTGAATAAGTTTATATGTTTCCATGTGACTTTGTGAACTCATAAATGTTGCAGAAACTGCAGCACCAAAAGCAATTGCGACGTTTTGCAACATACGTTGTACAGCTCCTATCGTACCTTGTTTTTCTTTGGATACAGACGCCATAACTGATGCAATATTAGCTGGTTGAAATATCCCTCCTCCAATTCCATATAGAAATAATAGGCTAGCTATTATATACGATGACCAATGGGCTTGAATAAAACTTAGTCCAACAAATGCTATAAGCATTACACATAAACCTATTTTCATAAGTAAGTTTGGCCCATAACGTTCTATGAATTTTCCTGCTATTCGCGAGAATATTACTAAACCCAGAGGAGCTGATAATAAAACAAATCCTGTTTGCCAAGGAGCCAATTGCGTAAATGCTTGTAAGAAATAGGGTGGAATAATAAAAATAATTGCTGAGGCCACCCCAAAACCTACTGTTGCAAATATCGGAACTATAAAGTTTGAATGATGGAATAAATGTATATCTATAATAGGGTGTTTTGCTTTGGATTCATGAATGATGAAAATACCTAATAAAATAATGGAAATCATGATGTATCCCCACGTAGATATACTTTTCATTCCTACACTTGATCCATGCGATAAACCAAAAAGTAACAGCAAGGCACTTAAAGTAAAGTATATATTTCCTAATACATCGATAGGTGATGGATGCGTTTCTTCTTTTATAACCCGAGAGGCTTTGTAACAAGCCCAGAATCCAATTAGGCATAATGGAATGTTAATCCAAAAAATCCACCGCCAACTCCCAAGCGAAATGAAAAATCCTCCTGCAGTTGGACCTAAAATAGGCCCTAAGCCTATCATTACTCCTAAGGTACCTAATGCATGACTACGATTCTCAGGGCTGACAAAAGTTGTAATGAGAGCTGCAGATGTAGCTTGTAAAGCAGCGGCACCAATTCCCTGGATGGCGCGAAATACAAGCAATTGCCACATTTCTTGAGATAAACCACATAATATAGAACTAATAAGGAATATGAAAAGCCCCCACAAACATATTCGAATTCGGCCTACGCAATCGCTAATTTTTCCAAGTAAAAGGATAGTAGCACTAAGTGCCATCACATACATGGTTACACTCCATGCTGTTATAGCTACTGTTGAATGAAATTCCTTTTCTAAAAATGGTAAAGCAACAGTGATAATACCAGTATCTAAAGTTGATAAAAACATCCCAATACCAGCTGTCAAGATCACCATTTTTTCACTAAAAAGAGAAGGGGTACGATTTACAACAATATTTGTGTTATTCATTAAGTCACCACAACCTTTTTACCTAATCTAAGCTTGATGGCAATGGGGCTTTCCTCACAAAATCTTTATCCCGCTATTCGCGGACAGTAATACTCCCGCCTCAAAATTCAGTGAAAGAAAAGAAGTAAGGTGAGAGATAAACTGCCCGTAAAAGCCCGATTGGTGAGGGCTAATAATCAGTGGGGGATGAAGAAAACCCCCACTGATTAAAGTTTCACTTTATTTAAGTCTAATCCCATATAAGGGGTCTTTCCAACTCTACCATTCGTAAGTATTGTAAAAACTGACCTGCATGAACGGCATCGTGATAGGCAATTCTTAAAAGCATGTCACCTAAATATCGTTGATAGCCTACATCACTTCTATCAATAAGTCTTGAGTCTAGTTCCTCCGCTGATATGGATTCAACATATTCTATAAAATTGTCAAAATATGATTGCGATAACTCTATCTCTTTTTCAACTGAAGTAATTGGTTCTTCATCGTATGGGGTATGTATTTCTGTCTTTATTGATCCGTTGTTCCTTAAGAGCATATGATAATGGAAACTTGCACTCCACACATGACGAATCATCTCTCCAAAAGACATTGCTTCGTTGTCAGGTTTCCAAGAAAGCAAGCTATCAGGAAGAGACCTCCACAGTTTGATAGAGCGCCTTCTTGTTTCCTTTAAATTTAATATACAAAGCTCAATTGCATTCATGATAAACTCCTCCTTGTTTGTGGATGTAAGATAATTGTATCAAAGGAATAATTAGGGTATCATCGAAATATGAATGTATATCCAAATATCTCATATATGGCAAAACTAATTGCTGAACCTACAAGAGCAATAATTTTAGAGTGTTTAATGAATGGTCAGGCTTTACCAGCTAGTGAATTAGCATATATGGCAAAAGTGTCACATCCAACAATCAGTTCCCATCTTTCTAAATTGGTCGAGGGTAATCTTCTTACTGTTGAACAACATGGTAGACATCGGTACTATAGACTTGCTAATCAAGAGGTAGCAGAAGTTCTTGAAAAATTAGGCACAATTGCACCAACTGTTCCGATTCGCTCTTTGAGGCAGTCCAATGAACTAAAAAAAGTTCGCGCTGCTCGAACATGTTATGATCATCTTGCAGGGGAGCTTGGTGTAAAGATAACTGAGGGACTAATTGATAGACAACTTCTAACCCTAGAAGATGGAGAATACGCTGTGACTGAGCAAGGGAAAAAGTGGTTTTTAAAGTTTGGGATTGATATCGAAAAGGCTAATACAAAAAGGAGGATATTTGCAAAACCTTGTCTTGATTGGAGTGAAAGACGTTACCATATTGCGGGTTGGTTAGGATCTGAAATAGCTAATCTTTTTTTTGAACAGGGATGGATTACAAAAGAAGAAAAAAGTCGGGCAGTCCATCTTACAAACAACGGTAAAAAAGCCTTGCAAGATCAACTAGGTATTGACATAAAGAAAAACGAAAATAAGTCTGTTTAATTCTATGAGCCCGTAAAGTGACGGGCTTTTTCATTGTGGAACCATTAATCATATTTTCCAGAAAATTATTTTATATATTTATCTATTGATTTATTGCGATTTAATATGTAATATCTGAAAGGAATTCCTTTGCGTTCTAATCAAAAGAACGGAATCGTATGTTATATATTTGAAAAAATAAAGTGGAAGGTGTTTTTTAGATATGATTCATTTATTCAAAAGGTTTAGCAATATTGGTATAAGGAAGAAATTAATTTTATCTTTTTTAATTATTTTAATTGTACCTGGATTTATTATTGGCAGTGTGTCCTACCAAACTGCAAAAGAAAATTTTAAAAATCAAATTACTGCAAAAGCAAATGAAAATATTGCTGTTTTAGATACCTTTATTACTCAAAATTTAGAAGCAAAATTTGTGGATGTTTCTCACTTTGCCGATATATTAACAGAGGATACATATCAAGGAGAAAAAATAGAAAACGTAAAAACACAGTTCTCACAATATAGCAGTATCCATCCTGAAGTCGAAGGAATTTATTTTGGCACACAAGATGAAGTGTTTGTAAGAGAGCCTTCTATTCAAATGCCTGAAGGGTATAAACCAACGGATCGCCCATGGTATAAAGATGCCATAAAAGATGGGGATAAAGTAATTGTTACGGCACCATATGAGTCTTCTTCTACAAAAAATATGGTAGTAACGATTGCGAAAAGGACAAAAGATGGAAAAGGTGTTGTCGGAGTTAACTTAAATCTTGCTAATATGTCAAAAACTACAAAAATGTTTAAAATTGGAGAAAAAGGATATGTAACAATTTTAGATCAAAATAGACAAGTTGTAAGTCACCCTACTAGAAAAAGTGGTTCTAAAGTTACAGAAGCTTTTATTAATCCGGCTTATGAGAAACAGCAAGGGTATTTTTCATACAATGATAAAGGAGACAATAAGATACTTTCCTTTAAAACAAATAATAAAACAGGCTGGAAATTTATCGGTGTTATGTATGAAGATGAAATTACGAAGGCAGCTGAACCAGTATTTTATAAAACGTTAATTGTAGTTACAATCTCTGTATTGCTAGGTGGCATACTCGTGTATTTCATCACCAAATCAATTACAGGTCCGTTAAGAGCGATTGTTGTTTCTGCACAGAAAATTAGCCAAGGTGATTTAACAGAAGAAATTGCGATTCATTCTAACGACGAGCTTGGGAGATTAGGAGCTTCCTTTAATGAGATGGCGGCTTCTTTACGCAATGTCATTTCAAAGATGAGTAATTCCGCAGAACATGTTGCTGCTTCAGCAGAAGAGTTGACTTCAAGTGTACGACAAGCAAATGAGGCAACAGATCAAATTACGCTTGCGATGGAACAAGTATCGAGTAGTGCTCAATCACAAAGTCAAGGAGTAGAAGAAGGTGCTGCACTATTACAACAAGTAAATACAGCTATTCAAAACGTAACAGATAGCTCAAAAGTTATTTCTAGTTCTTCAGCATATGCAAGGCAAAAGGCAGAAGAAGGCGGAGAATTGGTACAGCAAACGGCGAGTCAAATGCAATCGATTCATCAGTCTGTTTCACAGTCTGATACTATTATTAAACTATTGGATGAAAAATCAAAACAAATTGGTGCTATTTTAGAAGTGATTCAAAATATTGCACAGCAAACAAATTTATTAGCTTTAAATGCAGCAATTGAAGCAGCAAGAGCTGGTGAACAAGGACGTGGATTTGCGATTGTAGCAGAAGAAGTTAGAAAGTTAGCAGAGCAGTCAGGACAATCATCAGGAGAAATTGCAAAACTGATTACAGAGATTAAAGATGATATAGAATGTACAGTACAATCTATGGATGAAGTGAAAATAGAAGTACAATCTGGCCTTGAAGCTGTAGACAAAACAAAAACAAGTTTCGCAGATATTTTGAATGTTACAAATGATATCGTATCTCAAATTAATCATATGGCAACAACAGCAAAACGCATGTCAGAAGATGCAAATGAAGTTACGGATGCAATTGATGAAATTGCCGCAGCCGCAGAAGAAAATACGGCAAGTATGCAAAATGTTGCTGCTTCTTCGGAGGAACAAATGAACTCAATGGAGGAAATTAGTTCTTCCGCTCAAAATTTAGCGCAAATGTCAGAGGAATTGCAACTTATGATTCAAAATTTTAAATTATAATATACTAGAAGTAAGGTAATTATCATTGCCTTACTTCTTTTTTGTTGTTAGGGACATCGTCATCAAACCCAAAATGCAAAAAAGAGCTGAATTCCCATAGACAACTATGAAAGACTTTTTTAACAAAGTGAACAAACTCTCTAAAAATTAGAGAGTTTGTTTTTTGACTATCAAGTTCAATAATCATTTATTTTTTTTTAAAACTGACAAAACCACTAAAACTGTTACACACAACACACTTATACTCAACAAGGCAGGGTAATATGCAGGTGGTGATTTATCGGGTTGTTGCATACAACTATATGAAACATAAATAAGCATTAATGGAAAGATAATACTTATTATCATTACCATCGCTTTCACCTTAGAAAACATTATTAGCACCTGCCTTTTTTTATCATTGAGAACGCATATAATCATATATATTCGGAAATTTTGTACTCTAAGCGAATTTCAACCTAAAAAAGTCGAATTCCTGTACCTTAAGAAACAATTTGAATCCTCCAGAACAGAACGAATTAGATTTAGATGAGTTACAATTCTATAAATCCAGGTAATACTCCTTTTTTATAACGTTGTATATAATCTTCTTCAATATCGGCAATAACTCTTTTAAAATAAGCAAGGCAATCTCTTATAAAAGATTGCCTTGCTGTAAGTTTTATAGAAAAAGTTCAATTATTGTGTACTGCTTTAGATTTAGTTCTTACAAGATGTGTTTTTTACAGAAAATTAATATTATTTAAATCTCTGCTTAACGATGGGAGCCTACTATTAATATTGTAAAAAATATATTATTGGAGCTGAAAGTAATGAAGAAGAAAACAGTGGCAGGTCTTGTTGCAGGCAGTGTTGTGGCGTTAAGTTCCATTTTTGCAGGATCTACATATTCACTCGCATTTGCTGATCAAAAAAAGAACGACGATACTATAGTTTCGAAAGAAAAGAAATCTGTCGAAACAACAACACCAATTAAACATGTAGTAGTTATTTTTAGCGAGAATGTTTCTTTCGATCATTATTTTGGCACCTATCCAAATGCGAAAAATCCAGCGGGGGAGCCAAAATTCCAAGCAAAGGCTAATACACCTTACGTCAACGGATTGACGAATGAACTCTTAAATCATAACCCGAACCAGTTTAATCCGAAACGTCTCGATCGTTCTCAAGCGATGACGGATGGATATGGACCATGAATACACGGATGAACAAAAAGCGTTTAATGGCGGGAAAATGGATAAGTTTGTAGAGTATACTTCTGGTGGATCAGATAAGTCTTTAGTCATGGATTATTATGATGGAAATACGGTAACTGGGTTATGGAACTACGCCCAAAATTTTGCTATGAGTGATAACTCATTTGGTACAACTTTTGGTCCATCAACTCCGGGTGCACTTAACCTAATTTCTGGACAGACTCATGGAGCAGCAGGATACGAAAACGGCCAAAAATTAGGGGATATTGAGGATAACGTGGTCAATGGAACTGTCATAGGTGATCCGGATCCTTACTTTGATAAAGCCTCAAATCCGAAACGGGCTCAAGCTGAACTAAATGGAAAAAATATTGGGGATTTATTAAATAAAAAAGAATTAACTTGGGGTTGGTTCCAAGGAGGATTTCGCGATACAACTGCACAACATAAGAATATCGCAGGTAAATCCGTCACAGACTATAACCCGCATCACGAACCATTCCAATATTATAAATCTACTTCAAACCCAGATCATTTGCCGCCTTCTTCAGTTGCTATGATTGGCCGCACCGATCAGGCGAACCATCAATATGATTTGGATGATTTTTGGAAAGCGGCGGACACTGGAAATCTGCCAGCAGTAAGCTATTTGAAAGCAGCAAACTATCAAGATGGACATGCTGGATATTCTGATCCGTTAGATGAACAACATTTCATAGTGGATACGATCAATCGTATTCAAAGTTTACCAGAATGGAAGGATACAGCGGTTATTATTGCTTATGATGATTCGGACGGTTGGTATGATCATGTGATGCCTCAAATTGTAAATGGATCAAATGATGCTAAAACAGATGCCTTATACGGACCTGGTGACGCTGGGAAACCGAGACTTGGCGAGTATCTAAATCGTGCAGGGTATGGCCCAAGATTACCGCTTTTAGTTATTTCTCCGTACGCGAAGAAGAATTTCGTAGACCATACATTGACGGATCAAACCTCTATCTTACGTTTTATTGAGGACAACTGGAACTTAGGAAGAATTGGTGATCACTCTTTTGATGCTGTAGCAGGTACTTTAAACAATATGTTTGATTTTAAACATAAGCCTAACAAGGAGAAGCTATTCTTAGATCCGATAACGGGTGAACGAGTAAATCATAATCAATTTGATAAACAAGACGATGATAAACAAAGTTGACTTACTCATAAAAAATAGACTGCGAATTGATGAATGATTCATATTTGAAGATTAGATGAAAAAAAGACAGTTAAGACTGTCTTTTTTTGTTATTTGTATGTAAATTTCTATGTTAAATTTTAATTATCTTGTTTCACTAGTTCATTTGATGATGATTTGTTTAGGAATCTTCACAGTTATCTTTCTTGGTTATCATAATATGTTTTATCGGCGTATTTTTTATCATTTCCTTTTAGATAGGCTAAGATTATTTTTGGACTTTTAAGTAAAGCCCAGTCTCCATATTTATCAAATCTTCTACTTGAAGTTATCATTCCATTTTTAATTGTACCGAATTTTTTATTATTTTGCTTTCCCCATTTTTTTAACCGTTTAGCGAAATCTGCATCTTCTGCCATAAGCATATTTTCATTAAATCCGTTGATTGCCATAAAGTCTTTTCTATAGCACCAAAAAATCCCTACAGATATAGCTCCATATTTAAAAAGCAAGGGGATTATTAATAACATTGCGGAAACGAATATTCCTAAAGATATTCTTTCAAACTTCCCAGTTACCCCGCCGCCAATGTATTTACCTGAAGTTAAATATTTGTCTACATTAGACAACATAGACTCTGTCATTTGGGTATCAGCGTCTATAGTAATGATTATTTCTCCGCTAGCTATTTTGGCCCCTGCATTTCGGATTTTGGATAAGTTTTTATCGTTATTTTTTAATGTAATACAGTTATACGACTTTGCTATTTCCTCTGTTTTATCTGTGCAACGATTTAAAACAACTATGACTTCAGTTTGATCTTTATATGCCTCTGATGCTTTTGCAATTGAGTCCAAACATTTTCTAATGTACTTTTCTTCATTGTGTGCAGGGATTATAATAGAAAACTTCACATCTTTTTTAAAATTGACTCCTGAAGATTCGTTTGTTTCAGTCATAATACTCACCCCTCTATATAAAGTAAATATTTACTATATATAACATATATTAACATGTATAGGGTTGTATTATAGAAAATAAAAGTAAACTATTATACATTAGTTTACTTTTGAGATGAAAAGCTTTTCCTGTATTGTTGGTTGAGGCACGATTTCCGTCAAGATTTTTTGTAAAAGAAAAAGCCGCCACTACTTTTGAATAGCTTATTACTCAGCCCCGCAAGTAAAACTGATTTAAAACAACCCTCATTTTTTGAATTATTTTGTTATCTTAATATAAAATTCATCTTTAAATTATCTGTATATTACAAAAATATTGAAAATTTCATTAATCGATAATAATATGTAAATATCGACAAAAAAGTCGACAACTTATACACAATAGGGGAGGAACTGCGTTGAAAAAGAACAGAAAATTAAAAGCTTTTTCAGTGTTGGCAACAGGGGCTTTGCTAAGTTCTATGTTCGCCTTCGGTGGTCATTCTGCTTATGCTGAATCATCATCAGAGCCATCTAGTTTCATAGATGAGCATTTAATACCGGAGGAACGTTTGGCAAATGCGTTAAAAGAACGCGGGATTATTGATCCTTCTGCATCAGAAGCAGAAACGTCAAAGGCTGTAGAAAAATATGTAGAGAAAAAGCAAGGCGAAAATCCTGGAAAGGAAACAACGCCAGAAGAAAGCCTTACTCAGGAAGCTACTGATTTTATGAAAAAAGTAAAAGATGCGAAAATGGAAGAGAAAGAGAAACAGCATCAGACAAAGAATGGTCCATTAGCTGGGCAAGTACCTGGATTAAATGGAAAGATACATGGAAATGGTAAAGTGCCAACGTCTTCTGCACAGCAAGCGCAATATAACGGGTCTGTTCGTAAAGACAAGGTTCTTGTGTTACTTGTAGAATTTAGTGATTTTAAACATAACAATATCGACCAAGAACAAGGATATATGTATGCAAATGATTTTAATCGTGAGCATTATCAAAGCATGTTATTTGGCGATGAGCCATTTACATTATTTAATGGTACAAAAATTAAAACATTTAAGCAGTACTATGAAGAGCAATCAGGCGGCAGTTATACAGTTGATGGAACTGTAACGGAATGGTTAACTGTTCCAGGGAAAGCTGCAGATTACGGTGCTGATGCTGGAACTGGTCATGACAATAAAGGACCTTTAGGGCCGCGTGATTTAGTAAAAGACGCGTTAAAAGCAGCGGTAGCAAAAGGAATTAATTTAGCAGATTTTGATCAATACGATCAATATGATTACAACGGTAACGGTAATAAAAATGAACCAGATGGAATTATTGATCATTTAATGGTTGTTCACGCTGGAGTTGGACAAGAAGCTGGCGGCGGAAAATTGAAAGATAATGCAATTTGGTCTCATCGCTCAAAACTTGGATCAAAACCTTATGCAATTGCTGGAACGACATCATCTGTTCCAAACTGGGGCGGAAAGATGGCTGCATATGATTACACAATTGAGCCAGAAGATGGTGCAGTTGGTGTATTTGCCCATGAATTTGGTCATGACTTAGGTTTACCGGATGAGTACGATACAAAGTATTCAGGACAAGGTGAGCCGATTGAAGCTTGGTCTATTATGAGCGGCGGCAGCTGGGCTGGAAGAATTGCAGGAACAGAACCAACTAGTTTTTCTCCGCAAAACAAAGAGTTCTTCCAAAAGAATATGCAAGGGAACTGGGCGAATATTGCAGAGGTAGACTACGATAAACTTGGCACAGGTATCGGATTTTCGACGTATTTAGATCAAAGTGTTACAAAATCAAAACGTCCAGGAATTATTCGTGTAAATTTACCGGATAAAAAGTTGAAAAATATTGAACCAGGTTTTGGAAAGAAATTTTATTATAGTACAAAAGGAAATGATATACATACAACATTAGAGACGCCATTATTCGATTTAACAAATGCAACGAATGCGAAATTTGATTACAAAGCATTCTACGAACTGGAAGCAAAATATGATTTCCTTGACGTATACGCGATTACGGAAGATGGAACGAAAACAAAGATTGATAGAATGGGTGACAAAGACATAAAGAATGGCATGGACACAACGAATGATAAGTGGATTGACAAGTCTTATGATTTAAGTCAATTCAAAGGAAAGAAAGTAAAACTACAATTTGAATATTTAACAGATGTTGCTGTAGCTTACAGAGGCTTTGCGCTTGATAATGCTACTTTAACGGTAGACAATAAAGTTGTTTTCTCTGATGATGCAGAAGGACAACCAAGCTTTACTTTAAAAGGATTTACTGTTTCTGATGGATTTGAGCAGAAGAAAAATAATTATTATTTAGAGTGGAGAAACTATGCAGGTTCTGACGAAGCGCTGCAATATGGACGCGGTCCAGTTTACAATACAGGACTTGTTGTATGGTATGCAGATCAAAGCTTTACAGATAACTGGGTTGGTGTGCATCCAGGTGAAGGATTCCTTGGAGTAGTAGATTCTCATCCGGAAGCGATTATTGGAACGTTAAATGGCCAACCAACTGTGAAAAATAGTACTCGTTATCAAATTGCAGATGCTGCGTTCTCGCCTGATCAAACGCCAGCATGGAAAGTAAATTCACCAACGCGCGGAATCTTTGATTATAAAGGATTACCAGGCGTGTCTAAATTTGATGATTCTAAATCATATATGAACAACGTAATTCCAGATGCAGGACGAAAACTTCCAAATCTAGGATTGAAATTTGAAGTAGTAGGTCAAGCTAATGATAAATCAGCAGGGGCAGTTTGGGTTCATCGATAAGTTGAAACTCGCCTTAGAAAGTTATTAGTTTACTATAATTCATATGCAACTTAGAAATAAGAGTAGTCATTTCAACTACTCTTATTTCTTTTATTTTAGTACTTACAATTCGTTTTATCGCACCTTAATCCACTGGTGGAATGTATGATTCACATTATGTTACGGGCAATATGTAAGACAATCCAAATTAAATATAGTAGTCATAAAACCTTCCTTTCATTCATACAGTGAAACTAACAAAGCTTGTCTTATGAAAGGAAGGAATTTGAATGGAAACTTTACCATGGTGGATTTATCTTATTATTATCGGTATCGTTGTGAGCGGTTATATGGTCTTATATACGTCGAAAAAAGAGCAAGAAATTGATAATGAGTTTATTGAAAAAGAAGGCGAAATATATATGAGACGTTTAGCAGAAGAACGGGAACGACGTCATCAGGATAAGAATGAGGATTCTGTATTGCTATAATAATCGTATGTTAGAGGGTGAGTAGCCGAACGATCGGTTGCCATCCTTTTTTTATGGTATTTGTGAGATGAATGCATCAATGTTTTTTATGATATATCCGCGATTCTTTACAATTCTAATGTCCGCTAATGCTTAGTGCATCTTTTGGTTTCCTTGCTATATACAGTTCTGAATGATTGTTAAAAATAACCATTTATACTAAAATTAAACTATGAAACTGAAAAATAAACAACTCCAAAAAATAGACATTTATTCCGCTATTCGCGGGCAGTAAGTTCCCCATCTCTATGTAAAGGAGCGCGATTGCTATCCATCGAAAAGAAATAAAATCTTGAAGGAGGAACTAAGGCTATGAAAAGCTCTAAATCAATATCATTGGAATCCACATTTGATGAATCCTCTCCAGCGCTGCAGCTTCTTAATTTGTATAAACGATTCGGCGATTCAATTGCAGTCAATCATATTGACTTAATAGTACCAAGTGGCTCATTTTACGGAGTGGTTGGACCAAATGGAGCAGGTAAGACTACTTCACTGTCAATGGCTGTAGGATTACTAAGACCGGATGGTGGGGATGCTAAAATTTTTGGTGTCGATGTCTGGAAAAATCCAACGCATGCTAAAATGCTGGTTGGCGTATTGCCAGATGGGCTATCTATGCCAGAAAGGCTTACTGGACGCGAACTATTAACATATATAGGGTTATTGAGAGGGATGGATGTCAAGGAAGTGGCTCATCGTACAGAGGAACTACTTACAGTACTGGAATTGAATCATGCTGAAAAAACGCTAGTTATCAATTACTCTACTGGAATGCGTAAAAAAATCGGGCTAGCTCTTGCACTTCTTCATGCTCCAAAGTTGCTTGTTCTTGACGAACCATTTGAGGCTGTAGACCCCATTTCTGCAGCTACTATTAAAAAGATTTTACAGAGATTTGTTGCTTCAGGTGGTTCTGTAGTATTCTCTAGCCACGTTATGGCGTTGGTTGAACAACTGTGCGACCACATTGCCGTTATCACCAAAGGGCGTGTGGTTACGTCAGGAACAATGGACGATGTTTGTGGTGAACAAAGTCTTGAAGAAGCGTTCGTTCGGTTAGTAGGCAGTCGTACCGCTCTAGGAGGGGAATTGTCTTGGTTAGTGTATTAGTCCGAATGAAGTTAACGATACTTAGGCATTCGATGAATGGAGGTAGAGCCGTCCTCCTGATTATGGGTGGATTATTTGGCCTATTACTAGCGATTGGAACTGTCCTGCTTTTTGCTTCTGCTAATCCTACCGTATCGAAGGATATTCTCTACATTGTCTTTGCAGTATGGACTATCGGCTGGATAATGGGACCGATGCTCACCGGTGGAGACGGGCTATTACGTCCGGAATATTTCATGTTACTCCCACTTAACTCGTATAAACTGGCTAGGGCATTACTTGTTGCAGCTTTTATAGGATTAGGACCACTAATTAGTCTAGTAGCCTTTATGGGTCTTTTATTGTACGCAGCACATCTTAACCTAGGGGCAATTATAGTTGCTGTTCCGGCAATTATTTTACAATTAGTCTTTGTAGTGCTGCTATCAAAAGTAGTGATTAGTATCATGGGCGAGACCATGAAATCTCGGGTCGGTATGGAGATTGGAGCGATGCTCATTGGTTTTGTTATAGCGTTTTTAAACGTGGGTTGGTATGCACTTCCTGCCATCAACTCGATAACAATAAAAAAATTTACTATACTGTACATCTTCCCGTCGAGCTGGGCAATATTTGCTGTAGAGCAGGCTAGTCAATCAAATTGGGTATTAGCTTCTGTTTCTTTACTTGTGCTAACCATACTTTGCGGACTTCTGTTTTACATATGGGCGAAATTATTGACAAGAAGTACAACGACAAATTTTACAAAAATAAAAGGTTGGACTACTGCGAAAAATCATAGGAACGCTCTCCGAATCCTTCCAGAAACTAAAATAGGAGCAATAATGACTAAGGAACTACAATGTTGGGAAAGAGATCCACAGCGTGGTCGTTTCCTCCGGATGGGTCTATGGACAGGGCTGTTCTATGGCTGCCTAGTTACGATTGCTGGTATACCTAGCTTAATGCCGTGGGCAGGAGTCATTATGATTGTTTTCACAAGTATGTTTGCCTGTAATTTATATGGTTTTGATGGGAGTGCATTGTGGCTGACATTGATGACTCCTGGTGCAGAACGGATCGATGTACGCGGTCGACAAGGAGCTTGGTTACTGGTTGTCAGTCCAGTTGCTATTGTAGCGACAGTTATTTTCACTACGTCTAGCGGACTTACTTGGGTTTACCCATGGGTGTTCGCATTCATTCCTGCATTACTGGGCGGGGCTGCAGGTCTTATTGTATTGTTATCGGTATTTAACTTAATCCCGATAACAGATCCGCAAAGGCGGGGGCGTAGTACGATTGTATCCGGTGACGATATGAATGCTGGTAAAATGTTTCTAACAACTTGGCTTATGATGGTGATGGTGCTAGCAACTGCTATACCTGCTTTGGTAGTTGTATGGATTGGGACATTGCTTCATTTAAACCTTTTGCAATGGATGGGTGTACCTACTGGTATTTGTACTGGAGCGTTTTTTGCCTGGTGGTTTGGCCGCATTGCTTATGTAAAGCTTGAAGCAAGTGGCCCTGAATTATTAGCTAAAATGAAAAATGGCATGGGAACTCAGCGAGGGGATCGTGAAAAGAAAGTACAAAATAAAGCGACTGAATTACCTAAGAAAAAACTTGCCGTTGTTGCACTTCTTGTGTTTGTCGGTATCTTTTTTTTAATTCATCAAAGTATAGTACCATTCGTTTTTGAAATACTTAGTATCGATGAAAAAGTACGTCTTTTCTTTCTTCCGCGTTATCTTCCACACATAGCTCGAATTCCTGTAATCATTGTATTTGCTGTATTAGGTCTAGCTTCTTTATATAAGGCTATATTAATCAAGAAAAAACATGTAAAAGAACATCAGAAGGTAAACGGTGGGATGTAAACTGTGATTTTTATTCAAGTTAATAAAATGATAGCATTCAAAAGTGGAAAAAACGCCATTCTTATTGAAAAGAAAAAACGAATTAGTTAAGAACAAAAGACGACTTATTTTAAAGTCGTCTTTTGTTTTCTAGTAACATATTTAATTCTTTTGCATCTTTTTTTCTTTTCAAAAATGATATTAACCAAGAGAGTATATATATCAAAAGTATACTTTCGAGAAAATCAGTAGTTGGGAATTTTTCTATCCACTTGTTATATGTAGATATAAGATAGACAACTAGAATCATCAGAGAAAAATGAATTGCTAAAGCGAAAAAATAGCTAATTCTTTCGATGTCAAAGATGTATGTAAAAATCCCTGCGCAAGCTGAGATTATAAGAACACTTATAATCTCAGCTTGTGTAATATATATATTATTACCCCTGGATAGTAAAATTATCATATATACAAATGAACCAGTTCCTAAACCACTGTATAGTCGATCTTTTAGTTTCAATAAAGTCTTTCCCTTCATATTTTTTGCAGTTTAAAGCTAGGATTATTTAATTTTGATTGCATATAAAATGTATAGAGGATTCCTCCAAAAAATAAACCTACAGATAGTCCGCTTATAGCAGAATACATTATGTTAAAAGAGATATTATCATAAAATGATGATGAAATTCCTAAAGATATATTTAAAAGATATTTTACAAAAAAATTAACTAAGATGATTATTAACGGAAGATAACATTTCTTTCTGAACATTGCTGTCTCTTTTTTGAAAAAAATTTGATATTTTTTATACAATAAATATCCGATTAAAATACCTGGAAGAATGAAAAATGTATAGCTTATTAAACAATATCCTAAGTAAGAGAACTTAGTAATAATTTTATCAAAACCCCATATCATGAAAATCATGGGAACAAGAAACATTTTAGATAAATTAACTTGTCTTTCTTGAGAAATAGCAATACCTCTTCTTATTAAAAAGTATAATAATATCCATACCCATAACGGTGTTCTCATAAGTACTTCTTTAATCATAATATACATTATATTCTCTCCTTTGATTTGTGTTAACTCAATATTTACATCAAAAGAGATATAAAGAAATACTATTAAGCATAAGTGGTAAAAATCAATACATAAGTGGAGAATTAGAATATTTTGTTAAAGTCTTTTTTAAAGAAGCAACATATTTTCTTGAAACAATTACTTTTTCCCCATTTGAAAGTAGTGCTTCTAGATTTCCGTTTGGTTTAGCGGAGAATTTATTTAAAAAATGAATATTAATAATTATAGTTTTTGAAATCCTAGTGAAATTATCTGGAAGATCATGTTCTAATTTGTATAAAGGATTTTTTGTTTCAAAGATATTTTTTTCGGTATAAATAAATACTTTTCTTTCAAGATATTCTAAATAAAAAATAGTTGAACAACAAATTTTTTCTTGTTCATTGTTTTGAGTAGACTTTGCTATTAGATAGTTGTCAGAATTATTCTCTAGTATTGATACCATATCTAAAATAAAAGATGTTACTTTGTGAATGTAAAAAGTACAAGATTCTTCTTTAAGTTTTTCAATAATTTTAATGTTTGTTTTCATTTGATACCTATTTTTCTTTCTTTAATATAGATTTAAAAATTATTTCTAAAATTTATTTAACCAAAAAAAGTAAAATAGAACAATTAAAATAATTATTTTAGGGTTCTCACCCCATCGCTATCAATCTAACAAATAAACATACTCCAAAACGAAAAGCGGTATTCTTATATTCTATCGTTTACCAAATGAGTCATATATTCGTTTCAAGAAGCAACTCTTAATAGGTTATTCAAAAATGGGGAAAAGCGCCATTCTTTCGGTATAAATTCAAAACGAAAGGATGGCGTTTTTGTATGCATTTATCAATTTCTGATGAATTACAATTGTTTTCTAAAGAATTACAGCGATATATGTCATCACATGCTTTAGATCAGTTAGCTAGAATTAGGATTTGTTCAACGAAAAAATAAATACCGTGCATTTAACTTAACGATTGATGAATTACGTTGTATGAATGAAAGTCCTTTCAGATTTTTGAGGGGACTTTTCTGTATTTCTAGATGTACGGATTATCAAAACACATGTAGGTTAGTTGAATAAAGGTATTTATAAGATTAAGATAAAGTAATAATTGGGAATTTTCAAAGGGGGAAGTTTCATGAATGATAATAAAGCTTTAATTATTGTAGATGTGCAAAAAGCTTTTCATGATAAAAAGTGGGGAGAGCGAAATAATTTAAACGCAGAGGAAAATATCAATAAAATATTACAGTTGTGGAGAGAAAAAGGATGGACGGTAATATATATAAAGCACGAGTCTGATAATCCTAATTCCGTATTTTATCCGAAGAATGAAGGATTTGCTATAAAGGAAATAGTTAAACCAATTGATGGAGAAGTAATTATAACAAAGAAAGTAAATAGTAGTTTTATTGGTACTAATTTAGAAGAGTTTTTAAAAGAAAATAAAATAACAACAGTTGTCATAACTGGTTTAACTACACCTCATTGTGTATCTACAACAACAAGAATGAGTGGTAATTTAGGTTTTCATACATATCTAATTTCGGATGCAACAGCGGCATTTGGTATGAAAGATCAAACTGATAAATATTATGATGCAGAAATTATACATACTATATCTTTAGCTACATTGCATGATGAATTTGCAACAATACTTACAACAGATGAACTAATAAATGATTTGATCAAATAAGTTTAAGTGACAAGATACGAATATTATTAGTAGACAGACAAAAAGAATGAGCGTATTTTGAAAAAGATTGTTCAAAATACGCTCTTACAATATTTTATGCAAGTATTCTTTTATACAAAAATCTAATCGTTTTTTGTATTTTTTGTTCAACTAACACCCGTTTGTTTAATCATACTGTTATTATGATTTTGTTGGAGTTCCTTGATGGAAAAACATTTTCCATCTTCCATCTATCAATTTCCAAATGGAACTGCGTAAAGTATTCTGCATTCTTGTTTCATCTTTTACACGATATGTCACCAGCACCGTATCTTCTGATAAAGGGTATATTTCAAAATCAGAAAGGGTCATTTTCCTTACACTAAGTCCTTCTTCACCAACCGCATCCTTTTTATACCAAACATTCCCTGAACTCCCAAATTCAAAAAAATCATCTGCAAGTAACTTGTCTAGTTCTGCTGGTGATGTACGAGTTCCAGGTTCTAACAACTGTTGCTCTAGTTCACATAAATGCTCTTTTAATACAGATTGATTCTTCATTTTACCCCTCCTATATGTTCATTATTGTACCGATTTTTTCTAGTTATCGTTCAACTAAACTATCCTTTAGTGTAATAAGAAAAGAAAAGCCCTGCATTTTCAATACAGGACTTTGATCAAAATTTTTTATAAACGCTCAAATTTTATCTAATGTCTACAGATATGTAGGGTTATGTTATTTGTAAGTCTATAAAGTATTTATTTTTCATTTAGCTATTAATAAGCTTATATATTAATAACAGTGTAAGAATTGTTCCTGTAAGAAACATATAGTTAGGAAGAAATTTTAACACCCAAAGGGAAGTCATAATTGTAGATACTAATAAAAAAGGCAGCCATTCTTCATGTTTGAACTTTTTTTTGTTAAGTAGAACAATTATATATCCTATTAAGGGAATAACTAAGCATATCGTATATAAAAATTTATTTCGTAAATACCATGGCCTTTGGTTCATATTTTTCTCCTATGTAAATTTAATCATATTGTATATATGTGAACCAACAAAGTTAATTCATGTAGAATTCGCTTTGTTTTAAATCATAATTAGAAAGATACCTAAACTTATAATTAGTAGAGATCCTCCAAGTTGAATGATCCAGAATGGCGCAACTGTTGTTTTTATAGGTACACCGTACTTCGAAAATCTGAAACGAAGACTTTTATACATATTAAAACCACCAATAATAATCAGAAATATACCAAGTATATAAGAAAATGAGCTCATAATTTAGCACTCCTCGTTCTGTTTGATATTGTGGTTTGGCCAGTAAAACCCCTACCTCAAGATTCAGAGAAAAGCGTTGTCCAACTCTAGCGGCTAGAATCTCCGGTCGTTTCGCCCACTCGGACGAGGCAAAAAGCGCCTCTCTGTCGGGTGCTCCAACGTCCTGTGATTCTGGGCGAGCCGCTTCCGCTTTTCTACAGAAGGTAGGTGGGGGATAACTGCCCGTAAAAGCCCGATTGGTGAGAGCTTTCCATCAGTAGGAGATGAAAAAACTCTCCACTGATCGAAGTTTCACTTTATTATTAAATTAACATAAATTGTAATTTTCGGGAAGGTGTTAAACTGCTGATACATGGTGCTATGTTAACTAAATACATGTGTTATTACCGTGTATTTGTATAATATGATAAAATTTAACTGTTAAGATTTTGATAACTTTTATGTGATTATTATATAAAGGGGTAAACATTTATGAATATTACAATAAACGGACAAACAATCAGTACAGATCGGCTTTATATGAGAAAACTAAGTTTAGAAGATATTGATGATATTTATGAAATTGTTAAAAAAGATGAAGTAGGTAAATGGCTGGCCTCTTCTAAAGGAATGACTAAAGAAGAAACAAAAATTTACGTTGAGAAATTTGTGAATCACTGGAATCAATATGGATTTGGGGTATGGGCAATATTAGATAACGTTACAAAGAAAATTATAGGTCATTGCGGATTAAGGTATATAGATGAAAAAGAAGAAGATATTGAGATTATGTATCTATTAGACCCTGAATGTTGGGGGAAAGGTTATGCAACAGAAGCGGCAAATGCATCTATTCATTATGCTACGAATTCAATGAAAATTAAAAAATTAATTGCCAGAATTAAGGTTGCAAATGCTAAATCAAGTAAAGTATTAGAGACACTTGGATTTGAATTTACTGGTAATAAGGATTACCCAGGAAAACAATTATCACATTATGAAATGAAATTAGGATTGTAAACAATTTTTAAATATAAAATGAAGAAAGGAATCTTTTTATGGATTCCTTTTTATTGCTGTTTTGGATAACCCTTTAGATATTTTCGTTTAAATGGCTAAGCTTATCAGTATTCGCCACCATGTAAATGGAATTGATTTTCCCTTCTTTAAACTCAAATGAAACTACGTAGGCTAGGTAACCGTTAATCATAATAACAACCCCTGGTCCACCGTTAACTTTTTTAAATTTGAACACTGCACCTTCAGGTAACCTTTTGATTACATTCAAGAATAGGTGTGAAATTCGATCCGCAGTATAAATAGGTTTAAGTGCAGTTGTAACTTTCCCACCACCATCTGCATAAAAGATTGCGTCTTTCTGCAACATTTGAATCATTTCTGAAATTTCACCGTTTTGCAATGCCGTAGTGAACCTTTCTACATAGTTACTAAATTGCTGGTAATCTTGTTGGTAAACATTCGGTTCATATACAAGGCTTTTCTTTGCTCTATGAAATATTTGCCGACAGTTTGTGCTGCTTTTATCCACCATAGAGGCGATCTCATCATAGTCGTATTGAAAGACTTCTCGTAAAAGAAACACCGCTCTTTCAACTTCAGATAACTGTTGCAACAACATTATATAGGCGGTGGATAAAGATTCCTTCATAAAATATGAATTAGCCGGATCATCAAGGTAATCTTCCACAATCGGTTCAGGAAGCCATGTGCCCACATAAGTTTCTCTCTTGTGGGCAGCAGACCTTAAGTGATCAATACAACAATTGGTCGTAATTTTACACAAATAGGCTTTTACGCTTGTAATGGACTTGGAATCTTTAAGTTTTGCAAAAGTAACGAATGATTCATGTACAATATCTTCTGCATCCATCACACTTCCTAGCATTCGATATGCTAGAGAAAAAAGCAGTGGCTTGTAATCTTGATAAATTTGTTCTAATTCCATCTTCTTTTTCTCTTGATTCATATTAACACCCAATCTTTTTTCAATATGTGTAATACTGCACGTTTCGCGCTTGCAACAGCTGCATCGACCAATAATTCCTCGTCTCCTGCCCAATCTCCTGCTATATAAAGGCCCTTTATTTCTGGAACTGCTGGACCAGGTTTTTCCGTTCTACCGGTATGAGGAAAATTATGCACAACGGTTATTTTAGGTAAATATTGCTGTTCGACCACTTCTTTTCGCCAGCCTGGATGAAGCAAATCCATTGTATGTTCCAATTGCTGTTGATCTGTTCGAGAATCTGTTGAACTTCTATTTAAATCATGATATTTAACCAAGGAAACTACGGATGTTCCGTCATTACTCAGCTTCGCGGCCCTAGATTGATTTGTAAAGGCGACTGGTTGGTCAAGTCCCAGCACAAATTGATGATTTATATTAGGCAACGTTTTTAATCCTAAATCGTAGCAGGATGCGGTTACAGGAATTGCTTCCTCCTTCCAATGATACAGGGAGGTTTTTTCAACATGGGGTACAAGGCGACATGCCTCGTTAGGAGGTGTTGCAATAATCACACTTTCTACATCAAACGATTCTCCATTCGTACAACTCACTCGTTCAACTTGGCCATTGTGGTCAATACTATTCACATTCATAGATTCAAGAAGTTTAACACCGAAACTAACAGCTTTAGACCTTAATTCGGTTACAATAGATTCCCAACCATTATCGACATAGAGAACACCTTCTTTCATCCCCCTCTGGAGCTGTCTCAAAACTGGATGAGCCAGCTGTATACTTGGAGCATATGTTAGAGTGGTTAATCTACATAATGCATAAAAGAAGTGGCGTACCATTGGATCAATGATTTCTCTTTCTGCCCAAACTTGCACGCTTTCATTTGAAACCGAATTCACATCCATTTTACTGAGATGAAACATAAGCTTTGCAAGACGGACCTTCCCTAAACCATTAAGAAATTGCTTCGAAAATAAGGAACGTAAACCCATCGGTACTTGATAAACCTCATTTTTCCAAATAACATGTGCACCCGTAGACGGTTCATTTCCCTTGATTGTAATCCCGAGTTCATCAAATATTTTCATTGCTTCACCGCCTTTATAAAGGGCATGTGCACCTAGGTTCATGAGAACGCCATTTTTATTAATGGTCATCGACCGTCCTCCGTATCGGTCTGATTTCTCAAGTACCACTACCTTCTTACCTTCCTTTGCTAGAAAAAGAGCAGCTGTTAATCCAGCAAACCCACCACCAATAATGACGACATCAAATTTATTCATTTAAATTCCTCCTATTCTTTTCATTAATCAAGACGGATAGAGGGTTTCAATTGTGACAAAAAAACTTAATTTATGAAAACCTTTTTTTAGCCGAATATAAGAACCGGTTTACCTGTGGGATATATTCATCTAAAATCGGCAAGGATACCCCTACTTCAATCGTGTGCAGGGCGTATCCCAACGATAAGTGGGGGAGGAATTGCCGTCAGATAAGATATGGTACGTTAAAAATCGTAAGATTTTGTACCATATTAAGTATCTGAAACTTCCACCTTGCCTCCTCCTTCCTCCTATTTAGGTTATTTAATTTCACTAAGATTTTGTTATACTATATTTAGTGAAAGATGGTGAGAATAATGTCTACAATTACTGCGAAAATACAAATCTATGTTTCTGGAAATCAAGCTGAAAGCCTAAAGATAACAACTAACGCTTATCGTAAAGCTTGTAATTGGCTATCAAAGCATATCTTTGAAACAAAAAATCTAAATCAAGTAAACTTGAATAACTTGTACTATTCTAACTTACGAAATCAGTTTGGACTAAAAAGTCAAATGGCTCAATCTGTTATGAAAACAGTGATTGCTCGATACAAGTCAGCTAAATCAAATGGACATGAATGGTCTTTAATTGAATTTAAACTTCCAGAATATGACCTTGTTTGGAATCGTGATTACTCATTAACTCAGAGCCAATTTAGTGTAAATACACTTGATGGTCGTCTTAAATTGAATTATGAACGCAAGGCTATGAAAAAATACTTTAATAATACTTGGAAGTTTGGAACTGCTAAACTTGTGCATAAACATAAAAAATGGTTCTTACACATTCCAATGACAAAAGAATTTGCTGAATTAGATTACGCAGATGTAAACAATATTGTCGGTATTGACTTAGGAATCAACTTTCTTGCTACCACTTATGATAGTCAGGGGAAAACTACTTTCTACAACGGAAATGTTGTTAAGCATAAGCGTGGTAAGTTTAAAGCTACTCGTAAACAGGTGCAAATGCGACAAACACCGTCTGCTCGTAAAAAACTAAAACAAATTGGTTCAAGAGAAAACCGTTATGTAACTGATGTAAACCATCAAATTACAAAGGCACTCGTTGATAAATACCCTAGAGGTACTATGTTTGTTTTAGAGGACTTAACAGGTGTTCGTTCCGCAACTGAAAAAGTACGAGTGAAAGACCGCTATGTTTCTGTATCTTGGGCTTTCTACCAGTTCCGTAAGATACTGGAATATAAAGCAGAAATGAACGGACAGAAGGTAATTGTCGTAGACCCAAAATATACTTCGCAAACCTGCCCTAAATGTGGGCATATCAAGAAAGAAAACCGTAATAAGAAATTACACACATTCTGTTGTAAAAACTGTCAATACAAGTCAAATGATGACCGTATCGGTGCTATGAATCTACACCGTAAAGGGATTGAACATATTGGTGTAGTTACTACAGGAGTATAGCTCTTGTAGTAAGGGCAAAGTCAACCGTCCTTATGTTCCACCACACCAAGGTAGGAGAGCGTTGCTCGTCCGCACTACTGGGTAGGAATAAGCGTAGTTGCTCTCTATGAGGGTAGGAGCACTGTCGAACTCTGACAGACGCAAGCCCCCACTTCAAACGACCCGTAAGGGTGTTAAGTGGTGGGTTGTTGACTATTGGACATATGGTGGCACAATTCGCAGATGCTACCTTTACTAAATAGTTATTTCATAATTTAGCCCTTTAACGGAATAACATGACTGGCGTTCTTGAACATTTTTATTGCAAATGTAACGATTTTATTTAAAATTTTGACAATTATTTACCTTTTTTTAATAGTTTCTTAAATGGAAATTCATATCCGAGTGTTATTTTAGAAGGGTAATTTTGTATGAAGGAAATAGTGATGTATAAAAATAAGCGTAGGAAAGGGAGAGTATGATGAAAAAACTTAAGTTTCCTAAGTATTTTAACGTTTTAAGTGTTGCTGCATTAAGTGCTTGTCTCGTTTTATCACCTATTACGATTCATGCTGCTGAGCAAAATGTATCACAGGAAAATGATGACCATTCTAGCAAGGAAAAGAATGGTGTAAATAAAGTAAACGAAAAACATTCCGTTAAGAGTCTAAGGTTTATTGGAGAAAAACAAATTCCGCTCAATGAGAATTTTGAAGGAACTACTGTGGGTGGTCTTTCAGGAATTAGGTACGATTCTAAAAGTGACACATGGGTTATGATAAGCGATGACAGATCCAGTTATAATCCTGCGCGTTTTTATAATGCTAAGCTCGACTATAATCTCAAAGATTTTCATTCTGTTCAATTGACCGGAGTGAATTTTTTAAAGCAAGCTGACGGAAGCGTTTATCCGAATCAAACACAATACGCTACTCAGGGCGGAGAAGTTCCAGATTTTGAATCTATAAACATTGATCCGTTAGATGGGAGTATTTGGTACACGAGTGAGGGCGATCGTTCTCTTGGCTTAAATCCTTTCGTGAACCATGCCACTCGTGATGGACAATACTTGTCTACATTGCCTCTGCCGAAAATGTTTAAAGTATCACCAACACAAGAGATTGGATCGCGTAATAACCTGAGTTTTGAAGGTTCTACGTTTGCACCCGACGGTAAGTCGCTGTGGGTTGCAATGGAAGGTCCATTATATCAGGACGGGCCTATACCTACTACAAACTCCGGGGCACTTTCACGGATTACTCAATACGATCGCAAAGGGAATGTACTAGGACAGTACGCATACCCTGTTGATCCAATTCCAAAAGCGCCAGCGCCTGGTAAATACGCAGATAATGGCGTGTCAGAAATCCTTGCGGTAAACAACCACGAGTTATTAACAATTGAACGCTCTGGTGTACAAGGTGAGGATGGAAGCTTTAAAAACTATATTCGTATTTACGAGGTTGATCTTAACGGAGCAAGTGATATTCGTAATATAGATTCGTTACAAAAAAGCAAATGTAAGCCTGTGAAAAAGCGTCTGATTCTAGATTTGAACACATTAGGTTTATCTAAACTTGATAATATCGAAGGCATCTCTTGGGGCCCTAAACTTGCAAACGGGAACGACAGTCTTGTACTAGTTTCAGATAATAATTTCAACTCTAGCCAGGTAACACAGTTCCTAGCATTTGAAGTATTGTCAAACAAGGCACCTATCAAAAACTGAAGGCTTACATAAAGTGAAACTTCCGTCAGTGGGGATCTTTTTCATTTCCCACTGACGGAAAGCTCTCACCAATCGGGCTTTTACGGGCAGTTATCCCCACCTATCTTCTTCGCTTTTCTCTGCATCTTGAGACGGGGATCTTACTGCCCGTTAATGCGGGATAAAAAGGTGTCGATTTTTTTCATCCTCCACCTCAATTTTCTCTGAATCTTGAGGTGGGGGTTTTACTGTTCCATTAAAAAAATGATATGTTATGTAAATCTCACATAAATATGATATACAACATTGTATTTTACAGACAGTTTAACTTATGAGAAACAGAATTAAATATAATGCTAATAAAGGAGGGAATCATGAGAAATTTTATTATATTTGGAGCAAGCAAAGGATTAGGAGATGCTTTTGTGAAAGGATTACCTGATAGAGGCGATAAGGTGTGGATCGTCTCTAGAAGTCGCCCAGAGAGTTTGAAAATTAATGATGGAATCCATAGAATTTGGATAGATGCTGACTTATCATTACCTACTTCATGCGATAAGATTGCTCGTTTTTTAAATGACGATATCATAGATGTATTAATATATAATGTCGGAATATGGGAGAAAAATGGATTTAGAGATGATTATAATTTTGAGAAAGATGATCCCCAGGAAATTGCAGAAATTATCAATGTTAATGTAATCTCCTCAATTACTTGTATACAAAGGCTGTTGCCTAATCTAAAAAAATCAGAAAATGGGAAAATTTTGCTGATAGGTTCAACAGCTGGTCTAGAAAATACTGATTTTACGCAAGTTTCATTTGTGGCTTCAAAATTTGGATTGCGCGGTATCGGCAATTCTTTACGGGAGCATCTAAAGAAGTATGGCATAGGTGTAACATGTATCAATCCAGGTGAAATAGCTACACAAATTCCTTATGAAGACGGTATAGAAAAAGTTATATCGACTTATAATGGCACACAAATTCCACTCCAAGATATTGTTTTATTAGTTAGATGTGTAATTAATCTTTCTAAGGCTTCTTGTGTAAAAGAAATTAATATTCCAGCGATGTTTGAAACAAAAGTCTAATTAATCAGTTGAATTCCTTAAAGATTAGATACTTAACTACCGATAACAAGAATTATGTAAATGGAAAATCCCTTCAGATATCCTGAAGGGATTTTTAAAAATTTCACGCTACACAGAAAACATCTTTTCAGTTTACAACTATTTTTTAATAATCTAATATTTTTTTCTATAGTCTAAAATATTTTTTTAATGAGACAGGAGAAAAGTATCAATTGCTCTTATTGAACTAACCGGCAGATTAGTTCAATAACTTTAGTAACTTTACGCTGAAGCATACGACCGACAAGTATGAAGAAATATACAAAAGCCTGGTGGAAGAAACAATCTTTCAGGAGTAAAAGGAGGAAAAACTATGTCCAATAACAAAAGACCAAGAAGAATAATTTTAGATTTAGCAGTTACTTTAGATGGATTTATTGAAGGGAAAAAAGGGGAAGTAGACTGGTGCATCATGGACTCTGATATGGAGTTCATTCATTTCTTACATCATATTGATACTATTTTATACGGAAGAAAAAGCTATGATTTATGGGGGCAATATACTCCAGAAAATGAAGATTCTGATACCGAAAAAGAAATTTGGAAATTAGTTCATAGTAAAGAGAAATATGTGTTTTCCAGAACGCAAAAAAGGACTGATAATAAAGTAACATTAATAAATGATAATATTTCCGAAGAAGTAAATAAATTAAAGAATAAGCCTGGTAAAGACATCTGGCTTTATGGCGGAGCGAGCCTTATTACAACTTTTATCAATTTAGGGCTTGTTGATGAATTTAGATTATCTGTTCACCCTGTTATTTTAGGAGAAGGAAAACCCTTGTTTATTGATATAAAGCAGAGGGTGAATCTAAAACTGGTTCATACAAAAAGGTTTTCCTCTGGCGTTGTTCAACTATGCTATCATCTTAATGACAAATAATGATATGGAAAATCCAAGGGCGTAGGAAAAATGTTGTTATGGTAAATGAGGTCATTGGTTGTACAAAAAAGGATAGATGTAAGCAGGTATTCCTCCTTGTTCATCTATCCTTTTTTACACGATTCAATTTTAAAGGTTTCTAATCATTTTCTTGATTTTTAATAAAACATTTTTTCAAAACATGTTTTTTCTATTTCATCTTCATCGCGATTTCCAAGTCCAAACAATAACCCAAATCAATGCACAAGATAGAATCCGAAAATCAGTTTCGTAAATGTAAAAACTTACCGAAATTTTATTTTTTGCTCACGTTACCATTTAGAATGCTCTGGCATTTCCTAATTTTTTGTTTGATTTGCCGATTGTCAAAAAAATAAACTTCTGTACCTGCCCAAATAAAAACCCAACACACAATGCTTAATACTCCTGCAGTATAAGCATGAGTGCTTGAAAGCTTCAGGTATATCAACCCAACAATAATACCAAGCACAAACAAAACAATAGCCTTTTTGACATTTCTAGCATATGTATATTCCTCTTCGTTCAAGAGGTTAGAAAAAGTGTTAACTGTGGCAGTCTTCAATGACTTTTCGTCAAAATCATTCTGACCTAAAAAAAATATGTCTACTTCTTTTCTTTTGCCGCTGTGCAGCTTTGACAAAAGAAAATCTTCAAGGTCAGAGCTTAGGTGAACATCATCTGAGCTATAATATCTTGAAAATGGGGTGTCAGTTTCATCTAAATAGATATTTATACTCAACTCATCTTTCATGTTACCCCTCCTTTAACTCCAATTTACTAGTTGAAAGTCAACCTTTTACCAGTATAGTATGGTCAAGATAGCAACAATTCTTACGAAAACGGGGTTATAAAAAGGAAAAGCTGAAATATCTTATTTTAATCAAAATAAGATATTTCAGCTTTTCTTTTTGGATGTCCAGTTTGAAGAACTTTTCCGGATGCTCTTCTTACATATATATAAATGTATTTTAGGGCGTACTCTATCTATATGATAAATAATTTTGAAAAATAAGTCTATATTTTTGGGAATTTTCTTATTATATTTAGGCTACTGAGCTCAGTGAAATTTACGTAAGTACTATATGAAAGGGGCATATATATGAGATCTAATCATGTTCCAGTTTTAATTATTGGAGGAGGTTTGACAGGGCTAACTTCTGCATTATTTCTTGCGCATCATAAAGTTGATTATTTACTGATTGAAAGGCATGCGACGACTGCTATTCATCCGAAGGCAGGGGGCATTACTTTTCGTACGATGGAATTATTCCGAGAATTAGGATTAGAAAAAAACATTCGCGCCGCAGGAAAGCCACTAGAGAACTGCCGCGGAAGGATTGCTGTAAATACAATGGCTGAAGCAGATCATGAAGAGTTAAAAAGGGTTAGAATAGCTCAGGCCGAAAATGATGAAAGTATGTCTGAAATCATTACAAAGATTAGCCCGTCAAAGGTAACAGCTTGTTATCAAATTGATTTAGAACCGATGTTGCTGCAAGAGGCCCAAAAATTAGACGGGAAGCTGTGGTTTAATCATGAACTTGTTTCTTACAAGCAAGATGATATAGGAGTAACTGCTATTGTACGAGATCGTGAAACGAAGGAAGAACAGATGATTCATAGTGATTATTTAATTGCGGCAGATGGAGCCAAAAGTTCTATACGTAAACATGCAGGTATTCCAACTACTGGTCGCGGTAATATCGGAGGGCATTATATAAACATTTACTTTGAAGCGGATTTGAGCGATCTCATACAAGGAGATGCCTTTGGTTTTTCTATGATTTTACATCCTGAAGTTTTAGGTGCACTTATTCCAGTTAATAATAGCGATCGGTGGATTTATCATGTTGCGTATCATCCTTTAAAAGGGGAAACACCAGAAGATTTTTCTGCAGAGCGTTGCCAAAAAATTGTTCAAAAAGCCATGGGGATGCCAAATCTGAATGTGAAAATACTAAGCATTTCACCTTGGGAAGCGACAGAAAGTACAGCGGTACGTTTTCAGGATAATCGTGTTTTTTTAGCTGGTGATGCTGCTCATCTTATGCCGCCTACGGGAGGATTTGGTTCAAATACAGGTGTTCAAGATGTCCACAATTTAGCTTGGAAATTAGCTGCGGTTATACATGATCAAGCGAATCCGAAATTACTAGAAACCTACCATGAAGAGAGGTATCCCGTTGTACAATTAACTACGGATTATGCAAGCAGTATATTGCTCCGTGCTGCGAATAAAGAAGAGGATAATCTGAATAACATGGATAGCCTAGCTATTACTGTAGGTTACAAATACCGTTCGGCAGCAATTATCGATCAAGATTCAACCCCACATAGGATGGATTTTTTAGAGCTCAGCGGAAGACCCGGTACACGAGCTCCGCATATGTGGGGTACTTATGAAGGAAAGCGTATTTCCATACTTGATTTACTGGGGAGAAACTTTGTACTATTTACTGGTTCAGAACATAACTCTTGGTCAACTGCGGCACAAACTGTTGCTTCTCATTTAGGAATAAGCATAAATGTGTACTGTGTTTGTCCAACAGGAGATTTTGTTGATCAGGACAATATTTTTGGGATGTTATATGGAGTAAATCCTGAAGGGGCTGTGCTCGTAAGACCAGATGGATTCATTGGATGGCGTACAGAAGAAGAAGTACTAACCCCTGACTTAGTACTTGAAGAGGTGATGAATTGCATATTATGCAATTCATCTGTAAATGATAAATAATTTTGAGCGCTGTATTTAAAGTTTTTAGATATACTGCTGAGTTAGTAGAGGCTCTTTACATTTAGAGAGCCTTTTTTCATATAAAGCATCCGATAGTTTATTAACGTTTAGAATCTTTAGTAGCATTAAGTTTTGAGATTCTTTTACCATCTTTATAGTCAAGACAAGAAACTTCAATCAACAATCCATTAAATACTGTAAAGTAGAAGCCGTAACTACTACCTCTCATCTTGTAAGGTTCTTTATCTATTTCAATACCGCCCTCTATTAAGCGATTATATACTTGATCAACTTTATTTGGTTCTTCTACTAAGAAACCAATATGAAAAGCTTCTGGATATATCGCATCTTTTCCCCCTTTAAATGCTTTTGGATCACTTAATACAAGAATAAACCCATCATTATCACTCATTACTGCAAGAGCTTTTCCTTTCTCTTCTAAGCATTGAAAATCAAAAAATGTTTCAAAAAAAGCTCTCGCTGCCGATAAATCATCAACACATAAATTCAAATGATTCAGCTTCATCTACTCATCTCCTTTTCATCATATTTATATTTCAGGCATTTCCTCTTTTAGAACACTTTAGCGTGTAAACGAAAGGATGCCATACTCCAAGAATCATCTTGCGAATTTTGTACGTTAAGGCTAAATCCCTCATAAGAAGTGTCGATTTTTTTTAGTGCACAAATGAAGTAAAAGAGTTCCATAAACAAGTAATATATGATAAAATGAAATAGAAACATATGTTCTGTTTTTGTTTTGTGGTTACATATGTTTATGACTACTAAACATTTTAGAAAGAGGTGTTTGTGATGATTTTAGGTATTAACCCTTATTTAGTGACGAATGGTAATGGGCAAGAAGCGGTTAAGTTTTATGAAAATGCATTGGATGCAAAAGTGGAAAGCCTTCAAACGTTTGGAGGTATGCCAGAAAATCCGGAGTTCCCGATTCCTGCTGAGGCAAAAGATCGTGTGTTACATGCACATTTAAAAATTGGGAATACGGATCTGATGATTTCTGATACGTTCCCAGGTCAGCCGGACGAAGTTGTTGGATCACAATTGACTATAGCAATTCACATACAAGGTGCAGAAAAAGCAGAAGAGGTATTTGCAAAATTACAGGACGGCGGTCAAGTCATCATGCCGCTTCAAGAAACTTTCTGGAGTCCGTTATACGGCCAATTGAAAGATAAATTCGGTGTACAATGGCAAGTTTCAACGGCTGCTTGCCAACAATAATTCATATAAGCAGGAGCTGACCACAAAAAAAGTCAGCTCTTTTTATTTTTGTTGGATTGGAATAAAGTTTGATTAAAATGGAACTGCAAACGCTGAATGTATATAGCTTCGGAGAATTCCAACCTTCAAATAATTGAGATAACACTCATTTTCTAAAAGCTTTCCTCATCCTTTTTTGGCGTTATTAACTGCTTGTTCTCATCCCCCCATTGACATGGATGATTTGACCAGTGACATAACTCGAATCATCACTGGCTAAATACACATACGCTGGGGCAAGTTCATACGGCTGACCGGCTCGCTTCATTGGTGTCCCATAACCAAAACTCATCATTTCTTCAGCAGGAAAACTTGAAGGGATGATGGGTGTCCAAACTGGTCCTGGCGAAACACCGTTTACACGAATTCCATCATTCACTAAGTCGAGGGCTAGTGATCGGGTAAATGTAATAACGGCTCCCTTTGTTGTAGCGTAATCAAGATTTCCCTGCTGTCCTTCATATGCGGATGCGGATCCTGTATTTATAATCGAACTACCTTGTTTTAAATAAGGTAAAGCGGCCTTCGTTAAATAAAAAAAAGAAAAAATATTGGATTGAAAAACTCGTAGAAGTTGCTCACCGGTAATTTCTGTTATTCGGTCTTTCGGGAAAGATTCCGCACAGTTATTTACAATAATATCTACTTTACCAAACGCATATAAGGTTTGCTGGACCACTTGATGGCTTGTTTTTTCTTGTCCTAAATCTCCAGCGATGGCAAGGCAACGTTGTCCTAGTTGCTCAACACGCTGTTTCGTTTCTAGTGCATCAATATGCTCATTTAAATATGCAATAACAATATTTGCCCCTTCCTTAGCAAATGCATACGCAACTGCTCTTCCAATCCCGCTATCACCACCTGAAATAATGGCTACTTTTCCCTGTAATTTGCCTGCTGCCCGATAGGTGCCGATTTCTGAAATAGGTCTTGGTACCATTAAGTATTCAAGACCTGGATGAAATGGCTGATGTTGAGGAGGGAATTGAACGGGTATCTTTTCTGTTCTTATTACGTATTGTTGTTGGTTCATTTCTCTTCTCCTCTCAAGGTCTCTTTTGTTAACTTATGCCTAGAAGGGGAGTTTCGTTCATTCCTCTTAATTTAATAATTTAGTGATTCATACAGCCTAATATCTGTCAAAAATGAAGGATACATATACAATTCTTCGATATGATCTAGTTTCAGTGGCCCGGCTACTCGCATGTCGAAGCGTCGATATCTTTGCCCCCGTCTAAAAAGACAGGTGTTTTCATTGTACTATCTTTTCTTTTTCCTTAATTTGTGTACTATAAGAAATAGGAAGACATAAAGAAGGGGATTTTCGAATGGAATTTCATGAACAAAAAATATTACCAGCTGTTCGGCAAATAAAAGATTTAGAGAAACTGTTACATAGTTCGTATGAATATATTGTAGTTTTAGATATTCATGTCGCTCAGTTGAAAAGTGTAGTGACCCTTGCGAAGCAGCATTGTAAAAAAGTGTTTTTACATGTTGATTTAATTCATGGCTTGCAAAGTGATGGGTATGCAACGGAGTATGTTTGCCAAGAGTTTCGGCCATATGGTTTGTTATCTACGAAATCAAGTGTGATTATGAAAGCGAAGCAAAAAGGTGTCGTTGCGATTCAACGCATTTTCTTAATTGACTCTAGTGCAATGGAGAAAAGTTGTGCTCTTTTAGAAAAGACAAAGCCAGATTACATTGAAGTGTTGCCGGGGGCTTTAACGGACGTAATTGCAGAAATGAAGGAACGGACTGGAATATCTATTTTAGCAGGTGGATTTATTCGTACGGTTGATGATGTGGAAAGGGCGTTAGAGGCTGGTGCAACAGCGATTACAACGTCGAAAAAAGAACTATGGAAACATTTTCATAAAAAGTGACGAAAATGTGAAAAAATTTAATTGACACCGCTTTCATTTACGGTTAACATTATAAACAAGTTAATAAACGTGACGGAGAAAAGAAGAGATCCACATTTCATTGTTTCTATATTTTTATAGAAACGTGTATTTGTGGATTTTTTCTTTTGAAAAAAATGAATGGCCATTCAATTTGTCTCTTTCACTGTAAGCGTTTTAATTTGATTATGGAGGGATTATATGTCACCATTTTTAGGGGAGTTAATAGGGACAGCATTACTAATCATTCTTGGCGGCGGCGTTTGTGCTGGTGTAAGTTTAAAGAAATCATTTGCGCAAAATTCAGGATGGATTGTGATTACAATGGGATGGGGCTTAGCGGTTTCAGTAGCTGCATATGCAGTTGGATCAATTAGCGGAGCACATTTAAATCCAGCGGTAACAATTGGACTTGCGTTTAAAGGAGCATTTCCTTGGAGCGACGTACCTATGTATATCGCAGCACAAATGATTGGGGCAATGATTGGAGCAGTTATCGTATATTTACATTACCTACCACATTGGAAAGAAACAGAAGATGCAGGCACAAAATTAGGCGTATTTGCAACAGGACCGGCAATTCCAAATACATTTGCAAACCTTTTAAGTGAAATTATTGGAACTTTTATTTTAGTACTTGGTATTTTAGCAATTGGTGCAAATAAATTTGCAGATGGTTTAAATCCGTTTGTTGTTGGTTTCTTAATTGTAAGTATTGGTTTATCATTAGGAGGAACAACTGGCTACGCAATCAACCCAGCACGTGACTTAGGGCCTCGTATTGCACACTTCCTTCTACCGATTCCGGGAAAAGGCGGATCGAACTGGAAATATGCATGGATTCCGGTTGTAGGACCGATTTTAGGCGGATCATTAGCAGGATTATTCCATCAAGTTGTATTTGAAGGAAAGCAAAACTCAGCACTTATTTATGTAACAATTGCAACGGTGGTTATTCTAGCAATCTCTTATATGACAAGCAAACAGAGCGGAAAAAATACAAATAGTAGAAAAGTAGCATAAGGGGGAAATAGATATGGAGAAATTTATTCTTTCATTAGACCAAGGAACAACAAGTTCACGTGCGATTCTTTTTAATAAAGAAGGTAAAATTGTACATGTTGCGCAAAAAGAATTCACACAACATTTTCCAAAACCAGGTTGGGTTGAGCATAACCCGCAAGAAATTTGGGGATCGATTTTAGCGGTTATTGCAAGCTGTTTAAGCGAAGCAAACGTAAAACCAGAGCAAATTGCGAGTATCGGGATTACAAACCAACGTGAAACAACAGTTGTATGGGAAAAAGAAACAGGAAAACCTGTATACAACGCAATCGTATGGCAATCTCGTCAAACAGCTGAAATTTGTGATGAGCTAAAAGAAAAAGGCTATAACGATATGGTTCGTGAAAAAACAGGTCTTTTAATTGATGCATACTTCTCTGGAACAAAAGTAAAATGGATATTGGACAACGTAGAAGGTGCAAGAGAGAAAGCAGAGCGCGGTGAGTTGTTATTCGGAACAATTGATACGTGGCTTGTATGGAAACTATCTGGTGGTAACGTTCACGTAACAGATTATTCCAATGCATCTCGTACATTAATGTACAACATTCATGAATTAAAATGGGATGAAGAGCTTCTTGAAATGTTAACAGTGCCAGCAAGCATGCTTCCGGAAGTACGTCCATCTTCTGAAGTATACGGTCATACAGTTGATTATCATTTCTTCGGTCAAAATGTACCGATTGCGGGTATTGCAGGTGACCAACAAGCGGCATTATTTGGTCAAGCTTGCTTCGGTGAAGGTATGGCGAAAAATACGTATGGAACAGGCTGCTTTATGTTAATGAACACAGGTGAAAAAGCAGTAGCATCTGAGCATGGCCTATTAACAACAATTGCATGGGGCTTAAACGGAAAAGTAGAATACGCATTAGAAGGTAGTATTTTCGTAGCGGGTTCTGCAATTCAGTGGCTTCGCGACGGACTGCGTATGTTCCAAGATGCAAGTGAAAGTGAAGTGTATGCAGCTCGTGTTGCATCAACTGACGGTGTGTATGTTGTACCTGCATTTGTTGGACTTGGAACACCTTACTGGGATAGTGAAGTACGCGGCGCTGTATTCGGTTTAACACGCGGTACGACGAAAGAGCACTTTGTACGTGCAACGCTTGAATCGTTAGCATATCAAACAAAAGATGTATTATGTGCGATGGAAGCTGATTCTGGCATTGAATTAAAAACATTACGCGTTGATGGCGGCGCAGTGAAAAATAACTTCTTAATGCAGTTCCAAGGCGACATTTTAGGTGTGCCAGTAGAGCGTCCAGAAGTAAATGAAACAACAGCTTTAGGAGCAGCATACTTAGCGGGTCTTGCAGTTGGATACTGGAAAGATCAAGAGGAAATCGCAGCACAGTGGAATATGGATAAGAGCTTTGCGCCAGCAATGGAAGCGAGTACAAGTGAAGAGCTATATGCTGGCTGGAAAAAAGCAATTGAAGCAACGAAAGCTTTTAAATAATGATAAACAGTGTTATAATGATGATAAGTTAATAATTCGGTAGGAGATTTGGAGAGACCACAACACGCTATAGAAGCAATTCTATGGTGATGTTTGTGGTCTCTTTTTTTCGTAATTAAAAGGAGGAATTACCATGAAATTCTCAAGTAAACAACGTCAAAATGTTTTAAATGAAGTAAATAAACAACAGTTAGATATCATTGTTATCGGCGGAGGAATCACAGGATCTGGTATTGCATTAGACGCGGCAAAACGCGGATTATCAACAGTTGTGTTTGAAATGCAAGACTTTGCAGCGGGTACATCAAGTCGTTCCACGAAGCTTGTTCACGGCGGTTTACGTTATTTAAAACAGTTTGAAGTGAAAATGGTGGCTGAAGTTGGGAAGGAACGTGCAATTGTATATGAGAACGGTCCCCACGTAACAACACCAGAGTGGATGCTGCTTCCGTTCCATAAAGGCGGTACGTTCGGTGCATTTAGTACATCAATTGGTCTTCGCGTATATGACTTTTTAGCAGGTGTTAAGAGAAGTGAGCGCAGAAAGATGTTTAGCCGCGAAGAAACGATGAAGAGAGAGCCGCTTGTGAAACAAGATGGCTTAAAAGGCGGCGGTTACTACGTAGAATATCGTACAGATGATGCACGTTTAACAATTGAAGTCATGAAAGAAGCGATTAAGCATGGTGCAAAAGCAGTCAACTATACAAAAGTAGACGGGTTCTTATACAAAGATGGAAAAGTATGCGGCGTACGTGTAGTCGACTTATTAGACGGAAAAGTATATGAAGTGTACGGTAAAAAGATTGTCAATGCAGCAGGACCTTGGGTAGACACGCTTCGTGAAAAAGACAATTCGAAAAAAGGGAAAGTATTGCAGTTATCAAAAGGTGTTCACCTTGTGATTGATCAAAAACGTTTCCCATTAGGGCAAGCAATTTATTTTGATACACCAGATGGACGTATGGTATTTGCGATTCCGCGCGGAGGTAAAACATACGTAGGTACAACAGATACATTTTACGATAAAGATGCGGCAGTGCCAAAAATGACAACAGAAGATCGCACCTATATTATTAATGCGATTAACTACATGTTCCCGAGCGTAAACATTACAGAGAAAGATATTGAATCAAGCTGGGCAGGCGTTCGTCCATTAATTTATGAAGAAGGAAAGAGTGCATCTGAAATTTCTCGAAAAGATGAAATTTGGACTTCTGAATCTGGCTTAATCACAATTGCCGGCGGAAAGTTAACAGGATATCGCAAAATGGCGGAGATGGTTGTCGATTATGTAACATCTCTAATGCAAAAAGAAGGTCACGGTTCATACCCTGTAAGCTCAACGAAGCATATGCCAATCTCTGGCGGTCATGTTGGCGGTTCTAAAAACTTCCCAACATTTATTGCGAAAAAAGCACAAGAAGGAAAGAAATTTGGTTTAACAGTAGAGCAAGCAGAACAATTTGCAAAGTTCTACGGTTCAAACGTTGATGTTCTCTTCGAATTAGCGAAAGAATATAAAAGAGAGGCAGAGCGCTACAATATGCCGCTTGACGTACTTCTGCCACTCGTATACGCAATGGAATTTGAAATGACAACAAAGCCAGTTGATTTCTTCGTACGCCGTATGGGAGCAGTGTTCTTTAACATTCACTGGGTATATAAATGGAAAGATGCTGTAATTAATTATATGGCAGCGACATTAAACTGGAGCGGAGAAGAGAAGCTGAAGTATGCTGCTGAATTAGACGCAGCATTAACAGACGCTGTCGTTCCGGTTGATCAGCAAGAGCATGCATCTGCGCTGGCGTAAAAAGCATTTCTAATTAGTTAAATAAATATACACGTTTTGTTAACTAAAACCCGAATTGTAGAGTACACAATTTGGGTTTTTTATTAGTAAAATGGTGCCGAAATCGACATATATACGAATCACATATGATATTTTTTTACAAAGTACACGTGTACAAACGGCTTGTCCCTTTCTTGCATAGGATGATAGTACACTATGCAGGAAAGGATGTGACATTTTTGATAATGGGAATGATGAATGAATTGACAGGATTTTTAACAGGACTTTTACTTAGTTTCTTTTTTTTTACAATCCTTGTTGTTATAGCCGGAATCACAGTGAAAAATTGGAGATCATTCCTTAAGTGGATGAACTGGTTAATCTTATATCATGCTTTTATTTATGTAAGCATTCGACCGTTTATTTATAAGACGGAGTTTCCACCTGTTGAGCAAACCATTTGGGGATTTGCAGCTGTATATCTTCTCATCAATGCTGTCATTCTATTTATTAAGTCATTGGAACACGGTAAAAAAGATTGATGGAAATTCATTTTAATAGCGAAACAAATGGAACAGAACAAAAATTCTTTTCTCCAAATATACAAAAGAATAACTTTATTTTAGATAAGGAGTGATAAATGATAAGACGCTTTAATGCATGGCTTGGTGACAAACTGGCCTTATGGTTTTCTACAATGGCCTGTTTTTACATCGTTTTTGGGCTTGTGATTGTGCCGCTTTTCTTTCAGCATCCAAATACTCTTGTAGAATGGGTACAGTACGCGATACAGACCATCTTTCAAGGCATTGCCTTACCTGTGATAGGATATGTGGCAAGGATCGCCGGGGAAAAAGATGAAAAGATTATAGGTGAGACTCATGATGCGGTGATGGAGGAATTGGCTTTAGTAAAGGAAGAATTAGCGCTGGCACGAGAACAGTACGATGCTTTACAAAAAGTTGAAAAGGTTATAAGTGAGACTCATAATACAGTGACGGAAGAATTAACTTTAGTAAAAGAAGAATTGGTACTAGCACGAGAACAGCACGTTGTTTTACAAAAAGTCATAGACGAATTACAACAACACCTAAAAGAGAAATAGACTGTAACGATTCCGCAACGCGGGTCGTTTTTTTTATGATAGATATATATATTGAAATAAAATTTTCTACTTTCTGCTATAAAAACCCCTATAAGTAAAGGGGAATAAATGTATTAAGAATTGTTACAAAAATATGGTTTTGGTAATATTCCTCTAATATGAGAGCCTATTAATTTATTATTTTCTAGTATATGTACAAGCCATATAATGAATAAATTCTTTAAGAAGAAAGGAGGTGTATATATGTCAAACGGAAATGAAAATGATCCAAAAGGATTAAATCCAGATGATTTTTTATTTGCAGCGGCTCTTGATCCTAAAGGTCCTACTCTTCCGCCAATTCCACCGCCTGTATTACCTACTGGCCCAACAGGAGCAACCGGTTCAACAGGAGCAACTGGCCCAACAGGAGGAACCGGCTCAACAGGTGTAACGGGGGCAACAGGTTCAACCGGTGCAAAGGGAGAAACAGGGGTGACCGGCTTAACAGGAGATGCAGGTCCAACGGGAGAAACGGGCCCAACAGGAGGTACAGGAGCAACAGGTCCAACTGGAGATACTGGTGTAACAGGAGCAACCGGTTCAACGGGGACGACCGGCTCAACAGGAGCAACTGGCGCAACAGGAGAAACAGGTCCAACGGGAGCAACCGGTTCAACGGGGGCGACCGGCTCAACAGGGGTGACAGGTGCAACAGGGATAACAGGAGTAACGGGAGCAACCGGTTCAACAGGGGTAACAGGTGCAACTGGCGCAACAGGAGAAACAGGAGTAACGGGAGCAACCGGTTCAACAGGGGTAACCGGCTCAACTGGCGCAACGGGAGCAACCGGTGCAACGGGAGCAACAGGTGCAACAGGAGAAACAGGAGTAACGGGAGCAACCGGCTCAATAGGAGATACAGGTCCAACAGGAGTAACGGGAGCAACCGGTTCAACGGGGGCAATAGGTGTAACGGGAGCAACCGGTTCAACAGGTTCAACCGGTGTAACGGGTGCAACCGGAGCAACAGGGGGTACCGGTCCAACAGGAACAACTGGTTCAACAGGTTCAACAGGAGAAACCGGTTCAACGGGAGCAACAGGTTCAACCGGACAAACCGGGCTAACAGGCTCAACAGGGGCAACTGGCCCAACAGGTTCAACCGGATCAACCGGTTCAACAGGAGAAACTGGTCCAACAGGAGAAACTGGTTCAACAGGAGAAACTGGTTCAACCGGAGAAACCGGTCCAATGGGAGCAACCGGAGCAACGGGGGTTACCGGTCCAACAGGAGAAACCGGTCCAATGGGAGAAACCGGCTCAACTGGCGCAACGGGGGAAACTGGCGCAACAGGAGCAACCGGTGCAACAGGAGTGACCGGCCCAACAGGAGCAACTGGTTCAACAGGTTCAACAGGAGAAACCGGTTCAACGGGAGAAACAGGTTCAACCGGACAAACCGGGCTAACAGGCTCAACAGGGGCAACTGGCCCAACAGGTTCAACCGGTTCAACAGGAGAAACTGGTTCAACCGGAGAAACCGGTCCAATGGGAGCAACCGGTTCAACAGGAGAAACTGGTTCAACCGGAGAAACCGGTCCAATGGGAGAAACTGGTGCAACGGGGGTTACCGGTCCAACAGGAGAAACCGGTCCAATGGGAGAAACTGGTGCAACGGGGGCGACCGGCTCAATAGGAGAAACCGGTCCAACAGGAGCAACGGGATCAACCGGCTCAACTGGCGCAACGGGGGAAACTGGCGCAACAGGAGCAACCGGTGCAACAGGAGTGACCGGCCCAACAGGAGCAACAGGAGAAACTGGTCCAACCGGAGAAACCGGTCCAATGGGAGCAACGGGGGTTACCGGTCCAACCGGAGTAACAGGCTCAACAGGTTCAACCGGGGTAACAGGCTCAACAGGGGCAACTGGCCCAACAGGAGGAACAGGCTTAACAGGTTCGACGGGTGTAACGGGAGAAATAGGTCCAACAGGAGAAACGGGCCCAACAGGAGCAACCGGTTCAACAGGAGAAACTGGTCCAACCGGAGAAACTGGTTCAACCGGAGAAACCGGTCCAATGGGAGCAACCGGAGCAACGGGGGTTACCGGTCCAACAGGAGGAACCGGCTCAACAGGTTCAACCGGTCCAACGGGTGTAACGGGAGCAACGGGTCCAACAGGAGAAACCGGTGCAACGGGAGAAACCGGTGCAACGGGAGAAACCGGTCCAACAGGAGCAACGGGAGCAACAGGTCTAACTGGAGGAACCGGTCCAACCGGGGTAACAGGCTCAACAGGTTCAACAGGTTCAACGGGTGTAACGGGAGCAACGGGTCCAACAGGAGCAACCGGTGCAACGGGAGAAATCGGTCCAACCGGAGCAACGGGAGAAATCGGTCCAACCGGAGCAACAGGAGCAACGGGAGCAACAGGTCTAACTGGAGGAACCGGTCCAACCGGGGTAACCGGCTCAACAGGTTCAACGGGTGTAACGGGTTCAACCGGACCGACCGGGGTAACCGGCTCAACAGGTTCAACAGGTTCAACAGGTTCAACGGGTGTAACGGGAGCAACGGGTCCAACAGGAGAAACCGGTGCAACGGGAGAAACCGGTCCAACCGGAGCAACAGGAGCAACGGGAGCAACAGGTCTAACTGGAGGAACCGGTCCAACCGGGGTAACAGGCTCAACAGGTTCAACGGGTGTAACGGGTTCAACCGGACCGACCGGGGTAACCGGCTCAACAGGCTCAACAGGTTCAACAGGTTCAACAGGTTCAACGGGTGTAACGGGAGCAACGGGTCCAACAGGAGAAACCGGTGCAACGGGAGAAACCGGTCCAACCGGAGCAACGGGAGCAACGGGAGCAACGGGAGCAACAGGTCTAACTGGAGGAACCGGTCCAACCGGGGTAACAGGCTCAACAGGTTCAACGGGTGTAACGGGTTCAACCGGACCGACCGGGGTAACCGGCTTAACAGGTTCAACCGGCTCAACAGGTTCAACTGGTCCAACAGGTGTAACGGGAGCAACAGGTCCAACAGGTGTAACGGGAGCAACCGGCTCAACAGGTTCAACTGGTCCAACAGGTTCAACAGGTGTAACGGGAGCAACAGGAGCAACAGGTCCAACGGGTTCAACCGGACCGACCGGGGGAACAGGCTCAACAGGCTCAACCGGCTCAACAGGTTCAACAGGTTCAACGGGTGTAACGGGAGCAACAGGTTCAATAGGTGTAACGGGAGTAACTGGCTCAACAGGGGTGACAGGTGCAACAGGGATAACAGGAGTAACCGGCTCAACAGGTTTAATAGGTTCAACAGGTCCAACAGGAGCAACAGGGGAAACCGGATTAACAGGAGTAACCGGCTCAACAGGTTCAACCGGTCCAACGGGTGTAACGGGAGCAACGGGTCCAACAGGAGCAACGGGAGCAACAGGCCCAACAGGAGGAACTGGTCCAACAGGAGTAACCGGCTCAACAGGTTCAACCGGTCCAACGGGTGTAACGGGAGCAACGGGAGCAACAGGAGCAACGGGTGTAACGGGAGCAACCGGCTCAACAGGTCCAACGGGAGCAACAGGTTCAACAGGGATAACAGGAGCAACCGGCTCAACGGGATTAGGATTAACTAGTTATTTATATATTTATGATACTACTAATCAATCTGTTGCAGTAGGCAGTGCTATTACCTTCAATACAAATGGTCCTATAATAGGAACAGCATTTACACACGTAGCGGGTACCGCAAATATTGTAATTAATAGAATAGGAACATATGTAGCAGAGTTTAATTTGACATGTGTACATGAAAATCAATTTTCTTTTGAACTAAATGGTACACCAATTCCGGGCGGTCGATATGGAACTGGAATAACTCACATTCAAAATGACGGTATTGTTGCCTTTACAGTAACAACTGTTCCATCTACATTAACTTTGGTGAACGATACTTCTACAGCTGGAAATGTAACACTTTCGAATGCGGAAGGAGGATCTTTAACAGCCGTATCTGCTAGTTTAAGTATCTTTCAGATAGAGTGATTCATCAATTTTTTAGAGGAGTATAAATTTAAAGGATTACATTCAGCAAATTTATAAGCCTTAAGACCTTTAAATATTAGAGAGCCGGAATTTATATCCGGCTCTTTTCTTACTCTAAAGTTTTAGAGATAGTGTGGTTTTCGTTATTTAGTAACTTGTTCCTTAATACCTGAATCATGATTCATTATTACTTGTAAACAATCTTCTCAATACTTTTTGTACCAAAAACATTTTCTCAACCTTCCAAAAATAAACATTCCCTCCTCGCATGTTAGAATAAAGTATGTTAGTCTATGCAACTTAGAAAAATTGAATTGTTACTTTCTATTTTGAAGAAAGAGGGAGGAGATATTTATGAAGTCACCTGGGAGTGTAATTTTAGTTCATGAAATTTCCAAACTAAAAACAAAAGACGAGCTTTGGAATCCATATTCTTGGTATCGGTATATGAGAGAGAATCATCCTGTCTATTATGATGCGGATCAAGATGTATGGAATGTGTTTTTGTATGATGATGTGAACCGTGTTTTATCTGACTATCGTTTGTTTTCAAGTAGAAGAGAGCGTCAGCAATTTTCATTTCCGCAGCGAGAAACGAGGGTAAATTTAAATTCTTCTGATTCTCCTGAACACCGCAATGTTCGTTCTATCGTTTCAAAAGCATTTACGCCGCGCAGTTTAACTGGGTGGAAACCCTACATACAAGCACTCGCAAGTGAAATGATAGAAAAGCTAAAAAATCGTGATGAAATTGATATTGTAGAAGATTTAGCAGCCCCATTCCCTGTAACTGTCATTTCTAATTTACTGGGTGTCCCTACAACAGATTTAAAAAAGGTGAAACGATGGTCTGATATTTTATTCATGTCATATAGTCGAGAGAAATTTTCTGATTTAGACAAACAAAAAGCAATCGCTTTAAAAGAATTTAAAACGTATCTTCTTCCCATTGTACAAGAAAAACGACAGCACTTAACAGACGACATCATTTCAGACTTAATAAGAGCTGAATATGAGGGAGAGAGATTGACAGATGAGGATATTGTAGATTTTTCGCTTGGTTTACTAGCAGCCGGTAATGAAACAACGACAAATTTAATCATAAATAGTTTTTATAGTTTTTTAGTTGATCAACCAGGGACATATGAAGAATTACGTGAAAATCCAGAATATATTCCGCAAGCAATTGAAGAGGTTTTACGCTATCGTTTTCCAGTTGTGTTGGCACGTAGAATAACGGAAGATACAAATATATTTGGGCCAAACATGAAAAAGGGACAAATGATCGTTGCGTGGGTAAGTGCCGCAAACTTAGATGAAAAACAGTTCCCTAAAGCTAGCTGTTTTGACATCCATCGACCAGGTAATGACAAGCATATGACATTTGGAAAAGGACCGCACTTTTGTTTAGGTGCACCACTTGCACGATTAGAAGCTACAATCGCTCTAACAACCTTCATTAAACAACATAAAGAAATAAAGCTTTCACCATCTTTTCAGCTAGAGAACTGTCTATTAGAGAATGAACAAACTTTAAAACATTTACCAATCCTTTTAAAGTGAAGGTGTTATAGAGGCAGTGTTTCATGCCTATCAAGCTAACAAATAAAAAAACACCTCTCTAAAGTTTTAGAGAGGTGTTTTTCCTATTCAATCATTTGCTCCTCGATATTGGGATCATGGTTTGCCATCACTTGTATGCAATCTTCTCTTCTCGCAAATTCTCTCACCCAATCTAAAGATTTCTGAGCAGCAACCTTATCAACGGTCACTCCAGGTAATATATTTTGTTCCCAGGACCGGTTTGAATAACCGACATCACTAGCTAATAATACCCAACCTCTATTCGTTTGTACTAATACAGAAAATAGTCCTTTACTATGTCCAGGGGTATGTACCATATAGAGAGAACCATCGCGGAATAAATCATATCCTAGCTGATAGGGGCCGTGCGAAATTCTTTGTAATTCAAAAGTATTGATGTTTACACCCTCCCACATGGGCCGAATATATCCAACACCTTTTTGGGCGGCGTCCCATTCTAATTTACTTGTTAAAATATATTTTGCATCTGCCACGTGTTTTACTCCGCTTACATGATCTGAGTGAAGATGGGTGAGTAATACATAATCAATATCCTTATGGTCAATTCCCTTCGCTTGAAGTCTTTCTGCAATAGACTGTCCTTTTGGTAAAGTACCTTTAAACATAGTAGAAGTAAGCCATCCTAAATGTTTTCTCTGATTTGTTCTTATATCTTCATGCCATCCGGTGTCAACTAAGACCAATCCTTTTGGATGTTCAATTAAGTACGTGGAGACAGGTACCCATCTTTGTTTAGCGGAACTTCTTAGCCAGCCAGTATAAGGCATAGGGTGCAAGGTTTTTTCCTGAAATGCCATTGCTTGATCGATGTATACGCTCCCTGTATGCCATACATGTATTTTACTATTCATGATTCAATCACCTCTGGAGAAAAATGAATTGAAGGATAGTTTTATATTTTTTTGAAAAATTACAATTTATGTATTTTCAAGGTTCAGTTCTTTGTGAAAGCGAATTAGTTAGAGATTATGCTGAATATGGGGTGAATAGAATGCAATTGGTTTTTAAAATTACATTTCATCGTATGTACGACCATTATCTACCTAAATTACTTCAAACAATTCAAGTTTTACATACTGAAGAATTGTGGGAACAAGAAAAGGGAATGAATTCAATCGGTGGAATCGTCTTACACATTTGTGAGCATATAAAAAGGAATACAGCTCGGTACGCGAATCCGGATATAAAGTTTGAAGAAGGGATTGAAGAGTATTTTCCTCATTTAGACATATCATCAAATGCTTTATGTTCAATTATTGAAAAGACCTTTGCTAACTGGAAAAGAGCGTTTGCGAAAGCCGTAAATAGTAAAAATAATATAGAGATTGATATACATAGTCTCTTTCATCTTGTTGAACATACTGGTTATCACTTAGGTCAAGTGGTGGATCGAGTAAAAAGAATAAGAGGAACGAAATTTGAGTTTTGTCAAAAGGGACTAAATGAAAGAAATTTGAAAGATATGATTGAAAATGATAGTGATGTATCTCGCTATTAAGACCCCACCTCAGGATTGAGAGATGTGAAGAAGATAGGTGGGGGATAACTGCCTGTAAAAGCCCGATTGGCGAGAGTTTTCCATCAGTGGGGGATGAAGTCCCCCACTGATGGAAGTTTCACTTCATTTAATGGGAAAATTATAAATTTTTAAAAAATAATTTGATTATATTTTTATATCATAATAGCATTTGAAATGTAGCAAATATGAATGGAGAAAGGAAAAAGAAACTATGAATATGAAAATTGAAACTCTTCCTAAATACCGCATTGCATATGTGCGACAAGTTGGTCCATATGGTCCTGCTAACATTCAAGCAATGGAAAAGTTAAAGAAGTGGGCTGAGGAGAAAAATCTTGTTAAATCGTCAATCATACTTGGGATTCCACAGGATAACCCCGAAACAACACCTCCTGAAAACTGTAGATATGATGCTTGTATTGTGATTTCAAAGGATTATCAAATTGATGATTCAATTTGCGAAAGTGAACTTTCTGGTGGAAAGTATGTTATTTGCAAAGTCAAACATACAGCGAAAGACATTCAAAAAGCATGGGCTGAAATTTTTCCAGCTTTACACAGCGGTGGGTATCAAATTGACAATAAACCGATTTTAGAAAGATATACGGCTGAGATGATTAACAACCATTATTGCGAAATATGTGTACCTGTAAAACCGTTATAGTTTGAGTCGTATATTTTTACTTGTTTGAGGCTTTATTGTAGCTATGAAACAAGGGCGTACCGTTTTAGCCATTCATGCGGAGTTATTTTTTATCCCCGCATGAATGGGCAGTAAGACCTTACTGATGGAAGTTTCACTTTATTTTACCCGTTTCTATACATAGAAAAACGATTGAGGAAGTATTTCGTGTTATTCTATTTATAGGATTATTTTGAAGTGAGTGATAAGTATGAGTATTTTTATTTTGGAAGATGATGTGGTTCAAGCTCAGCATGTGAAGCGGCTGGTGGAGGAAATATGTGAGAAATACCTGTTGCCGTACGATTTTATCGAAGTGACAAGTAAAAGTGAACACATTATTGAAAAAATTCCGCTGACGACTTATGTACCGATTTATTTTTTAGATATTGAGATTAAGAGTGAGGAGCGTAAAGGGTTACAAGTCGCACAAGAGATACGCAAATATGATGCGCAAGGCATTATTGTGTTTGTGACGACGCATTCCGAATTTGCGCCAATCTCGTATCAATACATGGTATCGGCTTTAACATTTATTGATAAAGGTTTGCCTTATGATGAACGCTGCCGCGTGTTTGAACAATGTTTACTTCAATATCAAGCGCGCAACATGGCTGTTATTCCTGCTGATGATTTTATTGTGGAAAACACGAATGCGACTGTACGTGTGCCGTTTGCAACGGTGGAATATATTATGACTGATGAGCCGCATCGTTTAGCTTTAGTGACGACAGACCGTATCGTTTATTTTTATGGCACATTAAAAGAAATTGAAACAGTAGATGAACGTTTACTTCGCTGTCATCAATCGTATATCGTGAATGCAGGACAAATGTCTTCCTATGATGCGGCGCAAAAAATGATTATTTTAAAAAGTGGCAAACGCATTCCTGTTTCGCGCCGTTTAGTGCGCAAAGTACGTCAACTGTTAAAGGGTGAGCTGTAATGTATGTTTATGATATAGTCGCGTTTGGGCTGATTGGTATTAGTCATGTCTTATTATACCTTCAATTAATTCGTTACAATCGCCTGTCCTATACAATGGTAATCGCTTTAAGCATTGTCTTTATGATTTTACTTGGGATCGTTGTGACAGTAACAGGTTATCCTGAATTTAATATTATTATGTTGCTGCTATTCTTATTAAGCTTAGGTTTGATACAGGACGAATTAACATTGATGCAAAACTTATACTTTGCATTAGTCAGTATGGTAAGCATCACATTAGTAAAAATGGTGTTACTGGATTTTGGGATGAAGCTGTTTATGTTAACACCATTTAATTTGTATTTATGGACAGGCAGCGTAATTCATCTCATCGCTTCGATTGTAATTGTCTTTGGCATTGCACTGTGGTATAAGCGGATTCAAAAGCTTGCTCAGTTTATTGTAGCTAGCCCTCTTTATTATGTAAGCTATGGTCTTCTTGTTATAGGGCTCATCATAGAGCTAATTTTGACTGCGCCTTCCACCAATTTATTGGCTACATTACATCAACAGTATGGAGAAATAAGTTATATTGCAGCAATCATATTATTTTTTGTGTTGCTGTTGATTGTGTTAATAAGCTCGCATTTGACAAAAGAAAAGATATTGGAAGAACATCAGGAGCGTTTAGATAAGGAACTATTGGATTATGTAGAGAAGTTAGAACTTATGCATGATGAATTGGCCAGCTTCCGTCATGATTATATGAATGTGTTATTGGCGTTAGAGGAAGGCGTGCGCACGAAAAATGTAACGCAAATTGAACACGTTTATTATGATGTAATCGCTCCTACCTCAAAACTGATAAACAATCGCGAGTTGGATATTGTGAAATTATCCCGGGTCAATATCCCCGAAGTGAAAAGTGTGTTGAGTGTAAAAGTGGTTACTTCTCAGCAACAACAAGTGAACGTGATGATCGATATCCCACAAACGATTGAAATGATTGCAATGCCTGTTGTTACTTTTATTCGTGCCATTTCAATTTTATTGGATAATGCGATTGAAGAAACGGTTCGTAGTAAGGATAAAATGTTGCAAATTGCCTTCTTTGAAATGGAGGAACGCCAATATTTTATTGTGCGCAATAGTTGTAAGCATAAAGCGATTGATTTACAGCAAATATACGAGAAGCGCTATTCTAGTAAAGAGGGAAACAGGGGATATGGACTGTTTTCGTTAAAGCGTATGATTGATAAAACAGATAATGCAACGTTAGAAACAACTTTTGCAGCTCCTTATTTTACCCAAACTTTCATACTAAAAAAATAGTAATGCGAAAGCGTCATGACCATTTATGATGAAAAATGAACCGAGTATGACAAAACTACATACTTTATACGCTGTCTTTTATACACTTCAATCAAGGGGTGGAACGATATGGCTAGTATTATTTTTGCTGCGATTATAAGCATAGGATTACCACTGACTGCACTGTTATATGCATGTTGCAAGAAACGATATATTCCATTTGTATTAGGGGGACTGGCATTTGTTGTATCGCAAGTATTGATCCGCGTACCAATACTAAAATATTTAGGAGAGCATAGCACAGCCTATTCAATGTTTAGCGCCATGCAACCTGTTTTATTTGCTATAGTTATCGGTTTAACGGCAGGTATTTTTGAAGAACTGGCTCGTTTTATCGCTATGCGCTTTTTTATGAAGCAACGGGATTGGCAGTCCGGATTTTTATTCGGTGCAGGGCATGGTGGCATCGAAGCGGTGTTATTTCTCGGTAGTAGTGCGGTGTTCTTATTGTTCTCACCAACTGCTATCGCAAACAGTGATACCTATTTTATCGGTGGTATTGAACGTTTCTTTGCGATGTTATTGCATATAGGCCTTTCGATTATTGTATTACAAGGCGTTGTGCGAAAGCGGTTTCTTTATGTTGTGCTCGCAATTATGATCCATGGGATTATGGATGCACTGATTGGTATTTTACCGTTATATGTGCCGAAAGAAAGTAGTCTGCTTATTGTGGAAGTTACGCTAGCGGTTATTGCGGTAGCTGTTTTCAATTATAGTTTATGGATAAAAAGAAAGGGAGTATTGCGATGAAGAGAATTTTATTACCTATTTTGAGCGCTATGATAGTGTTTGCACTTGTAGCATGTGGTGGCAATAAAGTGGATGATTCCGCTTCAAAAAAATATATCACGAAGGCTGAAAAAATTGTGTCATTATTAAATGAAGGTAAGTATAAAGAAGTACACGAAATGTTTGATAATAAAATGAAAGCAGGATTACCAGAAGATCAAATGACAAAGCTTACTCCTATTATCGAGAAATCTGGTACTTTCGAAAAAATCGATAAATCTTCAGTTGAAGAAAAAGATGGTCTGTATGTTGTTATTCTTGTTGCGAAATACAGTAAAGAAAATCGCGTGTTCACAGTGACCTTTAACGATAAAGAAGAAGTGGCAGGGTTATTCATTAAATAGGTCATGTTATGCAGTTAATAATTCGTTCTAATATAGACTTTTAGCTAATAGTTTATGAATAATCGTACTTAAACATTAGAGTGTATTTTCGACGAATATTATTTGTGTAGAAAGAATAAAGTCGGTTGATTTTCACCTGAAATAGCTAGAGCCTTACTACATTTCATTTTTAGTAAGGCTTTTTAAAGTTGTTTACATTTCAATCAATCACATCATAATTTTAAAAAAAATGGATAATGAAATTGTTTAATTCGATTATCACATCTTCTTTTAAATTCTTCCTGTTTTCAATGCTCTAGCCCAATCTAAGCGACCATTTTTTTCACTTTTGTTAATTGCTCTATCCTGATTATAAGGAATATGTAATTGCTCTATCATCCAATCATTTTCTTGTTTTGTAACAATTGTATAATTAGCGAATGGTGAACCTGATTCCATTTTATGATAGATTGGTAATTCATCTTCATAAGCTGGTAGTCCAACACTTCCTGGATTAATAATTATTTTATCATTTGGAAGATAAATGACTCTTGGTATATGTGTATGTGCACAAAAAATAAGTCTTTGTGGGATACCACTTACTAATTTCATAATATCTTCTGTCTTTTTAAGCACTGGTCCACTAGCGTTCATTTCCTCTAACAAATATATTTCATCACTTGTAGGTGTTCCATGACAAAAATAGAAATCATCTGTTTGTAAGAAATTAGGTAAATTAGAAATCCACGTTTTATGCTCATCCTTTAATAAATTCTGTACATATTGAACTGTTAAATTAGACGTATTAGGCTCTAATAAAATTCGATCGCAATTCCCTTTAATACTTTGAATGTTTTGGTTTATTAAAAGATCATAGGTTTCCAGTGGAAATAAAGGACCATATAAGCTATCCCCTAAATTATAAATAGACTGAATCCCTCGGTTATTAATATCTGTTAGTACAGCTTGTAAGGCATCTTTATTTCCATGAATGTCAGCAATTATTGCAATTTTCATACCGATTACCCCTTCAGAATTTTTAGTTTCACGTTTATTTCATTATAAATATGAAAAAAATCTGTCCTTAATTTATATAAAATGAATATTCTTACCATTATTGTACATGAATTGGAAAAATCCGACACTAAATATTTCTAGGAGCGACTCTTACTATCAAACATCTTTATTTGTTTTTTAATGACCTTATTATTTTTTAAGCACCTTTATTGTCACTCAGCATTATTCATTCTCTTAAGTCTATTAAAAATAAATCCCACCTTTTAATATAGAAATGCAGGATTTATTTTTATCCCGCTATTTTTGGGCAGTAAGACTCCAACGTCCTGCGATTCTGAGCGAGCCGCTTCCGCTTCTCTAAGAAAGTTAGGTGGACGAAGAACTGGGATATATCAAAAAGACATGTTTTTCAAAGGAGTGGTCTTTCATGTTTATAAAATCTGTAAATTTAGCTATTCGTTTTCTTCTAGAGTTATGTGCCATAGCATCACTAGGTTATTGGGGGTTTCAAGTCGGGGAAAGTGCGTATACAAAATTTGTTTTTGGTATTGGTTCACCACTACTTTTGGCGATATTATGGGGGGCTTTCATTGCGCCTAAAGCATCATTGAAACTGCCAGAACCGTACAGATTTATTCTAGAATTAATAATCTTCGGAGCTGCCTCATTTGCTCTGTATTTTGTTGATAAACCAATCTTAGCCATTATTCTTGGAATGGTATTCATCATTAACCGCATTTTGCTCATTATTTGGAAACAATAATTAGAAATATTAACTAGTTCAGCGCCAGTAATAGATTGACGCCACTCATTATTTCTCGTTTTTTTATAAGAAAATCAACAGTTAAGTTTAATAGAGCCATTTAATTAACGAGGCAGGATAATTGAATAAGAGGTTATTAGATTGATAAGTATCTCTTATATGTATCCTAAAGTTTTGGATCATTTTACCGGAATAAAAGATATTGTACGATGAGATTAAGCGTGAAGTGAAAGGAAATGATGCTAATGCTTACGTTTCGTCATGTCAATGTAGAAAAAGATAAACAGATGATCATTAAATTTTTCACCGATACAGATGAAGGAGAAGAATTGGAGTTTAATGAAGGTGAATATATAAAGTATGCGAAGCAGAAACAATTGAATTTTCCTGAAGGATTCGTTTTATTGGAAAATGATCAACAGACAGTTGGAGAGTTAGTCCTTAGGTATGATAGCTATGAAGGACGGGAGATTGGCTATGTAAGTTTTGTATATGTAATTCCCGAGGGGCGCGGGAAAGGATATAGTAATCGAATTTTTCAATATGCTGAGAATCAGTTAAAAAAACGTAATGTATTTGAATATCATCTCCGCGTTGCACAGTCTAATTTAAGAGCAATCAAATTTTATGAAAAACAAGGACTCGTAATAATAGGAGAAGAGTGAAATTCTTACAATCAACGTTGTTGGAGAATGGGGAAGAAGATGTAGGTAAACAAAGAGAATGTATATATAGAATAACAAAACGATTCATTTTACAATAACTAAGACTTGAAAAGGCGATACCACCCTAAAGTATCGCCAGTCTTCGTTATATTCGTTTATTATTCCTGACAAGTTTTCATACGGTGATGACAACTTTTCCTTGAGCGTGCCCTTGTTCAAAATACTTGAAAGCTTCTTTAACCTCACTCATCTTAAAAGTTCTATCAATGACTGGTTTTACTTTTCCGGCTTCAAGTAGTTCTTTTATATAAATTAAATCATTTTGGTTTTGCCTTTGTAATAAGGTAGACATTTTTTTCCTTCCAGAGAGCGAGAACCAAGATCCTAAGGTCATTGTTTGAAACAGCTGTGCACCTGAACCTCCGACGTGAATGAAAGTCCCATTATCGTTTAAGGACCGCTTATAAGCTGTAATCGGATGGTGTCCGTTAACAGCAAGAATCAAGTCATACTTCTGTCCTTTTTTTGTAAAATCCTCTTTCGTATAATCAATGATATGATCTGCACCAATTGATCGAAGGATTTCTAAATTTCTCGTACTGCAAACACCTGTTACTTCTGCTCCGAACGATTTGGCAATCTGTACCGCAAAAGTCCCCACACCACCAGACGCACCATTAATCAATACCTTCTGTCCCGCCTGAATCTTGCCTTTATCCCTTAGACCTTGTAAGGCTGTAACTGCTGCCATAGGTACCGAAGCAGCTTCCTCAAATGTGATATTTTCTGGCTTTATTACCAATGCATTCTCAGGAACAGATACATATTCAGCAAAACCACCCCAACCAGAAGCGGAAAGGTCACCAAATACTTCTTGACCCGGCTGAAACTGTTTAACATTTTTACCAACTGCTTCGACCCGACCAGCAATGTCACCTCCGGGTATGGCGTATTTTGGTTTTAGAAGACCGAAGGCAAAACGTGCTAAGAAGGGCTCTCCTTTAAGAAGCACTAGATTACCATAATTCAGGGATGATGCATGAATCTTTACTAGTACCTGATTGTCCTCAGGAAAAGGTTTATCTACTTCTGTTAAAGTAAGAACATCGGGTGAACCGTATTTGTTATAAACGATGGCTTTCATTAATTTTCTTCCGTATCCCTTCGAAACCATCTAATATCCCCCTTGATAAACTTATTCTTTTGCTATAGTAGATAGCACATTGATAAGTATTTTTGGAAAATATTTTTATGGCTTACTTCAAATAAAAGCTCATGACGGTTATTTGAATGACAGTATGAGGTACTGCTACTTAATTAAGTCTGTTATTTTTATTGTATCGGAGCTTATTATCTCAAGTGGGGCTTCTAAACGCTTTCTTTTTTGTAGACATGGAAGCGAGTGTAGATACATTGAATCCTTTTACGATAAGCCATACTGCTAAAATCATTTCATTAGCCGCTACTGGTAGCGACAATATAACACCCCAAACCGAAACTTGTTGAATTACTCCGAACATTTCTAACAATGCTGCCATAAAAACAAGAGTTGCCCCTGTCATACCCAAGATGGGTATAAATCTTGGTACGAGCTTTGATTTATAAAATATATAACTATACATCATCGTATTGATGCCCAGCATGAAATTGGGACCAAGCAAAAATGTCCAGTCATGTATTGCTTTTAAAACTGTACCTGAAGCTTCAAAAGAGGCGATATTCGGAGATGCAGTTGTTGCAAATTCCTGGCTTAAAGTTAAAAGGGACAATACGCTGATTATACCAACAGTAATAATAACTGCTTCAAGAAACCTGAAGAAAACATGCCATAGAGCTATTGTTTCATTGTATTTTCTTAAAATCGGAAACATCGTTGTTGAGGTGCCGACCGCTGAAACAACAAGAATTAATTCCATAAGTGCTCCCAAAATCACCTGATTCGCATGTTCAGGACCTTTAATCAGGTAATCTGGGCCATTTAGTATTGGGTTGTATAAATTCAGACCTATTATTGCTGTTACTGCTGCAAGTATAAACAGTACTCCAACAATTAATTCGCTTTTTTTAGTAGTATTCATTTGTTCCGCTCCTCTTTTTTAACGATAGTCATTAGAGTTCAGAATTGTATCAACACAGCCACAATTGTTATAACCATATATAAGTTATGTAGTGGTCTGAGTTATTTATTAATCAAAATTTATATTTTGAATTTTATTAATTTTATGCCGTGCTATCGAATTAATCACCCTTTTTTTACCATTTGCACTTAAACTAAACTCCCGTTACTTTAAGTACACTCCTTCACAATCTCTGTTTTTCAAAATAAATATCCAATTAATTTCTCAGTGTTATTCCGCAAAATGGCCGGATTGTGGAACAAAAAAATCCTGCATATCAACACAGGATTTTTAATCAAACTTTATTATAAATGATCAATCTTTATTTTAAATGATCGAACTTTGTTTTACTTTATCAATCTTTTTTATAAAACTACACAATTACCAACGCCGCCATTAATTAATAGGAGATATTCATACCTTAATTGCAGAAGGAGAAGAAGTTATTACTGTATACTTTCTTATTCTCTTAAAAAGAAATCAACTACTGACTTAGGAGCATCATTTTTAAGCATATAACCTTTACCTGATTCATTTACTAAAGAAATCTCCTTATTATCATTAATTATAACTGAAAGAGTTTCTTTTGAACCGTTTTTAAAACTTACTTCCATTTCTGCGTTTAAAGATTTTTTTGCTTTTTCATCTAAATGAGATTTAATTGGCGAACCATCTTTTATTGTTTTGACAATATCTTTAATTAATGACTCGTCAGAAGTTAATCCTTTAATGGTTACTAATTTATCATTTTCTTTTTTCGATTTTAATAATTGTATATTCTCTATTTCATTATCTTTCAACATCATCAATTCTGTTTTTTCTTGTTTCGTGTTATTTGTTCCAGAGGTTTTTGAAGTATTAGAAGAACAGCCAATTAAACTAAAAATTAACATACTGACAAAGAAAGAGTAGAGTAATTGTTTCATTTTTATCTCCTTTTTCTTTCAATATACCATTATATAACTATATATACAATTTAAACCAATTAATTATTGATTTTCTCAATAAGATAACCACGTATTCTGCTCCCTTTGTTATTTTTTCGATTTCAGCCTTAGTAAATTTAGATTTTGAAGAAATAGAACCATTAGTTCTGGGATTGCATATATCTGTGAAAGTAAAATGGCATAGGTGTGTCCTGTTTTGTGGACATATATTGATTAATACAACAAGGGAGAGATAATGGTGAAAATTAAGTCCAAAATTGTTGCTATCAATGATTAAAATAGCTAAGAGGAAAAAGCAATCTACCAAAACACCTGATACTGGGCCTTTATTACTTTTCTATCAGAATCAGTACAGCTTGGTGTTCATAATAGTAGTATAATAGTGAATGAGGTGTTAATAGTATGGAAGATATAACCTTAGGCTTACTACTAGATGTTGTTGGTGAAGTATTTTCAGATGAAATTTCAATTGCCGTTTCGAATACGAAAGAATATATCTACTATCGGCCAAGTAAACGAATTGATTTAAAAATTAGCGTCGGGGACCTTATAAAGGAAGGGACGATTGCCCATAAAGCACTCGTGACGAAGCAAAAGGTTTCTGAGTTTATTAACCGGGATGTTTTTGGTATTCCTTATCATGGAATGGCCGTGCCATTTTTTAATAATGGGGAGCTTGAGGGGTGCGTGACGGCAATTTATCCAGCTTTAACGGATGGAAAGTCGGTTGTTACCTTAAAAACGATGGACGGCTGGGTTCCGATTCCTTTTTCAGAGGTTATTTATTTAGAGGCAAAAGATAAAAAGACGTATGTGAATGCAGAAGAGTTATCAGGAACACATAAATACTCTCTGCAAGAATTCGAATATTTGCTTCCAAGGGATTCGTTTATTAGATGCCACCGCTCATTTATTGTAAATGTTAATCATATTAAAGCGATTTATCCTGATACTCATTCTACCTTTTTACTTTCGATGGATAATGGTGAGAGGGTACCAGTTAGTCAATCATACGCCAGTTATTTTCGAAAGCTTCTAGGATTCTAGATTTCTCTGTTCTAGAGCCTAGATTCGCTATTTTATCTAAATTTTCGGTATCGTATACCAAAATCCCTATTTTGATAGTGTTAATGTGTAAAATAATTATGAATATTCATTAAGAGAGGGATTACATATGGAGAATAATTTGGAGAGAATCAGGGACCAACGTCTAAAGGACCGAGTAGTTACACCTGAAGAAGCGGCTTCCTGGATTCAAAGTGGAATGACTTTAGGCTTAAGTGGGTTTACACGTGCAGGTGATGTGAAGGCAGTCCCATTTGCGCTGGTGAACCGCGTTAAGGATGATAAATCTTTTAAAGTAAATGTTTATACCGGAGCTTCTTTAGGTTCGGATGTAGATAAATTATTTGCTGAGGCAGGAATTTTAGGGAAAAGATTGCCTTTCCAAGCCGATGCGACTATGCGAAAAGGAATTAATAATGGAGACTTTTTATTTGTGGATCAGCACTTATCTCATACTGCAGAGCTGCTCCGTGCTGACGTTATGGATATAGATGTTGCTATTTTGGAAGCGGTTGCAATAACTGAGGACGGAATGATTATTCCAACCACTTCAATTGGAAATTCTTTAGCGTTTTCCCTAAATGCAAAGTCCATTATTATTGAAATGAATATGGCTCAATCTACACAACTAGAGGGGCTGCATGATTTATATGAACCTGGGAAACAAGGGGAAAGACTTCCAATTCCACTTGCTAAATCGGATGATCGAATTGGAACGATTGGTATTCCGATTGATGTTGAAAAAGTGAAGGGTATTGTGTTTACGAACCAACTTGATTCGCCATCGACGATTGTTCCTCCAGATGAAGAAACTGTTATCATGGCACAGCATTTAATAGAATTCCTTCGAAAAGAAGTAAAAGTAGGCAGATTAACGAATCGTTTAGCACCATTACAATCGGGAATTGGTTCAGTGGCCAATGCAGTGCTGCATGGAATGTTAGATTCGGAGTTTGAAGATTTAGAAGTGTATTCTGAGGTATTACAGGATGCGGTCTTTGATCTTATGGATGCTGGGAAAGTACATTTTGCTTCCTGCTGCTCCATCACGCTTTCCGAAGAGAAAATGCAACAGGTATTTTCCAACTTTGAAAAATATCGCGATAAATTAATGATGCGCCCGCAAGAGATTTCTAATCATCCTGAAATCATTCGCCGCCTTGGATTAATCTCGATTAATACTGCTTTAGAATTAGATATATACGGAAATGTTAACTCTACTCACGTTTTAGGTACAAAGATGATGAACGGTATTGGTGGTTCTGGTGATTTTGCAAGAAATGCGCGCCTAGCTATCTTTGTTACGAAATCGATTGCGAAAGGCGGTAACATTTCAAGTATCGTTCCTTTCGTCTCTCATGTAGACCATACTGAACACGATGTAGATGTGATTGTCACTGAACAGGGATATGCTGACTTAAGGGGACTGGCGCCAAGGGAAAGAGTGGAACTAATTATTGAGAATTGTGCACATCCAATGTATCGTGACCAGCTACGAGCTTATTACCAAGAAGCGCAAACAAGGGGTGGACAAACTCCTCATGTTTTAGAAAAAGCGTTTTCTTGGCATACGAATTATGCTAAAAATGGAACAATGCTTGAAGCAGTAGTGGAAACTGTATAGGTGCGTATCACAAGTAACCGCTTAAATTTTTTATGGTGTATCCATTGAATCACTATATTTGCATTATTTAAATGCCTTGTGAATTTGTCTATCATTCGTAGTACTATTACGGAGAAAGTAAAGGATATCATGAAGAGTTATGGTGGTAAGGCAAATAGAGTTTAATTATCTAGAAGTTTACCTCATATAGATTCATAAAGGTGAACCGTATCATAAGTAAATAATATTTTTTTAAGATGAATAGACAGCAAAACCCTCATTCAAGTGAGGGTTTTGCTGTCTAGAAATATCTATACAAATAAGCTTAGTAATAACGTAAATCCTAATCCAGATACGGAAATGATAGTCTCAAGTAAGGTCCATGTTGCAAATGTTTCTTTCATGCTTAAACCAAAATATTCTTTGAACATCCAGAAACCAGCATCATTCACGTGTGAAGCAATTAAACTACCAGCTCCTGTTGCAAGGACAACTAAAGAAAGGTTAACGTCAGAGTGACCTAACATCGGAATTACTAAACCGACAGTTGTTAATGAAGCAACCGTAGCAGACCCTAAGGAAATACGTAAGATGGCAGCGATGATCCAAGCAAGTAAGATCGGTGATAATGAAGTTTCTTTAAATAATTCGGCTACATAGTTACCAACACCGCCATCAATTAATACTTGTTTGAAGGCTCCGCCTCCACCAATGATTAAGAGCATCATCCCGATATTTGAGATCGCTGTTGTACAAGATTCCATCACGTTTTTGATTGGAATATTTCTTGAGAGTCCCATTGTATAGATCGCAACTAATAAGGATATTAACATGGCAGTATCAGCATTCCCAATAAACTCGATAGCTGCTAGTAAACTATTATCTTTAAATCCTATTGTTTTTTGCAGCAACGTAATAATCGTAGCGATTGCCATTAAAATAACAGGTAGTAAAGCGGTGAAAACACTGATTCCAAAACTAGGTGTGTCTTTAAGTTTAAATACTTTCTGTTCACCTAGAGATTTGATATTACCAGTTTTGTTGAATGCTTCAGGTACTAGCTTTTTCGCAATTTTAGTAAATACAGGTCCAGCTAAAATAACTGTTGGAACCGCTATCATAAAACCGTAGAGCAATACTTCACCAATGTTTGCATGCAATTCACCAGCAATAGCAGTTGGTCCTGGGTGTGGCGGTAAAAATCCGTGTGTCACAGATAAAGCTGCTGCCATCGGAATACCGAGATACAAGATAGAAACTTTTAATTCTCTTGAAATAGCAAATACAATCGGAATTAATAATACTAATCCTACTTCAAAAAATAATGCAATACCGATAATGAATGAGGCAGTCACGACAGCCCATTGAATGTTCTTTTCACCAAATTTGTTCACAAGGGTCATGGCAATACGTTGTGCGCCCCCAGAATCTGAGAGCAACTTACCTAACATCGCACCAAGTCCAAAAACGAGTGCTAAATGACCGAGTGTTCCGCCTAATCCTGTTTCAATCGTTTTAACGATTTTTTCTGGCGGCATTCCAAGTGCTAAAGCAACGCCGAACGATACAATGATTAATGAAATAAATGTATTTAATTTAAAGCGCATGATCAGTAAAAGTAATGCTAAAATCCCAATTGCTACAATGACTAATGGCATCGTAATTTCCCCCTAATATTAGCTGTATTTGTGTTTATCCCGCTATTCGCGGGCAGTAAGCCCCCACTTCAAGATTCAAAGAGAAACGAGGAGTGGGGGATAACTGTCCGTAAAAGCCCGATTGGTTCAACTAACTATTCGAAGGAAAAGCACCTCCGAATGGAAGTTTCACTTTATCCCCTATTTTTTGGCAATAACCCCCAACCTTAAAATTGAAAGAGAGAAGAGAGGGGATTACTGATGAAAGTTTTACTTTATTAAATTTCTTTGATAATTAGCAATTCGTGTATAATCGTCTTCTAATGCTCTTGATAGGTTAATAAATATCGGCAGTAATTGTCTGTATTCTTTTGTTGCTTCTTCTTTCGGTGTGTGTTTGTAGGTGCTGCCAACCATTTCGGAAACGATTTCAAAAGAATCAATTTTTCCTGTAGCATAGAGACCTAATATACATGCACCTAAACAGGAGCTTTCGTAGCTTTTGGGAACAACGACTTCAGATGCGAAAATATCGGACATCATTTGTCGCCAAACGTCAGACCTTGCGAAGCCTCCTGTTGCTTGAATACGGGTCACAGGACTGTCCATGCATTCAGTTAATGCTAAAAATACGGTGTATAAATTATAAATAACGCCTTCTAAGGCTGCACGAATCATATGTTCCTTCTTATGTGACATTGTTAAACCGAAGAAGGAGCCGCGTACATCTGGATTCCATAATGGCGCACGTTCACCTGCGAGGTATGGATGGAATAATAATCCGTCTGCACCAGGTCTCACGCGCTCAGCAATTTTGGTTAATACATCGTATGGATCAATTCCTAACCTTTTCGCCGTTTCCACTTCTGATGAAGCAAGTTCATCGCGAATCCAGCGAAGGACCATTCCTCCATTGTTTACCGGTCCACCAATTACCCAATGCTTTTCTGTTAGGGCATAACAGAATATTCTTCCTTTTGTATCTGTTTGCGGCTTGTCTATGATGGTTCGAATGGCACCACTTGTCCCAATTGTGACCGCAATCTCGCCTTTTTGAATTGCATTCACACCTAGATTAGAAAGCACGCCATCACTGGCACCAATAACAAACGGTGTTTGTGGATCGATTCTAATCTTCTTAGCTAAATCTGGATTGCAGTTGCTAAATATCGTAGTGGTTGGTACGAGCTCAGACAACTCGGCAGGTGTTATACCAGCAATTTGTAAAGCTTCTTCATCCCAATCTAGTGTATTTAGATTCATCATGCCCATGCATGAAGCGAGGGAATGATCAACAACATATTGATTAAAGAATTTTTTAAAGATATATTCTTTGATTCCGATATACTTTTTCGTTTTAACAGCGATTTCAGGATGGTCATTCACAATCCAAGTAATTTTACTTAACGGTGACATGGGGTGAATAGGTGTTCCTGTTCGTCTATAAACCTCATGGCCATTCAGTTCATCTTTGATTTTACGTGTCCATGCTTCACTGCGATTATCTGCCCAAGTGATACAAGGTGTCAGCGGCTCGTCATTTTCATCCATGGCAATGACACTATGCATGGCGCTGCTAAATGAAATAAACGATAGTTGTTTATCTGAATGATGTTTCGTTATATTTGAAATCGCTTGTAAAACAGCCTGAAAAATCTCCTCTGGATCTTGTTCCGCTGTGGATATATCCGGTGTGCGAAGCGGGTAACCAATATTCTCTGTTTGGATGACTTCGCCTTTTTCAGTAAATAATACTGCTTTGGTACTTGTAGTACCGATATCTATACCTAACATATAGCTACTCATGTTCTTGCTCTACTCCTTTAGATAACAGTTGTTGTGACATCCAAAGGTCTTCAACTTTCCCTTGAACATCATCAAAGTTTTGATGTAAGGCTTTAATCATGAGAGCTCGATCTTTTGCTTCGATTGCTTTTATATAAAGCTCATGATTTTTAATAATCCGTTCAAAGTCTTCGTACTTTTCTTTGAAACGGGTACGCATTGATAAAAGGATTAAGCTTTCCATAACAGGCTTTAAATTATTCCAAATCATCAGGATATGGGAATGATGAATAGTACGAATAATCGTTTCATGGAATAAGAGATCTTGATAAGAAAACTCATCAGCATCATGATATTTAATGGCGATTTTCATCATTTCCATAATTTTATTTAGTTCCCTTACTAACTCATTTGTGTCCATCTTTACTAGCCGTTCAAAGATAAACGTTTCTATAAGTAAACGGACATCATATATTTCTTCGATTTCTTTTTCGGTTAAACCAATGACAACGGCGCCCATTCTTTCTAAGCGAATAATATTTTCGGATGCTAGTACTTTTAATGCTTCACGAACGGGTGACCGACTTACAGAAAAATCGGCAGCTAATTTATTTTCCGATAGAATGGTACCGCTTTCAATTTTGCCTGCAATAATGCGCATTCTAAGTTCGCTTGCAACACGGTCACCAGTAGAAGCTTTTGAAAGCCATTTTTCAGGATAAAGAAATTCCATTGATTCCGCCATAACTTCACCTCATGTTAATCAAGTATACTTGTATACAAGTATTATAACTCGGATTTTTAATTATGCAAGCGCTTTTATTTTGTTTCATCTAGATTCCCTGCAGCATTTGTTCAAGTTTGATGAGAGTTTAGAATAATAAGGAATGATAAACAGACTTTATTTTCCAACTTATATAAGGAAAATAAATATTTTTTATAAAGTGAAACTTCCATAAGTGGTAGTATCTCCTACTAATGGTTAATTGAATCGATTGGGCGCGTACTAGCAGTTATCCTCTACCTATCTTCTTTATTCCTTTTTGAATAACGGGAAAAACGAGTAAATAAATTAGAAGGTATTTATAAGTGCAGAAACACATTGACAATTTTTACATAGATTGATAAGGTTATAAAAAAATATTCTTATCCAGAGAGGTGGAGGGACTGGCCCTACGAAACCTCAGCAACAGGTCTGCTTAAGATACTGTGCTAATTCCAGCGGGTGATGAACCTGATAGATAGGAGGGTACGTTTTTATTTGTCAGCCACGCACTCTTTTATAGAGTGCGTTTTTGTTTTCTCTGGATAGTAGGAAGGAGAGTAGGAATGGAGAACAAAAATAGGAAAGAATTTCAAAGGAAAATGCAAGCACGTCATTTAGTTATGTTATCACTTGGTGGGGTAATTGGGACTGGATTATTTCTAAGTTCAGGTTACACGATTCAACAAGCTGGTCCATTTGGTACAATTCTTTCCTACCTGATTGGTGCATTAGTGGTTTATCTAGTTATGCTGTGTTTAGGTGAGCTTTCCGTACATATGCCTGAAACGGGTGCATTTCATAGTTATGCATCTAAATACATTGGACCAGGGACAGGGTATACAGTAGCTTGGTTGTACTGGTTAACTTGGACTGTTGCCTTAGGTTCTGAATTTACTGCTGCAGGATTGCTTATGCAGAGATGGTTTCCATCCATCAATGTCTGGATATGGAGTACGCTTTTTGCCATTTTAATCTTTGTATTAAATGTACTGACGGTTAAATTTTTTGCTGAATCTGAATTTTTGTTTGCCTCTATAAAGGTAATCGCTATTGTAATATTTATTGTTTTAGGAGCAGCGGCAATAGTAGGTTTTGTGCCGATGGCTCATTCAAAGTCAGCGCCATTCTTTTCTAACTTTACAAGTACAGGTCTATTTCCTCATGGTGCTTTTGCCATTATAATGACGATGCTTGCCGTTAACTTTGCTTTTTCAGGAACGGAATTAATAGGAATTGCAGCCGGTGAAACAGTGAATCCAGAAACAACGATACCAAAGGCCATTCGTATTACGTTGTGGAGATTGATTATCTTTTTTGTAGGAACGATCATTGTTTTATCTGCGTTATTACCTAGTTCCGATGCAGGAGTATTAGAGAGTCCCTTTGTTGCGGTTCTTGAACGAGTTGGGGTGCCATATTCGGCAGATATTATGAATTTCGTTATACTAACGGCTATTCTATCTGCTGCAAACTCAGGCCTTTATGCCTCTTCTAGAATGCTGTGGTCGCTTGCCAATAAGAACACAATATCTCCTACTTTTGCAAAAATGACAAAACAGGGTGTTCCAATCAATGCGGTCATTTTCAGCATGTTGGGAGGAGCTTTGGCTCTGTTCTCAAGTATCGTGGCACCGGATACTGTGTATATTGTGCTAGTTTCCATTTCAGGTTTAGCAGTGGTTGTAGTTTGGATGAGTATTAGTGCTTCACAGTTCCTATTTCGCAGACAATATTTAAAAGAAGGAAATTCTGTAGATGACTTGGTCTATCGCACACCATTCTATCCGTTGGTACCAGTCGCTTCTTTTATCATTTGTTTTGCGTCATGTATCGGGATTGCGTTTGATCCTACACAACGAATTGCTTTATATTGTGGTGTTCCATTTATAGTGTTTTGCTACGGAAGTTATTATCTAGCACAAAATGTAAAGAAAAGGGGAATAGATTATGTCCAACAAAATCAATCCAATTGATGCTATTTTATCTCAACATTCAATTATGCTACTTGACGGAGCACTGGCTACAGAATTGGAGTCACACGGATGTAATTTGAATGATTCCCTTTGGTCAGCACGTGTATTACTTGAGAATCCGGAATTAATTTATCAGGTTCACTCTGACTATTTTCATGCTGGAGCGGACTGTGCCATTACGGCAAGCTATCAAGCTACTGTTGATGGTTTTTCTGGGCGCGGAATACAAGAAAGGGAAGCTTTAGAGTTAATTAAGCAAACAGTGTTACTTGCAAGAAGAGCAAGGGATGATTACTGGAGGAAAAATACGCAAACGAATAGGCCTAAACCATTGGTTGTTGCATCAGTTGGTCCTTATGGAGCTTACTTGGCAGATGGTTCAGAATATATTGGTAATTATGGTGTCACAGATGAAATATTAGCAGAATTTCATCGTTCAAGAATGTCAGCGTTGATTGAAGCAGGGGCCGATCTATTAGCCTTTGAGACGATTCCTTCCTTGCAAGAAGCAAAAGTATTAGATTCATTATTGCGGGAGTTTCCAGAAACATATGCTTGGCTATCCTTTTCTTTAAAAAATGAGAAAGAGATAAGTGATGGTACTAAGCTTGCGGATTGTGCAAAGTTGTTTGAGGGAAGTGAACAAATTGCAGCAATTGGTATCAATTGTGCACCAGTAGCTGTTGTCACAGGTGCTATCCAAGAATTGAGTAGAAACACAAAAAAACCGATTCTTGTTTATCCGAACTCAGGTGAAATGTATAGTCCAGAAACCAAAACATGGTCTGGTCAACAATTATGTAACAGTTTCGATATTAAATCTAAAGAATGGTACAATGCAGGGGCTCGGTTAATAGGAGGATGCTGCAGAACCACACCTCATCATATTGAGGAGATTTCAAAAACATGGCGGACTTCCTAGACTTGTATCTGAACAAAGCAAACTGAGGGCAAGGGCTGAACATCCACTATTAAGCATCCAAATAAGCCGGGAAGCTTTGTCTCACTTTGGGCCAGTTCCTGGGATGATGCTGGAAACAGTATTATTCAAGAGATTATTAAGGTATATGGTCTAGATAATGAAGAGCTAAACAACCGTTTTTCTTTAAAATGAAGGCCTTTTGAAAATTTTAGTTAGTATCTAACAAAGGGAGATTATCTGACAAGACAAGCTCCCTTTGTTCTATTAAATATAAAAACCTCTAATCTCATTTACTTATGGTGCGGTTCACCGTGACGTATGTAAATAAGGTTCTCTTGGATCACCCTACCCCCTCTCACTTCCTCCTTTAAATATGAAGTCTTGTCCTTAATTGAGTAACCAGCGATAGTGAAATAAGCGCAGATTTTTCGGCTAGATGCAGAATAGAGCTCGTTCCGGGGTTTATAAGGGGAGGTTTTCTGATTATGCAAAGCAAAATTACACATTTTCATATTTTTCGAGTCAATAGGCGGAATCTCTCCGTCTATTTATCAGATCGGGTACTTAACCTGTTCCCCAAACCGATAAGAGATATAAACTTTTCTTCTGTATAAAGTATATCCTTATTGGTCGACTTAATCTCCATGAAAAGTCCCTCCAATAAATTTCTTAATGGAGGGATTTATCTAAGATAGTTAATTTCAACGGTGGTTAGCTCAACTTCATGACTACGGGATCTGTCCCCATTTAGTGATGAAACCCATTATCACATTTCGTATCATGTGGCATAGGCCCGTCCAGGGAATCCAGAAAGGCAACAGCCTGTTTGAGGTTCCTCAAAAATAAATGCGCGAGATCCATGGAAAATCCATTTCGAACCACAACGCGCATAATCGTCACCGCTTCCATATCTGGAGGCAATGGATAGGCGGGTACTTGCCAGCCGAACACACGCAATTGTCGAGATAAATCATAAAGATTCCAGTTTAATGTGTAACCATCTTTCAGTCGCCAAGCGAAAACCGGAATATCCGAACCATCGGACAAAAGTTCGAACGGTTCCATCTGCTGAATTGCCTTGCTAAGAAAAAGAGCGACTTTCTGAGAAGCCCTTTGGACATCATGGTACCCATTTTTTCCTAAACGCAGGTAATTGTAGTATTGCAGGAGCACTTGTGCGCCAGGACGAGAGAAATTCAGGGCAAAAGTCGGCATGTTCCCGCCCAAATAGGAGACGCGGAAGATTAGATCCTCAGGGAGATCTTCAGCTTCCCGCCAAATTATCCAACCCAACCCAGGGTAGACTAATCCATATTTATGTCCGGATACATTGATGGACTTCACCCTCGGTAATTGAAAATCCCAGACTAAATCTGGTTGAAGAAACGGTGCTATAAATCCTCCCGAAGCCGCATCCACATGCATGGGAATGTCGAGGCCCGTCCTCTCCTGTAAATCGTCCAACGCTTTCGCGATGGCGGCAACCGGTTCGTAAAGCCCGGTATAAGTCTCACCGAGAATCGGTACCACACCAATCGTATTTTCATCCACGGCAGCGAGGACCCCCTGAGGATCCAATCGGGGATGCTCTGGGCTAACCTTCACATAGCGTGGTTCAACCTCCCAATAGTTCGCGAATTTTTCCCAAACGACTTGAACAGCAGAACTAAACACAATATTGGGCCGATCCACCGGCTTCCCTTCGCTTTTGCGTGCGTTTTGCCAGCGTCTCTTTAACGCAAGCCCCCCGAGCATACATGCTTCCGACGATCCAGTTGTTGAAACGCCCATAGTCGTAAGGGGGGTGGGCGAATGCCAGAGGTTGGCTAAAATGCGGACACACCGCTCCTCAATTTCAGCTGTCTGTGGATATTCATCCTTGTCAATCATGTTCTTGTCGAATGATTTGGCATATAAGTTCTCTGCGGCAGGCTCCATCCATGTGCTAACGAATGTTGCAAGATTCAAGCGGGCATTGCCATCAAGAGCAATTTCATCATGGACGATTTGATACGCTGTTTCTGGTAACATGCCTTCATCAGACATGTGAAAGCGCGGAACGACTGATTCTCCTGCGCGGGCAAACAGAGGATTTATAGAAAATTCGTGAGGCAGCTCCATTTGCACGTGACGCGGTAGATATTGTGGATTATCTGGTATGATCTCTTTTCCTTCGTATGCATCGTTTTGAACTTCTGTTTTTCGATTCTGTGGCATACAAGCCCCCCTTAATGAATTGTTTAACAAACATATTATTTACAAAAAAGCATTTGTTAAACGCAAGTGGCGGTGTATATTCTGAAGGACCAGCAGCTGAAATGGAAATGGCTATTAAATATGTAGCAAATATGATGGGCTTCTTCGGTGCAAAAGATATAGAGAAAGTAGTAATTGAAGGCCACAACCAATTCCCAGATAGAGCAGAAGAAATTATTGCGTCAGGGCTTGAAAAAGCTGTTAAAGTAGCAAGTACGTTTTAATTAACAAAATAAAAGACAGTAAAGTAACTTTTTAAATAATGAAAAAAACGCTATTCTTTTTATAGAAATATATAAAAAGAATAGCGTTTTTCATGAACGTTTCTATCAAAGGAGTTGACTAAAAAGCAAAATGGAAAGCATATTATTGAAGTATTTGACTAAATTTACAACGTTGAATGAAGAAGAACAACAAGCAATCGTTAAAGATATACTGATTGAAGAATATAAAAAAGGAACAATGCTCCTTAGACAAGGAGATGTTCCTACTACATGTTATTTCGTATTGAAGGGATGCGTTAGGCAGTATTCTATAGATGAAACTGGAAAAGAGGTTACATCTAATTTCTACATGGAAGAACAAGCAATTGCAAATTTCAATTATCATAAACAAGACAAGTCATCGGCGTATTCTTTAACTTGTGCAGAAGACTGTATATTGGTCGTTGGTGACCTTGATACCGAAAAGGACATGTATAACAAATATACACAATTGGAAACAATGATACGCAAGATGATTGAAGAAAAACTAGGTGACATGCAAGATGAAATGGCTTCATTTCTTGCATCTACACCTGAAGAACGCTACAAAGCACTTTTACAGAAACGACCGCATTTAACCAATCGTGTACCTCAACACCAGCTGGCAAGTTATCTTGGTATTACTCCAGAGTCATTAAGTAGAATTAAGAAACGAATCTATAAAAATAATTTTTAGGAAGCCCAGACTTTTCCTCCCTTGAACAGTAACCATATACCAAAACCCAATTCTCCTGCAATCATCGGCACACTAAATACAAGGTTAAGTATTGAAATGGCTTCATCATATTCTGGAAGAAACGTGTTGCACAGGTGAATGACGATGTAGCCTATTGAAGCAAGCAATAATAAGATGCTAATGACTTTTGGTATGCTGTTTGATTTGAAAGCTATATAACCCACAACCATGAGATGCCCGCCAAAAATGATTAAACCAATAGACCAAATAGATTGAAATGCCTCTAAAAATAGCATCATTTGTGCTTGAAGTTGATCTGTTTTAAGTAATGAGAAATAGTCTGTATATTTCGTGAGAAGCAACGCAAATATTAAATTTAGTATGGCGATTCCCAATATAGCCGCATAGGTAAGGCGGAGCCATGCACCTAGCAATGAAAGGTTTTTATGAATGGGCTTCAGGAAAATATAGAAAGCCCAGGCGACCACAATGTCACTTATTAGGATGATGATCCAGCCAAAGATTTCAGCTTTGAAAAGGCTATTTGATGACATGATGTTGTGAAATGTGGCGCTGGCATCGCCTTTCACAACAAGGCTTGCATGGGCAAATCCATAGGAAAAAAATGAAACAAGTGCCATGATGATAAGCAATATACCAGCAGTTAGGGCGTATTTTCGTTGATCCGATTGCTTTTTTACTATGATAGCCATAAGATAACCTCCTATATTACATTATTAATTTTCATTTTAGTGGGGAGGTGATGAATGGTCATTGACTTAAGTCAAGAGTGGAAATTTAATAGATGTCCTTAAGCATCTATTAACAATTTAATAGATTGAGAATATAAATATAAATATAGATCAATATAAATTAATACCAAACAAAATTAAATAAACGATTCAGGAGTGTTCTATCATGTCATTTGGAATTGATGTTAGTCACTATGAGGGGACAATTGATTGGAATCAAGTAAAGAATGATCCTAAACAGGTAAACTTTATGTTTGCAAAAGCAACAGAGGGTTCTGAGCAGGGTACCAATTATGTTGATCCAACCTTTCAATACAATATAAATGGTGCCAATCATGTTGGCATTCTTACAGGAGCTTACCATTTTTTTCGAGCAATCTCTGTTAATGATGCGAAACAAGAGGCTGCTTTCTTCATTAAAAATTTACAGAACGTCACATTAACTGCGCCTGTATTTGTGGATGTAGAAGTTAATGATGGGAATTTAGATCCAAATACATTAACAGATGCTGTGAATGCATTTTTAACAGAATTAAAAAATGCAGGGTATATAAATAACGGAGTTTATAGCAATCTATATTTCTTTGAAAATAGTCTAAATCCTTCACGTTTACTAGAAAATACTTTATTGTGGATTGCACGTTATAATGACAGGGGTCCAGGAATTGACTGTGATATTTGGCAATACACAGATAGCGGAACAGTACAAGGGATTCATGGTAATGTCGATTGTAATACATCCTATATAGATTTAGATATCAGTAATCCTAATGGAAGCAGCAACTATATAGGGGTTGCTACAATCACAGGTGATAATGTGAATTTAAGAGATCAACCTTCCATGAATGGCAATGTGATTCGTACATTACATCATAATGAGTCGTATAAAGTATATTATGAACAAAATGGATGGTTAAGCGTAGGGAAAGATCAATTTATTTATTATGATCCTAGTTATATTTGTTACTGTAACTATATAGGAGTTGCTACAATCACAGGTGATAATGTGAATTTAAGGGATCAGCCTTCTATGAATGGCAATGTGATTCGTACATTACGTCATAATGAGTCGTATAAAGTATTTTACGAACAAAATGGATGGTTAAACTTAGGAGGAAATCAATTCATTTATTACGACCCTAGTTATATAAATTATGAATTACTTTCTGTATGTTCTAATTGTTAAATAGTGGACAAACTCCAAACGGTATACGCTGCGGTTGTTAAAATTGTTAGTAATATAATGGGGGTTACCCATCAAATTGAACTGTACCTCGAATCGTGGACACTAAAAAAGCCCATGATTCGGGGTTTTTGTTTCTTTACACTTATCCTCTCGTTTTCGATAGCTATGTTTTTTCACCTTGAATGAACCATAAAGATAAAAGATGAAATAGAAACTTATTGTATATTAGCTAATTCAACAATCAGGCACATGTACATACCATTGGAGCTTTATCCCTTTATGGGATATAATCTGTTTTCATGAATCTTGTTCAAAATATAATAATGGTTACATTTTGGGGTATCCAATAACCAATAAAACATCCTAAAAACCGACTGAAGATCAGTATTTAATAGAATATTCGTAGTAATTGAAGTTGGCATGATTCTTGCATAATAAACTGCAACTTCTGAATTTTATAACAAATAGAAATGAGGTGGATGGCCTTTTAAGGAGCCAATAAAAATAACGGGGGCAAAACTCTAAAGGATAGAGGAGGAGCAAGATGAAAAAAAATTTTTGGAATTGGGGGATACTTCATGCAATCTATTAGGAAAGAGACAGCGGTTGAAGATCAGAAGAGAGTAGAAAAGAAAAGAAGATTCGTACAGCCTGACGCTTATGTTCTATTATTTTTCGTTGCATTGATCTGCGCTATTGCCACATACATTTTACCAGCAGGTGCATTTAAAAGGATAAAAAAAGGAGATATCACCACGACGGTACCTGGAAGTTTTCATTTTGTTCATTCACATCCCACTGGTTTCGTAGAATTCTTTACTACAATCCAAAACGGAATGGTAAAAGGCGCGCCGCTTATTTTCCTTATCCTATTTACAAGCGGAGCCTTAGCTGTCATTGAAAAATCGGGTGCAATCGATGCGTTTCTTAAGTCCACCGTTACCCGATTCAGGAATCGCTTGCTATTTTTAATTATCCCTGTAGGGTTGATATTTTCTATTTTAGGAACAACTGGAATTGTGGTCAATTCTGTAATCGCTTTCATCCCATTAGGACTACTTATTGCACGTGGGTTGAAATTGGATCCTATTTTCGGCGTTGCCCTTATTTATCTAGGAACCTATGCTGGTTGGAACGTACCTGTTTTTGCCCCTCAAACGCTTGGACTATCGCAGCGTATTGCCCAACTTCCGCTTTTCTCGGGAATGGGCTACCGGATCATTATCTACATAGCGTTTCTGGCCGCTACTATTATATATATATATATGTATGCACGCAAAATTAGAAAGGACCCAGCCAAGAGCATCCTTGGCCCAGAATCGTTCACTTCTGAGGTTGCAGTGAAAGGTGCTGAAATAGAGACTACGGTAAAGGTTTCCTTGCAGCAAAAGCTAATCTTATCGTTTGCGGGATTATCCTTGTTAGGTTTTATAATTTTCTCTCAGAGATTTAAATGGACAGAAAATGAAATGGCTGGTCTTTTCATTTTTATTGCCATCGGCGCCGGTTTGATTGCACGAATGAGTGCAAATGACATTGCATCGACATTTATTCAAGGCTGTAAACAAATGGTCTATGGAGCTCTCATTGTGGGGATGGCCAGAGCAGTGGGCTTAATCCTTGAGGATGCAAAGATATTAGATACTATCGTCAATGCGTTGGTCCATCTCCTTGAACCGTTGTCTCCGATTGCCGCTTCGATTGGAATGTTTATCGGAAGTGCAGCTCTGCACTTTTTGATTTCTTCCGGTTCCGGGGAATCTACCGTGTTGATGCCGATTCTTGTCCCTTTGGCAGATTTACTGCATATTACACGTCAAGTAGCTGTTCAGGCGGTTATATTTGGGGAAGGGGTAGTAAATACCATCAATCCAACATCCGGTGTGGTGATGGGGGTACTAGCAATGAGTGGTATCCCCTATGGAAAATGGCTGAAGTTTATGCTTCCATTAACGGCAGTTTGGTTTGTTCTCGGATGTCTTTTCATCATTATCGGTATGATGATCAACTGGGGACCTTTCTAAGAGATTGACGATAAATAAAGGGGACTTCAAATATGAATAAAGTACTAGAATACTTAAAGCAACACCAAGGAGATATCCTGGAAAAGGGGACTTCAAATACGGATAAAGTACTAGAATACTTAAAGCAACACCAAGAAGATATCCTGGAGGATCTAAAAACACTTGTGCTGGCTGAATCGCCTTCGCATTCGAAAGTACGGGTCGATCAATGTGGAGAAGTGATTCAACAGCTGTTTAAGAAGTATCTTGACGTTGAGGCGGAAGTGATTCTCCAAGAGCATGCGGGGAATCACCTGCGGTTTAGTTATGGGAAAGGCGATGCCCAAATCTTAATCATATGCCATTTTGACACTGTCTGGGAGGTGGGAAGGCTTTCCTACCGAGTAGAAGGAAACAAGGCGTATGGGCCGGGCATCCTGGATATGAAAGGAGGAATTACCCAAGCCCTTTGGGCGCTGAAAGCTTGCCGTGAGTTGGGGATTTCCTTAAACAAGAAAATCGTTTTCTTATGCACTAGTGATGAAGAGGTTGGAAGCAAAACGTCTAGGGCATTGATCGAACAGGAAGCTTTAAAGAGCCAGGTTGTTCTCGTTCCTGAGCCGGCAGCGCCACATACAGGTGCACTTAAAACAGTTCGAAAAGGAGTTGGCAAGTTTTCGATCCAGATTAAAGGAAAAGCAGCGCATGCAGGGCAGGATCATCGGGATGGAATCAGCGCGATACAGGAAATGGCTCATCAAATTTTATTCTTGCACTCACTTACTGATTATGAGTTGGATACAACTCTAAATGTCGGCGTGGTACGAGGAGGGACTGCCGGAAATGTGGTAGCAGAACAAGCGGAACTGGCCGTGGATCTGCGAATCAGCCAGTTCGGTGAGGGGGAGCGTGTTTCGAAAATCATTTATGGGCTAAAGCCGCATCTGGAAGGGATATCCTTACAGGTTTCAGGTGGAGTTATCCGTCCGCCTATGGAAAGAACAGCTCAAAATGAAAAATTGTTTAATCTGGCAAAAACATGTTCATCTGAATTAGGGTTTCACTTGACTGAGGAATCAGTGGGTGGGGGCAGTGATGGGAATTTCACTTCCGCATTAGGCATTCCAACGCTAGATGGGTTAGGTCCAGTGGGAGAAGGTAACCATGCCGAAATTGAGCATATTGAAATCAATCAACTTCCCGTTAGGGCTGCCTTGATTGCCCACCTTCTTCGTAAATTATAATTTTAATAAAAAAATGCAACTCCAGGTTTGGAACTTGCATTTTTTTTTCGCATAGGAAAGTTTAAATTAGAAAAAGCGTGAAAAACGAACGAACTTTCCTATCGAGATAAAAAACTTCCTCTAATAGCGGTCTGGTTTCCTTGAAATACTCTGATAGGAGTTTTTATTTATAGTTTTAGGTTTATTTTTAGGTTATTTTCATTCTAAAAAAGAGATTTTAAGAGGAGAGAAAAATGGAGAGACCAAGTATTTTACTGTTAACAAGAGGGGAAAAGCTAGCACAAACCTTTGAGACTAACCTGAGAATGTTTTTCGGTACAAATATTCAGATTTATGCTGTTCATGAGCACGAGGAGCTGGATAGCCAATTAGTGGATGAGTGTGAACTGATTCTAGTTTCGGCCGAAAGTATATTGGATCGTTTACCGAAACCACTCCATGAGCGGGCACTGTTTGCTAGAAGAACCGTTCATTTGCCAAAGCTCGAACAACTGATGGATTTAGCTCCGGGAACCCAATGTCTATTTGTCTCGAACAGTATGGACACGATTGTAGATGCCATTGAGCTTTTGAATCGTCTGGGGTTTGATCATTTGCACTTTATTCCATATGTTCCGGAGCCAGCGGAAATCCGGCCTGTACTTGAGGGTATCGATGTGGCGGTTACTCATGGATTAAAAGAACTTGTCCCGGAGACGATTGGTAAAGTGATTGATTTGGGCATACGCCCGATCGATTTGACAACGATTTATGATATTGCTCAACAATTGAATCTTCCTATAGAAAATGCGTATTTCTATACAGCAGAGTTTTGTCCGCCTTGGAAGAAATTTAGCCAATTCCGTAAACAATGAGAAACGGTTAAATCAATAGTTGGAATCCGTATTTTTGTGCTTCATGCGTGGTCAAAGTATAGTTTTAGGTTTGTTTTTAAGTTATTATTATTCTAAAAAAGGGGTTTTAAGGGGAGAGAAAAATGGGGAGACCAAGCATTTTACTGCTAACAAGAGGGGAAAAGCTAGCACAAACCTTTGAGACTAATTTGAGAATGTTTTTCGGTACAAATATTCAGATTTATACTGTTGATGAGCACCAGGAGCTGGATAGCCGATTAGTGGATGAGTGTGAACTGATTCTAGTTTCCACCGAAAGTTTATTGGATCGGTTACCGAAACTACTTCATGAGCGGGCACTGTTTGCCAGAAGAACTGTTCATTTGCCAAAGCTCGAACAACTGATGGATTTAGCTCCGGGAACCCAATGTCTATTTGTCTCGAACAGTATGGACACGATTGTAGATGCCATTGAGCTTTTGAATCGTCTGGGGTTTGATCATTTGCACTTTATTCCATATGTTCCGGAGCCAGCGAAAATCCGGCCTGTACTTGAGAGTATCGATGTGGCGGTTACTCATGGATTAAAAGAACTTGTCCCGGAGACGATTGGTAAAGTGATTGATTTGGGCATACGCCCGATCGATTTGACAACGATTTATGATATTGCCCAACAATTGAATCTTCCTATAGAAAATGCGCATTTCTATACAGCGGAGTTTTTCCGTGATTTTGTCCGCCTTGGAAGAAGCTTAGCCAATTCTGTAAACAATGAGAAGCGGTTAAATCAAAAGCTGGAATCCGTATTTAATGCTGTTCATGAAGGGATTATTAGTATAGATGAATGGGGACACATTACGGTTTTTAATGAAGAAGCGGAGAAAATCCTCAGCCTGTCTGCAGAGAATTGCCTTGGAAAGACGTGCTGGGATGTAATCCCTGAGTTTAATCTGAATCAGATTTTTCAGTCTCATGCGGAGGAGTCCAATCAATTATTGGAGATACGGAACAAGGTTCTTCTAGTTACCAAAGTTCCCGTGATGATGGACGGGCATTTGATGGGCGTCGTTGTTACGTTTCAAGACGTTACGATTGTCCAACGAAATGAACAGGAAATCCGTAAAAATAGTAGCCGTCTGGGATTAACGACAAAATATTCTTTTGAAAATATTATCGGTGTAAGCGATTCTATTACTTCTGCGAAACAGGTTGCTGTCAAACTGGCAGAAAGTGATTTTACCGTATTAATCACAGGAGAAAACGGTACAGGCAAGGAAGTATTTGCCCAAGCGATTCATAGGCATTCCACCCGGCGGGATGGCCCGTTCGTCCCGGTCAATTTTGCTGGCCTTACAGAAAGTTTAGCAGAAAGTGAATTGTTTGGATACGAAGAGGGCTCTTTCACAGGAGCTAAAAAAGGAGGAAAAATGGGTCTATTCGAATTGGCCCATAATGGAACCATTTTTCTGGATGAGATTGGGGATGCTCCTCTCAGTATTCAGGCAGCCTTGCTGCGTGTGCTTCAAGAGCGGCAGGTGATGCGGGTAGGAGGAAATCGTGTAATTCCCATTAATGTTAGGGTGATTGCTGCCACAAACCGAAACCTGAATAGTATGGTGTCGAAGGGTACTTTTCGGGAAGATTTGTACTATAGACTCAACGTTTTGCCGTTAAATATCCCAAATCTTAGAGAACGGCAAGAGGATCTTTTTATCCTCATTGACTATTTTCTTCATGATAATGGGAGAAAGCTACAATTTACACCTGAAGTAAAAAATGTTCTTTTAAACTACAGTTGGCCAGGTAATATTCGGGAGTTGGAAAATTTCATTAAGTACCTGAAGGTAATCGTAGAAGGCGATACAGTGAAATTACAACATATTCCTGAACGTATATTGAATAGCGGCGTCATCTTGTCACCCCCTCACGGTCCAACAGCCGGAGGGGAAACAGTGGAAAGGGAGGACATCCTTCAATTCTTGTTACGTCACGGTTCCCTGATGGATTATGAGGATATATTGACGACCCTGTGGAATATGAGTAAACGGCAGGAGCGAGTGGGACGAACCGTTTTAGGCTCATTGCTCTCCCGTCCCTTATCCGAAGCTCAAGTTCGCAGTAAGCTATCGATTCTCAAACAGTGTGGATGTGTCGCAGTAGGTGTTAAGAAGCAAGGTACAACAATCACTCCTATGGGAATACAGGTTTTACAAAGTATTAGAGAGAAAATAATGAATTGAAAAGGAAGTTCATTAGTTATAAAAATAAGTACAAAAGTAAAAAATATACGTTTGGTTGAGGGAAATCATGATATTGATTGTATTGGAGCTATGCAATTAAAATCTGAATTTGTTAAAAATGTATAAATGAGGTTAGGGGTAGTTTGATTAAAAGAATGTTTTTTCTAAAATCAAACATTTATAGACACTTTAATAATCACAGAAATTCTTGAATATGGCGTTCTTAAAAGGCAATTCTCATAAAATCAAACGTTTACTTATTCAGCCGACTATCTAAATTGTTTTTTGAGAGACTTCTATGAGTTTTAATCAAAATTTTTTATAAAACCAAATCTGTAAATAAAAGAATCCATTTTGATTAATTTTTCAAAATGGATTCTTTTTATTTGCCGTAAAATGTGGATGCACGGAACATTTTGGAGCAAAATTTATTTCAAAGCTACACTTACAGGGAATTGGCTTTTTTTATGCCGGAAGTTGCTTAGTGTACGAAATTCGCGTTTTGTGGGCGCTACCTCGTGCCCATCAAGTCAAGATTTTGAAATATCTCTAAAACGAAAATTTTATATCTCTTCAGTTATTTATGAGAATTCAGCTCATTTTTCTCGTTTTGGGGAAGATTGTATTTCTTAACTGAATGGCGATGGTGTACCGCCCGCATTTTAACGAAAATATACGCTAAGTAAAATTCGGCATGAAAAAGTGTTGATTTTACTAATGTAAGAAAATCACCAAATCTCAAAAACGTCGGTAGGTATTTGAGACAAATTCACTTCAACGTAAAATAAGCTAAAAATAGCTTAAATGGTGTCTCAAAACTTATCTTTAAATTAAAATCCCAATTGAAATCATGCTATTGTTTTTCGAAAATCTTTTGGCGTATAAAAATATTAAAATGTACATGCTACACCTTTTTGAATTTCTGTTCAATCTTATCATGTACTGATTCGATTTTTTCAGGCAACACAAATAAATATTCGATAAGGACTTCTAATAATTCTGTTAATAAAGTTACTGATTCATCATCAATTTCCTGTTTCAATTCAAGCATCCCATAAAAAGGACTTTCCGGATGAACGAGGTTGCCCACATCTTGAATCGGTTTAGTTAAATCGATATTTTTTGGCAATTGCTCAAATTGCTGGGAAAGAGATTGTCCATTACTTTTCTCTCCAAGAAAATGTTTGAGGACACTTTCAAGAACTTGTTTTGACAGTACTGCAGTAGCAGAGTTATCTTTTGATTGACTGACATTTAAAGTAGAGCGATATGCCCTAACAAGGTCTATAGGGATATGTTTATTGCGTTCGAGCTGATCTAAAGGATCTCTTAAATCCGAAGGACTATAAATATACACTTCTACTTCTTTATTTATTTGATCAGGATGATCATTAAACATAATCACAAATTCTGATGTCTTTTGACATTCAAAACAAAGTCCTTCTGCAAATAATCCTCGTTTTGTAACTTGGTAAAAATTTGTTTTTAACGTAAATTCACTTGATTTATCGCATTTAGGACACTGACTTCTGACATTTTTCGGCACCTTTACATATCCATACTGGGTATGAGATAAAATGGCCCCTGGCAATATTTTTCTCATTTAAACCTCCTAAAAACTTAATGCTAATCCGTAACTTATATACATATTTCTGGTAACTATTCAGTCACCTCATGAAGAGATAAGATGGTTAGAAACATTTACTAAAAAAATATGTTTACTTGTTTTATCACAAGATATAGTGTATGGCACATGTTTGTGTTGTAGGCAAAAAAATAGACCGAATTTCCGCCTATGAAACTCCTAAATTAAAGGTATAGCGGAGTGGTTATTATCCCTGTATTATTGATAATACAAATTTTTAAATTTATACAAAAAGTATAGATTAAAAAATCACAATTACAATCTGCAATATGTGGAAATAATATTTTTTCTTAGTAGAGTGTCACCATACATACCTATCAAGCTAATATTTTGAGACACTCCCATAACGAAAATTTTACCTTTTTACAGTTATTTATGAGAATTTAGATTGCTTTTTTCGTTTTGGGGAACAATTGATTTCTTAACTTGATGGCAATGGGGGGATACTCCAGCAATAACTTTTCGTATCTTCTCAGAGAGGTTGTGAAGTAGTGTAAGCAAAACGAGTTTGTTTCGTCTATTAATAAACTATCTTTTTATAAAAGGATTCATTTTTTTCTAAACATTAAACAGAAAACAATAAATATTCTGTCTTATATTTCTAAAAATTCCTAATATTTACAAAAGTATAAAAAAACTATACATTTTAGTTGTACCAAAAAATCCAAGCAAAAAGGAGATGGTTGTATGTTCAAGAAGTTAGTAGTAGGAGCATTAGCAGCTGGTTTTGCATTAACTGGGGGATTGGGAACGATATCAGCAAGTGCAGAAAAAGATAATACGATCAAATCGTTCGACTATTTAACTGTAGATGGAAAGAATGTAGATGCCACGGCTAAAGTGAATAATAAGCTCAACGGAGACATAAAAGTAACTATGGTTCTGCCTAAACAGAATAAAAATGGAGATTGGTTGGCATATGGATTTACGAGCAGAGAAACATTGGATGCTTTCATCGAAAAAGATAAAGAAAGACTTAAAAACCAAATAAATCCCCTTGGTAGCGGCCCTGGAAGTACCGATTTTTATGAGCATATAAATAAAGGTGGACAGTATATTTATTGGAGCTATGGCTTTAAAAACTTGCCTTCTAGCTGGAATGACAGAATTTCTTCCATAAGCACGGCGTCACCTTCTGCAAGCTATTCGACTACGCTATGGGAGCATACTTCATCTCAAGGATATGGAAAAGGAGTCTTATTTAGACACTCTGATTGGTATGGTAAAACTGCTAATCTAGCTGCGGATTGGAACGATATAACTTCAGCAATTGAAATCAAGTAGGAGATTTCAATTGTTTAGGTGAATAAGTTTTAAAATCACTATTCTCTCATCAATTTAGAAGAAATGGGAGAATGGTGGTTTTTTTGTACAGAAACAAAGCGATTATTCTCTTTATTCATTGATTAACGTCTTAATGTAGTCTATTAAAATAGTGCATTCCTTGAATCACTAAAACGGAAGGTTAAAAAATTAGAAAATGAAAACAAACAACTTAGAGAGTAATTGAAAGTAGCTTATGCAGAGGTATATGAAAAAGTATAGTTTATGGCGAGAACAGTACTCTCCATCCTTACTTGTTCAACAAACGGGCCATATTCTTTAATAACAAAAGCAAGCATTTCATTATCTTTTTTACATATAATTCCGTGTAGGTATTTGAATATGGGGAGGAAATATATAGAATGCTTAGTAAACGATTACAAAAGGATGTCATTGTTGTTGGTGGAGGACCTGCGGGTATGATATTGGGCTTATTACTTGCAAAGGTTGGAGTTCAAGTAATTGTCCTTGAAAGTCATAATAATTTTGACCGTGAATATCGCGGAGAAGTACTTCAGCCTCGTTTTGTTCAATTACTTGAACAATTACAATTACGTGCGTATATTGAACAATTACCCCATTCTAAGCTAAAGAAAGGTGCCTTTTATCATTATGACAAAAAGAAAGGAGACTTTGATTTTTCTTCTATTATTGCAGAAGCGCCGTATGCTCTTTGGATTCCTCAACCCATCTTACTTCAAGCGCTATACGAAAAAGCAAAGGAATATCCAACTTTTGATATGATGTTCCATGCTCAGGTGAAAAAACTGCTTGAGAACGATGGAACCGTGACAGGGGTAGTTGTTGAGCAGGAAAATAAAGAATTGCTGGAAATTCAGGCGAAGATAACAGTTGGGGCTGATGGGCGGTTTTCTACCATTCGTCGTTTAGGAGGTTTTGAGTTAGAATATGAATATTATCCAGGTGATCTGATCTGGTTTAGTGTAAAACGTCCACCTCAGTGGGGAGAGGAATTACAATTTAAAATCACAGAGGGGCATAGTTATATAACACTTCCCAAATATCCGGATTTACTTCAAGTAGGCATTGCTTTACCACGAGGAGAATGGAAAGAAGTGCAGCGTCAAGGGATAGAAATTTTTCGTCAAGAAATTATGCATGCTAACAAAGGATTTCATGAATTTGCTGAATCTTTGGTTGACTTTAAACCATTCGTACCGCTTCAAGCTAAAAATCATATGGTTAAAACGTGGGCAAAGGATGGCTGCTTGCTGGTCGGTGATGCTGCTCATTGTTCATCTCCTGTAGGGGCAATAGGAGTTTCATTAGCAGTAACGACAGCAGTTGTGGCGGCTGATGTTATTTGGGATGCGCTGCAAAAACGTGATGTCTCAGCTAAAGTTCTCTGTAGAGTCCAAGAAATTCGAAGTGAGGAGATTGAGGAAATTCACCGAATTCAAGAGCGAATGGGAAAGTTGTTTTTTACTTCGTCAAAATTTGTGAAAGGGATCCGACCATATATCGTATCTGCTGCTTTCAAGACTCCCCTTTTTTCGATGATCCAGAAGAAGCTATTTGTTATGAAAAATCCTGTAGCTATTAATCCTGAATTTGTATTCGATAAATAACAAAATGACAATCATCTTTGTTTATTGTAAAAACGGCTTTTTGTTCTTTTGTCATATCTGGTGAGAAGACCCCCATCTCAAGCGAAGCGGTAGGTGAGGGCAGTTCAATTTAAAGTTACATGAATGATCCAAATACAATTCCATTCTTCTAAACAGGGAAAATAGTAACAGTAGTTTCCTTGAATAAGTATGTTTCCATTTATGAAAAATTATGCTGTAATAGTGATAGAACAATATTATATCCTGTTCTAAGTAGTCAAAGAAGTGAGGAATTGAGATTGAAAAAGTTTAAGAAGTTTTACTTAGAGATTACAAGTGTATGTAACCTCGCATGCAGCTTTTGTCCGCCAACAGAACGGCAGAAGCAATTTCTTTCTGTGGAGGAGTTTTCAAAGCGATTAGATCAAATTAAACCTCACACAGACTATATTTATTTACATGTAAAAGGTGAGCCGCTGCTCCATCCTAAAATAGACCAATTATTAGATTTATGCCATGAAAAAGGGTTTAAAGTTAATATTACAACGAACGGAACATTAATTAATAAAAAGAGGGACAAATTATTAAATAAGCCTGCACTTAGACAGATGAATTTTTCGCTTCATAGCTTTGATGGCCACGAAGGTTCTAAAGATAAGGAAGGATATGTGCGAAGTATACTTTCTTTTATTAAAGAAGCAACGAGCCAATCAGATTTGATTGTTTCGCTCAGACTATGGAACTTAACGCAAGACAATAAGACGAATATTGAAATACAACGAAACAGACAGCTGTTAGAAATCATTGAGAAAGAATTTGATTTACCATACAAAATTGAAGAGAAGGTTACACCAGGAAGTGGCGTGAAAATTGCGGATCGCATCTTCATCAATCAAGATTACGAATTCCAGTGGCCTGCACTGCATGAAGAAGAGGACGATGGGAAGGGCTTCTGTTATGGCCTTCGAAATCAAGCGGGTATTTTAGCGAACGGAACGGTTATCCCTTGTTGTTTAGATGGTGAGGGCATTATCAACCTTGGTAATATTAATGATGCTTCATTTTCTGATATTATCGAAGGAGAGCGAGCAAACAACCTTGTAGATGGATTTTCCCGAAGAGAAGCAGTAGAGGAACTATGTAGAAAATGCGGATATCGCAAAAGGTTTGGGAAATAGATAGGAAAACGAGCGCCACGCAAAACGTGTACAATAAAAAAAGATGGACCAAAACAGTTTCTTACTGTTTTGGTCCATCTTTTTTACCATTCCTTTGGCTCATAGTTCAAGTCTTGGAATAATCGATTGCGTTCTTTTTTAGATAAGTCTCTCCATTGTCCAACGGGTAGATTACCTAAATGAATATTCATAATTCGAGTTCGCTGTAGTCTATAAACATCGTATCCAAGCGCTTCACACATGCGACGAATTTGACGATTTAGTCCTTGTGTTAGAGTGATTTGAAAAACATATTTAGAAAGTTGTTCCATCTTACAAGGCAGCGTTTTCGTACCTAAAATTTTTACACCTTCAGCCATTTGTTTTAAAAATTCAGGAGTAATCGGCTTGTCTACTGTAACAATGTATTCTTTCTCATGCTTATTTTCAGCACGTAAAATTTCATTGACTATATCACCGTCATTTGTAAGGAGTATTAAGCCATCTGAATCTTTATCTAATCGCCCGATATTAAAAATTCTTAATGGATGATTGACTAAATCAACAATATTACCCTTAACATTTTTTTCTGTTGTACTTGTAATGCCTACGGGTTTATTTAAGGCAATATAAACATAATTTCTTGCCATCCGTATTGGGTTACCGTTTACACGAACATCATCCCCAGGCTCGACTTGGCTGCCTATTTTCGCAACCTTTCCATTTATCGTGACTCTTCTTTCTTCAATTAATTTATCTGCACCGCGTCTAGATGCTTTTCCGGATTCACTAATGTACTTATTAATACGCATGTTAAACACAACCTTAAGTAGAGAGTTAATAGTATTAGAATATTGGTTTCACATAAGATTTTCAAGGGCTTATTAAAATCTTATGTAGAAATAGTATCGGTGGTAGCATGAAAACTCCCGCCACTTATCTCCTTCGAATCTTGAAGTGGGGGTTTCTCGTGTATCACCTTCAAGAGATGCTTAACACGAGTGGAGTTGACACAGCTGCCTGATGGCACAACCCCTCTATTCCATCAGCAAATGCCTTTGGAACTGCTTTTTTTAAGATGTTATAGGAACCATTCACATCTGCGTTCAGTAGTTTCTTCTCTTTCGTACGATACAGGCCACGTGCAATCCGTTTTCCACTGAATGCAGGAATGTCTTCCTCACCGTAAGTCGGGATCGCATCATTGTCTAGAAAGGATGCCTTGCTTGTATACGATTCTTCCACGACTTGTACAGTAATACCTTTTCGTTTTGCTTTATAGGTGATCATTTCAATGAGTAGATTATGTGGGATATGGCAGAAGGATTGATTTTGTTGTTTCCCCATCTCACTGTTTTGTTTCCATGATGTATTTTTCCCAATCATAATCATAGAGATTTCCTGTTGAATCGCTATCTGAACAATGTGGTAACTCATTTTGTGGAAGATATCTTTTATTTTGAGAAACCGTTTTTCATAAAGTCTCTCTAAACGCTTTGACGTGTGTTCTCCTTCTTTTTGTTCTTTTCCATGACGAAGAATTCCAAGTAAATGAGCCTTTTGTTTGTTGTAATATTGGTTAATACTTTTAATCACATTGCCCTTTACTAACACAGGAGTAGCCCCTGTATTCGTTGTGATAGTTGCAATGTTATTGATTCCTAAGTCTATACTCATATAGCGATGATTGTCGACATGCTCAGGTGCTGGTTCGGACTGTTCTGTCACAATTTCCACCTTAAATTTTCCGTAAGAAGGAGAAACGCGTATCTCTTTGAGATTTTCGATATATCCAAACAATTTGCCGATATTTAATTTCATGCTTGTTTTTGGAAAACGAATGTATTTATCTTGGAGTTTACACACTTGATTCGTGAAAACAATTTCTTTCAAAGATGATTTAATATATTTTGGAATGCGAGGTCTGCCAGTAAAAGTGGAAGGATGTTTTTGGTATGCCTTGATGGAAGCGAAGAATGATTTCCAGTTTTGATATAGCTTCTTCATAACTGCTTGATTCGTTTGTGCTGGCAAATTCATATAATCTTGTTGTTTCATTGTTTTAAACAAACAATCTAGGAAATGATACGATAGGAACGACTTTTCTTTTGTCGGGAATGTAAACAAGTTACATTTTATGTCTTTCTGTTCTTCTACAGGTTTTTCTTTTTGCTTTTGCACACGTTTTTGGTACGCACGAAGTTGATTTTCATTCATGGTTTCGATGTACATTTGTAATGTATGGAGGACTTCTTGTTGAAGTGGCTGTAATGGCTTATCCGTACGTAAGGCCGTATACACTTGGCGAATATAGAAGTTTGTTGTATTGTAGAGATTTTTTGCGTTTTGGCACATTTCCATGAAATAGGCATGTAATTTATGACCTTTCTTAATCCAAATTTGATAGGTTGCATATTCTTTTTCTTTTGTCATCATGTTCACCTCCTTCTTCCCTTCATGATACTACAAAACACTTGGAAAGAACATACATTCGTCATACTACGAAAATATTTTTACAAATGCGATGGCAATTCATCCCCACCTTAAACTGGGCTATGCCCTACACGTTTTGAAGATGGAGTTTTCTTGCCAATTTTTCGATAAATGACGTAGACTTTTTGATGATAAAACAAACCGATTAAGAGCTATGTTATGGGGGAATATAACGTTTATTGAAGAGATGCTGAGTTCAATTTCAGTGCTTGTAGAACAAACTGATTTATAAGTGGGCAAGCATAATGAATTATAGGATTATGAAAAAAATAACAAAAAATATATTGAATGTGTTTCTGTTGAGAGGCAACTTTGTTCAGAAAAAGATGTGTTAGATTTTGTAGGCATATGTGTTGAAAATGACGTATACTTATTAATACTCTACGTTGATGCATTTTCGGAAGACTTCTTCAATCTGAAAACAGGTCTAGCAGGAATGATGTTGCAAAAATTCATAAACTATCATATAAGAGTTGCGGTTATTTTAGAACATTTAAGAATATTGCAGATGCTGAAACTTGGATTTCGAGTTTATGATACCAAGGAGAAATTAAAACTCCATAGAAAAAATGGAATTATGCATATGGTATTCATACAATGGTGAAAAATACATAAAAGAATATATAACAAAATGAGGTTAGTACATGAGTCCACAAAGTTTTAACGATTACGCATTGAGTAAAGAAATTGTAAGAGCACTTGCTAGCTTACAATATGAAAAGCCAACAGAAGTGCAAGAGAAAGTCATCCCAATTGCATTAGAAAAGAAAGATCTTGTTGTAAAATCACAAACAGGAAGCGGTAAAACAGCTTCGTTTGGGATTCCGCTTTGTGAAATGGTTGAGTGGGGAGAAAATAAGCCGCAGGCGTTAATCCTTACACCAACAAGGGAACTTGCTGTGCAGGTAAAAGAAGATATTACGAATATAGGAAGATTTAAGCGTATTAAAGCAACTGCGGTTTACGGAAAATCTCCATTTGCGCGTCAAAAATTAGAACTAAAGCAAAAGACACATATTGTTGTCGGCACTCCTGGACGTGTATTAGATCATATTGAAAAAGGGACTTTCTCGTTAGAGTGTTTCAAGTATTTGGTGATTGATGAGGCAGATGAAATGTTAAATATGGGCTTTATCGATCAAGTAGAAGCAATTATTGACGAACTACCTATGAACCGAATGACGATGCTGTTTTCTGCGACCTTACCAGAAGATGTTGAAAATTTGTCTCGTACATATATGAAATCACCAATCAACATCGAGATTAAAGCATCTGGTATTACGACAGATAACATTGAACATAGTCTTTTAGAAGTGAGGGAAGAAGAGAAGTTCTCTCTTCTGAAAGATATAACAACTATTGAAAATCCAGATAGTTGCATTATTTTCTGCCGTACGCAAGAAAATGTAGATGATGTATTTAGACAGCTAAAACGTTCTGGCTATCCTTGTGATAAAATTCATGGTGGTATGGTGCAAGAAGATCGGTTTGCAGTAATGAATGACTTTAAAAAAGGGAAATTCCGCTATTTAGTAGCGACAGATGTAGCAGCACGAGGAATTGATATTGAGAATATTACCCACGTCATTAACTACGATATTCCATTAGAAAAAGAAAGTTACGTACACCGTACAGGAAGAACAGGACGTGCTGGTAATAGCGGAAAAGCAATTACATTTGTAACCCCGTATGAAGAGAGATTTCTAGCAGAAATCGAGGAGTATATCGGTTTTGAAATTTTAAAAATAGATGCACCTTTAAAAGAAGAAGTTACAAAAAGAAAGGCGGCATTTGAAGAAAAAATAAATGCTAAGCCAATTATTAAAAAAGATAAAAGTGCTAGTCTAAATAAGGGAATCATGAAGCTTTACTTTAATGGTGGGAAGAAAAAGAAAATCCGAGCAGTGGATTTTGTTGGTACAATTGCCAAAATTCCAGGTGTTACAGCGGATGATATAGGGATTATTACGATACAGGATAATGTTTCTTATGTTGAAATATTAAACGGAAAAGGACCCCTTGTTTTAAAAGTAATGAAAAACACAACGATAAAAGGGAAGCAGTTAAAGGTTCATGAGGCAATTAAATAAAGTGAAACTTTAATCAGTGGGGGGTTTCTTCATCCCCCACTGATTATTAGTTGAACCAATCGGGCTTTTACGGGCAGTTTATCTCCCACCTAACTTCTTTGCTTTCGCTGAATTTTGGGGTGGGAGTATTACTGCCCGTTAATGCGGGATAAAAGGTGAACTGTACCCCGAATTATGGACACTAAAAAAGATGGCTCCGGTAGAATACCGGAACCACCTTTTAAGTGCTTGATTTTTCATGGTCTTTTTATTAAATTGTCCATGGGTTCTACTATGTCTTAAATTTTTCTTACAAAGAGATTCTATATAACTAGTTAATTAATAGACAACTTGTCCAATAATCTATTTTTTCGCTTTTCGTCCTACTAATACCCAGTACAGAGATAAACTGAAAAGGGTAATGAGTACGAGAATGAATAGGATATTACTATACATGGAAGCATCCGGATTACTCATAGTTCCTAGGAAGCTTTTTCGCATTGCGGAATGGTCCATCATTGCTGCTGTATAGGCAATTCCGATTGACATAGCGACATTAAGTGTTAAATTGTAAAATCCGATTGCTGTTCCTGTTTTTTCTTTTTCAATCGTACAAATGCAAGAATCAAGTAATGGTGCATACATGAATGCAAATGAACTAGAGAATAAAACCATAGATATTACAAATACAACGACAGAAGTTTTTATAAAGATTCCGCCTAATAGCAAGCTGATCATAATGCTGCACATAGCGAGTGTAATACATTGCTTGCTTCCTAGAACCTTCGCAATTTTTCCAGAAAGAGCCCCAACTGTTGCTGCTGCTATATAGCCTGGAATTAATAATAGTGAAATAGTATCTAGCTTCAAACCATAAATCTTTTCAAGCAAGAATGGAAATACGAAAATATATGCTAACTGTACAGAGTAAATTACAAAAGCAACTCCAAGCAATGAGATAAACTGTTTATTTTTAAAGAATGAAATTCCGATAAACGCTTTTGAGTTCTTACTAATATAAGTAAGGAACAATGTAATTGCAACAATAAACAAGAGAAGGTACATCCGGTTGAAATCGGTAATATATAGTAGTAGGGATGCTGAAATCGTTCCTACTAAAAATAATCCTAATACATCTACATTACTGTTTTTCGTTTCTTCCTTAGGAAGATATTTTAAAATAAAAGGAAGGGTGAAAAGCGTTACTAAAGAAAGTAAAAACAGAGTTGTCCAATGGAAGTACGTAGAAACATAACCTCCAGTTAATGCACCTATAAGTTGTGAAAGAGCAAAACTGCTTGTACTTAATCCTAAAAATTTCTTTTGTTCATCTGCAGGTAAATGTTTCGTTACAAAGATAACATATAATGTTTCAGCCGATGCTAAACCGGCAGTTTGGATAATTCGTGAGATAACAACTAGTAAAAACGAATGTTGAAAAATATATCCCATGACTGAACCAGCGCAGATTAAAATAATACCAACGCTAAAAAGTTTTCTAATACTAATGGAATCCGCCAAAGCTGCGTAAACCACTGCCCCAATTCCAATTACAAGTCCAGCTAGAGTTGCTTGCCAGCTAACTGTTGTCGCTGAAATGTGAAAATCCTTTGCCATATCAACAGAAATAATCTTAAACGAATTGTCAATTACTAAACATAATAGAAATAACAGTAAGGTAATAGGTACTGCTTTCTTAGCATTATATTCCTGAGTTTTCTTCATGCTCACATCTGCAGTTATTGTAGACATAGCTATATTTCTCTCCTTTTATTATTCAGGAAATTATCTTCCTGATTCATGATTGTCTCGCTTTTCACTACCGATTGATCCTTTCGTAAAAGGATGGGTTCAATAATTTCTAAACTATTTGTTTCATATGCTGGGTTTCCTTTTTATGATGTTTAAAAAGGAAACGTTTCCATAAATAATTAAAACATCTTACCTTTTGATTGCGCTTTCAGGATCATGTGTGATAATCCGTTAAAATATACAATATCGTTTGGTTGTCTAACTGCTTGTACGCAAATGACTAACAAAAACGATACCACACCTTGCCTTCCTGTGATATTTACAAGGAAGGATTTGCATAAGTAACCAAAAAACATCATACTCGTTGATTGCGCTTTCAGGATCATGCATGATAACTCTTTGAAATATACAACATTGTATAGTTGTCTAAAAACTTGTATATATCTTAACAATGAAAAGGATACCATACCTTTATTTCGCTCACAACCCATCTTTCTTTCGGAATTTGTCTGTTTTGTTACAAAAAAGCGATGGATTTCATATGAAATCCATCGCTTCCAAATTAAGTATAGAACTCATTTAGATGTTTTAATCCTAATTTGACTAAATTCTATTGGTATATAGTATTTATTATAAACCACAGGATATTTATCGCTGATATAGACACTTTCTAAAATTAAATCACATTCTTCTCCATGGAAAAGTTTGTATTTTAATGACGGAGTATTGACGGAATTAGAACGTTTAATTTCAATGGTAGAGGAATTAGCTAGTTCATATACTTTCTCTTCCAACATTTCTAAAACTTGCTTCTCATTTTGTAAGTCAAGGTTTAATTGGGAAACCGCTTCTATTGGCATCATCGTAAAAGCAAAAGCTACGATCTTATCGTTACTTTTATACCAGCGTTCCAACGCAACCACTGCAGTCATTTCTTGATTTAATACTTGCATTGCATAGTCCGTTACTAGATCAATTCGGAAATTAAGTTCGATATCGTCTATTTTTTCCATATAGCATTTATATAAGGGATTCCCCAACTTCTCCAAGCCATCCATACTTTCATTATGATGAAATTTTGTAATGAAATTCCCTTTTCCATGTATATTTTTAACCAAGCCATCTTCCTTCAAAAGTGCCAAAGCATGTCTCAATGTCATTCTGCTTACACCAAATATTTTAGCCAATTCAGGTTCTGTTGGAAGCTTGCTGTCAGGAGGAAATGTTCCATCCATGATTAATGTATACAATTGATCATACACAGTGACAAATAGCGGTTTTTTTTGTTTATTGAGTTCATGAAGTTTATTGTTCATTTTCTTATACCCCTATAGTTTATAAATTCCGTTTCTTTTCTTTGGTTTATTGTAACTTATTTTTCCATGGAAATTAATACGCTTGCAAAAATCCATTATAATTTGCGCTAGGTATATTGGTCATTCAAAGGGAAGAAGGGGGATGCTGTATACAACTAAAATAACTTTGAATCGTTTGAAAACATTATAATACATACAGCTGTTGTATTATAACCTTCTTGTCAAGTCAGTGGAGGAAGTTATCCCTCCACTGACTACTATTTAAACTTCCTGTTTCCTTAAGCGAGTAGAATTATAATAGAAAGAACAAGCATAATAAACGCATTAAGTGCCATAATGGGTTTATGCTTCGCACGGAAGAAATGAGCATGCAAAGCTCCTAACATAAGGACAATAATAAGAAAAGCTGCATAGTGTAAGAGTCTATCACTCCAAAAACCAATAATGATTCCTATAATCCCGATGAGCTCCAATAAGGCAATCACATTCATAAACCACATAGGGTAGCGATATTCATTCCAGTGATGAACCATTGATTTTGCACGTGAAATTTTTAGGAAAAACGATATTGAAAATATACCAATCAAAATAAATTGAATGATAATAATAACGATATTCATATGACTTCCCCCTTGATAAGATAGTAAAATACATACTTTTACATAAGAGTGTAGTATATATTATTCTGAAAATATGTAGTCGAGACTACAACGGGAGGAAAGTTCATGGATAAAATAAAATATTTATCGCGAATACGTTTATTTGATGAGCTAGAGTTAGAGGAATTAAAGAAAATTGAGCAGGATACTCCTATTGATGTAATGAAAAGAAGGACAATCATTACCTCTCCGCATATGAAGCAGCAGTTTTTATATTTAGTTAAATCAGGTAAAGTGCGTTTATATAAAGTGTCTGAGGATGGAAAAGAGCTTACACTCGACATATTAGGTGCAGGGCATGTGTTTGGAGCGGTGGGTACATTTACAACGGGATCTGAGGGTGTATATGCTGAAACATGGGAAGATTCTCTTATTTGTAAAATAGATAGAACTCAGTTTCAAAAAATTATACACGATAAACCGGACATCGCTTTAAAGTTCATAGAGATACTATCTATTCGTGTCAAGGAAATGGAAGAGCTGTTAGAGCATATGGCACATAGTAGTGCACGGAAACGATTGCTCTTTTTGCTTTACAAATTATCGGAAAAATTTGGGATAGTAGTGGAAGATGCAGAGGATTGGAGACAGCTTGAAATTTCCATTACTCATCAAGAATTAGCAAATATGACAGGGAGTATTCGTGAAACGGTAACGGGTTTATTAAATGATTTAACACAAGAAGGCATTGTCCGAAAAGCAGCCCCGCGTAAATTATTACAAATTCACTTAGGGAGATTAATAGAAGAATTAGAAATAGGCAGTAAACGTATTTAGTAAAAGATATAGTTAGTTTAAAATTTCGACTTTAAAATGTAGTGAAAGGCAAGAAATGAAAGGGGAAAACAGCCAGTTAATGCGGGATAAAAAAGAGAATTTCACAAGAAAGTCCTCTTTTTACAACGATAGGCCCATTTTTAAGACAATTCCACCGTTTTTAACAACGCTAAGAAAATATGAAGTAAAAAATTGATTAAAAAAGTTTAAAAATATACAAAATTATTTTTAATTTTGTTATATTCAAATTAATTGATTTTAATCGATAAAGGCAAAGTTAGTGAAAGCTAATGACGCAAAGCTATAGGGACTAAGGTGCATGCCACTATGTCAGCCAGTTGCCGAAAGGTTAGGAAACTTCCAAGTTTTATTCATGTTGGTAGTTTAATTCCCCATGCCTTTAGGTATGGGGAATTTTTTTATTTTACTATTTGCGGGTAATAAGACCCTCACCTCAAGATTCCAATAGAATCATTGTCCAGCTCTAGCGGCTAGAATCTCCGGTCGTTTCGCCCCTTCGGACGAGGCAAAAGGCTTCTCTCTGTCGGGTGCGCGGGCGTCCCGCAATTCTGAGCGAGCCGCTTCCGCTTTTCTTAAGAAGAAAGGTGGGGGATAACTGCCCGTAAATGCCTGATTGGGCGGGCTTTCCATTAGTGGAGAATGAAAAAAACACTGATGGAAGTTTCACTTTAGTAAGAAAGGAGGCTGCAAGGGTAATCGGTTAAACACACACACAAGGGGGGCTTATTTTGAAAAGAACTTTATCTTTCGTATTAACTATGTCACTTGTTTCAGGGAGCTTTGTTACGATTCCTTATACGAAAGTTTCAGCTGAAACGGTGTCGTTAACTCAAGAAACATTGAAGCAAAAGACAGATCAGGCAATTGTAAATGGTAATTTTGAGGATCATTTGAGTTATCTCACAACATATCTGAATGAAAATATTGGGGATATCACTGAAGCGAATTTACAAAATAAGCTTACAGACCCATCATTTGCAGCAGCTTTGGCTCAGTGGCAATTCATATCACAAACAGGCGCAGCAGCAATGGGTGCATTCGCTAAAAAAGATGCTGCCCATCAAAATTTTCTTAGCTGGGTTATGAAAAATACAGATGTAATGAATACGTTTCTTGAAGGCGGCAGTCCAACTGGGAAGAATCCTGTAAATGCACTTGAGATATGGAATACCATATGGAATACGGATGCAGATTCTCATGAAGGATTGTATTTTAAATTAGCGATAGCTACATCGTTAGCTCATGCTGAACCCGTAAAATATTGGACAAACAATCAACCTATTAATCCATTAACGAGGTATCAATATTATAAAACAGCAGATCAAAATAATGAGTTACTTCCTGTCTTTAGAACTTATGATGTTTGGCATTTAAGATTAGTAGTGAATACTTGGTCACCGGAAGAAGATTTAACTTGGGCAAGAAACATGATTAATACGGAACATCCAGAACTTAAAAGCCAAGATAAGATAGGAAAAAGTGCATATTTGATTAAATATGTAGAATATAACAAAGATGGAGTTAGCATTCAAGCTGGAAATGATAAATTCTACGGTTTAGCTTGGAATCTTTCCTCAATTTACAGAGATGGCGGAGTATGTGGTAATATTTCAAAGTTTGGTACGCAAGTCAGTCAAGCTTTTGGTGTGGCAGCTATGCCCGTTGGACAGCCTGGACATTGTGCACTCATCTGGAATGACAAACCATCTTCTTGGTATTTAGGAAATGATATATTTGGATGGAGTGAATCTGAGCATCATGGTGGAACTGTTATTCCTTGGTCAGATGATAAATTGAAAAATCAAGTACCGTACATATTATTATTTGAAGATGCGGAGCTTGACCAAGCAAAATTAGATCAATCAGAGCGATTACGCTGGTTAGCGAAAGCGATGATTTCATCAGATAACAAAGTTGCAATTTATAAAATAGCTACTAATATATTACCAATTAATGTTTTAGTATGGAAAGATTACGTTTCTCTTATGTTACAAAATCCAAATGTAACAGATGCGGAGTGGCAAGAATTAAATAACAGTATCATTGCTTCTTTTGCTAATGAGCCAAGACCGATGATGGATCTTCTTTCTCAAATTAGAAGCCGTGTTCTGAATACAGATGATAGAGCGAAGCTTCAGCAATATACTGTAAATATATTAAATGCATTTAACGCAATAACGAATGTAAATGAAAAGCAAGTAGCTAATAAAATAAAAGATCAAATGCCAAGTTTAGGACTGAGCCTTGCTACTTTTAGTTTTGATGGAGCAAATGCAGGAAAATTAATGGGAATTAAACCCGATACGGAATACAGTATTGATGGTGGAAAAACATATAAAGTTGCTACAAGCAATGATATGCTTCTGAGTAATGAAGAAATAGCAGCAATCAATTCAACTAACGGTATTTTAACAAGAGTGATTGGAACAGAGCAGCCTTTATTAATTCCAATTGGAAAAGCTGGTAAAGTGAATGTTTCTGCAAATGATGATGAGAATTTAGTTTTTGGTATAGACGGCACGATGGAATTCAGCATCGATCAAGGTTCGCATTGGACAAGATATAATCCAGCTTCTCCTAATTTGCCGGATTTAACAGGAAATGTAACTTTAACAGTTAGAAAATTTGCTGTTGGTTCAAATCCAGCAAGTGATGCTGTTAACTTAAAGTTTACTGATACTGTTGCAACAGGATTAATACCGCACACAAGTTTATCAGTTGCAGGTGTCTCAAGTGAGGAAATTTCAGCTGGTAATGATGCTAAAAACGCAGTTGACGGAAACGGTGCAACAATGTGGCATACGTTATGGAATGGAAGTGATAAGGCCCCATACATTACGATAAAGCTTAATGAAGTTACCAGCGTATCACAATTAACTTATGTTCCAAGAAAAGATAATTGTAATCACGGGAACATAACTAGTTATAATATATACACAAGTATGGATGGAATTAATTTTACAAAGGTTGCTACTGGAACGTGGACAAATAATAATTCTACAAAGAATGCAACTTTCAGTAAAGTAGATGCTCAGTATGTAAAGCTTGAAGTAGTAGCAGGGGATGGTGGATTTGCTTCAGCTTCAGAAATAAAATTATATCATTAATAGTTGAAAGAGAGACTGCACAAAAGGATTTTATACTTTTGCTGCAGTTTTTTTATGTGTTCAAAACACAGATCTTTTAAGGGAAATTGCCAGAGCAATAAAATCAGCATTGCCTTTAGAGCACTTTTACATATAGCGCCTTATTTTATTATTATTTATATCTATAATACTTTAAAAGTTTACATCATATGTGTTGCGGTGAACCGTAACACATATGACGTGGATTTTCTTTAGAAACATTTTGTAAATAATAAAAATTAATGTTGCATGTTGTTGTGAAAATTGACTTAAAAAATTGATACAGTTATCAAATGTTAATTACAAAGAGTAAATAAAAAATGCATAATAGAGAAAAAGTGAACAGAGGAGGGACAGCTGATAGAAGGATTCGTTCAAATGCAAAAGATGGTAGAGAACTTCATACAAGACAAAATGCCAGACGAGGTTATTAAAAAGATAGAGTGTATGTTTAAAAGTAAAAAGATATCAAAGGGAGAAATAGTAGTTCATGTAGGGGATATTCAAAATGAATTGTATTTTATTTTATCTGGATTATTAAGGAGTTATTATATTGATATAAACGGTAATGATGTTACGCACTTTTTTCCAAGGAAAGGTACGTTATGCGTTGGTGAGGCACTTTTTAATAAAGGTCCATCAAAACATTGTGTTGAAGCAATAGAAGATTGTGAAGTTTTAGTGGTTCATGTAAATGATTTTAAAAAATTAGTAGAAGAAGATATTTACTGTATGAAGGTATATATGAAGGTGTTAGAGTATGGTTTTAAGTATAAGATTGAAAGAGAAAGTAGCTTTTTACTAAAAAGTGCTACCGAGAGATATCTAGATTTTAAGAGAATGCATCCAGAATTAGAGGAACGTGTGAATCAAGCATATATTGCTTCGTATCTTGGAATTACACCAGTTTCTTTAAGCAGAATTAAAAGAGCTATTAGAGAACATGTTTAGAATATTGAAGGTGGGGATAGGTATGAAATATGTAAAACTTCAAAATATAGAAATACCAACCATTGCAATGGGGACATGGTCATGGGGAATTGGTATTAATGGTGGGAATCAGGTTTTTGGAAATGAGTATAATGAAGAGGATTTAAGGCCTGTTTTTAAAAAAGCAATGGAAAAAGGATTTAATTTATGGGATACTGCAGCTGTGTATGGCATGGGTGCATCGGAGACAATTCTTGGCACTTTAATGAAAGAAGAAAAAGATGTACTTATTTCTACAAAATTTACCCCTTTTGAAGAACAGGCTGAAAGCGCTATGAAAGAATCTTTAGACGGCAGTATGGAACGTCTAGAAATAAATTCTATAGACATATATTGGATACACAATCCAAAAAATGTAGAACAATGGACAAAAGAGATTATACCATTAGTTAAATGCGGAAAAATAAAACATGTAGGGGTATCCAATCATAATTTAGAAGAGATAACGCTGGCTGCAAGTATTTTAGAAAAAGAAGGGTTACGATTATCAGCAGTTCAAAATCATTATAGTTTATTATATAGAGCTTCAGAAGAAGCGGGAATTCTTGATTGGTGTTATAAGAATGACGTTGTGTTTTTTTCTTATATGGTGTTAGAGCAAGGTGCCCTATCTAGTAAATATAATGTAAATAATCCTTTTAAAAGTGGAACTAGAAGAGGAGAAGTTTTTCATGTCGATGTTCTCAGAAAGCTTGAAGGGTTAATAGATGTTATGAGTCAAATAGGAAAAAAATATCAGGCTGAACCAGCACAGATAGCAATAGCTTGGGCAATTTCAAAAGGTACTGTGCCAATTATAGGAGTTACAAAAGAATCACATATTGATGGAGCAGTATCTGCACTTAATATCAATCTGGAAATAGATGAAATGATTAAATTGGAAGAAGCGGCAAGGAATACAGGCATATCAATAAAAGGAGGTTGGGAAAAGAGCATGATATAATTTTATCGTGGAAATATTTACCTAAATGGTTCAGGGAAGTTATGTAGTGCAAAAAGTTGTTTTCATTTTACTTACAAATAGACTAACGATACCGATAGCTATGAATGAATAACCCATTGGTAGTAAATAAAATGGTTCAACAAGAGTACCATCAGGAGCGACTGTAGAGCCGATGGTATTAAAGCTAACAAAACATCCGACCCCTAGGATAAATGGTATTAAAGTTAAAATATACTTTTTCATTTTAAACCTCCATATGCAGGAATTTTTTTTACAAAATAACTGCTCTATAGTTCGTAATTATAATGTTGTCATATCGTTAGTACTATTTAAATACGTGACAAAAAGCTTACAGATTTGTAAGAGAACAAAGTTGTATATGGCGCAAACGTTCATAGTTTTAGCTCAATCCTCAAATAAAAAAAGCCCGGCATATGCCGGACTTTTTTTATTATTTGCTAGATGTGCCTTGGTCTGCTGCTGGAGCTTTTTGAGGTTCGAAAATATCTTTTAGATCTTTATCGTTAATCTTCACATCTGCTTTTTTCATTTCTTTTGTAACAAGATCGTTCATAAATTGAGCGTCTTGCATTTTCTTGTCAGCAAGTTCGCCTTTAATACGATCTTTTTCTTGATCGAATGGTTTTAATTCTTTAATGTCAGTTACTTTGATGATATGGTAGCCAAATTGTGATTTTACAGGTTGACTAACTTCACCTTTTTTCAATTTATATGCAGCATCTTCAAATTCTTTTACCATTTTACCTGGTCCAAAGTATCCTAAGTCGCCGCCTTTATCTTTTGAACCTGTATCTTCAGAGTATTGTTTTGCTAAGTCTTCAAAAGATTTTCCTTGTGCTAGTTCAGCTTCTACTTTTTTCGCAGTTTCTTCATCTTTTACAAGGATGTGGCTTGCTTTGATTTCAGGTTTGTAATTGTCTTTTGCTTCTTTGTCTGAGATGCTTTTCTTCACAGCTTCTTTCATTGCAAGTTCGCCGCGAACAGAGTCTTTTAATTGTTTCTCAGTCATACCGCTTTGTTTTAATACAGCATCAAATTGATCGCCATATTGCTTTTTGTATTCGTCATATCGTTTATTAACGTCATCGTCTTTTACTGGGTAATTTTTAACGAATACTTTCTCCATTACCATGTTACGTAAGACGTTTTTACCGCCTTGCTGCTTCATTGCATTATAGAAATCATCTTTTGTTATATCGCCAGCTTTTGACGTTACAACTTTGTCAGAAGTGCCGCATGCTGATAATGTGAAGACACTTGTTACAGCTAGGGCAAGTATTGCTTTCTTCATGAAATAAACACTCCTACTATTATGTATTTTTTTATAGTATAAGCAATATGTACTAAAATTAATATAGCATATTTCGAGTTGTTTTCCTATTGATAAAGAAAATTTACCCATTTGTTAGGGAAGAATTGTCAGATTGGGCGATATCACCACTTTAGGTTTATTAGCATACAAAAGAAGGTGAGGGGGCTGCATTTATGATAAATCAAAAATTAATTTTATTACTTGTGTTATTTATTTTATTAGTGATAGTAGGTATAATTTGTTTATAGAGGAAAAAAGTGAGGAAGGGGTTCCCTTCCTCACTTTGCATGAAATATAATTTCTATATAACTAGAAATTAATAATATGGTAATACATACATTAATGAACCGAAAGACACCTGTTTGACGTCGATCAGACATTTGTTTTTGTTGACACAGTGTATGCGTCATAAAATTCGTGTACACTAGAACAATAAGTGCAAAAGCGATAAATATAATTGTCACGAGGAGAGTCCTCCTTTGGCGAAAATACATATAATTGAATCTATTGTATCATACGATATTTTGTTCGTGTTATAAAATTCTGAAATAGAGGAACTTGTATTAGAAAGAGAGGGAAGAAAATGGACGTTGTGAAACGCTTAGAACAAGCAGAATATTATGTATCGCTTCTTTTTAATATGATAGATGAACAAAAGTGTCCATTTTATTCTTTAATTATAAAGAAGAAAGTGATGAGACGTGATGTAGAACGTTTGTTAGCTCTTTGTGAAGAAATGAACGAGCAATATATGATCGAAAAGCAAGAAGGTTTACTTTTGTTTGATGAATTGTTGCATAAATTTGAAAAAGCGCTTCCACGAAGTCTCGAAGGAAAAGAGACCGCAGAAGCGCTCGAACGTCAAGGTTTATTTCAACCATTAATGCAAGAATTTATACGTATGATGGCGTTAAAATCATAATCTAAAACTTTTTAACAAGTTTTTCGTCGTGCTCTACAAAATTGTCCTCGATATTATCTAGGGATTTCTCGAAAATGTCGATAAAATCTTGCCCGTAAATATTCCGTAAAATGGCAATTAATTCGATATTTTCTGGGAATTTACCATAAAAGTTACGAAGAGCTAAAGCGCCGTTAAAGACAGAATTACTTTCAGGTTCATATTCTTCCATTAATTGCAGCAGCAATTCCTCCCCTTTATCAGTAATTTCAATGTACGTGTTTCGCTTGTCATCTTCTTTTTTTGAAAATATAAGTAAACCGCGCTCTTCTAGTTTTTTAGAGAAGTTAAAAGCCGTCGATACGTGCATCACACCGAACTTTGCAATTTCTGAAATAGAAGCCCCTTTTAAATGATACGCAATCCATAAAATATGATGCTCATTAATGTTTAAATCGTATGGTTTAATCCATTGCTGCCAATCTTTTTCTACACATTTCCATAATGCTTTTGATAATTGTGCGATGCGTTGGCTGAAAATCATCGCTTCTTTTATCGAATAACTTTTATCCCCGTTTTTCATTCATTCACCCACTTTATACAAATCTTATTCATTAGTATCTATTATGCCAGTAAAATAAAAATTAATAAAGTCTTTTTGTTAGAATTGTTGAAATTTTTTGGAAAAGTGACAAAACAGTACAAATTCCGAGTTAATTTGTATTGATCTGTCACTTTTTTTGAGTGGGCTTGGAAGCGTTTTATCATGGGACAGGGTATAGATTAACATAATTTTATTCTCATTTGCATGAAAAAAGGAAACTGTGTAATTGTATAAAAAAATACGGCACATGTATATCATGTACCGTGTAAGAGAAGATAGGAATCATAAAAATTTGTTATATACGAAAAATTACGCTTTATCAGGAACTGCTTGTTGTAATTTTTCAATTGATTTTTGAATGTCTTCAATTTCTTGTTCAATATGGCGTTTGTTTTGAGAAATATCTTGTCTCCAAACAGAGAATGTTTCGTGCATATCATTTGTTAATTCTTGAATGACTTCTTTTCCTTCAGAAGCTGTTTCAATAATTTGGCGTTTTAATAATTTCGTATCTGCTGTAATATCAGATATTGTTTTCTTTATATCATTTCCTTTTTCTTTTAACTTATTTCGCATGTCTTTTCCAGATGAAGGAGTGGAAAAGAGCACAGCAAGTCCAGCGACAGCTCCGCCGCAGATGACGCCAGTTAGAAAGGATTTAGATTTTGACATAAAAAGGACCTCCTCAGTTTGTTCAACTTATCATTATACTCATGATGTGTAAAAACGTGCATATGCATAAGACAAGGGGGGAGAAAAGTGAAATGGATTACAACAATTTGTTTTATTGTCAGTCTTTTCTTTCTTGTACGAGCAATGCAATTGTTTTTTATATTAAAACAGAAAAGATCCTATCCGCCAATACTTTTGGTGAAACAACAAACTGTTAGGGTCGCTTTTATTGGCGGGGTATGTATGGTATGTACAATTTTATTGTACATACTACAATAAGGTATCTATTCAGATGAAACGGTTAGTCTGTTTTAATATGTTATATAAAAAGATGATCTGTAAAATCTGATCTTTTCAACTCATCAGTTCTGGTGAAAGTATTATACTACTTTACGCTAGTTGCGATTGTGTTTGCAATGTTTTGTAACTCTTCCATTGTGTAATCACTTTGATGAGATTTCCACACCGCACCAAATCCGTCCTTTTGGCCGTAGCGTGGAATTAAATGAAGATGGAAGTGAAAGACAGTTTGTCCGGCTTTTTCTCCGTTGTTATTTAATAAGTTAAAGCCAACTGGATTGTATTCGGTTTTAATAGCGTTCGAAATTTTTGGAACGACAGAGAAAATGTGTGCAGCAATTTCTGGTGTTAACGCGAATACATCTTGTTTATGTACTTTTGGAATTACGAGTGTATGCCCTTTTGTAACTTGGCTAATATCAAGAAAAGCGAGTACATGCTCATCCTCATATACTTTTGCACAAGGAATTTGTCCCTCAATAATTTTACAAAAAATACAATTGTCTGCTGTATGATTCATATTCCTCATCCTTTCAGTGGTCTTAGCCGTATTTTAACATAATTACATAATAGAAAAAAACACGAAAAGCAGGAAGCTCATAAAGCTTCCTGCCTTCTGAAGAAGGTTTGAAAAAGCATTTCGTTTAATCTACCTTTAACAGACACCTCATTTGTTTAGGAAATGCGTGGTAATTCGACATCTACTCTGCCGTCGACACCCCATTTTCAATGAAATGATGTTGCAATCCTTCTGAAATGACTTGTTTATTTTATAAAACAGCATCTACTCTCCTCGAGACACCCCGTTTCTAAAATTAAACAATTATCTGCTTTGTGTAAACTCACTCACTTTGTCCATTATAGACACCCCATTTCATGATGATTTCGCTAGGCTGTGTTCATCACTTTTATGGTTGCTTTTTCAATGTGTTCCTTCCTCACTAATTATGATGTCCGCTTTTGTAAAAGTTATGTAAAGGAAATTTTTTCTTTTTAAAAAAGTTCGGTACTATGTAGGAGCTTTAATTTTTTGGTAAGATGATTACACATACATAAAGAAGAAAGTGGTGTCATATGGAACAATTATTGCGAGTGGAAAATGTCACAGGCGGATATACAAAGCGACCTGTATTGCAAAATATTTCATTCTCCGTTAAGAAAGGAGAACTTGTCGGTTTAATTGGTTTAAACGGTGCAGGAAAGAGTACAACAATTAAGCATATTATCGGATTGATGGAGCCGAAACAAGGTCACATTACGATTAACGGCAAGACATTAAAAGAGGATATGACAGCATATCGCTCCAGTTTCTCCTTTATTCCAGAAACACCTGTGTTATATGAGGAGTTAACATTAGAAGAGCATTTAAAACTAACGGCAATGGCGTACGGCATTAAGGAAAAAGAGTACGAAGAACGCGTAGAAAAACTGTTGAAAGAGTTTCGCATGAAGAATCGTTTGAAGTGGTTTCCAGCTCATTTTTCAAAAGGGATGAAACAAAAAGTAATGATTATGAGCGCTTTTTTAGTACAACCTTCTCTATATATTGTTGATGAACCGTTTGTTGGATTGGACCCGTTAGCGATTCAATCGCTTTTACAAATGATGGATCAAATGAAAAAAAGCGGTGCTGGCATTTTAATGAGTACACACATTTTAGCAACAGCAGAACGTTATTGTGATTCGTTCATTATTTTGCATCAAGGTGAAATTCGTGCGCAGGGCACACTTGAAGAACTGCAAAAGCAGTTTAATATGCCGAGTGCGACGCTTGATGATATTTACATTGCACTAACGAAGGAAGAAGATGCTGATGAATAGTAAAGAGTTATGGAGAGAACGGTTTCGTCATTTTTTAAAAGAAATTCGTACATATAGTAAATATGTGTTTAATGATCATTTGAAATTTATTTTTGTATTTATCATCGGTGCGGGTGCGTATTATTACCAACAATGGTTACAAACATTGACACCTTCATTTCCGGCAGCATTTGTTATAGCAGTTTTACTAGGACTTGTATTAACAGCGGGATCAATTCAAACATTATTAAAAGAAGCGGATCTTGTGTACTTACTTCCGGTAGAGGAAAAATTAAAAGCATATTTCACAAAAGCTTTTCAATTTACGTTTATCATCCAGCTGTATATGATAGCGATGGCAAGTGCAGCGCTTGCTCCGCTCTATTTCCAGCAGATGAAACAATCCGGAGCAACATACATCGTAATTGTGCTCGCTATTGTGTTAAGTAAGGCTTGGAATTTATTTGTCACATGGGAGAAGTCTTATATGACGGATAACCGTATGTATCTCATTGACTGGCTGATCCGTTTTGTTCTTAACTTTTTCTTTGTTTATTTTCTTGTAGCGCGCGCTTCTGTTATTTATATGGGAGCAATCGTCTTTGCAATGGTGGTTTATCTTGTATTTTTGCATCAGAAAGTAAAAGGAAAACCGCTAAACTGGGAATACTTAATTGTAGAAGAAGGAAAGAAAATGTTATTGCTATACCGCATTGCCAATATGTTTGTCGATGTGCCCGCGTTAAAGGAACGTGTATCACGCCGGAAATGGCTTGATTTTATTCTTACTATTGTATCAGAAAAACGAACCTATTTATTCTTATTCGTACGTACGTTTTTACGCTCAGGAAATTATTTTGGGCTGTATGTTCGTTTACTTATAATTGGTGGATTGATTTTATACTTTGTTCCATTTCTATATGCACGTCTTATAGTAAGTGTCGTGTTTTTATATTTAATCGGCTATCAGTTGTTAAGTTTATGGAAGCACCATCGTTTAAAGCTATGGCTTGATTTATATCCTGTTTTAGAGGAAGAAAAGATGAAGGACTTTCTTGCGTTATTATGTGCTTTGCTTTGCGTAGGTGGCGTCATTTTCACTATGTTATTTGCGCTCGCAACGAAGGACATAATGATGACAGGACTTGTATTTCTTGAAAATATGTTATTTAGTTTTGGATTTGTATATCGATACGGGGCAATGCGCTTAAAAAAATTATCACGCACTTAATATGTAGGTTTCACTGTATAGGGAAAGGAAGAAAAGTATGACTGAATATGAACAGAAGGTCATCTTAGAATTACAACAGTGGAAAAGAAAAATTATAAAAAACTCTTCCGCAATGACACGTTTTTCAAAAGCAATGCAAACGAAAGTGCAACAATTCATTCCAGCAAAAGTGCAAACCATACTGACAGAAACGATTAAAACGATGGTGCAAGGAATTAGTATTGGCTCAAATTTTATCAAACCGAAGTTAAAAGAAACGAATTGGTCATTGCAAAGAAGAGATGAAGCAGTGCTAAAGAAGATTGATGAGTATAAAAAGGTTGCTGCAGCAGAAGGAGCTGGGACAGGAGCAGGTGGTTTCTTACTAGGACTCGCTGACTTCCCGCTTTTGCTTAGCATTAAAATTAAATTTTTGTTTGATGCGGCAACGCTGTATGGCTATGATACGAGTAAAAAAGAAGAACGGTTATTCATTCTTCATGTATTCCAACTCGCCTTCTCAAGTGATGATCATCGAAAAGAAATATGGAAGGCCATTGAGACGTGGGATACGAATATAGAAAATCATATTGATTGGGAGAAATTTCAGAAAGAATATCGGGATTATATTGATTTAGCTAAAATGCTGCAGCTTGTGCCGGTCATCGGTGCACCAGTGGGGGCATATGCGAACTACCAACTTTTGCAGAGGCTCGGTGAAGTGACGATGAATTGCTATCGATTGCGATTCTTGCAGCAACAAGGAATGATGTAACGTGAAAAACTTTCGTACTTTATATAGATGCGAAAGTTTTTTTGTATTCATTCCACTATTCGTGGGCAGTAAGACCTCACCTCAAGATTGAGAGAGAAGCGAAGAAGTAACTGCTGGCATGCGCCCGATTGGGTAGGCTTTCCATCAGTGGGGGAGGGAAGAAGCCCTCCACTGATGAAAGTTTTACTTCATTTAAAGGGAAACATTTCCTTTAAATGGCTTGTTTTCCAATTGTGTTTTTAATATGATTAATACGGTTTGGTAAATAAGGTTATAGATTCATAGAAAAAGATGTACTATATGTATCCATTTTAATTTCTCGACATATAGATTGGTGCTATGTAGAGAACAAGGAGCCTGCACTTGCTTTCTCCCTTTGTTTGAACTTTGCATGTGGCAGAAAATATGCATGGCCAGATGCTCTTGCCCACCTAAAAAGAATGGCTTTATGTCGTTTTTTTATTTGGATTTATATAGATTATAAAGTAGAGGTGAAACGATGCAACCATTAGAAAATCAAATTCATTCCAGCATGGTACGAGTATGGCAAATTAACTCGCTCATAACATCTGGAGTCGGTCTTATTATTACAATTGCTTATTTTATATTTATGATGAAATTTGATTGGACAGGCTGGATATTTGGTGCACTTGTAATAGGGCTACTTGCATATGCACCGCTCGGTTATCTTGTATTTCCGAGTTTACGTCAGCGTTATCATAGCTATCAGTTAAATGAAGAAGAGATGGAAATTCAACATGGAATGTTCGTTGTTAAACGTGTATTAGTGCCAATGATTCGTATTCAACACGTAACGATTGAACAAGGTCCAATCATGCGCAAATTTGGGCTAACGGAATTAAAAGTATCTACAGCTGCAATGACGCACGGTATTCCTGGTTTAACAATGAGAGAAGCTGAACAATTAAAACGTCAAATTTCTGAACTAGCGAAGGTAAGTGATGAAGATGTTTAAGAGGCAACATCCAATTACCATTTTATTCGAATTAAAGATTAAAGAGCTTCTGCCAACATTTATACTTCTCTTTAGTACGAAAGGTAAATTTCCATTTTGGTATTTACTTCCGTTTGGGATTTTCGCGTTTACCATTCTTTCTACTATAATTGAATGGTATTACAAAGTGTATTGGATTGAAAATAATACGCTGCATATTAAACATGGATTATTTGTGAAAAAAGAAAGCTACTTAAATAAAGAGCGTGTGCAAACAATTAATACAAGCTCCAATGTGGTCTATCAATTGTTAGATTTAACAAAATTAAAGATTGAAACGGCTGGTGGAGGTCATGAACCAGAGGTAAGCTTAGCAGGGATTACAAATGATGAGGCAAAGCATTTAATTTCTCTTCTGAATGAAGAAGAGAAATTAGAAGGACAATTCTCAGAAGACAATGGTGAACCCACAAAAGAAACAAATACAGCTGTTTATAAACTAACAATCAAAGAAATTCTTCTTGCCTCTGTTACATCAGGTCAGTTTGGATTATTATTTTCGTTTTTCTTCCTATTTGCCCAAGAGTTAAAGGACTATATTCCACAAAGTATAATCGATACAGTCGAAAAATATGTGAAAAATAGTGATATGTACGGCTGGATGTATATGGCCGCTACTTTAATTGTTTTGTCATGGATTATTTCAACATTTGCATATGCATTTAAACATGCGAATTTTACTGTTTATCGAAGAGGAGAGGAAATTCGTATTTCACAAGGTTTATTTGAGAAAAAGGAACTTGTGTTAAAGGTGCATCGAATCCAAGCCATTACAATTAAAGAGGCTTTGCTTCGACAACCGTTCGGTTATTGCTCTGTTCATGTAGAAGTGATTCAAAGCGTTGGAAAACATGAGATGAATGTTACGCTGCATCCCCTGATGAGAAAAAAGGATGTCGAGCAATTATTGGAGCACTTGCAATTACCATACAAATTAGAGGAGCATTTCACACATTTACCAAAAGCAGCAATGCGCCGTTACCTTGTCTATAGCTGGATGATTTGCATGATATTTGTAATACCAATTGCAGGAGCTAGTATATACTTTGAACGGTATATAGGGTTATTTGTATTAATTCCATTGTTTATGATTTTTACAGCTCTTGGATATGGTAAATTTAAAACAGGCGGATACGCGCTAGAGCCGAACCAGCTCACAATTGTATATCGCGGCATTGCTAAATATACAGGCCTAGTGAGAAAAAGACATATTCAATCGATGAAGAAAAGTCAGCATTACTTTCAACAGAAAGATCAATTGTGTACGTATATGTTTGCGGTTGCATCATCAGGTGCTGGTCGACATTATGAATTAAAGCATGTGAGATTAGAAGATGCGGATAAGATGCATAGTTGGTATAAACAAAAAGATGGAAAAATAATTGTAGGCTGAAAAATAAAGTGAAAAAGAAGGTAATCATCTATTATCTGTAGATGGTTATCTTCTTTTTTGTTTCCATAGATCATAAGGGTAAGAGTGAAGACGAAATAGATATAGATTACTTGTTAGAAGGGTTAGGACATAAGGTGTGGAATAAAATAAGTTTCTTAAACAAATAAAGGGGTGTATATTATGCATAAAAACGAATATGAATGGGTCAGACAAACTCGAGCAGTACTTCTTGACTTTTGTAGAGAACTAGAACCAAATGACTTTACTCGCCAGGTGGGGTTCGGTTGGCAAAGTGTGCGAGATACAATAGTACACGTAGCAGACTGTTATAACGCTTGGCTCGGCTCATTTATTTTATTGAAAACGAAGAAGCCGCTCACTGCAAAGGAAGATCTGCAACAACTTGGTTTGAACGAAATAAAAGCACGCTTTGAACATGTAGATTCTCTTGTAAATGAAGTATTTGAAGTACTTAAACATCACATGGATGAGCCGATTCAGAGGGAGATTCCTTGGAGACAAGGAGGAGAAATGTTATCAATCACACCTGGTAAATTACTAACGCATGCAATCACTCACGAATTCCATCACAAGGGACAGATTGTAGCTATGATACGCCAAATGGGGTATGAACCTCCAAACACGGATGTGTTAGGAACGAATGATTAGAGAGAATACATGTGGTGTTTCGTTTGTTGAAAATAGAAAGTAAAAAGCATGGCACCAACATATGTGAGGCTGTTTTTAAGTAGTCTTTTTTGTTTGTGATGCAACAGATCTAAAATATGTACTCTCCTTTGTTTTTTAATCCTCTACTGATAGAAAGCATTTACCAATCGGGCTGTTACGGGCAGTTTATCTCCCATCTAACTTCTTTGCGTTCACCGAATTTTGAGGTGGGAGTATTACTGCCCGCGAATAGCGGGATAAATTGGATAGAGTTAGAAAGAGATGTAAGCAGAAAGAGAGGCTGGCATCTTTTTTTATTTTCTATCAAACCGATCAAACCTTTCTATCGTTACCTTACATATAAATAAAAAATTAGAGGAGGAGTCAGTATGAAAGCCTGGCAATGTGTTGTGTCCATATTAGCGAGTCTATTTTTATTAACAGCATGTAATAGCGATAAGAAAGAAGAGGCTCAAAGTAAGAAATCAAGTGGAGAAAACGCGATTGAAGTTAGTAGTAAGAAAGATGAATCTCCTAGCTTACAATTATTAAAGAACGATAAGGTTGGAAAATACTTAGCAGATTCAAATGGAAAGACACTCTATTATTTTACAAAAGACACAGCTAAGGTAAGTAATTGTAGTGGTGAATGTGTAAAACTTTGGCCGCCATTTGTTGCAAAAGATTTTGAAGTGCCAAAAGGATTTGATAAAAAAGACTTTGCTACGATAACAAGAGAAGATACGAAAGAACAACAAGTAACGTATAAAGGCTATCCCCTTTACTATTTTGCGAATGATAAATCAAAAGGAGATATAAATGGACAAGGGGTTAAGGATATATGGTTTGTGCTGAATAGTGAAACCACATTTAAACAGTGATAAAGTGAAACTTCCATCAGTGGGGTCTTCGGGATCAATATTCTGTTAAAAGGAGCGACCAGCGTTGTTGGTGGTTCCTATTTTTCTTCCTGAATTATATAATTAAATAAATTATGAATTATCGGAAATAAATGAAAAAACAGGGAGTGCAGGTGAGAATGAAAGAAAAAAATGATTATGAGTTAATGCAATTAGTAAGAAGAAACCATCGTCCTGCATTAGAAGAACTATATGAACGATATATTAAGCTGATATATAGTTTCACTTTTAAATTTTTCCAAGGAAATGAAGAGCAAACAAAAGAAGTCGTTCAATTAGTGTTCTTAAAACTTTGGACAACGAAAAGTATGTATAACCCTTCAAAAGGTGAATTCGTAAATTGGTTACTTACGATTACGAGGAATATATGTATTGATTATGTCCGAAAAGAAAATAAAGAACTTACGTATAGGAAATTTGATGATGCTGAAAAACCTATGCATATAGCAGATTCAGATAATCAAATCGAGAAAAAATTGTACAGTGTTGAAATTCAAAAGGCAAAACAGAATTTGTCTACGTCTCAAAAAAGATTAATCGACTTATTATATTGGAAAGGTTATTCCCTTAGTGAGATTGCTAAAATGGAAGATGAACCATTGGGAACTACGAAAAGTCGTCTTCATCAATCTTTAAAGCAATTAAAAAAATATCTAGATTAGAGGGGATAGTATGGAGAGAGAATGTGAGCATTTATTATCTTACGTTACGAATACATTTGATGATAGAGAACAAAGAAAGTTCCAAGAACATGTAAAGGCATGCCCGAAATGTCAAGCTGAGTATCCATCAATGCAGGCTGCTTGGGAAGCGCTGCATTTCGACTTTGAGGAGAAAGAAGTACCAGAAACATTAAAAGCTGAAGTGTTTGATTTTGTATTTGCACACGAACAAACGAATAAAGATAACAGAATAACAACGAAATGGAAAGAATGGCCGGCTTTACTAAAAAAACAATTTACACCGTTAACAACAGTATTACTAATAACAATGTTAGTGATTACAGTGGCATTAACAATCGAAAATTCGCAATTAAAAATACAACCTTTAGTGAAGCATGAATCGAACGGTAATCCAATTGAAGTAATTTCTACTCGTCCATTAGTATCAACCGATCAAAACCATGAAAATACAAAGGGGTATATGTTTGTTATACAACAAGGAGATAAGAAAAAATTAGTTGTACAAGCTGATCATTTGCCACAAGTAAGAAATTCAGAAGTGTATCAAGTTTGGTTATTAAAAGATGGAGAAAGAAAAAACGCTGGAATATTTAAGCCAGATGAAACTGGTTCAGGACTTCTGACATATGAAATTTCACAAAAACAATCCTTTGATAACATCGGTATTACACTTGAACCAGATTCGAATAGTACGAAACCTCTTGGCAAAAAGATACTAGGAACGTAACACGTACATTACAGTGAATTTAATTTTCTTATGAAGTGAAACTTCCATCAGTGAGGGATGAAGAAAACCTCCATTGATGGAAGTTTCATTTTATTTTTCTTCATTATCCCAAGACCTGTAAAAAACTTCGAAGATTATACATAAAGGATATGTTTTTTCAAATAATAAACGTACCATCATTTGGAAAGAAGGGTGAGGCGTGAAGAATACAAAGATGTTTCTCATTGGCTTTGTTTCAATTTTTATATTTGCAATTGTTCTATATAAACTGATTGTATTTGCTGGTGGTTATATGATGGATGAAAAACGTCTTGTATTTCACTCTTCATCACGTATTGTTGATCAGCAAGGGAAAGAAATCACGAAGCTTTACGTGGAAAATCGAGAATTGGTACATATTGAAGACATCCCCACATTTGTTCAACAATCGTTTTTAGCTGTTGAAGATTCAAGTTTTTATAAACATCATGGCATTGATTTTTCTTCTATTATACGAGCACTTTATAAAGATATTTTAGCTGGAGAGAAGGTAGAAGGCGGGAGTACGATTACACAGCAGCTTGTGAAAAATGTTTTTTTGTCACATGAAAAAACGTGGTTCCGTAAAATAAAGGAAGTTGCTATTGCGTTTCACTTGGAGCAAAAATATACGAAGCAGCAGATTTTAGAAATGTATTTAAATCATATTTATTTTGGGCACGGGGCATATGGTATTCAAGCAGCTGCAAAATTTTATTTTAATAAAGACGCGCAGCAGTTAACGGTTGAAGAAGGGGCGATGCTTGCTGCTCTTCCGAAAGCGCCGAATAGCTATTCTCCGTTTTTGCATCCTGAAAAAAGTAAGGAGCGCCGGGATTTAATTTTATCATTAATGCATAAACAAGGATATTTATCAGCAGAAGAAACGGTTCGTTATCAAGGAAAAACGATTGCTCTTCATACAAATCGAAATGAACGAGAGCTTGCTTATATGCCATATATCGATATGGTGGTCGATGAAGCAGCTCGTACGTATGGATTATCTCATCAAGAAGTCTTGCGCGGAGGATATACATTTGTTGTTGCGATGGATGACAAAATGCAAAAGGTAGCGTATGAACAATTGCAAAATGTCCGTAATTTTCCAATGCAAGACGATGAGATGCAAGGTGCTGTTCTCTTAATGGATAGTAAAACAGGCGGGATAAGAGCCGCAGTTGGAGGAAGGCATTACATAGCACGCGGGTTAAATCGAATTTACGCAAAGCGTCAGCCAGGATCTGTATTAAAGCCGCTTCTCGTATTTGCACCAGCACTGGAAACGAAAAAATATACACCGTATTCTTTATTAACAAATGAGCAAAATGCCTTTGATGGCTATGAACCGCGTAATTACAATGATCAATATTCAAAAGAAGTAACAATGTATGATGCGCTGCTAGAATCGGCAAATGTCCCAGCTGTCTCTCTTCTGCATGAAATTGGGGTCGAAGAAGGAAAGCGATATTTAGAAAAAGGGGATATTTATATTCCTGAACATGGTCTTAGTACTGCGCTTGGCGGTTTAAAAGAAGGTGTTTCACCATTTGAACTTGTGAAAATGTATCGTGCATTTGGAGCAGGCGGTAAAATCGTTGAACCGCATGTCATTGAGAAGGTGTTGAATCGACACGGAGAAATGATTGGACAAGCGACAGGCAAAGAAATAAAAATTTTTTCTAAGCAAACTGCTTGGTATATGACAAAAATGCTTGAAGGTGTTGTGAAAGAAGGGACTGCACAAGATGGTGTATATAAAGGGGCACTTGCTGGGAAAACGGGAACAACTTCTTTGCCAAATCAAGAGGACGGAGCAAGAGATGTTTGGTTTGTTGGGTATACACCAAATTTAGTTGGAGCTGTTTGGATGGGATACGACCGTACTGATGACAAACATTATGTGCGAGGGAGCAGTGCCTATCCAACAAAACTATTTAAAACAATTTTAGCAAAAGTAAATGTACAAGATGAAAAGAAATTTGTACAGCCGCGTGGTGTTGAAACAATTGGGATGCCGATTCGCTTAAGTAAAGTGGATGGTTTAGAAGCTAAGTTAACGTTTACCCCGCTTGGTTTGTTTACAGCGAAGCTAACATGGAATCAACTTCCTGATAAGAGAGTTCAATATCGAATTTACAAAATAGACAATGGGAAAGCCAATCATATAGATACAGTAACGGGAAAAGGTGAATATGAAGTAAAGTTTATGAACGTTTTTAAAGCACCTCGTTTTTATGTTGTACCATTTAATCCGCAAACGAATCGAGAAGGAGAAAAAACAAAAGAGGTTAAGCCGTAAATTCAGCTTGTGCTATAATGAAAATGTTCCGAAAAAAGAAGGGATTTAGACATATTTTTGTGTCAATTTCATGAACATCGTACATAATGTTGTACATTTTGTTTTTACAGATTTATATTAAGAAAAGATAAAGTGAAACTTCCCTTAGTAGGGGGGTTACTGCCCTCGAATAGCGGGATAAAAAAGGATAGGGTTCGTTAGCTGCATTAGAAAAGAAGGGGGAACAAGATTTTGGTACGACAAATCAATGAAACATTTTTACAAGCATGCAGAGGAGAGCGCACGGATTATGTACCAGCATGGTATATGCGCCAAGCGGGTCGTTCTCAGCCAGAATACAGAAAGATTAAAGAAAAGTATTCTTTGTTTGAAATTACACATCAGCCAGAGCTTTGTGCTTATGTAACGAAGCTGCCTGTTGATCAATATAACGTTGACGCTGCTATTTTATATAAAGATATTATGTCACCGCTTCCAGCGATTGGTGTGGATGTAGAGATTAAATCTGGAATTGGACCTGTGATTGATAATCCTATTCAATCGCTGCAAGATGTAGAAAAATTAGGAGAAATTCATCCTGAAGATGACGTTCCATATGTATTAGATACGATTCGCTTATTAACAACGGAAATGCTTGATGTTCCGCTAATCGGATTTTCAGGAGCACCGTTTACATTAGCAAGTTATATGATTGAAGGCGGGCCGTCTCGCAATTATCATAAAACGAAAGCGTTTATGTATGCAGAGCCAAAAGCGTGGTTTGCGCTAATGGACAAGCTTGCAGATATGACGATTACGTATTTAAAAGCGCAAATTCATGCTGGTGCAAAAGCAGTCCAAATTTTCGATTCTTGGGTTGGGACAGTAAATGTTGCGGATTACCGCTTATATATTAAACCAGCAATGGAGCGTATTTTCACAGAGCTTCGTCCTATGAATGTACCGCTTATTATGCACGGCGTTGGAGCGAGTCATTTAGCAAATGAATGGCATGATTTGCCGCTTGATGTTGTTGGTCTGGACTGGCGCCTGCCAATTGAAGAAGCGCGTGCTCGCGGTATTCAAAAGGCCGTTCAAGGAAATCTAGATCCATCTATTTTACTTGCACCGTGGGATGTGATTGAAACGCATGTAAAAGCGATTTTAGACCAAGGAATGAAACAGCCGGGATACGTATTTAACTTAGGGCATGGTGTTTTCCCAGAGGTAAATCCAGAGACGTTAAAACGTATGACTGCATTCATACACGACTATTCAAGAGAACAGTTGGCGAAGTAAAGGAGAGGTCATATGAAAAAGAAAATCGGTTTACTTGTGATGGCATATGGAACGCCTTATAAAGAAGAAGATATTGAACGTTACTATACACATATTCGTAGAGGAAGAAAGCCAAGTATTGAAAGTTTAGAAGAATTAACAGAACGCTACCGAGCAATCGGCGGCATTTCTCCTCTAGCAAAGATTACGCTTGAGCAAGCAACAAAGTTAGAAGCGCATTTAAATGAAATGCAAGACGAAGTAGAGTTTAAAATGTATCTCGGTTTAAAACATATTGAGCCGTTTATCGAAGATGCTGTGAAGAATATGCACGGAGATGGAATTACAGATGCAATTGCCCTTGTTCTTGCGCCGCATTATTCTACTTTCAGCGTAAAATCTTATGTAGGAAGAGCGCAAGAAGAAGCAGAAAAGCTTGGCGGCCTGCAAATTCACGGTATTGATAGTTGGTATAAAGAACCGAAATTTATCGATTACTGGGTTAACCAAGTAAAAGCAACGTATGAAACAATGACACCTGATGAGCGTGAAAAAGCTGTTCTTATCGTATCAGCACATAGCTTGCCAGAGAAAATCATTGCGCTTGGTGATCCGTATCCAGAACAATTAAATGAAACGGCTGATTATATTGCGCGCGGAGCTGAAGTGGAAAATTATGCAGTAGGCTGGCAAAGTGCCGGTAATACACCAGATCCATGGATTGGACCAGACGTGCAGGATTTAACACGTGAATTGCATGAGAAATATGGATACACTTCTTTTGTATATGCACCTGTTGGGTTTGTTGCAGATCATTTAGAAGTACTGTATGACAATGATATTGAATGTAAAATTGTAACAGAAGAAATAAATGCAAATTATTATCGCCCAGAGATGCCAAATGCAAGTGCTGCATTTATTGCTTGTTTAGCAGATGTTGTTATGAAAAAGTGGAGTGCAGTTTCATAAAGCGAGGAAGGAGGAAGCGAACTTGAAAAAGAAGGTAGTGATTATAGGCGGTGGTATTTCCGGCTTAACAACAGCCTATTATTTACAAAAAGAAATTCGTGAACAAAGGCTGCCGATTGATATGATGCTGATTGAAGCCTCTGGAAGGCTCGGAGGAAAAATTCAAACAGTGCAAAAAGACGGATTTACAATTGAACGTGGTCCAGATTCGTTCTTAGAGCGAAAAGAGAGTGCAGCAAGGTTAGCGCGGGAATTAAATCTTGGCGATGAACTTGTCAATAATGCAACAGGAAAATCGTTTGTCCTTGTAAATAATCGTTTGCATGGCATTCCAAGCGGTTCGATGATGGGGATTCCAACGCAAATTAAACCATTTGTATTTTCTGGATTGTTTTCTCCTATCGGCAAGGTGCGAGCAAGCTTTGATTTTGTGCTTCCTCGTTCTAAGCCAATATCAGATCAGTCACTCGGTCGCTTTTTCCGTCGTCGTTTAGGAAATGAAGTGGTTGAAAATTTAATAGAGCCGTTGTTATCAGGTATTTATGCTGGGGATATTGATCAGATGAGTTTAATGGCGACATTCCCGCAGTTCTATCAAGTAGAACAAAAATATCGCAGTATCTCACTTGGTATGCGTACATTAGCACCGAAAGCGCCAAAGAATGCAAAAGCAAAAGGAATCTTTTTAACGTTAAAAACAGGATTGCAATCCATTGTAGATGCAATTGAAGAACGATTAGAAGATGATACGGTCATGAAAGGAACACGCGTTGAAAAAATTACAAAAATTGATGATCGTTATAGCATCATGCTTAGCAACGGTAAAGAAATAGAAGCAGATGCTGTTGTTATGGCTGCATCTCATAAATTGCTGCCAACGATGTTTGCTCAATATAAACAGTTCCGCTTTTTCCGTAACGTTCCATCTACGTCAGTTGCGAATGTAGCGTTAGCGTTCCCGGAAGAAGCAATTCAGCGTGATATTGAAGGAACAGGATTTGTTGTCTCTCGTAATAGTGATTTTACAATTACAGCATGTACATGGACGCATAAAAAATGGCCGCATACAACGCCGGAAGGAAAGGTATTGTTACGTTGTTACGTTGGGCGCCCTGGTGATGAAGCGATTGTGGATCAAACAGATGAAGAAATCATTCGCGTCGTGCTAGAAGATTTACAAAAGACAATGGATATAACAGCTGAGCCAGAGTTTGCTGTTGTCAGCCGCTGGAAAGATGCGATGCCTCAATATACGGTTGGTCATAAAGATCGTATGGAAAATATAAAACAGTTCATGAACGAAGAATTACCTGGTGTTTATTTAGCAGGCTGCTCTTATGCTGGCACTGGATTACCAGATTGTATGGATCAAGGCGAAGCAGCGGTAAAATATGTATTATCTCATTTAGAACAAACGAAACAAAAAGAGTTAATAGCGCAATAGTAGGAGGAGTTGACCTAAAAGGAACGTAGGTGCTTTTTAGGTCAGCTCTTTTTTATGTGTCCACCGATATATCGGCGCTTCGACAGAATATAAAGTGAAACTTCCTTTTTGGAACGTTTTTTTTCAAAAGGTGAGTTGAACCAATCGGGCGCATGCCAGCAGTGATTCCCCACCTATCTTCTTCGCTTTTCTCTGCATCTTGAGATGGGGGTCTTACTGCTCACGAATAGCAGGATAACAGGAGCATCCCTATGAGAAGGGATGCTTTTTTATATAATAGTATTCTCTTTCATATTCAATTGGTTGTTGTGTAGGTTTGTCATTCATCGTAATAGAAGGTAATAAGCTAAAATCTACGGCAAATCCTTTTTTCTCCATGATATAGTCATAAACGAAAGCGAATATAGTGAAAAAGGCAAATATCATAATCAAAATCATATTGAATTACTCCTTTGCATTCTTTTTACAATTAGTATAAGAAAATCATTTGTTAAAAGAATCCGTAGAAAGTAGTGAACCCTATTCATCAAATAGTCATAGAGAGGGAGAAGTAGTTTCCTACTAAAAGGAGGTTCATTTTTTTGTAATTTTGTACAAGTATAGTGTTCTTTATAAAGAACTTCGCTATAATAGAACATACTAGGGTGTAGGGAAAATATCTAGGGGGAGGATTTTGTTGAAACAGCTGGCAATCATCTTTTTTTCACTCGTGTTCATTGTACTAGTATCAGATATTATAGCGAGGGCTGAGCAGGAACAAGTGTTAATTGTTGATGAAGTAATTCAATTGTTTCAGTAGCAAGGGAAGAAACAAGCAGTTGTAGAGGGCTATATTGTTGGATATACGCAAAATCCAGGTAAATATATGAAAGATCCAGCGCAAATGTCATGGAAAAGGATAGACGCATGAGCGATCATGATCCTGTCTTTGCGCAAATTGAGTTAAAGAAAGCTTCATAAGAAAGAAAATAAAACGCACTCGTCTGTAGTACAGACGAGTGTTCATTTTTGTTATCTTTCTGATACAATGTGAGATAATGATATTGAATTCAATTTTTTAGCGATAAAGTGAAACTGCTATCAGTAGGTTCTTACTGCCCGCGAATAGTGGGATAAAAAGAAAACTTGTAAACATTGGAAAGATATGATAACATCATAATCGTACTATTTGACTAAAATATTCATTTGGTCATTATTGAGGGGTGACAACGTGGCGATTGATCGAAAACGAGCAATTATTGAAGCTGCAACAAAATCTTTTTCCGCTTTTGGTTACAAAGCAACAACAATGGATCAAGTTGCAAAACTTGCAAATGTTGGAAAAGGAACAATTTATACGTTTTTTAAAAATAAAGAAGAGCTGTTTGGTGAAATCATTTCAAATTTAATTACAGAAATGAAGCAAGTCGCAGAAAAGGCAATTGATTCAAATGTATCATTTTTTGAAAATGTACATCGTGCTTTATATAATCTTTTAGAATTCCGTAAAGAACATCAACTCATGATTAAACTTATTCAAGAAGAGCGAGATATGGGAACAAAAGAAGTGCAGGATGTTATGCGACAATTGGATTCTGAAATTATTACATTTATTAAATCTTATCTTGAAGTTGCAATTGCAAAAGGTGAAATTATGGAATGTGATCCAGAAATTACTGCATTTATCATGCTTCGCCTGTATGTATCTCTCATTTCTGACTGGGAAAAGTATCACGAACCGTTAGAAAAAGAGCATATCGCTGAACTTTTTGAATTATATTTATTAAAAGGATTGTCAAAATAAGATAATCCTTTTATTATTATAAAATGTGACCAAATGAATAATTCGGTCATTCTTTTGAAAGAGGGGGGTCAACAAGAGAGAACGCTGGGCAGTATACGAGATTGTCAGCAGATAGTCTTATTATTTTTAAAAGAAATGACCGAATGAGAAAAAAAGTCAATTATTTACGGGGAGAGTGAAACAATGCGAGGATTAAAACTGCTGGGAAAAGAGTTTGCTACGATTATCAAGAGCAAAACAATCTTAATCCCCATTATTGCAGTATTATTTATTCCGTTATTGTATGCTGCTACATTCTTATGGGCGTTCTGGGATCCATATGGTCAATTAGAAGATTTACCAGTTGCGGTTGTAAACCTTGATAAAGGTGCAGTGCATGACGGAAAAGAATTTAAAGTAGGTAATGAACTTGTTGATAATCTAAAAGAAAATAAAAACTTTAAATGGGATTTTGTTAGTGACAAAGAAGCTAAAAAAGGAATGGACGATCGTAAATATTACATGACGATTCGCATTCCAAAAGACTTCTCTAAAGATGCAACAACGCTGGAAGAAGCAAATCCACAACAATTAAAATTAGAGTACATCCCAAATGAAGGGATAAACTATTTATTCTCAAAAATTGGTGAAACAGCAGTTGAAAAAATTAAAAGTGAAGTGTCGAGTACGTTAACAAAAACGTATGCTGAAACAATGTTTGATTCACTAAAGGATGTTTCTAAAGGTTTTGCTGATGCAAGTGAGGGAGCAGGTAAGCTTCATGACGGTACGAATCAATTAAAAGACGGCTCACAGCAAGTCACAGATGGCCTAGGTGAGTTATCTAAGAAAGCGAATGATGGATTGAACCAATTAGAAACGGGTTCGAATCAAATCACAAAGGGTTTAGGTGAGTTAAATAGTAAAGTAAGTGAAATGCCAGCTGGAGTAAATCAGTTACTAGTTGGGTCACAACAAATCACAAAGGGTTTAGGTGAATTAAATAGTAAAGTAAGTGGTATGCCAGAGAAAGCGAATCAGTTATTAGACGGTTCGCAACAAATTACAAGTGGATTAAATCAGTTCAATGATCCACAAGGTAAATATCAGTCTGGATTAAAAGCAGCCCAAAAAGGTGCACAAGATATAAGCTCAGGAGCTTCTACACTTTCACAAGGGGTATCTGAATGGAAGAAACAAGCAGATAAGCTAAGTACTGGTGCAAATACAACAGCAGGTGGAGCAAAAGCAGTTGCTGATGGTTTAGCGGCGCTAAATGGAAAATTGAAAGACTTACCTGAAGAAGATAAGCAACAACTACAACAACTAATTGCAATAAGTCAAAAAGTAGCCGCAGGTACATCAGAAGTTGCACAAGGTGCACAAGGGCTAGCTGGAGAAAAAGGTGCTGGACAGATTGAAGCTGGGGCAAAACAACTTGAAAGTGGAGCTAGCCAGTTAAATGATGGGATAAATCAACTGTCAAAAGAATCAATAGGTAACTTAGGTAAATTGGCAGATGGCTCAGGGAAAGTAACAGCAGGGATAAATGACTTAGCAAGTCAATCAGGCCCACTAGCAAGCGGAGTAAGTGCGTTACTTGATGGCTCAGGGAAAGTAACGACCGGTTTAAATACTTTAGCAAGCAGTTCCGGTCAATTAACAAGCGGAGTAAGTGCGTTACTTGACGGTTCACAAAAGATCTCAGGTGGCTTAGGTCAATTCGTAAATCCAAAAGGAGATTTCCAAAGTGGTTTAACTCGTTTACAGGATGGTTCTGGTCAAGTAACGAGTGGATTAGGGGAAGCGAATGACGGTTCAAAAGAACTCGCAACAAAACTTGGCGAAGGCGCTGAGAAAACAAGTGAAACAAAGGGTAACAATAAGGTATACGAAATGTTCGCTAATCCAGTCAAAGTGAAAACTGAGAAACTAACAGAAGTTCCGAATTATGGAACAGGTTTTACTCCATATTTCTTATCTCTTGGTCTATTAGTTGGGGCACTTCTATTAACTATTGTGTTCCCATTACGTGAAACAGTTGGTATACCGAAATCAGGATTTAGCTGGTTTATTAGTAAGTTTGGTATATTATTCGCAGTTGCTGTTATTCAAGCCATTATTGTGGATGCAGTATTATTGTTAGGATTAGGTGTTAAAGTACAAAGTGTTCCATATTTCATAGTGTTTAGTATTATTACAAGTTTATCATTTTTTGCGTTAGTTCAGTTCTTTGTAACAGCTTTCAACGATGTAGGACGTTTTATTATGATCTTGCTGTTGATTATACAATTAACAACAAGTGCTGGTACATTCCCGCTTGAGTTAATCCCGAAACCATTACAAGTGTTTTATGGATGGTTACCGATGACATATTCAATAGCAGGATATAGAGCAGTTATTTCAAGCGGAGATTTTAGCTTTATGTGGCACAATGCAGGTGCTTTAATAATCTTTATTGTTCTATTCTCACTTGGAACAATTGGAATATTAACTTGGATGCATAAGCGTCAATACGGAAAACTAGCGGAAGCAGAATAATTGATACATCCTAAAGGCATTAGCCTTTAGGATTTTTTTATTTTATTATGCTACTTTTTTCTTTTTCCGAAAACGATGTACACCATACCTAACAAGGATAAGCGTAAAAATGACCCAAGCAAATGGTGCATATTTTTCGAAGAGTGTTTTCATTTTCATATTCTTTGTAATTTCTTCTTTTGTTTTACCTATTAAAATTTCAGAACCATTATAGCCTTCAAGGTTGTTTCCTTTTTTTACTCCAAAAATTAGAGCTTCCGTGTTATTTTCAATTCCGTGATAACGGTATCCTTTACTATGTATTGTTAATTGTGTATCGTCTTTTTTTAAGGTGTAGTCCTCAGTTGTAGTAATGTCTTTTGAAGAAAGTGGAATAGGCTCGATTGCCAATCGAATTTCTTTTTCGTTTAAAATAGGAAGTGATTCACCATTTACAGAAAGGTGCGCTGGAATATGTTTTTCGGTATCCATGCTTTTCCAACTTAATTTTTTTCTTCTATAAGACTTTTTTTCGAGTAAAGCAAATTCTTTATTTACTTTTGTTTCATCTGTAACTGGCCGTTCAGTCGTTATGTTTCCTTTTAATAGAATCACACCATCCTTTGCTGTTTGAAAAGAGGTTACTTCTTTTGTTTCTCTTAGCTTGTTTACAGCGTCGTTATAATGTTCCTTACCAAACAGTGAAGAAATTGTTTGTACAGTTAAGAATATGTATAAGATTGCTAGTGCGATGATGCTCTTTTTCATGATTGTTCCCCCTGAAAATAATTTGAATGTTTCCTATATCTATTATTTTACAGAAAAACATATATTAGGAACAATTCCGTATTATGACAGTATCCTTACGAAATTGTAAGGTTGAGTTTTCGATGTGTGGGAATGCGAATTATATATAAATATATAGGTGCTTTGTCAGAAGAAAGGTATATATAACTTTTATTTTTCAACGTAGGAGACTAGAATAAAACAGATGATATGATTAACAATCGTATATGAAGATGGAGATGAAACAATGAAAAAAACAATTTCTGATATCGCTCAAATAGCAGGGGTTGCAAAGAGTACAGTTTCCCGTTATTTGAATGGCGGTTCTGTTAGTGATGCGACAAAAGAGAAAATCAAGCGTGCGATTCAAGAAACAGGATATATTCCTAACACGTTTGCTCAAAGTTTAAAGGCAAAGAAAACAAATATTATTGGTACAATCGTACCACGTTTGGATTCCTATGCTTCATCGCTAACATTAATTGGTATCGATGAGCAGTTAAAAGAACTAAATTATCAAATGTTAATATCCAATTCCAATCAAGATTTAGAACGGGAAATCGAAAACATTTATACATTGGCAAATCAAAAGGTTGCAGGGATTATTTTACTGGCTACTCAAATTACCGAGCAGCACATAGAAGCTTTTCGTAAAATTGATATACCAGTTCTGCTTGTTGGGCAGCAGCATAAAGAAGTGTACAGTCTCATTCATGATGATTATGGAGCGGCTTATGATATAGGACAATATATCCTTGCAAAGGGGCATAAAAGAATCGGGTATTTAGGTGTAGGGGAACATGATATTGCAGTTGGTGTAAAACGAAAACAGGGGTTCAAAGAAGCAGTAGATACAAAATCGGATTGTGAAGTGAAGTATTATGAAACAAGTTTTAATATTGCAGACGCGATTGGAGCAGCATCTGCAATTATCGAAGGGTTTCAACCCTCTATTTTAGTTTGTGCAACAGATAATATCGCACTTGGTGCATTAAAAGCCGCATATATGAGAGGTTTACGAGTGCCTGAAGATTTGTCCATTACTGGATTTGGTGGATATCAAGTAACAGAGGTGATTCATCCCGCTTTAACAACTGTGAAATTTTACTACAAAGAAGTTGGACAAATGGCAGCTGGAAATATTGTGAAACTCATAAACGAAGAAGAAATAGAGAAAATATCGATATCCCAATATGAACTAATTGAAAGAGAAAGCGTTGACAACATATAAAAGCAATCATATAATCTAATTGAAACCGGTTCCAAAGGCTGGTTTTTAATTAGCTCGTTTTTGGAACCGGTTCCAAAAATATGATAATAAAGGGGGAGCATTATGAATTACAATCAAATCGCAAAAGAAATTTTGGAAGCAATTGGCGGTAAAGAGAATGTTTCGGCAGCAGCACACTGTTCAACCCGCTTACGTTTAGTTTTACATGATGAAGGAAAAGTTGATCAAAAGAAACTTGATAGCATGGATACGGTGAAGGGAACTTTTTCTACGGGTGGACAGTTTCAAGTTATTATTGGTTCAGGAACTGTAAACGAAGTGTATAAAGAATTGGCGAAATTAACAGAGCTTTCTGAGATGTCTACAAAAGATGTAAAAGCTGCTGGGACAAAAAAATTAAATCCGCTGCAACAATTTGTGAAAATGCTTTCAGATATTTTCGTTCCTATTATTCCCGCTATCGTAGCTGGCGGATTATTAATGGGGATTAATAATCTATTAACGGCAAAAGACTTATTTATTACAGGGAAATCATTAGTAGAAGCAAACCCTCAAATAACAGATTTAGCAGCACTTATTAATACATTTGCAAATGCAGCATTCGTATTCTTACCAATTTTAATTGGGTTTTCAGCAACACAACGATTTGGAGGGAATCCTTATCTTGGAGCAGCTCTTGGCATGTTAATGGTCCATCCTGATTTATTGAATGGATATGGGTATGGGGCAGCTTTGCTGGCTAATAAAGTACCCGCTTGGCATATATTCGGTATAAGCATTGAAAAAGTGGGATATCAAGGTACAGTATTACCAGTTCTTGTGTCATCATATATTCTAGCAAAAATAGAAACATATTTACGAAGAGTAATTCCGACCGCACTTGATAATCTTCTTACACCTTTATTAACGATTTTTATTACAGGTTTATTAACTTTTACAGCAGTAGGACCAATTACACGTGCTGCAGGAAATCTGTTAACAGATGGAATCGTTTGGTTATACGATACAACTGGATTTATTGGTGGTGGGATGTTTGGGTTCCTTTATGCACCAATAGTGATTACAGGTATGCATCATAGTTTTATTGCAGTCGAAACGCAATTATTAGCTGACGTTGCAAAAACAGGCGGTTCATTCATATTTGCAATTGCAACGATGTCTAACATTGCCCAAGGCGCAGCAACGCTTGCAGTTTTCCTTATTACACGAGATAAGAAAGTGAAAGGCATTGCGTCAGCAGCGGGAATTTCAGCACTTCTAGGTATTACAGAGCCAGCGATGTTTGGTGTTAATTTAAAACTAAGATATCCGTTTATAGGAGCTATTATTGGTTCGGGAGTCGCATCTGCTTTTATAACTTTTTACAAGGTAAAAGCAATTTCACTAGGGGCTGCTGGTTTACCTGGTATTATTTCAATTAGACCAGATTGCATTATTCCTTATGTAATCGGAATGGTAATTTCCTTTATTATTGCTTTTGCATTAACGCTTATTTTAGCCAAAAGAACAGAAAAGAAGGAGAGCAACTCTTCTCAAAAAGAGGCAGCTTAATTTTTGGTAAGAGGAGGATGGTTTCATTCTCCTCTATTTATTAAGGGAGTTTGATAGAAATGGTATGGACAAGGGAACAGCGTTATCGCCGGATTGAGGAGGTAAGCTTAGAAGAAATTCAGAAATTACAAGCAAGAGTAAATAATTGTTCTTGGCGGCAAACGTTTCATATACAGCCAGAAACGGGTTTGCTAAATGATCCGAATGGATTTTCTTATTATAATGGTGAATACCATTTGTTTTATCAATGGTTTCCGCTTGGCCCTGTGCATGGTTTAAAGTATTGGTATCATACGAAATCAAAAGATCTTGTTCATTGGGAAAATGTTGGTATAGGGATTGAACCGACAAATGATTATGACAGCCATGGCGCTTATTCTGGAAGTGCAATTGAGCATGAAGGGAAGTTGTACTTATTTTACACCGGTAATACTCGTGATGAAAAATGGATAAGAAAACCTTATCAATGTATTGCTATTATGGATGAAACGGGAAAAATTAATAAGTTAGAGCATTCTGTCATTCAAGAAGTTCCGAATGGGTATACAGACCATTTTCGTGATCCGAAGGTTTGGAAAAAGGGTAAAATGTTTTATGCAGTCATTGGAGCACAACGAGAAGATGAAACGGGATGTGTAGTATTATACCGATCGCCTGATTTAATGCAGTGGAGCTATGAAGGAGAATTGCAAATAAATTTGAATCATTTCGGTTATATGTGGGAATGCCCAGATTATTTCGAGCTACATGATAGAGGAGTTCTTCTTTTTTCCCCGCAAGGTCTAAAACCTAAAGGAGATCACTATCATAATATTTATCAATCTGGCTATATTCTTGGAGACAAGCTGGATGTGAAACAATTATTTATGTCACATGGTTCCTTCCAGGAACTGGACAGAGGATTTGATTTTTATGCCCCTCAAACAATGCTAGATACAGAGGGGCGACGTATTTTAGTTGGATGGATGGGGTTGCCAGAAATAAATTATCCAACTGATAAAAATGGTTGGGCGCATTGTTTGACATTACCAAGAGAATTACTTGTTCGAGGAGACAGGCTTATTCAACGCCCTGTAAAAGAACTTCAAGCACTTCGTAAACAGCAATATAAAATAAAAGATATGATCTGCAATGAACAGAAAATGTATGAGGGATTTACAGGAACAGCATATGAAATGATTTGTGAGTTTACAAATGAGAGTGCAACTGAATATGGAATTGCATTTCGAGTGAGTGAAAATGAGAGAACAGTAGTTAAGTATCATGCTCTAGAGAGAAAAGTAATACTAGATCGCACACATTCAGGAGAAGCTGTGGGAGAATCTTATGGAACAAAGAGGAAATGTTCAATAGAGGCACAAACGATTAAGTTCCATTTATTTGTGGATACATCTTCTGTTGAGATTTTTATAAATGATGGAGAAGAGGTATTTACCGGTCGGATATTTCCAAGAACCGAAAGCAAAGAAATTTATTTTTTTGCTGAAGAAGGAAGTGTGTGTTTACAAGCAACCAAATGGGATTATGAATAAGAAGAGGTGGAATGTATGAAGAGCTTATATGCAATTGGAGAAGTTTTAATTGATTTTATTCCTATTCAAAAAGGACGGGCTCTAAAAGATGTAGTAGAATTTCAACGAGTTCCGGGAGGAGCGCCTGCGAATGTAGCAGTTGCAGTTGCAAAGTACGGAGGAAAGTCATGTATGCTTACAAAGTTAGGTACCGATGCATTTGGCGATTTCCTTTTAGAGCAATTACAGGAAGTAGGAGTAAATACAGATAAGATTATAAGAACGAATGAAGCAAATACGGGACTTGCTTTCGTCTCATTGCGGGAAGATGGTGAACGTGATTTTTCCTTTTATCGCAATCCTTCTGCAGATTTGTTGTTTCATGAAAATGAAATAGATGAAAGATGGTTTGAAAAAGGTGATATTCTTCATTTTTGTTCCGTCGATTTAGTAGAAAGTCCAATGAAATATGCACATGTGAAGGCAATTCGTTCTGTGAAAGAAAACAGGGGGATTATCAGCTTCGATCCTAATGTACGCCTCCCGCTTTGGAAGCATGCGGAAGATTGTAGAAAGACGATTTTGGAATTTATTCCACTTGCACATATTGTTAAAATTTCAGATGAAGAGCTGATGTTTATTACTGGCATTTCTGATCCGAGAGAGGCAATTGAGTCCTTGTTTATCGGAGATGTAAAAGTTGTTATTTATACAAAAGGAGGGCAAGGTGCAGAATTATATATGAAGGATAAACAGTATCAATCAACCGGATACCGTGTTGTAGTGCAGGATACGACAGGGGCAGGAGACGCATTTATTGGCGGTTTCTTATATAAATTGTTAGAGAAAAACGTAGGGCAACAAAATATAGAAGAGGTGCTTCATATGCATTGGCAGGAGATATTAACATTTGCAAATGCAAGTGGGGCTCTTACTACAACAGGAAAAGGAGCAATATCTTCTATTCCCGTAAAAGAAGATATTTATAAGTTACTTCAAGATTGACATGTAACTAAATAAAAAGGGGATTCGACCTAAATAAGTAAATCTATTTCATACACAAAGAACAAAAAGAAGATAACCAACTATATATGATAGATGGTTATCTTCTTTTTCTTTTTTACGAGAACGATATATGCCATAATTAACATTACCCACGTAAATGGTCCATATTTTTTGTAATTTCTTCCTTTGTTGTTCCAACTATAATTCCAGAACTCGAATGTGTTTCCTATTCTAACGCCAAAAATGATCTTCCGTGTTATTTTCGATTCCATAAAAGTTCAATTGGGCGGGCTTTCCATCAGTGGAAGATGAAGAAAAAAGTTTCACTTTATGCATATTTGTTTGCATTTCCAGGTATTTTTTTGCACAATTATTAATAAAGTGTATTATTATGAAGGAAGAATAGGCGAAAAAGTTGAAACAACTATAAAGAAAAAACATAAAGTGCATATAGGAGGTTTTTATTATGGAACAAATGAACAAAGTAAACATTGGGGATTATGTTCAGTTTCCTTATCGTGATAACCCATCCTTAAAATTAACTGGATATGTAGTAAACATTTTAATAAATACAGTTGTTGTAGATGTTTCAGAAATGTTAAAGAATGAAGAACATCAAAATATCGAAGCTCGTCAAGTGGTAAAACATGATCAGTACAAGAAAATAGAAATTTCGAGAGATCATGTTTCGTGATGACTACGATAAACATTATCCATTAGAGAAAATAAATTTTGAAAGCCCTTTCAGTAAGGGTTCCTAGTCTCTTCAAAAAAAGCTAGCAAAGTGCTAGCTTTTTTGTATTTTGTATAATGATATGTCGTGGTAAAAGAGTAGTTTTTACCCATTAACATGTAATAGATCAAGTCTTTCTTTTTGACGAAGATGATGCTGAAAATGCATATAAATAAGTTCAAACCATTCCGTTGCGTTTAAATAACCAAGGCGGGGATGTTGTACTTTATAGTTATTTGGAATAGTTGATAATGTAGGTTCAATTTCTTTCATTTTTTCGATAAGTTGTAATAGTCCTTGCTTAATCTCTTCTTTATTCGTTGGATTGTTCGGTGTATATGCAGGGTGAGCAGGTACTTTAATTTGGATCGGAGGAAATGCGCCCATTGCGAAAATTTTTTCTCCAGCGTCTGTTTTATCTCCGCCAATAGCAGCTGTTTGATGTGCACATTTTTCAATAGCTGCTATTTGCATATGGAATGCTGATAAAATGAGATGATTGTACATTTGTCCAAGTGACCATTCTTCATCGGAAGGTTTTTGTATCAATAGTTCTAATGGGTACTTCTCCAGCTCCTTTATGTAGTATGTTGCTAACTCTTCAAATTTCTCCAAAACTGTACTTGTTTTCATGTTACATACTCCCTTTCTTCTTATCATTAATTTCTTCTATTTTATTATAAAGAAGTACTACTGACACCATTATGTCAGTAGTGAAAATAAAAAGTTACATATCTAATATATTTTTTGCTTCCTCTTTTATTCTTTCTGCAAGCAGGGGTGGTTCTAATACCTTTACTTTGCTTCCCCAGCTAAATACCCATTGGAAAATTTCATCTATCTGTCTTACTTTTAGAAAAACATGGAGACCGTCTTCTTTCAGCTCATATGTATCTATATAAAAATAACGGGTTTCTATTACTTTATGAAAAACAGAATGTTGAAACACAAGGTGGACGGTTACAGTACGATTATTTTCTGGTGTGTATTCTAGTAAATAAAAGTTTTTCGGTTTTGTAAAAGTTTCTTTTTCTTGTATTAGATCGTTCATTCGATCTAAGCGGAAGTGTCGTATTTGTTTTCGAAGTAAACAATAAGCAACAAGATACCATAATCCAGAAATGTTTACGAGACCATAGGGATGAACGACTCTTTTTTCTTTTTGTGTTTCGGCTTGATTTGGTTTCCGGTAATAAAAAGAGATACCTATCTGTTTTTGGATGGATTCTTGTAAAGTAGGAATCTTCTGTTCCTGTTTAAATCCAAAGGTATTATGAGAAAAAGAAGTAGAAAGGAAACGAAATGTGCCCCGTAATTCTTTTACTTTTTGTTTTTGTTCAGCAGGGAGAATTGCTTCAAGTTTTTCTTTGGCAGATTGAGCGTGTATACAGAAAGGGTTATGCAGATTTTGTTCAACATAATCATTACCTAACAACAGGGTAACAGCTTCTTCTGGTTTTAAGTGGATTGGCGGTAGGAAATATCCTTCCATTAAAGAGTAACCCTGCCCTGGAACAGAGAGAATGGGCACACCAGATTCACATAGTGCTTGCATATCTCGATAAATTGTCCGCTTACAAGTTTCATATTTTTTTGCTAAAGTGTCTGCTGTTACGATTCTTTGTCGCTGTAATTCCATAACAATGGAAAGTAAACGATCTGTTCGATTCATCTATATCACCCTTTTTGGTTTATAAGCTATAGTTACAACACAAAAATGAATTCGAACTATAGAGCGATTTTTCCTGCAGTTTATAGTATTAATTTACTAGTTTTTAAGTTTTACAATATCAATATAGTAATTTTCCACTGAGGTGTCTTGCAGTTTCCAATTATATACTATATAATTCTAAATAAGAAAACGTTTTCATTCAAAGGGGGAGAATTTCGTGTCGACGATCGAGGACGTAGCGAAATTAGCGGGGTTATCAAGAACAACGGTTTCTCGGGTAATTAATAACCATCCGTATGTATCGGAAGAGAAGAAAAAGAGAGTACAATTAGCGATGAAACACCTTGGATTTGTTCCGAATTCTGCGGCGAGAAGACTTCGTAAGCAAAAAACAGAAACGATCGCGGTTTTAGTTCCGCGCGTGACAGATCCTTTTTTCAGTAAATTTATTGAGGCAATTGAAATTGTCGCTTCAGATCATAAATATAAACTGATTATTTGTCAAACAAGATATTTACCAGAAAAAGAGATGGAGTATTTACAATTGTTATCTACGAAACAAGTAGATGGAATTATTTTATGTTCACTTGAAAATTCGTGGGAGGATGTTGAGCCTTATTTACAGCATGGCCCGATTGTTTTATGCAATGAATATATTGAAGAAGCAAACATTCCAACTGTAAACTTTGATCATGCACAAGGAGCTTACATAGCAGCGAAGCATGTGTTAGATCAAGGATATCGTCATCTTGTCTTTTGTCGGGGGAAAGAGACAAAGGTGATAAATCAACAGAGAAAAATGGGATTTTTGCGTGCTGTAACAGAGAAAAGCAAACAAGTTGAGTCGCTTGATTTCATTGAAAGCGCTTACTCAGTTGAGGATGGAAAAAATATGTTCTATGAGCTTTTGCAAGACAAAAAAAATCCTACCGCTATTTTGGCAGGGGGAGATGAAGTCGCAGCAGGAATTATCACAGAGGCGAGTAAACACAACTGGAGCATTCCTGATGATTTAGCTGTAGTTGGTTTTGATAATCAGTTCTTATCACAGATTACAGACTCAGGTATTACAACTATTGACCAGCCAATTGATGACATGGCACGTAAAGTTGTTGAACTGATGATGGATAAAATTCATACGAAAAATTATCGAAATAAAGAAGTGTACGAGTTTGAACTGGAGCTCTTGGTGAAAGGGTCAACGGTGAAAAGTACAATGATGCCAGCCTAGTAGACGATGTCTGCTAGGTTTTTTATATTTACAATCTATTATTCTTCGTGAGTACAATCTTCACATTTGTTGTGATACGCTTCGTGTTGCTCATCAATTTCTCTTCCGCAGTGGGAACAAGTTTTTGCCGGTAAGTTTCTGAAGAACTCCATTGGTTGATCTATCATGGTAAATCCCTCCATTTCGATTTGTTACTATTATTGTATTAGTACAAATGATTAAAGTCAACAACTGTTTTATAACAAATTTGAAAATAATGAAAATGTGTAGAAAATCCATTATAGTTAAGAATGTAGAATAGAAAGTGAAACAAGGTATGTAAAACAATGATTAGTGAATTAGAAAGGATGAATACATATGAAAATGACAGTTGTTGGCTTTTGGGGCGGTTTTCCGGAAGCGGGAGAGGCAACGTCTGGATATTTATTTGAACATGATGGCTTTCGTTTACTTATCGACTGTGGAAGTGGTGTACTAGCACAGCTTCAAAAATACATAACGCCTTCCGATATAGATGCTGTTCTGTTATCACATTATCATCACGATCATGTTGCTGATATTGGGGTACTTCAATATGCTCGCTTAATTACAAGCATGACAAAGGGTGTATTACCAGAATTGCCGATTTATGGCCATACCTTTGATGCAAAAGGGTTTGCATCGTTAACACATATACCGTATACAAAAGGGGTTCCTTACAACCCAGCGGACACATTACAAATTGGTCCATTTTCCATTTCTTTCTTACAAACAGTGCATCCTGCTATATGTTTTGCAATGCGAATTACAGCAGGTGAGAAAACTGTTGTATATACGGCAGATTCTAGTTACATGCCAAAGTTTGTTTCATTTGCACAAAATGCAGATGTATTTATTTGTGAATGTAACATGTATGCACATCAAGATGGATCCAAAGCTGGGCATATGAATAGTACAGAAGCAGGAGAAATTGCAAAACAAGCAAATGTAGGAGAACTGCTTTTAACTCATTTGCCGCATGCAGGCAATCTATCTGATTTAGTAGCGGAAGCAAAACAAATTTTTAACGGCCGCACGGTGCTTGCTCATAGCGGTTACGTTTGGGAATCTTGAGGTGAAACGATGTTATTTATTGATAATAAAGGAATTACAGATCCAACGATTAACTTAGCAATTGAAGAATATTGTGTGAAAAACTTAAATATTAACGAAACGTATTTACTGTTTTATATTAATGAGCCATCTATCATTATTGGAAAGAATCAAAACACAGTAGAAGAAATTAATGCGGATTATGTGCGTGAAAAGAGCATTCACGTTGTAAGACGTCTTTCTGGAGGCGGTGCTGTGTATCATGATTTAGGAAATTTAAACTTTAGCTTTATTACGAAAGATGACGGAGATAGCTTTAACAATTTTAAAAAGTTTACAGAACCGGTGACAATAGCGCTTGGGAAATTAGGGATTAACGCCGAATTAAGCGGCCGTAACGATATTTTAGCAGAAGGAAGAAAAATTTCTGGTAACGCCCAGTTTGCGACAAAAGGCCGTATGTTTAGTCACGGTACGTTATTATTTGATTCTGAAATCGACCATGTTGTATCTGCGTTGAATGTAAAGATGGATAAGATTCAATCAAAAGGAATTAAATCGATTCGCAGTCGCGTTGCAAACATTACAGAATTTTTAAATGAGAAAATTACAATTGAAGAATTTAAACAACTCCTTTTAGAAAATATTTTTGAAGGCGAAAGTGAAATTCCAACATATGAATTAACGGAAGAAGATTGGAAAAAAATCTATAAAATCTCAGAAGAACGTTATCGAAATTGGGATTGGAACTACGGAAAATCTCCAAAATTTAATTTGCAGCATTCACACCGTTTCCCAGTTGGACAAGTAGATGTTCGGTTAGAAGTACAGAAAGGTGTAGTCTCTGAATGTAAGATTTACGGGGACTTCTTTGGTGTTGAAGATGTACATGACATTGAAGAGCGTTTAAGAGGTAAGGTGTTTGATAAGGAGGCATTTGCTGAGGCGCTAGCAGATGTAGAAGTGCCACGTTATTTTGGTAATATAACAAAAGAAGATTTCTTATCTTTATTCTTTTAATGATATTAAAAACAGCCATATCTTACATATGGCTGTTTCTTATATAGATGTTCAATGAAATGTAACTTGCGCCCTTAATTTTCTTTTAATATAATGTATTTAGAATTTTTAAAATTTTATAAAAGGTGGGGTTTTTGTGAATCTCGTTCAAAGATTAGCCGAAACGGTGAAAAAGAAAGGGGATAAGCCGGTTTATATTTTTCAGGATCAGTCGGTTTCTTATGACCAATTTAACGTATTAGTCACGAAGTTTTCTAGTAGTTTAGCAAAAATGGGGATTGGAAAAGGGGACAATGTTGCATTAATTGTTGGGAATTCACCGCACTTTTTAATTGGTTTATACGGAGCAATGCGTGCAGGAGCCACCGTTATTCCAGTCAATCCGATTTATACACCAGATGAACTATATTACATTTTACAAAATGGAGACGTTAAAGCAATCATCACACTCGACATCCTTCTACCAGTTATGCAATCACTTACATCAAGACTTCCTTCCATCGAGAATATCATCATTTGTGAAACCTCAGCAGATTCAACTCATGAAGAAACCGAAAAAATGAAAACGTTTACGAATTTAGTAGCGAGCGGAGATCTTGCTTTTCAAGGTCCAGATATACAAGAAGAAGATGTTGCCGTTATATTATATACATCTGGAACGACAGGAAAGCCAAAAGGGGCAATGTTAACACACAAAAACTTATACAGTAATGCAAGCGATGTTGCTTCATATTTACAGTATTCAGAGCATGATCGTGTAATTGCAGCTCTTCCGATGTTCCATGTATTTTGTTTAACGGTTGCTGTTAATGCGCCAATTGTAAACGGGGCAACGATTTTAATGCTGCCAAAGTTTAGCCCGAAAGAAGTATTTCGCATTTGTCGTACATATGAGGCTACTATATTCGCTGGAGTACCAACAATGTATAATTATTTATATTTGCATGAGGACGCCAGTGCAGAAGATGTTCATACGCTTCGTTTTTGTATTTCTGGCGGTGCGTCTATGCCTGTTGCCCTTCTTACAAACTTTGAAAAAAGGTATGATGTTATTGTTTCGGAAGGATATGGATTATCAGAAGCATCACCTGTCACTTGTTTCAATCCGCTTGATCGTCCGCGTAAGCCTGGTTCAATTGGAACGAATGTTCAGAATGTGGAAAACAAAGTTGTAAATGAAATGGGTGAGGAAGTACCAGTTGGCGAAGTTGGGGAATTAATCGTTCGCGGCCCCAACATAATGAAGGGCTATTACAAAGCGCTGGAAGATACAGCCGCAACAATTCGTGATGGCTGGCTGTATACAGGCGACTTAGCAAAAATGGATGAAGAAGGTTACTTTTATATTGTAGACCGGAAAAAAGATATCGTCCTTGTTGGCGGTTATAATGTTTACCCACGTGAAGTAGAAGAAGTGCTATATATGCATGAAGCTGTTGCTGAAGTTGTTGTAATCGGCGTCCCAGATGAAAGTTTAGGTGAAGCAGTGAAAGCATATGTTGTATCGAAAACGAATGCTGTTACAGTGGAAGAGCTTATGGCGTACTGTTCGTTGCATCTTGCAAAATATAAAGTGCCAAGCAGTATTGAGTTTTTAGAGGAGCTTCCGAAAAATACGACAGGAAAGATTTTAAGAAGGGCGTTAAAAGAGAAGGCGATGCAAGTATAAGAGGAATGAAAAAGCAGCAGCTTGGTGTATTTGGGCTGCTGTTTTTTTATTTGTATGTATTTCTTTTTATAAAAAAACTATCGAACAAATAGTTGGAAACATCATTAATTGTAAATCGAATAATTCATTAATATTTGGGGGAAATCCACCAAGACAAATTTTAATTAATAACATTACTATACTACCTAATAGAGAATATATAACTAAAGCTAGTTTGAAAGATGGGGATTTAGGAATTATAAAGTATCTATATAATAATTCACCAATTATACAGCCTGTTAATACGATGGGTGCTCCATAAATTATTAGTAGAATGGAAAAACCTAAAAGATCCTGCCACTCTATCTTACTTGGAGACATAATCAGTCCTGACAGATTCATTGAAATAATCAAGCTACTTAAAGAATAAAGAAAAGCTACTAAAAATTTTTTAATTATCTATCTCTCCAATCATACAATTCATTTTTTACAGTAATTGTATCAAGGATAAGGTTTGTTGCAAAGTGTTCTCAATCAAATTAAACTCTGTATAAAATTCTTAACATAGTACAAAAAGAAAGAACGATTGCATTTCATTACATGCGCATTACGTTTTTGTAAGGTTAATCATTCGAGTTTGTTCAGATCACTCTGTTAATAATTGTTTGAATTCTTAGTTGACATATAGGAATTGTGTATTTAGAATAAAGAGAAATAATTGAAAAGTTAAACAATAGAAGCTGATCAGAGAAACTGAAGGCGCACAACGTTCACTTTGTGAAAAGGTTGTGTGCCTTTTTTCTATTGTATAAAACAAGGAGGGGCATAGATGAAGCTGTGGGGGAAAACATCAATTACAAAGGGAGCGGGCGTTTTGTTATCGACGTTGTTTCTGTTATCAGGATGTGCTTCGACAACATCTACTAGTAAATCGGAATCAGGAAAGTCTATTGAACTTTTAAATGTATCTTATGATCCAACTCGGGAATTGTATCAAGATTTTAACAAAGATTTTGCAAAGTATTGGAAAGAAAAATCTGGTGAGACGGTTACCGTGAAACAATCTCACGGAGGCTCAGGCAGTCAAGCGCGTTCAGTCATTGATGGACTAGAAGCAGATGTTGTGACGCTGGCATTGGGATATGATATTGACGCGATTAGCAAGAAGAAGCTGATATCTGAAGATTGGCAGAAACGTCTTTCTAATAACTCAACTCCATACACGTCTACTATCGTATTTCTTGTGCGAAAAGGAAATCCGAAAGGGATTAAAGATTGGGATGATTTAACAAAGAAAGGGGTTTCTGTTGTTACACCAAATCCAAAAACATCAGGAGGAGCTCGCTGGAACTATTTAGCGGCATGGGGATATGCATTAAAGAAGCACAACAATAGTGAAGAAAAAGCAAAAGAATTTGTAAGTCAGCTATATAAAAATGTAGCGGTGTTAGACTCAGGTGCGCGCGGTGCAACGAATACCTTTGTAGAGAAAGGGATTGGGGATGTTCTTATCGCCTGGGAAAATGAGGCATTACTATCACAAAAAGAGCTGGGGAAAGACAAGTTTGAAATTGTTACACCATCTATCAGTATTCTTGCTGAACCTCCAGTGGCTGTCGTGGATAAAGTGGTTGATAAAAAGGGAACACGTAAAGTAGCGGAAGCATATCTCGAATATTTATATACGGAGAAAGGACAGGAGATTGCGGCAAAAAACTTTTACCGTCCTCGAGATCAAAAGGTAGTTGAAAAATATGCATCACAGTTCCCGAAAGTACAATTGTTTACAGTAGATGAAGTGTTTGGAGGGTGGAAAAAAGCGCAAGAAACGCATTTCAATGATGGGGGTGTCTTTGATAAAATCTATCAAAAATAATAGAAGTATATAAATACAAATTAAAAACCGACATAAGAACCCCTTTCTTTTTAGGGGGAAGAGAGCATCTGGCCATGCATAGAAGCGGTCGGGGCCTTTTCCTGCCACATGCAAGGTTTAAAACAAAAGGAGCAAGCAAGTAGCGATCATATTGCATGCTGTATAGCAGTAACTTATGAGTCGGAACATTAAAATGGATTTAGATAGATGACGCAATGAGGTGAAAGAATGTGAGGAAGAAGAGTAGGAAGCAGCGGCAAATTTTACCCGGATTTGGGCTTTCTCTTGGATTTACGATGTTATATGTAAGTTTGTTTGTCCTAATACCATTATCTATCGTTTTTATTCAAACTTCTCAGTTAGGATGGAGCAAATTCTTTCAAGTTATCACAAGTGAAAGAGTATTGCATGCTTATCAAATTAGTTTTATAACTTCACTTGCAGCGGCGATTATAAATGTTTGTTTTGGTCTATTAATTTCCTGGGTACTTGTTCGTTACTCGTTCCCGGGAAAACGGCTGCTTGATGGATTAATTGATTTGCCTTTCGCTTTACCAACAGCTGTTGCTGGTATTACGCTTACTACTTTGTATTCTCAAAACGGCTGGATTGGAAAAATTTTTGATGTGTTTCATATAAAAATAGCCTTTACTCCACTTGGTATTATCGTTGCCCTAACTTTTATTGGCTTACCCTTTGTTGTGCGCATGGTTCAGCCTGTATTACAAAATATTGATAAGGAAGTGGAAGAAGCAGCGGCCAGTTTAGGAGCAGCACGTTTACAAGTATTTTGGAAGGTTGTTTTTCCAGAAATTTTCCCTGCTTTATTAGCAGGATTTTCGCTAGCTTTTTCAAGGGCGCTAGGGGAGTACGGATCTGTTGTCTTTATTGCCGGAAATATGCCGTTCAAAACAGAAATTGCTCCGCTGATGATTATGACAAAACTTGAGCAATATGATTATGCAGGTGCGACAGCCGTGGCGGCTGTTATGCTGATTGTTTCTCTTTTCTTCCTTTTTACTATTAATATCATTCAGGGCTGGAGTCAAAAACGTGGATTGCGAAATGAATAGAAAGGGGACGAAAGGATGGAACCGTCATTATTTAAACCAATAAAACAAAGAACAGTTCAGACACCTGTACCTATTGCAGAATCCAAAGTAATCCGCATTATTTTGATTGCGGTGACAATTATATATTTATCTTTATTTCTTCTGTTACCGTTAATTACGATTTTCATGAAAGCATTTGAACATGGAATAGATGTGTACATTGCAGCAATTACAGATAGTGAAGCATTTTCTGCGATTCGTCTAACGATTATTGTTGCTCTAATTGTTGTTCCGCTTAATACGATATTTGGTGTGGCAGCAGCATGGCTTATTACAAAATTTCGGTTTAGAGGGAAACAGCTTCTTTTATCGCTTATTGAACTCCCCTTTGCTGTTTCACCGGTTATTGCCGGGTTAGTTTTTGTATTATTATTTACGCCTCGCGGTGAGCTAGGGGCATGGCTAATGGAGCATGGCGTGAAGCTTATTTTTTCTGTGCCTGGTATTGTAATTGCCACTATTTTTGTGACATTCCCATTTGTAGCCCGCGAATTAATTCCTGTTATGGAGGCACAAGGTACAAGTGAAGAAGAGGCAGCTTTATCGCTAGGAGCAAGCGGCTGGAAAATGTTTTTGCGCGTTACACTGCCGAATATAAAATGGGGTTTACTATATGGCATAATTTTATGTAATGCCCGTGCGATTGGAGAATTTGGAGCCGTTTCTGTTGTATCGGGACATGTGCGAGGTGTTACGAATACGATGCCGCTTCATATTGAAATTTTATATAACGAATATCAATTTTCCGCTGCATTTGCCGTTGCTTCTTTAATGTCACTGCTTGCGGTTGTTACGTTAATTATAAAGAACTGGATTGAATGGAAAGGACGTTAATAGATAAGAAAGGAGATGGAATAGGGTGAGTATTCAAATTCATAATGTATGGAAGCAATATGGTACGTTTCAAGCTCTGCGGGAAATTAATTTAGAAATTCCGAAAGGGGAACTCGTTGCGCTGTTAGGCCCATCTGGTTCTGGGAAAACGACGTTATTACGAATTATTGCAGGGCTAGAACAAGCAGATCAAGGGTCAATCTTATTTGATGGGGAAGATTTAACTCATACTCATGTGAAAAATCGACAAGTTGGTTTTGTGTTTCAACATTATGCTCTTTTTAAACATATGAATGTATTTGAAAATGTGGCTTTTGGATTGAAAGTAAGAAAAAAGAAATTAAGACCGTCTCCAGCAGAAATAGAAGAAAAGGTTCTTGAGTTACTAAGACTTGTTAAGATGGATAGTTTTGCGGCGCGTTATCCCGCTCAATTATCAGGTGGTCAAAGGCAGCGTGTTGCCTTAGCAAGAGCTTTGGCAGTTGAACCAAAGATTTTGCTTCTAGATGAGCCGTTTGGTGCATTGGATGCAAAGGTACGTAAAGAGTTGCGGAGATGGCTCCGGAAATTACATGATGAGTTTCATATTACAAGTGTGTTTGTTACACATGACCAAGAGGAAGCGCTAGATGTTGCCGATCGAATTGTTGTTATGAATGGAGGATGCATAGAACAGATGGGGACACCAGAAGATGTGTATGATAATCCAGCTAGCCCATTTGTATATGACTTTCTTGGAAATGTAAATTTATTTCATGGTCGTGTTCATAAAGGAAAACTGAATTTAGGATCTATTGAATTAGAGGCGCCGGAACATACGCATGTTTCAGATACAGATGCGATTGCCTATGTGCGTCCGCATCAGTTGTCTATTGAACGTACAAAACAAAGTGAAGATGCAATTCAAGCAAGAGTAACATATATACATGCAGTCGGTCCGGTTGTATATATTGAATTGCAGCGTTTAGGAACGGAAGAGTACTTAGAAGCGGAAGTAGGCAAGGAGCAGTTTGCACAGTTACATGTTCGGGCAGGCGAGGTCGTATATGTGCGCCCGAAAGAAGTGAAAGTGTTTGTTCCAGAGGATTTTGTGATTTAAATTAGCTATTCATTTAGTAAAAAACGAAAGATGCTTTGTCATCTTTCGTTTTTTATTTATGCTATAATTTTATCGCAAAATTATTATTTTGCTGAGTAGTAAAAATAGTATAATGAAACTATTACATCTAGAAAGAGGGTATTTTTGTGGGGAAAATTCACATTATTCATGAAAATAAAGAGTGGACAACTCATCTTATAAAAAGGTTGGAAGAACTTGGACTTCCATATGAAGAATGGCATTTAGACGAAGGGATTGTTGATCTTTCTGCTGTTCCGCCAGAAGGTGTATTTTATAACCGAATGAGCGCTTCTTCTCATACGAGAGATCACCGTTTTGCACCGGAGCTTACTGCTGCTGTACTTGCTTGGTTAGAACGACATAATCGAAAGGTGTTCAACGGAAGCAGAGCATTGCAGCTTGAAGTAAGTAAAGTTGCACAATATATGGCACTAAACGCTCAAGGAATTCGTACACCAAAGACAATTGCGGCTGTTGGGAAGGGGCATATTATAGAAGCGGCAGCTCAATTTGAAGGACGTCCATTTATTACGAAGCATAACCGTGCTGGAAAAGGATTAGGGGTTCAACTGTTCCAGTCTGTTGCTTCTTTAAAAGATTATGTAGAAAGTGCAGCTTTTGAAGAGCCAGTAGATGGTATTACACTGATTCAAGAATATATTCAAGCTCCTGAGCCTTATATTACGCGTTGCGAGTTTGTGGGCGGAAAGTTTGTGTATGCCGTACAAGTAGATACATCAAAAGGTTTTGAATTATGCCCAGCTGATGCTTGTCAAATTGGCGATTTGTTCTGTCCAGTTGGAGAGAAAGCTCCGGAAAAACCGAAGTTTCAAATCATTGAAGGATTTAACGACCCAATTATTCAAAAATATGAAGCAGTTTTGGCTGCTAACGATATAGCGATCGCTGGCATTGAGTTCATTCGAAATGCTGATGGTGAAATTTTCACTTATGATATTAATACGAACACAAACTATAATGCTGACGCTGAAGCAGTTGTTGGCAAATACGGTATGTTAGAGATTGCGAAATTTCTTGGTAGTGAATTAGGGAAATTATAATAGATAAAGAGGAAAGCTGCTGATAGGCAGCTTTCTTTTCTATTAGCTATGGCACATAATTCTATTGATATTTGATTAAAATGAAAGCTCGAAAATAAAGGAATACTCGTTTGGAGGGAGTGAGAAAATGCACAAAAAAAAGTATTTTATACTATTAGTTCCGGCTCTTATCATTGCACTGTTCTTACTTTATTATCTTTCAGCAGATAGACGATATTATGTATTCTTGGTACCTATTCTGTTTTGGACTATCTACTATCTTTGGATTTATTATGATGTAAATTTACACAAGCTAGTATTATTCAAATATGGTATAATTTACATGTTAATTGGTATATAAAGAAGGGTTGGTATGATACAAGGAAAGATAAGGCCTGCATGTTTGTAACAGGAGGTAAAGACAGTGAGAAATGTAAAATACACCTTAGGTATATAAAGAATTATATAATCAAACAGAATACATAGCCTCTCAATGAATTGGGATAACAAGCAAAACAAACCGTCAATATAAGTGTGAATCCTAAGCTCGAATATATTTTGAATCGCTTAGAGAAGGGATTTACCAAGGATAAGTTGCAAGGATTTATTCAAAAGATGGAGAGGATGCAAGCGATGGGACAATTTCAAAGTAATTTTCAAACGGCAGAACAAATCGCTACGCAAATGGGGACGGCTTCTGATTCGATTCAAAATGCGACAAATAAATCCATAACCAAGTCGGAACGTACAACATTGTCTGTTAACTCCAAAGCACAAGAAGTCAATCAACAAACCTTAGACTTAACCAAGCAATTTTATGCTGCCTTTCAACAAGGGGTTAACAACATTCATTCTGCAGCCCAAGAGTTTGAGCGTATGGATAACGAACTTCAAAAGAATTTTAATCATGCTCCTTTCAGAAAAGATCCTTTAGCCGATATGGCAACCTACACAAACGCGAAAAAGTAGGAGGGAAAAGATGAATCAAGGTCTCGAAAAACAGGTTGATCAACTGAATCACAAATTAAGAAGTCTATCCGAAGAACAACATCAAAATCAACTCGCGATTCAAAGGCAAGAACAAATGGAAGCAGATTTTTATGAATGGAAAGGTCGAAGCTGCCGTTTGTTTGACGGCATTTTAGAAACTTGGCACAACGATAGAGAACTGAGACATTTCTTTCACAATATGCGTCAAGATGCACAACAAATCGAACGAAAACTCACCTATGAATTGGAAGACAAAAAAGAAACGTTGCTAAAAGAGAAAAAAAACTTGAGTGATCTAGAAAACGACCTTTATTATCAAAGGCAAAACTTAGCACGGGAAGTGAATTCATGAGTTTAGATATGTACCTAGGGGAAGTACAAACCCAAACAAAAAGTATGAATGATATGTGTATTGCCATCATTCAAGGGATGGAACAAGTCATCAATTCAATTGATGCTTTTGTATTCGATGCTGTTTTGCAAGGACAAACTTATGATAGTGCAAAAACATTCTTTGCACAAACCTTTCGTCCTTTAGCTCAAGGGATTATTTATTTGTGTGAAGAATTAATTCGCCAAAACGATGCTTTTCCGAATAATTTTCAATCACAAGTCGCTTCGACAGATGTTATCGAACAAAAAGTACTAAAACAAATTAAAGAGCTTGAGCAAATGATAGCAGCGCTGGAAGCAATAAGTGAAAACATGCCAGGTGTGCAGGCGATGCTACAGGTTTATTATGCGATGAAACGAAAGCTTGAAGAATTGCTAAAACGTCTGTATGAATTCAATCAAACATCTAGTGATAATTATGATACAGCACTTCAACTAGCCGCTAGCGTCGCTCAAGGTCTTGCGGAAGTTCAAAGTGGAAAAGGTTTTAATGCCACCAGCGGTACATTTAGTACGCAAGAGTTGAATATGGGGTGGACGGCATCTATTCAAAAAATTACAGAAGATAAAGCGCGGAAAGCTGATAAACTGCGGAAAGCTGATAAACTAAATTCTCAAAAAAATGTGAAGTTTTTACAAGGTAAAGCAGAATGGAAAGATGGAGATCGAGTAGGTGGAACTTTAGAGGGTACTGTAGCAGATGTGAAAAATAGTGTCGGAGAAAATGGAGAGTTTAACATGAAGGCTTTATCTGGAAAAATAGACATAAATCTCCCTTATTCTTTTGACGCTGCCAAGGATGATTTATTTGCAGGGAATATTATTGGTGGAAAAATAGAAGGCTCTGCTCTAGAGAATTCATATAAAATACAAGCTCCTATTCTTACTCCTATTGGTGTTTTTATGAAGGATATTACAATTACCCAAAAGTTTTTCGAGGGAAATTTCGCATCTGGTGTGGAACAATATACACTGAAAACCGAAGCTGAGCTTACTACAAATAAGTACGAAGTAGCGTTAAATCTCTTTCATATTCCAGAATTTATTCCGTTCATAGGAGATAAAGATGTAATAGCAACAGGAGAATTGGGTTTAGGGTCATTCGGTTACAAACTTCGTTTTGGACGAGAAACGGGTGGATATGTTGGACCAGGAGAAGGTTTCGGTTTGGGCGGCTTTATTAAATTTGAAAAACCAGAGGAGGAAAAATAACATGGAGCCATTTAAGGCGGGGAAGATTATTACATATGTTGCAATTGCTATATTTCTTATAGTTGCTATTATATCTCCCTATGAATTACCTAAAAAGATTTTATTTATTATTTTTGTTATTATTCTAGGAGTATTCGCACTTAGTACTAATAAATTGTATGAATGGATATTTAATAAAATTAAGAATAAATAAGCTTTACTATAAGATGAGAGAAAGCAAGACATGAGAAAATCGTTAAAAATCATTATCATTATTGGGATATTCATCCTTATTATGGTGATATATGGATTATCCCCGCCGCTTTTCAAAAAGAAAAGATCATCTTTACAGATATCCAATTATCTGTGGGGTTTACTTTGATAATATTGTTAGAACATATATTTAGATACATAAAAATAGGAAAAAACAATAAAACTCTATGATTTATTAACTTAGTGGTGAAATATTTTTATAGTGGCGTATTTATGAAATTTAGAACATATGGAGAAGATGTTTAGAACAGTTAAAAAAGAGACTTATTACAGCTGTTTTTATAAAATTGTATTATGAATACTGCCTGTTGGGGGAAATAACCAATTTAAAAAACAGAGGGAGAATATAAAATGAAACTATTACCTATCGGTTCAGTAGTTAAACTCAAAGATGTAGAACCAATCATTATGATTATTGGAAGAATGGTCGTCTCAGCAGATAAACGTGATTTTGACTATGTAGGTGTTCCTTATCCTATTGGTTATTTAGGTGATGAAAAAGTATTATGCTTTAATCATGATAGGATTGTGGAGGAGATGCATAGAGGTTATATGAATGAAAGTGAGTTAGTATTACGTGAAAAGTTATTAGAAATGTAAATAAGTTCAAAAAAGAAATATAGCTTCTAAAAATATGATAGGAGAAAAATAAAATGAGCAAGATAGTGAGAATTCTTGTAATCATTGGTATACTTTTTCCACCTGTATTGATGTGGAGTGCGTCTGACATTCCTCAAAATGATAAACTTCTCTTTACAGGTTTACAACTATCTATAGGATTCATCTCATTAGTAACGTTAGAGATTATATTTAGAAGCCTAAAAAAGAAGAGAGCAAAATAAATTAGGAAAGATAAAACCTCTGTTAAATTATTGACAGAGGTTTTATCATATCAATCCCAACCACTAATACATACTTAACAATAAAAAACTCCTCATCTATAACAACGAATTTATTTCAAAAAAGTTACAAAATTTCATATAATAAAAGCAAAAAACATCAAGAAGGAAACGCCAGTTCCCTTTATCATAATACATATAAGGCAGGTGAACAGAGATGGGAAGCTATGAAATACAAATTCAAAAGGTAATAGATTATATTGAAGAAGATGTGATGGAAAAGCAAACGTTAGCGAATCTTGCTCGCGTTGCAGGATTTTCGGAGTTTCATTTCCACCGCGTGTTTCAAGCACTCGTAGGAGACTCTGTGATGGAGTATGTACGAAAGAGAAGGCTAGCCCGGGCAGCTTATCAGCTTTCTCATACAGAGGAGAAAATTCTTGATATTGCATTAGAGCATGGCTTTCAATCTCATGAAACGTTCACACGCGCCTTCAAAAAGCTGTTTCATATGACGCCGAGTGCATATCGAAAGCAAGAGATTCGAACGCCGTTATATTCCAAAGTGAATGTAATGCAGCGCAAATTTAATCCGTATTTAGGGGGAATCAAAATGGAATTTCGTATAGAAACAAAGCCAGCTTTTCAAGTAATTGGATATGAAATGAAGACAACGGGTAAAGACGGAAAAAATCTAACAGATATTCCAGCGATGTGGCAACATTATTTGCAAAATAATTTGTCGGAAAACATTCCAAACCGTAAGCATACGAATGAGTTCGTTGAGTTAGGGATGTGTACGGATTTTAATTTGGAAACAGGTGAGATTACGTATATTATTGGAATGGAAGTAACAAGCTTTGATGGTGTATCAAGTGAGTTGACGTGCCGCACATTCCCTGAAGCAACGTACGCTGTATTTACAACACCAAAAGTTCCCGAGGAAGAAATGGTACCATCGATTCAGCAAACGTGGAATGCAATCTTTACAGAGTGGTTCCCGCATTCTGGCTATGAGCATTCCGGCGTTGTCGAGTTTGAATTATACGATGAGCGCTCTCATGCTGATAAGCACGATCTTGTACAACTTGAGATTTGGCTGCCAGTTCAAAAGAAAAAGTAAAGGTACACATAAAAAAAGTTTCCTAGATGCTAGGAAACTTTTTTACATTGCCTCTTTAATTTTCTCCAATACTTTCTTACTATCAAACCCTCGCTCTCCCATGCCAAATACTTCGATTAAATGATTGTTTTTATCTAGTAGATAAGAATTTGAAGTATGAATGTAAAGACCGCTTCCAGGATCACGGTAGCGGAAGTTAAAAGATTCGGCTAGTTGTTTCGTTTCTTCTTCATCACCACGCAGCAAATGCCAACCTTTCGTTTGTTTCATATCAAACGTTTTGGAGTAATTTTCTAGCACTTCTTTCGTATCATATTTCGGATCAATGGTAATTGTAATAAATTCGATTTTTGTTCCGAAAACTTTCTCTTTCACAAGTTCATCTCGTAAATGTTTCATTTTATATGTTGTAACAGGACAAATATCCGGACATTTTGTATACATAAACTCTACTAATTTTAATTTTTTTGGCAGCATATCAAATGATACCGCTGTTCCATTTACATCCTCCATGATAATTCCTTTTGGCATCTCTGCTGATGCTTTTTGGTAACTGGTAAAATAAAAAATACCAATACCGATTGCAATAATAAGTCCTAACGTAAAAGTAATATACAGTTTTTTCATACCAATCCCTCCCAATTTTATTTTATAAGAAAAATCTGAAAAGTAAGGGGGGATGAGTGAATATTACATGACAATTCATCGGATTAGCTTGTTCTATTTTTTGAGGAACGAACTACAATAATAATAGACAGGCAGCGATGAGGAGGAAAAAATATGCGAAAAGTTATAAGGTGGACACTTTTTTTGTATGCCCTATTTGCTTTATTTATATATTGGTACTTGTTTGGATGGAATCATGAGATGGTACCAGAAATGTACAAAGGAACGAGTGCAGATCCAGCAACATTTATGAACGCAAGGGAGCTGACGCTTAGCCAAGATTATTCTCGAGTAAAAAATTTATTATTTTTCTTAGCGACGCCGCTGCAATGGGTTGTTTTATTATTCGTACTTGTTTTTGGTGTATCAAAGCGGTTTGAAAAATGGGCGAAAGAGACAACGAAAGTACGGGTACTACAAATTGCGATTTACTTGTTTTATTTATCGTTAGTGACAACAGCGCTAGCATTGCCGTTGCAATGGATTAGTCACCAAGTGTCTGTTGATTATGGTATTTCTACACAATCAACAGCAAATTGGATAAAGGAACATGTACTGGATTTCTGGATAAACTTTTTGCTTATGTTTCTCGTTGTTTCTGTGCTATTATGGCTGATTAAAAAATATCCGAAGCGTTGGTGGCTATATGGCTGGGCGCTTTCAGTTCCATTTACTATCTTTTTAACGTTCATTCAGCCGGTCGTTATTGATCCGCTATATAATCATTTTTCTACGCTGCATAATAAGGAGCTCGAAAAAAAGATATTAACATTAGCAGATAAAGCAAAGATTCCAGCGGAGCATGTGTATGAAGTGAATATGTCAGAGAAAACAAACGCGTTAAATGCATATGTAACGGGGATTGGTTCAAATTCTCGCATCGTTTTATGGGATACAACGCTCGAGCAGTTAAAAGATAAAGAGATATTATTTATTATGGCGCATGAAATGGGTCATTACGTGATGAAGCATATATATTGGGGTGTTGGAAGTTATATTGTCTTAACTTTCGTTGGCATGTATCTCATTTACCGCATTATTCAAGCGTGTATTCGTAAGTGGGGAGATACACTGCATATTTCTAAAGTAGCCAGTTTCTCAGTTTTACCACTATTTTTCCTTGTATCTTCTATGCTTTCCTTTGCGGTAAGTCCTGCGACAAATTACGTATCGCGCATTGAAGAGAGAGCGGCTGATCAATATGCATTAGACATGACGAAGGATAATCAGTCGGGGGTCAAAACATTTCAATATTTATCAAAGACGAGTTTAAGTCAAGTGAATCCACCGGCTTTGGTGAAATTTTTCTTGTATACGCATCCGCCAATTTTTGAGAGAATTCATACGTTTGAGGAATATAAGAAGAAATAATTGTTAAGAGCAGCAATTGTTTGTCACGCATTACCCCAGTGAGGGAAGTTTTATTTTATTAAGACCAAAATTTGAAAAGAACAAGTAGATGTCTATTAGAATCTACTTGTTCTTTTCTTGTTACAGTGTAAATTTTGTATCTTGATCACTTAGATCATTATCAAATACATTTGCGGTACTAATCCCATTAAAAACTTTTAATGTTTTTGCTGTATTTGATGATCCAGAACCATGATATTCTTTATTTCGGAATAGAGGAGTTACATTGTATTTGTCACCTAAATTTACATTCCCCTTACAATTTGAAATGATAATGCTGTCAACAATTGCGGGCATGGTCTTCACCTCTATTTTATTTTTATTCTCATTGTATGCTGTTTATAAAAAAATAAAGATTGTTTATGAAAAATAAGAATAAGATATTCTTCTTTTAATTATGGAAAATATAGTAAAATGAAAAGAGTAAGGGGGGATAGGGATGAAAAAGATTGTTGCGAAAACAAATCTTGAAAGGTGGCTAGATGGTTTGTCACTTATTGGAATAGTTGGGATGCTTGTATATATTGGATTCATTTGGTCATCTTTATCACATACGATTCCAACTCATTTCGGATTTAACGGAGAAGCGGATGGATTTGGCGGAAGAGGGAATATTTTTATTCATCCGATTATTGGTCTAGGATTATATATCTTATTTCATGTTTTAATTCGTTTTCCTGAGTTATTTAATTACCCTCCTCATGTTACAGAAGAACAAAAACAGCGATTATATATTCACTCGCGTACATTATTAGGGTGGTTACAACTTGAGATTATTATATTTGGCGTATATAGTACTTGGGAAAATGCACAATTTGCTATGCAAAGAGAAGTTGGGTTTTCTATTGTTTCCCTTGTTATATTTCTCATTGTATTATTTAGTACAATGATATTTTATATAGTTAGAAGTTTACGGATGGTAGAAAAAATTACTCCTTAAAAGAGTAATTTTTTTGTTCTTTTTAAAGGGAGCTAACGTTCGGTCAGAGAATATAAATTACGAAAAATAGAAAGAGAGGAAGGTTTTATGGAAAAAGATTTATTTAGTAGAGTGGGTCATGTTTATGTTCCGGTAAGAAATCTTGAAAAAGCAGTGAAATGGTATGAACGCGTATTAGGTCTAGAGCGAAAAGCACAATTTGTTGATCGAAAAGAATATAAAAATTCAGAAGTAGCGGTATTTCACTTTGGAGGATTACGGAAAGTTGCGCTCTTACTATTTGAAACAGAAAATGAACCAGCAGGTCAATATGTACGAAATGATTTACCGTTTCCCATTTTTTCGATGAACTGTTTTAACATTGAAAAGACGTACCGTGCTTTACAAGAAAAAGATGTAAGAGTAGAAGAAATTGTAACACTAGGAAATAACGAAGCTAAGTATTTTTATTTTTGGGATTTAGATGGAAATATGTTCGAAGCTGCTTGGTCGGTGTGGGATGAAACGGCATAAAATGATTGTGAGTATTTTTACATATGAAGCTATGAAAAAGTTGACGAAATGTCAGCTTTTTCTGTTTGAAATAATTGTTTTTTATAAAAAAATATTTTTTTAACCCCTATAAAATTTACATTCCCTCCGAATATGTATTAGTGAAGAAAGCAAATGGAGGAAAAATAACATGAAAAAGATACTATTAAAAGGCTCTATGGTAACTATGATGGCATGCAGCCCGTTTCTAATGGGGACAGCAGCGTATGCTGAAAACAAAGACGCGGTAAAAACAACGGAAACAGAAAAACCATCTTTAGTACAAGGCGATTTCTTTTATTTTGTGAAAACGATGGTGGAAGATATTAAAATGGCTCTTGCGACAAACGATTTAGCAAAGGCGAAGTTATTGTCTGAGCAAGCTGCGGAACGAATTGCTGAAGCTGATGTATTAAACACTAAGGGAAAAGATGATCTTACACAAGATACATTAGAAAAAGCAGCGGAAGACTTAGAAAAAGCAGATAAGCTTTCAGGAGACGAGAAAACAGAAGCAGAGAAGTCTACTGAAGTAAAGAAAGAAGAAACAGAAAAGTCAACTGACGAAAAGAAAACAGAAGCAGAGAAATCTACTGAAGTAAAGAAAGAAGAAACAGAAAAGCCTGCTGACAAAGAGAAAACAGAAGCAGAGAAGTCTGCTGATGTAAAGAAAGAAGAAACAGAAAAGTCAACTGACGAAAAGAAAACAGAAGAAAAAGCTACTGATGTAAAGAAAGAAGAAGCAAAAAAACCTGCTAACAAAGAAAAAAGCGAGACGGAAAAAGTAAAAGTACATATTGGAAACAACATCGAAGCATTAGCAAAAGTGCTTGATAAAGTGAAAAATCCGAAAGCAAAAGCAGCAATTACTAAAAATCTGGAGAAAAGTTTTTCAAAGATTGCAGCTAAAATAGAGAAAGCGCAAGAAAAACAAGCAACTGCTATTGCAAAAGAAAGCAAGAAAGCAGATCAAAATACAGAAGTAACGCCAGCACAACCAGCACAACCAGCACAACCAGCACAACCAGCACAACCAGCACAACCAGCACAACCAGCACAACCAGCACAACCAGCACAACCAGCACAACCAGCACAACCAGCACAACCAGCACAACCAGCACAACCAGCACAACCAGCACAACCGGCACAACCAGCACAACCGGCACAACCGACACAGCCAGAACAAGCAACACAACCAGAACAAGCAGCGCAATCAGAACAAGCAGCACAACCGGCACAGCCAGCACAACCGGCACAGCCAGCGCACGCAGCACAACCGGCACAACCAGCACATAAACCGGCTGTTTCCCATGAGAAGCATGAGCAATCAAACAAAAAGGATGATCATCAAGGAAATAATGATCATCAAGACAACGGTAAAAAGGTTGGTCACGACAAGCAAGAAGACAAGCACAAAGAAAAGCAGTAAGAAAATGTGGTATAATGGTCACTTCTTTAGTGACCATTTTGCCATTTGCGGCAAAAGGGGGGAGGGGGATTACTAGTGTTAAGTTTAGTGATGAAAATCATAAAAAAGCCGGCGATAGAAGATATAGTATTTGATATACAAAACAACGCAGGAGATAAGGAAGCTTTTATCGCACAGTATAGACCTTTTATTCGAAAATCAATCTCGTCTGTCTGCCGCAGGTATATTACGGAGCAGGATGATGAATATAGCATTGGATTGTTTGCGTTTAATCAAGCAATTGAACAATATTCATATAAAAAAGGAAAATCTTTTTTTGCGTTTGCTGAGCTTCTTATAAAAAGAGATGTAATTGACTATATCCGCAAGGAGTCTAGGCATAATCTCGTCTTTTTAAAAGAAGACCAGCAAGAGGAAATGGTAGAAATGCAGGCATCGCTTACGGAGTATATGAAAGAGATGGAAAATAGTAACCGTAAGGAAGAAATTCTTCATTTTCAAGGTGTGCTAGCTGAGTTTAAAATCACGTTTATTGAGCTTGCTAAGGAATCACCCAAGCATCGTGATACGCGTGAGCACTTAATAGAAATTGCAAAGATTATCATAAAAGAAGAGGAAATGATAGAAGAGTTGTTCCGAAAGAGGAAATTACCGCTTAAACAAATTGAACCGCGCGTTAGAGCGAGCCGGAAAACATTGGAGAGGCATAGAAAATACATTATTGCAATGTGTATTATCTTTGTAAACAACTATACATACATTCTTGATTATATAAGAGAGGGGAAGAATGATGAATAAAGGGATTGTGATGGATATACGAAAACGCAACGTAGTTGTTTTAACGCAAGATGGAGAGTTTATCACGTGTAAAAGAACATCGCGCTCTTATATGATTGGAGAGGAAGTCTCGTTTAACGAACAAGAACAAAGAGTATCGCGTTTTTCAATCCCTTCTTTCTTAAAGCCTGTATCGCTGCTAGTTTCTTGTGTTCTATGTGTGTTTCTGTTTTTATTCAACCAACCAGAAGAAAAAGCACTCGCTTACGTTTCTGTTGATATTAATCCAAGCTTAGAGGCGAGTGTGACAAAGGATCTTCGTGTTATAGACTTGCGAGCTTGTAATGATGATGGAAAACGCATTTTAAAAGAAATGAAACGATGGAAAAATCAATCTTTGCAGGACGTAGTGCGTACCATTGTAAAGCAAAGTAAAGAGGATGGATACTTAACGAATGACAAGCAAGTTATGTTAACGTCTGTTGCCAAGGAAAAATCGCTAGAGCCGCAGTTGCAGAAGGCTATGCAAGGGTTAAAGAGTGAGTATGATGCACAACATGTTCCAGTCGTATATCAAGAAAGTACGATGCAAGTGCGGGAGAATGCTCAGAAAAAAGGGATCGGCATAGGTGTTTATATAAAGCAAGAGAACGAGAAGAAGAAATCGCTTGTTCCTCCTGCACCGTCGTATAATCAGGAGGAACATCCTCCGGAGATACATTCGCAACCAGAGTCATCACCGGATTCATCATCGAATTCGTCTTCTGTAAAGGAAGAAAGATACGGGGAGCAAAAGAAAAACGAACAAAAGCAATCCCAAGAACAGCAGCCGCAGCAATACCAGCAACCAAAAAGCAATAATGGGCATCAAGAAGAAAACAACAATAAAGAGTATAAACAAGAAGAAAAACAGTATAAAAAAGAATACAAACAAGAAGAAAAACATTATAAAAAAGAATATAAACAACAAGAAAAACAGTATAAAAAAGAATATAAACAACAAGAAAAAGAGCATAAACAAGAGGAAAAAGAGAATAAACAAGAAAATAAAGGTCATTGGAAAGAAGACAGATAAGTTTCTGCTCCAAAACATGAGAGGAAAGAAAAATTCATAGAATATTTAAAAAGCATAGGGTATATATGTAATACTGAATCTAACATAATGACAGAAATGTAAGTATTACAAAACGACGACACATGTTGTTTCGTAATATAGTTTTAAGGCGTATCAACACGTTGCTTGATACGCCTATTTTTTATGGTTTTTTCTTCATTTTATCACGACATTTTAACTGTTTATCACCACATGGTGGTGGGTGAAAAGGAATGTAAATTCACATTGATTTATTAGTCACCTTAGAATAGAACGTATATTCTGTTTAATACCAACATAATTTCACTCATTTTCAAGGAGAATTGATTTAGAAGAAAGATATGTAATGGAAGGAAGTCACATGTTTTATCGAAAAGAAATTGTCTTGATAGAAGAATCGATTATTCAAGAAAAAATGAAATTAGCATAACCAGAATATGAATGTAGATTTCCTCTAATTAAATAGAAAGGGAAGAAGTAAAAACACTTCTTCCCTTTCCTGTTATGGTTTTATCCATTTTATCTTAAAATCATACTGATAGACATACATTAGTTTTAAGAAATACTTTTTAATTCCTCTGTTAATCGTAGGAATTCTTCCTTGTTTCGATTTTGTAGTGATCGGTCGATTTCCTTTTGGATTTGCTCTTTTCGGAAATCATGAATGGCTTTGTCTAAAACCATTTCAGCAAATAGAGAATCCATGACGTTTACTTCACATTGTGATGGTATATTAAGTAAATGCTTTTTCATAGGAAATCAGCTCCTTAACCTTTTTTCTATTATACCAAAAATTTAATATTATTCAAACTATTTTGTGAATTTATGACATACAGTAAAGGCAGGAGATACTCCTGCTTTTGTCACCAAATTATTTTACCTAAGGTAAAAATCTTCCATTTCCTTCCCCTAATATAAGCCTGCTCCATTGATTCTTGGTTCAGTATTATTACCCTAATATCATGTCTTCCAAGACAAGATTGGTCAGAGAATGGTCGTATTTTAGGATACAACATTTATACAAGCATGGATGGCTCTAACTATCAAAAGGTATCGTCTGGAACATGGAAAAGTACTGGCGGAAAAGAGTTTGCAACATTCGAACCTGTTTCTGCGAAATATGTAAAAATAGAAGTAACGAACGGAAAAAATGGATATGCTTCAGCAGCTGAAATAGATATTTTCGGATATTAATAGTTTGCACGTATGAATGAGCACGTTATCACAGGGTGGATTTCCCACTCCTCTTTCATTTTCTTATAATTGTTAAACAACATGTCTTTCCTGTTAATTTAAGCCTCAAACTTTGTTTCTCTTGCCTTTCAGTAAAAGTACAACACTCTATGCTTTTTATGTACACTGAAATAATTTCTATATTTTATTATTAAGTAATGTGATAAGTAAGGATAAACCAATTTTTAGATGTTGTTAAAATATTCAAAAAATTCCTTCCCTTTCTGGTTTTTTGTTATATAATATAAACATAAAATCAAATCTGTTATAAAACAGTTTGGAAAGAAGGAGATGCTAATATGTCGACACAAACTTCGCGGGTCACACTCGTTGGAGAAGTATTACCGGCGTATTTGGAGATTTTGACACCAGAAGCACTCACATTTATAAAAGAGTTGCATGAGAATTTTAACGAGCGCCGTAAAGAATTACTTCAGAAACGAGTAGAAAAACAAAAGAGAATTGATGCAGGAGAGTTATTACACTTTTTAGAGGAAACTGCACATGTTCGAGCGGGTGATTGGACGATTGCATCGATTCCGAATGACTTGCAAGACCGACGCGTAGAAATTACAGGGCCAGTTGATCGCAAGATGATTATCAATGCCTTGAATTCAGGAGCGCGTGTCTTTATGGCAGACTTTGAAGATTCAAATGCACCGACATGGCAAAATGCAATTGAAGGACAAATAAATTTAAGAGATGCAATTAAGGGAACGATTTCATATAACAATGCAAATGGGAAAGAATATCGTCTCAATGAACAAACAGCTGTTTTAATGGTGCGCCCTCGTGGTTGGCACTTACAAGAAAAGCATATGTTAGTAGATAGTGAAGAAATATCAGGTAGTTTATTAGATTTTGGGTTGTTCTTTTTTCATAATGCAAAGACGTTAATTAAAAAAGGAAGCGGCCCATACTTTTACTTACCGAAAATGGAAAGTTACTTAGAAGCAAGACTATGGAATGATGTGTTCGTATTTGCACAAAAATACATGGGTATTCCGCATGGAACGATTAAAGCAACGGCATTATTGGAAACGATTCACGCTTCATTTGAGATGGATGAAATTTTATATGAATTGCGGGATCATTCGGCAGGGTTAAATTGCGGACGTTGGGATTATATCTTTAGCTTCTTAAAAACTTTCCGCAATCATAAACAGTTTCTACTTCCGGACCGAGCACAGGTAACGATGAGTGTTCCGTTTATGCGCGCTTATTGTTTGCGTGTGATTCAAACGTGCCATCGCCGTAATGCACCGGCAATGGGCGGGATGGCAGCACAAATTCCAATTAAGAGCGATTCAGCAGCGAATGAAGCAGCATTCGAGAAGGTGCGTGCTGATAAAGAGCGTGAGGCGTGTGATGGACATGATGGGACTTGGGTTGCCCATCCGGGACTTGTACCTGTAGCGATGGAAGTATTTGATCGCATTATGACAACATCAAATCAAATATATCGAAAACGAGAAGAAATTTGTATAACAGAACAAGATTTATTAGAAGTTCCGGTGGGAACGATTACAGAAACTGGTCTTCGTACAAATATTAGCGTTGGAATTCAATATATTGCATCTTGGCTAAGCGGCAGAGGTGCAGCACCAATTTATAACTTAATGGAAGATGCAGCGACAGCAGAAATTTCACGTGCACAAGTGTGGCAATGGATTCGTCACGAGGAAGGAAAATTAGAGGATGGAAGAAAAATTACGTTTGCACTAGTAGAACAGTTCAAAGCAGAAGAGTTAGCAAAAATAGAACAAGAGATTGGCAGCGATCGTTTTGAAAAAGGACGATTTGTAGAAGCTACGAAACTATTTATGAATCTTATTAGAGATGATGAATTTGAGTCGTTTTTAACGTTACCAGGGTATGAAATTTTATAAAGCGATGTCTTCATTATTGGAGTTTTACTGCCCGCGAATAGCGGATAAATAATAAAGAAATGGGGATGGAAGAAATGGTAAATGAAAGAGTACAGCAATTACAAGAGAACTGGGAGCTTGATAAACGCTGGAAGGGAGTTACACGCCCATATTCTGCAGAAGATGTTATTCGTTTGCGCGGATCGATTGATATTGAATATACGTTAGCACACCGCGGTGCAAAAAAGCTTTGGGATTCTCTTCATAGTGAAGATTATATTCATGCACTGGGAGCATTAACTGGGAATCAAGCAATGCAGCAAGTAAAGGCAGGTTTGAAAGCAATTTATTTAAGCGGCTGGCAAGTAGCGGCAGATGCAAATGTAGCGGGTCAAATGTATCCAGACCAAAGCTTGTACCCAGCAAATAGTGTGCCGGCAGTTGTAAAGCGTATTAATCAAACGCTGCAGCGTGCTGATCAAATTCAGCATATGGAAGGCAGCGGTGATATTGATTATTTCGTACCAATTGTTGCTGATGCAGAAGCTGGCTTTGGCGGACAGCTTAATGTATTTGAACTTATGAAAGGGATGATTGAAGCAGGAGCGTCTGGTGTTCACTTTGAAGATCAACTTTCTTCTGAAAAGAAATGTGGTCATTTAGGCGGAAAAGTATTACTACCAACACAGACGGCAGTGCGTAATTTAGTATCAGCACGTCTTGCAGCAGATGTAATGGGAGTACCAACACTAATTATCGCAAGAACGGATGCAGATGCAGCTGACCTAATTACAAGTGATATCGATCCTGTTGATAAACCGTTTATTACAGGGGAAAGAACACCGGAAGGATTCTTCCGTACGAAAGCTGGACTTGACCAAGCGATTGCGCGCGGCTTAGCGTATGCACCGTATGCTGATCTTGTATGGTGTGAAACATCCGAGCCGAATTTAGATGATGCGAAACGCTTTGCAGAAGCAATTCATGAAAAATTCCCTGGAAAACTATTAGCTTACAACTGTTCACCGTCCTTTAACTGGAAGAAAAAATTAGATGATAAAACAATTGCAAACTTCCAAAAAGAAATTGCATCTTACGGATATAAATTCCAATTTGTAACACTTGCTGGCTTCCATGCTTTAAACTACGGCATGTTTGAATTAGCGCGCGGGTATAAAGAGCGAGGCATGGCTGCTTACTCAGAGTTGCAGCAAGCTGAATTTGCAGCGGAAGAATACGGCTATTCTGCAACGCGTCATCAACGCGAAGTGGGTACAGGGTACTTTGATGAAGTAGCACAAGTGATTACGGGTGGAACTTCGTCAACAACAGCATTAAAAGGATCTACAGAAGAAGAGCAGTTTACGCGATAATAAAGTGAAACTTCCATCAGTGAGGGGGTTCCACTGATGGTTAGCTCTCACCAATCGGGCGCATGCCAGCAGTTATCTCCCACTTATTTTCTTCGCTTTTCTATCAATCTTGAGGTGGGGTTTTACTGTCCGCGAATAGCGGGATAAAGTGAAACTTCTATCAGTCAGGGATTTCCCTATCTACGAATAGAGGGATAAGAAAGAGTCAGCTTTCGGGCTGGCTTTTTATATTACAAATATTTCTAGATATTAGAAAATAAAGTTCTATATAAGAAAATGTTATTTTATACATGAAGATTATGCCATTTAGTTTCAGTATTTATAAAGATATATAAAAGGAAATTTTAATTTAATAATAAGAAATTGTAAAAAAAATGAAAATGACGAGTATTCTTAAATTGAAATGGTACAATTATCCATGTGGATAATTACATAAAAATTATCTAAAAATGAAAAAGGAGAGAAGAACGATGACTAGTGAAGCGGAAAAGTATACCTCACAGTACATTATTAATTCAAAGACGATTGCACTACTTCCAATTGTTTTGAAAGATAAACGAATTGTGACGCGTGTGATTGAAGAAAGTGATGAGTTTTTTGTGTATCAAAAACCACTTGAGATTGTGGAGCAAAGCTGTCGTCAATATGGAGCTAGCTTTGGCGGGCGGAAAGACGGCACGAAAGAGTACACAGGTTTTACGCATAAAGCACCAATTGCAATTAGTCCTACAGACCATATTTATTTTTTCCCCACGTTTTCTTATTCTCGCAAAGAATGTGCCTGGTTATCTCATTTTCATATTGAAAGTGTGACAAAACTTCCACATGGAAATATTCTCATTGAATTCATAAATGGTCAGACAATTAAACTAGAAGTATCTAAAAACAGCTTTGAAAATCAGAGAAACAGAACTGCACAGCTGCGTGCAGAATTTGAAGATAGAAAAAGAAAACAAGCAGAGCCGAAATTTTTACTGGTTAATCAAAATGAGGTTTTAGAGTTAAAACCAGCATATGAGAAAATGTATCTGTTGAAAAAAGAAGATTGATTATATAGGGAATAAGAAAAAGGAAAATAGTCCTTTTTCTTATTCCTACATAGGAAACATTTTAATGATAATGAGAGTTTTTATCCTGCTATTCGCGGGCGTCCTGCGATTTTGGGCGAGCCGCTTCCGCTTTTCTACAGAAGATAAGTGGAGGATAACTGCTGGCCTGCGCCGATTGGGCGGGCTTTCCATCAGTGAGGGGGTGAAGAAAATCCCCACTGATGGAAGTTTTACTTTATATTTTCTTGTTCTTGTAAATTATGTTGTATATTCTTTTTTTATGTGGTATAGTAAATGTATAGTTGAATACCTAAATCAAGCAATCCATATATTATCAAGTGCCGTGAAACTAGCGAGGAAATTGTGTATGTGTTCTGTTTCGCATTTGATAATGTGTGGATTCTTTTTTTATGTTGTGAAAACTACAAAATATATTTATTTCCTAGGAGGAAGTTATTATGAAAACAGGTCAAGTAAAATGGTTTAACAATGAAAAAGGTTTCGGTTTCATCGAAGTTCCAGGCGAAAACGATGTATTCGTACATTTCTCTGCTATCACAACTGAAGGTTTCAAATCTTTAGAAGAAGGCGAAAAAGTTAGCTTTGAAGTAGAAGACGGTAACCGTGGACCTCAAGCTAAAAACGTTGTAAAACTATAATCTTATAGATCATAGTGTAAAAAAGGATGGCATTTGCCATCCTTTTTTAGTTATTTGAAACAGGATTTTTTCTTGAAAATATGGAAAATAAATATATATCTAGTTGTCATATATGCTATTTCCCCTTGTTGTTTAATAATGGTAAAGTAATAACAGGAAAAGATAAAAATGAAGCTTCTATTAAGAAATGTTTTTTTCATTGATGAAAAGTTCGCACCAATCGGGCTCTTACAGGAAATCTAATATCTTCTCTATTCAGAAGCCCGTTAGAGCGAGGTAAAGGGGTACATAGTAGAATGGATTTTCAAACAATCAAAGAATATTTCACAATAGAAAATATGGAGCGCTTGTTAGAAAGCTATCAGGCATTTGGTCCGTTAATTGGAATTGGCCTTCCGATGATTGAAGCGTTTATTCCAATTTTGCCGCTCTTTTTATTTGTTATGGCGAATGCAGTTGCTTTTGGATTATGGCTTGGATTTTTTTATTCATGGCTCGGTTCATGTATAGGAGCATTGCTAGTGTTTTTTATCATTCGTCGTTTTGGAAGAAGTCGTTTTTTTGCTTTTGTAAATAAGCATTCGCGAGTACGCAGTGCGATGGCGTGGATTGAACGAAAAGGATTTGCACCTATTTTTCTTTTATTTTGTTTTCCGTTTACACCATCAGCACTTATCAATGTTGTAGCAGGTTTGTCGCGTATTAGTAAGCGGCAATTTGTTTTAGCACTTTCACTTGGTAAACTTGTGATGATTTTCGTGTTAAGTTACATTGGTTATGACCTTGCATCTTTTATGTATAAGCCAGTAAAAACAGCTATCGTATTAGGTGTCATTTTTATTTTATGGTATGTCGGAAAGAAAATTGAAGTAAAACTTGAATTAAGTAGAGACTAGACTTCACAAGTGAGTGCATCCCTGTTATATAAGGTGAGACTTTTATCAGTGGGGGCTTCGTGCTCTATTGATAGAAAGCTCTCATCAATCGGGCTCTTATGGGGAGTGATCCCCCACCTATGTTCTTTGTTTTCACTGAATTTTGAGGTGAGGTACTGTCCGTTAGTGCCGGATAAAAGCTGAAGGGAAGTGGCATGATGATGCGAAAGTGGAAAAACGAAAGCAAAGAGTGGATGAGAACCATTTTTATTGGTATTTTATTAGCTGTATTTTTCCGCACTTTTTTCTTTGCAACGTATGTTGTGGAAGGAAAATCGATGATGCCTACACTTCAAGATGGTAACATGCTGATTGTAAACAAAGTTGGTTATCAGTTTAGTGAGTTAAACCGTTTTGATGTTGTTGTCTTTCATGCAAATAAACAGGAAGATTATGTGAAGCGAATTATTGGTCTGCCAGGGGACAAAATTTCATACAAACATGATAAACTATATATTAACGGGAAATTTATTGAAGAACCGTATTTAGATGTATATAAAAAGCAAACTCATGGACGGCAGCTAACAGGAGATTTTACTCTAGAAGAGTTAACAGACGAAAAAGTTGTTCCGAAAGGATTTATCTTTGTGCTTGGAGATAATCGTCTAGGAAGCTGGGATAGTCGTTACTTCGGATTTGTAAAAATAGAACAAGTTGTAGGAAAAGTTGATTTGCGCTACTGGCCAATCAATGAAGTACAAACAAATTTCTCTAAGGGGTAATTCGAAATTTCGGATTACCTTCTTTTTCGGATATATCTTGATTGACAGAGTTTCATTTACAGAAAGGCGGGTTTACATGTCACTTCGATTTATTATAGGACGAGCTGGAAGTGGAAAGAGTACACAGTGCTTGCAAGAAGTACAACAGGATTTGCAGCATCGTCCAAAAGGTGAAACCATTTTATATCTTGTGCCAGAACAGATGACATTCCAAACGCAGCAAGCATTAATTAATGGGGACGTGAGCGGCTCCATTCGTGCGCAAGTGTTTAGTTTCTCACGTTTAGCGTGGAAGGTTCTTCAGGAAGTGGGAGGAGCAAGCCGCCTTCATATTGATGAATCTGGTGTGCATATGTTGCTTCGTAAAATTGTGGAGGCGCGTAAAGAAGAGTTATATGTCTTCCAAAAAGCAGCGGAGCAAAACGGATTTTTTGAACAGCTTGGCAGTATGATTACTGAATTTAAACGCTACAATTTAACGCCGTCAAATGTGTATGCAATGTGGCAAGAGTTAGACGCTCATAGCAGCGGAAATGAACAGAAATTGCTAGCAAATAAAATGTATGATTTGCAGCTTCTATATGATGATTTTGAGCGAGCGTTAATTGGAAAATACTTAGATTCTGAAGATTACATGCAGCTTTTATTTGAAAAACTTCCGCATTCAGAGTATGTGAAAGATAGCATCATTTATATTGATGGATTTCATACATTTTCACCGCAAGAGTTAGAAATTGTAAGGCAACTATTAAGATGCGGGGCAAGAATGACAATTGCATTAACGCTTGATGAACAAACGTTATCACAGCCAGCAAATGAGCTAGATTTGTTTTACCAGACGCTTATAACATATGAAAAAGTAAAGCAAGTAGCTAGGGAAGAGAAAATCATTATTGAAAATACAATTATAATGAGAGAACAACCGCGCTTTGTGTCAAGGGCACTTGCGCATTTAGAAGCGCATTATGATTCTCGTCCGTATGCAGAGTTTCAAGGAGAATCACAGATTACGCTATATTCTGCGGCTAATTTGCGGGCAGAGGTGGAAGGCGTTGCGCGCGAAATTCGTAGGTTAGTAGCAGAGGAAGGATATCGTTATCGTGACATATCTGTTCTACTTCGCAATGGTGAAAGCTATTACGATATGATTAAGACGTTGTTTGTTGATTATAATATCCCATTCTTTATTGATGAAAAACGCCCGATGCTTCATCATCCATTAATTGAGCTAATTCGTTCAGCCTTAGAAGTCATTAGTGGAAATTGGCGTTACGATGCGGTATTTCGCTGTGTAAAAACCGAACTGTTGTACCCGTTAGATGTGAATAAAGCGAGAATACGTGATGAAATGGACGAATTTGAAAACTACTGTTTAGCATATGGGGTACAAGGGAAACGATGGACCTCGGAAGAACCATGGACATATCGTCGTTACCGCTCATTAGATGGTGTACATGGTGGCCAAACAGACAGCGAACGAGAAATGGAAGAAAAGATTAATCGTCTTCGTGAGATTGTTCGCACACCTATCATTCGTTTGCAAAAGCGATTAAAACGAGCAAGGGCGACAATGAGCATGTGCGAAGCAGTCTATTTATTTTTAGAAGAACTAGACGTTCCGAAAAAATTAGAAGATTTACGTTTGCGAGCCGAAGAAGAAGGAAACTTCTTATTTGCGAACGATCATGATCAAGTATGGGAACAAGTAATTACGCTTCTGGATACGTGCGTTGAAATGCTCGGAGAAGAGAAAATGTCTCTTTCTATGTTTGTAAATGTTATGACGACAGGGCTAGAATCACTCCAGTTTGCTAATATTCCGCCGTCGTTAGATCAAGTTTTAATTGCAAACATTGACCGTTCTCGTCTTTCTAACATCAGGGCAGCATTTGTGATTGGAGCAAATGAAGGGATTATTCCAGCGGCGCCATCAGATGATGGGGTATTATCTGATGAAGAACGAGAAGTACTTGTTTCAGCTGGAATAGAACTTGCACCAACAGCACGCCAAAAGTTATTAGATGAACAATTTGTCATTTATCAAGCCGTTACTAGAGCATCGGAGAAGTTATATATTTCTTGTCCGCTTGCAGATGAAGAAGGGAAAACGTTACTAGCATCTAGCTTCATAAAGAAGATGAAAAGAATGTTTCCTTCAGCAGGCGAAATATTTATAACGAATGATGTAAATGATCTGTCATCGCTTGAGCAAATTTCATATGTGGCAACGCCAGAAGTGACACTTTCCTATTTAACGCAGCAATTGCAAAACTGGAAACGTTACGGTTTTGAAGGCAATCTTTCTTTTTGGTGGGATGTATACAATTTTTATGTTACGTCGCCAGAATGGAAACAGAAGAGCAGCCGTGTGTTATCAAGTTTATTTTATCGAAATCGGGCGCGTAAATTAAGTGATGCTGTAAGCCGGGAGTTATATGGTGACAAAATTAGAGGCAGTGTATCGCGTATGGAACTCTTTAATCGCTGCTCGTATGCTCATTTTGCGCAGCATGGATTATCTTTGAAAGAACGTGATATTTTCAAATTAGATGCACCAGATATCGGCGAACTGTTCCATGCAGCTTTGAAAAAAATTGCCGATAAACTATTGAAAGAAAAACGTACTTGGGCCGATTTAACAGTAAAAGAGTGTGAATATCTTTCTGTCACAGTCATTGAAGAACTTGCACCGCTTCTGCAGCGTCAAATACTATTAAGCTCGAATCGTCATCATTATTTAAAACATAAATTGCAGCAAATTATTTTCCGTACTTCACTTGTGTTAAGAGAGCATGCAAAGTCAAGCGGGTTTGTACCTGTTGATTTAGAAGTCGGATTTGGGATGGGCGGAACAAATTCATTGCCGCCTATAAATTTTGAACTGCCAAATGGTGTGAAAATGGAAGTAGTCGGGCGAATTGACCGCGTTGATAAAGCAGAAGATGAAACCGGAACGTTTTTACGTATTATTGATTATAAATCAAGCGCGAAAAAACTAGATTTAACGGAAGTATATTACGGCTTAGCTCTGCAGATGCTTACGTATTTAGATGTTGTCACAACAAACGCAGGCAAATGGATGAAACAAGGCGGAACTGCAAATCCTGCTGGAGTACTTTATTTCCATATTCATAATCCAATTGTTGAAATGAAAGGCGATGTATCAGACATTGAAATTGAACAAGAGATTTTAAAGAAATTTAAAATGAAAGGGCTTGTCCTTGGAGATGCTGATGTTGTTCGGTTAATGGATAACACATTAACATCAGGAAGCTCTAATATTATTTCAGCTGGCCTGAAAAAAGATGGCAGCTTTAGTGCACGTTCTGATATCGCAAGTGAACAAGAATTTAATGTGCTGCAACAATACGTACATCGTACATTTGAAAACATCGGGACAGATATTACAGAAGGTGTCATCGATATTGCACCGTATAAAATGGGAAATAAAACAGCATGTACGTTCTGTAATTTCCGCTCGGTTTGTCAATTTGATGAGTCGTTAGAAGATAATAAATACAGAGCATTACAAGATATGAAAGATAGTGAAGCGTTAGAGAAGATGAGAGAGGAGACCCAGTCATGATACAAACTTGGCCAGCAAAACCGGAAGGAAGTCAGTGGACCGATGATCAGTGGAAAGCGATCGTTGCTGATGGACGCGATATTTTAGTAGCAGCTGCAGCTGGGTCGGGAAAAACGGCGGTACTTGTTGAACGGATTATTCGTAAAATGATTCGGGAGGACAATCCAATTGATGTCGATCGTTTACTTGTTGTGACATTTACAAATGCAGCGGCACAAGAGATGAAAAATCGAATTGGGGAAGCGTTAGAAAAAGTATTAATCGATGATCCAGCTTCGCCGCATATCCGAAAGCAGCTCAGTCTGCTTAACCGAGCATCCATTTCAACAATTCATTCTTTCTGCTTACAAGTGATTCGAACGTATTATTATATGCTCGATATTGATCCGCGCTTTCGCATTGCGAATGAAACGGAGAATGAATTATTAAAAGAAGAAGTACTGGATGACATATTAGAAGCAGAGTACGGTATGCAGCAGAATGAGGTGTTTTTTGAACTTGTTGATCGTTATACGAGCGACCGTAGTGATGATGACCTGCAGCGTATGATTTTAGCACTCCATACAGAATCTAGAGCACATCCAGATCCAAACGGTTGGCTTGATAAATTAGTTGAAGCCTATGATGTAGAAGGAAAAACAATTGAAGATCTTATGTATGCCTCGTATTTATTAGAGGATGTAAAGACTCAGCTGCAAACAGCAAAGCAATATGTAGAAAAAGCAATCGAACTTGCGATGTTACCAGATGGTCCAGCACCACGCGTTGAAACGCTGCAAGCTGATCTTCTTTTAATTGAGAACTTGTCCGGGGCAGCGAATGAATCTTGGACAAGCACATACGAAGCGATGCAAAATGCCTCTTGGGAAACGTTAAAGCGTATTAAGAAGAGTGATTATAATGAAGAGATTGTGAAACAAGTCGATTCTTTACGTAATAAAGCGAAGGATGAAGTAAAGAAATTACAGGAAGAACTGTTTAGCAGAAGTCCAGAAAGCTTTTTACGTGATTTTCAAGATATGCATCCCGTACTGCAAAAGCTTGTTGATCTTGTAAAAGTATTTACAGAACAATTCCAAGCGATTAAGCGTGATAAAGGAATGGTTGATTTTACAGATTTAGAGCATTTTTGCTTGCAAATCTTAAGTGAACGTTCGAGTGAGGGAGAAATGCGCCCATCACCAGTTGCATGGCAATATCGCAATAAATTTGCAGAAGTGCTTGTCGATGAGTATCAAGACACAAACTTTGTACAAGAATCCATTATTAAACTAGTAACAAAAGACTCTGAACAAGACGGAAATTTATTTATGGTGGGCGATGTGAAACAAAGTATTTATCGCTTCCGTTTAGCGGAACCAGGGCTATTTTTAGGGAAATATAGACGTTTTACATCTGAAGGTATAGATGGCGGCATGAAAATTGATTTAGCAAAAAACTTCCGCAGTCGTCATGAAGTCCTAGCAGGGACAAACTTTATTTTTAAACAAATTATGGGCGAAGCTGTCGGAGAAATTGATTATGATGAAGACGCTGAGTTGAAGCTTGGAGCGAGTTATCCAGAAGGAACGGATACCTCAGCTGAGCTGTTATTTATTCATCAATCTGATAGCGAAGCGGTGGATGAAGAGGAAGGGGTGGAATTAGAAAAGGCGCAATTAGAAGCACGCCTTATTGCACAAAGAATAAAGGCAATGGTCGATTCTGGTTATGAAGTGTATGACCGAAAAACAAATGGCATGCGCCCAGTTACTTACCGTGATTTTGTTATTTTACTGCGCTCTATGCCATGGGCGCCGCAAATTATGGAAGAGCTGAAACAACAAGGTATTCCTGTTTATGCAGAGCTTTCGACTGGATATTTTGAAGCGACGGAAGTCAATATTATGATGAATCTATTTCGTGTGATTGATAATCCGGCGCAAGACATTCCGTTAGCGGCTGTTCTTCGTTCACCTATTGTTGGATTAACAGACGAAGAGCTTGCGATGTTACGTACTTACGAGAAGAAAGGTTCGTTTTATGAAGTGATGCGTTCTTTCTTACAAGGTGCGCCGCTAGAAGAAGAGAAGGAATTGCATGAGAAGGTGTTATGGTTTTATGAACATTTGCAAGTTTGGCGTGAATTCGCTCGCCAGCAGTCGCTCTCTGATTTAATTTGGAAAGTGTATCGTGAAACAGGCTATTATGACTTTGTAGGCGGCCTTCCTGCTGGCAAGCAGCGTCAAGCAAACTTGCGTGTGTTATATGATCGTGCTCGTCAATATGAAGCGACTTCATTTCGCGGTTTATTCCGCTTCTTACGTTTTATTGAACGTATTTTAGAACGCGGTGATGATATGGGGACAGCGCGTGCTCTCGGAGAACAAGAGGATGTTGTTCGGATTATGACTATTCATAAAAGTAAGGGGCTGGAATTCCCAGTTGTATTTGTGGCAGGGCTTGGACGACGTTTTAATACACAAGATTTGATGAAGCGATTCTTGCTGCATAAAGATTTTGGATTTGGCTCGCAATTTATTGATCCGAAAAAGCGTATTAAATATACGACATTATCACAGCTCGCGATTAAGCGGAAAATGAAAATGGAGCTCATTGCAGAGGAAATGCGTGTGTTATATGTAGCTTTAACACGTGCGAAAGAAAAGCTTATTTTAATCGGGACAGTAAAAGATAAAGAAAAAGAAATGCAAAAATGGCTCGATGCACGTGAGCATACAGACTGGTTATTGCCGGATTATGTACGTGCTGGGGCAACATGTTACTTAGATTGGATTGCACCATCGTTATGCAGACATAAAGATAGTGATATGCTTCTTGAAATAGGACAAGGAAGTATTCCAACTGATATATATGAGTATGATACGAACTGGAAAGTAGAAGCAGTTGATGGAGCGGGATTACAGGCACCGGAGCCAATGAAAGAAGAAAAGCAAGAACTATTAGAAGCGCTTCGGGAACAAAAGGCAGTTTCTGCGTGCAGTGAACAAAAAGACGAAGTGTATGAAAGATTAACTTGGCAATATGGATTCCAAGATGCAGCAACGCACCGAGCAAAGCAATCTGTTACGGAAATTAAACGAAACTATCAAGCGCAAGAAGGAAGCGATACTGCGTTTATTAAACGAGTTCGTGCACCAATTGAAACGCGTCCGCGTTTTATGGAGAAAAAAGGACTCACGTATGCAGAGCGCGGGACAGCTGTTCATACTGTTATGCAGCATGTAAATGTAACAAAAGTAATAACAATTGAAGCCATTCAGGAACAAATTGCTGAAATGGTAAATAAAGAGCTCTTAACATTTGAACAAGCAGAAGAAATAGCATCGGAAAAAATTGTTGCATTTTTTGAAACAGAATTAGGTAAACGTGTATTAGCTGCAGAAAATGTAGAGCGCGAAGTGCCATTTACGATGATGTTATCAGCAGAGGAAGCATATCAAGATTGGAAAGATGAGCAAGATGAATCAATCCTTGTTCAAGGTGTTATTGATTGTATGATTGAAGAAGAGGGTGGTATCGTTTTAATTGATTTTAAAACAGATACAATTGAGGGTCGTTTCCCAGGTGGATTTGAACAAGCGAAATCAACGTTAGAAGAACGTTACAAAGTGCAGCTGAAACTTTATCGTAAAGCACTTGAGAAAAGTTTGCATCAACCAGTAAAAGAAACGTATTTATACTTCTTTGATGGCAGCCACGTGTTGCAAGTAAAATAAGGTGAAACTTTCAATAAGAGTTTAAAGATGGGTCCAAAAGCGGTAGTTATAAACTTTGAGTGGACAAGAAACAAAAAACGGAGGAATTCCCTCCGTTTTTTCATTATGCTGTTGCGATTTGATCTTGATCAGCTACATCTGAATCAAATGTATTTGTACCACTTACACCGTTAAATGTATTAAGGACAAAAGCAACATTTGATGAACCGGATCCATTATAAGCTTTCGTATTTTCTTTCGGAGATACATTATAGAAGTCTCCTAAGTTAAAAGAACCGTTACTATTTTGAACGACTAAGTTCCCGACAATAGACGGCATGTTTTCACCTACTTCAAATTCCTTTTATGGTATTATATGATTTATTTTTCGAAAGGTTCTTCTGTAACAAAGTGTCGAATCTGTAAAATGCGCGAGTTTGAATATACATAATCAACAGATCCAATGTGAAGACAAGAAGAGTTAAGCATACTTTCAATAACAATGCAGTTTACTTCGATAAAGGGATTTATGTTAATGACATTCATTTTTACCTCATTTATACGAGTTGGAATTGTGATTTCGTCATCAACAAATATTTTATATGCTTCCAATCTTCCTTCTTGGGCCAAAAAGGAAGGGATTTCGCGTTGAACAACAATTGTTCTATTTATTAATTCCATATTTTTCGTATCGCCAATTTGAACAATAGAAGCAAGTCCTAGCGTGGTAACAGAAGGCTGATGGACAACGGAAATATGTCGCATAACGAATCCTCCTTATCTAGGAGTTGAAGGCACAGCAGTTACGAGTGGTACAAATGGGCCGCCTGTTACAGATTCAAATGGTGTATCTAAAATAGAAGATGCAATAATTAAGTTTGCATCGCCTACTAAGAATAAAGCAGACGAAGATACCCCAAGTGATCTAATGGTTCCAACTTTGATTTCGTGATTAATAACAGTAAAATTCATATGCATTTACTCCTTTCGAAAGTTACTCGGTATATGTTGAATAAAGGAAAGAAATGCTTTATCAATATCTTGTTTCATTGCTTGAATAATGACATTTTTCATATACTGTGGATTAGATGTAATCTCTGGATGCGGCTGTACTTGAGATAAATAGTAAGGGAGACGATGTTCCATTTGTTGCTTTATATCATCAATCATCATTTGCCGGTACATATCATCGAGAGGTGTTCGTTCTTCCTGTTCAAAATGAAGAATGCGGCTATACGCTTCTTCGTCTAAATAGCGCTGCACTTCTTGAATGATGTCTTGATAAAAATCGGGATTTACTTGGGTTTCAGGGTTTACTTTTAATGTTTCAGTTTCAACATTAAAGTCTTCAATAACTTCCCCTTTGCTCGTAAATGGATTTAAACCGATATTTAATGTACCACTTAAAGTTTCGACTTTTAGCTGATCAAATTTGTATTCGACTTTCCCAATTGAAGTGGACGGCCGTTGTTTCAGTTCTTCCATTTGTTCTGTTAGCTGTGCTAGTTGTGTTTCTAAAGCATTTATTTTTTCTTGTTGTTGTTGAATGCACTGTTGTAGTTGCTGTAAATAAATGTATAGATCTTGACTCACTGCTAGAAGCCTCCTTTTCGATCTGGAGGGTATATTGATATATGTCTATGATATTAGTATGTTAAGAAGAACTAGGAGGGGCAGGGGAAATCGAAATAATTTGTCCTGGAGCTGTTAGCGGCGGGGTTGGTTGTGTAAATCCACCTGTATTAGAGAACTTTGACAATGTTTTAATACTTCCTGCACTTCCAATTTGAAAGACGGCTGAGGTTGTAAGGTTCTCAATTCTTATATTGTTAATAATAATACTTTGCTGTACATACAAATCCAATTTTTATTCCCCCCTTTTAATAAGTAGCAGTGATTGGTTGATCGATTACATCAGAATCATTTACATTTGTTGTGTTTTCGTAATTGTATATGGATACACTTTCTCCAACATTAAAAGAACCTGCTCCTGCAAATGCACGAGAATAACTAATAGGACGAATGGCAAATACATCTCCAATATGCAATACACCGCTCGATCCGATATTAACAATATTAATGTGTCCAACCATTGCAGGCATAGAAAACACCCTTCATGTTAAAAATTTTTGTATTTTTCTCTTGTTAGACCGAATTTCTATGATCAGAGTTTTACCCTATTATTGTATGGGCGTTTGGGCAAATATGTGTCTGTTATTTAAAAATAAAAAACGTACACTCAGCGGGAGTGCACGTTTGTATTTTGAGTTGGCACATCATCTATTTGTATGAATAATATAACATTTAAGAGCCTGTCCAGCTCTTGGCTACAGCTAACTGTTTTTTGAGATGTCATTCCATAACGTTTGGCCAAGTATTTCATTTTTTCTCGTTTTTTTTCAATCGCTTGCTCAAACATAGAATCGGCTCCGTCTCCTTATAGATTTTAAGAGTATCTTTAGTACATATTATACAAACTTCCCATAAAAAAGAAACACATTCGCTAAAAGAAGAAGGGATTCTACATATTTTGGCAAAAAAACATTTTAATTGCACGAAAAATAGAAAGAATATTGTAAATTAAAAATATTTTAAGGAGGATTTTCATTAGTAGGTACGAATACAATTACAGTACGAGTTTGAAGATGGGGTGTGGAAATATGCGGTTTGTGACAGTAAAAACAGATGAAAAAGTGTTTGTTGGTGTTGTAGATGACACATCACAAACAGTGTTGCATGTCAGAGAAGCACAGAGGAAAAAAGGAGAAAAAGTTACGATTCCCATTACAATGCTAGAGTGTATCGACCAGGGAGAATCTTTTATTACAAAAGTAATTGAGATTGTCGAATGGGCGAAAGCAAATTGCAAGGATGCCTATTATCCATTATCGGAAGTTAAGTTATTGGCTCCTGTTCCAAGGCCAAGAAAAAATATTCTTTGTGTTGGAAAAAATTATCGTGAGCATGCAATCGAAATGGACGGAGCGGAAGCAGTTCCGGAAAGTATTATTATTTTTACAAAGGCTCCAACAACTGTAATTGGTGATGGTGATAAAATTAATAGTCATCCGCATGCTACGAGCGAACTTGATTATGAGGGGGAGCTCGCCATTGTGATTGGAAAGCGTGGAAAGGAAATCCCGAAGGAAAAAGCCCTTGATCATGTATTTGGTTATACAGTTATAAATGATGTTACAGCTCGGGATATTCAAAAGAAGCATAAGCAATTTTTTCTTGGAAAAAGCTTTGACACGTTTTGTCCAATGGGACCTGCTATTGTGCATCACTCAATGATTGCTAATCCGAATGCGCTTCATATTGAAACGAAGGTGAACGGGGAAGTACGTCAATCTTCTACAACGGCAAATATGATGTTTTCGATTGAAGAAATTATATCAATTGTAAGTAAAGGAATGACATTAGAGCCAGGAGATATTATTGCGACTGGAACACCAGCGGGGGTTGGAAAGGGATTTCAACCACCACGTTTTTTACATGCTGGTGATGAAGTTGTTATAACAGTTGAACATGTTGGAACGCTCTGTAATCATGTCAAATAATATATCGCGCTCTCCTTATTTCTGGCTGATTCCTACTTTTTTTGCTTTGCATAATGCAGAAGAGTATTATTTCTTTCCAGAAATAAAGTATTTACAACCCATTCAGATGGAAGAGAATGCATTAGAGCAGAAGTATTTTTTAATAGTATTACTTATACTAACTGTTTTTGTATGTACGATTGTGTTTATACATAATATGTTTTTGACGCAGATGACTTTATATGCCGTACTGTTCATCCAGTCAATGATTTTTATGAATGGAATCGTTCATCTTGTAGGAGCAATCTTGAAGATAGGAGATGTACCTGGACTTGGTACATCTTTCTTGTTAATCATTCCTTTTTCATTGTTTTTGTTTTGGAGAGGAAATGTAGTTGGTTGGTGGAAAGGGAAGTCTGTGTGGGTATCATATATGATTGAGATATTGTTAATGTTTCCAGTCATAGGTGGTTTATTGTATATAGTTAAAATTATCTTAATAAAAAAGGTTGTCTCTTAAGAGACAACCTTTTTTATTAAGATAATACTGCTTTAATTTTTTCGAACGCCCACTGTAAATCCTCTTCAGAGATAACAAGAGGCGGAGCGATGCGGATTACATTTTCATGTGTTTCTTTACATAGTAAGCCAGATGCTTTTAATTTTTCACAGTAAGGACGTGCTGGTTCATTTAATTCGATTCCGATAAATAAACCTCTTCCGCGTACTTCTGTGATCATTGGATTGTCAATTTCACGTAATTGATTTAACAGCTTTTCTCCTAATTGTAAAGAGCGCTCTGTTAAGTTTTCTTCTACTAGTACATCTAGAGAAGCAAGAGAAACCGCACAAGCTAGTGGGTTACCACCAAACGTAGAACCGTGAGAACCTGGCTCAAATACACCTAAAATTTCGCGGCTTGCAGCAACGCAAGAAATTGGGAACACACCGCCGCCTAATGCTTTTCCAAGGATATACATATCAGGAATAACATTGTCCCAATCGCATGCGAACAATTTTCCAGTACGGCCTAAGCCTGTCTGAATTTCATCTGCAACAAATAATACATTTTCTTCTTTACATACATTGTATGCTTCTTGTAAGTAACCTGCTGGTGGAATGTTAATACCAGCTTCGCCTTGGATTGGCTCTAAAATAAATGCAGCTGTATTTGGTGTGATCGCTCCTTTTAATGCTTCAATGTCGCCGTAAGGAATAACAACGATACCTGGAAGCATTGGGCCGAATCCGCGTTTATATTCGTCGTTGGATGACATGGATACTGCACCCATTGTACGGCCATGGAAGTTATCAACACATACAATAATCTCAGCTTTGTTTTCTTCAACTTTTTTCACATCGTATGCCCAGCGTCTTGCTGTTTTGATAGCGGTTTCAACAGCTTCAGCACCTGTATTCATTGGAAGTACCATTTCTTTATTAGTTAATTTCGCTACTTTTTCATACCAAGGGCCTAATTGATCGCTATGGAATGCACGTGATGTTAATGTTACACGCCCAGCTTGGTCGATAAGTGCTTGAATAATTTTTGGATGACGATGACCTTGGTTTACAGCAGAATATGCACTAAGCATGTCCATATAACGGTTGCCTTCTGGGTCTTCTACCCAAACACCCTCTGCTTTCGCAATTACGATTGGTAGTGGATGATAGTTATTTGCTCCGTATGTTTCTGTTAATTCAATAATGTCTTTTGTTTGAATCATGCTAGTTCCCCCTTTTGCTTTTACAAGAAGTTTGTAAATACTCTAAATATTATATCATTTAAACGCGAAAAAAGCTAAATGTTTCCTGAAAAGAAATGAACGTGGTATCATATAAAGTGAAAAAGTGTGGAAAAGAGGAGGAGAGATTTATATGATACATATGCATATTACTGCATGGTCGCTCGGGATTATTTTGTTTTTTGTAACATATTCGATGTATAAGAATGGAAAGCAAGCAAAAGCAATGCACATGGTAGTTCGTCTGCTGTATATTTTAATTATTGCAACAGGATTATTAATTTACAAAGACGTTCACTGGATGCCTATGTTATATGGAATGAAAATGCTCGGTGGTATTTGGGTAATTGCTGCGATGGAAATGGTTCTTGTGAAAACAAGTAAACAAAAAGCGACAGGAGCGTTTTGGGCTCAATTTGTTATTGTGTTGTTAGTTGTGTTATATCTTGGTTTACGATTACCACTAGGATTTTCACCGTTTGCTTAATGTAAAAAAGAAGGGTGTCCTAAAAGGTTGATGAAATTGACCTTTTAGATGACACCCTTCTTTTTTATTTTAATCTTAATTGTGAATATGCAGTTCATCCCCATCTGCTTTTGTAATTTTAAATATATCCTTATTATGTGTAGAATAACGGACATAATGGTGATGAAGGGAACAAATCATTTCTTCATTATCAAATAAGAGAAAATTAACTCCTTCGCATGGCTGATCTTTTGGCTGGAAAGACAAAAAATTATGGGAATATATACAGTCGTATAAAGAATAACCTAGTGATTGTAATATTTCCGTTATAAGTGAAAAAGATGAATCTGGAAGTTCTTCTAGCCACTCATGGTAGCTTATCATTAACTTTTTTCGGATACGAATTGTTTCGCCGTTTTGCAACGGATGATGTTCATCTGCTACTTGCAGAATATTGTGCTCATAAAAACGAGCAGGTAACCAATTATTGTTATATAAAACTTCAAATCCATCTTCAATCATATCTTCTAATAAAGAAGCTTCATCGCTTTCTTCATCGAAAAATACCCATTCATCGTTTATATATTCAACATTTCCGATTGTATGAGCACGCGGTTGGCTATACAAAATATGTTTACGCTGTTTCATTCCTGCGCCCTCCTTTTTTATAGAAGTTTCTACTCTTGTTATAGACAGTTCGGTCTTTCTTTATAACCAAGGCACATAGAATTGAAATTGGGCATAAAATAAAAACAGACTGCAGATATGAGATGAGAAAGGGTGATTGGGATGTGTGGAATTACGGGGTGGGTCGAGTATAAAAAAGTGTTATCAGAAGAAAAAGAAACAATAACGAGGATGGCAGAAACGCTCGCGAAGAGGGGGCCGGATGATACGAACGTGTGGCTTAGGAATCATGTTGCTTTTGGGCATAAACGGTTAATTGTTGTCGACCCAGAAGGCGGAAAACAGCCGATGACGCGGATGAAAAAAGAAGAACGCTATACCATTTCTTATAATGGAGAGTTATATAACACAGAAGATATTCGAAAAGAATTAAGGAAAAGAGGCTATACGTTTCAGGGACATTCAGATACAGAAGTATTATTAACAGCCTATATAGAGTGGAAAGAGCAATGTGTAGAGCATTTAAACGGTATTTATGCATTTGCTGTATGGGATGCGGAAGAAGAAAAAGTTTTTATTGCGCGCGATCGATTAGGAGTGAAACCATTATTTTACAGATGTGATGTAGGGCGATTGTTATTCGGCTCAGAATTAAAAGCGATTTTAGCTCACCCAGATATCAAAGCGGAGGTTACGACAGAAGGGTTAGCGGAAGTGTTTGGATTGGGGCCGTCCAGAACCCCTGGGCATGGTATATTTGCTGGAATTGAAGAATTGCGTCCAGGTCATGCGCTTACGTTTTCCAAAAACGGTTTAAAAGTTTGGCGTTATTGGAATGTCGTAAGTAAAGAGCATACACATAATTTTGAAGAAACAGTAGAACAAGTTCGTTTTCTATTGCAAGATGCGATTACAAGGCAGTTAGTATCGGATGTTCCGTTATGTACATTTTTATCAGGAGGCGTCGATTCCAGTGCGATTACTGCATTTGCAGCGATGGCGTATGAACGGGAAGGAAAAGGAAGGCTTCATACGTATTCGATTGATTATGAGGATAATGAAAAATATTTTAAATCGAATGCATTTCAGCCGAATTCAGACGCTCCGTTTATTACGTTAATGACAAATACATTTGATACGATCCATCATCGCTGCGTTATTTCGAACGAAAGCTTAGCTGAGCATTTAACAGAAGCCGTGCTTGTTCGAGACTTGCCAGGGATGGCGGATATTGATTCCTCACTGCTTTGGTTTTGCCGAGAAATTAAACAAGATTTTGTTGTAAGTTTGTCAGGTGAATGTGCCGATGAAATTTTTGGTGGTTATCCGTGGTTTTACCGCGAAGATGACTTACAATCAAGTGCGTTTCCGTGGATGCGATCAACAGAAGCGCGCGAACAATTGCTAAAAAAAGAATGGCGTAAAAAACTAAAATTACAAGAGTATGTACAGTATCGTTATGAAGAATCTGTGCGCGAAACACCTGCGTTAGAAGGGGAAAGCATACTTGATGCAAAAAGAAGGCAATTATTTTATTTAAATATGATTTGGTTCATGACGACCCTTCTTGATCGAAAAGATCGAATGAGCATGGGAGCTAGTTTAGAAGTGCGTGTACCATTTGCTGATCATCGTCTTGTCGAATATGCGTGGAATATTCCGTGGGAAATGAAAATGTATAAAAAACGCGAAAAAGGTCTATTACGTAAGGCACTAGAAGGTGTATTGCCAGATGATGTGTTGTATAGAAAGAAAAGTCCATATCCGAAAACGCATAATCCGTATTATACGAAGGCAGTTACTTCATGGCTGCAAGAGTTGTTAACGGATAAACAGTCCATTCTCCATGAATTATTTGATAACGAGCAGTTGCATGGGTTAATTGAATCAGGGGGCAGTGCATTTCAAACGCCGTGGTTCGGGCAATTAATGACGGGGCCGCAGCTGTTGGCACATTTAGGGCAAATTCATGTTTGGTTTAAGGAGTATAATATAAATATTAAAGAATAGAACTGAGGGTCATAGCATGTAAGCTATGACCCTCAGTTTTAATAAGTGTATTTTGGGAGCTGTTCTGCTTCTGTTGTCGTTAAGACAATACGTGACAGATTGTAATATCTCTCACTTTATGCGCGATTAAAACGAATATATTTCCAAACCCATTGAATGCACAAGCCGCAAAGTAAAAATAATACAAGGACAAGTGTAATAGTTGCCCCGGGCGGTGTCCCTAATTTATATGACGACGTGAGTCCTAAAAACATACTAATGACACCTATTGCCATACTAGATAGAATAGCTACTTTGAATCCTTTTACCAGACGCATCGCAATAGCAGCTGGTAATATCATAAGCGCTGATACAAGCAATGCACCTATAATAGGCATCATAACGGAAATGGTTAGCCCTGTTAATACGCTAAAGGACAAGGAGAGCCATTTTGTAGGTAGTCCGCTTGTAAAGGCTGTATCTTCATCAAACGTCAGTACGTACATAGGGCGTTGAAACACTAGATAATAGATTCCTACCAAGATACAAACTACTACTAAGAAACGAAGCTGTTCTTGGCTAATTGTGATAATAGATCCAAACAGATATTGTTCTACATTCGTTGAAATACCGCCTTGATTTAAACTCATTAGGACGAGAGCTAAGGATAATCCAGCTGCCATAAGGATAGCTACGGATACTTCTGAATACGTACGATAAGTATTTCTCATATATTCAATTCCTAATGCACCAATAATAATGACGATAATCGTAACTACATTAACATTGGAATGAAGCGTTAGACCAAGTGCTACTCCAGCTAACGAAATATGAGAAAGGGTATCAGCCATTAAAGATTGGCGTCTTAAAATCAAAAACATTCCTAATATGGGAGCTATCATGGCAATTAATCCGCCTGCCCAAAATGCTCGCTGCATGAACCCAAAGTGAAGCATCTCCATTGTGTGTTCTCCTTTCTTTCTAAATAAATGTTTCGATCTGCATACGGTTTTACATCATCCAAGTCATGTGTAACCATGATGACCGTTCGCCCATGTTCTGTGACATGATGTCTCATCAATTGATAAAAATGATTGCGACTTTCAAAATCCATACCGGTAGTGGGTTCGTCTAAAACTAGAATGTCTGGTTCGGAAGCTAGGACACGAGCAATACAAATGCGTTGCTTTTGTCCTCCTGATAACTCTCCAATTTTGCTGCTGCGAAATTTCCACATATCGACGCCAAGTAGCGCTTGCTTAACATGCTCATGATCTTCTTTAGAAAGTGAACGAAACCATTTTCCGCGAGGGAAACGGCCAGATTGTACAAGCTCTAACACGGTACTTGGAAATCCTGCATTAAAGGAAGAAACTTGTTGTGGGACGTAACCAATGATAAGTTTCTGTCCTTGTTCATTTTTTTTACTGATGTTTACGGTTCCTCTCCAGGGCTTTAATAAGCCTAACATAATTCGTAACAGAGTAGATTTTGCTGCTCCGTTCGGCCCAGTCAGTGTAACAAATTCACCACTATTTATATCGAGAGAAATATCTTCTAAAATGGTTTCATTTCCATACTTAAATTGAACCTGATTCATAGATATGATTTTCATGAAGTCTGCCTTTTCCTTTCTTTAGGTGTAAGTAGAAAAAGTGCGTTTTACATGATTGTAAAACGCACTACTATTGCTATTACATAATAGATTGTTTTAGTGCATCCAAGTTCTTTTTCATATAGCTAATATAGTCATTTCCTTTTGCTTGTTCTTCTTTTGTAATTCCTTCAATTGGACTTAATACAACTGTTTTTGCTCCCGTTTCATCCGCGAGAGTTTTTGCTATTTTTGGAGAAGCTACTTCCTCAAAATAAATGATCTTAATATTGTTGTCCTTCACATACTTTTGAAGTTCTGCTAATTTAGCTGGACTTGGTTCCTGATCAGGAGCAAGACCAGCAATTGGAACTTGAGTAAGACCATATTCTTTTGCTAAGTACCCAAATGCCGCATGTTGTGTTACGAATTCTTTATGTTTTGCATTACCGAGAGTTGTTCTAAATTGGTTATCTAAATCTTTTAGCTTTGCAGTAAATTGATCTGTGTTTTTTTCATAATCTTGTTTATGAGTTGGATCTGCTTCTATAACTGCTTGTTTAATATTTTCTACTTCTTTTTGGGCTAACACTGGATCTAACCATACATGAGGATCCTGTGGATGTCCTTGTCCCTTATCGGTATGCTTATCTTTTTCATCCTCAGCGGTTCCTTCCGTAAGTGAAATACCCTTACTTGCATCTACCACTTTTATGTTTTTATTATCAAGGCTTTTTAGTACTTTAGGTACCCATGTTTCCATGGAGTCACTGTTGTATACAAACACATCGGCACTTTCAATTTTAGCAATATCTTTTGGAGAGGGTTCAAAATCGTGTGGTTCTGTCCCCGCAGGAATTAACACATCTACTGTTCCATTGGAGCCAACCACATTTTTAGTAAAGTCGTACATAGGGTAAAATGTTGTTACGACCTTAAGAGACTTGTCTTGTTTTGTATTGCTTTTTGCCTCATTTTGTTTAGAACAGCCTGCAATAGCGGTCGAAAGGGCTAAAGCAGTTACTAATGCACCAAATTTCCATTTTTTCATGATGTACTCATTCTCCTTTTTACAAATATGAAACTTAATATAAATAATAGCAATTACGATTTACAAAAAGAATACGACCATCTGAGGTTAACCGCTTTTTAAATTGTCTCCTAGAAAGTGGAGGAATATCCTGGATTGTAATAGTTTTAATTTTATTGTGATGTTCATGGTCACAGGAGTGATGATCTTGTTTATCTAAAACGAAATCGTTTTGATTTAGATTATAGCAAGTATATAGTAATAGGTACATACTCTATGTTGACACTGCCTCTTAAAAATATTGTACGAATTGTAAGGAAGAGTTTTCGTATTGTAGGAAATGGCTTATTTGATGAGACAAGTAGGGTGAACCGACTAATGGATAAATGAAATATTTTTTGTGTCAGTTTTGATAATGAGATGTATAGGATATCCAGTTCATTTGTGTAAAGAAAAAAGGAAAGCAGAAGGCTTTCCTTAGAGAAAGTATATTGAGCCAAAGGGAATTGTCGAGAGAGCAGCTGGATATATGACATGATGGGATATAACAGGGGGATGCAAAATATAATGGGGCATAGCATAATGGTGTACGACATGTGTAAAAAGAGGATCTGCTGCCATCACCTGATGAATTGCATGAAGTGTTTGTTGGGCAGAACTAAATGTGACGGCAGCACCTGCGCCCGCGCCCGCGCCTGTGCCTACTTGCCTTGTGTTGTTAAAGAATGGATTTATCATGATATTTCATAGAGCTCCTTTTTAGTAGGTGGATTCTCTTTATCCCGCGTTAACGGGCAGTAATACTCCTACCTCAAAATTCAGCGGAAGCAAAGAAGATAGGTGGGAGATAAACTGCCCGTAAAAGCCTGATTGGTTTAACTAATAATCAGTGAGGGATGAAGAAACCCCCCCACTGATTAAAGTTTCACTTTATATGTTATGACCTGTATCTAGGAAAAGAGCGTACCTTTAATTAAATCAGGCACATTACCTATTAAGTAGTTTTATCTCGTATGAATTGGCAGTAGGATCCCTTGATGTAAGTTTCATTTTATGTAAAGAAAAAGGAAAGCCGAAAGCTTTCCTTAGAGATAATATATTGAACCAAACGGAATTGTCGAGAGCTCAGTTGGATATATAACATGATGATATGCAACGTGATGAGGTATAACATGATGATGTATGACATGTGTAAAAAGAGGATCTGTTGCCAGCACTTGATGAATTGAATGAAGTGTCTGTTGTGCACCAACATATGTGCCGGCACCTATGCCCGCTGGCCTTGCGTTGTTAAAGAATGGATTCATCATAATAATTCATAGCGCTCCTTTGTAGTAGTTGAATTCCTTGTTACATGTTATGACCGATATCTAGGGAAAGAGCGTATCTTTAATTAAATTAGGTAGATTACCTGTTAAATAATTTTATGAATCCACTTCAAAAAATTCGAATGTTGTAAATTGAAGAAGTATATAATGAAGAATTTTAAAAACATTGTTCAAAATCTAAATGGATTAGGATCCATTACAAATGTAAAAAATAATTTTTTTATTAATATAAGAGAATATTAACCGTTATATATCTTTTGTTGATTTTAGAAAAAGGCGCAGTAATAGTAGGAGTATGAAAGGTTTGTTTTTATCTTAGTGGGCATGAGTCAATTTTTCTATCTAGGTCTAATCATAGAAAAAAGAGGATTTCGTTATGAAATCCTCTTTTCGTCATTTGGTTTAAACGTGACCTATTTTGGAGAATTGTAAACACTTTGTTTTAACTTGCTGTCTAAAATATCTCCAATAAGTGGAGTTTCGACTTGTTCATACGCCCTTTCTCCGTGAAGAGAAAGGTCAAGTCCCATTTTTTCTTCGTGTTCATGCGCGCGAACAGGCAGGAATAAACTAATACCTTTAATAATTGCATACGTCGCTATGGCTGTGAAAGCATAGGTTGCTCCGATTGCGAGCAGTTGTTTCCAAAGAAGTGCGGCATTTCCGTAGAATAATCCATCTACACCTGCACTGTTAATGGATTTTGTAGCGAATAATCCTGTTGCAATGCCGCCCCAGGTTCCACCAATGCCGTGGCAACCGAAAGCATCGAGTGCATCGTCGTAACCGAGTTTATGTTTTAAGAAATAGATTGCTCCGAAGCAAAGAGCACCGCCAATTGCACCTATAATAAGGGCAGATAATGGTGTTACAAAGCCGCAAGCTGGTGTAATTGCAACGAGGCCAGAAATAGCTCCGCAAGCGGCACCTAGTACAGTTGGTTTTGCTTGAAAGAGCCATTCCGTAAGCATCCATGTAAGTGCAGCAGCTGCAGCAGCTGTATTTGTATTAATAAAAGCTGTGAGTGCGACGTCATTTAAGGTTAATGTGCTACCGACGTTAAAGCCGAACCAACCAAACCATAATAATCCTGCACCTAAAATTGTGAATGGTAAGTGATGAGGTGAAGAGTCGTGGGCATCTTTGCGTTTTCCGAGGAAAATAGCTAATACAAGACCTGCTACACCGGATGTAATATGAACAACATTTCCTCCTGCAAAATCGAGTGCTCCGAGTTCTCGAAGCCATCCCCCTACGCCCCAAACCCAGTGGGCAACAGGATCGTATACAAGTGTCGTCCAAAGCAAGATGAAAATAAGAAAGGCAGAAAATCGCATTCGTTCTGCGAATGCACCAGAAATTAAAGCGGGAGTTAAAATTGCAAACATGAGTTGAAACATCATGAATAAGTTATGTGGAATTGTAGCGCTGTAGGCTTCATTTGGTGTGGAAGTAACATGTTGTAGTCCGAACCAATCAAAATTACCTATAAGTCCATTCCAATCCGGCCCGAATGCTAAAGAGTAACCGATGAAAATCCATTGAATGGACACGATTGCCATTGCGCTATAACTGTGCATTGTTGTACTAAGTACGTTTTTGCTGCGAACCATTCCTCCGTAAAACAAAGCAAGCCCGGGTGTCATAATCATTACCATTACCGTAGATAAAAAAAGAAATACTGTATCTCCCATATTCATCTTTTCCCCTCCAGTTATGTTATATAAATTAACATTAAAAGTTATATTTAGTATCATATTCATTTTTTAAAAATAAATCAACAGATTTTTCGGAAAATTTATTTTTTATGTAAGGAAATATAACATGAGAAATCTTTAGGTAAGGGAAAATATTGCTTTTGTGTAATCGAAATGCATGAGTATACGAGATAAAGATAAATTGTTATACTTTTCATATAATTTAAAAATTTGGGGGAAGCAATGTGAAGAGGGATTTTGGAAAGTATTTTTTATGTTTTATGTGTCTGTTATCTTTATTTCAATTACCGATTCATGTATCAGCGAAGGAAACGAGGCAGTGGCAAGATGAAATTGTGTATTCTATTATGATTGATCGTTTTAATAATGGTGATCCAAGAAATGATCAGGGGATGAATACGAATAATTTAGAGGCGTATCAAGGTGGAGATATACAAGGGATTATAAAAAAACTTGATTATATAAAAGAGATGGGTTTTACTTCTATTTTGTTATCACCGCCTACTGAAAGTAGTGGTTATGATGGTTACCATCCTACTGATATAACAAAAATGAATGAACATTTTGGAAAGATGAAGGACATGCAGCAACTTGTCCAAGAAGCACATAAACGAGATATGAAAGTCATGTTTGAATTTGTAGTGGATCATGAAGATGAAACGAGCACTATTGAAGGTGCTAAACGGTGGATTAAGGAAACGGATATAGATGGTTACCGTCTGATACATACCGAGAGTGTTACAAAGGAATTTCTGAGTGAAGTAATGAAAGCTGTACAGAGTGTGAAACAAAATTTCTTTGTAATAGAGGATACGCAAAGTGGAGGAGGATTTAATCAGGCTTATCAGCAGCGTATTACAGAGGCATTTGCAAAACCGAATATTTCTGTAAAGCCATTGTACCATGTGACGAAAATTGGCAGCGATCGTATGGAAGGGACGTTTATAGATAATAGTCAAACGGAGCGTTTTGTTAGAATTGCAAAAGAAAATAAATATTATCCACCGACCCGTTTGAAATTAGCACTTGTCTATTTATATACATCACCGGGTGTTCCGATTGTATACTATGGTACTGAAATTGCGCTAGATGGAGGGAAGACACCGGATAATCGCCGTTTAATGGATTTTAAAACGGATGAGAAGTTTTTGCAGTATATAGAGAGGCTAGGAGAACTTCGAAAAACATTACCATCACTTCGGTACGGAACGTTTGAACTATTGTATGATAAAGATGGCATGAGTATTATAAAGCGTATGTATAAAGATGAAACAACATTTATTGCTATTAATAATACAACAAAAACACAAAAGGTGACGCTTGCTGCAAGTGAACTTGGAGAAAATCGTGAACTGCGCGGGTTATTAGAAGATGATATGGTACGAGAAGAAAACGGAGAATATTATCTTGTGATGAAAAGAGAAACGGCTAACGTATATGCGCTTGCAGAAAAAACCGGGTGGAACTGGTCGTTTATTTTGGCACTAGTTTGCGTTTATTTATTGTTCATGATTTTTATTGTATTAGTAAAGAAACGAAAAAAATCCTCTTAATTAGAGGATTTTTTATGTATGATTATCGATAGTTGATAAATTGTACGTCGATTGATAAGTCAGCACCGCGCACAGCTGCGATAACTGCTTGTAAGTCATCTCGGCTTTTACCCGTTACGCGAACTTGATCGTCTTGTACTTGCGTTTTTACTTTTAATTTTAATTCTTTAATAATGTTATTGATTTTTTTAGCGTTTTCTTTGTCAATGCCTTGTTGTAACTTTGCACGTTGGCGAACTGTACCGCCAGAAGCGCTTTCAACTTTTCCGTAATCTAAGTTTTTAATAGGAACTTCACGTTTAATTAATTTTGAAATAAGAACGTCTTTTACTTGATCAAGTTTATACTCATCATCAGAAGTTAAAACGATTTCCTCTTTTTCTAATTTAATATCACTTTTGCTTCCTTTAAAGTCATAACGATTTTGAATTTCTTTTAACGCGATGTTAATAGCATTTGTTACTTCTGGAAATTCTACTTTTGAAACGATATCAAAAGAACTATCTTTTGCCATAGTAAGCACCTCCAAATTAAATTCTAATTCTTCCCCCGCCTTAACGGCAGTAATGTCCAGATTAAAGTATAGCGAAAAATACATGAGTTGGATAGGGAATTATCAGCCTATAAAGGCCTAATTGGTTCGACTAATAATCAGTGAGAGAGACTCCCTTACCGATTAAAGTCTCACCTTATTATAGTTAATTTTGGCGTGTTGGACAAATAAAGGAAAAAACGTGTATAATGAAACTTTGTTTGGAATGATAAAAAAATAAAGTAAAACTTCCATCGGTGGGGGCATTCCCACTGATAGTCAGTTATGTTAATTTAGTTATATGAGCTGTTTTTACATGAAGAAACAATAAGGATACTACCCGTTAGAATAAGATAAATTTTATATAGAGAAGGGAATTTAAAATATGAAGCTACAACCAGGAGCGATTGAACAAGTAACAGTTTTACGCGAAACAGAAATTGGGTATATGGTCGGTTACGAAGAAAATGAAGTGTTTTTACATAAAAATGAAGTAGCTGGAGAGATTGCAGAAGGCGACACAATTGAAGTGTTTTTATACCTTGATCACCAAGAACGAATTGCTGCAACAATGAAGACACCGCTTATTACAACAAATGATTGGAACTGGGTTAAAGTTGTGGAAGTAAAGCCTCGTCTAGGTGTGTTTGTTGATATTGGTGTTTCAAAAGATATATTAATTCCAGCTGATGAGTTTCCGATTTATACGCCGGTTTGGCCGGAAGAGGGCGATGAATTATACTGTACATTAAAATTAACGAATCGTGGTCGTCTTATTGCTCTTCCGGCAAGGGATTCAGATATGCAAGAAATTGTAGTAGACGCAACGCCATCTATGCTCAATAAAAATATAAACGGTCGAGTGTACCGTTCTTTGCAAGTAGGATCATTTGTATTAACGGATGAACATTTCCGTGCATTCTTACACCATTCTGAGCGTAAAGAGCAAGTGCGTATTGGAGAGCGCGTAACAGGACGTATTATTGATGTGAAAGAAGATGGAACGATTAACATTTCTCTTCTTCCTCGTAAACAAGAAGGAATGGAAGATGATGCAGCGGTTATTTATGAGTATATGGAAAGCCGCGGCGGTGCAATGCCATTTTGGGATAAGAGTTATCCGGAAGATATTCAAGAGCGCTTTAACATGAGTAAAGCAGCCTTCAAACGTGCTCTTGGTAAATTGATGAAAGAAGAAAAGATTTATCAAGAAGAAGGTTGGACATACTTTAAAAAATAATGAGGAAACAGCCGAACAAATTACATTTGTTCGGCTGTTTTCATGATTGTAGAGAATGTGTAAATGTATCTTTTAAGTCACTATCTTTTACTTTGATATTTGCTTTCTTTAATTCGTCTGTTAATACTTTTTGGCGCCACGTATTATCTTGTATACGTTCGTTTTCAATCGTTTTACGAATAGAATCTTTTACTTCATCATATGGTTTTAATGGTTTTTTATCTGTTAATTTAATAATATGGTAGCCCTTTGATGATTTTACAGGATCGCTAATTTCACCGACATTTAATTTATAAGCGGCTTCTTCAAATTCGGGTACCATTTTTCCTGGACTGAAGTAACCTAAATCTCCGCCGTTTGCTTTTGAAACCGTATCTTCGGAATATTGTTTTGCTAATTCTTCAAATGATGCTCCGCTGTTCAGTTGTTTTTTTATGTCGTTAGCTGTTTGTTCGTCGTTTACCAAAATCTGGCTAGCTCTAATGTCTGGTTTATAGCGTGCTTTTATGTCTTTTTCTGTTACTGTTTCTTTAATTGCTTTGTCGATGGACAAGCTTGAACGAATTTGTTTTTTTAAGTCTTCTTCGTCTTTCATCCGATTGCTTTCGAGAAATGTTTTAAAATTATCACCGGCTTGATCTTTTACTTTTTTAAATTCCTTATCAACTTCCTCATCGGACACTTTATATTTTTTTATCATAATGTCTTGTGCCATCATTTCATAAAGCATATCTTTTCCGAAACGTTCTTTTAATGCTTGATCAAATTCTCCTTTTGTTACCGTACCAGCCGTTGAAGTTGCGATTGGATCAGAACTTTCCTTTGGATCGCATGCAGATAACATTAATGTCCCGAGCGTGGCTGCAGCGATAAATAATTGTCTTCGTTTCATGTAAACACCTCATCCAAAAATCGTTATTACTATTGTAGAAAACGGAAGTGAACATGATGTGAATTTGAGATGGTTTTTTGCATAAAAAAGTACATCAACGAAAATGTTGATGTACGACGAGGGGTTATTTCATAGATGATCAGTCTTTTTGGAGTAAGCGTATTTTCCTTGTTGTATATTTTTTTGCTGTTCTTCATTTTTTTGCGTGCGTTTTGCATTGTTATCACGCGCTTTTTTGTCGTTGTCGCTTGTGTGAGGCATATGGTTCAACTCCCTTCGTAACAGTTGTACGTTTATCATTTCCGTTTTCGTTAAGACTATGTATACAATGCAATTCATATAAAGGTGGGCTAGGAGATATGGATTTAAAGCTAAACTATGGTGAACTTGTAAAAAAATTAGTCGTTGTTATCGTTGCTGGTTTGTTGAATGCAATGGGGATGAACTTATTTTTAACACCAGCGAAAGTGTATGCGAGTGGTTTCGCTGGATTGTCACAATTACTCTCGCAAGTGTTAGCGGATTTTATGTCAATTCATATTTCGACAGGAGTTCTTTTTAGCTTATTCAATATCCCAGTTGTTATTTTAGCGTGGAAAAAAGTAGGGAAGTCATTTACTATATTTAGTTTTTTAAGTGTTGTATTTATGACGCTGTTTTTAGAAATAGTGCCAGTAAAAGCAATCTCTCACGATATCATTTTAAATGCTATTTTTGGAGGAATCATTTCTGCATTAGGGGTAGGGATTGCTTTGAAGTGGGGAGCTTCAACTGGCGGTCTAGATATCATTGCGATGATTTTATCTAGAGTAAAAGATAAGCCAGTTGGAACGTATTTTTTCTTTTTTAATGCTATCATTATTATAGCTGCCGGTTATTTATATGGCTGGGAAAAGGCGCTCTATACGCTAGTGACATTATATGTATCTTCACGTATTATTGATGCCATACATACGCGCCATGTGAAAATTACTGCATTTATTGTAACGAAAAATGGGGGAGCGGTGCGAAAGGCAATTCATGAACGGTTAGTTCGCGGAATTACAACCATTCCAGCGATAGGTGGGTTTACGAATGAAAATAAAGAAATGCTAATGATTGTTATTACTCGCTACGAACTTTACGAATTAGAAAGGGTTATAAAAAAAGTAGATCCAGGTGCATTCACGAATGTTATCCAAACGGTTGGAGTGTTTGGATTGTTCCGTAAAGAATGAATAAAAGAGGACCATATGTGGTCCTCTTTTATTCATTCATCTAGTCGGAGTTGCTTTGCTAAGTTTTACTCAGCTGTTGAAATACTTTGAAGTTCATCTTGCATTTCGTGTAATTGTACTTTTTCGGCAGTAGAAGAATTGGTATAAGCGGACAGCAAAGCATTTTTCGCTTTAGCAACAAGTGCTTGTTGTTCGCTATGGTTTGAACAAGATACAGCTTGTGAAACAGCATCTCGTGCTTGTTGGAACAGTAAGTTACCCATTAGAACCCTCCAAGAGAAGAGTTATTTCGTTCTTTTTCTGCTTCAGCTAATGTACCACGGTATGGGAATCTTGCGTCATGCTGCATAACAGAATCTGCCCCTTGTTGTACGAAACGTTTTGACTTATTCTTTTTGCCCATTCGTAATTCCCCCTTTTAGCAGAAAAGCATTGACACATTTGCTGTGTCTCCTATAGTATGTGCGCTTGGCGTCATACTATAAGCAGGGAATTTTCGCCTTACAATCCAAGTACCTCCTCTAAATAAAGAGCAATTCCATCTTCTTCATTTGTTAATGTTACGTGATTTGCTAATGATTTTAACTCTGGAATGGCGTTCCCCATTGCGATTCCGTGTCCGGCGAATTCAATCATTTCAAAATCATTGTCTTCATCGCCAAATGCGATGATATGTTCTTTTGGAATATTATAGTAACTTGAAATTTTTTGTAAGCCAATTGCTTTATTTAACCCGCTTTTTACAATTTCAATAATCGGCCAAGGAGCGCCCCATTTGCGGTGATCGATAACTTCTGCATGCATATCTGTCAAATGTTGGCGGATGGAATCTGATTTTGATTCGTGTGCATCGATTAATAAACATGTAGGATGTTCTTGTAAAATATCGAGTAAATCACCTGTGAAAATTTTAGGTGATCCAAATTCGAAAATATGTTTTTTATCTGAATCAATTTGTTTCACATATACATCATCAATAACTTCCGCGTAAATATTTTCTACACCAAAATCCATACATGCGCGAACGATTTCTTGCGCGGTAGCAAGCTCAAGCGGAGAGTGATGTGTTCCCCAATTTCTATCAAGTGGGTGATGGACGTATGCACCATTGAAATTTACAATCGGTGTGTTCAATCCAAGTTCTTTATAATATGCATGACTCGCACGAAATGGACGACCGGTTGAAATAACTACGATATGACCTTGTTCTTTTGCTTTTGCAATAGTTTGTTTTGTACGCGCTGAAATCATTTTTTGATCTGTAAGTAAAGTACCATCTAAATCTAATGCAATTAAATGTTGTTTTTTCATGCGCCTCTCACCTTTTATAAAAAGTTTTGTATATCATATTCATCTTAATTCCTGCATTCTTGTGCTGTCTACTATTTGTCACTGGTAAATGGAAAAGTCAAGTTGTTTTCTGAAAGTTTGAATAATGTTTCTTTCATTTTGTACAATTTGTGAAAAGGGTTACAATGAACAGATTATTGTGTTTATAATGAGAGTGTAATCTTCTCGTAATAAGTTGTTTGACTCTCCTTTGGCACTGGTCGTTATGGCCAGTTTTTTTTGTTTCTACATATACTGATGTATCTCCTGCTAAAATGTGTAATTTCATTATATGAGTACGGTTTCCTAAACATAACAGAAAAGGTTTTCTAAAATGGGACATACTAAAGATGCAATGATGGAATGGAAGGAGAATGAATATGGGACAAAGTCATCGATTCCGAGCTGGTCAAAAAGCACCAAACGACGGCATATATGTTGAAATTGGTGAAACAGGAAGCATGGTGAAAGATCCACAAATGGTAAAGCTTTCTGCTGGGGATAGATTTCCGGAAGTTAAAAACCAAAACAGACAATGGACATATAAAAGAAAACCGTAATAAATCCCGCAGTTATAAGCTGCGGGATTTATTATGACAGAATGAAATGGATTTCTTACATTCAATCGTGTTTAAGGTCCTCTTTGTTGTATAAAATACATAATTTGTCGTATAATCAAATCAAAGGTCAAAAAAAGTCAAAGTGTAAAGGAGCTGTGGCTGTAATGGACTTAAATCGAATGACAACAAAAACACAAGAAGCGATTATGAGTGCACAATCAATTGCTACGAAGCATCATCATCAAGAAATTGATACTGTACATCTTTTAGACGCGCTTCTTCAGCAGCAAGATGGACTAGCAATCCGTATTTTTCAAAAAATGAATGTAAATATAGATCAGCTTATGCAAGGAGTAGAACGTTTGTTAAAGCAAAAGCCATCGGTTACCGGAGGCGGCGCTGAAGTGGGGAAAGTATATATTACAAGTGCGCTTCAAGGGCTGCTTGTAAGAGCGGAAGAAGAAGCGAAGCATTTGCAAGACGATTATATTTCAGTAGAACATATTCTTCTTGTGTTTTGTGATGAAAAGAAAGCGAACGATATACGTCAGCTGTTTACATCGCTTCGTATTACGAAAGAAGCGTTATTACAAGCATTAACAGAAGTTCGGGGGAATCAAAGAGTGACGAGTCAAAATCCAGAAGTAACATATGAGGCCTTGCAAAAATATGGCCGTGATTTAGTAGCAGAAGTACGACAAGGGAAAATTGATCCGGTTATTGGGCGCGATAGTGAAATTCGCCGTGTTATCCGCATTTTATCACGTAAAACGAAAAACAATCCTGTATTAATTGGTGAACCTGGTGTTGGGAAAACAGCAATTGTAGAGGGCTTGGCACAGCGTATTGTCCGTAAAGATGTACCAGAAGGATTAAAGGATAAAACGATTTTTGCGCTTGATATGAGTGCTCTTGTTGCAGGTGCAAAATTCCGCGGTGAATTTGAAGAGCGTTTGCAGGCGGTCTTAAATGAAATTAAAAAAAGTGAAGGAAAGATTTTATTATTTATCGACGAGCTTCACACCATTGTGGGTGCTGGAAAAACAGAGGGAGCAATGGATGCCGGGAATATGCTGAAACCGATGCTAGCGCGCGGGGAGCTGCATTGTATCGGAGCGACGACACTTGATGAATATCGGAAATATATTGAGAAAGATCCAGCATTAGAACGTCGTTTCCAGCAAGTATTAGCAGAAGAGCCAACGGTTGAAGATACGATTTCTATTTTGCGCGGTTTAAAAGAACGCTTTGAAATTTATCATAGTGTTAACATTCATGACCGTGCTCTTGTCGCAGCGGCGATGTTATCAGATCGATATATTTCCGATCGCTTTTTGCCAGATAAAGCAATTGATTTAGTTGATGAAGCATGTGCAACGATTCGGACAGAAATTGACTCCTTGCCAACAGAACTGGACGAAATAACACGTCGTATTATGCAATTAGAAATTGAAGAAGCTGCGCTTAGTAAAGAAACGGACCGAGGAAGTCAGGAGCGTTTGCAAACATTGCAGCGTGAGTTATCGGATTTAAAAGAAAAAGCGAGCGGAATGAGAGCGCAGTGGCAAAAAGAGAAGGAAGAAATTCATAAAGTACGGGATTTACGTGAAAGTCTAGAGCGTTTGCGCCGTGAGTTAGAAGAAGCGGAAGGAAATTACGATTTAAATAAGGCAGCAGAGCTTCGTCACGGTAAAATTCCAGCTGTAGAGAAGGAGTTAAAAGCAGCGGAAGAAGTAAATGCCAATAAACAGCAAGATAATCGCCTTCTTCGTGAAGAAGTAAGTGAAGAAGAAATTGCAAATATTGTATCGCGTTGGACTGGAATTCCAGTTGCAAAACTCGTAGAAGGAGAACGTGAAAAGCTGCTTCGTTTAGAGCAAATTTTATCAGAGCGTGTCATCGGACAAGAAGAAGCGGTTGGTCTTGTGGCGGATGCGGTATTACGTGCCCGTGCTGGTATTAAAGATCCAAATCGTCCGATTGGTTCATTCATTTTCTTAGGACCTACAGGCGTTGGGAAAACAGAACTTGCGAAAACATTGGCGCAGTCATTATTTGATAGCGAAGAACAAATCATTCGAATTGATATGTCTGAGTATATGGAAAAACATGCAGTATCCCGCTTAATCGGAGCGCCTCCTGGATATGTTGGATATGAAGAAGGTGGACAATTAACGGAAGCTGTGCGCCGTAAACCATATTCTGTTATTTTATTAGATGAAATTGAAAAAGCGCACCCAGAAGTGTTTAATATTTTACTGCAAATGTTAGATGATGGACGTATTACAGACTCGCAAGGACGTACAGTGGATTTTAAAAACACAGTCATTATTATGACGTCCAATATCGGATCGCAATATTTACTAGAAGGATTAGGAGAAGATGGTTCTATCCAAGAAGAAGCAAGAAATCTTGTAATGGGACAACTTCGCGGTCATTTCCGTCCGGAGTTTTTAAATCGAGTAGACGAAATTATTTTATTTAAACCACTCACAACAAATGAGATAAAAGGTATTGTCGATAAAATTGTGAAAGAGCTGCAAAATCGTTTAGCAGACCGTCATATTACGGTTGAACTAACAAATGCAGCAAAAGAGTTTGTTATAGAATCGGGATTCGATCCAATGTACGGTGCACGTCCGTTAAAGCGCTATGTACAGCGTCAAATTGAAACGAAGTTAGCGCGTGAACTCATTGCGGGTACAATTACAGATCATAGTCATGTATTAATTGATGTATTCAATAACGAGTTAGTTGTAGAAGTTCAATAAAGTAAACTCCTATCTGTGGGGTCTTACTGTTTGCGAATAGCGGGATAAAAAAAGAGTCCGGATCATTTCCGGACTCTTTTTTATTAATGCTGCTCTGCAGGCTCGTTTGGGATTAATGCTCCTAGAACGATCACAATTACAGTGATAATTACAGAAAAAATAGTTGCTTGTTGGAAATCGTATGTAACGCCTGGCGTCATAGAGCTTAGTACGTAGCTCATCATTTGCACAAGCAGGAACGACCAGATAAAGGCCCAAATTACACGCATCTTTTTACACCTCTATTCGTTCAATTTATTTTTATTGTAACATAACTCTAAAAAGAATATAGAAAAAATATTTGTTGTTTTTGCAAAGCAAATTGCCGTTAGCATCATACATTATAAAAGAGTAATTTTGATGTTGTTATATAAGGCGGGAGAAGTATGGGAATCACGGAGCGTTTTTTCTTTTTAGAGCAAGAGCCATGTGTAATTCATTTGCCGGAAAAACCGAATGGATTCGGCATATTGCTGCTAGGTGACTACAATTATTTCATTGAGAATGGTACAAGTTTATGGCTTCAACATGCAGGACGGTTACACTTTTTAAATGAATTGCGTAAGGAAGGCTATACGATTTTTTCTTCTAATTTACACGGGAGACATTGGGGAAATGAACAGGCGGTTCTTTTGGCGAAGCGATTGTATCATGTTGTCATGAAAAAGGAGATTTTGAATGAAAAAATTCATATCATAGCAGAAGGGATGGGGGCGCTTGTAGCTCTGCAAATGATGAAACAATATCCAGAGTGTGTTCGTTCTGTTCTCATGTTTAATCCGTGTATTCACTTACCGGCACATGTTGAACTTGAAAAAGAGCATAAATTTTTTTATAAGCGGTTAATTCGTGAATTGATGCAAGCGTATGATGCGACAGAATCAGAATTAGAATCGAAAATTGAAAAGAAAGCATTTCCGTACTTAGCATCATCTGTTCCGGTCAAAATATTTGTATCCATTCAAGAAAAAAAAGAACGAAAACAGTTGCTGCGGGAATATGAAAAGAAACGTTTGCAAGAGAATTGCCCGACTTTATTATCCTTTCATCTACAAGATAAAAAATATAAAACAGCGAAAAATGCGTGTCAGTTTTTTAAGTGGTATGAAGATATATAAAGCTCCTATACATAAGGAGCTTTTTATATATATTTGAGGAGGAATAGAAAATGAAACGAGTAATTGTTGTTGGGGCGTTGACATTTATCGGCTATCATCTTGTGCAGAAGTTTCTTGAAGAAGAGGTTGAAGTGTATGCATTGGATTTTGATGATATGAAAAGTGTTTCCAAAGTGAGTGAAGAAAAATTATGTTTAATTGGTCGAAATGCATTATTTACGTATTTTTCGCTGAGGGATGATGAAGGATGGGAAGTGTTGGAGAAAACTGATATTGATGCTGCGTATTTTTGCTTATGTGAGCCAAATCAGCAAAAGGATTTTCGGAACGAACGTATCATATTGCAATATGTAAAGCGATTTGAGAGTTTTTGCAGAAGAAAAGAAATAAAATTCATCGTTTTATCTTCTGAAGAAGTGGGTCATGCTTGTAGCAATGAAAATAATATACTTTTTTCAAAAATAGAGAGAGAGGTAAAGAAGGGGAGTGCGGATTATTGTATACTGCGCGTTCCGACTGTATATGGACCGTGGCAGCCGTTGTTTATGGCATACCATCATGTTATTCTTTCGCAAATGAAGCAACAAACTATTTCTGTTCCCGTAGAGGAATGCACATGTGACCTTATATATGTTGAAGATGTTGCTCGATGTTTATATGAACTCGGTCAAAAAAGGATGGAAAGAAAAATATATTCTCTTTGCAGCGGAAAAGAAAACCAATGGCAAAAAGGAATTGAATTATTACAGGAAACAGGTAAAATTCAAATACATCATAAAGAGTGTCAAAAAAATGAGGAAACAGAGATGATTGTTACAAATCCGATTGCATTAGAAGATGGATTACAGCGTCAAATTTCTCACATAAAACATTATAAGGAGTTATACGAGGGAAGCGGCACGTGGTAAACTAGAAAAGAACGTTTTAATGTTGAAAGGATGAGGAGATATGAATGAAAAAAACATGCAATTTTTACAAATCGCAATGAAACATTTTCCAGAAGCAAAGGCGATTTTAGATGATAGTGGTATTGCATTGGATATGGAAAAAGCACAGCCTGTATTAGAGTTATTAATGAAGGTTATGGATGAAGCTTATGAGCTTGGGAAAGCGGATGCAAAAGAGTAATAGAACTCTATAAAAGAGACCTTTCCGTCTTGATGGAAAGGTCTCGCTTTTTTATTTGACTACTTTATTTTTTCGTTTCAATTTACTTAATACTTCATATACAATCGGTACAATTAATAACGTTAATAGCGTAGAGCTTGTTAATCCCCCGATTACTGTTACGCCAAGACCTTTGGAAATAAGGCCGCTTCCTTCAAAGCCTAATGCAAGTGGAAGTAAGGCGCCAATCGTTGCGATAGCAGTCATTAAGATTGGGCGCAATCTTGTTGCGCCAGCTTCTAGTAATGCGTTGCGTGTTGTAAATCCTTCACGTTCCTTATGAATAACGCGGTCAATGAATACGATGGCGTTTGTGACAACGATACCGATTAACATGAGAGCACCAATCATTGCAGAGATGCTTAATGTTTCTCCCGAGATTAATAAGGCAACAACGGCGCCGATTATTGTAAATGGAAGCGAGAATAAAATCGCAAATGGTGCCAGTGCCCCGCCGAATGTTACAACGAGAACGAAGTATACAATCGCAATCGCAGCTAACATTGCTAAGCCAAGCTGTGTAAAGGATTCTTGAATATCTTTCGATACGCCGCCCATCGAAACATCAATGCCAGATGGTAATTTCATTTTATCTACTTCTTTTTGAATGTTTCTAGAAGCCTTTGCGACATCGTCTGTTGTTGGTTTTGCAGTTACTTCCGCATATACGCGGCCGTCACGTCTTGTTATTGTATTAGACGTTTCTCCTTCTTTTACAGTCATAACGTCTTTTACAGCCACTTCTGTACCAAGTGGTGTTTGTATTTTTCGGTTTGTTAAATCATCAATGTTTTCGTAGTTTTGTTTGTTAACTTCCACATACACATTCATCTCTTTGTTATTTTCTTTTACTGTTGTTAAGACAGGTCGTTCGTGAGAGTCAGAAAGCCCCATGCCTACTTGCGCAGCAGTTAAACCGAGTTTACTTAACTTCTCTTGATCTGCGACCAATGTGTATTCATCGTATGTTTTTGAAAGGCTAGAGTCGATATTTTTTAACGTTTTATCTTTTTTCATGATATTTTGGATGTCTTTTACGACAGGTTTAATCTCTTCTAAGCTGTCGCCGTATACATATAGCTTAATTTCATTGCTGCTTCCGCCAGATGAGAAGTCTTGGTTTTTCCATTCGCCTTTTTCCGTCATCTTTTGTAAGTCTTTAACAACTTTTTCTTTTTCCTTCTCGAAGTTCTTTGTATCGTTTTTGTATTGAACAAAGAACAATGCCTGGTTCGATTTACCTGGGCTCATTGGGTTTTCCCCGCCAAGTGAGAATTGAATTGTTTTCACATCTTTATTTTTCTTAAAGTAATCTTCTGCTTTTGTTGCAATGCTTGTGACATCTTGTAATGTTTGTCCAGGTTCTGGATTATAAGATGTAATTACTGTTTTCTCTTCTTCGGATGGTAAGAAGCTTACACCTACAATTGGGATAAGAGCAATGCTTCCTACTAATAATAAAACCGCGATGCTAGATGTAATAATTTTATGGTTTAATACCCATTCTAGAAGCCGTTTATATCCATTAGCAAGTTTGCTTGGATGCTCTTCGTGATTGTGCTGTTGTTTTTCTTTCGTACTTTCTTTTTTAAATAAAGAATGTGCCATCATTGGAACAATTGTAACAGCTACAAGAAGAGATGCTAATAAGGCGAAAACAACCGTTAAAGCAAATGGTAAGAACAGTTCACCAATCATTCCTTTAACAAGACCAAGCGGTAAGAAGACCGCAATGGTTACGATTGTAGATGACATAATCGGAACAAACATTTCTTTCGTTGCTTCGCGAATTAAGTCTTTTCCTTTTAATTTTTCGTTGGATAAAGCCATGCGCCGGTAAATGTTTTCAATAACAACGATTGAGTCATCGACAACGCGGCCGATAGCGACGGTCATTGCCCCGAGCGTCATGACATTTAATGTAATATTCATTTCTTTTAATAGTAAAATTGCTATTAATAAAGAAAGTGGAATTGAAATAACGGAAATAAGTGTTGTTCGAATGTTACGTAAGAACAACATGATAATAATAACAGCGAAAATGGCACCAAAAACAGCCTTACTTAACATTGTACTAACCGATTTTTCGATTGGTGCACCTTGGTCGAATGTTGAAGTGATTTCGATGTTATCAAATTTCTTCTCAAAATCTTTTGTTTTATTTTTTACAGCATTTACAACGTCAACTGTATTTGCATCAGCAGCTTTTACAATTTGAAGGCTGATTGCTTCTTTTCCGTTTGTGCGTGAAATAGACTCTGCTTTTCCAACTTGTTTAATATCGGCAATATCTTGCAATGCTACAGTTGGAATTGCGAATCCTTGTCCCGTTGCAGCAGGATTCATATTAGGCTGCTGCGCCTGCGTTGACCTTTGTGAACTTCCTTGGTTTGCAGAAGGAACAAGCGGGATTTTCATTTCTTTTAAAGCACTTAACGTTGTAATGTTTCCATCTACAACAACGGATTTTTCTTTATCTTTAAATGTATACAGTCCTAGCGGCATGGATACATTAGAACCTTTAATCATGTTCTTCACAGTATCTTCGCTAAGGCCTAATTCTTTCATTTTTTCTTTGTTGAAGACAAGTTGTACTTCTTCAACTTGTTGTCCTGAAATTTGAACAGATGCAACGCCGTCTAGCCCTTGTAAGCCTGGAACAATATCTTTTTCTACGCGTTCTGTCAGCTGCGCAAGAGACTCATTCTTACCTGTGACACTTAATGAAATAACAGGGAAAGCATTAAAGCTAAGGCGAGAAACTTTTGGTTCTTTTACGCCCTCCGGTAAAGGTAGGTTAGCGAGTGCCTCTTTTACTTCTGTTTCTGCTTTTTCCATATTTTTATCAAAGTTATATTCTACTTGAATAGAAGACGCATTTTGATAAGAAGAGGAGCTGACAACGTTTACTCCACTTAAGTTTTGCAGTCGTTGTTCGATTGGTTTTGAAATCTTTTCTGCTACTTCAGCTGGAGTAGCACCAGGATAAACAGTTGTTACTGTTACAAGCGGTGTTGTGATGTCCGGGATTGTTTCTAGCTTCATGCGAAGACCAGAATAGATTCCTGCAATCGTAATAATAATCGTTAATAGCCAGACTGCGAACTTATTGTTTAACGAAAAGTTAATAATTTTCTTCATTTCTACGCTCCTTTTTATGAAAACTGACTCATTGGTCATAACGAACAAAGTATAACTGACTGATCGGTCAACGGTCAACTGAAAGGGCTGATGGTTAGTTGAACCAATCGGGCATTAACGGGCAGTTATCCCCAACTATTTTCTTTGATTTTCTCAAACTCTTGAGGTGGGGATCTTACTGCCCGTTAATGCGGGATAAAATATTGAGAAATACTTGCAATTTTTGACCAATGAGTCATAATTCGAATAAGAGTGTTTTTTTAGGAGAGAAAAAGATGAAGGAAAAAGAGCGGTTAATTATTGAAACAGCAATTAAATTATTTGCAATGAAGGGTGTTAGTGCAACATCTATTCAAGAGATAGCAACGGAATCCGGTATTTCCAAAGGCGCATTTTATTTGCATTTTAAATCGAAAGACGCTTTAGTATTGGCAACGCTCGAGTATTACTACGATCGGATTCAAAATAAAATGACGGATATTGAAAAAGAATCATTACCTCCACGTGAGAAATTTGAAAAACAAATGCACTGTCAGTTTTACGAATTACAACAAAAAAAAGAATTCATTATTATGTGTATGAGAGAAAATGTAATTCCCTTTAATAAAGAAGTAGAAACATTTATGACGAGAATGAAATTAGAATCACATGCTTTTTATCGAAACAGTTTACTTTCTATTTACGGGGAAGAGATTACCTCTCATCTTGTTGACTTAATTATCATGCTAGAAGGAATATCACGTGGATATTTAGAGCTAATTATCTTTAATACGGTAAATTTAGATATACTGTATACGGCAAAATTTATCTTAAAGAGAATGGATGATATCGTAGCGGGGCTGCAACGTTCAAAAGACGAACCAGTCATTACAGAAAGAGAACTCAATCATTTATTATGCAATACGAATGTAATGAACGAGCATAAGGAAGAATTATTTATAAATGAAATTATTAAGTTAAAACGTACGCTAGTAGATCAATTAGGGAATGATGAATTAATGGTTACACTAGATGTGCTAGAGTCAGAAATGAAAATGAATCATCCGCGAGTTCCAGTTATTCAAGGAATGTTGTCTAACTTAAAAACGTATCCTGAATTGCATGATTTCCGTGAAAGACTTGCGTTGTATTATAAAATAACAAATTAATATTATAGACAAAAGGAAACTTATCATTTAAAATTAGTACCAAGTCATAATAATTGATATAAAACGGAGGGTTGCAATGTGAACGTAGGCATTTTAGGGATCGGGAGATATGTGCCGGAAAAAGTTGTCACAAACCACGACTTAGAGAAAATGATGGACACATCTGATGAATGGATTCGTACAAGAACAGGAATTACAGAAAGACGAATTGCTGATGATACAATAGATACTTCACATATGGCTGTGGAAGCTGCAAAAAAAGCACTTGAAAATGCGGGGATTAGCGGGGAAGAAATTGATCTTATTTTAGTTGCAACAGTAACGCCGGATCGTTCGTTTCCAGCGGTTGCTTGCGTAGTTCAAGAACAAATTGGAGCGAAGCATGCAGCAGCTATGGATTTAGGTGCAGCTTGTGCTGGTTTTATGTACGGAATGATTACAGCACAACAATTTATTCAAACTGGAACTTATAAAAATATATTGGTAATTGGTAGCGATAAGTTATCTAAAATTGTAGACTGGAATGACCGAAATACGGCAGTTTTATTTGGCGATGGAGCAGGCGCGGTCGTTATGGGAGCTGTTTCAGAAGGAAAAGGTATTCTTTCATTTGAATTAGGAGCGGATGGAAGTGGTGGTAAGCACCTTTACCAAGATGAATATATTACGATGAACGGAAGAGAAGTCTTTAAATTTGCTGTTCGTCAACTCGGTGATTCTTGCCTTCGTGTTTTAGAAAAAGCAAACCTTACGAAAGAAGATGTGGACTATTTAGTGCCTCATCAAGCAAATATTCGTATTATGGAATCGGCGAGAGAGCGATTAAATTTACCACAGGAAAAGATGAGCACGACGATTTCTAAGTTTGGGAATACGTCAGCTTCTTCGATTCCAATTGCTATGGTAGAAGAATTGCAAAATGGACGCATTCAAGATGGTGATCTTATCATATTAGTTGGTTTTGGCGGTGGATTAACCTGGGGAGCGCTTGCTCTTCGTTGGGGTAAATAAGGATTCAGAGAAAAGGAGTGTATTTTGTATGGAAAAAAAGCGTGTTGTAATTACAGGATTAGGAGCAGTAACTCCAGTAGGGACGGATGTAGAAACTGTTTGGGAAAATATTAAAAATGGTGTATCTGGAATTGGACGCATTACACGCTTAGATGCAGACCAGTTTCCGGCAAAAGTAGCAGCGGAAATTAAAGACTTTGAAGTCGAGAAATATATTGATAAGAAAGAAGCGCGTCGTATGGACCGCTTTACACAATATGCTGTTGCAGCTGCAAAAATGGCTGTAGAAGATGCGAAATTAGAAATTACAGAAGAGAATGCTCCTCGTATCGGAGTATGGGTTGGATCTGGAATTGGCGGTATGGAAACATACGAAGAACAATTTAAAGTATATATGGAAAAAGGTGCACGCCGCGTAAGTCCATTTTTCGTACCGATGATGATTCCGGATATGGCAGCTGGTCAAGTATCGATTGCTACTGGGGCAAAAGGAATTAATACTTGTTCAGTAACAGCTTGTGCATCAGGAGCGAATTCAATCGGTGATGCATTTAAAGTAATTCAGCGCGGTGACGCAGATGCAATGATTACGGGCGGAGCAGAAGCACCGTTAACAAATATAGCATTTGCAGGGTTTAGTTCTGCCAAAGCATTAACATTTAATGAAGATCCGGCAACAGCTTGTCGTCCGTTTGATAAAAATCGCAGTGGTTTTGTTATGGGCGAAGGTGCTGGTATTCTTATCTTGGAAGAGTTAGAGCATGCGTTAGCACGTGGTGCACACATTTATGCTGAAATCGTTGGATACGGAGCAACAGGTGATGCATTCCATATTACGCTTCCAGCTCCTGGTGGTGAAGGCGGTGTTCGTGCAATGCGTCAGGCATTAGCTGACGCTGGATTACAGCCCGAAGACATTGATTATATTAATGCGCACGGTACAAGTACAGAAGCAAATGAAAAGTATGAAACGATGGCGATTAAAGAAGTATTTGGTGAGCATGCATATAAAGTAGCGGTAAGTTCAACAAAATCAATGACAGGACATTTACTAGGTGCAGCGGGTGCAGTAGAAGCAATTATATCTGTTAAAACAATTACAGATGGTATTGTTCCTCCAACAATTAACTATGAAACGCCAGATCCAGAGTGTGACTTAGATTGTGTACCAAATAAAGCAAGACAACAAGAGGTACGTGCTGTATTAAGTAACTCATTAGGTTTTGGTGGTCATAACGCAGCATTAGTATTTAAAGCATATAAATAATAAAGTGAAGCTACCGTCAGTGGGAGCTTTATCCCCACTGCCCGTTAATGCTGGATAAAGGAAAAAAGTGTAGATGAAAATCTGCACTTTTTTTATGCCTTCTTTCAGTTAGTTGCATATGTATGGAACTAAAGGAGGGAGAAAGATGGGCGTGGTGAAAACGGCAGAATGGATGCGTACGTATTATCAAGAGCCAGAAAAAATTTGTGAGAAGTTTACAAAATATTTTCCGCTTCAACAAGAAGCGTTGTATCGATTTCTTGTTTCGAAAGGAATGTTTCGCCCAGTGATAGATGGAGAGAAAGAAATCGACATATTACAAAAAGAACGAGTATGGGAGAAGTTGGCATTAGAGTACAAAGAATTACGGGAATGGTTAAAAGGACCTGATATACCGGTATTTATTTTATTATCTGATCCATATAACCGAACTATTCAGCGAGAGTACAAAGGGAAAGCAGGATTAACAATTCGAGATGCTTTATTTTTATTTGTGAGTTCACAAAATTCGATTGGTGAGTTAAAGGCATTGCTTACCCATGAATACCACCACATATGCCGTATCCATGAAACTGAAATAAAAGAAGAACAGTATACGATTCTGGATACGATGGTTATGGAGGGCTTAGCGGAACAAGCGGTGTATGAAAGGTATGGAGATTCTTATCATGCTCCGTGGGTGTCTTATTATAGCAAACAGGAAGCAATTAGGCTTTGGCATCGGTTTCTACATGATAGATGTAATGTTAACCGAATGACCCGGGAGCATGATGTGTTGTTAAATGGATGGAGATTCTATCCACGTATGCTTGGATATGCTGTAGGATTTCATATCGTAAAGGATTGTGTAGCGCATACGAAATATAATACAAATGCTTTACTAGAAATGGATGCAAAAACGATTTTAAAAGAAGCAGTTTCTTTTGAATCATAAGAATGAGGTATGGACTTAGCTGTGGCTAAGTTTTTTTATTTTGTAGTAGGATCCCATCTCAAGATGCAAAGAGAAATGAGAAAGAGAGGTGGCATTGTATTCATTTCTTGACTAATTATTAGAGGGAAAGATATTTGGTTCATCACCAAAAGACGGGGGTGACATATAGATAGATGTACACTCCACTCCGAGTGGACGCTTTCCGCGAGCGAGAGCGAGCCTCCTCGGCAAGCTTGCGGGGTCTCACTTTCTTCGCTATTCCCGCAGGAGTCGCCACTCTCCGTTCCGTGTATGAAAAATGATTCATTTTCAAAAAATCAACTCCATGTTACGGTGATGAACCGGATATTTACTAATGAAAGTTTTATCTGATGAGAATGAAAGGTGAGAGACGATGAAGAAATTAATAATAAGAATATATTTCCTTCATTGGAATAAATTTTATGAAAGATGACCATAATGAGAGCTACAAACAGTTGTGAAGTGAGGGGTAAACAATGTTATATCTGCATGATGTATGGGTAAATTGGTTTGAAGGTGAAGAAAACGGGTATAACGTCTGTCATTTCTATGAATGGCGGAAGGATGATACGATCGAATTATTAGATCAAGTACCATTAGTAAAAGTAGATTCCACATTATATCATTACATCGAGAACGAATTGCTAGAGCTTCCGCCAAAACTATTGGAAGACGTACATCATAAGGCGTATATTCGAAAAAACCATGAACGACTGCAACAAGAGTATTGTTTTGTTGTATCAGATGGAAAAGGAATTATTGCAATTGATACAATCGGATACAATATTCCGATACGCAAAAGCCGACTGATTCCAAGACAAGAGCAAATGGTGTATGAAATGGTAGAAAACGTACAGGCAGAAACATATGATTTTGAAGTGGAAGGATCGCAAAAGGAGCATCATATTTTATCACCTTCCCCGCACATGATGAATGGGCTAACGCGGAAAGAAAGACAATTAAAACAACTGCTCTTTATGGCGCTAGATCAACTACATACAACGAAAAACCCAGCGGAGATTCGCTATTGGTATACAGAATGGGATCCAGCAGCATATCCATCTGTGCAACACTTGCCATTTGAAGAAGTGTGGAACCGTTTATATGAAGAAGCAAAGTATGGCTGGTCAGATAAACATGAACAGCTTTGTGAACGACTTGTGAGAGGACAACCGTTCTTTGAAAAGTTGTGGGAAATGGAAAACGAGCAAAAGGTAAATTAAAGGGAATGATCCAAAAGGCACGTAGGTGCCTTTTAGGATCATTCCCTTTTTGTGTGTCTACAAAGATATCGGCGGATGCGGGTAGACGAGCCGCTTCCGCTTTTCTTCCTTATCTACGTTTTCTGCTTAATCCCATTGCGTTTTCAACTTTGCGAAGTTGTTTCATTGCGACGCGGTTTGCTTTTTCAGCACCTTTATCAAGGATTTCATCTAATTCAGGAGAATTAATGAGGTCATTATATTTTTCTTGAATTGGGCGGATTGCTTCAACAACAACTTGTGCTAAGTCGCCTTTGAAGTCGCCGTATCCTTTTCCTTCATATTGAGCTTCTAGTTCTTCAATTGTTTTCCCTGAGAATGAAGAGTAGATTGTTAATAAGTTAGAAATACCAGGTTTGTTTTCTTTGTCGAATTTTACGATACCGTCTGAATCTGTTACAGCACTTTTAATTTTCTTTTCGATTGTCTTAGGATCATCAAGCATACTGATCATTGATTTTGGATTTGAATCTGATTTACTCATTTTTTTCGTAGGTTCTGTTAATGACATAACGCGTGCGCCTACTTTTGGAATGCGAATTTCCGGAATAGTAAATACTTCGCGATAACGATTGTTAAAACGTTCTGCTAAATCACGTGTTAATTCAATATGTTGTTTTTGATCATCTCCAACTGGAACAATCTCTGTATTGTATAGTAAAATGTCTGCTGCCATTAATGGCGGGTATGTTAATAAAGCAGCCGGAACAGATTCTCTTCCTTGTGACTTATCTTTATATTGTGTCATACGTTCTAATTCGCCTACGTACGCAGTACATTGCATAATCCATCCAAGTTGACCGTGCGCTGGAACTTCTGATTGTACAAATAATGTAGCTTTCTCTGGATCGATGCCGCACGCTACGTATAGTGCTGCTAGACTGCGAATATTTTTGCGAAGCTGTACTGGGTCTTGCGGTACAGTAATGGCATGTTGGTTTACAATACAGAAGTAGCAATCATGTTCATTTTGCAGTTCTGTAAACTGCTTCATTGCTCCTAAATAGTTACCAAGTGTAATTGTTCCGCTTGGCTGAATGCCTGAAAAAATAACTGACATATGTATTTCCTCCTTAAAAAGTTGTATAGTTTTCATTTTTTGATATTTTGGCTTAGAGTTCTAGCGCCTTGTAATTTTAAGCAAGCCGCTTTCGCTTTTCTTTGGTGTCCAGTTCCAGCGGCTAGAATCTGCGGTCGTTTCGCCCCCTCGGTTGAAGTAAAGAACACTTCTCGGTCGGCGGCTCCAACGTCCTCCGATTCTGAGCAAGCCGCTTCCACTTTTCCAATAAAAAAAGCCCATTCATCCCTAAAAATAGGGACGAATGGACCGCGGTACCACCCTAATTATTTTGCTAAAGCAAAATCTCTTTATCCATTGTAACGTTGGATGTAACGCCAAAGCCTACTCCTAAAATGTTTCGGTTTGGTGCTCAAAAGCCCATTCCATACTGTACAATTACTTGTTTTCACCGACCACAAGCTCTCTGAAATTGCCTCAATATGTACTCTTCTTTCTCATCGCATGCATATAAATTTGTAAAATGTTTTTGCACTATTATAACACACAATGAGTGGTTTGCAAATTATATAAGAACAGTGAAGGTAAGGATTGTTGATAGTGCTCCTAATATGATAGCGGTAATAACGATAGGATATGTCCATGCAAAAGAATATGTGCGGTACAATCTTTCTTTCGGATCGTATTTTTCATCGCCCTCAATTAAAGATTGCATTTTTTCCTTTGATCGGCCTAGCTTTTTGAAAGCATATATTGTTACATTGAAAAAGCCACGCTGAAATAGAAATAAAAATCCTCCGATAATAATAAAGAGTAAAGCGATATAAAACATAATATTGACAAAATTCAACAAAAAAGAAGTAGAAAGAACAAAGGCCCATACACAAGAAACCGTAATTGTGATGCCAGTTAGTATACTAATGCGTGAAAAAAGCGTATTCAAATGCTGCACCTCCACAAAAAAATTACTAGAATTATTATACTATAAAAGTTATAATGAGTACTATAAAGAATTTTTAGAAAAATATATACAATTTAGTATTTTGTTGCAATTAGGCAGCTGTAATGTTAATTTCTTTCTATACAAAAGATACTAAAAAATACTAAAAAGTACATTTTAATTTAAAAATTTTAACAAAAAAATAAAAAACTATATTCACAATCGTCTCATTATATGTATAATGAAAATTGTAGAAACTTGGAGATTATTCTTTCAATTCTATATTTTTACATAGTTAGGGCGTAGGGGGTGCACGTAGGGGAGGTAATACAACTTGAAGAAGAAGCTTCTATTATTACTTGCATTGGCATGAATAGTTAGCATGCTAGGAGCTTGCGGATAAAAAGAGAGTAAGCAAGCGAAGGCGGCAAGTAATAACAATGGGAAGCGAGGGTTTAATTTAACAGAAGTACATAAAATTCGGACAAGGGATGTATTTTTCGGTATAATATTCCGAATCTTCTAAAGTGTGAGTCAATATGGTGGAAGAGTTATACCTAATTGGGATTAATTGTTAAAAGTTGAGAAAGTTTTTATTCAAGAGGATGCAGTTATTGCTCCTGTGTTCCAAAAGGAACATCATATATGCAACAAAGCGCTGTAAAAGATGTTGTCAAACATAATTATAGCGACAAGTTTTCTTACGAATGGGCTTTTGTCCAGCAATAATATACTTTATTCCATCAGTTACAACGGGTATATGCCTATGATGGGCATATACTCTTATTTTAAAAATAATAGTAAGAATATTTTAAACTATCTTATTGCTTTTGAGAAAATGGGGAGGTGCTAGTTATGGGACGTTATACATTGCAACGTTTCGCGTACATGATTATTACTTTATTTTTAATCACAACATTAACATTCTTTTTAATGAAATTATTGCCGGGTTCTCCGCTTAAAAACCAAGAGAAGTTATCGCCAGCACAAAGAGAAATCATTTTAGAAAAGTATGGTTTAAATGATCCGCTGCCAGTGCAATATGCACGGTACATGGGGAATTTAGTTAAAGGGGATTTAGGAGTATCATTCCAGTATGACAACCGTCCAGTAACAGAGATGATTGTTGGTCGTATTGGTCCATCTGCACAGTTAGGTTTACAAGCAATTGTTTTAGGAACTTTTATGGGATTACTACTTGGTATTGTTGCAGCTCTTCGTACGAATACGTGGGCTGATTACGGAGCAACGTTCATTTCGGTACTCGGAATGTCTGTACCAGGATTCGTTTTTGCGGCATTATTACAATATTATGTAGCGGTACAAGCTGGATGGTTACCGGTAGCGTTCTGGAAGGGATTTGAATACACAATTCTACCGACAATTGCGTTATCTGTAAGTGTAACAGCTACAATAGCTCGTTTTGCACGTACAGAATTAATTGAGGTTATGCAAGCTGAGTACATTTTAACGGCAAAAGCAAAAGGGCTTAGTAAAGGTGTGGTTATTATAAAACATGCACTGCGAAATGCTCTTATCCCAATTATTACAATTTTAGGTCCAATGGTTGCTAACTTGCTGACAGGAACACTTGTAATTGAGCAAGTATTCGCTATACCAGGTTTAGGGGAACAGTTCGTTAAGTCTATTCCATTGAACGACTATACAGTTATTATGGGTACAACCATTTTCTATAGTGCAATTTTCATTTTTGTTATATTTATTGTCGATGTACTATACGGTGTAGTTGATCCTCGTATTCGTTTAGCGGGAGGGAAAAAATAATGAAAGATATGCAAAAATTATCGCCAGATTTATTTCAACCAGCAAATCGCAGCAATACTGATAATGAAGTTATTGCCCGTCCGAGTATAAAGTTTTGGGAAGATGTAAGAAGACGTCTGTTTGAGCATAAAGGTGCAGTTTTTGGGATGATTATTGTCCTTCTAATTGCTCTATTAGCGATTTTTGGTCCGATGATGAGTAAGTATTCGTATAAAGATCAAGATTTAAACCGTGCGAAATTGCCGCCGAAAGTACCGGTGTTAGAGAATATTCATTGGTTACCATTTGACGGTGTAGATCAATACGGTGTAGACCAATATGAAAAACATGATGTTAAAGAATATTTTTGGTTTGGTACAGATGATCTTGGACGCGACATTTGGACGAGAACATGGCAAGGAACACGCGTATCTTTATATATCGCATTATTAGCAGCTGCAATTGATTTACTCATTGGTGTTGCATACGGTGGTATCTCTGCATTCTATGGAGGCCGTGTTGATAACTTAATGCAACGTTTTGTAGAAATATTAAACGGTATTCCGTACTTAATTATCGTAATTTTAATGGTAATCGTGATGGATCCTGGTATTTTATCCATTACATTTGCAATGGCTCTTACAGGATGGATTGGAATGTCACGTGTTGTTCGTGGACAAGTATTGAAAATGAAAAATCAAGAGTATGTATTAGCATCTCGTACACTTGGAGCAACAAATACACAACTAATTGTAAAACATTTAGTACCGAACTTAATGGGCTCTATCATTGTTATGACAATGTTTACAATTCCGAGTGCGGTGTTTGGAGAAGCTTTCTTAAGTTTCATTGGTCTTGGAATTCAGCCGCCGTTAGCATCATTAGGTTCTCTAGTAAGTGATGGGTATAAGTCAATTCAAACATATCCGCATATGATGTTTATTCCAGCGGTCGTAATTAGTATGCTGATTTTAGCATTTAACTTAGTAGCAGACGGTTTACGTGACGCGTTAGATCCGAAAATGCGTAAATAGGGAAGAAAGGAGAGCGAATGATGAAAACATTATTAGACGTAAAAGACTTACATGTTTCTTTTGACACACATGCTGGTGAAGTACAAGCAGTGCGCGGAGTTACTTTTGACTTGAAAAAAGGAGAAACATTAGCGATTGTAGGGGAGTCTGGTTCTGGTAAATCCGTTACATCTAAAGCGTTGATGGACTTAATTCCAAAGCCGCCAGGGCGTATTAAAAAAGGAGAAATTAATTTTGATGGTCGTGATTTAACGAAGTTATCAGAAAAAGAAATGCAGCAAATTCGCGGGAAAGAAATTGCAATGATTTTCCAAGATCCAATGACATCGTTAAATCCAACAATGACAATCGGTAATCAAATTATGGAAGGTCTTATTAAACATCAAGGCATGAATAAGACCGATGCTCGCAAAGTTGCGTTAGAGCTTCTTGACCTTGTAGGAATCCCGAATCCAGAAGCGCGCTTAAAGCAATATCCACACCAATTTTCAGGCGGGATGAGACAACGTGTTGTTATTGCAATGGCGCTTGCTTGTAACCCGAAGTTATTAATTGCCGATGAGCCGACAACTGCACTTGACGTAACAATTCAAGCACAAATTTTAGAATTAATGAAAGACATTCAGCAAAAAACAGAAGCAGCAATCATCTTTATTACGCATGACTTAGGTGTTGTTGCGAATGTAGCGGATCGCGTAGCTGTTATGTATGCGGGGAAAATTGTAGAAATTGGAACAGTTGATGAGATTTTCTATAACCCAAAACATCCGTATACATGGGGGTTATTAGCTTCTATGCCAAGTTTAGATGGCGGAGAAGAGGAATTGTATGCAATTCCAGGTACACCACCAGATTTATTAAAGCCGCCAAAAGGTGATGCGTTTGCAGCGCGTAATCCACAGGCGTTAAAGATTGATTTTGAAATGGAACCACCTTTATTCAAAGTAAGTGATACACATTATGCAGCGACATGGCTACTTCATGAAGAAGCTCCGAATGTGGAGCCGCCGGAAATTGTCCAAAAACGTATTCGACAAATGAAAGCGGGTGAACAGCATGACTAATAATCGTGAAAAATTGATTGAAGTAAAAAATGTAAAGCAATATTTTAATGTGAACGGTGGAGTTGTAAAGGCTATTGATGATGTTACCTTTGATATTTACCGCGGAGAGACATTTGGACTTGTAGGAGAGTCTGGTTCTGGTAAATCAACAACAGGAAGAACGATTATTCGTTTATATGATGCAACAGCAGGAGAGGTATTGTTTGATGGCGAAAATGTGCACGGTAAAAAATCACGTGCGGAATTAAAGAAATTTAACCGTAAAATGCAAATGATTTTCCAAGATCCATATGCATCACTAAACCCGCGTATGAGCGTTGCGGATATTATTGCAGAAGGTATTGATATTCATGGTCTTGCGGAAAACAAAGAGGATCGTATGAAGCGTGTGTATGAATTGCTTGAAACGGTTGGTCTAAACCGTGAGCATGCAAGTCGTTTCCCGCATGAATTCTCTGGCGGACAACGTCAACGTATTGGAATTGCGAGAGCATTAGCAGTAGAGCCAGACTTTATTATCGCGGATGAGCCAATTTCAGCGCTTGACGTGTCGATTCAAGCGCAAGTAGTTAACTTATTGAAAAAATTGCAAAAAGAAAAAGGGTTAACGTATTTATTCATTGCGCATGATTTATCGATGGTAAAATATATTAGTGATCGCATCGGCGTTATGTATCACGGAAAAATTGTGGAGCTTGCCATGAGTGAAGAGTTATATGAGCATCCAATTCATCCGTATACAAAATCACTATTATCAGCAATTCCACTTCCAGATCCAGATTATGAGCGCAATCGTAAACGTATCGTGTACGATCCATCTCAGCATCAATATGGAAATGAAGAGCCAAAGATGCGCGAAATTCGCCCAGGGCATTTCGTTCTTTGCTCGGAAGCTGAATATAAGAAATATAAAGAAATTTATCAATAAGAGTGGACGAGCACATGAAAATGTGCTCGTTTTTTTGCTTTCTAGAAGAAGGTAAATCATTGTTCTTTTTTAGATAGTTTAATAAAAACATATATGATGAAAGTACAGTAATTATATCCTGATAATTTTAACAAATTAAACAATAATAGAAAATGGAAGGAAAACGCATTATAAAACGTTTACAAGACATATAAATATTAACAGAAAATTTTTATAAGATAGAAAAATAAGTATACAAATAATCAATTTGTATGTATAATATGAATTGTTAGAACTTAATTACTTTTTAATCTTTTTAATGGAAGGGCTAACATTTTTGGGGAGGGTATAATACATGCAGAAAAAGGTGCCGATGCTACTTGCATCAACATTAACAGTAAGTATGATTCTAGGGGCTTGCGGATATACAAAAGAAGACTCGCAAGCCAAAGCAAAAGGGGACACAAGCAGTGCAAAGCAGGTAGTTAACTTGCTTGAAACAGCTGAGCTTCCAACGATGGATACGACGTTAACAACAGATGGAACATCTTCAAGCGTAATGAACAATACAATGGAAGGGTTATATCGTCTTGGAAAAGATAATAAATTAGTTCCAGGTGTTGCCGAGTCGTATGAAAAATCAGCAGATGGAAAAAAATATACGTTTAAATTACGTAAAGATGCGAAATGGTCAAATGGTGATCCAGTAACAGCAAAAGATTTTGTGTATTCTTGGCAGCGAGCAGTAAATCCAGATACAGCTGCAAAATCTGCTTACATAATGTTTGATGTGAAGAATGCAGAGAAGATCAATATGAAACAATTGCCGGTAGATCAATTAGGTGTAAAAGCAGTTGATGATTATACATTAGAAGTAGAACTAGACAATCCAGTTCCATATTTTGTAGATTTAACAGTGTATCCGTTGTTCTATCCTCTTGATGAGAAATATGTGAAAGAACAAGGCGCGAAGTATGGGCTAGAAGCAAATACAACATTATATAATGGACCGTTTGTATTAAGTGAATGGAAGCATGAGCAAAGCTTCCAACTAAAGAAAAACCCATCTTATTGGGATAACAAAACAGTAAAATTAGAGGAAATCAACTTTAATATCGTAAAAGATACAGCAACAGCAGTAAATTTATATGAAACAAAAGCAGTTGACCGTGTTTATTTATCGGCAGAATTTGTAGATAAATATAAAGGCGGTAAAGATTTTAAAACGACAAGCGATCCAACGGTATATTTCTTACGTTTGAATGAAAAAAATCCTGCTTTAGCAAACAAAAATATTCGTAAAGCGATTTCCATGGGCTTTGAGCGCGAAGCAATGGTAAATACATTGTTGAATAACGGTTCAAAAGGAGCATATGGTTTAATTCCAGCTGACTTTACGAAGAGCCCAGACGGAAAGGATTTCCGCAAAGAGAATGGAAAGCTTGTAAAAGCTGATGCAAAAGAAGCGAAAAAGTATTGGGAAGCTGGTAAAAAAGAGATTGGAAAAGACACAATTGAATTATCGTTATTAAACTCTGATACAGAATTAGCAAAGAAAACAAGTGAGTATCTAAAAGGTGAACTAGAAAAGAATTTACCAGGCTTAACAGTGAATGTGAAAACACAACCTTTTGCACAAGTGTTAAAATTAGAGAGCAGCGGTGATTATGACATCTCATTTAGCGGTTGGGGACCAGATTTCCCAGATCCAATGACATATCTCGATATGTTTGTAACAAACGGTGCACAAAATAAAATGGGTTACTCAAATCCTAAGTATGATGAAATCATTGCAAATGGTAAAAAAGATGGATCAGACTTAAAAGGTCGTTGGAATAATTTATTAAGTGCAGAGAAAATGTTATTTGACGATGCAGCTATTGCACCAATCTATCAACGCGGAAGAGCGTATTTACAGCGTGAAACACTAAATGATGTTTACATCAATAAATATGGTCCAGAGTTAAGCTTTAAATGGGCTTCTGTAAAGTAAGTAAAATGAATTTTTAATCCTAGAAGGTGCTTCATCATTCTTTACGGATTATGAATTGAATTGAAGAGAAGTTTAAAACTTGTTAGTTTAAAATAATGAACATAAAAATGAAGCAGGAAAACAATCCTGCTTCATTTTTTTAGTACGTATGCTTTTTATAAATTCCTTTACCTCCAACTTGATTCCAACCAGCTTGCACTTCAGAGGATTTATCTACGAATTTCATTTTGTCTTTACCGCCAAACAATTTTTCCCCAATCCCATTTGTAATAATTCCGACTGTTGCGGTAATCCCGATGACTAATGCTGCAACGATTGCGAAATCAAGAAAAAATGCCCCCATACATAAGCCCCCTTTGTATATGTATATATGTATTGTATGTGAAAGAAGGCGAAAAAGAAAGAATTGTCAGATAAAAATATATGTATTTTTGTAATTTCTGTAGACAGAGGAAAAGTAGTTTGGTAAAATGGGGAAAGAACAAATGTTCCCTCTAGCTGAATACACAAATTTTTCTTACAAAATACACATCTTATACATAACTTTTATGTATATTATGAAGAAAATTTACTGTATATTTCTTTCTTGTTCTATTGTATAATGATTATAGAAGTTACTTATTTAAAGTAATTGTTTTTTTAGAAAGGTTCGCTTACAAATTTTGAAGTTCTTTATTTTTAGACAAGTAGTCATGAGCGATACAGAATTTGTTTGAACATAATTATGAAAATGTGAAATAGTACAGAATTTGTACTCTTTTAAGGAGAGTGAGTAATGTATGGTAACACTATATAGTTCTCCAAGTTGTACGTCTTGTAGAAAAGCGAAATTATGGTTAGAGGAAAACCATATTCCTTATACAGAACGTAATATTTTCTCTGATCCATTATCGATTGAGGAAATTAAAGAGATTTTACGTATGACAGAAAGCGGAACAGATGAAATTATTTCAACTCGTTCTAAAGTTTTTCAGGAATTGAATATTAATTTAGAATCTTTACCTCTTCAAGATTTATATAAGCTTATTCGTGATTACCCAGGTATTCTTCGTCGTCCTATTATAATTGATGAAAAACGCCTGCAAGTTGGTTATAACGAAGATGAAATTCGCCGCTTCTTACCACGTACAGTGAGAACATTTCAATTACGCGAAGCGCAGCGTCTTGTAAATTAATATAATATGAAAAGGAGCTAATCCCCATTCTGCTTTAGCGGAATGTGGGCTATTGGCTCCTTTTCTTTTTGGATAGATTATGCATGTCGTATTTTGCTAAAAGGTGATAATTCACTGATATTGTTGTCTCGCTGCTCGTGGGTAAAAACTCGATTGAGCGAGCTTTCCATAGTGGAAAAAAGCGTCCGAGTAGTTGAACTTCATGTATTTCGCAGCTTTAATTGGTTTACAAAAATGCCAACTAGTAACACTGTAATCGTGAAGAGAAAGGGAATACTAGCTGTGAAAAATGGATTCCTCTCGAAAAAAGATATGAAAAATTTTTCATGTGTTATCATATTACCTGCTGTATAAGCTAAGATGGCAGCGCCAATATAAACGAGAAGAGGAAATCTTTCCATGCATAATAAAATGAGTTTACTTCCCCAAATGATAATAGGAATGGAGATGAGTAATCCGCTGATAACTAATGCAATATTTCCATGTGAAGCCCCGGCGATTGCGAGTACATTATCGAACCCCATAACAAGGTCTGCGAAAACGATTGTCCGTACGGCTTGAAATAAGGTTGTCTTTGCCTTAATGCTAGAAAGATCATGATTGTTATCTGTGAGCAGATTGATTGCGATGAGAGTAAGGAAAAAACCGCCGATTGCTTGTAGAAATGGGATGTTAAGTAAATAAACGGCTAGTACTGTGAGGAGGATCCGTAGTATGATGGCTAAACCAGTCCCTAAAACAATCGCTTTATTTCGCTCTGCTTCTGGTAAATTTCGACTTGCGAGTGCGATGACAATCGCGTTGTCGCCGCCTAACACAACATCGATACCAACGATTATAAGGATGGATGTGAGAAAGTCTAAATCCATTCAGTTTGCCTCCGTTTGTTCTGTCCTAATAGACAGAAACATTGTCTATTAGGATTGGATTTGTTTTCGTTAGAATCACTATGTAAGAAAAGAATTGTATTTAATATGAATGGTAAATGTATTGTATATCATAGAAGAAGGAATGTCCTTTTTAGTTTGTTTCGTTTACATCATATGCAGGAAAAAAGAATATAGGACAATCATTTATGTGGATAACATGTCCAATGTTTTCTTGAGAGAAGGAAGAGTCATTATGGGATTAAGGGGAATACTTTAATGAAAAATTAGGTAAATGACTGTTTTTTTTCTAAATACGGTGATTTTATTTCCATTCTGGAGCATCTTATCATAAAATGAGAGTACAAGATTCTAACTTTTTTGTAATATGATTGGGGAATCCCTTCATAACCATTCCAAATAGGAAGGGAGAGGTGTATTTTGGATATTGAAAGAGTTAATGATCATACGGTGAAATTTTATATCTCGTACATTGATATAGAGGACCGCGGATTTAACCGTGAAGAAATTTGGTATAACCGCGATAGAAGTGAACAGCTGTTTTGGGAGATGATGGATGAAGCGCGTGACCATGATGACTTTTTTATTGATGGACCGCTTTGGATTCAAGTTCAAGCGCTTGAAAAAGGAATTGAAGTACTTGTAACGAAAGCGCAGCTTTCGAAAGACGGACAAAAATTAGAGTTACCAATTGGCCTCGATAAAATTATTGATATTCCTCTTGATGAGCGAATTGAATCGTTATTTGAACAGGAAATAGAAGAAGCAGGAGCAATTTTTAACGAAGATGGTATATTCGGCTTTTTAATTAAATTCGATGACTTTGAGCATGTTATTTCATTAAGCCATCGACTTATATTTGAAGAGATAAAAGATGAATTATATTCATTTGAAGATCGCTATTATGTATATGTAGAATTTGATGAGGTAGTGCACGATGAAGAGGAGATTGACCGTATTTTAAGTGTGATATTAGAATATGGAGAAGAATCCGCTTTAACGATTCATCGCCTTCGTGAATACGGAAAGCAAATTGCTGCTGAAAATGCACTTGAAACAATTCGTAATCATTTTTCTCCTGGAATGTAGGCCGATTTCTTTATATTGAAATCGGCTTTTTAAATATGTATATACGAAGAGGGATTGTATGTAAGGGGGTCAGATATGAAAAATATATTGAAACTATTGTTCTTTTTGGTTGGTTTATTCACTGTGTTTATTTTGTTACGCATGTTTATTGATGTAACATTTTATACAGATGTAATTTGGATTAAAGATATTTCATTTTTAGGAATTTTAAGTACTTTATTTACAATATCAGCATTTTTAATTGGATTTGTCATTTTTTTAGAAAATCGTCATCCCTCGAAAACATTAACTTGGTTAATGGTGCTTGGGGTTTTTCCAGTAGTAGGTTTTTTCGCATATCTTCTATTTGGACAAAATTTTCGGAGAAAACGAATGTTTCAAAAGAAGGCGCTTTTAGATGAGCAGGCGTTTTTACAATATAAAGGGAATGAGTATTATCAGGACCGTATATTGAAAAAACATGAACATCAAGAATTATTGTTTCGGTTAGCCGATCGTCTTGGAGCACTAAATATTTCTTTTCATACGGAAACGAGAGTATTAACAAATGGGGAAGAGACATTTCAATCTATTTTAGATGGATTGAAAAAGGCCAAGCATCATATTCATATGGAATATTACATTGTGCGTGATGATAAAATTGGTACAAAAATTAAAGACATTCTCATCCAAAAAGCAAAAGAAGGTGTGAAGGTTCGATTTTTATATGATGCAGTAGGGAGTTTTAAACTTTCAAAAACATACATTGAGGAATTAAATCATGCAGGTGTTGAGATGGTGCCGTTTTTTCCTGTACGTTTTCCTATTTTAAATGACAAAATTAACTATCGAAATCACCGTAAAATTGTTGTTATTGATGGAAATGAAGGCTTCGTTGGAGGTTTAAACATTGGAGATGAATATTTAGGAGAAAATAAATATTTTGGATTTTGGCGAGACACGCATCTCTATTTACGAGGAGAAGCAGTGCAAAGTTTGCAACTTATCTTTTTACAAGATTGGTTTTATATGACAGGCGAAGCTGTCTTAACACCAAACTATTTACAGGCGGAAGCTGTAGAAGGAGAAGGACAGGGAGGCGTACAGCTCGTTGCGGGCGGACCTGATAGTAAGTGGGAAACGATTAAGCATTTATATTTTGCGATGATTGCTTCGGCAAGGAAATCAATTTGGATTGCAACGCCATATTTTATTCCAGATGATGACATTTTGTCAGCATTAAAAGTAGCGGCCTTAGCAGGTATGGATGTTCGCTTGTTAATGCCGAGTAAACCGGATAAGAGGACTGTATTTTATGCGTCTCGTTCTTATTTCCCAGAATTATTAGAGGCAGGCGTAAAAATATATGAATATGAAAAAGGGTTTTTACACAGCAAGATTGTGATTGTTGATTCTGATTTGGCGTCAATTGGAACAGCAAATATGGATATGAGAAGTTTTCATTTGAATTTTGAGGTGAATGCTTTTTTATATGATACAAACAGTATTCGCAAGCTTGTGGCAGATTTTGAAGAAGATTTGCAAGTATCAAATGAAATTTATGTTGATCGCTTTAAGAAGCGCCGCCTTGTGATGCGGATTGTGGAATCAACATATCGTTTATTATCTCCTTTGCTCTAAAGGCTCATGAAAATGAGCTTTTTTATTTCGCTCTAATAAGCAGTAAATTTAGGTATTTCATGATGGAAAACTGCCCGTAAAGCCCGAGTGGCGAGAGCTTTCCTTCAGTGGGAAAAAGCGTCCACTGAAGGAAGTTTCACTTTATCTGAGCAGGAATTCGTGTGTGGTTGTAGAATAGTCCATACGGAAGAAAGGAGTGATTCTATGTTTGTTGCAAAAAGAGAGAATGGAGAGGAAATTCATCTTCTTCATGGATGGAAGGAAAAACAGCTTATTATATTACGGAAGAACGAGCGTTTTTTCTGTCCCATTTGTCACTTAGAAGTGCAGCTAAAACTAGGAAAGCAAAAAAAGTGGCATTTCGCTCATAAGAAATCACATAGCTGCAAAATCGAGTTTGAAAATGAATCGGCATATCATTTGCGGGGAAAAGAGCAGTTATATAGATGGCTTCAGTCACAAGTTTGTTCGATAAAAATGGAGCATTATCTGCCCGCAATTCAACAGCGACCTGATTTGTTTGTTGTAATTGATAATCGACAAATCGCTATTGAATATCAATGTGCAACTTTATCGGTAGAGCAGTTGTTAAAACGAACGGAAGGATATTGGAAAGAAGGGATTCAAATATTATGGATATTGGGAGGGAATCAGTTAAAACGTCATGCAACATATTGGCTGTCACTTTCTTCTTTTCATTCTTGCTGCGTGCAATATTATTCAAACCCCTATATCCTCTATTTTTGTCCAGATGTAAAGGCATTTTTCAAATGTAATCTTCTTCTACCTTTTTCTTCTTCTACCGTCTTTTCACATGTAATTTATTTTCCGCTTCATACGACTACATTAACATCTCTTCTTACAACATCATCTATATCGACCCAACGTCTAGAAAAAGAATGGTTGAATAAAAAGCAACGTCTTAGGGCAAATGGTATTTATATGTGGAATCGAAGTGAGCGCCCCTTTTTAGAGCTTCTTTATCATCATCATATATCCCCATCTTGTTTTCCTGCTGAAATTGGTGTTCCTTTACCATCACTCCTAGCATTTCGTACTCATTCTTTTATATGGCAAGCTTACATTTTAATTGAGCTACTAAGCAAATTTACGGTAGGAGAATATTTTTCATTGCACACCATTTTTCAATATGTAGAGAGGAACAGAGCGATTCATAGACGGTTATTACCGTATTTTCCCCCAACATTTTGGCAACAGGCAGTGAGAGAATATATGCAATTTTTATGTCAGATTGGAGAGATTGAGCAAGTTGATGTTTATAAATATCGAAAGGTACGTTGTTTTTTTGTGCCAAAAACAGAAGAAGAGGTACAGAAGTTTGATCGCTTATTTTTAGCGGAGGCTCTTAAGCTTGTAGAAGCAAAGTATAACATGAGTGAAGAGAAAACGGATATAATAAAGAAGTACCCAGAAGGAATTACATAAGAAGAATCGAATTGTACTAGGAGATATGAATAAGGAGGGCTTACACATGGCTGAACAAAAAACAGTAAGAGCGTTGCCAGCACGTAGTGAAATTGAAGTAGAAAATACGTGGCGTTTAGAAGATATTTTCCAAACGGATGCAGAGTGGGAAACGGAATTTCAAGCGATAAAAGAGTTACTGCCAAAACTGACGGAATTTAAAGGAAAGCTTGGAGAATCAGCGAATGCACTGTTAGAAGTGCTACAATATGAAGATGAAGTATCGATGCGTCTTGGTAAATTGTATACATACGCACATATGCGTTACGACCAAGATACAACAAATTCATCTTATCAAGCGTTAAATGATCGGGCGAAAAGTTTGTATTCGCAAGCATCAAGTAGTATGGCATACATTGTTCCAGAAATTTTAACGATTTCAGAAGAGACGTTACAATCATTTTTACAAGAAAATAAAGAATTAAAAGTGTATGAGCATGCACTAGAGGAAATTACACGTCAGCGTCCTCACGTATTATCAGAAGCGGAAGAAGCATTGTTAGCTCAGGCTTCTGAAGTTATGAGTGCATCTAGTAATACATTTGGTACATTAAATAATGCCGATCTAAAGTTTCCATCTATTCAAGATGAAAATGGGGAAGAGGTAGAAGTGACTCATGGTCGTTACATTCAATTTTTAGAAAGCGATGATCGTCGTGTTCGCCATGATGCGTTTCATGCTGTATATGAAACGTATGGAAAATATAAGAATACATTTGCAAGCACATTAAATGGTGCAATTAAACGAAATAATTTTTATGGGAATGTTCGTAAGTATGATTCTGCTCGCCAAGCTGCACTGAGCAATAATAATATTCCTGAGCCTGTTTATGATCAGCTTGTGGAAACAGTAAATGAAAACTTACATTTATTGCATCGTTACATTGATATTCGTAAACGAGCACTTGGATTAGAAGAATTGCACATGTACGATTTATATACACCGCTCGTACCAGAAGTGAAAATGAACGTAACATATAAAGAAGCGCAAGATATATTATTACAATCATTAGATGTACTTGGAGAAGAGTATGTTGATATTTTAAAAGAAGCTTACGAAAATCGCTGGGTAGATGTATATGAAAATAAAGGAAAGCGAAGCGGTGCTTATTCATCTGGTGCATATGGAACAAATCCATATGTATTAATGAACTGGCATGATAATGTAAATAATTTATTTACGCTGGCGCATGAGTTTGGTCATTCTGTGCATAGTTACTATACAAGAAAAACGCAGCCTTATGTGTACGGTGATTATTCAATTTTCGTTGCGGAGGTAGCGTCTACATGTAATGAAGCACTTCTAAATGATTATTTATTAAAAACGACAGATGATAAGAAGAAGCGTCTATACTTATTAAATCATTATTTAGAAGGTTTCCGTGGTACAGTATTCCGTCAAACAATGTTCGCTGAGTTTGAGCACGTTATTCATCAGAAAGTGCAAGAAGGTCATGCAGCAACGCCGGATATGTTAACGGAAATTTACTATGAGCTAAATAAAAAGTATTTTGGTGATAGTTTAGTTATCGATAAAGAAATTGGTTTAGAGTGGTCCCGTATTCCGCATTTCTATTACAACTATTATGTATATCAATATGCAACGGGCTTTAGTGCAGCGACTGCTTTATCAAAACAAATTCTAGAAGAAGGTAAGCCAGTTGTAGAACGTTACATTAATGAGTTCTTGAAAGCAGGAAGCTCTGATTATCCGATTGAAGTATTGAAAAAAGCTGGTGTTGATATGACATCATCAGAGCCTGTAAAAGAAGCAATGCAAGTGTTTGAAGAGAAATTAAATGAATTAGAAGCACTTCTATTTGAAGAGAAGTAGAACAAAAACGAGAGTCGTATGACTCTCGTTTTTGTTTAAAATCCTTTAAATCGCTTTTGGGTATTGAAGTATGATACAGCCAATACGATTGCCCCAAATAAAAGGGGAAGTGATAAAATGAGTGGAAATAATTGTAACAATGATAGAACGTATAAACAAAAGAAGAGGACAATGATACAAATGAATAATAAAAAATAGGACTTTTTCAATGGAACCCCTCCTACAAATACTCTCTATATATTGTATTCAAAAATGAAAACGTTTAGAATGTGACAAAAATGTGAAATTCGACAAAAAGGGTTGTCATCTGACGTCGGATCTTGTAATATAATAAACGTGAACGAATTCACATACAAACATATACCCCTTTGTTTGAACGTGAAATTTCTCCCATCCCCTTTAATATTTTTATAAGCCGTAAAGAAAACGACCTGGTGTTTTACACCAGGTCGTTTTCTTTTGTAATCCATTTCCAATAGCGCTCTCGTTTTGTCTCAACCATGCGTACTTTTCTTTTCAATAGCAATTTTTTCATTTCTCGTTCTATTTCATTTTGAGAGTAGTTATAAATAAAAGCAATTTCATTTGTTGACATAAACTGTACATGCTCTAGTAATACCTCTAGAGAGGGAAGTGGTTGTGGTTCAATTTCTTCTTTCACAATTTCTTTTAATACTTGTACATATACATCGTAAGAATAAATACCAGCAATTTTAATTCCTTCTTCATTTGAATTCGCATGGAAGAAAACGAGAGAAGGAATCTCTGTAATGTGCATTTCATTTGTAAATTTCAAATCACATTGAAATGCTTTTGCAGCACTAATAGAGTGTAAATCCTGTTTAAATTCTTTCATATCAATTCCGCTTTGTTTCGCACATATAAGCAGCGTATCCATATCTGGCTTTGATATATCTTCAAGCAAAATGTATTCTTGAAGTTTTCGTAAAAATTTCGAACCTGCTTTTCGACCTTGTAATTCTGCCGCTTTAATGGCCAGCGAAGTTATATACGGAGTTGATGAAGCCCCGTGCATGTATACTTTTCCGTCGCAAGAAAATCCGTGTAAACTCGTTGTTTTTTCCCACACAAATCGAATATTAGCAGGTTTATTCCATTTGTGTGATGGGGAAGTGGCCCCTTCTACTTTACCGGTAACAATGTGACGGAGTGAGAAATATTTTCCATATTCAAGCCATAGTTTGATCACTAATGGCTCGATATCCCAACAATCTTTGCAAAGTGGATCAATAAATAAATATGCTTCTACAGACTTAGGCTCACATTTGGAAGGTGGGATTGATGCACTATATTTTGCTTCCTGTTTTTCCATTAAGCTTCACCTGTTTCGGGAGTATTGACCATATGCTGCGCCGTTAACGTCAAACGTTCAAATACAAAATCACGAATCGGTCCGTGTACATTCGTATCATCCATTGCCTGTTCCATACACGAGAGCCAAGCTTTTGCTCGCTTTGGTGTAATTTCGAACGGCAGATGACGAGCGCGTAACATTGGGTGACCATGCTCTTCTGTATAAAGATTTGGTCCTCCTAAATATTGTGTTAAAAATTGTTTTTGCTTCCTAGCAGTTTCCGTTAAATCGTCTGGGAAGATGGGAGATAAGTCAGGGTGTTTACTGACATAGGAATAAAATGTATCGACTAATTTTGCAATGCCTTGTTCACCGCCAATTGCTTCAAATGGTGTCGTTGGTTGCTTGTTCATCCTTGTAACTCCTTTTTCCATCAAATGTATATCTATCCCGCTACTTGTGGGCAGTATCTTCATGTATTTCACGATGCAAAACTCTCTGTAAGAGCTTTCTATCAGTGGGAAAAAGCGTCCACTGATAGAAGTTTCACTTTATCCGCTCGAATGGGCAGTACTTTTAGGTGTTTCACGATGCAAAACCTTCTGTAAGAGCCCGATTGGTTCAACTAGCCTTTCATAAAAAAACGTTCATGAAAGGAAGTTTAACTTTATTGTAGCAACGGATTGTCACGAAGAGCAAATAAATAGCTCTTAATCAACCCTTTGCTAGTTTATTGTTCTTTTTGGCCTTTGGCAAGAAAAAAGCGTTGTACTTTGTTTTTTGTGTGTCTGATAGGAATATTATGTTCTTTTAATAAAGAAGCAAATGCTGCTTGTCCAGCCTGTTCATCGCTTACTTCATATTCAAGTTCATAATCATCATGTTCGTAATAGAAACTATGATCAAACACGAGTATGCCGCCTTCAAAAGTTGTTTCTGCTCGCTCTGTTGTTAAGCTTCCCATGTATTGTAATGAGGAAACAGGAATTTGTAGGGTTTCTAATTGCTTAGAAACAGCTCCTTTGATTAGCTTATTTGTTTCAATCATTATGTTAGCTTCTTCTTCTGTTAAAGTTTGATGCGTCTCTAACAATCCAATCTCTGCTGGTTGTTTTAGTGTTAGTGTATAAGTATTATTTTTACAACGAATACGAAGTGCAGAGCCAGCATTTTTTAATGAAAATGTAGGCGTCTCGAAATAATGATTTACTTGTTTTGCGAATGCTGTAATAGAAAATGCATGACATAAAGAATGGAATTCTTCTTTTGTGACCATGTTTTTAAATTCAATTTCAATTTCTTGTTGCATATGCGCTCTCCTTTTGTGAAATATCTGTTACTCATTATCGCTTTTTCCTAAATTTCATTCAATGTTTTATTTGTTTCGTTGTATGTTATGTTACAATAAAAGTGTTGATTATGACAGGAAGTAGGATATGGAGGAGTTAAAGCATGCAAAATAAAATTCAAGTTAAGAGCGTAGAAAAAAGAGAAGATGCTCTTATTTTTTGTGCAGAAAATACGGATCTACGTGTAGAGGGCTTAAAGGCGCGTAGTCACGTACTTGTAGATTCAGACAATTTATCATTTTTATATATTTTAGAGAATGAAACATCATTCATTTACGTGAGTATCCCGCATACGTGCTGGGAAGAATTAAAAAATGCAATGAAGAACGATGAAACAATGTTTGTTCGTATTCATGACGTTGAAATTGAATTAGAGCAAATGAAAGAAGAATTGGAATATTTAATTGGAAATATTGAAGGAAATGCGAATTACGGTGAGGAACTCGTAAATACAGTAGAAAAAGTGTTTCTGTAAAGTGAAGCTTCCATCAGTAGGCGTTTTTCCCACTGATGGAAAGCTCTCACTAATCGGGCTCCAACGGACAGGTATCTTTCGTTCGTTGGAGCGAGATAAAAGAAACTGATTTGTTTTGGTGGTGGTTACATTGAATCGAAATTGGGAAGAATTTTTAGCTCCCTATCATCAAGCTGTAGGAGAGTTGAAGGTAAAATTAAAAGGAATGCGTTCTCAGTTTGAAATGTTGTCTGAACATTCGCCCATTGAGTTTGTAACAGGTAGAGTTAAATCCTTCGCAAGTATTATTGATAAAGCAGAAAAACGCAATATTCCACTCGACCGTTTGCAAGAAGAAATGCAAGATATTGCTGGGCTTCGTATGATGTGCCAATTTGTTGATGATATTAAGCCGGTTGTAGAGTATTTACGAAAGCGTAACGATTTTGAAATTGTGGAAGAACGCGATTATGTGACGCAAAAGAAAGAAAGTGGATATCGTTCCTATCACGTTGTCATTAGTTATCCTGTGCAAACGATTCGTGGAGAGAAAAAAGTGTTAGTTGAAATTCAAATTCGAACGTTAGCAATGAATTTTTGGGCAACAATTGAGCATTCTTTAAATTATAAATATCGTGGGCGCTTTCCAGAAGATATTAAAGTGCGTTTGCAGCGCGCAGCTGAAGCAGCTTATCTATTAGACGAAGAAATGTCTTCGATTCGTCTTGAAATTAAAGAAGCACAAAAGATTTTTTCGCGCAAGCAAGAGGCGAAAGAAACAGAATAATAAGCTAAAGGGTGTTGGGCGATGAAATTTGCAATTATGTCAAAGGGAGATCAATCATCAAATGCGCTTACAAGTACAATGACAGAGTACTTATGCAATTTTGAATTTACAATGGATGAAGAAGAGCCAGATATTGTAATTTCTGTTGGAGGAGATGGAACATTGCTGCATGCGTTTCATCGCTACCAGAATCGGTTAGACAAAACAGCATTTGTCGGTGTACATACTGGGCATTTAGGATTTTATGCAGATTGGTTACCAACAGAAGTTGAGAAGCTTGTCATTGCGATTGCGAAAACGCCTTTTCAAGTTGTTGAATATCCATTATTAGAGGTCATTATTCGTTACATGAATGGGAGTAAAGAATCACAATTTTTAGCACTAAATGAGGCAACGGTAAAAAGCAATGAAGGAACGCTTGTTATGGATGTAGAAATTCGCGGTGAATACTTTGAGACATTTCGCGGAGATGGTCTTTGTATTTCAACACCTTCTGGGAGTACGGCGTATAATAAAGCACTAGGCGGGGCGATTATTCATCCGTCTTTAGAGGCCATTCAAATTACGGAAATGGCGTCTATTAACAATCGAGTTTTCCGTACAGTTGGATCTCCGCTCGTATTACCGAAGCATCATACGTGTGTCTTAAAACCAACTACTGGAATGAACTTGCAAATTACAATTGATCATTTGACGATGGTTCATCAAGATGTTAAATCGATTCAATACCGGGTGGCAAATCAAAGGGTTCGGTTTGTGAGATTTCGTCCATTTCCATTTTGGAAAAGAGTGCGAGATTCCTTTGTCGCAGATCAATAAAGTGGAACTTCCTTTCATGAACGTTTTTTTCATGAAAGGTTAGTTGAACCAATCGGGCTCATACGGGCTTGCATCGTGAAATACATGAAAGTACCGCCCGTTAGAGCGGGGTAAAGCGAAACTTCTAGCAGCGGGTGCTATTCTCGCTGCTAGTTAGTTGGACCAATCTCAGACAATGTTAGAGAGGAATAGAATAGAGTTATGCAGTTGAGAAGGTTTACTTTAACTTGGTGTATAACAAAAACAGATGAAGGAATGCTTATTCGAGAGTTTTTAAAAGCGAAAGGTATTTCGAAAGCAGCGTTAACAGATATAAAGTTTCATGGCGGAGCAATTGAAGTGAACGGACACTTAGTAAATGTACGTCATGTTTTGCAAGAAGGTGAAAAGTTAGTAGTATGTTTCCCGCCCGAGCAAAGAAGCGAAGGAATGTTAAGTGAAAATATTCCTCTTTCAGTTGTATATGAAGATGACTCTGTTCTTGTTATTAATAAGCAGCCGTACATGTCAACAATCCCATCAAGAGAACATCCAAGTGGGAGTGTAGCTAATGCTCTTTTGCACTACTATGATCAGCAAAATCTTTCAAGTACAGTACATATTGTAACAAGGCTTGACAGAGATACATCTGGTTTAATGCTAATTGCAAAAAATCGTTTTATTCACCATTTGCTATCAAAGCAGCATCAGCAAAAACAAGTGCAAAGAACATACGAAGCGATTGTTCATGGAACGATAACAGAGGACAGTGGAATAATTGATGCTCCCATTGCACGAAAAGATGATAGTATTATTGAGCGCATGGTCCGTGAAGATGGGCAGCGAGCGGTTACCCACTTCCATGTGCAAAAGAGATGGAAAGATAAGACGCATGTGTCACTTCAATTAGAAACAGGACGTACGCATCAAATTAGAGTACATATGGCACATCTCGGCCATGTATTACTTGGTGATGATTTGTATGGTGGGAAAACGGATGAAATAGGACGACAAGCCTTGCATAGTACAAATTTAACGTTTTATCATCCTATATTAGAAAAGCAGCTTACATTTCATGCAGAGTTGCCGAAAGATATGAAAAAGCTGATGGAATCATGATTCCATCAGCTTTTTTCAGTCAATAGAACGAAATTTCTCTGGCACAAACGGCAGCGAAGAAGGAACGGAAACTGTTTCCATTTCTGGATAACGAAGTCCTGTTAATTTTCCGCCAAATACTGATCCAGTATCGATATTCACAGTATGATTGACGAATCGAGGTTCTTGTACAGGTGTATGTCCATATACAATCCAAGCATCTCCAGTATAATGTTTCGCCCAATCACGGCGGACAGGAGAACCGTCAGGGTGCTTTTCGCCTGTAATATCCCCATATAAGACGAAAGTTTGTACTTTTTTATCACTTCTTCCGATATAATCTTGGCGAATACCAGCGTGACAAACAACGAGTTTTCCGTCATCCAGTACGTGATAAAGAGGCGACTGTTCGTAAAGATCAATAAATTTTTTCTGCACGATTTTTTGCTCACGTGTACTTAATGCTTCGTATTCTGCAACGGTCGTTTCTAAGCCATGGGCCACTAATACTTTGCGCCCGAGGAAGTAACGATATAATTTGTTACAATGATTACCAGGGGCATAATATGCTTCTTTTTTATGTAAGACAAGGTCCCATACAATTTCAATCATGCGAAGAGAATGAGGACCACGATCTGTAATATCACCTACGAAAGCAAGTTGCCGTTTTTGTGGATGAACGGGTAACCCGCTATCCCACTTATAGCCAAGTTGTTTTGTTAATGATTGAAACTCCTCTAAGCAGCCATGAATATCTCCGATAACATCATACTTCATATTGGATCACCTACTCTTTTTTTGATTAGTATACCGCTACAAGGGTAAGAAAAAAACCATATCCAGTAGGATATGGTTTAATCAAACATAAATTTCTTCGTTCGTGACTGGACATTCAGAATGAAGCCAATCGCAATCATATAGGTGAGCAAGGAACTACCACCGTAACTTAAAAGCGGTAATGTAATCCCGGTGATAGGCAGTAGCCCGATTGTCATCCCGACATTTTGAAACACCTGGAATGTAAACATTCCTATGGTTCCCGCACATATATAACTTCCGTATGGATCATTACTTTCTAAAGCAATATGAATCATTCGATAAATTAGTAGGAAGTAGAGTGAAATGACGACACTGCCGCCTAAAAATCCGAATTTCTCAGCGATATTTGTAAAAATAAAATCCGTATGAGGTTCAGGGAAGTATACTTGTGCACCATCCCAACCTTTTCCGTATAACTCGCCTGATCCAGTCGCTAAAAGAGCCTGAGTTAACTGATAACCTTGTGTTTGGTATTCATAAGGTGCTAACCAGCCATAGAAACGATCTAGTTGATACTCTTTTAAAATATGTGCTTTAAAAAATGCTGTGTGTGCAAAGTATATATACACAAGTAGCGCACCAACTGCAGTGACAATACCAGCTAAACTGAAAATAAAACGCCAGCGAATGCCAGATACTAGGATCATTGCTGCAATCATTGCTGAAATTACCATGGAATTTCCTAAATCAGGTTCTTTTGCAATTAACAGTAATGGTGGTAAACTCGCTGCAAATATTTTTCCGAGTAAGATTAAATCTTCTCGCGGCGTTCGAATTACATATTTTTCATTATGGTTTACGATAATACGTCCAATTACAAGAATTAAAAAGAGTTTCATGATTTCTGAAGGTTGAAAATTACCAAGTCCTGGAAGTGAGTACCAAGCTGTTGCCCCTTTAATTGTTACCGCACCTGGAAAATGAAGCTCAAGCCCAAGAAGAAGAACCATTGCAATTCCATATAAATACCAGGAAATTTGTTTATATCGATCAAAGTCGACCACCATAATGATGGCAACTGCAATCGCACCAATTATATACCATTTAATTTGCTGTGCAACAAAGTTAACTTTTTGTAAATTTGGTGGCAAGGACGGCTGTGCCATTGCGATAGCTAAGCAACTTACTGTAGCGATTGCAAGTACAATCAGTATTAAGACGTAATCTATTTGATATCGAGAACTTTTATCTTTCACCGTACTGTATTCCTTTCTATTGCTCATTGTTATTAAAAAAGACACTATTACCATCTTAGCGGATTTTTGGTTGTTTGCAAATATGTTGTTTAGATTTTGGTTGGAAATGTCAGATGTGTGGGTTGTTATAACATAAAACTTTTTTCCGTAAAGGCTTGATTGGGCGGGCTTTCCATCAGTAGGGAAAAGCGCATACTGATGGAAGTTTCACCTTATGCTGTGCATCTATATACATATATAAACAGGGATGACATATTAATTGATAATCATAAAGTAAACTTGAAAAACATAAGATTTCTTTAGGTTTATTTTATCAAACTTGAATCATAATTTTGGAGCAATGTGATCTTTATAAATGCTATCTTTGAAGGAGAAAAATAAAGGGAATTGTCGCTTAAAATTTAATTTATTTATGGTTCGGAAAGAAGGAAGCCTCCACTACTGGAAATTGTACGATATTTAAGGGGGAGGAGAGAAAATGCAAGCAGAACGAGGGATAGAGCTGTACCTTGAATTGTTAAAAAAAGCAATTTTGTTCGAAATTTGGCAAGAGCATGAAGTATATTTACCTGTTACTACTTCAGTTCCGCAATATGTAAAGGAATATATTCAATACAATAATTTAAAGCTTATACAAGAAGTCAAACCTAATCGTGAATCGCGTTTGCAGGGGTTAGATTGGCCGGCCATTGCGCACAGTATGATTGGTCGCATGCGAATGAACCAATTACAATTAGCAATGGAGACTGTTGTTAAAGAAGATATCCAAGGGGATTTTATTGAAACAGGTGTATGGCGCGGTGGATCGTGTATCTTTATGCGTGGTTTTTTAAAAGCATATGGTATAACGGATCGAAAAGTATGGGTGGCAGATTCGTTCGAAGGATTGCCAAAACCCGATGTTGACAAGTATCCGCGTGATGCTGGAGACACTTTGTATACGTTTGATTATTTACGTGTTTCATTAGAACAAGTACAAGAAAATTTCAGGAAATATGATTTGCTTGATGCACAAGTTCGATTTTTGCAAGGTTGGTTTAAAGATACATTGCCAACTGCACCTATTGAAAAACTTGCCATTGCTCGGCTAGATGGTGACCTTTATGAATCAACAATGGATAGTTTAACAAATTTGTACGATAAAGTAACAGAAGGTGGCTTCATTATTATTGATGATTATGCTTTGCCAACATGTGAAGCGGCAGTTACAGATTTTCGAAAAGAGAGAAATATTACGGAACCACTTATTAAAATTGATCATTATGGAGTGTACTGGAGAAAGAGAACGTCGTAAACTTCGGATCATTCGTTGCTAAATCATAACATGTATAAATTGAAACTTCCATTAGTGGGGCGCTTCATCCCCCACTGATGGAAAGCTCTCACCAATCGGGCGCATGCATGCCAGCAGTTATCCCCACACCTATCTTCGGTAGAAAAGCGGAAGCGGCTCGTTCAGAATGTGAGGGGGATGGAGCCTTCTGACGTAGAGGTGTTTTTTACCTCGTAGGAAGAAGCGAAGCCACCGAACATTCTAGCCACTGGAGCTGGACAATGCCTTCACCAAATCTTAAGGTCGGGGTCTTACTGTCCGCGAATAGCGGGAGAAATAGTATGCGAGGGGAAGAGAGGGGCGTTTTATGTTAACGAGTATTGTTATTTTAACTCACAACCAACTCCATTACACGAAACAGTGCATTGATAGTATAAGGAAATATACTAAAAAAGAAAGCTATGAGTTAATTGTTATTGATAATGCATCAACAGATGGAACGGTAGAGTGGTTGCAATTGCAGTCAGATATACTTCTTGTAAAGAACGAAACGAATGTTGGATTTCCGCGAGGCTGCAACCAAGGGATTGAAAAAGCGAAAGGTGACAACATTTTATTATTAAACAATGATGTAGTTGTAACAGAAAATTGGTTAACGAACTTACTAAATTGTTTATATGAACAGCCTGATACAGCAGCTGTAGGACCGGTAACGAACAGTGCTTCCTATTACAGTACAATTCCTGTTTCTTATACAAATTTAGAAGAGATGCAAGAGTTTGCTGCTGCATATAATCAAAGTGATGCAACGAAATGGGAAGAAAGAATAAAATTAATCGGCTTTTGCATGCTTATAAAGAGAAATGTTTTAAATGAGATTGGTTTACTAGATGAGCAGTTTACACCAGGCAATTATGAGGACGATGATATATCACTTCGGATGCGCCAAAAGGGATATAAATTATATTTATGCCGTGATACATTTGTTCATCATTATGGAAGTGTATCTTGGAAAGAAAATATTCCGGTATTTTATAATCTGTTGCATGCGAATGGATTGAAATTTCAGCAGAAATGGGGTTTCCCTTCTAGTGATTTATTCATTCGCTTTGAATTATTACAATTGTCGGATATGTATTACAAAGAAGGAATGAATATTCTTCATATTGGAGCGGGATGCGGTGCAACGTTACTTGAAATGAAGCGTCGTTACCGAAATGGAAATTTTTTTGGTGTTGAAGAAACAAAAGAAGCGGTGAGAATTGCTGAGTATGTAGCACCGACACTGCATGTGAAACTAAATGAATTAGAGAAGAATTTTGTAAATGATAAGTTTTCTATTATTCTACTTTCATGTCCTGTGTACCGTGAACATATGTTAGCTGTCATAAGAGGAATCTCTCGTTTATTACATCAAGATGGTGTTCTGATTATGTCATTTCCTAATTCTAATTACTACACACGAATTGAACAACGATTTCAAGTTCAAGGAAAGAATGAGGAAGATGAGCAGAGTTATAATCTAGAAGAAATCATGATTTTATTAGAAAAAGAGCGATTAAAAGTGACAAATATTTTAGAATTGGCCGGTGATTTAGGAAGATGGAATGAACAATATGCGCCTTATTGCACCTCGCTTATGGGTAAAATGGATGCACATTTAGCAGGGTATAATATTATTGTTTCACATGTATAACATCATTATTTTGTTTTAAGTGGAATGTACAGGAGGGGAATAGAATGGGAACAGAAGACTCCTCTTTATATCGAGAAAAACGTGATGATTATTATGAAGGTGCAAACCCTTATTTATTAAAGCATATAAAAGAAGAGTGGAAAGAAGTTCTTGATATTGGTTGTTCGCGAGGTGGCCTAGGAGCTGCTATAAAAGAAAAGGGGATACGTGTTTCAGGTATTGAAGCTTTTGAAGAAGCGGCTCAGATTGCAAAAGAAAAACTGGATCATGTTATCAGGGGTAATATAGAAACAATGGAATTACCGTATGAGAAAGAACAGTTTGATTGTATCATTTTTGGAGATGTATTAGAGCATTTGTTTGATCCGTGGGCTGTTTTAGAGAAAGTAAAACCGTATGTAAAACAAGGCGGTGTTATTTTAACAAGTATACCCAACGTTGCGCATATTTCAGTATTAATTCCCCTTCTGAATGGCGATTGGACGTACGAAAAAGCTGGATTGATGGATCAAACACATATTCGTTTCTTTACGTTTAAAGAGATGTTACGTCTGTTTGTAAATGCAGGCTTTTCGATTCATCAAGTGGAACGTGTATACGTTAATTACGATACGTATACACCGATCATACAAGATTTATATGAAGTTTGTAAGAAATATAATATTGGAAGTAACTTTATGGCGGAGACAATTGTATATCAATATGTAATTGAAGCAATGAAAGTGTGAATGAAGAAGGGAAATGACTTCTTCTATTTACAGGCTACTGATGGATTGTTGCATCTGTAAGAGATTACATTCACAAACAGAAAAGAAAGGATTACCATAATGAAAGAAAAGACGATTTTGGTAGTCGTTTGTGTCAATAACGAAGAGCTCTTTACACAATGTGAGAGGCAAATTAAAAATGTGTTTGTTCCACATGAATATCAAGTTCAAATACTTCCAATCTATAATGCAACGAGTATGACAAGTGCATATAATCAAGCAATTTCATATCCAGCAAAGTATAAAGTGTATTTGCATCAAGATACATTTCTTATCGATCGGAATATTTTCATCAACCTTATTTCCATTTTTTCATCTAATGAAAACCTAGGATTAATTGGAGTAGCGGGCTGTCAGTATATGCCGGAAAATGGTATATGGTGGGAAGGGAAAAAATTAGCTGGGCAAGTTATTGAGTACAGAAGACAGAATTATCAATTATTAAGTTTTGAAACAGGTTTTTATGAACCGAATCTTTTTACTCCTGTTCAAGCAATAGACGGTTTATTTATGGCTACGCAATATGATTTGCCATGGAGGGAAGATTTATTTGATGGGTTTCATTTTTATGATGTTTCACAGTCACTTGAATTTCGTAAAGCAGGTTATGTAGTAGGTGTTTCTAACCAAATGCGGCCATGGTGTCTTCATTATAATGGGGATGAATTTGATGCATTGGCCTATGAAAAATATCGGCAAATCTTCTTACAGAACTATGTGAATACTTCATTTCCAACATAAGGGAGCGATTGAGATGAAGGGGATTATTTTAGCCGGAGGAACGGGATCAAGGCTATATCCGATTACGAAAGTAACAAATAAGCATCTCCTTCCAGTTGGACGATATCCGATGATTTATCATTCAGTATATAAATTAAAACAATGTGCAATTACAGATATTATGGTAGTTACCGGGAGAGAGCATATGGGGGCTGTCGTCGATTTTTTAGGGAGCGGGGAAGAATTTGGTGTATCGTTTACTTATCGGGTGCAAGACCGTGCGGGAGGGATTGCGGAGGCTTTAGGATTATGTGAACACTTTGTCAATAAGGACCGAATGCTAGTTATACTAGGAGACAATATTTTTTTCGATGATCTTCGTCCATATGTAGAAGAATATATGAAACAAGAGCAAGGTGCAAAAGTATTATTAAAAGAAGTAGAAAATCCTACAAGATTTGGCGTACCTTCTATTAAAGATGGGAAAATTATCGAAATTGAAGAAAAACCGAAAGAACCAAAAAGTTCATACGCGGTTACAGGCATTTATATGTATGATGCACAAGTCTTTTCATATGTTAAGCAGCTAAAGCCATCTGCAAGAGGTGAGCTAGAGGTTACAGAGTTGAACAATTGGTATTTACAAAGGGGAATTCTTACTTACAATACGTTAAATGGCTGGTGGACGGATGCTGGAACTCATACTTCTCTTCAGAGAGCGAATACGTTGGCGCGAAATATGGATTTTGGAAAGCAGTTCAACGGGGAGTAGGTGAGTATATGAAAGTGATTGATACGTCTTTTCAAGATGTAAAACTGTTAGAACCGCACTTGTTTGAAGATGAACGAGGTTTTTTTATGGAGAATTACAATAAAGGAACGTTGGAGAAGATTGGTATTATATATTCGTTTGTACAAGATAATCTATCTTCTTCTGCGAAAGCAGGTACGATTCGTGGTTTGCATTTTCAAAAGGAACCGAAGGCGCAAACGAAATTAGTTCAAGTTTTACAAGGTGCTATTTATGATGTCATTGTTGATTTACGGAAAGAATCCTCCACGTATAAACAATGGCAGGCATATATTTTAAGTGAAGAAAATCGCCGGCAATTGCTTGTTCCAAAAGGTTTTGCTCATGGATTTTGTACGCTTGTTCCACATACGGTTGTTATGTATAAAGTGGATGAGTATTATAGCGCTGAGCACGATAGCGGTTTGCATTGGAGAGATAAAGATTTGAACATTCCATGGCCGGTAAGAGAGCCTATCTTGTCAGAAAAAGATAGGCTACTATCATCGCTTATTGAGTGCAAAGATTGTTTTTAAGTAGGAGAGTTGTCTATGAATATATTAGTAACAGGCGGAGCTGGATTTATTGGTAGTAATTTTGTTCATTATATATTGAAAGTATACGAAAATTACCATGTTATTAATTATGATGCGTTAACATATAGTGGTAATCTTGAAAATTTACGTTCTGTTGAGCATAATCCTCGCTATGTTTTTCTAAAAGGCACGATTCAAAATCGTGAGCTTTTAGAATATGTTGCTCAGGAGTATAAGGTAGATGTCATTGTTAACTTTGCAGCGGAATCACATGTGGATCGCAGCATTGCAAATCCTATTCCTTTTTATGATACGAATATAATTGGAACAGTAACGTTATTAGAGTTAGTCAAAAAATATCCTCATATAAAAATGGTGCAAGTCTCAACAGATGAGGTGTATGGTTCATTAGGAGAAGCAGGGAAATTTACAGAACAAACACCATTAGATCCGAGCAGTCCGTATTCTTCTAGTAAGGCGAGTGCAGATATGATTGCTTTATCCTATTACAAAACGTATCAATTACCTATTATTGTTACACGTTGTTCTAATAACTATGGACCATATCAATATCCAGAGAAATTAATTCCACTTATGATTACAAATGCACTTGAAGGGAAGAAATTGCCGTTATACGGAGATGGATTGAATATAAGAGATTGGCTTCATGTGAATGACCATTGCAGTGCAATTGATGTCGTACTGCATAAAGGGAAAATTGGGGAAGTGTATAACATTGGCGGAGATAATGAAAAAACGAATGTAGAAGTTGTTGAGCAGATTTTGACGTTATTGAAAAAAGGGAAAGATGATATTTATCATGTTACAGACCGCTTAGGACACGACCGCCGCTATGCAATTGATGCGAAAAAGATAAAACAAGAATTAGGATGGAAGCCGGTGTATACGTTTAAGCAGGGGATCGAAGAAACAGTTCATTGGTATAAAGAAAACGAGCAGTGGTGGCGACCATTAAAAGAAAAGCAAGGGGCGCACAGATGAAAGAGCGGGTTATGATAACGGGAGCCAATGGTCAATTAGGGAAACAAATAGTAGAAGATTTGGATTCAAAATTGTATGAAATATATCCATTTGATAAAAAATCGTTAAATATTACCGATATGTTACAAGTAGAGCGTGTAATAAAAACGATACAGCCTCATATCATTATACATTGTGCCGCCTATACAAAAGTAGATAAGGCAGAAGAAGAACAGGATTTAGCTTATTTAACAAACGCAATTGGAACAAGAAATATAGCGGTTATGGCACAAAATGTAGGGGCAAAGCTTATATATATTAGTACAGATTATGTATTTTCGGGTGCTAGAATAGAAGGCTATCATGAATTTTATGTACCAAAACCAGTAAATGTATATGGTCTTTCAAAATATGCAGGGGAACAATTTGTGGAAAAACTCCATAACCAATACTTTATTATTCGTACATCTTGGCTTTACGGGAAATATGGAAACAACTTTGTTAAAACAATGTTAAAGGTTAGTGAAGAGAAAGAGAGTGTATCTATTGTTTCTGATCAAGTAGGATCTCCTACTTATGTAAAAGACTTAGTTTCCACTATAAAAAAACTCATGCGTACCTCATTATATGGTACATATCATGTATCAAATAGCGGAGCGTGTTCTTGGTACGAGTTTGCTGAGAAAATTTTTTCGTTCGCAAATAAGAAAGTAAACATTTTACCTATCTCAACAGAAGAATTTGGTGCAAAAGCACCGAGGCCCAAATACTCAATTTTGCAGCATAAAATGTTAAAATTAAATGGTTTTTCACAAATGCCATCTTGGGAAGAAGGATTAGAACACTTTTTTAGCGAAACAAACAATCACTAGTGATTTTGGGCTAGTGATTTTTGTTTGCCTTTAGGTTATTTTATGTTAATATAAAACTAGTACCAGGTTCTAATAACAACTATAATTTATAAATATAGGAGGATAAATGTATGGATCTTCTCAATGTAAAAGGAAAAAATATTGTCGTGATGGGTGTTGCGAACCAACGAAGCATCGCTTGGGGGATTGCTCGTTCATTACATAGCGCAGGCGCAAACTTAATTTTCACATATGCTGGTGAACGCTTAGAAAAGAATGTACGTGATTTAGCAGAATCATTAGAAGGACAAAAATCACTTGTATTGCCATGTGATGTAACAAGTGATGAAGATATCGCAAACTGCTTCCAAACAATTAAGGAAGAGGTTGGCGCTATTCATGGATTAGCTCACTGTATTGCATTCGCAGAACGTGATGATTTAAAAGGTGAGTTCGTTGATACATCTCGTAATGGCTTCTTATTAGCTCAAAATATTAGCTCATTCTCTTTAACAGCTGTAGCAAGAGCAGCGAAAGAAGTGATGACAGAAGGCGGAAGTATTGTTACATTAACGTACCTTGGCGGAGAACGCGTTGTATCAAACTACAACGTAATGGGTGTTGCAAAAGCATCTCTTGAAGCAAGCGTAAAATATTTAGCGAATGATTTAGGAAAGCACAACATTCGTGTAAATGCTGTTTCAGCAGGACCAATCCGCACACTATCTGCAAAAGGTGTTGGCGACTTCAACAGCATCCTAAAACAAATTGAAGAACGCGCGCCACTTCGCCGCAATGTAACACAAGAAGAAGTTGGAAATACAGCGTTATTCTTATTCAGTGACTTAGCAAGCGGAGTGACTGGCGAGAATATTCATGTGGATTCTGGATATCATATTTTAGGATAATATAGACAAATAAAAGCCGTTTCTTTCCGAGTATTTCATCGGATGGAAACGGCTTTTTGTTACAATTGAAAAAACGTATTATGGTCTTGCTATATTCCATTCAATTTCTAGTATAGGTTACGTGATGCGATGAACGGACCAAACAATACCATTACTATTGGTGCCACCTAAATTAAGAGCAATTGATAATCCATTTGCCACATAGAATAAGGCAATTTGATCTCCGGCATTTAAGTCTAAATCACCAGTTAATGTTACAGCTCCATCGCCGAGAACAGCTCTAAGCGTTAATACTAGTGCAACGTTTACATCTAATATTGGGAATAAGCCACTTATTAAATCATTTGTAGTTGGAGAGATTCTTCGGATAACAAATGCTGGATTAACAGTTGGACCGAGTGAAACAGAAAGCGCAGCAAGTGTTGAGTAGTTAATAGTCGCCTCAAATACATATCTTCCTGATGTAGGGACTGTAAATACTCCAGTGGCAGCATTGAATGCAGCGTTACCGTAATAAGGGGATGTTGTACTCCAGCTCGTGAGTGTAGCTCCTGTAGCCCCTGTAGGTACTGAGAATGTTGAAAGATTAGCAGAGAATCCGTCCGCTGCAACAACAGCACCTTGAGGTCCCTGAGCGCCGGTAGAGCCTTGAGGTCCTTGAGCGCCAGTAGAACCAATAGGTCCTTGAGCACCAGTGTCACCTTGAGGTCCCTGAGCGCCGGTAGAGCCAATAGGTCCTTGAGCACCAGTGTCGCCTTGAGGTCCCTGAGCGCCGGTAGAGCCAATAGGTCCTTGAGCACCAGTGTCGCCTTGAGGTCCCTGAGCGCCGGTAGAGCCTTGAGGTCCCTGAGCACCAGTGTCGCCTTGAGGTCCCTGAGCGCCGGTAGAGCCTTGAGGTCCTTGAGCGCCGGTAGAGCCTTGAGGTCCCTGAGCGCCAGTGTCGCCTTGAGGTCCTTGAGCACCGGTAGAGCCTTGAGGTCCTTGAGCGCCAGTATCGCCTTGAGGCCCCTGAGAACCAATAGGCCCTTGAGCACCAGTATCGCCTTGAGGTCCCTGAGAACCGACAGGTCCCTGAGCGCCAGTATCGCCTTGAGGTCCCTGAGAACCGACAGGTCCCTGAGCGCCAGTATCGCCTTGAGGTCCCTGAGAACCGATAGGTCCTTGAGCACCAGTATCACCTTGAGGTCCTTGAGAGCCGATAGGTCCTTGGGCACCAGTATCACCTTGAGGTCCTTGAGAGCCGACAGGTCCCTGAGAACCGATAGGTCCTTGAGCGCCAGTATCGCCTTGAGGCCCCTGAGAACCAATAGGCCCTTGAGCACCAGTATCGCCTTGAGGTCCCTGAGAACCGACAGGTCCCTGAGCGCCAGTATCGCCTTGAGGTCCCTGAGAACCGACAGGTCCCTGAGCGCCAGTATCGCCTTGAGGTCCCTGAGAACCGATAGGCCCTTGAGCACCAGTATCACCTTGAGCACCAGTATCACCTTGAGCACCGGTAGAGCCAATAGGTCCTTGAGCGCCAGTATCGCCTTGAGGCCCTTGAGAACCGATAGGCCCTTGAGCGCCAGTATCGCCTTGAGGCCCCTGAGAACCAATAGGCCCTTGAGCACCAGTATCGCCTTGAGGTCCCTGAGAACCGACAGGTCCCTGAGCGCCAGTATCGCCTTGAGGTCCCTGAGAACCGACAGGTCCCTGAGCGCCAGTATCGCCTTGAGGTCCCTGAGAACCGATAGGTCCTTGAGCACCAGTATCACCTTGAGGTCCTTGAGAGCCGATAGGTCCTTGGGCACCAGTATCACCTTGAGGTCCTTGAGAGCCGACAGGTCCCTGAGCACCAGTATCACCTTGAGGTCCTTGAGAGCCGATAGGTCCTTGGGCACCAGTATCACCTTGAGGTCCTTGAGAGCCGACAGGTCCCTGAGCACCAGTATCACCTTGAGAGCCGATAGGTCCCTGAGCACCAGTATCACCTTGAGGTCCTTGGGAACCGATAGGCCCTTGAGCACCAGTAGTGCCTTGAGGTCCCTGAGAACCGATAGGCCCTTGAGCACCAGTATCACCTTGAGGTCCCTGAGAACCAATAGGTCCTTGGGCGCCAGTATCGCCTTGAGGCCCTTGAGAACCGATAGGCCCTTGAGCGCCAGTATCGCCTTGAGGCCCCTGAGAACCAATAGGCCCTTGAGCACCAGTATCGCCTTGAGGTCCCTGAGAACCGACAGGTCCCTGAGCGCCAGTAGAGCCAATAGGTCCTTGTGAACCAGTAGTACCTTGAGGTCCCTGAGGCCCGGTAGCGCCAGTGTTACCAGTAGGTCCCTGTGGTCCAGTAGGTCCAGTATGTCCACCAGGTGGAACTGGCGGCAGAGTAGGACCTATTACAGCAGAAACAATATATTCTATTGAATGAAATTGATTAGCGGATTTTTCATTTTTCATTAATTCACCTCCAAAAGTTTTTCACTATATATTAAATGCAGGAGGGAATTGAAATGATATAGTTGTTTTATTTATTTCGAAAACATTATATTTAGAATATATGTATTTGTATTAGTAAATTTTCCTTTCTTTTTTCATATACTACAAGGGGAAAGGAGGAAGGGCTTTGGTAAAGGAGAGCATTACAATTAGTTTATGTATGATTGTGAAAGATGAAGAACAGACAATTGCTAGATGTTTAGAATCAGTACGAGCGGTTGTTGATGAAATTATTATTGTAGATACTGGTTCAACGGATCAAACAAAAGAGATTGTTAGAGAGTATACTCCTTATATTTATGATTTCGAATGGATAGATGATTTTGCAGCTGCTCGAAATTTTGCGTTTTTGAAAGCAACAAAGGACTATATTTTATGGCTAGACGCTGATGATGTTTTAGTAGAAACAGAAAAAGATAAGTTGTTACAATTGAAGGAAAACCTGGATTGTAATGTAGATGCAGTTGCCATGTCGTATTATCTTGCAGTTGATGAAAATGGGAAACCCACTTACAGTTCTGTCCGAAATCGTTTAGTAAAGCGGATGAGAAACTTCCAGTGGATTGGATTTGTCCATGAATATTTAGCTGTTTATGGAAATATATTGAAAAGTGATATAGCTATTATGCATAAAAAAGAAAAAGAACATACGGATCGTAATCTTCAAATTTTTGAGAAGGCACTAAGGGAAGGAAAAACTTTTACACCGAGAGATATCGTTTATTATGCTAATGAATGTGTCGATCATCAAAAATATGAAAAAGCAATTGAACTATATAACCAGTTTTTAGATGGGAAAGAAGGTTGGATGGAAGATTGTATACATGCATGTGGGAAATTAGCAGATTGCTATAAACAACTGCAAAAGCCGGAAGAAGCACTGCAAGCATGTTTTCGTTCTTTTCAATATGACATTCCAAGAGGAGAGATTTGTTGTCGCGCCGGTCACATATTTATGGAAAAAGGAGATTACAAGCAAGCAACCTTTTGGTATGAGAGGGCGATTACTGTCCCGTTTCAAGATTCAACTAGATTTATAGATTATGCATCTTATACATGGGTTCCCCATTTACAGTTATGTGTTTGCTATAGTCGGTTAGGGGATAATGAGAAAGCAAATTATCATAATGAACAAGCGGCAGTATATGTACCGGACCATGCTTCGGTGAAATATAACCGAGAATATTTTCAAAATCTATTCAAAGACAATATACAAGAATGAATTGCTTTATAAGAAAGTTCATAATGAGAAATGTATAAATATGTGATAAATCGATTCACTTTTAGGAGAAAAAACAAGGCCATCTCACAATATATGAGGTGGCCTTGTTTTTAAGCAATTTGTGTGACCGTTAAAGCAGCAGAGCGAACATCTACAGTGCCTGCAGAGTCAGCTATCTCTGTAGGGACAATTTGTATTAAGTCATTTTTGTATAAGTTAATTAAAATTACAGTACTCGTTACTACAACTAGACCTGTGTCATCGAAAGTTGTACGTACAGCCGTTCCAGAGCCAGGAATAGCATTAGAGAGAGTGGTACCATTTAATGTTAAGAAAAATGTAGCAGATTCGCGGCCATCGGGTGGAGTTGACGAATTATCTAAAGAGACTGTTAATGTATAGCTAAGCTGATATATACCAGATCTTTTGACGATAAGCCCATGCCCAGTACTTTCTACATCAAGAAGAACAGGGATGGATACGTTTGGATTTGTATTATTACTTGGTAAAGGAATTGGTCGATCTACAGAAACAGGTGTATCACTTGCCGAAAAAGCAATCCCAAAGGCAGGGAATTCTTTTACTGGCAAAGCAAAGAAATTTTCGCAAGGATCCATATTTTCACTCCTTCGTACATTCTCATTCTATTTAATGAAAAAAATAAGTGAAACGTTATAGACAAGATACTAATTTCACTAAAAATAAGAAGAGCGCCCAATTGTAGCAAAATGTGTATAGTTTACATAAATTGTAACAATATTGATTTTGTAGAAATGCTAACTTCTTTAATTAAAAAATAAGTATTTTTACTTGTCTTATATGTAAGGAAATATCGCTTTGGGGGAGGGGCAGGATTTGAAAGTTCTAGTCACAGGTGGAGCGGGTTTTATAGGTTCACATATTGTTGAAACCTTATTAGAAAATAATATAGAGACAGTGGTTGTTGATAATTTAACTACTGGTCATAAGTATAACATTCCATCAAGAGCTGCTTTTTATCATTTTGATATACGTAATCCCGATATTGATAAAATTTTTATGACAGAGAAACCAGACTTTGTAATACATCAAGCGGCACAGGTATCTGTGCAGGAATCTGTAAAACAGCCACTTTATGATTGTAGTGAAAATATTATGGCCACTATAAATATTCTACAATCTTGTATAAAGTATAACGTAAAAAAATTTATCTATGCATCAACCGCTGCCGCATATGGGAATCCTAAATATTTACCTATTGATGAGAATCATGATCTTAATCCTGTATCATTTTATGGTTTATCAAAATTGACCAGTGAAACCTATATTCAATTATTTGCAAAGCTTTCAGGTTTAAAGTATACAATTCTTAGATATTCTAATGTGTATGGCGCAAGACAAGATGCAAATGGAGAAGCCGGTGTTATTTCTATTTTTATTGACCGATTATTAAAGAATGATAGTCCAATTATATATGGTGATGGAAAGCAAACGAGAGATTTTATTTTTGTTAAAGATGTAGCATATGCTAACTTCTTAGCTATTAAGAATGCTGACAATCAAATATGTAATATTAGTTCGAATCAACAAACTTCAGTCAATGAATTGCTGAATATAATCTGTAGTGTAATGAAAATAGAAGATAAGAGAATATATAAAGAGAAAAGACCGGGAGATATTATTTATAGCTCTCTATTAAACAATAAAGCTAGAAAATATTTGAACTGGGAGCCACAATTCTCATTACTTCAAGGGTTGGAAGAAACTGTTTCTTTCTTTCGAAAAAAATAAATGAATTTGATGTCTTCTATAAAACTATTACAAATGGTTTTAAAAATAGATGTATTAAAGCCACTCAGGAGTGTCGATTACTAATTGTAGAAATGTCTACTTTCTATAATTTCACAGATTTATTATTAATCACGGTAGCAAATGAGAAGAAACCATGCACTAGAAGCATATTTTGTGGAATATCTGTATTTTCGATAAATATCGGGTAAGTAAAAAGGTTGGTAATTGAGGGTTTCTGATATTAGGAATTAATAGTACAATTCCTATCTTATTTTTGAAGCGGATGATTATAAAGTATAATTTTACTTCATTTAGGAGAAATGAACGGATTGAAAAAGATGTTAATACTCACAATGTAAATAAGCAGACAAAGAAAAATAAATAATGAGGAGGCTGCAAAGCCTCCTCATTATTTATTTTTCGTTTTGCTGAATAGGTGTAGTGATGTTATGAAAACTTTACTACAGAAAATATTTCAACTAAACGATTTCAACTCCGGCACTTGCGAAACCTGTAAGAATAGCAACAGCAGTAAGACCACCAGTACCGATTACGGAAAAGACCATTAATAAACGATCCCCAGCAGTTACTGTTTGACTCACTGTAGTATTGGAACCAGCGAGATTTACAGGAAATACAGTTGTGGAAGTGATGCTTGGACTTAAGTTTACAACAGTACTTGTAAGTTGAGTGAAAACGTTAGTGTTATTGTTGGCTACAGTGTTTATATATAAAGATGCTTCAACGATGACGCTACCACCAAGAGGAAGAGTTACATTAAGACCTGTAGCAGTAAAGTTCGCCCATACTGATTCAATGGTGCCGTTGCGAGGCATTGTAAATGCTTCAGTTGCTCCTAGGGGAAGGGTAAGAGTATTAGGAGATGCTCCCGATAGAGTGATACTAGGAATAGAAGACCCAAATCCAATAGCACTTCCAACAGCAAGAGTTCCGCCTAAAGCAGTAGCTGGTGTAATAGGTGTTACACCAGAAGCGAATGGAATGATAGTGCTAGAGCCAGCAGGTCCTTGAGGTCCAGTGCCGCCAGCAGGTCCTTGAGGTCCAGTGCCGCCAACAGGTCCTTGAGGTCCAGTGCTACCAGCAGGTCCTTGAGGTCCAGTGCCGCCAGCAGGTCCTTGAGGTCCAGTGCCGCCAGCAGGTCCTTGAGATCCAGTGCTACCAGCGGGTCCTTGAGGTCCAGTGCCGCCAGCAGGTCCTTGAGGTCCAGTGCTACCAGCAGGTCCTTGAGGTCCGCCAGCAGGTCCTTGAGGTCCAGTCGGCCCAGCAGGTCCGGTTGGGCCTATTTCTGGTATAGGAAATGCACAAGGAAATGGCATAAATTTATCTTGATTATTACCCAAATTTTTAACCTCCTTAATCTTTTTATAAAAATAGTGACTTCAATATATTTTATGAATAATGAAGAAAATGGTACTAGGTTGTCTCACAAAATGGGACATTTTCTTTTTAAAACTACACCTTGGCTTGAAATGTTTCTAAATTACTCTGTTTTCTTGCGAAGGTAATCTGATTTGATCTTTTCGTAAGAATTACACATATACTTTGAGAATTTTCTTGGTTTTTTGACCCTCTTGTTGATATTCAGAGATATTAGTAGTAGACAAGATAGAGAAAAAAGCTTATAACGTTATTCCTGATGAGGTGTACTTAATTCAATAACAAAGCTCCTTTCATTTATGGAAGAAGCACTAATAAAATGTGAAGATTATATCTTTTTTAGAAGTGAAGAAACACATTTCCCTAGTTACTTGAATGCCGTTTACTAGAATAAACATAGTTATTCTAGTACTTATAGCGGTGGTATCTAGAAAAGGTTCTACTGTTCGGATAATAGAGTATACTCCACCTTGTGCAGAGATGAATGTTGAAGTACTTGCGTTGGACTTTAAATCATATTGTATTGTTGGGTGTAAAGTTTGAGGTCCAACATTAATTGCTCTAAACGCGGATTCTAGTTCAGTCAACCCTTTTGGTAATACGTGAAGCCTATATTAATCTTAGATTCTATCAACTGCATAGGAATTAGAAACAAAAAGGCTGCTGAAACTTTATTAGCAGCCGCGGAAAAAGAAATTAAAATTTTTTCATTAAATATATCCCATAGACTTTATGGACCAACTCTTTTTAGTATCAAATAGGCACAATTAGTTAGCGCAGAATCTATATGAGCGATTAAGACATTAGATGTCGTACCAACATTTCGAAGTGTAATTGGATCACCTGCAGCGAAGCTTCTTATACCTTGTCCAACAAGCATCTGGGCGTCACCAGAAGTTTGGATTGATCCGTAAATTGGAGTGATGATGTCTGGAACTCCACCAATAGTTATTGTATATGCTGCCACTGATGGACCTTGTATTACCAATCCATATTCGTATTCATAATCTCCGGCTGCCCCGATTGTTATTGTGCTGGGTACTGTAAATGTAGCGTTGTTTGTCGCCCCTATTATGTTAAAAACAACATCTGCATTTGGATCAACTGTTTGGCTAAAGTAGGCTGCAACGCTGATATAAGAGAGCGAAATAGAGCCAGTCGGCCCAGTCGGCCCAGCAGGTCCGGTTGGGCCTATTTCTGGTATAGGAAATGCACAAGGAAATGGCATAAATTTATCTTGATTATTACCTAAATTTAAATCCTCCTTAATCTTTTTTGTCAAAATAGTGACTTCAATACATTTTATGAATAATGAAGAAAATGGTAATAGGTTGTCTCTCAAAATAGGACATTTTAAAAAAATCACAATGTAACTCAGTTTATTTGAATTATCTAAGTTGACGCATTCTTATCTTTTTTATAAAAAATGAAGGAAATAACAAGTGTTATAGAGCAATTTCTAATTTTAAGGCAATGGGTAATATACTTTATGTAGATAGATAAAGAATCGATTTTTAATGAAACTTCTTCACTTTGTATGAATATAACTGTAATAACGCACGTTTCAGTAAAAAGGAGGATTGAGGATGGCGGAAAAACAAATAAAGAAAGAGAAAAATCAACCGTTATTATATACACAACATTTGGATTTATATAAACTACAGCGCCATATGCAGCGGAGTGTGATTGTAAAACAAACAGAACAAACGGCTGAAACAGAGGGAAACGAAATAGATAATGTTGAAAATAGTGAACAGACTCACCATATTGTTGAGGAGATAAACGTAGCTGATCAAGAAACCATGCAAACGGATGTAGAAGAGATAGATGTCATTGATCAAGAAACCATGCAAACGGATGTAGAAGAGATAGATGTCATTGATCAAGAAACCATGCAAACGGATGTAGAAGAGATAGATGTCATTGATCAAGAAACCATGCAAACGGATGTAGAAGAGATAGATGTCATTGATCAAGAAACCATGCAAACGGATGTAGAGGAGATAGATGTCATTGATCAAGAAACCATGCAAACGGATGTAGCGGAGGATGTCGTTGATCAACATAACACGCACGCGAATGCAGCGGAAGAGAATCAACCAAAACAAAACGATAAACAATTTGTAAAATCTTCAAGTATCACATGGCAGAATAAATCGTTTAAAGCTATGAATAACGAAGAGAAGGTTTATTTCTTGTTACATCGACCTCATTATATACCAAATGTGAAATGTATAGTGAAAACAGAAAGGGCTTCTTATATAGGGGTGATTACTTCTTATGAAAATAGAGTGCTGCAAATGGTGGTACCAGGAAACATTGGGAATTTTTCCTTGAATATAGAAGATGTAGTTTCGATTCGCATGACGGGATTATAATGCGGAAAAGGTGGTAGGATTCCTACCACCTCAATAGTTTTTTGGTTTACACATTATACGCCTGCAACGTGTACGTCACGTAGGCATTGAATTCCACAGAAACAATTTAAATCAACAGTTATAACAGCAGGTGTTGCTTGTAATGTAGCGGTAGGGGTGTTTAAAAAGTAAGAAATTGCATTTTGGCCAGCTGGTACATCTGGTACTTCTAATACACGTAATACTGCATAGCAGTCATCTACGCTTTCTACGCGAAGAATGGAAGATAAAAATTCTGGACCATTAGAAGGAATATATACACTGAATACAGCCCCTTGACCATTATATAACACAAATGGGCGAGTGTTTGCGATTCTAGAGCCTTGATGTGCACCAAGGAATGGAACGTCACATCCTGTTGGGCATGTGCCTGTCGCGCAATCTTGTAATTCATTGATGAAGTTTACAACATCAGTTACGCAATTGATGCGTAAATTCTTCTTGTCATCATTGTTACCCATTCTTTTCACTCCTTATCATAAGTTTTGATTACACTATTAGAATATTGAATGCAGGGTAAATCTGTTACTGCTCTCAAGTTGTTTTTTTCAATGGATAAGCCTGTATTTAGAGGACAAGAAAAGGGGATGAGGACCTTGGTTTTTGAGAGTTGGCTTATGTTTTTTATTTTCTCATTCGCAGTATTTCGGTTAACACATCTTCTTGTATATGATAAGATTACGTCTTTTATTCGTGCGCCTTTTATTGAAGAAATACAGATTACAGAAGAGGATGGTACGGTTTCAACGTACATGAAAATAAGAGAAACAGGCATACGTAAATTTTTTGGTGAATTGTTAAGTTGCTATTGGTGTACAGGAATATGGGTGAGCGCTCTATTGCTTTTGTGTTATGAATGGATTCCTAAAGTAGCAGAGCCAATTATTTTGTTATTAGCAGTTGCTGGGGTTGCGGCGATTATTGAGACAATTGTGAGTCGAATGGTGGGGAATTGAGAAATGAAGGAACGAAACAGAAAGGTTGTTCATATAGTAAAGAGAGCGTTAAAAAATAGAGGAGATGTTTGCCATGGCGAATTATCAGCAACCTAACCCATACAATAATCTTCAATATTGGTACAAAATGCAGCAACAGCAACAAGCGCAGCAAGAACAACAGCAACAACAGCAACAACAGCAACTGGAACAGCAGGGATATGTAAAGAAAAAAGGTTGTAACTGTGGCGGGAAGAAAAAATGGTAGAAGAATGACTAATATTGAAGCGTAAAAGGAAAAGTTGACAGGAGAAAGATGTCAGCCTTTCCTTTTAGTGTTTCTAGAATTTGATAGTCAAGTTCTCGTAGCTCGTAAGAATAAGATTATTCAAACGGGTAACACAACTATTTTTTCCACACAAGAAGCACAAAACTCAGCATACTGAATACACGTTTCTAATGAATCATCCGGCTCCATTGGCCACCATCGGATGGTTCCCATAGGCGCTTTTGACGCAAAGGTATAAATTTCTGGAGGGATACGACCTACAACTACGACTTCAATCTCTTTAAAATTGTTTTCTATCCCCTTTTGAAGAGTCCTAAATAATTCCACATGCTCTTTTGCAGGATAAGAGTAAGGAATCGGAAACAAGATTGATACTCTAGAAGAATCTTCATGAATAATATGAGCAGATTTCCGCGCGGGATGATCCGCATCTGTCTCCCATACACGTTTATATGGTACATTATCAGGTAAACCCAGTTCGTTCACCCTCTTATAAATTCTTTGATGATAATAATTTTTTAGTTCTTTACAGAGGACCTGAATTTGTCGATTTCTAAGAAAAGTAGAGTTATCTCCACCTTCATTCCGATATTGGATATAGAGTAAATCAGGAATAGCGACATACTTCGTACAAAGAAATGTCCGAACTAGCATGTCATAATCGTCTGCAACCAATAGCTCTTCCCGGTGACCTCCAATCTGATGATAACAATCTCTCGTCCACGCACGAGGATGATTCGGTAAACCGACCAAATGACGGATTGTATTCCCGTTAATCGCTGTTTGTTTATAAACATTTTGCCAGCGATTCATTTCATGGACCCAAACTCGGTAATACACGCTATATCCAAAACCGCAATCCCAACCATACCAATGAGCTCTATGGTTTCCCACATATACTTCTGTACAATCACCATAAGCAAAGCCACATTCAGGATGTTGCTGAAATGTATGGACGATTTTCTCAAGACAATTAGGAGTTAACTCGTCATCATGGTCTAATTCCACTAAAATTTCTCCTGTACATAATCCTGCTGCATAACGCTTGACGGATCCGATATAGCCGTTGCAGGAATCTTGGCGATATCTTCTTACACGTGAATCATGTAAAGGAAGTAAATATTGGTTGTATGTCTCATCAGAATCACCTGAATCATCTACAATTACCCATTCCCAGTTTGAATACGTTTGATTTAATAGAGAGCGATAAGGGCGCTGAATTTTTTCTTTTGACCGATAACTAGCTGTAAATATAGATACTAAAGGAGTGTTTGAAGAAAACTGAGTTGGAGCAACATTTCGGTTTGTAGGAAGAGGGTCCGTATAGCTAAGCCAACAGTTAAATAATGTAAAGGATTGAATTTGAGTTGGAGAATGGAAATGTAACCAACGTTTTCTTTCGTGAAGAGGTAACGTATTTAATGTTTGGAATTCCTTCCAATCTGCCCCTAATGAGACATAGACACGTGGATGTTTTGGATGTACATCTAATAACGTATCACATGCTTCGTATTTTTTTACTGTGATGCCGCTTTCTTCAAGCTTAGATATCATTTCTTTCAATCCATCCCATACTTTTTCTGTTGAAACGAATAAATGTGTTGTTAATAATGAAAGATGATTTGATGACATATCAGTTCTCCCTTCTTATTTCATTTACGTTAGATTGCTTTCGTTTTACATATATAAGGAAAAATAAAATACATGTGTAAAAGATTGAAAAACATCTCCAACTTATGAAATAAGGGAGATGTTTTTTCTGGTATTATTTTTTTGTGGAACTTGATATATCGTTTCGTGCTAGGAACAAAAATCTAGAAACATCAAGTTTCTTCCCTCTAAAAAATTGCGGAGAAGAAATGTATAATTCTTCTTTTGCGCGCGTAATAGCAACATATGCTAAGCGGCGTTCTTCCTCTAATGCTTCCGAAGTATCGGTGACGCGATCGGTTGCGTCTTTTAAGGAGGAAGCGTGCGGTAATATCCCATCGCTTGCACCGAGTAAGAAAACACATGGAAATTCAAGGCCTTTGGCGTTATGAATAGACATAAGCGAGACGGCATCTTGCTGCGTCCGTGTTTTTAATGTTTCCATTTCTTTTTGATTTTGAATAGCTGTGTTTATAAATTCTAAGTACGCTGGAATGTCTGAAAAACGATTTGCAGATTCAATAAGTTCTTCAAGCATTTCTTCTTGTATTTCTTTTTGCATCGTAAAGGAAGAACGGTCATTGCTTTGCAGATATTCTAAGTATTGCCCTTTTCCTTTAATGATTTCTTTTAATGCTTTTTTCGGTTCGAGCTCTTTAATAAATTTCAAGAAATCAATACGATCATTAATTTTTTTTACTTGGAACGGCTTTAGATTGGGATTAAGTAAAAGAAAATGTAAAAGGGAAGGGAAGCGACCTTCACCGTATTTCCATTGTTCTCTTTCGATAAACGATATACATTCATCGCGCCCGATATACATCGTTGGCAAAATACTTGCGAGTGATTCTAAGCGAAATGGTTCAAAAGCCAAACGTAGTTGATCTAATACAGGTTTAATAAGCGAGTGTTCATAAAACGATTGGCTTGCCCCATATTTGACAAACGGAATTTTATGAATCGTAAGCTGATCGAGTAAGGAACGGCTTACAGAATGTGTCCGGTATAACAAACAAAAGTCGGTATAGTTTCGTTCACCACTTGCTACTTTATCTTGAATAAGTTGCAGCACTTGATTGGCTTCATCTAATGTTGTCGTTGGTCTTGAATAAAATGGTTGTATGCCTTCTTCGTGAACGGTGTACAATTCTTTGTTAAATCGTTCTTGATTCAACTTAATAACTTCGTTACCAAGTCCGACAATGTATGGGTTTGAACGATAGTTTGTATTTAAAGTAATAATGGTTGTATCATCAAATTCTTTTGGGAAAGAAAGAATAATTTGATGACTAGCTCCGCGCCAGCCGTAGATCGCTTGATCGTCATCGCCTGCAATAAATAAGTTGTTTTGCGGTGCTGCTAATAGTTTTACAATTTCATACTGGGCGTATGATGTATCTTGAAATTCATCCACTTCAATATATTGAAAGCGTCCTTGCAGCTGTGTTAATAATGCCGCATTATTTTCTAGTAAATAAAACGTTTCAAGTAAAATATCATCAAAATCTAGATAGCGATGACTTTGCTTTACGTCTTCATAGCGTTGATATACTTCTTGAAACTCACGTTCAACGGGTGTTTTGGCCTGTACATCTTTTGGTCTATTTAATTTATTTTTTTCAAGTGAAATCATTGCTAGCATACTTTCTGCATCATAGTCATCTTTTAAACGAAGTTCTTTTAAAATTTTCTTTATAATAATTTGCTTATGCTTTTCGTTTGCTAAAATTTGTTGGTTGTATCCTTGGCTGCGAAGTAATTTTAGGAAAACTGAGTGGAATGTTCCAGCAACAAGATATTGGCCCGCTGCATGTGTCATACCAGGTAATGTTGCTACGCGGCTTCGGATTTCTTCCGCTGCTTTTTGCGTAAATGTGAGCAGCAATATGTTGCGCGGGTGAACACCCTTTACGTTAACTAAATAGCCAACGCGTGTTGTTAAGACAGACGTTTTTCCACTGCCAGCGCCAGCTAATGTGAGAACGGGTCCTTCTGTCTGACGAACAGCTTCTAATTGTTTTTCATTTAAATGTATTCCTTGTTTTTCAAGAGCGCGAAAATAGGTAACATCCGCATCATTTTGATCAATTAATTCGGTAGATGTTTTAGGAATATGATAAGTTGCGCGAGGTATATTCGAATGTGTTAATGATTTTTGCGAAAAATTTTCCTTAGTCATAATTTCACCTTCAATAAGTAGCATCAACTTATAACTTTATCGGAAGATAGGGGAAATGGCAATGTAAAAACGACCTAAAAACCTCTTTCTTTTTAGGTGAGGCGAGAGGAACTGGCCATGCATAGAAGCGGTCAGGTCCTTTTCCTGCCCCGTGCAATATGAAAACAAAGAGAGAAAACGAGTGCATGTCACCGTTTGTTTGACATAGCCGCGACTTACATGTTGAAAAAATAAAATGGATTTATATGGTGAAATTAAGGTTATTTTTCCATTAAAGAATTAGAGGGAAAATGAAAAGAAGCGCCAAACATGGCGCTTCTTTTATAGTTTTTTTATCATCACAACATGCGGAATATCAGCTTCCATAAACATTTCAGAAATTGTTTCATATCCAAGCTTATTATAAAACGGCTCAGCATGTGTTTGAGCATGAAGCTTTAGTTTTGGAAGAGCTTCCTCTTTCGCAAGAGTTTCTAACGCATTCATAATGATTTTCCCGGCCCCTTTTTGACGATGGGAGGATAGGACACAAATACGTTCCATTTTTCCTATGCCGTCAACGATGCGAAAACGACCAGCACCAACTGGAACACCTTCATCGTATAAAACAACATGTTTTGCGACATCTTCATATTCATCGTATTCTTCTTCGGCCGAAACATTTTGCTCGTCCACAAAAACCTGTTTGCGAACAGAAAATGCATCTTCTAGCTGCTTTTCATTTTGTACGACAATAATTTGCAAATTACTGTTGCTCCTTTCCTAAATGGAATGTCTCATATACTGTCCATGTCCCATTTTCTAATTGATATACTAAATGGAAACGGTCAATTGGTTGTTCATAATAGAAATCTTTCATTTTTAGGCGACCTAAAACATCAGCATGTTCAGCATCTGATAATTGTTGTCCAATTGTAAGGTGTGGCACAAAAGCATATTCGCGATCTTGTGTGAATATACCGCTATGCATTTCTTCATTTAGAAATGTTAATTCTGGTGTTTTTTCCACTTTAAAGTAAATAACATTATTTACAGGTGCAAACGAGCTCACTTTTCCAACATGTAGTGTAAACGGATTTGTTTTGCTTCCGATTGTACGCAGCTCTTTTACAATTGTTTCTAACTGTTCATCAGCCGCTTCAAAAGGTGTTTTCAATGTAATGTGTGGTGGAACTAATGCATAATGTGGATCGTAACGCTTACGCAGACCGTTTGCTTTATCTTGAATCATTTTTGATGGAAAAATTACAATACCTAGTTTCATCTCTAAATTCCTCCCTTTGTCTGAACGTAAAATGTTTTGTGAAAAAAGAACTCTTTTTCATTATATCAGATGATTCTGAAAAATACTTCGTATTATTTCATCCCGCTATTCGCGAGCAGTAAGACCCCCACTTCAAGATTGAGAGAAGCGAAGAAGATAGGTGGGGAATAACTCCTGGCATGCGCCCGATTGTTTCAACTAACCTTCAGTGGAAAAAGCGCCCACTGAAGGAAGTTTCACTTTATTGATAACATATGAGAAAACGCATGTGGCAAGTTTTTTTGCCAATATTTCCATGTGTGATTACCATTAAACTCTTCGTAATAGGTTGTAAATCCTTTTTCAATAAGAAGATTATGCAATTCTCGGTTTGGTGCTACAAAATCAGAAATGTTGCCATCTGTTGTTTTTACATTTGTTTCTTCTGTACCAATAATATGGTATAAATCTAATGTTTGCGGCTCCGTAAACGTTTTGGCACGTTCTAATACAGATTCATTAACGAATGGTGACTGCATAATCACTTTACCGAATGTATGCGGATACATAAGAGCTGTCATAAATGAAACTGTACCACCTAAAGAATCTCCAATTAAAACGCGGCCTTTTCCCATTTGATACGTTGGGTACTTCTCATCTAAATATGGAGCAAGCTCATGAGCTAAAAAGCGAATATACATGTCATTTTGCGATCCGTTTGGATGATATTTTTCTTTTCGGTCGTGTACATCTTTATATGGAATACCAACAATAATAGTTCGATCAATTTCTTCTGTTTCACGAAGTGATTCTATCACGCGATGTGCTTTACCGAGTTGAAAATAATCTCTTCCATCTTGTGCAATTACAATGGTGTGCTTATGAAGCGGCGTGAAGTTTGCTGGTAAATAAACGAGAAGCGAAATTTCTTCTTGCAATGATTTACTGTAAAATGTAAGTTCTTCAATTTTCCCTATTGTTTGTGTCATCGTGTAATCTCCCCTAATTTAAAAGTTACTACAATTTTATTTTAGCATAAGAATGAGAAGAATCTAAAAAATTAGTATTCAGTAATCGAAGAAAGGAGATATAATGAAATAGGAATTTTTCATGGATAAGGAGATGACATATGAAGCAGCCAAAATCGATTGCTCTGCCGTTAGCGATTTCGATTATTACGATTTCATTTGCGGCTATTTTTGTAAAAATGTCTACAGCACCATCTTCTATTTTAAGTATGTATCGTTTATGGATTGTTGTGCTTATTATGCTTCCTATTGTTTGGAAGAGAAGAGAGGAATTTACAAGAATTCAGAAGAAGGACTGGGGATTCTTAATTGGGTCTGGTTTCTTTTTAGCATTACATTTTCTTCTGTGGTTTGCATCGTTAAAATTTACAACAGTTGCAAGTTCAACGATTATTTTAGCACTGCAGCCGCTCGTATCTCTTGTGGGAGGATTTTTCCTATTTAAAGAAAGAACAACATTTGTTGCACTTGCGACAATGGGAATTGCAATTATTGGTGTAGGGTGTATTGGATGGGGAGACTTAGGACTAAGTAGGGAAGCTATATTAGGAGATATACTATCATTTTTAAGTGTAATTGCAGTGGTTGGATATTTGTTCATTGGGCAAACAACAGTGAAAAAAGTGTCCCACTGGATATATAGTTTTACGGTCTTTACATTTGCAGCTTTATTTTTAAGTGCGTATAATATGATACTGCAAATTCCATTTACAGGTTATTCATCCGGGGACTGGACAGTATTTTTCTTACTTGCAGCTGTACCAACTGTATCTCAAATGATTCATAACTGGCTATTAAGTTATGTGAATGCGACGACAATATCTATGAGTATTTTAGGGGAGCCTGTTGGTGCAACAATTCTTGCTTTCTTTTTACTAGGTGAAAAACTAAATGTAATGCAAGTAGTAGGAAGTTTTTTTGTATTATGCGGTGTAGGTCTATTTTTAGTACAACAGCAAAAGAGCGCATATAAAGAGCGAGTAGAAGGTGCAGTATATACGCAAAAGACGTAGTTATTACCATGCATTGAACAGAAATGAAACTCCCGCTATTGGGAGTTTCATTTTATTTTGGTTGTGTCATATACGGCTGAACGTGGACGGTACATAGGTCACGGAATTTTCCTTCTGCAGTTGTGACAATAATAACAGCTCGTCCAGCTTGTTTTCCTGTTACGATTGTTTTATGCTTTGAAGTGCTAATTTCTACAATATGAGGACTAGAGCTCGTCCAAATTAGCTCTTGGTTACTTGCTAGAGAAGGAAGAACAGTTGCTGTGAGTTCTGCACGTTGTCCAGTTTTTAGCTTTAATTTAGCTTTGTTTAGTTGTACGCCGATGACCGGCACAACAGAAGGAACAAGTTTAATATGAGGTGTATCTGTTTGTGTTTTAGCATATGAAGATGTTGTAAAGTGTTTTTGTAGGCGAAATGATGATAACATGTGAGTGGTCTCCCTTCTGTATAATGTTCTTAGTTATACTATACATAAAAAATGTTAGGATTAATTTAAGATAACATAAAGATTTTGTTAATTTCCAGAAAATTCAGTATGTAAGCGAGAAAAAAATAATCCCTGCTGCTATACCATAGAGGCAGGGATTATTTTTTTCTGAGATTAAGAAGCTATTTTTTCGAATTCTTCAAAGTCTTTTTGAACGGTTTCTGCTGGTTTTGTTAATAGGCTTACAATGATAATAGCAAGTAAACTAGCAGCGAAACCAGGAATCATTTCATATAACATATCTTTTAAAAATTGAAATTGTGTCCACGTAATAACGGTTGTTGCCCCGGCAATCATACCAGCAAGAGCGCCCCATTTCGTCATTCGCTTCCAGTATAGGCTTAATAAAATGACTGGTCCAAATGAAGAACCAAAACCTGCCCAAGCATAACCAACAAGTGCTAAAATTGTGCCATTTTGTTTAAAGGCAAGTCCACTTGCGACTAACGCAATGACAAGAACGGCCATACGTCCTACAAAAACAAGTTCGCGATCCGTTGCAGAACGGCGGAAAAATGTTCGGTATAAATCTTCTGTGACAGCACTTGATGTAACAAGAAGCTGGGAGGAAATAGTACTCATAATTGCTGCTAAAATGGCAGCTAATAAAAAGCCGGTAATGAGTGGGTGGAATAAAATATTTCCAAGCTCAAGGAAAATCGTTTCTGGATCTGCTAATTTTTTGCCCATGTCAGCATAATATGCAATCCCGATTAGTCCAGTAAACATAGCGCCGACGATAGAGAAAATCATCCAGCTCATTCCGATACGGCGAGCGCTTTTTAATTCGTTTACAGATGAAATCGCCATAAAGCGAACGATAATATGAGGTTGTCCAACATAACCAAGACCCCAAGCGAATAAGGAAATAATGCCAAGTACAGAAGTACCTTTAAAAATATTTAATAATGTTGGGTCGATAGAACGAATGGTATGAAATGCTGGCCCAAGACCATTTACATGCATAATTGTTACAATTGGAACTAAAACGAGTGCGACAACCATAATAATCCCTTGCACGAAGTCTGTCCAACTTACAGCTAAGAAACCTCCAAATAACGTATAAGCTACAACAACAGCGGCAACGATGAAAAGTCCCATATGATAGTCCATTCCAAATGTATTACGAAATAGAACAGCACCTGAAACTAATCCCGAAGCTACATAAAATGTAAAGAAAATCATAATAACAAGTCCGGAAACAAGGCGTAGCATATGAGATTTGTCATGGAAACGATGTTCTAAAAATTCTGGAATTGTAATCGAGTTGTTTGCCAGTTCAGAATAGGTACGTAAGCGAGGAGCGACGTATAGCCAGTTTGCGTAAGCGCCGAGTGTTAAGCCAATCGCAATCCAACTGCTGCTTAGACCTGTTGCAAACATAGCACCGGGTAATCCCATTAACAGCCATCCGCTCATATCAGCAGCGCCTGCACTTAGTGCTGTTACTGCGGGACCTAATGTACGCCCGCCAAGCATATAATCTGTTAAGTTTGATGTTCGTTTGTAGGCAATGTAGCCAATTACTAACATCCCAATCATATAGATCGAAATTGAAATTAAAATCTGTGTATTCATGTAAGTCCCCTTTCGTAAGTAGTATCTTTTGATGTACCTCATAACTATAATCTAGCATAATTATGTATAAAATTCCATGCACAAATAAGAATTTTCAGAAATGTAAGTGTTTTTTGGTGGTATTTTATTTTTTGTGATATAAAACTTTCTGACAATAAACAGCTATTTTTATAGAGTATTTATTATTTTTACATAAAGATGAGATGTTTTGTCAATATAATATTTAACGTATGAATAAAAAAATTTTTCGGAAAGTGTTGACTTCTAAAAAAAGAAAGGCATATAATGAGTTCAAATTTAAAAACGTGAGCGTTGATGAAGAAGAGTACATATTACGGACATGACAGAGAGCTGATGGTTGGTGCGAATCAGTATGAAAGTAATATGGAATGGGCTTCGGAGCTTCCAAACCGAAACGAAAGAAGTAGGCTTTGGCGAAAAGATCTCATCGTTACAAGAGACACGTATTGTATTTCGATACGGAAAAGTGCGTTACTTTTGTAACGAATTAAGGTGGCACCACGGGAGTACCCGTCCTTTTTATAGGATGAGTACTCCCTTTTTGTATAGAAAAAAATGAATATGATAAATCGATGAGTAAGAAGAGTACGTACATTGGAGACGTTCCAGAGAGCCGGGGGTAGGTGAGAGCCCGGTGCGGTGCCAAGTACGGAATGGGCTTACGAGAGGTATGCTGAACGATAAGTAGGCAACCCGGGTTCCGCCGTTACAAGGATTGGGTATAATATTGTACCTGAAAAAGCGGGATGCTTTGCATCCAACAAGAGGTGGTACCGCGGTAATTTTATCGTCCTCTGCATATATCCATATGCAGGGGACTTTTTTATTTTAGGCAGAGAGGTGACAGTGATGATAACGAAAGAACAATTTATGATGCGAAAACAACAAGGGAAACCTTTTCTTGTTATTCAAGAGGAAGAAGGCGATAGTTTGACACCAATTGCTTTATATCGCCGTATGAAAGGTGAGAAAAAATTTTTACTCGAAAGCTCGCAGCTTCATCAAGATAAAGGGCGTTATTCCTATTTAGGGTGTGATCCTTACGGAGAAATCAAAAGTATTGGCAAAGAAATAGAGATTACGATAAATGATGTGACAGAAAAGCTAAACGGAAACGTATTAAAGGAACTGGAAAGAACACTTGCACCAAATCAAGTTGAGAGTCCATTTCCGTTTTGCGGAGGAGCAGTTGGCTATATTGGCTATGATGTCATTCGGCAATACGAAGATATTGGAGAAATGTTGTCTGACCCATTAAATATTCCAGAAGTGCATGTGCTGCTTTATCGTATGTTTGTTGTATATGATCATCTGCGACAAAAGCTATCGTTTGTATATGTGTACCAAGGCGATGATACGGACTCGTATGAAGAAGTTTACGAGCAGCTGCAAGTATATAAACAGGCATTGTTACATGAATCAGAAGAATATGTGAAAGAACCGTCTGTTTCTTTATTCTTTACATCTTCTGTAACAGAAGCAAGGTTTTACGAAATGGTTGAACAGGCAAAGGAACATATTCGGGCAGGAGATATCTTTCAAGTTGTGCTATCACAGCGTTTGCAAAGTGATTTTACAGGAAATCCATTTGCGTTATATCGCCGGCTTCGCACTGCGAATCCATCTCCTTATATGTTTTATATTGATTTTCAAGATTATGTTGTACTCGGTTCTTCACCGGAAAGCTTGCTTTCTGTACGAGATGAAAAGGTCATGACGAATCCAATCGCCGGAACAAGGCCGCGCGGAAAAACGAAAGAAGAGGATGAAAAGATAGCGAAGGAACTGCTTACAAACGAGAAAGAGCAAGCGGAGCATATGATGCTTGTAGATTTAGGGCGTAATGATATTGGCCGGGTGAGTGAGATTGGTTCAGTTCAATTAGATAAATATATGAAGATTGAGAAGTATTCGCATGTGATGCATATTGTATCTGAAGTTTCCGGAACATTGCGAAAAAACATGAATTGCTTTGATGCGTTGGCATATTGTTTACCAGCAGGAACTGTATCGGGAGCTCCAAAAATTAGGGCAATGGAAATTATAAATGAATTAGAGACGGAAAAACGAAATGTGTATGCCGGAGCAATTGGCTATATTTCTTTCTCGGGGAATATGGATATGGCACTTGCGATACGAACAATGGTTGTAAAAGATGAGAAAGCATATGTACAGGCAGGGGCTGGCATTGTGTATGATTCGAATCCCGTAGCCGAATATGAAGAAACATTAAATAAAGCAAAAGCGCTCTTGGAGGTAATGAAATGATTGTTCTTATTGATAATTATGATTCATTCACATATAACTTGTATCAATTGTTAGGTTCCAGCGGAGAGAACATCGTTGTGCTGCGTAATGATAAAGTGACGATTAAAGAATTGGAGGAAATGAAGCCGCAAGCAATTATTCTTTCTCCAGGACCTGGCAGACCAGAAGATGCAGGGATTTGTATTGAAGTAATTCAACATTTTTATAAAAGCATTCCGATTCTTGGTATTTGCCTTGGGCATCAAGCGATTGTTACTGCTTTCGGCGGAGAAATTGTGCGAGCAGAGAGGATTAAACACGGAAAAACGTCACTTGTGAAGCATAATGGTACATCAATATTCTCGTATATAAAACAGCCGCTGACAGCGATGCGTTACCATTCACTCGTAGCAAAGCAGCATACGCTTCCTAATTGTTTTGATGTATTAGCGACAGCGATGGATGACGGGGAAATCATGGCAGTTCGACATCACTATTATCCACTTTTCGGATTACAATTTCATCCGGAATCAATTGCAACGGAAGAAGGCGGGAAATTAATACAGGCATTTTTATCTCATGTGAAAGAGGTGGAGAGAGTATGAATTGCTATCTTCGAAAATTAGTAGAGAGGAAAAATTTAACAGAACATGAAATGTATGAAGCGGGTATTGCATTATTAAGCGAGGATATTTTAGAGAGTGAAATTGCTGCTTTTTTAGCAGTGTTAAAAGTAAAGGGAGAAACGGCAGATGAAATATACGGCCTTGTTCGCGCTCTTCGTGAAAAAGCATTGCCATTTTCTAATCATATTGTAGGTGCGATGGACAATTGCGGAACGGGCGGTGATGGAGCGCAAACATTTAATGTGAGTACAACATCAGCCTTCGTACTTGCTGGTGCCGGCGTAAAGGTTGCGAAACATGGTAATCGTGCCGTTTCTAGTAAAACGGGAAGTGCAGATTTATTAGAGGAGCTCGGTGTAAACATTGCATGTTCGCCGAAGCAAATTGATTATTTGTTAGAGAAAGTTGGGATTGCTTTTCTATTTGCACCGGCGATGCATCCGGCACTGCGCCGCATTATGAAAGTAAGAAAAGAATTAAATGTTCCAACAATCTTTAACTTGATTGGGCCACTTACAAATCCAATTGACTTAGAAACACAGTTCGTTGGTATTTATAAACGAGAGATGTTACTTCCAGTGGCAAAGGTATTGCAAAAGCTTGGGAGAAAACAAGCAATTGTTGTAAATGGGAGCGGGTTTTTAGATGAAGCATCTTTGCAAGGAGAAAATCACGCAGCAATTTTAAAAGATAACAAGATTATCGAAGTAAGTATTTCCCCAGAAGAGTATGGATTTTCACGTGTGAAAAACGAAGCGATTCGAGGTGGAGACGCGAAAGAAAATGCCAATATTACATTAAACGTGCTGCAAGGAGAAAACAGTGTATACCGTGATACGGTGTTATTAAATGCAGGTCTTGCTCTTTTTGCAAACGGAAAAGCAGGAACAATTAAAGATGGTATTCGCTTAGCGGCTCATAGTATTGATTCTGGAAAGGCGTTAGAGAAATTAAATTTATTAATCGCTGCAAGTAATCAAAAGCTAGAGAGGGTGAACTAAATGGAAACAATTTTAACGAAAATTATCGAACAAAAAAAGAAAGAAATAGAAGTGTTATATGAAACGTATACACCAGTGAAGAAAATGCGTAAATCATATTCTCTTGTAGAAACGCTGCAGCAATTTATTGTGATTGCAGAAATAAAACGTGCTTCACCGTCTAAAGGGGATATTAACTTACTTGTAGATGTCGCCAAACAAGCTCAGCTTTATGAAACAAACGGTGCAGGAGCAATCTCTGTTTTAACAGATGGTCAATTTTTTAAAGGCTCTTTTCATGATTTAGAAACGGCAAGAGCACATGTGAATGTACCGCTTTTATGTAAAGACTTTATTATTGATAGAATCCAAATTGACCGGGCATATGATGCGGGAGCAAATCTCATTTTACTTATAGTTGCTGCATTAACGAAGGAAAAATTATTCGAACTGTATAAGTATGTAAAGGAACTCGGCTTAGAAGCAATTGTAGAGATTCATAATGAAGAGGAGTTAGAAATAGCATTAGAGCTAAATCCTGATGTCATTGGAGTGAACAACCGGAATTTGAAAACATTTGAAGTTGATTTACGTACAACGGAACAGCTTGGGGAACGGTTAAATGAACAAAACGTATTTTGGATTAGCGAGAGCGGTATTCATACGAAAGAAGATATTGTACGTGTTAAGCAAGCTGGTGCAAAAGGAATTCTTGTCGGAGAAGCGTTTATGACAGCACCGTCTGTCGGAGACCTTTTTCAATCACTGCAGGTGACGATATGAAAGTAAAAATTTGTGGTATTACCGATGTAGAAACAGCAAAAATAGCCTGTGAATATGGCGCTCATGCCATCGGATTTGTATTTGCGAAAAGTAAACGGGAAATTGCGCCAGAGCAGGCAAAACAAATTATCGAAGAGCTTCCGGTGAGTGTGATGAAAGTTGGCGTTTTCGTAAATGAGTCAATTGACGTAATCCAGAAAATAGCAACATATTGTGGTTTAACACATGTACAACTGCATGGGGATGAAGAAAATCATCATATCAGAAGATTGAATATTCCGTCTATGAAAGCGATTGGTGTAAGTTCGAGCGAAGATATAAAACGAGCACAAGAATATGAAACTGATTTTATATTATTTGATAGTCCAAAAGAAAAGTTTCATGGTGGAAATGGCAAAACATTTTCATGGGAGTTATTACGGTCAAATACGATTGAAAAAAAATGTATATTAGCTGGGGGATTACACCTTGAAAATATTACAGAAGCGATTGAAATTGTTCAGCCATATATGGTTGACGTGAGCAGCGGTGTAGAAACAGATGGAAAAAAAGATATCGAGAAAATAAAAAAATTTATAACGAAAGCGAAGGAGTGTTACAGATGAAATACGCATATCCAGATGAAAAAGGTCATTACGGGATTTATGGAGGACGTTACGTCCCAGAAACGTTAATGCAGTCTGTTTTAGAGTTAGAAGAAGCATATAAAGAAGCAATGCAAGATGAAGCATTTAGGCAAGAGTTAGATCATTATTTACAAACATATGTCGGGAGAGAAACACCACTGTATTTTGCGGAAAATCTTACGAAGTATTGCGACGGAGCCAAAATTTATTTAAAGCGAGAAGATTTAAATCATACAGGAGCTCATAAAATTAACAACACAATTGGGCAAGCGCTTCTTGCGGTGCGAATGGGTAAGAAAAAAGTTGTGGCGGAAACTGGGGCTGGTCAGCACGGGGTAGGGACAGCAACTGTATGTGCCCTGCTCGGTTTAGAGTGCGTTATTTTCATGGGAGAAGAGGATGTGAAACGCCAAAAGCTAAATGTTTTTCGGATGGAATTATTAGGTGCAAAAGTTGAAAGCGTCGCAGCAGGAAGCGGGACGTTAAAAGATGCAGTAAATGAGGCACTTCGCTACTGGGTTGCACATGTACATGATACGCACTATGTAATGGGATCTGTCCTTGGACCGCATCCGTTTCCGCAAATCGTACGTGATTTCCAAAGTGTTATCGGTAAGGAAACGAAGAAGCAATATGCAGCGCTGGAGGGAAAATTACCAGAAGCAGTTGTAGCTTGCATTGGCGGCGGCAGTAATGCGATGGGAATGTTTTATCCATTTGTACAAGATGAAGAAGTTGCTCTTTACGGCGTAGAAGCAGCAGGTAAAGGGGTTCATACAGGGAAGCATGCGGCAACATTAACGAAAGGAAGCGTTGGCGTTTTGCACGGATCTATGATGTATCTTCTGCAAAATGAGGAGGGACAAATTCAAGAGGCGCATTCGATTTCGGCAGGATTGGATTACCCGGGTGTTGGTCCAGAGCATAGCTTATTAAAAGATATCGGCCGTGTATCTTATCATTCAATAACAGATGAAGAAGCGCTGCATGCCTTTCAGTTGTTAACGAAAAAAGAAGGAATTATACCAGCATTAGAAAGCTCACATGCAGTGGCGTATGCACTTAAATTAGCGCAGACCATGAAAAGTGATGAGGGACTTGTCATTTGTTTATCAGGACGCGGAGATAAAGATGTTGAAAGTATAAAACGTTATATGGAAGAGGTGTAAATGATGGGAGTAGAAAGAATTACTGCAGCATTTCAAAATGGGAAAAAAGCATTCATCCCGTACGTAATGGGTGGAGATGGTGATTTACAAGAACAAATTCGTTTTTTAGATGAAGCCGGGGCAAGCATTATTGAAATTGGCATTCCTTTTTCTGATCCAGTTGCAGATGGACCAACGATTCAAAGAGCTGGAAAACGAGCGTTAGAAAATGGAACAACGCTTAGTGGAATTTTCCGGGCATTAGCGGAAGTAAGACAAGAAGTAAATATTCCATTTGTACTTATGACCTATTTAAATCCAATTTTAGCATTTGGAAAAGAACGGTTTATAGGAAGTTGTCTTGAAGCTGGTGTAGATGGAATTATCGTTCCAGACTTGCCATATGAAGAACAAGATATGATTGCACCGCTTCTTCGTGATGCAAATATTGCTTTAATTCCACTTGTTACTGTAACAAGTCCGATTGAACGCATTCAAAAGATTACAAGTGAATCACAAGGGTTTGTATATGCAGTAACGGTAGCGGGGGTTACTGGGGTTAGGCGTGACTTTAAGCAGGAAATTCATAGTTACTTAGAAAAAGTAAAAGCGCATGTACATCTTCCAGTAGTTGCGGGGTTTGGCATATCAAAGGCTGAGCACATAGAAGAAATGATTAGAGTATGCGACGGAGTTGTCGTTGGAAGTAAAGTGATTGAGCTGTTAGAAAATGAAAAGCAAGATGAAATTCGTGAGCTCATTGCTGCGGTAAAATAAAGTGAGGGGATCTTACTGCTCGCGAATAGCGGGATAGAAGAGAGAGGCTGCTATTAAGGTAGCTTCTTTTTTGTATTATTGCTGATAAAAAGGGTTTTAAATTAATTGAAAATTCTTTCTTCTATTATATAATGGATACAATTGTATCCTCTAAGAAATGAGATGATTGTATGACAGTATTGTTAGCTCTTATTCCGATTGTAATGATTTTTATTTGTTTATTTGTCTTCAAGCAAACATCGCTTAAAGCCTCATTAATTTCTTATGTTGTATGTATTGGAATCGTTTTATTAACACCCGCGTTTCGATTGCAAATTGGTGAGGTTGTCCATGCAACAATTAAAGGCGGTTTAATTTGTTTTATCGTCGGATATGTTTTATTCTTCGGCATTTTTTTATTTCACCTTATGAATAAAATGGGGTATATCAATCAAGTTGCTCGTTTTATGGAACATGTTACACATGACCGTTTATTGCAAATGCTCCTCATGTGTTTTGGGATTTGTCCGCTTATTGAATCAGTAAGCGGCTTTGGAATTGGCTTTATGGTGGCAGCTCCTATTTTTATTTCGCTTGGTTATAAGCCATTCCAAGCAGTTTTACTTTCGTTTATCGGTTTATTAGCAAGCTCATGGGGAGCGATGGCAACGGGAACAATTATTGGATCAGGGCTTATTGGTATACCTTTAGTACAACTTGGATCTGGTACAGCGTTATTAAGTATTCCGATATTTGCGTATTTTATCATGCTTTCTTTATATATAGTTGGTGGCTGGTCTGCAGTGGCACAAAAATGGAAAGAAGCAATGGGATTTTTTCTATTATTCTCGTTATCTATTTATTTGTCTAATGCATATGTGAGCGTTGAATTAGCTGGGATTTTAAGTGCAATTGTAACGATAACATTTGGATTTATCATCATTAAAATGACGGCAAGGCAACAGAAGGAAGTGTACTCAGAACATGCCGCCGCTCAGCAGAAGGAAGTTTCCATTGCCAAAATAATTAGTCCGTATTTATTTTTAACAGTATGTATATTACTCTCTCGCTTAGTTCCATCGTTACATAGTGCGTTACAATCATATGCTGTTATTAATCTGCCATCATACTCTTATAAACTTGAATTATTGTATTCACCAGGGTTTTGGCTTGGGATTACGTGTTTATTTACCATTATTTTCTTACGAGTTCCTTCTATTATAATAAAGCAGTCATTGCAGCAAACAGTGAAACAATGGATCCCATTTGCGATTACAACGACAATGTTTATTGCTATTTCTGAACTAATGGGTGCATCAGGTATGCATATGTTATTGGCGGAAGCAGCTGGCCATACATTTGGAATGATGTTTGTTTTTGTCGCACCATTTATCGGTGGTATTGGCGGTTTTTTAACGGGAAGTAATGCCGGGTCAAACGCCATGTTTATTAAATTACAAATGCAGACAGCGCAAAATGTGGGACTTCCGTGGCAATTTGTCACAACGGTGCAAAATACAAGTTCTTCTTTTGCTACAATTGCTTGTCCATCACGAATTACGCTTGGCGCTTATTTATGTAACATTCCATTTCGGGAAAATGAGTTATTGAAGAAGACGACGCTTATGATTTTTGGAGCTGTTTTGATTGTGGTAGGAGAGGTTTTGGTGTGGCATCTTATTATGTAAAGAAACGCTTCTCTTATAGGAGAAGTGTTTTGTTTGTAGAAATATATAATTTTGTAGACTAAAGAAGAGAGAGTGAGCATGGGATGAGTATAAGCTTGCAAGATATTACAAATGAGAATTGGCTAGAGTGTATATTCTTAACCACAAATAAAGAAGACAAACATTTTATTTGTGAAGAGTTTGTTGCTTCAAATGCTTTATCCCGCATTAACGGGCAGTAAGATCCTAAACTCAAGAGGCAGAGGAAAGCGAAGAAGGTAGATTGGGGACAACTGCCCGTAAAAGCCCGATTGGTTCAACTAATCCTCAACGAGAAAACCGTTCGTTGAGGAAAGTTTCACTTTATCATTGGCACAATCGAAAGTTCAAAAAGGCTGGATTACAAAGGCAATATACAACGATGAAACAATGGTCGGATTTACAATGTATGGATATTGTGAACAACATAACTTTTTTGAAATATGCAGACTCATGATCGATCATAAATATCAAGGAAAAGGTTACGGGAGGACAGCGCTATTACATGTAATAGAAGAGCTGAGAAAAGATGCTAATTGTAATGAAATTTTTTTATCTTTTGCACCGAAAAATCTAGTTGCAAAACAACTGTATGAAAGTATTGGGTTTGAAGATGCCGGAAGAATGATTGAAGGTGAATGTTTGTATAAACTGCTGTTAAAAAAGGGCTCACAATGTTAATGAAGAATATAAAAAAATGACTGATAAATGAAAAATATGGGAAATGTAAACGATAGATGATGATAAGGAGTGGTATGGTGAAATACGTTATTATAGGCGGAGATGCAGCCGGAATGAGTGCAGCAATGCAAATTGTTCGGAATGACCAAGAAGCAAGTGTAATAACTTTAGAAAAATGCGGCATATATTCGTATGCGCAGTGCGGTCTTCCTTATGCGATTAGCGGAGTGATTGAGTCTACTGAAAAACTAATTGCCAGGGACGTTGATGTATTTCGGAACAAGTATCACATTGATGCCAAAGTGTATCATGAAGTTACGCGTATAGATCCAGCAAGTAAAAAAGTGTGCGGCATACATACGCAAACATCACAACCGTTTGAATATGAATATGACCGTTTATTAATTGCAACGGGAGTGCGTCCGATTATGCCGGACTGGAGGGGGAGTAAATTACAAGGGGTTCATGTATTAAAAACGATTCCGGATGCAAAGCGAATTATGGAGACACTTCACACTAAGGAAGTTGAACATGTTACGATAATTGGCGGCGGGCCAATCGGTCTCGAAATGGCAGAGACATTTGTTGAACTCGGTAAAAAAGTGCGTATGATTGAACGGAATCAACATGTGGGTACCGTGTTCGATGAGGATATGGCAGCATACATTCATGAAGAAGCGAAAAAGCATAACATTGAGATACTTACAGATGAAAATGTAAAATCGTTTCAAGGAAAAGAACATGTTGAATCTGTGGAAACAGATAAAGGAATGTACAAAACAGATCTTGTTTTAGTATCAGTTGGAGTCAAACCAAATACTGATTTTCTAGAAGGGACAGGAATAATTAAAAATCAAAAAGGTGCTATCCAAGTTAACGCTTATATGCAAACAAATATAGAGGACATTTATGCAGCAGGAGACTGTGCTACGCAGTACCACATTATAAAAGAAAAACATGACCATATCCCGCTTGGAACAACAGCAAACAAACAAGGACGAATTGCAGGACTGAACATGGTTGATAAACGAAGAGCGTTTAAAGGGATTGTGGGGACAGCGATTATGAAATTTATGGATATAACATTAGGCCGAACAGGTTTGAATGAAAAAGAAGCGAAACAATTGCAAATACCATATGAAATTGTAAAAATTGATGCGACAAACATAGCGGGGTATTATCCGAGTAAGAAACCACTGCACGTGAAATTATTGTATCGAACAGATACACAGCAATTGTTAGGCGGACAGTTTATAGGAGAGCAGGGCGTGGATAAAAGAGTAGATGTACTGGCGATGGCACTGTTCCATAAAATGTCGATTCACGATTTAGAAGACGTAGATTTAAGTTACTCTCCTCCTTACAACAGTGTGTGGGATCCGTTGCAGCAAGCAGCAAGAAGGGTAGAATAAAGCATCTCTTTTATCAAGAGATGCTTTATTTCTGAAATTGCTTCCCCTCTTAGTGCTCAATCTTCCTGCTGTGATGCATGTAATCAATTCGTATTACCTCTTTAATCTTGATAAGGTTGTATTCTTACAATGATAAAATAATAGAATACTAACTTCTACTACTCTTCTTTAGCCTTAGATTATATTTCCTTCGTATGCTTATGGGTAAAATTATTTAAATTAAGAAGTTCAATAACATCCTTAAACAAAGATTTTTATTTTATGTGAATTCACCCTTTGGGAAGGTGGTTGGAATTATGCGGAATGAAGCGATATTAGTGGTTGATGACGAGGAAGGCATTTTAACTATGCTTGAGAATCTTCTTAGAAAAGAAGGGTATATCCATGTTACTAAAGCCAGTTCCGCTGCTGATGCACTCATGGCTGTTCGAACAAAACGCTTTGATATAATTGTGCTTGATGTCATGCTTCCTGATATGGACGGATTTTCTTTATGTATGGAGTTACGCAAAACCATAAGAACCCCTATTCTATTTCTTAGCGCCCGTTCTAGTGATTTGGATAAGTTGCAGGGGCTGTATTTAGGCGGGGATGATTATGTAACCAAACCGTTCAATCCGATGGAAGTTATTGCACGAATTCAGGCACATTTGAGACGGAGCACTCTCTATGCGTCTGATGTTGTAAGCGCTGAGGATTTGTATCAGTATAATACTTTTTCGGTTAGCCGTACTACCGGTCAACTTATCGTTAACAATGTAGATACTCCTTGTCCGGCTAAAGAACTTGAACTACTTCTCTATTTTTGTAAACATCCAAATCAGGTATTTACCGCCCAGCAGTTATATGAGCAAGTGTGGGGGACAATGGTGCAAGGAGATGAGAAAACAGTCGTTATCCACATTTCCAGACTCAGAAAGAAACTTGAGGCTGATTCGTCCAATCCTAAGTTGATTGTTACCTTGAGAGGAATCGGATATAAATTTGTTCCACCCGCGGGAGGTTAGAACAATGAACGTTATGCTTCGTATAGCATTGCAACTGCTAATGGCTTTCTTTTTTCTGTTTGTTTGTATTCAAATAATTGTCATCGGGACATCTTGGCTTTTTTGGCCACAAACAATCACAGATGGAAACAGTTCAGACATCTTTACGCTTTATGTATTAGTGGTGTGCGCCCTACTTTTTCTTCTGACCCTGCTTCTGATTGGGTGGTATCTTGGGAAGCCGATTTATTTCATTATTGTTTGGATTAGACGTTTGGCAAACGGTCAATATGATTTTCCTATGCGCTGGGATAAGATCCACTCTCGTAAAAGCGGAACGTTGAAATTTCCATATGCAGTCTATAAGGAAGTATTCGAGCATTTACGGATGCTTGGGAGCACACTCCAAAAAAACGAAAAAGAGTTGCGGGAGTCGGAACAAGCGAAACAAGAATGGATCCGAGGGATATCGCATGATTTAAAAACACCATTAACTTACATATCCTGTTATTCCACCATGCTGATAAATACGGAGTATCAATGGAGTAAAGCGGAACAGAGGGAATTCTTATCTATCATTCAACAGAAATCGGCTCACCTAAAAGAAATGGTGCAAGATCTTAATGAAACGATTCAAGGCCAGATTCCTCTAAAGATCGAGGAAGTGGATATAGTTGAACTCGTACGCAGAGCAATGGCGGATGTCAGTAGTGCACCTTGGGCGACCGGCCATCTGTTCATGATGGATTCGGAGACAGAACAAATTTTTATAACCTGCGATCCAAAGCTGTTGACACGCGCTATCCGTAATTTACTTGTCAATGCCGTCGTTCATAATCCAGAAGGCACCGAGATTGCGATTTGTATTTCGCAGCTTTATGACCGGATGGTGGAAATCCAGATTAAAGATAACGGGATTGGATTTAGTGAGTCGTTTGTAAAAAGAGAAGCAGTAATAATACCCTCCGAGCGCTCGGGCTTGGGACTGTCCATTGCGAGGCAACTAATTGAAGCCCATGGTGGAAAATTAATCGTCATCAGTAAGCCGAACGAAGGGACTTCTCTGTCGATTAGGTTGTTATTGGCGCAAATTTAGGATGAAATTAATCGGCCGTTTACCTCCTGTTTACTAGCGCACCATATACTAAAAGAAATAGCATATAAGGAGTTGTGATCTTCATGAATCCTGTAAATTTGAATACTGCATCTCATCCCAAGATGACTGGAGCGAAACATGCATTGCTTCGCTGGTGGAGGCGTTGGCCAGAATGGATTCGATATGCAGCAATCATTTGGACGCTCATTTATGGTATGTTGGGGATGTATTGGTCGCTTGGAGGTTCAGGCTTTCCATTAGGCTTGATGAACGATCCGAATGCGTTACATTCAGTTTTTAGACACGTTACAGCTAATGATGCAGGGCCAGTTATTGCTATTCTTTGTTTTTTTGGCGTGGTAGTGCTTTTTATGTTCAAATTCAAAGTGCGTGGTTTTATCCGAACGATTCTAATTTTTTATGCTTGGAGCGTCGCGATGATTCTTTGCTTTACAATACCAGATACCCGCCCAATTATGTTAGTAGCTTATGCTCCTATTTGCTTAATTGGGACTCTTTTCGGGCTATCGTTACATTATTTTGATCACATCACATGGCCGGTGGTAAATCAATTTATTTGCCTTGTAGGAGGAGTGCTATGGGCAGCGACGGCCTTGTCCTTTCAGCGCCAATCCAGAGATGCTTGCATATATTGTGGGCATAAAAATGGCACGAGGCGTTGGACCGCTTCCGATTCTGCGGCGCGCTGGGGAAGATTAGCAACTTATGTTGCGATCCTTGCTCCTGCTTATTACGATATTACCCGCATTGCATGGCTGTTGGGAATACCTCTAGGAATTACAAAGGAATTATTTCAAAGCCTTCAAGATTCAGGGGCTGTATGGGCTGGGGCGGGTCTAGCTTTGGTATCGATTAGTGGAGCCATTCTTACCCGCGGACTTATAAATCCGTGGGGAGAAATCTTCCCTCGTTGGATTCCGTTTTTGGCTGGGAAGCGCGTACCTCCTGCTCTGGCCATCATTCCTGCTGGATTTGTCTCCATAATGTTAACCGTTGCCGGTATTCAGATTGCCCTTGATTTCTCTTTTAGCAGAAATTTTCAGAATTGGGGAGCATCAACGCCTCTCTTGTTATTTCCAATTTGGGGAATCGCGTTGGGAGTGGCTACAATTTTCTATTATTACAAAAGGAAGGGGCACTGCAATTATTGCGGTCAATAGGAGGGGACAGGGACAGGTATATCTCACTGTTGTTTGTCAAAACATGAAAAAAATGCCCTACATCTAATCTAAAAGGGGCAGATGTAGGGCAATTTCTCTTATTTTTTAGTGTGTGAATATCTAGCTAGATGCATTTACATTTTATCCCGCTATTCGTGGGCGGTAAGACCCCTACCTCAAGATTCAAAGAAAAACGAGAAAGATAGGTGGGGGATAACTGCCCGTAAAAGCACGATTGGGCAGTCTTTCCATCAGTGAGGATGAAAAACCCCTCCACTGATGGAAGTTTCACTTTATTCGGTAAAGAATATAGCTGATGGCAAGAGTGACGCAAGAAAATAAAATAGCGATGCTAGAAAAAGCAAGGAAGTAAGCGTTATATTTCGCTATATTTGCGATAATTGTATGACTATCAAAGTGAAGAAGGCCTCCTATAACGTTAAAGAGAAATAGGAGCAAGAAGATTGTAATCAGTCCATCTAATGCACCTTGTATGTCAGGTTTACTTAAGGCAATATGTGTAGAGATGCAAATTGCTAGGATAAGAAAGATCCAAAAGTAAGGATTTAATAGATTACTAATAGTAAAAATACTTTTTAATAATAGGATAGAAGATAATACAGTGTGTTTGATCATATCACTCAGAGCGTCGTTTGGTTGAATATTTGTTTCAACACCATTCATAAATACAGAGTATGAGTGGGGGACAAGACAATTCATTAAGCCAACTAGCGCTGCAATTCCTGAAAAAATAGGAGCAACACCGATGAAAAAGTTACCTATTTTTTGATAGATACTTTTCGGGTTATATTCGTGCTGTACATATCCTAAATACCCATTACTTGTATTCGTTGGAAACCATTGAATACCCACGATTTTATGCCGAAATAAGATGCACATAAAGGCATGTCCAAATTCGTGAATGGGTGTTCCAATCCATGAGGTTAAGAGGAATCCATTTCTTCCAAAAGCTCTTGTCCAATATGTTCGTGAACGATTTTCTAAATATCCTAATACAAATCCAACTAAAATAATACATCCTACTAATGAAGCTAACTGTATAAAGGTAGTCATAAGCGTATTAAAAAAGAAGTTTCCTAATTCCATTTTGTCACCTTGTCTATATGTTAGTTTATAGATAGTAGATTACGATAACTTCATAGTGTTAGTCTACTGTTATTTTTGTATGTCTCGTTTTGTTTTCTAACTTTACAGGCTTATTGTACATTAAGAATAAAAAGATACCCGTTAATATAATACTAGCTCCTACCAATTGCTGAACAGTAACTACCTCATGCAGAATAAAATAAGCTAATACACATGTCCCAACTGGTTCACCTAATATACTCATTGAGATTGTTGAAGTATTGAGCCATTTAATGAGCCAATTAAAAATTGTTTGCCCAAGTAATGTTGAAATACATGCTAAACAGAAGAACCATAGCCAGTCATATGATGAGTGACCTGTTAGAGGATATCCTAGAGTAAATGAATACGCAAATAGGAATAAAGAACTAGTTGCATAACCGATAAAGGTATAAGGGAATAGGGATAAACTTTTTCTTAAGTGTTGTCCGATTAAGAAATAAGCTGTTATCGTAGCAGCTCCGAGCAAGGCAAGAATGTCGCCAAATAAGGCTGTACCGCCGAATTTGAAATCTCCCCAGCCAATTACAAAACTACCAGCAACAGCGAATATTCCACCTCCAATTGCAAGGCCTCTTAATCTTTCTCCAAAAAGGAAGTACCCTCCAATGAATGCGAATAAGGGTTGAAGTGTAACAAGTACAGTTGAGCTTGCTACAGAGGTAAAACGTAAAGATTCAAACCAAAGTATATAATGAATAGCAAGAAAAACTCCAGACAGGCTACCTAGCATCCATTGTTTTCTCGTTAAATGTCTAATTTCCTGCATAGCATTTTTATTAAAATAGAACATAGGTAATATAAGGATAGTAGAGAACAGCATCCGATAAAAGGCTATAACAGGTGCAGGAGCGCTAGACAGTTTTACAAATATAGCTGATGTTGAAAGAGCAAAAACTCCGAAAAATAATAACAAATAAAGTAAAAGAGCGCGGGGTTGATTCAAAGTAAAGGCCTCCTATTGATTCAAAGTTTGGAAATATAGTGTTTATTATTTTGTACAATGTTTATTATAATTAACTAATCATAGTATATATAACAGAGAGTGTAGTGTTCAATATATTAAGACGATGTTTAGTATGTTAAACGGTAATTGTATATTTGTAATAAAATAATAAAATCGATCAGGAGCTGAATGATGTCAAACTATAGTTTAGGGAATACAATTTTAGAATATAGAAAAAGTAAGGGATATAGTATACGAGAATTTTCGGAAATAACAGGCATAAGTACATCTTTAATTAGTCAATTAGAAAGAGGACTTGCAAATCCGTCATTAAATGTATTAAAAATCATTGCAAAAGCTTTAAATGTACCGCTGTTCACATTATTTGTAAATGATATTGACCATGAATCATTGATTGTTAGAAAAGAGGAACGAAAAAAGGTATATCGTTCGGATAATGAACATATTGTCTACGATATATTAACTCCAGATTTTATGAAAGCAAATGTGGAAATATTAATGATGGATTTAAATCCAAATTCACAAACGACAGAAAGCCACTACAAGCACAATAAAGAAGAGATTGCCATTATCATGAGAGGAACAGCTTGTGTTGTACTCGAGGGGGAAGAGTATGTTTTACAAGAAGGAGATGTCATTCGAATTCCTCCTTTTATGAAGCACAAGTTTAAAAATGAAACTGAAGATATGGTGAATGTTTTGTTTGTTTTAACAGCGCCTTCTTATGGGAGTAGAAATTAAGAGAACCCCCTTGCAAATGCAAGGGGGTTCTACAATCTATAAAATGATCAACCTTCTAATAATAGTGATTTTGGATCTTCAAGCATATCTTTAACCGCAACAAGGAAGCTAACAGCCTCTTTTCCATCTACGATGCGGTGATCGTAAGAAAGGGCGATGTACATCATCGGACGGTTTTCCATGCGCTCTGCATCGATAGCAACAGGGCGTACTTGGATTTTATGCATACCAAGGATACCTACTTGTGGTCCATTCAGGATTGGTGTTGACATTAGTGAACCGAACACGCCTCCGTTTGTAATTGTGAATGTTCCGCCTTGTAGTTCTTTTAAAGTAAGTTTGTTGTCACGAGCTTTTTTACCAAGTTCGCTAATTTCTCTTTCGATTTCAGCAAAATTCATTTTATTCGCATCGCGTACAACAGGAACAACTAAGCCTTCTGGAGCTGAAACAGCGATTCCGATATCATAGAATTTCTTAATGATAAGCTCATCACCTTGAATTTCAGCATTTAATAATGGGAATTGTTTTAATGCTGCTACAACTGCTTTTGTGAAGAATGACATGAAGCCAAGACGAACATCATGTTTCTTTTCAAATGCATCTTTACGTTCTTTACGTAATTCCATGATAGCTGTCATATCAACTTCGTTAAATGTTGTTAACATTGCAGCCGTTTGTTGAACTTCTACAAGACGATTTGCAATTGTTTGACGGCGGCGGGACATTTTTACGCGCTCAACTGGTTTATCAAACTCAGTAGTTGCAGCTGGTTTTGGACTTTGTTTTTCTTGTTTTGGTTGTTCTTTTGGTGCAGCAGCATGTGCTTGTACATCATGCGGTCTTACACGGCCAAGTGGATCAGTGCTGCGTACTTCATTTAAGTCGATTCCTAATTCACGTGCCATTTTTCTAGCAGCAGGTGATGCGATAGGGCGGTCCGTATTTGGAAGACCTTGCATCGGTGCTTTATTTGGCGCCGCACTTGGAGCCTCAGCTTTTGGTGCTTCAGTAACTTCTTGTTTTGGCTGTTCTGGAGCAGGTGTACTTACTGCAGTTCCGTTTGCATCTAAAATTGCAATAACATCACCAATTTCAACTGTATCCCCAGGTTCACCTAGTAGTTGTGATACAATACCTGAATCTTCTGCAATGATTTCTACATTGACTTTATCTGTTTCAAGCTCAACAACGCTTGCGCCTTTCTCAACTTTTTCACCTACGTTGATAAGCCATTGTGAAATAGTTCCTTCTGTAATAGATTCTGCAAGCTCAGGTACTTTAATTTCGATCATTTTAAATGTCCTCCCCTATTTGCCTAACAATTGATTTGATATGTTTTGTGATAGTCTTCTTTAAACATGAATGGGGGAATGCCCCCCATTCATGGGAATATTTGATTACTTATTGTGAACGAAGTCTTTTTCTTCTTGTAACTTGAAATTGATATTAAGTGTTTGATTAATAATTAACTCTTGTTCTTTTCTATGAACATGTGGATCGCCACCTGATGGACTTGAACGGTCCAGACGTCCAATATAGTTTACTTTCACATTGCCAGAAGCAAGTTCGAATAAAATTGGTGCGATATAATGCCAAGCGCCCATATTTCTTGGCTCTTCTTGTACCCATACGATTTCTTCCAAGTTTTCATAACGCTGAGCGATTGCTTGGATTTTCTCTTTAGGGAATGGGTACAGTTGTTCAACGCGAACAATATGCACTTCATCTAGCGTATGCTCTTGTTTGTTAGATTCAACATCTACTGCTAAGTCGATTGCCATTTTACCTGTAGATAATACTAGACGCTTCACTTTACTTGTTTCTGTTCCAAGGTTTGGTTGCTCTACAACCGTTTGGAAGCTGCCTTCACTTAGCTCAGAAGCAGGTGAAGATGTAAGTGGATGACGTAACAAGCTCTTTGGCGTCATAATAACTAATGGTCTTACAAAGTCTGTTCCAAGACTTGCTGCTTGGCGGCGCAGAATATGGAAATATTGCGCTGCACTTGTTAAGTTTGCAACTGTCCAGTTATTTTCTGCAGCAAGCTGTAAGAAACGTTCTGGACGAGCGCTGGAATGCTCAGGACCTTGCCCCTCATAACCGTGAGGAAGGAGTAAAACAAGTCCAGATTTTTGTCCCCATTTTGCTCTTCCTGCTGAAACGAATTGATCGAACAATGCTTGAGCTGTATTGGAGAAGTCTCCGTATTGTGCTTCCCACATTGTAAGTGTTTCAGGAGAAAATACGTTATAGCCATATTCAAATCCTACAACAGCAGCTTCTGAAAGCGGACTATTATGAACCGCGAAGGAAGCGCGAGCTTGTGGTAGACGATGCATTGGTGAATATGTTTCGTTCGTTTCTGTATCATGTAGTACAACATGACGCTGTGCGAACGTACCGCGCTCTGAATCCTGTCCTGTTAGACGAATTGGCGTGCCGTCCTGTAAAATCGAAGCAAACGCTAACGCTTCGGCATTTGCCCATTCTAGCTTGCCGCCATCTTTAAATGCACTTTCACGGCGTTCAAGAATTTTTTTCAACTTTGGATATACGTTAAAACCTTCCGGCCATTGCAGAAGACTAGTATTTAATTCTTGAAGTGTTTCTAATGGAACACCTGTCACCATTTGTGGAATTCCATTAGAAACTACTTCTGGAACTGGAATATTAGCACTTACTTCTTTTTTATCTGAAGAAACTTGAGCATATTCAGCTTTCAAATGTTCTTGTACAAATTGCGTAATTGTTTCTACTTCGTCAGCATTTAGAATGCCTTTCGTTTGTAAGTCTTCAGCATAAAGAGCTCTTACAGTAGGGTGCTTGCTAACCTTTTTATATACTTTCGGTTGTGTAACTGCTGGATCATCCATTTCGTTATGACCAAAGCGGCGATATCCGATTAAGTCAATTAGGAAATCCTTTTTGAACAGCGTACGGTATTGGAAAGCAAGAGTAGCTGCAATCAGACAAGCTTCAGGGTCATCAGCATTTACGTGCACAATTGGAATGTCGAAGCCTTTCGCAAGGTCACTAGAATATCTTGTAGAACGAGAATCAGAACTATCAGTTGTGAATCCTACTGCGTTATTGGCGATAATATGAATTGTGCCGCCTGTTTGATAACCTTTCAGTCTGCTTAAGTTCAGCGTCTCAGGTACAATGCCTTGACCAGGGAACGCAGCATCACCGTGTACTAAAATTGCGAAAGATTTAGAAACATCTTGTTCGGGATAACCTGCTTGCTCACGATTCTCTTGAGCAGCACGAGCAAAACCTTCAACAACTGGGTCTACAAATTCTAAGTGACTTGGGTTATTAGCTAATGTAACGCGAGTAAGAGAACCCTCAGAGTCAATTAATTGCTCTTTACCTAAATGATACTTCACATCTCCCGTCCAGCCGACATTGTTCTTGTCTTTGTCTTGCATCGGTGCTGAATGCTTAAATTCAGTAAACATGTGACTGTAAGGTTTTTCTAATGTATGAGCAAGCACACTGAGACGTCCGCGGTGAGCCATACCAATCATAATATCCTTCACGCCGCCCTTAGCGCCTTCAAAAATAATTTCATCAAGCATAGGGACAAGCATGTCAACTCCTTCTATAGAAAAGCGTTTTTGACCGACAAATGTCTTATGCAAGAATTGCTCGAAACCTTCGACTGCTGTTAATCGTTTTAAGACTGCAATTCGTTTTTCATTTGATAATGGATGATACAGAGAAGTTGATTCCACCATTTCTTGCAGCCACGCACGTTCTTCGCTATCGTGTACATGAGCGAACTCATAAGCTAAAGATTTTGAATAAACATCTTTTAATCTATTAACGGCATCAAATGCTGTTTGAACATCTGCAGGTGCGTTTGCCCAAACCATTTTTGCTGAAATCGCTTTCAAATCATTTTCGCCTAGGCCCTCTAAAGAAAACTGCCCATCCACTTTTTCCTCCAGCGGATTAATGTGTGCAGATAGGTGACCGTATGAACGAATATTTTCTAAAACCTTTGCAGCTTTTAGAACTTTTTCTATGTCTGTATTGTTTTGAGAAGAAAAATTAGAGACATTACTGTTTACATTTGTAAAGTCTGCATGAAAAGGAGGAGCGCCCCATCTTGCAAAAAGCTCTTCTAACTCCGGATCAACAGAACCTGCCTGAGCTACATAACGATCGTACTGTTCAATGACATAGCCAAGGTTAGGACCATGGAACTTAGCCCAAGGGTTGTTTGTATTTGTATTCTTACTCGTCATTTGACAAAACCTCCTACTCGTTAGGCTGTTTCTTTCAATATGAATGAAATAGTAACGAGTGCAATTCATTTTATATTTCTTATGTTATTACGATAATTTACATAATACAAAACGTTATTACTTATCTGTTTTGTAAAAAAACATTCACAATTACTTATCACCCAGAGGATTATTCCTATTATCTAGTAAATGGGTGTGGAAAAATCGCTACATAACATAGATGTGGATGATTTCTAGGGATAATATGGAAATGTATCACCTGTCGGTAAATAGTCTGAAATATATGAATGTTCAAATAAAAACGTTTTAAATTATGTATATTAAAATAATAAACGCTTTCAAAAATATTATACAACAATATAACAAAGTATAATAGGAAAAAAGATAAGATTTCGAATTGATTGTTAATTTTATGTATTGAGCGAGGAAATGCCAGAGTAGAAAAGGGGAATCCTCTTAAGGGGTAAAATATAGTAGAGAATTTCTTCCTATATTTATTTTATATATTCTTGTTGTAAATGGATTGATACTATTTTAGTAGAAGCTTTAGATTTTCGTGATTTGGTTTGTAATTAAGGAATTAATACGTATGTTAGAAAATATAGAAAGGATCATATTTTTTAGATGTAATATTCTATGATAGTTTGAACAAATAGTTGTGTGAATTAATAGAAGATAAAAAAATAAGAAATAGTATAGAAGACGATGATTAGAAAATAATTTTAAAGAAAATTATTAATACAATTTTTGTAGAAATGTTTGAGGTTTTTGTTCAATGTAGCATTAGACTTATGTTTTGGTTAATAGAAATGTAATATTAACTTGTTAAAAATTGATGAAAAACTCTCATTGATCAACCGCCAGTCGGTTTTATGACTTTTATGGTTCTTTCTTAAGGGATACACATCCAGCAAATACTTCATCAACATTTACAAAAATAAGCTTGCATGACTTTTTTATTCGCATACCACGTATGTTATTTTAAGGGGGGATGTGAATTGAATACGTTTCAAAAAGGGTTAAGTAGTTTAAATGAAGAGGTGGAAATTGGAAAATTGCCAATTCAAGGACAGATTCCGATATGGCTGTCTGATAGTCTGTTTCGAAATGGTCCTGCCCATTTTACGGGAGGGCACTGGTTTGATGGACTAGCAATGATCCATAAGTTTTCGTTTCGTCACGGAAATGTGTCATATACAAATCCCTTCCTGCGAACCGAAGCCTATCATCATGTAATGGAAGCGGGAAAACAAGTGGATGGCTTTGGATCAGCTGGAACCGCAGGAGGCAGTAATAACACTAACGTTAATATTATAAAAATGGACCATCATTTTCTGGCTTTAACTGAATCGCCTGGGATGGTCGAATTTGATTCCCTAGCTTTAAATACTATAGGTGTCTATCAATTTCAAGATAATATTCCAGATTATATTCCATTTGGGTTTCATGGGATATATACAGTGGAGGGGATGTAACATGGAACGAAAACAAATTGTACGTGGAATTATCCTTTCTTTACTTATAAATGCGGCATTGCCCATTTTAGTTTACGAGCTGTTATTAGGACATGTGTCGAACATCACAGCGCTCATAATTGCCACAATGATTCCTTTAGTAGAAACTATAATCCATTTTCTAATGTATAGAAAATGGGACGTATTTGCAGTGTTTATGTTAGTTGGATTTATTCTTGGAATTATCGCAGCTCTCATTGGCGGAGAAGAAAGACTTATTTTGGTTCGAGAATCCTTTGTCACAGGAGTTATGGGATTCATTTTCCTTGGCTCTCTTATGACTCGAAGACCGCTAATTTATTATTTCGCCTTACGATTTACTGTCGGAAAAGCGCAAAAAGAACAGGCGGCTTTTGCTGATAAGTGGAGCAATGCTTATTTCCGGAAGGTATTGCGAATCATGACAGCGGGATGGGGGATTGTTTTATTAGGAGAAGCATTATTGAAAGTAGTGCTTGTCTATAGTCTTTCCGTTTCTACGTTTTTAGCAATTTCTAGTTTAGTCACGTATGGATTCATTGGACTTGCAATCATTTGGACTGTTCTCTATCGCAGAAAATCACGTCAAAAAATAGATCCAACAAAAAAAGTGTAGAATGATAAGCGTCTTATGAAGATGATTTGTGAACAACAAGAGACGAATGATTAATGGCTGCAATCGAAGAAAAGAAAGCATCGTGGAATTGGTTGTTCAGTTGTTTATAACGAAAAGAGAGCTCTAAGGTGGGCGCTCTTTTTCACTCACATAATCAGTGTGAGCAGAATGATACAAATGAATACCTTCAACAAGGATGTATTCATTTGTATCTACCATGACGAAATATCTATTCTATATTTCTCTTATAACTTAGTTTTAATAAACTTTTAAAATCTAGTTCAGCAATTAATACACTTAATAATATGAGTGTTGCACCTAAGTAACCTTTCAATGAGAGAGTCTCACCTGTGAAAAAGAAAGCAAAACCTGCAGAAAAAACAGGTTCTAATGAGAAAATAAGACCTGTATGTGTAGGGCTGGTGTATTGCTGTGCAATAACTTGAACAATGAAAGCTATTGCTGTACAAAATATGCTTAAGGCTAGGATTGAAGACCATGATTCAACAGTGTCAGGAAGTTTCGGGGTTTCCATGAACATTGAGAAAATAAGACTAAATAGACCAACAAAACCTAGTTGTACTACCCCCAAAGTAATTGAATTAACATGCTTAGTCATTGTTCCAGTAACGATGACATGAATTGCATAAAATAAAGCGCATAAGATACATAATATATCACCAGAAGCTATCTTAAATTCGCTATTTAACGTTAATAATCCTATTCCTACTATGGTTAAAACGATTCCCAATACAACTTTTCTTTCAGGTCTTTGCTTTAAAAATATAGATGATAATATTGGAATAAAGATGACTGTGAGACTCATTAAGAAACCGGCATTAGAAACACTTGTATACTTTGTACCAAAAGTCGCAAAAACATAAACGATAAACAAAATAGAAGCTAATATAAACGCATATTTTACGGTTTTAAAATCAATTTTGATTAAGTGCTTGTAAAATACTATAGCTGATAAAAGAAAAGCAATAATAAAACGTAATGCGATTAAATTATATTCTTCTATGTAATTGAGGCCGACCTTTGTAAGTAAGATGGATGCACCCCAAAAAAATGTAACCATTAGTAGCATTAAATCAGCTTTTAATTGTACTTTCATCTCTCTCTCCTCGTTATGTATAATTTGTAATTTCTATAATCCCTCTCCTGCTATCTATTTTAATGTTAATTCTAAATATTTGAAATAAAAAAATTCTCCTTGCAAAGTTAACATAACCTATTATTATAGAAAATAGTTCCTCCATAGATGCGTTGATAGCGTACAGGCGCAGCTCTCTTTGCATAAAAACGTTGTATTATTTCCTTTAGCAAAACATACCTAAATAAATATTGCTTAAAACCATTGACAGAATATTAATGCAACCCCTATAATACAAAACATACTTACTAAAGAACGTAATTACGTCATATAAATTGAAATATAATTGGGCAATGAAGGGAATATAAGTAGTGCTTATCTCACTGTTTTAGAGAGCTGATGGAAGGTGGAAATCAGTACAAAGATAAGGATGAATTTCGATCCTGGAGCATTTTTTTCGAAGTAAAGGGCGACCTTTATGAAGGGAAAAACGGTCAAAAATGATCGTTAACAAAATTGAGAGGCAGACTTAGTCTGCAACTAGGGTGGTACCGCGATATATTCGTCCCTACTGATACAATCAGTAGGGATTTTTTTATTATATAGAAAACATAATATAGGAAGTGCAATGAAAGGAATACAGTAATGCTTATTTCCCTGTTTCAGAGAGCTGATGGAAGGTGCGAATCAGTACATAAATAAGTGTGAATTTCAATCCCGGAGCATCTTTTTCGAAATAAAGGGCGACCTTTATAGAGGGAAGGACGGTCAAAAGATCGTTAACAAAGTCAAGAGGCAGACTTAAGTTTGCAATTAGGGTGGTACCGCGGTGTAAATCGTCCCTGTCATTTAGGACAGGGGCGATTTTTTTATTGGAAGAAAAACTACACTTGATTCTATTGAATCTTTTGTTAAATAAAAAATCTTTATATTAAAATGAGGAGGAAAAATTATGGAATTACAAAAAAAGTTATTGCCACGGCATATCCGTTTGATGGCACTCGGAGGAGCAATTGGCACAGGTATATTTAAAGGGACTTCTGAAACAGTATCGATAGCGGGGCCGGCAGTTATTTTTTCTTATCTGTTTGCTGGATTATTGCTTCTTGTTGTAATGAGTGCAATTGCAGAGATGGCCATCGCTTATCCTGGGGTGAATATGAAAGGATTTATTCATAAAGCATTTGGAACGAACGTGTCGTTTGTGATTGGATGGCTGTACTGTTTCATGTGGTTAGTTGTATGTGTTATTGAAGTGATAGCTGCGGGAAGCTTTCTGCAATATTGGTTTCCTTCTATGTCTTTATGGTCTTTAAGCCTTATTAGCGCTATTTTCATTGTGGTTATTAATTTTATGAATGTGAAGAATTACGGAGAGTTTGAATTTTGGTTTGCCGGAATTAAAATTACGATGATTGTTCTATTTCTTGTTTTAGGCGCAGGTATTTTATTCGGCATTATCCCGAGCAATGAAACTCACTATATGCAAAACTATGTACAGCACCAGGGATTCTTCCCGCACGGCTGGTCAGGAGTATTTTCTGCATTGTTAGTCGTAATTTTTTCTTACGGTGGTTCTGAACTTATCGGATTGACTTTAACAGAAACGAAGGATGCAGAGAAGGTATTGCCTAAAGTGATTAAAGGAGTAATTTGGAGAATCGTATTATTCTATACGCTCCCAATCCTTGTCATTTGCGGATTAATTCCATGGAATGAAATCGGCAACCAAGTAAGTCCGTTTGTGCAAGTGTTATCTGCGGTCGGATTTAAAGGAGCGGCTCATATTATGAACTTCGTCCTTATTACAGCTGTTTTGTCTGCTGCAAACTCTGGTGTTTATGGCTGTACACGTATGCTGCATTCCTTAGCTACAGAAGGGGAGGCACCGAAGCTGTTTTCACATGTTTCCAAGAATGGTGTTCCACTATATAGCGTTATCTTAAGCTCTATCGTTCTTATTGGGGGGACATTTGTTGCGTACTTTTCCCCTGACCGTGTTTTTGGGTATTTGATGGCAATTCCGGGATTTACGGTATCAGTGGTGTGGATTAGCATATGTTTAGCACAACTGAAGCTTCGCAAAACATATACAAAGTTACCGCATTTTAAAGTATGGGGATTTCCATATGTGACCTCATTCACTGCAATAGCGTTAACTATTAGCTGTGTAGCATTTGCATTCAGCGATCAAAACCGAGCAAGTATTTTTCTTTGTTTAGGTATTTTAATGATTTTAATTCTATGTTCTATTTTTGTAGGCAAAAAGCAAAAAGGGGACTAATACTACATTTTTAAGATAAACGAAAAGGCAGATTGTTATACTGTAAACCTAAGTATTGAGTATATCTAATGAACCTTACAGTATTAACGAAAGACATATAATAGTATAGTTTATATAAGTATTGGTACATCACAGACATAAAGTGGTGTACCATTTTTTTATGAATTAGACCTCTTCATGACCCTATATGCAACAACGACAATTCTATAAAATACTGCTTCTCCACCACATATGTTTTTGTTATAATTCAGAACATAAGTTTGGTATTGTTTTCTACATATAGAGGTGTCTTTTTGTTACTGTAAAAAACAACTAGTCCCTCATAAGAGGTGCTAGTTAAAGTAAAATTCGTTATCAGCAGTAATCAAACCCCAGAAACCCATTCATACCAGGAGTTTGCCAGCCTGCTGTTCCCTTCACTGTATACAGGATTTCATACAGCCATGTTACAATAGCATTGGCAGTTTAAATTTTCGTAGCCTGCATGAAACCCTGTATATCCTTAACATATAAAATGCTCGTTTTACCGCCCATCAAGATAAGATTTTAACATATCCCCAAAACGGAAAATTTATATCCTGACAGTTATTTATGAGAGTTCAACTCATTGTTTTCGTTTTAGGGGCAACCTATTTCTAACGTTGATGGGCATGTGACGAGAGCTCAAAATGTATTCATTCATATTCACAGATGATATCCTTTTAGTTGGATTCTTACGCTGAAGCAGAAAGAAATTGTTGTTCTTTGAGAATTAATTTGATTTTTTATGGAAAGATATATTAGTAAGTATACGATTTGAACGTTCTATTTTTTAGAGTATAAAAGGAGGAGAATGAATATGTCGGAAATTGAAGTAGGCGAAATTTTTACCCTTAGCGATGAGAGTAATGAGGAGCAGGAAGTTGAAGTGCTCGGAACGATGAATGTCGAAGGAGCAGAATACATTGCTGTTGGCTTTGTAGAAGACATTCAAACGGAAACAGAGGAAGACATTGATATCTTCTTTTTAAAGGTAGAAGAAGATAGTGAATTCTCATACATTGAGAGTGATGAGGAATTTGAAAAAGTATCTGCTGCGTTTGAGAAAATTATGGAAGAGCAAGAATAATATTAGTTGGACACAAGAGGCGGATGCATATCTGTCCTCTGTTTTTATATATAGGGATACCGCCCCATCGCTATCAAGCTAAGATTTTAAAGTACCCCCTAAACGAAAATTTTGTGTTTTTTATAGCACCGAAGTTCATTTTTATCGTTTTGGGGTAACCTGTTCTGTTAGGTTGATAGGCATGGGGTATCGCCATCATTTTGACATAACCCCTACGCTAAGCAAAAAATAAAATAAGCCGTCCATATGGACAGCTTATTTACATAATTATCGTTATCAGCAGCTTATTTTACCTAAAGTAACGTTTTACAAAAAATTGCACTGCTCAAAATTGTATAAAAGTCTGTATATAATGCTTCATCGTTAAGTTGAACACAAAAAGTTCTACCAGATCTAAACGGCAAATCTTTTTGTCTATCCTAACAAGGTAATCAAGCCACTTTTACGAACAGAACCTCTTTAAGTGCTAATTATCGCGCACCTTGTTCTGTTCGCTGAAAAAAAAATTATGTACTTCATTAACAGTCAAGCCCATTCTCTTGGCATCGAGAATTAATTCTTGCCATTCTAAATCAATAAAATCCGGTTCTTTCTCTTGATTTTTAATTTTTTTTTCAACCTGATTGTCCATCTAATCCCCCGTTTTCACCGGTAACTCAGCCATCATAATGAAAATATCATGTTTATCACCTTAGATCTGGAGCTTTGCGTCCTTATCTTTCGATAAGTTTGCCTTTATCGATCATATACTTTCTGTTTATTTTTACATAAGCACTTGTTGATATTATACAAAGAACCTAAACTTATGTACAATAGAAAAATGGGAAAAAATCCTATTTTTCTATTGTAAGCACCTACATAAAAAATACTTAAACGAATGTAGCAAATACTTATTATTTGTTTTCTTTTTCAGTTTTTTTTAACTCCAAAAACGCTTTAAATTCTTCTTTCGAAACACCAGCCTTCTGTAATTCCTCAAGTAACAAAATCCAATCCTTATCCAATTTTATGTTCTTCACCTGTATCCCCCGGAAATTTTAATTCATATCATAAGATATTTTACCAGATTAACATCCCTACAATATAGAAATATATCAGTTCAACTTAATTTTTCGACATAGCGATGGAATCTAATTAACATAATCCTGCATTATCAGAAGTTGAATTTCGGTAAAAATCCTTTTATACCAAGGGTTCTTCTTATTCTTTGATATTATGAAATATGCAGGGTTTTATACAATGTCGTACTGGTACGGTGTTTGTTACTGGATTAGCCAAAAAACTGTATAAGATTCTGCATGCTCCTAGTGTTATTAAAACTACTTATTTTCATGTCAAAAACTGCTTAGCGTGGTTTTTTTCAAAAATGCTGGTGATGCCTCGATTAGAATGCCATGTTTATGGAAAACTTATCGCTATTTTTCTATGTTCTTCTACTATGTTTAAGATGAGACAATTAATTTTACAAAAGAAGAAAAGAGAATTAAGCGAATATAAAGCCATCGGAATGATTCAAGACCATCTATACATTCTGTATCAGGCTATACAGCAAAACACCCAAGAAATAATAAAAATCCTAATCCGCCTATTCCACTTCCTACAGAAGAACGGACGGAAATCTCATCGATATGAGAAGAAAACAGTCTTTGATATTATGGGTGTTGTTTATGAGTGTAATGAATTGAAAAAACAAAAGAAAGTTGCATAATTAAAAAAATGAAATCCGTTAGCGTTTATAAATTTGGCCCTGTTAAAGATAGTTGTTGATAATACCCTAAAAATAAGAGTGCTCTGGATTAGAGCATTCTTGCTTTTACTGGTGAAAAAACTGATTAACTGAGTCCTCAGACTTCAAGTGTTCCTGTATCAGTTTCTTTAAGTCTTGTTCATTTTCAAACCCATCCAATTTATTGTTGTACCAATCTTGTAATTTCTCTTTTGTTACAGAGAATTCTTGGTCTGGAAATTTGAATGTAATCCAATCTACATTTTTAATTAAAGCAAAAAGAAATGTAGAGTTTGATATAACCGTTTTCTTCATTTCTTTATCTACTTTTTTTACATCTATATCTTTGTATTCCAAAATAATTCCATATGGTTCTTTCTTGGTCTCAAGTGAAATTTGATTTAACTCTTTGTTATGTGTCAATTGTTTTACGATATTTCCAACTGCACTGTTGTCACTTACATATGAATTTTTATATTGAAACAAATCTGTTTTTGAATCAGCATTTAGACTACATCCACTTAATAATATCATTAGGGATAACAATGAAATAAAAGAAATGGTAATCCTCTTCACTGTTTCCTCACCTTTCATCTGATATTTTTATCTAATTTTATCACATTCAATAAAATCCCTTCTAATAATTTCTTGTTTTGGGATTTTCAAAGCAATCAATTTACAGAGAATTTAGAGGATGTTTATTTATATAAAAATAAATGATTACGTTTTTACCACAACATTGCATTTTATGTTGTAGTAAATGAGGACATATGTTGTACAAAAAAATAGATACAAGCAAATAATACAGCTTGTATCTGTTTTTTTAATCTTTCTCCTATAAAAACTATAATATTATATAAGAGTTATTGTTTTAATCAATCATATTATCGCTTTTCAGTTACTTAATAAAATAATTGGATGGTCTGCCTTTTTATTTTAAGCAGTTATTCACGAACGTCTATACACCAGTGATCATCTTTACAGACATTTTTATCTGAATAAGGTAAACTTTATTAGAAAAATAAATGAAACTTAAATTGTAATAAATCAAAAACGAAGGAGCCAGTTATGACAATTATTGATAAATTAAAACTAAATAAATTCACAAATATGGCTGTAATCAATCAACCAAGTGACTATAAAGTCTTTAATGAACAAACGACTATCCTTTCTAAAGATCATGATGCTATTTTCATTTTTGTCGAAACAATTGATGAGATGGTTACACATACACAATTTATTATTAACAATGAACAACTTTTACTTGAGAAAGGTTATGTATTTTTCGCATATCCGAAAAAAGGGAATACGCGTTATAAAACCTTTATTCATAGAGATGAAATGTTTCCAGCAATGAACGTTGAAGAGGATGGATATGTAGGGAATAGTGATATTAAGTTTGCACGTATGGTAAGCATGGATGACGTTTTCACTGTTGTTGGTTTAAAACGTGAAAAAAAGAAGGCAAAGAAAACACCAACTGCCAGCCAATGCGTTGCGGATTATGAGGAAAATGTAAAGGATGTTGAGGCATTATTAGCAAATCATCCAAATGAACTTAAGTTTTATCAAAGCTTAACACCTGGATACCAAAAAGACTGGGCACGTCACATATTCTCAGCGAAGCAACAACAAACACGTGATAAACGTTATCAACAAATGGTTGATATCCTTTCACAAGGGTACAAAACAATCGATTTGTTCCGTCGGAAGAAGAAATAAAGTGAAACTTTCATCAGTGGAGGGCTTCATTCTCCACTGATGGAAATCTCACTTCTAAAGCTCAAAACTAACCTATTTGTGTTTTGGTAATGGATTCATCAATACCTTATTATTCAAGATATTTAAGCTTGTACATTTGTATTACTTATAGAAGAAAAGCAATATCTGATGTTGCTTTAGTTATTCAAAAATATTTATTTTACTCCAGCTTTCTTAAGGGCTCTAGCAACCTCTTTTGCAAATTCTACAGGATCTTGAACTGATTCAAGATGCACATAGATGAGTCGTGGTCTTTCAAACAACCAGTGGTTGTGTATAGCTGAGACTTTAATTTCATCATTCTTTTTGATAGCATGTAAAAAAGGATTTACTTCGTCTTGTAAAAAAACAAGCTCAGCTAGATTCAAAGTTTCATTTCTGTTAGAAACAGGTTCGAAACTAAATTCAAAAGAAATTACCATTTCCGAATGTGTAGGATGTCCAAGAATTGTTACGTCTAAATCCTTTCTCTCTCTTGTTACCATGCATACATCGTTTTTTTGTTGAGCTTCACCTTTAAGGATTTTTGCTAGTTCCTTACATAATGTTTTAGCCATAAAATTCACCTCCTGAAAAGTTAGATATACTTCAGATTATGAGAGGACGTGTGTTGGTGAACTAACCAAAAGTCTATTATTACAAGATAGGTTTAAAATTGGTGCTTATGTTTTACTATAAAGGCATAAGCAATTCTATTAGTAGTTGAATAAGTAAGTTTGCTAGTTTTTGATATGTATTTATGGATTAAAATAGCGTTCTAACAATAGATAGAACGCTATTTTAATGCTGGCTGCTGTACAAATAAATTTTTACTAGCTAAGCTTCTCAATGGTTAATGATGCAGCATTAACTTTGTGTCCGTTTAGAATTGGTAGTAACACATCTGTAGTTGATCCTATATTTCTAAGTTGTAGTTTTGAATGTTTAGGAATATGGATAATAGCTTGTCCAGTAAGCATCAGACTCGCCCCATCCACTTGTCTTTGTATACCATAATTAGTAAGGTGTCCGCTGACTAAAGCATTATTTAAAATTAAACCATATACTGAAGTAGAAGCAGGACCATCAATTAATAATATAAATTCGATTTTATAGTCTCCTGATTCAGGAATTATTAGGGTGTCACTAGGCGGATTAAACTTGATATGATTTAATGGACCGTTTCTATTAAATTTTACGTTTGCGCCTGATTTGACTTCTATAGGTTTGGAACCCACAAGTGTAACATAACCATATGCTGGCTTCGACATTATTACGCACCTCCTCATTTACTATTCTTATTATTGTATGTGATCAAGTTAAAAATGAGTGTATGCTCGTCCAACAAAAAGTAATTATGTATATTCTAAGATAAAACAATACGTCTCCTATTTCGTTAGTAAAAAGAAGACAAGAAACATATAACTACTAGCTTAAGCCGGCACCATCTGCAGGCGGGTATGGAGTGCTCTTATTGCTTGCGAATAGCGGGCTAAAGAAGCATCAATGTGAAGGAACCGGACGAAATACGGCATCATGAAAGGGGGACACGAACAGTATATTTTCCGGTACAAAAACTTCAGAGCGATTGCAAGTAATCTCTAAATCTTTAACATACCGATATTGTTACTCTGAAAATTTGTATATAGGTTACTTAGAATTACATAAAATACAGCACATAAGATATATAATATATCACCATAATCTATTAGTAACGGTAATTAGTCTGCCTAATTTAAAAGGAGAATAAGCTCCTTTATTTTTTTTAAGCATAGCATGTAAAAGACTATGAAATATTTATAAAAAGTAGGTGAAAACATGCTATTAAATTCTCAACGTATAGGTTTCCCAGGCATGGGCGGCCTCCTAGGTAGCCTCCTAGGCATGGGTAAGGGTAAGGGCGGTTTTCCAGGCATGGGCGGTTTCCCAGGCATGGGTATGGGTGGTTTCCCAGGTATGGGTGTGAATGGTTTCCCAGGAACGGGTATGGGTGGTTTCCCAGGCATGGGTATGGGCGGTTTCCCAGGCATGGGTATGGGCGGTTTTCCAAACATGGGTATGGGCGGGTTTCCAGGCATGAGCATGGGCGGTTCTCCAGGCATGGGCATGGGCGGTTTCCCAGGCATGGGTATGGGCGGTTTTCCAAACATGGGTATGGGCGGTTTTCCAAACATGGGTATGGACGGGTTTCCAAACATGGGTAAGGGCGGTTTTCCAGGCATGGGCATGGGCGGTTTTCCAGGCATGGGCATGGGCGGTTTTCCAGGCATGGGCATGGGTGGTTTTCCAGGTAAGGGTAAGGGCGGTTTTCTAGGTAAGGGTAAGGGCGGTTTCCCAGGCATGGGCATGGGCAGCTTCCCAGGTATGGGCATGGGTGGTTTTCCAAACATGGGTATGGGCGGTTTCCCAGGAACGGGTATGGGTGGTTTCCCAGGTATGGGTGTGAATGGTTTCCCAGGAACGGGTATGGGTGGTTTCCCAGGCATGGGTATGAATAGTTTCCCAGGTATGCAATAATCTTGATTTTTAATAATTGATATCTGGATAGGCTACACTTAGTTGGATAGAAAAGTTAAGGTCAAGTAGACTAAATTTAATATGAATTAGGAGAATCAAGTTTAAATTGAAATTAGAATGAGCAAAGCCCCAATCCCTTCAAGATAAAAAGATTGAGGCTTTTTATTTTGTCTGATCCTGACTGACCTTGAACCAGGAGCCACCTTTGTCACACTAGAAGTCATTAGTCTAACGTAAGTCAAACCATAAGTCATCGTTGGCTACGAATGCCGCCATATTAACGTTTGTAGCTTATTAGTTATATGTTTATCTTGTTTTCTACGATTAATTATAGTATGTAGGGGAAGTAAATGAAAATTAGCTTCTTTTTTGATGCGTTAATATGTTATCCGAATAAAAAGGAGAGGCACAGTATTAAAGTATTCAATCTGTATATGTATGATTTACGCTGGTTTTATAAAGCAAGTTGTTTGTAAAAAAGGCTGGGGGTCAAAACGTCGTTGACTGTTTTTCTAGATACATCGAAAAACTTTAATGGATGTATGAAGACTTTGAGTATGCCCAAAAGGCTTCGGGTGAGGAAGCCTTTTGGTTTAGGGTTGTGTGTGAAATAATAACATCTCACATCCTTAGGATACCTGAAAATATTGTAAATTATACAGAATCCCTTCTACATCTAAATCTGTTTTCTTTTAAATATACAAGATGTTTCACACTTTGATACCCGTGTGTTTTAATGAGCCAAGCTAAACAACGCGTGAATATGTGACAGGTAACGAGTGTTGCTTGCATGCTTCATTAGGGATGCTGGCATTCCTTTGAGCTGAGTGGAGCTTGCTCCAATTGTGGCAACAGCATCTTTACGGCCTAGGCTTGCAAGTGTTCCTGAGTTGACTGGGTTAAACTCTTCGAATGATTTATTTTCTAGATATGCGAATAAATTGTAGCCGATTAGTTCTCCCATTTGCCAAGCAATTTGTGCAGTAGGCGGGTATGGACGATCATCTGGACCAAACACAACAGCACAGTCACCAGCAACAAACACATCTGGATGAGATGTAGATTGAAGGTAATTATTAACGGTTGCACGTCCGCGGTTCACCTCAAGGCCGCATTCGCCTACTAGAGGGTTGCCTTGTACGCCGCCTGTCCAAACGAAAGTATTCGCTACAATTTTCTGACCATCTTTTAAATCAATAACATTGCCTGCAACATTTGTTACGGGAAGACCTAATAGGAACTGAACGCCGCGCGCCTCTAGGCTAGCCTGTGCACGTTCAATGAGCGAATCCGGTAGAACAGGAAGAATTTTTGGACCCGCTTCGACAAGTAAAAGGTTCACTTCTTTAGGATTTACTCCATACTCTTTAGCAAGGTTAGGAAGCTTATCAGCAATTTCACCGACCAGCTCAACACCAGTTAATCCACCGCCGCCGATTAAAATGGTAGCATCTGCTTCTTTTTTTGTCTTTGCATATTCATGAATACGCTGTTCAATATGTTGATGGATGTTATTAGCATCCTCCACCGATTTTAACACTAAGCTATTCTCTTCAAGTCCTGGAATACCAAAATAAGCAGTTTTACTTCCTAAACCGACGACGAGAGCATCATATGTTAAAGTGGAGCCATCTGAAAGTTTTATTTCTTTTTTGTCTACTGAAAAAGACTCGACCTTCTCAATTTTAAGATCGATGTCTTTTCCTTTGAAAAGCTTCTTCAGTGGTATAGATACGGCTGGCTCAGCAACGCTTCCTGCTGCAAGACGGTGCAACTCCGTGATGATTTGATGTGTCGGATACTGGTTTACTACAGTAACCTGAGCATCATCCTTGCTTAAGTACTTGCGAACGTTTAAAGCCGCTAGAAGTCCGCCATAACCAGCGCCTAAGATGACAATATGTTTTACCATCATTTATCCTCCATCCTTAATGATTTTTAATATAAAAGATTTATTCATGTCTATTGTGTTCCCTGCTAATTTGGAGATAGGCATTTATAAAACGGAAAAGCTTCTGTGCTTGCGGGTCTTTCATCATCCTTAAAAGAGTAAAAAGACCGATTACCTCATTGCTTTCCTCAGCGCGATCTTTCGCTTCTATAGCAGTGGCTGCAATGTTTCTCACGCAGTCTGTTACAGGGTCCATTATTTCTTGAATCGCTCCAACGGTATCACTCTTTAATACCTCATCGGTAGCGACTGCCTGTACAAAGTCATAAGATTTAGTCAATATACTTACAAGCTCAGTCAATTTTGGCAGCTGCTCTATTAAGGCAGTTAAGGATTGCTGAACTTCGGGTTTTAATAGTTCATTCAGTACAGCATGTTGTTCCAAATTAGTAGATGAATTTGATAACTCTTGTCCTGCCATTGTTTCTGACATATCTGATTCTCCTTTACGAAAACAAAATTGCTTACATTTAGTGGTTAAAGAAAAAGACCTATCTTCCGTAAGATTCCCCAAACTCTTAAGAGCTTGAGATGATTTTTGTATTTTGAAAAATTTACAAGCATATAAATAAATCTTTTGTATAAATTTATCATTGCCATTGAATGCTTAATTATGTCCTATCTTTAGAACCGGTAATAATTTTTAGGGAGATATAAAAATGATCTAAAAGGAAATAGGTAGTGTTTTTGCGTAATTAAAGCCCGGTTTTTTCTTTTAATTATGAAATCATAATTCATGGAGACATACATAGGTTTAAAATTTGACAATTAAGATATTTTGAAAAACAAAGAAAATAATATTGTTATATATGAAAATAATCATTATAATACTACTTATTGGTAAGATAGTCGTCTTCATGGAGTAGAATGCAATGAAAACGGCCCTTCATAAAAATAATTATCTGAATATTTTTGTTTTAAAAATCTTTAGATAGATTCTGAAAAATTGTAGAGTTGTGAGAAATAAATGGCTCTATACTAGCGATGTTGCAATTTATCTTAAATTAATGGGGGAATATTCATGAACAGTATACTGAAAAAGTGGGGGCAAGTGAGTCTGGTAAAACAAATCATTGTAGGTTTGATTATTGGTATTATTCTATCTGTGACAATCCCACAAGTAGCAAAACCTGTTGTAATTTTAGGCACTTTATTTGTAGGTGCTTTGAAAGCAATTGCGCCTGTATTGGTACTCTTCTTGGTTATGTCAGCTATCGCTCAACACAAGAGTGGTCAACAAACGAATATGAAGTCTATTATCTTCCTATACCTTTTAGGAACATTTTTAGCTGGATTAATCGCAGTTGTTGTAAGTTTTATTTTTCCTGTAAGCTTAACACTTGCAAAGAGCGCTGAAGGTGTGACTGCTCCTGGCGGTATTGTAGAGGTACTCAAATCATTACTGCTGAACATTGTTGATAACCCAGTTAAAGCAATTTTTAATGCGAACTATATCGGTATTTTAGCTTGGGCGACACTCCTTGGTTTGGCTTTACGAAATGCTTCTGATACGACAAAAACAATGATTTCGAATTTTTCAGACGCCGTATCTAAAATGGTTACGTGGGTGATTAAGTTTGCGCCATTAGGAATCATGGGTCTAGTAGTGGATTCTATTACTACAAATGGAATTGAATCATTACTAAGCTATGGGAAATTACTTGCCGTTTTGATTGGTTGTATGTTCTTTGTGGCGCTGGTTGTCAATCCAATCATTGTGTTTATATTTATACGTCAAAATCCTTTCCCGCTTGTTTTTAAGTGCTTAAAGGAAAGTGGTATTACAGCATTCTTTACACGTAGCTCAGCTGCGAATATTCCTGTAAATATGAAATTATGTGAAAACTTAGGTTTAAATAAGGATAGTTATTCAGTATCCATTCCATTAGGTGCAACCATTAATATGGGTGGTGCCGCTGTTACGATTTCTGTTTTGACACTTGCAGCGGTTCATACACTTGGTATTGAAGTAGACTTCCCTACAGCAATCATTCTCAGTGTACTGTCAGCTGTATGCGCTTGTGGTGCTTCAGGGGTTGCCGGTGGATCTTTATTACTGATTCCTCTAGCATGCAGCTTATTTGGAATCTCACCTGATGTTGCTATGCAGGTAGTTGGAGTAGGCTTTATCATAGGTGTTTTACAAGATTCTTTTGAAACGGCACTTAACTCATCCACAGATGTACTTTTCACAGCAACAGCTGAATTTAAAGAGTGGCGCAAAGAAGGGAAAAAAATAAATATCCGCAAAGTATCATAAAGAAGAAAGCTAGCTCTGGTGTAAATATGATCTTTTAGAAGTGTAGAACATCAATAACTTGTTAAGCTATGCATTACAACTAAATATATAGTTCATAAATAAAAGACAGTGAGCAACAAGCTCCTGTCTTTTTATATTGAAAATTCGATAATAGTTAAAGAAACCGTTATTCACATGCTATGGGTGTAGAAGTAATCAGCTTATTGATTAAGTTTGTGTATTTCCCGAGCCATAGATTCTAAAATATAAACAACAGGTACTTGCGTAGTAATATTAGATTCCTCGGAAAATTCCTCTGTTACATAATAGGGAATGTTTATATCAGAGATTTTTGCAATGGTTGAGAGTGTATTATTTGTAATACTAATGATTTTACTTCCTTCTTGTTTAAGTTGGTTAAGATGAGTGACGGTAAAATGATTTTCTCCTGAGACAGATAAAGCAATCGTTACGCTATTATTGCGGAGTTTGGAGTGAATCGGAAAGTGAGGATCTTTAATATATAGCGAAAATTTACCTAAGCTTGAGAAGTATCTTGCACCATACTCAGCAAGAATACCCGAGCTGCCGATCCCAATAAAAATAACGTTATCTGCTTTGATAACGAGACTTGCAGCTTCTTTAATTTTTTCTTCTAAGTCACCTTTTAATGTTCGCTCAAAAAATTCTATTATCGATTGTTGGGAACTTTTTATCACCGTTTTTTTATTTTCTTTTAAGTGCATTTTAAGCTTTACTTTAAATTCGGAAAACCCCTCACAATGTAGTTTCCTGCAAAAATGTAAAATTGTAGCTGTTGATACATGGGTTTCATCTGCTAGTTCGCGAATTCGCATATACGCCACTTTATCACCGTTTTGACAAATATAGTTGTATAAAGAAGTTTCTAATTCATTAAAAGAAGCGATTATGTCGTGTGAAAACATGGATCCAGTTTCTCCTTCAGTAAAAAAGTATTGTAGCCTGCAAAAATAATAACTACATTCTAACACAACTTTTCCGTATGAAACATAGTGTTACATTTATGTAACACGTCACTTTTTCCGTTATAAAAAACTAGATACTCTTCATTCATTTACTATCCTGTTAAACGCAGTTATGATTTTTTTGTAGTTGCTTATAAGGAAGAGAATTTTAAACAAAAATAATGATGGCATGAAAACTCCCGCCACTTATCTCCTTCGGATCTTGAAGTGGGGGTTTCTCGTGTATCACCTTCAAGGGATGCTTAACACGAGTGGAGTTGACACGGCTGCCTGATGGCACAACTCCTCTATTCCATCGGCAAACGCCTTTGGAACTGCTTTTTTTAAGATGTTATATGAGCCGTTCACATCTGCGTTTAGTAGAAGATTCTCTTTCGTGCGATACAAGCCACGTTTGATACGTTTTCCACTGAATATAGGAATATTTTCTTCACCGTAAGTGGGGATAACATCATTATCTAGAAAAGATGCCTTGCTTGTATACGATTCTTCCACGACTTGTACAATAATACCTTTTCGTTTTGCTTTATAGGTGATCATTTCAATGAGTAGATTGTGTGGGATATGGCAAAAGGATTGATTCTGTTGTTTTCCCATCTCACTGTTTTGTTTCCATGATGTATTTTTCCCAATCACAATCATAGAGATCTCATGTTGAACTGCGAAATGAACAATGTGGTAACTAATTTTGTGAAAGAAATCTTTTATCTTGAGAAACCGTTTCTCATGAAGCCTATCTAAACGCTTTGATGTGTGTGGTCCTTCTTTTGGTTCTTTTCCTTGACGAAGAATCCCTAGTAAATGAGCCTTTTGTTTGTTGTAGTATTGATTGATGCTTTTTACATTGCCCTTTACTAATACAGGAATAGCCCCTGTATTCGTTGTGATAGTTGCAATGTTATTGATCCCTAAGTCAATACTCATATAACAATTATTGGCGACATGCTTAGGCGCTGGCTTAGAGTGTTCTGTCACAATTTCAACTTTAAACTTCCCGTAAGAAGGAGAAACGCGTACCTCTTTTAGATTTTCGATATGCACGAACAATTTACCGATATTTAACTTTATACTTGTTTTTGGAAAACGAATGTATTTATCTTGGAGTTTACATACTTGATTCGTGAATACAATTTCTTTTATAGATGATTTAATGTATTTGGGAATGCGAGGTTTACCTGTAAAAGTAGAAGGACGTTTCTTGTATGTCTTGATGGAAGCAAAGAATGATTTCCAGTTTTGATAGAGTTTTTTCATGACCGCTTGATTCGTTTGTGCTGGCAAGTTCATATAATCTTGTTGTTTCATTGTTTTAAACAAACAATCTAGAAAGTTATAGGATAGAAACGATTTCTCTTTTGTCGGTAATGTAAACAAGTTACATTTTATGTCTTTCTGTTCTTTAACAGGCTTTTCTTTTTGCTTTTGCACACGTTTTTGATACGCATGAAGTTGATTTTCATTCATGGTTTCAATATGTGCTTGTAATGTATGAAGAACTTCTTGTTGAAGTGGCTGTAATGGCTTATCAGTACGTAAGGCCGTATATACTTGGCGAATATAGAAGTTTGTTGTATTGTAGAGATTTTTTGCGTTTTGACACATCTCTAGGAAGTAAGAGTATAACTTATGACCTTTCTTGATCCAAATTTGATAGGTTGCATATTCTTTTTCCTTTGTCATCATGTTCACCTCCTTCTTTCCTTCATGATACTACAAAACAGTCAAAAAGAACATATATTCGCCATGCTACGAAAATATTTTTATAAATGCGATGGCAATTGATCTCCACCTTAAACTGGGCTATGCCCTGTGTATTTTGAAGATGGAGCTTTCTTGCCAATTTTTCGATAAATTTCTGGAGGTAATCCAAATGAAAACATATCAATTCCCTCAAGATTTTTTATGGGGAGGAGCTACTGCAGCTAATCAAATAGAAGGCGGGTTTAGTGAAGGGAATAAAGGACTAAATATTGCTGATGTCCTTCCAGGTGGAAACGAGCGGTATAAAATATTAACGAATCCAGGTTTTGATTTTGAAATCTATGGTGATCGATATTACTATCCAAATCATGAAGCGATTGACTTTTATCATCGGTATAAAGAAGATATTGCATTGTTTGCGGAAATGGGTTTCAAGGCATTCCGTATGTCGATTGCCTGGACACGAATTTTTCCAAACGGCGATGAGTTAGAGGCAAATGAAGAAGGATTGGCTTTTTACGATCGTGTTTTTGATGAATTGCATAAATACGGTATTGAACCGGTTGTAACCATTTCTCACTATGAAATGCCTCTGCATTTAGTAAAAGAATATGGTGGTTGGAGAAACCGTCAAGTGATAACATTCTTTGAAAGATATGTAAAAGCTATTTTCAATCGCTATAAAAATAAAGTAAAGTTTTGGATGACCTTTAATGAGATCAACAGCAGCTTGGTGATGCCGATTCAAGGACTTGGTTTTTCAATTCAAAAAGAAGAGGATAAATACCAGCCTACCTTCCAGGCATACCATCATCAATTTGTCGCAAGCTCCATTGCGGTCAAAGCATGCCATGAAATCATTCCTAACTCTAAAATTGGTTGTATGATTCTCTTTGCGCCTGTATATGCCTTTGATTCCAATCCGGAAAATGTAATGTACGCCCTTCAAGAAGAACAGCTTTTCAATTACTATTGTGCAGATGTGCAAGTACGGGGTGAGTATCCAGCTTTCATGAAGAGATACTTTAAAGAACACAATATCGAATTGGAGATTCAAGATGGTGACTTAGAATTAATAAAGGAAGGAACCGTTGATTATATTGGCTTTAGTTATTACATGTCCCGCACTGAGAAAAAAATGAAGACAGATGCGGAAGAGGCGCAAGGGAATATTATTGGCGGCATAAGAAATCCGTTCTTAAAAGCAAGCGATTGGGGTTGGGAAATTGACCCCGTAGGATTACGTATTAGCCTAAACAAATTATATGATCGCTATCAGAAGCCGCTATTTGTTGTAGAAAATGGATTAGGAGCCTATGACAAAATAGAAGAAGATGGCACGATCAATGATGACTATCGAATTGACTACCTTCGTGAACACATAAAAGCAATGGGTGAAGCCATTGAAGATGGTGTTGAATTAATAGGCTATACAAGCTGGGGCTGTATCGATATGGTAAGTATGTCAACGGGTGAGTTCTCCAAACGTAACGGCTTCATCTATGTTGACAAACATGACGATGGCAGCGGAACATTAGAACGGAAAAAGAAGAAGTCCTTTTTCTGGTATCAAGATGTAATTGCAACAAATGGGGAAAGGTTATAAAAATCTATTAATTTTCTTTTTACAAAGGAAATACTTTTGTTGAGAGCTACTCCCTATATTCAAATGACAACAGGTGTTAATGCTGTGCGTAAGATTTTATGGGGCTTTGTTACAAAATACGAATTTAAAACAGAGGCTTTGGAGGATTATTATCAGGGGTAACTTCTCAAGCAGGATTTATCGAAGCCAAAAATTTAATTTTAGAATATAAAAAAGAGAATTAATTTTTAGAAGGAGAGAATAAGTAATCTTATTCTCTCTGAATTTTATTTTATCTAACTTGTAAGGCGCCTATGGTCTTACATCATACGAAAAGAGAATGAGGTTCCTTTAATTGGTGCAAAGATTATGGTCAAATAGCTTTTAACGCTCTTTTGACTTTTCGTGCAAAAATCAATGGTTCTTCAACAGATTCGATATTGACATAAATCAAACGTGGATTATCGAACAACCATTCATTGTGGATAGACGAAACTATTATTTCCTGAGCGCGAATTACAGTAATAAATGGCTCCACTTCATTTTGTAAAAGGGCTACTCTTCCTAAACATAAAGCTTCGCCGCTTGAATTATCTATTGATTCGAATGAGAAAGAAGAAGTCACCCCAAATCTCTTTCCTAAAATCGTTGCGTTTATTTCATCTCGAGATATTGTAGCTACACACTTTCCGCCCGCAAATCCTGATTGACCGCCTATAATTTTTGCAAACTTACGACAAAGTGTTTCTTCATTGTTCATCATTTTATTTTTCACCTTCCTTACACTGCATTTTGTCTTTTTACAACTTTCCTCTTTCTTGTTGCGAACTACGTTAACTCCTATAAAAATATAAATCTTTCATAATATCTTATTAAAATTCAAATAAAGTTGTACAGGCAGTTGCAATAGAGAAAGCGTGAATTTATTAAGCAAGCAGTTGTAATGGTGTGAGTTGACCTTAAAGCAACGGGCCAGGTTTATTGAAATAGGAATATAACATAAGTGCTTTATTTTCGGAACATTCACTAATAACTCCTAATTTTATTTCATATTATTCATTGTGAAAAAAATCTTAACCCTTTAAGGAAACGGAATTTTGAAATGAGGAGGAATGTTATGACCAATAATAAAAAAACTGAACTGACAGGACGTATCGTGGTGCCTGGTAATTAAACTATCGAGTGCTTGAGTTCTATAAGATAGACCATCATTATTGGTGGTCTTTTTTAATAAATATATATAGTTCCCTCGATAGATAAAGAAATAGGTAAAAGGGGCGAAACTCTTCAGAAGTTCATCAATTATCGAGTGAAGGTCGCAATAATTGGGAATTTTTCTGTGTATTCAAGTCAAAGCTTAAAAGATTTCATCTATGAATGTAACAATGGAAACGATATCTTTTACTTACCAACCGAACAACAAGCAATTGAAAAGTTAAGCACGTTGAAGTAGAAAATGGAAAGGTAATATTAAGCTTAGAATGTACAGAGTAAAGTAAGAGGTATTCCAGGCTAACTAGTTAAAACAAACAATAGCTTTATTATTGTTTGTTTTAAGAAAAATGAATACTAGGTGACGAAAAATATATGACTATTTCTAGAACATCGTTTCATTTTTGGACGATGTTCTATGTGTTTAGAGGCTTAAGATTAAACAACTTTATTTTTACTCATCATTTATAATAGGGTAACCAATTTGTGATTAGAGAGTTTTTGATGGCCATAGAATTGAGAAATACAAAATAAAAACTCCCTTGACTATCAAGGGGGTTTTTTATATGATCCCGACTGGGTTCGAACCAGCGACCTCCACCCTGTCAAGATAGAACAGTGAAACGCCTTAAGTGTTTAATAGTATCCTATTGCTTGATATGGCGTAATTTTTGGAATCTATTATTCATTTTTAATGATATGTAGTGTCCTATAATTATTTTTAGTTTGTGACCATTTAGGTGACCAGTCAGAAGTAAAATGTATAAGTGATGTTTTATTCTATATTTTAAAAGTAAATTGGAAGATAAGTGCTAATATGTGTACAATATAGTAAAGATGAAATGAGAATTATTTGTTAGATAGTAATTTTGAAATTATTAAGTTGATAGGGAGAAAAAAATGAGTATCAAATTAAAGTCTTTGTATATACAAAATTTTCGTAATGTAAAACAGGTTTTTTTAGATGATATGAATGATGTAAACCTTTTTATAGGTAAAAATAATATAGGTAAGTCTAATTACTTAAGGGCAGTACGTTGTTTTTTTGAGGCCATAGGATCTCAAAGCCTATATAATAAAGGTGTATTTAGTAAAGAAGATATAATGAATGGTACTAGTGCTGAAGATTTGATGTTAATCGGATTGTTAGATATTTCCGGTAAAGAATATGTAGCCTGGGTAGGATGCATACAAATCGAGGAAGAAACTCATACTTATCATTTGCTTATGAGCTTACTTGAAAAAGAGTATAAGAACTTTCCAAAGTTTATAAAACCATATAAAAAGATATTCAAGAATTATGGTGAGTTTGTAGGGAAATTTTTAGATCGAATTGGGAAGGTTAAAGATTGTAACGCAGCACTTGAACAATATAAGAGGGATCATGAGTATGTCTCATCTTTAACAATGGATTTAAAAGTAGAAGAAACTATGAATGCTCATAAGTACATAGGAGATAATTTAAATTTATCAAATGGGGCAATGTATTTATTAGAAACTAATAATATTGATATGGAGAATATACAAGCGGATATTCTATCAACATTAAAGAGAAATATAGATTTATATGAACAATATATTCAAGGTTTAATTAAAGAGTTAAAAGAATTAGAAAAAGCAATAAAAGAACAGTGGGAAAATAATATAGGTGTTTCTAAAATTTATAGTATCCTTTTTCAAAATGAGAATATTACAATTAGGCAAAACATAATAACAAAACATAATATAATATTTCAACCTGAAAAAAAAGAAGGGCTAACTTCGGAAGATGCACACAGACTATTTTCACTAAAAAACAGAAAAGAATATTTTGATGTTTGGGTAAATTTTAGAAACATGTGTAAGAGAGTACTGGACATTGAGATAGATGTATTTTTCGATCGGGACGAACAGCCAATCATCGATGTTGGTGATAACTGGATAAATCTTAATGGTACAGGAATAAGAGAGGTTTTTAGGATTATATTAGATATAGAACTTCTGAACCCTGAAAGTATATTAATTGAAGAACCAGAAATACATTTACATTTTGAATTACAACAAAGATTAAGTGAATATCTACAGTTAAAAGCAGAACATGCTCAGGTATTTATTACTAGCCATTCAACAGCATTTGTAGAAGAGACATATGATAAGTCTGTTTATTTGATTAAAAGAAAAGACGAAAAAGAAAATAGTATCCAATTATTAGATTCAGAGAGCTTAGATGAAGTTATTAGTGAATTAGGTTATAATGCTCAAGCATTGTTGATAAAAAAAATGTTGATATTTGTAGAAGGTAAAACAGATAAAGTAATTGTAGATACATACTTACAAAAATTTTACCCACATATGTTGTCTAAAATAGGTTGCATTGATATGAAGGGTGAGACAAAATATAAATATTTTGCTAATGCGGAATCACTAGAGATCTTTGAAAAAAGCGGTGTAGAAACATTTTTTATTTTAGATTCAGATTATAAAACACAAGACGAAAAAGACAGAAAGATTAGTCAACATCCAGAAAAAAGTAGTTTGGTTTTTTGGCCAGGAGTGTGCATTGAAAATTTATTTTTAAACCCAGTAGTTTTGGATAAGTTTATTATCGCTAAGGATGAGACAAAAAAGAGGGGGTTAGATGAAATAGAGGAAATAATGAAAAAGACTTATGCTGATATAAAAATAGAATCATCAAGAAAATATATTCGTGAAAAATATTTGAAAGCTATATATCCAGAAAAAAATTCCAAGGATCCTGTTGATGATGTTGATGGTTTAAAAGCATGGTTTAATGAAAAAAGAGCTAAAATGAGAAAGGAGTTAGAATTAGCGGTTGAGATTGATAGCATTGTCCAAGAGTTTGATGCTCTTTGGGAGAATAAATTAGATGAGGTTGTACCAGGAGATAAATTTTTAATTAAGTTCTGTGAAAATATAGGGAACCTTACTTATAAAAAGAATGAAAAGAATGTTCGATATTTAATTAATGATCTATCGCAGGAAGAGTGGCCTACTGATTTCACTCAAATTATGGAAGAGATCATTCGAAAAGCTAATAATTAAGTATTAGAGACGGTCTACATAGCTTTTTATAAGAAAAAATAATAATTAAAATGTGATTTAGGGCGATTATTGGTTTGTGTAATAATCGCCTTAAAAAAATTCAGGTGTGTGGTTGAATATGAAAATATTATATTTAAGAGGATTTTTATTGATACAGCACTTTAATAAGATTAAGGATTTTTTGTTTATCGGAATCCGTTAGAACTTGTCCATTAAAAGTAAGCTTTACATTGGAATTTAATAGTTCTTCAATATTTAAATCATTATTTAAGAATTGGGCTACTAGTTCGTATCCATAAGTGTCTGCAAAACTTTGAACCCACGCACTAACTGCCATTGTCCCTGTAACATAGTTAGAAAGTTCCTCAGTACTATGACCAGTAAGAATCATATTTGTATCAACATTAAATTCTTCTGCCAGTATTTTAAGATCTTTGGCAGTAGGGATTGTATATCCTCTTTCCCAGTTTGATATTACTTGAGATGAAACATTAACTTTTTTTGCAAGTTGTTGTTGGGTCCATTTGCGCTCTTTTCTCAATGATTTAATTTGAGGTCCAATTGAAAACCTTTCAAGTAGTTCCTTCTCTTTCATAAATAATGTTCGCTCCATTCCTTGTTATGTCTATATTTATTTTAGCATTATTAACGGATTTTGAAAAAAATATATAAAATAAGGTTGAAAATAACGGATTACGTTAGTATAATCTAACTAAATCCGTTATTTTTTATGTTTACGTCTATATTTTTTTGTGTGTAACTAACGAATTCCGTTATAAATGATGTTTTGTATTGGTATACATAGCTTTTTAGAAAAGGTTGAAAAATATTAAAAGTAGTTAGAAAAAGCATGAATAATTCAACGAAAAGTTGAGAAGAAACTTGTCCAAAGAATTATAGAAACTCGGCGAAGTTTAGGTACAAACGAAGCCGATACCGATAGGGAGCGAAGTGGAGGATCAGTTAGGTCTTGATTTGGAGAGGTAAGCCCTGCCAGGCTGTTGTTAGTTGGCCAGGACTCTTAAAGGACTGGCCGCAAGCCTGTCTAGCAGGGCTTGCAGAGGCTCCGTATCAAGGCCGATGGGTTACATCGATTAAGAACCCCGCAACCATATAACATGCGGGGTTCAAATTACAACGTTAGGGTAAGGAGGACTATATATTGATTATTAAAGGTATTGATACAGTTGAATTTGGGGTTGAAGTCTTTGACTATTTTCAATCTCTCAAAAGTACATTAGATATGCTAGCCTTATTAAAATCTAAAGCTCAAGAAGACTCCAAAGAGTATGAAATTGAACTAAATGGCATAAGTTTGAAAGTACATAGAAATGGAATTCCTTTTTATTCTTATAAGGTATCGTGTAATGATTTCCTCATGTACTTTATGGATAAGGAAGTAAAAAATACGTCACCGATTAAAGTTCGGTTTCTTGCATCTTATTTATGGTCACTTGGCTTTGAAAAAGCAGTTAAAGAGTTTCTTGATTGGTTAAGTGGTTTTGGAATCTCTATAGAAGATACAAAATTGTCGAGGATTGATATATGTGTAGATAGTGATAAAATTCCTTTTACTAAATATGATTTGGAGAAAGTAGTAACTAGAGCAAGGGGAAAAGTAAATCATTTTGTAAATGATGAATATTACAATGGAAGTGAATTTAGTGGTTTTACAATAGGGCGTGGTGATCCGTTGCTAGCACGTATATATAATAAAACACTTGAAGTAAAAAAGTCTCAAAAACTTTGGTTTTTTGATTTGTGGAAAGAACATTTATGGAATGAAATAAAATCTGTATGGAGGGTTGAATTTCAAATTAGAAGAAAATGCTTAAAAGAATTTGGAGTTAGCTCTATTGAAGATTTTATCCTAAAAGAAAATAATATTTGGTCTTATCTAACAATGGAATGGTTAACCCTTAAGGTTCCATTATCAGATAAAAATAAAACTAGATGGCCGCTAGATCCTAGGTGGACTGTTGTTCAGAAAGCGGATTTAAATCAACTTTTCTCTCCTGTTATAAGAAAAAAGGTAAAGATAGGAAATACGGAACAGTTATTAGATCAAATTGCCGGTCTACTTATTTCAGTTGGAGCTTTAAATAATCATGATAGTTTAGAAATTACTACTAAGATTGCAAAGAGATGGACTGAATCAAAGTTGAATAAGAAAAATACTACTTTTGATCAAGAAAAAATACAACGAAATAGGCGTTTTCTATCAACTCACTCATGCTAAAATAGGAGGATTTTATGAATACATTAGAACAATACCCGTCAGTATTAGATGTTGTACATATCCAAGAAATATTAGGAATTGGAAGAAGACAAGCTTATGAATTGGTTAACTCTGGAGATTTTCATATAGTTCGTATAGGAAGAAGAATTAAAGTATTAAAGACGGTCTTTATATCCTGGTTAGAAGGTAGCGATGTAAAGGAGGGAAATTAATTGGCTGGTTCTGTAAAAAAGGATGGTAACACCTGGTATTATGTACTAGAACTAGGGAAAGTCAACGGAAAGAGAAGGCAAAAAAAGAAGAGAGGCTTTAAAACAAAAAAAGAAGCACAAAATGCCCTGACTGAAGCAGAACACGCTCTTTTAAAAGATGGTACATTTAGTGAACCCTCTAAAATGTTGTATAAAGATTATTTAAATAGTTGGCTTGATGATAAGAAAATACTTATAAAAGAATCTACTTTTAAAACTTATAGTTGGTTAATAGATAAGTATATTATTCCTAACCTAGGAAATATAGAGATTTCTAGAATAAGACCTATTGATATCCAAAAATTGTATAATGAGATTATAAATAATGATTTATTATCACGGGAGAATGTACAAAAAATACATTCTTTAATAAATGATTCTCTAAAAAAGGCAGAAAGGTGGGGTTTAATAAAACGTAATGTTGCTTCTTTAGTTGATAGGCCTAAAGCATATAAAAGTGAATTAAAAGTTTGGGATCTAGGAGAGGTTAAAAGTTTTCTAAAGGTAGCAGAAAGTAGTAGATATTATATAGCATTCCTTTTGGCGCTTACTACAGGAATGCGGCAAGGTGAGATATTAGCTCTAAGATGGAAAGATATTGATTTTAATAATAATACACTTTCAATTAAGCAGACTTTAAATCATGCAGGGAACAAAATAATACCAGGAGCAAAAACAAAATCTGGACAAAGAAGTATCGCTTTACCTAATGAAACGACAAATTCCTTAGTAAAGCATAAAGAGACTATTGAGAATGAGAAAAGAGTAGGAGGAATTTTATATACAGATTATGACCTTGTTGTATGCACAAGTATTGGGACACCATGTTTACCTAGAAATTTATTAAGATCTTTTTATAGCTTAATAGAGAAGATAAATGTAACAAAGATTAGATTTCACGATTTAAGGCATACGCATGCAACTTTGTTATTAAAAGAAGGTATTCATCCTAAAGTAGTGGCAGAACGACTTGGACATTCGAATATACGTGTCACATTAGATACTTATAGTCATGTATTACCAGGTATGCAACTTGAGACTGCAAATAAAATAAATGATCTATTATTCTAAGTTATTGTACAGGAGGATGTTTGGAATGGAGAAAAATATTTTAAACGATTTATTAAAACAAAATACGCCAATTAATTTTATTGAAGACAAGGATATAAGGGTTGTTATTCAAGATGATGATATTCGAAATGAAGGATGGCAATCAGATATTAAGGCTATAAAACTTTTGATCGATGAGTTGCCTGTAGGGTTTATTCAAAAAGATACAGAAGACTTTTTAATTAATGAAAAAATCGCTTTTCTTTTACTTAATTCAATTGCTGAATTGTTGAAGGATAATGATTCTATTGGATTCTTGCGCAATAAAAGTAATATGGAAGTAATAAGCTACTTCATAGAATTAGCAAGTGATCAGAAATGGGAATCTAATCCGGCTTTTCAAGAGTTTATTTAAGAATAAAACGACGATTGAACAAAAGCATTAGAAGGAGATTATTGATGTCTTATTGCTATTGTACGAAGTGTGAGAGTGTTTATAGACGTGAAGATGTAAAAATGTGTTGTGGTAATAAAAATAATTTAATTGATTGGGAAGAATTTGCTTTTATTATGGGATATCCTTTATATCCTGTTAAGAAGAAATATGATTGGTTTCATTTGGATTTATATAAACGTTTAGATGCTAAATCTATGTATGATCTTAGAGCATATAGTCCTGAACTTTTTTATCATGAGTTTAATGGTTGGAAAGAGATTGAATTAAAAAAACAAAAATGATAAATGAGTATTAGAATTAACAACATAATAACGTAATGTAAAAATAAAAGGATTATAACTTAGAACAAAAGTCGTGGAATAAATATCCGAATTGTATCCTTTACGGAATGATTTAGGACAACGTCCTAAATCATTTTGTAGAGGGGAGCAAGCGAAGCGCGGTAGTGAATGCACACCTTTATGGTAGGGTGACCAATTTGTGACCAGAGAGTTTTTGATAGCCCTAGAATTGAGAAATACAAAATAAAAACTCCCTTGACTATCAAGGGGGTTTTTTATATGATCCCGACTGGGTTCGAACCAGCGACCTCCACCCTGTCAAGGTGGCGCTCTCCCTGCTGAGCTACGGGATCAGGAAATTTATATGTAATAAACTAGTATGCAATTAATTGTATACTAGTCTTATAGTAAAATCAAGTAATATATGTAATTATTTAAAATTTTTAGACTTTTTAGGGCGTAATGCGTGTTAATTTTTTGCTATTCTATTAATATATTATATAAACGAATGAATAATATTTCGTATAAAAATATATAAATGAAGGGGTATGTATGGTAAGAAAAAATTTTAAAATGTATGTGCCAAGATATAGAACGATTGCTATTAATGGAGCAGTTCTTGATGTAGATATAACCCATGAGGAATTTTCAGATGAGTTTATGAAATGGGTAGAATCAAAGAACTGGTCATTTATAGGGATAACAGATGAGACAACAGAAGAGGAAGCTGCTAAAAATTTTATGGATTTATTAGAAGATGAGAGAGATGAGGAGGAATAGTTCCTCCTTCTTTTTATGCCGTTTTTTCATGTGTTTTTTTGCAAAATTATGATATAGTGAAAGATAGTGAGTAAAAAATATATATTATTTTATTTAAATATTATTATTAAATAATTCATGTGTGCATATAAAGGGAGATGAAAAGGAGAGTTGTATGGATAATTTAAAGAAAATTTTGGCTTTAATTATTGCAAGCAGTTTATTTTTTATTGCCCCCGCTAAATTTTATGCAGAAACTCTACCAGTGCCGAATGTGTTTGGACAATATGCGGTTTCTGTTGATGCGAAGACAGGGGATGTTTTGTATGATAAAAACGCGCATCAGCATGCTTATCCAGCTAGTATAACGAAGGTATTGACAAGTATTTTATTGATGGAGCATACGAAGCCAGGAGAGCAAATTGCATTTTCTCCAAAAGCTCTTGAAGAAGAAAAAAGTAATTATCAAATTGAATTTCAAGCAGGAGAGACAGTAGATCGAGATACTGCACTTATGATTTTAATGGTGTTAAGTGCAAATGATATGGCATATGCGATTGCAGAGCATATTGCAGGAAATCCGGAAAATTTTGCGAAAATGATGAATGAGAAGGCACTGCAGCTGGGAGCAAAGGATAGTCATTTTGTTACGCCAAATGGTCTTCATGATCCAAATCATTATACAACACCTTATGATATGGCAATGATTACAAGAGGTGTGATGAAATATCCGGAAATTATAAAGGCAATGAATACGAAACGAACAACTGTTACAACGTCAAGACAAACAGCTTCTATTTTTAATAAAGGAAAATATTTTGAAAATCCATATTGTATTGGCGGGAAAACAGGTTTTACAAATGAAGCTCGTAATACGCTTGTAGAAATAAATGAAAAAGATGGAAATCGTATTATTAATGTTGTAATGGCTTCACAAAAGCCTGAAATTTACGAAGATATGAAACAAATTGCTGATTATGCTTTTCCGCAATTTGCAAAACAACAAGTACTTGATAAAAACAATTGGGTAAAGGAAATGCCTTACTTGAATAAGTCAGTAAACGGTGAATTAGAACGAAGCGTGGAACTTGTATTAAAGCAAGGTGAAGCCAAAAATGTACAAGCTGTTTTTAAGGAAAATCCTATTGATAAAGAAAAATTATATAAAACAGGTCTTCACCGCGGTGATGTTGTTGGAACGGTAGATATTAAAAAAAATAATGAAACGTTAGAGAGTATAAAGGTTCTTTCGAAAGAAGATGTTGCATTTGAGAAATCACAAGAAAGTAATATAACAAATTCAACTCCTTCATATGTACTTATGGCTGGAATTGGTGCAGGTATTCTTGCAATCATTAGTATTGGAGTATTTCTATGGAAGCGTAAAAAAAAGCAAGTATTGTCGCAGTAGAAATAGGCAAATAAATTTTGCCTATTTTTTTATTGCGGTTCTTTATTGTTCGTTATAATATAAAGATAAGTTCTCTTAAAAGAACGTTTAATTAAAATATTTTCACCTTTTGTATACATAGAGACTAAGGAAAGGAAAGAGACACATGAAATTAGTTTGGAAAATTATTAGTAATATTATTTCTTTTGCTTTATTCGCTATTATGGTTTGTTTAGCGTTTGTTGTTATTTCATCAAAGGCAAGTGGCGGCGATCCAACAGTAATGGGATACCAGTTTAAGACAGTATTATCAGGATCGATGGAACCTACGTTTTTAACAGGATCTATTATCGCAATTGAGCCAACAAAAGATGGTTCAAAATATAAAAAAGGCGATGTTATCACGTTTAAAGAAAAAGACAACAAGCTGATTACTCACCGTATTATTGATGTGCAAAATGTAAATGGAAAAGTGTCCTACCAAACAAAAGGGGACAACAACAATGGTCCTGATTTACAGCCGGTTCTTGCTGAAAATGTAGTTGGAAAATATGCAGATATAACAGTTCCATATGTTGGATATTTATTAAACTATGCAAACTCTAAAGCGGGAGCAGCATTGTTATTAATTATTCCAGGTGTCTTATTGTTAGGTTATTCTGCAATTTCCATTTTTGGAGCGATACGTAGTATAGACTCTGAAAAGAAAAGGAAGGCTTCTGATGTAGGAGAATCTGTATAAAGTGAAATTACCATCAGTGGGGGTTTTTCATCCCCCACTAATGGTAAAGAAAGATAAGAAAAAAGAAATGAGACTATCTTTGTTAGATAGTCTCATTTCTTTATATGGAACAAAAATGTTCTTTGTAAGTTTTGGTGTTATTTCGTGTAAAAATATCATTTATATAGAAACTATACTTTTTGTCAATTGTGTTATGTAAATTTTGTTGAGAAATAATTTACAAATATGTAATATATTTTATTTATATTTATATTTGCTTTTTATGATTTATTCATTATAATGTAATTACATGTTCTTTATAAAGAACACAAATGCACGTAATGGGAGATGTACCTACACAACCTTAGAAAAGTAAAGAAGAAGCACCAACTGCTAAAGAAATAAAGTAGTAACACATACGTCGGTTATACCTTCTACATACGTAGAGGTTAACATATAAAAATATTTTAGGGGGAATCTGGAATGAGTCTTAAGAAAAAGTTAGGCATGGGAGTAGCGTCAGCAGCATTAGGGTTATCTTTAATCGGTGGAGGAACATTTGCATTCTTTAGTGACAAAGAAGTATCGAACAATACGTTTGCAGCCGGTACGCTTGATTTAGCAGCAAATCCAACAACAGTTGTAGATGTAAGCAATCTTAAACCAGGTGATACAATTAAACGTGATTTTAAACTGGAAAATAAGGGTTCTTTAGATATTAAAAAAGTACTACTTAAAACAGATTATACTGTAACAGATGCAAAGGGAGACAATAAAGAAGACTTTGGTAAATATATTAAAGTTGTTTTCTTGAAAAATGTGGACAAACATGAAACAGTCGTGAAAGAAACAACTTTAGATAAATTAAAAAATGATACACTTACAGCAGTAGATAATGATCTTATTGCTTGGATCTATGATGAGAAAGGTATTTCTGCGGGGAAATCTGATCAATTGACTGTGAAATTTGAATTTGTTGATAATGGTAAGGAGCAAAATGAATTCCAAGGTGATAAACTTCAATTGAAGTGGACATTTGATGCACAGCAAAATGCTGGTGAAGAAAGATAAGAAAAAAGAAACGAGACTATCTTTGTTAGATAGTCTCGTTCTTCATAAAGAACAAAAAATTCATATGAAATTCTGTGGTTATTTTGTGTAAGATTGTCATTTATGTTGAAGTTATTCTTTTTTTTGATTGTATTATGTAAATTATTTCGTGAATATTTTGTAAGAATTTAATATTTTGTCTTTCGATTTATATTTTCTTTTTTTATTCCATTTACTATAATATGATTATAAGTTCTTTATAAAGAATTAAAATGCACGTAATGGGAGATGTGACTATGAAAAAATCCTCAAAGAAAGTAAGAAATATGCTCATATTACCGTGTATATGTTCTATGGCTTTTTATATGGGATCTCAAGTAGTAACGTATACAGAAGCATCTTTTGCGAGTCAACAAACAGTAGAAGCAACTCTATCATCCGCAACAGTTTTTCCAAAAACTATTGAAAAATTAACAGAAGAAGCAGGACAACATAGAGAAGCTATTTTGAATCATTACAATGTAATAAGTAGTGGGGAAAACTCAACTGTAAATGTTACAGAATTAGAAGGTGTGCTTGCTGCATGGAAACAGCATCGCGAAGCAATCCAGGCAGAAATAGGGGCACTGGCAAACATTTATACAGAGATTGAATTGTATTACAACAAAGTGGCAGAAGAGGTACAAGCTGACAACAAGGAATCCACACAAGTGGTATTCAAATATGTGCAAGACGGGTTTACAACAATTCAAAATATTTGCAGTGATGTGGATAAACAAGTGGTTTTACAAAAAATTGATGAACATATTCAAGCATTAGAAAAACAAATTGATGAAGAAAAAACGAAACCAGCAAACAAAGCACAGAAACAACAACCTACAGAATCTCCAACTTCTTCTCAGCAAGAACAACAACCTCCAAAACAAGAAGAGAACAAACAGGAAAATAAGGAAAATGCAGATCAGCCTATAATACAAACCCCATCAGATAATCAAGTACCTACACAGCCCGAGAAAAGTGAACAAGAAGCATCAACTACTTTAGAAACAAAGTAGTAATGTATACTTTGGTTATATCTTCTGCATATAAGTAGAGGTTAACATAAAAAATATATTTCAGGGTGAATCTGGAAAGGGTTTTAAGAAAAAGTCAGGTACCTTAGATCTTAATGTTGATCTAAAGACAATTATTAACGTTGACAACATTAAGCTTGGCGATACAATGGTGAGATATTTCTTATTAAAGAATGATGGTTCATTAGATATTAAAACTGTTAAATTATTAACAGATTATAAGGTTATTAATGCAAAAAAAGATAACACTGATGTTTTTGGTAAGTATATTAAAGTAAAATTCATATGGAAGCGGGACAAATTTAGTAATGAAGCTTTGGAAACGACGACACATGGTGGGGCTGGTACAGGCAATTTATCAGAAAACCCGCCAAATTCAAATATGAATTATGGAATGTTACCACGTACGGGCGTTCGGGCGTTGATTATATGAATACAATTTTAATTGGGATCGGAATGATGCTTATTGGGGTATTTGTATACCAAAAGCGGGAGAAACGATCATAAAGAGAAAGGTTAAGGCACCTCTTATTTGCTATATTAAATAAGAAGTGCCTTAACCTTTATTGTAGGAAATATTATATATGCATGAAAAAAAGAGAATTTCTAAGAAAAATAGCGAAAAGGAATGGAAAACAGGAGAAAATAAAATAAAAACAGAAAATTTGGAAGTTTTCGAGATTTTATTTCCGCGCTCGTTGTTCTTTATAATGAACTAGAGTAGTCTTATTAAAGAACATACATAGAGAGAAAGAGGAAGTATATTTACAAAAATCATGTCGCAATGAAGCAATTATTCTACTAGTTACATCTCTTATCTACATAAGGGTTAACTATAAAAAGAAAATTGGGGGAAATTAGAATGGGTCTTAAGAAAAAGTTAGGGATGGGAGTAGCATCAGCAGCATTAGGGTTATCTTTAATCGGTGGAGGAACATTTGCATTCTTTAGCGATAAAGAGGTATCAAATAATACATTTGCAGCAGGTACGTTAGATCTTTCTCTTAATCCAAAAACAATCATTGATATTAACAACTTAAAACCAGGCGATTACGCGAGAAAAGAATTTGTATTACAAAATAAAGGTTCATTAGCGATTAAAGATGTAAAGTTAGCAACTAAATATACAGTAGAAGATGCAAAAGGCGATAACAATGGTAAAGATCTTGGTGAGCACATTAAAGTAAAGTTTATCTGGAATTGGAATACACAAAGCGAACCAGTCTATGAAACAACGTTAGCTGAGTTACAAAAATTAGACCCAGATTTAGTGGCAAAAGATGTATTTGCACCAGAGTGGAGTAAAGAAGGTGGCCTTGCGGCAGGTAGCGAAGATTACTTATGGGTACAATTTGAGCTCGTAGATAATGGACAAGATCAAAATATCTTCCAAGGTGATAAATTAAATTTAGAATGGACATTTAATGCTTCACAAACTAATGGTGAAGAGAAGTAAGTAATATAACAAAAGCGGGGAGATCTTCCCCGCTTTTGTTATGCAAATAAAAGAGCCCCTTCATAGAAGGCACTCTTTTCACCGTACACTATTTTTGTTTTTGTTTCCACTTATTAAACTCTAAAAATTCGCGGAATTGTTCTTTTGAAACACCAGAATGCATAGCTTCTTTAACAAGGTTTATCCACTCTGAGTCCATTGCAGATTCTTCTGTTGGCTTATCATGAAGAAGTATATCAACAGGAACATGCAGAACATTTGAGATTTTTTCGAGAAATTGAATTGAAGGGTTTTTTTGTAAGTTCCGTTCGATAGAGCTAATATATGACTTTGCAACGCCTGCTTTTTCAGCAAGTTCTGTTAAGGAAATACCTCTTTGTAATCGCAGTCGTTTTATACGTTCTCCAATCATGTTAGCGCACCTTTCTTACTGTATGTAGTCGACTTAAGATGTAATTTATTATAACACATTTTTCTTTAAAAAGAACAATAATGATTATGATCTTTGATTTGCATGTTTCAAAAAATTCACGATTTCCTGGATATTAATATTCATATCTAAGGCCTCCACCAGTAAATCGATCCACTCTTGATCTAGTATTTCGTTTTCATTTGTTTGCAAACACAATTCCCCCTTAACATTTTCTATTTATATAAGGATATAAACATAAACAATTGCATAAACACTATTATAATATTAAAAGCTATAATTCTGTTAAGAAAATGTAAAATTTATGTATATTTTGAAAATTAATGAAATTAAACTTAGAATTTGCAATTCTATATAGAGATTTTAATAGGTTTATCAATATTTATCAATATTTTCTAAAAATATAGATAAATCCGTATATAAATGTATCTGGAATGAGGGATTTTTTCAAAAATATTACAAATTAAGACAATATATTGTAAATAGACGGAATATTTAATATTATCTAAATATTGAATCATAATTGATTTTAGGGAGGAAATAGGGATGAAGAAAAAGCCTTTTAAGGTGCTGTCTACGCTTGCGGCGGCAGCTGTGTTTAGTTGCACATTTGGTTTTGGAAGCCAATCTGCTTATGCGGCAACACCGTCTAATGTAATAACTTCTAGTCCAATCGACGATCATTTAATTCCAGAGGACAGATTGGCTGATGCATTAACGAAGCGTGGCGTAATTAGTGAATCGGCGTCGAAAGCAGACACGTTAAAAGCTGTTGAAAATTATGTAGAGAAAAAGAAGGGTGAAAAACCTGGAAAAGAACCAGCAGCGGGGGATAGTGTTACGAAAGAAGCCTCTGATTTTATGAAAAAAGTTAAAGATGCAAAGGCTGATACAAAAGAAAAGGCAAATGGACATGTCGGCGGTCCGGTAGCTGGACAAGCTGTTGGTAAAGCGGGACCAAACGGTAAAGTACCAACTACTTCAGCAAAACAAAAAGAATATAATGGACCTGTTCGCAAAGATAAAGTTCTTGTATTACTTGTAGAATATGCTGACTTTAAGCATAACAACATTGATCAAGAACCTGGTTATATGTATGCAAATGATTTTAATCAGGAACATTATCAAAAAATGTTATTTGGTGATGAACCGTTTACATTATTCGATGGTTCAAAAATTGAAACATTTAAGAAGTACTATGAAGAGCAATCAGGCGGCAGTTATACAGTAGATGGAACAGTAACGAAATGGTTAACAGTTCCAGGTAAAGCGGCAGATTATGGGGCAGATGCTGCAACTGGCGGTCATGATAATAAAGGACCAAAAGGACCACGCGATCTTGTAAAAGATGCATTAAAAGCAGCTGTAGATAGCGGTATTGACTTATCTCAATTCGATCAATTCGATCAATACGATTTAAATGGAGACGGAAATCAAAATGAGCCAGATGGTCTGATTGATCATTTAATGATTATTCATGCTGGAGTTGGTCAAGAAGCAGGTGGGGGGAAATTAGGTGACGATGCAATTTGGTCACATCGCTGGAACCTTGGAAAAGTATATCCAATTGATGGTACAAAAGCAAAAGTTAATAACTGGGGCGGTAAAATGGCTGCATACGATTACACAATCGAGCCGGAAGACGGAGCAGTTGGTGTATTCGCACATGAATATGGTCATGATTTAGGTCTTCCTGATGAGTATGATACACAATATACTGGTGCAGGTGAGCCAATTCAAGCTTGGTCTATTATGAGTGGCGGCAGCTGGGCTGGTAACATTGCAGGCACAGCACCAACAAGTTTCTCACCGCAAAACAAAGAGTTCTTTCAAAAGAACATTGGCGGTAACTGGGCAAATATCGTTGAAGTAGATTATGATAAGTTAAATAAAGGTATTGGTTTTGCGACATTCTTAGATCAAAGTGTAACGAAATCAGCTCGTCCTGGCCTGATTCGTGTTAACTTGCCAGATAAAGATGTAAAAGGTATTCAGCCTGCATTTGGCCAAAAATACTACTATAGTACAAAAGGCGATGATCTTCATACAACATTAGAAACACCTGTGTTTGATTTAACAAATGCAACAAATGCAAAATTTGATTACAAATCATTGTATGAAATTGAAGCTGGTTATGATTTCCTTGAAGTACATGCCGTTACAGAAGACGGTACAAAGACTTTAGTCGATAGAATTGGTGAAAAGAATGTTAAAAATGGTCTAGACACAACTGAGGGGAATTGGGTAGATAAGTCATATGATTTAAGCCAATTCAAAGGTAAAAAAGTAAAATTAGTATTCGAATATATTACAGATGGTGGTTTAGCTCCAAACGGCTTTACGTTAGATAATGCTACATTAACTGTGGATGGAAAAGTTGTATTCTCTGATGATGCAGAAGGTACACCACAATTTAAATTAAACGGTTTCGTTGTATCGAATGGTTTTGATAAGAAGAAACATAACTACTATTTAGAGTGGAGAAACTATGCTGGTGCGGATGAAGCGTTAAAATATGGCCGTGGTCCAGTATATAATACAGGACTTGTTGTATGGTATGCAGACACTAGCTTTACAGATAACTGGGTTGGTATTCACCCAGGTGAAGGATTCCTTGGTGTTGTTGACTCTCATCCAGAAGCAATTGTTGGAACATTAAACGGTAAACCAAGTGTTGCGAATAGCACACGATACCAAATTGCAGACGCTGCGTTCTCATTTAATCAAACACCGGCTTGGAAAGTTGTATCTCCAACACGCGGAACATTTGATTACAAAGGGTTACCAGGCGTAACGAAGTTTGATGATTCTAAATCGTATATGAACACGTTACTTCCAGATGCAGGACGTAAATTACCTCAGCTTGGATTGAAGTTTGAAGTAGTTGGACAAGCAGACGATAACTCTGCAGGTGCAATTCGTTTATACCGCTAATCATGTAGAAGCTGTTGAAAGGAATTCCTTTCAATAGCTTTTTTAATGGGTAAATATATTTTAAGTTATTCGTAAAGTAATATATAATAAAATTTTACATATTGTTTTATCTTGCTATTCGCGGACCCACCTCAAGATTGAGAGCGGTGAAGAAGATAAGTGGGGAATAACTGCCCGTAAAAGCCCGATTGGTGAGAGCTTTCCATCAGTGGAGGATGAAGAACCCCCACTGATGGAAGTTTTACTTTATCATTCCTTTCCTTAGAAATCTTGGTGGGGATAACTACTAGTATGTGCTTGATTGGTGCGACCTTTTCGTTAGTCAAAGATGAAAAAATTACTCATAGAATTTATATTTTTAATAGGAAGAAACAAGAAGATATTATAGAGTATGATGAAATAGAGAGGTGAATATTTATGGAGATTACATCGATTATAGAACGACAAAAAACGTACTTTTATAGCGGGAAAACAAGGGCAATCGATGAGAGAAAGAAACAGTTACAATCGCTATATGCAGGTATTCAGCGCTATGAGTCTGAAATTTTTCAAGCGTTAAAGCTTGATTTAAATAAATCAGAGCATGAATCGTATACAACAGAGATTGGGTACACATTAAAAGAAATTTCTTTTATGATAAAGAATCTTTCTAAATGGAGTAAACCAAGGCGAGTTAAAACAGCAATGACTCATATTGGATCAAAGGGAAAAATTATTCCTGAGCCATATGGTGTAACATTAGTGATTGCCCCATGGAATTATCCATTTCAACTTGCGCTTGCACCTTTAGTCGGAGCACTTGCAGCTGGAAACACAGTTGTATTAAAACCTTCAGAGCTAACGCCGAATGTCTCTAAGCTTATTGCGAAAATGTTAACGGAATTATTCCCATTAGAGCTTGTCGCTGTGGTAGAGGGTGATGTTGAAACGAGTACAGCTTTATTAAAGGAGCCGTTTGATTATATTTTCTTTACCGGGAGTGTCGGGGTTGGGAAAATTGTTATGGAGGCAGCTGCAAAGCAATTAACACCTCTTACACTTGAACTTGGTGGTAAAAGCCCTTGTATCGTACATAAAGATGCAAAGCTTGAAGTTACAGCGCGGCGGCTTGTATGGGGGAAATTTTTAAATGCAGGACAAACATGTGTTGCACCTGATTATGTATATGTTCATTCCTCTGTGAAAGAACAGTTTATAGAAGAAATGAGAAAGGCTGTGCGTGAACAATATGGAGAGCGGCCTTTGCAAAATGAAAAATATGTTCGTATTGTGAGTCAGCGTCATTTTGAAAGATTGTGTTCATTTTTGGAAGATGGGAAAGCTGTAATAGGCGGTAATTATGATAAAGATAAACTACTTATTGAACCTACAGTGCTTACAGGTGTGACATGGAAGCACACGGTAATGGAAGATGAGATTTTTGGGCCAATCTTACCACTGTTAGAATATGAACATATAGACGATGTTATTGCAACTGTTCAACGTCATCCGAAGCCGTTAGCATTATATGTTTTTGCAGAGAACCGAGATGTACAAAAGCAAGTGACGCAATCCATTTCTTATGGAGGCGGCTGTATTAATGATGTTGTGTATCATTTAGCGACTCCATATTTACCATTTGGTGGTGTTGGTTCAAGCGGATTGGGTAGTTACCACGGAGAGTATAGCTTTCAAACCTTTTCGCACTATAAAAGTGTTTTATCTCAATCGACAGTGTTTGACATGAAAATCCGCTATTCTTCTACAAAAAGTGCTTTAAAATTCATTCGAAAATTGTTAAAATAGTGATGGTATTTATCTATTAGCGTAGCTGTATGATAAACCCCCTTCGTAATTGAAGGGGTTTTTCTATTCAAAGTGTGTATTATATAAAGTGAAATTTTTATCGATAGGGAGTTCTCCCCATCTATTTTTTTGATTCCTTGAAATTTTGGGATGAGTGAATAGCGCGGTAAAAATGAATCAAACATACTACATAAAGTGAAACATTCGTAATTATTCTGGCCCTTACTGCCTGTTAGTGTGATATAAAACGTGATTTTTGTTTGGCTGTATATAAAAGTAATAATTCGTTATGAATACAAAAAAATATAAGATAGATAGGATGAGGAAATGAAAAATATTATTAAGGTCGAAGCAGTAGAAAAACATTTTGGAGATCAAGTTATTATCCCGCCGCTTTCTTTAGATATTAAAGAAGGGGAGTTTGTAACAATTCTTGGTCCGAGTGGTTGTGGGAAAACAACGTTACTTCGTATGATTGCTGGTTTTGAGACACCAACAAAAGGTACGATTGCACTTGATGAAGAAAAGATTAACGATTTGCCTCCTTATAAACGCCATATGAATTTAGTATTCCAGCATTATGCCTTATTCCCGCATATGACCGTTGAGAAAAATATTCGTTTTGGACTGAAGATGCAAAAGATTGCTGAAGCAGAACAACAAGAGCGTGCTGAGGAAGCGATGCGTTTAACACAATTAACAGAATTCCGTAATCGTAAGCCAGCTAAACTTTCTGGTGGACAACAGCAGCGTGTGGCGATAGCGCGTGCAATTGTAAATAATCCTCGTGTGTTGTTATTAGATGAGCCATTAGGAGCGCTAGACTTTAAGCTTAGAAAAGATTTACAACGTGAATTGAAAAACTTACAACGTAATCTTGGTATTACGTTCATTTATGTGACGCATGATCAAGAAGAAGCGATGAGTATGAGCGATCGCATCGTGGTTATGAACAAAGGTCACATTGAACAAATCGGAACACCAAAAGAAATTTATCACAAGCCAAAAACGTTGTTCGTTGCGACGTTTATTGGAGAAAATAATATTATTCGCACGGGGGAAACCTATGCAGCAGTGCGTCCGGAAAATGTGAAAGTACGTTCAGTGGAAGAACAAGCTCTTCCTGGATACCACCTTGGTCATATTGAAGATATTGAATTTGTTGGAAATATGGAGAAATTATATATTCGCGATGAGAAGACGGCAGAACTATGGATGGCATATCAAAATGCAGAAAAAGAAATGCAGTGGAACATTGGCGATAATGTATCTGTAGGCTGGGAGCAAGCGGATGAGGTGACTTTAAATTGAAAAAAGGGAAATTACTTGCATTACCTACAGTTACTTGGTTGTGTATCTTTTTCTTAGTTCCTCTCTTGTTTGTATTAGCTTTTGCATTTTTACAGCGCGGGACGTATGGGACAGTTGAGATGAGTTTTACGCTAGAAAATATTAAACGTGTGTTTGATCCGCTCTATATGGGGACGTTATGGGAAACAGTGAAAATTGCGGTTATTACAACAGTACTTTGCTTATTAATTGGGTATCCATTTGCCTATACGATAACAATTGTTGATCAGAAATGGCGTTCTATTTTACTGCTTCTTGCAACGATTCCGTTTTGGATTAACTTTTTAATACGTTCGTATGCTTGGATTATTATTTTACGTTCACAAGGACTTGTCAATACTGTATTGATGAAATTAGGCTTTATTAGTGAACCTTTAAATTTACTATATAATACGCCAGCTGTTATTTTAGGAATGGTATATTCGCTATTACCGTTTATGATTTTACCTGTATATGCAGCAATTGCACAGCTTGATAAGAGAAAATTAGAAGCTGCATATGATTTAGGAGCTACACCGCTTAAAGCGTTTTGGCATGTAACTATTCCAATGACGATGTCAGGGATAGCGACGGGTTCGATTTTAGTATTTGTGTCATCTATTGGTATGTTTGTTGTATCCGATATTATGGGTGGTTCGAAAGTTGCATTAATCGGAAACGTTATTCAAAATCAGTTTTTAGGTGCACGTGATTGGCCGTTTGGATCAGCATTATCTATCATTGTTGTGTTATTCTCCGTTCTCTTAATTTATTTATATTATCGTGCTACGAAAGTATATAACTATGGAAACGGAGGGGAATAAACGAATATGAAAAAGTTTTTAGTCACCTATTCATGGCTGATTTTATTGTTTCTTTATTTACCAATGATGGTACTCATGGTGTATTCGTTTAATGACTCGCGTATTAATGCGGAGTGGCAAGGTTTTACACTTCATTGGTATACAGACTTATTTCAAAAACAGGATGTACTGGATGCGTTTGTAAACAGTTTAACAATTGCTGTTGTTACGACAATTGTTTCCACGCTGCTTGGTGTGTTGTTTGCACTTGCTCTGCATCGTTATAAATATCGTTTTGAAGGTGCAATTAACGGACTTGTATATTTACCAATTTTAATTCCAGATATTTTAATGGGATTATCACTTCTCATTTTATTTAGTCAGCTTGGTATTGAACTTGGGCAAATGACAATTATTATTGCTCATATTACATTTAGTATTTCATTTGTTGTTATTATTTTATCAGCACGATTTTCTGGTATGGGTCGTGACTTAGAAGAAGCGGCAAATGATTTAGGGGCGACCCCGTGGCAAACGTTTCGTTATGTGACGTTACCAGGGCTCACACCAGCTATTATTTCAGCGGCATTATTGACATTTACATTATCTATTGATGATTTCGTTATTAGCTTCTTCGTATCAGGACCAGGATCAACAACATTACCGCTGTATATTTACAGTATGGTAAAACATGGTGTAACGCCAGAAATCAATGCGCTTTCTACAATTTTGATTGTTGTGATTGTCGGATTAATGATTGCTTCTGAAGTGTTCCGTAATAAGGGTGCGGATGGAGAAGAAAATTCAGGAGGCCATCTGCCGTTATAATAGATGGGGGCATTTATTAAGCTCAAATTAGGGAGGGAATGCAAATGAAATGGATGAAAGTAGCTGCAAGTACAGTACTTACTTTTGGAATTACTGCTGGAGTGTTAGCAGGATGCGGCGAAAAGAAAGAGGAATTAAATATTTACAGCTGGGCTGATAACTTTGATGAGCAAGTTATTAAAGACTTTGAAAAAAAATATAACGTTAAAGTGAACTATGATAAGTATGCAAGTAATGAAGAAATGCTTGCGAAATTACAAGCAGGCGGTGCACAGTATGATTTAATTCAACCGTCTGATTATATGGTGAAAACAATGGTAAACATGAATTTGTTAGAGCCGTTAGATAAAAAGAGCATTCCGAATGTAGAGAATCTTGTTTCGAACTTTAAAACGCCTCCGTTTGATCCGGAAAATAAATATTCTATCGTTTATACATGGGGCGTAACAGGAATTGCTTATAATAAAAAATATGTGAAAGAAACGCCAACAAGTTGGAGTGATCTTTGGAATGAAAAATATAAAGGTCACGTAGCGTTATTAAATGATTCTCGTGAAGTTCTTGGTATGGGACTTAAGAAAAATGGATTTTCAAATAGTACGCAAAATGATGCTGAATTAAAAACAGCTTTCACGGATATTCAAAAATTATTACCAAATGTATTAGCGTTTGATACAGATAATATTAAGCAAAACTTCATTACGGAAGAAGCATGGATTGGTACAGTATGGTCTGGAGATGCAGCATTCATTGCAAAAGAGAATAAAGATGTTGATTACGTAGTTCCAAAAGAAGGCGGAACAATTTGGGCAGATACATTAGCGATTCCAAAGGGTGCAAAACATAAAGAGCTTGCAGAGAAGTTTATTAACTACTTAATGGATCCAAAAGTTAGTGTGAAAAACTATGAATCCATTGGATATAGTAATCCAAATGAAAAAGCTCGTTCTCTTCATAGTAAAGAATATCAAGAGAATCATATGATTTTCTTAACACCAGAAGAGTTAAATCGTACAGAATGGCTTGTCGATGTGGATGGGAAATTAAAAGATTATGATCGTTACTGGACAGAACTAAAGACAGGTAAAGAAAAGTAATAAAAAACGCGATTCCTTAGCGGAAATCGCGTTTTTTTATAGATGGAAGTTTTACTTTATGAGCTAGAGAATGGATATGATACACTAAGACATAGAATATGAGATAGAATGGAGAAGAGGGATAGGTGATATTTGGTGAAGACAACTGTACATAAAGTAGATGCATGGGGAAAGGTTGGAGCGTTCTTATATCGATTTCGCTATACAACAATTGCTCTATTAGTGTTGCTAGCTGTGACACTTGGCATATTTGCACCGAAGCTTCCAGGTGTATTAGGCGGGGATGGATTTCAAACGAAAGGCGATTATGAAACGACAAAAGGGATATTAGAGAAAGATTTTAAACAGTCACAAGATACGCTCCTGCTCGTCTTTCAAAAAGAACAAGGTGTTTCTCAGCAAAGATTTACAGAAAGAATTGATGAGATTGTAAAAAAAATTCAAAAAGAAGAAATATACGATTCTTTTCATCATCCTATAGAAAATAAAGCAATGTTACAGGATGATATTGCTTATGCAACCATTTTATTTTCCGGGAAAACAAGTAAAGAGCGGAAAGAAAAAACATTAGCCTTTGCAAAGGAGATCCAAAAAGAAAGTAACGGGGAAGTAAAGGTGTCTCCAACTGGATATCCAATTATTAATGATGAAATAAATACAAGAACACAAAATGATTTGAAAGTAGCAGAGATGATCGGTTTGCCGATTGCTTTTCTTGTATTATTGCTTTCTTTTGGTAGCTTGTTTGCATCTATTTTGCCTATTTTAAACGGAGCGTTAAGTGTCATTAGTACGATGGGGATTTTATATTTTGTCGGAGAACAAAAGGAACTTTCTATTTTTGTACTAAACGTGGCGCCGATGATTGGGCTTGCTTTATCCATTGATTTTGCTCTTTTATTTGTGAATCGTTTCCGGGAAGAGCTTGTGCATCGTTCTGTCAAAGAGGCAATTATGATTACATATCAAACGGCAGGGCGCGCCATTATTTTTTCAGGTTTATGTGTATTTGTCGGTTTATCTGGTTTGTTCTTTTTCAAAATTGATTATATTCAATCTGTCGCAATTAGCGGGATGATTGTTGTAGTAATGAGTATTTTATTTTCGTTAACGATGCTCCCAGCATTGTTAACGTTAATGGGAAAACGTTTAATAGGAAAGAACCAAAATGTTCATCGCACAGCACCAATGTGGCGTAAATTTGCACAGTTTGTAATGAAGTATCCGATTGTGATGACAGTTGCTGTATTTACATTTATTGTTATTTGTTTATTGCCGCTTCGCGGTGCAGATTTACAGTTCCCTGGTGTAGAAGCATTACCTAAGAAAAGTGAAGCGCGTATTGCCTATGAACGTTATGAAGACGCGTTTAATAAAATGGTGAAAACTCATGCAGATGTAACACTTGTTGTTCAGACAAAAGGAAAAATAACAGAAAAAGAAAATTTACAAACACTGCAAAAGGTTGTGCAGAAGTTAAAGAATGACAAAAATGTATATGAAGTGAAGAGTCTATATGAGCAGCTTGGCAATATGTCTGCAGAACAACTGTCAGCAATGCTGCAATCGCCAAATCGTGCGCAAGTAGAACCGGTATTAGATGCGTATGTGAAAGATAATAAGACGACCATTGGAATTGTTTTAGATACAAAGCCAAGAACAGAAAAAGCAAAGCAATGGGTGCGAGATTTTAAAGAAAATTATAAAACGGAAGGGATAACGTATTATTTAGGCGGAATGACAACATTTCAACAAGAACTAGAAGATGAGATAAAAACTAAAGTTGTTGTTGGGATGTCTGTTATTTTCACTTCAACATTTCTAATTTTATTGCTAGCATTTCGCTCTTTACTTATTCCGATTAAAGCAATTGTGATGAATGTGCTTAGTTTAAGTGCGACCATTGGAATTATCATTTGGCTCTTTGAAGGAGGCCATTTTGGATTAGAACAAAGCTCAGTATTATTTGTATTACCTATCTTTATTTTCGGGTTAGTATTTGGATTAAGTATGGACTATGAAGTATTTCTTATTTCACGTATTCATGAATTATACGAGGAAACAAGAGATAATGATTATGCAACATTAGAAGGATTAGTGTCAACGAGCCGAATTATTACATCAGCTGCGTTAATTATGATTGTTGTTACAGGTGCATTTGCTTTTACTGATATTTTGCCAGTGAAACAAATGGGGATTGGCGTTGCGCTAGCTATATTCCTTGATGCAACAATTATTCGATTAATTCTTGTACCAAGTTTAATGAAAATGTTTGGTGAGTGGAACTGGTGGCTCCCATTTACGAAGAAGAAACAGAAAGAAATGCATTGAGAAATAGCTCTCATCTTATATGGTGAGAGCTATTTATATGAATAGCCTCCCACCCTTTTAGTGAATAGTATGAGATAAGGAGATTACATATAAGAGTGGGTGAAGACAATGTTTCGTTATTTTAAATTTAAATTGAATGATACTGTACAATTTGCAGAAAACGATGGACATATGTATCGCATTGTCGGCTATCGGTTAGAAAAAGGTTTTTATCCAAAGGATGAATGGACACATATTATTTATGAACTTTTGCGAGAGTTTGATGGGTACACACTCGATGCAGAAGAAGATGAGCTTGTGAAGGTTATTCAAGTAGAGGAGGAGTATTATAAAATTCATGATGTAGGAGAATATCGCTACCCTGTTAAATTGAAAACATCGCCGGAAAAATGTAATCATAAAACGATAGATCAATTATTAGATGCTTATAATGATTACAAGAGGCTAGCGGAATTTTTTAAGGACTTATCATATGAAAGAAAAGCTGAAGAAATGTTGCTGGAGATAAAAAAACTTCATGCATAAAGTGAAACTTTAATCAGCGGGGACTTCTTCATACCCCACTGATTATTAGCTCTCACCAATCGGGCTTTAACGGACAGTTCATTCATTGTTGAACTGTCTTTTTAACTATGCATGAGAAGCGATTTTCCGTTACAATAAGAGGATTAATAGGAATAAGGTGATTGAATGAAAGTAAAGAAAATGGGAGAATGGTGTGAAATTACAGTTCCTTCTGTATGGGAGGGACGAACGGTTGATTCTATTTTGAAAGAAGAATGGCAAGTTCCGAAAAAGTTATTACATCACTATCGTATGGAAAAAAGCATTCTTGTTAATGGGGAAGGAAAACGATGGAGTGAACAGCTGCAAGAAGGAGATAAACTGCAAGTTCATATGTTCATGCAAGAAGAGTATGATGTGGAACCAGAGTTTTACGATATAGAAGTTATATATGAAGATGACCATGTATTAATTGTTAATAAACCAATTCAAGTAGATACACATCCTGCAAATAAAGGCGGGACAGGAACATTAGCAAACTATGTAGCATTTTATTTGCAAATGCAAGGAATTGAAACAAAAGTACGTCATATTCACCGGCTAGATAAGGATACAACAGGCGGAGTCGTTTTTGCAAAGCATGCATTAGCTGGTGTGATTATGGATCGATTATTGATGGAACGAAAAATTAAGAGAACATATATGGCACTTGTTGAAGGGAAAATACAAAAGAAGCGAGGTACAATCGATGCTCCAATTGGACGAGATCGTCATCATGCATCGAGACGCCGTGTTTCCCCAAAAGGTGACCGTGCTGTAACTCATTATGAGGTCGTGCAATATTCGAAGGAAAGTAACATAACGCTTGTTAAAGTTCAATTAGAAACGGGGAGAACACATCAAATACGTGTTCATATGAGTTACCTCGGTCATCCACTGGTTGGCGATGTATTGTATGGCGGTAAGACAAAGCTATTTTCTCGTCAAGCCTTGCATGCTGCTCATATTACAATGTTACACCCGATTACAAAGCGTCAAATTGACGTAGATATACCTCTTCCTCATGATTTTTCTCATATATTACATTCTTATATGTATACAAAATAAATAGAGCCTTTTGAAAAGGCTCTATTTATTTTGCTATTTGCAGGCAGTAATCCCTCAACTTCAAATTCAGCAGAAAGCAAAGAAGTTAGATAGGGGATAAACTGCTGGCATGCACCCGATTGGTGTAACTAATAATCAGTGGGGAGAACCCCCACTGATTAAAGTTTCATTTTATGCTTACTTTGAAATAAATTCTTGTGTCCAGTAGTTTCCGTTTTCTACATAGCCAACACCGATATGTGTGTATCCGCTATTTAAAATATTTGCGCGGTGACCTGCACTATTCATCCAAGCTTGTACGACTTCTTCTGGAGTTTGTTGTCCCTGTGCAATATTTTCACCAGCAGATCTGTATGAAATACCAAACTGTTTCATCATATCAAACGGAGAACCGTATGTTGGGCTAGTATGGTCGAAGTAATGATTTTTTTGCATATCTTCTGATTTAATACGAGCCATTTTGCTTAACTCAGTATCTACTTTTAATGCTGGTAAACCTTGTTTTGCACGTTCAGCATTTGTTAAATCAACAACTTTTTGCTCAAATGCGCTTAATGTACCTTTTGAGTCCTCAGCTGGTTTATCAGCAGGTTTGTTAGCAGGCTTATCAGCTGGTTTATCAGCAGGTTTAGTTGCTTGGTTGTTATCAGCTGGTTTATCAGCAGGCTTAGTAGTTTGGTTGTTATCAGCTGGTTTATCAGCAGGTTTGTTAGCAGGCTTATCAGCTGGTTTATCAGCAGGTTTAGTTGCTTGGTTGTTATCAGCTGGTTTATCAGCAGGCTTATTAGCTTGGTTGTTATCAGCAGGTGTATTTGCTTCATTGTTATTAACTGGATTTGTAATTACAACATCTCCCCAAGGAGTTGTAACAGTTATGTTAGTTGGTTGTCCAGGAATTACACAGTTACTTGGTTGGAAAGCACCTGGATTCCATTTTGCATATGAGTTTAAAAGAGATGTTATGAAAGATTGGAAGTCTTGTTGATTCATATGCTGCATGAAAAATGGAGATTGCGAAATATTTTGAACTTTAATCGCTGATGGTTGCACTGTTTCTGCTTTCGCACCATTTGTTCCTAATCCAAATGTAAGAGCAGTCGCTGCAGCTACAGATAGTAAAACACGTTTTTTCATTGTTAAATTGTCCCCCTAATTATGTATAAAGTTTATGAAACTGTTATCACACAGATTTTATTTTTGTCGGCCTGTTTGACTGACACATTCATCGTAGCATAGATTTTGTCGAAAAAAAGTTGGAAAAAAATTCATAGGTTATGAGATTTCCTTTTTTATCCTAGATTTTAGAGAAAGAACAAATGCCGAAATACTAGATGTTATAAGGAATAGACAGTAATTTTTATGAGAAGAAATAAAAGAGAAATTGGATATAACTTCCGGTGGAGAGGAAGAGAAAAGGGATAACATCAGCATTTATAGAGGATTAACGAGGAATATTATGGATGCTTTTTTACATAATTGTAATCTTTTTGTCGTTCTTTTTTACGATACAGTAACATACTTTTAATGTTGTAGACTATAAAAAAGACGGGCGTATCTTTAATAGAGAAAGGTACGCCCGTTTTTCGTTTAAAATTATTGTTCTTTTTGTGTTACTGCTTCAAGTAACAAGTCTACAATATGAACTCCTTGCATTTTATGGGAGAGGCCTTCACGTTCAATACCAAGTTTCATTTGCAGTAAACAGCCAGGATTTGCTGTTACAATTGTTGTTGCTTCGGTTTCATGAACTTGCTCCATTTTGTAGTCTAAAAACTCCATTGATAGCTTAGAATGTACAATATTATAAATACCAGCTGAACCACAGCAACGATCAGCATCTTTCATTTCTTTATAAGTTACGCCTTGAATCGCTTGTAAAAGCTTGCGAGGTTCAGAAGATGTACGCATCACGTTTCGTAAATGACAAGAATCTTGATACGTAATGACTTGCGGTGGCAGACGTAAGTCGGTACGTTTATGAAAATCTAATTCTACTAATATAGCAGAAATATCTTTAATTTTCGTAACAAATTGTTTTGCACGGTCTGCCCATTCTGGATCATCTTTTAATAAATAGTCGTAATCAACTAAATAGGCTCCGCAGCCGCCAGCGTTTGTAATAATATAATCAATTTTTAAGTTTTCAAATGCTTGAATGTTTTTCTTCGCAAGTTCTTTTGCACCGCTCTTTTCACCAGCATGGCCGTGCAGGGCACCGCAGCAATTTTGCTCTTTTGGAATGACAACATCACAACCTGCAATTTGCAATAGTTTCATTGTGGCATTATTCGTTTCTAAGAACATTGTATCCATTAAACATCCTGTAAAGAAGGCAACACGTCTTTTTTTTGCTGTTTCTGCTGGTAAAAACTCAGGACGGCTTTTCATTTCTTTCATTTTTGGTACTTTTGGAAGAACGAGATCCATTGTTGCTAATGTTTCAGGAAATAACTTCATAATCCCTGTTTTATGTGTGAATGTTTGTAAACTGGAGCGCTGATAAAATCCGATTAGTCCTGTTAATGTCCGCATACGATTTTGATGAGGGAATAACCCTTCAAAGACAATTTTACGAACAACTTTGACTGGTATAGAGAATGTTTTGTTTTGATTTATAATATCACGTGTTTCTTCTAATAAATGTCCATAATTAACGCCCGATGGACAAACAGGTTCACAAGCGCGACAGCCAAGACAAACATTTAGCGTGTTTTCTATGTCTTCATCTGGTTCAATTAAGCCATCAACGACCGCTTTCATTAGCGCAATACGCCCGCGCGGAGAGTGGGATTCTTGAAACCCAGATTGAATATAGGTTGGACATGTTGGTAAGCAAAAGCCGCAGCGCATACAGTTCAGCAGTTCATCCTCATTTAAACGTTCTTTAAATTCTTTTTGAATTTGTTTTGTATTTAATGTAGTCATTGCTGAGCCACCACTCTTTTACGAGAGTCTTTTGCAAACATTTTACCAGGATTCATAATATTGTTCGGATCAAATGCTTGCTTAATAGCTTTCATTGCCGCTATGCCTTCTTTACCAAGCTTTAACTCTAAATAAGGAGCTTTCATCGCACCAACTCCATGTTCGCCTGTAATGGTACCGCCAAGTTCAATCGCTTTTGCAAAGATTTCCGCAAAGGCTTGTTCGGCACGGTGCATTTCTTCTTCATTACGAGCATCTGTCATACAAGTAGGGTGGAGATTACCATCACCAGCATGACCAAATGTACAAATGGGAATGTTATACTTTTTAGCAATTTCATTAATTGCTTCTACCATCGGTGCAATTTGCGAACGAGGCACTGTTGAATCTTCTAAAATTGTTGTTGGTTTTAATCGTGCTAATGCAGATAGCGCACTGCGGCGTGCTGTGCGAAGTGCATCTGCTTCTGTTTCATCTTTTGCAACGCGAACATCAACAGCATGAAGAGAACGGCAAATATTTGCCATCTTTTCAATATCACGGTTTACTACTTCTGGAGAACCATCTTGTTCAATGAGCAGAACTGCTTTTACATCTGTTGGTAAGCCGATTTGAGCAAATTCTTCTACGACTTCAATTGTCGGTTGATCTAAAAATTCTAATGTTGCTGGAATAATTTTATTTGCAATAATTGCAGAAACAGCACGTGCAGCTTCATTAATATCTTGATATAAAGCTAGCATTGTTTTTTTCGTTTCCGGCATTGGGACAAGTTTTAAAATGGCTTCTGTTACAACGCCAAGTGTTCCTTCAGATCCAATGAATAAACGTGTTAAATCATAGCCAGCTACATCTTTTGCTAATTTACCACCTGTGCGAATCATATCACCATTTGGTAAAACTGTTTCAAGTCCCATGACATAATCACGCGTTACTCCGTATTTTAAACCGCGTAAACCACCAGAATTTTCATTAATGTTTCCACCAATTGTTGAAATTTTCATCGAGCTTGGATCTGGTGGATAGAATAATCCCTTTTCCTCAGCAGCTTTAATAATATCTAATGTAATCACACCAGCTTGCACCGTAATTGTTAAGTTTTCTTCATCAATTTCTAAAATGCGATTCATATGGCGGAAAATAAGAACAATTCCACCTTCTAACGGGCAAGTTCCTGCGCAAAGGTTCGTTCCAGAGCCGCGTACATATACGGGAATCTTATGTTCGTTGCATACTTTTAAAACTTCTGCTACTTCTTGCGTATTACGAGGTGCGACAACCGCATCTGGCATTGCCTGAAAGTTTGGAGTCGCATCGTAACTATACGTTAAACGTCCCATGTTAGACGTATCTACATTTTCTTTGCCAACAATGGATATAAATGCATCAACAATTTGTTGTTCTAACATACTGAAAATCCCCCTTAAACTGTTATGCAAAGTTTTTCTAAACACAAACTTTGTCACAGTGTTTTTCTATTTTTATGATAAAAAAAAGCGGGGGCTCCCGCTATGTGTGAATAAACAAATATTATCCTATTTTTTCTTCTTTTTTTGGATGATTATCTAATAGAAGTAGGGCGAAATATAAAATGACTAAATCCTTTATTTGCTTTGGATCTAATTTGGTGTATTCTTCAATCTTCTTTAGTCGATAATGCAGTGTATTAATATGGATATGAAGCATTTCCGCTGTTTGTTTATACGATTGATTGTTTTCAATAAATAAACGCAATGTTTGAATCAATTCTGTTTCTGCATGAAGTTTGTGAATTGTGCGCTGTAAAAATTCTTCACGCGTATAGGGATTAATATCTTGAATGCACATTTCTAGACGCAAATCTTCATTAAAAATAATATCTGTCGTTTTTTGAGAAACAACAAGTGCCCGTAGTGCTTGTTCATAAGAGTGATGCATCTCACTTGGTGCAACTATTTGTCCAATACCGATGCTTAATATAATAGGAAATAATGCTTCACATTCATATTTTAATCGCTTTAAAAATTGAAACGTTTCTTTTTTTGTTTCAAACGACTGAAATAAAATAAACCGGTCGTTGCCCCAGCGTACAAACAAGTCTTGTTTTGGTAAAAGATTGCGTATATGTTGCCAAATTTTTCGTTGGAGCATCGTGTCATCTTGGTTATATGAAAGTAAAATGAGTTGTTTCTTTTTTTGTAAGTTAATTCCAAGGGTTTTTGCACGGTCTAAGAAGCTAGGAGACCAATCGTTACCTTGAAGCCAATCAAATACGAATGCCTCGTATGAGCGTTGTTCAAGTTCTAGCTGTTCTATAAAATAGTTTTCGTGAATTAATAGTTCAGTCATTTTCCGTAATATTTCTCCGTATTGTGAAATGTTTTCTGGTTCACCTGTAATACCAATTACACCAATCACTTCATCGTGAAAGAGAAGAGGAAGGTTGATGCCCGCTTTTACGCCGCATAGACGCTGTTCATCTTCGCTTGTAATAATAACCGTTCTTTTTTGCTCAGCACAGCGAAGAGCTCCTTCATGAAAGCCTCCGATTCTTACTTGGTCTGTACTTGCGATAATTGTTCCATTTACGTCAATAATGATAATATTTTCAGTAATGAGTCTACGTACTTCACGGACAATTTTATTTGCTAAGTCGGGAAAAAGCATACTTCTAACACCCACTATTTTTATATTTGTTTTACTATTATATGGTGATCATTATAAAGAAAAAAGATTTCACACTTTCCTCACAATTATTTGCTATTTTACAAGTATAACGAAACTGTCCATAATGGAGGTAATCTTTTGAAAAGGTGGCTTATTTCACTTTGTATCGTACTATTACTTACAGGGTGTAAGGGAGGGGCTTATCAGTCTATTGATCCGAAAAAGCCTCTTCTTATAACGACAAATATAAAAGAAGGAAGTATTAGCTTTATTGATACTGATACGAAAAAAACAATTACAACGTGGCATTTAAATGAAGCTATTTTGGGAACAGTGTTGTTACCAGACGGGAATCGTTTGCTTGTGTATGGAAAACAACTAGATTATATATATGTGTATTCTTTAAAAGATGGAAAACAGTTTGAAAAATGGAATACAGGAAAGGGTATAGCAAACGTTCTATTATCTGAAAACGGAAAAGAATTGTTCGCAGCGGATCAAAATCAACAAAAAATTCGTATTTTCACAACCGATGGAAAAGAAAAAGAGAGTATTTCAGTGGGGAAAGGCCCGCTTACCATGGTGCAACATAATGAGATGTTATATGTTCTAAATTTTTATGATACGAAATTGTCTAGCATTGATGTAAAACAAAAAAAGGTCGTGAATTCTTTTGTAATTCCGCCGGCTTCAACAGGTGCAGTTCTTAGCAAGGATGGAAAGGACATCTTTATTGGTGGACATGGTGACGGTAAACAAGTAAATGAAAAGGTACTTGAGTATTCTCTCGAAGATGGCGAAATGCTTCAATCGTTAGATGCGCCATTTATGCCGGTCAGTTTGTCTACAGATAAACAATTTATTTATGTACTTAGTCACGGGTCCAATATGCTGAGAAAATTTGATGGGAAAACATATAAAGAAGTAGATTCTCTTGAAGTAGGATCGAATCCATTTGTGTTTTGGCAAATTGGCAATGAAGGGTATGTTGCGAGCTATGATAGTGATGAAGTGTACGTTGTAGATTTAAACGAAATGAAAATAAAACAGACGATTTCAGTTGGGAAAGGGCCATTTCAATTTGTGCAAAGGGTAGGAGAGAAAAAATGAGTAAGTATAAAGTATTACTTGTTGATGATGAAAGTGATATGAGGCAGCTTGTTGGCATGTATTTAGACAACTTTGGTTATGAATGGAAAGAAGCCGAGAATGGAAAACAGGCATTGCACATGCTTGACATAGAAAACTTTGATTTTGTTATTTTAGATATTATGATGCCAGAAATGGATGGGATTACAGTATGTAAAGAAATCCGAAAAACATCGGATATTCCGATTATCTTTTTGACAGCAAAAGGGGAAGAGTGGAATCGTGTAAATGGACTGCGCACTGGAGCGGATGATTATATTGTCAAACCATTTAGCCCTGGAGAATTAATTGCACGTATGGAAGCGGTATTAAGGAGATATACGAAATATGAAGAACAAGAAGAGATGGAATTTGGACCGATTATAATTAATGAGAAAAGCCGCCGCGTTGAAATAGAGGGCGAAGGTATTTCATTAACTGTTAAAGAATTTGATTTACTTTATTTTCTTTGTCAGCATAATGGCCAAGTATTTAGCCGCGAGCAATTGCTTGAAAAAGTTTGGGGCTATGATTACGCCGGTAGCACTCGAACAGTTGATACACATGTGAAAACAATGCGCTTAAAGCTTAAAGAACAGGGGAATTGTATTCAAACTGTTTGGGGCGTAGGCTATAAATTTGAGGTGTAAGATGTTTACGATGGTACAAAAGTTATGGCTTACAGTTGCATGCGCTGTGTGTGTAACAGTTTCGTTTTTATATTTTGTCTCGCTGTATTCGTATGAGAAATTATATGTTCAAAATATTGAAGAGACATTAAAAACAGAGGGAAATCGTCTTGTGACGCAATATAGAGCAGATGAGCCCGTAGATGTATTTGAAGAAAAGGTAAAATCATTCGATAAAATTGCGAGCGCAGATGTATTGTTTGTTAGCAACCCGCGTGATTTAAGTGCATGTCTTCCATTTGACGTTCATTACAATTCAATTATTAGTGAGAATGATCGGCAGACATTACTAGAAGGAAATACGGTTACGAAGATTGGGTATGAAGAGCATTTTCATCGTAACATTATGGGTGTCGTTATTCCTGTGTTAGACAATAAAAAGCTAGTCGGTATTGTATATTCTTATATTCCCTTAAAGAGCATTAAAGATTTAATTTATGAAATGGGACTCATTTTAGCTCCTCTTGCTCTTGTAATGATTGTGTTAACGATATGGATTGGACGAAAGATTGTCATTGCAATTACAAAGCCGCTTTCACAAATGGAACGAGTCGCACATCATATGGCGAAAGGAGATTTTTCGCAGCGGATTACGATTTCATCAGAAGATGAGATTGGAAGGCTGGGAAAAGCATTCAATAAAATGGCAAGTTCATTAGAAGAAGAGGATGTACAGCGAAAAGAATTTTTAGCAAATGTGTCACATGAGCTTCGAACACCCCTTAGTTACATTAAAGGATATAGTGAAGCGATTATTGATGGAGTAGCAAAAGGAGAGCAGCAATTAAAATTTACCCAGCTTGTTCATAAAGAAGCAGGGCGTATGCAGCGTCTTGTTCATGACTTGTTGGATTTAGCACAACTTGAGGGAGAGCGTTTTCCTCTTAAAAAGCAACCAATTGTATTTGCGCAATTCATTGAAGATGTGCTAGAGACATATGAATTACAAGTGATAGAAAAACAAATTGCATTGCATACAATTCTCGATCCAGATATTATTGTCAATATTGATGAAGATAGGATGCAACAAGTGCTTCATAATGTATTAGATAATGCCATTCGCTACACAGGTGAGAACGGTGCTATTCATGTGCAATTAGAACAACAAGCAGAGCAATGTAAACTGGAAATTATAGATACTGGGATTGGCATTGGAGCCGAGCATCTTGAAAAATTAGGTGAACGTTTTTATCGAGTCGATAAAGCAAGGAGTCGTCATAATGGTGGAACCGGGCTAGGACTTGCGATTGTAAAACAAATTGTGCACATTCACGGTGGAACGTGGCATATTGAAAGTGAGGAAGGCAGAGGAACGAAAATTTCGATTTATTTACCAATTATCTCTTCGGAATAAATTTTTGTCCATTTTATGAACAAAATGTTTGTACTTCTGCGTATTTAGTTCTAAAATAGATATGGATGCTATTTTCTATATAAAGTGAAACTTACAGCAGTGGGGAGGCAGTTTATCTTCCCACCGATGGTCAGTGGAACGAATCTGATGCGTGCCAGGCCTATCTTCTTTGACTTCTTAGAATTTTGAAGTGGGAATTTTACTGCCTGTTAGCATGGGATAAATTGTTGTCATTGTTGTTTGGATGATACTGGGGTGATACAACTGGAGTACAAATCTATTAAGCCGAAAAAAATTTACGAGGAAGTATCGGAAGCCATTTTAGCAATGATTAAAAATGGTACTTTAAAGCCTGGTGACAAACTTCTTCCTGTTCATCAATTGGCAGAGCAGTTTCAAGTTGGCAGATCTGCTGTGCGTGAAGCGTTAAGTGCCTTGCGAGCAATGGGCTTAATTGAGATGAAACAAGGGGAAGGCACGTATGTGAGGAATTTCGATGCATCTTCTTTAACATCGTCATTAAATACAACCCTATTAATGAAACAAGAGGATATTGTGAATTTATTGGAAGTGCGGAAAGTGCTTGAAGTAGGAGCAGCTCGTGCGGCAGCAGTAAAACGCACAGAAGAAAATTTGCACAATATGCAGCATTGGTTAGATGAGATGCAAAAAAGTGTAGGAGATGAAAATGCTGGTGAAAAAGCAGATTTCCATTTCCATATGGCAATTGCAGAAGCTTCACACAACAATATTTTGTTAGAATTGATGAACCATGTTTCCGAAATGATTGCTGAAGCAATTGGTGAAACAAGACGAATTATTTTATATGGTGAACAAACAACAGCAGAAAGACTTCTAGAAGAGCATCGAAAAATTTATGAAGCAGTGTTAGCGAATGATATTGAAGCAGCGCAGCAAGCGATGCAAGATCACCTAACGAATGTGGAATGTATGGTCACAGGCATCGAGAAAACAAATTCGTAATATTGCACTTTCAAAATTTTATTTTTTTGATAAAATAGAGAAAGAATAAGTAAGCGTTTACTGAATAGAAGAAAGAATAAAACATGAATAATTTATGTTTCGCTTCTTTCTTTTTACTAAGTCATCTGATGACCATATGAATGTTGGCTGAGTTGAAATGAGGGGGAACTATAATATGAAAGTTACATTATTTGTTACGTGCTTAGTTGATATGTTTGAAACAAATGTCGGCAAAGCAACGGTTGAAATTTTAGAGCGATTAGGTTGCGAAATTGAATTTCCAGAAGCGCAAGTTTGCTGCGGACAACCAGCTTATAATAGCGGTCACGTAGAAGCGGCAAAAGAAGCAATGAAGCATATGATTCGCACATTTGAAAACGCTGAGTATATCGTTACACCTTCTGGTTCTTGTGCGACAATGTTTCACGAGTATCCACACGTATTTAAAGATGATCCAGAATGGGGACCACGTGCGAAAAAAGTAGCTGAAAAAACATACGAACTGACACAATTTATTGTTGATGTGTTAAAAGTTACTGACGTTGGTGCTCGCTTGGATGGCGTAGCAACGGTTCATAAATCTTGTCACATGACACGTTTACTAGGAGTAAAAGAAGCTCCGGGCATTTTACTATCAAATGTGAAAGGTCTAGAAGTAAGGGAACTACCAAATGTACAAAATTGTTGCGGTTTTGGGGGAACGTTCTCAGTAAAAATGACACCAATTTCTGAACAAATGGTAGATGAAAAAGTCGACAGTGTCATGGAAACAGGAGCAGATTATTTAATTGGAGCAGACTGTGGGTGTTTGTTAAACATTGGCGGGCGTATCGAGCGTTTAGGGAAAAATGTGAAAGTAATGCATATTGCTGAAGTATTGAATAGCCGCTGATGGAGGGGGAAGTAAGCTATGTCTATGAAAACTAGTGATAAAAAATTTAATGAGCGTGTTGGCGAAAATCTTCAAGATTCATTTATGCGCGGAGCAGTATCATCTGCACAAACGCGCCTATATACAAAACGGTTAGAGGCAGCTGATGAGCTAGGAAACTGGGAAGAGTGGCGTGACCTTGGTGAACAAATTCGTCAGCATACGCTAGAAAATCTAGATTATTATTTAATGCAACTGAGTGAAAATGTATCAAAACGAGGCGGCCATGTTTTCTTTGCGAAAACGAAGGAAGAAGCAGCTGAGTATATTAAACAAGTAGCTGAAAAGAAACAAGCGAAAAAAGTTGTTAAATCAAAATCAATGGTAACAGAAGAGATTGGTATGAACCATGTACTTCAAGAAATCGGCTGTGAAGTCGTTGAGAGTGACTTAGGGGAATACATTTTACAAGTAGACAATGATCCACCATCTCACATTGTTGCACCAGCACTTCATAAAAACAGAACGCAAATTCAAGGTGTGTTTAAAGAAAAATTAGGATATGAAAACTCTGATGATCCGTATGAAATGACGAAATTCGTTCGTAAAATTCTTCGTGAAAAATTTATGGATGCAGAAATTGGCATAACAGGATGTAACTTTGCAGTTGCTAACACAGGCTCTCTTTGCTTAGTAACAAATGAAGGTAACGCAGACCTTGTAATGTCTATTCCGAAAACGCAAATTGCGGTAATGGGTATGGAACGTATGGTTCCAACAATGGAAGAGCTAGATGTTCTTGTTGGTTTACTTTGCCGTAGTGCTGTTGGTCAGAAGCTAACAAGTTATGTAACAGTAGCAGGACCAATTCAAGAAGACGAAGTAGATGGACCAGAAGAGTTCCATTTAGTTGTTGTAGATAATGGCCGTTCTGAAATTTTAGGTTCTGAATTCCGTCAAGTGCTGCAATGTATTCGCTGTGCGGCATGTATCAATGTATGTCCTGTATATCGTCATGTTGGCGGTCACTCTTACGGATCCATTTATCCTGGACCAATTGGTGCGGTATTAACACCACTTTTAGGTGGATATGATGATTATAAAGAACTTCCATATGCATCTAGTTTATGTGGAGCATGTACAGAAGCTTGTCCGGTAAAAATTCCATTACATGACTTGTTATTAAAACATCGTCAAGTCATTGTGGAAAAAGAAGGACGTGCACCGCTTGCAGAAAAACTTGCGATGAAGATGTTTAGTATGGGGGCCTCTTCTGCTGCTTTATACAAAATGGGATCTAAAATGGCGCCAGCTGCAATGAGCCCATTCACATCTGGAAACCGCGTTTCTAAAGGTGTGGGACCGCTTAAAAATTGGACGGAGATTCGTGAATTCCCAGCTCCAAGCAAAGAAAGGTTCCGTGATTGGTATAAAGAGCATAAGAAAGGCGGGAATAACTAATGGCAGGAACGATTCAAAATCGTGATTCATTTTTAGAGAATATCGCAAAACAGCTTGGACGTGAACGCAAAACAGAAGGGGTACAGCGCCCTGAATGGAAAAATAATGTAAATGTAGAAACGCTAAATGATTACTCGCAAGAAGAACTGTTAGAAGTATTTAAGAAACAATGTAACAACATTCATACAACTGTCATTGAAACGAATAGAGATGAATTAAGTGCAGCAATCAAGAAAGTTATCTCAGAAAATGGCGGCGGGCCAATTATGTTATCTCAAGATGAGCGTTTTGAAGAGTATGGATTACAAGAGCTATTTGGAGCGGAACTTCCAGGCGAAAACGTAGAAGTAAATACTTGGGATCCAGAGAAGAAAGATGAAAACATGAAGTTAGCGGAACAAGCAAATATCGGAATTTCGTTTAGTGATTATACGTTAGCGGAATCTGGTACAATTGTAGTACAAAGTCATAAAGGAAGAGGGCGTTCACTACACTTCTTACCGACTATTTACGTAGCTATTATTCCACGTGAAACATTAGTGCCGCGTATTACACAAGCAGTGCGAGATTTAAATACACGTGTAGAAAATGGAGAAGCACCAGCTTCTTGTATCAACTTTATTACAGGACCAAGTAACTCTGCTGACATTGAAATGAACCTTGTTGTTGGTGTACATGGACCGTTAAAAGCATTTTATTTTGTTGTATAAATAGAAAAACAGGCCTAGTAAAGGCCTGTTTTTTTGATTAGGAAAAGTGAATTTTAGGGAATACAGCATATTAAATTTTCTTGTTATACTAGGCCGAAAGGAGATGGTGAAATGCTATTTTATGTGTATGCTTTTTTCACTGGTTTGATATTAGGCTCTTTCTATCAAGTTGTTGCCTGCCGTATTCCACTCGGTTCTTCTATTATAAAACCGCGCTCACACTGTTTGCATTGTCATCATGTATTACAAGTAAAAGAGCTGATTCCCATTTTATCATTTTGTATACAAAAAGGAAGGTGCACAAACTGTAATATAAAAATTTCACCTTTTCATCCACTTTTTGAAGGTATTGCAGGTATAGGGTTTCTCCTTACAGCACTTTTTATCGGTCCTAATGAGCAGCTTATTATCGTTTGGACTCTATTATCACTTCTTTTCATTGTTACAATTACAGACCTTCTCTATATGGTAATTCCAAATCGGATCTTATTCTTTTTTGCAGGGCTATTTGTAATAGAGCGTTTTTTTATCTCACCTTCACTATGGTGGGATGGACTATTAGGAGCAGCAGTTATGTTTGGACTCTTATATATCATTCAGGTAATTTGTCCAGCAGGTATTGGCGGCGGTGATGTAAAACTACTCATTTTACTTGGATTTGTAGTTGGGACAAAAACTATATTACTATCACTTTGTTTTTCTTCATTGTTTGGTATTTGCTTTTTTACTATTTCTATTGCTTTTCGATGCATGACTTATAAGCAACCGCTTCCTTTTGCGCCGTTCATTGCACTTGGAACAATATGTGCATACAGTATATATGTGTAGAGGAGGAGATGAAATGAATGTATATATGGATGATCAAAGATCTTGCCCAGCAGGTTTTATATTAGCAACATCGGTCGAACAGACGCTGGAGCTCATTCGGAATAATAATGTACATACGTTATCGCTTGATTATAATATGGGATTGCGGCAGAGAAATGGCTTGTATTTTATAGATGTCTTTTGTAAGGAAGGATTACATGTCGAGGAAATTCATCTTCATACGAATGATACGATAGGACAATATTATATGTTAAATCGGATACAAAAAGGAAAGGTGTCCGGAGAAATTTCTTCATCTATTATAATCAAATGTGTTGGAAGTTATTAAAAAATCTGCATTCCAAATTTCTTGGAATGCAGATTTTTGATGCTATCCCGCCCAAACAGTCGGTAAGAAGTAAGGCAAGGAAGAGAGCCAAACCGTCTGTAAGGGCCCGATTGGTTCAACTAACCTTCTGGGAAAAAAACGCTCCCAGAAGGAAGTTTCACTTTATTTTGCATGCGCTTGTAATGGAATGATTTCTTCAGTTTGTGAGGAAACGATTTTATCTTCTGTAGATTCTGGTTTGTTTTTTGTTATAGTTAAATAATGATATACCATACCAACAAATACAGATCCACCAATAATATTTCCAATTGTAACTGGAATTAAGTTATGAATTGCACCTGCAACAGAAATTGTATCAGGGTGTGGTGATACTAAAGAAAGTGCAAATAGTGATAAATTTGCGATGCTATGTTCATATCCAGATAAGAAAAATGTAAAGACAATAAGCATTATCGTAAGGATTTTTGCTGTATCTCCCTTTACTTGAGAAGGAAGGAAACATGCAAGACAAACGAGCCAGTTACATAAAATACCTTTAAACAATAAGTGCATTGTTGAGGCGCCCATCTTTGTTCCGACAACTTCATTTAATAAGTGATTGTGACTAATCGTTTCAAAAATACCAGTCGCATAGAAGAGTGCTGCGAAAAATATTGCCCCTACTAAGTTACCTGCATAACAAGCACCCCAGTTACGTAATGTATCACCAATTGTTGTCTCTTTTCGCAAAGTCGCGACTGTGAAATACATTGTATTTCCTGTAAATAATTCAGCGCCGCCATAAAGAATTAAAATGAGTGCGATTCCAAAAAACATAGAAGATGCTAAATATGTGGCAGGTGAATGTGCATCATGAAAGAAATTCCCTAATTTAAAACATAGTACAATAACAAAACCAATATAGATACCAGCAAGTGCAGCGCGAAGAAAATATTGCATTGGATTGTTATCTAGCATATGCTTCTTCTTCTTCGCAAGCTGCACAAGGTAAGCTACTCCTTGTTCTAGCATAAGTCATTACGCTCCTTTAATATATCGTTTATAAATACTCTTGATATGAATAAAGTACACGTATTTGTTTATACTTTCAATAAGTTTGTGCAATATTTCACAAAAAGGACATGTTTTACGTTGGGAGCGCTAACATTTGTGTTATATAATATATTGAATTTAAGATGAATAAGGAAGATTGTCTATGTTTGAAGAAAAAGAAAAAGCGCTGAAATTACAGCGCTTTTTCTTTATATTTTCTCGAACCTTGTTGTACATTTGGTGTTGTTTCTTTTGATAAGAACCAACCACCTGCACCAATTGCAAGCAATACAATCCAAAATGTAATTTTCCAAGTAGCTGATTCTGGGAATCCATGTGGAATCACGCCTAATGCAGGATGAGCTAACGTATGAACTGCTAATTTCACACCAACCCAGCCTACAATCATGAATGCTGCAGTTTCCAACCCAGGTTTACGTTTCAGTAAGTTTACGAAAGCAGATGCAGCAAAGCGCATAATGATTAATCCAATCATACCACCTGCGAAAATAACGAAAAACTGTGCTGTATCGAGGCTACCGATCGTACCAAGATTTGTTTCCGGTAATGTCACAGCTAATGCAACAGCTGCTAAAATAGAGTCAACAGCAAACGCAATATCAGCAACCTCTACTTTAAATACAGTCCACCAAAAGTTTTCTTGTTTTTTCTCTGTCTCTTTTTTCTCTGTTTCTTCGTTCGTTCCATTCTTTTTTACATAAGTTTTTACAAGATGGTTAACAGCAATAAACATTAAATAGACAGCACCAATCGCTTGTACTTGCCATACATCGACAAGAAATGAAATCATAAACAGCGATCCGAAGCGAAATACAAAGGCTCCTGCAAGCCCATAAAATAAAGCTTTTTTACGTTTTTCTTCCGGTAAATGCTTTACCATAATTGCAAGGACAAGCGCGTTATCTGCTGCTAAAATTCCCTCCAAAACAACTAAAATAAGTAATACCCAACCATACTCCAATAATAAAGATAAATCCATTTCCATTCTCCTCTCTTTTGTATAGGTGCTAAACAAAAGAAGAAAATTCCCCCTTGTTTAGCTTCCCCAAAATAAGCTCTATCAACGGAGAAGGAATTTAGAAAAGAATGCAAAAAAGACCTTTGCCGTTGATAGGCAAAGGTCTTGCTAGACATATGTAATAAAATATGCCAACAAAGCCGGAGGAACATAGTTCCACGTAATGACGACTTTGTTTCAGAGAATATTTTCTCCGACGCTACTCCCCTTTGGAAATATGCTGTTACTTATAATATACGAGAGCTGTTAATGTTTGTCAACCCGTAAAAAGGTCTTCGTTTGGATATTTAATATTTGTACGCTTTCTATGGGCAAAGGAAAAGGTGAATGTAAGAGGACTCATTTTTCCAATTATGGTTAGTTTTGTTGTGAGTCCCATCGTAAGTCCGACAGTTCCGAAGGCAGAAAATACTTCAAGAACGCTCGTTATTAATGGTGCTTGTTCTATTATGCTTAAAATTAACACAGCAAAGAAAAGAAAAAAAGATTATATTGTTGTGAAGATTAGAAAAGAAAAGAGGCAGAGAATATCTGCCTCAAATCCATTATTTATTTAATTATCCACGTAATTGTTGTTGTGCAAGTGAAACGAGACGTTTTGTTACTTCACCGCCAACAGATCCGTTAGAGCGGGAAGCTGTGTTAGAGCCTAAATTCACGCCAAATTCTTGAGCTATTTCATACTTAAATTGCTCTAGTGCTTGTTCAGCGCCAGGGACAAGTAGTTTATTTGTTTTTGCCATATGAGTTATACCCCTTTTCTTATTTTCAGCTTATGGTAGCTGATAATCTTATTGTTTGTGTTCTGTTTTCACTCATACGCGGAAGTAATCGGTCATACTAACAGTTCTTGGATGAAATGAAAAAGAGTAGCAGCGCTACTCTTTTTTCATGACAGTTGCTGTACCTTCAACAACAACTTTATCGTATTGATTATATACATTTGTTTGTAACGTGATGATTCTTTTGTCATCGCGTTTTTCAATTACTTCAGCGACAACACGTAATGTATCTCCAATTTTTACTGGAGCCCGAAATGCCATATTTTGAGATAAATAAATGGTATTTTTTCCTGGAAGCTTTGTTCCAAGTATTGTTGAAATAAAGCTAGATACGAGCATACCATGAGCGATGCGTTCTTTAAACATCGTTGTTTTTGCAAAAGAATCAAGTATATGAATTGGATTTACATCGCCCGTAAGTTTTGCGAAAGCAAGAATATCTTCGTCTAAAATCGTTTTTGTTAAAGAAGCTTGATCACCAATGTGAATCTCATCATAATACAGCTCAGGGACAGATTCCGCTTCTTGAAAAAGATTCATTTCTTCCTCCTTCTTTTCCATGTTGAAAAATGGGAGTGCTCCTGATGTAATGGGAGAAAGAAAGAGACGAGTATTTTTTGCAGTGAGTTTCCACATTTTTCTTATTTCATGGAAGTAAATAGATTGTTTGAGTTTTCCTCGAACTTTTTTACGAGGTCTAGTTGCATGGATTTGAATTCTTCTAAAAAACTTTCTAATTGTTTTTGAACCTCTTGACGTTGTTGTTGTTGCTGGCTAATTAATTGTTTGACTGCTTCTTCGAATTGCTCGCTTGTTTGTGAAAGTAAAGATAAAGATGCTTTTGTTGGAGACACAGTAAGTTGGTGCATATGGTTAGAAAGTTCATTCCATTTTTCTTGCCAGTCATCAATTTGTTCATTAAAGGAATGCCCAGCAAATTGTTTTACATATTCACTATATTGCGCGCTTGCTTGTGATGAAAATTGTTGAAGTTCTTTTTCGATTTCTTGTGTACTTTCTGTTAATTTATGCAAAGCTTCCTGCTGATGTTTCAACGTTTCTAATGTAAGTTGTTCCATTTGTTTTCCCGCTGAAGAAAAAAGGGAAAGAGAGTGTGACCAATTTTTCCAGAATGCATCAACAAGTTCGTGTGGTTTCGTTTCCATGACTTGACCCCCAAATAAATTTTTTACATATTGTGAACGCAGATTAATCTGCTGTGTCACCAAAAGAGGATGAAGATTTCTCATCCTTTGTTGGAACAGTTGAAAATGGGAAGAATGCATTTGTGTACAGGTTAAAAAACGTACGAAGCATTTTTTGGTATTGTTCAAATGAACTAGCGCAAGATGTTAAATATTCCTCTCCATATTCCGTTAAAGAATAAATCCGTTTTGCTGGCCCCCCTTCACTTGTATCCCAAGTAGAAGATATGAGGTTTTCTTTTTCTAGTTTGCGTAAAGTCCTATATACATTGCCTTGATCAATAGAAGAAAAGCCAATATCCATTAGCATTTGAATGAGTTTGTAACCGTGAAGACTCCAGTCTTTAAGACAGAGAAGTAAGAATGGAACTAAGAAGTTTTTTGGCATGGAGTTTGGTTGTTTCGTTTGGGTTGTGTCCAAACTTTCTTTTTTTTCTGGTTCATTTTGTAGCATGATTGTGCATCACCTCATGAATCAGTTAGATGGAATTTTTTTCTTATATGTGCAATTTACACCTATCTGTATTTTTTGTCAATGTGTTTTTAGAAAATAAAAAATTAAATACACACTTGAACTTTTAGTCAGAATATTAGAAAATAGTGAATAGATTGAATTGTTTCAATAACTAAATGAAGGAGTGTAGGAGAAGTGATTGAACAAAAACTCGATCCATTACAAGCTTGGAAAGAAGTTTACGAACAGACAGAAAAGTTTTGGGGAAAGACGCTCAATGAAACAGTCAAGACAGAAGAATATTCTGCATGGATGGGAAGCGTTCTAGATTTGAATTTGTTTTATCAAAAGATGATGAATGATGCAACGAAGGGGTATTTAGAGAAAGTGAATATCCCAACGCAAGAAGATATCGCCAGAGTTGCTTCTCTTGTGATCAATTTAGAAAACAAAGTTGATAATATCGAAGAGTTTTTGGATGAAAAGATAGAGTCTCTTGGACAATCTCCTACAATAAAGCGTGATGTAACAAAAGTAAAACAAGATATTCATACACTAGAAAATAAATTAGATAAAATTTTGGAATTGTTAGAAAAACAAAATAAAGTATTAGAAAAATTACAAGTACCAGCAGTACAAGCAGTACAAGCGAAAAATGATAATAAAAAATAATTTCGTTAAATATATACTCGTTCAGAAAGAGGAAGGGAGAACCTCTTTCTAGCGCGGTATATCATTTATAAATGTGTCTATTCATTGCGGTGGACGTCTAGGAAAAGTTCATCCATCATGTGGCCGCGAATTATAACAAAGGGGGAGCAAAAATGGCTCAATTACATGGAAAAGTAGCAATCGTAACAGGTGGAGCAAAGGGAATTGGAAAAGCAATTACAGTAGCACTAGCACAAGAAGGTGCAAAAGTAGTGATTAACTACAATAGCAGTAAAGACGCTGCTGAGAACCTTGTGAATGAGCTAGCAAAAGATGGCCATGATGTATATGCTTGTCAAGCGGATGTTTCTAAATTAGAAGATGCGAAGCGTCTTGTAGAAGAAACAGTACAACATTTTGGTAAAGTGGACATTTTAGTTAACAATGCTGGTATTACGAGAGATCGTACATTTAAAAAGTTAAACCGTGAAGATTGGGATCGCGTTATCGATGTAAATTTAAGCAGCGTATTTAATACAACAAGTGCTGTACTTCCATACATAACAGAAGCAGAAGAAGGACGAATTATTAGTATTTCTTCTATTATTGGGCAAGCTGGTGGCTTTGGGCAGACGAACTATTCAGCTGCAAAAGCTGGTATGATTGGGTTCACAAAATCTTTAGCATTAGAACTTGCAAGAACAAATGTAACAGTAAATGCGATTTGTCCAGGCTTTATTGATACGGAGATGGTAGCAGAAGTTCCGGAAAATGTTCGTGAGCAAATCGTAGCGAAAATTCCGAAGAAACGTTTCGGTCAAGCAGATGAAATTGCAAAAGGTGTTGTATATTTATGCCGCGATGGTGCATACATTACAGGACAGCAATTAAATATTAACGGCGGTTTATATATGTAATCTAACAACAAAGAAGTGCATGTCTATGATAGGTATGCACTTCTTTCTTTCTAAAAGAAATGAAAATAAAGGAGTTGTAAAAATGACAACATTAAGAGCGGAATGGGAAAAACAATTAGAGTTATATCCAGAGGAATATCGAAAAGCATATCGACGCTTTAAACGAGCAAGTGAAGTGTTACTTCGTGAACCGGAGCCGCAAGTGGGCTTAACACCGAAAGAGGTTATTTGGACGAAAAACAAGACGAAGTTATATCGTTACATTCCAAAACAAGAAAAAACACATTCTGTTCCTATTTTGTTAATTTATGCTCTTATTAATAAACCGTATATTATGGATTTAACACCAGGGAATAGTTTAGTGGAATATTTAGTAGACCGTGGCTTTGATGTGTATATGCTAGATTGGGGAACATTTGGTTTAGAAGATAGTCATTTGAAATTTGATGATTTTGTTCTTGATTACATTGCAAAAGCTGTAAAAAAAGTATTGCGCACAGCAAATGCGGAAGAGATTTCTCTTCTTGGTTATTGCATGGGCGGAACTTTAACTTCTATTTATGCTGCCCTTCATCCGCATATGCCAATTCGTAATTTAATTTTCATGACGAGCCCGTTTGACTTCTCGGATACAGGTTTATATGGACCATTATTAGATGAAAAATATTTTAATTTAGATAAAGCAGTTGATACATTTGGGAATATTCCTCCAGAAATGATTGATTTCGGAAATAAAATGTTAAAACCAATTTCCAATTTTGTAGGCCCATATGTAGCGCTTCTTGATCGCTCAGAAAATGAACAGTTTGTAGAAAGTTGGAGATTAGTTCAAAAATGGGTTGCGGATGGAATTCCGTTTCCAGGAGAAGCATATCGCCAATGGATTCGTGAGTTCTACCAAAAAAATAAGTTAGTAAAAGGGGAACTTGTCATTCGCGGCCAACAAGTGAAATTAGAAAATATTAAGGCAAATGTATTGAACATTTCTGCTAAACGCGATCATATTGCACTCCCATGTCAAGTGGAAGCATTGTTAGATCATATTTCTAGTGTGGATAAGCAATATGTGTGTATTCCGACAGGGCATATGTCAATTGTATACGGAGGAACAGCAGTGAAACAAACGTATCCGACAATTGGTAACTGGCTTGAGGAACGTTCAAAGTAAAGCGAAACTGCTATTAGTGGATGATTTTTCCCACTAATAGTTAGTTGAGTACGGGTGATTTTGCATTGAGAGAAGTGGAAAATCCCACTGCTAAAGCATGATAGTATAATCCGGCTAGTGAAAACTAGCTGGATTTTTTTATGGAAAATAACGAAAAATAATGGGATAAAGAAAGATAAACTTATTTTAGGAGAGATTTGATGGAACTGCTACTTGGAAAATTGTTTTGGGATGAAGGGATTTCTATACCTTGTTATGAAAATTTGGAAAATGATATGATATGTGATGTGCTTATTATTGGAAGTGGTCAAGGGGGTGCTCAACTTGCATATATGTTATCGGCAATTGGACTACATGTGACAGTTGTAGATAAAGGGAAAGTTGCAAGCGGAAGTACGCTTGCGAATACAGGGTTGTTACAATACACTCAAGATAAATCATTAACTTCGTTTGTGCGTAGATTTGGTGAAGAAAAAGGAGTTCGAGCATATCGTTTATGTTATGATGCGCTGGATACTTTGGAGCAAGTAGTAACAAAACTCGATATAGATCCTGAATTTATTCGTAGAGGAAGCTTATATTATGCAAGTGATAAAGATGATGTTTCATTTCTAAGAAAAGAGTATGAAACCTTAAGATATTATGATTTTCCTGTTGAGTTTTTTACAGAAGAAGATATAACGAAACGTTATTCATTTACAAAACCAGCTGCTTTATACACAAGAGGAGATGCGGAAGTGAATCCGTATGTGTTAACACATGCTCTTATTCATAAAGCGCAAAAGAATGGAGCGGCTATTTTTGAAGATACAGAGATTATTCATATTAAATCTGTTCATAAAGATACAATCTGTTATACTAAAAATGGAAAGAAAATTATATGTAAAGCGGTTATTATAGCTACAGGATACGAAACGCAACAAATAAAAAAAGAAGCAAATGCAACTTTGGCAACTTCTTATGCAATTGTCACAAATGAACAACCAAATTTTGATGGATGGTACGAGCAGTCGTTAATTTGGGAAACTGCGCGTCCGTATTTATATTGCCGCACGTATAAGAATCGAATTATAATCGGTGGCTTAGATGAACCGATGATGTTACAAAAATATGGTGACACACACCTACTACATAAAAGAAATCTTCTTGTTCAAATAACATCAAAATTATTTCCACAGTTGAAACATGTACAAGCAGAATATTATTGGGCAGCAATATTTGGCGGAACTCATGACGGAATGCCCATTTTGAAAGAGGATGAATCAATTGCAAATCTCTATTATGCATTAACTTATGGCGGGAATGGTACCGTCTATGGTATGGTATTTGCAAAAATATTTCAAGAATTATTTGCACATGGCAGTAGTTCGGATTTCGAAATATTTCGTCGTAAAAAAAGTTAAAGAAGTGATGGAATGAAAGCTATTAGGAAATTGCTACAACATTTAAGGCCGGTACAGCTCATCGTTTTATTTTATGGTATTGCTGTTATTGTGTCTGTTATATTATTAAGCATGCCATTTGTTATAAAGCCAGGAGTTAAGTGGACATTTATTGATGCTTTATTTACATCTGTTAGTGCAGTAAGTGTAACAGGTTTATCCGTTGTGTCGATTCCAGATACATTTACTACAGCAGGTATTGTTATATTGGCGCTTATTTTACAATTAGGTGGCCTTGGTATTATGGCGCTTGGTACGTTTGTTTGGATGATCACAGGAAAGAAAATAGGCCTGCAGCAGCGGCGCCTAATTATGGCAGATCAAAATCAATGGAGTTTAGCTGGACTTGTTCATTTAATGCGCTCTATTTTAATATTAATTGTTTCAATTGAAGTAATTGGTGCACTGTTATTAGGAACAAGATTTTTAAACTACTTCCCTACTTGGAAGGAAGCTTATTTTCATGGTTTTTTTGCAGCTGTTAGTGCTACAACGAATGGCGGATTTGATTTGACGGGACAATCGCTTGTACCGTATCAAGAAGATTATATCGTACAAATTATTCATATGCTTCTTATTATTTTAGGGGCAATTGGTTTTCCGGTATTGATTGAAGTCAAGCAATATATAGGTAAAAAGAAACATGAATTATTTCGGTTTTCATTATTTACAAAACTCACAACGACAACGTTCTTTACTTTAGTGGTTGTTGGAACAATCGTTATTTTTCTGTTAGAGTGGAATCATTTTTTACACGGGAAATCATGGGATGAAATGTTGTTTTATACATTGTTTCAATCAGTTACAACAAGAAGTGGCGGCTTAGCAACGATGGATATTCAAGAATTTTCGCCTCCGACACTTTTCTTTATGAGTATATTAATGTTTATTGGAGCTTCCCCAAGCTCTGTTGGCGGTGGCATTCGTACTACGACATTTGCTGTTAGTATCCTCGTATTGTATTCCTTTGCAAAAGGCGGTAAAAGTGTGCGAGTATTTGGAAGGCAATTACACGAAGAAGATATTGTAAAAGCATTTGCTGTTACATTGATGGGTGCTTTGCTATGTGCCGTAGCACTATTTGTTTTATGTATAACGGAACCATTTCCATTAATGAACCTTGTTGTAGAAGTATGTTCAGCATTTGGCACAGTTGGTTTATCGACTGGAATAACACCAGAACTTACAACAACTGGGAAAATTGTATTGATGGCACTCATGTTTATCGGGCGGATTGGTATTTTAACGTTCATATTTGTAATTGGCGGAAAAGAGAGACCACCCCGATATAGGTATCCGAAAGAACGGATTATTATTGGATAAGAAGAAGCTGTTCCAAAAGTATCATTTTTGGACAGTTTTATTATTTTTACACAAATATTTTTTTCTCAGAAAAGAATACTTGTGTAAATGTTTTTATCTCACTATTCGCGGGAAGTAAGATCTACACCGATGGAAGTTTCACTTTATGCCCAAGTACAAAAATCAATTTAATTTATATAAAAAGAAGGGGCTGTTTCCAAAAAGATTGGTATTTACTAATCTTTTGGAAACAGCCATTTTTGTATTAATCGTTAATACCAAACTGCGGATGCATAAAAGTTTCTTCTGAATCATTATTGTTCTTTTGCAGTAATTCTTGATTTTCTTCAGAAATCCAGCCGATATCATTTGTTGGATGTACCCATTGGTCTCCAGCCATAATAGCAGGATCAATATCATCACTCCACTGATTCAGGGGGCTATTTTCTGAATTATATTGGCTATCGCCAATAATCACGCCATACTCATTGGTGAATGGCGGTTGCATCGTGATACCAGTTCCTTTAAAGGAAGGAAAATTCATTTGATGCGGAATTGTTTCATCAAGAATCGGAGAGTCGATTGGTTGGTTTCTCTTCACATTTACCGCTCCTTGTTTATGAAAGTGAAAGGCATATATACCTTCCTAATTTATAGCATTTCCTCACATTGCATATTCGCAACTTGTTAACAGTTACCATCTATAGAGTGGAGTTTCAATGTCCATATTAGTACTGTAAGCGTTGGTTTTATATAAAGGATTAAGGAGTGTTTCGTATGGTAAAACGAAAGGTAAGTCGTAACGCAGCTGCAAGAAACAATCAAACTCCAAAAGAAAGCTTGCCGGATGCGGAATTTGCAGTCGAGTACGAGAATGAAGATGTTGCAAAATATGCAAATCGCAATTCGAAAAAAGGCAAGAAAAACTGAGGCGTTTTTTATAAACGTCTCTTTTTTTGTGGGATTTTTTATAGATTTTTTAATTAATTGTAAATTTATTATTATATCGTAGGCGAAAAAGAGGGAGAAAACATAGAAGTACCAATGTATTACACAAAAATCCACATTAAACAAAAGATTAATCTTTGTTTAATATGGGTTTTACACTTTACGTTTATATTGAGGTTGTACATAAGAAAACAATAGAAGAGAAATATGAATTTGTATAACTGGAGGTGAAGTCATGTCTGTTGTCGGAGAAGACCGTAAGCGGAGCATTATTGAACAAGTAGAGTTAAGAGGAAAAGTAAAGGTGTCAGAACTTGCAAAAGAATTTTCAGTATCTACAGAGACAATTCGTAGATATTTAGAAGACTTAGATCGTGAGAAGAAATTAAAGAAAGTATACGGGGGAGCAGTTGTTCTTCCTGTTACTGGAATAGAGCCTCCGATGCTAGAAAGAGAAATGTTGTGTATAGCAGAAAAAAAACGTATCGGTTATAAAGCAGCAACTTTTGTAGAAGATGGCGATGTGATTGTTATTGATGACGGCAGTACGCCACTACAAATGGTACCATATCTCATTCATCGGAAAAATTTAACTGTTATTACGAGCTCATTTCCTGTTGCAACGCAATTAATCTCTTCTATTAATAAAAAAATATTTGATGGTCAATTGTTGTTTATTGGTGGAAAAGTGACTCCCAAGCATTGCAGGGTATCAGGGTCTATTTCTCAACAAGCCATTCAGCAATTTCACTTTGATAAAGCATTCATTTCAATTGATGGACTTCTGCCTACTTTCGGAGTTTCAAGCTTTGAATTAGAGAAAGCGAAGTTATCAGAAGCTATGATTCGACAATCAGAAGAAACATTTATTTTATGCGATCATACAAAGCTGGGAATAAGAGGGAATTATCGTATTTCTGAATTTTTAGATATACATCATGTCATTTGTGATAAAAGCATGCCACATAGCTTTGAAGAAGAGGTAAAGAGAGCGGGTATTCGCTGGACTATTAGTTAGAAAAACAGGGGCTTTCGGTATGAATGAAAGCCCCTGTTTTTCTTGTGAAATTATGTAAGTTCTGTTAATCAGCTCACATTTGTTGCATATAATTCACATTGTGTCGTTTTTGGATTGTAGTAGGCAACAAGGATGGAAGGTTTTGAAATCATTTCACTATGCTTCATGTAATGATGATAGTCAAATGGTATATACTCTACAATTGTGCGTTTATACAAGTCTTTTTCTGTCAATTGAAGGGCGGCAAATTCGTCCCCTAGTATGTTCGGACGTTCCATAATTATTTTGTAGTAGGAATTTATTTCCTCTTTTTTTCTTTGTTCCGTTATCCATGATTTACGAGGACGATATTTATGATTTTGTAAATAATCAACTGTCAATAACGCTTTAATCGTATGAAGTTGTGTCGTTTTTCTTGATTTTAAAAATTGATACAGACGTTGGAATAAATCTTCTAGTTGGTGTCCAATTCTGCTCCATCCTTGTGTATCCCAATAAGTTCCAAATTCTTGGAAGAAATCAAAAGGTGTATCAAATGTATGAGATATGACATATGACACAGCGTTATCCATACGATGGGCATTCCAATATTTTTCTAATACATCTTCAACTTGTTTGATTTGAATAATTTCATCAAATGATAGGACATTATTTGCAAGCATTTCGTATGGTGCCTGATTCATGTATACATATTGATAATCATTTGCTTGAATTCGAAGGCCTGTACCACGCAGCAGTTTTAAAAAGCCAAGTTGTAATTCTTCTGGTCTTAAAGCAAAGACATCATTAAATGTTTTTCTAAATGATTGATAGTCTTCTTCGGGCAGTCCGGCAATTAAGTCTAAATGTTGTGCGATTTTTTGTCCATCACGAACCATTGTAACTGTTCTCGTCAGTTTTTCGAAGTTTTGACGTCGTTTTACAAGGTCGTTTGTTTGATCGTTTGTAGATTGTACACCAATTTCAAATCGGAACAAACCAGCAGGGGCATGTGTATTTAAAAATTCAATAACCTCAGGCCTCATAATATCGGCTGTAATTTCAAATTGAAATACGGTTCCAGGTACATGTTCATCAATTAAAAATTGAAACATCTCCATGGCATAGCTACGGCTAATGTTAAAAGTACGATCGACGAATTTTATAATACGTGCACCATTCTTCATTAAGTAGCGAATATCCTCTTTAATACGTTCGCGATCAAAATAACGAACGCCAACCTCAATAGAAGACAAACAAAATTGACAGCTAAACGGACAACCACGACTTGTCTCAATATAGGTAATGCGTTTACTTAAATGTGGAATATCTTCCGGAAAACGATATGGTGATGGTAATTCTTTTAAGTTTAGCTTCTCACGTTGCGGTTTTATTACATGGGTACCATCAGCTTTTATAAATCCGATACCGTCAAGCTTTTCAAATTGCTGTGCACCTTGTATTTCAAATAGAAGATTTTTTACAGCAATTTCTCCTTCACCAATAATAATAAAATCGATTTCTGGAACACGTTTTAGCCAATCTGTCACATCATATGTAACTTCTGGACCACCGACAAAAATGATAAGATTTGGATTAATCTTCTTGAGCATTTGAATGACTTCAATTGTTTCTTCGATGTTCCAAATATAACAGCTAAATCCTATTACATCAGGTTTACGCTTATGCAAATCAGTAACAATATTCATGGCAGGATCGTTAATCGTATATTCAGCCATTTCTAAATCAAATTCAGGCTGGGCATATGCTTTGATATAACGAATTGCTAGATTTGTATGAATGTACTTTGCGTTTAACGTACTAATAACAACGTTCATATTTTTTCCCTCAACTTTAATTTAGAATTACATTGTTTAGTATAGGCATATATATGGAAAAAAACAACATTCGCAAAATGTTGGCTATGTGCAAAAAAAAAGGACACATTTTTTCTTGATCGTCATATAATTTACCAACAGAAAAAAAGTTGGTTATGGGAAAGAAGGGAGAAGAGGTGAGTAACAGAATGCGTGAGAAGATAATAATATATGCACATATACTACAAAAACTACGCATTATTAATGAACAAGAGAAGAATGCCATGCTGCAAATTATGATGAACAAAAGAGCCTTATAACAGGGCTCTCTTTATTTGGATAAAGTTTATGGAACATGGCAAAAGCGTATTGACAAAAAAGGTTTCTCATGTGATAATTCAATTAAATTTTGCGAATTATCAAAAAAATATCGCCTTTTACATAGAAACAGAAGATAACAATACGGGGGTGACAATGTGTTATTATTTTTAAAGAAATGGAAAGAATTACGGGATATTAAGATGGAATTGGCTCTTCGTGATTGGTTTTATGGGACAAAAATTAGCTTATCAATGCGTACGTCTAAAGATCCGCTTACATTTTTAGTTAATATAGAAGGGAAAGATAAAGGATTATTTGCGGAAGATGATTTTATTGTAGTCAATAGTACATGTGAACCAGTATTTGCTATTGATGAGAAACCAGCTTCAGAGTCATTTATGCATGCAGATATTTATAAGAAAAGTCAGGCAGAATGCATTTTACAAGTACAAACAGTTGATAGTCATTTAATGTCTGAGTTATATGGAAAAGAAGGAGAAGTAACGTTTGAACAAAGAAATGTAGAACGTGTTTTTGGTAAGGAGGGCATTACAGGTATTACAATTCCAATTGTAGAAAATGAAAGTAAATTTGCGAATTTGCTAGAAGAGAGTGTGCCTTGCTTTACCGAGGGCGGAGGAGCTGTGCTTGTTCATAATTACGGATTAATTGTATGGGGAACAACGCCAGAAGAAACAAAAAAATGGTTAGAAGGATTAGAGTACTTAATGAATTATCATGTGAAACTGTTAATGATTAAAGGAACGAAAAGCTCAGTTATTTAATTGAAAGTCTTCTTTAGGTAGAAATACCTAAAGAGAGATGGGATAAGGTACAAAGAAACTTTGAAAATGAAAGCGTTTTTATAAATGAATTTTTACTCATAAAATATGGCTCTCCTTATTATATATAGATTACATGTCGTCATGTGGGGAGGAACGTATTTTGCGAGTTAAATATCATTTTCTTCCAAAGCAACAGGTTGTGACTTGCTCAGAGAATGAAGATGTAGAACGGGCGTTAGAGATAATGGATCATTGTGGATATAGAGCGATTCCTGTCTTAACAGAGGATAGTAAGACTTTCAAGGGTATTATTTATAAAGCGGATATGTTAGAGAATAAATGTAGGGAGAAAGAAGGAAGCAAAGAAAAAGTTTCGGAGCTAATGGAAAATGAGCAAGCATTTATTTTTGAGCGTGATTCTTTCTTCCGAGCTTTTTATACAATTCGTCGACTGCCATTTCTAGCTGTACTAAATGATTACCATGAGTTTGTGGGCATTTTAACACATTCAAATATTTTTGATGTAATTGAAGACTCATTTGGAATGAATACAGGTGGGTATATATTAACGTTAGCGACGCATGAATCTAAAGGAATTATTAAAGAGCTTGGCACATTATTAAAGTCTTATAATATCGGTGGTTTATTTACGTTAGATAATGGTGATCAATATATAAGGCGTGTTATTGTTAATCTTACAGAGGATTTAAACCAAAAAGAGCTAGAAGCATTAGTGGCAAGATTAGAAAAAAAAGGTTTTCGAGTCAGTCATGTAGACCGTATTTAGAAATAGAGAGAGGCAGAAGCCTCTCTCTATTTTTGTGAAGAAACAGGTGGCGCTGGTGATACAAGATCAGATAAGAAGATGAAATCAGCCTTTTCTTGAATTTTCGGAATATAAGACCGAATGACGGAAGAGGTAATTTCACCTGGTGGCCCAACATGACCAATAGCTACCATAACAGGTTCTTTTTCTATTTTCTTCAAAAGAGAATTTGCTTGTTTTGTTACGTGAGAAGAAGTATATACATCATCAAAAAATAGCTTGTTTTCTACAGTAGGTACACCAATTTCTTCAGCAATTTTTTTTACAACGCTGTTTGGGCTTGTTTTACTATCTAAATAAAAGAGACCATGTTCTTTACAAACGGATAGTATAATACGCATCACTCTTTCATCAGCAGTTGCTTTTGAACCCATATGATTATTCATTCCAATTGCAAATGGAACTTCTTTAATTGCTTGTTTGACGCGACTTCTAATTTCATCATCACTTAAGTCTGTTGTAATAGCTTTTGGACCAAGCCATTCTTTTTTTCCTTTTACAGGCTCCATCGGCATATGTATAATAACTTCGTGTCCTTTTTGATGAGCTGATGTTGCATCTTGTTTTGTGGATGGAAGAAATGGCATAACTGCAACGGTTAACGGAATAGGAAGAGATAACATTTTTTCCGTTCCCTTCATATTGTTTCCAAAGTCATCAATGACAATTGCTACTTTATTTGTATGAGCGTAGGTCGGTACAGAAAAAGTTATGACTGGCAGTAGCGCCGTAAGTAAAAAGATAGCAATATATTTTCGCATGTAAGATTCTCCCTTCTTAATAATACAAAACACCCATCAATAGACGAGAGATTGTTCATTTTCGGTTTAAATGAGGAAACCATCAGTAGATAGGAGATCTCATCTGCTGATGGTTTCCTCATTTATATTCTTTAATTTCTCATAGTCTTGGGATGGGAGTCTTCCTGCCCGCGAATAGCCGGATAAATGATAGTCTACTGTTATCGTTTACGTTTTGAAGTAATTTAACCGCATAAAATGTCGAAAATGTAATTGTAAAAAAGAGGAAAAATTATAATTAAGAGGGGTTTCAACTAAAATAAAACAAAAAAAATGTCTATTATTGCGAATGTATTTACAAAGATAGAATAATTTGTAATAATTCTCAAGGTGAGGATAAAGATTTGTAAATTACAGGGAGAAAATGTTTAATTTTCTGAACGTTCACACTTAACGGATTAAAAACAGAAAATTCCATTTTTAATAAGAAAGGAATACAGATTACCGAAGAATATCGAGGGGGATATGTATGTTTGTAGCAAAAAGGAAATCTACATTGGACAAGCTTTTACGCGATATTAATGTGAAGCGCGAAGAAATGATTCATTTAGGGCTTATAAATGGACTTAATAGTCTAGAGACAATTCAAGTAAGTCAAGAATTGGACATGCTTATTATGAAATATCAACGTTACAAAGAGAATAAAGTATCGAAATGGTTTTTAATGATAAAAACGCCAGTTTTTAAAACGTCAAACAATGTGAGATCGAATGTGTTTTGGAGAATGTTTATTACAGCATTTATGAAATAATCATCCCTGTATGGAAAAAGGGATGATTATTGTGAATGGAGCGGGAGTGTAATGCATACAGTTGTTCCTACATATTCTTTGCTTTTAATCGTAATTTGACCATTGTACATTTCAATGATTCTTTTGCATACGACAAGGCCTAGTCCTGTTCCTGTATCTTTGTTTGTAAAAAATGGATGGAAAATATGTTTTTGGATGTGTTCTGGAATTCCTTTCCCTGTGTCTATAATACGTAATTGAGCTGTATTTCCGCTTGCTTCGGCTATAATTGTCAATGTATCACCTAATGACATTGCATCAAAAGCATTTTTTGTAATATTTAAAATAACTTGTTTGATATGATCATTTGAGCAACGAATAAGAATTGGATTTTCTGGCATATGTATGGAAATTTGAACGTTATGTAAATTTGCCTCAGATTGAATAATTAACGAAACTTCTTTTACAATGTTTCTTAAATCGTATGTTTTTTCAATAATAGCAGTTGGTTTTCCAAGGATAAGGAATTCACTGGCAATTTCATTAATCCTCTCAATTTCTTGTTCAATAATTGAGAAATAAAATTGGTCTTGTTCATTTGTATGTTTTTCTTTTAAAAGAGCGACGAGTCCTTTAATGCCTGTAAGAGGATTACGAATTTCGTGAGCTGTACTTGCAGCAAGAGAGCCAACTAATTCCATTTTTTGTACTTCATTTTGTTTTCTTTCCAATTTTGTTTGCCTTTTCAGAAGCATATACTTTCCAACTAAAAATAAAATACTCATAAGAAAGAATGTTATTAAACATTCTGTAAAGACGTTCTGGTATAGAATATTTTGTTGAATAGGTAACGGATAAATAGAAACGCTCCACGGTAATCTTGTTAATGGAACAGTAATTGTTTGTATTTTTTCTTGAGCAAATTTGTGATTATCATCTTGTAAAAATGTAATTCCCTGCTTATCAAGCACTTCAAAATGGTATTTTGGTTTGATTTCATTTAAAGATGCTGCAATATAGTCAAATCGTAAACTTGCTATGAGTAGTCCGGAAACCTCTTTATTCTTTTTGAGAACAGGAGTAGCAATCGCAATGACTCGATGTCCAGAAATACGATCAGTAATTGCAGATGAAACCGTGGTCCGTTTATTTTTCAAAGCCTCTTGTGCATAAGAACGATCGGCGATATCAAAGCTTTTTTTTAAACTGGATGATGCTACTGTAATTTTATAATCTGTATTCGCATAATACAGACCAGAATAGCGAGGGTCTCTTTCATCTGTACTTTGTAGGACTTGTTGGATTTGATTACTATCCTTCGTTTTTGTGCTAATAACCATAGCAAGCATTTCTAATGCAGATGTTGCTTCCCCTAAATAACGATCTAAATAGTCTCTATATAAAAATCCGACTGTATGAGCTGCCTGTTTATTTTCGCGCTGCATTGTATATTTGTGGTATGAAAAAAAGAGAGCGCTAATACAAAGAGTTGGCAATATAACAAGCAAAATATATAAAAGCGTGTTGCGTAGTTTTACGTTCAAAATTGCTAACTCCTTCTGTTTTTATTTTCATTATATATAAACATTCTTAAATATGCAGTGCTTTTATATTTTTTTATTATTTTTTATTGTAATACGTTGAAACAAGACGGTGTTTTTGAAATTTGATATAATATTGCTATTTGAAAAGAAATTTAGTAAAGGATTGAAGAGTTATGACATCTCAGTATGAGAGAGAGAATGTTTCCAAATCGTTAAAAGTATTTATCGCTTTATCGCGCGTACACCGTTCGGTTATGGATACTACCAATAAATCTATTCAAAGTAACGGGTTAAATCCAACAGAGTTTGCAGTGCTAGAACTGTTATATCATAAGGGAGATCAACCATTGCAACAAATTGGTGAAAGAATTTTAATTGCAAGCGGCAGTATTACGTATGTTGTTGATAAATTAGAAAAAAAAGGACTTGTAGAGCGAAAGCCTTGTCCAAATGATCGGCGTGTCATTTATGCTCATTTAACTGAATCAGGGCTGCAATTGATTTCCAATATTTTTCCGAATCATGAAAAAGTCATACATGAATCATTCCATATGTTAAACAAGGATGAGAAAGATCAACTATTAACGTTGTTAAAGAAGATAGGGAAATATGAGAAATAGTAAAAAGTCTTCTAAGCTTTGAATGCATAGTTCAAAGTTTTTTTATTTATCCCGCTATTTGCGGGCAGTAAGACCCCACCTCAAGATGCAGAGAAGATCGAAGAAGATAGGTGAGGGATAACTGCCCGTAAAAGCCCGATTGGTTCAACTAACCATTAGTGGGGGATGAAGCCCCCACTGATGGAAGTTTCACTTTATCCCGCTATTTGCGAGCGGTAAGCCCTTCACTGATGATTAGTTGTATCATATTTCTTACTTAATGAACAATAGTATAGAATTTTCAATGTATCTCAAGTTTGAAATTAAAATGTATGAATTTTAAAATATATGTAGGTGAATTCTGCTGTTCAATAAAGGGGATTTGCAAAAGATATGGAATAATAGTACGAGAATGCTTTTTAGAAGAGAAAGGGGCTATTTACATGGCATTTGAAAGTTATGAGTACAAACGTCCAAATATGGATGAAGTGAAAGAAAGATTTACAGAAGCTTTGCAGCAGTTCAAGAGTGTAAAAACAGTGGAAGAACAAAAGAAAGTAATTGCACATATTAATGCAATTCGCAATGATTTCAGCACTATGTATAACGTATGTTATATTCGTCACAGTATAGATACGACAGATGAATTCTATAAAGAAGAACAAGATTTCTTTGATGAATATTCTCCAATTGTGAAAGGGTATGTAACAAAGTATTATGAGGCATTAACACAGTCCCCATTTCGAAAACAATTAGAAGAATATTATGGTACACAGCTCTTTGCACTTGCAGAGGCTGAAATGAAGACATATTCCGATGACGTGGTAGCAGATTTACAGTTAGAAAATAAATTATCTTCTCAATATACGCAGTTATTAGCGGCAGCTAAAATTTTATTTGAAGGAGAAGAGCGAACATTATCACAACTTGTCCCGTTTATGCAGCATACAAATCGTAATATGCGTAAACAAGCAAGTGAGGCATATTACGGTTTTTTAGCAGAGCATGAAGAAGAGTTAGATCATATTTATGATGAACTTGTAAAAGTAAGAACGACAATTGCGAAGAAACTTGGCTTTAACAATTTTGTAGAACTTGGTTATGCAAGAATGTATCGCACTGACTATAATGCAGAGATGGTTGCAAATTTCCGTAAGCAAGTTCTTGATTATATTGTTCCTGTTGCAACAGAGCTTAGACAAAGGCAAAAGGCACGCATTGGGGTAGAGAAGCTTGCGTATTATGATGAGAACTTTGAATACGCATCTGGTAACGCTGTACCAAAAGGTGATGCTGATTGGATTGTGAATCACGGCAAAACAATGTATAAAGAACTATCAGAAGAAACAAATGAATTTTTTAACTTTATGTTAGAAAATAATTTACTTGATCTTGTTGCAAAAAAAGGAAAAGCTGGCGGAGGCTATTGTACATATATTGAAAACTATAAAGCACCTTTTATTTTCTCAAATTTTAATGGAACGTCTGGTGATATTGATGTGTTAACGCACGAAGCAGGACATGCTTTCCAAGTATATGAAAGCCGCCAGTATGAAATTCCAGAATATAATTGGCCGACGTATGAGGCATGTGAAATTCATTCTATGAGCATGGAGTTTTTCACATGGCCGTGGATGAAATTATTCTTTGAAGAAGATACAGAGAAATATTACTTCTCACACTTAAGTTCGGCTTTACTATTTTTACCATATGGTGTATCTGTTGATGAATTCCAGCATTTTGTATATGAACATCCAGACGCATCACCAGCTGAGCGTAAAGCAGCTTGGCGTGAGATTGAAAGAAAGTACTTACCGCACCGTGATTATGAAGAAAATGATTATTTAGAGCGCGGAGGCTTTTGGCAACGTCAGGCGCATATTTATAATTCACCATTTTATTATATTGATTATACGTTAGCACAAATTTGTGCACTTCAATTTTGGAAACGCTCTAGAGAGAATCGTCAAGAAGCATGGGAAGATTATGTTCACCTTTGTCGTCAAGGCGGAAGTAAATCATTTTTACGATTAGTTGAAACGGCAAATTTAATCTCTCCGTTTGCTGATGGATGTGTGAAGAGTGTCATCGATGAAATTCATGCATGGTTAGATGAAGTAGATGACACAAAATTGTAAAAAATATACACTGTTTTTTATGAATTTACAATCGACACATGTTTGGAAAAATGAGATAATAAAAGAAAATTTAGAATAATTTAAAAAGAGGTGTTTCTTTGAAGAAGCGCCACTTTTTAACCAAATAGGGGGGAGAAATATGGCGCAATCTTATGCAAATATGAATATGGAGACGTTGTTACGAGGAATGTCGTCTACAAGACAGATGCTTTTATCAGAAATTGAAATGTTAACAGATACAGAAATTAACACGAAGCCACGCCGCGATAAATGGAGTATAATGCAAGTTTTACATCACCTTCATCTAGTTGAACAATCTGTTACATCCGCAATTGTATATGCACTTCATAAAAACGAAAGAAAAGTTGTTCCACTACAAGACCTTCAACTTACACTCGATCGAACAAGAAAGAGAGAAGCCCCTCAGCAAATGCAACCAACAGAAACGATAATGAAAAAAGCACAAATGATTCAATTGCTGCAAAGTTCAAGAGAAAAGCTCTTGCATGTTCTTCATAGCATTGTTAATGAAAAAGAATTATTTGAAAAATCGCTTAAACACCCTGTATTTGATGAGCTTAATTTATATCAATGGGTACAATTCTTAGATTTACATGAACAACGTCATCTTACACAGTTGAAAGAAGCGAAACATTCAATTTTGCAAAGATAAAGTGAAACTTCCATCAAGTGGAATGAGCTTCATTCTCCACTGATGGAAGTTTTTTAGGATGGCAGGTGACATGCACCACTGTTATTTCAATTTCCATGAGTTGTGTATCGTTTCATGTATGTATATTCCTACTTTATATGTCGGAACATATATAAGGACATCTTAAAAGGAGTTGAAATAATGGGAAATAAAAAACGGGAGCAAGAACGACAATGGAAAGCGCGAAAAGAACATCAGCAGCCACATGGGAAAGTGAAAACTTTTGCGGAACTTGTGGATGAAACGAAAAAAACGTGATGCAGTTGCATCACGTTTTTTCTATTAAAGGAAATGTAAGAAGGAAAGATGTTCCAACATTTTTCTTACTAGATATTTTAATTTTTCCGTTCATTGCTTTTACGACACTAAACACAACCATCATTCCAAGACCTGTTCCCTTTTCTTTTGTAGAATAAAAAGGGGAACCGAGGCGTTTTATTTGTTCATTGTTCATACCAATTCCGGTATCTTGAATATGTAATTGGATGTGTTTATGAGCGGGTGTTAAGGTAAATGTAAGGTCTCCGCCGTTTGGCATCGCTTCAATGCAATTTTTTACAATGTTTAAAAGACATTGATTAAGCTTGTGTTTTTCTCCCGTTATATAAAATATTTTACTTTGTTTCGTATAATGAATACGAACGTTAGAAAGGTTCGCTAATGGTGTCATGAGCGTAAGAACATGAAGTAATTCTTCTTCTAACTGTAACGTTTGTATTTTTTCAATACTTGGTTTTGCAAATGTTAAATAGTCTGTTAATACATGGTTAGCTTGATCAATACCGTGTATAGCGATATCTAAGTACAACAGTTTGTCTTGTTCTGTGTAGTTTTTCGATTGTAGCAATTGAAGAAATCCTCTCGTTGATGTAAGAGGGTTTCGAATTTCATGTGAAATTGAAGCCGCCATCTCACCAATCAATTGAAATTTCTCGGCGTTCACAAGTTCTTTTGCAAGACGAACTTGCGATTGTAATACGTCCATTAAGTATAAAATTAAAATCGTTCCTATGATGGTGCATAATTCGTATGTAATGATATAAGGTAGATAGTTCTTCGGATTTGGAACTATAGATAGAAAATAAGGAATCCAAACTAGGCCATAAATCAGGCTGTAAAAAAAAGCTAAATACATTTTTGGTCGTATTTTTCCTCTTATATATGTTTTGTATGTTGTAATAAGAAAAATGTACAAAACGATAGATGCAATAAAAGAAGGGATGACACCGTTGCCGCCAATAAAAAAACGATATAGATTCATAACGCCAAAAATTGCACCACCTGCTACTGGGCCACCGGATAAAGTTCCGACAATTAGCACAATATGTCGGAAGTCGAATTGAAAGCCGAAATCAACTTTTGCAGCAAACGACATACAAACAATAGCGGTAATGCTGCAAGACAGGACAAATACAAGCGAATTGAGCTTCGGAGAGCGATTTCCTTTTTCACTCCAAAATAAATGATAAATTAGCATTGTAACTAGAATAAACAATATATTTAAGAAGAGGTACATAATAAAAAGCTTCAGCTTTAAAACCTCCTTGTAGTGAGAAGTGAAAGATGTGATATATAGAATTATCATACTATTAATATGAAGGAAAATAAAATAATATTTTTAGAAAAGATAGAAAAAACAGACGTTTTCCACTCTTACATCCGCTATGTTACAATGAAAGATGAAAATTGAAGAAGACAGTCCATGCGTAGCGTGGGAGAGGTTCGCGAACTCCCTCTATAAAAAACTAAGGAGAGAACAATATTCTTTAGATATTGTTTTGTTTTTTTAGTATGACAGTTCAAGAACGCTCTTTCTTCTTGTAATCGAAAAAAGAGGAGAATGAGTGAAATGAAAAAGGAAAAAGCAGTTGTTGTTTTTAGTGGCGGTCAAGATAGTACAACATGTTTATTTTGGGCGCTTGAACAGTTTGAAGAAGTAGAAACAGTGACATTTAATTATAATCAACGTCATAAGCTCGAAATTGACTGTGCAGCAGAAATCGCAAAAGAGTTAGGTGTGAAACATACTGTACTTGATATGAGCCTGTTAAATCAGCTTGCTCCTAATGCGTTAACGCGTACAGATATGGAAATAACACATGAAGATGGCGAGTTGCCGTCGACATTTGTGGATGGACGTAATTTATTGTTTTTATCGTTTGCGGCTGTGTTAGCTAAACAAGTAGGGGCACGCCATATCGTAACAGGTGTGTGTGAAACAGACTTTAGCGGGTATCCAGATTGCCGTGATGTGTTTGTGAAATCGTTAAACGTTACATTAAATTTATCGATGGATTATCCATTCGTTATTCATACACCACTTATGTGGATTGATAAAGCGGAAACGTGGAAATTAGCAGACGAACTTGGGGCATTTGAATTTGTCCGTGAAAAAACGTTAACTTGTTATAACGGGATTATTGGTGATGGTTGCGGTGAATGTCCAGCGTGTCAGCTTCGTAAAGCAGGACTTGATAAATATGTACAAGAGCGTGAAGGAGCGAAAGCATAATGACACAAAACTTCTTTGGATTTCGCATTGTTGAAAATTTACAAAAAATAGGTCAAGACATTGAGTGTAAGCAACTGAAGTATCATAATAAGCGTGTTATGGTTAGTAAAGAATTTACGTTTGATGCTGCACATCATCTACACTGTTATGAAGGGAAATGTAAAAACCTTCATGGACATACGTATAAAGTAATTTTCGGAATTAGTGGTTATGTCAATGAAATTGGCCTAGCGATTGATTTTGGTGATATAAAAGAAATTTGGAAAAATGAAATTGAAATATATTTAGATCATCGTTACTTAAATGAAACACTTCCAGCAATGAATACAACTGCTGAAAATATGGTTGTATGGATTTTCGAGAAAATGGAAGAGGCACTAACAAAAGGTGATCGACAAAATGAATATAAAGGAGCGCGTGTTGAGTTTGTGCGCTTATTTGAAACACCAACAAGTTATGCAGAAGTAAGACGGGAGTGGATGATGGGTGAGTAACATTCCTGTATTAGAGATTTTTGGGCCGACAATTCAAGGAGAAGGAATGGTTGTTGGACAAAAAACAATGTTTGTTCGCACAGCAGGTTGCGATTATAGCTGTGCATGGTGTGATTCTGCATTTACATGGGACGGTTCTGCGAAAGAGCAAATTCGTCAAATGTCGCCAGAAGAAATTTTTTCTGAACTTGTGCAAATTGGTGGTGAAAATTTCTCACATGTAACGATTTCAGGTGGGAATCCAGCGTTGTTGAAACATTTAGGAGAATTGATTTCTTTATTAAAAAAGAAAGGGATTCGTACAGCAATTGAAACGCAAGGAAGTAAATGGAAAGATTGGTTACTTCATATAGATGAGGTGACAATCTCACCAAAGCCACCGAGTTCAAAGATGACAACGGATTTTGTTATGTTGGATTCAATCATCGATAAGCTAGAAGGAAAGGAATTTAGTTTAAAAGTGGTTGTATTTGACGATCGAGATTTTGCATACGCAAAAGAGGTGCATGAACGTTATCCGCACGTTCCGTTCTTCTTACAAGTTGGAAATGATGATACACAGACAACAGACGATACATCGTTAATTCAACGTCTACTTACAAAATATGAATGGCTCATTGACAAAGCAATGCAATGTAAGGAAATGAATGATGCGAAAGTATTACCGCAACTTCACGCTTTAGTATGGGGCAATAAACGCGGTGTATAAGTACTGTATGAATGAAGGGAGATTTTAAGATGACTGGAAGAAAAGATGAAGATTTGAAAGATGTAACATTACTAGGAAATCAAAATACAAAATATTTATTTGAATATAGCCCGGAAATTTTAGAGACGTTTGATAATAATCATCCAAATCGTGATTATTTTGTAAAATTTAATTGTCCGGAGTTTACAAGCTTATGCCCGAAAACAGGACAACCAGATTTTGCGACAATCTACATTAGCTACATTCCAGAGCAAAAAATGGTAGAGAGTAAATCGTTAAAGTTATATTTATTCAGTTTCCGTAATCATGGAGATTTTCACGAAGATTGCATGAATGTAATTATGAATGACTTAATCAAACTAATGGATCCACGCTACATCGAAGTATGGGGTAAATTTACACCACGTGGTGGTATTTCTATTGATCCATATTGTAACTATGGACGCCCTGGCACGAAATATGAAAAAATGGCTGAATATCGTTTAATGAATCATGATTTATATCCAGAAACAGTAGATAATCGCTAAAGGAAAAAGAGGCAGCTTTGTAGGCTGTCTCTTCTTTTCTAGTATTTTATACATGTTGTGTAATAATTATATAGTTTTTATGATTGACAACAGTAAGCGGTTCCATATCTAAATCTCTAAAATTATCCATAATTGTTATATCTACAATAACAGAGTTTTTATTTACTTTTTGAACGCGCCCTTGTAAACCGTCTTTGAATTCAATGATATCTCCAGCTTCCGCGATTTTCATAAGCAACTCTCCTTGTTACATTTTTACGAAAAAGAGAACAAGATTCGTTCTTTTTGTATTTTTCTTTATTTTGAACGATATTTCATCTTTTGTAAATGTTTCCATGCTATTTTTTTGAAAAAAATACTAATTTTTCACAAGAATTTCATAGTAAGAAACTTATATTCATATTTGTAACATGAATGTAAGGAACTCATATTTATAATTGTAAGATGAATATATGGGAGTATAATGAAACGGGGGCGATAAAATGGAACTTGAGATTGTGGGGAGCTTGATAGCTATTATTTTATTTCTGTTTGCATATACGAAATTAAAAATGATTCGAGAACATGAAACATACATATACTATGAGGGAGTTGATGGTGTATCTTCTTTTTCTAGCCATGAAGATGGGAGTACTGAATGAGACATACATGGATTTGTAATAATATAATGTGAAACATGTTGAACGGAGAGTGAGAAAGATGCAAATTTCTTTCATAAATCATGGACGCTCTAGTGTTCACAAAAAAGCGATGACAGTACGAGAATTTCAAGAATGGCTGCAAAGATATGAGAATGAAGATATTATGAAAGACATAGACATTCCAAGTAAAACGCTCGAAGTCATTGAAGCTTCCAAGTTTATAGTGGCAAGTGATCAAAAAAGAGCTGTTCAATCAGCAACAATGTTGACTAATAATATTATTTTTATACAGAATCCACTTTTTCGTGAAGCTGCTGTTCCTTCCATTTTACCTGTGCCAAAATGGATAAAGTGTAAACCGAAAGTATGGATGTCTTTAGGGCGCGCATTTTGGATGATCGGTTATTCGAAGGATGTTGAATCATACTCAGAAGTACAAGAAAGAGCGAAGCAAGCAGCGGATGTATTAGTTGGATATGCAAACGTATATCAGCGAGTTGCCCTGATTGGACATAGTTATTTTAATACGATGATTGGTAAGGAGCTGCGTACTCGAGGATGGCATGGACCGCTGCTGTTTCAGACGAAACCGTGGGGGTGTACAATTTATACTTTTCGCGAAGTAATGGAAGGAAATATATTTGTAACGTATACATAAAATAAAATAGATGTAATGCTTCGTGTATAATAGAAAGGCACAATCATTATTTCATGATTGTGCCTTTCTATTATACACACTTAACTAAATGAGCATATGGTTCGCCTACAAGCATAATTGTATTATCTTGTTTATAACCAAGCTTTTTATAGAGAGAAAATGCAGGCTTATTTTCTAGATTTACTAACAATGAAACTTTTTCATGCCCTTTTTCTTTGGCGTGTGTTTCAGCAGTAAGAATTAAATTTGAACCGATACCTTGTCCGCCATATGCAGATGAAACAGACAAGGTATCGATATAATATTCATCTTCTTCGGCTTCTTTTTCTAATATAATAGAAGAATCTTGTTTCATTTTTCGTAATCGTTTTACAATTGGAGCATCTAGCTTTGTTGCTTCACTTCCATGGTAGGTTATAATAACACCAACTGCATCTCCATCACGCTCTGCAACGAAACAATTTTCATAGCTGAGTCGGTTTTGTTTTTTTGTAAACCAATACTCTAAACCTTCTAGAACTTCGGTTTCATTTGTACCACCTGTTAATTTTTCAGCAACTTCATGCAGTGCGTTGTACAATAAAGGAGATATTGCTTTAGTATCTGTTTGTTTTGCTTTCCGAATCATGTTATCCCTCCTGGTTGTCCATTTTATTGTATCATAAAATGGAACTTCTATCAGTGGTGGGGTTTTGCTGCACACGAATAGCGGGATAATTTGTTAACTGTATTAGAAAAGTGTATTGTCGATATTTGGGAAAAATCGTAAAATAAAAGTAATACAGAGAGGTGAACGGTATGGATAAACAACAAGTAAATGTGATTTTAGATCAACTTAAAAATAAAGAAATAGAAGAATATGTTGTAGCAAAAGAAGTGTTTTATGCATTTCGCCAAGTTTTAGTAGAACGGGAAGATTTTAAACATTTTCGAGGTAACGCACAGCACGGTGGGAAAATCATTTATACATATTTGGAAACACCGCGCTCGTAATTAAGAATTATCTATCAAAAAAGACGGCTTAAAATTGCTCGTTAAGAGTCGGATAAAGAGAAAGGAGAGGAGTTTGCATGGGAGAGTTTAAGCAAGGAATACTTCCGCATTGGGATTATTTTTGGAAAGATGAGGAAGGAAGGAAATTTGTTGGGATGGTTATGTTTCCTGAAAAACGAAAGCGAACGAAGGAGATTATTCAACAACTAAAAACAGCGTATGAACAAGAACAAAATGTGCTTGTAGTAGCTAAATTTCAAAATTCTATTCAAAAAGTTAAAGGTACAATTGCGTATTTCGATGAAGAATCACCTATTTTTACGATGCAATGTAAAGATGAAAATTTCTATCATATATTTGTGAAGGACATTGTGCGCGTGGAAAATAGTTAATAGGAGTTGTCTTTTGCGCGTGCTTATGTCTAGGATACGCTGTGCATTTTTCTCCTTTTCGTTGTAAAGGAAACAGCAATATTTTTAATAGTGTACCGAAAAAAGGATAGATTGTGAGTTTTTTAGTAACGAATATTGAAAAGAAAATCTCTTATTTGAATGTAGCTGTTTTTTAAGTAAGAGGGGTATAATATAGAAAATGTGTAACCGGTTTCGAACAGTTTCTAGTAAGGAAACTGTTCGTTTTTTTTTGACAAACGAAAAATAGATTTCGTAGGTATATTTCTTTTTTTGACAATTTTATAATGTTAACTTTTTTGAAAACATGGGTAAATCCGTTGACAACTTTTTTGAAATACACTTTATTGACATGCGTTTTAGAATGTTGTTTCATATTCTTTGTATTGTAAAAAGATCGGCTTTTTCTGTCGAAAAAATAAATTTTTAAAAAGAAAGAAATTATACATATATCTTGTGTCCTTTTTTAAAAAGTAATACAATATATAGAGAAATCATCGAGAACGAACATGATGTGAAAAGATGTAAGAGGAGGGTCGGAGATGTTAGTTGCATATGATTCTATGACAGGAAATGTGAAGCGTTTCATCCATAAATTAAATATGCCGGCCGTTCAAATTAATGAAAATCTCGTATTAGACGAAGAATTTATCCTTATTACGTACACAACAGGTTTTGGAAATGTGCCAGAACGTGTTTTAAAATTTTTAGAACGTAATCACGAACGCTTAAAGGGAGTATCTGCAAGCGGAAATCGCAATTGGGGAGATATGTTTGGGGCAAGTGCAGACAAGATTGCAACGAGATATGAAGTGCCGATTGTATCGAAATTTGAGTTATCTGGAACAAATAAAGATGTAGAATTTTTTAAAGAGAGGGTGCTGGAGATTGCGACACATTGAATTAAATAATGAGATCACGCAAATGCAGGACGGATTCTATCAGCTGCACAAAGATAAAGAGGCACTAGCAGTCTTTATGGAAGAGGCGCAAGAGAATACCGTTCATTTTGATAGCGTGGCAGAACGCATCAAGTATATGTTGGAGAACGATTACTACTATGATGTGTTAAGTGAGTATAAGATGGGCGAGATAGAAGCTGTATACGAAATCACATACGGCGAAAAGTTTGAGTTTCAATCTTATATGGCAGCATCTAAGTTTTATAAAGATTACGCGTTAAAAACGAATGATCAAAAACAATACTTAGAAAGTTATCCTGATCGCGTGGCAATTGTATCGTTATACTTAGGACGAGGAAATGTTGAGAAGGCGAAACAATTCGCAAGTATGATTGTAAAACAAAACTATCAACCAGCGACACCAACCTTTTTAAATGCGGGAAGAAGCAGAAGAGGAGAAATGGTGTCTTGTTTCTTGTTAGAGATGGATGATAGTTTAAACTCGATTGGATTTAACATTAATACGGCGATGCAGTTATCAAAAATCGGCGGCGGTGTAGCGCTTAACTTGAGCAAGCTGCGCGCGCGCGGTGAACAAATTAAAGGCATCGAGAACGCGGCAAGCGGTGTAGTGCCGGTTATGAAATTACTTGAAGATTCGTTTTCGTATGCGAATCAGTTGGGCCAACGAAAAGGTGCTGGAGCAGTATACTTAAATATTTTCCATTGGGATATTATTGAGTTCCTCGATACAAAAAAAATAAATGCCGACGAGAAGAGCCGTATTCAATCTCTTTCAATCGGAATTATCGTTCCAAGCAAGTTCTTTGAGCTTGCGGAGAAAAACGAACCATTTCATGTTTTCGCACCTTATACAGTGTATAAAGAGTACGGAAAACATTTAGATGATATCGATATTGATGAAATGTATGATGAACTGATGAGTAATCCGAATATCAAAAAGAAACCACTTGATATTAGCGCACGTGATATGCTTATTAAAATCGCAATGATTCAGCTTGAGTCTGGTTATCCATACTTAATGTTTAAATCAAATGCGAATCAGCAGCATCCGTTAAAGGATATTGGAACTGTGAAGATGTCTAACTTGTGTTAACTATGTAGCACCTTCTAGTAGAAATACTAGTCGAAAACTCCGTTAAACGGGGAAAGCCTCAAAAATGAGGTAACCTACCGTGCTAAATTTTATCTTAGAATAAGTTAATTTATTCAGAGGGTATCTTATCATTTTGTATAAGTACAATTTAAAAAATACAGCATGAAATGATAAGAGACTTTCTGAAAGACTAAGGTAAATAAAAGCCTAACGACTATCCTATATGGGAGTAGAGCGCAAGTGATTGGCGTTCGAAAAGCGGAGCACCTAATCAGGTTATGCTGTAGGTGATGATATAGTCTGTCCTGTATGGTGACATACAGCAGTTGTGTAAGCAACGGGCTGAGAGTAGCGACCTCAGTTGAACATTAGAGACTGAGATCTTCCAGTTACAAGAAACATCAGAAATCAATGATTATGGTACAGATGACATTATCCGCCGTGATATTAACTGTAACTTAGGATCGTTAAACATCGTAAACGTGATGGAGAATAAAGAAATTCGTGAAGCGATCCATGCAGGTATGGAAGCTTTAACAGCTGTTTCTGATATGACAATTATTCCGAACGCACCGACTGTGAAAAAAGCAAATGATGAGCTTCATTCTGTTGGTCTTGGAGCGATGAACTTACACGGTTATTTAGCGAAAAATAAAATTGGTTATGAAAGCGCAGAAGCAAAAGAATTTGCTCGTACATTCTTTATGATGCTTAACTATTACTCCATCGAAAAGAGTATGGAGATTGCGAAAGAGAAGGGCGAAACATTTAAAGACTTCGATAAGTCGGATTATGCAAAAGGAACATACTTTGAGAAGTATGAAACAACAGATTACAGTCCAGTAACTGAGAAAGTACAACAGTTATTTGAAGGAATCCAAATTCCAACAAAAGAAGACTGGACAAACTTAAAAGAACAAGTGCAGAAGCATGGTTTATATAATTCATATCGCTTAGCTATTGCTCCGACACAATCGATTAGCTATGTTCAAAATGCAACTTCAAGTGTAATGCCAATCGTAAGTCAAATCGAGTCAAGAACATATGCAAATGCAACGACATATTATCCGATGCCGTATTTATCAAAAGATACGTTCTGGTATTATAAATCTTCTTACGATATGAATCAGTTTAAATTGATTGATTTAATTGCAGAAATTCAAGAGCATATTGACCAAGGGATTAGTACAATTCTTTATGTAAATAGCGATATTTCTACACGTGAATTAGCACGTTACTATATTTATGCTCATAAAAAAGGACTGAAGAGCCTGTATTACACAAGAACACGTAAGTTAAGCGTTGAAGAGTGTGTAGCTTGTACGGTATGATGAGTTGTTTTTGAAAGAGAAGAAACAAATTGTACAAGTAGTATTTACTATAAAGTATCATCATGAGCAGGGGCAGAAACACCCTGCTCATGCTTAGTTATTAAATTTGCGTTCTAACGCACGGTTAGATTTTCATTATGAAATGGAAATTTTACCGTACGTTAGGACAATGTAACAATATAAAGAAGGGGCGATTCAATGCGCGCGGTAAACTGGAACAAGAAAGAAGACGATTTTAGTTTAATGTTTTGGAAGCAAAACATCGCTCAGTTTTGGACAGAAGAGGAGATCGCTGTTTCTTCTGACAAAAATACATGGGTGCAGTTATCAAAGGAAGAACAACAAGCGTATAAGCGCGTACTAGGTGGTTTAACGCTCCTTGATACGAAGCAAGGCGGCGAGGGAATGCCTCTTATTCTTGTGCATCTTGAGAACTTACAAGCAAAAAGTGTATTAGCTTTCATGGGAGCAATGGAAGAAGTACATGCGAAGAGCTACAGTCACATTTTTACGACATTAGCAAGTGAAGAAGAAATTGATGAAATCTTTGAATGGGTAGATACGCATCCGTTACTTGTGAAAAAATCAAGTATCATTACAAATTACTACCGTCGTTTATTAAAACCTCAAGTAACAAAAAAAGAGCTATACATGGCAATGGTAGCAAGTGTGTTCTTAGAAAGTTATTTGTTCTATAGTGGATTTTTCTATCCGCTGTATTTAGCAGGGCAAGGAAAATTAACGGCGAGTGGTGAAATTATCAACTTGATAATCAGGGATGAGTCCATTCACGGTGTATTTGTTGGTATTTTAGCACAGCAAGTTTTTGCAGAGCTTTCTACTGAAGAACAACAAGAAGTACAAAAAGAAACGATGGATTTATTAGTGGAGCTGTACGAAGTTGAAACAGCATACACAGAAGAAATTTATACATCTATTGGTCTTGTGGAAGATGTGAACCGTTTTATTCGTTACAATGCGAATAAAGGGCTTATGAACTTAGGATTAGAACCACACTTTGAAGAAGAAGAAATTAACCCAATCGTATTAAACGGTTTACGTACAGATACGAAAAACCATGATTTCTTCTCTGTAAAAGGGAATGGTTATGTAAAAGCAACAAATGTTGAAAAATTATCAGATGATGATTTCGTATTTGATTTTTAATAGATAGGATTGAAAAAAGCTGTCTTTCATATAAAGGCAGCTTTTTTTGTGTGTAAATAGTTTACATAATGTTATTATTTCGTGATAAAGTGAAACTTCCATCAGTTATTCCCTACCTATCTTCTTCGCTTCTCTCTGAATGTTGGGGTGGGTCTTACTGCTCGTTAATGCAGGATAAATTTGTTATGTTTCGACTGATTAAAGTTTCACTTCACGTGTATGTAAGTGGTATGAGAGACTGAATAAGTTATGTCAAAATGAATAAAAAACCAACAAAAAATGTAAAGAAAATAATCTTACCTGCTCTATCTTTGAAGCGTGAAAATTGGCTTATCTTCTCTATTTTTTAAGCAAGAAATTTTTGGCTCAAAAATTGCATGAATATTTAAAAAATAGGAAAAGGAGGGTTTGGAATGCGATATAGCATATACACGGTTTATTGAAAGCGTTTTCTGTTTAATTATCAAACTTTACATGGAAATTAGATAGAGAAAGTAGGAGGAATGATAGGTGGGAAAAGAAGTTAGTTTAAAACGTTCATTAGGACTTTGGTCAATTGTCATGCTAGGTGTCGGGTATATGACACCGATGGTGGGGTTTGATACATTTGGAATCGTTTCTGACAAAACGGACGGGCATGTTCCAGCAGCTTATCTTATTGCATTAGCAGGAATGTTATTTACAGCTGCAAGCTACGGCAAAATGGTAAAGGTTTTTCCGACTGCGGGATCTGCTTATACTTATACCCAGAAGACAATTAGTGCAAGGCTTGGATTTCTTGTTGGATGGTCAGCGTTATTGGATTATTTGTTTTTACCAATGGTAAATGCGCTATTAACGAGGATTTATATGTCCGCACTTTTTCCAAGTGTTCCTTCTTGGTTATGGGTTGTTGGATTTGTCCTACTGATTTCGCTAGTAAATATTATTAGTGTTAATGTTACTGCTAATTTCAATACATTCTTAGTAGTGTTTCAAATATTAGTAATGGTTGTGTTTGTATTTCTTGTTATAAAAGGATTGATAGCAGGAGAAGGAACTGGAGAAGTTTTTTCCATTCAGCCGTTTTTTCAATCAGATATACACATATCATCGTTAGTTGTGGGGGCCACAATTCTTTGCTTTTCATTTTTAGGTTTCGATGCGGTAACTACATTTTCGGAAGAAACACCAAACGCGAAGAAGACAATTCCTCGGGCTATTTTTCTTACCGCTTTAATTGGCGGAATTTTATTTATTGTTACTACGTACTTCACACAATCTTTTTTCCCAGATGCATCCCTATTTAAAGATCAAGAATCGGCAGCACCAGAAATCGCGCTATACGTTGGCGGAAAATTATTTCAAACTTTCTTTTTAGTAGGAACATTTATGGGAACATTGGCATCAGGTTTAGCTTCTCATACAAGTGTGTCGCGATTATTATACGTAATGGGGCGAGATAATGTAATCCCGCAGAAGATATTCGGATACATTCATCCTCGCTGGCGAACTCCCGTATATAACATTATTATTGTAGGAATTATTTCACTTTCCGCTATATTTATCGATTTAGAAACAGCAGCATCTCTTATTAACTTCGGAGCGCTTATTGCATTTACATTTGTTAATCTATCTGTAATTGCCTACTATGTGATAAAGCAAAAAAGATATAAAACAGTAAAAGACTTTTTTAATTTCTTAGTTCTGCCTATTTTAGGAGCAGGTACAGTAGCTGTGTTATGGTTTAATCTCAATATTAATTCGCTTATTCTTGGACTTAGCTGGGCTGCTATTGGAATTGGTTACCTTTTATATGTTACGAACATGTTTCGATCAGCTCCACCGCAAATGCATTTTGAAGAAGTACAGGAAATGTAAAATAACAAAAGACATCGGAATTTTTCCGGTGTTTTTTATTTTGGAGATTTTAAAATCATGCAATATTGCATAAGCCATTCAACAATTCATAAAGAACGAGAGAAAATTTGTAAATCAGTGCCAGAGAGAGGGCTGAAAAGGGAATATAAACATTATATTTTTATTTGGCACGATTATTGCTTTATAAAACTAGTAAAAATATATAAATGAGGTGTTATCGTGGCAATTCAATCAGAAAAAAATACAACTCAATCTATACAGGGAAAAGTTGAGATTGAAAATCCTTTAGAGGAATTTCAGTCTATATTAAAAGAGGCGCTCCAGATTTTACGTTATCCAGAGGAAGTATTCGAATTTCTGAAAAAGCCGATGCGCTTTTTAGAAGTAAGTATTCCTGTTCGAATGGATGATGGAAGAACAAAAGTATTTCAAGGGTATCGTGCCCAGCATAACGATGCAGCAGGGCCAACAAAAGGTGGTATTCGATTTCATCCAGATGTTACAGCTGAGGAAGTAAAAGCACTTGCCGGTTGGATGAGCTTGAAATGTGGAGTAACGGGTCTTCCATATGGAGGAGCAAAGGGCGGGATTATTTGTAATCCGCAGGAGATGAGTTCTAGGGAACTAGAGTTACTTAGTCGCGGTTATGTAAGAGCAGTGAGCCAAATTGTTGGGCCTACTAAAGATATTCCAGCCCCTGATATGTATACAAATGCTCAAATTATGGCTTGGATGCTAGATGAATATGATCATATTAGAGAATTTGATTCCCCAGGCTTTATAACTGGAAAACCATTGATGCTAGGAGGATCACAAGGGCGGGAAACAGCTACTTCTAAAGGAGTATTCTATACACTTCAGTTAGTGAGTGAGATGAAACATATTCCACTCCAAAATATGCGAGTAATCATTCAAGGGTTTGGAAACGTTGGAAGTTATTTAGCAAAATATTTATATGATATTGGTGTGAAAGTGGTAGGAGTATCTGATGCTTTAGGTGGCATTTACAACCCAGATGGTTTGGATGTTCCTTATTTACTAGAAAATCGAGATTCGTTTGGAGTAGTATCAAACCTCTTTAGTAAAACGATCTCTAACCAAGAGTTGTTAGAAAAAGAATGTGATGTACTCATTCCAGCAGCAATTGGAGGAGTGATTACAAAACATAATGCAGAAAGACTTGGATGTAAGATTGTAATTGAGGCCGCAAATGGTCCGACAACAAAAGAGGCAGTCGCAATGTTAGAAGAGAAAGACATTTTGGTTGTTCCAGATATTTTGGCAAATGCTGGAGGTGTTATAGTTTCTTATTTTGAATGGTGTCAAAATAACCAAGGGTATTATTGGACAGAACAATATGTCGACCAATGCTTAAAGGAGAAAATCACATCTAGTTTTTCTGATGTATTCAATACTTCAAAACATTTTGGAGTAAATATGAAAATTGCCGCTTATATAGAGGGAGTTCGTAAGATTGTAGAGGCATCGCGCCTAAGAGGTTGGTTGCATTTTTAACCTTTTAACAAAGGGAGGAATAAAATGAAGCTTGATATTTTATTAGAAGAAATTGAGAGACAACCGATCGGTTATTATTGTATCGTGTCGAATTGTCATCGATATGATATAGCCGTTACGTATTCACAGCAATTTTTGGGAAAAGCAATGGTTACTTCTATTCAGAATGGAAGAATGATTCTATTAAGTCAAGAAGATATTGAACAGGAACAATATTGGGCACCTAAGTTAGAAATTGAAGTAGAAGATGTAGAAGATTTTCAAAGTTTTTTCCGTATGATTCTTCAGCCACAAATGTTGGCAGAACAATATTAATAGAATAAAAGAAGGGAATGATTCATTTTGTTTTATGAGATCGTTACGAGCCCGTGCTATGGAACGGTTGAAAAAGTGGCTATTGATAAGGACTCTCGAATTTACGAATGGGAACCACTGTTTGCTATTAAAAATATGAATGGTGAGCTGGAAGTAATTAAAATGGGATGTAGTGGAGAAGTACAATCTTTAGAAGTAGAAGCAGGAGATAAGGTAATTCCGGGGATGGTATTAGCTTATATTCAAGAAGATATTTTAATTGGTGGTAGTGACTAATTAGAGGACAAAAAGGAAGATGGAAGCATTCATCTTCCTTTTTTTAATAAATAAAGTTTATTATCAGATTAATTAAAAAAATCTGTTTTTAGTGATACAATACAAGTTAAGTAGCTCAAAGGAGGGGTAGCGGAATGTTTTCCATTGCTCATAAAAAAATTAGACAGATTGTTTCTCTACCTATTGATCAACCTGAAAAGGAATGGAATATAGATGTTACAAATATAAAAGAACCTTTTCTGTTTTTAAAAAGGGATGATCAATTATTTGCATACGTCCATGTAAAGGATCTGCTATCACGAAATGAGGAATTAACTGCCGGGGCATTACTTTCAAATGCTGTTTCACTAGATACAATCTGTCACCTTAGCAAAATTATTTCCTTAACAGCTCTCTTTCAAATTATTGGGGCGCCTATTGCGATTGTGAAAAATGAAATAGGAGAGTTAAAAGGATACATAAGAAGAGAGGATGTTTTTGCAGAATTATTTAAGCAAGAAAATAAAAGTGTAGATATACTAAAAATCATTTTAATGTCTATTCCTATGGGGATTTTTGTGGTAGATAGGGAAAAGAAAATTGTAAATTGTAATGAATCTGGTTTAAAGATGATTAAGTCTACTTCTGAAAAAGTACTGAATGTACCAGCAGAACAGATTTTTAATGGGGAACATATTAACAATGTATATGCAACGGGGAAAACGATTTTAAATCAGTTACAAATAACAAATGAGATGGGAGTATTAGTTGATTACAGCCCGATTCCTAGCCTCGATCAAAGTATTGAAGGAATGGTTATTATTGTACAAGATTTACCAATGGTTGAGGATATGGCCATGGAAATTGAACATATAAAGGATTTAAATAAAGATTTAAACGCAATCTTATCTAGTATTTATGATGAAATATTAGTAGTTAATCATAAAGGGGAATTAATTCGTTATAGTGAAACCATTATCAATGATTTTTGGGGGGGAGATTTAAAGGATCTTTTAGGGAAAAATCTTTTAGATTTAGAGCGAAAAGGTTTATTTAGTCCATCTGTTACTCGTTTAGTACTAGAACAAAAGAAAAAGGTATCGGTTGTACAAGAAACAAAAAGTGGTAGAAAAATATTAGCGGTTGGAAACCCTGTGTTTAATGAAACTGGAGAACTGCATCGTATTATTATTGCATCAAGGGATATTACAGAGGCAACGAGATTAAAGACGGAATTGCATGAGATGAAAAAGATATCTGAACAATATAAGAAGGAATTGGACAACTTTAAAAATAAAGATCGTTTTCTTAAGAAACTTATTTATTGTAGTCCGAAAATGGAACAAATTATTAATCAAGCTAAAAAAATAGCTGATTTTTCTTCTAATGTTCTTATTTCTGGAGAATCGGGTGTTGGAAAAGAAGTAATTGCACAAGCCATTCATCAACTGGGAAATCGCTCTTCAAAGCCGTTTTTAAAATTAAATTGCGGTGCAATTCCAGAATCATTATTGGAAAGTGAACTGTTTGGATATACGAAAGGTGCTTTTACCGGTGCTGATAAAAATGGAAAAGAGGGATATTTTAAGCGAGCCGATCAAGGAATTTTATTTTTGGATGAGATTGGAGAAATGCCTTTACATTTGCAAGTGAAATTACTTAGGGTGTTACAAGAGCAAGAAGTAATTCCAATCGGAAGCACGGTACCTACGAAAATAAACGTTCAAATTATTGCAGCCACAAATAAAAGTCTCGAAAAAATGGTGGAAGCTGGTACGTTCCGTGAAGATTTATTTTATCGTTTAAATGTAATTCCATTGCAAGTTCCTCCGTTAAGGGAACGAATGGAAGATGTTCCAGTACTCGCATTTCATTTCTTACAACAATTAAATGAAAAATATAACAAAAACTACCATTTAACTTCTGATGCACTGAATTTACTAGAATTTTATTCATGGCCGGGAAATGTACGAGAATTACAAAATATGATTGAACGTTTAGTAGTATCAGCAGATGAGCCAGTTATTGAAGCTGAATTTGTTAGCAAATTTTTAACCCCTGGTTATGACTTTAAAAAATCAAAGCCAGTTATTACAAGGGTCTTACCATTACAAGAAGCATTACATTCTGTAGAAGAGCAATTAATCTTACTTGCGATGAAGCAGTATAAAACAACGACGAAGGCCGCAAAAGCTCTTGGAATTAGTCAATCTTCAGTTAGTCGTAAATATCAAAAAATTATGAACGAAAAAGAAATAGCAGTTGATACAATTTCATATTTCTAAAAGAGAAAGGAGAAGTTTGTATGGACTACTCCTTTTTCTTTGTTATTCCGCTATTCGTGGGCAGTAAGCCCCCTATCTCAAGATTAAGAGAGAAGTGAAGAAGATAGGTGGGGGATAACTGCTGGCATGCGCCCGATTGGTTCGACTAACCTTTTGGAGAAGAGCGCTCCAAAAGGAAGTTTCACTTTATTTTTGTTGTAATTATGCAAAATGTAATAATCTATGCATTTTTGCATAGGTTATTACATTTTGCCCCGCTATTCGCGGGCAGTAAGACCCCCACATTAAGATTCAGAGAAAAAAATTGTATAGCTCTAGCGGCTAGAATCTCCGGTTGTTTCGCCCCCTCGGACGAGGCAAAAAGTACCTCTCTGTCGGGTGCGCGGGCGTCCTGCGATTCTGGGCGAGCCGCTTCCGCTTTTCTACAGAAGATAGATGGGGGATAACTGCTAGTATGCGCCCGATTGGTGAAGGAAGTTTCACTTTATTTGAATAAATAGTCAGTTTTTGTATGATTACTTGGTATTTTAAATGTTGGCACAATTATTGCTTATATAATATATGAACGATCGACAAAGGGGGATTATATATAATGCTAGATTTAAAAATGTATCTAAATGGTGAATGGAGAGAGTCTAGTAATCAAGAGAAACGACCTATTATTAACCCTGCAAATGGCAAGGTTATCGCATATGCGCCTGAAGGAACGATCGAGGATGCAAAAGAAGCAATAGAAGTGGCAAGAGCGACTTTTGATAGCGGAATTTGGTCAGAAACATCCGCTGCTGAAAGAGCATCTTATTTATTTAAAATAGCAGATGAAATTGATAAAAATAAGGAAGAACTTACACGTCTTGAAACAATGGATAATGGAAAAACACATCGCGAGGCAGAGGGCGATGTTGGAGATGCGGCAGCTTGCTTCCGTTATTATGCTGGGCTTATTACAAAACCAGATGGACAAACATATCATGTAGCTGATCCAATGCAAGCTATGGTAGTCAGAGAACCAGTTGGTGTTTGTGGATTAATTGTTCCTTGGAATTATCCGTTATTAATGAGTGTATGGAAAATTGCACCTGCTTTAGCGGCTGGAAATACGATTGTATTTAAACCGTCTGAGGTTACACCAATCACTGCAACAAAGTTATTTGAAATCTTTGAGAAAGTAGGATTGCCAAAAGGTGTTGCGAATATGGTGATGGGTGCTGGCCCAATAGTAGGAAATGAGATTGCAGCAAGCGGCAAAGTAGATATGGTTTCTTTCACAGGTGGAACGAAAACTGGAAAACACATTATGAGAACAGCGGCAGATAATATGAAAAAGATTTCGCTAGAACTTGGCGGGAAATCTCCAAATATTATTTTTGCAGATGCAGATTTTGAAACTGCTGTTGATTATGCTTTGTTTGGTATTTATGCAGGTACTGGACAAGTATGTTCAGCAGGATCAAGAATCCTTGTAGAAGAAAGCGTTTACGATAGATTTGTTAGTAGTTTCGTAGAACGTGCAAAGCAAATTAATGTTGGACCTGGTGATAACCCAGAATCAGAGATGGGCCCACTTGTTAGTCAAGAACATATGGAAAAAGTATTACGCTATATTGAGATTGGGAAAGACGAAGGAGCAGAAATTGCTTGCGGAGGAAAGCGTATTACAACGGGTGGAAAAGGTGAAGGTTTCTTTATTGAACCAACAGTCTTTGTCAATGTAAAACCTGATATGCGTATTGTGCAGGAAGAAATTTTTGGTCCTGTTGTAGTTATCCAAAAGTTTAAGGATGAACAGGAAGCAATTGAGCTGGCAAACCGTACAGATTACGGTTTAGCCGGAGGCGTATTTACAGTTGATGGCGCAAAAGCAATGCGCGTAATCCGCAAGCTTCGCGCAGGGATTACGTGGATTAATAGTTATCATCCAACATACAACGAGGCGCCTTGGGGTGGATATAAGCAAAGTGGTATCGGTCGTAGTTTAGGAACGTTTGGTTTAGAAGAATTCCAAGAAATTAAGCAGATTAATATAAATCTAGAAGTAGAACCAATTGGTTGGTTTGCAAATAAAAAGACTATAGGAGTGAAATAAATGGTAACGAATGTAGAAAATAAATTCAATGAGCAGGATGTAAACAATTCAAATGTAAATGATTATATTACGAAAGTACTGCAATTAATTGAAAAAGAAAAGGTCTCCGAAGAAGAGGCTAACTGGATTCAAAAAGAAACAGTAGATGGGTTTAGAGAGCATGTCAATCCTGGTTTTCTTGCATATAGAAAAACAGTAACAAAAGATGGGCAATTTGCAGCAGTAGAATGGTCTGATGAAGGATCTTGCTTCATGGATATCAATGGTAAAAAATATATTGATTGTTTAGGTGGATTCGGGATTTATAATGTTGGACACCGTAATCCGAAAGTGGTAAAAGCTGTAACGGATCAATTAAAGCGTCAAGCATTGCATAGTCAGGATTTACTAGATCCACTCCGTGCGATTCTTGCGAAGATTCTAGCAGATATTACACCTGGTGATTTGAAATATGCTTTTTTTACAAATAGCGGGACAGAAAGTGTAGAGGCAGCATTAAAACTAGCAAAAATGTACAGCGAACGAACAACTTTCATTTCAACAACACGTGCTTTTCACGGTAAGAGTCTTGGATCTTTATCTGGAACAGCAAAAGGAATGTTCCGTAAGCCGTTCTTACCATTAATTCCAGGATTCCGTCACGTTCCATTTGGCGATATCGAGATGATGAGAAAAACATTTGAAACGTGTGCATTAGTAGGAGAAGATGTTGCAGCTGTTATTTTAGAACCAATTCAAGGAGAAGGCGGTATTATTTTACCTCCAGAAAATTATTTGAAACAAGTAAGAGAGCTTTGTGATGAATTTGGATCCTTACTTATTTTTGATGAAGTGCAAACAGGAATGGGACGTACAGGGAAAATGTTTGCTGCAGAATTATATGATGTAGTACCAGATATTATTTGTCTTGCGAAGGCATTTGGCGGCGGTGTCATGCCAGCAGGTGCAATTGTTGCCAAAGAAAAAGTATTTAAAAGTTGGTTTGAGAACCCATTTATGCATACAACAACGTTTGGTGGAAATCCACTTGCATGTGCTGCTGCAATTGCAACAATCCATGTATTATTGGAAGACAAATTACCAGAACGAGCTGCGGAAGTTGGAGAGTATTTCTTAAACGGGTTGAAAAAGGCTGCGGAAGGACACGAAGACAAAGTATTTGAAATTCGTGGTCAAGGTTTAATGATTGGTATCGAATTCCATAAAGATGAAATTGGTTATGAAGTATCGAAGGCAATGTTTGATCGAGGCATCCTTGTTGCAGGAACGTTAATTAATTCAAAAACAATTCGTATTGAACCGTCTCTTACAATTAGTTATGAAGAAGTAGATATGGTAATCAATACTTTCGAATCAGTGTTAGCACAAGTAAAAGTACAATAATCATTCTATACAGTAACGTGTAAAAATAAACCAGTAAAACCACCATGCTTATGTTCACTCTAATTGGTTTTACTGGTTTTTACTATAGGAGGAGAAGGGGTTGGAGGGAGCATTACACGGAATCAAAATTATTGATTTATCTCGGGTTCTTGCCGGTCCTTTTTGTACGATGATTCTCGGTGATTTAGGAGCAGAGGTAATAAAAATTGAGAATACTGGAAATGGCGATGATACAAGAGGATGGGGGCCACCTTTCACAGGGGGAGAAAGCGCTTACTTTCTTTGCGCAAATCGTAATAAAGAGTCGCTTACATTAAATTTAAAATCACAAATGGGAAAGGATGTTTTGAAAAAACTTGTTTCTCATGCTGATATCGTTGTACAAAATTTCAAACCTGGAACACTTGAGAGAATGGGACTTGGTTATGAAGTGTTACAAGAGGTAAAGGAAGACATTATTCTAGCTTCTATTAGCGGTTTTGGCCGAAATGGTCCTGCTTCACATCTTCCTGGCTATGATTATATGATTCAAGCAATGAGTGGACTTATGAGCATAACAGGAGGAAAGGATGAAGAGCCTGCAAAAGTAGGAGTTGCGATTGCAGATGTGCTCACAGGTCTTTTTACGTGTATTGGGATTTTAGCCGCTTTGCAGCATCGAAATAGAACAGGAGAAGGGCAAGAAATTGATATTTCTTTATTTGATTCACAATTAGCGGCATTAGTAAATGTAGCAAGCAATTATTTGTGTACAGGAGAATTGCCAGAGAGACTTGGAAACCAGCATCCGAATATTGTTCCGTATCAGGTATTTCAGGCGGAGGATGGAGATCTAGTTGTTGCAGTTGGAAATGATGAACAGTTTCATAAGTTTTGTTTGTTACTTGGTAGACAAGATTTATCTCGTTTAGATCGCTATAAAACAAATGCAAATCGTCTTTTGCATAGGGAAGAACTTGTAGACATGATTGCAAAAGAAATGAAAAAGAAAAAGAAAGAGGACTGGAAACAACTTTTGGATGAAGCAGGGATTCCAAATGGACCAATTCTCAATGTAAAGGAAGCGTTAGAAACAGAGCAGGCAGTTTCGAGAGATATGACAATTCATATGGAACATCCAACCATTGAAAATCTTACACTTGTAGGTTCACCATTAAAACTTGCGAAGACACCAGTACAGATGCAGAAACATCCGCCACTCCACGGTGAACATACAGAACAGATTTTGAAAGAACTGGGGTATTCGCAGGAAAGCATTACGGAAATGAAAAAAAACCAATGGATATAGGAGGCAGTACAAATGAATTTTTCTTTAACAGAAGAACAACAAAGTGTCAGAAAAGTAGTGAGATCATTTGTAGATAATGAAATTATTCCATACATTAAAGAATGGGATGAAAAAGGACATTTTGAAGAAAAAATCTTGAAGCGTTTAGCTGAGTTACAGTTTATGGGCGTTTGTATTCCAGAGCAATATGGCGGTGTTGGTATGGATTATAATACGCTCGCTATTGTTTGTGAAGAATTAGAACGTGGTGACACAGCTTTCCGTACAGCTGTATCTGTACATACGGGATTAAATAGCATGACACTTCTTCAATGGGGAACAGAAGAACAAAAACAAAAGTACCTTGTTCCACAAGCGAAAGGTGAAAAAATTGGGGCGTTCGGTTTAACTGAACCAAATGCAGGATCAGATGTTGTTGCTATGCAAACAACAGCGGTAAAACAAGGTGATTACTACGTATTAAATGGATCTAAAACATGGATTTCTTTATGTGATGTTGCAGACCACTTCTTAATATTTGCAAAAACAAACCCAGAATTAAAGCATCGCGGTATTTCTTGTTTTATCGTAGAACGAACATTTCCTGGGATATCAACAAAAGCCATAAAAGGAAAGCTTGGTATTAGAGCAGGCAATACAGGAGAAGTATTTCTAGATGACGTGAAAGTGCCGGTGGAAAATCTTCTTGGAGAAGAGGGAGAAGGATTTAAAATTGCAATGGCATCATTAGACAACGGCCGTTTCACAGTAGCGGCAGGGGCGTGCGGGCTCATTCAAGCAAGTTTAGAAGCGAGTGTAAAGTATTGTGAAGAGCGGAAAACATTTGGAAAAGAAATTGGAAAACATCAGCTTGTACAGCAAATGATTGCGAAAATGTCTGCGAATCTTGAAATATCACGTTTATTGGTCTATAAAGCAGGATGGTTAAAAAATGAAGGGAAACGTAATACACAGGAAACATCTTTAGCAAAATGGATTGCTTGTGATGCTGCATTTGAAGCGGCAAATGATGCGGTGCAGGTGCACGGTGCTTATGGATATTCGAATGAATTCCCAGTAGAACGATATTTACGAAATGCAAAAGCTCCAGTTATTTACGAAGGAACACGTGAAATTCATACGATTATGCAAGCGGAATACGCACTTGGATATCGTTCTGATAAGGAACTTCGTAACATGTTACCGAAGTGGCCTTTTGAAGAAAATGAGGCAGAAGTGGTAACGAAATAAAGTGAAACCTTAATCAGTGGAGAGCTTCATCCCCACTGATTATTAGCCCTCACCAATCGGGCATTTACGGGCAGTTTATCTCCCATCTAACTTCTTTAGAAAAGCGGAAGCGGCTCGCTTAGAATCGCAGGGCGAAACGACCGGAGATTCTAGCCGCTAGAGCTGGACAACAAAGAAATGTGGAAGTGGCTCGTCCAGAATGTGAGGGGGATGGAGCTTCTGACGTAGAGGTGTTTTTTACCTCGTAGGAAGAAGCGAAGCCACCGAACATTCTAGCCACTGGAACTGAACAATGCTTTCGCCGAGTGGGAGTATTACTGCCCGCGAATAGCGGGATAAAATTAAGAGGAAGAAAAGGGCTATCTCCTTCTTGGAGACAGCCTTTTTCTTCATTTGGTAAGTAAGATTTATAGTTTACATAATATTTTGATCGAATTTCATTATTTGGGTTTCTTTTTTATCAATTTTTATATTTGTTATAATAACGCCGAATATAGTTATGATTCCTCCTAGTATTGAGAAAACAGTAGGAATTTCTCCAATCCATATCCAAGAAATAATAATTGCTAGAGCGGGTGTTAAGTATAAAGAAGTTGTTGCTTCGGATGTTCCTATACGTGATACGATATAAGATAGAGCAAAATATGGAATCATAGTAGGAAAGAGGCCTAAATAGACAACGCTAAGTGTTGTTTCTATAGATGAATGCATAATTCTTTCTCCTAATCCTGGGAGAAAGAGAAGCATGAAAAATGTACCGGACCAAATTGTGTAGGAAGTAAATGCAAGAAACCCGTATTTATTTAAATATCGATTTTGAAATACAAAGTATATGCTTTCTGAAAAGGATGCTAGAAGAATTAACAAAGCTTCAATGTTCAACGTAAAATGACCATCTTTTCCTAATGAAAGAATAGCGACACCACCAAAGCTAATAATAGATCCAATCCAGCCTCGAAGCCCAAATCGTTCATGCAGAAATAAAGCAGCTAATATGGATGAAAAAATGGGAGAAGTAGAAACAAACAGGCTTGCAGTACCTGCATTAATAGTTGTTTCCCCGGCACTTAGGGCTACATGGTAAACAGTAAACCCTAGCAAACCTAATACGAGAATAATAGGGACATCTCTCCATTCTGGTAGTTGCATGCGAGTCAATATAGCGAAGAAAATAAGTGCTAGCGAAGCGATTAATAGGCGAAGCAAAACTAAATGCTCAGGATTATAGGATTCTAATCCGACTCGTATGGCTGGAAAAGCAGAAGCGGCTTGTCCAGAATCGCAGGACGCCCGCGCACCCGACAGAGAGGTGCTTTTTGCCACGTCCGAGGGGGCGAAACGACCGGAGATTGCTGGACAACGCGTCTCTCCTAATCTTGAGGTCGAGGTCTTACTACCCGTTAATGCGGGATAAATAATTCCACTTATAAAGTTTATAAATTTAAATTTTATAATTTACATTATTTACATAACAGTGTATTATTTAACTAGTACACTATAACATTAGGAGGAAGAAATGAAAATTGAATTTTCTCCCAACATCCCTATTTACATTCAGGTGATGGAATACATAAAAAAGGAAATTGTAACAGGTCATTTATCGCCTGGTAGTAAAATCCCCTCTGTACGTGAATTAGCTAGTGAGTTACAGGTGAATCCGAATACAATTCAACGTACATTTCAAGAGTTAGAACGCGAGGGTATCGTTGTGACACGTAGAGGAATGGGAAGATATGTAGCGACTGAAGGAGAGAAGATTATGGAGCTGCGAAAGGGTATGGCGAAAGAGTTGCTTCATGCCTTTATAAATGGAATGAACAACTTAGGGTTTTCAGAGGAGGAAATGTTGTCCATTCTTCATTCTTCATTAGAAGAGAAAAAGGGGAAGAACAGATGCGAGAATTAGTAAAAATAGAAAATCTATGGAAACGTTATGATTTAAAAGCTGTGATTAGAGATGTAAACGTAACGATAACAGAAGGGAAAATTATTGGTCTTGTTGGGGATAATGGGAGCGGGAAAACGACGTTGCTGAAAATGATTGTAGGTTTGCAGCATCCTTCTCAAGGAGATATTTTCATTGCTGGTAAGAAAGTAGGTCTAGAAACGAAAAAAATTGTTTCATTCATGTCTGACCGTCCTATATTTGAAGAGTGGATGACTGTAAAAGATGCTTTGTTTTTTTATCGCAATTTTTACGAAGATTTTGATATTCAAAAAGCAGTGGATACAATCGCAAAATTCAAAATTCCGTTAGAAGAAAAAATTAATGCTTTATCAAAGGGAATGGTAGAAAAACTACAGCTTATTTTAACATTCTCACGAGATGCAAAACTATATGTGTTAGATGAGCCGCTTGGCGGAATCGATCTTGTTTCACGGGAGCATGTACTAGAGTTAATTCTCCAATTTTATCGCGAAGACTGTACAATTTTAATTTCTACTCATTTAATTGGCGAAATTGAAAACTTATTTGATGAAATAATTTTTTTAAAGGATGGAGAAATTGTGCTATATGAAAATGTAGAAGATATTCGTTTTCAAAGAGGAAAAGCAATACATGAGTTGTTCAAGGAGGTTTTTGGACAATGAATCAACTTCTCCATTATTTATATAACTGTAATAAAAAGAAAATATGGATAATTTATACGGGATTTATTACGATTTCGCTTATTCTTTTATTTAATTTTATGGGTTCTTTTAAGCACATGACTCCAATAAAACAAAATATAATATTGGTTTTGTTTATATTATTATTTACTATAACGGTATTTTCAATTGGATTAATAGCAGTCTCATCTTTTCGGAGAATGTTAAAAAATTCTATGATTCGTTATACAGCTGTTCCATCTAAAAAGTACTTATATGCAAATCTATTATTTTTTACGCTAATGTTTATTCTACTGTCTTTGATAGGTTTGGGATTTGTTCATTTTTTTTCTTTGAATATTTACGAGAAAAACACAAATGGAGAGATTCAACGAGCAATGCACCACTTATATAATTATGGGATATTTCATCATTTCTTTTCTATCTTTTTATGGATTATAGATTTAACAAGTTTGTTAGCTTCTATATATTTCATAATTGCAGTTATAAAACTCTTTAATGTGAACTCTTTATTAAGTAAGGTTTTATTTATATTTTTCTTTTTTCTTTTTGGCGGAATTCAACTCTTTACAACTACTCTCTTAGAAAAAATAGATAGATATGTATTTTATACAAAAAATGTTGGATTTATAGATAAAAATGGTTTTTTCGAAACGTCATTTTATGTTAATGAAGGGGCAAGTATTTCGTATGTATGCTTTATATTGTTATCGACTTTCCTTTTCATATTCATAACATCCTACATCATTGACAAAAAATTAGAAATTTAAAGGAGGAACAGGCATTGGGAAATGTAGTAGTGAAATTAGAAAATGTTCATAAAAAAATAGGCAGTACTGAAATTATTCGCGGTCTTTCGTTTGAAGTGCAGGAAGGGGAAGTATACGGCTTTCTTGGACCAAATGGGAGCGGGAAGACGACGACGATTCGGATGATGACAGGTCTGATTTCAGTAACAGAAGGCGATATTACAATTTGTGGTCACAGTATACGTACTGAGCGTGAGAAAGCGTTAGAGTGCATTGGAGCAATTGTAGAGAATCCTGAACTATATGAATATATGACAGGGATGCAAAATTTAAAGCATTTTGCTAATATGGCTGTTACGCCAATTCGTAAAGAACGAATTGCAGAAATTGTAAAGCTTGTTGAACTAGAGCATGCGATTCATAAAAAGGTAAAAACATATTCTCTTGGTATGAAACAACGTTTAGGGATCGCACAAGCGCTTTTGCATAATCCGAAAATCTTAATTTTAGATGAGCCAACAAATGGTTTAGATCCGGCAGGAATTCGTGAAATTCGTGATTACTTACAGCATTTAGCAAAAGAAGAAAACATTGCAGTCATTGTATCAAGTCACTTGCTAAGTGAAATTGAGCTGATGTGTGATCGTGTCGTTATTATTAAGAATGGACAATTTGTGCAAGAGTATAGTTTACGCGAACAAGTAAAAGATGACGATCAAATTGTAGTAGCATTTGAAGTGGATCAAGTAGAGGAAGCAAATGAACTGCTAAAAGGAACCGTACAAGAAAAGAAAATTATTGTGTCTGTCATGAAAGAGGAAATTCCACAACTTGTGAAAAATTTAGTGCATGCTGATGTTCTTGTGTACGGTGTAACAGTTCAAAATAAATCATTAGAGGATGAATTCTTAGCAGTTACAGGGGGAGGGAAAGCATAATGATAAAATTAATTCAAAACGAGTTTTTAAAGTTACATGCGAAAAAGAGTATGTATATTTTGTTAGTCGTACTAGCAGTATTAGAAATAGCAGGAGCAGTTATTTTCAAAAAGTGGGCTCCACCTGAACTGAAAATCGAAGGATTTATCATGTTCGCAGAGCAAAATATTGGAATGATTGCTACATTTGCAACAATCTTTGGTATTACACTAGCATCCCGCACAATTACAGAAGAATTTCAAAAAGGAACAATTAAACAATTGTTAATTCGTCCGAGAAAGCGAATTACGATATTATTTTCAAAGTATATTACAGTTCTCTTAGCTATATTATTTGTATGTATTGCTTCTTTACTTACAGCCATGTTAATTGGTCTCATTGCATTTGGCGGGAACACTGGAGCGGTAACTTTTGCAATTTTGTTAAAACGTTTTGCATATAATATTTTACCGATATTCTTTTATCCAACAGTTGCATTCTTGCTAGCGAATATTTTTAGAAAATCAGTTTTACCATTAGTTATTACACTATTTTTCTTCTTCATAGAGGGAATGTTAAAAATGCTAGTATTCCAATTTGCCCAAGGTATAGCAAAATATATTGTAATGTTTCACTTAAATTTAAATATGTATGATAGTAATGTGTTGCTCAGTCAAGGGGCCAAACCAATATTTACAGAGTTTAACTTTACAACTTCTTTGTTATTTGTATTAGCTCATTTTGCTATTTTACTTGTTGCTTCCAGTGCATTGTTCCAAAAGCGCGATGTTCTATAAGGAAATAAATCCCCGCTAAGCGGGGATTTATTTCCTTTAGTTATATCATGATAAATAAAAAAAGATATTGCATTATATTGATTCTATAATGTAAATGTATCATGTTGGAGGTGTTTTCTATTAATCTTGCATTTTCACGTATTCGACTTCGAAGTTTTTTTGGATGGATGATTTTAGGTGCATTTATTGCATATCTTCTATTAGGGAGTATTGAAAGCAGTTCATTTGAGTTTATTTCAGAAACATTGGTGTTCTTTATTTTTCCGTTACTTTGGTTATTTTATAAGATGAAAAAACATAACGCAGTATTTACAAGTTTTTTTGATAAACCAGCATTAATTCCATGGGCGCTAATTTTGATTGCTACTGCTATGGGAATGATTTTTTCATTTGGTATATCTTTTATTCAATATTACATATTAGCTCAGCTAATTCCTGATTTTCTAGTTAATTTATTAAGTGATGGAAATGTTATTGATATGAGTACTACTTTTACAAAGATTTTTAGTGTGATTTCAGCTTGTATCTTTGCCCCAATTATGGAAGAAGTGATTTTTCGCGGCTTTTTCTTAAATCGAATGACGTATAAATGGGGTGTGAAACGTGCTATTATCGTTTCTTCACTTATTTTTGGATTCGGGCATATTGATGTGATTGGTGCGTTTTTATTTGGCGTTGTTATGTGTCTTTTATACATTAAGACAAAAAGCTTATGGACAAATATTATTGTGCATGCCTTAAACAATAGTGTTGTTAGCATCATTCAATTCAGTGATAGCAGTCGCGCACAAGAAGCAGTGAAAATCGCTGATCTGCAAGCACAGAGTAATTTATGGGTTGGTTTGGTTATTATTATTAGCTTATTATGGCTTGTTCCCTTTATTCGTAACAATTGGCGTACCGTAAAAGAAGTTGGACTACCATCATTACGGATCATTCAAGAGGAAAAACAAGCTGACTTGATTGCACAGCAAGCCACATATAGTAAAGTTGTATTAACAGAACGCTATATGGCTGTCGAATTGCCTGATGAAGCTGTCAATCATTTGCGTTTAGAAGAACGTGATTATGTAAAAGTGGAACTAGTTGATGATACAATTGTGATTAAAAAAGCAAATGAAAGAGAAAGGCTCTCCTAAAGAAAAATGGAGAGCCTTTCTCTTTAGTAAATAAGTATTTCTACGTGGAAATTGTTTCCGTTTTTTATATATTTAATATCTGTTACAGTACGTACCTTCTTTAAAATTTCTACTTTTTCACCGATTCTTGGAATAGTTGGAACATTGTCCCAAATACCAAGCAAATCATCCATTGTCTTTGTCTTTTCGTAAAACCAAATTTTCACCGTGATGCCCCTTTCTTGTTTTGTATTTTAATACATAATAATACATTTTTATTCTTTTTGTAAGGGGTTTTTACGTATTTTTTGAATGAATTTAACAAAAAAAATTTTCACTCATGAAAGACATGTTCAACATTAGGTATTAATGACATTGCTGAATCTTTACGATGAATTTACAACACTTGTGACCGTAGAAGAAATTTTGAATTGCTTAGATAAAGATTGTAGTAAAAAAAGTTTTTTACTTTAATATTATAGTGAGAAAATAAAGAATAATTTTATAGAAAAAAATAAGAATATTTTGTATAATTACATTACAATAATTTTGAAAACAGAGGTGGCAGCGTATGGCACATATTCCAGTAAAAAAACTAGAAACATTATTAGTATTAGCTGATGATGATAAACAAAAACAAAAAGAATTTTACGAAACATTGTTAACAACATATGTTTATGTTGCAGGAACAGTTGATGTAAAAGAAGGGGATTCACAAGGAACAGTGCATTTACGTTATTTCCAAGGTGATGGAAGATGGATTTTACCATTTTTTACACAGCTTGAATTTTTACAAGCCGTACTGCCTGAAGATGTACCTGTGATTACGATTCGTGGAAAAGAATTATTTGAGAACATTGATGCGGAAGCAACAGCGGTCTTAAATATTGGTACAGATCTTGATAAAACATTTACACCTCCAGAAACTGCTGATATTGCTTCGGGAAGAATTTTTAATTATTATCTATAAAGTACCGTTACCATTTCTCCTATGCGTCATATAGTATTAGTAGCTTGACCAAGGGGGGATGGAGATAGATGGCTAACAATAATAACAACAACAACAAATACAGCAACTGCTGTTGGAATAACTGGAACTATTGGAATAATCGTAACAACAATAATAACAACAATAATAACAACAACAACAACAATAACAACAACAAGAATAACAATAACAACAACTGCTGTTGGAATAACTGGAACTATATGAATAATTTGAATTACTGGAATTATCGAAACAAGAATGATAACAATAAGAATAACTGAATACAAAAAAGGAGAAGTAAGACAAGCTTCTCCTTTTTTGTTTCCATATAAGTTGACAGTAACAGAGACCCTCACTTCAAGGTTTTGAGGAACTAAAGAAGATAGATGGGTGATGGAGAAACTCTTACTGATGGAAGCTTTAGTTTATACCAGAAGAGATAGAAAGCGTTTTTTGTTTTCCATTTATTGTAGCAGGAACGCCAAGAGGCACTCCTATGTTTGGCTGTATATGCCCAATTGGTAAACCGCTTAAAAGAGGGATATTATAAGAGATAATGTAATCATATAGAATTTCAGAAATAGATAAAGATGGTTTTGGAGATGTACAGTTGTGACAACTTGCAAAGATTACGCCGGCACATTGTTCAAATTTCTTTCCTAGGCGTAATTGATTTAACATGCGATCAATGCGATACGGTTCTTCTGCAATTTCTTCTAATAAAAGTAGTTTATTTCTTGTATCAATTTCGTAAGGTGTACCGAGTGTGCTTGTAATTACAGCTAAATTTCCCCCTACAAGAGGGGCGGTGATAGAACAAGCAAAAGAATGAATAAATTCTGCTCCTTTTAAAATAATAGAGTACGGATGGAAGAGTTGTTTGAAGGAGGAGAAAGAGGGAGAATCAAGGCCTTTTCCCAATTCCTCCATCATAGGACCATGGAAAGTAACGAGTTGTGAAAATTGTCCAAAAGCAATATGTAGGGCTGTAATATCGCTATATCCCCAAAAGATTTTTGGGTTATCTCGAATTAGTGCGTAATTAATATAAGGCAGAAGGCGACCGGTACCATATCCGCCTCTTGCACAAAAAATAGCTTTTACATATGGATCTGCGAAGGCTTTGTGTAAGTCATGAACACGAATGGCATCATCGCCGGCTAAATAGCCTCGTTTTTCTTGTACGCTTTGTCCAATTATAACAAACAATCCTAGTTCTTCTAATTTTTGTTTTGCTTGAAGAATATGCTCTATAGATGGTGGACCTGCTGGAGCAATGATCATAACGGTATCTCCGTATTTTAACGGTTTAGGATACTGCATCAAAATTCCCTCCTTTTCTTTCACTATATTCACTTATATGATATTCGATCCTTGTGAAAAGAAGGAAATCATTTGGTATGACAAGAAAGTATAAGAGAAAGGGGAGAAGAAAAGATGTTCCATAGTCGAGTATGTGAGAAATTGCAAATCACATATCCTATTATTCAGGCGGGGATGGCGGGAACAATTGTAACCCCAGAGCTAGTAGCCGCTGTATCTAACAGTGGAGGATTGGGTACATTGGGTGCAGGATATATGAGCCCTGAACAAATCCGTTTAGCCATACGTGCGATTCGTCAGTTAACAGATAAGCCATTTGCAGTGAACTTATTTATTACGAAAGAAGTGGAAATTGACGAAAAACAAGTAGAAGAGACACAAAACCTGCTAAAGCCTATGCGAGAGAAATTGCAATTGGGAATAGAGAAGCAAACGGTACAGTTGCCGAAAAATTACAAAGAACAGCTGCTAGTTCTTATTGAGGAGAATGTTCCTGTTTTTAGTTTTACTTTTGATACACCAAAACAGGAGGAGATAGAATTATTAAAAAGAAAGGGTATAAAAGTAATTGGTACGGCAACGAATGTAGCAGAGGGGAAGATATTGGCTCATTTAGGAGTAGATATTATTGTTGGACAAGGAAGTGAAGCAGGGGGACACCGCGGGACATTTCTAGGAAAAGAACAAGATTCTATGATTGGAACGACTGCGCTTATTCCGCAGCTTGTTGATGCTGTTCCGCATATTCCAATTGTTGCTGCAGGTGGAATCATGGATGGACGGGGAGTAGTGGCAGCCTATGCACTTGGTGCCGAAGGGGTACAAATGGGTACAGCCTTTTTAACCTGTTATGAAAGTGTAGCTCATGAGGCACATAAAGAGGCAATTATAATGAGTACAGACCAAAGTACGACAATGACTCGTGCATTTTCGGGGAAATATGCGAGAGGGATTCGAAATACTTTTATTGAACAATTGGAAAGTAAAGAAGAAAAATTTCCTGTATATCCAATTCAAAATGTATTAACAACAGAAATTCGCCAAGCAGCAACGATACAAAATAATAGTCAATATATGTCACTTTGGGCAGGGCAAGCTTCTTCTTTGGCCAGAACAGAAGAGGCACAGCAAATTATAATGCGAGTGATTAAAGAGGCGAAAGAGACATTAGAAAGATTACAAAGCACAATCTATATATAAAAAAGAACGCTTGAAAATTCAAGCGCTCTTTTTAGTTACTCTTATAAAATTGCTGAAGTGCCTCGTCGACATATACCCAGCCTTTCCAACCTAAATGCATCGTATCTTTTAAGAAATACTTATCATATTCATGGCTTGAAAAATCTGCAACTGGGAATCCAGCTTTTTTAATTTGGTCATTTATTTTTTTATAGTACACATCACGTCGTTCTTTCGGGAATCCAGCGTAATCATACCATGGACCATTAACTGGAACAGAAATGAATAATGGTTTTGCGTGCTGTTGCTTTAAAATGTCTAAAACTAATTGGAAATCGTCATATTCTGGCGATTCATTGAATGATTCATTTGCTCGATATCCTTTTAGACGCTCTAATTTGTTTTTAATCCCTTTGTTATAGTAGCGATCTTCAATGCCGTATGGATTCGTTTGAGATTCTTCTTCACCAGTTTTTTCTGCATGATTACGAATAGTAGTCCAAGCAAGTGACTTTAATTCAGGATCTGTATGTGTTTTTCGCGGTTGAATATCAAACATTGATGTAACTAAGTCTTTACGATCTAAAATGTTACGATATACATACGCAAATGGTTTTGCCGCCGCTGCTTTCACTTTATGTTTTGTATCGTCATATACGATTCCTTCTAAAGAAGTTTTTAGGAGTGTATCTTTACGAACAATTTCAAAACTTAATAAGCGGTTTGCAATTTGTTTTTTCATTTCAGGCTTTAATTCATTGTTAAAGATTAAATGATAAGCTTGTTGAGATGAAAAGTTTGGTGCAAAATGAACTTCGTCTAACCCTTGTTTTACAAACCATTGCGGTGAAAGGACGAAAACTATTTTACGATCTTTTAACTGATCCATTGATGATGCTAGATTTAACACATGAGTAAGACTTTGTGTTCCCCCGCGGCCGATAAGAAACGGAGTAAATTCTTCATTTTTCACTTTAAAGTAGTTAGACGGATGATATACATCTAACCGAGAAAATTCCGATGAACCGTACATCGGAAGGTATTTTGGATCTTCTAGCGCCTTTTGTTGCAGTGCAATGCCTTGGAACATTTCTTTATTTAAAGATGTTGAGGCATCGTTGACCTTTTGCTCCCCGATAAGTGGTAAAAGGAAGCGTGATGGGATAAATAACACCACGCAAAAAAGAGCAAATGCTAGAAGCATCGGGCCAAACGTTGTTTTTTTCATCGCATATCTTCCAGTTTCTTAATAATCATGTTTGGTGTTGCCCATTCGTCGCGATCAAAGTCAGAAATAGACACTTCAATACCTAAACGTTCTTGAAATTCTACTAATAAAGATACTGTACCGAAAGAATCAAGAATACCTTCTTCAAATAATTGTACATCTGTATTTTCTTTTACGATATCATTTTCACATACTTCTTCTAAAATATCTAATACTTGATCTTTAAATTCAGCCATTGTGTATTCTCCTTTATATCCATAATGTATTATGTGTAACTTCCTAAGAAGTTTTTAACTAAAAGTGTCTGCCTAAGTTACCAGAGAAGAGTAGGAGACCGAGACAAACGAAATGGAATGTAATGATAATTCCAAGGACATGTGTGAATTTATTATTTGGCCAAAACTTATGCTTTTTATTTTTACGTTCGAATATATCAAACGCAATAAACAAAATTGCATGATATAAGCCATACGTAATATAATACCACGTTAGTCCATGCCAAAGTCCCATAATTCCAAAGTTTAAAAATGCACCGATATAAGAAATTGTATAGCGGTTCTTAATTAGTTTTTTCTTTGTCGCAAAAAAGACAAAGCGCATATAAATAAAGTCGCGGAACCAGAAAGATAATGTCATATGCCAGCGGTTCCAGAAGTCTTTAATGTTACGACTTAAAAATGGTTTGTTAAAGTTTTCAGGCATTTTAATACCCATTATATAACTTACACCGATTACGAATGCGCTATATCCTGCAAAGTCAAAGAATAAATATAAACTATAAGCGTACATATCAGTCATAAATGAAACAAATGTAGCTTGTTTAGAAATTGCTGCATCCCAAATATGGTTTTTAATTAAGTACGCAATAATAAATTTGTAAAGAAAACCTTGGAAAATACGATTGATTCCTGTATAAAGCATTGCCTTATACTCATCAGCTGATGGTGGTTTCTCTACATCTTTTTGAAAGCGACGATACCGATCAATCGGGCCTGTTGAAATCGCTGGGAAGAACAGAAGAAACTCCCAAAACTTAAATAGAGTTATTTCTTTAATAAGCCCATCGCGAATTTCAAATATCATTTGTACCGCTCTAAAGGTTACGTATGATATACCAAGAAATACGACAAATTTTATAGCTGGTATATCAAAAAATACGGTTGATTTTAAAGCTGGTACAACAGGTGTGATTTTTACTAAGATAAGCGGTAAAATTGACAAAATCACAGCAGCGCAAAAGATGCTCGTTTTGTTATCACGCTGTCGCAGTGTTAAATATCCTTTAATCAAAATAAATTGCCAAATTGCAAATATTGCTAATGCAACAGCTTGTTTTGGTTTATCCGAAAAGATAATCGCCAGCATAATAAGTGTTACAACCGCATTATATTTGCGCAGCATTTTCCCTTGTAACCCAGCAATGATGGTAGGGATAAGCAAAATGCCCACAATCACGAAAAAATAAAATGATGCATATGGGGTCATGCTGTAACCTCACTCAATAATTTTTTACGATCTACTTTTCCATTTGGTGTCATTGGAATAGAAGATTGATACATGAATTTTCGTGGAATCATGTAATTCGGTAATCGTTCATTGAGTTCTTTTTTAATCGCGGATGTTAATTTGAATTCTTTTTCAAAAGAATGTTCACCCGGAACAACAACTGCTAATAAGTAGTCGTATTTTTCACCCTTTTTAATTGGAAGTACCACAGCAGCTTCCACATACGAACATGAACGAAGGTGATGTTCAATTTCTTCTAATTCCATACGATAACCGTGTAGTTTAATTTGGAAATCAAGACGACCATTATAGAAAAGAAGTCCATTTTCTAAATAACCAGCGTCACCTGTTTTGTAAGCACGTTCGCCGTCAATAACAGTGAATGCTTTTTCTGTTAATTCAGGGCTTCCTAAGTATCCAACACTTACACTCGGACCAACGATTACGATTTCACCTTTTTCACCATCAGGTGCAACAGTACCATCTTCTTTCATAATGATGATGCGGCAATCTGATTTACAGTAACCGACTGGAAGAGATTGATACTTGTCTACTACTTCATTTGTTACATGGATACCAGTTACAGCAACAGTTGCTTCTGTTGGTCCATATGTATTCATAATAGTAGCTTTTGGGAAGCGCTCTAATAATTTTCTTGCAACATCATTAGATAATACTTCACCGCAGAATAAGAATGTTTTCATGTTTGGAAGCATACCTTCTGAGAAAGATGGTTCCATTAAACACATTTCTGCAAAGGATGGTGTAGACGTCCAAACTTGTACATCTGATTGTTCCAAAGAAGCAAATAAATCTTTTGGACGTGCAATCATATCTTTATCAATTGCCCATAGTGTACCGCCTGTTACTAATGACGGATAAATATCCATAACAGATAAGTCAAATGAGAATGGTGCTTGGTTTAAAAAGACTTGTCCGGTTTGTAAGTTGAAATCTTCAATTGCCCATTTTGTGAAGCTTACAAGACAATTATACGTAATTTGTACACCTTTTGGATTTCCAGTACTTCCTGATGTATAAATAATGTAGAAGTTGTCTTCACCCTGTACTGCATGTTCAGGATTTGCTCTTTTTCCTTTATGAGTAAGAAGAATATCTTCTAATTTAGTTCCATCAACAATCTGAACTGGTAAATCAGCTATTGTAACATCTGTTGGAGATACAAGTAGCTTTGCACCAGAACTTTCTGCAATACGTAGCACACGATCAACTGGAATGGATACATCTACTGGAATGTACGCATGCCCAGCTTTGACACACCCTAAGAAACAGACAATCATTTCTGGCTGCATATGTCCGTATACCATAATTGGCGAACGGTCATCTTCATATTGAGAAGAAATCCAAGATGCTAATGCATCAGAGTCTTCTTTTAATTGTCTGTACGTAATTTTCGCATCTCGCCAAACGAAAGCGGTTTGGTCAGGCGTTTCAACCGCCCACTTTTCGATTTGTTCTAATAACATCATAACGCTCCCACCCTAAAATTCATTGTAAATAAATGTACTTGTGTTTGTATCTTGGAATCCATACAACCATAGTAAAGCAAGTAAAATCGCAAGGTAATAACAAGTTTTTGCAACCCATTGCGTGAGTGGTTGAGACCATATTTCTTTTATTGTTTTCATGTCTGTCCCCCTCTATAAAATAGTATCCGTATGTAAGTATCATATCCTACATTACTTTGAAAAACACAGAGATTCCACATTTTAGGAAAATGTAATATCAAAAGGCTCTTTTCTGATAGTAGCACTAAATATAAAAAAAGAAAATCCCTAACTTAACAATTATATTACATTCCAGATAGAATTGTAATTCGTTTGTATTTGAAAGAGGTCTGATTATATTTCTTCTAACTAAAATAGTACATAAAATCTTGTTGTACAAAGGAATAAGGTCATGATGATAGAGTAAGATTCTTGAAAATAGAATAGGGGGTTAAACTGAATGAAATCATCTCAAGTAGATTGGTTATTATATCTTTCTGAAGAAAACATTCGAATGTGGCGACGTTATTTACATCAGCACCCTGAATTGTCATTTCAGGAGAAGCATACAGCACAGTTTATATATGATACATTGCACTCATTTTCTTATTTTGATCTAACAAGGCCAACAACATGTAGTGTAATGGCAAGAAGAAAAGGAAAAGGTTCAGGGAATGTTATTGCGATTCGAGCAGATATAGATGCACTTCCAATTCAGGAACAAACGATGAAACCATATGCATCTATTGTACCAGGAGTTATGCATGCTTGCGGTCATGATGCACATACAGCAATTTTGCTAGGCGTGGCTGAGGCGTTAGCAAAATACAATGAAGACTGGGGTGGAGAAATTCGTCTTTTGTTTCAACATGCTGAAGAACAATACCCTGGCGGAGGAAAAGAGATGGTGGAAGCAGGAGTTATGGATGGGGTAGATTATGTCATTGGTCTTCATGTAATGTCAGGACTAGGGAGTGGACAAATAGGAATTTCCTATGGACCAATGATGGCAGCACCGGATGTATTTACAATTGAAGTTAAAGGAAGAGGAGGACATGCTGCTCATCCGAAACAAACAGTGGATCCTATTGCAATTGGTGCACAAATTATTACGAATTTGCAACATCTTGTGTCAAGACGGACGGATGCGTTTGAACAACGGGTGGTATCAGTCACGCAATTTCATGCAGGAACAGCTGATAATATCATTCCTGAGACAGCAACAATTCTAGGAACGGTGCGTTGTTTTGAGAACACATTACGACAAGAATCTAAAGAAATTATTGAACAAATTGTGAAAGGAATTACAGCAGCGCATGATGCAACGTACTCATATACGTATCGTTATGGATACAATCCGGTAATAAACGATTCCTATGTAACAAAGGTAGTAGAAGATAGTGCCATTGAATTGTTTGGAAAAGAAAGTATTATCTCACTTTCTCCTTCTATGGGAGGTGAGGACTTTTCTGCATACTTACAAAAGGCTCCAGGTTGTTTTATAAAGTTAGGAACGGGAAATAAACAAAAAGATACTTGTTATCCACATCATCATCCGAAATTTGATGTGGATGAAACAGCATTAATTCGTGGTGCACAATTATTTTTGCAAGCGGCAATGAAGTTATTGAAAGAATAAATTAATAAACAGTGGATAGTTGAATAGGTTTTTTGTAACAAGTGATTTTTTTTAGAAAAATCTTTTCGTTGATGGAAGTTTCACTTTATCCAGCTACTTTCGGGTAGTAAGACTCCCACCTCAAGATTCAGAGAAAGCAAAGGAGATAGATGGGAGATAACTGGATTGGCGAGGCTTTCCATTATTGAGGGATGAAGAAACCCCATACTGATGGAAGTTTCACTTTATATTATGGGATAAAAAAAGGCAACTGCGAGTATCGCAGTTGCTTCTATTTCTTTCCGTTTGAGAGGGTTAAGAAAGAACTATGCTCATTTATAATATATGTATGTCTTCCGGACAAGCTTGTATCTTTTCATCAATTTTTAAAAAAAAGTTATGTTGTACTTAAAAGGATTAAAAGTAGAATCAACGCCAGAAGATGAAGATGCTGAAGAGTGCCTTCGTTTTGGTATAGAGTTTGCAAACTATCTTTCTTAATGATGAGAGCGAGGCGGAGTAAGTACAGAGGAAACCTCGATTAAAATAATGGCGAATTATCATAAAAAAGATGCGAAAAAGCATCTTTTTTATTGTTGACATGAAAAGCGTTTCATGAATTAAGTTCATAGTGTAAGGGGATGAAAAATAAAGAGGAGGAATGTTGAATGGGGAATGAATTAGAAGTATTTCAATGGTTAGAAAAACAAAAGGCTCCTTTTTCGATACGACTACAAATTTTTCAAGCATTTCAACTGTATAAATTAGTAATAGAAATGGATAAGAAAATAATGGGATTTGAAGAAAAGAAATTAAGGGAAAGCGTTTAGCGTATTCCCTTTAAAACATGTAACAGTCTTTCTTGATTATTTTCAATCATGTTTGAATCATTTGTTTCAAAACCATATACAAGGTTGTGTAGTATAGGACTGTATTGATAAAAGGAGATAATCCGTTCAAAAAATGTTGCGTCCTTGTTATTCGTTAAAGTTGCATATTCTTCGTATACTTCTAATGTAAAGGTATGGCCATAATCAGCGTATAATCCAGCAAAATCAAATGCAGGATCACCAATTTGTGCATCTCCTATATCAATGATACCAGCAATGTGCTTAAGAAGAGGGTGAAATAGAATATGTTTGTGTGTTAAGTCAGCATGAATAACTGTTTGTAAGGATGAACTTGTATATAATTGCTCTAAAAATGTTTGAAATAGTTTATTCAATCGTTTCGTTTCTTCTATTGTAAGTGTAGTAAACAGATAATGTTGTAGTTTCATATGTAACTTTTTCCAATATTCAGCTGTTTGTTCAACTTGAAATCCCCACTCTTTTGCAAGTGTAATAGGAACTGTATGGAAAGCAGCAAGAAATGATGCAAGTTGGGTAACAATTTTTGTTTTTTCATTAATTGAGAGATTATGTAAGTAAGATGGTTTGAATGGTTTACCATGAATCATTTTATAGTAACTGCAAATAGGAGTTGTATCTATTTTATTTTCGTATAGAATATGATAGTTTGGTACTTCTATTTGTTGTGTTTGCAACATAGGAGACAGTACCTCATATAATTGTTTTTCACGAGTGATTTTTTTTGCGTATTCAACTTTTCTAGGAAATCGAAATAACCATTCATCGTTTATCAGAATAGCAACATTATCCCAACCGCTTTCATCTTGATGAAAGGAATGGATAGGCAAATTCGGGAGTGTTTTTCGAATGTATTGCATATAGTATGTCATTTTTTCGTCTCTTTCTTTTATTATTCTACATTAACGGGCAGTAAGATCCTCACCCAAAGATTAAGAGAGAAGCGTTGTCCAGCTCTAGCGGCTAGAATCTGCCCCCTCGGACGAGGCAAAAAGCGCCTTTCTGCCTTAGGTGCGGGCGTTCCTGCGATTTTGGGCGAGCCGCTTCCGCTTTTCTACAGAAGATAGATGAAGGATAACTGCTGGCATGCGCCCAATTGGTGAGAGCTTTCCACCAGTGGGGATGAAGATCCCTCACTGGTGGAAGTTTAACTTTATAAATTCTCGTTTTGCTGCTGTATCTCCTTTTTACTCAAATCAAGATTCGCACTTTCGATAGCTCTATGTTTGTCTAAAGAATCTCCAGCGTATCCTTTTTGTGTTTTTATAACCCTTTTACTTGAATTTGCTGAGTTATTATTCATATGAATTCGCCCTTTCTTTTATCCCGCTATTTGCGGGCAGTAAGACCCCCACCTCAAGACTCGATGAAAGCATTGTAGCTTCAGTGGCTAGAATGTTCGGTAGCTTCGCTTCTTCCTACGAGGTAAAAAACATCTCTACGTCAGAAGCTTCATCCCCCTCACATTCTGAGCGAGCTTCTTCCATTTTTTTGCAGAAGATAGATGGGGGATAACTGCTCGTTAAAACCCGATTGGTGAGAGCTTTCCATCAGTGGGGGATGAAGAAAATCCCCCACTGATGGAAGTTTCAATTTACCTAAAATATACGAAAGTAATAAGTAATAGCAGTACAGCTCCAAAAATAACGATGCCGACTAAAAACGTCATGTTAGAATAACGAGGTGATTTATGTACATCTTGACGATAACCAGGTGAAATTTCTGGTGCAAACTCTTCTTGATAAGATTGTTGTTCTTCCTTTTGATCCACTGCTGCAACTCCTTTATGTTTTTTATATGTTACACGTTATAAGGAAGAAATATACTCTCAATACGTTAAGCACTGAGCGAGAACCCAGCCCATAGATATTGATAATAGCAGAATCATAAGTCCGACAGCGCGATTATCTTCTTCAATTGCTTTCTTAATACTAAAGCGAATTACAACAAGTTCTATAATGTAAAAAGCAATAATTTGTATTACAATACCGATAGCACTCCAAAGAATCATATCGATGAGTGAAGCAGATTGGGCGATAGCTGCCCCAACTATAAATGTAAGGCCAAGTAACTTTCCTCCCATTGCCATAGCTGCAGATACATTTCCTTTTGCTATTAATTGAAGTTCCTTTCTATTTGTTGTCAAATCAAATAGAAGAAAACCGACATATAGTAAAGTAAGTCCCGTTCCAGCGCATATGAAAAAATCTAGAAATAAATTCATATTTTCTTCCTTTCTTTTGTGGTAATCCAATCTTTTCCTTTTATTATACATGAAATAAAAAAGTGCTTTTATAAAAATAATGGGAAAATTATTTTTGGAGGATATTATAAAAATAGTAGATGTTAAATATATAAATATCTTATTATAGGGGAATTTTCATATATTTTGTAGGAAAAAAGGATGTCCTTATTTAAAGAGCCTTTTCCCCAAAAAACATTATGTGAGTTTAAATCCATATGTAGCAGCAATTGCTTTATATGTTGTTTTTTGATTTGTGGTGATTACAGTTGTTTCGATAGGAACACGATCAAATAGCCAATGTACGTCACTATTATACATGCGAACGCAACCGAGTGTTGTCCATTTTCCAATGGCGCTTACATTATTAGTTCCGTGAATGGCATATGTTGTTCCTTTTGTTCCTTTGAAATTCAGACCAAGCCATCGATCCCCTAATGGGTTGCGTGAATCACCCCCAGGAATATGTTTGGCATAGTAGGGCCGATTTTTAATTTTGTTGACAATTTTATATTTTCCTAGGGGGGTTGGTGTGCTGCTTTTTCCAGTAGCAACTGTAAACTCTTTTACAAATTTGCCATTTTCATAATATGCCATCTTATTCGTTGCTACATTGACAATTAACAAATGTTCTTGCTGGTATGTCTCTGCGCTAGCTGTCTTAATAGGAAGCATAGAAGAAAAGAATAATAATAGTACAATCGCAATCTTCCTCATATGAAATTAGTCTCCTTTATGTAAATATCAAAATTTATTATAGCTTTCTTTTATAAGGAATCCTATTACTTTTTTATTTATATAAAAAATATTAAGGATATGTAAAAAAAGCCGCTATTTAGCGACTTTTTAATGTAATATATTTTTGCTGTACTTGAAATAGACGAGCGAGTAAAAAGATTGCACCGAAAGCTAATCCTAAAATTAGACCAATCCAATAACCTTTTGCAGCCAAAGTTGTATATGTTGCAAGTGTATAACCGAGCGGGAGACCTATTATCCAATATGCAACTAATGTCATAACAAGTGCTACATTTACATCTTTATAACCGCGAAGTGCACCTTGTACTGGTGTTGCAACGGCATCAGAAAATTGGAATAAAATCGCAAACACGAGAAATTGTTTCGTTAATTCGTGTACTGCAGAATCATTTGTATAAATAGAGGCAATATTGTTATCAAATAAAAATAGTAAGATAGAATATAACAGTGCGAAAGCTAGTGCTAATCCAATACCAATAAAGCTATAATGTTTAGCATCTTTATATCGGGAAGCACCGACTTCAAATCCGACAGAAATTGTCATTGCCATGGATAAACTGAGTGGTGTCATATATAAAAGAGATGCGAAATTCATCGCAGCTTGGTGAGCGGCAATGGTTGTTGTGTTAAAATTACTCATAAATAATGTAACAGCAGCAAAAATACTTGTTTCAAAAAAGATTGCAAATCCAATTGGTACACCAAGTTTTAATAATTCCTTCCAGCTTGATATAGAGAGACGATACAAACGTTGAAAGACACCATAAGAAGAGAAAGGCTCTTTCGTACGGATAATGACAGTAGTGATAAGCAAAATACACCAATATGTCGATGTTGAAGCAATGGCAGCTCCGACTCCACCGAGTTTTGGAAAACCGAAATGACCAAAAATGAATATATAGTTCAAAATGATATTAATTGGTAAAGATAGTAAAGTAATAATCATTGTTGTGCGTGTTTTTCCTAAGGCATCAATAAAGCAGCGGAGAACTGTATACACAAATAGTGGAATGATACCCAATGCGATAATGCTTAAAAATTGAGCAGCAATTTGGGCTACGTGTTTCTCTAAATGCATGGCATGTAGAATTGGTGAAACCACAAGGGATCCAATTATTATAACAATAATACTGACTAAGATTGCTAAGTATACGGCTTGTGTCACAACGTGAGATACATTTTCTTTTTGTTTGGAACCGATAAGGTGAGCGACAATAGGAGTTGTTGCCATTAAAATACCTGTTAATCCTGTACTAATTGGAAGCCATATACTTGTTCCAATTGCAACTCCAGCTAAATCAGTGGCACTTGCATGACCTGACATCGTCGTATCGAAAAAACTCATTGAAAATAATGACATTTGTGTGACAAATATGGGGAAAAATAATAAGACAAATTGTTTGATTTTTTGTGAAATAGATGTAGTTTCTTTCATATATACTCCTTTCTAAAATACGAACAAGCCGCTTCAATCATACTATTGAATAAGAATTTAGAAAAGTAATACGCATTTATAACAATATTGGTGTATTTTGAAAGAATTTGAAAAAAACGATGCTTGTGTGGCGGAGATGCGGTATTATGATAAAGGATGAAAAAAGTATTAAGGAGGCAAGGTCGTGGCGGATTGGTTAATTGGATTAATCATGGGTGCTGTTGAAGGATTGACGGAGTTTTTACCAGTATCATCAACAGGGCATATGATTTTAACAGGGCATTTAATTGGATTTGAAGGCGATAAAGCGAAAACATTTGAAGTTGTTGTTCAATTAGGGTCCATTTTAGCAGTTGTTGTTGTATTTTGGAAGCGACTATGGTCGTTAGTTGGAATTGGGCGAGTAAAGCAAGGGCCATCGTTAAACTTATTACATATTATTATCGGAATGATTCCAGCTGGCTTACTTGGTTTTTTATTCCATGATAAAATTAAAGAGATTTTATTTGGGCCAGGTCCAGTTGTTATTAGTTTAGTTGCTGGTGGTATCTTAATGATTGTTGCTGAGAAATTCTCAAAGCCAAGCACAGCGAAAACACTGGATGATATTACATATAAACAAGCATTTACGATTGGAATGTTTCAATGTTTAGCATTATGGCCTGGTTTTTCTCGTTCAGGATCTACAATAAGTGGCGGTTTGCTAGCGCGTGTATCTCATACAGCAGCTGCTGAATATACATTTATTCTTGCGGTACCAATGATGGTAGCTGCAACAGGTCTTGATTTAATTAAGAGTTGGCATGAATTAAGTGCAGCAGATCTCCCGTTATTTGCAACTGGGTTTATTACTGCATTTGTGGTTGCAATGTTAGCGATTGTTTCATTCTTAAAATTATTAGCTCGTGTGAAATTAACACCATTTGCATATTATCGTTTTATTATTGCTGCGGTGTTTTACTTCTTTGTTTTATAATAAAAAACTGCCATTTGGCAGTTTTTTATTTTGCTATTTTTTCAATCATATTTTCCATTACGTGCTCCCAAATGGAAGTGTCGGAAGTTAATGTTTTACGAAACTCAGCATACATTTCTTTTTGCTTTTCTTCAAACAGTGGATCATCTTTTTCTGGTAATGTAGCACGCATAGAAGTAACGAATTCTTGAACTTTTGGAGCGCGTGGCCCCCAAACATATTTTTCATTTCCTGCTGCGTCAATAAAAATGAAAATTGGAATTGCACGTGCTGTACCATTTGTTAAGTATTGATCCATCAATTCTAAGTTATCATCACGAATAAGCAAACTCATCTCGATATTGGCAACTTCGCAAATGCGTTTCATAATTGGTACGCAAAGAAGGGCATCACCACACCAATCTGCTGTTAAAACAATAACGTTTAAACGATCGTTTTGATGTTGCTCTAAAACAGGAAGAAGTTCATTTGGAATTAAAAAATTATTATAAATATGTAGTAATTCGTGTTGATTCACTGTCATTTTATTTACATATGTATCAAAGGACATGCCTTTTTCAAACCATTGACGTAACGTCATGTACTACACCTCTTTCTCTATTTGTTCATATTGTATCAAATATTTTACGGGAAAGCTGGTAAAGTTACTTTTATCGGTAATCCTTATTTTGTCGAGTGTAAAAAGCTTGAACAATAAAGTGAAACTTCCATTAGTGGAGGTTTTTTCATCTATCCTACTGATGTAAAGCTATCACCAATCGAGTTACTGTCCCGTTAATGCGGGATAAAAAGAAAACAGGGTGCTTCTGCGCACCCCGTTTTCTTGCTGATAAAATTCACAGCATTTTATAAAAGCAACCTTTATCATCTATTGCCAAGTAACTAAAAAAAGATACATGAATTTCCAAATAAAATGGATGACAAATGCCAAAAAGTACGTTACTATAATTCATAATGTTTTTATTTAATCATATTAAATAAATAGAGGGGCTGTACAAAATGTCTAATAATCGCGAGTTGCTAATGGAAGATCTGTCTACAAATTTTTTTGCTATGTTTCGTACATTACGTAATGATATGAGCAAAATTTTCGGTGATTATATTCCATGGAATGAATTTATCGTGTTGCGTATTTTAAATCGTGTCCAAAAAGAAATGGTTTCCCATGTTGCGAATGAACTGAACGTATCGAATAGCCATATTACGGCTGTTGCAGAAAAATTAATTAAAAAAGAACTTGTAACGCGTTCGCGCTGTACATCAGACCGTCGGGTTGTGTACTTGGAGATCAGTGATAAAGGAAAAGAACTAGTAGCCGAAATGGAAAAACAAAAGAAGCTATATCTGGAAGATAGATTTTCTACTCTGTCTGAAGAGGAAATGAAAGTCATGATTTCCATTACACAAAAGCTAATTTAGATAAGAAACGATATTGATATCTTATATTATTAGGTAAAGGTTAAAAAGATAGAAAATTATATGATATATTGAGAATAATGAATACCGCAGGAGCGGTCTTGCTATGCAAAAGCCTTCGTAATCAATGCGAAGGCTTTTCATGTGTATTTAGAATGGATTGGAGCATACTAACAATATCATTATATAGAAGGGAAGAAAGAAGTATGTCAAGTCGTAATGGTAGTAAAGGAAGCGGGAATCAAGGGGCACCCAAAGTAGGACAATATCAACAGGAGTTCGGCACAGAATTTGTTACTGGTGATGATAATAAAGGAAAAGAGTATCGTTCGAAAAAAGGGAGTAAATCAAGGAAGGAGTGAAGCATATTCACTTCTTCTTTGCTATTAAATAAAATGAAGTTTTCATCATTGGGGTTTTTCTTTATCAAGGCCTTCATTAATTTGGTGTATGCAGCAGGTATTCCTCGTTTCTCTCTGAGTCTTGAGATGGAGCGAATAGCCGGATAAAAAAAGGCCATCTTGTCATTGCAAGATGGCTTAGGAAGGGGACAATTTATGTCATTTAAGTTAGGGATAGAAAGCTGTTCGAGACATTAGGGATGATGTCTCATTATTAGGGAGGAACAGCTTTGATAGTTATACTATAAAAGACTAATGTGAATTCAATGTGAACTTGACGTGAAAGAATAAGGAATTTTCGCTTTTTTATACAAAAATAAAAGTTGAAATTCAAAAGAAAAAAGATTATGCTCAACTATGTATGGAGGACGGATTAAGGGAGTTAGTACTATGGAATTAATAGAAAAACGTGACTTGAATGATCGTTTTATACGATTAAGTCCACCGCAAATTTTAGCGATTGGCTTTTTTGCTTTAATTATTGTTGGCGGCATATTATTAAAATTACCGGTTGCGACGAAAACGTCTATTAGTTGGGTTGATGCTTTTTTCACAGCGACCTCAGCTGCGACTGTAACAGGCTTAGGTGTAGTGGATGTAAATAGTACATTTACAACATTTGGACAAGTTGTCATCATGCTTCTAATACAAACAGGCGGTTTAGGGTTAATGACAATTGCTATTTTAATAGTTTGGGTGCTAGGAAAAAAAATAGGATTACGTCAGCGACTTCTTATTGGGGAAGCATTAAATCAAACGAACATTGGCGGACTTGTAAAATTAGTAAAACGAGTGTTTTTCTTCTCGATTTGTATTGAATTAGTAGGAGTTGTATTTTTAGCTATCCGTTTTGTTCCTGAATACGGATTAGGAAAAGGGATATATTACAGCCTGTTTCACGTCGTGGCTGCTTATAATAATGCAGGGTTTGCTTTGTGGCCAGATAATTTAACGAGATATGTTGGAGATCCTATCATTAATATTGGGATTTGTTCTTTGATTGTAATAGGTGGTTTAGGTTTTACAGTACTAATTGATATATGGTACAGTAGAAGTTTTCAAAAATTAACACTACATTCGAAAATTATGATTGTTGGTACAATTGCATTGAGTATTTTTGCGATGGTTTTTATCTTTATATTAGAGTATAGTAATATTAAAACGTTGGGTTCTTTATCGTTAAATGAAAAATTGTGGGCATCATTTTTCCAAGGAATTACACCTCGTACAGCTGGGTTTAATACAATGGATTACGGAAGTATGAATGAATCAACGTTGTTCTTTACGATGATACTTATGTTTATTGGGGCCGGAAGTGTTTCAACTGGAGGCGGTATTAAGCTTACGACTTTTGTTATTTTAATTACATCTGTTATTTCATTTTTTAAGAAAAAGGAAGATGTTGTTTTATTTCATCGCACAATTAAAATGTCAACAGTGATGAGAGCGTTGTCGATTGTTATTGCAAGTCAATTTTTAATTTTTGTAGCAGTATTTGTACTTATGCTTACTGAAAACTTTAGCTTTATTGAATTGTTGTTTGAAACGGTTTCAGCCTTTGGAACAGTTGGATTATCAATGGGAATTACAGCTGATTTATCAGCTTTTGGGAAATGTGTAATTATGTTTGTTATGTTTTGTGGATTAATCGGACCATTAACGCTTGTGTTTTCACTTGCACGGCCAGCAAAGCAAAAAATTCGTTACCCATCTGAAGATGTGTTTACAGGATAAGGTATCTCGCGAGAAGCGAGATACCTTTTATTATGTTCCGTGATGAAAAATTGTCTGGAAGATCCTGATTGATGGGAGTTTCATTTTATTACGTAAAAAGAGAGTACAGTAAGCTAATAATAGCTGCTCGAAATATTAGCGCAACAATCGCTACTACTCCACCCATTACAGCTGCAATTCCACCTGTAACATTGGCGCCGCGATTATAGGCATATATGCCAAGTAGGACAGCAAGAAGTCCAAAGAGCGTTGGAAAAGTGAATAAAGATAGGACTGCAAGAGCAAGAGCGATAAATCCTGCTGTTGCACCTCCTGCTTTTGCTGTTACTTCGTCTCTTCCTTCTCTTCCATCGTAAGGCACACCATTGGGTGCAATTTCAGCTGCGTATTCTTCGTCAAAATGATCTTCACTTTCTCTATGACGTTCTTCATGTTTATCAGTCAATGTAATGTCTCCTTTCATAAAGAGCTTCATGTATAGTATGAGCTGCTTTTGCTTTTTTATCCGCCTCATCACGGTTACGTTAAGATTTTGAGAAAATAAATAAGATAAATGTTCGTAAGCATCCGAGATAAGAGCTTTCACGTAAGTGAGGGCGGAAAAAATCCCCTAATATAGGATTCACTTCATGAAAAATTAAAATCACAAAAGTTGGTATGTCTTCCACGTTTTTGGAAACGATAAAAAGGAATTGATAGGAAAAAGAGGTGATTTATATGACGCAACATCCAATTGAAAACTTAATGAAAACAGCAATGGCAAACTTGAAAGAAATGGTGGATGTGAATACGATTGTTGGAAAACCAGTATCAACAGCTGATGGAAATGTTATTTTAACCGTTTCGAAAGTTGCTTTTGGTTTTGGTGCAGGTGGAAGTGATTTCGCAGGAAATGGACAATCACAAGAAGGGCAGAACTTACATCCATTTGGTGGTGGAAGTGGTGCGGGGGTTTCCATTAATCCTGTTGCGTTTTTAGTAGTTGGGGCAAAAGGAATTCAGGTTATGCACTTACATAGCGGTACACATCTTGTAGAAAAAGCATTGGAAACAGTACCTAATGCAGTGCAGCGATTGGTAAATAAGCACTAAAAGAACTTGCATTTTAAGGAAATTATGATATAGTAGATGAAGTGTGTTTAAAAATTATGTGAATATAAAGTAAATGACTATAGAGAGAATCAAGATTTAAGAAAGAACAAGGGAGAGGTATAAATGATTAACATCAGGAATTTTGTCGTCGGTTTATGTATGTTAGTGAGCGGATTTGTTGTGTACGTATTAAAAGAAAAAGTACAATTTTAACAAACAGGCTTACTTGTTAGTCTGTTTTTATTTTTGGTAAAATTGTTGACATTTTTATCGGTAAGAAGTATAATTTAATTTCGTGTCTCGGTTACAGCTAGTATATATTGGTAATTCCTTACTTGTACAAGTCACTGGTTTGCTAAAGATCGGGCGATGATGCCAACAACTTTAGTGATTGTGTATATGATGAATTGTATTTGTAAGATGTACACCTACTAGTGTATAAGGAGCGGTCGTTGGAACCGTAATGATGAAAGAGAGGCAGGGCTTTCGTCCAGTATATGTTACTTTCCCGTTAGTTAAATATAAAAAAAAGAAGGTGCCTTTTTTGTAAAAGGTACCTTCTTTTTTTATGAAACGAAACGGACAGTATGTGTGGGAAATCTTGTAATATGAAACGGTCCGTAAGAGCCCGATTAACGCGGCTCTTAATCAGCAGGGATGAGGAGAATCCCTGCTAATTAAAAGTTCACTTTATTGAATTCTACTCTCAACTTGTTGACAAACTTCTTCAGCTGTTAACCCGCTTGCATCGATAACAGATCCCTTTATCGCAGCGTTGCTAATCCCCGCTACGTTAGAATCCAGCCCGGTTACAACGCAGCAGTTACATCCTTGAACGTCACTTTCAGATTGCAATGAGACTACTTCATGCCCTTGTTGTTCTAGAGCTCGTTTTACGTTCGTTAAAGAATCTTCTACTCCAATTTTCGCCATGTCATTCACCTCCTGCTATCTAGTAATATGTTCCTTTTTTTGGAAGACTATTCACTAAATAACAAAGAGGTTTTACATGTTTGAAATGAGTAGAAAAGAGCTAGTCGTTATAAACTCCAGTTAACATGTCACTTACAAAACGCTCGTTTTGTACATCTTGCATCGTATAATCATTTGATTGTACATCAACTGAGGCAATGTACATAGGATTTTGCGTTGTTCTATTTTGCTCTGCATATGGAAGTAATTCTACATAATCTTCTAATTTACACATTCCTTTTGTATTCATTACATCAAATAATTGAAGCATTTCCATTACTTCTTGTCTTGTTCCTTTAATTTGTAAACATGCCATATTATTAGCCCCCTTAAATTCGTCAAAATGATTTTTGAAAATAGGATTATGAGTAATAAGAAAAAAATATGAGTGTTATCCTCAAATTTTATTTTTTATTTTTTCACCTCGCTTTATTACTAGTCTTTTTCTAAAAACATGTAATAGATCGTCCGTTTATTGAATACAATAGATTCGCATCTTTTGAAAAAAATCCTTCTCCTAAACAAATATTTTTTTGTGAGAAAAATGTCGAAAAAAATTTTTTGACATTTTGTAAACGTTAACAATGTTGATATATCAATATAAAGAGGGTTGTTCATAAATTTTAAAATTTAAAATTTTCAAAAAATTTCTTTGATTTATTTGAAAAGGGGGCGTAAACTAGGAACCAATAAAAAAAATCAAGGATATAGGGGGCGCTTTCAAGTGAACGAGCAATGGATTTTCTTAAATGGAGAATTTGTTCCAAAAAATGAAGCAAAGGTTTCTGTCTATGATCATGGATATTTATATGGTGATGGGGTATTCGAAGGCATTCGTGTCTATAGTGGAAATGTTTTCCGCTTAAAAGAGCATCTCATTCGTCTGTACGAATCTGCAAAATCCATTTTATTAGAAATTCCATATACGTTGGAAGAAGTGACCAATATTGTTGTTGAAACAATTCGACGTAATCAATTATCTAATGGATATATTCGTTTAGTTGTATCACGCGGAGTTGGAAATCTTGGTTTAGATCCTGATTCGTGTTTAAAGCCAAATGTTGTTGTAATCGCTGAACAATTAGCGTTATTCCCGGCAGAATATTACGAGAAAGGAATTCCGGTTGTAACGGTTGCAACAAGGCGGAATCGTCCAGATGTGTTAACACCACAAGTAAAGTCACTAAACTACCTAAATAATATTTTAGTGAGAATTGAAGCGAAACTTGCCGGTGTGCAGGAAGCGTTAATGCTAAATGAACAAGGGTATGTTGCAGAAGGTTCTGGTGATAACGTATTTATTGTAAAAGGTAATAAGTTAATTACACCGCCAAGTTCTGCTGGAGCACTAGAAGGAATTACGCGAAATGCGATTATGGAAATTGGTGAGAAGCTTGGCTATGAAGTAAGGGAAGAATTATTTACCCGTCATGATGTATATGTAGCAGATGAGGTGTTTTTAACAGGTACAGCAGCTGAAGTTATTGCGGTAACAATGGTTGATGGCAGAGAAATTGGAGCTGGGAAACCAGGAGCGCATACAAATCGTTTGTTAGAAGAATTTCGTAAGCTTGTTGTAGAAGATGGCGAAAAAATTTATGAAGAAAATAAAGTAAGTTGATGGGAGAGTAACCGATGCGAAGCAATATGATTAAACAAGGTATTGACCGAGCGCCGCATCGAAGTTTGCTTCATGCAGCAGGCGTTAAAGAAGAAGATTTTCATAAACCATTCATTGCAATTTGTAATTCATATATCGATATTGTTCCAGGGCATATTCATTTAAGAGATCTTGCTGATGTAGCGAAAGCTGCGATTCGTGAAGCAGGGGGCGTTCCTTTTGAATTTAATACAATCGGTGTTGATGATGGGATTGCAATGGGACATATCGGAATGCGATATTCACTCCCAAGCCGAGAAATCATTGCAGATGCAGCAGAAACAGTAATTCAAGCTCATTGGTTTGACGGAGTTATGTTTATGCCAAATTGTGACAAAATTACGCCGGGAATGCTAATGGCATCTGTTCGGACGAATGTTCCTTCTGTTTTTGTATCTGGAGGACCAATGGAAGCAGGGAAATCAAAAGATGGCACTCCGCTTTCATTAGCATCTGTATTTGAAGGAGTTGGCGCTCATAAGTCAGGGAAATTAACTTTAGAGCAGCTGATTGATATGGAAAAATCAGCATGCCCAACGTGCGGTTCCTGCTCAGGGATGTTTACAGCAAATTCTATGAATACCATCATGGAAATGCTAGGTGTTGCACTTCCTGGAAATGGAACGATTGTTGCAACAAGTGAAGAACGACATAACCTAATTCGTCAAGCTGCATTTCATTTAATGGATTTAATTGAGCGTGATATAAAGCCGCGCGACATTATTACAAAAGAAGCAATTGATGATGCTTTTGCGCTAGATATGGCGATGGGGGGATCGACAAATACAGTTTTACATATGTTAGCCATCGCGAATGAAGCCGGTATTGAATATGACTTGCAGCGTATTAATGATATTGCAAAGCGTGTTCCATATTTAGCGAAAATTAGCCCAGCTTCTCATTACTCCATGCATGATGTGCATGAAGCAGGTGGAGTAGCAGCTATTATTAAAGAGCTTTCACAAATCCCAGGTGCAATTCATCCAGAGCGTATTACAATTTCAGGGAAAAGCATCTATGAAACAGTAGAAGAAGGAAAAATCTTAGATGAAAAAGTAATTCGTCCAAAAGAACGACCGTATCGTAAAACAGGTGGTCTTTCCATTCTCTTTGGAAATTTAGCACCAGATGGCTCTGTACTAAAAGTTGGAGCTATCGATGAATCTGTTACATCATTTGTTGGTGAAGCGATTTGTTTTGATTCTCATGATGAAGCGGTCGCTGCGATTCATAGTGGTGTTGTGAAAGAAGGGCATGTTGTTGTCATCCGATATGAAGGTCCAAAAGGAGGACCTGGCATGCCGGAAATGTTAGCTCCAACATCAGCGATTGTTGGAAGAGGACTGGGGACAAAGGTTGCATTGATTACCGATGGACGCTTCTCAGGAGCAACAAGGGGGATTGCAATTGGTCATGTATCACCAGAAGCAGCTGAAGGAGGACCAATTGCATATGTGGCAGACGGTGATCCAATCATTATTAATTTAAAAGATGGTATTATTCATTGGGAAATTTCTAAAGAAGCATTAGAACAACGGAAAAAACAATTTATTTCTCCAGAGCCGAAAGTAAAAACTGGATATTTAGCACGATATGCAAAGTTAGTTACTTCGGCAAATACAGGAGGAATTATGAAAGTATAAAGTAAAACTTCCGTTCGCGGGGGGATAAAGCGTTGATAGGGAGGAGTAGTTGATTGTGAAGCCTCACAGAGAGTCGGTGGTTGGTGGAAACCGATGGTTCACGTTGACGAACATCGCCCTTGAGTGCCAAACTGAAGCACTTGCTTAGGTTTGGACGGTAGCTCCGTTATTAGCTTGACTCTATTAGAGTCACTGAGGCAAGAATTTTTCTTGCAAAGAAGGGTGGTACCACGAAGTCTTTCGTCCCTTCAGCACATAGCTGGAGTGTGGGCGTAAGACTTTTTTATTTATTCGCGTATTTCATAAAGGAGGTTTGTGGAAACGATGTCTTCAAAAACGGAAGAGAAAATGGCAACCGGTGCACAGTTATTGTTAAATGCGCTTAGAAAGGAAAAGGTAGAAGTCATTTTTGGCTATCCAGGAGGAGCTGTTTTGCCGCTATATGATGCGCTTTACGATTGCGAGATTCCTCATATCTTAACAAGGCATGAACAAGGAGCAATTCATGCAGCAGAAGGATATGCAAGAATTACTGGAAAGCCAGGTGTTGTTATTGCTACAAGTGGGCCGGGGGCGACCAATGTGATAACTGGTTTAGCAGATGCAATGATGGATTCCTTACCGCTTGTCGTATTTACTGGCCAAGTTTCAACAACGCTGATAGGAAGCGATGCCTTTCAAGAAGCGGATGTCATCGGACTTACAATGCCTGTTACAAAGCATAATTATCAAGTACGAAATGTTTCGGATTTACCAAGAATTATAAAAGAAGCATTCCATATTGCGGCAACAGGTAGACCAGGTCCAGTCGTCATTGATCTTCCGAAAAATATGGTTGTAGAAACGGGAGAGCGATGTAGCAATGTAGAAATGGATTTACCTGGATACCAGCCGAATTATCATCCAAATCAATTGCAAATTACCAAGTTACTGCAAGCAATTCAAGCAGCAAAGAAACCTCTTATTTTAGCGGGTGCTGGTGTATTGCATGCAAAAGCGGCAAGTGAATTAACTGCATTTGCTCGTATGTATCAGCTTCCGGTCGTTCATACATTACTTGGTCTTGGAGGGTTTCCATCCGATGATACATTATTATTGGGAATGGGTGGCATGCATGGTTCTTACGCAGCAAATATGGCTTTGTATGAATGTGATTTGTTAATAAATATAGGGGCCCGTTTTGATGATCGTCTGACTGGAAATTTAGCGTATTTTGCAAAGGGTGCAACAGTAGCGCATATTGATATTGATCCTGCGGAAATTGGAAAAAACGTTGTAACGGAAATTCCAATTGTAGCAAGCGCTAAACATGCTCTAGAAGCATTGTTAGTATGCAAAGGAGAGAAACAAAATCATAAAGAATGGCTAGAGCTCCTGCAAAAAAGAAAGAATCGTTACCCACTTTGCTATAAAGACGATTCGCAAATGTTAAAACCGCAAGCTGTAATTCAAATGCTTCATGAAGTTACAAATGGCAATGCCATTATAACGACAGATGTTGGACAGCATCAAATGTGGGCCGCACAATATTATACATTGAAACAGCCAGATAAATGGGTTACATCAGGAGGGCTTGGAACGATGGGATTTGGTCTGCCAGCTGCGATTGGGGCACAAATTGCCGAGCCTGATGAACTCGTTGTAGCGATCGTAGGTGATGCCGGTTTTCAAATGACATTGCAAGAATTAAGTGTTTTAAAGGAGCATCATCTTCCTGTTAAAGTGCTGATTTTAAATAATGAAGCACTCGGCATGGTAAGACAATGGCAAGATGAGTTTTATAATCAGCGTTATTCTCATTCTATAGTCTCTTGTCAACCAGATTTCCCCATGTTAGCTCATGCTTATGGAATGAAAGGGATTCGTATTGAAAATCCGCTAACAGCAAAAGAGCAATTGCGAGAAGCGATGAATTTACAAGAGCCTGTGCTTATTGATTGCCGCGTTTTACAATCTGAAAAAGTTATGCCTATGGTTGCTCCGGGAAAAGGTGTTCACCAAATGGAGGGGGTGGAAGAGTGAAACGGATTGTTACAGCAACGGTTCGGAATCAAAGTGGGGTTTTAAACCGTATTACAGGTGTGATGACAAGAAGACATTTTAATATTGAAAGTATTTCAGTGGGTCATACAGAATCATCACATATTTCAAGAATGACATTTGTTGTTCACGTTGAAGATGTCCAGCAAGTAGAGCAGCTTATTAAACAGCTTCATAAACAAATTGATGTATTAAAAGTATCTGATATTACAGAAGAAGCAATGATTGCAAGAGAACTTGCGCTTATTAAAGTGTCTACGACAATTGCTTCTAGATCTGAATTATATAGTTTAATTGAACCATTTCGTGCAGCAGTTATAGATGTTGGGAAGGATTCCATCGTCGTTCAAGTAACAGGGACACAAGAAAAAGTAGAAGCGCTTATTGAATTATTGCGTCCATATGGTTTAAAAGAAATTGCAAGAACAGGAGTAACAGCCTTTACAAGAAGTATGAAAAAGCAAGACAAACAACAAGTAATGTTAATTAATTAATTTTTAAAATATAGGAGGAGAAAGAAAATGACAAAAGTTTATTATGAAAAGGATGTAACAGTAAATGTATTAAAAGGAAAGAAAGTAGCGATTGTTGGATATGGATCTCAAGGTCATGCCCATGCGCAAAATTTACGTGATAACGGTTTTGATGTTGTTGTAGGTCTTCGTCAAGGGAAATCTTGGGAAAAGGCAAAAGAAGATGGATTTTCTGTATATAAGGTTGCTGAGGCTACAAAACTAGCAGATGTTGTAATGGTATTGCTTCCAGATGAACAACAGCCGGAAGTATATGAAACAGAAATTGCACCGAATTTGCAAGAAGGAAATGCACTTGTGTTTGCTCATGGGTTTAACGTTCATTTTGGTCAAATTACACCGCCGGAAGATGTAGATGTATTCCTTGTAGCGCCAAAAGGACCGGGGCATCTTGTACGCCGGACATTTGTAGAAGGAGGAGCGGTACCAGCACTATTTGCGATTTATCAAGATGCAACAGGAACAGCTTATGAAAGAGCACTATCGTATGCAGATGGAATCGGAGCAACTCGCGCTGGTGTACTCCAAACGACATTTAAAGAAGAAACAGAAACAGATTTATTTGGAGAACAAGCAGTACTTTGCGGAGGAGCGACTGCTCTTGTAAAAGCAGGTTTTGAAACATTAGTAGAAGCTGGATATCAACCGGAACTGGCATATTTTGAATGTTTACATGAACTAAAGCTTATTGTTGATCTTATGTATGAAGGCGGATTAGAAAATATGCGCTACTCAGTTTCGGACACAGCGCAGTGGGGAGATTTCGTATCAGGGCCGCGCGTCGTAACAGAGCATACGAAACAAGCAATGCAAGAAGTGTTAAAAGATATTCAAGATGGAACGTTTGCAAGAGGATGGATTGCTGAACATAAAGCAGGACGACAAAAATTCCATGCAATTAATGCAGAGGAGAATGAGCATCAAATTGAAGTAGTAGGACGTAAATTACGTGAGATGATGCCATTTGTGAAGCCGAGAGTGAAAATGGAGGTTAAGTAATATGAAGCAAATTTTGTTCATGGACACGACGCTTCGCGATGGGGAGCAATCACCTGGAGTAAATTTAAATGAACAAGAAAAATTACAAATTGCACGGCAGTTAGAGAGGCTTGGAATTAATGTGATGGAGGCGGGCTTTGCGTCCGCTTCTGAAGGTGATTTTCGATCGGTGAAACGTATTGCCAAAACAATTCAAAATGCTTCTGTTATGAGCTTGGCCCGTGCAAAGGAAAGTGATATTCGTACAGCATATGAAGCGTTAAAAGGAGGCGTATCTCCTCGGTTACATGTATTTCTAGCAACGAGCGATATTCATATGAAATATAAGCTCCGTATGTCAAAGGATGAAGTATTAGATACAATTCATCGTTCTGTAAAGCTTGGAAAGTCATTATTTCCAACGGTGCAGTTTTCTGCAGAAGATGCAACGCGAACAACACCTTCTTTTTTAGCGGAAGCTGCAGAGGTTGCAATTCGCGCTGGAGCTGATGTGATTAACATTCCTGATACAGTAGGATATACCAATCCAGAAGAATATTATTCTCTTTTTCGATACTTAAAAGAGCATGTTCTATCTTATGAGAAAGCTATTTTCTCCTGTCATTGTCATGATGATCTTGGCATGGCGGTAGCTAACTCATTAGCAGCAATTGAAGGCGGTGCACTTCAAGTAGAAGGAACGATTAATGGAATTGGAGAACGCGCTGGTAATGCTGCTCTCGAAGAAGTTGCAGTTGCCCTCCATATTCGAAATGATTACTACGGGGCGTCATCTTCCATGCGATTAAAAGAAATTAAAGCAACAAGTACACTTGTAAGCCGTTTAACAGGAATGATTGTTCCGAAAAATAAAGCAATTGTTGGTGCAAATGCGTTTGCACATGAATCTGGTATTCATCAAGATGGGGTGTTAAAGGAAGCATCTACTTATGAAATTATTTCACCTTCTCTTGTAGGGGAAGAACAAAATAAATTTGTACTTGGAAAACACTCTGGCCGCCATGCCTTTACAGAAAAAATGAAAGAGTTAGGCTATGAATTTACAGAAGAAGAGCGGGACTTAGCGTTCCATGCGTTTAAACGGTTAGCTGATCGAAAGAAAGAAATTACAGAAGAAGATTTACAGGCACTTGTATTGGGGGAAACTGCGTTTGCTAAACAGCAGTACGATATTAAACAATTGCAAGTTCATTTTGTATCAAGCAGCATTCAAAGTGCAACTATCTGTTTAGAAGATGCTGATGGGAATGTGCTGGAGGATGCTGCAACTGGCTCCGGTAGCATTGAGGCAATTTATAATGCGATTCAAAGAATTCTTCATTTACAGTGTGAACTTGCTGACTATCGTATTCAATCGATTACGCAAGGACAAGATGCGTTAGCTCATGTTCATGTTGAATTGAAAGAAGATGGACACCAAGTTTCAGGTTTTGGTGTAGCGCAAGATGTACTGGAGGCTTCAGCTCGTGCTTACGTATATGCAGCAGGGAAATTAAAAGCATTACGATCACTTACAAAATCGTAAAGGAGTGTCTGAAGATGGAAAAACGAATCGTTTGTTTAGCTGGTGATGGAGTTGGACCAGAAATTATGGCTAGCGCGAAGCAAGCATTAGAAATGGTAGAAAGGTTATACGGTCATCATTTTTATTTGCAGGATGAATTGTTTGGGGGAGCAGCAATTGATGGATTCGGTCAGCCTCTTCCACCTCGTACATTAACAGCTTGTTTAGCAAGTGATGCAGTATTACTGGGTGCGGTTGGAGGACCATATTGGGATCATGCAAAAGAGCGTCCTGAACAAGGACTTCTTACACTTCGAAAAGGCTTAGGGGTATTTGCAAATGTTCGACCAGTTTCCGTTGAAGAAGCGACGGCGCACTTATCACCATTAAAGGCAGCAGAAGAAGTTGATTTTGTTGTTGTTCGCGAGTTAACAGGCGGTATCTATTTCTCATTTCCGAAAGAGCGGACAGAAGAAGCAGCAACAGATACACTAACTTATCATCGCCGTGAAGTAGAACGAATTGTTTCATATGCATTTCAATTAGCAAAGAAACGTCGTAAAAAAGTAACTTCAATCGATAAAGCCAATGTTTTAGAATCTAGTAAACTATGGCGACAAGTAACAGAAGAAGTAGCAGCTCGCTATCCAGAAGTAGAGTTAGAGCATTTATTAGTAGATGCTGCTGCAATGGAATTGATTCGTAATCCAAGAAGATTCGATGTTATCGTTACAGAAAATTTATTTGGCGATATTTTGAGTGATGAAGCATCTGTATTAGCGGGTTCGTTAGGGATGTTGCCGTCTGCAAGTCATGCGGAGAATGGTCCATCTCTTTATGAACCAATTCATGGATCAGCTCCAGATATTGCAGGGAAAAACAAGGTGAATCCAATTGCAATGCTGCGCTCCGTTGCGATGATGCTTGGGCAATCATTTGGATTAAGAAAAGAAGGAGAAGCAATTGAAGAAGCTATTTCCACTGTTCTTCGTTCTGGAAAATGTACAGCGGATTTAGGCGGGAATGAAACGACAACTTCGTTTACAAAGTATGTATTACAAACAATGGAAGAACAGGCATTAGTAGGGAGAGGGCGCTAATGGGAAAAACACTATTAGATAAGCTATGGGAACGACATGTCGTAGCAAAGAATGAAAATGGTTTGGATTTACTATATATTGATTTGCATCTTGTTCACGAGGTGACATCGCCGCAAGCGTTTGAAGGCTTGCGGCTTGCAAATCGAACAGTTAGACGGCCTGATTTGACATTTGCGACGATGGACCATAACGTTCCAACAAAAGATGTTTGGAATATTACAGATAAAATTGCGAAACAGCAAATGGATACACTTCGCAAAAATTGTCAGGAATTTGGAGTACCGTTAGCTGATATGGGTGATGAGGAACAAGGCATTGTCCATGTTATTGGTCCAGAGCTTGGACTTACACAACCAGGAAAAACAATTGTATGCGGTGATAGCCATACATCAACACATGGAGCATTTGGTGCATTAGCATTTGGAATTGGTACGAGTGAAGTAGAACATGTTTTAGCAACGCAAACATTATGGCAACGAAAACCAAAAGCGATGGGAATTGAATTGAAAGGATTATTGCCAAAAGGAGTATATGCAAAGGATATTATTTTACATGTACTTGCCACATATGGAGTAGCCGTTGGTACAGGGCATGTCATAGAGTTTTATGGTGAAACCGTAAAAGAAATGACAATGGAAGAACGAATGACGCTTTGTAATATGGCGATTGAGGGCGGTGCAAAGGCTGGGATTATTGCACCAGATGAAGTGACATTTGATTATGTAAAAGGACGACAACATGCACCAAAAGAGTTTGAAGAGGCGATTGCAAAATGGCGTGAATTATACACGGATGCGGATGCGATGTACGACATGGTTATTACAGTTGATGTTGCAAGTTTGGCGCCGTATATCACGTGGGGAACAAATCCAGGAATGGGGCTGCGCGTTGATGAAGTTCTTCCAGAGGCAAATGATATCAATGATGAAAGAGCGTATGCTTATATGGGGCTTCAACCAGGGCTAAGTACAGCGGATATTCCGATTCGCCACGTATTTATCGGTTCTTGTACAAACTCCCGCTTATCTGATTTAGAAATTGCCGCTGCGGTTGTGAAAGGAAAGAAGGTAAAAGAGGAAGTAAGGGCTCTTGTTGTACCTGGGTCAAAGCAAGTGAGAGATGCAGCAATGAAAAAAGGATTACATCTTATTTTCGAAGAGGCGGGATTTGAATGGAGGGAACCGGGATGTTCGATGTGCCTTGGTATGAATCCAGATCAAGTACCAGAAGGTGAGCATTGTGCTTCTACCTCAAACCGTAATTTTGAAGGAAGACAAGGCAAAGGAGCAAGAACACATCTCGTTAGTCCAGCTATGGCTGCAGCAGCTGCAATTTACGGTCATTTTGTTGATGTGAGAAAGGAGAACTACGATGGAGCCATTTCGTATTCATAAAGGCACGGCTGCAATATTGATGCATGATAATATTGATACAGATCAAATTATTCCGAAACAATATTTAAAGCGAATTGAAAGAACGGGATTTGGAGAATTTTTATTTGATGAATGGCGTTATTTAGATAATCGTCAGGAAAATCCTGAGTTTTCATTAAACGCTCCTGAGCGAAAAGGAGCTACAATTCTAATTACAGGAGAAAACTTTGGTTGCGGCTCTTCTAGAGAACATGCACCGTGGGCTCTTGCAGATTATGGATTTCGCGCTATTATTGCAGGAAGTTTTGCAGATATTTTTTATATGAATTGTACAAAAAATGGGATCCTTCCAATTGTGATGGGAAAGGAAATTCGTAAGCAGCTCGCATCTGTAGCACCACAGACGATGATAGAAATAGATTTAGAGAATGAAGTAATAAGAACTTCTGAGGATCGTTTTTCTTTCTCCATTGAACCCATGTGGAAAGAAAAGTTGCTAAGTGGTTTAGATGATATTGGAGTTACACTTCAGTATGAGAGTGCGATTACAGAATACGAGATGAAAATAAAGTGAAACTTCCATCGGTGGAGGGCTTCATTCCTCACTGATGGAAAGCCCGCTCAATTGGACTCTATCTATCTTCTTCTCATTCTCTGGATCTTGAGGTGGGAGGGTACTGCCCGTTAGTGCGGGATAGGTCGTTTATGTATAAAAATTCACTTTGATTTTTCGGTATATAAGTTACTTCTATGCAGAAGAAAAAGTATCTTGCACTTATTTTCTCACTTTACTTTAGTATTGAATAGGGAATATAAAGGGATTATCCGCTTATTTGCATGATTGGATGCTCTCTTTTATATAAAAAGAAAGATTTTACGTCAGTTTTTTAATTGTATTTATATGAGTATAAAATGTATATTATTTCAAAAAAATAATAGAAAATTATTTACTTTTGATTTAATTGGTAGTATACTGACTTCAAACCAAGAGGAGAAAGGGAGTAATGACAATGTTCACTTTACAATCAGTCATTTCATTTACACAACATCATCATACGTAAACCCTTGAACCTAGCGTGAAAAAACGTGTAGGTACAAGGGTTATTTCCGTTGTACCTACATTCTCCAAAGAGCTATGTAGGTATTTTTATCTACATAGCTCTTTTTTCGTTTTATTAGCGCTATGTTATGAATGTATGAGTATTTTCGAAGATAAACTCGTAGCAAATAATGTATCAAAATCCTGTCAGAAGATTCCCGCTTCTAGTGTATTGCAAGGGATAACTGAGTGGTGAGTAGGAGCAGTTCAAGAAATTAATAATGGACATATAAGAGAAGCATATTAAATATGTTATCATTGTAGATTTTTTGTATATATGTGCCGAGAAAGTAGAGGTGTAATGATGAAAAAATGGAAACGAGCCAATCCGAATGGAACAAGAGATTTTTTGTTTCAAGAATGTACATTGATGGAAGAGGTTGAACAAAAATTAAGACGAACATTTATCGATAGGGGATATGAAGAAATACGGACACCTATGATTGAGTTTTATGATGTGTTTGCATTTCAAAATCGTCCTATGGATGAGGAGAAAATGTATAAGTTTTTTGATTCTGAAGGACGTATCCTCGTTCTCAGACCTGATATGACAATTCCGTTAGCACGTGTAATTGGAACAAAAAAGATGAAAACTCCTTTGAAATTAACATATAGTGGGAATGTTTTTAGAGCAAATGAATCTTTAACAGGTAAATATAATGAAATTACACAAACCGGCATTGAAATTATCGGTATTGATAATATACGTGCTGAAATCGAGTGTATAGTAAGCACGATTGCGGCTTTACAATCAGCTGGTATTCAATCATTTAAAATTGAAATTGGCCAAGTGGAACTCTATAAATCCATTGTGAAGAAATTGTCTTTGCGAGAAGAAGATGAATATGCATTGCGAGAATATATTGAGAGTAAAAATTTTGCCGCTTTGTCTCGTTTTTTACAAGAAAAGCAGTTGGATATGCAAGATGAAACAGTGCAATTATTACAAAAATTACCTCGTTTATTTGGTGGATTAGAAGTAGTTGAAGAAGCTGAAAAACTTGCAGTGAATACAGAAATGAAGAGAGCAATTGCGAGGATAAAAAATATATATGAAAACATTGATCGCCTTGGTTATGGTCAATATATATCTATTGATTTGGGGATGATCCAACATCTCAATTATTATACCGGTGTAATCTTTCGCGGATATATATGCGATGTTGGAGAGGAAATTGTTAGTGGTGGAAGATATGATGAATTGATTGGGAATTTTGGTGAATCTTTACCTGCAGTAGGTTTAGCAATACAAGTAAATCAAATTGTACGTACCTTACAAGAACGGATAGAAAATTCATACCAAAAACAAATAGATGCTCTCATATATTATTCGTTAGATATGATTTCCGAAGCAGAAAAATTACGTATTTTACTTGGAAAAGATGGTATAAAAGTAGAATTGTCAATGTTAGAAAATTTACAAGATACATTTCAATTTGCAAGAACACATGATGTGAAAACTGTAATTGATGTATCAGGAGATACTTTAGTCGAATATGTTTGGAAAGATAAATGGATCATGCAGAAAAAAGGAGAATCCTCATGCGTAACATTCAAATTGCGTTAACGAAGGGAAGATTAGAAAAACATGTGATTCCGTTATTTGAACGAATCGGCATTGATTGCTCAGAGCTAAAGGATAAAGGAAGGAAGCTTGTATTTCAAAGTAAAAACTCGCAAATTTCATTCATCCTTGTAAAAGCGGTTGATGTTGTAACGTATGTACAGCATGGTATAGCTGATATTGGTGTTGTTGGAAAAGATATCTTGCTTGAATCTGAAAACGATGTATATGAAATGATTGATTTAGGGGTAGGGCGTTGTAAATTTTGCGTTGCTTCCGTTTCATCGTATCGTCCAAACGGTTATAACAAAAAAAGGATTGCAACAAAGTATCCGAATATTACTTCTGCACATTTTCGCAAAAAGGGAGAAGATGTAGAGATTATTAAAATAGAAGGTTCTGTTGAGATTGCTCCTTTGTTAGGGTTAGCAGATGCAATTGTTGATATTGTAGAAACAGGACAAACATTGAAAGAAAATGGATTACTAGTATTTGAAGAAATTTGTGACATTTCAGCACGTTTAATTGTAAACAAAGCATCTTTAAAAATGAAAAAAGACGAAATATTCAATATTATAAATAAAATGGAAAGCGTCTTAATAGAAAATGAATAAAGGAGGGTAAATGTGGAAATTTTATACGAGGATTATTCTAGTATTTTATGTAAGGTGAAGAAGTTAAGGGAACAGGCAAATACAATAGAAGAAACGATTCAACAAGATGTAAGGAAAATTGTTGTAAGTGTCAAAGAAAAGAAAGATGAAGCGCTATTTTCATATACGAAGGCTTTTGACAAAGTAGAGTTAACCAAATTTCAAATTTCGGAAGAAGAGATGGAGTTAGCTTATCAAAGTGTTGAACCAGCATTTTTAGCAGCATTGGAAGAAGCAAAGAAGAATATTATTTCCTATCATGAAAAGCAAAAGAGACAAGCTTTTATTGATATAGAAAAAGAGGGAATTATTCGTGGGCAGCTTGTTCGGCCGTTACAAACTGTTGGTGTATATGTACCCGGAGGAACGGCAGCGTATCCATCATCAGTTCTTATGAATGTCTTACCAGCAAAAATCGCGGGCGTCAATAAGATCGTCATGGTAACACCGCCGAATTGTGAAGGAGTAAATCCACATATTTTAGCTGCCGCAAAAGTTGCTGGAGTTGATGAGGTGTATACAGTAGGGGGAGCACAAGCAATTGCTGCGTTAGCATATGGAACAGAATCGATTCCGCGTGTTGATAAGATTGTAGGACCGGGAAATATATATGTGGCATTAGCGAAGCGAGAAGTATTTGGTGCAGTTCATATCGATATGATTGCTGGCCCGTCTGAGATTGTTGTTATTTCTGATGAAACGGGAAATGCAGCGTATATTGCTGCTGATTTATTATCACAAGCAGAGCACGATATACGTGCAACCGCTATTTGTATCACAACTTGTTTAGAATTAGCGCAGGAAGTGAATAGAGAAATAGAAAAACAATTGATGAGCCTTCCGAGAAGTGGAATAGCTCGTGAATCCATTAACAGAAACGGAGCGATTCTTGTCGTAGAATCGTTGGAGCAAGCGTTCCAGCTCTCAAATGAAATTGCACCGGAACACTTAGAACTGCACATAAAAGAACCGATGACAGCTCTTCCGTATATTCAACATGCAGGTTCTATCTTTTTAGGCCCGTATGCGCCCGAACCATTAGGTGATTATATGGCAGGTCCGAATCACGTGTTACCAACGAGTGGAACAGCAAGGTTTTTTTCTCCTTTATCTGTTGATGATTTTATGAAAAAATCGAGCTTTTTATTTTATACAAAAGAGGCTCTTGGACAAGTGCAACAGCATATTGTCAATCTAGCAGAAAAAGAAGGATTACAAGCTCATGCGAGAGCAATTGAGATTCGTTTTGAAGGAGGGGAAAAGTAATGCGCACTGCAAAACAAACGAGAATTACAACTGAAACAAAGATTTCCGTAGCACTGCAACTAGATGGTAATCAAGAAGTTTCAATTCAAACGGGAGTTGGTTTTTTTGATCATATGCTGACATTATTTGCAAGGCACGGCCGCTTTGGGTTGCAAATTGAAGCTGATGGTGATGTACATATCGATGCTCATCATACGGTAGAAGATGTTGGAATTGTTCTTGGGAATTGTTTGAAAGAAGCACTTGGTGATAAAGCAGGAATTAATCGTTATGGCACAGCTTATGTACCGATGGATGAAGCGTTAGGGTTTGTTACTGTTGATATAAGTGGAAGGTCTTATCTCGTATTTGATGGTGAATTTACAAATCCAAAACTTGGTGATTTTGACACAGAGCTAGCTGAAGAATTTTTTCGTGCGGTGGCTCATACAGCAAATATAACATTACATGCACGTGTTTTATATGGAAGCAACACGCACCACAAAATTGAAGCACTTTTTAAAGCGTTTGGACGTGCACTGCGTGATGCCGCCGAAAAAAATGAAAAAATTATAGGGGTAAATTCCACGAAAGGACTGTTGTAATATGATTGCGATTGTAGATTATGGAATGGGCAACATTCGAAGCGTAGAGCAAGCGTTAAGATATATTGGAGCAGAGTATATAGTAACAGATGAAGCAGAAGCATTTCTGAATAGCGACGGCGTTATTTTGCCGGGAGTTGGTGCGTTTCCAAGAGCGATGCGTTGTTTAGAAGAGAAAGGACTTATTTCTGTTTTGAAGCAAGTTGCGATTGCAGGAAAACCGTTGTTTGGAATTTGTTTAGGGATGCAGCTTTTATTTGAAGAAAGTGACGAGATTGAAAGAACGAAAGGATTAGGATTACTTCCAGGAACGGTAAGAAAATTAGATGTAACATATAAAATTCCTCATATGGGATGGAATCAGTTACAAAAGAAAAAGGAGCATCCTTTATGGAATAAAATAGAGGATGGCGCATTCGTCTATTATGTTCATTCTTATTATGCGCAATGTCCCAATGACGTTGTAGTAGGCGCTAGTGAGTATGGTGTTCTAGTACCAGGGATTGTTTCAAGAGAAAATGTATTCGGAGCTCAGTTCCATCCTGAAAAAAGTGGTGAAATAGGAATTCAAATATTACGAAATTTTAAGGAGGTTATAGAAACATGGAAATCTTCCCAGCTATCGATTTAAAAAATGGTCGTTGCGTTCGTTTGTATCAAGGGCAATTTCAACAAGAAACAGTAATGAATGAAAACCCAGTTGCACAGGCATTGTTATTCGAACAACTTGGTGCACGTGTACTGCACATTGTCGATTTAGATGGAGCTGTTGCAGGGCGTTCAGAAAACCTTTCTGTCATTGAAGACATTTGTAAGGCAGTGCGAATTCCAGTGCAAGTAGGAGGAGGGATTCGTTCAATTGCTGCAATTGAAACACTTTTAGCAGCTGGAGTAATGAAAGTAATTCTTGGAACGGCAGCATTATATGATCGTTCATTTGTAGAAGAGGCAGTTCGATTATATGGAGATAAAATTATTGTTGGAATCGATGCGAAAAATGGTTATGTAGCAACGAGAGGATGGTTAGATGTGTCTGAAACGTCTTATGTACAACTAGCAAAGGAAATGGAAAAAGTGGGTGTGCAGACGCTTATTTTTACTGATATTTCTAGAGATGGAACGCTTGCAGGTCCAAATTTTGAACAATTACAAAAATTGCAAGATGAGGTTTCGCTTCAAATTGTTGCTTCCGGCGGTGTGAGTTCGCTTGCTGATGTTGAGAAATTACAGGATATGAACTTATATGGCGTTATCATTGGAAAAGCATTATATGATAAAAAAGTTCTTTTAGAAGAAGCATTACAGGTGACAGGCATATGTTAACAAAGCGAATTATTCCATGTTTAGATGTGAAAAATGGTCGTGTTGTAAAAGGCGTAAATTTTGTCGGGTTACAAGATGTTGGCGATCCTGTTGCAATTGCAGCTGCATACAATGAGGCAGGTGCGGATGAACTTGTGTTTTTAGATATTACGGCAACGTACGAGGAACGAAAAACAATGATTGATGTCGTAGAACGTACAGCATCTCAAGTATTTATTCCCCTTACAGTTGGAGGTGGAATCTCGTCTGTCCAAGATATGTATGCATTACTTCGAGCTGGAGCAGATAAAGTTTCATTAAATTCAGCTGCAGTGCAAAGACCAGAGTTAATACAAGAAGGAGCGGAGCAATTCGGTTCTCAATGTATAGTCGTTGCAATCGATGCAAGAAAGGTCGAAGAAAATAAATGGAATGTATATGTAAATGGAGGCCGCATTGATACAGGAATAGATGTAATCGAATGGGCAAAGCGTGTGGAAAGTTTAGGTGCTGGGGAATTACTTTTAACGAGCATGGATGCCGATGGGACAAAAGATGGATATGATTTACTTTTAACCGAAACAGTTTCAAAAGCCGTTGGTATTCCGGTAATTGCTTCGGGTGGATGTGGATCGATTGAACATATTGCAGAAGTTTTTCAGCGAACATCGGCAAATGCGGCGTTAGCGGCTTCTATTTTTCATTACGGCACCGCAACTATTCAAGAAACGAAACAAAAGTTACAAGAAGCACAAATTGAGGTGAGATTGTGAAACCGGATTTTTCCAAAGGATTATTGCCAGCTGTTGTAATAGAAGAGGGGACAAAAGAAGTTTTGATGCTAGCTTATATGAATGAAGAAGCGTATGGAAAAACATTAGATACAAAAACGACCTGGTTTTATTCTCGTTCACGAAGAGGTTTGTGGAATAAGGGAGAAACATCGGGACATGTCCAACATGTAAAATCATTGTATTTAGATTGCGATCAAGATTCTATTATGGTAGTTGTTCAGCAAGTAGGTGCAGCTTGTCATACAGGAGAAAAGTCATGTTTTCATAATAAGGTGTTATAGGGGGATAAGAAAATGAGCGATGTGTTGCAACAGTTATATGAAACAATTCAACAGCGAAAAGAGAATCCGATCTCTGAATCGTATACGAATTACTTATTCACAAAAGGAGAAGACAAAATATTAAAAAAACTAGGGGAAGAATGTACTGAAGTTGTGATTGCAGCGAAAAATAATGAGAAAGACGAGCTTATAAAAGAAGTTGTTGACTTTACGTATCATTGCTTAGTGTTACTAGTAGAAAAAAATGTATCATTACAAGAGGTAGTAGAAGAATTAAATAAACGTCAAGGACAACTATCGAGAGTGGGCGAACGAAAAGAAATTGATACATTATAGGAGGGGAGAAAGATGAGAGTAGATTATCACCTTCACTTAGAAGAAGGGCCGTATTCAATGCGTTGGTTATCTCGAACAAATGAAGCGCTTGAGTATTTTGCACCGATTGAGGAAGATAAACATTCAATGGAGTGGATCTTAAAAGCTGGGGAACGTTTGCAAAGGCGTGTAAAAGAAGGCGCATTTTCACAGGAGTGGATTGATTTATATTTAGAGGAAGCGGTGCGTAAAGGAATACGGGAAGTTGGAATCGTTGACCACTTATATCGTTTTTACGAAGCTAAGGAATACTATGAGCGCTATGTCGATATTAGTAATACAGAACTTGGACATCTGCAAAAAGAATGGCTGGATCAGGTGAGAGTAGAGTCAATTGCAAATTTTACAAAAGCAATTGAAGATGCGAAAGAAAGATGGAGCAAACGAGGCGTGATATTACGGCTTGGAATAGAGGCTGATTACTTTATTGGCGGGGAAGAGGAACTAGCGAAACTATTAACGTTAGGAAATTGGGATTATGTCATTGGCTCTGTTCATTTTATTAATGGATGGGGATTTGATAATCCAGATACAGACGCTTATTTTAGACAGCATGATTTACATGTATTATATCCTGAATTTTTTTGTACTTTAGAAAAGGCAATACGCTCTGAATTATTTGATATTGTTGCGCATTTAGATAATATTAAAGTGTTTAACTATCGCATAGATGAAAATCAGCAATTACCGTATTATGAGAAAATTGCTAAAGCTTTAATCGAAACAAATACAGCTACGGAAGTGAATGCTGGTTTATATTATCGGTATCCTGTCAGAGAAATGTGCCCAAGCCCTTTGTTTTTACAACGCTTAGTACATTATGGTGTTCCGATTACAATTTCTTCAGATGCGCATTTCCCAAATGATTTAGGCAGCTACGTACAAGAAAATATAGAGACACTTCGTAATCATGGTGTAACGCACATTGCAACATTTGAAAAACGAATCCGGAACATGAAATCGCTCGAATATGTAGAAGAAAATGTTTTGTGATAAAGTGAAACTTTCATCAGTGAAGGGGACTGCCCGTTAACGTGGGATGAAAACTTCCTTTTTTGTTTACACTAACGTTGAACAAAAAAGGAGGCTTTTCTTATGGTGAAACAACAATATAAAGATACTGGGAAGTTAACGAATCAGAGTGATGTTGTAAAAAAAGACCAATCAGAGCAATCAATTACACACGAACAAGTTAGTGATACATTAGCTGAAGGAACGATTGATGTAAAGTTAGAACAAGGAAGCGATAAATAAAGTGAAACTTCCATAAGTGGGGGATAACCCTCACTTATGTTTAGTCACATCAATCGAGTTTTTACTGCCTATTAGTGCGGAATTAAACTATAGTGAAAAAGAGGCTGAATGTGTTCAGCTTCTTTTTTCATGATTTTGTAAAGAAAGATTACAAGAACAATTAAATTCCTTGTCTTTTTTCAATAGAATTTCTTACAATAATATTGAAAGTGTTTATTTTACTATTAGTGGGTAATAAGACCTCTTACTTCAAGATTCAGAGAAGCCGAAGATGTAAAAGCTTTAACTAATAGAAGTTTCATTCTATGTTAAAAGGAAAGGATGCTTAATTATGGCGAAAATTTTAGTAGCAGGACAAATTCCAGAAATCGGACTACAGTTGTTACGAGGTCATGAAGTGGAAATGTATGATAAGGAAGAGTTAATTAGCACAGAAGAATTAGTGAAACGTGTACAAGATAAGGATGCATTATTAAGCTTACTTTCAACAAAAGTTCCGAAAGAAGTTATCGATGCAGCACCACATTTGAAAATTATTGCAAACTACGGTGCTGGATATGACAATATTGATTATAAATATGCAGTGGAAAAAGACATAGCGGTAACAAACACGCCAAAAGTTTCAACAGAGGCAACAGCAGAGCTAACGTTTGCAATTCTTTTAGCGGCGGCGCGCCGTATTCCAGAAGGTGATACACTATGTCGTACAGTTGGTTTTAATGGCTGGGCACCGCTCTTTTTCTTAGGACGTGAAGTATACGGTAAAACAATTGGTATTATCGGTCTTGGAGAAATTGGAAAAGCAGTGGCAAAACGAGCAAAAGCATTTGGTATGAATATTGTGTATACAGGGCCAAGTCGTAAGTATGAGGCAGAGCAAGAATTAGAGGCAACATATGTAACGCTAGAAGAACTATTACAAACAGCAGATTTTATTACGATTAACTGTGCGTATAATCCAAAGTTGCATCATATGATTGATGAAGAGCAGTTTAGAATGATGAAAAAAACTGCTTATATTATTAATGCGGCACGTGGTCCAATTATGAATGAATCCGCGCTTTCTTATGCTTTAGAAACAAAGGAAATTGAAGGAGCGGCACTTGATGTGTTCGAGTTTGAACCGAAAATTACAGAAAAATTAAAGGGATTAACAAACGTTGTGTTAACACCTCATATTGGAAATGCAACGATTGAGACACGTGATGCAATGGCGGAAATGGCAGTGCGTAATATTTTAGCAGTGCTAGAAGGAAATGAGCCATTAACTCCAGTGTATAAAAAAGAACTTATAATGAAATAAAGTGAAACTTCCATAAGTGGAGGATTTTCTTCATACCCACTGATGGAAAGCTCGTGTGTAAAGAGAATACAGTTGTCAAACTTTATTCTTAGAAGTCAACAATCGGGCCAGATTGTTGAGGAACGTTTTCAATAAAATTGGATATTTATGTTGAAATATAGAGTAGAGATTGTGAAGATTTCACTCAAACTAACGGGCAGTTTAGTTGAAGAGAGAGGAGAAAATTCTCCCACTTTAAGTCATTTTTGACACAAAAAGCGAAGTAATTATTTATTATTCAAGTTTACTGTCTATTTCTTTTAACTTAATATCGCTTTTTAAAGAAATATATTTGGCAGAGACTATTTCAGTCTCTGTCATTTTTGTGGTCTGAAACCAGCTAAGTCTGGAGTCTGATATAAAAATCAAGCTCTAGCACAATTATGAAAGATTTAGAAAAAAAGTAATATGGAACCAAGATAAAACATATACCTTACAGGGGTATCACGAAATCTAGCGTGATACTCCGCAAAGTGTGCGGTTTTTACCAATTCAAATTCAGTACAATGTGAGGGTAGATAACAAGTAGCGCATTTTGGAGGTAGAATAAATGGTTTTTGTTCAGAATGTATCAAAAGTTTATTCATTGGAATCGGGGGATTAAGTTGCGTTAAAGAATAACAACATTCACATCCGGAAAGGCTAATTCGTTGCGATTATGGGTCCGAGCGGGAGCGGGATAGAGCACCTTGCTGCAACTACTAGGAGGGCTTGATTTGCCGAAGTCTGGTAAGATTTTGATTGATGGCGAATGGTATTGTATATAAAATTACGAGGAGGAAAAAAATGAAGAAGTTATTCTTACGTTTAGCTGTTTATGTATTCATTTTTATTGTGTTTATGGGGGGGATCTGGTTCTATGGCTTTAATCGCCATCAAAAAGATTTTTACTCAAATGTCCGCCATGAGCCAGTTCCTTCGTTACAAGGGGTGAAGGTCCCTGAGTATGACCCCATTAAACCTACTGTGGCAGTTGTAATGTCCGATTCATCAATACCAACTGAAGATTTTGATTTTCTCATTCCATACACACTGTTTTCTATGACGGATGCCTACAATGTATACGCCGTTGCACCGGACAAAAGCGTGAAATCTTTATCAGGCGGACTGGATGTAATACCACATTACTCTTATAAAGAACTGGATAACCTATTAAATAAAAGTCCAGATATTATTGTGGTCCCTTATATGCCCGGTGTAGATGAACAGAAATATCAACCAACTCGCGAATGGATTCAACAACATTCCAGCAGTAAAACCACCACTTTTCTCAGCATTTGTGGTGGGTCAAAGAATCTTGCCGATGCAGGTTTATTAAAAGGGAAATCAGCCACCTCATTCTGGCAATTCCTACCCATATTAATGAAGCAATATCCTGATACACATTGGAAAGAGGATGTGAGGTATGTTCACGAAGGAAATACCTTAACTTCAGCCGGTCAAAGCGCAGGTATCGATGCAGTACTTCACCTAATATCTCAGAAACTAGGAGAACCCGTGGCTGCAAAAATATCTAAGGAAATTAGTTATCCTTCTTACCAATTCGTTCAAAATCCAAAGGTGGATCACCCTTTTTACGTGGATATAAAACTTGCAACATATTTGCTAAATCTTGGATTCCATTGGAATAAGAAACAAATGGGGGTACTTCTGTATAAAGATATGGATGAAATAGCTTTATCTTCTATATTTGATTCTTATGGAGACACCGGAACGACACAAGTCTTGACCGTTTCTAGTTCGGATGCACCAATTACTACGAAACATCATCTTAGTATACTGGCTAGGCATCAAATATCTAATGCTCCAAAATTAGACAAAATGATCATACCAGGTGGCGATGCAAAATCACTAGCGGCAGCAGATGTAAGACTTTGGGGTGAAAAGGGTAATGATAAAGAGACCCTCTTTATTCATAGTGATTCACCAAACAGATATGTAATCGAAGCGCCATTGGAAGACTTAGCTAAACAAGAAGACCTTTTAACTGCCAAGCACGCTGTAAAACGATTTGAATATCGTGCAAATGGTATCCATCTTGAAGGCAAACCCCTTCCACTTGGAACATACAGCAATATGATGTTAACTGGTTTACTGGCTCTTTTGGTAGCTTTCTATATAGACAGACGATTCATTATGAAGAAGAGAACTTCTAAAGTAATTAATACCTCAATGGAATTTCATAAGCGCTAGATATTTATCCAGCTGCTGTCGATCATTCCCATTTGTACCGAACGTATGGTGAAAACTAATCGGCACATGCAAATCATGGCAAACCATATTTCATTTAGATCGAAATCCTGCAGCACACACTCCTAAAATGAATTTGAGAACGGATCACCTAGGGAAAAGTTTTAATTTCATTCTTCAACTATCGGGCGTGATTATGAAACAAAAAGTAAAAGGGATGATACATATTAGTCATGTATAATATGTATGCCCCTTATTTTTTTATGACTTTTTACGATTTAGGTCTTGATAATTTTTATAACAACTTTATTATTTGTGTACAGCCTGCCCAATCAAATCGAGCTCTTACAGCTGTTAATGCGGGATAAAAAAATCCTTCCCTATGATAGGAAGGATTTTTTTACTATTTGTTTGCTCGTTTTTTTTGTGTTGGTCGTTGTCTCAGAAATTGTGACAGCATATACAAAATATAGAGTGGAATAGCAATGAATAAAAACACTGAAATATTACCGAAGCTCGTTTTATACATCGTATAAATGATTCCAACTAAAAAGAGTGTCACGATAATACTATATTTTGGAATCGGTACATCTTTCATACTTGGAATGCGAATGCGACTAACCATAAGAAAAGCGAATGTCACGAATACTGTAATAAGTACGATTTTTGGAATCGTATGTGAAAATAAAGTAAGGAAGGCAACAAGACCACCTGCAGCTGTAATTGGTACACCAGTAAAGTATTTCATGGATGTTGATGATGGTGTGACATTGAAGCGAGCTAGTCTGTATGCTCCAAATAGAGGGAAAAGTCCAGCTATGTATAATCCGATAATACCGTAATTAGAGAAGGATGTGTAATACATCAATACAGCGGGTGCAGCACCAAATGTAACTACGTCTGCTAATGAATCAAGTTCTTTTCCGAGTTGCGAATCGACGCGAAGTAGGCGTGCAATTCTTCCATCAAGGCTGTCTAGCATCATTCCGATTAAAACTAAAATTGCCGCTGATTTGTAGTATCCTAATGAAGCGTAGCCGATGGATAGAAATCCACTATATAAATTTCCGAGCGTAAATAAGTTTGGAATGGCTGCTCTGTACAAAATCTGATCCCTTGCTTTCTTTTATAGATTCTTGATTAGTTTATGAAAGTTTATCCTTTTTATCATAACATAAATTTCCTGTGCTAGTATGAAAAAATTCCTCGTTTTAAGAAAGATTTCATTGGATTTTCATTTGTTGTAAAACCGGAAGTATGAATTAAGGAAATCAATTATGTTATTGGAATGAATAATACAACCTGTTTTTTGAGAAATCTTTCATTAACGGACATATTACGTTAAAAATAAACCCCGAATCGTCACAATTCGAGGTTAGTTCGTTGTTCTGTATCAATAGGAAGTCATCAATATTTAGAGAAAATAAAGAAACTAGGTGAAGGATGGAAACCCTCTATCTGATTAAAATTTCACCTTATTCAAATTTCGTTATCATCGTACCAGTCTTATATTTATTATGCGGATCAAATCGTAACAAATCACCGTAAATGAGTTTATCAGAGTAATTCAATTCTGTTTTTGCCTTTTCGATATATGGTTGACAAATGTTAATATCGGTTGGCTCACCAGTTTTTTTGCTATAGCATACATTTTTTGTATACATATAATCATTTGTTACGAAACTACCGTCACGCATAACCACAAGCGGTTCATCGTTTGTTTCAAATAAATCTGTGCCAAATTCAATAGAATTGTTTGTTTTTATACCAAGTAAATGAAGAAGCGTCGGTTTCACATCAATTTGTCCAGAAACTTTTGAAATGATTTTTCCCTTTTGACCAGGAATGTGAATGATGAGCGGTACTCTTTGCAGCTGCATTGTATCAAAAGGAGTGAGCGTTTCTTTTCCTAAAAATTGTGCTATAGCAGCATTATGATTTTCAGAAATGCCATAATGATCTCCGTAGATAATAATAATAGAATTGTCGTATAATCCTTCTTCTTTTAATCTTGTAACAAAATGTTTCAGTGCTTCATCTGTATAACGTACAGTTGGAAAATAACGATTTACAACGCCGCTTTCCGAATTGTATTCATTAATGAATCGATCTTCCGGTTCTAGTAAAAAAGGAAAGTGATTTGTTAATGTAATGAATTTTGTATAGAAAGGCTGTGGTAAAGATTTTAATTTTGAGATAGATTGCTCAAAAAATTCTTTATCTTTCAATCCCCAACCAACAGACATCTGTTCTGCATTTGTATAGTCTTGTAAGTTAAAATAACGATCATATCCGAGTGCAGGATACATCAAATCACGATTCCAAAATGTTTTATCATTTGAATGAAATACAGCAGAGTAATATCCATATTTTTTGAGTTGCTCTGGTGTAGCTGTATATTCATTATTAGCATGTGTAAAGAAAACAGAGCCACGATCAAGTGGGTATAAAGAGTTTTCAATAATAAACTCAGCGTCCGATGTTTTCCCTTGTCCAGTTTGATGATAAAAGTTATCGAAATAATAGCTATCTTTAATGAAGTCATTTAAAAATGGTGTAATTTCTTTTCCGTTTATTTTTTGGTTGATGACAAAACTTTGTGTGGATTCCATTGAAATTAAAATAACATTCTTATCTTTTGCCACACCGAATAATTCTTTGTTTTTTTGTCTATCTTTTGTTTTTACGTAGTTATCAATTTCAGAAAATCTATCTCCGCTTGCAAAGACACGTTGAGCAGAAGATTTCGATTGCAGTGCAATATCATAAACATGATAAGTATACAAACCAAGATTTTTCACAACTGTTTGGCGATCAAATGAATGTGAAAAAAGTTGCGGCTTATAAATAACTGAAATAGCCATTTGTAAAGCTAATGCTGCTGTTACACCGCTAAAAAACGTTCGTTTCTCTTGCTGAGATAGAGGAGTAGTATCACAAAAATTAGGGAATTTACGAGATAAAATGGCTAAAATAATTACATCAGCAAATAAAAGAAGCGTTTTATACGTAAAGAGTTCTTTAATACTTGTCCCTAAATCAGCCATATTATTTGTTTGAAATAATACAGGAAATGTTACAAAATCATCATAAAATCCATAAAACATAGCATTGCCAAATAAAATAAAGGATAGCACGATACTAATACTGATAATGATGCGGTTTCGATGTTTTGTTGCTAATAAAGCGAAACCGAAAAATAATAGTAATGAAGCTAATGGATTAAAGAACAACATAATTTGTTCGAAAGCGTTATCAATTTTCATATCAAAAGCTAACTTGTATACAATATATGTTTTGATCCATAACAAGACGACAGCTATGAGAGCAAATCGTACTTTTGGAAACAAACGTTGTACCATAACGGGCTCCTCCTACTACCTACAAGTAACCGCCTTTTTTACGTATATGACCGGCTACAAATCTATATGTTTTTTTACTATGTGTACTATTATATAAAAACATAGCAAAATTGTGGATGATTTTCTAACAATTGGATAGAAAAAGAAGAGAAGGATAAAATAAAGGCATTGATTGAGAGATGGAGGAGTACTATGAAGAAAATATGTTGTTTTATATTAAGTTGTTTCATTTTACTTGGAAATCCAGCTTCTTTCTCTGCTGAGCATGAGCCGTTATTATTAGAAGATGCGCTTTATTCCGTGCTGTTTCCGAGAATAAATGAAGCAATTCAAAAGCATTATGGAAAACAAAAGCCGTATGACTGTCCGAAAATTGTTAGTATAAAAAAAATGTATAGCGGTACATATTTGTTTCAGGCATCTATCGAAATAATTAAATATGAGCCAGGAACAGCGGGGAAAAAGCTTCCTCCGTTTGAAAAAGTAACGATTACATTTGAAAATGATAGTGGTGAATGGACTGTGAAAAATATAGATGTAAAGCGCTTACCAGATAATACGAAACTCAATTGCCCTAAACCAATATAAAAAAAGTGTTTGACAAATAAATTAGTCATTTGATATTGTTAATAGCAACAAAAAGATGCTTGAAAATTAAATAGAATTACCTCATCTACACTCGAAGGTAGAGGCTGCGATAATCAAAAGTAAACTATGGGAAATAAAGTGGTATTCGTGATCATAGATTGAAAGGGGTTATCGCCGAAATATATGAATGACCACTTCATTCATATATTGGGACTGCATTGAATAAATGTAGTACTGTCATAAGTATTTTGCTTATGGAGAGCTATTAGGAGATGTTTGATGCGGTTTCTTATTTGAGAAAATAACACTACGTTTATTTTTTCGTCATATATTTTTCTAATAAGAAACGCGTGTGAACATTGTTCCGCGCGTTTTTTGTTTATCTAAATTAGGAATAATAGTAACAAATAAGAAATGTAATAGAGGGTTTTGCAAAACAAGGGAGGAATTCACATGTATTTACACGGCACAAGCCGCATTAATGAACAAGGACACTTAGAGATTGGAGGATGCGATGCTACTGAACTTACAAGAACATATGGGACACCACTTTATGTTTACGACGAAGCAGCAATTCGTGAGAAATGTCGTGCATTTCATCGCGCTTTTAGGAAAAGTGGGTTCTCTTATCAAGTAGCATATGCAAGCAAAGCGTTCTTGTGCATGGAAATGTGCAGGTTAGCTGCCGAAGAAAATATGTCGCTAGATGTTGTTTCCAGCGGAGAACTATATACGGCATTGCAAGCGGGATTTCCAGCAGAGCGCATCCATTTTCATGGTAATAATAAAACAGAAGAAGAAATAAGAATGGCATTAGAAGCTAACATCGGCTGTTTTGTTGTAGATAACTTTTTTGAATTAGAAGTATTGCATGATTTAGCGAAAGAATACGGGCAAATTGTGAATATCTTACTGCGTGTGACGCCGGGAGTAGAAGCGCATACACATGAATATATTACAACAGGGCAAGATGATTCTAAGTTTGGTTTTGGTATTTCAACAGGGCATGCATCACAAGCGATAAAAAATGCATTAGAAAAATCAAACTATCGTGTATTAGGAATTCATTCTCATATCGGATCGCAAATTTTTGAGACGGCAGGATTTATTCGTGCGATTGAAGTGCTTCGCAATTTCTTGGAAACAGTGAGAAAAGAAATGAACTATGTAGCTCCAGTATTAAATGTAGGGGGCGGTTTTGGAATTCGCTATACGGAAGGGGATACACCGCTTGCCCTTGGTGAATATGTGACAGCTGTGACGGATGCGGTACGCGAGCAGTTTACAGTATGCGAATATCCACTTCCAGAAATTTGGGTGGAACCAGGCCGTAGTATTGTTGGAGATGCAGGAACAACATTGTATACAGTAGGGGCAATTAAAGATATTCCAGGCATCCGTAAATATGTATCAGTTGATGGAGGTATGACAGATAATCTTCGCCCGGCACTTTATGGAGCTCGTTATGAAGCATTGCTGGCAAACCGAGCGAATGAATCTGCTGAAGAGGTTGTTTCAATTGCGGGCAAATGTTGTGAAAGTGGAGATATGCTCATTTGGGATGTAGAGCTTCCAAAAGTTGTTTCTGGTGATCTCTTAGCTATTTCTTGTACAGGGGCATATGGTTATTCGATGGCGAATAATTACAATCGTATTCGTCGCCCGTCAGTTGTATTTGCAAAAAACGGAAAATCACAAGTTGTTGTCGAAAGAGAATCGTATGAAAATCTTATTGAAAACGATCGCATACGTGTAAAGGAACTTATATGACTACGTTCTTACTTAGCTGAAGGGGGAGTTGTTTAGATAAACAGCTCCTTTTTTTATAATAAATAAATTTTATCGGAAAACTAGGATTGAAAAAAATCAGAATTATGATAAAATACAAATATAATTCTTATCAAGAGTGGCGGAGGGAACTGGCCCGAAGAAGCCCGGCAACCTACTTTATAGGAGTAAGGTGCTACTTCCAGCAAAATGGAGTCCATTTTGAAAGATAAGGTAGATACGTTACCGGAACAGTCTTTTCGAAATGGGAAAGATTTTTTTTATGAAAAAAGGGGGGCTGTTCGTGGGAGTACGCGGACAATTTGAAGAAGTAGCCAGTAAGATTCAAACAATGCTTGCTGATATGAAATATGGTTCTATTACAATTGTTGTGCAAGATGGTAAAGTGATTCAACTTGAAAAAAGTGAAAAGGTACGTTTAAAATAAGCGCGCTGACTAGAAAAACTAGAGGCGGCCTTAATCTATTTCTATAGGTTAAGGTCGCCTTTTTGTATGGGCGTCGTGAAGGGAGAAAACGATGTTAACGTATGAAACTTGGCAAGATAATTTTGTTTCATTTCAGGAAGAAGACGAAACGAAAGGTGCCTTGGCAGCGGTACGCTGGGCATATGAACATTATGAGCAAGATATTGTTTATGCATGCAGCTTTGGGGTAGAAGGAATGGTTTTATTGCATGTAATTAACCAAGTAAATCCATCTGCAAAGGTTGTATTTTTAGATACAAATGTTCATTTTCAAGAAACATATGACTTGATCAAAAAAGTCAGGGAGCGATTTCCTAATTTGAATATTATTGAAAAGCAACCGGAACTTACACTTGAGGAACAAGCAAAAGAGTATGGTGATAAATTATGGGAACATAATCCAAACCTTTGTTGCCAATTAAGGAAAATTAAGCCGTTAGAAGAGGCACTAACAGGTAGGAAAGCATGGATATCAGGTTTAAGAAGAGAACAGTCTGAAACGCGAAAACATACGCAGTTTGTCAATCGAGATCATCGTTTTCAATCTGTAAAAATATGTCCGCTTATTCATTGGACTTGGAAAGAAGTGTGGCGCTACGTATATAAGCATAATTTGCCATACAATCCGCTCCATGATATTGGCTATCCGAGCATTGGATGTGAAAAATGTACCGTGCAGGTGCAGGAGGGTGGAGATTCGAGAGATGGGCGCTGGTCCGGAAAGATGAAAACAGAATGTGGTCTTCATTATTAATAAAATTTCTGTTAGTGGGGGTTTTTCTATACCGCCCGCTGATGGAAAGCCCTCACTAAGCAAGGTCTTAAGGTGGGAAAGCTACTGTCTGCTAAAACTTAATAAAGAAGGAGAAAAGAAAATGAATGACATAAAAACTTTAATAAATCGAATTGATACAACATATGAAACAGCACATATCGTAAAAGAAATTGAGTTAGATGGAATTGCATTAAGTGATTTAGAGCTTATTGCGATTGGTGGATATAGCCCGCTTACTGGCTTTTTAGGAAAGAATGATTATGTATCAGTAGTAGAAACAATGCGATTAACAGATGGAGATGTATGGAGCATTCCAATTACATTGCCTATAACAGAAGAAAAAGCGAAGGAGTTAGAAGTAGGGGAAGAAGTTCGGCTTGTAAAAGAAGGTGTAACGTACGGTGTCATTCAAGTTCAAGAGATTTATACGCCTGATAAAGAGAAGGAGGCGTTACTTGTTTATAAAACGGTAGAGGAAGCGCATCCAGGTGTTAAGAAAATATATGATCGTCCTAATGTATACGTGGGAGGACCAATTACGCTTGTGAAACGGATTAAAAAAGAAAAATTTGCTGCTTATCATTTAGATCCAAGTGAAACGCGAGCAGAGTTTGCAAGGCGTGGTTGGAAAACGATTGTTGGCTTTCAAACAAGAAATCCAGTTCATCGCGCGCATGAATATATTCAAAAAACAGCTCTTGAAATTGTTGACGGTTTGTTTTTAAATCCGCTTGTTGGAGAAACGAAGTCAGATGATATTCCAGCTGATGTTCGAATGGAAAGTTACGAAGTACTTCTAGAAAACTATTATCCAAATGATCGTGTCTTTTTAGCAGTATTTCCAGCAGCGATGCGATATGCTGGGCCGCGTGAAGCGATTTTTCATGCACTTGTAAGAAAAAACTTTGGTTGTACGCATTTCATTGTAGGTCGTGATCACGCTGGTGTGGGGGATTATTACGGCACATATGAAGCGCAGGAAATTTTCGCTAACTTTACAATAGAAGAATTAGGAATTACACCTCTCTTTTTTGAACATAGTTTTTATTGTATGAAATGTGAGGGGATGGCATCAACGAAAACATGTCCGCATGGAAAAGAAGACCATGTCATTTTATCGGGTACAAAGGTAAGAGAGCTCTTACGAAATGGGGAACTACCGCCAAATACATTTAGCCGTAAGGAAGTCGTAGAAGTTTTAATTCGCGGTTTGCAAAAAGAAGTTGTGACAAAGTAAGGAGAGGAAAAGATGGGAACAAATATTACTTGGCATACGGCATCTGTTTCAAAGGAAGAACGCCGAAAGCAAAATAAAAATCATAGCTTTGTTCTTTGGTTTACAGGATTGTCGGCTTCTGGTAAATCAACAGTGGCAAACGCAGTAGCCCGCAAGTTATTTGATAAGAATATTGGTAATTATGTGTTAGATGGAGATAATATCCGTCACGGTTTAAATAAAGATTTAGGATTTTCGGAAGGGGATCGTACAGAAAATATTCGTCGCATCGGTGAGGTGGCGAAATTATTTGTTGATAATGGAACAATTGTATTAACAGCATTTATTTCACCGTTTCGCGAAGATCGCCAGCAAGTACGTGACATATTAGAACAAGGTGAATTTGTTGAAGTGTTCGTAAAGTGCCCGATTGAAGAATGTGAAAAACGTGATCCGAAAGGACTTTATAAAAAAGCAAGAAGCGGGGAGATTAAGCAGTTTACAGGAATCGATTCTCCTTATGAAGAGCCAATTCAAGCTGAAGTTATTGTAGAAACGCATCGTCATTCTATTGAACAATGTGCAGATCAAATTATTGCTTATTTGCAAGAAAGAGGCTTTATCTTGCATTAACGGGCAGTAAAACCCCACTGTTGGAAGTTTCACTGTATATAGGAGGAGATACATGATGAGTTATGAAAAAATATGGGCAAACAATGAAAAGCTAAATACAACAGAAAAAAAGAAATTAGAAAAAGACGGTTTAGAAATTTTTAGAGATATTCCATATTATGCTGAACATGGATTTGCGTCTATTCCGAAAGAAGAATGGGATTCTTTTAAGTGGGCAGGTTTATATTTGCAGCGCCCAAAAGAGGCGGGGTATTTCATGATGCGTGTAAATATACCATCTGGAATTATAACAAATGAACAAGTGGAGGCTCTCGCTTCTATTGCAGAAGATTACGGCCGTGATGTACTTGATATTACAACGCGTCAAGCGATTCAGTTTCACTGGCTGCAAATTGAGCAAATTCCAGATATTTTGCAGCGGTTAGAAAAAGTAGGTTTATCGACAGCTGGTGCATGCGGTGATATTACACGTAATATTACAGGGAATCCCCTCGCTGGAATTGATGAAAATGAATTGTTTGATACACAAGTAATTGTGCGGGATGTATACGAATATTTTCAGCATAATGAAGAATTTTCAAATCTACCACGTAAATTTAAAATGTCGATTAGTTCAAATGTGTACAATTCAGCAAATGCTGAGATTAACTGTGTGGCATTTACACCTGCAACGAAAGAAATTAACGGAGAAACAGTCATTGGTTTTCATCTAAAGGTAGGTGGCGGTTTATCAGCGCGTCCATATTTAGCGGAAGAATTAGATGTATTTATTTTGCCGGAGCAAGTAAAAGATGTAGCGATTGCTGTCGCAACTATTTTCCGTGATTTTGGATATCGTGAAAAGCGTCATCTTGCTCGTCTAAAATTTCTTGTTGCAGATTGGGGGCCGGAAAAATTTAAAGAACAGTTATTACAATACACAGGATCTTTATATGAAAGAGGGGAAAGTGCCCTAAAGGGTTGGAATGCTGGTTATTTTTACGGTGTTCATAAGCAAAAGCAAGATGATTTATACTATGTTGGTTTTAATGTACCGGTTGGTCGTCTGCATGCAGAAGAAATGTATGAGATTGCTAGAATTGCAAAACAGTATGGAAACGGTGAAATTCGTACATGTAATTCGCAAAATTTTATTATTCCGAATGTGCCGCAAGAAAATATAGATGAACTATTGCAAGAACCATTATTGGAAGCAATCTCTGCAAAGCCAAAGTCATTTATCGGCTATGCAGTTTCTTGCACAGGTATTGAATATTGTAACTTGGCATTAGTGGAGACAAAAGAAAGACTACGCAATATTGCGGATTATTTAGATACACAGCTTGTATTAGATGTGCCAGTTCGTATTCATATGGTCGGTTGTCCAAATTCTTGCGGACAAAGACAAATTGGTGATATTGGTTTGCAAGGTGTCAAAATGAAAACGAAAGAAAAAGGAATTGTTGAAGCTTTTGAAATTTATGTAGGCGGGACGTTACTAGATGGCGGTGCTTATAATGAAAAGCTAAAAGGAAAAATTGATGGTGAAGACTTGCCGCATGTTCTCGTTGCATTTTTAACATACTTTAAAGAAAGTAAACTTCCTAGTGAAACATTTTATGAGTTTGTTGGCCGTATTGGAATAACGGATTTACAAGCAGCATTAGATACGATTTTAGAAGAAGTGATTGCATCGTAGGGGGGAAGCAATATGGACTTATATCGTTTTGAAGCTGTTTTAGCAAATGGTGCTGTTCCTGTAGTCGTTGTTGCACAAAGTGAAGAGCAGGCATTTCGTCTTGTTGAAATAGAACTTGAAAAATATTTTTTGCCTTTACCCGAAGTGAAAGAGATTTCTTTATATGAGAAAAAGAAAATTCGAAAGGGTGCAGCTTTTGTTTTGCATGAACAAGAAACGATTTAATAGGCCTGCTAACAGGCAGTAAGATGAAGATTTGCAGACTTCCATCAGTAGAAAAAATCTACTAATGGAAGTTTCACTTTATTATTTGGTTGATGTTAAGCGTGTCATGAAGAAAAACTGCTTACAAGAGCCTGATTGCCCAATTCATGCAAGAGGAGAGAAAAATCCATTGATAGGAGTTTCATATTATAGAAGAAATGGGGGAGAAAGTATGGGAAAAGTGTACATTGTTGGTGCAGGACCTGGTGATCCAGATTTAATTTCTGTTAAAGGAGTAAAATGTATTCAACAAGCAGATGTCATTTTATATGATCGTCTTGTGAATAAAGAGTTACTTTCTTATGCAAAGCAAGAAGCGGATTTAATTTACTGCGGGAAACTTCCGAACTACCACACAATGAAGCAAGAAACCATTCATGCTTTTCTAGTGAAATATGCAAAGAAAGGGAAGGTTGTAACACGTCTAAAAGGCGGGGATCCCTTTGTGTTTGGAAGAGGCGGGGAAGAAGCGGAAGCATTGGTGAAACATGGTATTCCATTTGAGGTTGTTCCAGGTATTACAGCTGGTATTGCAGCTTCTGCTTATGCGGGAATTCCTGTTACACACCGAGATGCTAGTACAAGTTTTGCGGTTGTAACAGGGCACCGGAAAGAAGGTGCAGAGGAAGAAGTGAAGTGGGAAAACTTAGCGAAAGGTGTGGATACGCTTGCTGTTTATATGGGGGTAAGTAATCTTCCTTACATATGTGAACAGCTTTTAAAACATGGAAAAAGTGAACATACACCAGTAGCAATGATAGAGTGGGGGACAACAGCATCTCAGCGTACAATTACAGGAACATTAGGAACAATTGTATCAGTGGCAGAAAATGAGCAAATTCAAAATCCAAGTATGATTGTAATTGGTGAAGTTGTACGCTTCCGTGAGAAAATTCATTGGTTTGAACAAACATTTGAACAGTCGTATCCACTCAGTGGAGCACTTTAATATGAAAGCAATATTATACATTTGTCATGGCAGTCGTTTACAGGAAGCATCTAAAGAAGCGACTGCTTTTGTTACATCGTGTATGGAACGTGTATCAGCCCCTATTCAACAAATATGTTTTTTAGAATTAGCACCACCTTCTATCGCTGAGGGGATTACAACTTGTGTGCAAAAAGGGGCAACAGAAATTGTGATTGTCCCTGTCTTTTTATTAGCGGCAGTTCATGTGAAAAAGGATATTCCTGAGGAGTTAGAACAGTTACAAAAGCAGTACCCTCACGTGTCATTTTCATATGGAAATCCATTTGGTGTTTCTCGTGAACTTGTTACTGCAGTTCTAAATGGTAGCGGAATGAAAACGATTGGCAAACGAGTTACCCTGTTGCTTGTGGCGAGAGGGAGTAGTGATGCGGAGACGTTAAGAGATGTAAGAGATATTGCGTTATTGTTTGAAGCTGCAGATGAAGTAGCAAGGGTCGAAGTATGTTATTTAGCAGCAGCCAAGCCGCAATTTGAGGAGAAGCTACATGAACTTGTTCAAACAACGAATGCCCCAATTGTTATCCTTCCGTATCTTTTATTTACAGGATTGTTAATGAAGAGAATTGAAAAAGCAGTTTGGAAAAATAATCATTCCCATATTGTATTATGTCCGTATTTAAGTAAGAATCAAGCTTTTCGAGATATGCTAATTGAACGTACCGAAGAAATGCTAAGGGAGGATGTACATGTACCCATTAACAGTGCGAATAAAGAATAAACGTGTTGTTTTCATTGGCGGTGGACGAGTCGCGGCATTTAAGATTGCACCTTTATTGCAAGAAGAAGCTAATATTATTGTAATTAGTAGAAAACTTGACAAAAGTTTAGTTCAGCTTGTAGAAGAAGAAAAAATTCGCTGGTTTCAAAAAGAATATGAAGCAAGTGATCTTGCGGGTGCATTTTTAGTTGTTGCTGCAACGAGTGACGCACTGTTAAATGAGAGAATTGCAAATGACGCAGCGCCGAATCAACTTGTAAATGTAATTACAAATCCTGAGAGTGGTAATGTTCATTTTCCGGCAGCTATTCATCGGGGGAAATTAAATATTGCTGTATCTACCGGTGGGGCAAGTCCAAAGCTTGCGAAAAAAATTCGTGATGAAATTGCAGGGAAATATGATGATAGTTATGAGGAATATGTGAATTTCTTATATGATGTCCGTATGAAAGTGAAGCGGCTACAAGTAGATAAGAAGGCGCAGAACGCTGTGTTACAGGAAGTACTTAAGTCTGTTTATGTACAAAATGCACAGCAACGAGAAAAATTTTTCTATTTGTTAGATGAAAAGCTAGTATTTTGATAGTTTGTAATATTTCCCTCTTTTGAATAAAATAAAGAATGCATTACTGAAAAGGGGGAGAAGAGATATGAAAATCAGAAATTCAGTAAAAGCATTAATTGTACGGGATGATCATTTTTTGGCAATTAAAAAGCGTGACCAATATGGGGAATATTATACACTGATCGGCGGTGGCCAAGAACCGGGTGAAACATTTACGGAAACGGTAAAACGAGAGTGTATAGAGGAGATCGGTGCGGAAGTTAAACCAAATGAATTATTGTTTATTAGAGAATATATTGGTAAAAACCATGAATATGCCGCGTTTGATTTTGATGTTCATCAAATTGAATATATGTTCTCATGTACACTTCTTAGTGAACCGAATGTAGAACGAGCAACAGAGTTAGATACGGGTCAAATTGGAATAGAGTGGTTACCGTTACGTAACATTACACAGTATCGCCTCTATCCGCAAATACTACGTGTGCGATTGCAACAACATTTTATTCATCATGAAAAGACGGAAGTATATTTAGGAGATGTAAATTAATTTGCTCTTTACAAACACAAAAATCTCCTCTATAATCACAGTTATCTTCAATACATGAAATCAATGAGCGAGAAGAGTACGTATATTTGAAGCGTTCAGAGAGCTGGGAAAAGGTGTGAGCCCGGTACGATAAAATATACAGAATGGGCTTGCGAGAGGTATGTTGAACTAATAGTAGGCAACCCGGGTTCCGCCGTTAGAAGGATAGGGTATCGGAAGCATTCCTGTACCTGAAAAGTGGGATAATTATATCCAACTGAGGTGGTACCACGGTATTATATTACATATATCGTCCTCTACATGCATTATAGCGTGTAGGGGACTTTTTTATTTTCTAAAGGAGGTGGGCGAGTATGAACTGAAAGTATATGAATGAAAAAAACGGAAATATTCAGATCAGGAGAAGTGAAAATGAAAGAAACACAGCAATGGACGTCGAAAATTGGTTTTGTACTCGCAGCAGCCGGTGCAGCAGTTGGGCTTGGGGCAATTTGGAAGTTTCCGTATGTTGCCGGAAATAGCGGAGGAGGAGCCTTTTTCCTTGTCTTTTTATTCATGACAGTATTTATCGGTTTGCCGCTTTTAGTGGCGGAATTTGTGATCGGACGCAGTACGCAAAAAGAAGCAGTGACAGCGTATAAAGTATTAGTACCAAATCATAAATTATATCCATGGATTGGCCGCATGGGAGTTGTAACATGTTTTTGTGTTTTAGCATTTTATAGTGTTGTTGGAGGCTGGATTTTACTTTATTTGTTTTATAGTGTAACAGGTGGATTATGGGGGAATGCTGTTGATTATGCAAAGTTGTTTGGAGAAACAATCTCAAATCCAGTAAGTGCGATTGGAGCACAATTTATTTTTATGCTTTGCACAATTTTTATAGTAAGTAAAGGTGTAGAAAAAGGCATTGAAAAAGCAAGTAAGTATATGATGCCGCTTTTATTTGTTCTGTTTCTTGCCATTATTGTTCGTTCTCTTACATTGGACGGGGCATGGGAAGGGGTTAAGTTTTTCTTAAAACCAGATTTCTCGAAATTAACAGCAAAAACAATTTTATATGCGATGGGGCAATCATTCTTTTCATTAACAGTTGGAGCCTCTGTTATGGTCACATACAGTTCCTATTTGAAAAAAGAAGAACATTTAGCAAAATCAGCTATATCGATTACTAGCTTAACAGTTTTTATTACTGTACTTGCAGGACTAGCGATTTTTCCAGCGATTTTTGCGTTAGGTGTTAGTCCAACAGAAGGACCAGGATTACTATTTATCGTTCTTCCAGCTGTATTTGGAAAAATTCCTTTTGGGCATTTTTTCTTTATTTTATTCTTAATTTTGTTTTTCTTTGCAACGATTACATCAGCAATTTCTATGCTCGAAATTGTTGTTGCCTCCGTAGCGAAAGAGGATGGAAAGAAGCGTCCATCAGCATCGCTCTTAATTGGATTACTTATTTTCGTAGTTGGAATTCCGGCAGCATTATCATTTGGAGTCATGAGCGATGTAAAATTATTTGGAAAGACAGTTTTTGATTTATTGGATTTTTCGGTGAGTAACGTATTACTTCCACTTGGTGTGCTAGCGATTTCGCTCTTTGTACCAAATAAAATGAAGAAAGAGCTGCTAGTGCAAGAATTAGAAGTCAAAAAAACAAGCGGGAAACTATTATTTCATGTATGGTTTTTTTTGCTTCGCTACGTTATTCCGATTACGGTTCTTCTCGTCTTTTTAAACGTTATTGGTGTACTTTAGTTCATAATAAAAAGCGGGGAATATTCTCCGCTTTTTATTATGATGTAGAAGTTTGTAATAGACGAGTATATGTTTTATACCCAACGGCAACTGCAATGAAGGAGCCGATTAAAAACAAAACGGATCCGCCCAGTGTAAACAAACGACCTATATATGTCTCTTTAGCTTCTTGCAATTCTGCAACTGCTTGTGATTCTTGATTCATGTGTAGACCTCCTCAAAAAAGCTTTTTATGTTATTGTATGTGTAATGCCTAGAAGGTGTTAAAAATCGTAAAATAATATGCAAAAAGTACATATAAAAGATGGGCTTCGTTTGTTTTACATAAACAAAAACCTCGACAATTGTCGAGGTTTTTTATTTTATATAATCCGCTGGATCTACAGCATTTGATTTTTCAAGATTCCACTCGCCGATGTGCAGTTCGAAATGCAAATGTTGTCCGTGTGAATCACCTGTGTTCCCCATAAAACCAAGCTGTTGGCCTTGTGTTACTTTTTGTCCAACTGAAACAGAGCGGCTGCTCATATGAGCATAAACAGTTGTATATGTTTGACCATTTATACGGTGCGATAAGTATACAACATTTCCGTAGCTGCTAGAGAAATCGGAGCGAATAACAACTCCATCGGCTGCAGCGAAAATTGGTACGGTTCCAGAAGCTGCAATATCAAGGCCCTTATGACGATCACGTGTTGGATCATTAAATCCAGAAGTAAAGGTACCAGCTGCTGGTTTAATAAAACCGCTAGTATTTTTCGCTTGAGATGTAGTTGAGCTTTGCGTTGAAGGAGCAGATTGCTGAGATTGTTTTTGTTCTTGAGCTTTTTTTGCTTCTGCTGCACGTTTTTCCTCTTCAACTGCCTTTTGAACAGCTTGACGTTGATTTTCTAAAGTAGTCTTTGTTTCTTCTAAACTTTCCATCTCAGAATCTATTTTTGATGCTTTTTCGTGTAAATCAGTAATTAATGATTGCTGTTGTTGCTGATTTGTTTGTAGTTCTAGCTGTTGTTTCTGTAATGTTTGTTCAGATTCCTTAAGTTGAGTTTCCTTTTTCTCGATCGCTTCTTTTTCTTTTTCAACAGCTTCTTGATCGTGTGTTTGCTGTTTTACGATATCTGTATCATTATTTAAAATTACACTTACAGAATACATATTTTCTATTAGTTCAGCGATATTGTTCGTGTTAATTAATACTTCCGTAATTAAATTTGTACGCGGTTTTTCTTGCATAGATTGTAATCTTTGCTTAATTAATTCTTGGCGTGTATCGATTTTTTTTTGCAGTTCTTCAATATTCTTTTTTTTCTCTGCAATTATGTTTTGTGTTTTTTCGATTTCAGCTTTTGTTGCTTTTAAATCTGCTTCATTTTTATTAATAGAAGTAGTTAATTCATCGATTTTTTTTTGTAAATCTTGTATCTCTTTTTCGATTTGTTGTTTTTCGGCTGATTTCGTATGTAATTCTTGTTGATTCCCCTCTAATTGCGATTGGATATTAGATAATTTATCTTGACTCGTCTCCGCATACACTGGTGAAAGCAATGGAGAAACGAAAATAGTGCCGGCTGTCAGTAAACTAAACGCTGTTATTTTTTTGTTCATCTGTCTATCTCCTTTCCCTATTCTATATAATCACAAAAAGGAGAAAAATGTCTATTATTGTAATGATAATGTAAAAAAATATTTAAGTAATTGTTATTAAATGTCGAAAATTATAAAGAAATCACGTGTGAATTGTTCGTTTATGCTATAACAATTCATGTATATAGGCTCTAACATATATTGAGAAATAAGAGAAGGAGGAATCGTTTTCATGTTAGGTTTTCTGACATGTGATTTGTTTTTGTCAAGAAAAATATTTGCGCAGAGGAAAATTTATTTAGTTGTCAGATTTCTATTTTTGTCTTATCATTTTAATAGGGGCAAAAGTATTGAATAGTCTTATAATATTTAATACTGTGATTTTTATATTTTATAGAAAAATAGAATATAAAAGATTTAAGAACATCTTTAAGAAGGGGGTTGCAGCAAGTATGAAAAGAATTGGACTTGCGTGGCAAATTTTAATTGGTCTTGTAGTTGGTATTGCTGTAGGGGCAATTTTTTATCACAATCCGATGGTTAGCACTATTTTAAAACCGATTGGTGATATTTTTATTCGTTTAATTAAAATGATTGTTGTGCCGATTGTAGTAGCAAGTATTGTTGTTGGTGTTGCCGGCGTTGGCGATGTGAAAAAGCTTGGACGTTTAGGTGGAAAAACAATTATTTATTTTGAAATTATTACAACAATTGCAATTGTTGTTGGTTTATTAGTAGCAAACGTATTCCAGCCAGGAAAAGGCGTGAATATGTCAGATTTACAAAAAACAGATATTTCTAAGTATGCAGCTACAACAGAACAAGTACAGCATCATTCATTTGCTGATACGTTCGTAAATATTGTTCCAACGAATATTATGGATTCATTGGCAAAAGGCGATATGCTTGCAATTATTTTCTTCTCTGTATTATTTGGTTTAGGGGTAGCTGCCATTGGAGAAAGAGGGAAACCAGTTCTGAATTTCTTCCAAGGTGTAGCAGATGCAATGTTTTGGGTAACAAATCAAGTAATGAAATTTGCGCCGTTTGGTGTATTTGCGTTAATTGGCGTAACGGTTTCTACGTTTGGTGTAGCGTCATTAATTCCGTTAGGTAAGTTAGTTATAGTTGTTTATGGAGCAATGATTTTCTTCGTGGTTGTTGTATTAGGTCTTACGGCAAAGTTATTTGGAATTAATATTTTCCAATTCTTTAAGATTTTAAAAGACGAGCTTATTTTAGCTTATTCTACAGCAAGCTCAGAGACGGTTCTACCAAAGATTATGGAAAAGATGGAGCGTTTCGGCTGCCCGAAAGCAATTACGTCTTTCGTTATTCCAACAGGTTATTCATTTAACTTAGATGGTTCAACATTATATCAAGCAATTGCCGCTCTTTTCTTAGCACAAATGTATGGTATTCACTTATCAATTACACAGCAAATTACATTGCTTCTTGTATTAATGGTTACTTCAAAAGGTATTGCAGGTGTACCGGGTGTATCGTTCGTTGTATTATTAGCAACGCTTCATACAGTAGGTATTCCATCTGAAGGTTTAGCGTTTATCGCTGGTATTGACCGTATCCTAGATATGGCACGTACAGCTGTAAACGTAGTTGGTAACTCATTAGCTGCAGTTGTTATGTCTAAATGGGAAGGGCAATATGACCAAGAAAAAGGACAAGCTTATTTGAAAGAGATTTCAGAGAAGCAAGCAGCTTAAATTCTAAAAAAACCCTCACGTATAACGTGAGGGTTTTTTCTATATGAAAGGAGTGACTGTAAATGAAACGGAAATATGGAGATGGATCACCTTGGAAACGGGTGATTTATTTTTAATTTCGTATAAATATCAAAAAAATACCAACTATTTTGATAGAAATAATATTTGACATTTTCTTTTGCAGCGAGTAAAGTAATAAAGGATTGACTTACACAAAATATAATATGAAACCTTCTTATCAAGAGAGGCGGAGGGACTGGCCCTACGATGCCTCGGCAGCGGACTCATGTAGAGTGCTGTGCCAAATCCAGCAAGCGATATGCTTGATAGATGAGAAGAGTGTTTCTTATATGATATATAAGACCTCTTCTCTTCAGAAGGGGTCTTTTTTGCTCTTGTGAAGGAAAGGTTTAGAAATAGGAGAGGATATTACTTTGGAACAAACAAAAGGAAATGGAAGGGCATTATTGCCGCTTGGTATATTTTTAGCACTATTTATTGGTTCTGGTGTGATTACAGGAGATTTTTATAAGTTACCAATCGTAGTAGCTATTTTAATTGCAGTTTCTGTTGCGTTAGTAATGAACAGAAAAGAGAACTTTACGACAAAGGTTGAACGTTTTGCTAAAGGGGCTGGCAATCCAGATATCATGATTATGGTATTAATCTTTGTATTAGCAGGTGCATTTTCTGAAACGGCAAAAGGCATGGGCGCTGTTGAAGCAACAGTAAACTTAGCACTTACTATTTTTCCGCAAAGCTTGTTAGTTGCTGGACTGTTTATTATTGGTGCGTTTATTTCATTAGCGATGGGAACGTCAATGGGGACAATTGCAGCATTGGGGCCAATTGCAGTAGGAATTAGTGGGCACACGGATATTTCTATGGCACTAGCTATGGCGACAGTTGTTGGCGGAGCGATGTTTGGTGACAATTTATCCTTTATTTCAGATACGACAATTGCGGCGGTGCGTACACAAGGAACGGAAATGAAAGATAAATTTAAAACAAACTTCTTGATTGTATTACCAGCTGCCATTATTACGAGTATACTTTTAATCGTTCTTACGTTAGGAACTCATACAAATATGACAGCACATGCGTTTAACTGGGTGAAAATTTTACCGTATGCAGGGGTGCTGATTACAGCGTTGCTCGGATGCAACGTATTAGTTGTATTAACTGGAGGAACAGTGTTGGCTGGTATCATTGGCATGTTAGATGGAAGCTACACATTAGCAAGTTTCTTTAAAAGTATTACAGTGGGAATTAATGGTATGATGGAGATGGTATTATTAGCGATTTTAATCGGTGGAATGGTTGAAATTATTCAATATAACGGTGGTATTCAGTATTTAATGAATATACTAACGCGTAATATTCGTTCGAAAAAAGGTGCAGAATTTGGAATTGCTGGTCTTGTAAGTATGACAAATATGTGCACAGCAAATAATACGATTTCTATTATTTTCACAGGTCCACTGGCAAAGAATGTTGCAGATCAATACAATATTGATCCGAAAAAATCTGCGAGCTTGTTAGATTTATTTTCTTGTAGCGTGCAAGGGTTAATCCCGTACGGTGCGCAAATGTTAACAGCGGCAGGATTTGCTTCACTTTCACCAGTTGAGTTATTACCGTATTCATTTTATCCAATGTTAGTTGCGGTTTGCGGTATTATTTCAATTGTAATTAATTTTCCGCGTCTTTCACCTGTAGTTGAAAAAAAGGAATATCATAAAACAGCATAATGAAAAAGAGGATGTCTTGTAAAAGACATCTTTTTTTATTTATCCCGCTATTCGAGGGCAGAAGCTTCACTACATTTCATTACAGTAAGAGTCTGAAAGGAAATAGGACTTAAGTCTGATAAGAAAACAGTTCTTAAGCTCGTTATAGAAAAATGAAGAAATAGTTAAGATAAGAGTATCAAAACGAAGGGAGGCAAGCACAAGATGAAACAATTTTTAGCGTTTATCGCAGCCGGTATTTTGGCTTTGATTGCTCTTGGTAGTCTTGCTGGTATTGTAGGATTAGCAATTGGAGCAGGGATTGTGTACTGGAGCTATAAATCATTTGTGCGAGCACAATCATTTTTTGGAAAGTTAGCTTGGGGTATTGTCGGTTTAATCGGCTTGTCAATCGCCCTTTCTCATTCCCCGGCATTAATCGGTATTGTAGCACTAGTAGTTCTATACTACGGATACCGTGAGTGGAAAAAAGAAAAAGATGTAGTAGTAAATTCTACTTCAGAAGGTTCTAAACCATATAGCAACTTTGAAGATGAGTGGAACAAATTAATGAAAAATAACTAATATTAAACAACTAAAATAATAAAGTAGAAGAGAGGAAGATTTAAAATGAAACAATCATTATTCGGACGTGTACGTGATGCAATTTTAGCAGATTTTCATAATGTTTTAGATGAGAAAGAAAGAAAAAATCCAATCGCTATGTTAAACCAATATTTACGTGATAGCGAGCGTGAAGTAACAAAAATTGAAAAGTTAATTGAGCGACATAAAACATTAAAAGCTAACTTTGCTCGTGAACTTGAGCAGGCTCGTTATTTCGTAAATAAGAGATCAAAGCAGGCAATAATTGCAAAAGAAGCAGGGGAAATGCAGTTGCATGAACGTGCATTAGAAGAAGTAGCATATTATGAAGGGCAAGTAGCTCGCTTAGAAGAAATGTATGCAGGTGTAGTGGAACAAATTGACGAGTTAGAACGTCGTCTTTCTGAAATGAAAAACAAGCTAAGAGAAATGAATGCAAAACGTATGGAATTAATGGCACGCGAAAATATGGCACATGCTAATCGTCGTATGAATACGGCTCTTCATAAAATGGATGAGAATAATCCATTCTTACGATTTGAAGAAATTGAAGAGCATATTCGTGATTTAGAGCTTCGCATGAATGAAGATCATGAACGTGATACATTTGATATGAAAATTGCAAAGCTTGAGCGTGAAATAAAAGAAAAAAATGAAGTATCTTTAGCAAAAGAATCAGTAAAATAATTGTAGTACATTATAAAACAAGCTTATGATATAGTGATAGAAGAAAAGGTGTTGGAATGCAATACCTTTTTCTTCTGTTTATCCCGCTATTCGCCGGTGGTAAAAGCCCTACCTCAAGATTCAAAGAGAGACGAAGAAGATATATGGGAGATAACTGCTGGTATGCGCCCGAGTGGGCGGGCTTTCTATCAGTGGGGGATGAAAAAACACTGATGGAAATTTTACTTTATATATGAAAAAGAAAGGGGAGCTGAGATGAAGAAACAATTTTCAAAAACACAATTTGTAGGGATGCTCCTCATTATATTTGGATTTGGTCTTGTTCTTGATATGATTCTCGGACATTTTGAGCCGGGTGCCCTTGTTTTTGCGTTTATTATGATTATGTTTGGAAGGCATTATCGAAAAAAGAGTCGGTATGTGAGAGGGAATGTGTTTTTATTTGTCGGAGGACTCATTTTCGTATTCTTCCTGTTTTCATCAGCAGCTTTCGTGCTTGTTCTATTTGCTTGTTTAGCTTTCGTTGGTTATCAACTTATGCAAGGTCAGCAGAAGTCAAAAATGGTACAGGTAGAAATTAAGGAAAAAGGATATATAAATGAAGAAAAACAAATCTATCGAACAGAACCGTATCTTAAGAATATAATGGTTGGTAACGTACGAATAATGGATCATATTTATGAGTTAGAAGATATTAATGTCCAGTATGGAATCGGTGATGTTGAAATTGATTTAACAACAGCCATGATTCCAGAAGGAGAAACCGTCATTGTTATTCGTGGTGTTATTGGTAATGTTCGTTTGTATGTTCCATATGATATTGAAATATCATTAAATCATTCTGTTATTATTGGAAGAATTTTGCTTCCGAATCATGAAGAAACAGGTTTTAATCGCAATGTAACATTCAAAACAGAACACTATAAAGAAGCTCCTAGGCGTATTAAAATTATTTCTTCGCTTATCGTAGGCGATACGGAAGTGAGGAAAGTATAATGAAGAGACAAAAGAATATCTCATGGATGTATATTCGCTACTCTATGTTATCTGCTAGTAGTATTGCATTTATTTGCACCATTGTATATGTATGGAAAAGTGGGCAATCTGTATACGATTTATTATGGAAAGAATCTATTGCTTCTGTCCCAATTGGATTGTTTCTCATCTGTACGAGTCTTCTCATTGGTGGAGTTGTTGGGTATGCAATTGGTTATTATATGCAGCAGCGTATCCAAGGTTTAACAACTTTTTTATTTGAAGTAGAACGAGGAAATTTCCCGAAGGATGCTTCGTTTACTGCAGAAGATGAATTCCATGAAGTGGAGCGAAAGGTAATTGTACTTGCTAGGAGATTAGAGGAGCAAGCGGGATTATTCCAAAAAGTAACGAATGAACGAGCGCATTGGAATGAAGAAATGAGACAAAAGGTTATTTCAGAAGAGAGGCATCGTTTAGCTAGGGAGCTTCATGATTCTGTAAGTCAACAACTCTTCGCTATGTCAATGATGATGGCAGCAATTAATGAGCAAACTGCTAATATATCAGAAACTACTCAAAAACAATTACAACTTGTTGAAAATATGGTTGTAAATGCACAATCAGAAATGAGAGCATTGCTTCTTCATTTACGTCCTGTTCAATTAGAAGGAAAAAAATTAACAGAAGGTATTGAAGAATTATTAACGGAGCTTTCAAGAAAACAACATATGAAGATTGAATGGTTGATTGAGCCAATCCAATTGAAAAAAGGTGTAGAAGATCACTTATTCCGTATTGTACAGGAAGCGTTGTCTAATACATTACGACATGCACAAGCAAAGAAAACAGAAGTAAGGCTGCGTCAAATTGATGCGTATGCAATTTTAAAGATTATTGATGACGGCGTAGGTTTTGAAGTAGGCGTCAATAAAGCAGGATCATACGGTCTTCGTTCCATGCAAGAACGTGTCCATGAAATTGGCGGAACTTTAAAGGTATTAAGCTTCCCGAATAAAGGAACGCAAATTGAGGTGAAAGTGCCGATTCTTATAGATAGAGAGGAGGAACAACATGATTAAAGTATTGCTCGTTGATGATCATGAAATGGTTCGTATGGGTGTATCTGCCTATTTGTCAACTCAGCCGGATATTGAAGTTGTAGGAGAAGCAGAAAACGGAAGAAAGGGTTCAGAATTAGCATTATCATTAAAACCAGATATTATTTTAATGGATCTTGTTATGGATGAAATGGATGGTGTCGAGGCAACGCGTGCGATTATTCAAGAATGGCCGGAAGCGAAAATTGTTGTTGTGACAAGTTTTTTAGATGATGAAAAACTATATCCAGTTATTGAAGCTGGTGCAACTAGTTACTTATTAAAAACATCAAGAGCAAGTGATATAGCAGATGCAGTGCGGGCAACATACGATGGAGAAACAGTGCTTGAACCAAAAGTTACCGGGAAAATGATGTCACGTATGCGTCAAAAGAAAGAACAGTCGCTACACGAAGATTTAACAGAGCGAGAGTTTGAAATTTTATTATTAATTGCACAAGGAAAGAGTAATCAAGAAATTGCAGATGAGCTATTCATTGCTTTAAAAACAGTAAAGACTCATGTAAGTAATATTTTAAATAAATTACATGTAAGTGATCGTACGCAGGCGGTTATTTATGCGTTTCGCCATCAGCTTACAAAATAAAGGGACTGCAGAGAGGCCTTTTTATTTTGTAGGTATTATGTTCGAACGGGGAGGAGATTACTTGCTAGTTAAAGGAATTTTAAATAGTGCTTTATGCAAAAAACTCCCGTTTGAGGGAGTTTTTTGCATGGATTAAAGATTAAGAAATTTTTTGTTTGATATTGGGTTGTGTCATGTTTAGTTGTTTTGAAGATTGTAGCTTTGTAAGTAAGAATCCAGCGATTGCTCCAATAATAGCTGGTAGCAGCCATCCAATTCCTTCTTTATAAAAAGGTAGATATTCCAAAAAAGTCATGACGGATGGAATAAAGAGGTTTGCTTGTTTGAAACCATCAAAGATACTTACAATTGCTGTTCCGAGTAAAGAAAGAATGTAAACAGCTTGAGGTCCACCAAAGAATTTATGGAAAAAGGATAGAAGCACGAGCACAATTGCAATTGGATATACGACAAGTAAAACTGGAATGGAAACTGTAATAATAGTTGTGAGTCCTAAATTGGCCACGAGTAACCCTAATGCACAAATCGTGGCAGCAAATGTTTGATAAGAGAATTTACTCCATAAAGTCGAAAAATATTGACTACAAGCTGTAACAAGTCCAACGCATGTTGTTAAACAAGCAAGCGTAACAATTACGGATAACAAACTTAGGCCAAACGGACCGAATAATTGTTGAACAACTTCTGTTAATAATTGCCCGCCATTTTTTGCATAACCAAGAGATACGCTTGTAACGCCTAACCAGCCGAGTGCAACATAGACAAGTGCTAAGCCAGTAGCAGCAATGAGTGCTGCTTTTGTTGTAGCAAGAGCGACCGCTTTTTTATCTTTCACGCCTTTTGCATGAATTGCGTTTACAACGATAATTCCAAATGCAAGAGCTGAAATAGTATCCATTGTTAAGTATCCATCCATAAATCCTTTGAAGATTGGTGAGGACTGATACTCTTGTAATGCAGGTCCAGTTTGTCCAAGTGGTGTGAATACACTTTTTACAAATAGCAATGAAATAGAAAGTAGTAGAATAGGTGTTAAAATATTTCCAACGCGATTAACAAGCTTAGAAGGGTTTAAACTTAACCAATATACAACTGCAAAGAAAAGAACTGTATAAAGAAATAATGCTAAGCTGCCTGTTGCAACTGTTTTTGATAGAAAGGGGCTAACTCCCATTTCGTAAGCAACGTTTGCAACGCGTGGAATCCCCATAGATGGACCAATTGCAATATAGATAACAACAGTAAAGAAAATTCCGAATATTGGATGGGCACGACTTGCTAATTGCTGCATGCCATCACCAGAAAGTGCGATAGCGATAACTGTTAGCAACGGTAATCCAACTCCAGTCAGTAAAAATCCGAGAATTGCCAGCCAGAAATGTTCACCAGCATTTTGTCCAAGCATTGGTGGGAAGATTAAGTTTCCAGCTCCAAAAAATAAAGAAAATAGCATAAGTCCTGTGAAAAAAATATGTTTGTTTGATACAGTGTTCATTTATTTTCCTCCTTCTGTTCATATTCATTGTTAAGGACGCAAAAAACTCGTCCCTGTAAAAGGGACGAGTTGAGAATACCCGCGATACCACCCTTGTTCATATATATAGAATATACCTCCATATATATGCGGCTTTACAACGTACAACATGATACGTGTTCCTTGTAACGGTGGACGACCGGTAAGAACTTACTTTATCGTTCAGTTCTACTTCTCGGAGAGGATTTTCGGATATGGTCTGAACGTTGGCTTTCAGCAAAGCGCCAACTCTCTGAGGAACAGATTCATAACGTACTCGTTCTCGTCAATAAATTTTTAAAAGTATTTGAAATATTTTAAACATATTTTTTGGAAAGTGTCAATCCATTTTTTGAATATGATTAGCTTGAATGTTTTCTAAAGATGGAGTAGAACGGATGAAATTTACAAATGCTTCTTGATCTGTCGGGCCTTCAACGCGATTCCGTCCCTTTTGAAAAATTGTAAATTTATCTCCTCCGTTTGCCAGAAAAGAATTTACTACGACAGAGTATGTTGCATCATCTTCGAGTAGTTCACCATTTTCTAGTGTAATTGATGTTAACTTATTTTCTTTCCATGTGTAATGAATTCCAGATACTTGTAACATACGTATTTCGTCATTCCATTGTTCATTCAGGGCATTTCGAATTTCTTTACCGGTTAAATCCATTTTAATGAGTTTATTTTCAAAAGGTTGAATGAGAAAGGTATTTTCCCATGTAATGAAACCAGCGGGTAAGTCATGGCGAATGCTGCCGGGATTGACAAATGCAATGTCAGCTTGCATAGCCTGACGCTGAGAGGCAGCAAGAAGAGCACCGAGATCTGCTTCTCCGTTTCTATTTTGATCTCGTGTCAGCTTGTGTACGCTTTTTCCAAGTATTTGCTCGGTTAATGGGGACATTTTTGTTTGATAGCTCTGTAGCCATGTCCGGATAATTGGATTAGGTTGTATTTGATTATGATAAGTAGGAAGGATCTTTGCGGTTTTTTTTGTAATATCTTTTGTTTTGCGATTGATTGTGAGCTGCACATCCGTGAGAGCCCTTCCGTAAGAATACGCTTCAACGAGTAGTTTTCCATTCACATATCCATTCATATAAGAATGATTATGTGCACCAAATAATATATCTACATCATCATCAAGTTTGCTTGCTAAATCAGCAAGTGGTCCGTAAGTAATTCCGCCTGCTGTCTTACCATCTAGATGAGCAAGAACGATAATTGCATGGATACCTTTTTGCTGTAATTCTTGTACACATGTTTGAATGGCAGTAGCTTCATCTAAAAAAGTGACCGCTGAAATATCATTGTGCATAGTAAGAAATGGTGTATCTTTTGTTACGATGCCAATAAAAGCAATGGGGATACCATCAATCCACTTAATCGCATATGGTGGAAATAGGGGTTCATTTGTGTCAGTAGCTACTACATTCGCACAAACATAAGGAAAAGAGCTACCCGGAAACATACCTGTTTTCGGATGAAAACCGCCATCAATGAGTCGCTTTAGTTCGTCTATACCTTTGTCAAATTCATGATTACCAACTGTTCCGACATCAAATTTCAGCATATTTAAAAATTCTATTGTTGGCTCATCTTGAAAGAGAGCGGAAATGGGAGGACTTCCACCGATCATATCACCGGCATGAACAAGTAAGGTATGGGGAAATTGTTCTTTAGATGATTTAATATAGGAGGCTATATAATCGGCGCGGCCAGCAGGTTGTCCGTGCAGCATTGTAGTTGTATTGATTTGTCCGTGCAAATCATTTAATCCGATTATTTGCACTTGTATTTCGGAAGGTTCTGAAATAGGAAAAAATGAAGAAAGAGTTATAGAAATGAGAAAAGGAATACATAAAAGAAAGTTAATCATGTTGTCACTCCTTTACATATAATGGTATTTTTATTGTAATAGAAGGACAACATTTTATTTTATTAAAAAATCGTAAATTTTTTGTGGAAATTATAAGATTTTTTATCCTGCTATTCGCGGGCAGTAAGACTCCCACCTCAAGAAAGAGATGCACTGTCCAGCTTCAGTGGCTAGAATGTTCGGTCGTTTCAACCCCCTCGGACGAGGCGAAAAGCGCCTCTCCGCCTTAAGCCCTAGCGTCCTGCGATTCTTAGCGAGCCGCTTCCGCTTTTCTAAAGAAGCTAGGTGGGGGATAACTGCGGGGAGTTTTCATGAGAAAAAGAAGGAATTATCGTTCAATGTAGAGAATAATGTAATCATCCACTCGCTGGAAAGAACAGACAAAGCAGAGGTGACGAAGATGCTTGTAATGGGTGTATTGTTATGTATTACTGCAATTTGTGGTTTTATATGGTTATATTATTCTCGTTCGCTTAAACAAGCAGGAGTGTTACTTTTTGATAAAGGTAGTTTGTTTGCAAATCAATCCAGATTTTTAGTATGTTCGAAGTGTGGTAGAGCACAGGCAAGAAGCGGTGGATATCAAGAGTGTTGCCGAACAAGGTTATGAAAGAGTAGCAAGCCTCACAATATGTGAGGCTTGCTACTCTTTCACGGCTGTCCAAATAGTCCACCGATCCTGTTCTATAATAGGGGATTTATTATGAAATTTAGATTGAATGTACTCTAATAATTGAGAGAGCTCGTCGTCCGATAATTCATGTAAAATAGAGCGACCTGTCCGAGGGGATAAATCTTGAAGTAAATTTTCAATTGAAGGATGGACTTTACGAACTTCCCAAAGAGTTTCAATAGGATTTGTATGGAAGCCGCTGTCGTGTAACCAATGCAGTATTTGATTTGTTTTAGGTCTCCGCTTTGCTTCTGTATGGATTAATTTTGGGTAGCAAGAAAAGAAATAGCCGCGAATATGTTCTGGACTTCCTGGAATTGTGCAATCTTCAATTGTTCGATCCTGGAGAATAAGTATACCGTTTTTCTTTAAAATTCGATATGCTTCTTGTAAAAATTGTGGAATATGCTCTAGATGATGAATAACAGCTCGTGATATAACAATGTCAAAGGTTGCATCTGCAAAAGGAAGGTTATGAGCGTCGCCTTGTACAAATGAAACATTTTGTATGTGAGCGCAATTTTCCTTGGCAGCTTCGAGCATCTCATTTGAAAAATCAAAACCAACTGCTTCAGCTGCCCCCATCATAGCGAGTTGTTTTGTATAAATACCACCACCGCATCCAATATCAATCACTCTCTTTTCTTTGACGTTCACAATATTTTGAATCATAAATGTCCATGAATCTGTTGCTTGACGATTTGTATACGTATATTTATTGTTTGGACTGTGAAAATTTATTGGCATGCTGTAAGCCCCCTTTCATGTATATTATATCCGATTTTGTTTGTTAGGTTGATTTTGTTTTCTTTTGAGAACAATAAGCTTTTCTTATTTTGAGAAATGAGGATGGGAGCAATGCGAAAAAAATGGTTATTCATGTTCGTTCTTTTCTTATTAGTTGCATGTAACCAAATGGGCAAGAAAATAGAACAAGGTGAGAAATCAGCAAAAGAAGCGGGGAATGTTATGGAAGAGAACATACAAATAATTGTATCCAAAACAGGACAAGAAGAAAAAGTATTGAAGGATGAGGAAGCAAAACTTATTGCAAATATTATAAATAAAGCGGAAAAACAAAACATAATAGGTGAATTAGGTGAACCAGAATATGTGATTACCATTAAGAAAAATGGACAAGAAGAAAGGTATAAAGCTTGGCTTCGTACAGAAGCGAGAACAGGTTGGTTACAAAAAGAAACAGATACAAAAAATTTCTATATTATATCAAAGGTGGATACAGAGAAGCTGCTTTCTTTATTTCCAACAGCACCTTCAACACAAAATGAGGCAGAACAACCATCAACTATAACTGAAATTACTAAAAAAGACTTACAAATTACGCGTTTTCACATTAAAACAAAGGAAAATACAGTTCATTATACAGTATATTACACAATTTCAGATGCATTATATAAAAAACTAGAAAAAGAAAAAAACTATTATTTCCAAATATATTTTCCACCGAAAGTACAAAAGATAATAAATAAAGAAAAAAGTGAACAAATTCAAGGTGAAATAGTAAAAGAAGGATATAAACAGTATGAAGTAAATTTTTTAATTCCTGTTAGCGACATATCATCGTCTCAGCTAAAAATGTTAGAAACGTACTATGACCAATATGATTTAAAAATGTTTAATTATAAAAAAGAGGAGATTGGTGCGTTTCAAAATATTATTCAAATAGTGAAAGAATATGGAGAGAAGATGGATTTACAAAGGTAAAGTTTTTTCTAGGAAATGAGAAAAAGAGTGATGAATAAAATCTCATCACTCTTTTATTTTGTTTTTGTTGACGGTTCATTCATAGATTTTCGCGTAATGAAATAAGCGATAATAAGTGCAGAAAGGATAATGGAGCTAATAAAAATATTGTTTGGCAGCCAATCCAATAGCAATACATGTCCAACAGTATAAAAAATAAGCATAGAAGCTAGAAAAGATAAGGCACCGATCATAACAGCTTGTAATGTCACTGTTTTCACCTCCTTGCATGTATAGTATTGGCTAAAAATGGATGAATTAAACAGTCGTTCCCAATAAAATTAAAATATATGGCATAATTAAGAAGAAAAAGACTATTGGTAAGGAGAGGAATATGAAACAAAATACAAAAGGATTATGGGGAATCGTTGCAGCAGTTGGTGTTTTTCTGTTATCTAAATTAAAATGGGTATTTGCTATTGTGAAACTAGCAAAGTTTTCGACTATATTTAGTATGTTGTTATCTCTTGGTGCTTATGCAGCGATATATGGATGGAAATTTGGTGTTGCGCTTGTATACTTATTACTTATTCATGAAATGGGTCATTTGTGGGCGGCGAGAAGAAAAGGGATTGCAACATCACCTGCTATTTTTATCCCATTCATGGGAGCGGTTATAGGAATGAAAGAATTGCCTAAAAACGCAAAAGACGAGGCATACATTGCATATATGGGACCGTTATTTGGTTTATTTTCTTTTTTGCCAGCAATTCCGCTATATATGATAACAAAAGAACCGTTCTGGGCACTTGTTATTGTGCTTGGTAGTATGATTAATTTCTTTAACTTAATTCCCGTATCACCACTCGATGGTGGACGAATTGTTTCTGTTGTAAGTACGAAAATTTGGGCGCTGGGCCTTGTTATATTACTTGGTTACGCAATTGTACAAAAAAGTATTTTCTTTGGATTTATTTTTGTATTTGGTTGTTTAGAATGGCACAGAGTATCAAAGCGAAATCAACCAATCCAAGAGCTTGGTTGGAAAATAGATACCATAAAAGAATATATTATACGTTTGAAAGACGAATTGAGAGAAACGGGTGCACTTCATCGCACCATCTATATGATGCATCATGAAGTGATGATGCTTAGTCAAAAAGAACGAGATAAAACATTAACAAAAGAAGAACGTCAAAGAAAAATAGCATTAGATTACTTGCATCCTAAATTTGAACCACTTGATTACGTACCGTATGAAGAGGAAAGAGAACAGCATCTTTTATTGATGCAAGATGCAGTAGCAGTGTCAGAGCGAAAATTACATAAGTGGGAAGAAGAAAAAGAACAGTATGAAAAGTACTATTCTGCAAATATGAAAACTCGTATTGGTATGTTCATTTTATATATACTTTTACTCGTATTACTCGGATATGCTACATACCAAGGAAATATTGTCTTACAAGATCAACTTCCGACACGTAATTTGTAGAAAAACGTTGTCGAAATGATAAGAACAGTTTATACAGGAATCCCTACTTCTTTATAGAAAATTACAAATATTATATTTTATAGAAATAAATGTAATATTTATATAAGGAAAAGGAGTATGGTGTATGAAAAAAATGTGGAATATACTTGGAATTCTTATTGTCATGGGAATCACTAGTTACGGTTTAACCAAATTTTTTGTACACTATGCGAGTAAGCCAGCTGGTGTAGCGGCAATGCCGAAAGTAGAAGAGGTTGATGAGACAAAAGAGGTATTACAATTTATTCGTACGACACACGAAAGTTATAACAACTTTTTAAATTATGGAAAAGCAGAAAAATATACAGATGGAGACTGGAGCCATTTCATTAAATGGTTTCAAGAACAGGAGCATTCTTTAAAAGATTTTGAGAAAAAAGTGAAAAATAAGCAAATAAAACGAGATGTGAAACGAAGTTATGAGATTTTGAAAAAAGGGGTAGCAGATCGTAATATTGAATATATCACTTATGCACATCGTGTATATCATGACTTAGATATTATTGTAAATAAATATACAGGTGAAACGAATATTTGGGGGTATACAGAGTTTGGAAATGGGAAAGATGTAAAAGTAATAGAACAGGCATTACAAGCGCAGTAAAAAAGGCATACTTAGTATGTCTTTTTATTATTGATATTACTTTCATATACAGTAACATTTTTCTCGATCTCACGAGGAATTTCTTAAAGAAGATAGATGGTGTCATTTATCCCGCTATTCGTGGACAGTAAGACCTTATCTCAAGATGGAGAGACAAGTACAGTTGATAGGGGGACGCTGATTAAAGTTTCACTTTATGATGTTTTTCACAAAAACATCATGTTTATAGTGATTAAAATCACAACTTAGATTTTAGATATCGTATACAATGGCAGTAGATAAGGAAATAGAGGAGTGGATAGTATGTTAAGTCCAAAAACAATTGAAATTGTAAAATCAACTGTACCGTTATTACAAGAAAAAGGTGTGGAGATTACAACACGTTTTTATCAAATTATGTTTTCTGAGCATCCGGAACTATTAAATATTTTTAACCATGCAAATCAAAAACAAGGGAGACAGCAGCAAGCATTAGCAAATGCAGTATACGCAGCTGCTAATTATATTGATAACTTAGCGGTGATCATTCCAGTTGTGAAACAAATTGGACATAAACATCGTAGCTTAGGTATTAAAGCAGAACACTATCCAATTGTTGGTAAATGTTTACTACAAGCGATTAAAGAAGTAGCTGATGCTCCGCAAGAAGTATTAGATGCTTGGGGAGAAGCATATGGTGTGATCGCTGATGCATTTATTGGTATAGAAGCAGAGATGTATGAAGAAGCTGCAGGAAAAACAGGCGGTTGGAAAGATTTCCGTAATTTTATTGTTGTGAAAAAAGAAAAAGAGAGCGATGTGATTACATCCTTTTATTTAAAACCAGAAGATGGGGGAGCGCTATCTTCATTCTTACCAGGACAATATGTAAGTGTACAGTTAAATATTGAAGGAGAAACATATACACATAACCGTCAGTATAGTTTATCAGATGCACCTGGAAAGGATTACTATCGCATTAGTGTGAAACGTGAGAAAGGTGCAGAAGGTTTAGATGGAATGGTATCGAATTATTTACATGATCATGTAAATGAAGGGGATATTTTACCACTAAGCGCACCAGCAGGGGATTTTGTGCTGAATATGGATTCACAGTTACCAGTTGTATTGATTAGTGGTGGCGTAGGAATTACACCAATGATGAGTATGTTAAATACATTAATTGAGCAATCGCCAAACCGTAATGTATACTTTATTCACGGCGCGTTAAACAGTGATGTACACGCAATGAAAGACTATGTTGCAAATGTAGCCAAAGAGCATGAACAAGTAAAAGTATATACTTGCTACTCTAATCCAACTGAGCAAGACAAGAAAGTAAAAAATTATGATAAAGAAGGCTACATTGATTTAGCGTGGTTACAAACTATTATTCCTTCCAGCGAAGCGGATTTCTACTTCTGCGGACCGGTTCCATTTATGAAGCATATTCATACAGCTTTGATAGAATGGGGCGTGACACCAGAGAATATTCATTTTGAATTCTTTGGGCCAGCAGCTAGCTTACAATAATGAAAAAGAACGAGGTGTTAACTCACCTCGTTTTTTGTTTGTTCTCGAAGTAGACGATTTACAGTTTCACGGCGGATGCCAATGAGTTGACCAATTTCTGTTTGGGTTAAAATTTCATAGATTGGAATGTCTCCTAAATATGTTGTAAACCATTTTTGTAAACGAAGTAGCCGCTCTTTTGGAGAAACGGTTGTAAGCTGATCAATACGCTCTTGCATCATTCGTAATTTTGTTTGCAGCTGAAGGGCGATATCGGCATAAGATTCGGGATTTGCATGTAATTGTTCATACCATGCGTTGCATAAAATTGGCTCTACTTCAGTCTTAACTAAAGCGATTGCGGTTCCATGATATTCTTTTGGAGATATTAAAGAGTGGTGAGGGATTGTTTCACCTGGAACAATAATATTAAATAAAAAAGACGTGCCGTCCTCTTGGAAGCGAACTACTTTTAATAGACCGCTTTTTACAAAATATAGAGGGCCTTCCTCTCCTTGACGAAATAGTATTTCTCCTTTATGTAAAATCAATGTAAGCACCTCTTTATATATTGCTTTTCATTTTATTATAGAGGAATTGTTTGCATAAGACTATTTTTATGAAATGCAGAAGAAATGTTATAGCTTTATTTTGCAATTTAGTAATCTCCTGCTAATGGAAATGTAAATTTATCTAAAAGGGCATACACTTCACATAAAGCCTATCAATTTTATTGACGAAATATATCATATTACAGTAGTATACTGTTTAGTGTGTATGTGTAAGGACGGTACTAGAAAGGAATATTTTTTAGGGGGCATACCATGTTAGATGAAAAAATGACTGATGTGAAGATTTCAACAGATGCAGTGATACATGTGGAAGAAATGAAGGGTGGAGTTGTTCTATCGGTCGAAATAGATGGACAAATCATTTATACGATGGCTTATGATGAAGAAACAGATAGTTATGCAGAATTATATGATAGAAACGATAAACGGGCAAGAAAAGTCCATGAAGATTTTGTGGGATGGTCGCTTGTACACTGACGGAAATGTAACAAGCCGAGAAATGCTTCTCTTTATTTAGGAGAGAAGCATTTTTCGGCTTGTTTTTTGTTTATCCTGCTAAGATCTCCACCTCAAGATTTGGTGAAGGCATTGTCCAGCTTCAGTGGCTAGAATGTTCGGTGGCTTCGCTTCTTCCTACGAGATAAAAAAACACCTCTACGTCAGAAGCTCCATTCCCCTCACATTCTGAACGAGCCGCTTCCGCTTTTCTACAGAAGATAGGTGGGGGATGGAAAAATCCCCACGGATGAAAGTTTCACCCTATAAGTGTAAAACAATGAAATTGTATATATAATGTAATAATTACATATGATTTGCAACATTCACTTCTATATTGTTAGGGCATTGTAAATGTATATGTTGTTTTTTTTCGGTATGATAAAGCAAATGGGATTCTCCATCGCCCGCTAATGGAAGTTTCGCTTTATTTTTATCTACTAAATTCAGGATAAGTCTTACTGTAAGTTAGAGTAGGATAAAATACAAAAGATGTAACAAATATAGGAGTGATTATCTTGAGAAATTTCCGCATTTCTAATTTTATCTTACTTTGTGCCTGCTCATTATTATGTATTATGTTAGGAGTGTTTTTTTTCACATGTATATAAAAGAAACGCATTCTAAAAGAATGCGTTACAAAATGGAACTAATAATCATACGTGCACCGAGAATGATTAAGGTAATGCGTAATAAATTGATAATAGCTTTACCGCTTAGTTTTGTATTAATATAAGCTCCAACTTTCCCGCCAATCCATGCTCCGGGGATTAAAACAAGGGCATAGAGCCAGCTTACATTACCAAGTGAAATATGAGTTGCTGAATTTACAATTGCAGATAAAAAAACAATAAACATTGATGTAGCGACAGCGATTTGGGCTGGAAAAGCAAAGAGAAGCATCATCGCTGGAACTAATAGGGCACCTCCACCAATTCCAAATAAACCAGAAATAAAACCTACACCAAATGAAATAATGGTAGCAAGAAAAGGTGGAAACTGATAAAATATGGTCTCTCCTTCAGAAGTTGTAAAGGAGCGTTTAATAACAGAACTGTTTGAAAGGGAAAGGGGCTTCATTTTATCTTTTAGCATCAGTAAAATGGATACGAAAATAAGAAAAATTCCAAAGTATAAAGAGAAGGAATTTTGATTTAAAAATTTATTTGCCCATGATCCGATAATTCCTCCAGGACCACTCCCTATAAATAAAATAAGGCCACTTTTGTAATCAACTCTCTTATGCTTCATGTATGTGAGGGTAGAAGCCAAACCTGTAAATACGACAGTAACAATTGAAGTACCAACAGCCAATTGGGGAGAAAGACTATGTAAGCCAATCAGTAGCGGAACGATAATGATTCCCCCACCAAGACCAACTAGACTTCCAATTGTACCTGCTAATAATCCAACAAGTAATAGCATAATATATTCCAACTGTAACATCTCCTCTTTTGTAACAAATACATCATTATTATACAATGTTTTGTATCAGAATGATGTGTGTTCACAAAAAAGTCGTCTTCTACATAAGAAGACGACTTTTTTTAGAAAATAAGGTTTAATACGTAATAGCATAAAGCAGCTAATGAAGCTGAAATAGGGAGTGTGATGACCCATGTAATTAACATGCGCTTTGCTGTTCCCCACTTTACACCTTTTACGCGATGTGAAGCACCAACACCTAAAATAGAAGATGAAATAACGTGTGTTGTACTTACCGGTAAATGAATGAAAGTTGCACCGAAAATAACAATTGATGAAGATAAATCAGCAGCTACACCATTTACAGGGCGGATTTTCATAATTTGTCCACCGACAGTTTTGATAATTTTCCATCCACCAATAGAAGTACCAAGACCCATTGCGGTTGCACACGCGAGTTGTACCCAAAAAGGGATATCTGTTGAAGTATGATAATTATTTGCGATAAGGGCCATTGTAATAATACCCATCGCTTTTTGAGCATCGTTTGTGCCATGTGTATAAGATTGCAATGCGGCTGTGAACACTTGGAATAAACGGAAATTTTTATTTGTTTTCGTCAGATTAAAATTTTTAAAGGAAACTTTAAAAATACCATATACGATAAAACCAATGACGAAAGCGATAATCGGTGAAATAACTAAAGCTTCAATAATTTTAATGAAGCCTTTATAATTTAATGAATGTATCCCAGCAGCAGCGATAGCTGCCCCAGCAATAGCACCGATAATTGCATGAGATGAACTACTTGGAATTCCATAGTACCAAGTAATTAAGTTCCATGCGATAGCAGCAATTAGCGCTGCTAAAATAACGACACTACCATTTGGTAATGTAAATGGATCGACAATATCTTTTGTAATAGTTTTTGCTACACCCGTAAATGTCATTGCACCTAAAAAGTTCATAATAGATGCCAAAAGAATGGCTTGTCTTGGCTTTAAAGCCTTTGTTGAAACAGCTGTTGCGATAGCATTTGCTGTATCATGGAATCCGTTAATAAAGTCGAAAGCTAAAGCACAAATGACAACTAAAACGGTTAAAATCAAGAGTGTATCCATGATCAAACTCCTTATGCGTTCTTCATAATAATTGTTTCTAAAACATTTGCTACGCTTTGACAGCTGTCAGCAACTTCTTCTAATTCTTCGTAAATTTCTTTGTATTGAATAATCTTAATTGGATCTTTCTCACGAGAGAATAGATGCTTAATAGCATGTCTACGAATGTCATCACATTTTGATTCGTAATCTTTAATTTTGATCGCATTTGTACGAATATCGAGTAGCTTTTTATTGGACATCAACTCAATAGACGATGCAATTTCAATCGCACACTGATTAATTGCATCAACGAATTTAATCATGTATTCGTCTGCTTCTGTAATAGAATACATTTCAAATAGACCTGCACTATGATCTAATCCGTCTAATACATCATCCATACTCATTGCAAGTTGTAAAATGTCTTCACGTTCAATTGGAGTGATAAACGCTTTGTTTAATTCCATAATGATTTCGTGAATAAATGAGTCACCCTTTGACTCATACTCTTTCATGCGCATGGAGAATTCTTTTAAATCACTTGCGTTTTTAATTTTATACTCCACAAAAAATTGAGCGCCTTCTTTTAAATTTTCAGAGATATTCGTTAACATTTCTGAAAATTTGTCTTTTTTCGATTTGAAAACCATATTGTTACCCCCACCAAAAAATAGTTATGTAAAGCATATTGGCTAGTTCATTCTATCAAAAAGCTGTCGGTTTTTAAAACATTTTATCGAAAAGTTTACAAAAACTTAACATTAGACAAGTTGAAAAATTAGTAATGTTAACACTTTTTTAGTAATTCTTGTACTTATAGAATGTCCTTTTCAAACAAAAAGTATGAAAAGGATAGCTTAGACTTGACGAATTATAACGATATCAGAGAAAATTTGTAAAGATAAAGATGTTACTCATATATACATTTGAAAGTAAGATAGAGGAAGTGAATGAATGAAGTTGAACAGCACTCAATTACAAAGTATACGAGAGTGGTTCAAAACAAGAAAAAAATTGCGAATAGTATTGTTGATTTTAGGAAGTTTTGGCTTATCTTTGTTTATCTTTGTAAACATTATGATTACAATTCAAGATATATCGGCATTAAAACATGCAGTACCTCAGCCAACAGTGATTTACGATGCAAATAAGCGAGTAGCAGCAAAATTGTCTTCTTCGAAAATGGAGGGAATTAAACGTAAAGATATCCCAGACGTTATGACTCAAGCTGTTGTTGCCGTAGAAGACCAAAAATTTTATAAGCATCGGGGCATATCTTATAGCGGAATTTTTAACGCTATCATTAAAAATATAACAGCAGGAGAAGTTGTTGCTGGGGGCAGTACAATTACACAACAGCTTGCTAAAAACGTATTTTTAACACAAGATCGGACGTTTTCAAGAAAATTCAAAGAGTATTTTATTACAAAGAAAATTGAACGTACATATACAAAAGATGAAATTATCGAAATGTATTTAAATCAAATTTATTTTGGTGAAGGAGCTTGGGGAGTTAAAAAGGCTGCGAAGACGTATTTTGATAAAGAAGTCAAAGATCTGACGATTCCTGAAGCTGCCACCTTAGCTGGATTAATTAAAGCGCCGTCTACGTATTCACCGTTTAAAGACTTTAATAAATCGATTACAAGAAGAAATGTTGTTCTTTCTTTAATGAAGGAACAAGGCTATATTACAGACAAACAATTTCAAGTAGCGAAGGAAGAAGGGCTTTCACTTCACCGTGGTGTCGAAAATCAATATAAGGGGAAATATCCTTACTATGTTGACTATGTTGTTCGTGAGGCAATGAACAAATACAACTTGACACAAAATGAAATTTTATCAGGTGGTTATCATATTTACACAGAATTAGATCCAAAGATGCAACAAGCGGCAGAAGATGTTGTGAATAATGATCATTATTTTCCAAAGACTACTTCTGATCAGATTATGCAAACAGGTGTCGTACTCATGAATCCCAAAACGGGCAGTGTTCCAGCGCTTGTAGGAGGACGAGGACCGTATCAATTTTTACAGTTTAATCATGCATCGCAATTAAAACGCCAGCCAGGTTCAACATTAAAACCATTAGCAGTGTACACACCAGCATTGGAACAAGGATACGAGGTTTATGATGTATTAAAAGATGAACCACTAGACATTAATGGATATTCACCGAAAAATAGCGGGAATGTATACCATGGTAATGTGACGATGTATGAAGCACTTGCTAACTCCTATAATGTACCCGCTGTTTGGCTATTAGAGCAAATTGGTCTGGAAAAGGGATTGAAGTCTTTAGAACGTTTTGGTATTCCGCTTCAAGGTAATGATCAATCTTATGCGTTAGCGCTAGGAGGGATGAGTGAAGGAACGTCTCCACTTGTCATGGCACAAGCGTATGCGACCTTTGCAAATGATGGTGTACAAATGGAAGCACATGCGATTCGTGAACTTCAAGATAGTGAAGGGAATATGGTAGGGAAATGGTATAAAAAAGAAACTCGTGTTACGGATGAAAAAACGGCACAAAAGATGACGTATTTATTACAAGGGGTTGTAGAGAAAGGAACGGGAGAAAAAGCAAAACTTAAATCTGTAGAGACTGCTGGGAAAACGGGTACAACACAACTTGTAGATGGCCCGAGCAGCGGTGCAAAAGATTCATGGTTTGTTGGTTATACACCAGAATTGGTTGCATCCATTTGGGTTGGCTACGATAAAACGGATAGCGAACATTTTGTTCCTGGTGGTAGTCAAATAACGACAACGATGTTTCAAGATATTATGAAAAAAGCAATTGGGCAGCCAAGTCAAAAAAACTTTGATTTGTCGCTTATACCAGAAGCTGAGTATACAAAACAGTTACAAACTATTGAAGAAGAAAAAAAGCGAAAAGAAGAAGAGGAAAAACGAAAAGAGCAAGAAAAACAGAGAAAAGAGCAACAGGAAAATTGGATAAATAAAATAAAAGAATGGATTCCATTCTTTTAAGGAATAAATCCCAGATTATAAAATGAATAATCTGGGATTTACTTATGGTTTGGTTTGCTAGTATACGAGCTGTTATTGTCTTAACGGCGTTTTTTGCAACGTTTGCATTTCTTTTTTTGATTGTTATCGCTATTGCTATTGCGTGTTTCATTATCATCATTTTTATTATCATTATTGTTATCATTGTTATTGTTATCATTATTATCATTGTTATCATTGTTATCATTATTATTGTTATAATTCCAACGCATACTTTGAACATGGTACGTTGGTACATACGTAATCTGACCATCAACCTCAAGTAGAATATGATCTCTAGTACGTCCGACAACAGTTCCTTCTATTTTCTTCGGACCTTGGTTCAATTGAATTGTTTCTCCTTTTAGACGGTTAATAACACTTGCAAAACGTGTTCCGCTTACAATGATAGGGTCTTCATTTTGGTTATTTTGATTGTTGTTTTGATTGTTGTTTTGTTCATTATCATCTGATTCTTGAGAATCATCTTCATATTGCTCGGCAAAGCCATTAATATGATGTAACGGATAGTAAACAACACTATCGTCAGATTGTACGACACAAAAATCACTTTGAACTTTTAATAATGTTCCCTCTGCTTTTTCTGGGCCCCCTAAATTAACCTGAACGTTTGTGCCAATTAAATTTTTGAAATTTCTTCTAGCATTTTGAGCAGAATAATACGACTGATTGTATGGATACATCATACATAGTTCCTCCTTAATGTAAGTTATCTCTCTTTAAATCATTTGTCGATATATGATATTCATCTTTGCAGGACAAGACCTAGGATACTTGACTAATTTATAAAAAATGTGCTTATACATAGAAACAAGCACCCTTTTAGATTAAGGGCGCTTGTTGAGTTGAATATTTATATTTTTATTTATATTGTGCTCGGTTTCGGTTAATGGTGTATAGGTGATGACGATGTTTCCTTTAGCAGTTGGCTCAAAAGCAAGATCATCATAGTATTGACCATTATTTTTATTATGGATTGTAAGCTCAATTGAATCGAGTTTTGCTTGTGCATATCTTTCTTTGATTTGCTTCGCAATTATTTCTAATTGTTTATACGAAGTGGCATCGGTAACCACCATCCCCTTCATAACAACCTTTTCTTTTTGCGTATCATGCACTAGGGGTATATGATTTTGTTTTATACCTAGGATGTCATAGGGTACAGTACCTTCATTTGAGGCTGCTTTTGGTTTATTGTATTCTCCAATTAAAAAGAGTGCAAAACATAGCGTTATACATGACATAAAAATAATCCAAAAACGGATAGATGATAATACTTTCATCTGCATTCACCCTCGTTTCGTATAAGTTCTTACATATGTAGTATACAAAATGAGCGTTAAATTAACGTTAAGATGCGGTAAAGAAAAGTAAAGAAAGAGAGTTTTTGTATAGAAAACTTTTTTTTCGATTTGTTATAGTAGATTAAGAAGCTGTAGAATCACAATAGAATAGGAATAATAAAGAATGTAACTGTGTGACGAATTATTTATCCTGCTATTTGCGGACAGTAAGACCTCCACCTCAAGATTCTGAGAAAAGTGAAGAAGGTAGGTAGGAGATAACTGCCCGTTAATGAGAGACAATTAAATGACTTTGAGATGTCATTTTTCCATATATCATAATGTGTTTTTGAGATTTAGAGGTGGACAGGAGATGGTGTTCGGATGATTTCTATTGGGTTAACAGGATGGGGAGATCATAACGCTTTATATAGGGATGCATATGAAATGAAGCATAAACTACAAACATATAGTGAGTATTTTCCAATCGTAGAAGTAGATAGCTCTTTTTATGCGATGCAGCCTGCAAGAAATTATGAGAAATGGGTTTTAGAAACACCGCCAAATTTTTCATTTATTGTGAAAGCTTATCAAGGAATGACAGGGCATATGCGCGGAGAGACCCCCTTTGCAAATATTGAAGATATGTTTCATGCATTTAAAGAGTCAATAATTCCTCTTCAAAAAGCAAATAAGTTAAAAATGGTTTTATTCCAGTATCCACCTTGGTTCGATTGCCAAAAGAAAAATGTGGACTTATTACGCTATACGAAAGAAAAGATGGGGGATACACCATGTTCATTAGAGTTTCGTAATCAGACTTGGTTTTATCCAGAATTTCGTAATCGAACTTTGCAATTTATGAAACAAGAAGGTTGGATTCATACTATTTGTGATGAACCACAAGCAGGAATTGGTTCTATTCCAATTGTACTCGAAGCAACGCATGAACAGATGACCTTAGTTCGATTTCACGGGCGCAATGTACATGGGTGGCTGAATACAGGAGAGAATTGGAGAGCAGTTCGCTGTTTATATCGCTATAACAAACAGGAATTAGAAGAATGGATAGAGAGGTTACAAGAATTAAAAACAAAAACAAAGGAAATTTACCTTTTATTTAACAATAACTCTGGTGGAGATGCGGCAGATAATGCAAAACAAATGATGGATATGCTTGGAATTACGTATGGGGAACCTAGGCCTGAACAATTAAATTTATTCGATTGAAGTGAAAGAGTAGTAGGATAAAGTAATATTTCTATTAAGTGTCTTCATCCTTTATTGATTGAAAGTCCTAATTAGGATAAAAAAGAAAAACACTGTACAAACAGGGGGAATGTACAGTGTTTTTCTTTATGAAAAAAAGGGGTAACAATGTTACTGAGCGTTTGGTTGATTCATCAATTGTTGGCTTCGTAATAAATGATAATGGTTATCATTATCATTGTCAATAATTTTTGTATCTTTTATCTTAAAAAAATTAAAGTTTACAAAAGATTAATTGAATAATAACAGCGTTTATATCAAAATGATTATCAGTATTATTGAAAAGGGGCGGAAGCAGATGAAAAATCTATGGAAAGTGATGACAACAGTTGCTGTTGTTTTTTCTGCTCTAACAATTAGTAAAACTCCCACCTAAATGAAACAAGATAGGTGGGAGTTAACTGTCCATAAGAGTTTGATTGATTCAATTAATAATCAGTGAAAACAAGCATCGACTTATCAAAGTTTCACTTTATCCCGCATTAACGGGCAGTAAGCCCCCCATCTCAAGATTCAGAGAAAAACGAAGAAGATAGGTGGGAGTTAACTGCCCGTAAAAGCCCGATTGGTTCAACTAACCATCAATTGGGGATGAAGCCCCCCATTGATGGAAGTTTCACTTTATCGCTGCTCTTTTTGTTGTACATATTTCTGTAAATCAAATGGTGTAATTTCTTGAATAAATTCCCTTGATATAAGAGATTGAATGAGTGTACTTTCCGTAATGATAGCACCTGTTTTCTTTTCGTGAGCTTGTTGTAATAATTGTAGTTTTTCCAATGTTTCTTTAGGTAATTCAATTGTTAATGTGTTCATATTTCTCCCCCCTATTACTAGAGTATCACTAGAAGATAGGAGAAACAAGACAAGAGAAATATATATATGATGGTAAAGAAGGCGAAAGAGTTTCTCACGCTATTTTAGGGCGGTAAGACTCCCGGCTCAAGATTCTGAAAAACAAGGAAGAGAGGTGGGAGATAATTGCTGGCATGCGTCTAATTGATGAGAACTTTCCATCTCAGTGGGGGGATGAAGAAAAAACCCCACTGATGGAAGTTTCACTTTATTGGATTAAAAAAAGGTAACTATTCACAAAATAGTTACCTTTTTTTATATATTTACATTTTGTATGACTAGGCAATACCGATGTATTTTAAAGTTTTGGATGGAGTACTATGATCAAAAAAGTGTTGTAAAAATGCAATATCTACACCAGATTTGTAAGCGCAGTATCCCCATGTCTTGCGAAGTGTATGTGAGCTAATCCCTTCTAAACCAACTTCTTTTGCTGCTTTGTTTAAAATGTACCAAGCATGTTGTCTTGTAATAGACTTTGTTCCTTTTTGAGATTTTAATAATGGCTCGTTTCGTTTCCATACTTTTCGCTCTTTCATGTATTGTTCGATAGTATGTTGTAATTCATCACTTACAGCGAACCATTTATGCTTTTTCATTTTGTCATTATAAAACAAAATAGAATGACGAACATGTTCGTTTTCATCAATAACATTGCCAACTTTTAATTGTAAAATCTCGCTTACTTTTAATCCTGAATTCACAGCTAATACGAATAATAAAGCATCACGCTTCGATGATTGTAATAGTATATCTTTGATTTTTTCTAATTGTTTTTCATTTTGAATTGGTTGTCCTACTTGTTTCATTTCACGCACTCTCCTCTTTTATATGTGTAAAGGAAAGGATTAACTAGTTATTACTATAAAGGGAGTATGTGAATTTCATGTGAACTCCTCGTGAAATTAGAACAAATTATTTGACTTCTTTTGCTTTTTGTAAGTCGAAATAAAAGACAACACCATTTTCTTTATTATACACGCCGTAATCGGCATGATGAAGTTCTAAAATATTTTTTACAATAGATAAGCCTAGACCTGTTCCGCCTGTATGACGGCTACGCGATGCGTCTAATCGATAGAAACGGTCCCATATTTTATCTAAGCTTTCTTCAGGAATCGGTGTACCGTTATTTTCAATTTCTATTTTTACCGTTTCTTCATACTCAATGATAGATAGCTTTACTTGTTCCCCAGTTGGTGCGTAACGAATTGCATTACTTAATAGATTGACGACAACTTGTTCAATGCGATTGCGATTTGCTTGCACATAAATAGTTGGATCTAATGCAAGCTCTACGTGTAAATTTTTTTCTTCGATACTAAATAATAGCTTTGTATAAACTTGTTTGATTAATTCACCAATTGAAAAAGCTTCAATTTCTAATTTATATGTGCCAGATTCAAGTTTTGCAAGTTCTAGCATTTCAACAATAAGGCGGTTCATATTATCGGTTTCTTCTAAAATAACGTCGGTATAATACGTAGTATCTTTACTTACACCATCTTTAATACCTTCAGCGAAACTACGGATTACACTTAGTGGTGTTTTTAATTCATGGGATACCCCAGAGATAAACTCTTTTCTCGTTTTCTCTAGCTGTCTTTCTTTTTCAATATCTTGCTGTAATTTTGTATTTGCTACATGTAATTTGTCAATTCGATCTTTTAAATTTACAGAAAGGCTGTTAATACTACTTGATAAGCTTCCAATTTCATCTTCTGTTGATATAGGAAGCTTTTCAGAAAAATCAAAGTTAGCCATTTTCTTTGTAACACGATTCATTTTAATAAGTGGCTTTGCAATGATTTTTGAGTAATAGAATGACAATAAAATAATGACAAAAAAGACGATAATTAATGCATATACGTAATAATCTTTCAAAACAAGCATAGCTTCATCAACGGGCTGCAGTGATGTCATGGCAAATGCAAACTCTTTTATTTCACCATTTTTAATAACAGGTTTAACAAAAACCTGACTTTTTACTTCATTTTCTCCGCCCATTGTATACGTCGTCATTTCATTTGTATTTGTTTTTCCTAATGCAACAGAAAGTTCCCAGTGCTGAATGCCTTGTATTAATGTATCTTTATTGGTAAGACGAATATCAGTTGAGGAAGGAATGTGTAATTTTGAAATAGTGCCCTCAAATTTGTTAACACCAACACCAAATTCCTTTGTATATAAAGTTCTTTTCACATCTTGAAGTTGTATACCAAATTGCTTTAAATCTGAAATGATATTATCATTTTGCCATGTTCTGTTGTCGTTGGTAGTAATTGTGATAGGAATAATCATATCTTGTTTTAAGATACCTTGTACACTGACTTGATCATTAAGGTTTAATCCTAATTTTATAAACGAAGAATATTCATCGTTTGTGAAAATATTATTGAGTGGAATGAAAAATGTTTTATTAGACTTATCAACAATTTCAATATGGTAATTTTTATCATCTTTAATAATACCATTACGATCTAATAAGACGAGTTCAGCATTTGTTTTGTCATAAAACTCTTGTTTTAACTTTGAAAGCTCCTCAAATGATTGATCACTTTTTTCATATTTACTTACAAATTTTTCGAAAGATGTTTGGACGGTATTAATTTTTTTCTTTATATAAAATTTTTCTAAAAACAGTGATTGTCCAAGGAAAAAGAGTAAAAATGTAGCAGTAAACAATGTTGATGTTAATAGAAAAAGCTTAAACACAATACTTTTTTTTTTCACTTCTTCACCTCATAAATTGTAAATTCCATAATCGTCTTCTTATTATAGCAAACGAATAAAGAGAGTAGGAGAGGAAATCTGTCGCTTGCCGAGACAGTTTCTTTAAAAAAGTCATATACAGTGAAACTTCCATCAGTGGCGGAGGTCTTACCGTCCGCAAAGAGCGGAATAAAAAAGAACTCGCCAGACGTATGACAAGTTCTTGTGGAAATTACGATTGAATTGCTGCATCTAATGCAATTTCAATCATTTCGTTAAATGTAGTTTGACGTTCTTCAGCCGTAGTTTCTTCACCAGTAAAGATATGGTCACTTACTGTTAAAACAGATAATGCGTTTACACCGTATTTCGCTGCTAATGTATATAGTGCAGTCGTTTCCATTTCAACAGCTAACACACCGTAATCGCCAAGCTTTTTCACCATGTCCATACTTTCACGGTAAAATACATCAGCTGTTAGTACGTTACCAACGCGAATGTGTAAACCTTTTTCTACACCAGCATCATATGCCTTCTTTAATAAATCAAAGTTTGCACACGGCGCAAAATCAAATCCAGGGAATGTTAAACGATTTATGTTAGAATCTGTACAAGCAGTCATTGCAATAATAACGTCACGAACTTTTACGTCTTTTTGAATTGCACCGCATGTTCCAACACGAATCAAGTTTTTTACATTATAACTTTGAATCAGTTCGTTTACATAAATGGAAATAGAAGGAACCCCCATACCTGTTCCTTGTACAGAGACACGTTTGCCTTTATATGTTCCTGTAAATCCTAGCATACCACGTACATTGTTGTAGCAGGTTACATCTTCTAAAAAATTTTCTGCAATATACTTTGCACGTAAAGGGTCTCCAGGTAATAAAATAGATTCAGCAATTTCGCCTTCTTTGGCTCCGATATGAATGCTCATAAATATCCTCCTTGTTATGTAGCAATCGATATAAGCATTATATAGTGAATAATATCGATTAAGTAGTTTTCTCTTTGTAGTATACACGAAGTAGAGTGTTTTCAATAGTGCGTTTTCAATGGTACATTCCCGCTATTCCTACCTTAAGATTAAGAGAGAATCGGAGAAAATAGGTGGAGAGAGTGTAAGATAAAATAATTGCACAAAAAAGAATATAGGTTAGATGTTTTTATACGTAAAATAATCTGAATTATGTTACAATTTACAAAAAGTAGATAGGTGATTTCGTGAAAAATCTTATAATAGGGATTATTACTTTACTTCTTATTGTTCTTGGTGGATTTTATATGCAAAAATATAAAAATAGCGAAGAAACAACCGGACAAATACAACAAGTGAAGTGGCAGCTTGATGATATCGATGTAAATAAAACTGCACATATTACATTTCAATTGCAAGATAACAAAGGGAATGAGATTCGTGGTGTAAACGATCATATTCGGATATTTATTGTGGACAAGCAGTTAGCGCGGTCATATCAGGTAAGGCCAACGTTTGCTGGTAATGGTTCATATAAAACTACGTATCAATTTAAAAAAGAAGGGGAATATACAATTTTCCTATATGAAGAAACAGGAGATACAACAAAACAATTTGCTGAAAAAAATATTATAGTAGGTAAGAAAGAAGAAAAAAAACAAAGGCCAATCGCTGTAGATACTGTATTGACAAAAAACATTGGTACTTACAAAACATCGCTTTTATTTCGTGCGCTACATCCGAATGAAGAGGAAACATTAACGTTTCAATTTCAAATAGAAAAAGGCCAAAAACTAAAATTTCGCTCAAATACAGGAGAACGTGCTGCACTTCGCATAGTGGATGAAAAACAACAACATTTCTTGTACGTTGTTCCTGTTAATGATGAAGGCCAATTGCAATTTCGTGTTACGTTTCCAAGTGAAGGGATTTATAAAATATGGGGTACTTTTTATATAAACGGAAAGAAATATGAAGAGCAGTTTGTACTACAAGTTCAGGAACGAAAAAACAGCTAAGAAGTTAGCTGTCTTTTCGTTTTCCGATTAAGTTTGTTACAGCGAGCATCGTAATTGGCAATGAATGATTCTTTCGAAATGCTAAATACTTCCCGCTCCACGCTGGTTTATATTTATCTTTGAAATGTCGCAGGCCGCTAAAGCTATATGTATAACGAACATTGTTGAAAATGGCTGCTGCGACGCGCTCTGACCAAAATGATTGTGCCGATAACCCAACGTTAGATAGAGGAGCCATTCCCATATTAAAGCAGTGGTAGCCATTTTCTTTTGCCCATTGGAATAAATGAATGAAAAGAGCATCCATAATTCCACCTGGTGCATCAGGGGAATAACGCATTAAATCAATAGATAGTTCACCATCTTGATATACAGGCATCAATGTTGTGAAGGCAATGATTTTACCATCGGCATCAGAAAGTGTTGCAACCGGCGCGCGGTTCACATAATCACGATCGAAATAGCCAAGAGAGAAGCCTTTCTCCTTTTTTCCTCCAAGCCATGTATCTGATACTTTTTTTAGTTCATCATACAACTCATCTGCAAATGGAGGGGTGTGAATCGCAAAAGTATAACCTTCTCGCTCGAAACGGTTAAAAGTTGCACGCAATCCAGCTCGTTTTTTACCAGAAATTGTAAATGTGCTTAAATCGACAACCGCTTCTTCCCCCAGCTTGAAGAAGTTGTAACCAAAATCATGATATAAACTCATCCATTTACTTTCGATTTGATAAAATACGCAAATATATCCGAAACGATCCGCTTCTGTTAGAAACTCTTCTAATACTTTACGAAAAGAAGATTGCTGTCCGATTGGATCCCCGAGTACAATAAGACGTTTACCTGTAGGAGAAAACTGAATCATTGCTTTTCCATCACTACTGAAAAAGAACTGCTTATCTCCTAAAAAACCGAGATGACTTAGCACATTCCCGCCATGTTCATCTAAAAAATGTTGCAGCCGCTTCGGATTGAAAGGTTGCCCGGGAAATTTATTTCGATAGCGATTTGCGATAATGGAACCAATTAGTAAAAAGCTTGGTACAAAAAAGGCTGCAGAAAAAGCACTTCGTTGTACTTGTTTAATATTACGAACAACAAAATCAGGTTTAAACACTTCCTTTGCTTCCGCAAATAGTGTTCCTAGGTTTTTGTAGAGATACAATGTAATAAGTAAAAAGAGTAATAACTTTACTACATCTGAGAATGAAACCTCCACTTTTTCACGAATAAATCGTTTTCGAATCATGTATAGTACAGCGAGTACAATGAGTAAAATGAAGGTTTCTTCTAAATCAATTCCTTTTAACGTATTAAAAATTGCGGCTCCGATTAGAGATACAGTTGTCATGTAGTAGGAGCGCTTCGTTCCATGATAAATACCGCTTGATAAAATAACGAGTAAAATACCAAATGTTAGTGATAAACTAAAAGAAATCTGTATTAGGTATTTAGGAACTAAAATATGAAGTGCATGGGCGCGTTCAATACTTGTTGGAAAAACAGTGGAGAAAATCACCATGATTCCTGCAAAACTTGTTAACGCAGCAGATGCCCAAGAACCTAGCTTTCCTAGAAAATCACGTTGTAATGTCCAAATGACTCCAGTTGTTTCAAGGGCAGGAGCAATAAACGGTTTATCTTCAAATTTCTTTAGAGCAGCTCCTGTCATTTCAACCGCTGCAAAAACCAATCCGAGTCCAAATGGTAAAACATAATATACAAGGCGATATAATAACATAGCAGGAAGCAATACGCTTGTATCGAATCCATACTGTTCCAGCCCTGTTAAGAAAACAAGATCAAAGGAGCCAAGTCCTCCTGGGACAAGGCTAATAACACCAGCCAAAGCTGCAATGACATATACACCAAGAAACTTCCGGAAGTCTACTTCAATTCCAAATAGAAGTAAGATGATATACATAACGATACCCGCTGATACCCATTCTACTAATGAAACAAGTGAATAGAGGACAGTTGGATTTTGTTCTGCTTTTTCTGCTTTTTGTTTGCGATTCTTTATTTTTGAAACACCTATGTATAATGGGACAAAAAGAGCAAAAAAGATGAGAACTGGCCATAACCAAGGTTTTTCTTGTAAAACAAATCTTGTATCTAATACGCCGATGAGGCCAAGAAAGGATAATAATGCTAACCCATTAATAAAAGCCGTTGTCATCCAAGCGATACTTCTAATAAGCTTACCGTTCTCCTGTATATAAGGACGATATAACATTGTACGTATACCAGCCCCAATAAGACCACCAAATCCTATAAATCCATTTAATGTATTAGCAATCCAAGAAATGCGGAAAATCTTTCTAACCGGTATATCTGCTTGCAAATGCCGCAGCAAAACATAGTCATAAAAGAACATTGTAGCAACAGCAAATACACCAATTGTAACGGCTAAGAAAAAACCACCAGGTGGAATATTTTTAATCGTTTCAACTGCTTCTCGAAATGAGATGCCCGATAGTTCTTTTCGTGCTTGAAAAAATACAATTGTTAGTACAATAAAAGGGAAAATAAATTTTCCGATTTGTAACATACGTTTCCATGAAAACGGCATAAAGACAACTCTCCTTGTATAAGAAAACTGAGGCAATATTTTTATTATGACAAACTTCAATAAAAATAAAAAGAAAAATTCAATGAAAATTTAGTTGTATCTCCTACATTTGTAAATACTTTCTATTAATAATTTGTAATTTTGATAAGTTGGATGAAACAGAGAAAGAAAAGGAGCTTTAGATTTTATCCCATATTAACGGACAATAATGCTGCATTTTAAAGGAATTTTGTAAGAATTTCTTCCCTTTGAAGGAAATCCGCTTTTTAAAATCGAAAATCAAAACATATATCTCGCGTATATTTTGAAGAAGAAACAACAATAGTAGTGCGTTTTGTAAAGATGCTGCATCAAAAAAATAAATATCAGCAGAATCAACTTTCAAAAATTCTTTCAAATGGTAGGGGGAGAAACTAGTATGTCAAATTTAATGGTTGAAAATCAAACACAGCAAGTCACTGTTTTTTTAGGAGAAGTAATCGAAGTGATTACAAAATATGTAAATAATCATACATTACCTTTATTGTTAGAAGAAATGCCAGAAGGTGATGAAGAGTATTTTGCTGGATTATTAGCTTCAATTCGACGTTTACTCGTATTTTGTGAAGAAGGTTTAGATGCTTGCTGCGTATTAATAAATAATAAGCCGTTTCGAAAAAATGCCGCAGAAAGAACGTTATATAAAATCTATCATCAAGTGATTGCAGAGTTTTTTTCACCGAAAAATGATCATTGGTATGAAAACAGCCGTTCAGCTTATACAGGGAAGAATTCAATTGCATTTCAAAAACAACCTCCTTTTTCTATCGAACGAATGATTCAAGAGTTAGAAGGGAAATTTCAAATATTGCGTGAAGAGCTAGAATATTATGAGACAGACTATCAAACGAAAATGATACAAAAATATTAACTGTTGTAAGAAGCTAGGTGATTCCTAGCTTCTTTTGCTTTTTGAAACGTCATATATGCCTATACTTTCGAATACATTTAAAAAGGATAGCATTGATGGAGGTGTCATATGAGTCAGCAAGAAGTGTTTACTGATTACTTTCATGAAGTTGAAAGCTGGTGCGAAAGTGTTCTACACGTATTAGATAACCGGGCAACGGAAGTGTATGATGTCCATATGCTTGCATATAAAATTCAAATGTTATTAGATCGTATTAAAGAAAATGAATATGATTATGATGCGGAGTTTGTTTATGAAATTAGTGATGATGTTGAACATATTCAACATTATTTACAAGAGGCGTTAATGTCTGATTCAGAACAGTATATATTATATGAAAGAAATTATGCAGAAGCTTCTGTACCAATTGGCGGACATACACTTCCACCGCTGCCGTATCCGTATAATGCGCTAGAGCCTTATATCTCAAGGGAAATTATGATGCTTCACCACGATAAGCATCATCGTAGTTATGTGGAAGGATTGAATAAAGCAGAGAAGATGATGGCAGAAGCACGAAGAACAAATCAATTTGATTTAATAAAGCATTGGGAGAGAGAAGCTGCCTTCCATGGTTCTGGCCATTATTTACACACTATTTTTTGGAACAATATGAAAAAAGATGGTGGTGGTAGCCCACATGGAGACTTATCACGGCAAATTGAAAAAGATTTTGGAAGCTTTTTACGTTTTCAAAAACATTTTACAGAAGCAGCAGCAAAGGTGGAGGGCTCTGGCTGGTCGATTCTCGTTTGGGCACCTCGTTCCGGGCGATTAGAAATTTTACAAAGTACACTTCATCAATTATTTACGCAATGGGATACAATCCCTTTACTAGTACTTGATGTATGGGAGCATGCATATTATTTACAATATCAAAACCGAAAGGAAGAATATATTAAGAATTGGTGGAATATTGTCAACTGGGGTGATGTAGAAAAAAGGTTCCAAAGTGCAAAAGAACTCCAGTGGATACCATATTAGACGCATCGCGATGCGTCTTTTTTATTTATCCCGCTATTCGGGGGCAGTAAGCCCCCCCACCTCAAGATTGAGAGAAGCGTTGTCCAGTTCCAGTGGCTAGAATGTTCGGTGGCTTCACTTCTTCCTACGAGGTAAAAAACACCTCTACGTCAGAAGCTCCATCCCCCTCACATTCTGGACGAGCCATTTCCACATTTCTTTGTTGTCCAGCTCTAGCGGCTAGAATCTCCGGTCGTTTCGCCCCCTCGGACGAGGCAAAAAGCACCTCTCTGTCGGGTGCGCGGGCGTCCTGCGATTCTGGGCGAGCCGCTTCCGCTTTTCTACAGAAGCTAGGTGGGGGATAACTGCTGGCATGCGCCCGATTGGTGAGGGCTGACCTTTTGGAGAAGAGCGCTCCAAAAGGAAGTTTCACTTTATCCCGCTATTTGCAGGAAGTAAGTCCTATACTCCAACTTCCATTCATATTTTAAAAGTCCAAGCATACACTTGTACAAAAAGTGCCGAAAAGGACGTGAATATATGCGGGGAAGATCGATCATGATTGCACTTATTATATTATGTGCAAGTATGTTACCGAATGATACATATGCACAAATGAAGGATGTTAGTGCTCGTAATGCCGTGTTGATGGAGCAGCATTCGGGGCGTGTACTATATGGAAAGTTAGAGCATGAATCTGAAAAAATTGCAAGTATTACAAAAATTATGACCGCACTTTTGGCAGTTGAATCAGGGAAAATGAAAGAAAAGGTATCAATTAGCAATACGGCTGTTCGTGTGGAAGGATCGGCTATTTATTTAAAGCCAGGGCAGAAAGTAACGTTAGAAGATTTAGTATACGGTTTAATGTTACGTTCTGGAAATGATGCAGCTCAGGCAATTGCAGAATATGTTGGTGGCAGTACGGATGGGTTTGTCTATTTAATGAATGAAAAGGCCGCACAAATTGGAATGAAGGATACACATTTTTCTAACCCGCACGGTTTAGATGGGGATGGGACACATTATTCTTCAGCATATGATATGGCACAGTTAACACGATACGCCATGAACAATGAGACATTTCGTAAAATTTTTGGAACGAAAACGTATCAGTCGCAAGCGTGGGATTATCCATGGAAAAATAAACATAAGCTTGTTACATCTATGTACGAGTATGCAACAGGAGGAAAAACTGGCTTTACAAAAAAGGCAGGACGAACACTTGTAACGACTGCATCCAAAGATGGACTAGATTTGATTGTTGTAACATTACAGGCTTCGAGTGATTGGGACGATCATATGTATTTATTTAATGAAGGTTTTAAACAGTATACATCAACTACAGTACTAAAAAAGGGAGTGCTTTCTGAAATTCAAGACAAAAAGTATAAAAATCATGTATATACGAAAAATGATTTGTTAGTGCCGCTAACAAAAGAGGAGTTAAAAAAGGTTACATTAAATATTGAATTTGATAAAACAGCCAAGGTAACAGATGGAGAGAAAGTAGGTCGCGCCATTGCTTATTTAAATGGAGAAGAAATTGGGGAGCGTAATTTATTTTATAGTAAACAAAAGCTTATTGCGACAACAGGTTTGTTTTGGAGAGATTTTAAAGAAGTATTTTCACATATGTTAGGTGTGAAAGCAGATGGTTAATATTGTATGGGTTGCGATGGCGTTAATCGGTATTGTGTATGCAATGTTTAATGGAACGATGGAAGAAGTGAATAAAGCGGTTTTTGAAGGTTCGAAAAGTGCTGTAACTATTTGTATTGGATTGATTAGTGTTCTTGTTTTTTGGCTTGGTTTAATGAAAATTGCAGAAGAAGCGGGACTACTAAAGAAGCTTGTTGCATTGTGTATGCCTCTTGTAAAAAGATTGTTTCCAGAAGTGCCGAAGGATCATCCAGCTATGGGTTTTATTTTATCCAATATGTGGGCAAATTTTTTTGGCTTAGGAAATGCAGCTACGCCACTTGGGATTAAAGCGATGGAGCATTTAAAAGAGTTAAATGGGGGGAAAGACTTTGCGAGTCGTTCTATGATAACATTTCTTGCCTTAAATACATCGGCTATCACGCTTATTCCCACTACGGTTATTTCGATTCGGATGACGTATCATTCTTCAAATCCTACTGAAATTGTAGGGGCAACGTTTATTGCTCAAGTACTATCTATGATTGGTGCAATTTGGATTGATCGTTATTTTTACCGAAGAAGAAGTAGAAAGGAGAAGAAAAAATGAGTATCGTCAATATGATTTCTCTATGGGTGATTCCATGTGTGATTGGATTTATTCTATTATATGGGACGGTAAAAAAAGTACCGACATATGAGTCGTTTGTAGAAGGTGGAAAAGAAGGGATTCAAATTGCTGTATCCATTTTACCATTTATGGTTGGTATGCTTGTTTCTATTTCCATTTTTCGAGCTTCAGGAGCGTTAGATGCAATGATTCATGTGATGAAACCAATGTTAGATATGATTCATGTGCCAGCAGAAATTGTTCCGCTTGCACTGATTCGTCCTATTTCTGGATCAGCAGGATTGAGTATTACAACGGATTTAATTGCCACATACGGACCAGATTCGTTTATTGGGAGACTGGCTTCTACAATGCAGGGAAGTACAGATACGACTTTTTATATTTTAACAGTTTATTTTGGGGCGGTAGGGATTCGGAAAATGGGCGATGCATTAAAAGTTGGTTTATTTGCTGATTTAATTGGCATTGTGTGTTCAATTATATTTGTTTCACTTATGTTTCAGTAATAATGATTCATTTTTCATTCAAATTGGACTATAATACGTATACAGCCACTATTAAGAATGCGCTTAATAGTGGCTTTTTTATGGATTATTTTTGACAAAAACGTGAACATTTGCTGTAAGCAAATGGAAGGAAGTGGACCATAATAAAGAAGAGAATCATACCGCATTCCTTTATTAGCTTACAAAGTTGGCAATGTTGTTTATGGTAAGTAAGGGGCATTGTCTACTAGGCTAGACAGTTGCCAAGTCCTTCTAATGAAGGTAAGATGAATTTGAGGTGAAGAAACGAAATGGAACGACTACAAAAGGTAATAGCACAAGCAGGTATCGCATCAAGAAGAAAAGCAGAAGAACTTATTCAACAAGGGAAAGTTAAGGTTAACGGCAAAGTCGTGACTGAACTAGGAACAAAAGTGAGTGTGCAAGATAAAGTTGAAGTAAATAACATTCCTCTTGAAAAAGAAACACCTGCCTACTTTTTATTATATAAACCAACTGGTGTTATTTCGAGTGTATCTGATGATAAAGGAAGAAAAGTGGTCACAGATTTCTTTCCAGAAATTCCACAGCGCCTTTTTCCAATCGGTCGCTTAGATTATGATACATCTGGTTTAATATTGATGACAAATGACGGAGACTTTGCGAACATTTTAATGCATCCAAAGTATAAGGTTGAAAAAACATATGTGGCGAAGGTAAAAGGTCCGTTAACTGGTGAAAAAATCCGCATGTTAGAAAAAGGTGTTATGCTTGAAGAAGGGAAAACAGCGCCTGCGCGTGTGAAAGTCCTTTCTTGGGATAAACGTAAAGAGATTGCGATTGTACAATTGACAATTCATGAAGGAAGAAATCGCCAAGTGCGCAGAATGTTTGAAGCAATTGGCTGTAAAGTAATGAAATTAAAGCGCGAGCGATATGCCTTTTTAGAGCTAGGTAGCTTACGCCCGGGAGATGCAAGAGAACTATCTCCTCATGAAGTAAAGCAACTTCGTGCTCTTGCTTCAACGAAACCAAGATAGTACGGAGCAAGAGGAATAAAGTGAAACTTCCATCAGTGGGTTTTTTTATCCCCCACTCCTCGCTTCTCTCTCAATCTTGAGGTGGTGGGGGTCTTACTGCCGGCAAATAGCGGGATAAAGCTTCTATCAGTAAAGAAAGCTTTGCTGATAGAAGTGAAAATATAGAAAAGTTTAGTATGTGCTAAACTTCTTTATTCAGTTAGGGAAGGAGAGACACCGTGAAGAAAAATAGGTTATTCTTTCGTGTAATCATTTTACTCATACTAGGAGGCGCATTAGGTTTTACATTATATCAAAACTTTTTTGCTAATAAAGAGGAAGTGCAAGTAGGAAAAGAAGCGCCAAACTTTGTTGCTACTGATTTAGAAGGGAACAAGATTACATTAAAAGATTTAAAAGGAAAAGGTGTTTTCTTAAATTTCTGGGGGACATGGTGTGGACCTTGTGAAAAAGAAATGCCATATATGAATGAATTGTACCCTAAATATAAGGAAAAAGGCGTCGAAATAGTGGCGTTAGATGCAGACGAAACAGAACTTGCCGTGAAAAATTTTGTGAATCAATACGGACTGAAATTTCCGGTGTCGATTGATAAAGGGCAAGAAATTTTAAATACATATGGTGTTGGACCGTTACCGACAACGTTTTTAATTGATAAGGACGGAAAGATTATCGAGAAAATTACAGGTACACAATCTAAAGAACAAATGGAAGAATATTTAAAGAAAATTACTCCATAAATGAGAATGGTATAAAAGATATATTCGTGCTCTTGGTCAATCGAGGTACTGTGTTTAATTTCAGTACCTATCAATAAAATTCTGATTATTCAGTGAAAAAATGAGACATAGATACATAGAGAAAAGAAACGGCGGTGAGAGATTTGGAACAAATAAAGTGCGTTTGCGGTCATGTAAACCCAATCGGTACAATCTTTTGCGAAGCTTGCGGAAAACCTTTTGAAGATGAGAAAGATACAAAATTATTAGATATGCGATATGAAGGAAGTGCACGGCGGTCTCTTACGCATACAAGAACAGTTGTAGATAAAATTTGGAGTTTTTTCTCTTCTGTAAAAGTTGGAGTGTGGCTCATCGTTATTACACTTATCGCATCTGGAGTGGGGACGATTTTTCCACAACAAATGTATCTTCCACCAAATGTTACACCGGGAGAATATTATGAACAGCAATATGGTTTCCTTGGGAAGATGTATTACCAGTTAGGGTTTGACAATCTATATAGCTCTTGGTGGTATATGATTTTAGTAGCATCTATCGGGATTTCTCTCGTTATATGTAGTCTAGATCGTGTTGTTCCTTTATATAAAGCGCTGAAAAAACAAGGAGTAACAAGGCATCCGAGTTTTTTGAAGAGGCAGCGGTTATATGGAGTAGCACTAGCAACGAAAGAAGAAATTGAATGTGTTAAAGAAAACTTGAAAAAGAAAAAATACAATGTACAAGTGGAAAATGAGAACATTCTAGCAGAAAAAGGACGCTTTTCTCGTTGGGGTCCATACATAAATCATATCGGTCTTATTATTTTCTTATTTGGAACGATGCTTCGTTTTGTTCCTGGTATGTATGTAGATGAAGCGCTTTGGCTTCGTGAAGGCGAACTGAAAGAAATCCCGGGAACAGATGGAAAGTATTATTTGAAGAACGAAAAGTTTATTAAAGAAGTTTATGATAAGAATAAAGAAAATCAAGTATTTAATGATGCAATTGATCGAGTAGGAAATAAAATGATTCCGAAAAACTATCAAACAAATGCTGTATTATATAAAACTGTTGGAAAAAATATTGCTGGCCAAAAACCAAAGCTTGAGAAAGTGAAAGAATACAGTATTCGAGTGAATGAACCTCTTAAATTTGATGATTATGCTCTTTATCAAGTTGATTTTAAAGAAGGAGAACTTAGTAAAATGTCTTTCAATTTACAAAAGAAAGACAGCGGACAAAAATGGGGTCCAATTACAGTTGACCTAACAAATCCAAAAGAAACATACGATTTAGGAAATGGATATTCTCTTCATTTGCTAAGTTATTTTCCAGATTTTTATTTTGATGAAAGTGGCAAACCGAATACAAAAACGAAGCTTCCTAATAATCCAGCTTTTGTCTTTAAAATGTTTACACCAGAAACGCCAAAGGGAGAAGTGAGCTTTGTTGGCATTCGACAAAATATAGAGCCAGAAGGAAACAATTTATACAAAATGTCTTTTGCGGGTGTAGAAACACGCAATGCTACAGCGCTTACTGTACGAAAAGATTTGACAATTTGGATTATAGCTTTGGGAGGATTTATTTTCATGGTCGGTGTGATTCAAGGTATGTATTGGAATCATCGCCGTATTTGGATACAACGTGTTAACAATGAATGGTGGATTGCTGGGCATACAAATAAAAATTGGTATGGTTTGCGAAAAGAGATAGAAAAAGTATTAGAAGGGACAAGCATTCCACAGCCAAATGATAAAGCCAATGAGAAGAAAATTAGTTAAGGTGGGGAGAGAGTATGGTAGAAATAAGTAGTAGTTTCTTATTTGCTGCTTTCGTATTGTATTTAATTGCAACGTTGTTTTTTGGAGGTGCGATTAAAGAAAAAGGGCGGAAGTGGGCAAACATTGGGATAAGTATTACTATTTTAGGTTTTGCTGCGCAGTCGGTATACTTTGTTACGAGATGGATTGCATCAGGACATGCACCAGTTAGTAATTTTTTTGAATTTGGGACATTCTTTGGCATGATGATGGTTGGTGCATTTATTATTATGTATTTTATATATAAGACAAGCATCCTTGGCTTATTTGCACTTCCAGTTGCTATTTTACTCATTGCCTACGCAAGTATGTTTCCGAGGGAAATCACACCGCTTATCCCTTCATTAAAAAGTTACTGGCTACAAATTCATGTAACGACAGCAGCAGCTGGCCAAGCCATTTTAGCGATTAGTTTTATTGCAGGGCTTATATATTTACTGAAAAATGTGGATCAGTCAAAAAAAAGCAAGCAAACATTTTGGCTGGAAGCAGTTATTTTTTCGCTTGTTTGTGTAATGGGATTTATAGCGGTGACAACTGCGTTTTCAAGTGTAAAGTATGAAGCGAAATTCCAATGGATTGATAAAAATGAGCAGAAAGCAGAAATGGTGTACAATCTACCTGCTTTAGTCGGACCTCATGAAGGAAAATTAGTCACGGCTGACAAACTTGAGCCTGCTGTAGAAACACCTGCTATTATTAATGCGAAAAAATTAAATACAGTGATTTGGTCGATATTTATAGGAACAGGACTGTATATCTTATTAAGATTGATTTTACGTAAACGAGTGGCAGCGGCGATTCAACCAGTAGTACAAAAAGTGGATAGTGATTTGCTTGATGAAATTGGATATCGCTCTGTTGCAATTGGGTTTCCAGTCTTTACGTTAGGCGCATTAATTTTTGCGATGATTTGGGCACAAATTGCATGGACACGTTTTTGGGGATGGGATCCAAAAGAGGTTTGGGCCCTTATTACATGGCTCTTTTATGCGGCCTTTTTACATTTACGTTTGTCTAAAGGGTGGCACGGTGAAAAGTCAGCGTGGCTTGCAGTAATTGGATTTGCAATTATTATGTTTAACTTTGTAGTGGTAAACTTAGTGATTGCGGGTCTGCATTCATATGCATGACAATAACTGAAGTTCAACAAATCTTGTTGTACAGCTTACTATTGCGGTATAAAATAGGAAGGTGACTGTCACTTTCCTATTTTATTTTTGTTAATTTCTTTTCTTTTTTGAGAAAAACATGACAAAGTGTAGGCTGATTTTGTAAAATGATGTCGAGGAGAAATTATATTATTCAGGAAACATACATGTTTTTGGAAAAAATATGAACAAATTTTATTATTTATGTGAAACATAATGCAAAGGTGAACTTTCAATCACGAAGGGTTTTGTCAATGAAAATGAGATAAGAGTAAGCTTCGTACGCTATCCCAACGGTAATGAGAATTTCTAACTCATAAGATGATAAGTTGGGATAACGCTAGCATGCATCAGATTCGTTCAACTAATCCTCGGTAGAAACTACAAACTTTAGGGAGTTTCACTTTAGTGAAGAAAGGTAGGTGTGAACCGTTGTGACATTTCTATGTACAGCGGGTTGCAATGGAAAATGAATTGAAGATTTTAATTGTAGATGATGAAGATCGTATTCGTCGTTTGTTAAAAATGTATTTAGAGAGAGAGCAGTATATCATTGATGAGGCTGACAATGGTGAGACAGCGTTAGAAAAAGCGTTGCAAAATGATTATGATCTAATTCTTTTAGATATTATGATGCCTGGAAAAGATGGTATTGAAGTGTGTAAAGGGATTCGTGAGAAAAAAGCAACGCCGATTATTATGCTAACGGCAAAAGGAGAAGAAGTAAACCGCGTACAAGGGTTTGAAGTTGGTACAGATGACTATATTGTAAAGCCGTTTAGCCCGCGCGAGGTTGTCCTACGTGTGAAAGCGGTTTTACGTCGCTCAGTTACAACGACATTCTTTACGCAAGATACGACAACAAAAGATGTTATTGTATTTCCTCATCTCACAATTGATAACGATGCACATCGTGTTACAGCTGATGGTGAAGAAGTGAATTTAACACCAAAAGAATATGAATTATTACTGTTTTTAGCGAAGGCACCTGATAAAGTATTTGACCGTGAGCAGTTATTAAAAGAAGTATGGCAGTATGAATTTTTCGGTGATTTACGTACAGTTGATACACATGTAAAGCGTCTGCGTGAGAAGTTAAGTAAAAAGTCAGCAGATGCAGCGAAAATGATTGTAACTGTATGGGGTGTTGGTTACAAGTTTGAGGTTGTGAACGATTGATGCTTTGGAAAAGTGTAGTAGGTAAGTTATGGCTGACGATTCTCCTCCTTGTTTCCTTTGTACTTGGTTTCGTTGCTATTTTACTTTCACAGTTTTTTGATAATTATTACGTAACAACGGGAGAAACGAGGCTTTCAAAGGTTGCAACGAGTGTTTCTGAATTAATAGAAGAGGGGGCGGATGAGCAGACGATAGAACATATCGCATATAAATTTGCTGATCCCCTTTCACGTATTATTGTTGTTAAAGATAATAATGAAATATCTGCCTCCCCGGCTCAACAAGGATTAGCAACATTAAGACTAACAGATTTAAAAAATGACAAAGAGTTACAAGCGGTATTTACAGAACGTAAACATGTACAAAAAATTAAAAACGTCCCAGATGAAAAAAATAAGAAAAATCCTGAGAATGATATTATGATTGTCGGGGTTCCGTTAAAGTCGTCAAAAGACGGTGCGGTCTTCGTATATCAATCGTTACAAGTACCAAAACAAGGAATAGAAAAATCGACGGATTTTATCTTTTTATCTGCGGGGATTGCGATTATTTTAACAACGTTTTTTGCCTTTTTCTTATCAACACGGATTACAGCTCCGCTGCGTAAAATGCGCGAGGTAGCTTTTGAAGTAGCGCGCGGGAAATTTGATGCGAAGGTACCAGCGGTTTCGCAAGATGAGATTGGTGAACTTGCAACAGCTTTAAATCAAATGGGGAAACAATTGAAGTTTAATATTAATGCACTGCAACAAGAGAAAGAACAGCTTTCTAGTATTTTAAGTAGTATGGCTGACGGTGTTATTACGTTAAATCAAGAAGGAGAAGTCGTTGTAATTAATCCGCCAGCAGAGCGTTTCTTACAAGTATGGAATGAAGAAAAAGAGATAGAGTTAAGTGTGAGTTTGCCATCTGAGCTGGTTGAACTGTTTCATCTCGTTGTAGAAAGTGAACAGCAACAAGTGATAGAAATTAATTTAGAAAAAGGTAATTATGTTGTACTAATGACACCGCTGTACAATCAGACGAAGATTCGCGGTGCTGTTGCGGTACTTCGTGATATGACGGAAGAACGCCGTCTTGAAAAAATGCGTAAAGATTTTATAGCAAACGTATCGCATGAATTACGTACACCAATGGTTATGTTGCAAGGGTATAGTGAAGCAATTTTAGATGACATTGTTCAAACGAAAGAAGAAGTACATGAATTTGTGCAAATTATCTATGATGAATCTGTACGCTTAGGCCGTCTTGTAAATGAATTATTAGATTTAGCTCGAATGGAGAGCGGTCACGTAGAATTACATATATCGGAAGTAGATATTGTTCCATTTGTTGAAAAGATTGCACGGAAATTCCAAGGGATAGCAAAGGAAAAAGAAGTGCAGTTAGTAGTTGATTTTCGGACTTCTATAGAGAAGCATTCTTTTGATCCGGATCGGATGGAACAAGTGTTAACAAATTTAATTGATAATGCTTTAAGGCATACAAACGCAGGCGGTAAAGTATCGCTTATTATTGATGAGAAAAATAATGGAATTGTATTCGAAGTCGAAGATTCTGGAGTTGGTATTCCGGAAGATGATATTCCATTCTTATTTGAACGTTTTTATAAAGCGGATAAGGCTCGTACACGTGGAAAAACAGGTGGTACAGGGCTAGGACTTGCGATTGCAAAAAATATTGTGCGAGGGCATGATGGTAAGATTACAGTATCGAGTGTAGTAGATAAGGGGACAACATTCTCTGTATATTTGCCAACACAAGTATGATGAAATTATATGCGAATTTTTAAGCTTATCTTTTTGATAAGCTTTTTTTATGAACAAAAAAAGGAATGTTAATATAAATGAAGAATGCAAAAGAAAATAAGGAGGGAAAACATGAAACTGTATACAAAAACAGGTGATAAGGGGCAAACAAGTCTTATTGGAGGACGCGCAGATAAAGATAATTTGCGTGTAGAGGCATATGGAACAATTGATGAGGCGAATTCATTCATTGGACATGCGATGACATTGTTGCGCGATGGATTGTTTCAAGATATTTACCAAGAACTTGAAAAAATTCAGCATGAGTTGTTTGATTGTGGCGGGGATTTAGCAATTGTGAAGAGAAAAATTCCGTATAAAGTAACAGAAGATATCATTACTTTTCTAGAAGAAAGGATTGATATATATATTCAAGAAGCACCGCCACTTGAGCGTTTTATTTTACCAGGAGGAAGCCAAGGTGCAGCTCTTATTCATATCGCTCGTGCTGTTGTACGAAGAGCAGAGCGTTGTATTGTTTCATTAATGAAACAAGAGGAGATTAATGAATATGTGTTGCAATACGTAAATCGCTTATCGGATTATTTATTTGCAGTTGCGAGAGTTGTGAATGCTCGTTCTAATGTGAAAGATGTAGAATATGAAAGAAGTGCGATTGTATTTCGAGATAAGGAAGAGAAGAAAGAGAAATAGGCTCTTTCTTTTTTTTGTATACTTTTTGCTATAATCAACCACAATAGAAAAAGTGTGGTTGTTATTTAGAAAACGGAGGATTTACAATGAAAGCATTAAAAATCATTTTGCTTTTCTTTTGTGTCTTTTTTATAGCACAAACAGAAGGTGCTGCGGAAGAAAAGCGGTGGGAATGGCCAGTAGAGGGGAGAATTAGCGATTATTTTGGAACGAGAAACGGAAAACATTTTGGTATTGATATTGCTGCACCGATTGGTACTTCAATAGCAGCTATGCAAGATGGTATTGTAACAAGATCTTATTTTTCTGATAGTTACGGACATGTGGTGTTTATTAAACATGAAGATTATGAAGCTGTATATGCTCATATGAATAAACGACTTGTGAGAGAGGGAGATACAGTTTCACAAGGGCAAAAAATTGGCCAGGTAGGAAATACAGGACAATCGAATGGTGCTCACTTGCATTTAGAAGTTCATAAAGGGGCTTGGACGATAGCAAAAACAAATGCAGTGGATCCACTGCAAATAATTCAGGAAAAGCCTAACACGGTAGCCTCTGCCTCTGTATATGTCGTACAAAAAGGTGACACATTGGTCAGTATTGCTAGGAAGTTCGGTACAACTGTTGAAGAATTGAGAGTGAAAAATCATTTGCAAAAAGATATGATTTATCCGTCGCAAAAATTACATATTAATTGAAAAAGAGCTAGGAAGACTAGCTCTTTCGCTTGTTACCAAAAAATAAAGATACATGCAAATCCAGTAATGATTAAATAGCTATAATAATAAAACACTTTCGCTCGTGTTTTTTCTTTTGTCCTAAATAGCACAAGAGTAGGTTCAATAAGACCGATAACGAAACAAAGAAGACCGAGCAGCATACAGCCGAGAGACAGCGAATACAAGGCAATCTGAATTTGAAATGGGAGGATAAATTTTAATAAAAATGCAATAAGTACAGTATAGCAAATGGTCCCAATATACATATTCAATGTTGTATTAGATCGATAACCAGGCAATTTTTTTAAAAATGGTCTGGAAACAATCTCTGTTTCTAAAGATGTATAAGTTTGAATAATTTTTTCTGCCTTTTTTCCTTGATGAAAAAGAGAAAGAATCCAATTTCGTTCTCCCTGAAAGACGAAATGAGTTTTTGTTAAATAATGATCAATTTTGACTTTTTTCCAGCTTTTCCATGGATGTCTTTCGCAAAGTCTTAGTTTACTGTCTAATTTTTTATCATATTGATATACACTAATGCCATCTTTATCAAAAGCAGCATAATATGTATCTCTTGAGAATTTACCTGAGTCAAGAGGACAATAGAACAGCAATTCCTTTTTTAAATAAAAGTATTCTTTGCGAAGATTTTTTTTCATAATTTCTCGAATAGGCTGTTTTTTTTCTTTACTCATGACATTTCCTCCACTGTAAGAAAATGCTGTTTTTCTTAACAATATCATATCTTATCACTTTCATGTATAAATGACTAGAGAATTGTGAGCAAAAAAGAACAAACACGAAAATTTGTTCTTTTTTGTCATATTATTTACTTATTGTTAGAATAGCATGCAATTATGAGGAGTAACTGGAAAAGAAGCATTTTCATTCACATTGTTTTAAATTTGTTGTATAATGATGAGGAAAATAGAATATCGGTCTATCTTCGGGGCAGGGTGAAAATCCCGACCGGCGGTGATGAATATGTATTTTTATTCTAAGCCCGCGAGCCGTTAAGGCAGGATTTGGTGCGATTCCAAAGCCGACAGTACAGTCTGGATGGGAGAAGATGGAGGTTCAAGCGTTCAAAAAAGATAAATATTTGAACGTCTGTTTAATGTGCCTAAAATTTCTCCCTTTGCGTTTCGAACGCGAAGGGTTTTTTCATGCTAGAATAAATTTAGGCATAGCAGAGCCTTTCCACTTTCCATGAGATGATCGATGGAAAAGGAGAGAGAAACATGAAACAACAGAAGAGTGTAGTACAAATGGTAAGTGTGGCGATGCTGAGTAGTATTGCGTATTTACTAATGATGTTAGAGTTTCCGTTTCCGGGAATCCCGCCGTTTTTAAAAATTGATTTTAGTGATGTTCCAGCTTTAATTGCAGCCATCATTTTTGGACCAATTTCAGGTGTAATTGTAGAAGGAATAAAAAATGTTCTTTATTATGGTATTCAAGGAAGTTTAACGGGCGTACCGGTAGGAGAAGTGGCGAATTTTATTGCTGGATGTCTCTTTGTACTTCCAGCATCTATTTTATTCCGTAAACATCGAACGGTTAAAAGTTTAACAACTGGACTGATGTTAGGAACAATTTGTATGGCACTTATTATGAGCGTACTTAATTATTTCATCATTTTTCCAGCTTACACTTGGTTTTTAAATTATCCTGCTATGTCTAACAGTGCACTACGTCAAATAATTGTAGCGGGAATTTTACCTTTTAATATAATTAAAGGAATTATAGTAACAATTATTTTTGTTCCTTTATTTTCTCGATTGAAAGTATGGGTATTTGCGAAAATGAAAAATGCATAAATAGAAAGTTTTGCATCAGTGGAAGTTTTTTCTGCTGATGTTTTTTTATTCCGCTATTCGTGGTCAGCAGGAACCTCATCTCAAGATTGAGAGAAGCGAGGAGTGGGGGATGAAAAAATCCCCGCTGATGGAAATTTGACTTTATCTCGCATAATGAGCTGTAAGAGTCTGTTTGATGGGGCTGATTCCTAAATTTAGGGTGAGTGACTAGTGAAAGATTGCTTAATAGCAGGAAATAAGGTGTAAAAAAATAACCCTCACATTTGAGGGTTATTTTTTTGAAGTCTACAATAAGACTATTCAAATTTTAATGCGTCACCGTCGAATGCTTCATCTGCCACTTTGATAGAATCAGTTGGGCAGCCTTCGAATGCATCCATCATATCATCGATTAATACATCTGGGATTTCAACGATACCTTGGTTATCGTCTAGTGTTACGAATGCAATACCTTCATCATCGTAATCATAAATGTCCGGTGCAGCTGCTCCGCAAGCTCCACATGCAATACAAGTGTCTTTGTCAACGATTGTGTATTTTGCCATTTTTGTATACCTCCTAAATAATATGTATATGTATATAAGAACACTGATGAAAAATTATAACCTTATTGTAAAACGGTTTTTGAAACTTTTCAATACAAAGTTATAATGATAATTCTTATCAATTGAGTATGTCAACTCATTTCTATAGTTGTACATAAAATTTTAAAAATATCTAAATAGGATGCATTTTGTTACAATGAAAGTAGAAGTAGACTGAAAGGGTGGAAGAAGCGTTGCAGCTACAATATACTGTATTATACTGTTTAAAACAATTAAAAGGTGAACGAACGGTTTCTTCTATTTATCACCTTTTAAAAGGGAAACGTTCTTCACAAACATTGCAAGATGGGAATATGTTTCATCTTTCCTTTTTGTTTAGTGTATATAAATCTTTAAGACGTCATGATTATGATAAACAGATTGAATCGTTATTAAACAAGCAATTTATTACATGTGTGCATGAAAATACTTACATTTTATCTGAAATGGGAGAGAAACAAGTAAACGAATGGGAAGAACTTTTTTCTTTCCCTAAATATTTACACGGTTTGCAATACGGTGAACTTGGAGAGAGTTTTTGGAAAAGGCTATCTTTGATTGTGCAAACCGTATCTAATTTGCAACAGAAATATGTAAAGTTTCTTCCAATTCAGCAAGATACAGAAATCACGATGTGGGTAAAACAATTTATTATGAACTCTTCTGTTTCAAGAGGACAACTAGCGGAACAGTTATATAAAGAAATAAATGAAATATTAATGTATGTAACCTCTCTAGAAGCAACCATTTTCGTATATCGTTTAACAGGATATCACCGTATTGGTTATACAACAGATCAACTTGGAGATATGATGAAGCAAGATGCGTTTCGAGTATATCTTTTATTTTGGGGAACGGTTCATTTCATCATTCAATATGTACAAAATCAACAACAGAAGTTTCCGTTATTGGCACAAATTATTGCGTATCCGAATGAAAAAGCAGATTTATTTAGTATATCAACACAAAAAACATATCAACTATGGAAGCAAGGACGAACAATGGAGGAAATTTCTAGGATAAGAAAATTAAAACTTGCGACAATTGAGGATCATATTGTAGAAATTGCATTGCGCGAAAAAGAATTTCAGGTGGAGCAATTTATAGAAAAAGAAAAAATGAAACAAATCCAGAAAATGATTGAGGAGTTACAGACGAGGAAGCTGCGAGTTTTAAAGCAAACTGCTGGAGAGGATGTTTCCTATTTTGAAATTCGTCTTGTATTAGCGCGAGTAGGGGGATTACATGAAGCTTGAAGATATTTTATATCAGTGGTTTGGGTACAGGACATTTCGGCCGGGGCAAAAGGAAGTCATTACAGACTTATTAAATGGAAATTCTGTTGTAGCGATGCTGCCAACTGGAGGGGGGAAATCGCTCTGTTATCAACTTCCAGGGTTGATACAAAATGGAACGGTACTCATCGTTTCACCGCTATTGTCATTAATGGAAGATCAAGTTACACAGTTAAAATATATAGTGAAAAATCAAGTTATTGCCTTTAACAGCTTTCGAACAATGGCAGAGAAAAGAGAAGCTATGCGGCGATTACATTCCTATAAATTTGTATTCGTATCTCCTGAAATGCTGCAATCAGAAGTGTTTCTAAAAGAATTAAGAAAAATTCATATCTCTTTATTTGTGGTAGACGAAGCGCATTGTATTTCTCAATGGGGATATGATTTTCGAACAGATTATAAAAAGTTAGATCAAGTTATTGCATCGATGGACTATCCTACGGTTCTTGCTTTAACAGCTACTGCTACGAAAGAAGTATTACAGGATATTATTGAAAGTTTAAACTTGAAAGATGTGAGGCAGCATTTATATTCGATTGATCGTCCTAATATTGCTATGAAAATAGAATTTGTACAAACCATTCAAGAGAAAAAAGAAGTACTGTTATCTCATGTGAACTATTTGCAAGGTCCTGGTATTATTTATTGTTCAAGTAGAGCTTGGACTGAACGTCTTGCAGCGTATCTACGCAGTGAAGGTATCGAAGATGTTGCGCATTATCATGGCGGAATGGAGCATGAAGAACGGATGTTAATTCAGCAACAGTTTATGAACGATCAACTTCAACTTGTTGTGTGTACAAGCGCATTTGGTATGGGAGTCAATAAGCAAAACACGCGTTATATTATTCATTTTCATTATCCGACAAATATAGAGTCTTATTTGCAAGAAATTGGACGGGCAGGTCGAGATGGAGAACCAAGCATTGCCATTTTGTTATGTAGTCCGCTTGATCATGAATTGCCAATCTCCATTATTGAAGAAGAATTACCAAATGAACAGCAAATTCGCTTCTTATTTTCTTTATTACGAGAAACAGTGGCTCAGGCCCAAGTATTACCGTTAGAAGGTGTAGAAGAAATTTGTTATAATACAGCGGGATTGAGTGAACAACATTGGCGATTTATTCGATATCATTTTGAAAAGATGGATATCATACAACATAGGCAATTGATGATTGAGTCTTTGTCAGATGAAGCGGAGCAGAAGTTAATTACAGAAGTGAAAGCTCGGCTTTATAATAAATATGGTCAACTAGAGACGATGAAAGAATGGATGCGGCGAACAGATTGTAAAAGAGAAGCGATTCTTTCTCAGTTTGGATATGTAAAGGAAACGCAGCCAAAAAATTGCTGTAATTATTGTGGAATTTATATAGAAGATTATAAAAAAAGGCAAGCAAGGCAACCTGTTTTCGACTATAATTGGGAAACAGAGTTACAATTGCTCTTCGGATTCAGAATGGAGGAATGATGGATATACGCAAGAAAAGTATTGAAGACATGAGTCTAAAAGAAATCCGACTTAATTTATATATTACGCAAGCGATTATTCTATGTATTGGAGCATTGTTAGCTTATATATTATTTCCGAGTATAGATGCATTTCTAGATTTGTGGAAATGGGATTTTTTATCTATTCTTCTAATAGGTGGCGGAGTAGCTTGTGTGATTGTTTTACTTGATTATATTGCAATGAATCTTTTTCCCGAATCATGGTTCGATGATGGCGGGATTAATGACCGTATGTTTCAAGGAATGTCTGTTTTCCAGGTGTTTGCAGTTACCCTTTTAATTGGGACAGCAGAAGAGTTTCTATTTCGTGGTGTAATACAAACATATTTTGGCTTAATGTTTGCGAGTATAATATTTGCAGTTTTACATATTCGTTATATTACTAAGCCGTTTCTATTTTGTTTTGTATTGATGATTAGTAGTGTATTTGGTTATGTGTTTCAATGGACTGATAATTTACTAATTACGATTTTTGCGCATTTTTTAGTCGATTTCATAATGGGATTGCAATTAAGAAAGCAAATAGAAGGTGGTGGTGACCGATATGGCGAAGCAGACAACAGAGTTTGAAGAGAACATGAAAGAGTCAACGGAAAAAGAAGGAGAGGGTTTACCGCCACGTAGTGAAGTTCATAAAGATAAGAAAAAATCAAAATTTAAAATAAAGCACTTTTTCGTTCGGATTTTAACATTATTATTTATTCTTCTTCCGATTGGTATTTTGTGGTATACGGAGCGTTACATTGAGGGGAAGAAAGCAGACTCAAGTGCTAATTCTGAAAAAAGTGCATTTGAAGTTATTTTTTTTGATTCAAAAAAGAAAAATAATGAATCGAATTCATCAGCAAAGACCTTTCAATTTCATACGGTGAAAGAGGGAGAAACGCTCGAAAATGTTGCAAAGAAATATTTTCCGAATGAAGATGGGATAGCGATTATAAAGAAATATAATGAAGTACCAGAAGAGTTAGTACCAGGGCAAGTGTTAAAAATTCCGAAGAAGCCAGAACCAGAACAGAAAAAATAAAGTGAACCTTCCATCATTGATACAGCTTACTGCCCGCGAATAGCGGGAGCAAGAAAAACCTTCTACAGAAGTAGAGGGTTTTTCTTCACTTGCTGGCGTGAGGTAATATTATGTGGTTAGATTTTGTTAAGAGGAAAGATGGGGAAAGTGTATGACATGGGGATTATTAGGTTGTTTCATATTATGCATTGTGATTGGTTGCTTCGTTATGATGTATAGAGAAGCGATGCGTGATACATTGTTAGAACATACTGTATCATTTGCGGAGTTTCCAATGAGTTTTGGAGAAGTACGAATCTTTTTTATTTCCGATATTCACAGAAGAACAATTTCTAAATCCTTAATACAACAAGTGAAAGGGAAGGTAGATCTCGTTATTATAGGTGGAGATTTAGCTGAACAAGGGGTACCGCTAGCACGAGTAGTTGATAATATTAAAAGGTTAAATGAAATAGGACAAGTGTATTTTGTTTGGGGGAATAATGACTACGAAATTGATTTTCACGAATTAGACGCATTGCTTCTTCAAAGTGGAGTGAAAATTTTAGACAATACAGGAATTTTATTTGAATCAGAGGCTGGAGAAAAAATATGGTTATTAGGTGTTGACGATGTAGGTTTGAAACGTGATCGTTTAGATTTAGCGTTAGCCGATTGTGAAGAAGAGGGATTTCGTATTCTTGTGAGTCATAATCCTGATATCGTATATAAATTAAATGGAACAGAAAATATTTCCTGTGTATTAAGTGGTCACACACACGGTGGACAAATTCGGTTATTTCATGCTACACGTTTTTTGAAAGGTGGAATTTATGAATATCCACAGACGACTTTATTTGTAAGTAATGGTTATGGAACAACATTTGTGCCAATGCGTTTTCGTGCTCCTGCACAAACTCATTTGATTACATTACAAAGAAAAGATTGACGTTGTTTTTTAAGGTGGGAAAAGATATGCCAAGTTCAATAGGTAAATATAACATTAAATTGGTTTCAAATATGCTCGGTATACACCCGGGCACATTGCGAGCTTGGGAAAGACGGTACCAAGTTATTGCACCGAAACGTAATAATGCTGGGCATCGATTATATACAGAAGAACATGTCCAAATATTAAAATGGCTTATTAACAAAGTGAATCAAGGATTTACCATTGGACAAGCGGTTAGTTTATTAGAAAATAACCAATTACAAAATCACAATTTATCAGAAATAGAATATAATAAAGTAGAACTTTTAGTAGACGATATCCTTTATTCTTTGTTAAAATTTGATGAAATACAAGCTCTTGAGTTACTGGATGAAGCTTTTAGTATTTTTTCTATAGATAAAGTGATTACAGATGTATTAGTAAAATTGCTTGTAAGGTTAAGAGAAATGCGCTTGAATGAAAAAATAACAAGTGCAGAGGAACGGTATGCGGCTTCATTTTTACGCTCGCGTATCGGAGTGATTTATCATAGTATGCCGATTCATACAGGACTACCAAAGGTACTTTCTATATGCGCTCCCGGGGAATTATGTGAACTTGGATTATTTATTTTTACAACATATTTGCGCCGGAAAGGTTATCCAGTAACCTATATTGGGACAGGCATAGAAGAAATTGATATTGATGATGTAATCAAAAAAGTAAATCCTAAAATCTTGTTTATTTCTTGTACAATAAAAGAAAATGTAACGGCAAGTGTTCAGCTTGCAAAGAGATTACATGAACAATATGCAAACCTTTGTATTGGGCTTAGTGGTTTTGTTTTTGAATTTTCTAATGAAGAAAACAAAGAGGCTCGTAACTGGTTTGTTGGGCATACGAAAGAAGAATGGGATGAATGGTTAAAAATGTGAGAATGGTTGTTCGGAAAGAACCATCTATTTTCTGTTTCATATAATAAAAATTAAATGCAACGGTTGCGTAAGGAGGTTACGGGATGAGGTTGGAACGTTTAAATTATAATAAAATTAAAATCTTTCTGACGTTCGACGATTTGTCAGAACGTGGACTTACAAAGGAAGATTTATGGAAAAATGCACCGAAAGTACAACAACTGTTTCGAGATATGATGCAAGAAGCGAATAAAGAGCTCGGCTTTGAGGCAGATGGTCCGATTGCGGTAGAGGTATTTTCGTTACAAGCCCAAGGTATGGTTGTTATTGTTACGAAAGAGAATCAGGAGTCAGATACGGAAGAGGAATTTCAAGATGAATTCATTGAAATGCAAGTTACTCTTGATGAGAGCGAACATATACTATACGAATTTACTTCATTGGAGGATGTAATTGCATTAGCGGGTCGTTTATATAGTCTCGGAGTAACAGGTGGAAAGCTTTATACGTGGCAAAATCGTTTTTATTTATGGTTAGAAGAAGATTCTACTACGTTATTGAAAGAAGATATGATTGCCATTTTAGCAGAGTTTGGTAGCTCCTCCACAATTACAATTTACCGAATGATGGAATATGGAAAAGAGCTTATGGCAAATGAAGCAATTGAGCAAATATACAATTATTTTATCACAAAAGAAAACCTCAGCTAGGTGATGCAGTTGAGGTTTTTCCTTATGTAAAATATTTAATTATTATATGAAAAAATAATAGTTTTTTAAGTATTTCGCCTTGCTAAAAAGAATAAAAGGACTATAATGATATTGAAAACGTTTGCAAACGATAAAAAGGTTTGTATATATTTGTTAGCGTTTTCTCTTGCATTCCTATTTTAAGAGTGTATACTAGGCAATGAAGGTTTACTAAACAAGTGAAATTACAGGGGGTTTACTTACTATGGTAGCCGAAAAGGGAGCTCAAACACAAACACAACAAAGAGAACAACATTTTGAATTATTGAATTCGACGCAAATTGTTATTAAAGAAGCCTTAGAGAAATTGGGTTATCCAAACGAGGTATATGAATTACTTAAAGAACCAGTTCGTATGATGACAGTGAAGATCCCAGTTCGTATGGATGATGGAACTGTTAAAATATTTACAGGATATCGTGCTCAGCATAATGATGCTGTTGGTCCAACAAAAGGTGGTATCCGCTTTCATCCGAATGTAACGGAAAATGAAGTAAAGGCACTTTCTATTTGGATGAGCCTAAAATGTGGTATTGTTGATCTGCCGTATGGTGGTGGTAAAGGTGGTATCATTTGTGATCCACGTGAAATGTCTTTCCGTGAGCTAGAAAGATTAAGCCGTGGCTATGTAAGAGCAATTAGCCAAATCGTAGGTCCAACGAAAGATATTCCAGCTCCAGATGTATTTACAAATTCACAAATTATGGCATGGATGATGGATGAATATAGCCGTATTGACGAATTTAACTCACCTGGATTTATTACAGGAAAGCCGCTTGTATTAGGGGGATCTCATGGCCGTGAAACAGCGACTGCAAAGGGTGTAACAATTTGTATTCGCGAAGCAGCTAAAAAACGTGGTATTGATATTAAAGGCGCGCGAGTTGTTGTACAAGGGTTCGGAAATGCAGGTAGTTTCTTAGCGAAGTTTATGCACGATGCAGGAGCGAAGGTAATTGCAATTTCCGATGCTTACGGTGCACTTCATGATCCAAACGGCTTAGATATCGATTACTTATTAGACCGTCGTGATAGCTTCGGTACGGTAACAAAATTGTTTAATAATACAATTTCAAATAAAGAATTATTAGAACTAGATTGTGATATTTTAGTACCAGCTGCAATTGAAAATCAAATTACAGAAGAAAATGCAGCGGATATTAAAGCGAAAATTGTTGTAGAAGCAGCGAATGGCCCTACAACGTTAGAAGCAACAAAAATTTTAACAGAGCGTGGCATTTTACTTGTTCCAGACGTATTAGCAAGTGCTGGTGGCGTAACAGTTTCTTACTTTGAATGGGTACAAAATAATCAAGGTTACTACTGGACTGAAGAAGAAGTAGAAGCTCGTTTAGAAAAAGTAATGGTAAGCTCATTTGATTCTATTTACGAAACAGCGCAAGTTCGCAAAGTGAATATGCGTTTAGCAGCTTATATGGTTGGTGTTCGTAAAATGGCAGAAGCAAGCCGCTTCAGAGGTTGGGTATAAACCGATTATTGATGAAGCAGACCGCAATTTCCTGTAAAGGAAGTTGCGGTTTTTTGTTGTAATTATATTGTAAGATAGAATGAAATTTCCATCAGGTTTCTTTCTCTTTAGCGGAAAGCTCTTATCACTCGGGTGCAGACTAGCTCATCTCCTTTGTTTTCGCTGGATTTTGAATGGAAGGTTTAGCCTGCACATGGCTGAGTAAGGTTGAAGAAAGGGGAATGGGAATAGAAGGTGTGAATTGATCCGGGTGCAGCGGGTGGATGAATTAGAACAGTGAATTGTTGATTTAGAAGAGAGATTAGAAGAAAAACAATCGGACAAGACAAGGCTTGTTCAGATACGATGGGAAGCATCTACCTAGGGTATAACGGACAGTGTGATATCCTCACCTTAAAATATAGTGAAAGCATAGAAGTTAGGTGGGGATAAATTGCCCGTAAAAGTCCGATTGATTATTAGTTGAGGACTGGTCATCGCAGTTGTGGGGTACTAGTTGTATTGCTTATGGGTTATGTGAGTTTGTAAAAACATCAAGAGAACGCTTGTTCTAACAGAACATTTGTGCTATACTCTCCTTAGATGGAAAAAATGGAAACGAAATAAAGTGAACTTCTCATTAGTGGAGAGTTTCTTCATCCTTTATTGATGGGAAGCTCTCACCAATCAGATAAAGGAGAGATTATAATGAAGACGACTGCAGAACAACGTTTTATGATGCCAATACATGTAATGGAGCGAGTTGAAGTTTTACGTAAGAAGCATGTGAAACGCTCTTCTTTCTTACATAAAGTGAATCGTTTTTTTGGTTTAGAAACGAAACAAGATGAAATTTGGTTTTATGGTTTTTATACGGTGGCAATAAGTATACTGTTATTTATGATATTTGTTTCAAATATGATGGATTTTCTGTTTTGATAATAATGTTTGCGATAGGGACGCATCATCTGAATACATATAAGATTAGAAAGAGAATTTTATTAGAGCGGAGATGATGTGAATGGCGAAGTTTCCTATACAGCGAAATTATATTAAACATGGAGGCTCTCGGCCCGGTATTCGACTTTCAAAAGTTCGTTTTATTGTCAGTCATGATACAGGAAATCCAGGCAGTAATGCAATTGGAAATCGAGACTACTTTAATGATGTGCAACCAAAAGCTTCAGCTCATACATTTATTGATGATAAAACTATACTAGAGATTATTCCGATTAATGAGGTAGCCTATCATGTTCGGTACAATGTTCCGACAGATAATGACATATATGGTTACAATGCTAATAGTGCAGCAATTGGTGTTGAACTTTGCTACGGTGGAAATATAAATTTTTGGAATGCATATACGCGTTTTACTTGGTATCATGCATATTTGTGCCATAATTTTGGTTTAAATCCAAAGACAGATATTGTTTCGCATAAGAAGCTTGATCCTGCTCGTAAAATTGATCCCGAACATGTATTAAGTAATCAGGGTATACCTTTTCGACAATTTTTAGCGGACGTCTATCGTATGTACGTATCGTATAGATGACAAATATATGAAAAATGAATACAATAAAGATAGGTGCCTACTGCTAAAAGTAGGTTTTTTCTTGTTTTGTAATTTTTTATTTGAATAGATAGAGCAGAAGACTAGGAGTTGAGCCTTATATGCAAAAGGAAACAGCAATTATTATCGGAGGCGGACCATGTGGATTAGCAGCAGCAATTGCCCTGCAAAATGTTGGGATTAATCCACTTGTAATTGAAAAAGGAAATATTGTTAATGCAATTTATAATTATCCAACGCACCAAACGTTTTTTTCTTCTAGTGAAAAGCTAGAAATTGGTGGAGTTGCCTTTATTACAGAAAATCGTAAGCCTGTCCGGAATCAAGCATTAGCGTATTATCGTGAAGTAGTAAAACGGAAACATGTACGTGTGAACGCGTTTGAACGGGTGGAAGAGGTAAAGAAAGAAGAGGGTTTCTTTTTTGTTCAAACAATAAAAGGGGACGGAAAGCAAGAGGAGTATAAAGCAAAATATGTTATTATCGCAACTGGATATTATGACAATCCTAATTATATGAATGTTCCGGGAGAAGAGTTAGAAAAAGTAGCGCATTATTTCAAAGAAGGACATCCTTATTTTGATCGTGATGTTGTAGTAATTGGAGGAAAGAATTCAAGTGTAGATGCGGCGTTAGAACTTGTAAAATGTGGAGCACGTGTGACTGTTTTATATCGGGGTCAAGTTTATTCTCCAAGTATTAAACCGTGGATTTTACCAGAATTTGAAGCGTTAGTTCGTCAAGGTACGATAAAAATGGAGTTTGGAGCACATGTAAAAGAAATTATGGAATCTACAGTCATGTATGCAGTAGAAGATGAAGAGTACATGATTGCAAATGATTATGTGTTTGCGATGACAGGCTATCATCCAGATCATAGTTTTTTAACGAAAATGGGCGTAGAAATTGATCATGAAACAGGAAGACCCCTATATAAAGAGGAAACGATGGAAACGAATGTGAAAGGGATTTTTATTGCTGGTGTAATTGCTGCTGGTAATAATGCGAATGAAATTTTTATAGAAAATGGAAGATTTCATGGAGACGCGATTGCGAAAATTATTGCAGAACGTGAACAGTAAAAATTTATCCCGCTACTCGTGGGCAATAAGCCCCACCTCAAGATTGAGAGAAAAGTGAAGAAGATAGGCGGGGGATGAAGAAATCCCCTCACTGATGGAAGTTTTACTTGAGTAATGAAAAATGAAAACCACCTTCGTCTAATTCGTAGTTTTAGGAATTAGACAGAGGTGGTTTTTGTTACAATCGTATTTTAATGTCTAAACATGGCTTGAATCTTTGCTTGTTCATTTGTTACTTCTAGTCCAACGAGCAACTTAATACGTGCTTTTTGAGCATTTAAACCATATGTGAAGATGATGCCCATGTTTTTCAAATGTTTGCCGCCACCCTCATAAGAATATACATCTTGAACAATTCCGTTGAAGCAGCGAGAAACAAGAACAACTGGAATACCTTTATTTATTAAACGTTGCAGTGCAGGAAGTGTGCGTGGCGGTAAGTTTCCTTGTCCAAGTGCTTCGATGATAATTCCGTCAACGGGAAGCTGCTCAATTGCAGATAATAACGTATCATCCATACCTGCATATGCCTTTAATATAACAATGTTTTTTGTAATTTGTGTAACCGCATATTTTTCGTGATGTACTAATGCTTGGTGAAAGACAACACCACGCTTCGTTACCATGCCAATTGGACCATATTGCGGACTTTGGAACGTTGCCACGTTACTTGTATGTGTTTTTGTCACATTCGTTGCACAGTGAATTTCATCATTTAATACGACAAGGACACCTTTTCCTTTTGCTTCTTCACTACTAGCAACTTTAACAGCTGACAAAAAGTTATATAAACCATCAGCACCTAATTCATTACTTGAACGCATTGCCCCTGTCACGACAATTGGTACATCAGCTTGTACAGTTAAGTCAAGGAAATAAGCTGTTTCTTCCAATGTATCCGTTCCGTGTGTGATGACAACCCCTTGCATGTTATCGTTCTTAACCTTCTCGTCAATCATGACTTGCAATTGTAGCATTTCATTTGGTGTCATGTGAGGAGATGGAAGATGAAAGACATCTTCAACAATTAAATCGATATCTTCTTCTAAATTTGGAATGAATTTTAAAAGTGGATTTTGCGCACCTGGTTGAACAACTCCAGTTTCTTTATCTTCTTCCATCGCAATTGTTCCACCTGTGTGTAAAACAAGAATTTTTTTCAATGCCTTTGCCCCTCTCCAATCAATGAAAATACATTAAGAACATAACATGATTTGACCGAGTTCGACAATGGAAAAGTATAAAACTTATAAGAGATTATCAAAATGAAAATAAAGTGAAATATTTAATAGTGGAAGCTTCATCTCTGGCGCTTGGTTAGTTGAACTAGTCGAGCTCATACAAGCAGCCATCTCCCATATATCCTCTGGTTTTTCATAATCTTCGGGTGCCCTTTAGTACGTGATAAAATGAAGTTTTTGTGAGTTGGAAGCGGTCTTCTTCACTAATGGAAAACTCTCGCCATTCGAACGTATGTCAGCAGTTATTTATGACCTATCTGCTTTATTTCCTCAAAATCTTGAAGTGAGAGTTACCGACGAAAAGTAGCGAGATAATAAGTAAAAGGAGATGTGAAATTTGAAGAAAATAGAGAAGATCTTAATTCGTATCCTTATTGTACAATGTCTTTGTTTATGTATTGTCCAATTACTTTTAACCCAAGACCATATAGCGAAATATTTATCAAAAGTTGTATATTATGAAGGTGTAACAAAAGGGTTTATGACAAAAATTTTAGAGGTGAATGAATAGGTTTTTCATTTGCTTCTAAGGAGGATTATGCTACAATGGTTGAGGACTTGAAACGGAATAAATTGAAACGATTATTTGTAGGAGAATTTTTCTCCACGTCGATCGTTCATTCAACCAATCAGGCTTTTACTGCCTGTTAATGTAAAGTGAAACGATTATGAGAGAAGCAGGGGGAGACGTACCTGCTTTTCCTTCTGTTTTTATAAGTGAAAAATGGGGTGTTACAATGGACAAACGAATTTCGATTGCAATTGATGGTCCTGCAGCTGCAGGTAAAAGTACGGTTGCCAAAATTGTTGCTAAAAAACTTTCTTATGTTTATATTGATACGGGTGCAATGTATCGCACAGTAACGTATGCAGCACTGCAGCAAGGTGTTGATATTGAGAATGAAGAAAAGTTAATGGAAGTCATAAAAAATATAGATATTAAATTTCAACATGGAGAAAATGTACAACTTGTCTTTTTAAGTGGGCAAGATGTGTCAGAAGTGATTCGTACACCAGACGTAACAAATCGTGTATCAATTGTGGCAAGACATCGCCTCGTTCGTGAAGAAATGGTGCGTCGTCAACAAGCGCTAGCAGAAAAAGGCGGCGTTGTTATGGATGGACGTGATATTGGCACGCATGTATTGCCGGATGCGGAAGTGAAAATTTTTATGTTAGCTTCTGTTGAGGAACGAGCAGAGAGAAGACATTTAGAAAACACACAAAAAGGATTTCCTTCTAATTTAGAACAACTAAAAGAAGAAATTGCACGCCGTGATAAATTAGATTCTGAACGTGAAGTATCTCCATTAAAGAAAGCTGAGGATGCAACGGAATTAGATACAACGTCTTTGTCTATTGAAGAAGTAGTTCAAAAGATTATGGATATTGTATCGGAAACGTTCGCAAAATAAGGGAAGAGGTTATCCTCTTTCCTTATTTTTATTTTTAAAAATGTACGATTCTTTCGATTGATTAATGAGACAATTTTCTTGACAAATTCGTCAATTTGTTAGAAGTTAGTAAAAGAGGGTATTTTCTAAATATTTTACATACATGCAAATGGAAGCTATTGTTTCCATTTCGTATATACATAAAGATGCTTTGCCATTTCAGTAGGGAGGTATTTCCATGGTAGAAAAAATGAATGAAGAAGTTGTGAACACAAAGGCGTTACAAGTAGGTGATATTGTTACAGGTACAGTAACAAAAGTCGAAGACAAGCAAGTATTTGTGAATGTCGGGTACAAAACTGATGGTGTCATTCCAATTAGTGAATTGGCGAATGTCCATATTGAAAAAGCAGGCGATGTTGTAGAAGTAGAACAAACTCTTGAGTTAAAAGTAATTAAATTAGAAGATGATGACTTAGTGTTATCTAAGCGTGCTGTAGATGCAGAAAAAGCATGGGAAGTATTACAAGGGAAATTTACATCAGGTGAAGTGTTCGATGTAACAATCAAAGATATCGTGAACGGAGGTCTAGTTGTTGACCTTGGTGTGCGTGGTTTTATTCCAGCTTCACTTGTAGAAGTGCATTACGTTGAAGATTTTACTGATTATAAAGAGAAAACATTGGCAGTAAAAATTGTAGAATTAGATCGTGAGAAAAATCGTGTTATTCTTTCTCATAAGGCAGTGGTGGAACAAGAGTTAGAAATGAAGAAAAAAGCAGCGGTTTCTTCTTTAAAAGAAGGAGATATTGTAGAAGGAACGGTACAACGTTTAACTGATTTTGGAGCGTTTGTAAATGTTGGTGGTGTGGATGGTTTAGTTCATATTTCACAAATCTCTCATGATCGTGTAGAACAACCATCTGATGTATTAGCAGAGGGACAAACTGTAAAAGTAAAAGTTTTATCTGTTGATGCTGATACACAGCGTATTTCTCTATCTATTAAAGCAGCACAGCCAGGACCTTGGGGGAATGTTGCAAATCAAGTAAAAGCAGGCGATATATTAGATGGGAAAGTAAAACGTCTTGTTACTTTCGGGGCATTCGTTGAGATTCTTCCTGGCGTAGAAGGACTTGTACATGTCTCGCAAATTGCAAATCGTCATGTGAAAAATCCGAATGAAGTATTAGAAATCGGACAAGGCGTAAAAGTAAAGGTGTTAGAAGTTCATTCAGAAGAAAAACGTATTTCCTTAAGTATAAAAGAAGCACTTGAAGAAAATAATGTAACAGAAGATTACAGTAAATATGAACCATCTTCTGATTCTGCAACATTCCAATTAGGTGATATTATTGGAGAACAGCTAAAAAAATTAAAGAAATAATGAGGGATACGTGTGGTAAGAGCAAAGCGTAAATTAGAACATATTGAGTATGCTCTTTCTACCGGACAGTCTCGTACACATGGCTTTCGTGACATTGCTTTTGTTCATCAAAGCTTACCAAATATAAGTTATGAAAGTATATCATTTCAAACAGGAATCGGCGAACTTTCTTTAAGTTCGCCGATTTTTATCAATGCGATGACTGGTGGTGGCGGAGAGCACACACTACATATTAACGAACAACTAGCCTGGGTAGCGCATCGGCATCAGCTTGCGATGGCTGTTGGTTCGCAAATGGCAGCTTTAAAAGATCCCAATGAAGCTGCATCTTATAAAATTGTGAGAAAAGTGAATCCGAATGGAATTGTTATCGCAAACTTAGGAAGCGAAGCAACAGTAGAACAAGCGCAGCGAGCTGTTGATATGCTTGAAGCAAATGCGTTGCAAATTCATTTGAACGTCATTCAAGAATTGACAATGCCAGAAGGCGATAGAGACTTTACAGGTGCATTAGAGAGAATCGAACAAATTGTAAAGTATTCTTCTGTTCCTGTTATAGTAAAAGAAGTTGGTTTTGGCATGAGTAAAGAAACAGTAGAGAATTTAGCCGGTGTTGGTGTTTCTACTATAGATATTGGTGGTTATGGCGGCACAAACTTTGCTGCGGTTGAAAATGAAAGAAGGCAGAGAGTGCTTTCTTATTTCAATGAGTGGGGCATTCCGACTGTTTCATCTTTAATTGAAGCATCCTCTACACAAAAAAACCTCTCTATTATTGCATCAGGTGGTATTCAAACAGCACTTGATGTAGCGAAATCTTTAGCATTAGGAGCATCGGCTGTGGCGTTTGCCGGTCATTTTTTACGAATACTGATGAATGAAGGTATTGAGAAATTAATAGAAGAAATAGAAGTATTACATACAGATTTAAAGTTTATCATGACAGCGCTGGGGGTGCGAACAATCGCTGAGCTTCAACGAGTGCCAATTGTTATTAATGGTGATACATACCATTGGCTTACCCAGCGTGGGATTGATACAACAATATATAGTAGGCGCTAATTGAAATACATCTTAGTTAAGATGAAGTGAAATTTCCATCAGTGGGGGGCTTACTGTCTACGAATAGTGAGATAAAAATCAACCGAATGAATCAACCATTCGGTTGATTTTTTTTGTTTATAAAATCCATACAATGAGGAAGAAAGGAGCGGATGATATGAAAAAGTTAATTGAGGTGAGAGCGTTAGAAAAATGTTACGCACATTATAAAGCATTAAATGGTATTTCATTCGATGTAAGAGAGGGAGAAATTTTATGTTTCCTTGGTCCAAATGGCGCTGGGAAAAGTACGACTATTCATATTTTATCAACCATTTTACAGTACGATGAAGGAGAAATTTTGTTTGAAGGAAAACATGTAAAAAAACATGCACGATATGTAAAGCGAAACCTCGGTATTGTGCCACAGGATTTAGCGATTTATGAAGAGGTAACGGCGGAACAAAATGTAGCGTTTTTTGCTGCTCTTTACGGTTTGAAAGGAACGCAATTGCAACAAGCTGTAGATGAAGCATTGCAATTTGTTGGACTGCTTGATAAGAAAAATGAAAAACCGAAAACTTTTTCAGGTGGAATGAAAAGAAGGCTTAATATAGCGTGTGCGATTGCACATAAACCAAAAGTTATTATTATGGATGAACCGACAGTTGGGATTGATCCGCAATCTCGAAATCATATTTTACAGTCAATCAAACAATTACAAGAACAAGGATCTACAATTATTTATACAACGCATTATATGGAAGAGGTAGAAGAGATATCAACAAGAATTATCATTATGGATCATGGTGAGATTATTGCAGAAGGAACAAAAGAAGCGCTTAAGAAACATATTGCAGATGAAGAACGTTATTTCATAGAATGTGAACATATAACAGCAGGGATAGAAGAAAGTTTTTTTAAAATTGAAGGGATGAAAGAAGTAACAATAAAAGATGGAGTAATAGAAGTTGTAGTGTTAAAAGGTGTGGAAAATTTGGATAAAATTATTACACTTCTTGTAAATGAAGGAATGAAAGTGAAAAATATTATGAGTGAAAGTGCAAGTTTAGAAACAGTATTTTTACAGTTAACGGGAAGAAAATTAAGAGATTGAAGGTGAAAATGATGAGCTTCTTTGTGTTATATAAACGCGATGTAGTTAATATTGTTATGAATCCAGTCCTTTTACTAACGAATACAATTTCTCCAATTTTGTTTATATTGATTTTTGGCTATTTAAGTAATGGGAGTTATGGAGAAAGTGGTATTACCTCTTATGATTATTACGGTGTTACGATTTTGATATATGGTATTTTGAATGTGTCTATGACTGCTTCTAATAGCTTTATGGAAAAAAGACTAAAAAATAGTAATTTACGAGTTATGTATAGTCCGATTCATCTTTCTTATCTTTATTTGTCAAAAATTTTGGCTACATTTACTTTTACGTCTGTTTGTTATTTGTTTGTCATGTATGTGGCTCATATAAGTCTGCATGTAATATTTGGAGGGGAAAATGTTGGCTATGTCATTATAATCGTGTTGTTATTTAATTTTTTATCAGCGGTTATCGGCGTATTATTTTGCTGTATGTTTAAAAGCGAAGAAGTAACGAATAAAATATTAAGTTTGTTAAATAACGCTTTTGCAATTTTAGGAGGAGTATTCTTTTCTCTCGATGGACTAGGAGACACCGTTCGAACAATATCGTATATTTCACCAGTAAAGTGGGTTATAGAATGTGTAATGAAGATTATATATGATCAAGATTTTAGCTTTTTTCTCACAACAGGAAGTGTTTTAATTGTGTTAACTTGTTTTGGGTTGGTTGGTTGTAAATTTCTATTTAAGGTGGAGGATTATGTATGAACGAGATTTTTATTGTTTTTCGTCATAATATCCGGCGAGCTATTAGTAAAAAGAATTATATATTGTTAACAATCCTCCTTACGTTTATTTCTATATCACTTGCTATTTTCTTTACTTCCAAATTTGAAATGAAAGGGAATATCGCTTATGTAACACAAGAGGGTAGGAGTAATATACATGTAGAAGGGTTTAATATTAAAAACACAAATAAAATTCCAAGTATGTCTGAATTTGTAATGAAAAAATATGATGCAGCAGTTATTCCGAAAGAGAACGGACAAATAGAGGTAAAGACACTTAAAGAACATAATTTCAAAGAAAAAGTCGAGATGGTATTTCAACAAAAAAGCATTGGTTCGTTTCATCAAGACGAACTGAGAAAAGTAGGTACGAATATTTTAGGTTATCTTTGTATGTTTGTATTATTAGAGAATATTATGTTTATGAGTTTTTTTACAGAAGATAAGGAAAATCGTACCTTTACCCGTATTGTATCTTCTCCTATACGTATTAGTAATTATTTATTTGCTCAGTATCTTTTTACATTTCTTATTGTATATATTCCAACCTTTCTCATTTTAATAGTCGAAAAGGTAATGTTTCAAGTAGATATAGGATTCAGCTTTTTAGAATATAGTTATTTATTGGCTATCCTTGTTATGATTGCAACATCTTTTGCGTTATTTATGAGTACAATTATAGAAACTACTGATAATACAATGATGTTATCTTCTTCTATTATTGTTTTTACTTCTATTCTGTCAGGATCCTTTTTTGCTTTAAAACAAAATGATGGGATAGTTGATTGGTTTGTGCGGATTTTGCCGCAAAAACAGTATCTTACATTTATTGATGGAGTTGAAAATGGCTATAATATAGCACGGTATGGAGGAGCAATTACGTATATATGTTTTGTTGTCTTGCTATTTTTTGTGTTAAGTATAATCATTTGTAAAAAGCGAGTACAGGTAGGGAGATATTGATATTTGCTATGCAAACCATATAAAATGGAAATAAAATGCATAAAGCAAATGATAAGGTGATGAAATGAAGAGAGAAGTTCACATCATTTCTACAAAATTAATGACTCCAACACCTCGGAAAAATTATGTTCGTAGAGAGAAACTGCTAGAAAAATTAGAAACATTGCACGATTATAAACTTGTAGTTGTAAAAGGTTCGGCTGGTAGTGGGAAAACTACTATACTATCTTCATTTGTAAAAGAAAATCCAGAGGTTGCAATTGTGTGGATTACTCTAGATAAAGAGAATAATAATGTATTTTCCTTTTGGTACTATATGTTAGAGAGCTTGCGGGTATATATAGAGGAAATAGAAGAGATTTTTTCTTTATTTCAGATGATTATGCATAAGGATGATATGAAGCGTATAATTGTTGCTTTGATTAATATATTAAGTATAAAAGATGATATTACGATTGTTATTGATGATTTCCATTATATAACGGATGTTGATGTTAATAAGACAATGGAATATTTTTTGAAGCATTCCTCAGAAAATATTCATATTGTTTTATTAACGAGAGAAGAACCTGATTTTTATGTAGGGGATTTTCTTATTTCAGGAAGATTATTAGAAATTGGAGAAGAAGAACTAAAGTTCTCAGCAGATGAAGGCTTTCAATTTATTAGATATACATTGAAGATGGATCTGAAACATGAAGTAGTTCATGATATGAATATATTGGCGGAAGGATGGATTGGTGGTCTTCAGTTAATTGCCCTTGCACGCTCTTATCATAAAAATGATTGTATGCAGCATATGAAAGTGTTGAATAAATATATGATTGCTTATTTATCGAAAGAGATTTTAGAGGCACTGGAAGAAGAAGAGCAAGACTTTCTCTTAAAAACATCTATTTTAAGTTATTTTAATGAGGAAATTTGTGATGAATTGTTGGAAAAACAGGGTACAAAAGAAATGATTACACGTCTATTTCAAAAACATTTATTTATAATTAATCTTGACGAAGATCGTGGGATATATCGCTATCACGCGATTTTTCAGCAGTTTTTACAACATTCTTTTGAGCGGTTAGAAGTGGAGACACAAAAGAAGTTACGTTTACGAGCGGCAGAAGTATATGAACGATGCGGTGATTTTGAGGAATGTATAAAACAGTTATTAGAGATGCAGTGTTATGAATCTGCTTTGAAAAAAATTGAAATACACGGACAAAATCCACAGGGATGGAGCTATTTGCGACATATTCCGTTAATGTGTATTGTGCAAAATAAAGAGATGGCGTTTCAACTCATTTTTTACCATTATTGTAATATGGAGTTTGAGCAGTGCACAAAAATATTAAATGTCGTGTACGAAGGAGAAAGTGGTCATCATCCTTGGAAGGTATTCGAATTTTGCAAGGCTTTAATTGAGGAAGAAAATTTACAATTAGATGTTTTGTTTATAAATGAAATTGAAGACATGGATATAAGTGATGTAACGAAGGCAATTATTTATGTAGAATTATCATTTTTTCTGTGGTTTCAGGAACGAATCAAGGATGCACTATATGTGCTTGATAAAGCGTCTATGCTTGAGAAGAGAATGAAAAATCCATATGTCAAAATGGGCATTTTAAGTTCTTTATGCCAGATTAAAGAGGAATTAGGAGATTTAAAAGAGTGTGAGAGGTTATATAATCAGCTTTTTGAGGTGATTGAACAACATTCATTTTTATCAACTCTCACAGTAACTTGTCATATTGGAATTACAGGTATTTATTTAAAGCGTTTACAATTGGATAAGGCTGAAAAATCACTACAACATGTCCAAGGTGACGAAGCTGCTTTAGGAAAAGCTTATTTATATAATGTAATGGAACTTCAATTTCTAAAAGGTGATAAGCAGCAAGCGAAAGAAACGATTCAAAAGTTACAAACATTTGATGCATATCAAAATGAGTTGTTTATATCCTCCTTACTAAAATATGCAATCCATGTTGATGAGGAATTTGTGCAGCAACTAGATCAATTTTCTGTCATGTATCAACAAAAAAAAGAAAAAAAGAAACTACGAAATGAAGATAAAATGTTATATGCTCAGATTTTATTGCAGAAAGGAAACATACAAGAATCGTTACAGTTACTTGATGAAATTGCAGAATTTACAAGGAAACATAAAATGAAAGTACTATTAATAGAAGCGTTATTATTAAAAGTTCTTATCTTAGGAAATGATATGCAAAAGCATAAGCGAGAGCTTTTAAATTTATTACGAGAAGCGGTTCATTATAGTTATGAAAATCACATTTTATTACCTTATACAAGGATAGATAAACAAATTCAAACATTGTTGTTGTTATTAAAAGAAGAACGATTGCAAGATTTAAATGAGAGAGAGAGGGAGTTTTTAAACACGTTATTACAGTTAGGAAATCATGATAAGGAGAATTTTATTTTAAGTAATAGAGAACTAGAAGTACTAAAGGTTCTTGCAACCGGGGCGTCAAATAAGAAAATTGGTGAACGGTTGTGCATATCTATTTCGACAGTTAAGACGCACATTATTAATATTTATTCAAAGCTTCATGTATCAAATCGCGTTGAAGCAATAAAGAAAGCGACAGAAGAAGGAATTATAAAGTAAATGTCAATATACGAAAAAAGGTAACAGCCAACATCGCGTTGGCTGTTTTTGTTTTAATGTTGATTTTGTTTTCGCGCTTGCTCTGGTGTATCGAATCCTGTTGCGCCCGGATATTGTAGTGACTGACTGCGGTCAGATTCCACACGTCGCGATTGTTTTAATTTTTTTTCTTGACGATCTTTACCCATGGTGTCCCCACCTCCTTAGTACAAAGTGTTGCTGTTATTTTTAAAAATATGCAGCTGTAAAACAGGATTATTTTTCATGAAAAATTCCCATAATGGAAATAATAGGAGGTGATAACTTGGCAGGAAGTTATTTTTATTTTTTAGCGTGGATGGGATGGATTGTTGCAACATTTTTTTTGAAAAAAGATACGTTTAGACTTTATGTTAGTGCTGCCATTTTATTATTTATTAGTTGTTCGCAAACAATGATTTCAATTTCTTCTTTCACAATCTCAGCAAATGCTCTTTTGCTGGGCGGAATTTCATTTACTGGAATTGCAGTATATTCAGTATGGAAAAAAATCTATACTTTACTTTGTGCGCTTATAATCGCAATGCTATATACAAGTTTTTCCTTAATAGAATTATACGATCCGATTTGGATTGTTATAAATCGTACATGGATGTTAAGTGGTATTCTCGTTTATACATCTATTTTATTGCATCGAGACCGTCTGTTACGTATATGGGGATTATATGTAGGGGCTTTGCAAGGTGAAGTGTTTGTAGCTTTTGTTTTAAAGAACCTTAATTTTCCGTATCAGCTGGGGAGCTTGCAGTTTTTTAATATGATTGCTGTGTCCACAATGTTCTTTAGTCTTCTATATAGCGTTGGAAAAATAATGACATACACAGGGCAATTTAAGCAAAAACAAGTGAAGGAGGGGCAAGGGTAGTTTATGAACTCATATACATCGGCTATTTTACTTGGAGTAATTGTTGGAACAGTTACACGAATTTTAATGCTTCAAACTGATACAAGGCAGTATCCAACTCGCTTGCATGGCAAGATTATTCATATCGCTATGGGAATTACTGCATCTGCCCTTGGGGCAGTTGCAATCCCATCTATTTTGAAGAAAGATTTTTCCGCTATTACATTTCTGACATTAGCGGCATCGCAGTTTCGTGATGTGCGTAATATGGAGCGTAATACATTGCAGCAGCTAGACGGATATGAGCTTGTCCCTCGGGGTAATACATATATTGAAGGAATTGCACTTGTGTTTGAGAGCCGTAACTATTTAGCGATGTTAACGTCTTTTGTAAGCACCTTTGCTTATTTAGGTTTTAAATCGTGGTACGCTGGTATTTTAGCTGGAATAATAAGTTTCTTTGTTGTGAAAAAGTTAATGTCTGGTAAACGGCTGCGAGATCTCGTTGAAATTGAACATGTGCCACCGCATTTTGAAGGAGCTGGTCTTTATGTAGATAATATTTATATTATGAATATTGGTTTACCAGCGAGACAAAAAGAAATTATGAAGTATGGTATGGGATTTATTTTGAAACCAAAGTCTATTGATGCAAAAATAACATTAGCGAATTTAGGGCAAAGACAAGCGATTTTGCATGATATGTCTGTTGCGCTTGGTATTTATCGAGATTCTGGAACACCAGCACTTGTACCGCTTGCAAAACGGGATTTAAATGATGGGAGAATAGGTGTGTTTGTTTTGCCGCAAGATCAAGATGTGAATAAAGCTATCCAAATTATCGGAAATGTTCCGACGTTAGAGAGTGCTGTTCATATGCCTTCTGAGGCTCCTACAGGAAGGGGAGATAAAGGATGATATTAGAAAAATGTATTCTTGCTGTCATTACAACAATTCCAGAAAAATTCGGTGGCGGCGCTCCATTATTTGTATGTGAGACAGTAGAAGAAATGGAGTTTGTTGCTAATAATTTAGAGGCGATTATAGATGGAATTGCACACCGCTTACAAGAGAACCTATATATTATTGTGAAACATTCTTGAAATGTGCTATAATATGAGATGTTTTGATATGAAGAGAAATATTCTGGAATGCAAATCCCTTCTTGCACAAAGAAGGGTTTTTTACATAATAACAGAAGCAAATAGAAAGGATGAAAGTATATGCCAAAACCGGTAGTGGCAATAGTAGGACGCCCAAACGTTGGAAAATCAACTATTTTTAATAGAATTGTTGGAGAAAGAGTATCAATTGTAGAAGATATTCCTGGTGTAACACGAGATCGTATTTATAGTGCAGGAGAATGGTTAAATCATGAGTTTAACATTATTGATACAGGTGGAATTGATATTGGGGACGAGCCGTTTTTGACACAAATTCGTCAACAAGCAGAAGTTGCGATTGATGAAGCAGATGTTATCATTTTTATGACGAATGGTCGCGACGGTGTAACAGCAGCGGATGAAGAGGTTGCAAAGATTTTATATCGTTCTAAAAAGCCGGTTGTATTAGCTGTCAACAAAATAGATAATCCAGAGATGCGCAGCGATATTTATGATTTTTATGCGTTAGGATTTGGAGAGCCATTCCCAATATCTGGTACACACGGTTTAGGATTAGGTGATTTATTAGATGAAGCAGCAAAACATTTCCCGCAAATTGAAGAAGACGCATACGATGATGAAACAATTAAATTCTGTTTAATTGGTCGTCCGAATGTTGGAAAATCGTCAATGGTTAATGCATTGCTTGGTCAAGAGCGTGTAATCGTTAGTAATGTAGCTGGCACAACACGTGATGCAGTTGATACTCCGTACAGTAAAGATGGACAAGATTACGTTATCATTGATACTGCTGGAATGCGTAAAAAAGGAAAAGTATATGAAAGTACTGAAAAATATAGTGTACTTCGCGCGCTTCGAGCAATTGAACGCTCTGACGTTGTTTTAGTTGTTTTAGATGGTGAAGAAGGAATTATTGAACAAGATAAAAAAATCGCTGGATATGCGCATGATTCAGGTCGTGCTGTAATTATCGTTGTAAATAAATGGGATGCGGTTGAAAAAGATGAGAAAACGATGAAGGAATTCGAAGAGAATATTCGTGCTCACTTCCAATTTTTAGATTATGCACCAATTGTATTTTTATCTGCAAAAACGAGAAAACGTACACATACATTGCTTCCGGTTATTAATGAGGTAAATGCAAGTCATAGTATTCGTGTACAAACAAACGTATTAAACGACGTGATTATGGATGCTGTTGCAATGAATCCAACACCAACACATAATGGACAACGTTTGAAAATTTTCTATGCAACACAAGTCGCGGTGAAACCACCGACATTTGTTGTATTCGTAAATGATCCAGAGTTACTGCACTTCTCATATGAGCGCTTCTTGAAAAATCGTCTGCGTGATGCATTTGGCTTCGTAGGAACACCGATTAAAATTATTGCAAGAGCACGAGATTAATGGAGAGGATGTGATTTTATGAAAAAAATCACAGTAGTAGGAGCAGGTAGCTGGGGAACGGCGTTAGCAATGGTATTAGCTGACAACGGCCATGATGTACGTCTTTGGGGAAACCGAGTAGAACTCATGAATGAAATTAATGAAAAACATGAAAATAGTCGTTATCTTCCGGGGATTACACTGCCAGCCAGTATTGTTGCTTACTCTTCTTTAGAAGAAGCATTAGCAGGGGTGGATACAGTACTTCTCGTTGTACCTACAAAAGCATATAGAGAAGTATTGAAAGATATGAAAGAAATTGTTTCGCAGCCAATTACATGGATTCATGCGAGTAAAGGAATTGAACCAGGAACTTCAAAACGTATTTCGGAAGTGATTGAAGAAGAAATTCCGGCACATCTTATTCGAGATGTTGTTGTCTTATCGGGACCAAGTCATGCAGAAGAAGTTGGATTACGCCAAGCCACAACAGTTACATCAGCTGCAAAGCGTATGGAAGCAGCAGAAGAAGTTCAGGACTTATTTATGAATAGTTATTTCCGTGTATATACAAACCCAGATATTGTTGGGGTTGAGCTTGGCGGAGCGTTAAAAAATATTATTGCCCTTGCTGCTGGTATCACTGATGGACTTGGTTTAGGTGATAATGCAAAGGCGGCACTTATGACGCGTGGTTTAACGGAAATTGCTCGTTTAGGTCATAAAATGGGTGGGAAACCTTTAACGTTTGCTGGCTTGACAGGTATGGGAGATTTAATTGTAACGTGTACGAGTGTCCATAGCCGAAATTGGCGTGCTGGTAACCTGCTTGGTAAAGGTTGCTCGTTAGACGAAGTGTTAGATAATATGGGAATGGTTGTTGAAGGTGTGCGGACAACGAAAGCAGCACATGAGATGGCAAAGAAAATGAATGTAGACATGCCGATTACAGCTACCTTATATGATGTATTATTTAATGGGAAAAATGTAAAAGATGCTGTTGGAACGCTGATGGGGCGTGTGCGCAAACACGAAGTAGAAGAAATTCCAGATTTGTTGTAAGAAAAGCTGCACAAGTGTAAAAATACACTTGTGCAGCTTTTTCTTATTTTGGGTCTTTTCACCATTCTTTGTTTTCTGCATACCATGAAGTGTAGATTACAAGAGAGGGTGAATAAAGTGGATAATAATTTATTCAACAATATTGAAAAGGAATCGAAAGTAAAAAAAGATGATATTTTTAAATTAGCTTCTTCTGTCCAAAATGCAAATTTACGAGATGAGCAAGTATTACGTCAGTTAATTCATCAAGTTGCCGCAATGGCAGGAAGAGATGTATCAAAAGAGAAAGAAGATCAAATTGTAAATGCGATTATTAATAATAACATGCCAACCGATTTTAGCTCATTAAGTAAAATGTTTAAAAAATAAAGTACGAGAAACCATTGTTATATATATTGCATACGATATGATGAAGGAATGAATATGAGCTGTTTGTGGGAATATTTGGTCAGCCGAAGCGGAGAAGTCTCGTGCTTCGGTTTTTTAATGGTTTCATCATATGTGAATGGCATACTGCCGGCCTTTCAGTAGGAGAGTTTCGTTTTGTTTTCAGTTTAAATTAAATAAATTAATTATTTATATTTTTTAAAAAGTTATAATTTGTTAAAATAGTAGAAAAACATATTAAAATAAAGGAGTGTATATATGTCTGTTGGACTTATAAAGATGTGGTTTTCTTTGGGGGCAATGGCTCTTATGTTTATTGCCGTTATGTTCATATTGTTAAGTCGTCATAAAATAAAGAATTCGTTTTTGAAAGGGTTTACAGCTTTATTTGCATATACATGTATGATTATTTCTGGGCTTATTATTTTTCTTGTTGTATTTAGCGGGCCAATTGAACAATAGAAACTAAAGGACGGATTTTTGATGAAGAAAATACTAATGATTTTCGTATTATGTTGTACTAGTATGTTATCTGGGTGTCTATATCCGAAAGAAAAGGTACAACAAAATATAGTACCATATGAAGATCAATTACAAGCAGTGCAAACAGCAGTTAATACATATAGAGAACAAAATGATCATATATTGCCTATTAAAACACGCGATATGAATACACCAATCTATCAAAAATACCCGATTGATTTTCAAAAGATTACCCCTAGGTTTATGCAAGAACCACCTGGGAATGCTTTTGAAAGCGGAGGTATTTATCAGTATGTATTAGTTGATGTAGAAACAAATCCAACTGTGAAATTAATTGATGTTCGAATGGCTGAACAAATTCGAGATCTAAAGTTGAAACTACAAATCTATCGTGATGAGCATCAATATCCACCGTTTAAAAAAGTAATTACAGATGGTGTGTATGAGCTTGACTATAAAAAAATGGGATATAAAGAAATTCCCCAAGTGGAAAGTCCGTATTCCGGTAAAAACTTACCTTTTGTTATTGATGAGAAAGGTGAGGTGTATATTGATTATCGTATTGATTTATACGACATGTTACAAAAATATGGTGATGAAGTGAAAGAAGGAGAAGATATTCGCCAGTTGTTTGTGAAACATACCCCATTTGTCCCTGTGTATTCTTTGCCGTATACAGTAAAGAACAAAGAACCAATTTTTTTTAAGTGATAAGTCATGAACCTTTCTTCTAACGAATAAGTTCTAGAAGAAGGGTTTTTTACTTCTTGAAACATTCGCATCGCATACAAAAAGTTCTTTTTAAATAGTGATATGAAATTGGGACAAAATCATATGCTGTACAGTCCAAACTACAAGAATAATCATGATTTATTCCCAAAAATGTTGAGGGAGGGAATCACTTGGAAAAGGTTGATATTTTTAAAGATATCGCTGAGCGTACAGGCGGTGATATTTATCTAGGGGTTGTAGGAGCTGTTCGAACAGGAAAATCCACTTTTATTAAGAAATTTATGGAGCTAGTTGTTATTCCTAACATTGAAAACGATTCGGATCGTCAGCGTGCACAAGATGAACTGCCGCAAAGTGCGGCAGGGCGCACAATTATGACCACAGAGCCCAAGTTTGTTCCAAACCAAGCGGTTTCTATCCATGTTGATGACGGACTTGATGTGAATATCCGCTTAGTAGATTGTGTAGGCTATACTGTCCCAGGAGCGAAGGGATATGAAGACGAAAATGGACCACGTATGATTAATACACCGTGGTATGAAGAACCAATTCCATTTCATGAAGCAGCGGAAATTGGGACACGGAAAGTAATTCAAGAACATTCTACAATCGGTGTAGTTATTACAACCGATGGAACAATTGGAGAAATCCCGCGCCGCGACTACATTGAAGCGGAGGCGCGGGTTGTAAATGAGTTAAAAGAAGTTGGAAAACCTTTCATTATGATTATTAATACAGTACAGCCATATCATCCTGATACAGAACAACTTCGTCAAAGTTTAGTAGAAGAATATGATATTCCAGTGTTAGCAATGAGCGTAGAAGGGTTAAGAGAAGGTGATGTATACAATGTGCTGCGCGAGGCATTATATGAATTCCCTGTTTTAGAAGTAAATGTAAATCTTCCAAGTTGGGTAATGGTATTAAATGATAACCACTGGCTTCGCCAAAGCTATCAAGAGGCTGTCCAAGAAACCGTAAAAGATATTAAGCGTCTTCGTGATGTTGACCGCGTTGTATGGCAATTTAGTCAATATGAATTTATTGATCGGGCAAGTCTTGCGGGAATTGATATGGGGCAAGGTGTTGCTGAGATAGATTTATATGCACCAGATGAATTGTATGATCAAATTTTAAAAGAAGTGGTAGGCGTTGAAATTCGTGGTAGAGATCATTTGTTAAAATTAATGCTTGACTTTGCTCACGCGAAAACAGAATATGATCAAGTTGCAGATGCGCTAAAAATGGTAAAACAAACAGGATACGGTGTTGCAGCACCGGCACTAGCAGATATGAGTTTAGATGAACCAGAAATTATTCGACATGGATCGCGATTTGGGGTGAAATTAAAAGCTGTTGCTCCATCTATTCATATGATTAAAGTTGATGTGGAATCAACATTTGAACCAATTATTGGAACAGAAAAACAAAGTGAAGAGCTTGTTCGCTATTTAATGCAAGATTTCGAAGATGACCCACTTTCTATTTGGAATTCGGATATTTTTGGACGATCACTTAGCTCTATCGTTCGAGAAGGGATTCAGGCAAAATTATCATTAATGCCAGAAAATGCTCGTTATAAATTAAAAGAAACGTTAGAACGAATTATAAATGAAGGATCAGGCGGTTTAATAGCAATTATTTTATAATCGAAAGACTCCTTATTTGGGAGTCTTTTTTTGCTTTTCTTTGAAAAATAAAATGTCATTATCTAATACTTTATAGGTGATTGTCAAGTTTCATCAGTTTTTCGCATTTTCATGGCAACATTTTCTTTAAAAATATTGAATTATAAAGGAGAATCGTATAATATAGGCCTAGATAATGATTTATCTACATCATTGTAGTATAGAATTTGTAAAAATTGCCTACAAATGAAGGTAAGACTCATTTTATGATCATTATACAGTCGTATCTTTGGGAGGAGGTGAATGGCATGAACAAGACAGATTTAATCAATGCTGTTGCAGAAGCAAGTTCCCTTTCTAAAAAGGACGCAACAAAAGCAGTTGACGCTGTTTTTGATTCCATCTTAGAAGCTTTAAAGCAAGGTGATAAAGTACAACTTATCGGATTTGGTAACTTCGAAGTTCGTGAGCGTGCGGCTCGTAAAGGACGCAACCCACAAACTGGTGAGGAGATTGAAATCGCGGCAAGCAAAGTACCTGCATTCAAACCTGGTAAAGCGCTAAAAGATGCGGTTAAATAATCCTTACATATTTTGGGGAAGAAGAGTTTCCTTATTGGAAACTCTTCTTTTTGCTTTTAAAAACATATATATGCTAGAATGTGTTCGTAGTATTTTTAGGTTTTATTCGGGAGGGCTAGCGGATGGCAAATGTAAACTTAGAGCAAATCGAACATGCAGTACGTCTTATTTTAGAAGCAATTGGGGACGACCCAAATCGTGAGGGAGTATTAGATACACCAAAACGTGTTGCGAAGATGTATGCAGAAGTATTTTCTGGTATGCATGAGGATCCAAAAGAACATTTATATAAAGTGTTTGGTGAAGAGCATGAAGAGCTTGTATTGGTAAAAGACATTCCGTTCTTTTCTATGTGTGAGCATCATCTTGTTCCGTTTTATGGCGTTGCACATGTTGCATATATTCCACGTGGTGGAAAAGTAACAGGGTTAAGTAAATTGGCACGTACAGTAGATACAGTTGCACGTCGACCGCAATTACAAGAACGAATTACATCAACAGTAGCAGATTCTATTATGGAAGTGTTAGAGCCGCATGGTGTAATGGTTGTTGTAGAAGCAGAGCATATGTGCATGACAATGCGCGGTGTGAAAAAACCTGGTGCGAAAACTGTAACAACTGCAGTGCGTGGTGTGTTAGAAACAGACGCACCAGCACGTGCGGAGATTCTATCTTTTATTAAGACGAATTAGTAGGAAAGCAGGAGACTGCTTTTCTTTTTTTATCCCGCATGAACGGGAAATAAGACCCCCACTGATGGAAGTTACACTTTATGTCAATTTAACAGCCAGAATAAGGGGAAATAAAGATCAATTTTTACTTTGTTTCGTTTCGTCAAGTTTTCTTTATAGAAAAATGAATGAATGTGTTATAATAGATTTTATGAATTAGAAAACAAGGGTGATTTTTGTGGGTAACATCTACGGAGGGTTTACGGATATAAAGGAGCAGCTATATAAGAAACTACGCCATCCTTATTTTATAAAATATATTGAAGAACCAGTTATTGATGAAAAAAAATTAGCGTTCTTATATTCCATTTTAAAAAGTGCAAACATACATAGAGAGCAAATTGAACATTACGTAGTAACCATTATGCTTGTGCAAATTGCTTTAGATACACATGAGAAAGTATCAAATAAAGAGGAGACGGATGGGTTTCATAAGCGGCGCCAACTAACAGTATTAGCAGGGGATTATTACAGCGGACTATACTATTATTTACTTTCAATGAATCATGATATTACACTCATTCGTGCGTTGGCAGAAGGTATTAAACAGATTAATGAACATAAAATTATGTTATATCAGCAAACATATGAAACGATGGAAGAAATGTTAAGTAGTGTAGGGATGATTGAATCGGCTCTTTTACAAAAAACATGTGATCATTTTCAAGTGACACATGTAAAGTCAACAATTAACAATATGTTGGCAATCGCTCGTTTGCAAACTGAGTATCAAATATTCTTGAAGAAAGAATCGTCGCCAGTATTTACGATGTTTCAAAAGATTTTATCTTCTGACGATAAAACGAAAGTGGAAAACGTATACAACGAATCGATAAAAAATATACGAAGTCAAATTGATATTTTGATGCAAGATGATACAGGAATTGAAACATTTTTTTCCACATTGAAAGAGGCGACTTGAGTATTTTGAATTTTACAGTTGGAAGAAGGGTAAAAGCATGCAACAATCAAAAGAAGAAAGAGTACATGACGTATTTGAGAAGATATACAATAGATACGATGTAATGAATTCAGTTATTAGCTTTCAAAGACATAAAACATGGCGCAAAGAAACGATGCAAATTATGGACGTTCAACCTGGCAGTACAGCGCTTGATGTATGTTGTGGAACGGCTGACTGGACGATTGCGCTTGCTGATGCGGTCGGTTCCAATGGAAAAGTATATGGATTAGATTTTAGTAAAAATATGCTTTCGGTTGGAAAAGAGAAAGTGGAAGCTTTACAATTGGATCAAGTAGAATTAATTCATGGTAATGCAATGGAATTACCCTTTGAGGATGACATGTTTGATTATGTCACAATTGGATTTGGACTCCGAAATGTGCCAGATTATATGCAGGTATTAAAAGAGATGACTCGTGTTGTAAAACCGGGTGGGAAGGTTATTTGCTTAGAAACATCGCAGCCGACAATGATTGGAATTCGACAAGGTTATCTTTTATATTTTAAATACATTATGCCTTTATTCGGAAAGTTATTTGCTAAAAGTTATAAAGAATATTCGTGGTTACAAGAATCAGCAAGCACATTTCCAGGAATGAAAGAATTGGCTCGTATGTTTGAAGAAGCTGGACTTGAACAAGTAAGAGTAAAGTCGTTTACTTTTGGAGTTGCAGCAATGCACCTAGGTTATAAGCCGAAGTAAAGTGAAATTATCATCAGTAGGAACTTTATTTCCTGTCGATGGAAAGGTATCACCAATCGGGCTCTAATGGGCGGTTCTCTCCCGTCTATCTTTATTTTTTGTTTCCTCACAATCCTTGAGGTGGGAGTTTTACTTCCCGTTAAAGCGGGATAAAAAAAGAAAAGAAGTTTTAGGTTAAGGTGAACGATATGAAGTTACAACTTATGTATTCTTTTTTACGATCGGATATTGATAAAATTGAGAAAGAGTTAAAAGTGGTTGTTGCTTCTGAGCAACAACTGCTTGAAGAAGCTGCGTTGCAACTGATTGAGGCCGGTGGAAAACGAATCCGACCTGTTTTCGTTCTGCTTGCGGGGAAATTTGGAAATTATAAACTTGATGTAATTAAACATGTTGCGGTTGCATTAGAGCTTATTCATATGGCTTCTCTTGTGCACGACGATGTAATTGATGCCGCTCTTTTAAGAAGAGGGAGTGCGACTGTAAATGCAAACTGGGGCGATCGCATTGCAATGTATACAGGTGATTATTTATTTGCAAAGTCTCTAGAGTGCATTACAAATTTAGAAAGTCCAGAGGTACATAAAGCATTATCGCATACGATTCTTGAAGTGTGTAAAGGAGAAATTGAGCAAATTAAAGATAAGTATGACTTTGGACAAAATTTACGAACGTATTTACGTCGTATTAAACGAAAAACAGCGCTTTTAATTGCCGCGAGTTGCCAATTAGGAGCGATTGCATCTGGTGCATGCCGTGATACAGTGAATCGTTTATTTTGGTATGGTTATTTTGTTGGCATGTCTTATCAAATTATTGATGATATATTAGATTTTGTGTCGACAGAAGAAAAGCTTGGAAAACCGGCGGGCGGAGATTTATTGCAAGGTAATATTACACTTCCTGCTTTATATGCGATGGAAGATCCTAAACTTCGCGAGAGAATTGTTCGAGTTAATGAAAATACGCCTACAGATGAAATGAAAGAAATTATTGAAGCGGTCAAAAATAGTAATGCAATTGATCAAGCTTTTGCATTTAGTGAAAGATATTTACATAAAGCATTAGAAGTTATTAAGCCGTTGCCTCGTGGTCAGGCGAAATTGGCATTGCAAAATGTTGCAAAATATATAGGGAAACGTAAATTTTAAATGTTTTTCGAAGAAAATAATAATCTCTCCATTTCAAAACTGTTGCACAATTTTGATAACGGTGATACTATGTGTTTGGGGATGTACAATTACATACATAAATAGGAAGTGGAGAGATTTATTATGGAAAAAACATTTTTAATGGTAAAACCAGATGGTGTACAGCGTGCAGTCATTGGGGAGATTGTTGCTAGATTTGAAAGAAAGGGCTTTCAACTAGTTGGTGCTAAGCTTATGCAAGTAACACCAGAGATTGCTGGACAACATTATGCTGAACATAAAGAGAGACCTTTCTTCGGTGAATTAGTAGATTTCATCACATCTGGACCTGTTTTTGCAATGGTATGGCAAGGTGAAGGTGTTGTTGAGACAGCTCGTAACATGATGGGCAAAACAAGACCAAATGAAGCTGCACCTGGTACAATTCGCGGTGACTTTGGAGTAACTGTTGCGAAAAACATTATTCATGGCTCAGATTCTCTTGAAAGTGCAGAGCGTGAAATTGGTATTTTCTTTAACAAAGAAGAGCTAGTTGAGTATTCTAGATCAATGAATGAGTGGATTTACTAATTATTTCGAAATAATTTGTAAACGCTTTAAAATATAGTGGGAAAGCGCAAGAAAGGATGGTTACATTCCTTCTTGCGCTTTTTTTGTTTCGTATTTATGTAAATCCAGTTTGATTTTTTAATACATAAGTCATTGCTATGCAGAATAAAAAGTGATCTGCACTTGTTTTCTTTGTTTTCGTATTGCAAGTGGCAGGAAAAGGGACTGACCGGTTCTATACGTGGTCAAATGCTCTCATCCACCTAAAAAAACGGTTTTTTATGTCGTTTTTTCAATTTGTACTTATTTAGTTACGAATCAATAGAGGTTATGATATAGTGTTACATAAATACTGAAATAAAGGGGAGTAACCGATGCGATATATAACAGCTGGTGAATCTCACGGACCACAACTAACAACAATATTAGAGGGGATTCCGGCAGGTTTATCTTTAGTAGCGGATGATATTAATACAGAGTTAGCAAGAAGACAAAAAGGGCATGGTCGCGGACGCCGCATGCAAATTGAAAAAGATCAAGTTCAAATTTTAAGTGGTGTTCGTCATGGATATACAATTGGTGCTCCGATTACGCTCGTTGTCGAAAATCGTGATTTTACACATTGGACAAAAATTATGGGAGCAGAGCCGTTAACAGAAGAAGAATCAAAAGAGATGAAACGACAAATTACACGACCTCGTCCAGGACATGCAGATTTAAATGGTGCGATTAAATATGGTCATCGTGATATGCGCAACGTATTAGAGCGTTCTTCAGCTAGAGAAACGACGGTTCGTGTAGCTGCTGGAGCTGTTGCAAAGCGCATTTTAGAAGAACTGGGTATAAAAGTAGCAGGGCATGTAATTGAAATTGGAGGAGTGAAAGCGGAGAAGCAGTCGTATGACTCTATTGAAGAGTTACAAACGATTACAGAGGCATCTCCTGTTCGTTGTCTAGATGAAGAAGCATCGCAGAAAATGATGCAAGCAATTGATGATGCAAAAACAAACGGAGATTCTATCGGAGGGATCGTCGAAGTTGTTGTAGAAGGTATGCCAGTTGGTGTTGGAAGTTATGTGCATTATGATCGTAAATTAGATGCAAAACTTGCAGCTGCAATCATGAGTATTAATGCATTTAAAGGTGTGGAGATTGGGATTGGTTTTGAGGCAGCTCATAAGCCGGGAAGTCTTGTCCATGACGAGATTTTATGGGATAAAGATAATGGATATACGAGACGTACAAACAATGCAGGTGGATTAGAGGGCGGTATGACGACAGGTATGCCAGTTGTTGTTCGCGGAGTCATGAAACCAATTCCAACTTTATATAAACCGCTGCAAAGTATTGATATTGATACGAAAGAAGCGTTTCAAGCAAGTATTGAGCGTTCTGATAGCTGTGCTGTACCGGCAGCAAGTGTTGTAGCGGAAGCTGTTGTAGCTTGGGAGCTGGCTGCAGCTGTGATTGAACAATTCGGGATGGATCGCATTGATTTAATTCGTGAAAATATTGAGAAACATAACGAATATGTGAGGGAATTTTGATGAAGACAATACAGATTCAAACAGGTTCCAAACAATATAATGTGTATGTTGGAAATCACGCATTGTTACAATTATCAAAGATTATAGAAAATATGAAACCAGCTGTTTCAAGTATTCTACTGATTTCTGATGAAACGGTAGCTTCATTCCATCTAGATGAAGTGAAAAATATTTTGCAATTAGAAAAAGATGTGTTTTCATTTGTGATTCCGAGCGGTGAAAAAGAAAAATCGTTTGAAAATTACTATGCGGTTCAAACGTTTGCGCTTGAAAAAGGTCTAGATCGTCATTCGCTTATTATTGCACTTGGCGGCGGAATGATTGGAGATTTAGCGGGATTTGTTGCGGCGACGTTTATGAGAGGTATTCGATTTGTACAGGTACCAACAACGTTACTTGCGCATGATAGTGCAGTTGGAGGTAAGGTTGCAATCAATCATCCGCTTGGGAAAAATATGATTGGTGCATTTCATCAGCCAGAAGCTGTGATTTACCATACTCCGTTTTTAAATTCTCTTCCAGAAAAAGAATGGCGCTCTGGTTTTGCAGAAGTAATTAAACATTCGTTTATCGGAGATGTAGAATTATATCATTGGCTGCGCGAAGAAGTGAAAACATTAACTGATTTAAGAGATGATAAGTTAATTTATACACTGCAGCGTGCGATTCCAGTAAAAGCAAAAATTGTTGCAGAGGATGAAACTGAAAAAGGTGTTCGCGCTTACTTAAATTTTGGACATACACTTGGACATGCTCTAGAAAAAGAGATGGGATATGGAAACATCACACATGGTGATGGTGTTGCAATCGGCATGTTATTTGCCATCTTTTTAAGTGAACAAATATATGAAAAAGATCTTCAATACAAGGAAATCAAACGGTGGTTTACTGCATATGGCTATCCGAGCATGCCAAGTAAACTTGATGTGAATCGCCTCGTTCAATTGATGAAACAAGATAAAAAAGCGAATGGTGGAACAATTCGTATGGTCCTTATGCAGGAAATTGGGGTAGTGGATGTCGTATCTATTTCAGATGAGACCGTCCGAACCGCTTTAGAAGCATTTCAAAGAGAGGAGGAGTCTATTTGATTCGCGCAATTCGCGGCGCAACTACAGTCGATTGCAATGAAATAGAGGAAATATTGACTGCAACCGAGCGTTTAGTGAAAGAAATGGCAAGTACTAATGGGGTTTCTCCTGCTGATATTGTATCTGTATTAATTTCCACAACAACAGATATAAATGCATGTTTTCCAGCAGCTGCATTAAGACGTATTGAGGATTGGTCCTATGTACCGGTCATGTGCATGCAAGAAATAGAAGTTCCAAATGCTCTTGAGAAATGTATTCGCGTTATGATGACGGTTATGACAAATAAACAACAGCATGAAATTTACCATGTCTATTTAGAGAAAGCGGTGCAGCTAAGGCCCGATTTACAAAAATGATAGGGGGAATTTGAATGAAGGTAAAAGAGCAATTATTGTCGTTAAAAGCGTATGTGCCTGGGAGAAATATTGAAGAAGTAAAGAGACAATATGGGTTATCTAAAATTGTGAAACTAGCATCAAATGAAAATCCATTCGGATGTTCAAAACGTGTTTCTGAAGCTTTGGTATCATTAGATGGACAATATGCGCTCTATCCAGACGGTGCAGCGTATGCTCTTCGTGAAAAACTAGCAGATCATCTTCATGTAAAAAGAGAACAAATTTTATTTGGCAGCGGCTTAGATGAAGTGATTCAAATGATTAGTCGTGCTCTGTTACAAGAAGGAACAAATGTTGTCATGGCAAAGCCGACATTTTCACAATACCGTCATCATGCAGTAATTGAAAAAGCTGAAGTACGTGAAGTGCCTTTAAAAGAGGGGACACATGATTTAGAGGCAATGCTTGCGCAAGTTGATGAGCATACACGTATCATATGGATTTGTAACCCTAATAATCCGACGGGAACGTACGTTTCAATGGAACGGTTACGTTCATTCTTAGAAGCGGTTCCGAAAACAGCACTTGTTATTATGGATGAAGCATATTATGAGTATGCTGGGGCTGAAGATTATCCGCAAACAGTACCGCTTCTAGAGAAGTATGAAAACCTTATGGTGTTACGTACGTTTTCAAAAGCATACGGATTAGCATCATTTCGTATTGGTTATGCAATCGGAAATGAAAACTTAATGCGTTCGTTAGAGGTAGCAAGATTACCATTTAATACGTCATCAATTGCACAGGTAGTTGCGCAAGCCGCGATAGAAGATCAAGCGTTTTTGCAAGAGTGTGTGAAAGTGAATAATAAAGGATTACAGCAATATTACGATTTTTGTGAGAAGTATCAAGTGTTTTATTATCCATCACAGGCGAATTTTATCTTTTTAGAACTTGATCTCCCAGGGGATGAAGTATTTGAAAGATTACTACAAAAAGGATATATCGTTCGTTCTGGTGGCCCGCTTGGTTTACCAAATGGTATTCGTATTACGGTTGGAACGAAAGAAGAGAATGCAGAGATTATTGCAGTTCTTACTGAACTTGTAAAAGAGAATTTGGAAAAAGAAGAGACATACTCATAAGAAAAGAAACGGCTCCATTATTAGGAGTCGTTTTTTTCATTCTATTTGCGTAAAGAAGAAGGAAAGAAGTACAATAAAGTGAACCTTCCATCTGTGTGGAGGATTCTTCATCCCACACAGATGGAAAGCTCTCACCAATCGGGCTCTTCCTGCCCAAAAGCATTAAGATAAAAAAAGAATACATATGTGAACATTAATAGAGGTGATAGAGGTGAAACGATTAACAAAGCTTAGGAACGGATTAAATGGAACGATTTTTGTTCCTGGGGATAAATCCATTTCGCATCGCGCTGTTATGTTTGGGGCAATTGCAGAAGGAACAACGAAGATTACAAATTTTCTTCAGGGTGAAGATTGTTTAAGTACGATTGCGTGCTTTCAAAAGTTAGGAATTAAGATTGAGCAAAATGGTAACGATGTCACTGTATATGGAAAAGGGTTACAAAGACTAGTAGAACCGACAGAAGTATTAGATGTTGGAAATTCAGGAACGACAATTCGGTTGATGCTTGGTATACTAGCAAATGCATCGTTTCATTGTACAGTTATCGGAGATTCTTCAATTGGAAAGCGTCCGATGAAACGTGTTACAGAACCCCTTCGTCAAATGGGCGCTAAAATTGATGGAAGAGAAGATGGACAATATACGCCTCTTTCTATTCGAGGAGGAAATATAAAAGGCATACATTATCGTTCACCCGTGGCAAGTGCACAGGTGAAATCAGCTGTTTTACTTGCAGGGCTACAAGGAGAAGGCGTGACAGCTGTGACAGAACCATTACAATCTCGTGATCATACAGAGCGTATGTTACGTACATTTGGTTGCGATGTTACTGTTGATGGATTAACTGTCTCATTAGAAGGTGGACAAAAGCTTTCTGCGGCGAATATTGAGGTGCCAGGAGATATCTCTTCAGCTGCCTTTTTCTTAGTTGCAGGTGCAATTGTACCAAATAGTAAAGTTGTATTAAAAAACGTTGGGTTAAATCCGACAAGAACTGGAATTCTTGATGTGTTATCACAAATGGGGGCGAATTTGTCAATAGATAATATTCGTAATGAAGAGTTTGAGCCATGCGGTGATATTACAATTGAAACCTCACAATTAAGAGGAATAGAAGTTAGCGGTGCGCTTATTCCTAAATTAATTGATGAAATTCCAATTTTGGCACTGTTAGCAACCCAAGCAGAAGGGACAACTGTGATTAAAGATGCGGAAGAATTAAAAGTAAAAGAAACGAATCGTATTGATACAGTTGTAAATGAATTAAAAAAACTAGGAGCGCATATTGAAGCAACAGAAGATGGTATGATTGTGCATGGTAAAACGCAATTACATGGAAACGTAGTAAATAGCCACGGTGATCATCGTATCGGTATGATGCTAGGCATTGCATCGTGTATAGCAGACGGAAAAGTTATAATTGAAAATAGCGAGGCAGTAGCTGTGTCATATCCGAACTTCTTTGAACAGTTACATATGCTGCAAAACTAAAAAGAATCTTTTCTTTTTGAGAAGGTTCTTTTCTTCTTCACACTGTTGCTTACATAGAGACAGTTGTTTATTATGGAATTTACATAAGTATTTATATAAAGGAGAAAGTTATGCAAAAGTTTGAACAAGCTGTTACATATATTGAAAACGGTGAAGTAGAGAAAGGATTACAACTATTAGCAGAGCAAGTAAAACAAGGTACGGATGAAGAAAAGTATGATATTGCACGTTATTACTATACACTAGGGTTTGTAGATCAAGCGCTAGAAATAGTAGAAGATTTACGTTTGCTATATCCGGAAGAGAGTGAATTCACGCTATTTTTAGCAGAGTTATATATTGATTTAGACAAAGAAGATGAAGCAATTGAAGTCCTTCACGGTATTCAAGAGAATGATGAATTATATGTTCAATCTCTCCTCCTTGCGTCTGATTTATATCAAATGCAAGGTTTTGATGAAGTAGCAGAACAAAAATTATTAAAAGCGAAAGCGATGATGCCAGATGAGCCGGTAATTGCTTTTGGACTTGGGGAATTGTATAGCAGTAAAGGAGAAGATAGTAAAGCAATTCCATATTATGAATCATTACTCCCAGAACATAAAGTAATGGGGGGGGTTGTTGTTCCGCTTCGATTGGCTGAGAATTTAAGTGCACTTGGACAATCGGCTGAAGCAATTTCTTATTACGAGGAAGGTTTAGAGGAGCAGAAGGATATTCATTCTTTATTTGGATTTGCATTTACTTTGTATCAAGGAGAACAGTATCAAAGAGCAATTAGTGTATGGGAAGAATTAAAAGAGTTAGATCCAGAATATGCATCTTTATATATATATTTGGCGAAATGTTACGAAAAAGAAGGAATGCTTCAAGAAAGTTATGAAACACTTCAAGAAGGAATAAAAATTGACGAATTATCGATACCATTTTATGTAGAGTTTGCTAACGTTGCAGCGAAGCTAGGGAAAAGATATGAAGCGGAAGATGCACTTAAGAAAGCATTAGCGATTGATCCTTCGCATTTAGGGGCTACATTAAAGTATTCATACATCTTAAAGGAAGAAGAAAGGTATGAAGAGGTGATTGCTGTTGTAGAAAAAGCCATCGATAACGGGGAAACGGACACGCAATTACTTTGGGATATTGCACATGCAAAAAAACAATTAGAATTGTATTCGGATGCATTAAAACATTACCAAAGTGCATATACTTCTTTTAAGAATCATCCAGATTTCTTGGAGGAGTACGGTTACTTCTTGTTAGAAGAAGGATTGCGAAAAGAGGCGAAAGAAGTATTTACACGTTTATTGCAGCTAGATCCGACACAAACTCATATAGAAGAATTATTATATAATTTAGAGGATTTTTCATAAGTTGGAAGGAAACTGAATGCTGCTTCTTGAATGTAAAAAGAAAAAGAAGGACAGAGGAGGGATTAAGCGCTATGAATACCCCTGTTTCTGTGAATGAAAAGAAAGATTTTGTAAAATGGTTTTTAAATAATTATCAACTGAAACAGCGAGAATGTGTTTGGATTTTAAATTATTTAATGAGTCACGATCAATTAATGGATAAGGTACATTTTGTGGAGCATGCGAAATATTGTCCGCGTGGGTTGGTAATGTCAGCAAATTGCGTGAAAGATTTACCGTTTCATTTTTATAAACAAAATGTAATGACGACTGATGCGGAAAAATCATTTCATGATATTCGCTTAAACAGAGATGAAGATATTTATATTCAGCTCAACTTTAAATCATCTTTCCAAAATGCGAATTATGTGGCAGTACTAGAAGAAAATCCATATTTACCGAAGAATATCGAAGTAAATGAAAAAGATCGTTTATTAGCAGAGCGATTTTTAGAAGAAAGCGTATATTCGTTTCGGAAAGAACGACTTTTGAAATTAATTGACGAAGCGCTTGATACTCATGATGAAGAAGCATTCCGCAAATTCACAGATGAGTTAAAACGCTTATAAACTTCTCTGTGAAAAGAAATTTTGAAAATTTTTAGACTATTAAAAAGAAAAACCGTCTTTTATAGATGGTTTTTCTTTTTTTACCTTTATCTGTATGGTTTAATAGAAATAGAGTGAACTTTCTGTATGATTAGTTGAACCGCTCAGGCTCTTATGGGTAATTATTGCTTGTTTTCTCAATAGGATTATACTGGCCGTTAGAGTGGGAGTAAGGGGAAAAAAGGGGGCTATTAAGTGTGAAGTGGGCTGTGGCAGATGTAGTAGAATACGAACAGGCAAGAGAATATATTGATACGGGAATTATACCGCTTCTTTCAATTTCCTTTGAAAAGGGGATGAAGGAAACAGCCGTAGAAGGAGAATTTATTTCTGTTTTAACGAGAGAGTTAGAGAGGGAGTATAAAGGGAGAGTATTTTTATTACCAGCATTTACGTATGTAGAAGGATGTGTAAGTGAAAAGCAGCGTTTGCAAGAATGGACGAATTACCTGAAAGATAAAGGTTTGCAGCATATTGCGCTGATTACGAGTGATTTTTCTTGGAAAGAAATGGAGCATGAATTAACAGAACCGCTATTTTGTTTACAAGCACTGCCGTTAGAGCAGCTTAGTGATCAAACAAAAAGGGAACTAATTCATGCGCAAATAAAAAAAATTATGGAAATATTTACTGAAAAGTGGGAAAATAAATAATAAATTAATAGTTTAGATAATTGTGAGTAGTATGATATTGACCAATGTAGTAGGGTATTATATCATGATAGTGTCCTAGTTTTTATCTTTTATATTAGTTTTTCACGGGGGACAATTTCTGATAGAGGGGGGAAATTTTCGTGAGTGAGAAAGAACACAGGGTGTCAAGAAGACAGTTTTTAAACTACACTCTTACAGGTGTAGGAGGATTTATGGCAGCAGGTATTTTAATGCCAATGACGCGCTTTGCGCTTGATCCAGTTTTAAGGAAAGAAGCAGGGGGCGAGATGGTTGCAGTTGCACAGGTAAAGGATATTACGTCTGAACCGAAGCGCTTCGACTTTAAAGTAAAACAAGTTGACGGTTGGTATAAATCAGAAGAACCAAAGTCAGCTTGGATTCACAAAGATGAAAGCGGAGACATTGTAGCATTTTCTCCAATTTGTAAACATTTAGGGTGTACGGTGAACTGGAATTCGGACAAGTCACATCCAAATCAATTCTACTGTCCGTGCCACGGAGGGCGTTATACAAAAGATGGTATAAATATAAAAGGAACACCACCTCTTGCTCCGCTTGATGTGTATCAATCACAGGTGAAAGATGGAACGCTTTATTTAGGTAAAGCGAAGCCAAGAGGGGGGGCGAAATAGATGTTAAATAAAATTTACGATTGGGTAGATGAACGGCTAGATATTACCCCTTTATGGCGTGACATTGCGGATCATGAAGTGCCGGAACATGTAAATCCAGCGCATCATTTTTCAGCTTTTGTTTACTGTTTTGGAGGACTTACGTTTTTTGTTACGGTTATCCAAATTTTATCAGGAATGTTTTTAACAATGTACTATGTACCAGATATTAAAAATGCGTGGGAATCTGTCTACTATTTACAAAATGAAGTGGCATATGGACAAATTGTTCGCGGTATGCATCACTGGGGCGCAAGTCTTGTTATCGTTATGATGTTTTTACATACACTTCGAGTTTTCTTCCAAGGTGCGTATAAAAAGCCTCGTGAATTAAACTGGATTGTTGGGGTACTTATCTTCTTTGTTATGTTAGGATTAGGTTTTACAGGGTATTTATTACCATGGGATATGAAGGCATTATTTGCAACAAAAGTAGGGCTTCAAATCGCAGAGCAAACACCGCTTATTGGCTCTTATGTAAAAACATTGCTTGCCGGCCACTCCGAAATTGTCGGTGCTCAAACATTAACTCGCTTCTTTGCTATTCACGTATTCTTCTTGCCAGCCGCACTTCTCGGATTAATGGCAGTTCACTTCATCATGATTCGCAAACAAGGTATTTCCGGTCCGCTATAAGATTTTATTAGTTTATAAGGAAAAAAACATAATTAAAGGAGGGAGACTATGCATCGCGGCAAAGGGATGAAGTTTGTCGGAGATTCGCGAGTACCTGCTGTTAGAAAACCGAATATTCCGAAAGATTATTCTGAATATCCAGGGAAAACAGAGGCATTTTGGCCAAACTTTTTATTAAAAGAGTGGATGGTTGGTGCAGTCTTTTTAATTGGTTATCTTTGTTTGACAGTAGCACATCCATCACCGCTTGAAAGAATTGCAGATCCTACCGATACAGGGTATATCCCACTTCCAGACTGGTACTTCTTATTTCTGTATCAATTGTTAAAGTATTCTTATGCATCCGGTCCATATACTGTCATTGGTGCATTTATTATGCCAGGTATCGCATTTGGCTCGTTATTACTTGCCCCGTTTCTTGATCGAGGACTGGAACGTCGTCCATTTAAACGCCCGGTTGCAACAGGATTTATGCTTTTAGCATTAGCATCTATCGTTTTCTTAACGTGGCAATCGGTCGCAACACATGACTGGGCAGCTGCGAAAAGACAAGGTGCGATTGTAAAAACGGTACAAGTTGATAAAAATGATGACGGCTATAAAATTATGCAAAAAAATACATGTTTAACATGTCACGGTGATAACTTACAAGGGGGAGCAGCTGCACCATCACTGCAAAACTTGACGTTAAAACCGGAGGAGATTGCAAAAATCGCAAAAGAGGGAAAAGGTGCAATGCCAAAAGGTGTCTTTAAGGGCACAGATGAAGAGTTGAAGAAGGTAACAGAATTTATCGAGAAATATAATAAAAAGTAAATGAGTGCCGACTGCAATTTTGCAGTCGGTTTTTATTTTTTTAGAAGAGAATTTGCTATAATAATAATGTAACTCCATTGCCTTATCATGCTGACTTATGGGAAATGGTGTTTATTTTGAGAAAGTTGAGGTAGTTACATTTTGGTATTTATCTATTTGTTATTAAAACAACGCTCTTTTCTATGGTTATTGCTCATTATTAATATTCTAGGGACAATTTATGGTTATATTTGGTATGGAAATCAATTAAATGAAACCCCTATCATTTTTTTGCCGTTTGTTCCAGATAGTCCGACAGCGAGCTTGTTTTTTGTTTTTGTATTAATTGCATTTTTACAAAAGAAAAATTGGGGTCTAATGGAAGCGTTAGCAGTTGTAACGTTAGTCAAATATGGGATTTGGGCTGTTGTGGTGAATGTATTAACTCTTATTGTGACCGGATACATTGGAATAGAAGGGTATATACTTATTGTTTTTCATCTTGCAATGGCTGTCCAAGGACTTTTATACGCACCATTTTATAGAATGAAATATTGGCATTTTATCATTGCAATTATTTGGACACTGCATAATGATATTATTGATTATTTGTTTGGTCAAATGCCGAAATATAGTGTTATGTTTATGTATGATCGACAAATTGGTTATTTCACATTTTGGCTTAGTATGGTTGTTATAGCTATTACATATTATTTTTGTCTAAGAGAGAAAAGACTAAAGTTTTCTTTATAAATAAAAAATAGGGAATGGGGAAGATGGATGAATTCACATAGTATATATTCAAAAATTTGGAATGGAGTCTTATTATGTCTTGTTCCTTTTTGTATCGCTTTTTGTATTTTTTCAATCGCAGTTTTATGTGTTGTATATGGGAAAGAGATTTATTACATAGAAATTGACATGTTAAATATTCCTCAAATGGCAAATATGACAAAAGAGGCAATTATTCAAAACTATGATGCACTTATTACCTATCTTTCCCCTTTTTATGATAAGCCATTACATTTTCCAACATTAGACATGTCTGAGAGAGGACGAATTCATTTTGTTGATGTAAAAAATATCATTGTTTTTATTCAATATGCGATGTATATAAGTATAGGTATATCATTTATCGGGGGAGTCTATCTTTTACGAAAACAAAAGGAAAAGTTTTTGTTGTATGCAGCGATTTTTACAATTGTATTTCCAATTGCATTAATACTCCCGATAGCAATCAATTTTGAAAAGAGTTTTGTATTCTTTCATAAACTTCTTTTTCAAAATGATTATTGGTTGTTTGATCCAGATACTGATCCTATTATCCTTATGTTGCCGGAACAATTCTTTATGCATGCTGCTTGTATAATTTTATTACTTATTTTGTTTGGGAGTGCTTGTTGTTATTTTCTCTATCGTTTTTTTATGAAAAAGAGAGGGATGCATGTAGTAAGTCGTAACGCCTCATCAGAAAAGTAACTTAATAGGTTCAAGGTCTATTCTTGTCCACCAATTCATATAGTGTATTAGAAGCTATAGGGGGGACAAGAATGAAAAGAGTATTAGCTGGAATCATAACGTTTATGTTTATATTGTTTCCTGTTCGCATATATGCAGCTAATTGGAATGAGTTAAATGGATTATTGGATGACTCGTTGCAATTTGTAAAACAAGAGGAATACGATAAAGCAGCGCAAATATTAACGGATTTTTCACAACAATTTTTAATGGTCAATCAAACAAAGAAAATAGCGCCTGAGCATATTCGTGTTATTTCGCTTGCTTATGATAAAGCATTGCAGTCACTAGAGGAAAAAGGAACGAGTAAACAAATAAAGATAGATGATGTGCTAGCGCTTCGTCTCGCATTAGATGCAGAAGTATCGAAATATCAGCCGCTTTGGATGGAACGAGAAGAAAATGTGATGAGTGCATTTAGGCAGGTCGAAAACACAATGCAAAAAGAAGAACATGAACATTTTCAACAGTCGTTAAATGTATTTTTGCATGAATTTGATATTATTTATCCAAGTTTAATGATTGCCTTGCCGGAAGAACAAATACAGCGCATGAATTCTCATTTGTCGTACTTAGATGAATTTCGTTATATGATGATCCAAAATAAGAGTGGTCAAACACAAGTGAAAATTATAAAAGATGATTTAAATAAAATTTTTCGCATGGCGAAAAGGGATGAGGTAGATTCTTCGCTTATATGGTTTATGACTGTAACAGGAGGCATTATTATTTTTACATTAACGTATGTTGGTTGGAGAAAGTATAAAGGAGAAAAAGAAAAACAAAAAAGTACAATGCATTCGAAGGATAGATAAGATTGTTTTTAAATGAAGTGAAATAAAGAAGCTATGTTGTAAGGTTTCTTTATTGACAATGTTACAGGAAGAAAATAGAATGGTTATTACTATATGACATAACTTTATTGGAGGTTCATGATGGGTTTTTACTTAATTTACTTCGCTATCATCATGATCATACCGTTGTATGCACAGTCTCGAGTACGAAGCGCATATAGTAAATACTCTCAAGTGTATTCAACTTCTGGTATGACAGGTGCGGAAGTGGCTCGTAGAATTTTAGATGAGAATGGCTTGTACAATGTTGCGGTAGAAGAAACACCAGGGCATTTATCTGACCACTATGATCCAACATCGAAAACAGTTCGCCTATCCACAGACAATTACTATGGGCATTCTGTTGCTGGGACAGCGGTAGCCGCACACGAAGTTGGGCATGCGATTCAAGATGCAAAAGATTATGGCTTTATGCGTTTCCGTCATTCGCTTGTTCCTGTTGCAAATTTTGGTTCAAATATGTCGTGGATTTTTATTATGATTGGTATGTTTGCACGTATGTCAAATTTATTGTTATTAGGAATTATCTTAATGGCGGCGGGTGTGTTATTCCAACTTATTACACTTCCGGTTGAATTTGATGCATCAAAACGTGCAATGAAGCAAATTGAAGCGTTAAGAATTGTATCAACGGACGAATATGGCCAAGCTCGTAAAGTATTAAATGCAGCAGCGCTTACATATGTTGCAGCAGCGGCAGTTGCAGTATTTGAACTGCTTCGTCTTTTATTAATTTATACAGGTATGCAACGTAATGATGATTAAAGACTATCAGTTTTGATAGTCTTTTTTATTGTCATAATTATCGAAGTGCCTGTGATATCTTTTATAAACGTATGTAATGTGAGAAGATTGTGTAAGAATAAATGAAGAGTTAGCTGTTTATTATTGAGCAGCAGCTCTTTTTATCCCCCACTGATGGAAAGCTCTCACCAATCGGGCGCATGCCAGCAGTTATCTCCCACCTATCTTCTTTGTTTTCTCAGAATCTTGATGTGGGAGTCTTACTGCCCTAAAGTAACGGGATAAAAGTGTAACAAGCAGAGGTGATAAACATGGAATTTCCAGAGGTATTAGTGAAGCAAGCGAAAGAGAGAATGGCCCCTTATCCTGTTGAAGGTTTTGTATATGGACAAGGACCACAAAATCCAAAAATGATGCTTGTAGGAGAAGCGCCGGGCGAAACAGAAATTCATAATGGGATACCTTTTAGCGGAAGAGCTGGTAATCAGCTCATGGATTTTCTAAAGAGGGTTGATGTGACAAGAGAAGAAGTATACATTACTAGTGCGGTACGTAGTCGGCCGTATAAATGGGGAGAGAAACGAGAGCGAAGTGGAGAAATAGTGAAGCGCAAATATAATCGTACGCCGAATCAGCAGGAGATACTTGCACACGCTCCAATTTTGGATTATGAAATTGAGCATATTCATGCACCTATTATTGTTACACTAGGAAACATTGCGCTCAAACGTTTAGCTGGTTCAGACAAAAAAGTATCAGAGATGCACGGTCAAGTGTTTACGCAACCTGTTCGGCGACTAGCAGATCCTAATGACGCAACTTATACTTGGACAGAAAAAGCTTATACAATTTTCCCAACTTTTCATCCTGCTTCAATTTTTTATAATCGGAGTTTATTGGATTTGATCCATGAGGATTTAGAAAAGTTGAGGAAGTATATATAATAGCTTTTTTTCTACAGGTAATCATAAAAAAACTAGAAAAGTTATTGGATTCGATAACTTTTCTAGTTTTGTGTTTAGAAAGAAAGTTCGTTATTTTTGAAGAACCTGTATAGTTAATTATGCAGGGGATTTTTATTTTCATCGAGCGTAAATCCTTCGCCAACAACATCATGCACATCACTTACAGCAACGAAAGCGTGTGGATCAACAGATGTGATAATACTTTTAAGTTTTACAATTTCATTTTTAGCAACAACGCAATATAAAACATTTCGTTCAATTTTTGTGTATGTACCCATTCCTTTTAAGAAAGTTGCTCCACGATCCATTTCTGATAAAATTTGTGCAGCAATTTCATCATTTTTCTCAGATATAATTGTTGCTCCTTTGGCAGCGTATGCTCCTTCTTGCATAAAATCAATGACCTTTGCTCCGATAAAAACGGCAACTAATGTATACATTCCTTGTTGGTAAGATAAATATGTAAGGATTGATAAGGTAATGACGACGGCATCAAACATAAACATAGTTTTCCCCATGCTCCAGCCGATATATTTATGAGCTAGCCGTGCAATAATATCGACTCCACCTGTTGTGCCGCCATACTTGAAAATAATTCCTAACCCAACACCAATAAATAAGCCAGCAAACAAAGCGGCTAACATCATATCATTTTGTAAGTTTAAATGTAAATTAAATACATCATAACGCTGAAAAATCCAGAGAAATAACGAAACACTAAATGTCCCTATTAATGTATATAAAAATGTCGTACGACCAAGCATTTTCCAACCGATAAAAAAGATTGGTATATTTAAGATTAAGTTTGTATAGGATGGGTCTAGTGAAAATAGGAAGTAAAGAAGTAGTGTAATTCCAGTAAAGCCACCTTCTGCTAAATGGTTTTCAATATTAATATTAACGATGCCAAATGAGAAAATAGCAGAACCAATCAGAATAAAAAGAATATTTTTGATTTTTAAGTTTAATTTCATGCAAATCCCCCTAGTATGTAGTCATGACCTTATCTTGTTCTTAAGGATAGTATACGTAATTTATTGAAAAATTGGCAAGAAAACTTCACGCGTGTTAAGCATCTAGTAAAAGTGACACATAGGAAACTACCACTTCAAGATCCGAAGTAGAACGGGAGTTTTCATAGTGTATCGTCAAAAACGTGGCAAATAAGCGATGACATGCGATAATATTTGTCAAATCGTCATGAATTGGCTAACATGATAAATGAAGGATTAGAGGTGAATAACATGGAACAAAAAACAATGAAAGATATGCAAAAGGAAGTAGATGCATATATTAGTCAATTTAAAGAAGGATATTTTAGTCCACTTGCTATGCTGGCTCGTTTAACAGAAGAGATGGGAGAGCTTGCGAGGGAAATTAATCATTATTATGGTGAAAAGCCTAAGAAAAGCACAGAAAAAGAACGTACAGTTGAAGAAGAACTTGGGGATGTGTTATTTGTTATGATTTGCATGGCAAATAGCTTAAACATTGATTTAGAAACAGCTCATAATATAGTTATGGAAAAATTTAATACACGTGATAAAGATCGCTGGACACGTATTGAAGAGGGAGAGAAGAAGGAATGAATGAGATTAAAGTAATTATTGCAGGGCCACGAGGACGTATGGGGCAAGAAGCAGTACTTCTTATGGAGAGAACACCACATTTCAAATTAGTTGCTGCTATTGATTACAAACATGGTGGTAAGAAAGTTTCTGAAATTGCTGGATTACCTAATATAGATGCTCCAATTTATGCGGATTTACATACTTGTTTAGATGAAGTGGAAGCAGATGTTTTGCTTGATTTAACAACACCAGAAATCGGAAAGAAACACGTAACACTTGCGGTAGAGCGAGGCATTTGTTCTGTTATCGGAACAACAGGTTTTACAGAAGAAGAGCTGCAAAAATTAACAGAAACAGCGAAAGAGAAACAAGTTGGTACAATTATTGCACCAAACTTTGCAGTTGGAGCTGTTTTAATGATGAAGTTCTCTCAAATGGCAGCGAAATATTTCCAAGATGTTGAAGTCATTGAATTGCATCATGATCAAAAATTAGATGCTCCTTCTGGTACGGCTGTGAAGACCGTAGATTTAATTCGTCAAAATCGTGAACCGAAACAACAAGGGCATCCAAATGAAACAGAGCAACTAGAAGGTGCACGCGGTGCAAATGTTGATGGTATTCATATTCATAGCGTACGGTTACCAGGATTGATTGCACATCAGGAAGTACTATTTGGCGGGGATGGACAAATGTTAACGATTCGTCACGATTCTTTTAACCGTGCATCATTTATGTCAGGAGTAAAACTTTCTATTGAAACAGTCATGCAATTAGATCATCTCGTATATGGTTTAGAAAATATTATTGACTAAAGGGGAAAATAAAGATGAAGATTGCCTTAATTGCCCATGATAAAAAGAAAAATGATATGGTCTCGTTTGTGTATGCATACCAACCTATTTTAGAGAAACATATGTTATTTGCAACAGGAACAACAGGTCTTCGAATTATGGAGGCGACAGGTATGCCTGTGACAAGATATCAATCTGGTCCGCTTGGGGGCGATCAAGAAATTGGTGCAATGATTGCAAAAAATGACTTGGATATGGTGATCTTCTTCCGTGATCCATTAACGTCGCAGCCACATGAACCGGATGTGAATGCGCTTCTTCGCTTATGTGATGTATACTCAATTCCACTTGCAACGAATATGGCAAGTGCGGAGCTTTTAATGCATGCATTAGAGCGGGGCGATTTAGATTATCGAAAGCTACGAAAATGAGGGGAACGATATGAACGGATTACATATATTAGCTTTTGGTGCCCATGCCGATGACGTTGAAATTGGTATGGCGGGTACAATCGCGAAATATACGAAACAAGGGTATGAAGTTGGAATTTGTGATTTAACAGAGGCAGATCTTTCTTCTAATGGAACGGTAGAGCTGAGAAAGCAGGAAGCGATAGAGGCAGCTAGAAGGCTTGGCGTACAGAAGCGCATGAATCTAGCGATGCCAGACCGCGGCTTATATATGAAAGAAGAGTATATCCAAGAGATTGTGAAAATTATTCGTACGCATAAACCGAAGCTTGTCTTCGTACCATTTTATGAGGATCGTCATCCAGATCATGCAAATTGTGCAAAACTTGTAGAAGAAGCCATCTTTTCAGCGGGAATTCGTAAATATATGCCGGAAATTCCGCCTCATCGCGTACAATCACTCTATTTTTACATGATTAATGGCTTTCATAAACCGGATTTTTGTATTGATATTAGTTCATATATTTCTCATAAGATTGCTGCGTTAGAAGCATATGAAAGTCAATTTACAAAAGGAGAAAACGGTGTAATAACTCCGTTGACAGAAGGGTATGTAGAAACGGTTGTAGCGCGTGAAAAAATGTTTGGAAAAGAAGTTGGCGTGACATATGCAGAAGGATTTATGAGCAAAAGGCCACTTCTATTAGATGAAGATTTAATAGGAGGAGTAAAATGAAATTAAAAATAGGGATTACTTGTTATCCTTCTGTTGGCGGTTCTGGAGTGGTTGGAACGGAATTAGGAAAGTTGTTAGCAGAACGCGGGCATGAAATTCATTTTATTACGTCAGGATTGCCGTTTCGTTTAAATAAAGTATATCCGAATATTTATTTTCATGAAGTAACAGTTAATCAATATTCTGTCTTTCAATACCCGCCGTATGACTTGGCGCTAGCGAGTAAAATGGCAGAAGTAGCGCAAAGAGAAAAGTTAGATATACTGCATGTACATTATGCAATTCCGCATGCGATTTGCGCATATTTGGCAAAGCAAATGATTGGAGAAAACATTAAAATTGTAACAACATTACATGGAACAGACATTACTGTATTAGGATCGGATCCTTCCTTAAATAATCTAATTCGGTTTGGAATTGAACAATCAGATGTTGTGACGGCTGTATCTCATTCACTTATTGAAGAAACATATGAATTAGTAAACACGCAAAAAGAAATTAAAACGGTTTATAATTTTATTGATGAACGCGTGTACTTTCAAAGGGATATGTCCCAGTTAAGAAAAGAATACGGTATACAAAAAGAAGAAAAAGTATTAATTCATATTTCGAACTTTCGAAAAGTAAAGCGTGTTCAGGATGTGGTACAATCATTCGCTCTCATTGTAAAACAAGCAAAAGTAAAACTATTGCTTGTTGGCGATGGTCCTGAATTTTGTACGATTGTGCAGCTCGTGAAACATTTAGGAATTGAAGATCATGTTTTATTTTTAGGAAAGCAAGATAATGTAGCTGAGCTTCTGGCAATGAGTGATGTGATGATACTGTTATCAGAGAAAGAAAGTTTTGGACTTGTATTGCTTGAAGCAATGGCGTGTGGTGTCCCTTGTATTGGTACGCGTATTGGTGGCATTCCTGAAGTTATTCAACACGGAGAAACGGGATATATATGTGAACTAGGAGATGTAGAGGGAGCTGCACAGCAAGCAATCCAGCTTCTTCAAGATGATACATTACATGCTAAAATGGCCAAGCGTTCCATGCAAGTGGCGTATGAACAATTTGGCTCAGAAAAGATTGTTTCACAATATGAAGCGATTTATTATGACATATTAAGGGATGACAAATATGAAACGATTTAAACGAGCGGTTCCAATTATTAATACGTTAACGCAAAATGGCTTTGAAGCGTATTTTGTAGGTGGGAGCGTGCGCGATTATATAATTGGAAGACCAATTGGTGATATCGATATTGCAACATCTGCTTTGCCGGAAGAGGTAATGCGTCTATTCCCGCGCCACGTACCTGTTGGAATTGAACACGGTACGGTCATTGTTGTACAAGAAGATATTCCGTATGAAGTAACGACATTTCGAACAGAGGGAGACTACGAAGATTTTCGTCATCCGGGCAGTGTACAATTTGTTCGTTCGCTAGACGAAGATTTGCAGCGTCGTGATTTTACAATGAATGCAATTGCTATGACGGAAACCGGAGAAATCGTTGATTTATTTGGTGGACAAGAAGCCATTGCTAAAAAGGAAATTGCAACTGTAGGGAATGCAGCAGATCGTTTTCAAGAAGATGCTCTTCGTATGATGCGCGGTATTCGCTTTGTTAGTACACTTGGATTTACTTTAGAAGAAGAAACAAAACAAGCTATTATAAAGTATGGACATTTACTTGAACATATCGCAATTGAAAGAATTACAGTTGAATTTGAAAAGCTACTTACCGGTGCATATTGCGCAAAAGCACTTCAGCTGCTAGTAGAAACGAAATTATATGAGCACTTGCCTTATTTACAAATGTGCGGAGATTTTATTTCAAACGCAGCAGAGTATGATTGGAGTTTTTTCAAAAATGATACTGAGGCGTGGGCGTTCTTTTTATATTGTATGAGGGAAGAACACCCATCTGTTTTTTTAAGACAATGGAAATTTTCAAATAAAAAAATAAAAGATATTGTATCCGTTTTATTATATGTGAGGGCACGAGAAAAACACGATTGGAATGAGTTTTTATTATATAAAGCTGGGAAAGATATTGCTCTTACGGCAGAGCGTGTATACGAAGCTATCATGAATACATATTTAAATTCGAATGTTGAGAGTGTAGAAAAGGTATATGAAGATTTACCAATTCATAATCGGCAGCAATTGCAAGTAAGTGGCAACGATTTATTATCATGGTCAAAGGAACAGGCAGGACCGTGGGTTGCGAATGCACTGCAAAAAATTGAAGAAGAAGTCGTATACGGACGATTAAAAAATGAGAAAGAGTGTATAAAGGAGTGGATGCATAGATGCAATCTGCTATAAGAAAACAGTTATTGCAAATCTTTTCTGAAGCTAATGGTGAATTTCTATCGGGACAAACGATTAGCGAGAAACTAGGATGCTCAAGAACAGCTGTGTGGAAACATATGGAATTCCTTAGGGAAGAAGGATATGAGCTAGAGGCTGTACGACGCCTAGGTTATCGCATTGCAAGTAAACCGGACAAAGTAACAGCAAATGAAATTCAGCTCGGTTTACAAACAGAGTTTTTAGGCAGAACGGTATACTTTGAAGAGTCGGTAACATCTACACAGCAAATCGCAGCTCGTCTTGCTTATGAAGGAGCAGCTGAAGGAACCGTTGTTGTTGCAGAGGAGCAAACAGCAGGTCGTGGCCGATTAAGCAGAAAGTGGTACTCACCAAAAGGGACAGGAATTTGGATGAGCATTATTTTACGCCCAACCGTTCCGATTCATCAAGCACCGCAATTAACATTGTTAGCTGCTGTTAGCGTAGCGCAGGCAATTGAAAAATGCACAAATCTTTCCGTTGGCATTAAATGGCCGAATGATATTTTAATTAATGGGAAGAAAGTAGTTGGCATTTTAACAGAAATGCAAGCAGATCCTGATAAAATTAATGCTGTTATTATTGGAATTGGCATTAATGTTAATCAAAAACAAGAGCATTTTGCGGAAGATATCCAGCATACTGCTACTTCCTTAGCACTCGAAGCCGAAAAAACGATTGTACGAGCTGAACTTATGCAGCAAATTTTCTTACAGATGGAAAAGCTATATAAAGAGTATTTAGATCGTGGTTTTTCAGTTATTAAGCTTCTGTGGGAAAGTTACGCTGTGAGCATTGGAAAAGAAATTACAGCGCGTACGATGACAAATACAATTACGGGAATTGCAAAAGGAATTACGGCTGATGGTGTCCTTATACTTGAAGATCATGAAGGAATCGTACATCATATTCATTCCGCTGATATTGAAGTAAAGTAAAACGTTTAGCAGCTATTTTGCACTTCTTTTCTTTACTACTTATGAAAAACGAAGTATCATTGCTCATTAGATTAGCATCAACATATAGCCCTGTGCTTAAAAAGAAGAAAAGGGCTATTGTATGTGAAAAATGATTTTCTTTTTTAGAAAAGTATAGCAATTATGTTTTGCTATTTGTTATAATAAGGTCGAATATGGGCAGTATCAATGTGAACTGCACCGCTGTTTAGGAAAATCAAAATAAAAATGTGGATTCTGCCTTGATCCAAAATAGGACTGGGACAGAGGGATGAATTTTGCCGAATGATACTACCCTTCTGCCTTTTTATGGCCAGAAGGGTTTTTTATATGTTTTTTCATCCGGCCATCTCCTCTCTCCAGGTAAAGGAGGAGAAGTTTTTGAAAACTGTAACGGATTTTTTGAAAATGAAAGAACAAAGTGAGCCGATTGCGATGGTAACTGCATATGACTATCCCTCAGCAAAGTTTGCTGAGGAAGCAGAAGTTGACATGATTTTAGTTGGTGACTCGCTTGGCATGGTTGTGCTCGGCTACCACTCAACAATTCCAGTAACAGTTGATGATATGATTCATCATACGAAAGCAGTGCGCCGCGGCGCGAAAAATACATTTGTTGTAACAGATATGCCATTTATGTCTTATCACGTTTCACTGCAAGAAACTATGCATAACGCACGTCGTATTGTGCAAGAAAGCGGTGCGCATGCAGTAAAAGTTGAAGGAGCAGATGAAGTTGTATCGATCATTCGTTTCCTTACGAATGCAGGCATTCCAGTTGTAGCCCATCTTGGCTTAACACCGCAATCTGTCGGTGTGCTAGGTGGCTATAAAGTGCAAGGAAAAGATGCAGAAAGTGCAAAGAAATTGTTAGAAGACGCCAAAAAATGCGAAGAGGCGGGAGCAATTGCGCTTGTATTAGAGTGTGTACCGATGCAATTAGCGGAACTTGTAACAAAACAATTGTCGATTCCAACTATCGGTATTGGCGCTGGTAATGGAACGGATGGTCAAGTTCTTGTCTATCACGATCTTATTACGTACGGTGTAAACCGCGTTCCGAAATTTGTGAAGCAGTACACATCTGTGCAAGAAGAAATAGTAAGAGGTATTGGGCAATATGTTCATGAAGTAAAGGAAAGACAATTTCCAGAGAAAGAACATTCGTTTACGATGAAAGAAGAAGAATGCTTAGCGTTATACGGAGGAAAACAATAATGCATATTATTACGACAGTGCAAGAGATGCAGCAAATCGCAGGAGAGCTTCGTGCAAGCGGGAAAACAGTTGGGTTCGTTCCAACGATGGGCTATTTGCATGAAGGACATTTAACGTTACTGAGACAAGCGAAAAAAGAAAATGATATTGTTATGTTAAGTATATTTGTAAATCCATTGCAATTTGGACCGAATGAAGATTTAGATCGCTACCCGCGTGATATTGAACGTGATGAGCGATTAGCGCGTGAAGTAGAAGTGGATTATTTATTTTATCCAAGTGTCGAAGAAATGTATCCAACGGATCGGACAACGAATGTTGAGGTTGTGAAGCGTACGGATGTTTTGTGCGGAAAGCAGCGACCAGGTCATTTTGCTGGAGTTGTAACAGTATTGATGAAGCTTTTCAATATTACAATGCCAAATCGTGCGTATTTTGGTATGAAAGATGCACAGCAAGTAGCAGTTATCGAAGGATTTGTGGGTGACTATAATATTCCTGTGACAATTGTGCCAGTTGAGATTGTACGTGAAGAAGATGGCTTAGCACGTAGTTCTCGCAACATTTATTTATCAGATAGAGAACGCCAAGAAGCACCGCATTTATATAAAAGCTTATGCATGGCGAAAGAACGAGTTGCTGAAGGGGAGCGTAATCCAAAAAATATTACGAACTTCATTAAAGAATATATTGAAACGAACACACATGGTATTGTTGACTATGCTGATCTATATGCGTATCCGAATTTAACTGAGGTTGAGAAAATAAGCGGACGTATGATTATTGCGATAGCTGTAAAGTTTGAAAATGCACGATTAATTGATAATATTACATTTACGGTTGAATAAGGAGGAGCAACTATGTTTCGCACAATGATGAGAGCGAAGTTACACCGAGGTACGGTAACGGAAGCAAATTTAAATTATGTAGGAAGTATTACAATTGATGAGGATTTAATGGATGCAGTTAGTATTGTTGAAAATGAAAAAGTGCAAATTGTAAACAATAATAACGGTGCTCGTTTAGAAACATATGTTATAAAAGGAGAACGCGGCACAGGGGTAATTTGTTTAAACGGTGCAGCTGCTCGACTCGTTCAGCCCGGCGATAAAGTCATTATCATTTGCTACGGATTAGTTTCAGAAGAAAAAGTACTAACACATGTTCCGAAAATTGCTGTTTTAGATGACAATAATCAAATTGTGGAAATGCTTGGAGCGGAAAAAGCAGGCACAATTTTATAATGTATAAGAAAAGCTATCTCTGTGTGAAAGGGATAGCTTTTCTTATGCGAAAGCAAAATCATTTCATTTTTCGTATCTTTCCATTAAGATGAGTAAAAACGTGGTATAGTAACACTATAGAAATTTTGTTGTTTGAAAGGTAAGAAATTGAGGTGTCATAGATGAGTAAGCGTTATGTCGTAGTCGATTTAGAAACGACAGGGAATGCCTGGAAAGATGGGAAAGATAAAATTACTCAAATTGCAGCAGTTGTTGTAGAAGATGGAGAAGTTCTTGAAATTTTCTCTTCTTTTGTAAACCCTGAACGGGACATTCCCCCATTTATTACAGAATTAACGGGAATTGATGAAACACTTGTGAAGAAAGCTCCGTTATTCAGAGATGTAGCGCCGATGATTATTGAACTATTACAAGGTGCGTACTTTGTTGCACATAATGTTCATTTTGATTGGAACTTTTTACAAGAAGAACTACGGCAAGCGGGATTCCTAGAAGTAACATGCCCGAAAATTGATACAGTTGAACTGGCACATATTTTATTGCCGACAGCTGATAGTTATAAATTACGTGATTTAGCAAAAAGATATGGCTTTAATCATGATCAGCCTCATCGTGCTGATAGTGATGCAATGGTAACAGCAGAGATATTTTTACAATTGCTTGCTAAAATGGAAAGTTTACCACTCGTTACATTGCAATCGTTATATGAATTAAGCGATATGTTCCAAAGCAACATTGGAGACATTATGTCTGCATGTATTTTGAATAAGATGATACATGGAACAGACGATGCGGAAAAATATGATATATATCGAAACTTTGCTCTCTGCAAACGCAATTATGCATTGCAAATTGGCGAGGAGAAAATTACTGATTTTTCTTCTTTTTTAACGGAAGCGATGCAGCGTTTAGCTGAAGTAATGCCGTTTTTTGAAAAAAGAGACGGGCAGCAGATGATGATAAATGAAGTTTACGAAGCGCTTAGAGACTCTCGATTTTCGTTAATTGAAGCGGGAACAGGTACAGGGAAAACATTAGCGTATTTACTGCCTAGTATTTTTTATGCGAAAGAAAAAGAACAGCCGGTAGTGATTAGTACACAAACTGTGCAGTTGCAACAACAAATTTTAGCAAAAGAAATCCCATTGTTGAAAAAAATACTTCCGTTCCCGTTTGAAGTAGCGATGTTAAAAGGAAGGAAGCATTATTTGTGTTTACATAAATTTGAGCATGCATTGGGCGAAGTGGACAATCATTACGATGATGCATTAACGAAAGCGAAAATTTTAGTATGGCTTCTTGATACAGAATCAGGAGATAGAGATGAGTTAAACATTCCAGCTGGAGGAAAGTTATTATGGGAGCGTATTTGTAGTGATGCTCATAGTCCAAATAGCACGAAAAGTGCGTGGTTTAGCCGCTGTTTTTATCAGCGTGCAAAAAATAAAGCATTATTTGCTGATGTTGTAATCACAAATCATACTTTATTGTTCCAAGATTTCGTGAGTGAAGAATCATTACTTGCATCATGTGAACATATTATTTTTGATGAAGCTCATCATTTGGAAGAAACGGCAAGTAGAGCGTTAGGAGAGCAATTTTCTTGTATGTATTTTCAACTTATTTTATCGCGTTTTGGTACGTTAGAAACATCTGATGTGTTAGCTAAAGTGTACGATATGATGAAGCAGTCGCAAATTGCTGTTCGTTCTACATTTCAAATGATTAGTCGTACGCTGAAAGAAATTAAGTTTGACGCAGATGAGCTATTCCAAATGCTGCGTACATTTATATTTCAAAAAACAAAGCAAGAAGATGCGCCTGGAAATATGCCGCTTATGTACCGTTATAATGTAAATAAAGAAAGAGGAAAGCTTTGGCGCAGTATTGTTGAATTAACGGACCGTTTTGTACATCAGCTAGGCATATTGCTGACGTTATTAGAAAAGCAAGGTGAGATGCTGCAAAAGCAAAGTGAATGGGAACCGCATATGATTACGGGGGAGTTTGTACATCTTATAGAGGTACTTTCTAAGATGACCCATTCTTTACGGAAACTTATTTTAGAAGATACGAGTTATGTGACATGGATGGAAGCAGAAACGAAAGGAACAATTCATTCGACTATCCTGTATGCACAGCCAGATGATATAAGTGATTTATTTGCAGATCAATTTTTAACACGTAAACGAAGCGTTATTTTTACTTCAGCTACTTTAACTGTAGATAATACGTTTGATTATATAGAAGAAGAGCTTGGATTAGTGGATTTTACACCGAATACATTAACAATTCCATCACCATTTCATTATGAAGAGCAAGTAAAATTAATGGTTTCAACAGATGTTCCGCATATTAAACATGTAACTGAAGAAGAGTATGTAAGAGCAGTGTCTGAACATATTATGAAGATTGCTAAAGCTACAAATGGTCGAATGCTCGTTTTATTTACATCATATGAAATGTTAAAGCAGACATTTGAAGTATTAAAAAAGGAAGAGGCACTGGAAGAATTTCTTTTATTAACACAAAGTGTTCATAATCGCAGCCGCACCCGAATGATTCGAAAGTTTCAGGAGTTTGAAAAATCCATTTTATTAGGAACAAGCAGTTTTTGGGAAGGAATTGACATACCAGGAGATGCGTTAAGCTGTCTTGTAATTGTTCGTCTCCCGTTCACATCACCGCATCAGCCAATGATGCAAGCGAAAAGTGAACGGCTCAAAGAAAAAGGAGAAGATTCATTTACAAAGATTGCTTTGCCGCAAGCAATCCTTCGTTTTAAACAAGGTTTTGGACGCCTTATTCGTACAACGACGGATACAGGAACAGTATTTGTGTTAGATCGTCGTCTCACTGCATCTTTTTATGGGAAACGATTTATTCAATCTATTCCGAGCATTCCATTGTACGAAGGACCGTTAGAGGATTTAATCGAAAGAATGGAATAGTAAAGTGAGACTTCCATCATGAAAGGGATTCTTCATTCCTTACTAATGGAAAACTATTACTAGTTGGGCGCATGTTAGCTATTATCCCTTATCCCTCTTGTTTTGTTTCTCGAAATTTTGAGGTAGGGTCTTACTGCCCGTTAATTGCGGGATAAAAACTAACGCCTGAAGCAAATTTGCTTCAGGCGTTACATGTGGGTAGGAGGAAATTTTATTTTTTCTTACATTAAGTATAGAAATACGATGGTTTTCGACTTCAAACCTTTTTTTGAAGAACATGTCCTGCTATAATAGATGGGTGATGAAGCAGGGTTTATAAAGAATGTACTCTTATTGTAACCGCAATGCGTTCTTCTATGATTAGAAATTTTGTGTAACGGAGGAGTTTTTATGGAGAAGAAAATTGAAGTACTATCAACGACGCGTCTTGAATACACGTCTGATTTATACAAGATTGTTGATAGCTTAAATCGAACATTAAAAGAAAAAGATCTGATGTTCGGATTAGCATTAGATGAAAAAGAAAAAGAGACAGCAATATTTACGATTTACAGAACGTAGTGATACAATGAAAAAGTGGATTTTAACAATTTTTATTGTAATCGTTGCTGTTGTTTTATATGGGGTACACATTTATAATACAACGATGGAGAAAAAAGTTCCGAAAGAATCGAAAACAGTTGAGGTTGCAAAAGAAAAAGCAAAACTTACAAAAGTAACAAAAGTCGATTATTATAACGGTCAAGCTCCATATGAAGTTGTACAAGGTGTGAATGAAAAAGGAGAACAATATATCGTTTGGGTGCCTGAGAAAAAAGGAGATATTCTGATGCGAAAAGCAAGTGAAGGTATTTCTGAAAAAGATGCATTGCAAATTGTTGCTAAGGAGCGAAAGCCAAAGCAATTTGTAAAAGCAAAATTAGGCGCCGAAAACAATGTTCCATTATGGGAAATTACATATATTGATGATGAAAATCGTTATACTTACTACTATCTCGCATTCGAAGATGGTAAGTTTTTGAAACGATACAGCATTGAAAAATAAGTGCAGGGGGAACTCAGGATGAAATTAGCAAAGCGAGTAGCTGCTCTAACACCATCTACAACGTTAGAAATTACAGCAAAGGCACAAGCGTTAAAAGCAGAAGGACATGATGTGATAGCATTAGGAGCAGGAGAGCCTGACTTTAATACGCCAGAGCATATTATGGATGCTGCTCATAAAGCAATGTTAGAAGGTTATACGAAATATACACCAACAGGTGGATTAGCTACGCTGAAACAAGAAATTATCAAAAAGTTTGAGCGTGACCAAGGCATATCTTATGAACCATCTCAAGTTATTGTATGTAACGGTGCAAAGCATGCTTTATATACGCTGTTTCAAGTATTACTTGATGAAGGTGATGAAGTTATTATTCCAACTCCGTATTGGGTAAGTTATCCAGAGCAAGTAAAGCTTGCAGGTGGTGAACCAGTATATGTAGAGGGATTAGAAGAAAATAATTATAAAATCACACCAGAGCAATTGCGTCAAGTGATTACAGAAAAAACGAAAGCCGTAATTATTAACTCGCCTAGCAACCCAACAGGGATGATTTATAGCAAAGAAGAGTTGCAGCAGCTTGGACAAGTATGCTTAGAGCATGACATTTTAATTGTTTCTGATGAAATTTATGAGAAATTAATTTATGACGATGCAGTGTATACATCAATTGCTGAGATTTCTGATGAATTAAAAGAACAGACTCTTATTATTAACGGTGTATCAAAATCGCATTCAATGACAGGATGGCGCATTGGCTACGCAGCAGGTAATAAAGAACTTATTAAAGCGATGACGAACTTAGCGAGTCACAGTACATCAAACCCTACTTCAATTGCGCAGTATGGAGCGATTGCTGCTTATGCTGGAGATCAACAACCTGTAGAAATGATGCGCAGCGCATTTGAAGAGCGATTAAATATCGTTTATGAGAAACTGATTCAAATTCCTGGGTTCACTTGCATTAAACCGCAAGGAGCGTTCTATCTGTTCCCGAATGTGAAAGAAGCAGTAGCCTTAGCTGGTTTTGAAACAGTTGATGAATGGGCAAAAGGATTATTAGAAGAAGAAAAAGTTGCCCTCATTCCAGGGACAGGATTCGGAGCACCAAATAACGTTCGTTTATCATACGCAACTTCACTTGAACAATTAGAGAAAGCGTTAGAACGTATTGATACATTTATGAAAAACAAAATGAAATAAGAGTAGCTCTTTTATTTCTATCTTTGTAATTGTTTTAGACAGTTCAAATCGTACCTCCCTTTCATATAGGGAGGTTTTTTTGACGAATTGTGCCAAAAAGAAATGTGAAGAGGTGTGTTATACTAGAAAGCGAGGTGTTTGATTATGAAGAAGAAAATCATGTTAGAGTGGTTTGAACAAGGCAGCATTGCGATTCCAAAATTATTAATGATGCACTATAAAAAACTCGGTTTGAATGAAGTAGAGTTTATGGTACTATTGCATGTCCATACATTTTTAGAATCGGGAAATTCTTTCCCAACACCAGGAGAAATTGCAGAGCGAATGACCATTACACAAACAAAGTGTATGGAGATTATTCAAGCATTAATTCATAAAGGTTTTTTAGCGTTAGAAGGAAGCCGTAAATCTGCAGCGATGATTTGCGAAAGCTACTCATTACAGCCTCTTTGGGAAAAGATATTACACTTTTTAATGAGTGAGAATATTGAAGAAGAAGAGCGGGAACAAAAACAATTACAAATAAATTTATATACGGTGTTTGAGCATGAATTTGGAAGACCATTATCTCCATTTGAGTGCGAGACGTTAGCAATGTGGCAAGATCAGGATCAACATGATTCACTTTTAATTCAAGCTGCTCTTCGCGAGGCTGTTATGAGCGGAAAGTTGAACTTTCGTTATATCGATCGCATATTGTTTGAGTGGAAGAAGAACGGAATTAAAACACTTGATCAAGCGCAGAACCAAGGACGTAAGTTTAGAGAAAATCAGCAACGAAATCAGCAAGTATCACGTCAAGAAACGAAGTATACAGGAAAAGTACCGTTTTATAATTGGCTAGAGCAATAATGGTAGGAGGAAAAAATGCTAAACAAAACACAAATTAGACATTGCCTTGATGTAATGGGAGAAATGTATCCAGAAGCACATTGTGAACTTAATCATGACAACGCATTTGAACTTGTTATTGCAGTAGCACTATCTGCGCAGTGTACAGATGTTCTTGTAAATAAAGTAACAAAAAATTTATTTCAAAAATATAAAACACCAGAAGATTATTTAAGCGTGCCTTTAGAAGAATTACAACAAGATATTCGCTCTATTGGTTTGTATCGAAATAAAGCGAAAAATATTCAAAAACTATGCCGTATGCTTATTGATGAATATAATGGAGAGGTGCCGCAAGATAGAGACGAGTTAACGAAGCTACCAGGTGTAGGGCGAAAAACTGCAAATGTTGTTGTCTCTGTTGCATTTGGTATTCCGGCTATTGCTGTTGATACGCATGTAGAGCGCGTTAGTAAACGACTTGCCTTTTGCAAATGGAAAGATTCTGTATTAGAAGTAGAGAAGACCTTAATGAAGAAGGTGCCGATGGAAGAGTGGGGTGTAACACATCATCGTATGATTTTCTTTGGACGTTATCATTGCAAGGCGCAGCGTCCCCAGTGCGAAGAATGCAGGTTGTTAGAGCTGTGTCGTGAAGGTAAGAAACGTATGAGAGAGAAGGAAAAGAAATGAAGCAAGTACTTGAAATACCAAATGATTTTCGGTGTAGTCCTTTCTTTGAAGAAGAGACTGTTATTGAATACAATGCAGAGAAATCGTTTGGAGAGCTTTTAAAAGAGACATGCTTTTTCTTTGATATCGATCAGCGATATAAGCCATGGAATGAGATAGAAAAGAGTATTTCTACTGTATTAAGCTTATGGAAAGAACAAAAAGAGGAGATTTCTATACTATTTCGAAATCGAAACAAAAAAGAAGCAAAAGATCCGATGGTCCGTTTTGCAGGACATCTTTTATCCATTTTACACTGGATGAACGGAACGTCTGTTGTCAGTTTACAGGATATGAATGGACGAATTGAAAGGCTAGAAAATAAGCCAGTTAACTTTATGGAGCGTTTTTTATTTATTATGAAACAGCCGGATCATTATCATTCTTTTATTCAGCTGACACAGTTATATGAAGAAATGGAAAAGTTATATGTTAGAGTACTTATTATGCAAAAGAAGCCATCTTCTCTGTAGAGAAGATGGCTTCTTTTTTATTCGTTTGTAACTTATTATTATTATTGAGTCGGTTTATTTGGATTTCCACCGTCTGCTGGCGGATTCGGGTGATTTCCTTCACCCGGTGTGGTTCCTCCAGCTGGTGGGGTAGTTCCTCCACTTGGTGGAGGAGTTCCTCCGCTTGGTGGGGTAGTTCCTCCAGCTGGTGGGGTAGTTCCGTTATTTTGGTTCTGGTTTTGGTCTTGATTTTGATTTTGATTTTGTTTATCTTGTTCAGCCTTCTTAGCAGCATCTTCTTCGGCCTTTTTATTAGCGTCATCTTCAGCCTTTTTCTTAGCAGCTTCTTCATCAGCTTTTTTCTGAGAATCATCACCACCAGGCACTGTTACCGTCGCTATTGCTGCATCACTCGAGCTGCCACCTTTTTTCGCAACAAGAGAGATGGTATAGGTAACACCAGGTTTTACACCGCTAATGGTTGCACTTGTGCCGCTTACTTTTGCGCTACCGCTAGAACCGTCACTACCTTTATAGCTTACAGCATAGGATACGTCTGAATCAGATGAAGCAGCCCAGCTTAATGATATAGTTTGGGTAGCAGCATCATATGACGGATTCATTCCAGTTGGTGCATCTACGTTAATTTTTGGAACATCATCTTTTTTCGCACCTTTAACGTAAAGTTCATTACCTACGCGTTCTACACTACTTGGCATTTCAAAACGAGATTTATCACTTCCAAATTCACTCATCATCGCTTTAAACATACGTTGTGCGATAGTAGCTGATGGTGAGTGATTAGCAATAAAATTGTATGGCCCATCTTTATCGTACCCGGTCCATACAGCCATTGTATATTGTGGCGTATAGCCAGCGAACCAACTGTCACGGTTTGCTGAGGATGAAATGCCATATTTTCGTAATACTTTGTCATCAAAGTTTGTTGTTCCTGTTTTACCAGCAACGTCTAATGATGGAATATTTGCTGCTTTACCAGTACCAGTACTAGAATTCACAACACTACGAAGCATATCTGTAATCATATATGCTGTGTAATCTTTCATTACTCGTTTTCCTTTTGGTGTAAAGTTCACTTCTTTTCCATCAGGATATACAACTTTTGTTACGAAGTGTGGTTTATGATATACACCGCCACTTCCGAATGATGCATACGCACCAGCAAGATCAAGAGGAGATGAAGCGTTACTTCCGATTGCTGTTGATTCATGTACACCATCTTGTCCAAATGTCATACCAAGTCCTTCAGCAAAAGATTGTGCTTTATTTAAACCAACTTCTTTAGCTGTTTTCACAGCAGGTACGTTACGTGATTGTGCTAATGCCTCACGCATTGACATTGGACCTTTGTGGCCGTTATCAAAATTTCGAACCTCTTGTCCTGTTGAATATTTAAATGTTGAATCGTCAATTTGATGATATGTCGACCATTGGTTGTATTCAATAGCAGGGCCGTAGTCAAAAATTGGCTTCATTGTAGAACCTACTTGGCGCTGTAAGTCAACAGCCATGTTATGTCCTTTAAATGTTGCTTTATTTTCACCGCGCCCGCTACCAATTGCACGAACTTCACCTGATTCTGTATCCATAAATACAAATGCACCTTGGAATTTGTCATTTGGATAGTTAATAACGTCTTCTGTATTCATTATTTTATCCGCATAGTTCTGTGCTTTTGGATCTAATGTTGTGTAAATAGAAAGACCATCAGAACCGATGTTGACATCTTTAATTTGTGATTCGATTTCTTTTACAGCAGCATCTAAGAATCCCTGGTAAGGCATTTGTGTTGCTTCTTGAGACGGCTGAAGACCTTCCGTTACTGGAATTTTCTTCGCATCTTCCATTTGTTTCTTCGTAATATAGCCATGTTTGTTCATTAAATATAATACTGTGTCGCGTCGTTCTGTTGCAGCCTTCACGTTTTCTGGTTTTGTCGGATCATAAATACTAGGACCTTGTGGTAATCCTGCAAGCATCGCTGCCTCAGGTAATGTTAAATCTTTTAATTCTTTTCCATAATAATTTTTTGCAGCTGTTGCAATACCATAAGAACGGTTACCTAAGTTAATTTTGTTTAGGTACATTTCTAGAATTTCATGTTTTGAATATTGCTGTTCTAACTTGTAAGCTAAATACCATTCTTGTACTTTACGTTTTGTAGTTTTTTGCATTGTCAGGAAATAGTTTTTAACAACTTGTTGTGTAATTGTACTACCACCTTGAGAACCGAAATCCCCAGTTACATTTAAGAAAATCGCTTTTGCAGTACGTCTATAATCAATTCCATGGTGCTCATAAAAACGTGAATCTTCTGTAGCTAGGAAGGCATTTTCTACTACTTTTGGAACTTGATCATATGTGATTTTCGTTCGCTTTTCAGCGCCATATTCATATATGAAATTGCCGTCTTTATCATAAAATTTTGTTGATAATGGAATTTCAAGTTTTGCTTTATCTAATTTTGGAGCATCCTTTACCATAATAAAGAAAGCAGAAACCCCAGCGACTAGTGTCACGATGCCGACTAATAAGCAAGTGATTAAAAATTTACGTAGAAACGAGCCTTTTTTCTTTGGTTTCGCTTTTTTAGGATCTTCTTGCTTCTGTTTTTTAGCTTGTTTTCGTTCTTCACGAGAACGATAATTTTCTGACATTATACTTTCTCCTACCTTTCATTTCCTCCCCAAAAGTCGAAAAATGAGCCTTATTGTTGACTCTATCACGAAAAATAAAGTGTGTCTAGTGTATGAATATAATCAATGCGGGGATGATAACCGCACGGTAATAAGTATCCATACTCTTCCACTTCTTGTTTTGTAATTGATTTACGTCCACCAGCTTCTTGTCGATTCCAAAATGTAATGACATGTTTTGCTTCTAATAAATAAAATTCATCATAAAGCGTAAATTTAATAATAACAAATGCAATCCCATTATGAGCTAATACTTGCTTCATATGTTTAATTTGATGAAGGTGGAAGTTTTGTAATGGAAAGCTTGTTTTATTTTTAGTTTCTTTCGCTTCAAAGTCAATGTATTTGCCTTTGTATACACCGTTGTAATCGGTTGTAGAAGGTTGTTTAAAGTACGCTTCTTTAATTACAGCAGCGCTTCGTTTTGGATAATCGACTTTTACAATTTGAAGAGGGGTGGGCTTTTTATGAACACAAGCAATATTGTGCGTTAAATAGTACTGATTTGTTTCGTTTAGTTCCTCTTCAAGTGACATACCTCTATTACTATAAGTATGTTTTCTTGTAGGAGGATTATGAGTTTGCTGCGTTTCATTATACTTTCTTCCGTTTGGGTAACGAATGGTCATAGATTGTACACTCCAACTTGCATAGAATCACTTACAAAGGTGATTATATCAAAAAAAATGAAAAATAGGCGATTTTTTTGAATATAGAGAAGGGGTGAAAGTATTGTGTTTGCACAAAGTGAATATGAAAAAATAAGACAAAAAAGGCAAGTTACTTCCTATACAAAAGAAGAGAAAGAGCTCGTGCATCGTATTGAGCAACAAACTATTCTTGCTAATGTTGATAACATTTCGCGCACGCATGCTTATAAAGAATATTATGAACACAATAAAGAAATTCGTTGGTCATTTTTAGCCAGTATGATATCTCGTAATGCAGGCTGGAATATGACAGATTTAGAAGGAAAATATTATCCAAAAGTTTTATCCAAGGAGATACGTAAACAGTTATATCTTACATATGAACGTGCAAATTGGCTTATTTTTTTAGATGCATATCCCCAGCTGTTATTGTATGAATATAGTAAACAAATGCAAAAACCGTTGTTTCATTTGTTACAAATATTTTCTGTTTCCATATTTATGGAAGTGGAATGGGATTATTTTTGGAATCAAAAAAATGAAGATCGACTTATGACAGCGCTCATAATTAATGAACAACATATCATTCAAAAGCCGGTAATCGAACATCCTTTTTATCAAAAGCATGTATTTCAAACATTATTATTCAAATTTCAAGAATTATTTCATTTTAGTGCAGTGATATTTCCAACAGTTAATGGGAATTTATATGGTTTCTCTGTACGTCAGTTTGAAACTCTAATAAAGAGAATTGAGTTAGGGAAACGATTAGCATGGTTATTGTTTCATCCAACTTATAAGGATTCGTTTTATACATTTTCCTCTCAAACAGTTCATACAGGGTCGAGGTTAGATTATGAACAATACTTCTCTACTTTTAAGGAGCAAGATACTCCTCAGCTTCGTGATGTATTTTCTGTCATCTCACATCATCGTGATGCAGAGAAAGATTGGTTTCATTCAGGAGTGAATATAGAGGAATTGTTTTTGTTTGAAGAACCGAAAATAAACATTGATATTACAGAATGGTTTTTACACAAACAGAAGCAATTACACTTGTTTGCTTCACTCAACATCCTTTTTTAACAGAATTCAGTATTCATGATATAATAAAAAAATCCCGCTTCATGAAAGCGGGAAGAAGATTAAACTAGCTGTAAAAAACCGATTGGCACAACTAACTTTTCATGGAAGAAAACCGTTTCCATGAAAAGAAGTTTCACTTTATGTAGCAGGGAAATTTGGTCCATCCAATTTTGGATTTCCTGTTTCTGGTTTGTTTTGTCTACTTTGAGTTTGGTTTTTCTTGCTTTCATTTTTGCCTTCATTTTTGTTTTTAGCCATTGTCAACACCTCCCTTTCGTATTGTTGCCACTTTCATAAACTTCATACAAAAAATCACTTTCTTTGCCGAATTAAAACTAGTTTTGTCAAGCATGCAGGAGCGAAAAAGGAGCTGTCGAATTAACATGACAAAAGGAAGGCAAAGAGGGAGGCGTTTTGAAGATGAAAATGGTTCAGAAAGAGGATGTAATGAAAAAAATGGATCAGATGTTAAATACTCTTGATTTGCTTGAAATGAACGTGTCGCTTAGAGTTAATCATGCGCTTAAGGATAAAAGAGAACTTGTCGCTAATAAAGTAGAGATAATGGAAATGCATATAAAACATATGGAAACGAAATTATTGCATCATGAAGAGAAAGGTAATTGGGTACAAACGTTTCAAGTAGTAGCAGTTAGCATATAAGTAGGTGGAAATAGTGGAATATATAACATTGATTGAAGTGACAAAAAAAATAATTAAATATAATGATGAAACAATTATAAAAAAAAGAGAAAGTGAAGAACTTGAGTTTGACTTTTATCATGATATAAAGCCATTCGTGTCTTTAGTAGATGAAGGATTAGAAGAATGGAAACAGCTCGCGATTGATTGGTTGTATCGAGCAAAGCCTAAATATATACATGTACAGCAAATCGAACAAGTATGTACAAATTTACAAAGTAATTCTTTACAGTGTTTTGCACAGAAAATGAATGGAAAGCGTTTTTATGAAACACATCAGGCGATTCATTATACATTACAAAATATTTTAGAACAGTGTAAATGATAAGAGGGGAGCCCCCTCTTATTTTTATCCCGCTGTTTTAGGGCAGTAAGCCCGATTGGGCGAGCTTACCATCAGTGAGAGACGAAGAAAACCCCCACTGATGGAAATTTCACTTTATATTTCTGTCATGATATCTTTTTCTGTTTCGTAAGCTGGTTTTGTAGCCCCGATTGTTTCTAGTTCACGTGTTACACTTCTATACTGTGATAAGCAAATTTTTCCTTGTAAATAAGAATGTCTTGCAAAATCAAGTAACTCATTTAAATCCTCAGGTTCATATCCCTTTTTTTCGAAAAAATCTTGTTTTAAATCCCCTAATACCATGCTGATTCCTCCCCCATAAGAATCTTTTCTATTTAATGGTAGCATACAAACGCTTACTTTTTTATTTTTTTGAAAATTTAAATTTTGCATAAGATATAATTTGTATTACTTTATCAACTATCGGTTGTCTTTTACCTTTTATGGTAATGATTTGAAAAATGGGAATCGACTAGTAATGGCTAATGAAAAAACTAGTCAACGCAGGAATTTTCAACTTATAGGATGATTACACATTTTTTTTATGATTTCATATTCTAACTATATAGAAAACTGTTAGAGGAGGGAGAATGTATGTTTCAACATTCCAGCATGTATCAGATTGAACAGGATCCATACTTACGTTATAATATGTATCCTTTTATGCCTTACTATATGAATCAAACAAATTATTTTCAACCTTTTCAACTTCCGCCAATGAATCAGCCAATGAATCAGCCAATGAATCAACCAATGAATCAGCCAATGAATCAACCAATGTTTTATCCACCGAAACAACCTATTCAATCTTCTTTTCATCCACATACGCCATATCCGATGATGAATAAACAAAACTATACAAAACAACAACCAAGTCAATTTTCCAGTTTTATATCGCAGTTTAAAACAGCTGATGGAAATTATGACATTAATAAAATGATGGGTACTGCAGGTCAAATGATGAATGCAATGAATCAAATTACCGGCATTGTCAAACAAGTAGGGGGCTTTTTTATAAAATGAAGCTTCATTTCATGGGTGTCTTTCCCATGAAAGGTTAGCTGAACCAATCGGGCTCATACGGGCTGTTTTTTAATCTTTTACATAGGAAAATATGTGTAAAGGATTAAAGAAGGATTTCCTAAAATGTGTATGATACGTGCAGGTTAATAAAAATCCAAATTTTGCATGTGAAATGTCATAAAAAGGAGTTGTTCGGACCTTCCATCCATTTTACAATGACAGTAGCTTTAAAATATGATGTATGGAGAGGACGAATGTGAAAAAGGTTATTTTACTTTTGTTTTTTGTCATGATTACATTAACTGTTTTTATTTTTACAAAATTTAAACATTTCTTATAGACAAATTTCCAATATAGAAATAGGTGTTTGTAACAAACGGCTTTTACTCTTTTCTCATATTGTAAAGTGTAAGCTCATTTTCAAACTGTGAGAGGAGAGAGAACTATGCATCATTGTCATCCTTGCTTCGGGGGAGCAGCACCTTTCGGGGGAGCAGTTGCACCTTTCGGAGGAGCAGTTGCACCTTTCGGGGGGGCAGCGCCTTTCGGGGGAGCAGTTGCACCTTTCGGAGGAGCAGTTGCACCAATTACAACAACACCTCCTATTGTGCATCCGACAAAATGTTGTGAAACACACACATTTTCAAAAACGGTGGTCCCTCATATTCACCCAACGCATACGAAACACGTTCATCATCAGCTAGTGCAATCTCAGCATTATTTCCCACAAACACACTCTGCTGCAAATGTTATAGACCCTGTTGATCCAGCGTTTGGTGGAGGGTTTGGTGGAGGATTTGGTGGACATCATGGACATCATTGCCCATGTGGCCCTCAAGTATCGCCATTTGGTCCAAATGTTGGACCAAGTGTAAGTCCAGCAATGTTACCGCCAGGCCCAAATGTTGGACCAAGTGTAAGTCCAGCAATGTTACCACCAGGCCCAAATGTTGGTGGCATGTTTAAAAAGTAAGTGTTATGCTAGAACTAGCAAATTGCTAGTTCTTTTTTTTTAGAGAAGGGGCGTTTCATATGAAAGTTGTAGCTGTTACAGGATATAAGCCATTTGAACTAGGCATTTTTTCAAATGACCATCCTGGAATTTCTTACATAAAAAAAGCGATACATCAAAGGCTGCTTTCTTTGCTAGAAGAAGGATTAGAATGGGTTATGATTAGCGGACAATTAGGGATTGAGCTATGGGCAGCTGAAGTTGTATTTGATTTGCAATTGGAATATCCAGATTTGAAATTAGCTGTATTTACCCCTTTTTTAGAGCAAGAAGAAAATTGGAAAGAAAATAATCGGGAGTATTATGAATTTATTCTTTCACAAGCTGATCACGTTGATAGCATAACGAAGCGGAAATATGAAAGCCCAGAGCAATTCCGGCTAAAAAATCAGTTTTTCATTGAAAAAAGTGATGCACTACTTGCTATGTATGATGAAGAGAAACCAGGAAGTCCTAAATATATAGTAGAGGCAGCGAAAAAAAAGGAAGAAATACAAAATTATCAATGTTATTTTATACTTTTTTCTGATTTACAAGATATAATAGAAGAAGAACAGTGGAATAAGGATATATGATTGACAAAACGGACTGTTTCTGAAAAAATTTACTTAATGAAAGTTTTGGTAAAGACTTGAGGTGGAATAAATGATTTCTGATAAAATTAAGTTAACAGCGAAAGATATTTTAGAAAAAGAGTTTAAAACAGGAATGCGAGGCTATCAACAAGAAGAAGTAGACAAATTTTTAGACATGATTATTAAGGATTATGAAGCATTCCATAAAGAAATTGAACAATTACAGCAACAAAATTCACGTCTAAAGCAAGAATTGGAGCAACAAAAAGCAATGGCGCAACAAGTGCAATCTCAACCAGCGCCAACTCCAGCTCCAGCTCCTGTTCCTACTCCGCAACCAGTTTATAACAATACGAATACAGATATTTTAAAACGTCTGTCGAATTTGGAAAAAGCTGTGTTTGGAAGTAAATTGTATGAATAATGGAAGCATCTAAATAAACTTGTAGCAATTTACATGCAAAAAACGTTGCAAAATGTTTATGTTTCCACTATACTAATTCATGTCATAACGTTTGGGTAATCGCTGCAACGCTTAGTTGTAGAGGAAAGTCCATGCTCGCACGACCTGAGATGGTCGTAGTGTTCGTGCCTAGCGAAGTCATAAGCTAGGGTATTCTGGCGTAAAGCTGGATTAACGGCAGGGAAAAAACCTAAGTCCATTGGATATGGTTTGACTACCTTTAAAGTGCCACAGTGACGAAGTCCCAGAAGAAATGATGGGAGTGGAACGAGGTAAACCCCACGAGCGAGAAACCCAAATATTGGTAGGGGAACTTTTCCTAAGGAAATGAACGATGGGAAAAGACAGATGCAATTGCTCTGTAGATAGATGATTGCCACCGGAGTACGAGGCGTGGGCCGTTTGCAGTACAAAGGTACAGAACATGGCTTACAGAACGTTATGAACCAATCATGAGTTAGTTCAGCTCTCCTTTGTAAGAGGAGGGCTTTTTATTTGTATGAACTTTTGGAATGTGAGTTAAAATGGTAAAGAAAGTTTTGCAAACTTAATACAATTGAAGTGAAATAAGTTGTTATGATTTTAACTGATTAGCAGAGAACAATATACTGCTAATGAGTGTTTGATTATATATTATGAGGAGAATGGAAATGGGAAAAGTTACTTTAATTGCAACTGCTGCAATGGGAATTGAAGCGCTTGTTGCAAGAGAAGTTCGCAATCTCGGTTATGAATGCCAGGTAGATAATGGGAAAGTAACGTTTGAAGCGGACGAAAAAGCTATTTGTCGCAGTAATTTATGGCTCCGTACAGCGGATCGTGTGAAAATTAAAGTTGGTGAATTTAAGGCAACAACATTTGATGAATTATTTGAAAAAACAAAGGCACTAAATTGGGGAGATTATATTCCGGAAAATGGAGAATTCCCTGTTATTGGTAAATCGATCAAATCTACATTATTTAGTGTACCTGATTGTCAAAGTATCGTAAAAAAAGCAGTCGTTGAAAAATTGAAAAGTACATATAGACGTACAACATGGTTTGAGGAGAATGGCCCGCTATTTCGTATCGAAGTTGCACTATTAAAAGATGTAGCGACGTTGACAATTGATGCAAGTGGTGTTGGGCTTCATAAACGTGGATACCGCGTTGGGCAAGGGGAAGCACCGTTAAAAGAAACGTTGGCAGCTTCGTTAATTATGCTGACAAACTGGAAGCCGGATCGTCCATTTGTAGATCCATTTTGCGGCTCTGGAACAATTCCACTTGAAGCTGCATTAATTGGCCAAAATATTGCCCCAGGTTTTAACCGTGATTTTGCTTCTGATGGATGGGATTGGGTTGGTAAAGACAACTGGCGCATGGCTCGTGAAGAAGTAGAGGATTTAGCAAACTACGATCAACCACTTCAGATTATCGGATCAGACATTGATCATCGTATGGTGCAAGTTGCGCAGGATAATGCTGATGAAGTGGGACTTGGTGATCTTATTACATTTAAGCAAATGCAAGTAAAAGATTTTACAACAAAAGAGGAATATGGTTATGTTGTGACGAATCCTCCATACGGAGAGCGTTTAAGTGAAAAGCCTCTTGTTGAAAAAATGTATGCGGATATGGGACAAGCATTTAGGCCGCTGGATACTTGGTCTTTATATGTATTAACAAGTCATCCAGAGTTTGAGAAATGGTACGGAAAAGATGCATCAAAGAAACGAAAATTATTTAATGGATTTATTCGCACTGATTATTATCAGTATTTCGGCAAACGTCCGCCGCGTGATTAGTATAAAACTTCTTTAGAACGCATATACTTGCTATTATGCGATTATCTAAAGGAGGAAGCGCTAATGGATGGTTTGCAATTTTCTATGATTCAAAAGGCTATTCATCATACGTGTGATGAATTAGAAAAAGAAGTAAACCTTCACGGCGTAGCTGATCATGAATTACAAAGAGCACGTGAAGAATATTTATCAGCTTTATCACATGAAACATTGATTGATAAACGGTATTTAAAGTCATTGATAGAGTAAAAAAGTTTTCCTGCATCTAGGAAAACTTTTTTCGCTCATTTTTGGTATCCCGCATTAACGGGCAGTAAGCCTCCACCTCAAGATTGAGAGAAAAGCGAAGAAGATAGGTGGGAGATAACTGCCCGTAAAAGCCCGATTGGTTCAACTAACCATCAGTGGGGATGAAGAACCCCCACTGATGGAAGTTTCACTTTATGTAAGCAACAAGAAAACAGCAACTGCTCTTTTTATGAGTAGTTGCTCTGTCTTTTTATATAGAAATTATGTAGTTGGAGGAATAACATGTTTACGAAGCAAAAGCTGCCATTTGAAGTGGGGAAACAAGATAATTTTTTCGACAAGTTAAATGAGTGGATTGGAGACGTATTTTACGACATTTTACCGGAAAAGGGATTTGAAGAGCGGGACGAACAAATTTTCATGGCGTTTCAATTAGAACGAGCATTTCAAGAGAAGAAAGTAATGTTTGCTGAAGCGGGTGTTGGAACAGGGAAAACAATTGTATATCTTCTTTATGCGATTTGTTATGCACGTTATACAGGGAAGCCGGCGATTATTGCTTGTGCGGACGAAACGTTGATTGAGCAGCTTGTGAAAGAAGAAGGAGACATTGCTAAATTATCAGAAGCATTAGGATTATCTGTCGATGTACGTTTGGCAAAATCAATGGAGAATTATCTATGTTTACGTAAACTCGAAGATGTAATGAGTGGACGAGCTCCGGAAGTGATTGAAGATTTGTATTATGAATTGCCTCAATTCGTATTTGATCATGGAACAATGCAAAACTTTACTCATTACGGCGATCGAAAAGAATTTCCGTTATTAAACGATGAAGAATGGTCTAAAGTATCTTGGGACTATTTCCAGGACTGTTTTACATGTGAGTCTCGCCATCGCTGCGGACAAACATTATCTCGTGAACATTATCGTAAAGCTGCAGATTTAATTATTTGTTCGCAAGATTTTTATATGGATCATATTTGGACATATGATGCACGGAAACGTGAAGGACAAATGCCATTGTTACCGGAAAGTAGCTGCGTTGTTTTTGATGAAGGGCATCTTGTAGAATATGCAGCGCAAAAAGCACTTACGTATCGTTTAAAACAAACAATGATGGAACAACTTTTAACAAGATTACTGCAAAATGATATTCGCGAAGAGTTCGCTCATTTAGTAGAAGAAACAATTTGGCAAACGGAACAGTTCTTTGAAGCGCTAAAAGAAAGTAAGAAAGAAATTGCTGGTTCTGACCGTTTAGAAATTCAATTAACAGAAAAAGTAACGACAGAGGCAAAGCGTTTATATGCAAAAATCTCTGAAGTTGGCGACGCGCTTGTTTTTGAAAGTGAAATGTACACAGTGAACACATATGATTTAAATATCGTTGACGAACATTTAGATGTATTAGAGCATTCATTACGCTTGTTTATGCATGAGAAAAATGTAATTACGTGGGGAGAAGAAGGCGATGGTGCCTTTACGCTTGTTATTATGCCGCGTGCGGTGGAAGAAGTGCTGCAAGAAAAAGTATTCTCCAAAAAAATTCCGTACATCTTCTCATCTGCGACATTATCAGAAAATAATTCTTTTGCATTTACTGCAAATAGCTTAGGGGTAAAAGATTACTTGTCATTCTCAGTTGCTTCTCCATTCGAATATGAAGAGCAAATGAAAGTTTATTTACCAACATATACAAAAGAGAATGAATGGGAAAGAAAATGTCAGTATGCATTAGAAGAAATCCAAAAGACAAATGGACGTACATTGATTCTGTTCCGTACGAAACAAGAGCTATTAGCATTTAAAGAATATGTAGGTAAAGAACAAATGTCAGTACCGTTTTTATATGAAGGAGATCAAGAAATTAGTCAGCTTGTTTCTCGTTTCCAAAATGAAGAAGAGACTGTACTTTGTGCGGTTCATTTATGGGAAGGTTTAGATATTCCAGGTTCATCATTATCTCATGTTATTATTTGGTCGCTTCCATTCCCTCCAAACGATCCTGTGTTTGAAGCGAAACGTAAGCACGTAAATGATTCGTTTTGGGATGTTGACGTTCCATATATGATTTTACGTCTTCGTCAAGGGATTGGGCGTTTAATTCGTACGAGTGAAGATAAAGGATATATTTCGCTATTCTTATCAGAAGGTGAGAATGAAAAAGTAGTAGAAGCTGTCAAACAAGTTCTCCCAGTAGAAGGGGAAATGTTACAATAAGCTTGGCATATGCCAAGCTTATTTATATATAAGAGGAATTTGCACATTTGTGTTGAATTAAAGTGGAGTAGGAAAAGGAGGGCTTTGAATATGACGGCAGTTACATATGAAATTGAAAAAGAGTTTCTAGCTTTTATAAAGAAAATGATGAATTATGAGGAAGCACTGAACCTTATATTTTGGGATTTACGCACAGGTGCGCCCAAAAACGGCGTAGATCAACGTTCTGAAGTAATTGGTATGCTTTCAGCAGAAGTGTTCGATATGTCAACATCTAAAGAGATGGAGGCTTATTTAATAGGATTAGAAGAGTTAATTGCAGAAGGAAAACTCTCAGATGTGACAAGAAAAACTGTAGAAGAGTGCCGAAAAGAATATGATCGAAATAAAAAAATTCCAAAGAATGAGTACGAAGAATTCGTCAAATTACAAGCAAAAGCAGAGAGTGTGTGGGAAGAAGCACGCGAAAAATCTGATTTTGAAATGTTCCGTCCATACTTAGAAAAGATTGTTGAATTTAAAAAGAAGTTTATTACATATTGGGGTTATGAAACATACAAGTATAATACATTATTAGATATGTACGAGCCTGGTGTAACAGTAGAAGTATTAGACCGTGTATTTGGTCAGTTACGTGAACGTATTGTTCCGCTTGTTGGACAAATTGCTAGTGCAAATAAAATGTTGCAAACGGAAGCCTTAAGTAAACATTTTTCCAAAGAGCAGCAAAAACAATTTAGTTTACAACTATTAAAGCAATTGGATTATAATTTTGATGCAGGACGCTTAGACGAAACAGTGCACCCATTTGCAATTACATTAAATCGTGGTGATGTCCGCATTACAACACGCTATGATGAAAATGATTTCCGCATGGCGGTATTTGGCACAGTTCATGAATGTGGTCATGCAGTGTATGAGCAAAATATTTCAAAAGAATTAGAAGGTACACCGCTTTGTGATGGCACATCTATGGGTATTCATGAATCACAATCTTTATTCTTTGAAAACTTTATTGGTCGCAATAAGTCGTTCTGGAAAAAGAACTATGATTTATTAAAACAATTTACAGATGGCCAATTTAATAATCTGTCTATGGATGATTTTTACGATGCAATTAATGAATCGAAACCGTCTTTCATTCGTATCGAAGCGGATGAATTAACGTATCCACTTCATGTGATGGTTCGTTATGAAATTGAAAAAGAATTATTTGATGGAACATTAGAAGTAAAAGACTTACCATCTGTTTGGAACGAAAAAATGGAGAACTACCTAGGAATTCGTCCGGAAAATGACGCACAAGGCGTACTGCAAGATGTACACTGGGCTGGTGGAGATTTCGGATACTTCCCATCGTATGCGCTTGGTTACATGTATGCAGCTCAGTTCAAGCATAAGATGCTAGAAGATATTCCAAATTTTGATGAATTATTAGAAGAAGGAAATGTTACACCGATTCGTGAATGGTTAACAGAAAATATTCACCGATACGGAAAAATGAAACAACCGTTAGAAATTTTACAAGATGTAACGGGTGAAGGATTAAACGCGAACTATTTAGCGGATTATTTAGAAGGAAAATACAAGGGGATTTACGAGCTATAAGAGAGAAAACGAGCTATTTATTTAGCTCGTTTTCATTTTAGAGTTGATTGGAATTGGAAATGTTATTTTTAATGGAATCGTTAGCCGTAGATTTTAAAGAAAATAGAGTTTCCTCGATATTATGAGGGAAATCTTTAAGGTTGCCCTCTATTTCTCAACCGTATCTTTGCTTAAATCCATAGAGATTGTCAGTATAATTCTTTCATTTTTCACATCAATAATGTCTATAGTAAATAGTTTATTTGCTAGGTCGATATTGATAAATGTGTATTGATATGTAAGTTTCAATTTGGCATAACTTGTATACTTATTTTTCATTGAATTTCCTCCATACACGCATATTATAGAGTACATTCACAGCAAGTCATGAGAATTCCTTCACCATGTACTATTATTGAATTAAAAAGCAGAGGAGCCAAAAAGCACCTCTGCTTGCTATATTACCACATTTTAAACCCTTTCGAACCTGGCGGCGCATTTTGAATCATATCTATAAATGGAATGGTATATGCGAATAAAATAAGCAACGCTGTAATTCCGAGCCATAGTTTCCAATTATCAAAGACAATCGGTGGTTGATCAGATGCATCAGATACTTCTCCAACCGGAAATTCAGTGTGCCCTTTCGGTGCAAAGAAAGCAAGATCTAAGAAGATAATAATTGCTAGTATAATGCCGACAAATAAGATTGTTCCTCCGACTGCTTGTGCAATTTGATATGGTATCCATTCAATTGCTTGCGGTGCATTTCCATATGTGGAAAAAGAAGAGCGGCGCGGAGCCCCTAATAATCCAGCAAAGTGCATCCCAGCAGACATGAAGCACATTCCAAGTGCCCATACACAAGTTTGAATCATTGCAAGGCGATTCATTTCTTTTGTCATAACACGTCCTGTTAAGTGGGGGATAAGCCAATAGCCAATGCCGAAAAATGTTAATACAACAGATGTGGCTAATGTTAAGTGAAAGTGCCCTGTTATCCAAATTGTATTATGAACTACTAGGTTTAATTGATGGCTTGCATTCACAAGTCCTCCTGCTCCGGCTGGAATGAACATAAGCATTCCGACGAACGGTGCAAAGAATCTAGCATCCGACCATGGGAGCATACGAAGCCAGCCAAATAGTCCAGTTGCTCCTTTTGAGCGGCCGTATTGCTCAAATGATGCAAATAGAGAGAATGCTGTCATTAATGATGGGATGATAACCATGAACGTTAAGGTGACTTGTAAAAATTTCCACCCAGGATCAATACCTGGTTCTGTTAATTGATGGTGAAATCCAACCGGAACGGAAAATAATAAGAATAAAATAAATGATAAACGAGCGAGAGAATCACTGAAAATTTTTCCGCCAATAATTTTTGGAATAATGACATACCATGCCATGTAGGCAGGGAGAAGCCAAAAATATACAAGTGGATGGCCGAAGTACCAAAATAATGTTCGGCTAACGAGAACATCAATTTTATCAACAACGCCTAAACTCCAAGGAATAAATTGTACGAGTGCTGTTGCAGCAACGCCAAGAGTGGCAACGAGCCAAAGCAGCATGGTAATAACAGACATGAAGCTAAGTAATGGACCGGCTTTTCCTTTGTTCTGCTTTTTCCATGTGCGATAATGAGCAAACATTGCAAAGCCGCTAAACCAACTGCCGACAACAACGAGGGTAAGACCGATGTAAAATCCAGGATGAGCTTTTAACGGAGCATAAAATGTATAGAGAACAGTAGCTTTATTTAATAGTATAAAAACTGCAGTAATCGTTGTTCCAATCGTCATAAGCCAAAAACCAATCCAGCCTGTTGTTCGTACCCCTTTTGAAAGAGTCCCAGCAGTTTTACTCATACAAGCAAACAAAAAGCCAATAATAAAAAATGTTGTTAATACGAGGCCAAGTAATACACCATGTGTTGTTAGTACTTGGTAATAACCAATTCCAGCTGGAAGATCAAACTTTCCAGAGCGGACAAGTACTTGCAGTAATCCGCATATCCCTCCTAGAAATAGAGCGATAAATGCAACATGTATATGAGCCATCGCAAGTTTGGCATCTTTTTTGTATATTTTATCTTGAACATGCATCATTTGTTAGTCACCTCTACTTTCGCGCTCATCATATGATGGCCTGTACCACAATATTCATTGCATACGATTAAATATTCACCGGGCTTGTGGAATACTTGAGAAGCTGTACTAACATAGCCAGGTTCAACCATCATATTCACATTTGTCCCAGCAATTTCAAAACCATGCACAACATCTTTCGTTGCGATAACAAAGTTAACTTTGGCACCTTTTGGTACTTTAATCACATTTGGTGTAAAGGAAAAGGCTTGTGAGACAATTGTTACCTGATAATGATCTTTACCAATTTGTTTTACACCAGGATGATCAAACGGAGCAGTCGCATTTACTTTTTCTGGATCAATTGTTGTTAAACAGCTGGGTGGCTGGTTTCCCATATAAAAGGCGCTTATTCCAATTACAGCTAAAAATACAAATAATGAACCAATACCGAAAATGAGCCAAATTTTTTCGTATTTATGCAGGTGCATATCCCATCTCCCCTTTGTTTACCAATAACATTACAATCGATTTAAAAAAATTTGATATACACTAAACCATGTAAAGATTAAAAAGAAGCCGAGTAAAAAAACAGAAATTAATGTTCCTTTTAGTGAACTTTTCTTTTGTTGTTTCTTCTCGATTGGCTGTAATTTACGCTCCCCCATTTTTTTTCCTCCTCAAGAAAGTGAATTGTACATTTTTATCATACAAAATATTTTGACAATTACTACATAGTCAGCAGCGCTTTCAAAAAGTGTTCATTGATACAATTAAAACTATGTTTATGATGAAAAGTTGATAAATCGTGATTTATTACAGATTTTATAATGAGGAATTGTGAAAGAAATGTGAAATGGGTGATTCATTCACAATACTAGCAAGTTAAGTGGTTTTGAATTTCTTAAAAAAATATGTGTATCATTTCAAAATGAAAGAGGTTTCAAAAGTCGAACGAAAAGTGTATATTTTCGAAATTTGTACGTGTTTTTTTCGATAAACGCTTTTCAAAGTAAAGAAAGTAAGTTATAATCCTTCTATAAATAAATAAATAAATAAATAAATAGGTTAGCAACACTCATATAATCGCAGGGATATGGCCTGCAAGTTTCTACCGAAGTACCGTAAATGCTTCGACTATGAGTGAGGACGAATATATTGCTATAGTGGCATTCTTTTTTTGCAAAGCTCCAAAAGCGCGTCCCTCACTTGTATTGGGTGAAGGCTGCTTTTGGAGTTTTTTATTGCATAAGAGGAGGAACAAACTATGAAATTATTACAAGAAAAAATTATGAGTGAAGGAAAAGTATTATCAGATGATGTGTTAAAAGTAGATGCATTTTTAAATCATCAAATTGATCCAGTGCTTATGCAAGAAATCGGAAAAGAATTTGCAAAGCGTTTTAAAGACGAGAAAATTACAAAAATCGTGACGATTGAGTCTTCAGGAATTGCTCCAGCTGTGATGGCTGCCTTAGAATTTGGTGTAACAGTTGTTTTTGCAAGAAAACGTAAATCGTTAACGTTACAAGATAATATGTATATTGCAAAAGTATATTCCTATACAAAACAAGAAACGAATGAAATCTCTATATCGAAACAATATATACATGAAGACGATCGTGTTCTTATTATTGATGACTTTTTAGCAAATGGTCAGGCAGCACTTGGTTTAATGAACTTAGTACAGCAAGCAGGAGCAACAGTAGCAGGTATTGGAATCGTGATTGAAAAAGCATTTCAAGATGGAGGAAGTAAATTACGTGAGAGCGGCGTTCGTGTAGAATCGTTGGCAGAAATCGCATCGCTTAATAATGGGACAGTTCGTTTTGTTGAACACGCGGTAGCGGAGGTGAAGTAAGATGAAGCAACACCCTCTTAAGATTGCATCTCTCGGTATTCAACATATGTTGGCGATGTATGCCGGTGCAGTTATCGTTCCGCTCATTGTTGGAGGCGGACTTGGATTAAATCAGCATGAACTTACGTATTTGGTGTCAATTGATTTATTAATGTGCGGTATTGCAACAATTTTACAAGCATTAACGAATCGTTTCTTCGGTATTGGGCTTCCGGTTGTGCTTGGTTGTACTTTTACAGCAGTGGGACCGATGATTGCTATTGGTAAGCAATATGGAGTATCCGCTGTGTATGGTTCTATTATTGCAGCAGGATTATTCGTTGTTTTATTTTCTAGTGTGTTTGGGAAGCTTGTAAAACTATTTCCACCAGTTGTTACGGGTTCAGTTGTAACAGTTATTGGAGTTACATTAGTTCCAGTCGCGATTAACGATATGGCTGGCGGTGTAGGAAGCAAAGATTTTGGTAGTCTATCCAATTTAGCATTAGCTTTTGGAGTATTATTATTTATCATCATCATGTACCGTTTTTTTGATGGTTTCATTCGCTCTATTTCTATTTTATTAGGATTATTATTTGGTACAGCAATTGCTGCGTTGATGGGAAAGGTAAGTTTACAAGCTGTAGCGGAAGCAGATTGGTTTCATGGTGTGCAGCCATTTTACTTCGGTACACCAACATTCGAATTAACACCTATTATTACAATGATTCTCGTTGCTTGTGTGGGAATTGTCGAAGCAACAGGAGTTTATTTTGCACTATCAGATATTTGTAACAAAAAAATTGGTGAAAAAGAATTAGCAAAAGGATACCGTGCAGAAGGAATTGCAATGATATTAGGTGGTATTTTTAACTCATTTCCGTATACGACATATTCACAAAATGTAGGTCTTGTTCAACTGACAGGTGTGCGCAATCGTGTTGTCATTTACACATGCGGCGGTATATTAATTGTACTTGGATTTATTCCGAAGATTGCAGCATTGACAACAATTATTCCAACGCCGGTACTTGGCGGTGCAATGCTTGCGATGTTCGGAATGGTTATGGCATATGGCATTAAAATGTTAAGCGCTGTTAACTTTGCAAAACAGGAAAACTTATTAATTGTTGCTTGCTCTGTTGGAATTGGTCTTGGTGTAACAGTTGTGCCAACATTATTCTCACAGCTTCCAGAGAGCGTTCGTATTTTAACAGATAACGGAATTGTATTAGGAAGTGCATCAGCAGTACTTTTAAATATTGTGTTTAATATGGTTCCACAAAAACAAACGAAGGTAAAAGAAGAGCAAGTTGCTAAGGAAGAAAACAACTTAGCAAATTTTGCAGGTTAAACGGAATTTTAATACACCTTTATTCAACATATTACCGTCTAAAATATGTTAAAACGTCATCTATATTTTCTTTCCTTTTGGAATGAATTTAGAGGTGGCGTTTTTTTATGAAAAGAAAAAGAATTAGTGTTCGAAAAGTGTCTGAGAATAATGAAAAGAATTTGTATAATTTCGATTTTCAACAAGCAATGATATAAAAATGAAGAAATACAATGATTCAGGAATTTTCATAAAACTCTTGTTTTGATATGGTATAATTTTCAAAGTTTGTAAATTTATAAGGGAATTCACAGGCTTTTGAACAAACTCTGAAAGACTGAACAGAAAAAGATAGAGAGGATTTAAGCGATGGGACAATTTCAAAGTAATTTTCAAACGGCAGAACAAATCGCAACGCAAATGGGGACAGCTGCCGATACGATTCAAAGTGCCGCAAATAGATCCATAACCAAATCGGAACGTACAACATTAACCGTTAACTCCAAAGCACAAGAAGCAAATCAACAAGCTTTACATTTAACTAAACAATTTTATGATGCCTTTCAACAGGGAATCAATAACATTCATTCTGTAGTGAAAGCATTTGAGCGAATGGATAACGAACTCTACAAAAATTTCAATCAATCTTCTTTCATGAAAAATCCTTTCGCTGATACGGTAACCTATGCAAACGCAAAAAAGTAGGAGGAAAAGATGAGTCAAGCAATTGAACAAAAAATCAATGAATTGAATTGTAATTTAATAACTATCTCCGAAAAACAATCGAAAAATCAACGCGCTATTCAAAAACAAGAACAAATGGAAGCTGATTTTTATGAATGGAAAGGTCGAAGCTATCGTTTATTTAACCGTATATTAGAAACTTGGGATAATGATAGAGAATTAGGACAATTCTTTCATCATCTGCGTCAAGATGCCGGGCAAATTGAGCGAAAGCTTACCCATGAATTGGAAGACCAAAAAGAATCGTTGCTAAAGGAGAAAAAACACCTAAGTAATCTAGAAAATGACCTTCACTATCAACGTCAAAAATTAGCACAGGAGGTGAAGTCATGAGTTTAAATATGTATCTAGGAGAAGTGCGAGCTCAATCACAAAGTATGAATGCCATGTGCGTTGCAACCATTCAAGGCATGGAACAAGCCATCAATTCGATTGACGCTTTTGTCTTCGATTCTGTTTTGTAAGGACAAACTTACGACAGTGCAAAAACATTCTTTGCACAAACCTTTCGTACTTTAGCGCAAGGGATTATTTACTTATGTGAAGAATTAATTCGTCAAAATGATGCTTTTTCGAATGACTTTCAATCACAGGTAGCCTCAACAGATGTCATCGAACAAGAAATACGAGATCAAATTCGAGAGCTTGAGCAAGCGATAGCAGCGTTGGAAGCAATGAGTGAAGATATGCCGGGCGCGCAGGCGATGCTACGAAAGCTTCAAGAAAAGTTGGAACATCTGTATGCATTCAATTATACTTCTAGTAGTAATTATGATACAGCACTCCAACTAGCTACTAGCATCGCTCAAGGTCTTGCAGAAGTTCAAAATGGAAAAGGTTTTAATGCCGCCAGTGGTACATTTAGTACGCAAGGGTTGAATATGGGATGGACGGCGTCTATACAAAAGGTTACAGAAGATAAAGCTCGTACAACTGATAATTTGATTGAAGAAGAAGTAACAGATGGAAGTGTGAATGGGGCTTCTGAAATAACAAATAATATTTATGGTTTTAATAAATTGAATAGTATGATTGCATCTATTAATCCGGATAATCATTTTGTATCTAAAAAGTTTGGTGGAGTAGTTGTTAAAGGAATTGGTAATGTAATCAATGGTGAAAAGTATGAAAATTCATTTGTAGAGGAAAAGGGATATGGTGGTTTATTTATTATGGGTCTAACATTTGAAGCGGAGCCATTTGTAAGTTCTCGTACCTATGATCGATTTGATGTAAAAGATAAAGAAAAGAGGGAACAAACTTATGGACCTACAGTTGGGTTTACAGTAGCTCAAGCTGGAATAGAACAAGAGAATATTAAAGGATTTGGAATAGGAGCTGAAGCTAAAGTAGGGCTTGCTTCTGCAGAATTAGGTGCTCATGTAGAAAATGGAAGTTTACATGTAGGAGCTGAAGCTACTCTAATAAAATATGAAGGAGCTGTAAAAATACCCCTTCCATTTACTGATAAAAAACTGCAAATTGGGGGATCCGCTTCGCTTGGGACGGCTGGTGGATCTTTAGAGGTTGGAAAAGGTGGATTCAAATTCCATTTGCCATTTGGTCCAGGTGTAGGGTTATGGGGATTTGGTGGAGAACTTGCTATTAAAGAATAAAGGAGAAAATTAGTATGACTAAGAAAGTGAAAAATTTAAAATATATTACGATTATATTAGCTTGTATTGCAATTTTCGGTACAGTTTTACCTAATGTATTAGATCCAAATGAATCACTAGCAGGGAAAATTTCAATTGCAGCCTTCGGTACAATTGGAACTTGTTTACTATTCTCTATTATTTATTTTATTGTAAAAAAAGCTATTTTAAGAGGGGAAAAATAAGATGGGACAAAATTTAGAATTAGAATTACTTCCAATAGGTTCAGTTATAATCTTTAAAGATTGGGAACACCCATTAATGATTTATGGGAGAAGACAGATGGATTCTGAAACAAAAAAAACATGGGATTATGTATGTTGTTATTTTCCTCATGGTAATATTTCTTCGGAGTATAATTTCTTTTTGAATCATGAAGATATTTCTAGTGTTTTACATCTTGGTTTTATTAATGAAAGAGAATTAGAGTTTCAAAAATTATTTAAAAAAGAAGTTGAAGAAAAACAGTGATTCTTTTAAGCTGTTGGTGTTTTTGAAATAATTGAAGAGTGAATCTTAATACACATATACATAAAGAAAAGACCTTTTTGAATAAAGAGGGTCTTTTCTTTATGTATTTTTATAAGCTTTAATGTTGATGAGTATGTTAGTTTATCCAAAAATGATAAAATAGTTACCGAAATGGTAAAATTTTATCATGATAAAAAACAAAGGGGAATCTTTATGAAATTGCTACGTTCACTTCTCATTCTCACTCTTGTTGTATTGTTAAGCGGATGCAATACGGCAACAAAAGTCACAAAGGTTCAAAAAAATGGTGAAACGACTTTAAAAATTGGCTCCCTGCAAGGGTATCATGATGTGCAAACGATTAAAACTGAAAAAGGAAATGTGGAAATTCCTTATGAGGCAGCGGTTGAAGAAGGTACGATTTTATTGCAAGTCATAAAAGACGATAAGGTCATTTATGAAGAAGAAGTCACTTCTCAGAGAGAAGGTTTGCTTTCTTTTGAAGTACCAAAATCTGGATCATATGATTTAATTGTCCGTGTGAAAGGTGAAGAAGGGAAAGCGAAAGGAATTCAAATACATACGAAGCTATGAAAAAACGGCAAGCGTAGTATACCCGCTTGCCGTTTCCATTTCCAGTTGGTTCTGGCACAACACATGTTCATTAATTTTAAGAAGTAAACGTAAAGTAACTCCAAAATATATAATGGAAATTGATTTTTGAGTTACTTTCACTTTTGGTGATGTGACCCCTAATAAAACATTCAAAAAATTTTATAATATAAATATTTAATTCTAATCATTAAAAATCCTACGTTTTCTTACTTTAATCGTTTCTAAAATATAAAGAAGAATACCTAAACCAAATATCTTTTCAGCATTAGAAATATTATTACCTAATTTAATAATAGGTACATTTAATCCAAATCTTTCACTCCATTCCAAAGGCATATATCCTCTCTTATAGTTTATTAATATACGATCATCTATCGTACGAAAAGACGTTTCGAAAAAGTCAAATTCAACTTCTACCTCAGAAAGTTTTATCCCTTTTTCATTTATTAAAGAACCACGTACTATTCCAAATCCCTGTATCATATTTTCTTTAAACATACCTACACAATTATAATTTGAATCATAAATAGCCCAATCATAATTTTCAACTTCACTATGAAAATATGCAAGAATTTCTCCGTCACTTGCTTCCAATCCAAAAATTTGTTTATTTTTTAAAATAGGTAATGTTGAAGAAATCATCTTTGTTCCTGCTACATATCCGCCATCAGGAGTATATAAACCTAAATGTTTATTACTTTCGGGCAATTCTAATAAAATATAAGTATCAATATTCCAAAACGTTAAATTATTTTTAGCTATATTCTCTTTTAATAAATTTCCTTTTCTTAATTGCCAAAATCCAATACCAAAAACAACAAGCGAAGCTATAATAATAAAGATTACTGGTCCCCAGTTAATATTACCCCAAGTATTATACATACCAATTAATCCATAAAGAAAAAGTCCCGTTCCAATCAAGCACTTAAACTTCCCTTTTTTTTTATAATACTCAAACAATTCCACACAAACACCTCTATCATTTGAACTTAATACTCCAATTATACTTCAAATAAAAACATAGTTACAGTAAGGTGATGATTTTATACTGATCTGTACTCTACTATGAATTCGCTTATGAAACAAGAATGGTAATAGGTGAATTAACTGTGTTTAAATAAGGATTTTGACGAATTATGAAGAGATGGTTTGGAAATCAATGGGGTAAATCTTAGCTTGAAATAGAGGCGGTTGCATGTGTTGATGAATCAAAACGGACTTAGCGAAGCGGAGGGAGTATTTGATTTGACCAACTTGACTACAACCGAACCCTCTTGGAGTGAGGGGTTGGGGAGTTCTTATTTGTTTCTTTACTTCTTACTTACGAAAAAATAATTAATTGTTTTTAAAGAGAATAAAATGAAAATATGGGAATTAAGAGGTTCTGTCGATAACTATGAATCTTTTCAATTATTAAATTTCGATCAAGATTATGAAAAATATTTTGAAAGAAAATTTGATTTGGTAGAAAAATTATCTAATTTATGGGGAGAAATACTTATTGAATGTGTGGAAGAAGGTAATCAAAGTGAATGTCCACATTTTTGGGGAATAAATGGTGTCTTACTTGTAAGGGAAAAAGCAAAAAGTGTTTTAGAACCTTTAATTTTAATAGGGAACAATATTGAATTTCTTCCTTTGGTTCATAACGTTACAAACGAATGCCATTATGCAATTAATGTTTTAAAACAGTTAGATGCAATAGATAACACCAAAACTGTTTTTAAAAAACTAAGAAGCGGTCTAATAGTTGGTTGCGAAAAATATTCATTCATCCCCCATATTGTAGAAAATGAGAATATTTTTAAAGTATTTTTAAATAAACATGTTTATTCAATTTCAGTGTTTGTAATAGATGATACTTTCTTTATCACCTTTCTTCTTCAACTAACGGGTCGGGTTCGTTGAAGAAGAATCTGTAAAATATTGTGTATTAATAAATGTATGAGAATTAACCTATTCAAAAAAGTAAACCTTTACGGATGAAAAAATCTAATAGCACTCCGTTCCCTGCATGTTCAACAATCGGGCGCTTTAATGGAATAAAAGGAGAGCATATATTAGTCATGTATAATATGTGCTTTCCTTTATTTTTAGGGATTTTTATAATTTAGGTCTTGATAATCAATAAAACAATTTTATTGTCACATACATTACCATCGATGCCACACCTCGTTGAGCCACATTATTACAGATCTATTGATTTAGTTGAGATGGACTCACTTTTTGAATTTGAACAAGTATGTCAAACGATCTACCTAATGATATATCAACAGTTTTCGGTATGTCAGGGCCTTCGGAAGTTATTCCGGAAAAGATTGGATGTTGTTCGTTTAACCAAGTTTTTGTTATTCCGTTTGCCTTACGTAAATCAATCAAAAAGTGTTCGTTTTTGACTTGTCCCAAGGTGTAGTTATAACTGTTTAGATCATCTGATTTTACTTTTCCATATGGACCAAATTTACGGTTACTATTATAAACATTATACCGTCCTTCATAAACAGATGTTCCAATCGATACATACCGTTTTCCATAATGTTCTGCTAAATGTTGTCCAGCTACTTTAGGATATATAAAAGGTAACATATTTGTTTTCGAAACGTGTCCATTATGTGCCCATACAATTGTTTTTCCTAAATGTTCTTCTGTCCACTTCGCATTTTCATACATTGCAATATCATGCTTCAAAAAAAGATCTGACGGGTTATCAGGCAATGCTGCTGCCATTGTGGTAAACTGCTCGATAATACGGGCATTTTGTTTTATCCATGCGAACTCTTTGGAGTTTTCATTTAGATTACTTTTATTTTGTTCTAATAAAGCACTGATTTGTTTAGCATCTGAAATATATTTTTCTTTATCTTTTTTCGTAAGGCTGCCAATGATAGAAATATCCTTTGTTACAGGAATAAGGTCTTTTATTTTCTCTTCTAAACTAGGCACAAGATTTGGATTATTTCTTTTTACATATTCTATTATATTATCATAAACATTTCTGTTTACTGATTGTATATCCATCCCAATGACACGCACTTTGGATTTATGTTTTGGATTAGCATTATATTGACGTATCCAATTGATGAGATTTAATATTTCTTTCGTGTTAAATACAGATGATAGATGTTGGCTAGGATCCCCATTTCCGGTAAGAACATAACGATCTAGTTCTAAAGCTGTGTCCCATCCCTCTTCTAAAACTAAGTTGGTAAAGCCTTTTTCAGATACTAAATAATTAACAATGCGATGTTTCATTGTAAAAACTTCATGAGCCCCGTGCGTAGCTTCACCTAAGCCTACGATTGAAGCTGATCCTACCATCTCCTTAAGGGGTTTTAAATCATTAAGAGATGCAGTTGGATTAGTTGTTTTTAAAGGCTTTGCATGCTCTTGTAACCATTTTGCTATTGGATTAGTGTTATAGGGCGTTGTAACGAAAACCTCTGTATTTGAAGTTGCATAAGTATTTTTTGTAAAATTAGTCAGTGATATATTAGCAGCGGGAATTGTAGTAGTCATTTTTTTCATAAAAACCTCCTAAAATGCTTATTTATTAGTTTTTTGACATGTTCTAAGAGCATCCGTTTGAATCATTAATTTTCTTCTCACAAATTTATTCTATTTCCTAAAACTCACTTATTTCTTAATAGATTCTTAAGAAATCCTTAATTTACTCATGCCAATACAAAAAACCAAAATAACTTGCCACTCAAAAATACAGGAAGCAGGTTATTTTGGTTTTCATTTTTATATAAAGGACAAGAAAGTTATAAAGTATCTTGACTTTTAATAAATTACGACGATATACTGTTTTGTTTTTTCAGCGGCATGTTTTTTCCATAGGTACCAAGACGCCAAATATATTCAAGTGGTCCATACTGATAACGAGATAGCCACCAGCGGCTGATAAAGATTTGAATCATATAGAAGCCAATACAGAATAGTGTGCCGCCCCATAGCGGGAATGTGATATTTGCTTGAAATAATAAGCCAAATACTAATAAGGTTACAATAGTTTGCGAAATATAGTTTGTTAATGCCATGCGGCCAACATATTGAAAGGGCCGGAATACTTTTTGCCATTTTGCATGCTGCAATAGACGCATAAGTGTGAGAATGTAAAAAATGAATAATGTTTTTCCGCTTAACGTAATAAAGGCAATCATCTTCAACGGTACGTATGAATCGTTCATATTAAAATAGACAATCATAATCCCCCATGTTGGCAAGGAGGCGATGAAGGTAATGATTTGCCATTTCTTTAGCTTTGTATCAATTTCTTTTACGCGGTGGAAAATTTCTTTTTTGCCGGCATATAGACCGAGTAAAAAGAGACCAACTGTTTCCGGTAGCGTCATAAGAGAAATAGCTTCAGAGTAAAAAGAAGTAAAGCGTTCTTGAACTTGCAAGGTCCAATCTTGTAATGGAGCAACTGGAGCGGAAAAATCTCCAAGTTGTTCAGATGGAACGATTAGCATCGTTAAACTAGCAAGCAACATAATGAATTCCCATATATTTAACAAAATAATCGACCAAATCAGTAAAGTTTTTGGTTGTCTTTTATAAAATAAAAGGAGAATGAATCCGCTAATCGCATAATTATGTAAAATATCGCCATCCCAAAGTAACACATAATGTAAAAATCCAAACAATAATAAAATGAATAGTCTACGTATAAATAATATTTTTGGACGATGTACTTTCTCTTCGGCTCGTGTCATAAAAATATAAAAACCAAGGCCAAACAAAAAGGAGAAAATTGTGTAAAATTTTGTTTGGACAAATATATCATAAAATAGTCGAATATAACGATCCAATCCTTCGTAAACACCTGTTAAATCTCTTGATTCAATGCCAGCTAATACTGGCCAGTTTACAAGGAAAATACCAAAAATTGCAACCCCTCGTATAATATCAATAGAATAAATCCTTTCATTTTGTGAGATACTTTGTGCCATACTTCATCTCCTTTTCTTTTTATCCCGCTATTTGCGGGCAGTAAGACCTCACCTCAAGATTCAGAGAAAAGCGAAGAAGATAGGTGGGGGAGAACTGCCCGTAAAAACCCGATCAGCGAGAGCTTTCCATCAGTGGGGGATGAAGACCCCCCACTGATGGAAGTTTTCTTTATCACTTTTAGTATATACGGTGTGAAAAGAAGGGGATATATATTTCCAATTTTTTTAACTGTTAACATTTCTTCTGTGAGTTATAATAAGAGGGCACAACAATCTTACACTCCTTTAAAACAGGCAGTATAAAAGCTCTCCGAAAGAGAGCTTTTATTTTTAAATGTATATTGATAATCATTCTCCTTAGTGATAAAATATGTTTAAAAGTGATAATCATTATCAAGAAAGTTAGGTGTGATTATATGGTATACGCATTTTTAGCAGGAACAGTTGTTTTATATACAGTTGTAACAAAGCATGTGTTAAATCGAGTAGGAGCAACTAAATAATGAACTATATTACATAGAAATCCCTTTCATTTTTGCAGAAAATGAAAGGGATTTTTTATTTTTTTACTGTGAAGATGCTGAAAATTTAGTAATATAGAAGATATATACATCTTGGAACAAAGGGGCACGAGGGGATGACAAAGATAGTGCAAACAAACAGTCTACAAAAGCTTGTTTGTTTTTATGAAGAGTGGCGGAAAAAAAGTGATACAGAACATAGTGAAAAGCTGCTTGAAGTTATACAGAAATATAAAGAAGAGCAGCTTATGATTGCCTTTTGCGGGCATTTCTCTGCTGGAAAATCAACAATGATGAACTATCTATATAAAGATCAATTGTTGCCAACAAGTCCGATTCCAACGAGTGCGAATGTGGTAAAGATAGAAAAAGGACACGCACGCGTTATTGTTACATTAAAATCAGGACAGAAATACGAGTATGCTGGTATGTATACAGCAGAAGAATTAAAACAGCTTTGTAAAAACGGTGATGAAGTGATTGGAGTTCATATTTACCGGAGCGATGCACCGCTCCCAGAAGGCGTTGTTCTTGTTGATACGCCTGGTATTGATTCAACTGATGATGCACACCAGCTCGCGACTGAATCTACGCTGCATCTTGCTGACATTATTTTTTATATGATGGATTATAATCATGTGCAATCGGAAGTGAATTTACAATTTGTTAAAGAATTAAAGCAGCGTAACAAAACAGTTTATCTTGTTGTGAACCAGATTGATAAGCATAAAGAACAAGAATTGTCTTTTTCTGCTTATCAGCAAAGTGTAATGCAGTCATTTGCAAATTGGAATGTTGACGTTGATGGTATATTCTATACGTCTTTACGATTACCAGGGCATTCGTACAATGAATTGGAAAAGCTAGAGGATCTGCTTGTTTCTATTATGAAAGAACGCAGTTCTTATGTAGAAGGTGGAATGGAGAAGGAAGTTTCTTATTTACTACAAGAACATCTTTCCCATTTGTTAACTCAGTATGAGAAACAACTGGAGCCGTTTCGTGAAGAATTAGCATCGGTATTATCATATGAAGAAGTTACGGCCATTTTAGAAGAACTTGCTAAAAAAGAAAGAGAATTTTACGCAAAAGAAGATGAGGTAAAAAATAGATTTATCATAGGGTTGCAAAATATATTAGATAATGCATATTTAATGCCATTTGAAATGCGTGATTTAGCAAATCAATACTTAGAAACAAAATTGACGAAATTTAAAGTTGGTTTATTATTTGCAAAAGCGAAGACTGATCAAGAAAAACAGCGTCGTTTACAAGTGTTTTATGAGTCCCTGCAAAAGACGGTAGAAGCACAATTAGACTTTCATGTAAAAGAATATATTGTTTCTTTCGCAAAGCAAGAAGCGATATTTACAGAAGAATTAGGAAAAGCAGTATACGATTTGAATATTTTCTTTGAACCGTCGCTTTTAGAAGAAGTAATTAAGCAAGGAGCAGGATTTACAGGAGATTATTTATTGCATTATACAGCAGATGTTGCAAATGAATTAAAGAAACGATATTACAATGCGGCACAATCTATATTTGCGAAAGCTTTACCGATAATACAAGAAAGAGGAAAAGCTGAGCTGTTAAGCATTGATAGAGAACGGAAGCAATACGAAGCGGTACGATATGCGAATGATATGAAACATCAATATATGGAACAATACGATCAGTATGCAACATATTTGCATGATGTATGGAACGATTGTATTTCTGTGCCTGAAACGATGAAAATAGAAGAAATTTTACAACAAACACAACAAGTGACAAATGCTAAATTTCAATTACAAGAACAAGAAGCTGTATCTACGTATACGGAAGATCAAGTTGCAAGTACAGGCAATGTTAATATTCAGAGCGTATTAGAACATGTGAAGGAAACAGAATTTGTTCTAAAACAGCTTCCAGCTTTGACGCACGTATACGATGAAATCGTTGAAAAGAGAAAACGCATTGAAACAAAACAATTTACTGTAGCGTTATTTGGAGCATTTAGTGCAGGGAAATCGTCCTTTGCCAATGCCTTATTAGGAGAGAAAGTACTACCAGTATCACCGAATCCTACAACAGCAACGATTAATCAAATTTTACCGGTAACAGATGAGAAGCCTCATGGTACGGTAGTTGTACAGTTCAAATCGGAAACGGCGCTCTTTGAAGACTTAAAGGCTGTTTATAAGTTATTTCATCGTGATGTTACAACGTTAGAAGAAGCTCTCTTACAAATTGATGATGTACTGCAATATCCAGAGCCAAGTGGCAGACAAAAAACGACATTTAGTTTTTTACGAGCGGTCCAGCATGGATATGCTGAAGTAGGGCATCGCTTGGGAGAACAATCGAACGTAACGTTAGCTGAATTTGCTGATTATGTTGCCAATGAAGAAAAATCATGCTTTGTAGAATATATGGAGCTTTATTATGATTGTGAATTAACAAGACAAGGCATTGCACTTGTTGATACACCGGGAGCAGACTCTGTTAACGCGCGCCATACAGACGTAGCGTTCCAATATATAAAAAATGCAGATGCAATTTTATTTGTAACATATTATAATCACGTATTTTCACGAGCGGATCGAGAATTTTTAATTCAGCTTGGACGCGTAAAAGATACATTTGCACTTGATAAAATGTTCTTCTTAATTAATGCTGCGGATTTAGCGCAGTCAGAAGAGGAATTACACACAGTAAAAGGATATATTAGCGATCAATTGTTGCAGTACGGGATTCGTAATCCACGTCTGTTTGCGATTTCTAGCTTATTTGCATTAGAAGAAAAACAAGGTAAAGATATTTCGCCAGAAACGTATGGTATTTTAAAACATTCTGGTCTTGCACCGTTTGAACAAGCTTTCACTTCGTTTATCATGAGAGATTTAATGCTTGTATCGATTCATTCTTTATATGGGGCACTTCAAAACGGCTATAAACTTCTCACAAATATGATTGAAAGTGCAACGCAAGGAAATGAAGAAAAAGAACAAAAACGAAAAAAATATGAAGCGGAACGTGAAGAACTGCTTCATATGATTACTTCGCATAGTGTTGTAACAGAAGAAATGGCGCTAGAAAATGAAGTGAAAGAGCTTCTATATTATGTAAAGCAGCGCTTATTTTTACGCTACAATGATGTGTTTACAGAATTTATTAATCCAGCTTCTTTACGAACACAAGGGAATGTGAAAGAAAAATTACAAGAGTGCATGATAGAGTTAATTGCTTTCTTACAACATGACTTATTGCAAGAAATGCGTGCAACGTCGCTGCGTCTTGAAAAATGGATGAATGAAACGATGAAACATGTGCAAGAAGAGGTAGCAGTGCAATGTGCTACAAAGAATGAACAGCTCGTCATCCATACAGATACAACATATGACTATCGCGTTCTAATGCATGAAAATCCATTTCCAAATATGGAAGCAAAACAATTTAAAAAAGCATTATCTCATTTTAAAAGTGAGAAAAGCTTCTTTGAAAAAAATGATAAAGCATTGATGCAAGAAGAAATGAAGCAAATATTAGAACCGTTTGTAGCAGATTACGTAATGGAAGAACAGCATCTATTTATTGATCATTATAAACAAGAATGGCTTCATAGATGGAAACTTGCGAAAACAGTCATGATGCAAGACGCAGCGCAATACTATGAAAGTTTATTATTTGCGTTATTGGAAACAATTGATGTTTCTGCATACGAACAGAGAAAAGAGGAACTGGCAAAACAATTAATGAAAATAGAACATGAAGTAGAAGTTCTATAAGTATTAAGAAAAAAAGATACGTTCAATGCGTTTTTGTAGTACAGTATCTAATGATTTTACAAATCCTGCAAATTCATCTGAGGAAACCATATGAGTTAAGACGAGTCGTTTTCCATCTGGCGTTTCGCCGCATAAGACGAAGGATGCGAATTCATATGGTTTCCCTTCTATTACTAACTTTGGATAAGAGTACGTGCCATTTTTCTTTTTCTTCTCATCAATGGAGATTATATTGCACTTCTTTTCATTGTTGTCCATAGTGATGACCTCCTTTGTATTACTTATGGAAGACAAGGGGTATTTAGAACAGGAGGAGACGAGAGAATTTTATGGAACAATTCATTGTTGAGCGCATTTCTGAAGATAAGGCACCGATATCGTTATTATTACTTGCTGATCCGAGCGAAAGGCAGTTACAGTCGTATCTTCAACGAGGAATGATTTACGTTGCGAAACGCGATGAACATGTAATAGGGACATATATATTATTGGAAACACGTCCTCATACGATGGAGATTATGAATATTGCAGTTTGTGAACAAGAACAGGGTAAAGGCATTGGGAAGCAGTTATTGCAGCATGCAATTACAACTGCAAAAGAACATGGCATGCAGAGGCTTGAAATTGGGACAGGTAATTCGAGCGTCTCGCAGCTTGACTTGTATCAAAAATGTGGATTTCGTATATTTTCTATTGATTTTGATTACTTTTCAAAGCATTATGAAGAAGAGATTATTGAAAATGGCATTGTATGCCGGGATATGATTCGGCTTATGATGGACTTACACTAGGGGGAAGAGAACATGGAAGTACATGCAGCAATTACAGAGCATTCTCGTAAACAAAATGAGGTTGTGAAAGCATTTCTACAATTAGAGGCACAGCGTGAAGCGGCAATAGAAGCGGCTGTATCACTTGCGTTAAATGGAAAACCTTTCTCTGTTGATGTAATTAATATGGTAACAAAACAAATTAATGAACTTGCAAAAAACGGTATTGCACAGCAACGTAAGATTGTGACAGAAGAAATGGTGATGGAGTACGTAGGACGTTTAAAAGAGAAAGAAGGTCGTTAAGTATGATCGTTACAGTCGAGTGGTTACATGAACATATACAAGATGAGCATGTTCGTATTATCGATTGTCGTTTTGACTTAGCAAACCCGAATTGGGGCAGAGAGCAATATAATGAGGAGCATATTTTAGGTGCACTCTATTTTGATTTAGATAAAGATTTATCAAGCCCGGTTACACAACATGGAGGACGTCACCCGCTTCCAAATATAGAAGCGTTTGTACGAAAACTTTCACAAGCTGGAATTGATGAACGTACAACGGTTGTAGCATATGATAGCCAAGGAGGAGCGAATGCCTCTCGTCTTTGGTGGCTCTTAACGTACCTTGGACATGACAAAGTATATGTATTAAATGGTGGTTTCCCAGCATGGAAGGAGCAAAAATTCGAAGTAACGAATGATATACCAGTTTTTGCAACTAAGACGTTTGTTCCATCTATGCAGCATGATATTGTCGTAACAATGGCAGAATTACAAGAGAAAATCAACAAACAGGCAGATATAACACTTATTGATTCGCGAGAACCAAGGCGTTACGAAGGATTAGAAGAACCAGTGGATAAAGTAGCAGGTCATATTCCAACTGCGCAAAACTACTTTTGGAAAGACGGCGTAACTGATTTTGGTGCTTTTAAAGAACAAAGCGAACAAGAAGAGCGCTTTATTCATCTTGATAAAAAGAAAGAAACGATTGTATATTGCGGATCAGGTGTAACGGCATGTCCGAACGTATTAGCGTTAAAAATGGCTGGTTTTACAAATGTAAAATTGTATGCAGGCAGCTGGAGTGATTGGATTTCGTATCCTGAAAATTCAATTGTGAAAGAAAATCAGTAACCTATTGCATGGTGAAAAAATTTGTATTACAATAGGAACACAAACAAGAAATACTTAAGAAACAATCTATTTTACACGATGTGAACAATGTGATAAGATAGCGACAAATAAATAAAACATCCTGCGGTGTACGTAACTTATTTATGTCTAAAACCGATGTTAGTTTTACGGAAGTTCGATATTTAGAGGCCAACATCAAGCCTTTCTTTGAGAAGGAAGATGAAAGGTAACTGTGAGAACATCCACCTGCGAGTAGCGGGTTTTTGGACATTTACGAGGGACGGCACGTGCGGGGTTCTATTTATCCTTATGATTAATAATAAATGCCTACGATGTACGTAGCTTGTGTATGTCTTAAACCAATGAGAGTAATACGGAAGTTCAATATTTAAATGTGGCCATCATACCATCTTTTTAAGAAGGAAGATGAAAGCGTTTTTGAGAGCATCCACCTGCGAGAGCGGGTTTATGGACATCTAGAGAGAACGGCATATGTGGGTCCTTCATAAAAACTTTATGTTGTATAACATAAGGTTTTTTTATTTGTTTTTTCAGTATCATAGAAGAAATATGAGAATGTTACATAAAAAACATTGACACCAACTAGAAACGAGAGTAACATTTTTCTTATAATTAAATATGTCTCTGTTAGGTGAGGCTCCTGTATAGAGAGATGCTACTGCCCAAAAATGTCGAGAGACGCCAATGGGTCAACAGGAATGATCGAATTAAGGTCCTTTTTAATGTAGCTGGTGAAGAACCTATGCTATACAGTGCTAAAGCTCGGCGAGGGAGAGGTGCGATTGTTTTTAATATAAGCTACTATGAAATGTAGTTTCATTAAGCTTCGCTTGTTTGCGTATGTTCAGACCTTTACTCGTTTTCGGGAAAGGTCTTTTTTAGTAAGGTTGTATTTTGTACAAAGATACATAACGAAAAATAAGTTTATGAGGAGGTGAGGAGCAATGTCAGCTTCGGACTCGGTTCCGTTACCCATATATTTCAAAAAGAGAATATGTCATGTAGGAAGGAAGCGAATTGTTCCTCCCTTTATATCTGTGAACAGATAAGTCGAGAAACAGTGAGTTTCTTCCTGCGTGCGTCAAGGAGGAGACGGACGATGTTATATGTAAATAAACGAGATGGAATTATAGATAACATAAATCATAAAGGGCGAGAAATTTTACAGAAAAATAATGAAATGCTTGTAGAAGTTGCGATTCGAGATGTGAAATCTGTATATGCTTATTTTAAAACAACAAGAAATGGTCTTTCTGTTAAAGAAGCAAAAAAACGTATCACGCAATACGGGAAAAATGAACGATATGCGAATAAAAAAATCATGCTGGCTTATATCATGATGAAGTTGATTGAAAAAGTAAGTCTGTTTGAAAAGGAAGCGAATCAAACGAATGCACCAACATCAAAAACAGTTGCTGTTTTAAGAGTAATAAATGAAAAGGAAAATGGAGTAGATCCAGATTCTGAAATGATGAATATTCCTGTAGAAGAATTGGTTCCAGGTGATGTAATTTGTCTTTCCGCAGGTGATACTGTACCAGCTGATGCCCGCATTATTTACGCAAAAGATTTATTAGTAGATGAATCCCCTTTAACAGGAAAAGAAACGCTTGTAGAAAAATATGAAAGTTGTTATCATATCGAGAAAAAGAGATTTATGCCGTTAAAACGCATAAAAGATTATAATCCACTTTACCTTGAAAATTTATGCTATAAAGGTACCCATATTGTTAATGGAACAGCAAAAGCAGTTGTTGTTTCCACTGGAAATAATACATATGTGGAACTGCTACATCAATATTGTAAGTAATCTTTATGGATGCTAAATGGGGTAAATCATAGTATAATAAAAAGTACAATCATCATTGATTATTTATAACCTTGCGTCATGACGTGAGGTTTTTATTTTTGCTATTAGGAGAGGAATTATGAAGAAAGTATTATTAGTAGATGGCATGGCACTATTATTTCGTGCATTTTATGCAACAAGTGTATACGGACAATTTATGAAAAGACAAGATGGTACCCCGACAAATGGGATTCATGGTTATATGAAGCATTTATTAACAGCATCTGGGGCAATTGAACCGACTCATATTGTCACGTGCTGGGATATGGGGAGTACAACGTTTCGAACAGAAACATTTTCAAACTATAAGGCGAATCGCGGTGCACCGCCAGAAGAATTAATTCCACAATTCGATTTAGTACAAGAAATGACTGCACATTTATCTGTTCCAGTTATTGGTATCAAAGGATATGAAGCTGATGACTGTATTGGAACATTAGCGAAAGCGTATCAAAATGAAGCAGAAGTGTTTATTTTAACGGGTGATACAGATTTGCTGCAGCTTGTTGATACAAATATTACGGTCATGCTTCTTAGAAAAGGAATTGGAAACTATGAATATTATACACCTGAAAAAATTATCGAAGAAAAAGGTGTACAACCATGGCAAATTGTTCATGCAAAGGCATTTATGGGTGACTCAAGCGATAACTATCCAGGTGTAAAAGGAATTGGTGAAAAAACAGCATATAAGCTTATTCAAGAGTACGGAACCGTTGCAGCTGTCTTAGAAAACATTGCATCATTAACGAAAGCACAACGTACAAAAATTGAAAGCGACTTAGACAATTTGCATATGTCATTACAACTTGCACAAATTCATTGTGAAGTGCCAATTTCTTGTGAATTAGAAGAAGCCCTTCACACAATTAATATAGAAAAAATGCGATTCGTTTGTGAGCAAATGAACTGGAGCAGACCCGAAATGTTTGTAAATATGTTATAAAGTGAAACTTCTAATAGTAGAAGCTTCTCTGCATACCACATTCCTAATCGGGCACTTACTGCCCAAAAATAGCGAGATAAAAAACGTTTTTTGAAAAGAATTTATTATAGACTATAGATAAAGCCTAATCAAACTATACATGAACTGCACCCCGAATCGTGGACACTTAAAAAAGTCCATGATTCGGGGTTTTTATGTGTTTTCAAACGTATTAGCGTTTAAGTGGTGGGTAGTTGACAATATATCAATATATCTAGTTTCTTTAGATTGATAGTAAAAGTAGTAAACAATCTATTGGGAAAGCTATATTACAATCGCGAAGCTATACACAGATTGACTCATGAAAAAATATACATAGTTTTCATTTAAAATTCAAATGGATTTCACACAATTCTTTTATTATTACACAATACAGATAATTACTTATCTTTTATATAAATGAAATTTCTCATAACAGTTAAGGAGGAAGTTAAGTATGCGAAAAAAAATAAGAAAATCCTTTAAACAATTATTAATAGAAAATAAACAATTATTATTGAATAATAAGGAGAACATAAGAGAAATTGAAGAAAAAATTGAAAAAAGACATATATCATATGGAGCAGCGAGTAATTGAGTAACGGAAAGTTTTTGATTAGGAAAATAATCTATAAAGTGAAACTTCCATCAGTGGGAGGCTTACTGCCCGTTAATGCGGGATAAATCTTGGATATACACTCAAATACAAACAGTGCCACTTAGGGTGCTGCAAATTCGAAAGTCCTTTCAGTGATAATCTGAAAGGACTTTGTTTATCTAACTCAAGGGATGTTAAAAAACTTTATTTATAGTCGATTTCTTGTAAATGAGTGAGTAACTTACTATGAATACGCAACAAAGTTTGAATATCTTCTTGTGGCATTTTTTCTAATGCAATCATCATTGCACGATAAGAGGATGAATTTTCGATAGATTTTTTTGCGATTTCTTTTCCTTTAGAAGAGACGTTTAATTTGAGCTCTCTTCGATCTTCTTTAGATTGTGCTCTTTCTACCAATCCGAGCTGAAAAAGTCCCTCTACACTTACACTTACTGTACTTTTAGGTAAAGAAAGCATTTCTGTTACTGCTTTTAAAGTAAGGTCTGGTTTTGTATAAATAGTGTTTAAAATCCCCATTTGAGATACCGTCAATCCTAAGCTAGCAGCATTCTGTTGGGTGAATGAAGTAATTGTTTTTTGAATTTCTAAAAATGATTGCATGATTTTTGTGGTTGTATGTAAATCGTTATTCGCCATTGCTAATCCTTCTTCCTATGCATTTAGTTCCTTTTTGAACAGTTCAATATTAAACTAAACTAAATAAATAATCAACAGATTTGTTCTTTTTATCCCGCTATTCGCGGTCAGTAAGACTCCCACCTCAAGATTATGAGGAATGAGAAGGAAGATAAGGGGGGAAAACCACTGATAGAAGTTTCAGTTTATTTTTCAGAAAACAGGAGACTCTACAGCAGTTTTCAAAGAAAATTCATTCTCATAATGCTTGAAAACATGTATGATAGAGGGTGGAGAATTTTTCAAATTAGGTGGGGACATCATGCAAACAGTTCAAGATTACCTTTCATTCTTACATACAAAAGGATTTAAATTATCAGAGGAAGCACAAGGATTTATTATGTTTGGTCAAGGATATACAGGTTCATCTGATGGAATTGTGAATGCGGCGATTGAAGCGACGATTAAGCATCAATTACAGTTTGATGGTAGTTACTTTATTGCGTTGTTAGAACGATTAAAGGAAGAGCAAATTACTGATAAAAAAAGCGCGCTGGCTTTTATGCGGAAGTTACAAACATAACTTCATGCAGCCTGCGCTTCTTTTTTTTGTTTATTTGGGAGTTCCACAAAGATCATTCCTAAGAAAATACAAATGCACCCAATGATAGCTGATACCGACAATTGCTCATTCGCAACAAGAACACCCGTGATTGCTGCAAATACTGGCTCCATTGCGAAAATAATGGCAACGCGAGTAGGTGACGTGTACTTTTGTGCTGTTGTCTGAATAAAGAATGCTAGAGAAGTGGCAAATAGCGATGTCAGCAATAGTGCAAACAAAAATGAGCGATTCGTCCATAATGACAACGAAAATAATTTCTCCCAATCTTCAAACAAAAATGCACAAATAGAAGAGAAGACTCCAACTGCTAATATTTGTGTTGTACTTAATAATAGCGGAGATACCTTTTTTGAAAAGAACCCATTTACAAGTATGTGAGCAGCAAATGCTACAGCACAGCCTAAGATAAGAAGGTCTCCTATATTCAATTGAAAAGAATTTCCAGCTGTTAATAAGAACAATCCAATTGTAGCTACTGTAATTCCGAGTACAATAAATATATTCACTTTTTGCTTTAAAAAGATAAACGATAAAACAGGTACCATGACAATACTAAGTCCTGTTAAAAATCCAGCTTTAGAAGAAGTTGTATATAATAAGCCGAATGTTTGCAGCAAGTAACCAATACATAAAAAGAATCCTACTATGATACCAGCGACGCTACTGTACCCTGCACGTTTAATAGGTGTCTTTTTCATAGAAATGAGCTGAATAACGAATAAAATAAGTCCGGCAAATAAAAAACGTACAGCATTAAAAGAAAATGGTCCGACAAATGACATAGCATTTTGAACGACAACAAACGTAGCTCCCCAAATAAAGGCAACGAACAACAATGCAAGAGCAGCAATCCACTCTTTTTTCAATACACTACCCCCGTTCATTTTTTGAAATTGCTTTTCTAGCTAATTCATCTGCTACTTTATTTTGACTGCTTGGAATCCACTTCATAAAAAAGAGATCAAATTGCTGGGTCATCTGCAATGCTTCTTCTAAAAGTGGTGCATATAAGGGATTCTTCGCATATTGTTTTTCAACAGCTTGTTCTACAAGCTGGGAATCTGTTCGAAACGATACAACTTTATAATTATGTTCGGTGCAATATTTTAATGCAGCAAGTAATGCATGATACTCAGCTTCATGGTTGCTCATGACTCCAAGTGGAACAGAAAGCTGCACAGGCGGTTGAATACCTTTAATAAAAACACCGGCGCCAGAAGGACCAGGGTTTCCTTTTGATGCACCATCAATGTACACTTCAATCAAATTGAAAACCTCCGATTAACCGATTGTAATGCTATAGCAGCATGTAAATGTTTCATTCGCTTTTAACATTTGAATTCCTTTTTTCTCTTTAAAGTCTTTTGCAGGTTCTACTTCATCAGCAATGCCATACCAAGGTTCAATACATAGAAATGGTGCGCCGTTTCCAGGTGTCCACACACCTACAAATGGAAATCTTTCAAATGTTACTTTAATAAATTTATTATGTTTATGAGAACGGATAGCAATTTCGTTTTTGTTCATATTTTCAAAAATAAGCGCATCGTTTTTAAATAAATCGTATGTAAGCGGGAGTTCGGTTGTTCCTTCTGCTACTAGGAGTTTATTTTTAGAAAGAAATGGTCCTTCTAATACACTTGTTTCTAAATGTTCTGGAGTGCTGAAAGATAAGTAGTAATCTGTAAAAGATTCATTTGGTAGTAAAGGACAATTAAAGCCAGGATGTCCTCCAATTGAAAAATACATTTCTTTCGCATCTGGATTGATTACTTCGTATGTTATGTACACAGATGTTTCATGTAATTCATAAGAAACGAGTAATTCAAATGCAAATGGATAGTTTTGAAATGTTTCTTCATTACTCGTTACTATGTATGTAATTTTTGATTCACTTTGTTCTTTTATTGTAAATGTTAGATCGCGAGCAAATCCATGCTGTGTTAACGAATAAGATTTTCTATCGACATAATATGTATTATTTACTAATCTTCCGACGATTGGGAATAAAATGGGAGCACGTCGTCCCCAATACTTTGAATCTCCTTGCCACATATATTCTGTATCATCTTCTTTTAAGCGAATGCTTTGCAATTCTGCACCTTTTTCAGAAATAGAAACGATCACTTTTTCGTTTTGAATTGTTGCTGTCATGAACAATCCCTCCTAAACCTTTCATGTTTTTTATAACTGCCCGTAAAAGCCCGATTAGTGAGAGCTTTCCATCAGTTAGAGATGAAAAAACTCTCCACTGATGGAAGTTTCACTTTATTATACGTCCAAAAAAAAGAAAAGGGTAGTTTATGACGGTCCTATTGTAATTCAGTTCATTTGATACATCTTCTGCTATATTGACTTAAATTCAAATTATAAATATAATGTAACTTTGTTCATTTATATATTCACGTGGTTCGTAACCATCCCACGTAAAAAAACTAAGGAGATCATACAATGAAAATTAAGACACTTGTTGGTAACGGGATTTTAGCAGCTTTATATATTGCCGTTTCCATGCTTATTCAACCTTTTGGTTTTACGAATATTCAATTTCGTATTTCGGAAATGTTCAATCATCTTGTTGTGTTCAATAAAAAATATATTTATGGCATTGTGTTAGGCGTATTTTTAACAAATCTCTTTTTCTCACCAATGATTGCATATGATCTTGTATTTGGGGTGGGGCAATCTATAGTTGCCTTGCTTTGTACAATTGTTTCTATGCGTTTCATAAAAGGGGTATGGGCGCGTATGATTTTTAATACAGTTGTCTTTACCTTTACAATGTTCCTTATTGCCACTGAACTACACCTCGCATTCGATTTACCATTTTTGCTTACATGGCTAACATGTGCAATTGGTGAATTTGTTGTAATGGCTATTGGAGCACCTGTTATGTATTTTATTAATAAACGAGTGCAGTTTGAAAAATTTGTATAAGATGGCTAAGAGAGTTGTTCACTTAATCGTGACAACTCTTATTTCTTTTCTGCAATTCATCGTTCGGAGATGTGATGTATTCAGAATAGAATACTGTACTCATAGACAAAATATTATAAAATGAACATGTAATATTTGGTAGTGTATTGATTTTATACGTACAAGGGGGAGCGAAATGAAATATAAAATAACTTGGTTATATCGAACAAAGAATGGTTTAGAGACTAAACTTGAAACAGATTACATTCGTTTAGAAGAGGCGATGCAGTTTGCTGTGGACTTTGAAAAAACAGGGAGAGCGAAAGAACTGTTATTTTACGATGAAATGGGGGGAGAATGGACGGTAAAAGAAGTTAAGAAACTGAGTAAACAAGTTGAAGAAGAGCCGCAAGATCTCCTATTGTATTTTGATGGAGGGTACGATATTGAGACGAAAGAAGCGGGCGTGGGAGTGAGCATTTATTATAAGAAGCAGGGAAAAACGTATCGAATTCGTCGCAATGCTTACATAGAAGGTATTGATGATAATAATGAAGCGGAATATGCTGCACTATTATATGGAATGAACGTGCTAGAAGAGCTAGGAGTTAAGTATGAATCCGTTATTCTTCGAGGTGATTCTCAAGTGGTGCTTCAGCAATTAGAGGGTGAATGGCCATGTTATGAGGAACATTTAATCCATTATTTAGATCAAATCGAACAAAAAGCAAAACAGATGAGAATAAAACTAATATGTGAACCCGTTTCTAGAAAACAGAATAAAGAAGCTCATCAATTGGCAACGCAAGCACTTGAGGGAACGAACATTGATAGTCATAAAGAAATAACAGAGTAGGGGTGTGAAGGAGTGGATCGTAAGCAGTTGATTACGGAAGTGAATGATTTATTAGAAACATATTGCGATGGCTGCTTTTTACAGCAGCATTTTCGAAAAGAACATAGTAAACGTTATGCCCACTCCTTTTGCATTCGGCAATGCACAATAGGAGCAAAGCTAAAAGAGTATGGAACTCGATTGTCTTGAATGATTCCCAATTCACTTTGTTGGGGTAGGGAATTTTAGACAATTATATGCAGAAAATTTACAGCTGTTTTTATCCTGCTATTTAGGGGTAGTAAGACCTCGCTTCAAGATTTAGAGAGAAGCGAGGAGGATAGGTGGAGGATGAAAAACACTGACAGAAGTTCCACTTTATAGCCCGTTACGTACATAATAAAAACATCCAGAGAAAATCCCCTGGATGTTTTTTAATGCTTTGCTTCTTGTAATTGATGCTCGCATTTCTCTAATTTTGCTTCTTGATCTAATAAAAATGGTGCATCTAAATCTGTTGCTACTTCTTTCATTGTTTCGAGATGAAGGCGAGCTGATTCAACCGCATTTGTAGCATGCTGCAATGATTCAGGATCCATTGTGATCGTCGCGGAACCAACCATCTTTTGAGCAGTTTCTACACGAAATTTTACTTCTTCAAAATCGTTTACAGGTAAACCCATTGTTTTCTCCTCCTTTATTTTCTCATTTCACATAGTTTTCGCCCTGTGAAAAAGAAATATACAGAGGAATCAACAAAGGAGGCTACCGATAGGCAACCTCCTGTCATATGTCGAATTAAAGTTTTACTACGTTAGCAGCTTGAGGTCCGCGGTTTCCTTCAACGATTTCGAAAGAAACTTCTTGACCTTCTTCTAAAGATTTGTAGCCTTCTCCTTGAATTGCAGTGAAATGTACGAATACATCGTCTCCGCCTTCAACTTCGATAAATCCAAAACCTTTTTCGCTATTAAACCATTTTACTTTACCTTGCATGTTATAATGCCTCCTAAATATAATTACTTTCTCATTTAGTGAACGAAAACATTTACAAATTCATAAAATTGAAATTGTTATATTATCGAATATTCTGCTAAATGATAATTTAAATATACATGGAATGGGAGATTTTAGTCAAGTAAGCGGTTTTATCTTTTTGTATTTTTAAATAATTTTTCATACTAGCTTTATGTATAGGTATAGAACAACTGTTATTTTTAATATCTTTAAATAAAGGTTATACATAAAAAGCTGAGAGAATGCAGGGGTCTTATTTATCCCGCTATTTGCGGGCAGTAAGACCCTTACTTTAAGATTCAGAGGGAAGAGAGGTGGGGGATGAATAAAAGGACGATATACCAACTTGGATATTTATAGTAATTTGAGAGCTTTTCTAATGTTGTATTAAATCCAGCGTTACTTTGTAATTTTGGATTATCTTTTGTGTTCATATATACATATTGTACAAGCATTCATATGCTATATAGGATTTTTTTATTGTTTTATCTTGGATTTTGAAGTGTAAAACAAGGAATTTTACAATAAAATATGGAATATAAACAGAAAGAGGCAGGAGAATTTCTTTCAGAAATATATTAAATATCGCTGCTTCTGTTCATTTTGAAAGAACGTTGTTTCGACCTAAAGCATTCGGGTATATTACAGTAAAGCAGGAATTATATTAGTGGGCTATTCCATTCGTTTTGTGTATCAAACTTTATAATTGTTCATATAAATTAAAGGGGAGATTTTTATGTATCGAACCATGATCAATGAAAAAGAAATTATTATTACATTAGCACCGAAAATTCGTAAAGAAGTAACAGACAGAAATCCATTGTACGAGGCTGTTCTTCAAACTGTTGAACGATTACTTCAAACAAAACAACCAACATTTGCTGTAAATCATGAAATATTAGGGCTAATTATTGGAGAAGTACAAAGAGGAGAAGTAACAGTTTTTGCAGTGGAACATATTATTCCGAAACAGAATATATTTGGCTCAAGTAATTTTTTATATCGAAATGGAGAAGCAAGTAAGTTTATAATGGGAATAGAATAAAATAGAGATAAAAGAAAGCGGCCATAACAATATGTTACGGCCGCTTTCTAAGGAGAGGAACATAGGGATGAAGCGAGTTATAAAAGAGTTTTTCCTCCAGCATGATATTGTCATTATGATTGGAATTTTAATAGCTTTTATCGTTTTTTTGAACATGCAATTGCTTACATGGATTGCAGCTATTGCAATTATTACGGGTATTATCTTTTATACAATTAACGAATATGTAACACATCGTTTTTTATTTCATTTAAAGCCGCCAAAGAATCCATTTTTATTAAAAATGTTAAAACGTCTTCATTATGATCATCACGTATATCCGAATGATTTAAAGTTATTATTTTTACCTGTTTGGTATAGTCTTCCTGGATTTATGATATATTTATTCATCGTATATGGTATTACTTCTAGCATCACGGTGACATTATCATTTGGAATCGGAATGATTTTCATGCTTTTAGTATATGAATGGAAACATTACATTGCCCATCGGCCAATCCGCCCAATGACTCCATATGGAAGATGGCTAAAGAAACAGCATATACTCCATCATTATAAAAATGAGAACTACTGGTTTGGAGTATCGAATCTGTTTTACGATTTTTTGTTCAAGACATATAAAGAAGGAAAAGATGTCGAAACGAGTGAAACAGCTCGTAATTTGGAAGGTGAGAAAGCAGTGCAATAAGCACTGCCTTTTTTATTGCAATACATGTTTCGTTAAAAATGGAAAAATATGACGTAATTTGTCTATCGAAAAATCTTTGCTTATAAAAATAGATTGTCTACAATGAGAATAAGTTTCTGAATATTTATAAAATTTAGTAATTAATGTATTCATGGGAGGGGATTTTCTACTATTCGTATGGAAAAGAAAGGGGACGATATGAAGTGAAACAAGAATCATCTGCTCGTAAATTAAATAGTGAAATCAATTACACAGAAGTAGTACAATCTGCTGCATTTCAAAATTTATTACAAGCAAAGAAAAAATTTATTGTACCGATGAGTATTTTCTTTTTCAGTTTTTTTATTGCTTTGCCTATTTTAACATCGTATTCAAAAGTACTCAATACACCGGTATTTGGTGATATTACATGGGCATGGGTGTTTGCATTTGCTCAGTTCGTTATGACGTGGGCATTGTGTATGATCTATAGTAAAAAAGCGGAATCATTTGATCGGTTATCGAATCAGATTCTTGAAAATGTAGATAAAGAGAGGGGATAAAGATTGAATACAACAGCTTTTACGTTGTTTTTAGTAATTGTTCTTGGGACATTGGTCATTACGTACTATGCATCGAAAAAAACAAAAAATGCAAGTGATTTTTATACAGCAGGCGGAGGATTAACAGGGTGGCAAAACGGTTTAGCAATTGCAGGTGATTACATGTCCGCTGCTTCTTTTCTTGGAATTGCTGGGGCTATAGCATTAACTGGTTTTGATGGGTTCTTTTATAGTATTGGTTTTCTTGTTGCCTATTTAGTTGTATTATATCTTGTTGCAGAGCCGCTTCGAAATCTTGGGAAATTTACGTTAGCAGATATGATTGCAGCGCGCTTTGATGCAAGAAAAGTTCGCGGGGTAGCAGCGCTTAATACGATGACAATTTCGATTTTTTATATGATTGCACAGTTAGTCGGGGCAGGAGCACTTATTAAATTATTATTAGGAATTGAATATACAACGTCCGTATTGATTGTTGGGACATTGATGACTGTATATGTTATTTTTGGCGGAATGACAGCAACAAGCTGGGTCCAAATCGTTAAAGCAGTATTATTAATGGCAGGCACATTTATTATTTCAGTTATCGTGTTTGCCAAGTTTAATTTTAGTATTACAGAAATGTTTGCACAAATGAAGACAGCAACACCGCTGAAAGAAGCATTTTTAAATCCAGGTGTGAAGTATAAAATTGGTTTAGATACCATTTCTTTGAATCTAGGGCTTGTTCTTGGTACAGCGGGATTGCCGCATATTCTCGTTCGTTTCTTTACAGTTCGTGATGCTAAAACAGCTCGTCAATCTGTTGTATATGCGACGTGGCTAATCGGAGCTTTTTACATTATGACAATTTTCTTAGGGTTTGGAGCTGCGGCATTTGTTGGGAATGAGGCAATTGTCAAAGCGAATGCAGCAGGTAATATGGCAGCGCCAATGTTAGCGAAAGCGTTAGGTGGAAATCTTTTATTTGCTTTCGTTTCGGCAGTAGCATTTGCGACAATTTTAGCTGTAGTAGCAGGACTTGTTTTAACAGCTGCATCAGCGTTTGCTCATGATTTTTATAATGAAATTTTACGCCGCGGAAAAGCAACGGAAAAAGAGCAAGTAAAAATGGCACGCTATGCTTCAGTTGGAGTTGCAGTATTTTCTATTATTTTAGCGTTATTTGCACAAACATTAAATGTAGCGTTCCTTGTATCACTTGCGTTTGCTGTTGCGGCGAGTGCGAACCTACCAGTTATTTTATTTACGATATATTGGAAGCGTTTTAATACGACCGGTGCAATTTGCGGTATGCTTGTTGGGTTAACGTCTGCAATTGTCCTCGTTGCGATGAGTCCGAATGTATGGAATCCAGTGGCTGGAAAAGCAATTTTTGTTGGGGAGCCATTATTTCCATATACCACACCAGGCATAATCTCCATTCCACTTGGATTTTTAGCTGCTTATTTAGGGACGATTTTATCTAGTAAGAAAGAAGATGCCGCAAAATTTGATGAAATATTAGTAAAGTCGAATACAGGACATGGCATTAGTGACGTATCAGCACATTAAGAAACAGAGTGCTTTCTGGCTAAAGGAAAGCACTCTGTTTTTTTTACTAATTTTCCTTTTTTGAATTTTTTAATTATTCGGTAGGATTTACCTCGTTTTTGTGGAATGAAAGTTTAGGAAGAGAAAAATTAAAATCATCACGAGACACCGAACGGCTTTAAATATAAAAAGTTATCATGAGAGGTGGAATGTATGGTGAAAACGAAGCAATCTGGAGAATTATTAGCAAAAGATGAAAAATACGTATGGCATGGAATGCGTCCGTATAGTCCGAATAGTACAATGATTGGAATGAAGGCAGAGGGCTGTTGGGTAGAAGATAGTGAAGGAAACCGCTATTTAGACGGAATGAGCGGTCTTTGGTGTGTGAATAGTGGTTATGGAAGGAAAGAACTAGCTGATGCTGCGCATGAACAGCTACAAAAACTTTCTTATTTTCCTATGTCGCAATCACATGAACCAGCAATTCAATTAGCAGAAAAATTAAATGAGTGGCTTGGCGGGGAATACGTTATTTTTTTCTCGAATAGTGGATCAGAGGCAAATGAGACGGCATTTAAAATCGCTCGCCAATATTATGCATATAAAGGAGAACCGCATCGTTTTAAAATTATGGCACGCTACCGCGGTTATCATGGAAATACGATGGCTGCAATGGCAGCAACAGGACAAGCACAGCGGAAATATCAATATGAGCCGTTAGCTGCAGGTTTCTTACATGTTACACCGCCAGACTGTTATCGTATGCCTGGAATTGATGCAGAGGATATATATGATGTGGAATGTGTAAAAGAAATTGATCGCGTGATGACGTGGGAATTGAGCGAAACGATATCAGCATTTATTATGGAACCAATTATTACAGGCGGAGGTATTTTAATGCCGCCGCAAAATTATATGAAGGCTGTTCATGAAACGTGTAAAAAGCATGGGGCACTTCTTATTAGTGATGAGGTCATTTGTGGCTTCGGACGTACAGGAAAACCATTTGGATTCATGCATTATGATGTAAAGCCAGATATTATTACGACGGCAAAGGGAATTACAAGTGGATATTTACCATTGTCCGTAACGGCAGTGAAAAAAGAAATTTATGAGGCGTTTCAAGGGGCGGGAGAATACGAGTTTTTCCGCCATATTAATACATTTGGCGGAAATCCAGCCGCTTGTGCATTAGCCCTTAAAAATTTAGAAATTATGGAGAAAGAAGGCTTGATTGATCGTTCTGCTCAGATGGGATCTCTTCTATTAGAACAATTAAAAAACGCGGTTGGCGACCATCCATATGTAGGAGATATTCGCGGAAAGGGATTACTCGTTGGAATTGAACTTGTAAACGATAAAGCGACAAAAGAGCCAATTGATGGGGACAAAATTGCAAGTGTTGTGAATGCTTGTAAAGAAAAAGGATTACTTATTGGCCGCAACGGTATGACGACAGCGGGTTATAATAACATTTTAACGTTAGCACCGCCGCTTGTAATTTCTAGCGAAGAAATTACGTTTGTTGTAGAAACGGTGAGGGCGGCGATGGAACGTATTTGATAAAGTGAAACTTCCATCAGTGGTTTTTTTCATGCCCCACTGATGGTTAGTTGAACCAATCGGGCGCATGCCAGCAGTTGTCCCCCACCTATCTTCCTTGTTTCTCTTTGAATCTTGAGGTGGTGGGGGGACGGCCCGCGAATAGCGGGAGTGAAAAGCGAGCCAGAAGGATGCGGCTCGCTTTTCAGTTTGTTATTTATTACAAGTAGCGGGTACATATATAATATACTTGCTGCTTTATTGGGAGCGAGAATAAAGTGAAACTGTTATTAGCAGTGTAAAGAGAAAATATAAAAAGTGTGATTAAGCTAATGAATTCGAAATGAACGGAGAAAGAAATATGTTATTAAATCAACGTTTTACAATCGGCGAAATGGCAAAAATGCATAATATTCCTGAATCGACATTACGGTATTATGATGAAAAAGGTATCTTTCATCCAGCCATTGTTGATTCACAAACGAATTATCGGTATTACACGATTGATCAATTTTCAATGTTAGATACGATTAAATTTTTACGACAGTTAAATATACCGTTAAAAGAAATTAAACAATATATTGACGAAAGAACACCATCATTTGCAATGAATTTATTGGAAAAGCAAGAAGAGATGTTACTAAAAAAACAAAGGGAAATTGAATATACGTTAGCAAAAATAAAACATAAAATTCGTTTAATGAAAGAAGCTGTGCAAACAGATGCTCACAATGTGTTTTTTACAGAATTACCAAAACGTAAAATTAAGTCTTTACCTATTACCCCAAGCCCAAACATAACGGATGATATGTTTGAGTATTATATTCATTCACTTCAAAAAAATATGAAACAAGTAGATAATAGTTTGTTTTCGGGTGATATAGGCGTTACTGTAGCGAAAGATGCATTATTACAACATGACTTTCAAGCATACAATAGCGTATTTATTCTTCTCGATTATATGCCATTTCAAATTGCTGCTTCTCATGTAATTGAAGAGGGAATATATGCGTGTGCGTATCATCATGGACCATACGAAGAAACGGATAGGACCTATAAAAGGTTGTTACGAGCTATTGAAAAAGATGATTATGAAATATGCGGTGATGCAATTGAATTAGCGTTAATTGATTGGTCTGTAACAAGTAACCCAAAGGAGCAAGTGACGGAAATTCAAATCCCTGTGATGAAAAAAAAGATAAAGTGAAACTTCCAGCAGTGGGCGGCTTACTGTCCGCAAATAGCAGGATAAAATAAGTAGAGCATTATGAATAACAAAATATATTTTTTACTTCTCTCTTGACTTTAAAGTAACTTGAAAGTTTAAAATGTGAGCAGAGAGTCGTAAAGGAGAGTTTTGTTATGGAAGCAACTGAGACTTTAAGAGAAAAACCGATTAAAAGTTTATTTATTTCGTATTTAATTCCGGCTGTACTTGGAATGGTATTGATGTCGGTGAATATTATGATTGATGCAGTTATGGTTAGCCGAGGTGTGGGTGCGAATGGTTTGGCAGGAGTGAATGTTGCCGTTCCCGCATTTTCCATCTTTTTCTCAATCTCATTATGGATTGGAATGGGCGGAGCAACAATGTATTCTATCGCTTTAGGAGAAAATAAAGTAGAGCGAGCACGTTCTATTTTCATGCAATCTATGACGGTAGCTGTTGCTATTGTTAGTATGTTAATGATTGTTTGTTTATGGAAAATAGAAGATATCGCTTATTTATTTGGAGCAAATGATGTAATTTTACCGTATTCATTAGATTATCTACATGTATTGTTCACATTTGGAATGATATATGTATTAGAGAATATTTTAAGTACATTTATACGAAATGATGGAAATCCGAATTTAGCTATGGCAGGTCTTATTGTCACAGCGGTGTTAAATATTGTGTTTAATTATATTTTTATTTTCATTCTTGGCTGGGGTGTGACAGGATCGGCATCTGCTACTATTTTATCTGCAGCGATTGGCTTTCTTGTACTACTGAGTCATTTCTTTAGAAAAAACAGTATTTTAAAATGGACAAAATTACATTTAGAATGGGCGACTGTAAAACAAATTATGATCATTGGTTTTCCAAGTTTCACGACAGAGGTTACGGTAGCAATTGTAACGATTGGTTTTAACATTACTTTTATTCAGTATGCTGGTGAGCAAGGCGTTGCATCATATGCTATGGTAAACAGTATTCATGCTATAACGTTACTTTTATTCTTTGGAGTTGGAGCAGCACTACAGCCTATCGCGAGCTTCCATTATGGTGCAAACTTATCGGAAAGGTTGAAAGAAGGGTTACAGCTTGCGGTAAAAACAGCTATTGTACTCGGTGCTATCGCAACTATTATCGGTTTATTCTTTGGGAAATATCTTATCGGTTTATTTGACGTTCAATCTGAAGAGTTATTAAATATGACGATAATAGGAATCAGTCTATTCTTCACGCAATACGCATTTTTAGGATATAACATTGTATATGGAGAGTATTTTCAATCTGTAAGACAAACAACAAAATCTGTTTTTATTATATTGAGCCGCGGATTGCTGCTTATTATACCTCTTCTGTGGATTATGCCGAAATTGTTTGGTGTAAATGGAATATGGCTTGTAATGCCTGTGGCGGAACTATTAACAGCGTGTGCGGTATTTGCAATGAATCGTTTTTCACATCCAGTTTCTATACAAGTGTTGGCAGAGAAACATATATAATGATGAGATCCCCTTAATGTGTTTATCAAGACCTAAATTCAAAAAAACTTAAAATATAAGGGTTCCAACATATTATATATGACTAATATGTTAGAACCTTTTATTTTTGGTACTGATTTTTGAAACTGAATTTGCATAGTATTTTTCTCTATTTGAATAGAAGTAAATAAAGCACCATAAACGGTCGTTTTTGTGACAAGGATTATTTCCATTATCCATTTACACATCAAAAAAATGAATCAAATAAATATTCCAATTCATTCTCTATAATTTCTTTCAATGAAGAATAATTAAAATTACATAACATTCTATTCAGTATCTAATTGGTATTTTTTGTATTATCCCCCCTTTTCGGGGGATGGGCAAAGAAACCCAATTTAGGAATTGACACACGAACTCCAACAGGAAAATCCTTTTTAACAGTTATGTCGGCCTTTAGTGAATTTGATCGAGAAATGATTAAGGAAAAACAAATTGCTGGAATTAAACTTGCAAAACAAAAAGGAGTGTATCGAGGGAGAATAAAAAAATACACGGAACAACATGCAGGGATGAACCATGCAATTGAATTACGCCAACAAACAAAGAAAACAATTAAAGAAATTTGCGCCATCACAGGTGTAAGCCAAGCAGCTTTATATCGGAAATTAAGAGAATTAAAAAAGGATGATTCTTTAATATAGAAAAGAATCATCCTTTTTATGTAAAAATATTCCTTAACGTACAATTTTCTTTTTTTGGTCGTGTGACGCCTATTAAGGGTTTTAAATTCGTTGAAATTTTCTTCATTGTCAACTATTACTTTCTCAGCGTAATTGATTTTTTAGAATCGAGCCAATTCTTAACCCAAATACACGGCATACAAAATGGGTTTGTATATATAATTACCTCTTTCTTTTATAATATTTCTTTAAAGGTTTCTCTTTGCACCCCCATAAGACACTTGAACTCTCCATCGGATAGTTTGTGACTTTTTTCATAGATATTCATAACAACCTCTTTTTCTTTTTTTACACTAATTTATCATAAAAGCTTTAATTATCGAAGAGGTCCAATAATTCCAATTTCTAGAGCCTTTTGAACAGCTTCCTCTTTGTTACGGACTCCTAGCTTTGTATAAGCTGTGGAAGCATAATTTCTGACCGTACCATTCGATAAATATAACCTTGATGCTATGGTAGTGTATCGAAATCCCTTTGCTACTAGCTGCAATATTTCTATCTCCCTAGCTGTTAGCTCATAAGCGGTTGCTTTTGATTGTGGTGTCTCTTTTTGCTCATCAAACTTCTCAAATATTTTGTGAGACATCCCCTGATCAATCAGTGTCCCACCTTTGTGAATAAGTCGGATTGTATTAGCTAGCTCCAACGTTTCAATAGATTTGAGTAAAAAACCATCCGCACCGTTGCGAAGCGATTCCAACGCCTGTTCGGTATCCTGAAACGTTGTAAAAATCAATACGCGGATATGTGGCCATTGTTGCTTAATCTTTTTGGTTGCTTCGATTCCATCCATGTGCTGCATATCTAAATCCATAAGTATAACGTGGGGTTGAAGGCGCCCACACAAATCGATGGCTTGATTGCCATCCTCAGCCAAACCGACTACATTTAAATCTTCATATCTATCGAGCAATATACTCAAACTTTCTCGAACATACGGCTGGTCGTCTACAATCAACAAGCGAATAAGTCCATCTTTTATTTCAGTTTGTCGTGGTATGGTACAAGTAACAAGCATACCTTCCTCTGGCTTTGTATATACAGACAATTGCCCTTGCAAATTCATTGTCCGTTCTTTCATCGCATTCATACCGAAGCCTTCTTGCCATTCTACATTTCCTTTTCCATTATCTTGAACTTCCAATCTCGTATATTGTTGTTCAAACTGCAATGAAACTATAATTTCAGTCCCCTGACCATGACGTACTGCATTCGTAAGAGATTCTTGTAAGCAACGAATGAACGCGATCTTCGCTTGCCGAGACAGTTGATATTCCTCTCCGAATGTCCTAAAACTTACATTTACCTGAGCGTGCTCCTGAAATTCGGCTCCAAGATTTTGTAGAGATTGAATTAAGGAGGTTGATTGACACGGAGACTCCATTTGATGTAGGTAACCTCTCACGTCCTCGATGCTTTTACGTCCCATTTCAAGCAGAGAATCTAGCCTCTGTATACCCATTTCAGTAGCAAGCTCGGTGCGCAACGTTTCCATTCCCATAATAATAGAAGTATAAGCGTGACCAACTGTATCATGAAGCTCACTCGACAGCCTGTTTCGTTCCTCTGCCAGTGTAATGCGTTCAATCTGAGACATATATTGCTCAAGTACCGCGTTTTGTTTACGAATTGCTTCATTTTGCTTATGATTGGCGATTAATAAATGAAAAGCGAATCCCATTACATAAGCGAATCCATAATAGGTGACCATAACCCAATAGCTATTACTTGGCGCAACCGCATAGAAAATTCCAGTTGTTATAAAAACTGTTGTTGGAGCTGTCCAATAATAGGACAAATGCTTACTATTTGTAGCAATTAGAAACACCGATATAAGAAATATGTTGTAAGCTTCCGGAAATAATGAGGTTAAATATATACATTGTCCGCCATATAGCAGTATTTCTGCGAACAAATAATATTTGTAATTGAACAGTAAGGCTACCCATGGAATTGAGAAGGCAACAACCTCCCAAAGAATAATGATCCAAAGTGGCAATGTTAACCCATCCTGGAAACTTAATGTAGCTAGGATGATAGACACACTAGTAAGTAGACGTATCCCTAACATAATCCAATCATACCAAAACCAATGCTTAACCATATCTAACAAGTTATTTACCCCCTAAGTAGCCTACCTTTTTACTTCCTATATTATAAATTAATCCCTCATACATTGTTATACTTTTTAATTTTACACTGCAATTCTCTCACAGAAGGCGAACTTCTATCGATTTAGTTGCCGAATCATGCTACGTGTATAGCCCCCAATTTTCTTTGTCAAACCATCTACTATTCTAATACTTATGGCGATAAATACTATACCCATAGACATTACAAAGAGTGACTTGGCAAAAGTATCTATCTGTATGAATATAATATTCATTTCGATGTGGCGATACAGTAGTGGTGCCAACAGCAACATAAGTGGCATTACATAAAAAATGGTTGCGCTAATGAGACTAAAAATGCCAATCGCAAATTTCTGCATTAACCAATAGACAGCAGACCAAGTGCGACGATCTGTAAGCACTAATTTCACCTGAGCCCAGTTCGATGTATCTATTGTTATACTTCTATCATAAGAGTCTGTTGAAATATTTGTATAAATTTTCGTCTGTATGCGCTCGAATTGGATAAAAGGTGTAGTAGTCTGTAGTACGCGTATAACTAGTGGAATCCCAATTACCGTGAATGAAAGGGTGAAGCTGAATAGCAGAGCTATTAGATAAAAACAAAAATAAAACAATCCTGTAACGAAAGTTAGCAATAAAAAATAACCATTATGGATGAATCTTGACTTCATAAAGTTCATCGCTCCTATCTATGTAATAACCGAATCATACTGCTTTTTTTGTCATTCTCACCAGTGTAAAAGTGTCATATGACAGTTCTAAATGATGTTAAAAAGGGAAGAGCAGCCTACTTCTAGTTAAAAAAGATGCTTTTATTAATCCTCCACAAACAATCCCGTTTTTGCATCTGCAAGAACGGGATTGTTTTGTAATTTTATTTAATATGAGATGGACTTGTTTTTCGAATATGAAAAATAATATCAAATTGCTCAAGCAATGAAGTATCAAAGTATAACGAACTGTTCGGGAGGATTTGTCCCCCTATACTTAGTAATGGTCTTTTTGCTTTAACCCATTTCTCTGCTTGTCCTTTAAGGTGACGGTTATCCAATAAAAACATTTTATATGGCACTTTTCCGAGAGTATAATTGAAACTTTTTACATCTTGTGGAATAGTGTCTGTTGTAACCTTACCTCCGGTGGAAGGATTATATTCGCTATATAAGGTAAAATTCCCCTCCGTAGTTGTACTACCAATTGTGACATAATTATTGTCTAAACGTTCCTTTAAAAACTGCCCAGCAACATCAGGGTATAATTCCTCATCGATAATCCCTTTAGCTATATGAATATTGTGTGCCCATACCATCGTTTTACCACCAAATGTCTCTTGTGCCCACATTGCATGATCGGCCAAGTATTGCTCATGTAGCTTTATCATACTTGGATAGTCGTTAGGAAGTAGCATTGTGGTAAATTTCTCTATTGCACTTGCCGTTGCTTTCACCCAGATGTACTCAGGTGAAACTATTTCTGTGTTGGCTTGCTCATTCTCATCATTTAGTAATCGGGCTACTCTCTCAGCGTTTGCTTTGAACTTCTCTTTCAATTCAGGAGTAAGTTTCATATATTCCTGTATACTTCCAGTAAAAGACGATAATTCTTTATAATTTTCTTCTACTTCTGCCAGCAAATCTGGTCGATGCACCCTTACATAATCAATTACTTTATTAAAGCTACCTTGGTCCAACGCTTTTAAGTCGAGCCCAATAAATTGGATCTTTTTTTTATTTGATGGATCAGCATTATAATCTTTCATCCACTCAATCATGGCTATAATTTCATCAGTAGGATATAACAATTTTAAAAATTCCCTAGGGTTTCCTTTTCCCGTTTGGATATATTCATTTAGCTTTAAGCCGTTTCCCCAATCTTCTTCCATTGCGAAATTTGTAAAACCCATCTCAGTAACCAAATATTTCACAAGTCGAAACTTCATAGTGAAAATTTCAGAGCTTCCATGAGTATTCTCTCCTAATCCTACATATTGTGCACTCCCAATCATTTTCTTAAGTGGTTTTAAATCCTCAAATGGTTTTGACGGCTCTATCGTTTTTAATGGGTTAGCCTGTGATTGTATGGATTTAACTATATTTTTTTGGATTAATTGACCTGAGTTTTCGACTGCTACTGTTTCAGCCTTTCCTACTTCTACACATCCTGTGACTAATAAAGCTGTACTAACCATTGCAATTATGCTTTTCTTATTCATTTTTTCCACCTCAATTGAATTATTTGTAAAAGCAAGATTGATTCATTGTACTTGCACGAATCAATTGCCTTAATTCAATTGTTATTTATTCCATATCATATTTTCTAGTTACATATTGTCATAAGGTTAATTGACACAGGTCATATGCTAATCATTACACTTTTGTACTATCGGTTATGACAACTTATAAATAATAATTGCATGGATGAGTCGCAAGTAAAACTAGATTATGAATTTGGGAGGGATTTTAAAGATGAATGAATCTGTATACAAAAATATTTTTATTCTAAGTTGTGTCTGTAGAAATGACAAGAAGTAAATTCGATAAACAAGTGAATGAAAAGGGAAGGGCGGATTACAATGAGATTACACGCAAAATCGTTCCACAATAAAGATAAAATCCAACGTGCTAAAATAGGACTTCAACTCTTTCTGAGTATCTTAATCATTACTTCTATTATCCTAAATGTAGTAGTAATAATTACGAAAAGTATGCCGCTTATTGTGGTATATATGTTTACCCCAGCATTATCTTCTATTTTGACTCGCATAATACTGAAAGAAGGGTTTAAAGATGTATCTTTTAGTCTCGGTAACTTAAAGATATGGAAGGGGATTGGTTTTGCTCTGCTAATCCCTATGATTATTTGCGGAATTACTTATTCTATCGCCTGGTTGAGCGGAATTGCGGGGTTTCAGCATCCCGAAGGTGGTATGTTAGAACCAATCTACAATATGCTTGGACTTCAGTATGTAACGGCACCATTCAGTTTCATTTATCTAGTAGTATTGAGCGGCATTTTCGGAAGTTTGCTTGGCTTAATCCCAGCTTTGGGAGAAGAAATGGGGTGGCGAGGTTATATGCTCACAAGGCTAGTCGATGCAGAGTTTTCACGGCCCATCCTTATTAGTGGATTGATTTGGGCAACGTGGCATGTTCCAATTGTTATTGCTGGCCTATATGTAGCGGGACCATCTGTCGTTCTTTCAGTACTTGGTATCTATCTTTGTATTGTGCCATTCGGTTATATTACAGCTTATTTACGACTTATCACAGGTAGCATTTGGCCTTCGGTTATCATCCACGCTACTTGGAATGCCATTATTCAAGGACCTTTCACACGTGCAAGTACAGGGTATCAAACTGAGATTTGGATTGGAGAATCTGGCTTGATAACCGCTATTATTATATTAATTACTGCAATAATTACGTCTCGAATAGTAAATTTCACCAAATAGCATACAGATGTGTTTTAAATTCAATTGGTGAAATATGCTAAGGAGAAGATATGTGTAAAAACAGGCCACATCATTCCTTTTATTTCCAATATGATTTGAAATCGGTGTAAATCGATAATATAGTTGTTTAATTTTATTATGAAAATATAAGAGCCTTGCTACAATCTAGTGTGTGGTAAGGCTCTTTAAAGTTGTTTAATTTCTATACATTTAAAGGGATTTGTACTCAAAGATTATTAATAAAGTTGTTTAATTCTTATTGAACTAAAGCACCTGTTTGTTTAAGTGAATACATTTACATTTATAATGTCTCTCAAATATAATATCAGTTTATATATTCACCATTCTTCTCTAACAGGTTCAAGATAAATTGTAATTTGTTAATCGATATGTTTGTGTAACCACTGTTCAAATATCTTTAACTGTTCTTCAGTATGAAAGTAATGTTCACCTGTTTCCATGACTTCTAATTCACAACGATATTTTTTTGTAAAATAGTTAATAGTTTCAAATTCGCACATTTCATCCTTGGCTCCATACATAATATATGTATCTGTATTCCATGTATTAATAGGATGTTCTTTTACATAGCATAAATAATCCCAATATAACTTTTGACCAATAGGTGTCTCTATAGTCATTTCTTTTTGCAAAAGCTCTGGTGTTACATTAAACCATTTCATCATATTTTCGATAATTCGTTCCATATTAACTACTGGTGATAAAAATAATGCCTTTTCTAACACATCATTTTGATAGGCTAAAAGGCTAAAATAAGCTCCCATACTACATGCAAATACGCTTATTTCTTTCCAATGTTCTTTTGCGTAATTCATAATTATAGATAATTCACTAACACAAAACTGTACTTTGCAAGGAGTATTATCATTTTTTCTTTCTCCATGCTCAGGTAAATCAAAGCTTAATACTTGATAACCTTTTTGATTGGCTTCTTCAGCTAATATTTGAATAACTGCATCTTCCTTATTTGACATATTTCCATGTACTGCAATAAAAATTTTTTCACTCTTATCTCCCCATAAAACCGCGGGAATATTACTAATTTTAAAATTATCTTTAAGCATATTTCCTCCATAGAATAAGACATATAGGACTTGGCAAAAATACGCACACGTTTTATAAGCCTCTACTCAATTTTAAACAAATCAAACTATTCCTAATTTATCACAAATGAATTATAATATCTCTCTACCTCTGTATAACAGAGTCTACTTTGTATTTAAAATCTTTCCTTTTTTCCATTTCTTCAGAAGTTACAAGTTCTTATTTTGATTCCTTATTGAGCTAATTTACTCCGTTAGTGGAAGAAGGATTTTTAAACAATTATAGTATGTTTAAATGTGTTAAGGGGATTTTTTGCTATTCATAAACAGAATTTCTACTTCAAAATTCGAAGCACCACTTTCAGTATGATTTTTGTAAAAAATTGTATTGTATACATTATTCTATATTTTTATTTAAAGTGAAAATGTTACTTTTAAAGGATAAAATAGGTTGAATTGGAAAAAGGAACTACACAAATAATCAGAAGAATATTATGATGAAAAAAATAGAGAGATGGGAGTATTTGTAGAAATGCTAAAAAGAAAAAAGTGGATAACGTATGGCATGGTTCTTTTGATGATTATAGTTGGTTATATGAGTACTTTACAATACATAATTTACAAGCATGGACATATGAAAGCACCGAATGATGCAGATTATATGATTGTACTTGGTGCCCGGGTGAACGGAACAGAACCATCTTATTCTCTACAATATCGTATTGATAAAGCCGCTGAATATTTAAAAACACATCCAGAAACAACTGTAATTGTGTCTGGCGGTAAAGGAAAAGGAGAGAAAATCTCTGAAGCTTTAGCTATGAAACAAGGATTAATGGAACAGGGAATTCAAGAAGAACGAATTACAATGGAAGATCGTTCTACAAATACAAATGAAAACATACAATTCTCAAAATCTCTTATTCCAACAAATAAGAAAAAAGGAATGATCGTAACGAGCGATTTTCATATGTATCGTGCAAAAAAGATTGCGGAAAAACAAGGATTGCAGTTAGAGGGATTGTCTGCAAGAACACCCAAACCTGTTATCATTCAATCTAATGTTCGAGAATATTTGGCAATTACAAAGTATTGGCTCATGAATCAAATATAACTAGAAATCTTACAAAACTGTAATTTAGCTGAAAGGTAAAACGATAGTTTCTAAAGTTTTGGAATGGCATAATTAAAGTAACAAAAACAACAAAACTGTAGAGGTGAATCGTATGAAAAGCAATAATATTTTATCTTCATTATGTTATTTTAGTATTTTCTTTGCACCATTCTTATTTCCAATTATCGTCTACTTTATTGCTGAAGGTGACGTGAAATATCATGCAAAAAAAGCACTATGGACGCACCTAATTCCATTCATTATCTTATTTGGAGGCCTTGCTCTTTCAGGGGCAGTTGGCATTGGTATGGGAGACGCTGCAAGTATTGGTGTTGGTGTGATTGTAACCTATGTCATTTGTGCAGTTGTAGGAATTTATTATTGTGTCTGGAATATTGTAAAAGGTGTGAAGGTGTTGAAGACAGCTTAATTATGTATGAAAGGATCAATCAAATAAGATTGGTCCTTTTTTATATGTCATTTTGTTATAAGCATATCGTTTGTCTGTATGCAAAAAATATGTTAATTATTGAGTATTCAGACTACAGGAGGCAGGATATTATGAATGAAGTTATACATAAAATGGAGCAACACGTATCAGTTCGTAAATATAAAAAGGAACCGATTCCCAAGAATATAATTGAAAGAATGATTGAAGCAGCACAGCATGCGGCATCATCCCATTTTGTGCAAGCCTATTCAGTTGTATACGTAACAGATGAAGCGTTGAAGGAACAATTAGCAGAGTTATCCGGAAATCGTCACGTGAAAAGTTGCGCGGCATTCTTTGTTTGCTGTGCAGATTTAAAGCGATTGGAAATTGCATGTGAAAAGCATGGAACAGAAATTAAATCTGATACAACAGAAAATTTCATTGTGGCAACGGTAGATGCTTCCCTGTTTGCTCAAAATTTAGCACTTGCTGCTGAATCTCTTGGATATGGTATTTGTTATATTGGCGGGATTCGTAATAATCCAGAGCAAGTAAGCGAATTATTACATTTGCCGGATAAAGTATATCCAGTCTTCGGAATGACAATTGGTGTACCGGATGAAAATCATGGGGTGAAACCTCGATTATCAGTTGGAGCTATTTTACATGAAAATGTATATGATGAGAAAAAATATAATGAATTATTGGATGAATACGATCATACGACAAACCAGTATTATAAAGAAAGATTAACAAATCAAAAGGATGTGACATGGACTGGTTCAATGAGTGCGTTTATGTCACAGGAAAAGCGATTGCATATGAAAGAATTTTTGGTTAAAAAGGGATTTAATAAAAAATAATGTAGAAAAAGCGGCTATTACATAGGCCGCTTTCTTTCATGTATTTTGGAATTGTTCTACTGTTTACACGTCTCTACATCAATCCCAGCAGCAATTAATTTCTTCTCTCCTTCTTGTTCAATAATCTTTTGTAGTTTTGATAAGAACGAATCAAAATCTGTATGTTGTGCAACTTGGAATGTCATTTTATGTTCAATTGGAAGCCATGTATCAATGTCTGCTTCATTATGTTGGATTTTTACTTCTAGCTTATCTAGAGCGTTCGCTACTTTTGCTTCATATGTTTCTTTTTCTTCAAATTCCATCCATAGGTCATATAATTCTTCTCCAAGTGGACCTGACAGTGTATGTTTAATATTCAGGATTGCTTGCTGTTCGTTTTCTTGTTTTTTTCGCTTTAATTCCTCACTATTCATTGTATCAAACGCAGGGATATCACCCGCTTCAGCTTCAACCAAATCGTGAATAATTACCATTTTAAGTAACTTTTCTATATTCACTTCTTTATCTAAATAAGGCTGAACGAGGATGGCCATGAGTGACATACGCCATGTATGCTCTGCTACACTCTCCTGACGGCCGTTAGAAAGCCAACTGTGCCGCATTTCGTATTTTAGTTTTTCTGCTAGTGCAATTACTTTTAAAATATTATATTCCATATAAATCTCCCCTTTATATATGTTAATCTTAATACGAAAATGAAATGTGTCAATCACATGAATTTATTGCGATAAATAGATGAAGGGCATATAATAGGAAGGTATGAAGGCGGATTATTTAAAAGAAAAATGGCACTTTTATCCCGTATTAACGGCTCACGTCAAGAGTGAGAGAAGCGTGGGGGACAACTGTCCGTAAAAGCCCGATTGGTGAGAGCTTTCCATCAGTGTGGAATGAGATGTTTTCTTCCAACAGGGAGTTATCGTCTGCACGTGTAGCAAATATGATTTACTTGTTAATAGAAGACTATGGAATTTCAGCATCACGTTTAGCTGCAGTTGGATATGTAGATACAAAAACGGTTGCTGTAAATGATTCTCCAGAAAACTGACAAAAAACCAGTCGTGTTGTCATTTATATTAAAAAACTTTAAATTTCACTTGATAAAAATGTTATATTTTTCCATTTTATTTATCTAATTTAAAAAAATAACAAAAATACAAGTATTCTTTTAAAAAAATATTTAAATTTTATCATTTTATTTTGTATAATGAAGGAGAATGTTAACATTAAATATTAAGATATCTCTATACATAGAAAGGGAGAATTATTAGAATGGCACATAAAATTTTAGTTGTAGATGATGCAATGTTTATGAGAACGATGATTAAAAATTTATTAAAAAGCAGTACTGAGTTTGAAGTAATTGGTGAAGCAGAAAATGGAATTGAAGCAATTCAAAAATATAAAGAGTTGCAGCCAGATATTGTAACACTTGATATTACAATGCCAGAAATGGATGGATTAGAAGCGTTAAAGGAAATTATAAAGATTGATGCAAGCGCAAAAGTTGTCATTTGCTCTGCTATGGGGCAACAAGGTATGGTACTGGATGCAATTAAAACCGGAGCAAAAGATTTTATTGTAAAACCGTTCCAAGCGGATCGTGTAATTGAAGCATTAACAAAAGTAGCAACAAACTAACATACAAAATAACCGGAGGCGCCAACTTGAACATAAGCTATTGTATATGTAATGAAAAAGGGTGCCTCCTTTTTATATCCTTTCTATTAGTTTATGAAACATTAAATTAATATACATAAATTATAAGTTTTCAGGACGGACAGGTAGGGGATTGATATGCAAACAGACTTATTAAGCATTTTTTTCGAAGAGTCAGAAGAGCATTTACAAGCATTAAATGAAAATGTGCTCATATTGGAGCAAAAACCAGGAGATATGGAAGTTGTTGGGGAAATTTTCCGATCTGCACATACATTTAAGGGGATGTCTGCTAGTATGGGCTTCACAGAAATGGCAGATTTAACTCATAAAATGGAGAATGTATTAGACGAAATTCGTCATGGCAATATGGCTGTAAATGCTAACATTATTGATGTGATTTTCGAATGTATCGATAATTTAGAGAAAATGGTGGCGGATGTGCAGCAAGGTGGTATGGGGAACATTCATGTTGCTAGTACAAAACAAAAATTAGAAGCATTGCTTCATGGTGAGCAACCTGTGGAACAAGCTGAAAACGAGATAGAGCAAAACCAAGATGATAAAGCATCTCTTGTAGTACATATTTCTATTCAGCAGCAGGCAATGTTAAAAGCGGTGCGCGCGATTATGTGTATTGAGGCATTGAGTAGCCTTGGAGAAATTGAAAAAACAGTACCGACTGTAGAGGAAATTGAAGCGGATACGTTTGATTTTGAATTTACCGTCTATTTAAAAACAGAGCGAAGCGAAGAAGAAATTCAACAAGCTGTACTTCACGTATCTGAAATTGAAAAAGCAGAAGTAAAGAGATTAGAAGAATTGTCGCCTGTAAAAATAGAGGAAAAGCAATCTGTTCAAGAGAAAGAACTTTCACAGCAATCAGCAGTAAAAGAACCTGCGAAGGCAAAAGGTAAAAGTGCAAAGGTTGAAAATCGTTCGATTCGTGTACAACTTGATAAAATTGAGCGCTTAATGAATATGTTTGAAGAAAGTGTCATTGAACGCGGCAGAATTGACGAGTTAGCAGAATCCATTCAAAACAAAGAATTGATTGAGCATTTGAACCGATTAGGAGACATTTCAAAGGATATTCAAAATGTTCTACTGAATATGCGCATGGTTCCAATTGAAACGGTTTTTAATCGTTTTCCACGTATGGTACGTATGCTTGCAAAAGAGCTTGGAAAGAAAATTGATTTGCAAATTACTGGTGAGGATACAGAAGTCGATAAGATTGTTATTGATGAGATTGGGGATCCGCTTGTACATATTATCCGTAATGCAATCGACCATGGTATTGAAACTGTTGATGCAAGGCGCAATGCTGGAAAAAGCGAAACAGGAACAATTAAACTCGAGGCATTTCATAGTGGTAATCATGTTGTCATTCAAATTTCTGATGATGGCAGCGGTATTCATAAAGGAAGAGTATTGAAAAAAGCGATTCAAAATGGCGTTGTGACAGAAGCAGAAGCGAATAAACTAACGGACCGTGAAGTGTACGAGCTTATTCTTGCACCGGGATTTAGTACAGCGGAAGTTGTTTCTGATTTATCCGGCCGCGGTGTAGGGCTAGATGTTGTGAAACATACAATTAATAGTTTAGGTGGACATGTAATTATTGATTCAGAAGAAGGGAAAGGAAGTACGTTCCGCATCGAGCTGCCGTTAACACTTTCCATCATTCAATCGATGCTTGTTCAAACAAATGAAACACGCTATGCCCTGCCGCTTGGAAATATCGTTGAAGCGGTTCGCATTAGAAAAGAAGATATTCAAACACTGCAAGGAAAAGATATTTTAAATTATCGTGATCAAGTTATTGAAGTAAAACATTTAAGTGTTATTTTCGGTGAAAAGACACTAGAAGAAGCATTGGCAGCATATGAGGGACAAATGGTTCCAGTATTAATTGTGCGTAACTCACGTCGCAGTTACGGATTAGTTGTAAACACGATTATTGGTCAAAGAGAAATTGTATTAAAATCACTTGGAGACTTTTTTGCTGATAGTGTAACATATTTTTCTGGTGCAACGATTCTTGGTGACGGACGGGTAGTTCTCATTTTGAATCCGGAAGGTTTATAAGATGAATAAACTCCTCAACGTATATGGTTGGGGAGTTTTAGATTATCTTGCTACTTGCGGATAACAATCGCTCTACCGTAAGCTTCAGAAGAAGCAAAGATATGCTGCTGGTATGTGCCCGATTAGGCGGGCTTTCCATCAGTGGGGGATGAAGAAAACTCTACTGATGGAAGTTTCACTCTATATATTAGCTGTTTTTTGTAATAAATTTGTTAAAATGTATAGAATATAGTTGTTTTCTTCAGCAATTTTGTATTTAATTTTATATGGACATTAAATTATTAAAATGTAAAAATGCCATGATGATATAGAGAAAGAGCGATATGAGGGGGTTTAGCAAATGGCTGAACAACATAGACATGGAGACGGTGATACACTTGTACTTGAGAAAGATCATTCACATTTATTAACACAACAAGAATGTGATATTCTCGGAGAAATTGCAAATATATCATTTGGCTCAGCTTCAACGGTATTGTCCACGTTATTAAATCGACAAGTTAGTATAACTACTCCTAGTGTAGAAGTAGTAGATTTATATGATACGAGAGAAGTTGAAATTCCACATGTTGTATTAAATATTCATTTTACAAAAGGTCTTGAGATGGAGAACTTGCTTGTGATCAAGCAAGATGTTGCATTAGCAATTGCTGATTTAATGATGATGGGAACGGGCGAAGTTGAAGACGGAAGAGAACTATCCGAATTAGAACTAAGTGCTGTTAAAGAAGCAATGAATCAAATGATGGGATTTGCAGCAACTTCTATGTCAGAATTTTTTCAAGATGTTGTAGATATGTCTCCTCCAACAATCCAAGTTGTTACTCTAACAGAAGAGATGGAGAAAATTTCTAAAGTAGATAGTAGTGGTAGCGGTGCAATTATTAAAATATCATTTGATTTGAAAATTGATGATTTGGTAAGTTCAAAGCTTGTACAAATTGTTTCAATAGAAAGCGCAAAAAAAATGGTAAACAAGCTTCTGCAATTATCAGGAGATGTAGAAGAGAAAGAAAATCCTTCAGTAGCATTGTTGACACAAGAAGAAAAAGATGTTCTTGGGGAGATTGCAAATATATCAATCGGCTCGGCTTCTACTGTTTTATCAACATTACTGAATCAACCTGTAAGCATCAGTATACCGCAAGTTGAAACGATTAATGTCCGCGATTATAATAGTGTGCCTGTGCCGTTTGTTATCTTAAATGTAGATTTCATTGAAGGATTACAACATGAAAATATATTTGTATTTTCAAAAGATGTTGCTTTAACGATGGTAGATTTAATGATGATGGGAACGGGCGAAATTGATCCGGAACAAGAGCTAACTGAATTGGAATTAAGCGGTGTAAAAGAGGTTATGAACCAAATGATGGGGCATGCAGCGACAGCAATGTCTGAAATGTTCTCAGAGAAAATGGATATTTCACCGCCAACAGTTAAATTTGTCACTCTTCAAGAAGAAATGGAGAGTATGAGTGGAACTAGTATGATGGATGAACTCGTCCAAATTACATTTCAACTGGAGATTGGCAATTTAGTTCATTCGAAGATGTATCAAATCTTGCCAATACCAGAAGCAAAGGCAATGGTAAGGCGTCTACTTCCACAGGTAGAAGAGGAAGTAAAAATAGAGAAGGAACAAGTAGAAGTTCCTCGAGTAGAAGAATCTACAGCGGAGCCTGTACAGCTACAAGAGATTTCTCCTAGTACAAAGGATAAAGTTAATACATATGTGCAAACGGATATATTACAAAATGTAGAAGTGAATTTGAAATTTGTATTTGGAAGTACGATGAAAACAATTGAAGATATTTTAAGTTTACATGAAAATGAAACAGTGCTACTGGATGAAAGTACCGAGGAGTCGATTCAAATTTATGTAAATGATGTGTTAGTGGCTTACGGAGAACTTGTAAATGTCGATGGATTTTTCGGTGTGAAAGTAATTAAATCGTTGTAATTCATCATGCTAGGAGTTAGAAATGAAAAATATAAGGTATTTTCTCAGCAGCTGTATGGTTTTGCAACTGTTCATGCTGTTTCCTATATATAGTAGGGCAGAAGCAATTGAGAATCCTCCTGCTGCAAAACAAGAAAATAATGAACAAGTAGAAGAACAAAATATAAACACGGAAATAGGACATATTACCGTAAGTACGACAAAAGCTATTGTCGGTGAAACAATTCACATTGCGATTGAACCAAAAGAATTACGTGTTCAAAAATTGCTAGGGCGGCTTCGTTTATCCAATAACGAACAGCAATATGAACAAGAACGCCAGTTATCTTTTACATACGATGAAGAGATGAAACGATGGACTGCAAACTATACAGTTACCCCGTACGATTTAGAGGGGAGTTGGCAGCTTGATATTCTTATGTATGGTGACGGAGAACCGATAGAGCAAAAAGTAGATCTTGTGCAAATTGAAAATAAAGAACCTCTTCCAGATAAGGAAGGTCCAAAGTTGGAGGGATTTCTGATTTTGGATCATCCAGAGGGTACACTTGAAATGAAAAAAGGTGAATCATTGACTATTCATGCTAAAGGAAAAGATGAGGCATCAACTGTGAAACAAATTACAGTTCGATTAGAAGGGAAAGAAACAAATTTCTCCTTCCCGCTTCAATATGATAAAAAAGAAGATAGCTGGATAGGGACGTATAAAATGACCGAAGCAATGCCAATTGGTGTATACAAACTTATGATTGAATTAGTTGATGCAGCGGGGAATACAAGTGTGACGGAAAGTCAGTACGTTGTTTCAGTTGTAGAAGAGCAAAAGACAGCAGATTCAACGAAGGAACAATCGGAAGAACAAAAACAGCAGGAAGAAACAAAAGTTTTAACCCCTTCGAAAGAGGCAATTATTACAATAACAGAACCATCAAAACAAAAGCAGCATGATATTAGTCATACACAAGATGTAGAAGTAAAAGAGACACAAAAAGCACTACATAATAAAGGCGTAGTACAATCAAAAAAGGAAAACAAAAAAGAAGACAAGAAAGAAGATAAGAAAGAAGATAAGAAACAACAGACTGGGGTACATTCTTCTGATTTATTTGCCATCATATCTGGAGGGTTTTTAGTATTTTTCATACTAAAAAGTAATAAAGACTGGGGTTCATAGAGTAAAACTTTCGTCGATCATGGCTTTGTTGATTGGATAAAAATAAAGCGCTGCAGTGAATAACTGCAGCGTGTATAAGAAGGAGGGCTGTTTATGGAAATTAATCGAGTGACACCAGGAAAAACAACATTTGAACCATTACAACAGCCTTCAAGTTTGAATAAAGGGGAAGTAACTACACAGCAAAAACAGAATACAATATCGTTTGCGGTTGACCGTCATATCGTTACAAAAGGAGAGCAAATTGGAATTATAGTATCAAATGTTCAAGAAGGGCAAGTTGCTGTGCGCATCATTTTAAATGAACTAAAGTCAGTCTTACAATTGTTTCAGCAGCTACAATCGTTATCGGAGCAGCCAAAGGGACAAAATGAGCAAATGTATCAAGGTATTTTACAAAACGTGCAGGAGCTTGTAAAACATGTACATGTTCGGCAAATTCCATTATTAGATGGAACATACGATTTTATTGAATTGCCGGTCTCTTTTCAGCAATATGGGAAACAAGTGACGATACCTTTGCTAGATGTCCTTGCTTTTACTCATATGCTAGAGCACGATCCTTCTAAAGTAGAGATGGTCGTTCAAACGATAACAGCTTATATGATGAAGCTATCAAACGAAAGTACAGGTATTGATGCAACAACTATTGTTTCAAAAGAACGTGATGTCGGTATGTGGAGAGCGTTAGCTGAAATGAGTATGACACAGTTTTCGCAACAAATGAAACAATGGACAATGCAACATAAATGGTCAATTACAATCTTTTTTCTACTCATTTGGATGATTTGTATATTTGTTATATAGGGGTAACAATGTAATCTCTTTATTTTTATATAGAGATTTAAAGGGAGAAAATACAATGAGTTTAGTAAAAAAGATTACAATCGTGAATTCAATTTTTATTATATTACTCGTACTGTTGTCTGTTTGTAGTAGTTTTGTTGTGTATACGTATGATCAAAAAAGACAACGTACAATGATGGAAGCGAACGAAACGATGCAGTTATATGATTCTATTAGCTTTCAATTTATGTCTGCTACAGCTTCAGTTCAAAATGCCTTTATACAAGAACCAAATGATGATCGTAGTGAGGAGGAACGAATAGAGGAATCAGTTGCAAAGTTTAACGATGCAAAGAAGGCGTATGAGCATATTCAACAGGACGTGGAGAAACTCGGAAAGAGTAGCTATACGACAAATTTTTATAAGCAATTGCAATTGCAAGTTACTGAGGGGAATAAGCAAATTGGTGAATTGCAAAATGTAATAAAGCAAGATCGTCTGCAAGCATATATTCAAGCAAAACAGGCACTTCGAGTAATTGATTCTGGTGTGAATTTAGCGAATACACAAAAAAATTCGATTCAAGAAACATTAAGAAATCGTGTGGATAAGATTGAAGGGACGATACAGGCTATTCGAACTAGCATTACTGTGATGATGGTTATTGTAAGTATCGTTCTGATTATTGTTAATTTCTTTATGATTAAGCGTTCTTTACAACCGTTAAGTCAAGTGGCTCGTAAGTTAGAAGCTTTTTCGGGTGAGGAAGCAGATTTATCATTTCGTCTTCAGTATAAAAAACGTGATGAAATTGGCCGCCTTGTAATCGGATTTAATAGCTGTATGGATGAATTGCAGCGAATGATGCTTCATATTAAAGAAGTAACAAAAGCAGTAACGGAACAATCGAATCACGTTATGATTACGTCGAGTGAAGTGGCTGCATCGGTTTCAGGACAGACAGGGACACTTACAAATATGTCCACACATATGGCTGAACAAGCAACCGTGATGAACGGTAGTTTACAAGCCGTTGAAGACATGTCTAATCGTGTGCAGCGTGTAGCAGAAGCGGCGTCTTATGTTGCTGAAACGACGGGACATGCAACGCATCAAGCAGAGGATGGGTGCACGCAAATTCGTCAATCTGTAGAGCAAGTCGATACGATTCATCAGTCAGTAAATCATACAGCAAATGTAATTGGTAGTTTAGCATCAAGTTCAAAGCAAATTGAAAGATTAATTGAAGCGATCCGTGATATCGCTGAACAGACAAATTTATTAGCGCTTAATGCTTCTATCGAAGCAGCGCGTGCTGGAGAGCACGGACGAGGATTTGCTGTCGTTGCCGAGGAAGTGCATAAATTAGCAGAACAGTCTAAAGGAGAAACAGCAGAAATCCAAGGGTTTATTATGCAAATTTATAATGATATTCAACGAGCAACCGTGGCGATTTCGCAAGGTGTCATGGAATCAAAAAAAGGACAAACGATGATGTATAAAGCAGGTGCGGCTGTGGATGGTATCGTACAAGAAATTGCAAAAATTGCAAATGAAATGCAAGAAGTATCTGTACAAACAGAGGAAATGACAACGTATGTGGAAGATATGCAGCAAACGTTAGAAACAGTTGCAAATCAATCAATGCAGTATGCAGAGCAAACAGAACAAATTTCAGTGCAGGCTCGTGAACAGGCTGCAGCAGTTGATATGATGAAACAAGAAGCAGAATCGTCTAAATATATGTCTAATGAACTTTCAAGTGTGATTGGTCGCTATAAATTATCCTAGTTTATTTCAATATAAGAAGGTCGCTATTCAATGATGAAAAGCGGCCTTTTTATATTGGTTTTATCCCGCATTAACGGGCAGTAAGACCCCAAAAGACTGAGAGAGAAGCGAGGAAGATAGGTGGGGGATAAAAAAACCTCCACTGCTGGAGGGTTTACTTTATATTTTTTCATAGAAAAATGTATCAAAGCGCTGTAAGTTATAGCGCTCCGGAGTTAAAATTTGCTCGGTGCTACCAACAAATAATACTCCGCCTTTCTTGAGGGAACGACTGAATTTTCCGTATATTTGTGTTCGTGCTTCCTCTGTAAAATAAATCATGACGTTTCGGCAAATAATTAAATCGAAATTTGTATCGAATGACTGCAATAATAAATCGTGTTGTTTAAATGTAACGAGTTGTTTTATATCAGGGTGAATGCTGTATTCTTCATTTTCTTTTATAAAATATGTTTGTTTCACAGCACTTGGCACTTCCTTTAAAGAACGATCGGAATATGTGCCGCGTTTTGCTTTTTCTAAAATATTTAAATCGAGATCAGTCGCATGAATTTCAAAACGATATTTTGATAGAATTTGCGAAAGAATGATAGATAACGTATATGGTTCTTCCCCAGCTGCACAAGCAGCGCTCCACATTTTTAATTTTCCGTTATTTTGCCCGATGAGCTTAGGTAATACTTTCGTTTCAAGGGCATCCCATCTTTCGCGATTGCGGTAAAATTCAGACACATTAATTGTTAAATGATCAATAAATGCGGTGAATAGATGGGAATTACTCTGTAGTTCACGAAGAAAGGGCATATAATTCTCATGACCCTTTCGCGTAATAAAAGAATCAATCCTTCTCCTCATCCTATCTTGTTTATATAATGAAATATCAATATTAAAATGTTGTTTAAACTGTGTAATGAAATAGGTATAGTCTTGTTCTAGCATTAGTATGACATAGGCACAATATTGTATATTGTGCCTTCCTCCTTTTGATGTGGTGTATTACATGATGCGAATTTTTTGTTCAAAACTTGTTTTAGCTTGTTTATCTTGTAGACCTGGTAAATCAAAAATAACGGCATTTGTGCCTGTTTCTTTTGCAACGTCCACTGGAATGACAGCTGTATGTTTGTCACCGTTATAAAAACAAAGTACTAAGTCTGTGTCTTCAATGATTTGTTTTACAAAAAACATATATTCCGAACGATAAACCGCTTCATTTGGATGATTAAAAGAAAAAAATTGTGCCCCTTGTGCTTTTAAATACGCTACGATGTCTTGAAATTCATCGGATAATGTTTGTAATGGTTGTAATGTGTATATGTATAAATTAGGAGCAAGACGCTCATTCTCAACAAAAAAACGAAGTACCTCATTTTCAATTGATTTATAGCATAGTACATAGATACGATGTTTATAAGCATATTCAGATAAAAAACTTTTAATTTCTGTTTGATCTAATGTTGTTAGTTGATTGGAACCACAAAGAAAGATATTCATAGATTAATGCCACCTCATCATAAATTGTAACATATCTCCTGCAAAAAATAACTGCAAATTATCGTTTGACAGGGTATAATTATTAATAAATAGATTTTACGATAAGCTAGTCAGGCGCTTGTGGGTATTTCATTGCCCATAAGTAGCGGAATAAAAACTTAAATAGGTGATACATATATGTTACGTTTTGTGCCCAGCAATCCAGTTTTATCGCACATGCCGCCTCAGTTACCAGCACAACAGGGAGCTAAGGAAACGCTGCGACCTGCTTTTTCGGATAAATTACATGCTGATCCGAAAAAAGAAAAAATACTCGAACAAATGGAGGCTCTTGTCGGTAATATCGGGGAAATAAAAGAAAAAATTGAACAAGAATTAACACTTGATAACATTATGGAATATAAAAGTACAGTGAAATCATTTTTGAATTTCTATGTAGATAATTTGATGCAGTATAAAGATGTATTAACGCGTCATCCACGTTATGGTTATTCGCAAAAATTGACGGTTGTCAAACAGGTCGAAAATGGACTGAATGACTTAGAAGACATTATGAATCTAGTCAATACGAAAACAGGACATTTAGAAATATTAGATCAAATTGGAGAAATTCACGGTTTAATTGTTAATTTAGTATTGTAAAAGGAGGGAAACAAAATGTATACAAACTTATATGAACAGCTTGTGAAAATGAAAGATACATATGAAACGATTGGTACGTTCGGAGAGAAAATATATGAATGTTTACAGCAGAAAAAGGTAGCAGATGTACAATCTTTGCATGTGAAGCAGCTTCAGTATATTGAACAGGCCAAACAGTTGTCCCTTCGCTTTCAAGAAATGGTAGAGAACGATTGTAAAGAAAAAGGGATGAATCCAATTAAAGTCCGTTCTTTATTTTCTTATTTTTCGAAAGAAGAAATTGAAAAAATGGAAGAAATACAAAAAACATTACTGTATTTAGAGGGAAATATAAAAACGATACTTTTGAAAAATCAATATTACTTAAACGTATTATTAAAAACTACGGAGAATATTGTGGATTCAGTTTCTGAATTCAATCTCGAAAGAAATCATAACTCACAAATTTTTATGAACGAGCTATTGTAGATAAGGGAGAAGTGAAGAAAAATGAGACTAACCGATTATAATACGTCGTTATCTGGGATGCTGGCGGCGCAATTAGGACTTCAAACGACGAAGCAAAATCTTTCAAACATACATACACCAGGATATGTTCGTCAAGTCGTGAATTATCGATCTGTTGGAGGAAGAAATGGAAATACACCGGAGCAGCAGATTGGTTACGGCGTACAGACTGTAAGTGTAGATCGTGTAACAGATGCAGTGAAGACACGTCAATACAATGAGCAGTTATCACAATTATCTTACTATTCATATAGAAATTCGACTTTATCGCAAGTTGAATCAATGGTAGGTTCTACAGGTGAAAATTCGTTATCGAGTTTAATGGATCAATTTTTTAATGGATTTCGTGAAGTGGCGAAAAATCCAGAACAACCTAATTACTATCATACGTTAATTGCCCAAACAAATAAGTTTACGAATCAACTGAATCGTCTTGCGCAAAACTTCGAGCAAGCAGAATTGCAAACAGGGACTGATGTAACGCAGCATGTGAACGAATTTAATCGATTGGCACGCAACTTAGCAGAGGCAAATCGAAAAATTGGTCAAGCCGGAGAACATGTACCAAACCAATTGCTTGATGAACGTGATCAAATTATTACGGAGATGTCGCAATATGCGAATATTGATGTGTCATATGAATCAATGAATCCGAATATCGCAAGTGTTAGAATTAATGGGGTGTTAGCTGTTAGCGGTCAAAATATAACTGGAGAAGGCGGAAGCCAAGATTCGTATCCATTGCAACTTATTTCAAATAATGGTGCATTATCTGTTCAAATCTCTGGGACAGAAATTCCGCTACAAGGCGCAATTCAGGCTGCTATTGATACGAAAAAAACAATTGCAGGATATAAAGGTCAGTTGAACGACTTAATGGTGTCTTTAAAAGACAAAGTAAATGGCATAACACAGCAAGATTTCTTTGTGGGAGATAGTGCAAAGAACATGAAGCTCAATCCCGATTTTGAACAAGATGTTACGAAAATGAAAATGTCTGTTGATACGGCGAATCAGCTAGCAGGACTAGGAGATCAGATGTATGCTGGGGGTCTTACATATAAGCAGTCATTAGATAAACAAATTGTTCAAGTTGCAACAGATACGAATGCGTCCGGGGCATATCAAACAATTCATGAAGATTTATTAAATGGAATTCAGCAAGAAAAAGCGAGTTTAGAAGGCGTTAATATGGATGAAGAAATGGTTAATTTGATGACATATCAAAAATACTTCGTTGCGAATTCAAAGGCAATTACCACAATAAATGAAGTGTTTGATAGTTTGTTTGCCATTATTAGATAGATAAAGTAAAACTTTCATCAGTGGAGGTCTTACTGCCCGCAAATAGCGGGAAGGAATTTTGATAACGATAAGGAAATGTCTTTTTCTTATCGTTATCGGAACTGATGGGGATTATATAGAAAAATAAAAATCCTGCTAAACGTTTGAGTGAAAGAGAGAGGGAGATTTTATGAGAGTATCAACATTTCAAAATGCCAATTGGGCAAAAAGTGAATTAATGCGTCTTAATTCTCAGCAAATGTATCATCGTAATCAAGTGGCATCGGGTAAAAAAAATATTCGCATGAGTGAAGATCCGCTTGCTGCAAGTAAATCCTTTGCTATTGAGCATTCTTTAGCGAATATTGGGCAAATGCAAAAAGATTTAGGAGACGCTAAAAATGTCTTAAAGCAAACAGAAAGCACATTGAAAGGTATGTATAGCTCATTATCACGAGTGAACGAACTTACAATTCAAGCATTAAACGGAACAAATGGACCGAATGAATTGAAAGCAATTGGAACAGAGGTAGATCAAATATTAAAACAAGTTGTGTATTTAGCAAATACAAAAGAACAAGGACGTTACATCTTTGGCGGGGAAGGTACAACACAGCCGCCATTTGCTGATGATGGTACATATCAAGGCGGAGCCAAAGACGTTACATGGACTTTGAATGATGGGTATGGAGTGAAGGTATTTCGAAATGGAGAAGACATGTTAACACCAACGATTCAAACGTTAGTAAAAATGAAAGATGCAATGTTAAGCGGTGATCAGAACGCATTACAACCGTTAATGCAGCAAAATAAAGATAACTTAGATAAAGTTTTAAATCGTACGACAGAAGTCGGTTCAACGATGAATACACTGGATTCATTTGACACAATATTAAATGAGCAAAACATGGCACTGCAAGAAAATAGAAAAGACATTGAAGATGTCGATTTAGCAGCAGCTATTTCCGATTTATCATATATTAATGCAACTTATGAAGCAACATTAAAAGCGGTAAGTACGATGAGTAAGATTAGTATTTTAGATTATATGTAAAAAATGAGGAGTGAGAGAGAATGGCAGGAACAATAACAGGTATTGGCGGAGGCCAACAAATTTGGAACCTTGGCAATAATATGATTGATACATCACAGCTCGTACAGCTTGAATTGCAAACGTTGGAAATGAGAAAATCGCCGTATAATACGCAAAAAAAATCATTAACAGATGAAAAGGCTGTGTATAGCAGCTTAAAAACACAATTTAGCCCATTTGCTCAAACGTTTAAAGATTTAGCTGCCTTTAAAGGGGGAGACAAAAAAGTTACCCTATCACAAGATGGGTACGTGAATATTCAGGCAGACGGGTCAGCAATTGGGGGAACGTTTAACATTGAAGTGACGGAATTAGCACAACGTCATCAAATTTCAAGCGGGTCAATTGCAGATATAAATGCGAAAATTGGCGTAGATGATACAATTAAAATTAATGGTACAGATCTAAAAATCACGGCCGATATGACATATAAAGATCTTATTAACAAGGTGAATAACGGAAGTTACGGTGTGTCAGCTTATACGTTAGGAGATAAAATTTTCATTTCCTCTACAAAAGAGGGGACATCTAGTGCAATTAAACTAACAGATGGAACTACGAACTTCTTAAAAAATAGTGGATTTTTAGGTGCGGACGGTGCAATTTTAAATGAAATAACTGTTCCTAAAAATGCTCAATACACGATTAATGGAATAACAGATACGAGCGAGTCTAACACAATAAGTAAACTTCCAGGTGTAACAATCCAGTTAGAGAAAGCGACACCGGTAAATACACAGATTACATTTACAGTAGCAGATTCTAACATAAAAGATTCTGTCGATATCATTAAAAAAATGGTTGCAGACTATAATAAAGGTGTTTCTGCAATGGACTTGTTCTCTGGGGAAAACGGCGCACTTCAAGGACAAACGGTTATGCAATCAATTCGAAAAGCGATGAATGATGCTGTGACATTTACGCAAAATGGAAAGTATTTATTCTCATTTGGTATTCAAGTGAATAAAGATGGAACGTTACAAGTAGATGAAACGAAGCTAACGAATGCGTTAAAAGAAGATCCAGCAGCAGCAAAACAGTTTTTCTTTGGAGTAGATGGCCTAGGAAAACAAATCGATCAAAAGCTTGATAAAATTTTTGGCGAGACAGGTACAATTGGAGAGCATGTACAAAGCATCGATAAACGAGTAACCGATTTAGACCGTAAAATTGCAGATATTGATAAGATAAATAAACAAAAACAAGACGCTATTGTTAAAAAATACTCGGATTTAGAAAAGCAATTAGCTATGCTAGATACTCAGTTGAAATCTATTCAAGCAATGACAAAGCAAAAGAGTAGTGATGAGTAAGAAAGAAAGATAGATAGAGGGAGTTAATCGTATGCAAGCGTGGCAAAGATATATGCAAAATGACATTATGACAAGTAACCCAATTAAAAATACAATTTTTGTTTATGAAAGATGTATTGTTGAGTTCCGTAAATTGGAAGAGTTATTAAAAGGTTTTAAGTTTCAAGAAGCAGATGAAGTATTAGATAAATTAGATCGTATTTTTGATGAATTAAAGATGCAGCTAAATCCGGACATTAGTAAAGACTTATATGACAATTTATATTCGTTATATGATTGGATTAGTAATCAAGTTCAAATGATGAAAATGATACGTGCATCGGCAAATATGGATGCGATCGTTCAAGTGTTACAAGATTTGATTGAAGGATACCGCGGAGTACTAGAAAATGAACAATAGGGTATATGAAGAATTTACGAACTGTTTTAATCGAGCAAATGATGTAATTGTATCTGAAGAGGAATTGGAGACGAGAATGAGAGAGTTTCATACATGGTTGTTAACACTAGATGAAACAATGCGTCTTCAAATAGCAAATGAAGTAATTCCGCTTCTTACAAAGGCCACAGAGCAAATTCGTTATAAGCAAAGTATTCTAGAAGAAATGATTGAAGTGAATGATGGCAGAATGAAAGCAAACTCATATTATGGCAAGTATTAACGATTTTCGCATCTAAAAGAAGAGCGATCGTATTCGAAAGGATCATCGCTTTTCTTTTGTGTTGCTTGCAAGAATGTAATTAGCATACGAAACCATATGTAGAAATGCAGAAGAAAGATTCATTTTTTAAAATTTTTAAAGAAAATATTGTGAAAATAAAAGAAAATGTTGAAAGATACATAATAAAATATTATTTTAATAAATGGATACATATAAAAAAGAGAATCAAAATATAAAAATGAAATGATAGAAGAGAGTGGGAGTATGCTAGATTTTGTAAGTAATGTCAATCGTTATATGGATTATTTAGTGACAAAGCGAAATACTGTTTCGAATAATATTTCAAATGCAAATACACCCGGATTTAAAGCACAAGATGTTGATTTTTCTGAGCAACTTGCAAATAGTAATGGACTGTATAAAAAAAATGAATTAGATTTACAAAAAAGTAGTCCACTCTATCAAACGAATCCAGTGCATTTACCTTTATCAAATGAAACAAATACATATGCAAAAATTCGAACAAACACTTTGTCTAATAAAGAAGATGGGAATAGTGTTGATGTGACAAAGGAAATGGTTGATCTTGTGAAAACGAATCAGTTATATGGCATATCTATTAATGCAATTAACACGCAATATACAATTGATCAAGCAGCTAGAGGACGTTAAGAAAAGAGGGAAAATACATGTTTCAGGCAATTAATGCCAGTGGTTCTGGATTAACAGCAGCAAAAAAATGGATGGAAGTTACTTCTGATAATATTGTCAATGCGAATACAACAAGTGGACCTGACGGAGGACCGTATCATCGCCGCAGCGTTGTGTTAGAACAAAATAATAGTTTTGCAAGTATGTTACAAGGAGAGCCGAATACAGGGGTAAGAATAGGTTCTATTGAAACGGATCCGAATGAGAATCTAATTTATGACCCTTCGCATCCACAAGCAAATGCACAAGGATATGTACGCTATCCAAATATTGATATGACAGCTGAAATGACAAATGTAATGGTTGCACAAAAAATGTACGAAGCAAATACAAGTGTATTTAATGCCAATAAAAAAATGCTCGATAAAGATTTAGAAATTGGACGAGGTTAAGAGGGCGAAAGGAAGAGGAAATATGCGAATTCAACCACTTAGTAATGCACAATCATTTAGCGGTATTCAACCAATCACAGCACAAAAAAATTCTTCAACTCCAGTGGAAGGTAAACAGTTTATCGATTTATTAGAAGAGATGAATCAAACGCAAAACAACGCACAAACAGCAGTATACGATTTGCTTACAAAAGGTGTGGGCAATACAAATGATGTGCTCATTCAGCAAAAAAAAGCAGAATCGCAAATGAAAACAGCAGCTGTTGTGAGAGATAATCTGATTGAAAATTATAAACAGCTTATGAATATGCAAATTTAGAAATATGGACGGATGTGTGTGAAATGGAAAAAATAAAAGGCGTTTTCCAATCGTTAAAAATGTGGCATAAGATGGTGATTGGAGCTGCTGTTTTAGCCATTGTTACAGCTGGATTGCTATATTACACTTTGCCTGATAAGTATGTCGTTGTTTATCAAAATTTAAGTGATAAAGATAAACAAGATATTACAGTTGAACTATCGAAGCTAGGAGTGGACTATAAGCTTAATCAAGATGGATCGATTGGCGTATTAAAGAAAGATGCCGCTTGGGTTCGTAATGATATGACAGGAAAAGGCTTACCATTCAACTCTAAAAGCGGGGAAGATATATTGCTTGACAGTTCTCTTGGCTCTAGTGAGCAAGATAAACAAATGAAGCAGCTCGTTGGAACGAAGAAGCAATTGGAACAAGATATTGTAAGAAACTTTGCAACAATTGAAAGTGCAAATGTACAAATTACATTGCCGGAAAAAGAGACAATTTTTGATGCAGAAAAAGCAAAAGGAACAGCAGCTGTAACAGTTGGGGTAAAAAGAGGCCAAACGTTAACAGAAGATCAAATCTTGGGAATCCAGTCTATGATTAGCGCGGCTGTCCCTGGTGTAAAAGCAGAAGAAGTAAGCATTATTGATAGTCAGAAAGGTATTATTTCAAAAGGTGCAAATGAATCTCATAACGCAGGTTCATCTTCTTACGAAAAAGAACTAGAACTACAAAATAAAATAGAAGACAAATTAAAGCAAGACATCGACTCTACATTAATCACAATGTTTAAGCCAGATGAATTTAAAGTAAACACAAAAGTAACAGTGAATTATGATGAAGTGACAAGACAGTCTGAAAAATATGGCGATAAAGGTGTGCTGCGCAGTAAACAAGAGCAACAAGATAAATCGACAGCACAAGATGGCACATCGGGTCAGCAAAGTGCTGGGATTACTGCAAACGGTCAAGTTCCAAATTACGGAAATGGCAATAACCAAAATGGAAAAGTGATATACAATCAAGATAATAGCAATAAAATTGAAAACTATGAAATTGATAAAACAGTTGAAACGGTGAAAAAACATCCTGAATTAACAAAAACGAATATTGTTGTTTGGGTTGATAATTCAACATTAGCAAAACGAAATGTTGACATAAATGCCTTTAAACAAGCGATTGCAACAGCTGCAGGACTACAGGTAGATCAAAATGGTAATTTTACGAACGGTCAAGTGAATATTGTTACCGTTCAATTTGATCAACCGAAGAAAGCAGAAACGAAAGCTGCTCCAGCAAGCAACTTTAATTGGTGGATTATTGGAGGTGCGCTAGCAGGCTTATTAGTACTAGGCGGTGCTCTATGGTATTTCTTAGCGAAGCGAAAGAAGAAAGAGGAAGAAGGGTTTATTTCAGATTTTGATTCGGCAGCGGGAGAAGAAATAGCAGCAGCGGAAGAAGATATGATCGTGCAGTCAGAGAAGGTAGAGGAACCAGAATCGACAGAGCCTACATTAGATGAACAAGTACATCAAGTGACAAGAGAATATACAGAAGGTACTGCCAAAGTAATTAAAAAATGGTTAAACGGACAGTGAGGGACATAAGTGATGATAGAAGGAATCTCTTCAAAAGAAAAAGCTGCCATACTTGTTCGGATGTTGGAAGAAGATGTGGCAACAAAAGTCATTGAATATATGAATGAAGAGGAAAAAGAAGTATTATTACGGGAAATTGCCAAGTTTCGTATATATAAACCAGAAACGTTGGAAAATGTATTAGGAGAATTTTTGTATGAATTAAATGTCAAAGAATTAAATTTAGTTATGCCAGATAAAGAATATATTCGTCGTATTTTCAAAAATATGCCGGAAGAAGAGCTTGAGAAACTGTTAGAAGATTTATGGTATAACAAAGACAATCCGTTTGAGTTCCTTAACTCGCTTACGGATTTAGAGCCGTTGCTAACGGTTCTAAACGATGAATCGCCACAGACAATTGCGATTATTGCATCGTATATTAAGCCGCAGCTTGCTTCAAGATTAATTGAAAGATTACCAGATCATAAACGAGTTGAAACGGTTATGGGGATTGCAAAGCTTGAGCAAGTTGATAGTGAACTTATTAATCAAATAGGTGATTTATTAAAATCGAAGCTAAATAATATAGCGTTTAGCGCGATTAATAAAACAGACGGCCTAAAAACGATTGTTAACATCTTAAATAATGTTTCTCGCGGTGTAGAGAAAACGGTATTTGAAAAACTTGATGAAATTGACTATGAACTATCTGAAAAGATTAAAGAAAATATGTTTGTCTTTGAAGACTTACTTCGTCTTGACGATTTAGCATTGCGTCGTGTGTTAGAAGAAATTGCTGATAATGGTCTCATTGCAAAAGCACTTAAAATTGCAAAAGAAGAAATTAAAGAGAAACTGTTTACCTGTATGTCTAGTAACCGTAAAGATATGATTATGGAAGAGCTAGATGGTCTTGGTCCATTGAAAATGACAGATGCTGAAAAAGCACAACAAACGATTACAAGTACTGTGAAAAAACTAGAAAAAGAAGGTCGCATTGTTGTTCAAAGAGGTGAAGAAGATGTCCTTATTTAAAAACAGAATTCCGAAGAATTCTGTTTCTTTTTCTCATGAATCGTATGAGTTACAATTTCCGCAGCAAATAATTTTGTCAGAGGAAAATTCGGAAGAAGTAACGGAAATAAATGCGGCTAAGGCGAAATTATTTGCAAGGCAGGAAGAGTTGCAATTACAAATGATGAAGCTCCAGCAAATAGAAGAAGAAGTAAAGCAGGAGAAACTCAGACTTCAGCAAGAACGAGAACAATTCAGTTTGTTACAAGAAGAGCATCGAAAGCAAATAGAAGCAGATCGCGGTGCTCTTTTTGAAGAACAAAAAGAGATGGCAGTTGAATGGTCAGAATTGCTTTGGGACCAATCATTGCAATTAGCCGAAAAGATTGTGAATCAAGCTATTGATTTGCGACAACTTGAGTTATTACCAATTTTAAAAGGTATCGTTCAAACATTGCCAACATCGTTTGAGAAGCTTATGATTACAGTTCACCCGGAAACGTTTGAAAGAATTGAACAAGAAAAAGCTGCAGCGAAAGAATATTGGCTTCTTGAACTTGTTGAGTGGAAATACGATTTCTCTTTACAATTTGGTGAATTTATTTTAGAGGAAGAAAAAGAGTTTTTCGAATTTAAATTCAAGCCAATTTTTGAAAAGCTTCGTGAGCAATGGGAAGAGCAACAATTATTTGAGGGGCAAACAGTATGAAAGAGCGGCTTGTAAAAGAAAACGAAAAATGGAATGCCTTTATGGAAACACCATTTTATATAAAAAAGGGAAAAGTGCATAGCGTACAAGAACAATTTTTCGTTGCAAAAGGACCGAAAGCAAAGATTGGCGATGTATGTCTCGTTGGAGAACATAACGTATTATGTGAAGTCATTGCGATTGAAAAAGAAAACAATATGCTTCTTCCGTTCGAGCAAACAGAAAAGGTATGTTACGGTGACGCTGTTACGCTCATTAGTGAGGACGCTCTCGTACCGCGCGGTGAGTACTTGCTTGGTAAAGTGTTAAGCGCAAATGGTAAAATTTTAAATGAACAGGAAACGAATGTACCGCTTCAAAAAATAAAGCTTGATGCACCGCCAATTCATGCTTTTGAACGTGAAGAGATTACGGAAGTATTTGAGACTGGCATTAAATCCATTGATGGGATGCTCACAATTGGTATTGGACAAAAAATCGGGATTTTTGCAGGGTCAGGTGTCGGGAAATCAACACTTCTCGGTATGATTGCGAAAAATGCAAACGCAGATATTAATGTCATTAGTTTAGTCGGTGAACGCGGACGTGAAGTAAAAGATTTTATTCGAAAAGAATTAGGTGAAGAAGGCATGAAGAAAAGCGTTGTCGTAGTGGCAACGTCTGACGAAAGCCATCTTATGCAACTTCGTGCTGCAAAATTAGCAACCTCGATTGCAGAATACTTTCGTGATCAAGGGAACAATGTCCTTTTAATGATGGACTCTGTCACTCGTTTTGCTGATGCAAGAAGAAGTGTTGATATTGCCGTAAAGGAATTACCGATTGGCGGGAAAACATTGTTAATGGAAAGTTATATGAAGAAATTACTTGAGCGTTCTGGAAAAACAAAAAAGGGCTCTATTACTGGTATTTATACGGTTCTTGTCGACGGCGATGATTTAAACGGTCCGATACCAGACTTAGCACGTGGTATTTTGGATGGGCATATTGTATTAAAGCGTGATTTAGCTACGTTAAATCATTATCCAGCTATTTCTGTATTAGATTCTGTAAGTCGGATTATGGAAGAGATTGTTACGCCGAAACATTGGCAGCTTGCGAATGAAATAAGAAAGACGTTATCCATTTATAAAGAAAATGAATTGTACTTTAAACTGGGCACAATTCAAGAAAATGAAGAGAATGCGTATATTTTTGCATGTAAAAATAAAATAGATGATATTCATACATTTTTAAAACAAGGTCGGACGGACAGCTATCGTTTTGCCGATATCATTCAGCATATGTATAGCGTTGTGTAAAGGCCTCAATATAGAGGCCTTTTAATTATGTGTTATAATTATATATTAGAATATTTCACAGATTTTTTTGTAAAAAAACTATATAATAGAAAAAAGGAAAGGTATAATAGAGAGGGGGTTACAAAAGCAGGTGAATGCAAAACAGTATAAAATAATCAAGCTACAAATGAATCAAGAAAAAGAACAAATTTTAAAAGAAGTATACGAATTAACAACAGAAAAACGAAAAATAGAAGAAAAAAAAATGCACGATTTGTATGTATTCCAATCGCGTAGTAAAGTTATGAAAATAAACGAACGTATCCATATTGGTATGTTATCCTCTCATACGTTTTCGCCTGAAAGAATAGAGGAATGGAATCGAAAAATAAAAAAAATTGAAGAATTTATTCAAAAAAATGAAAGTCTTTTAGAGCAAATAAAAGAGAAAGAACGCGTGATTGATGAAATGTTTCAGAAAGATTGTCAGAAGCTAGCAAAAGCACAAGAGAAACGCGAGGAAAAAATGTTGCTCGATTTAAGAATGTGTATGAATGGGTGAGGAGGATTCGATGATAGGAAATGTGCTGCCGGTGCAGCTGAATGTGCCTCAGCGAAAAGACAAGCAGCTTGAGTTACAATCGAAGGAAGAACAGACTTCTTTTTCAGAGAAAATGAATGAGAAAGTGGTGAAGGAGCAAAAACCGCAAAAGATAGAAAAAAATGAAGTGCCGAAAGAAATACAGCAAAGCGCTCAGCAAAGAAATAAAATGAATAAAAAAGAATCGTTTGTTCCAAAGGAAGAAACGGAAGAAAAAAAAGAGATAGAAGAATTATTAGTAGCGATTTCAGGACAAATGTTTTCGATTGCGCAATTACATGCACAACCAGAATTGTTATATCAATACATACAAAAAATACAAGAACTATATAAAACATACGGAAATATGAAATTAAATGAATTGCCGCCAACGGAATTGCAACAACTTGTTGCTTTTTTAAAAGACTTCAATATTGAAAATACAATATGTTTAGAAGATACAATGCAAGTAACGTTAGAAAAATTAGCAGCTCCTGAAAAAATGATGGAACTTGCAAAAGCTGTTCAAAGCGAAACTTTTGATTTAAGTAAGAAAGATATATTGGAAGAAGCAACAATAGCACAGAAGAAAGCTATATCTCAAGAGGTAACCGTAGCAGGGGAGAAAAATATATCCCAAGAAGCGACAATAGCAATAAAGAAAAATGTACCTGAAGAAACAATAACAGCAATAAAGAAAGAGAATCAAGGGAAACTGATAGAATTAGGGGATACGGACGTCCAGCTTACGGCTGGAGAGCAGCATGTAAAACCTATTCTTTTAGGAAATGATCAAGTGGTGAAGGAAACTATACCAACACAAAAAGTAGCACTTCCTGACTTAGGAAAGCACATGGAGGCACAAGTTGCAGAGTTGCAAAAATTTGTTGTGAAACAAGAGCGTGTTCTCTTTCAGTTAAATCCAGAAAAGCTTGGTACATTAACGGTTTATATGAAGAAGCAAGGGGATCAAATCCAGGTTCATGTTGAAATGGATAAACATGAGGTGAAAAAGAAAGTAGAAATCATCTTTGATGAATTAAAAAATAAATTAAGAGATAAAGAGATTCATATTGAATTAAGTTATACAGATAAAGAACAAAAACGTGAGCAGCATGAAAGAGAGCAGCCACATAAGCAAAAACAAATGGCTGCAAAGGAAGAACAGAAAGCAGAGCAAGACTTTGCTGGGTTATTGGAGGAATAAAAAGTGCCAAACGTTGGATTAAATACAACAAATACAAATCATATCCCGGTAGGGCAAACACAGCAGGTGCAGACTCAAAATGGAACCACGGGAGTGAGTCAGCAAAAAACGCCTGGAGTTATGGGGAAAGATGACTTTTTAAAGCTCTTTTTAACAAGTTTACAATACCAAGATCCAATGAATGCAATGGATATGAATCAAATGATGAGTCAAATGTCGCAAATGTCACTTATGGAGCAAGTACAAAATATGACAAAAGCGGTGGATTCATTACGAGACACAATGTATACAACAGCACTAGATGGCGGTATGAAATTTTTAGGTAAATATGTAAGAGGAGTAGACAGCGATGGGAAAGAAGTTGAAGGCACTGTTGATGTCGTCCGTCTTGCAGCAAATAATGATGTCCAGCTTGTAATAGGGGATAAGCTCGTGTCGCTTCGCTTTGTTGAAAGTGTATCAGATAAAAAAATAGAGAAACCAGAAGATAAACCAGAAGATAAACCAGAAGTTAAGCCGAATACGGAAGAACCAAAAACAACGGTATAAGGAGTGTACAAGAAATATGATTAAAGCATTATATACAAGTATTACAGGAATGAATGCAATGCAAAATGCATTAAGTATTACATCAAATAATATTGCCAATGCACAAACAGTTGGGTATAAAAAACAAAAAGCTGTTTTTGATGATTTATTATATAATAATACAATTGGCTCAAGAGGCGATGCAAACTATGCTGGTACTAATCCAAAAAGTATTGGTAATGGTGTGAAATTAAGTGGTACATATACGGATTATAGTGATGGATCAATTACATTAACAGGTGGAAAAACACAAACAGCAATAGAAGGAAACGGATTTTTTGTCTTAGGTGATTCGCGAGGCGGTAATGTACAATACACACGTAAAGGTACATTCGGGATATCTGAAGATTACTATATTACAAATTCTGAAGGGCAATATGTACTTGCATATCCTACAAAAGCTGGTACAGATGAAATTGATTTTTCTGGTTCACCGCAACCAATTCGAATTCCGATGGGAACAGCAGTTGGAGGAGTCCGTTCCGATAAGGCGACAATGGGGGGGAATATTCCAAGAGATCCGCAACAAATCACGCAAGACTTTCCAGTTTCTGATGCGGAAGGGAATTCGTTGACGATGCGTGTAGAGATGACACCAGGCAAAGATGCACAAGGGAAGCTGGATGGATCATATACATATAGAGTATTAGTGAATGATCCGAAAGATAAACAAAATTTTAAAGAACTAGTTAATAATAAAAAACTTACATTTGATAATTTAGGTGAATTATCAGCAATAGATGGTGCAGCAGTACAGCGTGATCCAGTTACTAATAAAATTACAAATGGTACAGTGAATATTCCGTTTGGTGCTGGCTTAGATTTAGATTTAAGTGGTCTCACAAATTATCCAACTGACAAAACATTGGCTACAACAAATATTACAGGACGTCCTGCAACAACAGTGAAAGATTGTATGATCTCTGATGGCGGTTATGTAATGGTGAAATATGCGGACGGAAGTTCGAGAGCTGCGGGACAACTTGCAGTAGCAATGTTCCCAAATGAAGGGGGACTCATGAAAACAGGAAATGGAAATTATGAAGCAACAACATCCGCTGGTAACCCTTCTTTAGGTGTTTCTGGACAAAATGGATCTGGTAAAGTTCGCGGAGGTGCACAAGAAGGGTCTAACGTTGACTTATCTGTAGAATTTGTTGACTTAATGCTTTACCAACGTGGGTTCCAAGGTAATGCAAAAGTAATTAAAGTAGCAGATGATGTGTTAAACGAGATTGTTAACTTAATTCGATGATAAGTAAGAAAGGTGTAGTCTCTATTATATGGGGCTGCATCTTCTTCTAATGAATAGAGAGGGTTTCTATGAGTATGACGAGAGAAGAAAGAATGTTACAGTTGCCATTTTTTCAAGATAAACGAGAGCTTGCAAAGCAAATTATTAACATTGAACAACAAGAACATCGTTATTTACCAAATCAATTTGCAATCAAACAAGTCCCGCCATACACATTTGGGGACAAGCAAGTAGTAATCGGCCGTATTCATGAATTTTATTTTATTGGTATTTACAATAGCAACGGCTGGAAGTATCAAGCATTTGCTGATGTTATGAAGTGTCGTTCATTTTTTATTGGATTGTCTGGTATTACAGAGCAGCAGCTAGCATTTTGGTTTAATAACTTGGAGTTACTAGCAGTTTCATAATAAGGGGAGAATTGATTATGGCGCAAAATAAATACCGTGTAACGTTCAGTTCGCCAAATGAAATGGAGCAGCGGACGATTATGTCAGCAAATAGCTTACCGAACTTAATTCGCAAAGTTGAAAGTGTGATGGCAGACCCGAATGGTTATTTTATAAATGACAAAAAAAACAACTGTTATTTTCAAGTTATAAAACAAAATGTCACGTTTATTCAATATGAACTTCTATTTTCTGATAAAGCGGTTCATATTGAAAAATTGAAATATGTTGCACCAGCTGTTATGAGGAAACTATTTCAAACAGTGCGTAGTTCAGAAATATATGCGCTTGCCTTACTTGATATTGATGAGGAAACAAAAGCCTTACTTTTAACAGAAATGGATGATCACCTTCGCATACAAGTTGAGAAAGAGCTTACGCAAAAGTGGGAAGTTACGCCAGCAGAAATATCAGAAGCACAAGAAGTGTTACTTAATACGTTGGAGTCACTTATAAATGAATAAAAAACCATTCTTTTTAGGTGGGTGAGAGGATCTGGCCATGCATAGAAGCGGTCAGCCCCCTTTACTGCCACGTGCGGCGTTAAAACAAAGAGAGAAAACGAGTGGAGATTCCATTTTTTCTACATAGCAGTGACTTAGATGTTGGAAAGTCAAAACGGATTTATATATATAGTAAAAAATAATAGAATCATTAGAGAGGGGACTCATTTGCTTATGTCACAAGCACAAAGTATTTTACTAGAGAGTGGAACAAATGAATTAGAAATTGTTACATATACAATTGGAGAAAACTTATTTAGTATTAACGTTATGAAAGTTCGCGAAATCATTAATCCATTTCCTGTTACAACAGTTCCAGAAGCGCATGCAGCAGTAGAAGGTGTTGTACAAGTACGCGGTGAGATCTTACCGGTTATTAACTTAGCACAAGCATTAAATTTAAAGTCAAATAAGCCATTAGATCAAACAAAGTTTATCATTGCAGAATTGAACCAAATGAAAGTCATTTTCCGCGTTGATGAAGTGCACCGCATTCAACGTATTTCATGGGAACAGATTGATGAACCATCATCTTTATCGATGGGCTTAGAAGAAACAACGTCAGGGATTGTTAAACTTGATGGAAAAATCATTTTATTATTAGATTATGAAAAAATTGTATGTGAAATTAGCAATACCGGTTATGAAACGCAAAAATTATCTGGATTAGCAGAAAAAACAGATCGTGCTGAAAAAGTTATTTACATTGCTGAAGATTCAGCGATGCTTCGTCAAGTATTAGAAGAAACGTTAACGACAGCAGGATATACGAAAATCAACTTCTTTAGCAACGGTGCAGAAGCGTTAGCACAAATTGAAAAATTAGCAACTGAACAAGGGGAAAAGATGTTCCAGCATATTCACTTGCTCATTACTGATATCGAAATGCCGAAAATGGATGGTCATCATTTAACGAAAGTGGTTAAAGATCACGGTGTTATGAAGCATCTACCGGTTATTATTTTCTCTTCATTAATTACAAATGAGCTATATCATAAAGGGGAATCTGTTGGTGCTAATGCACAAGTAAGTAAACCAGATATTCAAGAGTTAATTGGACTTGTAGATAAACTTGTGTTATAAAAAGTCTGAAAAGCACTTATTTTAAGGAATTGAACAGCACATTCACATCTAAAGAATAAAAAAGAAGGTAATTGTCCATATATGTGGATGATTACCTTTTTTTTGTAGTGAAAGCGATGAATGTATTTTCTATTCTTATCTTTTTATACTTTTATATATTTTTTTATATCAATTATTTGACAGAGAATTTAGAAATATTATAAGATTAATATGTAAAATTTTCTATTTTTACAAGTAAAAAGGGGATTATGATGAAAGGTGTGGGAGAGGGAGATGACAAAGCAAACAGCAATTCATGTATTAGCGTGTTTACAAAAACGATTACAAAAAACAAATACAGAGAAAAATTTGGAAGTAGAATTTCGGAAAATAGAAAAGAAATTTCAAATAGATTACGAAGAAGTAATTGGTTTATATAATAAAATGTTTATGTTTGAAATGGATGTTAAGAAGTTAGGCGGTTTTAAAGCATACGAACTATCAGATACAGCATGGTTAAAATCTGAATTAGACTTGCTGCTGGAAGTGTATCAATTTTGTCAGCAACACGGTATGAATATTTTAAGTATCTCTGAATCTATAAGTCAAGAAAAATTACAATTATTCTTAAAAACGCCAAGTCAATTACAAAACACATATTATAAATTACGAAAACAAGAAATACCGATGGAAACTATCATGAAACAAAAACCAGGACGAAAACGAAATAATACTACAATAAAACAACCAATTTTAAAAAATGAAGAGAAAGAAACAGAAGAAAAAAGTAGAAAAATAGAAAAAAGTCTCGTTACTTTATTATCAGGAATCGTGAATAACTTTCAAACGATAGATGCACAAGATGAACAACATGAAAATGAACTGCATCACTTTATGGAGGGGATTTATAAGCTATCTAGCATGGCGGCAGAGCGAATGAAAGATGAACAAGATATAGATGAGTTAAAGAAGGAAATAATTGCTTTGCGAGCTGAAACAGAGCAGTTGCGTAGAGAAAAGGAAGAACTTGTTGTAGATATGAAAGGAATGACAAACAACATCATTCACTTCATTACAAGTTCTGACATTGAACAAATTCGTACCTTGCCATATTTTGTGCATATGTGCAAACAAGAACTACATAAACTTGGATTATATAATGGAACAATAGAAGGTCAATTAAAAGTTGTCATTGATCGCAGCGGACAAGTAGTGTCAGTGATAAAATAAGAGAAGTCATCTGAAGTGGATGGCTTTTTTTGTATTTATTATAGTAATTGTAGAGATTATAAAATAAGGGAATTACTTTATTAAAAAACGGGATGTCATATGTAAAAATGTATGAAGTTAAGAGACTATGTTATGAAACTCTTTAACTAGAAAAAGCCATCCAGAGCGGATAGCTTCCTAATTATTTATCCCGCTATTCGCGGGCGGTAAGACTCCCACCTCAAGATTCAGAGAGAAGCCAAGAAGATAGGTTGGGAATAACTGCTGGCATGCGCCCGATTGGTGAAACTTCCGTCAGTGGGAGATGAAGAAAACCCCACTGACGGAAGTTTCACTTTATTGATAAAGCAGTTTGATTATCATTTGTGGAACTTGATTTGTTTGTGAAACCATACTACATGCAACTTCTGTTAACAGTTTGTCTTTTACAAAGCCGCTCATTTTTTGTGCAACATTGGTATTTTCAATACGAGACGAATTTTCTTCTATATTTATAGTTTGATTATTTAAATGATCAACATGAAGTTGCAAGCGATTGATTAGCGCGCCGAGATCAGCGCGGTGTAGTGCAATTTTTTGTAAAGAATAATCAATTTTTGCAATAGCAGTTTGTGCATCTTTTTTAGTTGAAATCTTGATGTTGGTTTCTGTGGGGGAAGGGGAATTATTTTCCTGTTGGCTAAATTGAACTTTATTTATTGATGAAAATGGAACATCTATTGTAATACTATGATTTTGATTCTCTTCAAATATTGGAATTGTATGAAGTGTTGTTACATTTTGCATGTAACCGATTTGTTTTGTATGCTCTTGGAACTTTTTCTCTAAAGTAAATCGAGTATCACTTGAATTTTTATCGTGTGCTGCTTGAACCGCAAGATCACGCATTCGAAGTAAAATATTTGTGATACTCTGCAGGGAAGAATCTGCTGAACGAAGCATTACAAGTGTATTCTCATTATTTTGAATGGAAACGTTTATTCCTTGTTTAGCATCTACACGAGATACAATAGCAATATTAGCTGTATCATCAGCACCGCTGTGGATATGCTGTTCATTTGTGAAACGTTCCATTTTCGTATTTGTATGTTTTTCGTTTTTATATAGATCGTGCATTGTTTTCGTATCTGCAAAATTTGTTTCGATTCGCATCTAAATATACCCCTTTACTCTTATATAGAAAAATACACCCCTCCGCAAGCAGAGAGGTGTATTTTCGTTATATTATCAAATGGATTATTGTAATAATTTACTTACCATTTGTGGTGTTTGGTTTGCTTGAGAAAGCATGCTGATACCAGCATCGTTTAAGATTTTGAACTTAGTCATTTCAGACATTTCTTTCGCCATGTCAGCGTCTTCAATTTGAGAAGCTGCAGCAGCCATGTTTGTAGATTGGCTAGTTACGTTGTTTAAGTTATGGTCTAAACGGTTTAATTGAGAACCGTAAGTTGCTCTAGCGTCAGCAATTTCTTGAATAGCAGTGTCAAGAGCTGTGATTTCAGTTGCTGCAGTTGTAGAATCTAATTTCTTAGCTCCTCCTACTTGTAAAGTACCAGTTGTTTTTGCTGATGTATCGAAAGCTTTGATGTCCATTGTATCACCTGAAACATCAGAAAGTTGAACAGTGATATCTTTACCAGCGGCACCATTTAAGAAGGTGTTACCGTTGAAATTTGTTTTTGAAGCAATATGATCAATTTCAGCTCCTAATGCTTGATACTCTTTGTCCATAGATGCGATATCTTGAGAGTTGTTAGTACTGCTTGATGCTTGTGTTGCAAGGTCACGCATACGAAGTAAGATGTTTGAAACTGAACCTAATGCTGCATCGCCAGTACGTAATGCAGACATAGCGTCTTGTGTGTTACGAGCACCAACGTCTAAGCCGCCTTCTTTTGCACGCATACGAGTTGCGATTGCTAAACCAGCTGCATCGTCAGCTGCGCTGTTAATGCGTTTACCGCTTGATAAACGGTTCATTGCAGTGTTCATTTTGTCTTGGTTTTGGCGCATGTACTCTTGTGTACGCATGCTGTTTACGTTTGTGTTAATTCTCATAGTATAAGAACCCCCATTTTTTTGGTTTTTTTTATATTGATTTTTCTGTAAATCGATAAAGTTGGATATACGAAAAAATCAATTTCGAGTTAATTGTAATACTTGCTCTATATTGTGTCAACTAATAATTGTAATGAATAAATATAAAAAAATATAATTTTAACAATTTATAAATAAATACTGCTTATTTTTCTTCGGAATTATTGCAAAGTGTTATAAAAAACTCTAATATTAGGTTATCTTTGATTCTTTAAAAGGTGATATTATGATAATAGGAAATATAGTAAAAGAAGTTCTCTCTTCTAAAAGGGAACAGATTCAGCAAAAGTTAAGTAGTCCGGAGGCGTTTGTAAATAGTACATTTGGACAATCGCTTCAAAATGAAACAATAAAGGATGCTAAAGCAGCTGCTGAGCTTTCAAAAGTAGAAGAGAGTCAAAAAGTAGTAGGAGAGACAAGTGTGAAGAATGCCGAGCCGCTGCAAGTGGCCCAGCAGGAGTTTACGCGCCGTTTTGCTGATACAAATAGCGCGGGTAAGGATTCGTGGGAATTAACGAAAAAATATAGTATTCAAAGTATACGTCCTAGTAATGAAGGGAAGTATGCGGATAGTATTCAAAGAGTAAGTGATACATATGGAATTCCAAAAACGTTAATTCAAAAAATGATTGAAGTCGAATCTGATTTTAATCCAAATACTGTTTCTTCAGCAGGAGCGATTGGCTTAATGCAGCTTATGCCGGCAAATGTGAAGGAGCAGGGGGTAACGAATCCATTTTCACCTGCTGAAAGTATTGAAGGCGGTGTGAAAGAGTTAGCCGGATATTTGAAACAATATAACGGTGATCTCGTCTTGGCGCTTGCAGCTTATAATGCAGGGCCAGGAAATGTGAAAAAGTACGGAGGGGTGCCGCCGTTTCAAGAAACAGAAAATTATATAAAAAAGATATTAAACATCGATGTTTCTAAATAAAAATTTCTTATAATACTTAAATATATAAAAAATGAGATTTTTATGAACACGATATGGGAGTTGCTAGAAATGAAATTACATGAGGATATTCCATTAACAATTCATTTTGAAATTGGCAAGACGAAAAAGAAAATTGATGATTTGCTTCATATTACGAAAGGAACATTATACCGCCTTGAACATTCAACGAAAAATACAGTGCGTATTATGTTAGAAAATGAAGAAATCGGCATTGGTAAAATTTTAACGAAAAATGGGAAAATGTACGTTGAAATTGTCGAGTTGAAGGGATAGGAAAGGGGATTTTCATGAGCGGTGATAAGTTAAGTCAAGAGCAAATTGATGCGCTGTTAAAGGCGATGAATGATGGGGAAGAAATGCCTGATTTTGCACAAGAAGCAGAGAAGCAAGAGAAGTTTCAAGAGTATGATTTTAATAGACCGGAGAAATTCGGTGTGGAACATTTGCGGAGCTTACAAACGATTGCGACAAATTTTGGGAAACAGACATCCCAATCGCTTGCGGCGCGGATGCGTATTCCAATTGAGCTGGAGCCATCACCAGTAGAGCAAGTTCCATTTACGAGTGAGTATGTGGAGAAGATGCCAAAAGATTATTATTTATATTCTGTTATTGATTTAGGTTTGCCGAATCTTGGTGAGATTGTTATTGAAATGGATTTAGCTTTTATTATTTATATTCATGAATGCTGGCTTGGCGGAGATGCGAAGCGTGATTTTACACTTCGTAGACCGCTGACGTCATTTGAGTTTTTAACGCTTGATAACCTGTTTTCTGTTATTTGTGACAATCTGAAGAGAGCGTTTGAAAGTGTGATTGAGATACAGCCGCAACTTGTGGCAACAGAGACAGATCCGAATGCACTTAAAATCACAACTGCAAGTGATATTATTTCGCTCTTAAATGTAAACCTGAAAACGGAGTATTGGAATACAACAATTCGACTAGGCATTCCGTTTTTATCTGTCGAAGAGATTATGGATAAGCTAACGTCAGAAAATATTGTTGAACATTCTTCTGATAAGCGAAAAACATATTTTGCAGAAGTGGAAGCAGAAGTGCAAAAAGTTCGTAAATCTATACATGTAGCGATTGGCGAACAGAAGATGACAATTGGTAGTCTGAAGCAGTTTGAAGAAGGAGATATTATCCCGCTGCAAACGAAAGTAACAGATCAGCTTCGTGGATACGTTGACGGCAAGCATAAGTTTAATTGCTTTGTTGGGAAAGATGGAACACGTAAAGCATTTTTATTTAAAAGCTTTGTAGAGTAAGAGAGGGAGAAAAGGATATGAAGCATGAAGTATCGTCTGTTGCGCTAGTAGATTTAGAGGAATATACAAAAGATTATAGCGAACCATCAAGAGCGCATATTGAAATGGTTTCAGATATTTCAGTGGAACTTGGTGTACGACTTGGAAAAACAAGGTTGACACTTGGGGATGTGAATAAACTGAAAGTTGGCGACATTTTAGAAGTGGAAAAAAATTTAGGACATAAAGTGGATGTGTATTTAAGTAGTGAAAAAGTAGGGATTGGCGAAGCGATCGTGATGGATGAAAATTTTGGAATTATTATTTCTGAAATTCAAGCCGATAAGAAAAAAGCGGTATTAGCGGCTATGAGGCATGAATTGAGTGAGAATGAATAGAGGAGGTGTCATATGAGTTATATGACGACCTTGTTGCAAGTTGTATTGTTATTTGGTGCTCTTGGATATGGTGCGTACTATATGATGAAAAAGACGAGAAAGCATCAATTTTATAAGCAAGGAGAAAATGGTTTCATTCAAGTGAAAGATGGTATGTATGTAAATCATCAAACGAGTGCATTTTTATTTGAAGTAGATGGTAAACAAGTGTTTACGATTGTAGGTAATAATGGCATTCATTCCATTCAATTATCAGGAAATCAGTTTCATAAAGTGCTAGAAGATGCGATGAAAGAGGAACAAATTCAGCAGAAAAAAGTAGAGGATCCATCATGAAAATAAAGAAACATATATCTTCTATTGGTTTTATTTTTGCATTTTTTATTGTTTTTTGCATTATTTTTGCAAATCCAGCATATGCAGAGCCAAATGGTTTTATTAATTTAGAAAGTGGAAAAGAACTTACGAATAATTCTAGTGTACAACTTTTCCTACTCGTAACGCTGTTATCATTGTCTTCGTCAATTGTATTACTGTTTACACACTTTACTTATTTTATGATAGTTCTTGGAATTACACGTCAAGGGCTTGGTGTGATGAACTTACCGCCAAACCAAGTGCTTGTTGGCTTAGCGCTGTTTTTATCATTATTTACGATGCAGCCTGTTCTTGGGCAGCTGAAGAGTGATGTATGGGATCCAATGACGAAAGATAAAATTACGGTGAGTCAAGCAGCTGAGAAGTCGGAACCCATTATGAAAGAGTATATGACAAAGCATACATATAGTCATGATTTGAAAATGATGTTAAAAGTTCGAAATGAAAAGATGCCAAAAGATACGAAGGATATTTCGTTCTTTACACTCGTTCCATCTTTTACATTGACTCAAATTCAAAAAGGGTTAATAACAGGCATGTTTATTTATTTAGCGTTTGTTTTTATTGATTTAATTATTAGTACATTACTGATGTACCTCGGTATGATGATGGTACCGCCGATGATTTTAAGTTTACCATTTAAAATACTCGTTTTTGTATATTTAGGTGGATATACGAAAATCGTTGACATTATGTTTAAAACGGTTGCTTAGGGGCTGTTAGCAGCCTTCTACTATACGTGATAGGAGTCACATTTGCATGAATATATCACCAATTACAGAAATCTTTCAAACTTTTTTTTACAAAGGGTTTGAAATTTTACTTCCAGTTGCGGGGGTAAGTATGATCGTTGTTATTATTCTTGCGGTATTAATGGCAATGATGCAAATTCAAGAGCAGACACTGACGTTTTTACCGAAGATGGCGAGTATTGTTCTTGTTATTATCATACTAGGTCCGTGGATGTTTAACGAAATTACAACATTAATTTTAGACTTGTTTGATAAAATTCCGACGTTGCTGCGCTCGTCCTGAAAAAGGGTGACAGAAGATGAATATGGATTTATGGGTTGCAACGTTTTTTGCATTTTGCCGTATTGCTTCATTTTTGTATTTTTTACCGTTTTTTTCAGGGCGATCCATGCCAGCAATGACGAAAATTACATTTGGACTCGGGCTATCACTAGCAGTTGCTGATAAAGTTCATATTTCTCACATTGAGACGATATGGGATGTTGTCGGTTATGCTGGCACACAAATTGTAATTGGATTAACACTCTCAAAAATCGTAGAGTTTTTGTGGGATATTCCAAAGATGGCCGGGCACATTTTAGATTTTGATATTGGTTTATCGCAGGCGAGTTTATTTGACGTAAATGCCGGTTCGCAATCAACGCTGATTGCCACAATGTTTGATATTTTCTTTATGATGATTTTCGTTGCGCTTGGCGGAATTGATTATTTTGTCTCGACAATTTTAAAGTCGTTTCAATATACAGAAGCAATTTCACAGCTATTGACGAAAAACTTTTTAGATAGTTTATTAGCGACGTTGTTATTTGCGCTTACATCTGCAGTGGAAATTGCACTTCCACTTATGGGCAGTTTGTTTATTATTAATTTCGTATTAATTTTAATTGCAAAAAATGCACCGCAGCTCAATATTTTTGCCAATGCGTTTGTCTTAAAAATTACGTGCGGCATTTTATTTATTGCAATGAGTGTACCGATGTTCGGTTATGTATTTAAAAACTTAACGAACGTATTACTTGATGAATATACGAAACTATTTAACTTTTTCTTAACGAAATAGGGGGACGGTTATGGCAAAAGATAATAAAACAGAAAAAGCCACCCCGCAAAAGATTAAAAAAGCACGTGAAGAAGGAAACGTTGCTAGAAGTAAAGATTTAAATAATTTGTTTTCTGTTCTTGTTTTAGCAGCGGTTATTTATTTTTTCGGCGATCGTCTTGGCTATGAGATCGCCAATTCTGTTGCGGAGCTGTTGGACCAAATTGGAAAAAAAGCCGATACGACCGAGTACTTCTATTTAATGGGCATGCTTCTTTTGAAAATATCAGCGCCGATTCTTGTACTCGTCTATGCGTTTCATATGGTGAATTATATGGCGCAAGTTGGTTTTTTATTTTCAGCAAAAATTATTAAGCCAAAAGCATCGCGTATTAATCCGAAAAGCTATTTTACGAGACTGTTTAGCAGAAGAAGTATCGTTGATATTTTGAAGTCATTGTTTTATATGGTTCTTCTTGGCTATGTGGCGTATATCATTTTTAAGCGCAATTTAGAGAAAATTGTAAGTATGATTGGATTTAATTGGAGTGCGTCACTCGCTGAAATTATACGGGAAATGAAATATGTCTTTTTAGCCATTTTAATCATTCTTGTGGTTGTTTCTATTATTGATTTTATTTATCAAAAATGGGAGCATGCACAAGATTTGAAAATGAAAAAAGAAGAAGTAAAACAAGAGCATAAGGATAACGAAGGGGACCCTGAAGTAAAAGGAAAGCGAAAAAGTTTTATGCATGCGATTTTGCAGGGGGCGATTACGAAAAAGATGGATGGTGCGACCTTTATTGTAAATAATCCGACCCACATTTCTGTTGCACTTCGCTATGATAAGTTAGTTGATGCAGCACCAATTGTTGTTGCAAAAGGTGAAGACGAGCTGGCGCTTTATATGCGGACAATCGCACGTGAACAAGATATACCGATGGTGGAAAACCGTCCATTGGCGCGTTCTTTATATTATCAAGTTGAGGAAGACGAGGCGATTCCAGAAGATTTATATGTTGCTGTTATTGAAGTTATGCGCTATTTAATTCAAACAAAACAAATTGAAGTGTAGGGCGCGTTTGGAGGAGATTCTGTTTGTTTAAGATAGATTCTGCAAGAACCTATTTTTCTATCTTTTTAGCAGTGTCATTCATTGTGGCACTTTTAATTCCATTGCCACCATTTATATTAGATGTCATTATTGTCTTTTTACTTGGAATGGCAGTGCTCGTATATATGCGGGCAACGAGCATTAAAGAGTGGGATGAGTTAAAGTCATTTCCAACATTACTATTATTAATTGCAATTTTTCGTGTTTCGATTAACGTTTCTACGACGCGGGCCATCTTAACAAACGGGAATGCTGGTCATGTTATTGAGGAGTTTGGTCAGTTTGTTATTGGCGGAAATATATTAATTGGAATTGTAATCTTTATCGTACTTATCGTATTCCAATTTATTGTCGCAAATGGTGCTTCTCGTACTGCTGAAGTTGCGGCACGTTTTACACTTGATTCTTTGCCAGGGAAACAGATGTCGATTGATGCGGATTTAAATCAGCGCATTATTACAGATGAAGAAGCAAAGAACAAACGGAAGAAATTAAATATGGAAACAGATTTTTACGGTGCGATGGACGGTGCCGGAAAATTTGTAAAAGGTGATGTTATTTTTAGTATCGTCATCTTATTCGTCAATATTGTTTTCGGATTAATTGTGGGAATGATGCAGCAAGGAATGGGATTTCAAGAAGCTGCCTATCATTATACGAAATTAACGATTGGCGATGGAATTGTGAATCAAATCGGTTCATTATTATTAGCTATTTCGACAGGGATTATCGTTACACGCGTATTTGACGGATCATCTGATACAGTAAACGAAGGTATTTATAAAGAGTTAATGGCGCATGATGTCGTTGTTTATGCACTCGGTGGATTATTTATTGCCATGGGTATATTTTCACCGCTTCCACTCATACCATTTCTAATTGTTGGCGGAGGAGTTATTTTCTTAGGATACAGGAATAAACAGCGCTTGAAGAAAGAGGAAGAAGCAGAGCTGCAAAAAGAATTAGAAATGATTCAAAGTGATGACGATCAAATTAAGAAAGTGGAAGATTCATTTGGTGTCTTTACTGATAAATACCCAATTATCGTTGAACTGGGGCTTGACTTAGCGGCTCTTGTGAAACAAAAAATTAACGGAGAAACAGCTCGAGATAAAGTTGTATTAATGCGAAAATCGATTATTACAGATTTAGGAATTAACGTTCCTGGCATTAACTTTAAAGATAATACGAGTTTTAGACCTCGCGGACGTTATGTGATTCGAATTAAAGGTGCAAAGGTAGCGGAAGGTGTCTTAAAATCGGGGTATTTATTAGCACTCAAAACACCAAATGTTATGGCAGATTTAGATGCTGAGCCTGCAAAAGACCCAATCTTTGGTGAAGATGGCTACTGGATTTTAGAGCATGTTGTACAAGATGCACAAATGAAAGGGTATCAAGTGTTAGAACCGCTTAGTATTTTAATTACGCATTTAGATGTTATTATTCGTCGTAATGTACATGAACTATTACAGCGTCAGCATGTAAAAGATTTAATTCAATCTTTAGAGCATGATCACAGTGTATTATTAGAAGAAATTAAGAAAAAAGAAATTGATTTATCTCTTATTCAAAATGTCGTGAAACAATTGTTAAAAGAAGGAATCTCGATTCGAGATTTACCGACAATTATGGAAGGCATTATTGATGGAAAAGAAATATATCAAAATCATGCGGATGGTGTCACTTCTTTCGTACGTGAATGTATTTCAAAGGTGATTTGTGAGCATGCGAAAAATTATGATGGAAAAATTTATGCAGCGCTATTCTCGGATTCAATTGAACTTGATGCTGATGTAGTAAATAATTCGTATCAAGGGTATCTATTAAACTGGGATTTAGAACAAGAAACACGTGTCATCGATCAAATTCAACACATTTTCAAACAGTCCCGCTTAATGGGGAGAGACCCCGTTTTATTAACGCGCCGTAAAGATTTTCGATTCGGTATTGTAAGGCTGCTTGACCGTTATCAAATAGAGGCAAAGGTACTGTGCATAAGTGAATTGGCACCTGAAGTAGTCGTAGATCAAATTGCATATATTGAGTAGGCGGAGGTGAGAGAAAATGGAAAGCACAGCAAAGAAGGAAAGCATAAAGCGAATTCAGGCCCGTTCTAAAAGCGAACTGTATCATCAACTTTTTGAGGAATTCGGAAATGATTATTACTATGTTGTGGATGAGACAGTCAAACGAAAGATTCCGTTCTTTTGGAAAAAGCAATATGAAATGATTGTAAAAGTTCCTCAAAAAAGTGAAGAAGAGCAAGAATCTTTCGTAACAGAAATAGTAGAAGAACAATCAGAGGAAATGATTCAAGCAGAGAAGATACAATCGATTTTACATGACCTGGAGAATAAAACGCATAACATTCCATATACACCAAAACCATTTGCTCAAAGTGAAGAGTGGATGCAGAAAAAACAAAAATTACTTCAAGTGTTCGATAAGGGACTTGTTGTAATGAAAACTGTGGAAAAACAAGACGAAAAATCAGAAATCGATGAACAGAAGGCAGATGTTTCTCTTGTAAAGGAAATATCAGAAGAGCAAGGAGCATCAGTACCATTTATTATTAAAAAGGTGCTTCGTACACTCGAGAAAAATGATGTAGAGGAACATTTCTTAACAGTATACGAAAAGAAATTACGAGCGAAGTTCGAACATACTTCTCTTATTACTGAAGAAGAAGTATTGCAGTTTATTCTTGAAGATATGAGTACACATTTTCATACAGAAAATGTGTTTGATAAGGGAATACAAACGATTGCCTTAATCGGACCGACAGGTGTTGGGAAGACTACGACACTTGCAAAAATCGCTTGGCAGTTATATGAACAAAATAAAACAGTTGGATTTATTACAACTGATCAGTCCCGGGTTGGGACAGCGCAGCAATTGCAGGAGCACGTGAAAATAATTGGAGCAGAAGTCCTTGCAGTACGTGATGAAGATGGAATGTCTAGGGCACTTTCTTACTTTAAGCAGGAGGTACCAGTTGACTATATATTAATTGATACAGCCGGAAAGAATTATCGTACAATAGAATCTGTACAAGGTACGATTGAAATGATGGAGCAAATTCAACCGGATTATATTTGCTTAACATTATCTGCTTCAATGAAAAGTAAAGATATGGTTGAGATTATTACCAATTTCAAAGATATACATATTAATGGGTTTATATTTACAAAGTTTGATGAAACAGCAAGCATTGGGGAACTATTAAAAATTCCAGCTGTTTCAACTGCACCAATTGTATTTACAACAGATGGCCAAGATGTTACGCAGCACTTGCATATTGCAACAGCTGAACATTTAGCAAGTCAAATGTTACACACATCATAATAAGAGAGCGAGGGAAGAATAAGGTTTTCGCCTTATTCATTATAGTATGAACGGTCTATATATCGGTTCTATGGGAATGATGAACTACATGCAGCATATAAACATGCATGCAAATAACATTGCTAATGCTCAAACAACAGGATTTAAAGTAGATCAAATGACGTCAAAAGTTTTTGATACACATAAAACATACCGTCAAGTAAATGGAAGAGAAACTGCAATTGGAACGGTTGATTATGCCGTTGTACCGGCTGCAACACATGTGAATTTGACGCAAGGTACGATGCAAATTACAAATAGTGGTACTGATTTTTACTTAGAAGATGGAAATACAGGTGCAGCTTCTTTCTTTGTAGTTTCAAGAAATAATCAAACATATATGACGAAAGATGGACATTTTACTTTAAATGCAGATCGTTACTTACAAACAACAGCTGGTGCGTATGTACTTGATAGTAATAATGAGCGTATTCGTATTCCTGAAGGTGCGAAGCTTTCTGTAAAGGCTGATGGTACTATTTATAATGAAGCGACCAAGCAAAATATTGCGCGGTTACAAACGAAGTCAGTTGACGCAAACATGAAAGCACATCTTGTAAAGCATGAAGACAAAACCTTTACAGTAGATGGGGCAAACATTGCTAATTTACCGAATGGAACAGCTGCTGTTCATAATTATATGTTAGAAAACTCAAATGTTGATCTGACGAAAGAAATGACCGATCTTATGACGAACCAAAAGATGGTCCAAGCATCGCAGCGCGTGATGACAACATTTGATAAAGTGTATGATAAAGAATCGAATGAGTTATTAAGATAAGGGAATGCCTAAAGAGGGCATTCCTTTTTTTATTTTAAAATAAGGAAGGGAGGAGAAATGAAATTAAATATTGAGAGAGTTGTTTGTAATGGTCGAACGTTTGAAGAATATTGTGATATGTTCCAATTACATGATGAGGACATACAAAATAAGAAAATATTAGATTGTCCATCGAGCGCTTGTTCATTCACAGCAGTTGCCACATTTCTTTCAAGAGTAGTACCGCTGCTTGTATTAAGTAAAATAGAAATTCCAGAATGGGGGTTGAGATGGCTAAATCATATTCCAATTGCAATATTAGCTGCATTGTTAGCATAAACATTATTTATAGATGAAACGGTGCAAGTGGATTATTTATTAGCGGCCATCCCGACGTTCCTTGTTGTGATTTTCACCTGGAGTTTGCTTCGCGCAGTGCTCAGGGGAATTCACTCCTCCGACTCATTTCATATAAAATTATTATTTTAGAATTTATATGGGTTGGTCTTTATCCAACATTTTTTATGGGAGTGAACTAGCAACCTGTCGTATCTTTGGATAACATATATTCGAAAAAGGGATAAATCAACAAAAAATGATACAATTCGAACAGTAGTCGGAATTTTTTTAAAAAACTATTGTAAATCCTGTAAATTAAGTATAGTATTTACATATGTATATATTCATTATAAAGAACGGTAAGCGATAATAATGAGGAATTAAGTTTCTATTAAAATGAAATTACGTTCTTAAAAAAGAACAATTAATTAATAGTGCAGAAACTTATGAAAAAGAATCAACTATCTCTGTACCATACCGTTCAGAACAAATTTTTAAAAATGATATTAAGTACCTTTTGGTACGAACATGGTGATGTCTCCTGACCACTATCAATGGAGGCACTCGGTTGTGTTGTGGGTAGAATGGCTACCTTAGACGCGTGTCGTCGAAAGCATGGTGTGAGGTCGGGTTAGATGCCCAATATGATGTATGAAAATTTTGGCTATGGTTCTATCTAAGGACAAGTGCCATCCTAAGTTACGGATATCTAGCTTGACAGATATCTGTAACTTAGGATGGCTATTACTCTAGTCTCTGGCTGAGAAAAATGATTCTTGCAAGCGTCTAAAGGAAATAGTCGTGATTATAGATTAATTAACGATTCTGTATACAATAGTAGAAACTATTGAAAAAGTGCTACAAGATGAAGGGTTACATAGAGAATTAATCGGATTTACAAAATCAATTACGGAAATAGACATTTTGGGCATACATTTGTAATTTCTGTAGGAGGGAGATAAATTGATCTATAGAGGGAGATTATATTTACTCATACTGATTGATTCGCTAATTGTATTGGCTTCAGCGTATGTAAGTTATTGGCTTATACAGCCTAATGTATTAATGCAAGTACCTATACATTTCATAAGTAGTTCAATGATATTGCTTTGTTGTCATTATATTTTTGCTAGTTATTACAAGCTGTATAAAAAAGCATGGGAATATGCAAGCATTGGGGAAATGTTACAAATTATTAAGACTGCAACATTTTCTATTCTTATTACAGCGGTAGTACAGCAAGTGTTAAATAGTGATATGTCTATACGAATTTTAATAATAGCTTGGATGCTACATATGTTCTTAATAGGTGGTTCACGTTTTATATGGCGGATGTTTCGCGATACTTATATTACAAAAAGCACTGATAAAACCCATACATTAATTGTAGGTGCTGGGTCAGCAGGAACAATGGTTGCACGGCAATTGTTAAAAAATAGAGCAACTGATCTATATCCGGTGGTATTTGTTGATGATGATCACTATAAACAAAATCTTGAAATTTTCAATATTCCTGTAGTTGGAAAAACACGAGATATTCAACAAGTTGTAGAACGTTATAACATCAAGCAAATCATTATTGCAATCCCATCTTTAAGTAGAAAAGGAGCACAGGGGATTTTTGAAGAATGTACAAAAACAAAAGCGAGAACACAGATGGTCCCAATGTTAGAGGATATTTTAGATGGGAAAATTTCTGTAAATGAATTTCGAGATGTACAGGTTGAAGATTTATTAGGAAGAGAACCAGTGCAATTAGATGATGCAGGAATCGGTGAAAAGATTACAGGTAGGACAATTTTAGTGACTGGTGCCGGAGGATCGATAGGTTCTGAAATTTGTCGTCAAGTTATGAAATATAAGCCGACTAAAATTGTGCTACTTGGGCATGGTGAAAATAGTATTTATACAATTGAAATGGAATTAAGATCGTTATATAAAGATGAGATTGAAATTATAACAGAAATTGCAGATGTACAAGACCTTCATAAAATGTTTCAAATTATGGACAGGTATAAACCATATATCGTATATCATGCTGCAGCACATAAACATGTTCCTTTAATGGAACGGAATCCAGAAGAAGCTGTGAAAAATAATGTTATTGGCACAAAGAATGTTGCAGAAGCGGCGGATATGTTTAAGGTCAATACGTTTGTAATGGTCTCTACTGATAAAGCGGTAAATCCAACAAGTGTAATGGGGGCGGCAAAGCGTGTTGCAGAAATGATTGTACAACATATGGACACTGTAAGTGAAACGAGATTTGTTGCAGTTCGTTTTGGCAATGTGTTAGGAAGTAGAGGGAGTGTTATTCCACTATTTAAGAAGCAAATTCAAAAAGGTGGTCCTGTTACTGTTACACATCCTGATATGGTTCGTTATTTTATGACAATTCCAGAAGCTTCACGTTTAGTTATTCAAGCGGGTGCGTTAGCTAAAGGTGGCGAGGTATTTGTGCTTGATATGGGGGAACCAGTTAAAATTATTGATTTGGCAAAAAATTTAATAAAACTATCTGGCTATACAGTTGAAGAGATTGGAATTGAATTTACTGGTCTTCGTCCTGGTGAAAAAATGTACGAGGAACTTTTAAATGAAAATGAGGTATATCCTAAACAGATATTCCCTAAGATTCATATTGGCAAAGCGATGTTAGTTGATCAGGTAATGTTGCAAAAGTTTTTACATGGGTTCCAGTTGATGAATCAGCAAGACATAAGGGAAACCTTGCTTTCTATAGCAAACGATTCAAAGAGAAAAGCCATCAGTTCTTAGTAGTTTGCTACATGTATCTTAATGTAAAAGGACTGTATAAAAAAAGTATTTGAATAGGTGATATAAATGTCAAAAAAAGTATTGTTTTGTGCAACAGTAGATTATCATTTTAAGGCATTTCATTTACCTTATATGAAATGGTTTCAAGATAAAGGATGGGAAGTTCATGTGGCAGCAAGGGGGGATATAGAACTTCCTTTCGTGGATGAAAAGTACAATATTCCAATTAAACGGTCGCCTTTTCACATGAATAATGTGAATGCTTATAAAGAACTAAAAAAGATTATAGAGAAACACAATTATGAAATCATTCATTGTCATACACCTATGGGGGGAGTACTTGCACGCTTAGCTGCACGTAAAGCTAGAAATAAAGGAACTAAAGTCATATATACGGTACATGGTTTTCATTTTTTTAAAGGAGCACCATTTATAAATTGGCTCGTGTATTATCCAATAGAACAAAGTTTGAGTCGTTATACAGATTGCTTAATAACAATAAATGAAGAAGATTATCAATTGGCGCTCAAAAAATTTAATCAAAACATATGTATAAAAAAAATTCACGGTGTGGGAGTAGATTTAGAAAAATTTAAAGCTGTTAATGATCAAGAAAAAATGAAACTTCGTAAAAAATATGGTTTTCGTATGGAAGATTTTATTTTAATTTATCCAGCAGAACTTAATCTTAATAAGAATCAAAAAGTCCTTCTGGAGAGTATTGTGTTATTAAAAAATCATATTCCAAATATTAGACTTCTTTTACCCGGAGAAGGAAGTATGGAAGAAGAATACAAAAAATTCTTAAAAGATAATCATATTGAAGAAAATGTCTTTCTTTATGGGTTTTGTGAACATATTCATGAATTAATTCAGCTTTCCGATCTTTCTGTTTCTTCTAGTTTACGAGAAGGATTAGGGATGAACCTTGTTGAAGGTATGGCATGTGGAAAGCCTGTTATAGCGATGGATAATAGAGGTCATAGAGAATTAATTAAACAAGGCACGAATGGATTTATATTTCATAAGGGTGATGAACTTGTAGAAAGAGTTTTGGAGATATATACATCATCTGTTAAAAGAGAAGAAATGGGGAAAATGGGGATTTATATTTCTAAAATATATTCCCAAACTAATACATTAAAAGAAATGGATGAAATTTACGGAATGTATATGAGGTTAACTTCTCCTAGCTTAAGTACTAACGCATTTAAAAGTAGAAAATTGTAAAAATCTTTGTTTGTTTCGTTTTAATATTTTATAAGATGTGTAGCATACCCAGAAATATAAATTTAATTCGCTCTTTGGAAGAATCGTTAATTAGTGAAGAGGAATAGATTGGGGGGGTGAGGGCAGTGTTAGTCACTATAGGGTTACCTTTTTATAATTGTGAGAAGACCTTACAAACTACTATACAGTCCATTTTTGCTCAGACATATTCAGAATGGGAACTTGTGTTAATAGATGATGGATCTTCAGATAGATCATTGGAACTAGCTCAATCAATTAAAGATCCTAGAGTAAAAGTATATCATGATGGAGAAAATAGAGGATTAGTATATAGATTGAATCAAATTACTTCTTTAGCAAAAGGTGAGTATATTGCTAGAATGGATGCCGATGACATTATGCACCCAGAACGAATCAAAAAACAATTGGAATTTCTTCAAAGCAATCCCGATATTGATTTGATTGGCACACGTGCTTATATCATTAATGAGAATGATGATATAGTTGGAAAACGAAAAGTGATAGGCGATAATATTGAACCGCATATAGTACTTGCCAAAGGGTTATTTATTCATCCTACTGTAATGGGAAAAGCAGAATGGTTTCGTTCAAATCTATATTCTCAAGAATACGTTAGAGCTGAAGATCATGAGATATGGGTTAGAACGCTTGAAACTTCAAATTTTTTCATTTTGGAAGAACCTCTTTTGTTTTATAGAGAAAATAGCTGCATTAACTTAAAGAATTATAGATTAAGTTGTAAAACCGATAGAAAAATATTTAGGAATTATGGACCAAATTCAGTTGGAAGGATTGAAACTGTAAAGCTAGTTGTTAAGTCATGTCTAAAAGAGTATATTTATATTCTTTTTAGTATGTTAAAAGCAGAGCAATTTCTAATTAACAAAAGAAATAATCATATAGTTGACGCCGAGTTAGTAGAAACTGGGATGTTGATAGAGAGGATTCAAAAGTGCAAATTACCTATATAAATCTACCTTAATTTTTCATTTTTAAATATTGACATAGAGGAATATCCCTTATGTTGTATTTCGTGTTGAAGATAGGGTCTTTTTAAAATGAGGTGAAATTTTTTGAAGAATAATCCTATAAGAGTGTTACAAGTAGCTGGAGAAATGCGCTGTGGTGGTGCAGAAACTATGATTATGAATATTTATCGCAATATGGATCGTAATCATATACAATTTGATTTTGTTTCTTTTAGTAGAGTAAAAGGCCATTTTGATGATGAAATAAAAAGGTTGGGAGGTAGAATATTTTATATACCTTCCCCAAAGGAAACTGGAGTTGTTCAATTTTGTTACAACCTAATGAAGGTGATAAAAAAACAAGGTCCATTTCATGTAGTGCATGCTCATACCCTTTATAATATTGGATTGGTGTTATTAGCTACACGAATAGCGGGAGTAAAATGTAGAATTGCACATTCGCATAGTACGAAAGCTACTATTAACTCTAATCTACTTCGGAACATATACAATATAGTAATGAAAAAGTTAATTCATTTGAACGCTACACATTATCTTGCTTGTGGGGTAGATGCAGGATGTTTTCTTTATGGAGAATCGTTATTTAATAAAAAAGGTGTTGTATTATCTAACGCAATCGATGTGGCAGAATACAGGAATGATCATAATTCAAATATATTAGCTATTAGAAATGAATTGAAGTTAAGACCAGAAACACTTGTTATAGGACAAGTAGGTACTTTAAATGCTATTAAAAATCACAAATTTTCGATTTCGGTTGGTCGCAGATTACAAGAAAAAGGTGTAGATTTCAAAATGATATTTGTCGGAGATGGAGAATTACGTGATGAACTTAGAAAAAATGCGAAATCAGCAGGGATAGATAAGAATATCATTTTTTTAGGTATAAGATCAGATATTCCAAGATTAATGGGGGTATTCGATCTTCTAATTATGCCATCTATTTTTGAAGGACTGCCTGTAACACTTATAGAAGCTCAAGCAGCAGGTATACCATGTGTAGTTTCAGACGTAATTACTATAGAAGCAGACTTAGGTTTAGGATTATTAAAATATATAAGCTTAAACGATGACATAGATAAGTGGATTCATGCAATTCACAGTCAGAGGAAATTGAAAACTGTTGATATGGAACAAATTGCGGCTGTTTTTAAACAGAAAGGTTATGATATTAATCGCAGTATTGAAAGATTAATGCTAATGTATAGAGTTTAGGGATGAGGGTATATATGCGAAAAAAGAGTTCCTTAGTATGTAAGAGAGAAGTTATTATTGTATCTCACAGCTTATTTATATTTTTTATGACTTTAATAGGTATAGTAATGCTTACGTATGAAAAAAATACAATATCAAATTTTGATGTTGTATTTTTTGGTTGGATAGGGAATATTCTATTTGTATGGTGTGTTTTATCCTGGAAGTATATGAAGGGGTATTTGTTTCACCCATATATATTATTTCTACTTTCTTTTTTTGTATATTTATATGGGCAAGCATTCTTAAAATCATTGGGAATATCTTTAGAGAACTTTGATTTATATGTAGAATTTACTCATGCAGAAATGTTAGCAGCACAGCTTTATACCTGCCTTTGTATGGCTTTTTTACATCTGGGAGCAATATTGTCTATAAGGGATTATAAAGATAGAAAAAGTAATGTAATGAATAGGATGGAAAATATTAGTTCTCCCAAAACAGTAAAGATAGTTGCGTGGATTTTTGTTATAGTTTCTGTGTATCCGTACTTTCATAATGTTTTGGATGATGTGAAAAATTCACTGAATAATGGTTATTTATCTTTGTATGAAAATGAGAATATAAGTGGATCAGCTAGTAATATGATTCAATCACTTAGCATGTTTTTTATACCTGGGTTGTTTTTTCTTTTAATATGTTATAAAGAAAACAAACTGATTCTCCGTTTAATAAGCGGAGTTATTTTATTTTCTGTTCTAATAGGCTATATGACTGGAGGAAGAGGTACTGCTACATCTTTAATTATAGCTTTTATCTGGCTATGGCATGTACAAATTAAACCTTTTAAAGGGTATAAAGTTTTTATTTTAATAACAATTGGTTTTATTCTGTTTTCTACATTACCTGTTATTTCTGAGTTTAGATTATATTCTAATCGAGATATAGGTACTTTTTTTGATTTATATCAGAAAAAGATGATAGAAGATAATTTAATTGTTTCAGGAATTGGTGAACTAGGTGGATCCATGTTTCCTTTAGTGAAAGTAATGAATATTATGCCTGATATATATAGTTTTAAACTTGGAGAGTCTTATTTTTCTTCCATTATGGCTATAATCCCTAGTTCGTTTTTTGGTGGATATAGCTTTGCTGACCTTGCAGATTTACCAAATTGGTTAATGAAAGTTTTAAAAATGGATTACGGGCCTGGATTTTCCATAGTTGCGGAAGCATATTATAATTTCGGATGGTTTGGTCCGCTGTTCATGTCTATATTAGGGTATGCTTTTGGAAAATTATTTGATTTTAATTTTAACGGAGCAAAGCGTATTCTAATTAGGAATGCATTAGCAGCTATTACTCTTTATATACTTATTAATAATGTCCGTGCTTCATTATTATTAACAGTAAGACTTGAGGTATATATGGTTATTTTACCTTATTTTCTACTGATTTTATTTTGCAGGCCATCAAAAAAACAAATAAGTAAAGAATTTTATACAGCATTACCCAGCAAAAGTATTTCCCCTCAAAGTTTCGCAATGAGTAAAGAAATTAGGTGGGAATCGATCGCCAGTAAAAGATCGATTGATGAAGGTTAATTATCAGTGGAGGGATAAAAACCCTCCACTGATATAAATTTTGTGTTATTCAGAAAAATTAAAAAGGTATGGGGTAATCATGAAAAAAAAGTTGTTGTTTGTTACAAATGATCTTAATTGTGATGGTGCATCTAAAAGCCTTTTAAGTTTACTAGAGCAAATAGATTATAAAAATTATGATGTGGATCTCTTATTGTTTGCTCATAGAGGAATGTTTATGAATATGATTCCGAAAGAGGTTAATGTACTGCCCCCTATAACCCCATTAAAAGAAATCACTTTGCCCTTTACACAATCTATAGGAAAGCTATTAAGTTGTGGGAAATGGGGGTTAGCATATAGACGAACACGATATTTAATGAATTATTATTGTGGTATGTCAGTAGCTAAAGCTATGCAGCAGGTATGGCCATTTTACGCTCAATATGTTGGGGTACTAAAGAAAGAGTATGATGTTGCCATTAGCTATCAGGATTATTGGTCAAAGTATTTTATAGCTGAAAAAACGGTAGCTAGTAAAAAACTTGCATGGAATCACTGCAATCTATCGAAAGTAGGAATGGATATTCAATTTGAAGAAAAATATAATAAGCTTATTGATTATTGGATAACTATTTCTGATGAATGTAAGGACGTATTAAATTCAATGTTTCCTGATATGCTTGCAAAAACTTATGTTATAGAAAATATTATTTCTCCATCAGTTGTTCGTCGAATGGCCATAGAAGATGTTCCTGTTATGAAAGAAAATTTTAGTGGTTGTTGTATTGTTACTGTAGGAAGATTATCACATGAAAAAGGTATAGATTTAGCTTTAGATGCGTGTTTAAAATTGGTTCAATGTGGATATGATATTCGCTGGTATATTATTGGAGAAGGTAAACAGAAATCTGAATTAGAAAAGAAAATTAGAAAAAATAATCTACAAGACAGGTTTATTCTATTAGGTGTACATTCTAATCCATATCCTTTCATGAAACATGCTAAAATATATGTTCAACCTTCTCGTACTGAAGGGAAATCTATTGCTATTGAGGAGGCCAAGTCTTTGGGAAAAAGCATAGTAGTGACTAACTATCAGACTGTAGCTTCTCAAATTGTAGATATGGAAACGGGTTTGATATCTTCTATAAGTGGTGAAGGTCTATTTATTAGAGTTAGAGAGTTATTAGATAAACCTGAATTACATAATCTTTTCTCTATTAATTTGGATGATTATAAAGGGAATGAAAGTGAGATAGATAAATTTTATGAGTTAATAGGGAGGGAATATTATGTTACCAATAGTGAGTATAATAGTACCTGTCTATAATGTTGAAAAATACTTGGATAAGTGTATTGAATCTTTATTAAACCAAACACTTAGGGAAATAGAAATTATACTTGTTGATGATGGCTCACCTGATAGGTGTGGTCAGATCTGTGATGAATATGCTCAAAAAGATAAACGAATAAGGGTCATTCATAAGAACAATGGTGGGATCTCTTCAGCGAGAAATGCAGGATTAGAGTATGTAAAAGGTACGTATATTGGATTTGTTGATTCAGATGATTCGGTTGACAGACATATGTTTGAATTTTTAGTAAAATCGGCAGAAAAATCAAATGCAGATATAACTATTTGTGGATATCAAAATGTTTTGGAAGATGGAAGTTTTATCTCTATATTAAGTCCGCAAGAACAAGTAATTAATATGAATGATTTAGGAATTTCTAAATATATTATTAATCATTATCTAACATTTGAACATGCGTTTTGTAATTGGAACAGATTGTACAAAAAAGATTTTGTTAATAAGTATAACTTAAGATTTGAAGAGGAACATAGCTATGCAGAGGATATGCTTTTTAATTTATATTCGATTTGTCATGCAAATAGAATTAGTATCATTCCCAATCCGCTTTATAATTATGTTCGTAAATCTGAATCTCTTAGTCAAGTACTGCCAGATGATATTTTAATCAGATTGGTAAATTTAGTAGAAACATTTGAAATATACGTAAAAAAATATAATGTAAAAAATATAACTTCAGGTATGATTGCTGTTGTTTTTTGGTATGAGATTATTTCTGCGTTAACATCTTTGGCAAGGTCCATGGATGAAAATGAATTAACGAAAAAATTAAAGATAGTCGGTGAAAACCCCTCGTTTAAAAGGTACATGCGAACGTGTTTTAGTTGTAAAGAATACGTTAGTTATATAGAACGAGCTGGTTATACAAGAAAAGGAAAATATTACATGAAATTTATTATGTTTTTATATATTAATCGATGTTATTCACTTGCGACAAAAATAATAAAAAGTTTTAATAAATAAAAATTTAAAGGAATAACATAATCATATTTCGGAGAGAGTTTTATGCGAACAAAAAAAGCTTTTTATAATTTTTGTGTAGCTATTATGCTTCAATTGATTACTATTATATTGGGATTCTTGATCATTCCAATAAGGATACAAACATACGGTTCTGAAATGAATGGATTACTTGCATCAATAGGACAATTTTTAGTATATTTCAAACTCGTTGAAGCGGGAATAAGTATTGCATCCATGCAAGCCCTTTACAAGCCGCTAGCAAATAACGATACGTCTCAAGTAAATGCAATTTTATCTGCCACTAAGCAGTTTTACAATCGTGCAGGTATTATATTCACTATAATCGTCGTAATATTCTCTATTTTATTTCCGATCGTAACTAAGGGGGAAATTTCTGGCTTTACAGTTACAGCGCTTGTAATTGTAATGGCAGGAAGTGGAATATTAGAGTTTCTTATTTTTAATAAGTATGGGGTATTATTAGCGGCTGATCAAAAAGATTATATTGTGAATTTTATTCAAGTCATCATTTCAGTATTGAACGCTACAATTTCTATAGTACTAATGTATTTAAATAAAAGTATATTATTGGTAACAATATGGTCTACAAGTGCTTCGGTGTTAAAAGTAATGATTATAGTTTTGTATTTTAAGAAATATTATCCTGAAATTAAATTTAATACAATTCCCAACTATGAAGCTATAAGTAAGAGGTGGGATGCATTTATTCATCAACTGGCATCTTTAGTTGTTTTTAATAGTCCTATCATTATTATTACATTTTTTTGTAGTCTTAAAGTAGTAAGTATTTATTCTGTTTATAATGTAATTTTTGCAGCGATTGGCAGCATAATTGGAGTATTTTCTAGTGGATTGTTAGCAGGATTTGGTCAAGCTATGACAATCAACAATCAAGAGAGTGTTCGTAAGTCATATAGTAGTTTTGAATGTCTATATTACATGGTTTTAACATGGGCATATACGTGCTGTTTAATTTTAATTCTTCCGTTTGTAAGAATATATACAAAGGGAATTCATGATGCTAATTATATTGACCCTGTATTGGCAATTTTATTTGTTTGGGTAGGAATGTCTAATCAAATTAGAATCCCGCAGAATATGCTTGTATCTGCTGCGGGACATTTTAAAGAAACGAGAAAGCGTGCAATTATAGAGGCGTGTATTAATATTATTGCATCCTTAGTATTTGTTCAGTATTTTGGAGTGTACGGTGTACTGATGGGTTCTATTTGTTCGTTTACTTATCGAACAATTGATTTTGTCATTTATGGAAATAGGCACATATTAAATCAATCACCTTTAAAATCTTTTCAACGTATTATTATTAATATCGTATTAGGAGTAACTAGTTTATTCTTTTTTTATCGTTTTTCTCATGTAAATTCTTCTGGTTGGATAGATTGGGGGCTGCAGGCAATAATAATATCAATCGTTATTATGCTTGTAATTGTTTCGGGAAATATGATTTTTGAGAGAGTTGTAATGATAGATATTGTGAAGAGAATAAAGGTGATTATGAAAAGATAGTAAAACAATTGGAAAGGAGAAAAACTGTACTTCACTCCTTTTCATATAGTGAGGAAGGATATTCTCAATGATATGATGTTATATACGAAACATGTGAATTAAAAGATTTGGAGAGGATAAACATGCTTAAAGTTGTATCTACTAAGTCTGAATGGGATGAAGTTATTTCTTGTTTTGATAATCTAGATATATATTATTCGAAAGAGTATATTGATTTGTTTGCCGTACAAGAGAATGGAAGAGTAGAGGCATTATTTTACCAGGATGACGAATGTAAGATTTTTTATCCGTATATAGTGAGAAAGATTCCTTTTGAAAATTATAATTATCAAGATATTGTAACTGCATATGGATATGGTGGGCCACATCTAATTGGAAATCAAGAAAAGATAAAAAAATTTTACGAGCTGTTTGAAGAATATTGTAGAGAAAGAAACATTGTAACTGAGACTATACGATGCCATCCACTATTATGCAATCACCAGTATTTAGAAGAAGTAATGGATACGAATTATATCCGAAAAACAACTGCTGTTAATTTAGAAAATAGCTATGAAGATATATTTAATCACTATACATCCAGTAATAAGAGGAATATAAAAAAGGCTTTGAAGAATGGAATTGTAGTTGAAAAGGTAGATATATCAAAAGAGAATATTGATATATTTGTAAACTTATATAAAGAGACGATGGATCGAAATTATGCGAAAGAAATGTATTATTTTGATGCTGATTATTTTTATAATCAAGCGAACGAAACATCTCTTTATGAATGTTATTTGCTGTTTGCTAAGTATGAGAATCAAATTATTGCAGGTGTGATGGTTCTTTTAGGAAAGAAATCGCAATTTTCACACTATCATTTAGGGGCATCTAAAACGGATTTTTTGCATGTAAGACCAAATAATATTTTGTTTGATTATATGATAAAGTTTTGTTTAAAAAAGGGTGCTAAGTTTCTTCATTTAGGAGGAGGCTATAGCGAAGATGACGGTTTATTTAAATTTAAAAGCTCATTTACAGCTAATAATCATTATGGATATTACATAGGTAGTAAAATTTATGATGAAGCTGTATATGATAATTTATGTGAAGTGGCAGCGAAGAAAAGTTCTTTACGCGAGGGATACTTCCCGTTATATAGAAGTATATTGTGATATGGCCCTTTTGAAAGAGAAAGGGTTTTTTTAGATCTTTCTGTTCTTCTCACCTATGAGTTAAATTGAACAATAATTTAGTAATTCACTTCATCTTTTGGAGGAAGAAAGGGTGTTTCATAATTAGAACATGAATTTTTATAGAAGAAGTTAAGTGAAAACTGCATACATGTGGCAGTTTTAAAAAAATAAATATGAATATGGGGATGTATATCAGTAGGGAGCGTGATGATTCATGAAGCGTTTGTTTGATGTCTTAATTTCTTCATGTTTATTATTGTTATTTTCTGGGATTTTATTAACCGTATTTATTTTAATAAGAATAAAGTTAGGATCACCTGTAATATTTAAACAGAAGCGTCCTGGATTACAAGGTAAACTGTTTTATATATACAAATTTCGAACAATGACAAATGAGAAAGATCAACAAGGAAATCTTTTGCCAGATGATGCAAGGCTAACATCATTTGGAAAGTTACTACGAAAATTAAGTTTAGATGAATTACCACAGTTAATTAATGTTATAAAAGGAGATATTAGTTTGGTAGGACCTCGTCCATTATTGATAGAATATTTGCCTCTATATACTGCTGAGCAAGCAAGACGCCATGAAGTTCGGCCGGGTATTACAGGATGGGCACAAGTAAACGGCCGGAACGCAATCTCCTGGGAAGATAAGTTTACATTAGATGTTTGGTATATTGATAATCTATCCTTCTGGTTAGATATAAAGATTCTCTTTTTAACAGTAGTGAAGGTATTTAAAACAGAGGGAATTAGTCAGCAAGGGCATGCCACGATGGAGAAGTTTAACGGCTCCAAATTATATAAAGAAGGTGCGAAATAAAGTGAAACTTTGATTAATAGGTGGCTTCATTTCCAGCTATCTTTTTTGTTTTCTCTGAATCTTGAGGCGAAAGTTTTACTGTACGCAAATAGCAGAATAAAACATTACTTCGTACAACGGTTGATTCTTTAGGGATAATTATACAATCAGTTTGCTATAAGGAGTGTATTACGATAATGGAAAATCAACGAATCTTCCTATCTCCACCACACATGAGTGGAAATGAACAAAAATATATAAATGAAGCTTTTATACAAAACTGGGTGGCTCCATTAGGACCTAACGTAGATGCATTTGAACAGCAAATGGCTAGATATGTAGGAGTAAAAGCCGCAGCTGCTGTTAGCTCTGGTACTGCTGCTATACATTTAGCGTTACAATTGTTGGGGGTTACAAGGGGGGATATTGTATTTTGTTCGTCTCTAACTTTTATAGCAAGTGCGAATCCAATTGTATATCAAGGTGCGGAACCTGTTTTCATAGATTCAGAGCCAGATACATGGAATATGTCACCTGTCGCTCTTGAAAAAGCATTTGAAGACGCACAAAAATCTGGGAAATTACCTAAAGCAGTTATTGTTGTGCATTTGTTCGGACAAAGTGCAAAGATGGACGAAATTATGGACATTTGTGAGAAGTATGGTGTATCAGTTATAGAAGATGCAGCAGAATCGTTAGGGACAGTATATAAAGGAAAGCCAACAGGTTCATTTGGAAAGTTTGGTATTTTTTCTTTCAATGGTAATAAAATTATTACTACTTCTGGTGGCGGAATGCTTGTTTCGAATGATGAAGTGGCAATTCAAAAAGCGCGTTTTCTTTCTACCCAGGCTCGTAATGCGGCAGTTCATTATGAACACAGTCAAGTTGGCTATAATTACAGGATGAGTAATATTCTTGCGGGTGTCGGCCGGGCGCAATTAGATGTGTTAGATGAGCGTGTACAAGCTCGTCGTAATATTTTTAATCGATATAAATTAGCTTTAGGTGATGTATCAGGTATTACATTTATGCCAGAGTTTATCGATGCGATTCCAAATCGTTGGTTATCCGTATTACTCGTTGATGAGAAGATAACAGGCATAACGCATTTAGATATTATGAAGGTTTTAGCTGCAAAAAACATTGAAGCGCGCCCTATCTGGAAACCGCTTCATAAACAGCCTGTGTTTGAAGGAGTCACTTATTATGCGCATAGTGAAACAGAAAGTGTTTCGGATAATCTATTTCATCAAGGATTATGTCTTCCTTCTGGATCAAGTATGACAATTGCAGAACAAGAGAGAGTGATTGAAACCATTGAAGTACTATTAAAAGTAGGTAACACTCTTACTTATTGAGTGTGGGGAGATACTTAATGTAAGAGAGAAGGTAATAGAGATGAAAAAGTATGTTCTATTTTCGATCTTAGGAGTTTTAGGTGTAATAGTAATTGCTACTGGGGTTTATACATATAGAGTCTATTCTTCTGTTTCCAAAACATTAAGTGAAGTTCATAAACCATTAGAGCGTGATAAGAACGGGAATCTTTCAGAAACGAAGAAAATTGATAAATCTGAACCAATATCTATTTTATTATTAGGAGTGGATGAAGGAGAGGATGATAAAGGCCGTTCCGACTCTTTAATAGTGATTACATTAAATCCTGAGATGAAATCGATGAAAACATTAAGTATTCCGCGTGATACGTATACTGAAATTGTTGGAAAAGATAAAAAGGATAAAATTAATCATGCGTATGCATTTGGTGGAGTAGACATGTCGGTTGCCACGGTAGAGAATTTCTTGAATATTCCTATTAATTATTATATTGAAGTGAATATGGAAGGTTTTAAAGATATTGTCGATGCGGTTGGTGGAGTAGATGTAAATAATGATTTAGAGTTTAGTTTAGATGGCAGTTACTTTACAAAAGGAAACATTCATTTATCAGGAAATGAAGCTTTAGCATATACACGTATGCGTAAGGAAGATCCTCACGGCGATTTTGGTCGTCAAATGCGTCAACGGCAAGTGATGAAAGCTGTAATTTTGAAAGGGGCAAATTTTTCATCTCTTGCAAGCTATGGTGATGTATTAGAAGCAATTCAAAAGAATGTAAAAACAAATTTAACGCAAAATCAAATGTTTAATATACAAAAGGATTATAAGGAGTGTCTGCAAAATACAGAAGAAATTCAAATTTCAGGGGATGGTCATCTACAGGATCAAATTTGGTATTATTTCGTGCCAGAACAAGAGCGTCAAAATGTATCTAATAAATTGAAAGAACATTTGACACTTTCTGAGAAGTAATATTTGAAATCCAACTGCTTAGAGAGCAGTTGGATTTATTTTGACATGCGTATTTAATTATTTCACATGTTCTTGATAATATCATTATTAGTATCACTGCTCATAAAAATAGCAGCCTATATCTGTTTAAATGATGATTGTGTATACCTACTTCAATTTTCCTTCCGAAACCTCTATAAATATATATATTATAATTCCCCTCTAAGATTAAATCATTTTTCTAATCCTTTACAATAAACTCTATAACTAGAATTTAAATGTATTTAAGGTTATGTGAACTGCCCACCACTTAACGCTCTTACAAGCTGTTTGAAGTGGGGGCTTCTCGGTTAGTCGTTACTTTTACGGGCTAACGAATTAGTCCTAAGACTGCGAGCTATCTCCCATGTCCCATAGGTTTTTGATACGATTTATGATAATGCTAACAAGCGTATCGCTTCATTTTTGATGTTGATTGCAGAATTATAATCTCTATCTATTGACGTACCACAATCACAAACATACACTCGTTCAGATAGTGCTAAATTCTTTATAATTCCACAACCACTACATGTTTTTGTAGAAGGAAACCATTTGTCTATTTTCACAAGTTGTTTGCCTTGTTTTTGTAACTTATAGGCTAAAAAAGTGGTGAACATCCCCCATCCATTATCAGTAACACTTTTCCCAAAGCTAAGTGCTCGTGACATTCCTTTCATGTTCAAGTCCTCAATTGCTACAACATCAAAGTTGTTAACTAATTCTTTTGACTTATGATGAAGGAAGTTCTCACGTTGATTTGCTACTTTTTCATGCAATTTAGCTACAAGAATACGTTGCCTATTCCAACGCTCTGAGTCTTTTGTACGTCCTGATAATACTCGTTGGGCCTTTGCTAATCTTTCTAATATTTGACGGTAGAAGCAAGGATAATTGACTTTCTCATTCTCACTACTCACGCACAATTCAGACATAGCAAAGTCTAATCCAACAACAGTTTCCACTTCTTTCTGCACGATTTCTTGTTCATACTGAGTCAAGATAGACACATAGTATTTCCCAGTAGGTGTCATGGAAATCGTGCATGACTTAATCACATGGCCCTAAGGTATCTCTCTATGTTGTTTAACCTTTACAAGCTACAATTTCGGTAATTTGATATGACCATTCATTAACATAATATTTCCGTTGACCATATTCGTTGTATACGATTTTCTATCCTTTTTGCTTTTGAACGTTGGGAATCCATTTTGACCACTAAAGAAATTTTTATAAGCAGTTTGCAAATTTAATTGCACATTCGCTAATGCTAATGAATCCACTTCTTTTAACCATTCAAACTCTGCCTTGAACTTTGCAGGAGTAGGAAATTTTTGTTTGTTTAGTTCTTCTTTATTCCCTTTGTGCTTCTCATACATTTCTTTTCGCTCAGCCAACATCTTATTGTATATAAATCGCACTTTGCTAGAATAACAGGATATTATGTTTTTTAACAAGAAAAAACAAACAGTATTCGTGTGTCGATTTTATAAAACTTTGAATAATATAACAAAACAGGAAATTCTATTTAAGAGGTGTTAATAATATGTTATTTGATTTAGTAAAAAAATTAAAACAAAACTTTGAGAGGTGGTTGAAAAAAGAACAGAATGATAAGTTAAAGGATACAAAAAAAGATATGAATGGTCAGGATGAAAGTGCTAGTGAAAATTCCTTAGTTCAAGACAAACCACTCGACACGGAACTTACCAATGCTTCAGATGAAGGTAATGAAAATAATGTAAGTGATTCTTTACATGCAGGATTAGCCAAAGAACAAAAAAATATCAACAATGCTCAAACAAATAGAATAGGGAATAAAATTTCCGCTACTAGTGATCGAGTAGTAGCACTAGATACAACGTTAGAAGATGGGGGGATTGATGTTACGCTTTTGGGGGCGAGAGGCGACGGTCTATCAGATGATCGGAAATTTATTCAGGATGCAATTGATTACGCAGCATCTTTACCTAACGGTGGAACAATTATAATTCCTGAAGGTAAAATTTTTTTATTAAATAGTTTTACAGACTATGAAAATAAAGTGATTATAAAATTAAAGAACAAAGTTTCTATGGTAGGAAAGGGTATATTAAAAATAGCTGACAATTTTGGTGATTATCATAGTGTTTTAGCTCAAGATACAACCTTAAATGATGTAGTATTTAAAGATTTTACAATAGATGATAATACAAGGAATAATGCTATGGTGAATGTACCTTCTTCTTCCAATAATAATTATAGGATTGCTATGTTTTTATGGGGACAACCTTCCAAAAATATAACTATTGATAATGTTACGGTAACAGATTGTTGTGGAGCTTGGCAGTTTACTACGGGCAGAATTGAGGATTTATCTATTGTGAATTGCAAAGTCTATTATACTGCTGTTGTTCCGCAAATAGATTACGATAGAACTTCTATATACTATAGTGGTATTAGGGGGATAATAGCAAACAATACTTTAAATGGAGCACCTTTTGCAAATACGGCAATCGAAATACATGGTAATAACACTATATGTACAGGAAATGTAATTACTGATTATAATTCAGGAATGTTCATTGTGAATGATTTAGAAATTCTACAAGGTGAAGATTTAGAAGGTGTTATAGTGGCAAATAACACGCTGCATAATGTTAGAACAGGAATTATGCCATGGTTTTCTGAAAAAAGTCCTGTGAAGAATTTAAAAATAGTTAATAATGTTATGAACTTGAGTCCTACACGAAAAGGCCTGTCATCAATACTCGAAGGAAACGGAATTGCATTTCATCCAGAATGGGGAACAACCATTGTATCAAATGTTGAAATTACCAATAATATAGTTAGTTATGATTATGAAGGTGATATAGGAAGCGCAGATCCATCAGGTACAAAATATAAAGGGATTTTTGTACCTATGTATACTTCAAATCTAGTGTTTAATTTAGAAAATTTAATGATTAAAGACAATATTATTATAAACTCAATAAATAGTGGAATATGTATTGAATTAGGTAATTCTAGTACGAATTCATTTGTGAAGGGTTTAGTTTTATCAAACAATGTAATAAAAAATGTAGGACAAGTAGAAAAGAGTAATGGAATTGAATTGATAGGTATACCAAAATATTTCGCTTGCATAATTAAGAACAATACAATAGTTGATGATAGAGTATCTTCATTAATGAATTATGGGATTGTATATTATTCTAGGGATGATGTAAATGATGATGCAGTAAATCAGCTGCAAATTATTGATAATTCTATTTTTATGACAGATACAAATTTTAATTCGGATGCAATAAATAGAAGTTTATTTCTTGAAGCTCCTTGTTATATCTGTATGGGTATTTATGGTAATTCAACACAACGCATTCTAACAACAAATGCGAAGTATAATTCTATTATTGAAGATTTAGAGGCAGGTAGAATTTATAGACAGGTAGATTCTCCTAGTGGTTATAGATGGATTAGTGAATCATATGGAAAATCCCTCCCAAGTGTAGGGTTTTATTCCATTAATGATGTAATAAAATCACTATTGCCTCCAACGAGTGGAGGGGCAATGGGATGGATATGTTATCAATCAGGCGTTGCAAATAATAATAACTGGAAAAGTTTGTCGGTATATAAAGTTGGAGATATTGTGAATAAAGCTGGAGCAGTTTATGAATGTACAATTTCCGGTAAAAGCGGGAAAAACGGCCCGTCTGGTACATCCACAGATATTGTAGATGGATCAGTTCATTGGAAGTTCGTTGATTGGCTTGCTTTATTTAAGACATATGGCTCCATTTCATAGGGTCGTATAAATAAGTTAGCAGCAAAAAGAGTGAAAAAGTTTTTCTATAAAAAGAATTTTATTGGATGTTCGGTAGCTTTTTTGAGAAATCAAAATTAAAAAGGTTTGATGTTTAATAAAATGAAAAGAGACGGATAGAAGAGGAGGACGGAAAGTTACAAACTATTCTCTTTTTGTAGAGTGTTATTCTTTTTATGTAACGGTTCTCTTCCTCCTTTTCTGGCGATGGTATGGGCTATATGTTCTATTATTTGTCCTTATGATAATCGCAAACTGATGGTCGTTTATTGAGAATCGGAAAAACATTAATGAAAATTTCCCATGCATTGATTTAAAAGGTGAACGATATTAATTTTTAGATGAGATCATAGAATATTTACGAAATAAAGGATGCGAAGTAGTAGAAGTAAAAGCTCCTTATGAGTTTTAGAAGAATGGGAATACGATGCTGCAAATTAAAAAGGGTTGTTAATAAATAATAAAAAAGATGACTTTTAAAGTCATCTTTTTTATTAAAGATTCAGAATATTATTGACTCTATAAAAATCTTTTTTTATAGTAGTAGGTATAACTATAACGACTAAAGGGGCAGAGTTATGACAGAAGCATTGGTGTTACAGAATATTTATGAGAAGAGCTATCGTATAAAAATGACGAAAGTCGATGGGTTTACTATTACTCTTCTTGAAGTGGTTACTGTTTATTAGATTCAGAATAAGTGCGGGACGGTGAATAGGTGAAATTGTGAAAGAGTTGCAAAAACTTAGCTTTTCTTACATAAGGGTAAAGGAGGAGTTAGAGTGGAACGAGCAGCAGTATTACAGTCGAAAGATGCAACGTTTATGCAAGGTGTGAAAGATTGCTTACCGACAGTTCTCGGTTATTTAAGCATTGGCGTTGCGTCAGGCGTAATTGAGAAAACAGCGGGATTTTCAATAACAGAAATTGCACTTATTTCATTACTGATTTATGCTGGCTCAGCACAGTTTATTATGGCTGGAATGTTTGTAGCAGGTGCGCCAGCTTCTACTATTATTTTTACCGTTTTCTTTGTAAATCTAAGACATTTTTTAATGAGCGCAGCATTAGCTCCGTACTTAAAAAAGGTATCAGTTTGGAAAAACATAGTGATTGGTTCGCAACTTACCGATGAAACATTTGGCGTTGCAGCTCAGCACGTAACAGGAAAACAATATGTAAGTGAAAAATGGATGTTAGGTTTAAATGTGACAGGTTATGTAAATTGGATAGTAGCAAATATTATTGGGGGCATTTTGGGAGAGTGGATACCAGATCCACATACATATGGGATGGATTATGCGCTTCCAGCGATGTTTATTGGCTTGTTTGTTTTACAACTTGTGAGCAGTCGCCCAAAGTTATTTGTTCATCTTTGCGTTGCTATTGCCTCAATTATAATTGCATTTCTTGCTCATTTCTTTGTATCAAATAGTGTTGCTGTTATTGTTGCAACACTTGCAGCAGCGACAATCGGGACGGTGATTGAAAAATGGAAGTAAGATGGGATGTATTACTTATTGTACTCGGATCCGCAATCGTCACATTTCTTCCGAGAGTAGTACCGCTGCTTGTATTAAGTAAAGTAGAAATTCCAGAATGGGGGCTGAGATGGCTAAATCATATTCCAATTGCAATATTAGCTGCATTGTTAGCACAAACATTATTTATGAATGAAACGGTGCAAGTGGATTATTTATTAGCAGCCATTCCGACGTTCCTTGTTGCGATTTTTACACGGAGTTTATTAGGAGCAGTACTGACGGGAGTTATTGTAATCGTTTTGTTACGTTTATTTATGTCAGTTTAATGTGAGGTAAGAAAACGATTGGTAGAACTTGATTAGAAAAAATCATTACTAATCAAAGTTTGATTTTTTGTAACAAGGATTATCCCATATTGCATCGAACTTTGTAATATAACGATTACAAAAGGAGTGATGCCATGTTCATTTTAACAATTGGTGTTGTTATGTTTACGATGTTTTTATTTTTTATTATTGGGCTTACAACTTATAAAATGTTTGTTCAAAAAGTGACGCCTCAAATATACTACACACCGTTTGAATCAATTACTGCACAATCACCTGTAGAGTTTCATGAGGAGAAGGAAGATAGGGAAGAATGTGCGGATAAAGGTAAAGATAGATAAAAAGTAATTTTGGGTGAAGGGGAAAAGAAATGAAGAAGTCGAAGGTAGCTAATATTACTGCTATTGTCACAATTATTATCGTACTAGGAATCTCTATTTTTTCACCTTACAATTATTTGAAACAGGTTCATGCAGAAGAAATTATGCATGAACAAGGATTAAAAGACGAATTTAAGGATAAAAACGTACAGAGTGTTACATATAAAGGTGATAATACGTATATTGTCAAAACAGATACGAAGGAATATGTTGTCATCCAAGAATATTACACGCTTATGAATTATAAATGGAAGATATACGTGCTTGAGAAAACATGGGGATAAAGTGAAACTTCCATCAGTGGGGGGTTCTTCATCCCCCACCTAGCTTGTTCGGGAATCTTACTGCCCGTTAATGCGGGATAAAAAAAGCTAAGCCCAAATTCCACTAAAGTTGAATTTGGGCTTAGCTTTTTTGTGAGGAATAATATGTTTTTATTTACAAATAAAGTAAATTTATATAAACTAAAGTTAGTTATTTAACTAACTTATATAGAGGTGAATGAAATGGCGAAACCAAATGTTATTAGTAAACAACAGCTCCTGCAATCAGCAAAGGAAATTATTGCTATGCAAGGAATGGAGAAATTAACATTAAAAGCTGTTGCTGAAGGAGCACATGTTACACAAGGAACAGTTTATTATCACTTTAAAACGAAAGAACAACTTTTGTTAGCTGTTGTCGAGGAGTTTTGTTCTTCTTCATGGTCAGAGCTTGAAAAAGATTTTCACATTCAAACTGCATTAGCTTCTGCAAAAAGTAGGTGCACGTCAGATTCCCTTTACCATCATTTGTTCTTTCAACTAGTTGCAAATGGTCTTCAAAATGAACAAATAAAAGAAAAGTTAGGAGAAATGCTAGTCTATGAAAATAACGAATTACAAAGAGGATTAGAAATGTTGTGGGAAAAATCTCCCGTTGATGGGATTACCTTCGAAGGCTGGAGTATTATATGTAACGCTTTGATTGATGGGTTAGCATTACAAGCATTATTTTCACCCTCATTTTCAGTAGATGAAGTATATGAACAGGTATTTACATTCATTCAAAACCTTACAGAAGGGAAGAAAGTAGATTGAATGAAAAATTATCTTTAACAATATTGTTTTCTGTTGGCATTTGGATGGGAGCGACGGCATTTTTTTTCTTATTTGGTAAGTTTGTATTAGTAAGTATTACATCTTCAATGTTTATCACAAGATTAATTATTTTAGAAATTGCAACAGCAGTTGCTTTATATGGCATTATGTTGCTGTACAAAAGATTAGATCCATCACAGTATTCAACAATCAAATTAGGGATTTTTGGAACTGCAATCGGATTATTTTTAGATACATTTATTATTTATTATTCCTCTCATATCTTTTCAGCATTGTCATCACAGCAAATCCTATCATTTGTAGCTTGGATGCTTCTCGCATATGTTCTTTATTTATTGCTTCCCATTTGGATAGAACGAACAAGTATAAAAGAAAAATAAACATAACAGAGAAGTAGGAGCTACTTCTCTGTTATGTTTTGCAGAAAAGAATGTATCATCTGATACCCTTGGTCTGCAGTTTCTTCGTTGTATTTTGGAGAAAATGGATCAAGAAACCCGTGTTCTCCGTTAAGTTGTTTTATGTTTAGTAGCGGATGATCATTACTTTGCAAATTATCAATCAAAGTAGAAACTGAAAAACTAGTTTCTGTTGCAGGGAATAATAATAACGTAGGACATGTCGGTACAATGTTTGTGTAATCACGAATACGTGAACCGTAGCATCCGATAACAAAATCAATTCCACGATCTTGACTACATAACCAGGCAATCGTTGCCCCGACGCTGAACCCGAGAATCCCCACATGCGTATACTTATTTCGTAGTTCAGTGAGCATACCTTCAATGTGTTGTATTCCTTGTTGAAATCCAACGTTCTTGAGAAAATATGAATATGCCTCTGTTTCCTCATCGTAATGAAAAGGAGAGGAGCGATGTAATAAATTTGGACAAATAACGTCTATAGTTGAAGAGGAGAATGTATGGATGACATGCTCCATATGTTGATTGATTCCGTATATTTCATGCAGAAGTAGAAGGGCCGTTTTCTGTTTCATAATCTATTATTCTCCTTTTGTAGCACGATACTCTCTTTCAACAAGACAAATTCTAGTATGAAATTGTTCATACCATTGTTCTCGGCCTCTTTTTCTAGCAATCGTATGAGCAGCATGTTCTTTCCACTGCTGGATTGCTTCAAGTGATTCCCAGTACGAAATGGTAATCCCAAAGCCAGTTTCATCACGGACGCTTTCAACATCGACAAATCCAGGTTGTTGCTTTGCTAACTTTACCATTTCATCTGCAACGATTTCGTAATCATCAGTTTCAGTTGAGAGCTGAGAAGTGAAAATAACCGCGTAGTATGGAACGTTGTTCATTTTGTTTTCTCCTTGCTATGATTTTTTTCTTTTTAGTGTAACATGAAATCTGAATAGTGTATCATTTAATTCGTTTGTTAATTTCATGTACCGTACTGGGTATAATATTAAATAATCAATGATAGAATAAGCTGAGACATAAACTAACTATGTAAAGGCTGTAAAAAGATATGTAAAATAAGTATGTAAATCATTATTTTTATAAGGAGTAATACTATGAAAGATAAAAAGCATTATGTTTTAAAGTCATTTTCATCAAGACCAACTTTTCAACAGGATATGACAGCAGAAGAAAGAACGGTCATGCAACAGCACATAGTTTATTGGGAAGACAAGGCTGAAAAGGGAATCGCCATTGTGTTCGGACCCGTTTTTGACCCCAAAGGCGGGTATGGGCTGGGGATTATTGAAGTAGAGGAAGAAGACCAAGTTCATGCTCTTATCAAAGACGACCCTGCTGTTAAATCAGGGTTACTAAAGACGGAATTCTATTCAATGTGTGCGGTGTTTCCTAAATGGTGGCAGACGATTCAGAAATAATACATAACATTCATGGTATATTATCAACACTGTTCTGTAACAGAGCCTTTGTTTTAAATAAATAAATAAGCAGTAAGGCATTTATATAAAGAATTAACTTCCTATAAGAGTACAATGATTTCATGGGGGAATTGATTGGGCGGGCTTCCGTGAGTAGGGGATGAAGAAAACCCCCACTGACAGAAGTTTCACTTTATCTGTTCATTGTTCGTTAGTGCAGAAAATATAAGAATTCCCACTTCAAAATAAAATGAAGTGGGAGTTCTTATATTTCCTCTAAGCTGTTGACTGGAACAGTAAGTTCACGATTTGGGTTTGTTGCTTCGTATATGTGGGCTGTTTCATTTTTTTCGTCGACATGTTGAATTGTAACAGGCATACCTTGAAAAGTTACATTTGTTTGTTCCGTTGATTTTGAAATTTCTTTTGCTCTTTGAATGTTCATTTTAAACTCCTCTCTGTGTCCGATTGATTAACCAGCAAGAGAGCTTCCACTGATGGAAGTTACGCTGTAATACTATTTTGGCTCATAGTAAGGAATAATATACCAATTGATAGAGGGTTTAAAGTTTTTGAATCATTTGTAACGTTTCTTCAGTGAAAGAAGAAAACATCGGAGCGTGATATTCTTGAATAGCGTTGTGCGCTTGCTTTGCTTCATACAGAGCTTGTTCTTTATCCTGCAGGTGCATATAGCATAAAGCACGAAAAGAGCCAGCTGTAGTCAGTAATGCTTTGTCTATCGGATGATGCGAATAATCAGGGATTGTTACTTGTTGAAGCGATTCTAACGCTTCATGATAACGCCCTAGACCATATAATGCTTTTCCTTTTTCAAGATAATAATAGCCATCTTTTTCGGGTCCCAGTATCTTTATAGACTTCTTCCCGTATGCTTCAACGTGCGTAAGTGCAATTTCATATTGTTTCGTTAGCATATTATAAAAATAAGCTTTTAATATATGAAGAAGAGTTGTTGATACGGCATTTTCTGTAAAAGTCGCAAATTGTTCTGCTTTCTTTAAATAGTGTAAGTAACCTTCTGTATCGTTAACAAATGTGGCTTGATAGGACAAGACACGATAAAATTCATCTGTTCTATAGTACACTTGATTTTTTTTAGAAAAGGAAAGTGCTTGTAAAATAATATGTTTGCAGCCATCGTAATCTCCGATGGCTAATAAAATGATTGCCTCATCTAAAAAAAGTTCAATTTGCATAATTAAATCCATCTCTAAATGTTTTTCTCTATATTCATCGCGAATAGAAGTGATTAACTGTAAACACTCATTATATTTTTTGTTGAGAAACAATAATTTAAAGGAGATGAGCTTTGTTTCTGTACTTTCGCGATATAAAGCATATTTTTCGAAAATTTGCGTTGCTTTTTCAATATATGCATGTACATGATAGTCTTTCATATGAAGCGCTGCTCTGGCGTATTGTTTATATAAGCGTGCAACATCTATTGTGGATGGTAGTACATCATGCACAATAGGATGAAGAGTTTCATACACATCTTTAAAACGCATATCTTGTATATATTGCTCCATTTCTTGCACAAGAGAAGCAAATTCATTTGCTTCTTCTAATAAAAAGCTTGCATCACAGCCGAGTTTATCAGCAAGATAATGTAACGTTTTCATAGAAGGAGTTGCCTTACCATTTTCAATTTGACTGAGCATGCTTTTCGTTAGTTCTGTACCAGCAAGTTCAGATTGGGTTAGTCGTTTTTCTTTACGTAAAGTACGGATTTTTTCTCCAAGAGTAGCCATTTTACGTCTCCTTTTATAAAAAAAAGTTAAATATAATTAAACTTTTCGTTGTCAAATTCAGAAAATTAATTATATAATAAGTTTAACACAATTTAACTTTTAAAGGGAGAGTGATGATGTGGAAGATGTATTAGAAAATCAAAATGATCCCCGTTTAAAAATTGCAACGCGAAATATTATTTTGATGATGATTGGGAAATTATCATCAATGCTTGGAGCAAATATTTATACGTTTGCAATGGGGCTGTACGTTTTAAAAACGACAGGATCTGGCATGGGGTTTGCTATTACACTTGTTTGTGGTTCTGTACCACGTATGATCTGCGGGCCAATCGCCGGAGCAGCAGCAGATCGAATGAACCGGAAGTGGCTCGCTGTTGGAGCGGATATATTAAGCGCTCTTATTATGCTCACCATGTTTTTACTTTCAACTTCATTTGGACTTTCATTGATCTTCATCTATGTATCCGCAGCGCTGTTATCCATATGTGCAAGTTTTTTCTCTATTGCTTTAACATCTTCTATTCCATCTTTAGTTGATACGACACGTATTCAAAAAGCGAACTCATTAAATCAAACAGCTACATCGCTTGCAACAATTTTAGGACCGATTATTGGTGGTCTTGTATACGGTTTGTTTTCTATGAAATTCTTTTTTTTACTGAATGGTATGACATTTGCTTTTGCAGCGATAATAGAAATCTTTATGATATTTGATTTATATAAAGTAGACAAAAAAGAAGATAATGATCATTTTTTAACGAGCATAAAAGAAGGTTTTGTATATGTGAAAGAGCAAAGTGACATATTTTCAATGGTCAAACTTTCACTTTGGATTAATTTCTTTTTTTGTGCAATTACCGTTTCGTTGCCATATATTATCGTTCAAAAATTATCACTTTCCTCTCAGCAATTTGGCGTAATTGAAGGAATGTTTGCGGTTGGGATGCTAATTGCTTCTATTATTTTATCTGTCCGAGCAGAGGCAACAAATAAGTTCCAAACCATTCGCAGGAACCTTTTCATGCTATCGGGCTTATTGCTTTGCATTGTATTACCGATATTTCTTCCGTTAACTAAAACAATGATTTTTATATATTACATTACACTTATGATCCTTTTTGGGGTGAATATCATTACGATTAACGTTCCATTACAAGTATTCGTTCAAAAAACGACAGCACCAGAATATTTAGGACGCGTATTTGGATTAATTGAAACAATTGCAACAGCAATTGTCCCTCTTGGAACGCTCTTATATGGTGTACTTTTAGACTATATACCAGCATCTACTGTTATGTTGATATCCGCGTTTGGACTGTTTGTTGTTGTTTTCTTTGGAGCGAAGCAATGGAAGAATGTGAAGGATGTGCAAAAACAAGAGGGGGTATCTATACCTTAAAGAATAAGCAGTCATTGTTACAAAAAGATGAACTTCCTGTATTTGGAGAAGAAAAGGAGTATACTAGTATTATAATCCAATTACAAGGAAGTGTCGTTATGAGTACTGTTGGTGTTGTATATGGAGTTATTCTTTCTTCTATTTTTGTTTCTTTCACTGTAGGTGTAACGCGTTACATTCATAAGTGGAAAGAAGGGGTTGTAAAACTAAATCATATTGAAGAAGAAGCAAGTGATTTCATGTTACATCACGGGAAATAAAGTTCAACTAACTATCAGTGGGGGCCTTTTTCCACTGATGGAAAGTTTTCACCAATCGGGCTTTTACGGACAATTATCCTCTACTTATCTTCTTAGCTGTATGGGTCTTACTGTCCGTTAATGCTGGATGAAATAGTATCTTTAATCTACTGATAATGGAATGTTTTTTAGAATAATTAAAAATTTATAATTTTATTATGTAAACAAAAAGTGTGGTGTTAGAAATACGAACATCACACTTTTTGTTATGTAATGTATTTTATCGACATATTACCAAATTTATATAACCTTAAATAATTCCCTCCATCATAATTGAAGAAGTTATTATATAATAATGAAAAATGCAAAGGGGATAGGGGAATGACGAATATTTACTTTGTACGTCACGCACATTCTACATATACACCAGATGAGAGAGAAAGGCCACTATCTGAAAAAGGTTGGCAAGCGGCAGAGAGAGTGACAAAGATATTACAAAATGAATCTATAGATGTTGTGATTGCTAGTCCATATAAGCGAGCCATTCAAACGGTAGGAGGAATTGCAAACCATTTTCGATTATCAATTGAGTTAGAGGAAGATTTAAGAGAGCGTTTATTAAGTTCACAGCCTGTCGAAAATTTCGAGCAATCCATTACGAAAGTATGGGAGGATCCTACTTTTCATTTTGAAGGTGGAGAGTCTAACATTACTGCTCAGTGGCGCGGCGTTGCCTGCATGATGAAAATCTTGCAGAAATATGAAGGAGAAAATATTGTAATAGGAACACATGGGAACATTATGGTCCTTATTATGAATTATTTTGATTCCAAATATAATTTTTCGTTTTGGAAGGAGCTTCATATGCCTGACATATATAAGCTGACATTTGTAGAAAATCAGTTTGTTCAAGCGAATCGACTTTGGAAAGAGGATATTGTAAAAAATGTGTGAAGATTGACGAAAAGAGCAGGAGATTATGTAACAGTTATAGAAATCAATGGCTGAAGTGAAAAAGTTTTTTAATAAAAGGAGGCTGTTCATATGTTCGAGAAAAACAATCGATTTTCATCCATGACAGGAGAAGTTGTAGAAGTTCATAATGTATATGAGATTTTACCACCTGATGGAACAATTATTGGTATGGCGACACCAGAGGAAATGGAAATCGCTGCAGAACTAGAACTAAAGCATTACGCTTTTTCACGTTTAATGGAAGCTAATATTCAATTAGATGGTGCCTCCTATAAAGGGATGTTAGAAGAATTTGAAGATTACGAAAGAAGATCGATGGCTTTCTGGCGGGCACTGCATGAGCGTCTATCTGTGCCATGGGCATGGGTGTTACGCGTTGATGTTGTAAACGGCCCTATTCATGTAAGCAATGGAAACTTGTTTTATGATGTAGAAGAGTTAGAAGAAGACTTTGAATAATAATGAGGGGAAAGCAGTATGGACGCTGCTTTCCTCTTTTTATAAGTGCTATATATTTTTAATTTGTTTTACTGCTTCAATTATAATATCGGGCCGATCTATTTCAACGGAGTGTCTGAATTTAGTAGAAACAATAAGTTGGCATTGTGCGTGCCTTGTCCCATTATTAGTATTTCAACTTTTTTCCCGAAAACATCTACATGTGTAATCAAAAGAAAGCCCCCTTAAGCTTGAAAAAACCTTTGACATACCAATAATATCCCCCAAACTCCTACACCAAATAGAATAGAAATGCTAAGTGAAAATGAGTTACGAAGCCCCAAATATACAATGAATAATAGCAAGGCTGATGCAGGAAATCCATATAATACTCCTAGTGCAAAACTACTTAATTCTTCTCGAGAGCCCCCTTCGACAGAAATCCAAAATAGACTGAGCAAACTAATTAATGGAAGTGCCGCAATGAAGCCGCCAAGTGTACTATAGTGCTTAGCGATTTCTGTAACTCCTCCAATAATAAGTGCAGAAACAATCACTTTAATGAGAAAAGACATCGTGAGCCTCCTTTGCTAATAATTCAAATGCGGATTGAATTAGCTCTTTTTCTTCTTTAGATAACTTCTCTCCTATTTGCTTTAGTTTTGCCTCATCGAGCAGCGTATGTGCAGCTAATGCTTGTTGTCCTACTTCTGTTAGTTTTACAATTACAACTCGTTCATCTTGCTTACTGCGTTCTTTTACTACAAATTCTTTCTGAATTAACCGTTTAATATGTTCAGAAGCTGTGTTGTGAGAGAGATGTAGTTTTGCGGCGATATTACTAATGGTTTGCGCTTCTTTTCGAGAAATCATTTGTAAAATACGAATGGCTTGATGAGATAAATTTTCTTCGTATTCATGACGGAGGTAAAAATAAATCGTTTCCCAATGTTTATTTAATGTTAGCATGATAACAACTCCTTTTTTATATCGTACAATACGATATAATCGCTTGTAAAGATACAAATGGTTAAATTTATTCAATTTTTCTGTAAAAAAGTATCTTTTTTTTAGTAGATAATATAAGCTTATCTTAAAATTACAATGAAACGAGGGATGAGGATGGAAGCTGTACATATCTTTAAATGGACTGGTGATGAAAAAGCGTATTTAAATAAGATTCATTTAGAAAAGCTAGGTCCTCTTTCTATCGGATTATATGGTGGAAATACAGAAGCTGGTGCAATCAAAAATGAAGATGCTGTGCTTGCTTGGTGTGATCCACATGGAACATGGGAATTCGTTATGATTTTTGATGCAAAATGTACGATCGAACGAGCAAAGTTTATAATAGATATAATTTGTAAAAGAAAGGAGAAGTTACTACAGCTTTTCACTTATCCATCTCATCTCGTTTTTCATCATACGCATATGTATTTATTATCGCTCTTTACAGATGAAAAAATTATTGAAGAAAGTGAACGAATACAAGAACAAACAGCATGCCTTATTTGTCTTCGGAAAGGGAAGTTTCTGTATTGGTTGTCAGTAGGGGAATGTTTTGTCTACTTATTTCATCCAAGACTATTCCAATGTGACCAGGGGCGCTTGAATAAACAGCGATGTTATGAACGGATTGGCAGAAAGAATATTTTTTCCGCAGCAACCCCTTGTTTTACTTCTGGGGTTCGTGAATTACAAGAGGGAACCAATCATATTGTGATGACAACAGATGGGATCATTGAATGTGGTGAACGGATATTTGAAGATGATTATGTATTATATCAATCGTTGTATTCAGATGATACTCTTCATGTTGGACATGTACTGGAAAAGATAGAGGTTTGGAAAGGAACAGATAGTGCTACAATTATAGGTTGGTCTGTTGATATAGGACATATGGATTGTATCTGTGAGCAGGATTAAAGCAGATATCATAAAAAATAGAAGTGACATGTAAAACATACAGTGCAGAAGGAAATAAATTCTTTTGTGCTGTATGTTTTATTTCATTACTTAAATAATATTGTTAATTTGAGCTATAAAACAAGGAAACACTTATTTATGGAGTTCCCTTATTCCATTAAAGCTCACTTTAGTTGAATTAAATTAGTTCTTTTAACCGTTTTATTGCAGAGTGAACTGTAAGTCTATGAAATGAAACTAAGTTATTCTTGTAGATGACTCCATAGATACCATAAGGAGTAGGTGAAAGTCTCAATAATTCTTCTCTGTTTTTTATGTCAATAATTTCTGCATTAATACCCAATTTGTTTGCTGCCCTAACAACATTATTGGTTGATACATCTACAAATGGACACTGCTGGGTACGGAGAATTGTTAAATCTTTAAAAAGTTTAAGTCGCTCATCCCAATCTTTTGGAAAATATGGGTCAGGTGAATGGCCAAATTTGTTAACAAGTAACTCAAAACCATAAGGTGCATGATCTAGTTCTCTAAAATTGTTCTTTATAAAAACGTCCTTACTGGGCGTCCAAGAAGTGTTTGGATTTGTAATCACAATAACTCCAGCTTTATTTTGTTCCTTAGCATCTTGAATACTTTTATGAATCAATTTTGAAGCATACCCTTTTTCCGTAATGTTTACCCATAAGCAATGGATAACTAAATAATTTTCGCCATATACAACTCTTGAAGAATATTCAATAGGTGTATATTCAATAAACCCTGCTAGTTTGTTATTCTCCATTATTTTTATATACTTTAACCCTTCATTGAACCTTCTCATAAGCCATTTGTTTTTATTTATGTAACCTGCTGAAGATGGCTTGCTACGAAGGCAATAACAACCCTCATCATCTATATTCTCTTCGTCTAACTCTACCAGCTCAATTTGTTCCAATATATTTCTCCCCCCCAATTTTTCAATATTCGTATTCACCTATTCTATTTTTTAAGGAAATGATAAATATTTACTATTTGGTAAATTGTTACAATTAGAGTTTATCATAGGTTGCTTCCGTTGAAAACAGAAAGCTTTCACAAACTCAATGGAGGGCTTCATCTCTCACCTATCTTCTTTGCTTCTCTCTGAATCTTGAGGTGGAAGTCTTATTGCCCGCGAATAGCGAGATAAAAAAATCTTAAAAGTTGTCATGAGATCTTTTTTTGCGCATATATATGTATAATGTGGCCACAAAGCGGGAGTATACTCTCACTTCCTAAAAATCTATTTTAAAACATATAAAGGTTATTATAGGGAAATTGCCGAAAGGAGTTTTGAAAAAAGAATGAGTTATGGTCTCCGTTATGCTGTAGAAAAAAGGAAAAAACAATTGATTGAGAAGCTAATTGATGTAGGTGTATATAAAGTATTAAATAAACAGTTGTATGAATTATCACTAGATGAATTAGAAAAAGAATATAATGACATCTTAAAATATGAAAATGTGCGTGCGTAGGTTATTACCTTAAGATTCAGAGGATTGAGGAATATGGTTAACCACTAGTGGGAGATGAAGAAAATTTCCGTTTATCCCCCACCGATTGGTTCAACTAACCATCGGTAGGGGATGGAGAAACCCTCCACTGATGGAAGTTTCACTTTATAAAAATCCCCTTTCACAGTACTTACTGAGAAAGGGGATTTTGTTTAGGATGCAGCCGTAAATGAAGGGATAGGGTCATGGAACATATCCCAGTCTTCATACATTTCTTTTTCAGTTAATAAACAGTGGTCTAAAGATTGTTCTATTTCTTCTTTATTCATATCAATACCGATAAAAACTAATTCGGTGATTCGGTCTCCGTATGTGTCATCCCAACGGTTTAAAATGTCTGGGTCTTCTGAAATAATTTGTTGCTGTTCCTCTTTTGAAGTAGATGCAACCCACTCGCCAGCTCCTTGAATCGTAATAGATGAACCTGCTTGAGAGAGAAGTCCGATGATATTGTTGCGAGAAGAAAGCCAGAAGAAGCCCTTCGCTCTCACGACGTCAAGTGGCCAGTTTTCAAGCCATTTCATCAATCTCTCAGGCTGGAATGGGCGCTTACGGCGGTATACAAATGATGAAATGTTATACTCGTCTGTCTCAGGTGTGTGTTCGCTATTTAATTCTTTGATCCATCCAGCTGCTTGACTTGCTTTTTCATAGTCAAATAGATTCGTATTTAAGATTGAGTATAACGGCACTTGCGAATAAACTGCTTCAATAATACGAGCTTCTGGATTTAACCTTTGTAATAGTTTGTGAAGTTCTGTAATATCATCCTGCTCTAGCATATCTGTTTTGTTTAAAATAATTACATTTGCAAATTCAATTTGATCAATGAGTAAATCTATCACTTCGCGTGTATCTGTCTCATCAATTGCTTCTTGGCGATCTAATAAACTTTCACCGGAAGCATAATCATCCCAGAAGCGATTCGCATCTACGACAGTAACCATTGTATCTAAACGACATGTATTTGATAAGTTGATTGCTAATTCTTCGTCCATATATGTGAATGTTTGTGCAACTGGAATAGGCTCACTAATACCTGAAGATTCGATGACAATATAATCAATATCTCCAGATTCAACGAGACGATTCACTTCTATAATTAAATCTTCACGTAATGTACAACAAATACATCCATTTTGAATTTCAACGAGTTTTTCCTCTGTTCTAGAAAAACCACCTTGTTTGACAAGTGCAGCATCAATGTTAATTTCGCTCATGTCATTAACAATGACAGCTACTTTCATTCCATCACGATTTGTAAGTATATGATTTAGTAATGTTGTTTTTCCAGATCCTAAGTAACCGCTTAATACTGTAACAGGAATTTTTTTCATAAAAAGACTCTCCTTTTTAAATCGTAATAATTACGTTTTATTTCTTGTTATATCTTAAAAGATGAAAAAGAAAATTGCAATAGTAAATAATAATGATTACGATTTAAGAATAAAATATAGTAAGTGTGTTGTGGATGAAACATGTCATAGAAAAAGAGGACAAGCATATGTTTACAATAAAGAGGAGCTTCTATCGGAAAGTATTTTATCCCGCTCTAACGGGCAGTAAAATCTTAATTTCAAGATTCTGAGAAAGCAAAGAAGCTAGATGGAAGTTAACGGCCCATAAGAGCCCGATTGGTGAGAGCTTTCCATCAGTGGGGGATGAAGAAAGCCCCACTGATGGAAGTTTCACTTTATTGCTAGTTGAACATGAGCTAAAAATATAAAGGAGGAGATTGTGATGACACTTGCACGGATTTCTAGAGAAATTATGGGTACAATGTTAATCGCACTATTTGTGTTCTTATTATTTTTTGTTGATTTTACAAATGTATCATCGTTGCAAGCACTGATCCCTAAAACGTGGATGAATGTAAATACAATTTTTTTAAGTATTTTTTTTGAAGCTGTTCCATTCATATTAATTGGTGTATTCATTTCAGCGGTTATTCAAGTATTCGTGACAGAAGACGTGATAAAGAAAGTGTTGCCTAAACATCCTATTGTTGCCATGTTTCCAGCAGCATTTGTTGGTGTATTATTTCCGATGTGTGAATGTGTAATTATTCCAATTATAAGAAGACTGATTCAAAAAGGATTACCTCTTCATGTAGGAATGGTAATTCTTGTTACCGCCCCTATATTAAATCCGGTTGTATTTTTTTCAACATTCTATGCGTTTCGCATGAACCCTACAATTGTATACGCTCGTTTTGGACTCGCTTTTCTTGTCGCTATATGTATTGGAGGTATTGTTTATTACTTATATCGTGACAAGAATGTATTGAAAGAAAGCGGTGTGATAAGTGAACATAAACATTCGAAGAGAAGCTGGCAGGAGGTTGCTTCGCATGCAGCAGATGAGTTTTTTAGTACAGGAAAATATTTGTTAATTGGTGCATTTTTAGCTAGTTTATTTCAAACATTTTTAGATCGTCACCTTCTTGCCGAATTAGCGAACAGTAATCTCATTTCTCCACTTGTTATGATGGCCCTTGGTTATGTTTTATCTCTTTGTTCTGCAGCAGATGCATTTATTGCAGCATCATTTGGTCACATTTTTTCAACAAAAGCTCTTCTCGCTTTTTTAGTGTTCGGACCAATGGTAGATTTGAAAAATACTGTTATGCTATTTGCATATTTTCAAAAGAAGTTTGTGTTTCTGTTTATGGCGATTGTGACGATTAGTGTATATGTTATCGTTCAACTTACCATGAAATAGGAGGCGGAGAAGGTGGAAGAGCAGGAGAAAAAAGGATTTCATATTTATATTCGCGGCATTATATTGATTGGATTTGCGATGCTATTATTCAAACTGCTTATTACGGGGCATATTGATAACTTTATTGCACCGCGTATGGTGAAACTTACTTATATAGCAACAATTGTGTCTTTACTACTTGGTTGTTTACAAGTGTGGCGAAGTGGAAATGAAAAGTCAAAGGCATGTCATTGCTGTGAGGGACATGTGCTCCCAAAAACGAAAATAGGAACTTGCTTCTTTTATGGATTATTTCTTATACCTATTATCAGTGCCTTTTTATTTTCGAGTGTATCACTTGACGGAAGTGTTGCCGCCAAGCGTGGAATGAATCAAAGTACACAAACGAAGCCACAAAAAGAAAATGACGATTGGAAGAGATTATTAGTAGATGGAGAGGAACCGCAAACTGCTAATGTACCAAGTTCTCAAGTAAGTTCTCAAGCAAGTTCTCAAGTAAGTTCTCAAGCAAGTTCTCAAGCACCATCCGAAGACCTAGAAAAGAACTTGTTAGAAAAGAAAAGCATACAAATAAATGATAAAAACTATATGGATGCTATGGATATTATTAGTCGTGATGTTATTGGATTTAAAGGGAAAGAAATTAATTTTTCTGGGTTTGTATACCGTGATACAGACGTGAAAGGAGCGCAAGTTGTAGTTGCACGTTACGGTATTACGTGTTGCATAGCAGATGCTACCGTTTATGGAATGATTGTTTCCGGTGAAGGAGTTACAAAATTACAAAATGAAACGTGGGTTACGATTACTGGAACATTAGATGAGACAACCTATAGAGGAGCTTTATTTCCACTTGTAAAAGCAAATAAAGTAGAAAAAATAGAAGCTCCGAAGCAACCGTATGTATACGAGAATTTAATACCATAAACAAAAAGATGAGCCCGTAACTGAGCTCATCTTAATTTGTATATCAGATTAAAGGTTCTTCACAATTAACTTCACAGTTTATCCCGTTATTTTAAGGGCAGTAAGACCCCCACCCCAAGGCTCTGAGAAACAAAAAAGATAGGTGGGAGATAACTGCTGGCATGTGCCCGATTGGTGAGAGCTTTCCATCAGTGGGGGATGAAGAAAGCCCCACTGATGGAAGTTTCATTTTCATTCAATCACATAATGGATTTTTAACTTTCACATAAAAATAGGCATGTGCTTCTCCCATCATACGCATAAGAGTTAAGGCCTTATAATCTACTTTATCTGCAAAAAAGACAGCATAGTCAGATATTGCATGCTCTTTATTGCTAGAATCTCTTTGTAAATCTATAAAAATATTGTGCAAGACTCGTTTTACAATATTCCATAGCAATTGTTCATTTAGCTGATAGAATTGGCTAATATGTAAAAATAATTCTCCAAAGTGATTTTGTATGACAGAATAAAACACTTTATTACGCATACTTTTTTCATTATCCACCAAAATTCTTGATTTATGATGAAACATGTTTATATCAAATCCTGCATTTTGTAAACGACCACGATGAACTCGAATACCTTCCCAATCGCGTACAAGTAGTCGGTCTGGTGTGCCATCTTTTTTAAATACAGGTACTGTGTTTTGTAGATGACCTTCTAAACCAATACCGTATTTAACCATGAGCGGAATAAAGCCGGTAAGAGCATTTGTTACATATTTTTCAATAAACAGAACAATTGCATCGTGTAATGGTAGGTCATGACTATCTTTATACAACTCAATTAGTTCTGCTATAACTGGTCTATTTGCGCCGTGTACAGAAGCGACAAGGGCAGAACCAACAATGGCCCATTCATCATGTTTTACATAAGTATGAATATTGTCGCGAATGACACAAGCGAGATTTTCACTTCGCAATGTTTGTGTTTCTTCGTCTAGGTCATTTGGATGAAGAAAATGAGCGCCAGTTCGCTCCATAATTGGAACAAAGCGAGTTTCGTCAATCATCGTCTCCGTAGTAACAATTTGTTTTAAAATATTGCTCATAAGTGGTCCGTTATGAATGGTTTGTTCAGATAACGTCCGCACTTCTCCTGTTAAATGAATATTTGTTGTTAGTTTATAATGCGGTCTAATCGTTTCATATTGTGCAGGGAAGATTGTACGAAATGACATGCCCGCTAAATAATTCGCTTCATAATCGAATAAAATGATGACTTGTTTTTCGAGTTCATCACTAAAAATTTCACGTAACGTATGAGTAGCTTGCCATGGATGAATTGGTAATAGAATGTAGTCATCTATTTTATCGCCAAGTTTTATTTCTGCTTCTACTTGGAGTACAGGTTCAAAAGAAAACAATAATGCATTCCAATTTTGTTCTTCCATAAAAGCAGAACTTATATAATCTTGATGTACGGCTACAAATCGTAATGGAATTGTATTTTTAAACTCTGCTGAATACGCAATGGTTTCTTCAGGACTTAAACCTTTTCGCATTTTGGCACCAGGGTGACAAGGATGACCTTCTATAACAAGCTGTTCAAAAAAGGCATAGGAATCTTGTGCGTGGGAAGCAGCTTGTAGTGTTGAAGAATTTTCAGTTTGTTCATGAAAAGTATAAGCAAGAGCTAAATTGGCAGCGCTATTAGTGACATCATCTTCAAACATATGAAAATAGGAATGTGATCCTTGCCAATCTTCATGTAGTAGTAATGTCAATACCTCATTTGGATGTGTAATTTCATTTGCGCTAGATGGTGATACGAAAATATACGGCCCGCATATAACCGGTCGTTCAAAAGCATATATGTGTTGAATCGGTATAAGTAGGTATGCATTTTGGCCCTTGAAATATAGTCCCTGTATCATTGAAATTTCATCAAATAGATGAATATGAGTGTTTATATAGTCTAGTAAATAGTCAGGACAACGATGTTCTGAAAATGGCGCAAATACTCCTTCGTGTTTTCGAAGTTCGATTCCAGTTTTTGTAATGTTACATATGTTTTCACGTATGAAGGACGATAGTAATCGTTCAAGTATACCAGCTCGTCCTTTTCGAATCATTTGTTGATAGTTTTTATGTAGCGGTGCGTGATGTTGTTGTAAAAAAGAAAGTAAGTTTTGTTCCTCTAATTTTAACGTTTGAAATTTATTGAGATGCATAGAAACCACCTTTCTCAAGTTTTTAATCTTTACAAAAAAATAAGAATATTTTATATTGTTAATGAGATGATATTGATAATCAATATCAATTATAAAAGATACATTTAAAAATGCAACAAAAAAATTCGAGGTGGTTCGTATTCGTAAACTCTTTTTTAGTAGTTCATTTTTCTTATTTATGGGGAATTGGCTTGGAATGACTGCAATCAATTGGTACGTCTATGATTTGTATCATAGTGCTACATATTTAGGATGGATAAACTTTGTACGGCTCATTCCAATTGCATTGTTTAGTGTATATGCAGGGAAGCTTTGTGATCTGTATCCGCGTATTAAGTTAATGAAGTCATATTCATTCTGGGGGCTAGCAGTTACAACGTTACTTGCTATTTATGTTGTGTTTGTTACGCCTTCGTTTCTTATTTTTATTCTTTTTTCATTTGTAAGAGGAGTCATTAGTGCATTAGAAACACCAAATCGAAATACGCTTCTTTCGGATATTGATACGAATAATCAAATTAGCAAATTGATATCTATGAATTCGTTTGTGATGAATGCTTGTCGTTCGACAGGTCCTGCAGTAGCTGGATTTTTAATTGCAGGAGGACATATTGAACTTACATTTATGATGCAGGCAGCTTGTTCACTTATTGCATTCATCCTCGTATTACCAATGAAAGATAAAACGATGAAAAAACGAAAAGAAAAGAAAAAAGCAAGCTGGGAACAAATTGTTCAATATTTCTCTCATGATCATAGGGGAAGAAATATTTTTATCACATCAATGATTACAATGGCTTTTGGCTTTTCGTATACGTCTGTATTACCTGTACTTGTTTCTCATCAATTTACTGGAAAAGCAGAAGTATTTGGTATTGCGATGTCTTCGGCGGCAATTGGTGCCATTATAGCAACTATTATTCTTCCTAGAGTATTAGAGTATATTTCAGAAATTAAGATTTATTACACGAGTTTAGTTATGTTTTCCATTAGTATAGCGCTCCTCGTTATTAGTAATACATTTGTGTTTTTTATACTATTATTTTTTATCGGCCTTTTTGGACAGCTGTTACGCTCTAGTAACCGTGTGTATTTTCAAAACAAAGTTCGTGAAGAAGAACGAGGACTCATGCTTAGTGTTGTATTAATGGATCGAGGAATGATTCCACTCGGTTCGATTGTAGTAAGTTATGCTATTGAATATGTGGGGATTTCTGAAACATTTGTGATGATGGGTATTTTATGTATGATTCCATTTGTATTTCAATATATAAAAGTGAAAAAACAAAACAGGAAGGTGAAGAATTTTGTCCATTCAAATTAAACAATCCAATCAAGTACAAGCGGAATATCGTATTTTAAATCGTTTTTGTAATGCGTTAATTCGTGAAAAAAATTTATTAGAAAGCTGTGCGGTGCTAAAGCATGATTATGGTATTGAAATTATAGATTGTATGAATGAAGCAGAATTATTATTAGAAGTGCAACAAGAAGGAGCATTTGAACGGTACGAATTTGCTTTTCCACTTCGGTTTAAAGTAAGAGGGCATGTTAGATGGATTGAGTCATTACAAATGTTTTTTGAAGAAGTAGCACCATTCTTTCAGCTTCATGTTTCAGATTCCTTGCAGAAAGAGTTACAGAACAGCGTAGAGAACTTAGAATTGGCTTATGAAGCCTGGGAACAAAAACAAGAATGGGCAAAACAGCAGCTTGCAACAAATGTGATGTTTTTTGCAAAATACAAACCAAATAATCTATGCAAATTCCTTGAAGAACTAAAAAAATGTATGTCGTTTGACGAATTATTATATACAGAGTCATTAGTAATCGAAGGGCATCCACTGCATCCTTCCACAAAAACAAAACTTGGTTTATCAAAAGAAGAAGTAAAACGTTATGCTCCTGAATTTGAGCAAGTTGTTCCGTTATATGTAGTGCTTGTTCATAAAGATGTAACAGTAGTTACAGGAGATAGCTTTGAAAAACCTTTATTATATAAAAATTTACCAGATTTATATGAAACAGTTTCTGGCCTATTAGTAAACAGAAGAAACAGAATAGAAGACTATTATCCATTTCTTGTTCATCCATGGCAATATAAGCATGTACTAACAGAGGAGTATGGGGAAGATTTAGAGGAAGGACGTATTATTCCGATCCCATATCAGCTTTCGTCCAGAGCAACGCTTTCATTTCGAACAATGAATCTACTAGAGTTACCATATCATGTGAAGCTTCCAGTACGGGCACAAGCAACAAGTGCAGTTAGGACGGTATCACCAGAAATAACTGTAAATGGGCCAATTCTTTCTACGCTATTTGATAAGATTTATGCAAAAGAAAAAGAGCTATCACAATCAGTAATTGTCGTTCGTGAACGAGTTGGAGCTACTTTTACAAAAAATAATGATTTTCATTTAGGAAGAAATCTAGCATTTGTTTTACGAGAAAGTCCAAATGTATATAAGCAAGAGGGAGAGTTACTATGGGTTGGAGCTAGTTTAACAGCAAGCAATCCATTAAAAGAAGGAGAGCCTATTATTGTAGATATGATGCGTACATATTTCGGAATGGAGACGATTGGTAAAAAAGAGGTGTTTCACTATGTTGCCCATTACACTGAGAAAGTCATGGTTCCTTTACTGCAGCTAGTTTTACAATATGGAATCGCTTTAGAAGGACATATGCAAAACTCTATTATTGTTACAAAAGGCGGGGAGGTCCAACGTATTTTTGTACGTGATTTAGGAGGAGTGAGAATTCATAAGAAGACATTAGCGGAGGTAGTTGATATTGCTGAGGTTAAAGAAGCAGTCGTATTTACAGATGATATGAATGAGGTTTATAACAAGTTTATTCATTCGGTACTGCAAAACCATTTTGGGGATGTATTATTTACGTTAGCTCACTCAATAGATGACGTACAGGAAAAAGAGTTATGGAGAATTGTTGCCGCTATTGTTGAAGAATACATGGTAGATGCAACCGAAGAGCAAAAGGCAGCTATATTTGCAAAGCAAATTGAAACGAAAGCATTGTTCTCAATGAGAATACAAGATCAAGCAAAATCTTATTTATATACAAGTTTTCAAAATCCACTTTGTATGTAGTAGGAGGAACGAAAATGCTGCCTATCATGAAAGTAAACCTTTCAAAATTGAAGTATAATGCCATGATAATGAAACGATTATGCGAGCGTTCAAATATTATATGTTTTCCTGTAACAAAAGGGGTCGGCGCTGCAGAAGAAGTGATTGAAACGCTTCAAGAGGCAGGGTATACAAAATTTGCTGATTCTAGATTACAGCATCTTTATAAACTTCGTTCTATTGCTGGAAAAGAAGCTGAGCTCTTATTAATTCGTGCACCAGCTTTGTCAGAAGTAGAAGAAACGGTTCTTTGGACAGATATTAGTTTGAATTCTGAACTATGTATCATAGAAGCATTAGGAAGAGCAGCGAGAAGATACGGAACAACGCACCGCGTGATTCTAATGGTTGATTTAGGTGATCTTCGAGAAGGAATGATGCCATATGAAGTGGTGGAAGCAGCGCAGAGAGTGTCGAATATACCAGGAATTATACTCGATGGTATTGGAGCAAACTTTACTTGCTTTAGCGGTGTTATTCCAACTGAACATTCTTTACAAGAATTAACGCAATTAGCAAAAGTAGTAGAAAAGGAAATTAGAAAACAGCTTCGGTTTATCTCAGGTGGTAACTCAAGTTCGTTACCACTTATCATGCAAAGAAAACAGATTGGACGTGTTAACTCTTTACGGATCGGAGAAGCTATTTTTCTTGGGAAAGAAACAGCGTATGGAAAAAATATTTCTTTTATGTACCAAGATGTATTTTCAATTGAAGCAGAGATCATTGAAATAAAAAGAAAGCCATCTATGCCAAAAGGCGTTATTGGAAAAGATGCATTTGGTCAAGTTCCGTATTTTGAAGATAAAGGGGAGCGACTACGAGCGATTGTTGCAATAGGAAGGCAGGATCTTGATATTAGTGGTTTACGACCTTTCGATAGGAATATTGAAATTCTTGGTGGAAGTAGTGACCATTTAATTGTTGATATAACTGATAGTACACCGCACCGCATAGGGGATAAAATGACATTTGTTCCGGCGTACAGTGCATTGCAAAGCGGTATGGTTTCTTCACTTGTACGAAAAGAATATGTATATGATGATGTACTGCAAAAAGCGCTTATATTATAAAGCAAAAAAATAAGTGGGGGCTTCATCCCCCACTTATTTTTTTTGCTTTTTCCTGACTTTTGAGATGGGGGAATTACTGCTAATTGTCTTTAAATTTCGAGAGGAAAATGGTTAGAACGGGAGAATGTGTGAATCATTGTTACGAATATTTTTTCAATAAATGGTAGACAATTTTTAAAATTATGCTATTATATTAAATGATAATGATTATCAATATTATTTAAGCGGGGGATTACATAATGAAAGGAAAAAAACTTAGTACTTTACTTATAGCTATGTCAATAACGGTGGGAGCACTTGCCGGCTGCAGTGGGGAAGCAAAAGAAACAGTTAAGAAAGAAGAGAAAGCGGAAGCAAAGAATCAAACAGGTTCAGTAAAAATTAAACATGAATGGGGAGAAACAGAGTTAAAAGAAACACCGAAAAATATAGTAACTCTTGACTTTTCATTTATTGATACATTAACGGATTTAGGTGTTACACCAGTTGGGAATGCGGGAGTAGGAAAAACGAAAATACCAGAATATTTGCAAGATAAAGTATCAAAAGTAACTGATGTTGGGGAGCGAAAGGCTCCGAATTTGGAAGTCATTTCATCTGTGAAACCAGACTTAATTATTGCAAGTAAGGATCGCCACAATATGATTCAAAAAGAATTAAAAGATATAGCACCAACAATTGCGTTCGATGACAACAGTTATGAAGAAATAATGAAAAATATGGATACGATTGCAAAAGCAGTTGGAAAAGAAGAAGAAGCCCAAAAAATTAAAACAGAATTACAAGATAAAATTTCAAAGGCAAAAGAGAAAGTAAAAGGAAATCCAAAAGTACTTGTAATCGGAGCTTTTGATGATGAGTTTTCTGTATGGATTAAAGATTCCTTTATTGGTTCTTTAATGACAGACATTGGCGCTACATATGCATATGAAGGAGAAAAAGCAAAAACAGAGGGCAAGGCAGAAATTGCAAAAATTACGATGGAACGTCTAAATGAAATTAACCCGGATTATATTTTCTTATATGGTGAGAATGTAGAGAAATTTAAAAATAATCCACTATACAATAACTTAAAAGCAGTGAAAGAAAAGCATGTAGTTGATGTTGATCGTAATCTCTGGGCACGCGGGCGTGGACCGATTGCGGCAGATAAAATTTTAGATGAGGCGATTCCGGCATTAACAGGTCAGTCTTCTAAATAAGGAGTTGGAGACTTTGTATCATACACAAATTAGAAGCAGACGGGCATCAAGTCCGTATGCTTCTTCTACTTTGCAATTTATCTTCTTTTTTCTACTATTAGTAATGTTTGGAGCCCTCTCCGCATTATTTCGTGTAAAAGGATTATCATTTCATAACATATCAGAAGTATTTGCAATAGATATAAAAAATTTAATTTACTATACTGTTTGGCAAGTACGTGTGCCGCGTGTACTATTAGGAGCTCTACTTGGAGCAGCGTTAGCCGTAGCGGGATGTCTATTACAAGGGATTACACGGAATCCTTTATCAGATCCTGAAATTATGGGAGTAAATCAAGGGGCTTCTTGTTTTGTTGTGATTGCCCTTTTAGTGTTTGGAGAGAAGGATGCGACTTTCGTTATTTTACTAGCAGCTTTTCTTGGGGCCGCAGTAGGCGGCAGCGTCATTTATTCATTAGCGTTTCTCGGTGAATATACACCTTCACGTCTTGTGCTTGCGGGCATTGCAGTTAGTCTATTTCTTGGATCATTAACAACTGGAGCAATTTTATTATATGAAACGCAACTAACAGAAATTTTATATTGGATGGCTGGGAAGTTATCAGGAGCAAATTGGCTAGATATAAAAATGATGTTAGTATCGGCAGTTCCTGTTACAATCATTACTTTTTTTCTAGCAAATCAATTGAACATTTTATCTCTTGGTGAAGAGACTGCACGTGGACTTGGTATAAACGTTCTTCGTATTCGGCGAATATTTGCGTTTTTAATTGTTCTTCTTGTTGGTAGTGCGGTTGCGGTAGCGGGACCAATTGGGTTTATTGGACTCATCGTTCCGCATGTTGCGAGAAAACTGGTCGGTCAAGATTATCGAATTATTTTACCATTTTCAGCATTGCTCGGTGCAAACCTTCTTGTCATAGCAGATTTTGCAGCGCAGTGGGTTTCTTATCCAGCTGATACACCAGTTGGCGTTATAACCGCACTCTTAGGCACACCGTTCTTCATCTATTTAATGAGAAGAAAGCGAGGTGCTGTCAAATGAAGAAGTTTGGCCGATTTACGATTATTATGATAGTAGGGATTATATTGTTAATTGCAGTTGCTCTACTTGGTTTACGGCTTGGAGCTGTACCAACACCAATTGCTAATATTATAGAAGGAATGATGACAGGGAAAGGTGTTGTAATAAAATATCGTTTACCACGTCTTATCATAGCGATTTTAGTTGGAATTAACATGGCATTATCAGGGACCATTTTACAAAGTGTTACACGTAATCCACTTGCTGCACCTGACATTATTGGGATTTCTGCTGGCGGAGGATTAGCAGCTGTTATGATGTTGCTTATGTTTCCAAATGTGCCGCCAATTATGCTCCCTATTGCTGCATTTGTCGGGGCAATGCTTGCGAGTTTACTAGTATATGCTTTATCGTATCAAAAAGGAGGAGTAAAGCCGGAGCGTCTTGCGTTATGCGGCGTTGCAATTTCTGCGGGGTTACATGCGCTCATTACGTTTATTATTGTGAAATTTGCACTTGATTCCTCACAAGCTCTCGTATGGTTAAAAGGAAGTTTATATGCAAGGTCTTGGCAACATGTTGAAATGCTATGGCCTTGGACCTTGCTTGGTGCGGTAATTACATTTATGAGTTATAAACAAATTAATCTTTTATTATTAAATGAAGAAACTGTTAAGGGGTTAGGAATGCGAATTGATGTTGTTCGTCTTGTACTTATCGGTGTAGCAGTTGGTTTAGCAGCAAGCTCAGTAGCGGTAGCAGGTACAATTGGTTTTGTAGGACTTGTTATTCCGCATGCAGCGCGGCTGCTCGTTGGCTCAGATAGTAGATTATTTTTGCCAGTTTCTGCATTACTTGGGGCATTGCTTGTTACTGGGGCAGATATGCTAGGGAGAATTATAATTCCGCCAATTGAAATACCGGCTGGAATTATAACAGCACTTATTGGAGCACCGTATTTTATATATTTACTGGTAATTAGAAAAACAGCATAAATAAAAAATAAGGAGTGAACAAGATGACAAGTTTACATACGAAACAATTGGAGCTTACGTACGGAGATCAAACAATTATTAATCATCTTGATTTACATATTCCAGAAGGGAAAATTACAGCACTTGTTGGTCGAAATGGATGTGGAAAGTCAACAATTTTAAAATCATTAGCACGGTTGCTGCAGCCAACAAAGGGGCATGTATACTTAGATGGAAAAACAATTCATACGATGCCAACAAAAGAAGTAGCAAAGAAATTAGCTATTTTACCACAATCCCCGACAGCACCTGAAGGGTTAACAGTAGAAGGACTTGTTTGGCATGGTCGTTATCCGCATCAACGATTACTTGGAAAACGAACAGAGAAAGATTATGAGATGGTTACTTGGGCGCTTGAAGTAACTGGAATGAATCAATTTACAGAACGTACACTAGATGAATTGTCAGGCGGACAGCGTCAGCGGGTTTGGATTGCGATGGCACTTGCGCAAAATACAGAGTTATTGCTATTAGATGAACCTACAACATATTTAGATATGGCCCATCAGTTAGAAATACTAGAGCTATTGAAAAAATTAAATGAAGAAGAAAATCGAACTGTCGTAATGGTTGTACATGATTTAAATCACGCGGCCAAATATGCACATCACCTTGTTGCGATTAAAGATGGAAATAAAGCAATGGAAGGCGCACCAAAAGATGTATTAAATGATGAGCTGTTTGAAACAGTGTTTGGTGTGAAAGCGCGTGTTATATATGATCCAGTTGCTATGACGTATATGTGTACACCGTATGCTTTACTCTCTGAGGAAAAAGAAAAACAAGAAGAAAGAATTGTTGGTTAAAAAACTGTTGAGAAAAAGATTCTCAACAGTTTTTTACTGAGAAATTTATCCCGCTATTCTTGAAGACTCCCACCTCAAGAATCAGAGAGAAGTAAAGAAGAAAGGTGAAGTATAAAAACGTTGATGGAAGTTTCAATTTATTTCGCAATGATAATTTGAAAAAATAATGTATTTTTTCAAATTATCATTGCGAAATAAAGCCTGTACTTTTACAATGAAAAAGTCGTTTTATTTATTATACTAAAAAAACAAATCGGAATAATATGAATATTTATGTTTATGTAAAACAACTGAACGACATGCATCAAGTTATTACTTCATAAGGAGAGAAGAATTTTGAAAAGCGTAAGATTACCATCGATGCTAGAAATTATCATTCTTTTAATGTTGTTTCTTAGTGTTGTCTTTTCGTTTCAGGCAATTTTTGATTTACCGATTCAGCTTGCTCTATTTATTTCATGGTTTCTTGTCATTGCACTTGGACTAAGACTTGGGTTTCGCTATCAAGAATTACAAGAGGCAATTACGAAAGGAATCTCCAATGGACTTGAAGCAGTTTTAATATTAGTAGCGGTTGGTGCTCTTATTGGAACTTGGATTGCTGGCGGTGTTGTACCAACACTTATTTACTATGGTTTAGAATTTATTCACCCAAGTATCTTTCTATTAGCAACATTAATTATTTGTTCTATTACATCCATCGCAACAGGTACTTCTTGGGGAACGGTAGGTACAGCTGGTATTGCAATGATGGCAATTGGAGAAGGACTTGGATTACCACTTCCTCTTGTAGCAGGTGCAGTTCTGTCCGGTGCATATTTTGGAGATAAGTTATCACCATTATCCGATAGCACAGTACTTGCAGCTTCTATGGCGAAGGTGGATGTTATTGCGCATGTTCGTGCAATGTTATATTTAGATATTCCAGCTTATATTATTACGGGTATTATGTTTACATTTGCAGGATGGATATATGGCGGTAAGAATGTAGATTTAGAAAAAGTAGATTTTCTAAAGGCATCTTTACTAAAGCAGTTTGATATTCACATATGGATGCTCGTTCCAGCAGTAATTGTAATCATACTTTTAGCGATGAAACGTCCATCTATGCCAACAATTGCAATGGGGGCACTTCTTGGTGCCATTTGGGCCGCTTTGTTCCAAGGTATGCCTTTTGGAGAAGCGATTGGAACAGCTTATAAAGGATTTTCTATTGATTCTGGAATCGATTTCATTGATAAGTTATTAAATCGTGGTGGAATTGAAGGAATGCTCGGCTCAGTTGCCGTCATTATTTTCGGACTTGGTTTTGGTGGGTTACTAGAAAAGCTTGGTGTTTTGAAAGTTATTGTTTCGAAGTTTGAGAAAAAATTAACCTCAGCAGGTAATGTAACACTTTCGACTTTAATTGTTGCATTTTTAGCAAATGTATTTGGCTGTGCGATGTATGTATCTCTAATTTTAACGCCAAAAATTATGGAAGAAAGCTATGATAAATTAAAACTAGATCGCCGCATTTTAGCACGTAACTCAGAAGTTGGTGGAACACTAACATCGGGGATGGTTCCATGGTCTGATAATGGTATATTTATGGCCGGTATTTTAGGCGTTTCAACGCTATCTTACCTTCCGTTTATGTGGCTGAGTTTTGTATCGTTAGCGCTCGCTGTTATTTACGGATATACTGGTAAATTCATTTGGTATGTAGATGATGTGGAGAAAAGCAAGCAAGTATCATAGTATGAAAAAATCATCCTTTTGCTTATAGCAGGGGATGATTTTTTTATTAAAGGATTATATTAATTTTCAATCACTGTAACGGTCGCAGATTGGAATGCATCTTGCTTTGTTTCGTTTTCATCAAATGTCATAAATTTGTTGACTGTTATCTTAGTTTTGTTCCATATAAGGATATATTATCCAATTTTGCGTGGTATAATTAATGTATATTTATATAGAGAAAGAGTGATTTTAATGAAGATTAGTTCAAGCCAAAATGTATTACAAGGGTTATCTAAAAATGTACATGTAAATCGTTTAGAAAATATAGATGAAAGTTCGAAGGCTACTGAGAAGAAAAAAGAAGATGGGTTAATTCGATTTGATATAAATGAATCTGAGGAACAAAAGAGTTATGCTGCACAATCCACTCATAAATTTTCGGAACTTGATTTAATAGCAATGTTGAAAAAACAAGGACTTTCTGTACAGATGATTTTAGAAATTTTAAAGAGAATTCGTCTTGAAAAAGAAAAAGATTCGGATGTAGCAATTTCCGTACGCGGAACAAACGATAAAGAAAAGTTTTAAAAATTATGATGACAGGGTTTATTTTCGTACAAAAAGGATAGAACATGCAGAAGTCCTCTGCTTGTATCTATCCTTTTTTTATCGATATAGCAATAGTTGCTTGTGCTTAGAATAATCTAAATAAAAAATGAGAAAGTTCTTGGTCAATTAGGATCATTAGAGAATCCATGATAGAGTATATAAAAATAAATATTGATCATCCTTAGTGAGAGTGGTTATCATTTAGAGTTTGTTTTTGATACAATAAATATGAAGTTAATTCATTTGTAAGGAGATGAAACGATGAAATATAGAATGGAAAGAGATACTTTAGGAGAAATGAAAGTTCCAGCTGATAAATTATGGGCAGCACAAACGCAGCGCAGTAAGGAAAACTTTCCGATTGGAACAGAACGTATGCCGATTGAAATTGTGCGGGCATTTGCAATTTTAAAGAAAGGTGCAGCGATTAGTAATCAAAAATTAGGAAAGCTATCAGAAGAAAAAGCAACTGTAATTGTAGAGGCGGCGGATGAAATTTTAGCAGGAAAATGGGATACACATTTTCCACTTGTTGTTTGGCAAACAGGAAGTGGTACACAGTCTAACATGAATGTGAATGAAGTAATCGCAAACCGCGGGAATCAAATTTTAAAAGAAAAAGGACTTGAGGGGCATATTCATCCAAATGATGATGTGAACATGTCCCAAAGTTCAAATGATACGTTTCCAACAGCACTTCACGTTGCTTGTGTTATTGCAGTAGAAGAACAAGTATTACCGGCAGTAGAAAAATTAAAAGAAACCCTAAAAGAAAAAATAAACGCATTTTCACATATTATTAAAATTGGTCGTACTCATTTACAGGATGCGACGCCGTTAACGTTAGGACAAGAGGTAAGCGGCTGGCATCGTATGCTTGAAAAAACAGAACGGATGATTATTGAAAGCAGTACATATATGAAAGAACTCGCAATTGGTGGTACTGCGGTTGGAACAGGGATTAATGCTCATCCGAAATTTGGTGATATGGTTGCAGGAGAAATTAGTAATTTTACAGGCAAACAATTTGTATCAGCGCCAAATAAATTTCATGCGTTAACAAGTCATGATGAAGTTGTCTATACGCACGGTGCCTTAAAAGCGTTAGCTGCTGACTTAATGAAGATTGCAAACGATGTACGTTGGCTTGCAAGTGGTCCGCGCAGTGGTCTTGGTGAAATTACGATTCCAGCAAACGAGCCAGGGAGCTCTATTATGCCAGGGAAAGTAAATCCAACACAAAGTGAAGCTTTAACGATGGTTGCAGCGCAAATAATGGGAAATGATGCAACAATTGGCTTTGCGGCAAGTCAAGGAAACTTCGAATTAAACGTCTTTAAACCGGTTATTGCGTATAACTTTTTGCAATCAGCTAGATTATTAGCAGATGCAATCGTTTCATTTAACGATCATTGTGCAGTAGGTATTGAAGCAAATGAAGAAATTATTGGGCAGCACTTAAATAACTCGTTAATGCTTGTAACAGCCTTAAACCCACATATCGGTTATGAAAATGCAGCGAAAATTGCGAAGCATGCACATAAAGAAGGATTAACATTGAAAGAGGCAGCAATGCAATCAGGATTATTAACAGAGGAACAATTTGATGAAATTGTAGATCCGAGGAAGATGATTGAGCCGAAGGAATGAATGAAATGCTCTATAAAGGATAGGATTCTCGCGAGGGGATCCTATTATTTTTTCTATCATGAGATCCAATAAGTACAAAAGTTCTCTTTTTTGTTAAAAAATACAAAATTACTTCATAAATTCCACACAATTGTTTGTTATCCTTCATGTAGGTCGACTTAATTAATAAGAAAAAGGGATTGTTATATGAAAATAACTCGAGTTTTTTTTCTCTTTTGTATACTGTTTTTGAGTTTGTCATTACATACTCACGCACAAGATACGCTACAATCTCAAATTAACGCTGCTCCTGAATATGGAATCGTAAAAATCCCAAATGGTATTTATAATGAAACAATCGTTCTTTCAAGGCCAATTACCTTGGAAGGAATGGGGGAGGTTACCGTTCGTTCTTGTAGTAAAGATCCTGCTATTACGATAAGAGGACAATCTGTCACATTGAAGCATATAAATGTAGAACAATGCAGCAATGTGAAAGACACGGAAGCGATTCGTGTCACTGGTAAGAATCATAGGTTGCACAATCTGCGAATCTACACGAAGCAGTTTGGAATTAAATGTAACGAGGCCAGTGATACGGTTGTAGAAGATAGTTTTATTAGAGGAGATTCTAAAGGAAACGGAATCGATTTATGGGAATCAAATAATAATATGATTCAAGGAGTCGAGATTGATAGAGTAAGAGATGGCATTTATATAGAAAATAGTCATTTTAACCGAGTAACTCAAAATGCTATCAGAAATTCTCGTTATGGCGTACATATTATGTTTTCTAATCACATTACCGTACAGAATAACAAGTCTCATCACAATATTACAGGGGCTATGGTGATGGGAACAAAAGAAACAACAATTAAAAAGAATGACTTCAGTTTTAATAACCGTAATGTCAATGCACAGGGATTATTGCTGTACGATACAGAGAAAACAGAAGCGATTGATAATCGAATTTCTTATAATCGTGTTGGAATGTATGTGGAAAATGCGAATAACAACCGTATTTCAGATAATGAAGTAAACGGAAATTTTATTGGCATGCAATTTAAAAATGCGAATGAAAATAATGTGTCTGACAATGTCTTTATCGGAAATGTAAATGAGTCTCAAGCGATAAACAGCAATGGAAACAAAATTATACATAATTATTGGGACGCATCCTTGAAACTGGATACAAAGGGAAATGGTATGAGCAGCATACCATACAGAGCAGATCCATTTTTTCTAACACTAACAAATGAAGTCCCTGAATATCAGCTGTTTTTCCAAGCACCTGGTATGCTTGTACTCCAAACATTATTGAAAAGTCCTGAAAATCAAGTTTTAACTGATTATGAACCTGCGATGACAATTAGAGGTAAGAAGGTAGAAAACAATTCTTCATTTAAGATGCAAATCGGAATGATTAGTGTGAGTATGTTAGCAATAAGTATCACTTTATTTAAAATTGGGAGGAAAAGAAGATGAAATGGAAAGGTTTACTCATTACAATAGTTGCAGCTCTTTTATTGACAGTAGTTGGCTGCGGAAAAAAGGAAGTTAAGCCAGTAGCAATTGACGAGAAAACTGATAAATGTGCCAATTGTAATATGGCTGTGACGAACGATCAATTTGGAACAGAAGTAATTCTTGAAAACGGTAAATCATTAAAATTTGATGATATTGGCTGTATGTACAAATGGATGGATAAAAACAAGAATGAAAAGTTGCAAGCAAAATTTGTACGTGATTACAATACAAAAGAGTGGGTTGAAGTAGAGAAAGCGACTTATGTTTATGACAAAGATATTAAAACACCGATGGCTTATAATGTGATTTCTTTCAAAGACAAAAAAGATGCGGAAAGCTTTGTATCTAAAAATAAAGGTGAAGTGTTAACGGCAAAAGATTTGGAAAAGCATGAATGGAAAAAGAACATGGATATGATGATGAAAATAAAAGAAGAGAATGGCAAGAAAAAGGATATGAATCATTCACATTAATAAGAAGGACAACCGTTCGGTTGTCTTTTTTTACGGAAAGAGGGATTGTATGTGGCACATTTGGCAATCTGAGTGGCGGATCACGATAAGACAACGTTCATCTTATACATTTGTAATCCTATGGACGAGTGTTTTGTCTTTATTATTTTTACTAGAGCGAAATACACCTACAATAACAGGATACGCAAATATGACAGGCACAATGGCGAATTTAGTGCTGTATATTATACCGTTATTTATGCTGATTATCAGTTCTTTTTCTGTTGCCAATGAAATGGAAAACGGACAGTGGCGGTTATTAAGTACGTATCCCGTTTCTAGTGTTGCTTACGTAATGGGAAAAGCATTCGGACAACTTGCAGCGCAGCTTATTATTTTTACACTTAGTTATGGTATAAGTCTCATAATTGGCCTAATTAGTGGAAGTGCGTTATCTATCAAATGGGTGCTGGCTCTTTATGTATTCTCAATAGTATTAATGCTTTTCTTCCTAATAATCGGTTTCGTGATAGGTTCTTTTGTCGTAACAAGATGGCAGGCACTAACGATATCTGTAGGGGTGTGGTTTTTCTTCATTATGATTTGGCCAACTGCGCTTATCGCTGTTCTTAGCTTTGTTCCGTATCCGATGATTGCTGTGCTTCTAAAAATAGCTTTGTTTATCAATCCAGCTGAATTGCTTCGCATCGTATTTGTTGTTCAATTAGGCGGTGGTGCAATATTTGGACAAGCATACGATGCCCTAATCACTTTCTTACAATCCGGGGCGGCATGGGGAGTGCTCATTTTGTATACATTGCTGTACATGATTTTAGGATTTGCTCTCTCCGCATGGAAGCTAGAAAGGAGAAAAATGCAATGACACTTTTGCAAGTTTCAAAGGTTTCAAAGCAATATAAGACAAAACAAGCACTTTCTCACTTTTCAATTCAAGTAGATGGAGGAACATGCATCGTACTATGCGGCGGGAATGGTGCAGGAAAAAGTACACTTCTTCATATCTTGGCAGGTATTTCAAAGCCGACAGAAGGGACAATTGTATTGAATGGTGTTACTCTCCATGAAAACAGAAATGCCTACGTGTCGCAAATTGGATATATGCCGGATGACTTCCATGCACAGGAAATGATGACAGTGCAGGAGTTTCTTTCTTTTTATGGTGTGTTACGAAAGGCAAGTCAAAAACAAATAAAAGAGATTTTAGAAAAGATAGGTCTGGTTGAAAAAAGGAATGAACTTGTAAAACATTTATCGAAGGGCATGCGGCAACGCTTAGTATTTGGACAAGCGTTGTTAGGGAAACCGAAACTATTATTATTAGATGAACCAACAAATGGTTTGGATCCATTTTGGGTCAATGCATTCGTCGAGGTTTTACAGGACATCAAGAAGGAGGGGACAATTGTTATTTTTTCAACACATATGATGGATGTGGCAGCGGAGATAGGGGATTGTATTTTGTTTATGAAAGATGGGATTGTGACAAAGCGCATTGAACATAAAGGAAGTAAAGAGGAGAAAACACTGCACTTGTTACAATTGCACCGACAGGGATGAAGCCGAAATAATTTTATACCACAGAAAAAAATAAAATCTTTTTGGTAAAATAAGGACATTTGAAGTAAGGTAAACATATTTATTTACAGAGTTGTATATGTCCAATAAGTCGGAGTGGATGAGCGTTGTAGCGTTAGTTTTAGACAACTCCAACCAATCATTTCATTTAAACTATCTTCAATTATTCTTCGTCTTCCTATCTACAGTAGTTGTTTTCATTATGCTCAAGTTAATTGAGAAAAAAAGAAAAGTTTAATAACGAAAAAACAACAAAAATTGTATTTGTTTATCCAGCTACTCGAGGGTAGTAAGACTACATTGATAAAACATAAACGTTATTTATTTTTGTTTGAAAATAGGCAAACGATACATTGAAATGTTTGTTTTTGTTGTGATATTATAAATGAAAATAAACTAAATCATAATTTGTTTGTTTTTAAAATAAACTTTTTAGGAGATTGTTTAGCATGAATGATATTTCGGAATGGTTTTGGAATGCTTCAGTAGAAGAATTGAAAAAAGGATATGTATTTGAGAAGGAAACTGAAGAATACATTTGTTTAGCGTGCGGAGCTAGATTTGTGAAAGGTATTATTTATCAAGAGCAAAATGTTTTTTATGAAGCAGAGAAGTTTGCGCAGCTTCATATCGCAAATGAACATACTTCTATGTTCGACTATTTATTAGCATTAGATAAGAAGTTAACAGGTTTAACAGACTTGCAGAAGAAGATGATACAGTTCTTTCATATGGGTCTAAATGATAAAGAAATTGTGAAGGAAATGGACGGTGGAAGCACATCAACAATTCGGAATCATCGTTTTACATTAAGAGAGAAGATGAAGCAAGCAAAGGTGTTTCTTGCGCTTATGGAGTTGTCAGAAGAAAAGGCGACGAATCAATCTAAATTTCTCCCTATTCACCGTACAGCTACGATGGTTGATCAACGGTATAACATTACAGAAGCAGAGAATGAAGAAGTTTTAAAATCACATTTTACAGAAGGATTAGACGGACCGCTTTCTACATTTCCGAAGAAACAAAAGCGAAAATTAATTATTTTGAAACATTTAGTGAAAAAGTTTGATAGTAATCAAAAATATACAGAAAAAGAAGTTAATGAGATTTTAGAAAATGTATATCCTGATTATGTCACGTTAAGAAGATACTTAATTGAATATGGTTTCCTTGATAGAACATCAGATGGAAGTAAGTACTGGGTGAAATTATAGAGAATAATGTAGATCAATACAAATTAAAAAATCGACATGAAAACCTTCTTTCTTTTCAGATGGGCGAGAGCATCTGGCCATGCATAGAAGCGGTCAGGGCCTTTTTCTACTACATGCCAGGTTTTAAACAGAAGGAGCGAGCAAGTAGCCAAGTAGCCAAGTAGCGGTCCTGTTGAATTCAACATACCAGTGACTTAGATGGCGAAAAGATATATATAGATAAAGTGAAAGGAGAAAGGAAATTGAATAGAAGAGAAGAATTAAAACAACTGTATAAAGAAACAGAAATAGAATCTGGAATTTACTGTATTAAGAATATGAAAAACGGAAAAGTGTATGTAGAGAGTACGGGGAACTTAAAAACTATGAGTGGAAGACGACTTTTACTTAATATGGGTTCTCATACGAATAAGGCATTGCAAGATGATTGGAAGGAATACGGGGCAGATGCTTTTGAGTTTGAAGTATTAGAAGTGTTGAAAAAGAAAGATACTGGATATTTTAACGAAAAAGAAGAATTGAAGAAACTAGAAGAGAAATGGTTAGAGAGTTTAAAGCCATATGGAGAGCGTGGATATAACCGCGAAGCATCTCGATAAAAGGGGAGATGAAATTTGAAAATAAATGAAGAAGGAACAGAAAGTAAACCAATATGGCGTTCTATGTCTATGTTTCTCATTCCTTTACTTTTAAGTAATGTATTGCAGTCGCTTGGACAGTTGTTTGGTATGGTAGTAGTGGGACGTTGGCTTGGTATTAATGATTTAGCTGCTATTTCGGCTTTCTTTCCGTTGTTTTTTCTACTCATTTCATTTGTAATTGGGATTGGTTCTGGTAGCTCGATTTTAATTGGTCAGGCTTTTGGGGCTCGGAATGAAGATCGTTTAAAGGCCATTGTCGGTACAACGTTAACATTTACGTTTGTACTTGGAGCGATTTTAGCGGTAGTGGGTAGTATGTTCGCAATGGATATTATGCGCTTGGTTGGTACGCCAGAAAATATTATTAATATAAGTGTTCACTATGCACGAGTTTTGTTTATTTCCATGCCAGTACTATTTTTGTACTTTGCCTATACAACATTTATGCGCGGGACAGGGGACTCTAAAACACCATTTTATTTTTTAATTGTTAGTACAGGACTAAATATGGCATTATTACCTATTCTTATTTTTGGCTGGTTAGGCCTGCCAAAACTTGGTGTATACGGTGCAGCATATGCTTCTGTTATATCAACAATTGTTACATTTACTATTCTGTTAGTTTATTTAAGAAAAACGAAACATCCATTGCAATTTGATGCAACAGTTCGAAAGTATCTTCGCATGGATTGGGACTTGTTAAAATTGTTATTACGTCTTGGTATCCCAGCAAGTATTAATATGATACTCGTTTCATTATCTGAGATTGCCGTTATTTCCTTTGTAAATCGCTTCGGATCAGACGCAACTGCGGCGTACGGAGTAGTAAACCAAGTAGCAAGTTATGTACAGATGCCAGCGGTGAGTCTTGGGATTACTGTTTCCATATTTGCAGCGCAGTCCATTGGAGCAAATCAATTTGATCGCCTGCAAAAAGTAATCCGAGCGGGACTTGTTATGAACTATGTAATTGGAGGAATATTAATCTCTTTTATTTATTTGTTCTCAAAAGAAATTTTAGCACTCTTTTTAACGAGTCAGAGTACGATTGATATTGCACATAGTCTCATTATGATCACGTTATGGAGTTACTTAATTTTCGGTCATGCGCAAATTATTGGTGCGACAATGCGCGCGAGTGGAACTGTATTGTGGCCCACTATTTTTGCGGTTATATCGATTTGGGGTGTGGAAGTTCCAGTGGCCTATTTCTTATCGTATCATACGAGCCTTGGGATAAAAGGAATATGGATTGGATATCCAGCTGCATTTATTGTGAGCTTACTTTTACAATATGGATACTATCGATTGTCGTGGAAGAAGAAGCGAATTACACGTCTTATTAGCTAAAGGTTTGGTATCAATGGGTGCTAATAGAAATAAGATACAAAAATAATGATGTGAACAAAAGACCCCCTCTAGATTGCTTATTCTAGAGGGGGGGGTTTTATCCCGCTGTTTTGAGCAATAAGATGCTATCTTGAGATTGAGAAAAGATCGAAGAAAAGAGGTGGGAGATAATGGCTGGTATATGCTCGATTGGGTAGGCTTTCTATTAGTGATGGATGAAGGAATCCCTTATTTATGGAAGTTTTACTTTATATGTTTTTGGTTAAAGTGTAGTGGCTTAGTCTGAAGAAATATCCATAAAAAGGAATACTTGTTTTTTATGATTGGTAGCATATTAAAAATATAGGAGGTGATACAACATGACAAATAATAAAAGTAGAAGTCGTAATCAAATAGTAATTCAAGGAGCAGAAAATGCAATTGATCAAATGAAATATGAAATTGCACAAGAGTTTAGTGTGCAGCTTGGCGCAGACACAACAGCTCGTGCAAATGGATCTGTTGGTGGTGAAATTACAAAACGTTTAGTAGCGTTAGCTGAACAACACCTTGGTGGTGGATTTACTCGTTAATTTTAGTTAAAAACATAATAAAATACAGTAAGCTAAAGCATGTATATCCTATATATTTTCTTTATGTATATGTATCTTAGTAAGGAAAGTCCTCATAATAATCACATACTTACTCAAAGATTGTTAATAATCTTTAATCAACTTCGAGTATTATATTGGAAAACTCTAGTGTAAGCAACAAAACGTATTAATTATGGGTAAGGTGTTTCCCATGAATTACAAGAACTTTTTTGCCGGAACAAACATACTTAAAAGCTTATTTTTAATACTTAAAAGAATTTTTATTATAATATTTTCTATAGGAGGGTATCGTAAATTGGGTGTATTAAGTGGTAATCCTCAGAATGAGCCTTTGCATTATGGAGAAGTATTTGATATTTGGAGTTATCTTCTTACGACACAGGGAGCGATTGCTGGACATCAAGTATATATGAATCATACAGGCGATGAAGATTTGAAGAAATTTTTAGAGAATCTAATTGAAAACGATATGATTTCTGAAACAGAAGAACTAAAGTCTCTTTTGAAGGTAAATGGAGTGGCTTTACCGCCAGCTCCTCCAGAAAGACCTGTTGCATCTATTGAGGATATTCCGCCTGGTGCTCGCATTAATGATGCAGAAATTGCAGCGGCTGTTTCTGCAGGTCTTGCTGCAGGACTAGTAACTTGTAGCCAAATTATAGGAAAATGCCTTCGAGAAGATGTAGGCATGCTATTTGGACAATTTCATATGAAAAAAGCACAAGCTGGGGCAGCATTGCTGCGTTTAAGTAAAAAGAAAGGCTGGGTAATTCCCCCACCGTTACACGTTCGAAATTCTGAACAAGCTTAACAAAATAAAAAAGTGGCTCAAAGCCACTTTTTTTATTCCAATTCATCATCTATATCTTTTCTTTTTTCAGATAAATTTACTTTTGGCATTGTGGAATGATCTATATACTCATCTGAAAACTCAGTAGCATATATATCACGGCGTACAGATGATTGCTGTGAATTATCATCTGTATATAAAACTAATTTTTTCATATAGATATGAAAAAATATTTCTGCCGCACCAATAAGAAAAGCTGTCCAAAATGAAGCTGCGGTTATGTTTCGAATTGGAGAGATACTTGTAAGAAGATAGGTTAATACCCAGATTCCAAAAAAGCTTAAACCAAAATCGGCAATTGTAGCAACGGTATTTCCATACTTAGGTAAGATGAATAGATTTCCTATTAAATAGGCTGCCCCTGTAATTATTAATGAAATAAATAATATTCTAGGAGTCGAAATGCCTTGAAATACACCTAATATTATGAGTAATATAGCACTAATAGCGGTATATTTAATTAATAAAGCAACAATATGTTTCATTAGTATCCCCCACTTTCATGTAGCAATAAAAAATTTTTTTCATTTCCAGAACTCTATGTTAGAGTGTGTTTATAATTTTAAAAAAATACTGGAATTTATAAGCGTAAAATCAATGTATAAGTTAAATAAAAAACTGATTGTGCCTTTATAAAGCACAATCAGTTTTACTTTAAATATATTTTCCGTAGTCAGGAATGGCGATTTTGTCAAATTCCATTACTAGACGCTGTAAACTATCCTCCAACTCTTTTCCAAACATAGGAAGGCCGTGCCCTGTAATTACAGCTTTAGGTTTTAATTCCTGAAGTTTTTTTACTGAGTCCCAAGCTTTTTGCCAATCGGTAGTAAGATATCTAGGTGGCCCACTCATTTCTTTTTCTTGAGTTAAAACTTTATATAATGAGTCTTGTTTTACAGTAACAAATGCATCTCCGGCAATTAGGAAGTTATCTGTATTTCGGAATAGGGAAATGTGTCCAGGAGTATGCCCAGGCGTATGTATCCAATGCCATTCAGGTATATCCGGAATGCTTCCATCTAAAGGTAATTCATGTATATACTCACCTAAATTAATTCCTTCGTTTGGAAACAAAGGGGAGATTTTGGCTACAAATCCTCCTTCTACGGATCCATCTGGTTCTGGATAATCTTTTTTACCAGTTAAAAAGGGGATTTCTAACGTATGTGCATAAACGGGTACATTCCACTTTTTTACTAACTCAACTACAGAACCAACATGATCAAAATGACCATGTGTTAATATTATTGCTTTTGGTTTTGTGTCCTTCCCGAATTTTTCCTCTGCAAATTCCATAATTAGATTTGCTGATTTTGGCATTCCTGTATCAATTAATATCCATTCATTTGTTTTTGAAGGATTTCCTACAAAACATACATTTACAATTTTTATACATAAACAATAGATATGAGGTGCAACTTCTATACTCTTTCCGCTAGTAAGAGAAGTTAAAGGCAATATTGTATTGTCAAAACTACTTTTTAATTCTTGATTTAATTTTTCTTCCATAAGAGATCCCCCCTTTGTACATTTTCTCTTTATTATGTGGACTTACTAAAAAAGTATAACTTTCCAAATGATTTTAATAATTTACTTTATATATTCGTGCAATATAAACATAGGCGTTGGGAATAGTAACGTTAGTATTAAAAATTAAAATTATATTGTTGAAATGCAGCCTTTAAGGAGTGAAGATATTACACATATGGACAAAAAAGAAAAATGGAGCTTATGGGCACTTTCATCTGTTCCTTTAGTTATGACACTTGGAAACTCCATGTTAATCCCTATACTTCCATTAATTGAAAAGAAATTAGATATTAATGATTTTCAAGTTTCTCTTATCATTACCGTTTATTCTATTGTTGCTATTATTTTAATTCCTATAGCGGGTTATTTATCTGATAAGTGGGGAAGAAAGAAAGTAATTATACCTAGTTTATTGATAGCAGCTATAGGGGGAGCTATTACAGGTTGGGTATCATGGAAGCTTGAAAATCCTTATATATGGATTTTAATAGGGAGGATCATTCAAGGAATTGGCTCAGCTGGAGCGATGCCTGTTGTTATTCCTTGTGTAGGTGATATGTTTCAAGATGAAAAACAAGTGAGCAGCGGCCTAGGTCTAGTCGAAACATCGAATACATTAGGTAAGGTTTTAAGTCCAATTTTAGGATCCTTACTAGCTTCGTTTGTTTGGTTTCTTCCTTTTTGGTTCATCCCGATTTTATGTATAATATCCATCATTTTAATTTTCTTTTTTGTGAAGCCGCCTAAACAAAAACAAGAAGCTCCTCCATTACGTATCTTTCTTCAAAATGTAAAATTGATTTTATGCGAGAAAGGGCGTTGGCTTTTTCCGATTTTTTCACTTGGAGGCATTATTATGTTCATTCTGTTTGGTGTCCTTTTTTATTTATCTTCCATTTTAGAAAAGCGATATCACTTAGAAGGCGTTTGGAAAGGCTTCGTATTAGCTATTCCGTTAGCATCACTTTCTCTTACTTCTTATATAACAGGAAAAAAGATTGGCGATAAGAAAATAATGATGAAGTGGTGTATATGTATTGGTTTTTTCTTATTAGGAATAACATTAATTACTCCAATATTCTTTAAAAATATTTACATCATTATAATAAGTCTTGTAATTAGTGGAATTGGGATTGGTGCTGCTCTTCCTAGCTTAGATGCTCTAATAACAGAAGGAATCGAGAAGGAACAGAGAGGATCGATTACATCTCTTTATAGCTCAATGCGATTTGTAGGAGTAGCTGCAGGCCCTCCGTTGTTTGCTGTATTAATGAAAGGGCCGGATAATTATATATTTTATCTGTCAATTTTTTTAGCATTTGTAGGAGCTTTATTATCTTTCCTATGCATTAAACCGAAAAACGCCCAATAAAAATGCGGATTTAAACGTTGGACCAATCGGACTTTTATGGGCAGTTATCCCCCACCTAGCTTCATCGTTTCTCTCTCAAGCTTGAGGTGGGGATTTTACTGTCCGTTAATGCGGGATAAAAGAAATAGAAGGTAAGTTATTAGATGTTAGCGAAATTATTGAGGAGAAAGAATAGCGTAAGTGGGGAGAGGATAAAATGACATCCTTTTTAATTATTGTAGGCACTGGTATCCTTGTATTTATTAGCCTTATTCATATGTACTGGACATGTGGTGGGACCTGGGGAAGTAAGGTTGTTCTTCCGATGAAAAAAGATAGCGGGGAATATGCTTTTGTTCCGCGGAAAATAGGGACTTTTGTAGTGGGACTTGCCATTCTATGTTTTGCTATGATTCTATTAGCTCAAAGTAGATATTTGTCTTTTTGGAATGCGAGTCATTACACAAAATGGGGATGTATGATTCTAGCCGGAATTTTCTTTTTGCGTGCAGTTGGTGATATGAAGTATGTTGGGATCTTTAAAAAGGTAAAGGGAACAAAATTTTCAGAGTATGATACGTGGTTATACAGTCCGCTTTGTTTGTTTATTGCACTTTCTTTTGTAGTGGCAGTTTATGGTCGTTAGTATGCGAAAGGAAACCTTTTATCAATAAAGGGTTTCTTTTTTAATTTATTTAATAGTTTCCCTTTTCTGTATTTTCTATCTTTACAATGATAATGTAGAGGAGTATATTAACAAACAAATAGCAAATTTTACAGCCGAATATCGCTTAATCCACTTAGGAGCGGGGGAACCAATTTTGTGCATTGTCACTTGGGGTGAATCCTTTTTAGGTAGGGCTACTCTCAAGGCCCGAATCCGACAGCTAACCTCGTCAGCGTTTTGAGAGGGGGGACTTATGTGTAAAAAACACTAGGTGCAACCTAGTGTTTTCTTTTATTTCCTATATGGAAAATATTTACAAAAAATATTGATGTGTATGATAGAAAATAATTGTATGAGAAGCAGAGGGGAGAAAAAGAATGAATTGGTTTACAAGTCTAATTACAATTTGTCTATTTGTAGTGGTAGCAAAACCAATGGGAGATTATATATATAATGTTTTTCAGCAAAATGGACCATTTCAAGAGGTATTTGGTCCATTGGAAAAATTTTTGTTTAAAGTCGCAGGAATTAAAGGGCATCGCCAAAGCTGGAAGCACTATTTGTTTTGCTTAATCATAACAAATTTGTTCTTTATCTTTGTTGTGTATACTATATTTCGATTACAGGGCATGTTGCCGTTAAATCCAAACCACGTTTCAGGAATGGAGCCGACATTAGCATTTCATACAGCTATCACGTTTATGACAAATGCAAATCTACAACATTATGGGGGCGAAAGTAATTTATCTTATTTCTCTCAAATGGCAGGGGTAACGTTTATGATGTTTGCAGCACCTGCAACTTCAATGGCGATTGGCATTACGTTTATTCGTGTCTTAGCAGGTAAAAAAATCGGTAACTTCTTTGTTGATTTTGTTCAATCTATTACAAGGGTATTATTACCAATTTCGTTTGTAACATCGCTAATTTTTCTAGCGCTAGGAACACCGCAAACACTAGATTCCACGATTATTGCAAAAACGTTGGAAGGGGCAGGGCAGGCAATTCCTCGTGGACCAGTAGCGTCTTTACTTTCTATTAAAGAACTTGGAGATAATGGCGGAGGTTTTTTTGGAACAGTTTCAGCACATCCTTTTGAAAATCCAGATATGATTAGTAATGTGCTCCAGATGATGCTGCAAATGTTAATTCCAATGGCATTTCCTTTTGTATACGGAAGAATGGTTGGTAATAGGAAACAAGGCCGGATGCTTTTTGTATCGATGTTGATTTTGTTTATCATTGGATTCTCTATACTTGCCATATCTGAATTGAAAGGGAATCCACTGTTAAATCAAATTGGTATAGATAGTTCTCAAGGAAATATGGAAGGAAAAGAAATGCGTCTTGGCGTGATATCTTCTGCTTTATATGCAACTGTTACAAGCGCTTCAGGGACAGGGGGCGTAAATACAACACATGATACGTTAACACCAATTGGGGGAATGATTCCGCTTGTAAATATGCTTCTAGGAACTGTATTTGGCGGGATTGGAGTTGGATTTATGAATGTAATCATGTATGCGATGATAGCAGTATTTTTAGCTGGATTAATGGTAGGACGTACACCGGAGTTTCTTAATAAAAAACTAGAAGGAAGAGAGATGAAATTAATTGCTATTACAATTATATCCCAGCCATTACTCATTCTTGGAGCCGCAGCAATTGCCTTTTCAACACCTTTTGGAACAGATGCAATTTCAAATCCAAGTTTTCACGGTATAACACAAGTCATATATGAATATACATCGTCTGCTGTAAATAATGGCTCTGGATTTGAGGGATTAAATGATAATACACCATTTTGGAATATTTCAACAGGTATTGTCATGTATATTGGTCGTTATTTCAGTATCATTACGATGCTTGCCGTTGCAGTTGGAATGAAAAAGAAAAAAATTGTACCTGAAACTGTTAGTACGTTCCGAGCTGATAATCGCTTGTTTGGAGGAATCTTACTTGGTACGATATTTGTAGTAGGTGCTTTAACATTTTTACCAGTACTTGTACTTGGGCCAATTGCTGAATTTTTAACAATATTATAATGTTGTAAAACGAGAGAGGCATATAAGTCTCTCGTTTTTGTTATGAATTTCTTTGTTATTTTTAATGTGGTTTATTATAGTATATATATATGCTTTTGTTGAAGGAAATTTGGAATCTATACATAAAGATCTAAATGATTCAATGAATTTACAAATTGAAAAGTTTACTTTACATAATAAGAGGATGTGGAAATACAATGTCATTACAGTCAAAATATTTAGCAGGAATTTCACTTGGAATAATGGGAGTTGGTTTTGTTGCAACAATCCCGTTTCAAGGAATGATAGCAGGGAATATTATACAAGGTGGATTTGAAGCTGGTTTAGTAGGGGGACTCGCGGATTGGTTTGCAGTTACAGCACTGTTTCGTCACCCGATGGGGATACCGATCCCGCATACAGCTCTATTGCCCAAAAATCGGAAACGGGTTACGAAAGGACTTGTTTCCACGCTGGAAAATGATTGGCTTACGAAAGAAAGTATTACCGATAAAATAAAAGAAATGAAGTTGGCTGCAATGGTATTGCATATTGCGGAAAGAGAGCTGCATTCCGATACGTTAAAGAAAAGGATTGTTACAATTGCTGAAAAGGCGATTCTGCAAATGAATACAAAACAGTTAGCTGTTGTTCTTGAAAAAGAATTAAAAACGTACTTGCATACAATTAACGTAGGTAATATTCTTCAAGTACTTGTCGATCAAATCGTTACGCACCAATATGATGAAAAGACGTTAGATTACCTGTTGGTCAAAGCGAAAGAATGGACAGCACAAGATGCAGCGCGATATCAACTTGGTAGTTTAGGTATGAAGGCGCTGGAAAATATAAAAGTAGATGGTTTCTTACAGTTTACGCTTAAATCCTTTATGAGCATTGTCGATGAAGAAAAGGTCGGCAGCATTCTGCAAAAGTTTATTATTAATAATGTTAGTAGTTTGCAAAACGTTGATAATAGCACGAGACAAGCCCTATTGATGAAAGTTCGCCAAGAAATCTTACATATTAAGGAGAATGAAGCGGTATTAAAAGAACTAGAGAATTGGAAAGAAAATTGGATTGTGAATTGGCAGGCAGCTGAAAAGATAACCGAATTTCTTGAGCAAGCAAAGCAAAAATCTGTAGAGTTTATTCAAAAAGATGAATTTGCGGACAAATATCTTCTGCCGTTTCTGACAAAACAAATGAATAAAATAAAAGAAGATGCAGTAACAGTTGAGCGTATGGAAGATTGGCTACAAAAACAAATTGTAAACGTCGTTGAAAGCAATCATTCTAAAATCGGAAAACTTGTACAGGAAAATTTAGATAAATTAGATGATAAAACACTTATTGAGATGATTGAAAATAACGTAGGAAAAGATTTGCAGTGGATTCGTGTAAATGGTGCTGTTTGTGGATTTATGATTGGATTGGTTTTGGAAAGCTTAAAAGCGTTTATATAATAAAAAACAACTTGAATAGTGATAAGGAAAAATATATATCATGTTCCTACATATAAAAGATAGGAATTAAAACCTTTCACAGCTTGAAATTGTAGCAGTGAAAGGTTTTTTTATGCCGTTTTGCCTTCAATGTTTTATTGAGTGCAATTTTTTTATAGTTTTTTCTTCTAAGTAATGAAGGTATATGAATTATATTCACGGAAATATTTACAATATTTATTTTCATATGATAAGTACATGCATCAACAAAAAGGAGGTTTTAGTACAGTGCAAATAAGGTTTACTGAACATCGTCTTCCTATGGCTGAATCAGCTCCATATGGAATTACAGTAGGGGATGATAGAGCGCTTTGGTTTACAGAACATAAGGGAAATAGAATAGGAAGAATGACTGTAACCGGTGAAATACAGGAATTCTTCGTTCCTACATCAGATGCTGGGCTTTCATGTATCGTATCTGGGACAAATGGGGACCTGTGGTTTACAGAATACAAGACCGATAAGATTGGAAAGATTACAACGCAAGGTGAGGTTACTGAATATAAGCTACCTACTACAAAATCAGCCCCTTATGGAATAACAGAAGGACCTGATGGAGCAATTTGGTTTACTGAACTAACAGGTAATAAGATAGGAAGAATTTCATTGTTAGGTGAGATTACCGAGTATACATTACCTAATTCGGAATCTTATCCGTCATTTATCGTATCGGGACCAGATGGGGCACTTTGGTTCACGGAGAATCAAGGCAATAAAATAGGGAGAATTACTACATCTGGTCAAATTAATGAGTACTCTATACCTACAATAAATTCTGCTCCAGTAGGCATTACAAATGGACCTGATGGAGCGCTATGGTTTGTAGAAATAAACGGGAATAAAATAGGAAGAATTACTACATCGGGAAAAATTAGCGAGTATCCTATCCCAACTGTAAATGCTAGGCCACATGCTATTGTTGCAGGGAGGGATGGAGTACTTTGGTTTACCGAATGGGGAAGTAATCAGATTGGACGAATTACCGTAAATGGAGAAATGACGGAATATCAAATTCCTACGGAAAACTCTGAACCGCATGGGATTGTACTAGGGCCAGACGGAGCAATATGGTTTGCACAAGAATGTAATCAGATCGGCCAGTTAATTTGTTTATAGCACATTATAATTTTAAATAAAAAATTATAATGAAACAGTGGGGTTTGTTAAATATATCTAAAGTCTGTTTTGAAAATACGTTTTCAAAAACAGACTCCTTTATAACTTTAGAGTGTTAGCCGAGGAATATATTTAATTCAAATGGTAATCTGTTAATATTTTCATAGTAAGGGTACCGCAAAGGTAAATTTAAATAGAATAAGAAAGAGATTTTTTCTATAGCTGAAGAGTAGATATAAAATGTAAGGTATCGCCTATAAAGAAGCGAATAAAATAGTAAAATTGTATGTATATTGAAAGGATGTGAATGTTAGTAAGGTAACACCTACTAACAACTATGAAAATAAAAGTGATAATAGCTGATGATAATTCCTTTATTAGAGAAGGTATGAAGATTATTTTAAGTACATATGCGGAATTTGAAGTGTTAGTAACGGTAAATGATGGTCAAGAAGCTCTAGAGTATTGCAAAAAATATGATGTTGATATTGCTCTTTTAGATGTACGTATGCCGAATATGAACGGCGTGGAAGCAACGAAATTAATTTGTGAACAAACAAAAACAAAGCCGCTCATTTTAACGACATTTGATGATGACGAATACATTTTAGATGCGGTGAAAAATGGAGCAAAAGGATATTTATTAAAAAATAATGATCCAGAGCGAATCAGAGATGCGATAAAAAGTGTTTATCACGGACATACTGTGATGCAAGATGTAGTCCTCGATAAAATTAAATTAAACTTACAAGAAAATAAAGAAGAAGAGTTGAAAATAGATAAGAGCCTTTTCACAGAAAGAGAACTTAGTATTATTGCTCTTATTGCTAAAGGTTTTTCGAATAAAGAGATTTCAAAGCAACTTTTTATATCAGAAGGGACGATTGCGAACTATATTACCTCTATCCTTAGTAAAACGGGGCTTGAGCATCGTACGCAAATCGCAATTTACTATTTAACGGGAACAGTGGATTAGAAATATGGAGTTTTGGATCATTATTAGTAAGCTTATAGTTTTCCTATATATTGTGTTTAGTTATGTTCATTCCAACGTTACGAATCTACCATGGATTATATTTGCTTTACTGCTATATCTTTGTATAAACGTTACGATTTATATTTTGAAAAAAGAAGCAGCGAAGAAAGTGATTATATTTGTATCAATTGTCAATACAGTCGTTTCATATGGACAGATTCATCCGTTATTACTTTTATTTTTACCTCTGAACTTATATGAATTTACTTCTTATTACATATATGAAAAATGGCTGATGTTTTTTATTATGCTCCTTCCGGTTTTGTTTGTTGAGGAAAATATACGTATGACATACGGTTTAATCGCTACATTTAGTTTTGTTATTTTCACAATGGCAACGCTATATACGCAAAGGTTGTTGAAATTTGAAACGCAAAATGACATCATGCGAAAAGATATGCAAAGGCTCACAAAAAACTTGAATGAAAATAAAGAATACATCAGACAATCAGAATACACTTTTAAGCTAGAAGAACGAAATCGATTATCACAAGAAATTCATGATAAAATTGGTCATTCTATGACAGGTGCCTTAATTCAAATGGAAGCAGCAAAAAGATTGATGAATATTGACAAGGAGAAAGCGGCAGAGTTGCTTCAAAATGCTATTCATATTTCCAAAGATGGAATTGAAAGTATTAGAATTACGTTAAAGAACATGAAACCACCAACTGAGCAAATCGGTATTCATCGTATGAAATTATTCATAGACGAATTTGCGGCGAAACATGATATGAAAATTTCATTTTTATATAAAGGGAATTTGGATGCTATTTCTCCAATTCAGTGGAAAATCATTGGAGAAAATGTAACGGAAGCGTTAACGAATGCTATGAAATATGCAGAGGCAACTGTTATTTCAATCGATATACATGTTCTCAATACGGTTGTGAAGGTGCAAGTGAAAGATAACGGAAAAGGTGTACCTCAAGTAAAAAAAGGACTTGGCATTATCGGCATGGAAGAACGTACTGCATCGATTAACGGAACGATTATTGTAGATGGTACAAATGGTTTTTCGGTAACAATGTTATTGCCGATACAATAAGGAATAGATAAGATGAATGATCTCACAGGAAAAAAGTGAATATTCTCATGTGAAAAGAATGAACTTATGCACTGAGCAGGTTCATTCTTTTTGTTTATAATAACAGCATAGAAACCGAAATAGGGGTGAAATGATGAACGCATTAGAGATAAAAAACATAACGAAAAAATTTGGTGATTTCATCGCAGTTGATAATATGTCTTTATCTATCGCACAAGGAGAAATATTTGGATTTTTAGGTTCGAATGGTGCTGGTAAAAGTACAACAATTAATATGATTGCTGGATTGTTAAGAAGTAATGAAGGTGAGATTAGCATACTAGGAAAAAATATAAAGAAACATAATCGATTTGCAAAAATGAATATTGGAATTGTACCACAAGATATAGCAATTTATGAGGAGTTAACCGCCTATGAAAATGTGAAATTCTTTGCAGGATTATATGGATTACGAGGAGCTGAATTGAAAGCGAGAGTAGAAGAAGCGCTCCAGTTTGTAGGGCTCAGTGATAAACATAAAAGCTATCCGAAAAATTTCTCTGGTGGAATGAAACGAAGGCTTAACATTGCTTGTGCGATTGCGCATCGTCCAAATTTAATTATTATGGATGAGCCGACAGTTGGAATTGATCCGCAGTCAAGAAACTATATTCTTCAGTCTGTACGGAAATTAAATGAAATGGGTAGCACCATTATTTATACGAGTCACTACATGGAAGAAGTAGAAGAACTTTGTACGAAAATCGCAATTGTTGATCACGGGAAAATTATTGCAGAAGGTACAAAAGAACAATTGAAAGCTATTATTACAGATACAAAAGATATTTGGATTGAAGTAAAGTCAGTTGAAAATATAGATGTGAACAAATTAAAAGAAATTAGTGGTGTTAAGGCTGTTCAAATAGAAGAAAACGTAATTAAAGTGAATTCTGATACAGGGGTCAACAATTTAAACAAAATCGTTCAGCATTTTATCAATAATGATATAGAAATACGTTCACTTGAAGAGCAAGCACCCAACTTAGAGACAGTATTCTTGACATTGACAGGAAGAAATCTACGAGATAAATAAAATTTACTAGCAAAAAAAGGGAGGTTCATCGATTGAACATCTTCAATATAGCCATAAAGGAAATCAAAAGTGACTTTCGAGATGTAAGAACGTTAGTGTTTATGCTAGCATTCCCAGTTGTGCTTATGCTCATTTTGGGCACCGCTTTAACAAATGCATTTAATAGTGACAATCTTTCTATTAAAAATATTCAGGTGTTATACAAAGATGAAGCAGGTGGTAAGTTCTCTCAGGCCTTTGAAGCATTGATAAAGGAAACAGATAAATCGGGCATTCACTTTAAAAAAGTAGTAAAGGATGTAGATGGGAAAGAAGAAGTGAAACAAAATAAATATGCTGGCTATGTAGAAATGAATCAAGATGGCGTGAAGTTATATGAGAGTGATCGAAATAGCATTGAAGGAAGTATTGTTGAGGGGATGCTTACTACATTTGTCGATAAGTACAACGTAGCGGTTGAAGTTGCGAAAGTAGACCCTGGAAAAGTGAGTACAGTTATTTCAAGTGGAAATCATGATGATTATATAAAAGAGACATCTTTGCAAGCGGTTAAGAAACCAAGCTCTATGGACTATTATGCGATTGCGATGACGACAATGATTGCCTTGTATGGAGCGATGGGAGCAAGCTATTTGATTCGCGGAGAGCGATTACGAAAAACGGGAGATCGTTTAATCGCCGCGCCTGTTAGTAAAGCGGAAATCTTCGTTGGGAAAATACTTGGTAGTCTTGTAGTAAATGCACTTTGTCTTCTTCTTGTCGTTGTCTTTAGTAAATTTGTTTATGGGGCAAATTGGGGGGACCATTTTGGAGTAGTCTTTCTGATTTTACTAACAGAAGTATTCCTTGCAATTAGCTTCGGATTAGGGATTGGATATATTACGAAAACAGGTGAGGCATCTAAGGCGATCATTATGGTTGTTGTACAATTAGCTTCTTTTTTTGGCGGAGCATATTTTGTAGTCGAAGAAAATATGCTTACAAATATGTCGCCATTAACATGGGCAAATACAGCGATTATGAAAATTATTTATGCGAATGATTTAGGAGCAGCATTTCCAGTAATTTCTTTAAATCTTGGAATTTCAGCATTGTTTTTATTGATTGCGATTATCGCATTACGCAGACGGGAGGGGCTATAATATGAAAGATATTTTATGGCTCATACAAAAAACATTATCCGTACTTTTGAAAAATAAAAAGGGGTTACTTATTATTATTGGATTGCCAATAGTTGGAGCATTAATTTCATTTCTGATTTATGGAAATGCAGAGCAGGGGACATTACGTATTGGGGTTGTAAATCAGGAGAATCATTATATAGCAAATGATACGGTGAAATTTATAGAAGGATTAGACCATGTAAAAGTAAGTAAGATTCAAGCATCGGAAGTAGAAGATAAGCTTGCCTCGAAAAAACTTGATGCAGTGATTACGTTAGATTCAGGTTTTTCACAAAGTATTCGAGATGGTAAGCCGAGTCATATTGAAATCTCCTCAATTAAAGGTGCGCAAATCACAGGTTTTATAAAATCATATTTGTATAATTATATTGATAATATAACGGCAATGAGTAAAGTAGCACAAAATGATCAAAATACATTTGATAAAATGTATGCAAGTTATCAAAAAAATTCATTTAAGTTAACGGCCGAGACGCTTAAGGACACTTCCAAAAATAAAGATATGACGAATCAAACAATTGGTTACCTTATGATGTTTATGCTATTTTCAGCGGTGAGCTTTTCAGAACTAATTTTGAAAGAAAAAGAGAATAGAACGTATTTTAGATTGTTGTCAACACCAATAGATGGAAGGAAGTATATCTTATCTAATGTTGCTGTTAATGTGCTTGTTTCAATCGTACAAATTGTTGTAACAGTATTATTTATGACTAGTGTATTTCATATTGATCCAAATATGCCTTTAATTGTTCTGATTGGAGTACTGATGATATTTGGTCTAATCGCAATTGGTTTATCGTTAGCGATTGTATCTTTTGCGAAAAATTCAACTTCTGCTAATGCAATGCAAAATATCATTATTACACCAACATGTTTGCTTGCTGGGTGCTTCTTTCCATTTGAAATTATGCCAACATCAGTGCAAAAAATTGCTGAATTTCTTCCGCAGCGTTGGCTATTAGATACAATGGCAAAATTACAGCAAGGAACGCAGTTCGCAGATTTATATTTAAACATTTTAATTTTATTCGCCTTTGCAACTTCCTTCTTCTTAATTGCTATTTATAAATTTGGTCGAAATAATGATACGAGAAATTTTATTTAATTCAAGATACAAAAGGGATACAGTTCGATGCTGTATCCCTTTTGTACATAGGCTAGCTAAAGTATCTTTTGTAATATGGGCATACTTTTATATAAAACTTCATTGTGATTTCCTTGCACAATGTATTTGTCTCCCTCTAAAAGAAAAACGCTATTCGTAGTAGCATTTCCATCCCCGCGTTTTGTAGTTATGTCTCCTACTACTTTGCCATCTATCCATTTCACCTTGGAATGAGAGGGGATTACCTGTAAATCTTTAATTGTTTCTTCTCCATCCCCTGAGATTAATGTGATATGAATATTTCTTCTATTTATTATATCTCTGTGTTGATTTAATTCATCGAGAAAGTGGTTTTGTGTTTTCATTTTTTTGTAAGGTATGAATTTGATAGAAGATCCGTTTTTCATAAATAAATAATTTCCATAATATTTACAAGGGATGATATCTTGTAATCCTTTAAAGTGAGTATGAATTGCTTCGACTCTATTCATTTTATAGAGATGACATAAGTAGTTAATGTACTGATCCATATATAAATAAACGATATTTATTTTGGACGAAACATGTACAGGAAGTATTCCGCCGGTCCAGTAACTATAGTTTGAGGGTGATCCAGTATTTGGTGTACATAGTATGATGAGTTTATCAACATCATTGTGATACATATTACTTTGAACATAAGACCGTGCAACAAGTCCACCCATACTATGACAAATCAAATTTACTTTATTAGCTCCTGTTATTTGTTTAGCTAAAGTAATGGTTTTTGTTAAATAATTTTGAGCAGATTCTTTAATTTTTTGTCGCCAATCATAAAAAGAAATAAATAAATTTTTATTTCTTTGATATCCCATACTTTCTAGCATCATAATGAAAGGCTCATATACAAATGCGGAGATTCCAAAATTCCAATCGCCTGTACCAGGAATAATGATATTACTCATAGAACCAAAAAGTCCTGGCACAAAGACTATAGGTGTTTGTATTTTAAGATTTTTCATATTTCCTCCTCGTATGTATAAATAATAGTAAAAAAATATAAAACTGCATGTAAACGAGCATTAAAAATAATTTCTATTGAAATACTACGTAGAGACAATTATTTTGTGCGGAAGGAAAACGAAATGGTGAAAAAGATACTTCGAATTATTTCTATTATTATTGCTATATTGGCTTTTCTTCTTATTTGGATGCACTTTGATGTAAAACTAGGAAGAAAAATCGAAGCAAAAAAAAATCAATCTAAAGAGTATGAAATTCACTATAGTGATTTCCAATTATATGACGAGGGGAAATCTTTATATGAGCAGTTATTTTCGGATATAAAAGAAGCGAAACATTCCATTCTCACTTATTTTTACATTATTTCAAATGATACAAGCAGTCATTCTTTTTTAAATTTGTTAAAAGAAAAAGCAGAAGAAGGTGTACAAGTATACCTATCAGTTGATTGGATTAATGATTTATCTTTCGAAAGAAAAATGAAAAATGAATTACAAGCGAGTGGTGTTCATTTTACATATAGTAGAAAACCTGAATTTCCATTCTTTTTTTATTCATTACATCATCGGAATCACCGCCGGATTACAACAATCGATGGGAAAATAGGATATAGCGGTGGTTTCAATATAGGTGATGAGTACTTAGGAAAAGACAAGCATTTTGGATATTGGCGAGATTATCATATACGAATACAAGGAGAAGGAGTGAAAGATTTAGAAGAACAGTTTGTATCAGATTGGAAACGAGATACTTCTGAAGGAATAATAAGCACTTCTCAGCAGACTGTCCCAGGTAAAACGTTACATACACTGTCTTGTTATAATGGTCATGATGTAATAGAAAAGTACATCGAATTAATAAAGCAGGCAAATCAATCTATCGTTATTGCCACACCGTATTTTATACCAAAAGATGAAAAGCTTATGAATGCTTTAATTCAAGCGAGGCAGCGTGGCGTTTCAGTTAAGGTACTTTGGTCTTTCAAGCCAGATATCCCTCTTATAAAAGAGGCTGCATATCCTTATATTCGTAAAGCTATCGAGAATGGCATTTCTGTATACGGATATAAAAAAGGAATGTTTCATGGTAAAGCTATGGTGTTTGATAATGAAACAACAGTTATAGGAACAACAAATTTTACGTCGCGTAGCTTTCATATTAATGACGAGATAAATTTCTATATAAAGGGTGGTCCTATTCTTCAACAAGTAAATAAGGCATTAGCACAAGATGTTCAAAATTCAAAAGAAATGACGATATCATTCTTTAATAAGTTATCTTTTTGGGATCGGTGTAAAGAAAAGGTAGCAGGGCTGTTTAATTATTATTTATAGGAGCAGAAATATGAATGAGAAAAAATGCGGCGTAATGCGGCATTTTTTCTCATTTATAATAATTCCTCGAGAAACGAAAACATATTTTTACAACATATATTTTGGGTGATAAACTAAAATGGTAGGAAGGAAATATTTTCCGATAATATAGGGGGATATGTAGTGAGATTCTATGAGGAGGAATTCGAGTGAAACGCCAAACTGCTATTCGTGAGATTGCAGAGCATATATGTATGCTTGAACTTAATCATCCTGTAAGAGTAGGTGTTAGTGGTGTTACTGCTTCAGGGAAAACAACATTTGCAAATGAATTGGCAAAAGAAATTCAAAATCAAGGAAGAAAAGTAATTCGAACAAGTATAGATCATTTCCATCATCCGAGGGCAATTAGATATTCACAAGGTAAGGAATCAGCGAAAGGATATTATGAAGATGCTCATGACTATAAAGCAATGTCTGAACGATTATTAATGCCATTAGGGCCAAATGGTACGATGCGCTATGAAATACAAACACATGATTTAGAGACGGATATGTATATTCATTCAGAACCAATATTGGCTTTAAAAGATACGATATTTATAGTAGATGGAACATTTTTATTTAAGCAAGAGCTGAAGCAGTTGTTTGATTATAAAATATTTGTAGAAACAGATTTTCAGATTGCTAGAGAACGTGGTTCCAAGCGAGAGGCGCAAGCTTTTGGAAGTGAAGAGAAGGCTGAGGAAATGTTTTTAAAGCGATACCATGCGGCTTGTCACATGTACATAGAAGAGCACGCACCAAAGGAATGTGCGGATGCAATTGTGATTAATAATAATATAGAAGATCCGGTAGTTGTATTTAACAATTTGTGATTGTAGTGTTATAAAATGAAACTTCAATTCTAAAATCGACAATAGATAAAATTTCAGTTGCGATATGCTCTAAATGTTTAGAACAAAAACTGTTTCCATCTTGATCGGCAAGAGCGCCTCCACTTAGTTTGATTAATACTCGCTTATACGGCTTCATCGTTGTTCCTTTACGAGAAAATGAAACAGAAAAAATAGGTTTATAATGAGAGGCATTGTATGTCTATTCATAACATCTCCTCCTTTTCGTCTCAGTTTTTAATAGATGTAATTTTTAGGTTATACAAAATAATCTACTGTTTTATCAATCTAATTTTTTAGTTGTATACTGAAAACGACATCAATGAATATTTTAAGAAAAATTTTCGAAAGTTTTGTGACAAACCTGTAGATTTTTGTCTGATTTTGTAGGTTCACCTATATCATGTGAGTACGCTTTTATACATTCAAATTGAAAGCGTTCGCATGAAAGGGATGAAATACATGAAAAAATTCGGATTAGCTACACAAATTTTGGTGGCACTTATTTTAGGGGTTGTAGTAGGGGCAATCTTTTCTGGTAATAAAACTGCTATCTCTTATATTCAACCGCTTGGAGATATTTTTATTCATTTAATTAAGATGATTGTTGTTCCAATTGTTATTTCTGCACTTGTTGTAGCAGTAGCTGGTGTAGGCGATATGAAAAAGCTCGGCAAATTAGGTGGAAAGACAATACTTTATTTTGAAATTGTTACAACGATTGCAATTTTAATGGGCTTAATCGCAGCAAACGTGTTCCATCCAGGAACGGGCGTTGATATGAGCCATTTGCAGCATAGTGATATTTCATCATACCAAGCATCGGCTGAGGCAACGCAGAAAAAAGGCTTTGCAGATACAATTACTCATATTGTGCCAACAAACGTGTTTGATTCGCTTGCAAAAGGGGATTTATTGCCGATTATTTTCTTCTCAGTTTTATTCGGCTTAGGGGTTGCTGCAATTGGGGAAAAAGGCAAACCAGTTTTTAACTTCTTTGAAGGTGTATTAGAAGCGATGTTTTGGGTGACAAACCAAGTTATGAAACTTGCTCCGGTTGGCGTATTTGCACTTATTGCTGTAACGGTTGCGAAATTTGGAGTAGGTACGCTGCTTCCGCTAGGGAAATTAGTGCTTGCCGTTTATGCAACAGTTATCTTATTTGTTATTATTGTTTTAGGAATAAATGCAAAAATGGTGGGAGTAAATATCTTCACCTTAATGAAAATTTTAAAAGAAGAATTGATTCTTTCCTTTACAACAGCAAGTTCAGAAGCAGTTTTACCAAATCTTATGCGAAAAATGGAAGAGTTCGGCTGTCCGAAGGCGATTGCTTCTTTCGTTATACCAACTGGTTATACATTTAACTTAACTGGATCAGCTATTTATCAAGCGTTGGCAGCACTATTTGTAGCACAAATGTATAATGTACACATGTCATTGACGGAGCAAATTACATTGTTATTTGTTCTCATGTTAACATCTAAAGGAATGGCTGGTGTTCCTGGTGCTTCCTTTGTTGTTGTATTGGCAACATTAGGTTCTATGGGACTTCCAGTAGAAGGAATTGCTTTAATTGCTGGTATTGACCGCATTTTAGATATGATTCGCACGACTGTCAATGTATTAGGGAATGCATTAGCAGCGATTGTCATGTCGAAATGGGAAGGTGAATTTGATCAAGAGAAAGCAAAACATTATGCAGAAACTGTAAACCAAACAAAAGTTGCGTAAAAAGCGAATTTTTAATCAGTGAGGGATATTTATCTCTCGCTGATTATTAGTTGGACGAATTGGATTTTTGTGAGTAGTATACCTCATGCTCGAAATTTTACTTCTCGTAAAATTTCGAGGCATAGGAATCATTGTTGGTTAATGAGGGACAAAATAGATTGAGGAGTGAGCAAACATGGCAACAATAACTGAAGCTACAAAAGATGTACGAATTGAAAAAGACTTTTTAGGTGAGAAAGAAGTACCGATGCATGCGTATTACGGTGTTCAAACGATGCGTGCGGTTGAAAACTTTCCGATTACAGGCTATAAAATCCATGAAGGATTAATTAAAGCATTTGCAATCGTGAAAAAAGCGGCTGCGCTTGCGAATACAGAAGTTGGACGATTAGAGTTTAAGAAAGGTTCAGCAATTGCACAAGCAGCACAAGAGATTTTAGAAGGAAAATGGCATGAGCATTTCATCGTTGACCCGATTCAAGGAGGAGCAGGGACTTCTATGAATATGAACGCAAATGAAGTTATTGCCAATCGTGCCCTTGAATTATTAGAAATGGAAAAGGGAGACTATCATTATATTAGCCCAAATAGTCATGTAAATATGGCGCAATCAACAAATGACGCATTCCCAACAGCAATTCATATTGCAACGTTAAATTCGTTAGAAGAATTATTGCAAACAATGGGATATATGCACGATATATTTGAATTAAAAGCAAAACAATTTGATCACGTAATTAAAATGGGACGCACACATTTACAAGATGCTGTACCAATTCGTCTTGGACAAGAATTTAAAGCATATGCTCGTGTACTTGGACGTGACATGAAGCGTATCGAACAATCTCGTCAACATTTATATGAAGTAAACATGGGAGCGACAGCTGTTGGTACAGGGTTAAATGCAGATCCACAATATATTGAGGCTGTAGTAAAACATTTAGCTGCTATTAGCGAACTTCCTCTTGTTGGAGCGGAAGATTTAGTAGATGCAACGCAAAATACAGACGCTTATACAGAAGTATCAGCTGCGTTAAAAGTATGTATGATGAATATGTCTAAAATTGCAAATGACTTACGCTTAATGGCATCTGGTCCACGCGTTGGATTAGGTGAAATTATGCTTCCAGCTCGTCAACCTGGTTCTTCCATTATGCCAGGGAAAGTAAATCCTGTAATGCCAGAAGTAATTAACCAAATTGCGTTCCAAGTAATTGGGAATGATCATACGATTTGCCTTGCTTCAGAAGCGGGCCAATTAGAGCTAAACGTAATGGAACCTGTACTTGTCTTTAACTTACTTCAATCCATCAGCATTATGAATAATGGATTCCGTGCTTTTACAGATAACTGTCTAAAAGGAATTGAAGCAAATGAAGGACGCTTAAAAGAGTATGTTGAAAAAAGCGTTGGTATTATTACAGCTGTAAATCCACATATTGGATATGAAGCAGCAGCTCGTCTAGCAAAAGAAGCAATTGCAACTGGTGAATCTGTTCGAGAGCTTTGCTTGAAAAACGGTGTATTAACACAAGAAGAATTAGATTTAATTTTAGATCCATATGAAATGACGCACCCAGGAATTGCGGGAGCAGCTCTTTTAAAGAAAAATTAAAAGAGGGGGGGACTTTCCCCCTTTTTTTGTTTACAATATAGAAATGTTATCTATAAATAAAGGTAGGGATTGTATGAGTAAATTTATGGTTTCCTCAGATGGAACGTTAAAAACGACATTACGAGGAGTAGAAGTATTAGCAACACCACTTTTAAATAAAGGTGTCGCATTTACAGAAGAAGAAAGAGCAGAACTAGGATTAAAAGGATTGTTACCACCAGCAGTGTTAACGTTAGATGAACAAGCGCGTCGTGCATATGAGCAATTTTGTTCACAGCCTGATGACTTGTTAAAGAACGTATATTTAACAGCATTGCATGATCGTAATGAAGTATTATTTTATCGTTTGCTTACAGATCATTTGCGAGAAATGCTTCCAATTGTATACACGCCAACTGTTGGTGTAGCGATTCAAAGGTATAGTCATGAGTATCGTAAACCACGTGGTGTATATTTATCAATTGACGATCCAAGCGGCATTGAAGAAGCGTTTTCTAACATTGGTGCAACCGCAGAAGACATCGATTTAGTCGTTGTAACAGACGGTGAAGGTATTTTAGGAATTGGTGACTGGGGCGTAGGTGGTATTAATATTGCCATTGGTAAGCTAGCTGTTTACACAGCAGCAGTTGGTATTGATCCAAGTCGTGTATTACCAGTTATTTTAGATGTTGGTACAAATAATGAAGAATTATTAAATAATCCGTTTTATATTGGAAATCGTCATCCGCGTGTAACGGGAGAAGCGTATGATACATTTATTGATTTGTTTGTAAAAGCTGTATGTAACAAGTTTCCGAATGCATTATTACATTGGGAAGATTTTAGTTCGCGTAATGCACGAAGAATTTTAGATAAATATCGCGATAATGTATGTACATTTAATGATGATATACAAGGAACAGGTGCTGTTTCACTTGCAGGAGTGTTATCAGCCGTGAAAGCTTCAGGTATTCCACTTTGTGAACATCGCGTTGTTGTTTTCGGTGCGGGTACTGCTGGAATTGGAATTGCAGATCAAGTACGTGATGCGATGGTTCGCTTAGGTTTATCAGAGGAAGAAGCAAGTCGCCGTTTTTGGTGTATTGACCGTTATGGTTTACTTACAAATAACATGGAGGATCTTCTTGATTTCCAACGTCCGTATGCACGTGAGGAATCAGAAGTGAAAGAATGGAAAACAACTGAAGTGATTGGTCTTGCTGAAGTTGTGAAACATGTACAACCGACTATTTTAATCGGTACATCAACAGTTGCTGGGGCATTTACAGAAGAAATCGTAAAAGAGATGGCAGCTCATGTGGAACGACCAATTATTTTACCAATGTCTAATCCAACGCCTCTTGCGGAAGCGAAACCAGTAGATTTAATTTCTTGGACAGAAGGGCGAGCGCTTGTGGCAACGGGTAGTCCATTTGATCCAGTTACATATAATGGGGTTACATATGTAATTGGACAATCTAACAATGCACTTATCTTCCCAGGTCTTGGTCTTGGTACAAATGTTGTTCGTGCTCGTGTAATGACAGATGGTATGTTTGCGGCAGCAGCAGAAGCGGTAGCAAGTATGGTAGATACAAGTCAGCCTGGTGCACCGATTCTTCCAGAAGTAGAAGAACTACGGAATATTTCAGAGATAGTTGCAATTGCAGTGGCAAAAGCGGCAGTATCTGAAGGTGTTGCTCGTGAGGAATTAAATGATAACGATATCAGGAAGGCTGTTCAAGCTGCAATGTGGCAACCTGTTTATCGTCAAATAAAAGCAGTTGAAAAGGTAACACTATAGAAATAAAGCCCGTTTATATAATAAGCGGGCTTTCCTTATTATATTTCAATATTACCAGTCAAGATAAGAATACTAAATAATAGGAAGTGGCATATTTGAACTGGCGTCAATTATGGAAGAAAGATATTTCAATTTTAATGCTTGCAATTTTGATTGTTCCGATCGCCGGAGAACTGAATTTTCATCCATTTAATGATACGTTTCGTGTTAGTTTTGGAACACCGCTTTTTTTCTTTTTATTATTATTTTTAAGGAAAATTCCAGCTGCTTTAGCAGGTATAATTGTTGGTGCAGCTGTTGTAACATTTCGTATTGTTCTTGACTGGATGTTACAAGGTTCTTTTCATTTTTCAGACTCCTTTTCTATGCGTTATCCAGTCTTTTTTTATTATTCCGTTTATGGAAGTCTTTTTTCATTATGTAAAGTAAACAGATTTCATCAAAAACCATTTCTCATTGGATGTTTTGGGATAACGATTGAAATTATTTCGAGTATGTCAGAACTTGCTTTGTATCACGTTTTTGTGCTTGGTACAATGATTACAGTTTCAGAATTTAATAAAATTATTATTATTGCTATTTTTCGAAGCTTTTTTGCCCTCGGTTTTTTAAATATGATGAATTTATATGAAACAAAATTGAAAGAAGCTCAGGTTCGGAAAGAAAATGAAAAGATGTTTGTGCATCTTTCTAATTTATATGTGGAATCTGTTCATTTGAAGAAAACGCTGCAAAATGCGGAAATGATTACACAAGAAGCGTATCAATTATATCGGGATTTACAACAGAAAAAAGTAGGAAATACTGAAAATGGCATAGAAGCGCATAGTAAAAAGGCGCTGAAAATTGCAGGAGAAGTACACGAAATAAAAAAAGATAATCAAAGAATTTTTGCGGGATTATCCAAACTTCTTTTAGATAAAAATCTTTCAGAATATATAAGTGGAAATGAACTAGCAGAAATGATTATAAGAATTAACGAGAAGTATGCGCAGCTATTAGAGAAAGAAATATTGTTTTCTAAGCATTTAGAAGGAGAGCATCCGCAGTATCATGTATACACGGTTTTGTCGATTTTAAATAATTTAGTTGCCAATGCTGTAGAAGCAATTGATAGCAATGGTGCTATTACGATTCATGTAAAGAAGAGAGAGGCATTCGTCATATTTGAAGTGATAGATAATGGTCCGGGGATTCCAATGAAGTATAAGGAGCTAGTGTTTAAGCCTAGTTTTACCTCGAAGTATGATCAAACAGGAACGCCATCAACAGGAATTGGACTATCTTATATAAAAGAAATGGTGACTGAACTCGGGGGAGAGGTTATACTACAAGACGGAGACAATGAAAGAGGCTGCAAGTTTATCGTGAGACTGCCGGAGTCTAGTTTGACTAAGGAAGGGTGAGGGGATGTTTTATTACATCGTAGATGATGACGAAGTATTTCGTTCTATGCTATCACAAATCATTGAAGATGAAGACCTTGGAGAAATAGTAGGAGAAGCAGAAGATGGTGCTTTCGTAGAAGGAGATCAGTTAAACTTTAAAAAAGTAGATATATTATTTATTGACTTATTAATGCCCGTTCGAGATGGGATTGAAACTGTTCGGAACATTATTCCGTCGTTTACAGGGAAAGTGATTATGATCTCTCAAGTAGAATCGAAGCAATTAATTGGTGAAGCCTATTCTCTTGGGGTTGAATATTATATTACAAAACCTCTGAATAAACTTGAGGTTTTGTCAGTTGTACGAAAAGTGATAGAGCGTATTCGTTTAGAACGATCGATTCAAGATATTCAAAAATCATTGAATAATGTATTTCAGTGGGAGAAGCCTGGATTACGAAGTGAACCACAGTTAGAAGAGAAAAAAATTATCGATTCGGGTCAATATTTACTATCAGAACTTGGAATTGCCGGAGAAAACGGAAGTAAAGACTTAATGAGTATGCTGGAATATTTATTTACGCAAGACAAGAAAGAAACCTTTGAGTATGGATTCCCAGCATTAAAAGATATTTTTCACCATATTACTGTTAAAAAATTAGGAGAAACGGCTGCAGAAGTGGACATTGATAAAGAAAGAAAAGCTTCTGAACAACGGGTACGGCGAGCGATTTATCAGTCATTAAATCACTTAGCTTCTCTCGGTTTAACGGACTTTTCAAATCCGAAGTTTGAAAGTTATGCTCCAAAATTTTTTGATTTTACAATTGTACGAAAACGGATGACAGAATTGACAAAAGATGAACTAGCCTCATCTGGACAGACGAGAATTAATACGAAGAAATTTATTCAAGTATTATATTTTGAAGCGAAGCGGTTGACCGAAGCAGACTAAAATGAATACTGTTCTGAGAAAAAAGATGTTTGCTCGTTTGTAGCAAACATCTTTGTGTATACACAATAATTATATAGAGATAATAAGTTCGTTTGATTCTCAGCTGAAAAAGTAAGAGCCTTGCTACAATTTTTATGTAGCAAGGCCCTTTTGGTTTTCTTCAAGAAGGATTGACAGATGAAATTAATAGTTTAATGAGCTAGTTATTTTCCATTTTACTTAAAATAATTTCTTTAAGTTGTGCTGGGTTGTCAGAACGAATAGCTATTTGTGAATATTCTTTTTGAATTCCCATGAATAGTGTTACTTTTACAGGTTTTTTCATTTTTAAAATCATATGTGGATAAACTTTTTCAAAATCTCGCACAATAAAATCAATTGTATCTTTCGATAACTTACTTTCTAAAATCGCTGAATTTTCGATCATACACTCAATATTTTCAAATTGAATTTCTGTACGCTTTAATAATCCAAGAGAGAGAAACATAGATCCGTTGTTTATATAAATTGGATTTAATCGAATAGCTTGAATATCCGCTAAGAAAAAAATTATAGAATAAATATTAAGAACTAATAGGATGATCGAAATAACCATCGATTTATCATGAAGCCACCAATGGAAACCTAATGTTTCAATAACAATTGCATGAATCATCATGATTTGAAATGCTATGTAACTTGAGTTTTTATACAGTGTTATACCTGTAAGAGGTGTCTTTTTCCAACTGAAGAAAGCATAATAAAACATCATCGCCTCTGAGCAAATCACATGAATAATTGAATTTTTCTTTATATATTCATCAACTGCATGTGGGAACGAAAAAATCACTGGTAATGTGCTCATTTTCACTTTTCTGATGATTTTTGGCATATAACGAACAAATGTAACAATTAATATAACTTCAAAGATGATTAACGCAGCCTCTACTACAATTCCAGCCCAAGTAATAGCTGTAAAGGGTTCTAAAAATTGATTTGGAATTAGAAACCTAGCTAATATACATCCTGTCGCTGATAAAATAATCGCTGTTTTTACAGAAAACTTCTTGCTATACAACATAAAGAATAAAGGCAACATAATAATTAAGTCTAATAATGATCCTAATACTACTATATTTGTTTCTGGTGGGAGCAGATTATTTCCGATGTGCGTGTGATAGAGCATATAATTACTACATAAAATAGCGAAAAGCAATAATAACCAAATATACTTTCCTCTTTTAATCACATACATAGATTATACCCCTTTTACAATCGTATTTAATTTTTCAAGTATACGGACTAAATGTTTCAAGTCTTCTAAGGGCAACTGTCCATAAATATTGTGATTGATTTCATCTTCGAGCAGTTGCAATTCTTCGAAATACCGCTCGCTCTTCGTCGCTAATTTTAATATGATTTCACGACGATTTTCTTTATTAATACTGCGGGTAATGTATTCTTTTGTTTCTAATTTATTAAGCAGTTGACTAACTGCACTCGTTGAAGTATGCAATTGGGTAGCTAAATCCTTCGTTGAAGTGACACCTGTCCGGATTAGTTCTAATAATAAAACTTGCTTAGCTGTCAGTTGATTATCAATTTTCTGCTCAAATCTACTTGCTACTTGAACGTTTAAATGATTTTGTAAACTGTTAATTTGTTGAATAAGATTATTTTTCACACTTAAATCACCTCGCTTAATAGTTAAGTTAACTTAACTATAAAATAAACTAAACTAAAAGTACATGGAATAAATATTAATAATCAGAATATTGTTACGTTTATTGTATAATAAAAGGAAGCTCTTATTGAATCGCTTAAACGTAAGAATAAGAAGTTAGAGGAATAAGATAAAAAATTGCATACGCAGAGGTTTATAAAAAGGTCTACTTTGATAGAGTAAATCTTATTTAGTGGAATAAAAAATCTCTTGTTTTTCAACAATTGGGCCAGATTGTGGAGGAACGTTTTATGATCAGTCTACTCGAAAGTAATGCATCATGTGAGGGGGATAAAAGTGTTTTCATATGAGGTAATTTGCTGTAGTTGTAGAAAGAAATTTAGAGTTTATGAAGGAACTAGGCAATATAAACAGTTCAAGGAAAATAAGAATCGTTTATTTTATTGTGAAGATTGTCATCATAATATACGTCTTGATGCCATTAAAAACTTTTTTAGACATAGAAGATGAAGCGCAAATTGCGCCCGATTGTTGAACAAGAAGTAAAAGGGTAATACATATTATATATGACTAATATGTATCACCCTTTATTTTTTATGACTTTTTACGAATTAGGTCTTGATAATATTTTTTAAACAACTTTATTATCTAGTTATAATGTAATACCCTTTACTGTTTAATATACGCCCATTTATAGCTGTACACTCCAGCAAAAGGTCGAATACAAACATTTTTTACAAATGGTCGTTCCAGATAAACAAGTCCAGCCTGATAAATAGGAGCAATGGCTGTATCATCTTCTATGAGAATTTTTTCGGCATCTTGGAAAGCCTTCCAGCGAGCAGGTAAATCTGTTAATAGAGAAGAACCTGCATTATGGATAAGTTCGTCGTATTTTGGGTTGGAATAGTTCATTCGATTAAATGAGCTACCTGTTATAAACATGTCTAAGAATGTCATCGGATCCGGATAATCAGCTCCCCATCCAGAAAGAGAAATCTCGTAATCGCCTTTAGATTCACGCTCTAAATATACTTTAACGGGAAGTTGGGTTAATGTAATGTTTAGTCCTGGTAAATTCTTTTCGAGTTCGCCTTTTAAAAATTCAGTAATCTTTTTATCATTTGAATCATCAGTGCTTACAATTTCTAACGTTATAGTTTGGGTACCTAATTCCTTTTTAGCAACTTCCCATAATTTTTTTGCTTCTGCAACATTTGTCTCTAATTTTACATGACTTGTACTTCGAAAATCCTTGTTATCAGGTCCTTTTACAAATCCCTGTGGAATGAGTGCATTGGCTGGAATAGAACCATTGTTTAAAATTGTATTAGCAACGCCTTTTTTATCAAATGCTAAGCTAATGGCTTTTCGCGCATTTTTATTTGCAAGAACTTGATTTTTTTGATTGTAACGTAAGAAAACTGTTGTTGGTCGTGCTAATTTCTTTAAGCTATCAATATCTTTATATTTATCTACGAATTCAGCGTTAATAGTTACTCGGTCTACTTGTTTAGCTTCAAATAGGTTAACAGCTGTTGAAGTATCTTTGACGACATGAGCATTAATTTCTTCTAATTTTACGTTTTTGTTATCCCAGTAATTTGGATTTTTCGTCATTTTATATCCTTGTTCATGTTTCCATTCACTTAGTACGAATGGCCCATTATAGATTGCATTTTTTGCTTCTAATCCGAAATTTTTTCCTTGTGATTCTACGAATTTTTGATTTAAAGGATAAAATGTAGCAAATCCCAGTAATCCAAGGAAGTACGGTACAGGATGCTCAAGCTGAACTTCTAATGTTTTGTTGTCGAGTGCTTTTACACCTAACTCATCTAAAGGAAGTTCTTTTTTATTTATTTTTTTCGCATTTTTAATATCAAATAGAATTTGCGCATACTCTGAAGCCGTTTCAGGGTTTACAGCGCGTTTCCATGCATATACAAAATCATGAGCTGTTACAGGATCGCCGTTTGACCATTTCGTATCACGCAGTTTAAATGTATAGGTTAAGCCATCCTTACTCACAGTATGAGATTCGGCAGCTCCGGGTACCGGTTTTCCCTCAAGGCCAGGCATGTATAAGCCTTCCATGACGTTATTAAGGGCACCAAAGGATAAGCCGTCAGATGCGATAGAAGAATCTAAAGTTGAAATCTCGCCTGATTCTACAATATTTAAAATGGGTTTTCGTTTTTCTTGTGTGTTAGTAGTGGCTGTTTCTGATTTGTTTTGATTGCATGCTGATAAGATAATAGAAAGTACAAGAATAAACACAATGGAAAGCTTTAGTTTTGGTTGCATTTTTCACCCTCCTTTTTATTTGTCCATAAGTATAAATATATTTTTCTGAAAATTCAATTAAATAAACTTGAAATTAATAAAAACTTATAGGGATTATACAATATGGTTCGTGCAGGTCAAAAGAAATAAACATGAAATATAGAAACGATTAAAATAAAGGATTACGATATTGTGCTTTAAATTTAACTTGAAAATTTTTATAAGTGGTTCTGTCATATAGTCATCGAGTAAATAGAAAATTGTATTCACATCATAAAAAAGCTATTCTTTTGTATAAGTACTTACTAAAAGAATAGCTTTTTTCATAATATAGATTATCGTATTAATGAATTTTAAAAGTTGTTTTTTTACAATGAGTAACAACTTGTTTTGTTGTTTTAAATCTTTGCTTTTCTCCGCAAAATAAACCCACACAACATCTATCTTACACTTACACGAAACATACCAAGCGTAAATAGCAGTCCCTATCTTTCGGATTTGTCACCTGTATTACTGTTTGTCTTTGCGCCACCCGCTTTTTTAACACCTTTGCTTGTATAAGGTTTGGCACTCTTTTTTTTGTTGGCACTGGCTTTCCATCGGTTCCAGCCCTTGCTGCCTGTTCCTCTACCTGTTCCACCTTTACCTTTAGCTTTACTCATATAAATTTAATCACTCCGTTATTATTGTATAGCAAATCTATTTCCACCGTAGTCAATAAATCTTTAAAATAAAATTTGGGTTTATGACTTTTTCCTTTCCGACAGTTGCTCATAAAAATGAACAGCAGGATATAATAGTATATCACAACATGGACAGTAATGCGTAAAATCCTCAGGTTTATCCCGCTAATAGAAATCTTTTTAAAGTAGAAAAAAGAGTCCTTCACAGTTAGGACTCTTTTAATTTTTGCTGATAGTAATGTGTTATGTAAAAGGTGTTTAATCTTGAATTTATTAATATTATACAATGTTCTTCAGAAAATAGATTTTTGGTAATATTTCAAAAAAATCTTCTGCAAGAATAAAAGAATAGTTATAAAGTTAACTATATAAGGATTATTATATGCATTTGTGTGTGACACATTGTATTTATCGAACTGCGTTCAAATATTTTCTTATCACACACTATTGAAAAACCGTAAAATAAAGAATTGAAAAATATTTAAAAACTTTTTGTTGACTTTCTTATTTTTTTGTATAGAATAAACATTAATAAAATGTTTCAGAGATGTGACAGTAAAACGACTGTGAAAGGAAGAGTAGTAATAGGACGTAGTCCAAGCGAGTCAGGGGTGGTGTGAGCCTGATACGAAGCCTGTTATGAAGAACCTCCTGGAGTCGCTAACCGAAATCCTTTTTAGGAAAGTAGACTTAGCCGGGAACTTCGCCGTTACAAGAAGAACAGTATCGAGATATCTCTACTCTCCGTACTGATAAGTGAGCAACCTCTGTTGCTAATTTGGGTGGTACCGCGGAACCAAAGCCTTTCGTCCCAGTTTTTTGGGAAAGAAGGGCTTTTTTTATTGGTTTCTTTCCTCATTACATCAAAACATTTTAGGAGGAAAACAACATGTACCAAACATTAATGACAGTAAGAGAAACACAAATCGCGATTAAGGAAGTTAAAACATTTTTTGAAGAGCAATTATCAAAACGTCTTGGATTATTCCGCGTATCTGCGCCATTATTTGTAACGAAAAAGTCAGGGTTGAACGATCATTTAAACGGTGTAGAGCGTCCAATTGAATTTGATATGCTGCATTCAGGAGAAGAGTTAGAAATTGTACATTCACTAGCAAAATGGAAAAGATTTGCTCTGCATGAATATGGATATGAAGCTGGTGAAGGTTTATATACAAACATGAACGCAATTCGCCGTGATGAAGAGCTCGATGCAACGCATTCCATTTATGTTGATCAATGGGATTGGGAAAAAATTATTAAAGAAGAATGGCGTACAGTAGATTACTTACAAGAAACAGTACGAACAATTTATGGAATATTCAAAGATTTAGAGGGTCATTTATTTGAAAAATACCCGTTCCTTGGTAAGTACTTACCGGAAGATATCGTATTTATCACATCTCAAGAGCTTGAAGATAAATATCCAGAATTAACACCGAAAGATCGTGAGCATGCGATTGCGAAAGAATACGGTGCAGTCTTTATTAGCGAAATTGGGGGGGCGCTGCGCTCTGGTGAAAAACATGATGGACGTGCATCTGACTACGATGATTGGAAATTAAACGGAGATATCTTATTTTGGAATCCAGTACTCCAGTCTTCATTTGAATTATCATCTATGGGCATTCGTGTTGACAGCAAATCTCTTGATGAACAATTAACAATAAAAGGGGAAGACTTCAAACGTGAATATGATTTCCATAAAGGTATTTTAGAGGACGTACTTCCACTTACACTTGGCGGTGGCATTGGACAATCAAGAATGTGCATGTACTTCTTACGCAAAGCACATATTGGCGAAGTTCAAACTTCTGTATGGCCAGATGAAATGCGTGAAGAGTGCAAAAAGCAAAACATTCACTTATTTTAAAAAGAAAACAAGGGGTGCATGTGCATCCCTTGTTTCATTTAATTTACTGATACGAGAGGCTCAATTTTTGCCATAAATGATTCATGAAGTGCTTCCACACCTTTTACTAAGTTAAGACGATCAATAACTACAGAGACTTTAATTTCAGATGTACTTACCATTTTAATATGAATATTCTCTTCTTGTAATGTTGAGAACATTTGAGCAGCTACACCTGGATTGGATACCATACCTGATCCAACAACTGATACTTTCGCCAAATGATTTTCATATTCTACAGATTCATAGTGCATAGCCTCACGATTTTCTTCTAGTACCGCTAGTGTTTCTTTTAAGTCATTCGAATGAATAGAGAAGGATAAATGTACAGTTCCTTCATTTGTAATACTTTGAATGATAATATCTACATTAATATGAGCACTCGCTAATGTAGAGAAGATTGTAGAAAGTTTTCCTTGTTGTAATCCTTTAATAGTTACACGCGTAATATTGTCTTCAAATGCAATGCCTTTTACGATTGATTGTTGCTCCATGTTACATTCTCCCCTTACGATTGTTCCGTTTTCTTGTTTCATACTTGAGCGAACTTCTAATATAACATTATGATTTTTCGCAAACTCTACCGCTCTTGGATGAAGTACACCAGCACCAAGGTTGGCAAGTTCTAGCATTTCATCATAGGAAATTTCATCTAATTTGTAAGCACCTTTTACAACTCGTGGATCAGTTGTATAAACACCTGTTACATCCGTGTAAATATCACATTTTTTTGCTTTTAATGCTGCAGCTAATGCGACTGCAGTTGTATCAGAACCGCCTCGGCCAAGCGTTGTAATTTCTTGCTCTGCACTTAATCCTTGGAAACCGGCTACAACGACAAGGGTTCCTTTTTGTAAATAAGATTGAATACGCTCCGTATTAATATCAGTAATTCTTGCACTGCCATGTACAGATTCTGTTGTAATACCTGCTTGCCAGCCTGTTAGTGAAATTGCAGCATAACCTTTTGCTTGCAGAGCCATTGTTAATAAAGAAATTGAAATTTGTTCACCTGTTGTAAGTAGCATGTCCATTTCTCGTTTACTAGGTTGATCAGTAATGCCAGCAGCTAAAGATACTAATTCATCTGTACTATGTCCCATCGCAGAAACGACCGCTACAATTCCGTGTCCTCTTTCATATTCTTCAATGACTAAATCCGCAACATGCTGAATACGTTCAATACTTCCAACAGATGTACCACCAAATTTTTGAACAATAAATTCCATCATGAGAGCCCACTTTCAATTTGATATTGGTTAATAGAGTAGGAAAAATGTTGTTAAACATAAGATGGGAAATATAGATCCCTTTCATTCCTGTAAGTTACCGAAAGCAAATAAAAAACACCATCTCAAATAGGTGAGGATGGTGCTGTTACAGGAAAAAGGAAACAGAAAACGGAGCTAATAAAAAACCGCCAAAAAAGAAGATGATCATAAAGAAACATGATCCCTCTTTTTTGTAGATAGCTCTTCATATATACACTGCTGTATATATGACAGTTCTGTTTCTATTCGAAAACAGCCCCAATTTATGTGTTCAGAGAAACATATAAATTTCGGCAACTTTTCCTTTCTTCTAAACTCACTGACAATCTCTGTGTCTCCTTTAGAATATTCATAAAAGTTGCAACCTCTATCTCACGTCGTTCGGCGAGAGTGAATGGTTGTATGAAGTTGTTGGTAACATTTGTTCCATAATAATCAAAATGTTGGAAGAAATCAAGTAGGATAAAATAATTCAGAAAATTAAATCTATTATAAGGTAAAATGAAAATGATATAAAATATGTTTAAAAGAAGAATTTATAACAATATTTTGCAAATAAATTCGTTATATAGATTATATGGATGGAGCGGTGTGAATGGGGAAGCAAAAACCTATTTATGTGCAAACTGAAATAGAAACAACAATGAATGAACTTTGGAAATATACATAAGATCCAAAGATACATACAGAATGGGATACACGGTTTACAGAAATATCGTATTTAGATAGGAAAGAAGGCGAACCGCAGCGTTTTTTTATAAAACAAAAATTGGTTTTGGACTTAAAATTGCTGGAGAAGGAGAATTAATAGGAGAACTACAAAAAGAAGGTGGGGAACGCATCTCTTCACTGAAATTTTGGACAGATAGTAAACTTTCGTTGATTACAGTAGGAAGAGGCTATTGGAAGTATACACCGAATGGGAACAAAATTCGCTTTGAAACGCAGTATGATTATGAAACAAGGTTTGGAAATATAGGAAGGTTAATAGATTCATACATATTTCGTCCGTTATTAGGTTGGGCAACTGTATGGAGAGATTGTTTCCATAAAAGATGAAAAAGACGGTAGAAATGATGTCAGAGCATGGATTAGGAAAAATGTACAGAATGAAACAATCTTTGTAGCGCTTTACTCTCAGCATGAACATAATGGGGAAACATACATGAATATTGCGTTGCCATTACCATATGCGAATATGACTGGAATGTTAAAGCTGCGTAATGATAAGAAAAATCTTATCATTACGAGTCGGTTACGGAACAGTACAAAAGGGGATGAGGGGATTTATTTACATAGCCGCTTCTTTACGATTTGCTTACCGTTAGCTGAAACGTTTGTGATAAGTGAGAAGGATAAAATCACGTTAACAGCACATCATCAAATGTGGATGTTTGGTGTGAAGTTTCTAGAGATTTATTATGAAATTGAAAGAAAAGAGAATATTTCATAATAAAAAATGAGTTTGGTATGATACCAAGCTCGTTTTTTATATGTAAATGTTTTTATTAGAAATTTAGTGAACCTTAAGAATCACTAAGAAATTGTCTACAAGAAACTTAAAAACTTTCCGAGAAGATACTAACAGATGCTAAGAGATAGGGGGTAAAGGAATGTGAAGTGCTGTAGTAGAGGTAAATCAAGTAGAGAAAGTATATGGAAAGAAAAATGAAAATCAATCGAGGGTATTAAAAGGGGATTGCTTGAAAAAAGCAAATGTTTTTTATTGCTAATAATCCAATATACAAGTGTTAATGGAATTTGAATTTTCGGAAAATAATTACATTTAAATGTTATAATGAAATGCAGTATTGTTTTATTTTAGGTAAGGAGGGGACATATGCAAGGAGAGATACAAAAACAAAGAAGTTCAAGTTATATAAGTAATTTATTATTACCTATTACAAAGTCACGTCATTTTACTTTTTTATGGATTGGACAACTTTTTTCAGTTCTTGGAAGTTCAATCACAATGGTCATTCTTCCAGTGGTTGTATATAAGTTAACAGGCTCGACAGTTGTTATGGGGATAACAATGGCGATGTATATGCTTCCAAATGTACTTATTTTACCATTTTCGGGATTAATTGTAGATCGTTTTAACCGTGTTAAATTGATGTTACTTACTGATATTGTTCGGGGAATAGTAATGACAACGTTAGCAACTCTCATGTTTACTGACACTTTAACAATCCATATTTTATATGTATTAGTAGCGATGTATGGTCTTATGGAGGGGTTATTTCAACCAGCCTATTCAGCAATTCGAGCAAGGGTGTTTGTGCCGGAAATTCGGAATGCAGCTAATGCATTAACGCAGATGAGTAGCCAGGGTGTGCGTTTAATTGGTCCAGCGCTTGGAGGTATCATTGTTTCTATTGCATCAGCAGGTATAGGTTTTGGCTTAGATGCATTGACATACTTGCTCTCTTTTGCATGCTTACTATTTTTGAGAGATTTGACAGCAAAAAAAGTGCCGGAATCGGCAGATAATAAAGTGAATCTAAAAAAAGATTTCACAGAAGGAATTGTAGTATTAAAAAGTCATCCGTGGTTATGGATTACAATTCTAGCATTTTCGTTTATTAATATTTGTCACGCGGGTATTGTAGTTGTCTTAATTCCTTGGCTATTTAATATTCATCATCACTTCGACCCTTTTGTCTACGGCCTTGGAATGGCATTTTCTGGTGGAGGTGCTGTAGTTGCTGCTCTCATTTTTGGCGGGAGGCAGAGATGGTATAAACGCGGGTTATTGGCTTATGGTGGTGTTTTAATTAGTGGATTGGCGCTCTTAATAATGCCTTTTGTCTCATGGGCACCAGCATTAATTGGATTAATGGCTATTGAAGGATTTGGCATTATGATTTTCGGTTTAATTTGGGAAACGAGTTTGCAAGAACTTGTGCCGGAAGAAGCGTTTGGTAGAGTTGTTAGTCTCGATATGCTTGGATCCTTTGCACTGTTGCCGTTAGGGTATTTGATAGTTGGATGGTTGGCCAATATAATTGGTGGTATTTTGACTATCATCATTTTAGCGATTGCGGCTATTGTAGTTGTTCTGGCCGCTTTATCTGTTTCGAGTATTCGTCAATTTGATTGATTCAATATATGTATCATGTAGTGCCTTCGATTGGAAGTGTGTAAAAAGGTTATTTTCATAAGTTAAATGAATTCAATTGAAGAATGATAATTTAATATTTTTATCAGGTAATGAATATATAGTATTAACTGTTTTTATTTTTATCCCGATATTTGTGAGCAGTAGGACTCCCACTATGGGAAGGTTCAAGGAGGTTCTTATGCAAAAATATATACTTCTTGCAAAGTTTACTCGTGAAGGAAATGTAAATATAAAAAATATTAGTGAACGTTTTTCTAACTTACATAAGAATTATGAACGATTCGGTGGACGTATTTTAACGGCTTATGCCATCGTAGGTGAATATGATATGGTTATCACCTTTGAAGCACCTGATACAGTAGCAGTAAAGAAAATTGATTTAGCAGGAAAATTACCAGGAATGGTAGAAACAAAGATTTTTCCACTATTGAATATGGACGAATTTCAGCAACTAGTAATTGAAATCTAAGTTATAAGATATGGTGTTTTCTATTTAGGATTGATTTTATAATTTTTTACAAGTTCATTCTAGCTATCCTTGATATCGAAGGCTAGCTTTTTTCATTTTTTTCATGTGAATGAAATGTCTCTTTTTCTAGTTGTATTTGTTTTTGTGGGAGGAGTTCTAGTATGATGTCAGCAGCGGCAAGGGCATTTAATACAGATGAAAGGTAGCTGTCTCTATTCATATGTATTATTGTCGATCATTGTTACTATTGCAGGGTATTTGAGTACATACTTAATTGGATAACAATCATCATTACATGATAATAGAGCTTTTTAAAGGAAGGTGCCATTTTAAATAGTTAGTTAAACAAAAAATAATCTTTTCCTATAGGAATTCGTTATATATAGCAATCAATAATCACATAAGTATTGAGCGTAAGAAAACGTAATTATAGGACGACATTAGAAATAACTTTCGAGTCAAATAACTATAAATATATGATAGTAATGTTCAAAATAAAAAAGAGTAAATTTTATTTTTACGATATAATTACATTATATAGAAAAATTGTATATTTCATAAAGGAGGAGTCGTTTTGTATGAAGATGGAACATAAAAAGTTTGTGAAAATCGCTGCCAGCTTAGGGATTTCGACCTTTTTGTTAGCAGGGTGTGCTAGTGATGATGAAGAACAAGATGTTTCAAGTACAGATACTAATCAAAATCAAGATGTAAAAGATAGCAAGCAATGTCCACCTGAATCTAAAAATCAAGATAAGGAATGCTTTGAGAACCTTCCGCAAGAAGGACCTGTAAATAAAACTTCTTCTAATTATAATAATCAAACATATACAGACAATGGTATGAGTTGGGGAGGTATTATTTTACCATTTGCAGCAGGTTACATGCTCGCGAACATGGGGAATCGTGGTAATGGATTCATGAATGGGAAAATGCTAGATAGACAGGGAGGGAATAATTTTACTCCTCTCATGAAGAACCAAAGCCCTTGGAATCCAGCTCTAAACTATGACAAGGAACGAAAAGATAAGGGTACCTCTTCAGGAGGAGGAGTGGGAACCTCTTCTAATGGAAATAAAGTAGATTTGAATAAATCTACACAATCATCTTCAAACGGTACGGAGACAACTACTAAAGGAGGGCAAACATCAACACCTGGGGCGACTACACCAAATGGTTCGAGTGGTATAGGGAATTCGAAAGCACCAGCTGGTTCTTAAATTAAGGAGGAAAACAGATGCTGTCTGAATATGAAGAAAAACAATATATGAAAAAATGGTTTTCACTTTCTGAAAAAGCAGCTGAAGGTGGATTTACATGGCCGAGTTTACGAGAAAGTGATGAATGGTGCCAATACATGTCTACAGGTATATACCGAATGTCAGCTACCCAATTTGAAGCTATCCAAATTGCTACAGTTCATGTAAGGGATATTTTTCAAAGGACATACGAATATTTACGTGAGCATAGGGAAAGTTTTTTAAAGCTAAAGTTCCCAATTGAAACATGGGAAGTGGCTAGAATGGAACATAAAAATATATTTTCATATTTTACTCGTTTCGATTTTATTGTTAATGATTATGATATTAAACTAATTGAAATGAATTCAGATACTCCTACAGGTTATTTAGAACCATCTGTTGCAAATAAAGTACTATGTGATTATCATGGAGTATCACATCCGAACACAATTGAGATAAAATTGAAACAAACGTGGGAACAAATCGTTGAGGATTACAATATTCAGTCCTATGAAAAAGTTCATTTTACCAGCTACGATTGGCATGAAGAAGATTATCAAACGGTACAATTTATACGTAAGCATTGTCCTGTGCAAAGTGATTACGTTGGAATTCAAAGTATTATTGTAGCGAAAGAGGGGTTATATACAACAGACGGTACTAAAATTAACTATTTGTATCGATTATATCCATTAGAATATTTGGTAGATGATACGGATGAAGGTGGAAAGAAAATAGGATTACAATTTTTAGATCACATTGCACAAGGAAGGGTTAAAATTATTAATCCACCATCTGCATTTTTGATGCAAAATAAAGCAATACTTGCATTGATTTGGGAATTGTATGAAAAGAATGAATGGTTTACAACAAAAGAACAGCAAGTAATTGAAAAATATTTTTTACCTACATATTTTACGAACGAACCCCTCAAAAATGGGGATTATGTATCTAAAGCATATTTTGGACGTGAAGGCGGGGGTGTTTCTATTATTAATAATGGAACAATTATTGAAGAAGATATAACGGAATATTACTATAACCAAAATAAAATTTATCAAAAATATACAGAAATGCCAGATTGCACAATTGATACTTGGGACGGAGATTATACAGGGAAATTGTTAATTGGTTCCCACTTAATTGGCGGAGAAGCAGCAGGTGTATTTTTACGAGTAGGGGAAAAAGTCACGGGTAATCTTTCCATGTTTATTGCTGTAACGACTGATTAATCATGTCTTTGCAAGGAAAATGTGTAATACATAATTAAGAAAAGACAGGAGGTGTTACTGTAACTAAGTAACGCCTCCTGTCTTCTGACAAATCCTCCATATTTATCCCGCTATTCAAGGACAGTACGACCCCCATCTCAAGATGCAGAGAGAAGCGAGGAGGATAGGTGGGGGATAACTGCTGGCATGTGCCCGATTGATTCAACTAACCATCAGTGGGAGGTGGGAAAATTCTCCACTGATGGAAGTTTCACTTTATTTAAAGGGGAGTGCAAATTATGTTGATAATAAATTACGTAAAAATTAATGAGAATGTGACTATTAATAAGCTATTAGCTTTGAAACAATTTATTTCATCTGAGAAAGTTAATCAAATAAAAAAGTTTAAATTTGAGGAAGATAAAATACGCTCAATTTTAGGGGAGTTACTTGTCAGATATACAATTTGTAAGAATTCAAATATTGAAAACTCTAATATCTCTTTTAAAAAAAATGAATTTGGAAAACCATATATTGATTGTAATTATGGCATATATTTTAACTTGTCTCATTCTGGATCTTATCTCATATGTGCTATTAGTAATCAAAATATCGGAATAGATATAGAGAAAATTCAGGATATAGATATAGCTATAGCACGCAATTTTTTCTGCGATAGTGAATATGATGAAATTGTTTCCGCACCTGAGTCAAAAAAATATGAGTATTTTTATTCATACTGGTGTTTGAAAGAAAGTTATATAAAATATATTGGAAAAGGATTAACAATTCCTCTTAATTCATTTTGCTTTGAAATAGTAGATAAAAATATAAAAGTGATTCAATCAAATGAAGAAAAAAAAGAAAAATTCGCTTTGCTTTCTATCAGCGATGATTATAAAGCTGCGGTATGTTATTTAGCAGCAGAAATAGAAACAGTTAGTGAAATAGCTTTGGATGATATTATTACTTATTTTATCCCACATTAATGGGCAGTAAGCCCCCGCCTTAAGATTCAGAGAAAAGTGAGGAATAAAGGTAGGGGCTTACTGCTGGCAAGCGCCCTATTGGTGAGAGCTTTCCGTCAGTAGGAGATGAAAAACTCTTTACTGATGGAAGTTTCACTTTATCAATTAAATATGAAGTTATAATTCTTTAACATGATATAGAAAACATTTTATATATTTTTATAATAAAGAAAGTAATAAGTATATGAAGAGAGATGTAATGCTAAAAAGAGTGATGCTATGAACCTAATTATTTTATACGAGAAATGAATTTCTGTTGTGCGAAACATCAAAAAACATCATATTTCAATATGATGTTTTTTGATAAGTATGAATTGGATTATTTAATATAAGTTTACATATCAATTCAGGATATTCATTAATAAAAAAATGTCCCCCTTCAAAGTGGGTGATATTCTCAATATTTTCTAAATAATTTCCCCATTTTTTTTCATGAAATATAACTGAGCTGTCATTGATTCCATTTATCAAGGTAGTAGGGCACTTCAATTTGTAATCATTATTAATATCGTTAAAAGTTTCTAAAACAAGAAAATCAGCTTTAATTGAAGGTAATAAGTAGTCAATTAATTCTTGGCAATTCAGGATTTCTTCATCCATTCCACCCAATTCAGTAAGTTTCGAAATAAATTCCTTATTTGAAAGTGAAGAGATAGAATAAGAATCCTCCCAAATAACGTTTGGTGGTCTAGTACCTGACAAGTATAGATGCTTAATTTTGTATTTAGAAAATGTATTTTTTTCAACGTATTTTGCTATTGAATAGGCTAACAGTCCACCCAAACTATGCCCAAACAATTGGATTTCTTCACCATACTTAGTATTTGTATCAATAAAATCTAATAAATCGTTAATAAGTAAATTGTAATTTTCAATTAGTGGTTCATTACTTCTTCTTCCCCTACCAGGAAGTTCAATAGGGGTGAGTTCAATTTTAGGATATAGATTTTTTTCCCAATGATAAAAAATGGATGAACTTCCACCTGCATAAGGTAAACAAAATAACTTCATAATTATATCCTTTCAATTATGTTATTTTTGTTGTTTTATACCAAATTTTCTGACTAATTAGTTACTAAAACTTTTTCAGGAATAGTATCTAATTGGTTATTATAGAAGTTGTAGAAAGAACCTTGTTTAACTGTTAAATCACTGAATGAACCATGTTCAATGATGGAACCTTTTTCAATATAAATAATCTCATCATATTGATTTAGGATACTTTCATCAATTTTGTGTGTGATTGAAATTACAGTAGTATCCTTAAGTGCTAAGAGTTTTGATTCTAACTCTCTAGATGTCTTAATATCTAATGAAGATGTACCTTCATCTAAGATTAATAGTTGCGGATTTTTTATAATGGATCTTGCAAATGCAGTACGTTGTTTTTGACCACCTGACAAATTGGCGCCATTTTCTCCAACCAAAAAGTGAACATCTGAGTTTTTTTCTTCAATAAGTCCATCTAAACCACTGAATAGAATAGCTTCTCTAAATTTTTCCATATTGTAATTATTGTGAAGACAAATATTAAAATGAAAAGAAGAATCAAAAAGATAAACGTTTTGATGTAAAACTGATAATAGATTATTTAAACTTGTTTTGTTTAAATCTTTTAAACTAGTTTCATCATAAAAAATGTCACCAGAATAATTTTGATAATTTCCCGTTAAGAGCTTTATTAAAGTAGTTTTCCCACATCCACTTGGGCCAACAATTGCGTATTTTTTTCCCCTCTCAAAACGTAAAGATATATTGTTCAAAATATTTTTCTCACTATCACTGTCATATGAAAAGGATACATTATTAAAAATGATTTCATTTTCATATGTTGCAGGAGCTCCTGAGATATTGTCATTTTGAATACAAGCATTATTTTCAATTCTTTCTAAAATAGGCTTAGTACTTTTTATTTTAGGTACACTTTGCATAATAATCATAATTGGGTTTACAAAAAAGCTGCTTAATTGAATAAGCGCAACTAATGTTCCAACAGTAATATTATCGATTAATACTAAATAAGCACCAATGAATATTACTGATAGCATAGAAACAGTAGCAAGAACGTCTGATACTGTTGCATTTAATGTTAGAAGTTTATCAGCATTATATTTTACTTGCGCTAACTCTTTATTTTCATCCAAAAATTTATTTTTAATGAATTTATTCATATTATAGGACTTAATTACTTCAAACCCTGAAAAATAATCCTTTATTGATTTTGTAAATAAAGCATATTGTGCAGCTAATTCGTTTTGTTTAGTTTGCATATTTTTTCCAATCAGACTTGGAACTATAAACATAACAAACAGAGCAACAAATAAATATGCAGCGACAATAGGACTGAATTTTAGGATGAGCACTAAAGTACCTACAAAGACAGCTATATTAGATAAAATTTCTAACATAGGAAGCAGATAATTCTCTTCAACTATTTTAATATCATTACTTAATAAAGAGATATAATCAGCAGAATTAACTTTGGCAAACTCGTTTGTATTTTTGTTCATGATGCCTAAAAAAATGTCTGTTCTCATAGATTGTGTAATAATTTGAATCATTTTCTTTCCAAATAGTGTACTAAGGTATTTTAATACTCCAAGCAAAATGAAATAGATTAGCGCCACAATGATTGTCGTTCCAAATTGATTAAAATCTTTTTTTGTAGCTAGATCAATAACTTCTTGTAAGAGTAAAGCGACATATACAGTAGCCAAAGAACTAATAATAGTTAACAGAATAGTCAATAGAGAGATAATAGGTTTCTTTAAAATGTATTTTTTCATTTTTTCACCTTTCGAAGGATCGTACTTTTAAAGTACAATCCTTATTAGATTAAATACGCCTATGGCAAGTCCAATGACAATAAGGGTAGAACCAAATGTAGCCTTTTTTCTACTTTTAATTAATACCATTCCAATAATGATTAAAATAATACTAAACATAATATTTGCACCTAATAGTGTAGAATTACCTCCTCCAAAAAAGTCATCTAATTTCTTATCAATAAAGTTTTCCATACCCTATACCTCCATTTTTTTTACATTATTAGTTAGGAAGAAAGTTGATACTACAGCTCCAATTAATATTAGAACCAAAAAGAGATTAAATAAATTTGCTACATTGGCACTATTAGTTAGATTAAATACAATGTTGCAAAATATTGAACCTAAGATCACAGAAGAAAGAATTGTTGTTGGCACACTTTTTTTAATAAAACCAATACCTACTGAAATGACACCAATACTACTTGCTAACAACGAAAATTGAATCAAACTATTTAAAAGATAGGATAATACGAATGAATCGGACATAAAATGAAGTATAGAATTTATAAGAATAAGACAAGGAAAGATAAATAATGAGCTTAATAGGTAAGCGCAGAATACAAAAATATAAACACTTACTAATTTAGCAATCATCATTTTTCTTCTGCTTATTGGATACATAAAGAGTAGTGTGGCTTGTTTTGCATTGTAAGCTTCAACAATTATTTTGGAATACATAACTGAACTTAGTACACCAAAAGCAACTAGAATCATTGATTGACCAAGCGGAATTAAGGATTTGTAAAAGGTGAAATTTTGCATTTCAACATCACCTTCATTATGGGAAACATAGCCCAACAGGGTAATTAGCCCAAGCAAAACAGCAGTTATAGCAACAGTAGCAATTAAATATGTTTTTAAGTCTACTTTTTTCAGTTCAAGCTTAATTAGTTCGCGCATTTTAATGCTCCTCCTGTTACGATATTTAAGAAAAGTTCCTCTAATCCTTCAGGGTGCTCATCTCTTACATCATTCATAGTTACTTCTGTTTTTAATTCGCCTTTTACAATAATTCCTATTTTGTCAGCGATATGTTCAATCTCACTTAAAATATGGCTTGAAATAATGAGAGTCATATTTTTAAGTTGAACTAGGTCCAAGAAAAGTTGTCTCATTTCTCGAATTCCCATTGGATCAAGCCCATTAATAGGTTCATCTAAAATGAGTAGTTTTGGATTATGAACAATTGCTCTAGCAATTGCTAATCTTTGTCGCATTCCAAGAGAATAATTAGAGACCGGTTGATTGTTTGTAGGTTCAAGACCTACATCTTCAAGTGCTTTAGCAATATCACCGTTAGAGCAATTCATATATTTAAGATGAATTTCAAGATTTTCAGTAGCTGAAAGATGTTCAATAAAAATAGGAACTTCGATAATACTACCAATGTTTTTTAATATTTCCTTTTTTTGCGTTGCAATATTTCTGTTAAATACCTCAATTTTTCCGTTAGTTACTTGTTGCAGCCCTGTAATGAGTTTAAATAAGGTAGTTTTTCCTGCACCGTTAGGTCCTAACAACCCATATATACTGCCTTCTTCAATAGTTAAATTAATTTTTTTAATTACATCATGACCATTGAACGTTTTAATAACATTCGATATTTTTAATGGAGCATTATTTTGTTTTTTCATTTTAATCTCCTTTAATTAATATAATTTGTGATAACGAACAAGTAATATTAATAATATGAAATCCAAGAGTGTCTGATATGTTATAAAAAAATAAATCTAGTATAAAATTTAGTATGATTCATTTTATAAATTGATAAGTTATACCAGAGATCTATTAGTAAAGCAAATGATTGTGAGAATTTATCAATATATTCTAGTTGTTCTTCAGAGAAATTGAATTCTTCTTTTAACTATTTTTTATCATCTCGAGTTAGTATCGTCATATAGACACAACTAAGTTAATTCAGCAAAATGTACTTACAAAGGAGTGTCCATAGTACAACAAATTTCAAACAATGATGGTCGAATTCTATTGTCCTGGAAGAACAGTAAATAAGTATTGAATATGTCGTATCAGAGGTGACCGTCTATAAATGGATCACAAATATTCTCCCATTGTATAGTAGACGAAAAGGAACTGACATCAAATGATGTAAAACAAATGCAAAAAGAGATGTTTCGTCTCAAAGAGGAGAATGAGATTTAAAAAAAGGCTATGACCATATGTGCCAGAAAATAAGCGATACGCAATGAATTGAGTTCATTGATGTTGAAAAGGCAGCCCTTATGACAATGCTTGCATCGAATCTTTTCACGCCTCTTTAAAGAAAGAAGAAGTGTACCAAACAAGGTATGTGACATTTGATGAGGCAAAACCAGCACTCCTTTAATATATTGAAGGTTGGTACAACAGAAGACGAATTTACAGTGGCATTGGCTATCATACACCTCAAACGATGGAAGCGGCAGCACGTAAGATTGCCTAAAGACTTAACTTTTTAGCATCCAGGATATTGACGTAGATCCATCGGAAAAGTAGGCATCAGTTACAGTGAATTAAAGAATTGAAAATTCAGAATTGAAAAGCCGGTTATTGATTGTTAAATAAAGTTCTAGGTCTTCATTTATTATCACTAGTAACATTTTTAAATCCTTTTTCTAAAAAAAGATTAGATGCAACTTCAAGAATCAATTTGTAAGTATGTTTGAGGGTTTTTATTACTGCCATTTGCTTTCCTCCTTAGTTTAGATACATGTTGTATGTCATGTTGTATGTATTTATACCATGCGCTTAAAAGCTCAGTCAATAACATTAGAATATGTAAATTTTAAAGGACAAAAACATACATTTAAGGGACAAAAACATTGAAAACATAAAAAAATATGCATACTTACATATATAGGTAGAATAGGGAATTTATTATACAAAAATCATTATTTGGTTTTAAATTTAATTATTTTTGAAGAGGGGAAAAGAATGAAAACTTTAATGTCAGAAGTACAAAAAAGGTTATTTGTTATCGATCAATCACAAAATGAAAATATTACTTACAATGTGCCGATGATTTTAAAATCTGATGGGAAAATAGATATCATTAAATTGAAAAGGTCGTTAAATGATTTAATTCAAAGACACGAAATTTTGAGAACATCATTTGAATTTGAAAATGGTCAGTACTATCAAGTTATTGATAATCCCTATGAAATTTCTATTGAAGAAAGTTCTATTTGTTCCAAATTAGATTTTGAAATTGAATCATTTATTAGACCTTTTAATTTATCTAGCAGTAAATTGTTTAGAGTCAAAGTACTTCATATGAATGAATGTGACTACCTACTATTGGATTTTCATCATATTATTTTTGATGGTGGTTCAATGAGACCTTTCTTCAATGAATTATCACAACTATATAAAGGTGAAACATTAAAAAAACAAACAATACAGTACCGAAATTATACGCTGTGGAAAAACAGTCAAAATGAATTAAGGCATGAAAAGTTTTGGACTGATAAATTTTCAGATGGAGCACCGGTATTAAATTTATATACAGATTATACTAGGGGACAGAATAAATCATATAAAGGGAAAGAGTTAAAAACTGTTTTAGATACTAAAATCTATTCTTCGATAAAGAGATTTTGCAAAGAGAACAAAATTAGTGAGTATTCTTTCTTTTTAGGTGCTTACTATATTCTCTTGAACAAAAATTCTTTACAAAAGGAAATAGTAGTTGGTACTCCAACAGCAGGAAGAAATCATCCTGAAACTCAAAATATGATGGGTATGTTTGTAAATACATTGGCTTTAAAAATGGAGATTGAAGAGGGCGTATCTCTTATTGATTTTTTAAAACAAGTTCATAAGAATTGCTTAGAGAGTTTTGAACATCAAGAATATCCATTTGAAAAATTATATGAAAAAATCCCATTTGAGTCTGATAGTTCAAGAAACCCAATTTTCGATACTATGCTTGTGCTGCAAAATAATGAAATGCCTGAATATATTTTGGGTGATTTAAAATTAGAAATGCTCGATATTAAAAATACAGTTTCAAAATTTGATTTAACCTTATCTATAGAAGATTTAACCGAAGAATATAAATTATCGTGGGAATACTGCGTTGAATTATTTAAAAATTCTACTATTTCTAGGTATTCAGAACAATACATTCAAATTATTAAAGAATTAATTCTATATCCTTCTAAAAAATTAAACGACATTAATGTAACGAATACAAAAGAATTGGAGTTATTAGAGAAAGTCTTTAATAATCCAAAAAATTCTTTAGACAGTGAAGAAACAATTATCGATGTATTTTCAAAAATTGTTGAGAAGTATCCAAATAAAGTAGCAGTGAAATATTGTGAAGAAGAGATTACTTATCAAGAACTAGACATGAAATCAAGTATTGTTCGTAATAAATTGCATGATATTGGAACGAAAAAAGAGGAAATAATTGGATTGGTTACAGATAAATCAATTGAAATGATTATTGGGATGCTAGGGATTCTAAAAGCGGGAGCAGCTTATCTGCCTATTGATCCAACCCATGCAGCAAAAAGAGTAAATTATATGTTAAAGGATAGTTCTGTTAAGACTCTAATTCTAGGACCTATTCATTCATCAAATGTAAAAGTGGAAGAACTTGAAATGATACAAGAAATAATTAATTTGAAAAATTTAAGAGACGAAGGAGTAGAAGAGAATCAAAAGATAAAATGTAATCCAAATAATCTTGCTTATGTAATTTATACTTCCGGAACGACTGGAAATCCTAAAGGAGTAATGATTGAACATAAGGGAGTTGTTAACTTAGCTAAGGCACAAGCTGAAATTGGCGGATATAATCCTGAAGACGTTGTTTTACAATATTTTAATTATATATTTGATGGCTCTGTTTCAGAAATATTTTCAGCTTTACTAAATGGATGTACATTAGAGGTAATTTCTGAATCAATACGATTAGAACCAAGAGAGCTTATTAAAGTTTTAGTTAATAAACATTTTCAAGTTATCCCCTCTATGTTTAGGACAATGATTGATTTTGCAGTTGATAATAATATGGTAGAAGAACTATTTAAGTTTAAGAAACTTTATTTAGCAGGCGAAGTGTTATCGCTAGATTTGGTGGGAAAAATAAAAAGTTTAAGTAAAGAAAAAATAAAAGATATCTATAATTTATATGGGCCGACAGAAAATACAGTATGTGCAACGGGTTATAATCTTGGCTCACTTAAAAATGAAAATAGTATCCCAATTGGAAAACCGGTTACTGGAACGAAAGTTTTAATAATTCAAAATAATCAAAGGTGCGGAGTCGGTTTAGTAGGTGAAATCTGTTTATCTGGTATCGGGATTGCTCGTGGATACTTGAATCTAGGTACTATGACAAATGAAAAATTTATTCTAAATCCGTTTGATTCTAAAGAAATTTTATATAAAACTGGTGATTTGGGAAGATGGAATGAGAATGGAGATATTGAATACCTTGGAAGAATTGATGATCAAGTAAAATTTAGGGGTTTTAGAATTGAATTAGGTGAAATAGAACAAAAATTAAGGAAAATAGAACATATTTTAGATGCTATTGTTATGATTAACAATGATACTGGTAATGAATATTTGGCAGCTTATTTATTGCTAAAGGAAGAAATATTAATAAATCAGATAAACGATGTTTTATCAGAAAGTTTACCAGACTATATGATTCCTAGTTTCTATTTAGTAGTAGATAACTATCCGCTAACAGGGAGTGGGAAAATTGATAAAAAAGCTTTATCAATGCTCGGTAATTTATCAACAGTTCGAGATGATGCAGTGGAAGAAAAATATGATTTGACTCAAATATTAGTTAAAGAAATTTATACAAATGTTTTACGTGTAGAACGAATCAGATTAGATGATAATTTCTTTAATTTGGGAGGAAATTCATTAAAAGCTATTCAGGTAGTAAATTCAATAGAAACAAGTTTCAATATTAAATTCAACATAAAAGATGTTTTAGAACTGAAAACTATTAGAAAAATTAGTGAAAAAATTGAAGATGTATTAAAAGGAAATGTTGATACTTCATATGAAATGGAAAATATGTTAATTGGTGAAGCGGAGGAGCTATAGAAATGGTAAAAAAATATAGGATGAGCTCTGCTCAAAAAAGATTATTTGCAATTGATCAATCGCAAGATGTCGGAACTTCATATAATATGCCTGTAATGATGAGTTTTGAGGGGAAAATAGAAAAAGATAAGTTACAACATGCAATTAAAGGCCTTTCCGAAAAATATGAACTATTGAGAACCAATTTTGCTATCCATAATAATGAGTTTGTTCAGATTGTTAGTGACTCACAATTAGTTACATTAGATTACTGTAGCATTAAAAAAATAGAAGATATAGAAAGCTATTATGCAGATTTTATTCGACCGTTTGATTTAACAAGCGGTCCTTTGATGAGAATTCAGTTGATTGAAGAATTCGATGGAATGACTTATTTAATGATTGATATTCATCATATAATCGCTGATGGTGAATCAATTGGACTAATTTGGAGGGACTTATCGAAAGCATATGCAGGTGAAGAATTAGAAAGACCTAAAATTCAATATAAAGATTTTAGTGCCTGGGAAAATAAGCTTGATTTAACAAAACAAAAGGAATTTTGGATAAATGAATTTATGGAAGAAGTTCCAACAGTTGAATTAGTTACTGATTTCCCGAGAAAAAATAAACAAAGTTACAATGGAAAAGTAAAAATCAAATATCTTAATAAGGTATTAAATCCTAAAATCGCTAAGTTTTGTTCAGAGAATAGTTCAACTGAGTTTATCTTTTTTTTAGCAGTGTTCAATATCCTTTTGAGCAAATATGCTAGACAGAAAGCTATTATTATTGGATCACCGTTTTCAGGAAGAATTAATGCTCAGTTACAGAATATGCTAGGAATGTTCGTCAATACTCTTCCTATTAAGACAGTAGTTGAGAGCAACGAAAATTTCCTGAATTATTTAGAACAAGTAAAAGAAAAGTGCTTTTCTATCTATGAAAATCAAAATTACCCTTTTGAAAATTTATTATCAGACCTTGATTTAACTAGGGATTCTTCTAGAAATCCGATATTTGATATTATGTTTGCTCAAGAGAGTGCTTCTGAAACGATTTACCTCGATGAATTTGAGGCAAAAATAATGAATCCAGAAATAGTTACTGCAAAATTTGATTTATCTTTAACTATGATATCAAAAAATGATGGGTATACAGTGGGATGGGAATATTGTACAGATCTATTTAAAGAAGAAACAATTGAGATTATGGCTGAGCACTATGAAACATTGTTAGAGAACGTTTTGAATAATCCTGGTTCGTTAATTAGTGAACTAAGCATGATTAACAGGGTTGAAGAAAAATTAATTTTAGAAGAATTTAATAAAACAGAAGCTTATTATCCTAAAGAGAAAACAATCATACAATTATTTGAAGAACAAGCGATGCAAAACCCTAATGGTGTAGCTGTAGTTTTTGAAGGGGAAAATTATTCTTATAAGGATATTAATGGTCAAGCTAATGCTATTGGTGCAAAATTGAGGAATTTAGGTATAAAACCGGATGACATAGTAGGTTTAATAAGTGAAAGCTCAGTGGAAATGATTGTCGGAATATTAGGGATATTAAAATCTGGAGCTGCTTATATGCCAATTGATCCGAAGCATCCTATAGATAGGGTTAGCTATATGGTTCAAAATAGTGAGGCAAAGGTAATTTTATTTGGCCAAGGAGGAAACAGAACGCTAAATAAATTACTTGTTGAGTTTAATGAGTTAGAAACAATTGATTTATGTAGTGATAAAACTGAAATTAGTATTAATTTACCTCTTTTATCAAGGCCAAATCATTTAGCTTATATCATTTTTACTTCAGGCTCTACTGGTACCCCTAAGGGAGTAATGGTAGAGAACCAGGGTGTGGTGAATGTTAGTTATTGGCAAATTTTAAATGGAGAGATTGATAATAAAACTAGAGTTATACAAAATTATAATTATATATTTGATGCTTCTGTTTCTGAAATTTTTCCTACCTTAATAGCAGGGGGAACTTTATTAATGTTATCGGAAGAGGATAAAAAGAACCCTGGTAAGTATTTGGAATTATTGGTTAATTCGCAACTTTGTTGTGTCCCTTCAATGTTTAGAGAAATTTTAGAGTATGCAAAAGCACATAATTTAATTGATAAATTAATACAATTTGACAAATTGTATTTAGCTGCAGAAGCATTACCAATAGAATTACTAAAAGACTATATGAATAGTACTGGTAGGAATTTAGATCAGGTCTACAATATTTATGGACCAACTGAAACAACAGATTCTGCTATTTGTTATGATTTTTCAGGCATGAATAACGTAGAGAAAGTATTGATTGGTAAACCAATATCCAATTTAAAATTATATGTTTTAAATGAGAATCAGCTATGCGGAATTGGGGTTCCTGGAGAGTTGTGTATTAGTGGTGATGGGATGACCCGGGGATATTTAAATAGACCGGATTTAACAGAAGAAAAATTTGTAGAAAATCCATATCTTCCTGGACGAAAGATGTATCGAACAGGTGATTTAGTGAGATGGACGCCAGATGGAAATATTGATTATCTTGGTCGAATAGATGAACAAGTAAAAATTAGAGGTTTCCGTATTGAATTAGGTGAAATTGAAAGTAAGCTAAGAGCACTACCTGAAGTGTCAGACGCTGCAGTATTGGTGAAAGAAAATAATGGATCGAAGATCATTTGCGGGTACATTATTACAGAATCTTCTGTAGAACCTGCTTATTTAAAAGAAGAACTAAGTCAAAACTTACCAGAATATATGATACCTGCATGCTTTGTTCAGTTGGAAGAATTTCCACGAACTCGAACAGGTAAATTAGATCGTAAAGCTTTACCAGACCCTAGTTTTACAGACCTAGAAGAATATATTGAACCTAGAAATGAGAGAGAAGAAGCTATTGTACAAGTTTTTCAAGATGTGTTAAATATTGATGGATTAATCGGAATCGATGCGAATTTCTTTTCATTAGGTGGAGACTCTATTAAGGCCATCCGAATTATTTCGAAGTTAAGAGAAAAAGGATATAGCTTAAAAGTTCCAGATATTATGGACAAAAAAACACCTCGAAGAATCGCACAAAGCGTTCAAGTGAAAGAGGAAGTGCTAGAGATTGACCAATCGGAAGTTATAGGAGAAGTTTCACTGATTCCAATTCAAAAAGCGTTTATGGCTCACAAAGGAATGGACAAGCATCATTTTAACCAATCCGTTTTCTTACAAATCCCTACGGGATTAGCGCTTCTACCTTTGAAGCAAGCGTTAAGATCGCTGACCATTCATCATGATATGTTAAGAGCTACTTATAGAGAGGGGAAACAAATCATTCTATCTGTAGCGGATAGTGAATTTGTAGCGGTAGAAAGCTATGATTACACCGCATTCCCATTGGAAAAAGCGTATGCCATGGTTGATGAACAGTCTACTAAAATTCAAGCTAGTATGGATTTGGAAAACGGTCCGCTTTTAAGAGCTGGAGTCTTTCAGCTACAAGATGGTGATTATCTTCTATTAAGTATTCATCATTTAGTGGTAGATGGAGTTTCTTGGAGAATCTTGATAGAGGATCTTAAAGTAGCCTATGAAGCTGCTAAAAATGGAAAGGAGATTCAGTTACCTCCTAAAACTCACTCCTTCAAGGAGTGGGGCTTGGCACTGCAATCTTATCGCGAAAGCTCTCAATTACAGTCTGAAGTGAATTATTGGAAGACTGTTGAGTCTAAGGTGAATATAGGAAAATTGTTATTACCTGTAAAAGAAGAGGGATTATACTTAGAGCCTCAAAAAGTAACAATGTCCTTATCTAAAAAAGAGACTGAGAACCTACTACAAAAAGCCGGCACAGCTTATTCAACTGAAATTAATGATTTATTATTAACGGCAGTTGGTCGTGCGGTGAACAAGATCACAGGTCAAACTTCTTTAGCCATTCATATGGAAGGGCATGGACGTGAAGCAATTGTGGATTCTATGGTCATTGATCGTACTGTCGGTTGGTTTACGAGTACGTATCCAGTTGTCTTAGAGGAACTTGGCGATTCTATTGGAATGGATATTAGTAAGACGAAAGAAACTTTACGGAGAATTCCTCATCATGGAATCGGTTATGGCATTCTTAATGAATTGGGAGCGACTGTTCTTGAAGGAGTGGAACCTGATTTAACTTTTAATTATCTTGGCGAGTTTCAATTTAGTCAATCTGGAGAAGATTTTTCAGAGAGCAGTCTTTCACATGGAAGAGATGTTTCAGAAAAGGATACTTTCCATACCAAATTATCTTTAGATGGTGCAATCTCAGATAAAAAATTAAGTGTAGTTTTAAGCTTCAATGGTTCAGAGTACGTAAAGGAGGAGATGGATGTTTTCATCCAAACAATTAAAGATGAATTATTAGAAGTCATTCAACATTGTTTGGAACAAAAAGAAACGATCCGAACGCCTTTTGACCTTGGGGAAGAAAATTGGTCACTTGAAGAATATAACAATGTTGTTCAAAAATACGCGGAAAAGGGATATGAGGTTGATCGCATTATCCCGATGACAGGGATGCAAGAGGGAATGTTGTATCACAAATTGTTAAATGAAGAGTCAAGTGAGTATGTTGTTCAAAGTGTGTATTCTGTTAGTGGCTTACATTCTGTCGAGCATTTGAAAATGAGTTTGGATTTATTAAAAGAAAAGCACGGCGTGCTTGAAACGAGTATTGCTTATCAGAATGTAAGTGAGCCAAGGCAAGTGATGTTAAAAGGAAGAGATATTGAATTTAATGAAATAGATCTTTCACAGTCAAAAAATCAAGAAAAGGAAAGAGAAGCCTTCTTAAAAGAGGATGTTCGAAGAGGTTTTGATTTAGAAAACGATAGTTTAATTCGTGTAGCTTTCATTCACTTAGAAAATGAATCGCCTCAATTAGTAATTAGCTTCCATCATATTATAATGGACGGCTGGTGTACTTCAATTTTGATGAATGATCTGATCCAGTTCTATTCTCAATTGGAGTCAGGGGTACAAAAAAATACAATTCATGAGAATTTATCATCTAGATATGATTATGAGAGTTATATTCGATTAACGCAAAAAAATGACAAAAAAGCCGCGCGAAACTATTGGACAGAATTATTAGAGAACTATGACAATGAGTCTATAATCAAAGGATCTATAGAAAACAATTCAATTGATGGAGAAATTCAAGTACATGAAGTGCATTTAAGTATAGAAGACACCCAAAAAATTGAAGAATTATGTCAATTTGAAAGTTTAACATTAAATACTTTTGTAGAGGCTGCATGGGGAATATTATTGCAACATTACACAAATCAAAATGATGTTGTATATGGGAAAATTGTATCAGGTAGAAATATTGATATACCTGGTATCGAAGATATGGTTGGGTTGTTTATTAATACAATTCCAATTAGAGTTGAAACAAAAAACAAAGAGACCTTTTTAAGTATGCTATCAAGGCTACAAAAACAAGCCATTAAAAGTAGTGAATTTGATTATTGTTCGTTAGCAGAAATACAATCGCAATGTACAAATTTAGAGAATGATTTAGTTCACACAGTAATTGCTTTCGAAAATTATTACACTCAAGAAAGTCCACAAGAAACATCGCTTAAATTGGAATTATTAAGCGGTAGAGAAGAGACTAATTATCCTTTAACTGTAGCAGCTTATAAAGATGAAGCTTTAAAGTTTGGTTTCATGTACCAAACAGATAAGTTTACAGAAAATGATATTATTTCAATTTCTAATCATTTCGTAACAATTATCAAAGAAGCAATCACTAAAAATGATATTTTAATTGATGAAATTGATTTTATTGATGAAGAAGAAAAGAATCTGGTGATTAATAGCTTTAATAATACTACGATGAATTTTGCTAATTCTAAATTAATTGTAGAATTATTTGAAGATGTAGTGAAGAATAATCCCGATAAAGTAGCTTTAAAATTTAAAAACGAACTCGTTACTTATAAAGAGTTGAATAATTGGGCTAATTGTATTGGCTATAGTTTAAGAAATTCCGGGGTAGGTAAAAATGATGTAGTGGCATTTGTGACAGAAAAATGTAATGCAATGGTGGCTGGTATATTAGGAATATTGAAATCGGGGGCAACATATTTACCTATTGATGCATCTCATCCAAATGAACGTGTGAATTATATGCTTGATAATGCGTCAGTTAATGTAATATTGCAAGGTTCCGGAAAAACATTGAGTTCAGAAATTTTAAATAAATATAGATCGATTACTATAGATGATATTAGTGTTGAAAGTATCCCAAACTTACCACATATAAATGATATAGAAGATTTAGCTTATATCATTTATACTTCCGGGACAACTGGGAATCCTAAAGGTGTAAAAATTAATAATAGGAATGTACTAAATTTAGTAGAATGGCAGAAAAATAATGCGGAGTTTAATAATAAAACGGTTGTCTTACAGTATTTTAACTATATATTTGACGGATCAGTTTGGGAAATATTCCCGGCCTTATTATCAGGTGTTACCTTAGAAATTGTGCCCGAAGAGTACAGAAATGAACCTTCATCTTTAATTAATATGTTCAAAGATCGCCAATTGACAATAGTACCGTCTCTTTTTATAGCATTAATGGATTATGCAATTGAAAATAAAATGATAGAACAATTTAATTCATTCGATAAATTATTTCTAGCAGGCGAAAGTCTTCCTTTAGATGTGATAAGAAAATATCAAAATATTTCTAATGGAAAGATTGATGATGTATTTAACGTATACGGTCCAACAGAAACAACAGTTTGTTCAACTTACTATAGATTTAATTCAAAAGAAAAAATCAAAGAAGTATTAATTGGTAAGCCTATCGGTAACACAAAGTTATATATTTTGAAAGGGAATAAACTATGTGGTGTTGGGATTGAAGGAGAGCTTTGTATTGCAGGTGAAGGTGTTAGTGAAGGATATGTCAATCAACCTGAACTTACAGAAGAAAAATTTGTTGAGAATCCGTATAACCCTGAAGAACGTATTTATAGAACCGGAGATTTAGCGAGATGGACTTCAGATGGAAATATTGAGTATCTCGGTCGAATTGATGAGCAAGTAAAAATTCGGGGTTATCGAATTGAGCTTAGTGAAATTGAAGGAAAGCTCAGATTAATTAATGGTGTAAAAGATGCAATCGTGATACCTAAGATGATTAATAACAATCATGAATTATGTGCATATATTTTAAGTGAACAAACAATTGATTTTGATTACATTCGTAAAAGTTTAGAGAGAGATTTACCTGACTATATGGTCCCGCACTATATGATGACAGTAACAGAATTCACGAAAACCAAGTCAGGGAAGGTTGATAAAAAAGCATTGCCAGTTCCTCAATTGATCGTACAGAACAAGTATGAAGAACCTAGAAATAGTATCGAACAGGTAGTGGTTGATATATTCAAAGAAGTTCTAGAGGTTTCCGAAAGAATAAGTGTTACTGATAGTTTCTTTGATTATGGTGGTGACTCACTAAAAGCTATTAAAGTCATTTCAATGCTTAGGAAAAAAGGTTATGACTGCAACATTAGAGAGATAATGGATAGGAAATCAGCGCGAAAAATCAGTGAATTCTTTGAAAATGAAAAATTATTACTTACAAAAGAAACAAAAGTAAATGTAAATTTCAATTTAGATGAATATATCTCAAAAAATTATGGAACATATATTCATAGTAAAGAAAAAGTCGTTTTGGTTGATAAAGTTAAATACCGTATTCTGTTTGTGGAAAATATCACCTTAAATTTAAAGAACAGAGTTTTAGAGGCGATAAACTTGAATATGGAGCCGGAAGTTTTTCCTAATTATATTCTAGATATGAAAGACTATGAAAAAGTTAAGGACAATATGTCAAGGTCGGAATTTAAAATGACTCTTTCTGATAATGAGATTAGCGAAAATATTATTAGGTATAAGAAATTTGATAGAGACAGCTTACAAAAACTAATTGACATGGATAAAATTGATCTTTATTCGCCATCTCCAATACAGGAGTATCTTTTAACATTTCCTTATTCAATTATTCAAGATGAATTTACTATTCGAGGAGCTTATCATGCTGAAGATTTCATTGAAGCTACAAAGTATTTAATCAAAGAGCATGGTTCATTAAGAAGTGTATTGCTAAAAGCTAATGGATTAAATCTAATAGGTGAAATTTCAAGTGATGAAGTTCAAGGTATTGAATATGTTGATTTGAGATACAGTTCTTTAGAAACTTATGATCAAACAATGAAAAAAATTAAGTCTATTGATCATTATAAAAATATGAATGAATGGGATGTATTAAGTAATATTTTTATTGTTCATGAAGATGAAGTTACATTTAGTATTCACATTTCATCACATCATAGTGTTTGGGACAAGGCAAGTTCATTGATCTTAAAAAATGAACTTATCGAAATACTAGAGAATGGACTAAAACCTAATATTTCTAGAAGTAGGTATTCTGATTATGCACAACTTTCTAATCAATTAGTAGAAAATGAGGATCAAGAACTAACTAAATTTATTTCAGAGTATGAGAATTCATTGATAACTTATTCTCGTTTAAATTATCAAAATAAAATTGTTCGTGCAGAACTTGCTGTTGTAAAAATTCCAGAAGAGATATTAACTAATTTTGATGAAGAAATATGGGGTCTAATGGAAAGGATATTAGATGTAATAGTTTTTGAAAATAAACTTACTAATGGAAGTGATGTAGTTCCATTGCAATTCGTGCAAGAAGAACGAAGCAGTATTGACCATAAGTTTATGAATCAAACTGGACCTATAATTGATATGCTTCCATTAATGAAAAAGTCAAATTTCTCAATACTAGACCAAATTAATCAAGTTAAGGTAATGAAAAAAGTTTTTGGTTTAAATTGGCTCAATATCTTTAGAGAAAACTTTAAATTGATGGACGGAGTTTTGTTAATTAATTATTTAGGTCTCTATGAAATGAATTACAAAGAATATATTGAAGACATAAGTTCTGATAATTATGAAGCAGCAAGAGAGATAACTTTCAGTAAATATGAAGATAAATTAATAGTTCGTTACCCAGTATTTGAGAACTGTAATAAAAATATCAAAGATCTTTTAAAGGAAAAAGTTAACCCATATTTACAAATTAACTAAACTGAAGGTAGTGAAAAAAATGTCCGAGAAAACATTAAATATACAAAATCCTGAAGTATTTGATAGCCAAGAAAATTCGTCTATTTTCCAAAATAATTTAATAACTTTATTCGAAAGAGAAGTAAAAAAGCATCCAGGAAAAATTGCTGTTTCTGATAAAAACACTGAGATTTCTTATCAAGAATTAGATATGAAATCAGAAATAGTTGCCAATAAAATCAGAAATGAAATTATTGGGGATGGAAAATACATTGGAATTGTAGCTGAAAGAACAGCAGAAACTATCATTGGAATATTAGGCATTATTAAAGCTGGTTTTGCCTATATGCCGATAGATGAATCATACCCAGACAATAGAATTAAGTATTTGTTGAAAGATAGTGGAACCAATTATATTTTGACGCAACATGAAGAGAGTTTGAAGCATTTAATGCTTCAAACTCCAATATTAAACTTGAACAAAATCGATTATTCTGATGATTTGATTAATGAGAATAATTCTACTCTTGTGAGACCAGAAGATTTGGCATATCTAATTTATACATCTGGAACAACAGGAACGCCAAAAGGAGTAATGGTTGAGCATAGGAATATTATTAGATTAGTAAAAGAGACTAATTATTGTAATTTTGAGGATGTTTCTATTTTACAAACAGGATCCTTATCTTTTGATGCATCTACTTTTGAAATCTGGGGTGCTTTACTAAATGGCGGCCATGTTCATATAGCTGAAAAAGAGTTGTTAGGTGATATAAATTTATTCAAAGATGTAATTAGAAACTTAAAAATAAATACTATGTTTATTACAACGGCCCTATTTAATCAGTTTGTCAGTTTAGATGCAGAAGCATTCAATTTATTAAAACAATTATACGTTGGTGGGGAAGCTGTGTCAGAAGAACATGTGAAGCTATTTTTAACATACAAAAGTGATGATTTGGCTTTTTACAATATATACGGACCGACTGAAGCAACTACCTTTTCATTATTTCATCCAATAAAAAAATTGGAGAAAACTAGTAATAAAACTCCTATTGGACAACCAATTAGCCATACAACTGCATATATCTTTCAAGAAGGATTTGAATGTGAAGTCGGTGAAATTGGTGAATTGTATCTAGGTGGGATAGGAATTTCTAGAGGTTATTTAAATCAAGACGTTTTAACTCAAGGAAAATTTGTTTGTCATCCCCAAAATTATTTAGAGCGCTTATATCGTACTGGAGATTTAGTCAAAAAATTACCTGATGGCAATATTGAATATGTAGGTAGAATTGATGATCAAGTAAAACTTAGAGGATTTAGAATTGAACTCGGGGAAATTGAAAGTCGATTAAAAGAGATTGCACAGGTGAAAAATGCAATTGTAATTTTGACTGAGGATGCAGGGGAAAAATATCTATGTGCATACATTATTGAAGACTCAGAGATTGCTATTACTGATTTGAAAGATAAATTAAATAATAATTTACCGGATTATATGATTCCTGCACATTTTATAAAACTAGATGAATTCCCTCTTACATTAAATGGTAAAATAGATAAAAAATCATTACCAAAACCAATATTTGAATATGGTGAAGAGTATATTCAACCAGACTCTGTTGAAAGTATATGTGTAGCAAATGCTTTTTCAGAAGTTCTTGGGGTTGAAAAAGTGAGCCTAAATTCAAATTTCTTTGATTACGGTGGTGATTCAATAAAAGCGATTCGTATGGTATCCAGCCTAAGAGAAAAAGGTTTTAACTTATCCATGGAATCAGTAATTAAGGAAAAAACTGTTGGGAATATTGCTAAGACTATCGAAAAGATTCAAAAATATACAATTAATCAATCTGAAATTACGGGGAATGTTAAACTGACTCCTATTCAAAGTCAATTTTTTGAATCCGACATGGAAGAGCCAAATCACTTTAATCAGTCTGTCTTATTTGAGAGCGAAGAACAAGTTGATTCAGATATTTTAAGTCAAACTATTTTTTGCTTAGTTAAACATCACGATATGTTAAGAGCAAAGTATAGTAAAGACGGTAATCAGATTATAAAGCCTATTTCTGATTATGATGAAAATGACTTTAATTTTCTTTTGTTTGACCTTATGCATTTAAATGAACAAAATAAAATAAATGAAATGATATTAAGCGAAGGGAATAATATTCAAAAGTTATTAAATCTAGAAGAAGGGCCGATATTAAAAGGGGCTATTTTTAGAACTAAAGATAAAGACTATGTACTTATCTGTGTTCATCATTTAGTAATAGACGGTATTTCCTGGAGAATTATTGCTGAGGATTTAAACTATGGTTATCAAAAAACTAGAAATGGTGAAAAAATTGAATTTCCTAATAAGACTGTTTCCTTTCAAGAGTGGAGTGAAGAATTACATAAATACAGAAATTCAGATAAATTATCTTCAGAAATTCCTTATTGGTTAGAAGTGGAAAAGAACATTCCAAACAGTCATTTTGATAATAAAGCAGTTACCGAAAAAGTTGGAACTGAGTATGAAGTATTTCAAATATCCGAAGAGACTACAAATAATCTTTTGTACAATTCACATAAAGCATATAATACAGAAATCAATGATTTATTGTTAACTGCTCTTTTCCGTACAGTTAACAAATTGACAGGGCAAACAGATATTTCTATCTTGATGGAGGGCCATGGAAGGGAGTCGATTGGAAAATACGTACCAATTGATAGAACTGTTGGTTGGTTCACTACAATTTATCCTGTTTCTATAAAAGATATAGGTAAGAGCATATCAGATGATCTTTGCAATACGAAAGAAAATTTCAGGAAAATCCCCAATCATGGATTTGGTTATTCGGTACTTAAATATTGTGGCGATAAAGTATTAAAAGATGAAATTCCAGATATTACGTTTAATTATTTAGGAAATTTTTCTCAAGAAAATAATGGGTTAGTTCTTAAAATTAAAGATACTGACCACGGTGAGCAAGTTTCAAAGTTTAATCGATTTGGAAGCCCTATAGTAGTAGATTGTGTAGTCATCGAAAAGGAATTGAATGTTACATTAATATATAATTCTGGACTATTTGAAGAGAGCTTCATTCATAAGTTAAAAGATTATTATATGAATGAATTAGATGAAGTTGTTTCTCATTGTATGTCCTCTGATGTACATTCTACACCTTCAGATAAAGGTGAATTATCTTGGTCACTATCTGAGTATAAAAATGTTGAAAGAAAATTGAAAAGCAAAAATCAAGGATTAAATCGTATTTATCCACTCACTTCTTTACAAGAAGGAATGCTTTTCCATAAATTAGAGAATCCTGATTCATCTGTTTATTTTGTTCAAAATATATTTAGACTAGAAGGAAAAGTAAATAAAGAACACCTAAGTAGAAGTTTAAATTTATTGCAAGAAAAATATCCTGCACTATCAGTTAGTATTATTCATAAGGAAGTAAGTGAGTATAGACAAGCGGTAATTACAGGAAGATCCGTAGAATTAAATGAAATTGATTTAAGTACATCTGTAAATATAAATAGTGATTTTGATAAGGTTTGCCGTTTTGACATGGAAAAAGGCTTTGATTTAGAAGATGATAATTTAATTAGAGCTATTTTGGTAAAATATAGTGAGGAAGAGTATCGTTTGATTCTTAGTTTCCATCATATAATAATGGATGGATGGTGCACATCAATTGTTATTAATGACTTGCTTAATTTCTATACTGAAATTAGTGCAGGGAAAGAAATTTGCCAAATCAATAATTTAGAGAAAATTGGTTCAACTTATGAAGATTTTGTGTATCTAATGCGAGAAAAAAATATTCGCAAAGGAATTGAGTATTGGAAAGAGTTATTAGAAGATTATGATAACCAAGCAATGATTTTACCATGTGGGGAAGTTGAACAAAATAATGATGAAACTGGATTGGCCAGTATCCATCTTAGAAAAGATGAAAAAGAAAAATTAGAAGAATTGAGTCGGAAACATGGAGTTACTTTAAATACGATTATTGAAGCTGTCTGGGGAATCCTATTGCAACGATATACCAATCAAGATGATATTGTCTTTGGAAAAGTCGTATCCGGTAGGAATGTAGAGCTAAAAGATATTGATAAAATGGTCGGTTTATTTATTAATACAATACCAGTAAGGGTAAAAACAGATCGTAATGACACTTTCCTTGAATTATTAACAAGTCTACAAAATCAAGCACTTGAAAGTGGGAATTTTGATTACTGTCCTTTAAATAAAATTCAAAGCCAATGTACTGATAATGATAGCTTAATCACTACCATAGTTGGTTTCGAGAATTATTATGAGACTAATATTGAGCAGACTAAGGATTTCTCCCTTTATTTTGAGAAACTAAGAGAGCAAACAAACTATCCACTTAGTCTAGATGTATTGAATGAAGAGAATCTTACATTGAAGTTAATGTACGACGCTCAAATATATAATAATACTTTCTCAGCTAGGCTGTTAGAAAATTTACATTCGATCATTTTGAGTATTATAGAGGAACCGGATATACAGATAAAAAATATTGAAATGATTGGGGAACAAGAAAAACAGATTGTACTTTCAGAATTTAATAATACTCAGATGACATACTTGAATGATCGAAATATTATTGAAGTATTTGAAGCGACAGTTGCTAATTATCCTGACTCAATTGCACTAAGATACAAGGAAGAAACATTAACCTATAAGGAACTTAATCATTGGGCAAATTCAATTGGAGAAGAAATTAGAAATAGAGGAATAAGTAAGAATGATTTTGTAGGGATTATTTCTGAAAAGTCATTCGAAATGTTTGCTGGAATTTTGGGTATCTTAAAATCTGGTGCTGGCTATTTACCTTTAGATCCAGGATATCCAATGGATAGAATTAACTTCATGCTAAGTGATAGTAATACAAAACTAGTTATAACAAGTTCTCATATTAAAGATTTAAAAGAAAAATTTGAAAATATAAGTTTCTTAGATATAGAGGAGTGCTATTCAAGTAATAAAAATAACTTATCTATTATATCAAGCGCAGATGACGCTGCTTATATGATTTATACGTCAGGAACTACAGGAACGCCAAAAGGAGTTATTGTAGGACATAAAAATGTTATAAATTTAGTTGAGTGGCAAAAGAATACAGGTAAATATACGGAAACTACGGAGGTCTTGCAATTCTTTAATTACATTTTTGATGGATCTGTTATGGAAATCTTTCCTACCTTATTAACTGGGGCAACATTGGTTATAGTTCCAGAAGAAGATAGAAATAATCCGGAAAAATTATTAGAATTGATGAGAAATAGACAAGTTATAATGGTTCAGTCAATGTTTAAAATTATAGTAGATTATACAAAATCAAGTAAAAAAGAACTTTTATTTGAAAAGGTTTATCTTGGAGGAGAATGTGTGCCAATCGATTTGGTACGTCAACTCAAAGAACTGATTGGAGAAAAAATAGAGGATGTATATAATTTGTATGGTCCTACTGAATGCACAGTTTGTTCTACTGGTTATAACTTTAATAGTGAAGAGGATCTTTCAATTGTTTTAATTGGTAAGCCAATTGCAAATACGCAACTATTCATTTTAAATGAGAATCAGATTTGCGGAATTGGGGTTCCTGGAGAGTTGTGTATTAGTGGTGATGGGGTAGCTCGGGGATATTTAAATAGACCGGATTTAACAGAAGAAAAGTTTGTAGAAAATCCATATCTTCCTGGACAAAAGGTGTATCGAACAGGTGATTTAGCGAGATGGACGCCAGATGGAAATATTGATTATCTTGGTCGAATAGATGAACAAGTAAAAATTAGAGGTTTCCGTATTGAATTGGGTGAAATTGAAAGTAAGCTAAGAGCACTACCTGAAGTGTCAGACGCTGTAGTGTTGGTGAAAGAAAATAATGGATCGAAGATCATTTGCGGGTACATTATTACAGAATCTTCTGTAGAGCCTGCTTATTTAAAAGAAGAACTAAGTCAAAACTTACCAGAATATATGATACCTGCATGCTTTGTTCAGTTGGAAGAATTTCCGCGAACTCGAACAGGTAAATTAGATCGTAAAGCTTTGCCAGACCCTAGTTTTACAGACCTAGAAGAATATATTGAACCTAGAAATGAGAGAGAAGAAGCTATTGTACAAGTTTTTCAAGATGTGCTAAATATTGATGGATTAATCGGAATCGATGCGAATTTCTTTTCATTAGGTGGAGACTCTATTAAGGCCATCCGAATTATTTCGAAGTTAAGAGAAAAAGGATATAGCTTAAAAGTTCCAGATATTATGGACAAAAAAACACCTCGAAGAATCGCACAATGCGTTCAAGTGAAAGAGGAAGTGCTAGAGATTGACCAATCGGAAGTTATAGGAGAAGTTCCACTGATTCCAATTCAAAAAGCGTTTATCGCTCACAAAGGAATGGACAAGTATCATTTTAACCAATCCGTGTTCTTACAAATCCCTACGGGATTAGCGCTTCTACCTTTGAAGCAAGCGTTAAGATCGCTGACCATTCATCATGATATGTTAAGAGCTACTTATAGAGATGGGAAACAAATCATTCTATCTGTAGCGGATAGTGAATTTGTAGCGGTAGAAAGCTATGATTACACCGCATTCCCATTGGAAAAAGCATATGCCATGGTTGATGAACAGTCTACTAAAATTCAAGCTAGTATGGATTTGGAAAACGGTCCGCTTTTAAGAGCTGGAGTCTTTCAGCTACAAGATGGTGATTATCTTCTATTAAGTATTCATCATTTAGTGGTAGATGGAGTTTCTTGGAGAATCTTGATAGAGGATCTTAAAGTAGCCTATGAAGCTGCTAAAAATGGAAAGGAGATTCAATTACCTCCTAAAACTCACTCCTTCAAGGAGTGGGGCTTGGCACTGCAATCTTATCGCGAAAGCTCTCAATTACAGTCTGAAGTGAATTATTGGAAGACTGTTGAGTCTAAGGTGAATACAGGAAAATTGTTATTGCCTGTAAAAGAAGGGGGATTATACTTAGATCCTCAAAAAGTAACAATGTCCTTATCTAAAAAAGAGACTGAGAACCTACTACAAAAAGCCGGCACAGCTTATTCAACTGAAATTAATGATTTATTATTAACGGCAGTTGGTCGTGCGGTGAACAAGATCACAGGTCAAACTTCTTTAGCCATTCATATGGAAGGGCATGGACGTGAAGCAATTGTGGACTCTATGGTCATTGATCGTACTGTCGGTTGGTTTACTAGTACGTATCCAGTTGTCTTAGAGGAACTTGGCGATTCTATTGGAATGGATATTAGTAAGACGAAGGAAACTTTACGGAGAATTCCTCATCATGGAATTGGTTATGGCATTCTTAATGAATTGGGAGAGACTGTTCTTGAAGGAGTGGAACCTGATTTAACCTTTAATTATCTTGGAGAGTTTCAATTTAGTCAATCTGGAGAAGACTTTTCAGAGAGCAGTCTTTCACATGGAAGGGATGTTTCAGAAAAGGATACTTTCCATACCAAATTATCTTTAGATGGTGCAATCTCAGATAAAAAATTAAATGTAGTTTTAAGCTTCAATGGTTCAGAGTACGTAAAGGAGGAAATGGATGCTTTCATCCAAGCAATTAAAGATGAATTATTAGAAGTCATTCAACATTGTTTGGAACAAAAAGAAACGATCCGAACACCTTTTGACCTTGGGGAAGAAAATTGGTCACTTGAAGAATATAACCATGTTGTTCAAAAATACGCGGAAAAGGGATATGAGGTTGATCGCATTATCCCGATGACAGGGATGCAAGAGGGAATGTTGTATCACAAATTGTTAAATGAAGAGTCAAGTGAGTATGTTGTTCAAAGTGTATATTCTGTTAGTGGCTTACATTCTGTCGAGCATTTGAAAATGAGTTTGGATTTATTAAAAGAAAAGCACGGCGTGCTTGAAACGAGTATTGCTTATCAGAATGTAAGTGAGCCAAGGCAAGTGATGTTAAAAGGAAGAGATATTGAATTTAATGAAATAGATCTTTCTCAGTCAAAAAATCAAGAAAAGGAAAGAGAAGCCTTCTTAAAAGAGGATGTTCGAAGAGGTTTTGATTTAGAAAACGATAGTTTAATTCGTGTAGCTTTCATTCACTTAGAAAATGAATCGCCTCAATTAGTAATTAGCTTCCATCATATTATAATGGACGGTTGGTGTATGTCGATTTTAATGAATGACTTAAGTCAATTCTATTCTAAGTTAGAATCTGGTATTTCAAAGCATGAAATCAGTAAAGAACTTCATAGTCATTATGACTATGAAGAATATATTCGAACTATTAAGTTCATTGAGAAAGAAGAAGCGATTAAATATTGGTCAGAATTATTAAATGGATATGATACAAATGCTCAAATTGAAATAAATTCTAATTGCGAGTTAGAATCAGAAGAAATTATTATTTCTGAAACATCACTTAGCATCGAAACAACAACACAACTAGAAAAACTTTGCCGTACTACTGGTGTTACAATGAATACATTCCTTGAAACAATCTGGGGAGTATTACTTCAAAAACATATAGGACAAAGAGACGTAGTGTTTGGAAAAGTTGTTTCAGGAAGAGATGTTGAAATAAATAATATCGAATCTACAATTGGGCTTTTCATAAATACTATTCCTGTTCGAGTAGTTACCAAGCAGAAGAGCCAATTTAATGATTTGCTTAAGGAAATGCAAAAACAAGCCCTTTCAAGTAATGAATATGATCACTATTCATTAGCTGAAATTCAAACAGAATGTACGAATTTAGGGAAAGATTTAGTTAAATCTGCAGTTGTTTTTGAGAATTATTATAAAACGGAGCAGGATAAAGATAATAAATTGAAATTTGAATTAAAAGATAATAGAGAGCAAACTAATTATGATATGACTTTAGTAGGTTATCAGAGTGAACAATTACAATTAAAACTGATGACTAATGCTAATTGTTATGATGAAAATATATCAAAAAAATTACTCTTTCAATTATTAAACATTGTAGAACAAGTACTTCAAGATCCATCTATTCCAGTATCAAATATTCAAATTTCATCCAAAGATGAAATCAAACAAATTATAGACTCGTTTAGTAAATGTAACGAAATTTCTAACGTTCAACATACTATTCTTGAATTATTTGAACAACAAGTTAGGATAGCACCTTATAAAATTGCATTAAGTGATGATAATAATGAAATGACATATTTAGAACTAGAGCAATTAGCCAATAGGTTAGCTAGCAAGCTACTAAATGATTCAGAAAAAGGTAATGACTATATTGGATTGGTTGTTGAAAGAAATATATATACAGTGGTTTCAATGTTAGCTATTTTAAAAGCCGGTTATGCATATTTACCAATAGATCCAGATTATCCGCCAAATAGAATTAATTATCTTATCAGTGATAGTGGATTAAAGATTGTTTTAGTTCAGGATGATAGATTAGCTAATTTTATTGATGATTCAGTTTTAATGATTAATACAAATAAACTAGAATTTACAACAATTGAGGAGAACGTATACCAATCACTAGATATGAATCCGAATGATATAGCTTGTGTAATTTACACTTCTGGGACAACAGGTCATCCTAAAGGAACTATGATCGAACATAAAAGTATAATTAGGTTAGTAAAAGATGCTAATTATGCTGATTTTTCTGGTGTTTCAATACTCCAGACAGGCTCATTATCATTTGATGCATCTCATTTTGAAATTTGGGGTTCACTATTAAATGGTGGATATGTGCATATTGCTGATAAAGAGGTTTTATCTAATATTGAATTGCTTAAAGAAAATATATTGTCAAAACAAATAAATACAATGTTTATCACAACCGCGTTATTTAATCAATATGTAGAAATTGATCCAACAATATTTAATTCATTGAAGCAGCTTTATTTTGGCGGAGAAGCTACTTCTAATAAACATGTAAAGCGATTAATGGAAAACAAAAAGGAATCCTTAAAACTATACAATGTATATGGTCCGACCGAAGCAACAACATTTTCCTTATTCTATCCAATTGATAATAGTATTGATTTCAATAAAAAAATACCGATTGGTAAACCTATTACTAATACATCTGCAGTAGTTAAATCGGATAATATGATTTGTGGAATAGGCATTCCAGGAGAGCTATATATCGGAGGACCAGGATTAGCTCGGGGATATTTAAATAACAATAAACTGAATGAAGATAAATTTTTAATTGATAAAGATATCAATGGTGAAAGATTTTATAAAACTGGTGATTTAGTAAAATGGGATAATGAAGGTAATTTAATTTATCTGGGAAGGATTGACAAACAAGTTAAGTTAAATGGGTTTAGAATAGAGCTTGAGGAAATTGAAAATCGATTGAAAAAATTAAACAGTATACAGAATGCAACAATTTTACTAAGAAATGATAATGGTTTTGATTATTTATGTGCTTATTTAATTCAAGATGAAGACATAAATGAGGAAGAAATTAAGAGCTTTCTTCGAGAGGAATTACCGGAATACATGATTCCACAATATTTCATACGCCTTAAAGAATTACCAGTAACTATTAACGGGAAGATTGATTCTAAGGCTTTACCAGTACCGGAATTCAAAGGAAAAGAACAACAGGTACTACCTAAAAATGAATGGGAACAAATTACACTTGATATTTTCCAAGATGTATTAAACATTTGTCATCTTAGCGTGAAAGATAGTTTTATTGATATGGGTGGAAATTCTCTTAAAGCAATTCGATTAGTTAATATGATAGAGATGAAAACTAAAATTCGTATCACATTGCAGGAGCTCTTTCAATTAGAAACTATTGAAAAAGTAGCTGAAAGATTAAGTGTTGGAGAGGAAAATGAGGAAGAATATTATGTTCCATTATCTTCTTTTACTGATGAACTATAAAATTATTTTTGATGAATGGGAAATTTAATCGCAAAATATTTTATTTTTAAATTGATAATAATAGTTTTAGGGATTCTATATTGATTGCTATTTATGCCACTCAACATAAGGAATTATAGTATCTAAACTATTACAAAGGGGCTGTCCCATAAATCGGTGAAACCGACTTATAGGCAGCCCTCTTTTTACGTACAAAAAAACGCCTCGTTCTATATAATTGTAAGTAACCATACAAACAAAAATAAGAAACTGGAGACAATTTTTTTATGAGTAATAATTCAGCTACTTTCATTTAATATTTAATTTAGCTTATCAATATCTGACAAAGATATTACTACATTAAATGATTTATTTGTATATTCATACCTAATATATCCTTCATACTTATTTACTATAGATGTTACACTTTTTAAACCCCATCCATGAAATTTTTTATCTTTCTTAGTAGTTAAAAAGTGATTATTTAAAAGCTTTGGTTTAATTGAAATACTGTTTTCTATTTTCAAAAAAATCATTTCATTAATTTTTTTTATTGTAATCTTTATCCAACGTTTATCAAACTGTTCAATATGTTGACATGCTTCGATCGCATTATCAATAAGATTAGAAAGTATAGCTACAATGTCATTATCAGCTATTTTCAATTTTTGGGGAATTTCTACCTCAATAGTATTTTGAATTTTTTCTTCCTTAATTATTTCCAGCTTATTGTTGATTACAAAATCTACAATGGTATTGTTAGTAAAAACATTTTGTCCATAATTACTCAATATGGGTTTTGATATATTATTGATGTAATCCAACGCTTGTTCACTTTTACCGCCTTTAATTAATTTATACAAAATTGTCATATGATTATTTAAATCATGATAAGTTTTAGCGTTATTCTCATAAAGTTCACGCATTTTAACAAAATCTTCTTGTAACATCTTATTTTTGAACTCAATTATTTTCTTTTCCTCTTCTTTTTCATAATTAGTAAAAAATAATATGATTAAAAACAGTGTTAATATTCCTAAAATAATGAATGCAATCCAACTTGATACAATCCCTTGATTCACATAAATAAATGATTTTTTTGTAACAAAATAAGCTGTAACTAAGCCTAAAATAGCAATCGATAAGAAGTATTTGTACTTTGTTAAAATAGCGTCTACATCATATTTTTTTAAAATAGTTTTATAAAAGAGATAAAAAATTATTATTTCTGTAATCCTAATTATGTAAATAATAAATATGTAACTCGTTGAGTGATTATATGTATTCCAACCATTATAATTATTTATTGCATTCGTAATAACAAATGCAACGCTATTACACAATAAAATCGTAGAAAAATAAAAAGATACGAAAGAAAATATAAATTTCATCTTAGTACTATATAAAAATATTGAAGTAACTGTAAAAAAAATAATACAAAACAAAAGTGTTAATAAAACCGGTAATTCAACAATATTCAGAATGCAAATAATCAATGATAAAAGAATAGAGAAACAAATTTCATATCCAATTGTTTGTTTATTGTTAAATCGAATTGGTAATAATAAATTTAATACCCTGTAACCAATTATAATTGAAAAAATTGAAGTTAAATAATCTAACTCCCAAAATATCATAGCAAATTCTCTTCCCAAAACATATGAATTTTAGACTTTAATTCATTAATATGATTTCTACTTACTGATAAAATTTCATTATTTTTTAAAACAGCCATATTATCTTTGATCTTTATTATATGTAATAAATTAACAATAACTCCCTTGTCGATGTAAAAAAATTCTTTACAATTAATTTCTGAAAAAACTGCAGCCAAGGGCTTCCTCACTTTAATGGAATCATCTTCAGTGACAAAAACTGAATTTTTCCCATCTTTATATATGTATAAGATGCTATTCAAAGGTATTTTTTGAAACCTTGTTTTAGTTTGAATAGTATAACAGTTTTTATTTTGTAAGTTTATTATTTTAATAGCATCTTTAAGAGCGAGAGGCAACTTTTCCTCCATTCTACTTTTTGGAATATACCGAAAAATATTTAATTCATAAGAATCAATAGCGAATTCTAAATGTGATGTTATAAAAATAATTAATGAATTTTTATTTTTCTTTCTTATAATTTTTGCTATGTCTATTCCAGTTATATCTGGCATTTCTATATCTAGAAGTATTAAATCAAACATCTTGTCTTCTAAAGCAAACAAGAAAGAATCTCCCGAAGTAAAAGTGGTTATTTCAGAAATGATACCTTCTTTACTAAGTATGGATTTTAATAAATTAAGTTCTTGATCTAGAATATTTTTGTTATCATCTACAATACTAATATTCATACTATCTCCTCTTTTGAATGTATTAAATATAACAAGTTTATAAAATGTAATTATATATATTACATTCTAAATTATACCAAACATCCGTAATTGCCGGAAGAGCGTGTGTACGACAATCCGTGGCCAGAGTTTTCGTTTACATTTACAGTAGAGGAGTATGCGTATGAGGAAGCGAAGGCGAAGTTTGGTGAAGACCCGCGCGTATATTGCATTCAAACGAAGAAACTGGTAGGAGATGAACAAGCCTGTTTAAAAGAAGTCCATACGATTCAAATGGAAAATTGTAAGGGTGAAAACGGCACAATTACTTTCAGAGAGATTCCCAGAATTGAAAAAGTCTATTAAAAGAAAAAGGCAGATAACTGCCTACTATATATTAGATGATTATCTGCTTTTCATTTTCTGTATATGGATAAAAAATTGTTATAGAAGCCTTAACACATATCCAGCATTTTTTATCCAGGGGATAAAGTGAATCTTCCATTAGTGGGGGGCTTCATCTCCCACCTATCTTCCTTGTTTTTTAAACCTTGAGGTGGGAGTCTTACTGCCCTAAAGTAGCGGGATAAACTACATTCTTTGGGAATTCATAAGAATTTTTTCTGAAAAAACTCTTACGACCCCCTTAAAAATAAGGTTCCTTGCGAAATAAGTATAGATGGATGGAAGGAAGCGATAAGGGAGCTTGTTTCTTGTATGAAGCCTATGAAAAACAAAATTGAGAGATAACTAAGTGTGTATGTTGTATATGAATTTTACGCATATAATGGTCTGCATAAATAGAGATTCACTTCTACTTAAAACAATGGAAACCGTACTAGAAAGGGAGATTTAACTTGAAGGAATTTACTGTTTGCTATACTTTGGATAATGATATTAAAAAAGAAAAAATAATAAAAGGATTAGATGCTAAAAAGGAAGAGGTTATACAAGAAGTCTTAGAAAAGGTGAAACATGACAAGTTTTTTGTTGCGAAAAGTGACGAAGGAGATTATATAATAAATTCCTATTTAGTACGTTACATACGCGTTATAGATGAGAAAGTGTTAGGTCAAATATAATACTCATAATTTAGTAGACGGTAAGCTAACAAAGGGGCTTACTTAACATAGTCTACAATTTTCATACGTAAACGAAACGCAGGAGAGAAGAATAATGACAGAGACGTATCGTTCTCGTGAGGAACGAAAACAAATAAAGAAAAAACAAACAGAAAGTGGAGAGTCCTCCAAAAAAGGATTATTTTTGAAAAAGGTCTTACTTGCCTGTTTGCTGATTGGCCTCAGTATAGTAGGAGCAGGAGTTGTTATGTTTTTTTCTATGATTAAAGACGCTCCAAAAATAGAGGCCTCAAAATTGGAGGATCCACTATCTACGAAGTTTTATGATAAAGACGGAAAATTTATCTATGAATATGGAAAGGAAAAACGAACAAAAATTACTTATGATCAAGTTCCAAAGGTGTTGGAACAAGCATTTATTGCTACAGAAGATTCTCATTTTTATGAACATCATGGCATAGACATAAAGCGAACTGGTAAAGCAATTTTGGAAAACTTGACTGGGAACTTTGGATCTCAGGGTGGAAGTACCATTACACAGCAAGTTATTAAAAACTCATTTTTGTCTCCAGAAAAAACGTTAAAACGAAAAATACAGGAATGGTACTTGGCGTATAAGCTGGAGCAAAAATATTCCAAACAAGATATTTTAACAATGTACTTGAACAAAATTAATCTTGGAAACCGCTCTTACGGCGTTGCTGCTGCAGCGAAAAATTACTACGGTATTGAAGCGAATGATTTGAAAAAATTGACGCTTCCCCAGGCTGCCATGTTAGCTGGGCTGCCACAAAGCCCGAATAACTACGATCCGTCTAAACCGGAAAACGAGGAAGCAGCGACAAAGCGTCGTAACCTTGTCTTAAGCTCTATGCATAGACAAGGTTATATCACAGCGCAACAAATGCAGGATGCAATGAAGGTTCCGGTAACGAAAGGTATTGTTCCGAAAACCAATCAAGAAGGTATGCCTTATGAAGCGTTTTTGGATGCTGCAACAAAAGAAGTTGAAGACAAGTTGAAAGACGTCAATATCGGTACGGATGGTCTTCAAATTTATATGACACTTGACCCGAAAGCGCAGCAGTATGCCGATAAAATCATGAATACACAAGATATTGTGAGTTATCCGAACGATCGTTTCCAGGCCGCTTTTACGTTTATGGATTCGAAAACGGGTGAAGTGCGTGCTATTGGAAGTGGCCGTAATGAATACAAGGCAACATTTCGAGGAAATAATTTCGCTATTGATATAAACCGTCAACCAGGTTCGACGTTTAAACCAATCTTTGATTATGGTCCAGCGATTGAAAATTTAAAATGGTCAACGTACCACCAACTTGTGGACGAACAGTATCATTACTCAAATGGAAAACCTATACGAAACGCTTATACGGATTATAAAGGTCCTATGTCTATACGAAATGCTTTAGTAGAGTCACGTAATATTCCAGCTTTGAAGACATTACAGGAAGTTGGTTTGAATAAAGCAAAAGAGTTTGCACAATCACTCGGAATTACGTTTTCCGGTAATCAGGTTTATGAGTCTTACGCAATTGGAAGTAACCTTGTGTCTCCTCTTGAAATGGCAGGGGCATACGGTGCATTTGCAAACGATGGTGTGTATACAAAACCGCATTTCGTTACAAAGGTTGTTTTCCCAGACGGTAAAGAAATAAGTTTTCAGTCGAAAGGTAAACGCGTTATGCATGACTATACGGCTTATATGATTACCGATATGCTTCGTGGGGTAGTGAATGCATCTAACGGAACAGGTACAGCAGCTAATGTACCAGGTCTTGATATTGCAGGGAAAACGGGAACAACAAACTTTGATGACAAGACACTTAGTCAGTTCGGCTATCCATCTAAAGCGACAAATGATAGTTGGTTTGTCGGTTATACACCACAATATACGATGGCTGTTTGGACTGGCTATGCGAAAAATGGCTCAGGTAATTATATGCTCGGAGATACAACAAAAATCTCACACCTTATTTTTAAAGCAATGATGCAAACATTTGGAACAGGCACAGCTAGATTCCAACAGCCGAGCAGCGTATATCAAATGAATAATGAGCTATACATTAATGGAGTTAGTCCTGACACTGTTCCGCCAGCAGCAGCTCCGTCCATGGCGCCATCCGCAGTTGTTTCACCGGAAGCTCAAAATCCGGAACAGGACGATAGTAAAGAAAATGAGAGTGAAAACTCAGGTCATGATGGAGATAAAGAAAAAAAAGAAAAAGAAAAAGAAAAAGATAAAAAAGAAAAAGATAAAAAAGATAAACATAAACATAAGCATGACTAAGGCAAATAGAGAAAAAGGATAGCTTCGTCATGAAGTGCATAGATTTCTAAACTTGTAATGATGAAGACTATATCAAATAGGGAAATAACTTTATAGTATATCGTACACATCAATGTTAATAAAACTATGAAAAAAGGAATCAATGTTATGATTCCTTTTTTCATATGCTATATATAATATTCCATTCCTTCAGTTATATTTTATTAATTCCAGTATATTCATTTTTATCTACATTTGGTTTCTATTATGGATTAACGAATCGTTTTAATATCTTGAATAATCTCTTCATACGGTGTATTGGTAAGGGCTGAGTAGCTCTTTACGACAGTTCCGTTCTTATCTACAAGATAGAGATTTGTTCCGTGAATGACTTGTGTTGTACTTGCTGGTTTATCTACAAATGCTTGAAAGCTACTTTTGGCAAAAGCAGTGATTTCTTCTTGTGTATAGTTTGTTAGAAAGTGCCAATTAGACATATCGGTATCATAGCGTCTCATAAACTCTTTCATTTTTTCTGGCTTGTCCACAGTAGGGTCTACACTGAATGAAACAAATTCTACATCTTTGATTCCTTCTTTTTTCAACATGTTTTTAAGTTTTGTCATATTGGCTGTCATAGGCGGGCAAACCGTTTCACAACTTGTAAAAATAAAGTCTGCTATCCATACTTTTCCTTTTAAGTCCGAAAGACCAAAAGGTTTTCCGTTTTGATCGGTATACGAAAACTTCTCTACTTTCCAGTCCAATGAGTTTTCCAATTTTTTTTCTCCACATGCACTTAAAAATACGATTATGCTGACAATCATCAGTAGTGTGATGTTACGAATCTTTTTCATATGTATCCCCTTTCATTTCTTCCTTATAGATTACTTGTTTCGTATTTATCACATGATGCTACCTCGTTCTGTACTTTATGAAATACAACATCAAACATCGTGAGTAACTGTTCGATTTGTGCATTTCGTAAAGAATCGTAGACATACTTTCCTTCTTTTCTTCCAAGGATAATGCCGCATTCTTTTAGAAAGTTCAGATGTTGGGATATATTTGATTGATTCCCATTGGTTATTTCTACAATTTCAGATACCGTTTTTTCGCCATCCATCATATACTGGAGAATTTGAAGCCTCGTTTTATCAGTAAAGCTACGAATAAATTTGGCTTTTATACCTAAATCATTTGCATTGCACAATTGTATTCACTCCATTCATATTAGTCATTACTAACATGTTTGTCAAAATATTCTTGAAAATGAATAGGAAATGTTTTGTTAAACCTATTTTTGGATTTGAATTGAAACGTTTAATTCGCGAGGGGAAAGTAGAAATCCAGCTAAGAGTAATACAAATACATGGAAGAGAAGTAACTTTTGACAATCACAGCAGAGTAAGAGAAATGTAAAAAATATTATATGGTTAACAAGTTTTGTTCCTGACTACAAATGGCTAGACATAGATGGGATTTTAAACCAAAAAGGTTTTTCTATTTATAAAAAGGGGGGGACGATGTGGAATAATTTCTTTAATTTGTTGAGTATTGAACTTGAGTCTCTCTATATCATAACCAGATAGTATAGTTATTTAATTTCCATGTTTGAATATTGATAAATTTAATACTTGATACTAATATCTGATTATAAATACATGTATAAAAACAGTAAGGGGGATAAATGAATGCAATCAAAAGCAAGAATTACAGCTATTGGTACCTATGTACCTGAAAAAAAACTGACCAATGATGATTTAGAAAAAATAGTGGATACAAATGATGCATGGATTATACAAAGAACTGGTATGAAGGAAAGAAGAATTGCTGGTGATAACGAATATGCCTCTACATTAGCTTTTAAAGCCATTGAAAATTTAGTGGAACGTTATCATAAAAATCTTGTCGATGTGGATTGTATTCTTGTTTCAACAACTACGCCTGACTACGCTTTTCCAAGTGTAGCTTGTCAAATACAAGAGTATTTTAATATTCAACATACAGGTGCTGTTGATCTCAATGCAACTTGTGCTGGTTTTACTTATGGATTACATCTGGCGAATGGTTTGATTACATCTGGTCTTCATCGCAAGATTTTAGTTATAACGACAGAAACCTTATCTAAAGTTACAGATTATACAGATCGAACTACATGTATCTTATTTGGAGATGCAGCTGCAGCTGTCTTAGTCGAGAAAGATGAAGAATTGTCTAGTTTCATAGCTACCCATATTGGGACAAATGGGGAAGGGGGCATGCATGTATATCGTACGAATTTATCTACTACCATGTTTGGGAACCGTTTGAGAACACATGGAAAGATGGTGCAAAACGGAAGAGAAGTATATAAGTGGGCAGCACGCACGCTACCAATTGGTATTAAAGAATTGTTATGTCAAGCAGAATTACACCTGGATGAAGTGAACTGGTTTGTTCCACATAGTGCTAATTTACGGATGATTGAATCTATATGTGAAAGATCAGGTTTCCCACTAGATAAAACATTAACAAGTGTAGAATATATGGGGAATACTTCCTCTGTCTCCATTCCATTAGCATTAGACATAGGTATGAACGAAGGAAAGCTAAAAAATGGGGATACTCTTTTACTCTATGGGTTTGGGGGAGGTCTTACGCATGCTGGACATATCATTAAGTGGCATTTAGCAAAGGAATAGGAGATAATGTATCCAATAGTAACATAAACGTATTTTGTTGCATGAAAAGCCCTTAGATTTGTAAAAGATAAGGGCTTTTTATTTTTGATAAACAGGAGAAAGTCTTTACAAGACAAGAGGTACATCTCAAATGGTACCTCTTGTCCGATATTGTTTTTCTTCATTTATAAATGAAATAATCATATCTATCCTCCTTATTTTATACTTATCTAATTTTATGATCATCTAATTAGTTGGGCGAAAAAATAAGGGCGTCGGGTGACACCCTTTACTTCAACCACCATATCTCAACGGGGTTTAACTCATATTGATTATTTTCTCGGTACATATATTGACACATAATAAGCTCACGTCTTAATGTTGCATAATCCTCATGAAACTGCTTTAAATATTCATTGATTTCTTTCTCTTGATAAACTTTACCGAATTCTAACCCTTTGATCATATGCGAAAGTACGACAAGCTTTTTCTTTCGTTGTGCAGGATAGTTTTTCAGCTTTCCATCTTTTGTGAAGAAATTATTGATAATAGCTGAACGTTCCTTTTCAGTAACCGACATTTCCATGTTTGAATCACCTCCTGTTCCTACAGTAAAAATAGCCTTAGCACTCATTTCTAATATTTTTGTATTAAGGGAAAAATAGATAGTATTTTTATCACGGCGTTCTTTTATAAGTCCAACCTCTCGCAGCTTCGTGATATGGTGTGTAATCGTTGGTGGCTTGAGCCCTAACTTCCCAGCAATCTCTTGTCCGCTCAAAGAACCTTGTTGGAGCAGGGCAATAATACGAACCCGTGTAAGATCACCTAACGCCTTATGAAAATCAACAATTTTGTATAATTGCATTTAGAATTCACCTACTTTGATATATATCTAATTAGAATATAATCGAATTACTTTCAATATTCAAGTTGTTAAGTGAAATTTCAAAAAATAGGTGCTTTATTTGTGTGAAATGTTTCTATATTAAATAGAGGAAGGGGATATCTAATGGGTGGTAGATGTAAATTTCTTTTGGAATTTGTAGGGTTATTTTGAGAGTCAAATAATGCATGGGTTTCAAGAAAACTACCCCCACAAAATGTTTCGTTGGTTCGAATGTTATATAAGAGGAATTGAGAAACAGTTTAATGCATGATATATGATATTTATCCTCAGTCTATCTAATCCTTATTAGCGGTTGTTCTAGAAGTGAAAGAGAAAGTATACATGTTTGCAACGTACAATGAGCAAGAACATTCTAGTTTGTTTTTTTGCATCATAATTACTTGCAACAATCAATTAAGCTGGAAGTCACCAACTAGTAAAATATTTTATGTTTGTACTAGGAGGAAAGAAAAGGAGTATATTAAAAGAATGATAGAGAAAAAAACGCAACAAGAGAAAGCTCAGCCTAAAGTTATTTTTTATGATGCTAAAGGAAGAAGAAAAATATTTTTCAATTGGTTTCTATGTCTCGCGATAATTATTATGATTATTGTTTTTTATTTTTTCTCTCGCAGTATTTTATCAACTGTGAATTTCCCGCATATGAAATTTTTTGGAAATCAAAATGAAAAAATCGTGTCTATTAATGAAAAACTCAGTGATCAGCAGTTACAGGAAGAATTAAAAAATGAAGAATCTAAGTACTCTAATGCCCAAATAGATGGCACGAAATACTCTCAAAGTTCAGGAGCTAATAGTAAGCAGTCTAAAGAAGTTTATGGCTTTTATGTAAACTGGGATGAAAATAGTACGACCTCTTTAAAGGATAATATCCGTTCATTAACCATGTTAGTACCGGAATGGTATCACTTAAATGCAGATTTAACAATTAGTAGTGAGATTAAACCTGATATTGTGCAGTTAGCGAAAGCGAATCATGTAAAAATTATGCCTTTAATCAACAACTTTACTCAAAAAACTTCTGGTCCTGATGGCGCAGTGATTGATAAGTTGTTGCATGCTCCTGTTAATGTACAGACAAAGTTTATTAATGATTTAGAAAAACAAATCGAAGCTAATCAATTTGCAGGTGTTAATATCGACTTTGAGTCAATACCTGAGGAAGATCGAAATGAATTAACGAATTTTATGAAAGAACTTACTACTGTGTTTCACCAACATCATTTGCTTGTAACAGAAGATGTTCCTACTGATGATAATGCCTTTGATTATGGAGTATTAGCTAAAGAAATAGATCGCATGATTGTCATGATGTATGATGAACACTATGAAGGGGGGGATCCTGGACCAATTGCTTCAAATAAATGGTTTGAGGATACACTTAATCATTTAGATATTCCCTCAGAAAAACTTATAGTCGCTTTCGGGAACTATGGATATGATTGGGCAGTGGATAGCAAAAATTTCGCTGAGTCTTTAACTTTCTCAGACGTCATGAAGATGGTTCATGATTCAAATTTAAAAATTCAATGGGATAAGACAAGTGGAAACCCATATTTTCGATATAAAGAAGGAGCACACGAACATGTTGTTTGGTTTTTAGATGGTGTTACTCTCTACAATCAAATGAAAATTGCATCGAAAAATAATGCAAAAGGATTTGCATTCTGGAGATTAGGAGCAGAAGACCCTACTGTATGGAAATCATTAAAAGATCCTATAGGGATACAAAATGACCCGAGCTCATTACGTAAAATCACTAGTATAGATCAAGTAGGTTATTCTGGACAAGGAGAAATCTTAAGGGTTACGAGTGCAGGGCAAAATGGATTCAGGGATCTCCAAGTAGGCAAAGATAATTATCTTACAGATGAAGTGTATCAGTCGCTTCCTGCTTCATATCAAGTGCAGCGCTATGGACAACCGAAAGGAAAACAAGTAGTACTAACATTTGATGATGGACCTGATCCTCATTACACGCCGGAAATCTTAGATATACTGAACAAGTATAAAATAAAAGCTGACTTCTTTGTCGTTGGTGAAAATGCTCAATTAAATACCAGTATTATTAAAAGGATATATGACGAAGGACATGAAATTGGCAATCATACCTTTACACATCCTAACATAGCAGATACTTCTCCACTACGTACAAAAGTGGAGTTGAATACAACTCAGCGACTCATTCAAGAAATAACTGGCCACTCTACGTCTTTATTTAGACCGCCATACGAAGCAGATGCTGAGCCGTATTTACCAAATGAGATACTACCTATTTTGCGTGCTCAAAATATGAACTATACGATGGTCGGGGAAAAAGTTGATCCTGAAGATTGGACGCAACCATCGACGAATGAATTGGTAAAACGTGTTCTTAAACCTATTTATAATGATGAGGGACATGTTATTCTCCTTCATGATGCAGGTGGGAATCGTACCCATACGGTAGAGGCGTTGCCAATTATTATTGAAGATCTAAAAAAACACGGATATAGTTTTGTGACGATTTCAGATTTGATGGGTAAAAAACGGGATGATGTTATGCCTTCTGTTTCCTCTAATGATAAGTCGTACCTACCTTTTGATCGAGCTGTTTTTTCAGGAGCGGGATATTTTAATCACACATTAACGACTATTTTTTATATTGCTATTGGATTAGGTATTTTCCGGTTTCTATTTTTAATTTATTTTGCGTTTAAGCAAAAAAGGAGAACTACATCTCGTTCTTTTACTAACTCTGCTTATCAACCTTTCGTTAGTGTTGTGATAGCAGCATATAATGAAGAAAAGGTTATTGCTAAGACGATTCGTTCTATTTTGGATAGTGATTATCATGATTTTGAAATCATTATTGTTGATGACGGATCAAAAGATGGTACTTCAAAAGCAATCCAAGAAGCATTTCATAAACATCCTAAAGTTTGTTTAATTCAAAAAGAAAATGGTGGTAAATCCTCCGCGATGAATCTAGGGTTCAAAAAATCACGGGGAGAAGTTGTTATTTCTTTAGACGCTGATACCATTATTGCTCAAGATGCTATTTCTTTAATGGTTAGACATTTTGAAGATCATAACGTAGCGGCAGTTTCAGGTAATGTTAAAGTGGGAAATAGACGAAATCTGTTGACTACATGGCAACATGTTGAATACATTACAGGTTTTAATTTAGAGCGAAGAGCCTTTGATGAGTTAAATTGTATCACTGTAGTTCCTGGGGCTATCGGAGCATGGCATAAGAAACGTGTGAAAAAAGCGGGATATTTAAGTGAAGATACACTTGCGGAAGATACGGATCTTACTCTAACTCTTTTGCGTCAAGGATATCGAGTTGTGTATGAAGAAAAAGCATATGCCTATACAGAGTCGCCTGAAGATGTGAAAAGTCTCATTAAACAGCGTTATCGTTGGACGTATGGAACACTACAGTGTCTTTGGAAGCATCGAAAAGCCTTATTTAATGTAAAGCATAAAACATTAGGATTTGTTGCGCTACCAAATATGTGGATATTCCAATTTATTTTGCAGTCGATTTCTCCATTAGCAGATCTATTAATGATTATGGGTATATTTAGTAGTCATCCCCTAAAAGTTTTGGGATTTTACCTTTTATTCTTTGGAATTGACCTTTTTGCTTCACTCTTTGCCTTTAAATTAGAAAAGGAAAATCCTAAACCACTAGTTTGGTTAATTTTACAACGCCTTATTTATCGTCAATTTATGACTTACGTTGTAATCAAATCCATACTTTCTTCTATTCGAGGAATAGCGGTAGGGTGGAATAAACTTAGACGAATGGGAAGTGTTGAGCAATCTCCTCGGCATAATGAGGTATCATAAGAGAGTAGATAACCTGCTCTCTTTTTTTAGTCGTGTTACAGTTCACCGTAACGGTGGTAACAACCAATATTTTACTTGTATGATTGAACGACATAAACCCGCTGTGCATAATAAAACGTAGTTTTTAGTTTGGTATATAAAGATTTCTCGCTTCTGATAATCTAGGACATGTAAATGAAAAGTTCCTTTAGTTATCTGGAGAGGTTTTTTATCGATTTCTAGATATATTGATTACTGATAATTAGAGGTTATGTTAACCACACATGAATTTGATATATGATTATCCAAAGGGACATAGCCAATATTTCTTAGAAAATAGATTAGAAGTATAACTTTCAAAAGAAGGTTTGTACGTAGGCGTATACATAATGTAGTGTATAGGACTTGTGAATTAACATAAGAGTCCTATATAAAATGGGATGTGTTAGTCAATGGATTACCATATTTTTTATATTTATATCTATTGACGAGAGAATTGAACAAGAATGTTCAATTATGATAAAATAATTAAAATTCTAATTAATTTATCTTGTTTTTAGACATCATAGTAGGGGGACATGAAGTGAATGCATTTATTAGAAAAAAGTCTATAGACCATTTACAAGAAGAAGGTCGAAAAAGTAATGGATTGAATCGAGTTCTAGGGTTGTGGCAACTTACTGCAATTGGTTTAGGTGGTATTATTGGAGTAGGTATTTTTGTGTTAACGGGGGTAGCAGCTTCTAAACACGCTGGACCTGCAGTTATTTTATCTTTTATCATTGCAGGATTAGCTAGTGCAGCGGCTGCATTATGTTATGCGGAATTTGCTGGACTCATCCCTGTTGCTGGAAGTGCATATACCTACAGCTATGCTGTACTGGGGGAAGGGGTAGCTTGGTTAATTGGATGGGATCTTTTACTTGAGTATATTTTAGTAGTTGGAGTAGTTGCTATTGGATGGTCTGGTTATATGCAAGAACTACTTCAACAAATTGGAATTCATATTCCTATTTGGGCTCAAGGGGCTCCAGGTACAGGTGCGGGGCATAAGGTAGATTTAATTGCAATGATAATAAGTCTTGCTATTGCCGGTTTATTGACATTAGGCATGGAATGGGGATCTAAATTTAATACCCTTATGGTTATCATTAAGTTAAGTATTATTTTAGTAGTAATTGCTGTAGGGAGTTTCTATATTGATTCTACTAATTGGCATCCTTTTATGCCTTTTGGATTCAAGGGTGTAATGAGTGGTGCTGCTCTTGTATTTTTTGCTGTATTTGGTTACGACACATTAACTACAGCAGCAGAAGAAGCAAAAAATCCACAACGTGATTTACCAAGGGCTGTAGTTATATCGTTAATTATTGCATTATGTCTGTATATTGGAATGTCTTTAGTGATTACAGGGATGGCACCATATTATACATTGAATAATGCTGCACCAGTAGCTAAGATTTTTAGTGATGCAGGATTAAAATGGATTACTTTATTTATTTCTGCTGCAGCTATTACAGGCATACTTTCTGTTTTATTTTCGTTCACACTTGCAGGTTCACGAATTTGGTTTGCAATGAGTCGAGATGGATTATTGCCAAAATGGTTTACAAAAGTGCATCCTAAATACAAAACACCTCATCGTCCGACTGTGATAATTGGGGTTATTACAGCGATTATCTCGGGTTTTACTCCTATAAGTGAAGTGGCTGAATTAGTTAATATTGGTACGTTATCGGCGTTTGTTCTAATTTGTTCATCTATCATTGTGTTAAGAAAAAAACGACCGGACTTAGAAAGGAAATTTAAGACTCCTTTAGTTCCTTTTATCCCATTAATTGGAATTTGTTTTTCGTTGTATCTTATTGTTAGTCTTCCTGAAATTACTTGGATTCGTTTTGTAGTTTGGATGTTGATTGGACTAGTTATTTATACGTTATACGGAAAAAATAAAAGTAATTTGGCTAGAGATAAAAAATAATTGTAAGTCTTTGTTAATATGAGTAGTTTGAATCAATCTTTACTTTTAATTATTTTATTTAAATGTTGATGGATAGCAATTCACTAAATAGAATAATTTTGAATATTCAAGAGGGTATTAGATATACAATTATTAGAAGGGGATTGAGAATATTTAATTTGTTTTATAGGAGATATTATTATATTCAAACTCAAGAACAAGAAAACCTTTCTTAATCAACCATTTCCTAATATCTTTTTATGATGCAAAAAAATGAATTGTTAGAATCTGTAAGATGTGATCAATGGACATACTATCAGAGAAACGAAGACATAATTCAAAAAATCATAGAGTTTCTTAAATGTAAGTTGTGATGAATATGAATCACGTCAAATATAGATATCTGAGGCTTTTCTAGAGATATAGCTAAAATTTCAGGTAACAACTTTGATAAGGGAAAAAAGCAAGGAAAGTGCTATTTGAAAAATAAAATGGTGCTTACCTTGTTTTTTTCTTATTATGGTTTAAATCACTAATTTACAGTGTAAATTGTATTTAGATAGTTTGATGTTAACTTCTTATATAAGGATTGCTCAATTAGTATCTATTATTGTTTGTATCATTGAAAGATCGTTTATTGTATGGTGCAGACGTAAAAAGGATATGTTGTCTGTTCATAAAACTCTGATTGATTGGGGAAACCTTTGATGAAACAGTCTAATACAAAAGTAAAGTTATCAGAAACCATAGATTCTAAATATATTCAACAACATTTAGCAAATGAAAGAACATATTTAGCTTGGATACGTACCGCTATTGCAATTTGCGGTCTAGGTTTTCTCGTGGCGAATCTACATCATGCCATTCGTGGGGAACTTACACCATTATATAATGAATTTGCTACTGGAATTGGATTAGGTTCAATTTTGTTGGGAGTGATAATTATTATTTTTGCAACAATCAATTATCTTGATAAACGAAAAGGGATTAATTTTCAAACATTTCGAGCCCCTAAAACATTTATTATATGGGTATCTGTATTAGTTATGGTAACTATTATAATTATTGCATTTTATTTCATGTTGCTAGTATAAACAAAATCAAAATATAAAGTTTTACTACTGATAATGGTAGGTTATGTAAACTTCAAATGTATAGAATATACAAAAGGAAATTTATCATTCGAATGAGAATGTAATAAGCTATAAAAAGGAATTATATAAATACCTTGTCAATATTTATCCATTTTAAGTATAAAGGAGAGTAAATAATGAACGAAGGTAATATTCCACTTAAAGAACAAAATCAGGCAGATTTTACAGGAGATCAACAATATAAAGAAAAAGTACCTTGGAAATTAGGGAAACATCTCAACCATAATCATGTAGAAAAGTTAAATAGTCTAATAACAGATCACCACCAACGTATGTTTCATTTACTAAATAACAAGGTAACTTAAAAAAAGCATGATGGAAATGAATGATTTAGGGTATATTCATAAACTGTTGTTTATATGAATGTTCTTTATGTGAAAATGTAAGATAATTAAAATATAGTTTACAATAAACACATAGTCAGAAGAGACGAGATAACATATAATGAGAAAGGATTTTAAAAAAAGGTGAGGTGGAACTGTTTTATGAGTAATCCTAGCATAGGAGAGCCAGATATAAGATCGACATCAGAGGCAGTCATACAACTGAATATCCGAAGCGGATTACTGCGTAAGAATAGTTTCTGCTTCATGTGAATTTCAGAAAGATGACTCCTCAATAAGTGAGGAGGTTTGTACAATGGTACAAAAAATCTGGAATCAAATTAAAGGACAAAAAGAAGAAGCTTCGAAAATCCAAGGTTTTGATATTGACTTAAACCAAGAAAGCTTAACACGTATTGACCGACTTGTAGATCGATATGAATCAGAAATCCTTCATCAACTTGATAGTGCATATACACAACGAACAAAGTGGGCAGACCGACTAGCTGATAAAATTGCACAGTTTGGAGGTAGCTGGCGATTCATTATCTGGTTTGCATGTTTTCTTGGTGTCTGGATTATTTGGAATGGCTTGTCTATCACAAAAGGAGCACACTTCGATGCTCCGCCATTCATTTTGTTGAACTTATGTTTATCGTTTATAGCAGCATTTCAAGCCCCTGTTATTATGATGAGCCAAAACCGTCAAGCTGCACGTGACAAACATGAATCTGTTATTGACTTTGCGATTAATTATAAAGCAGAGCAAGAAATTGATGATATGCAAAGTCATCTTCACCGTATAGAAGGTGAATTAAATGAAATTAAAGATTTATTGAAACAATTAAAGACAAAATAAATATATTGCTTTTATAAATCAAAAGCTAATCATCTATTTACAGAATATAAATAGATGATTAGCTTTTTTTATATTATTTGATGGAAGGTTCACTTTATATTGTTTAGTATACAATGCATATGTTACGCTATAACAAACATTTTAGGGAGATTACATATTGACTTGGAAAGGGGATATCAAAATGACAAAGAAAGTGTTTTGGGACAATCCTTATCTGACTGAGTTACAAACTCGAATTACGAGTGTAGACGGGGCTGATTTAACTGTTGAACAAACTATATTCTATGCCTTTTCAGGAGGACAAGAAAGTGATACAGGAACAATTGGAGCATATCATGTCTTACAAGCAAGAAAGCAACAGAAGGAGATCATTTACACAGTAGAAGAGAGACATACGTTGTGTGTGAACGATATCATTACAATGAAAATAGATTGGGATAGAAGATACAGATTGATGCGACTACATTTTGCAGCAGAAATCATTTTAGAACTCGTATATAAACGGATTGGAGACGTATATAAGATTGGTGCACATATTGCACAGGATAAATCACGCATCGACTTTGAAATGGATGAAAATATATCTACATACTTTCCACTTTTACAAAAAGAGGCAAATATGTTGGTGCAAGCAAACTATGATATCATTAGTAGCTTTAGCGATGAAGAAAATGAGCGTCGGACATGGGAAATCAGTGGATTTGCCAGAGTTGCCTGCGGCGGAACTCATTTAAAGAAAACGGGAGAAATTGGAGAGATCACCTTAAAAAGAAAAAATATTGGAAAAGGAAAAGAACGAATTGAAATTTATGTTGCTTAGTCTTTTGTAAATGAATATAAGTCCTGATATAGTATGTAGTGATGAACCTACTATATCGGGACTTATGTAACCAAGGTGTTTCTGGTATTGTAAAAAAGTTGTTATAAAACCTTCTGGTCAAACAGGAAGTTTTTAATTATGGTAGTTGGTTTTTCGTTTCATTTTAATAAAGAAGATTGAAAATAGAAGAAGTCCCTTATTTTCGAAGGGACTTCTTCTATTTCAGTAGTGTAGATTACTCTTATCCTGAAAATGTAGTATAGAGTAGATAAGCATTTAAAACAGCGATAATAATGGCAATGAACCAAGCGATCACTTTGGTCCAAAGTGAGTTTGTAAATTCACCCATTTTCTTTTTGTCACTAGTAAACATAACAAGTGGAATAACGGCAAATGAAAGTTGAAGAGATAGGATAACCTGGCTTAATACTAAAAGATCCGTGGTTCCTTTTTCTCCATATATTAAGGTCACAATTACCGCAGGTATAATTGCGATTAAACGCGTAATTAAGCGGCGAATCCATGGTCGTAAACGAATATTTAAAAAACCTTCCATTACAATTTGCCCAGCTAACGTTCCTGTCAACGTAGAATTTTGTCCTGAGGCTAATAAAGCAACTGCAAATAATACGCTCGCAATCCCGCTTCCAAGAATCGGATTTAACAATTGATAAGCATCTTGGATTTCTGCTACTTCGGTATGTCCTGTTTTATGAAAAGCAGACGCTGCTAATATTAAAATTGATGCATTAACAAATAAAGCCAACATTAATGCGATAGTAGAGTCAATCACTGAAAACTTAATCGCTTCTCGTTTTCCTTTAGGCGTTTCTTCATAATTTCTCGTTTGTACGATAGAAGAATGTAAATACAAATTATGTGGCATAACCGTAGCCCCTAAAATTCCAAGTGCAATAAACAGCATTTGTGGATTTTGAATAATCTCTTTACTTGGAACGAAGCCTTTTGCAATCTCACTCAATTGTGGTTGCGACATAAAAAGTTCCACACCAAAACAAACTGAAATTGTTACAATTAAACTAATGACAATAACTTCAATATAGCGAAATCCTTTATTTTGCAATAATAGTACAAGTAAGATATCAAATGAAGTAATGCATACACCCCATACAAGAGGAATGTGAAATAAAAGATTTAATGCGATAGCGGAACCTATTACTTCTGCTAAATCACAAGCTGCAATAGCTAATTCACATAACATCCATAAAGCAAACGATACAGGCTTACTATAATGATCCCGACATGCTTGCGCTAAGTCTCTTCCTGTTACAATCCCCAACTTTGCAGATAGTGCCTGCAAAATAATAGCCATAAAGTTAGAAATTAAAATAACAGATAATAACGTATAGTTATAAGCAGATCCTCCAGCTATCGATGTAGCCCAGTTTCCAGGATCCATGTACCCTACTGCAACAAGATAACCCGGTCCCATAAATGCAAGGAGCTTTCGAAGGGCATTTCCTTTCTTCGGAATCCTCATACTTTTGTGCACTTCTCGTAAACTAGGATCGCTGTTTTGTTGGCGCCACCCTTCCTGGTGTGACACAGTAACCGCATTTTGCACTTTGACTGTTTCTAATTCATCCATAACATATCCTCCCCCTTTTAACTTGTTTTAGTTTGTGAAATGCAATATGGTATTTTTTATTTGAAAACCTAAAATATGGTTTAATTGTTTCCTGTAGTCAAAAAAATGGTGTTCTACTTTTAAATTTTACCTTGACCAACTTTTTTAGTCTAGTGTAAAATATGATATGTGATTCAATTTTATGCAAAAGGGAGAAGATAGGTGAATATAAATATGTTTACTTTTGTTATGAAACATATGTACTTATTAACAGACAATATAGGAAGTTTGAGAGGGGCTCAATTAGTATATGCTGTTGAGGTATATCTATCTCGTATGACTCAAAAGTTGAAACACGAATTCTCCTTGATTTGATGAGGAGGTGGTAGTACATCCATCCCTGTTAAATTAAGACACAAATACAAAAAACGGGTTCCTAATGGGAACCCATTTAATGAATTTCCTTTTAATAATCACAATCCATTTAAAATAACGAGAATTGTGCTTTCCTCATGACCGATAACATAAAACTTCTATATAAGTTAAAATTGAGTAAAAAATTTATTACTTAAATTCGTGATAAGTGACTGAAATATATATCAAATTTAAAACTTGCGAAAAGTGTTGATTCTTATTTTTAGAAGGCGTATGATTTTAAATGGAAATTAAATATGTCTCTGTTAGGTGAGGCTCCTGTATAGAGAGACGCTACTGCCCAAAAATGTCGAGAGACGCCAATGGGTCAACAGGAAAGGTCGGAATGAAGGTCTTTTTTAACGTAGCTGGTTTGAACCTATGCTATACAGTGCTAAAGCTCAACGAGGGAGAGGTGCGATTATGACTGATAAAAACTGCTTAAAATAAGTAGTTTTATTAGGCTGTGTTTAATGATGTATTGAAACCTTTACTCGTTGATGAGTAAAGGTTTTTTTATTGTAATGATGCACCTTTCTTTTACACCTTACATAGTATATTCAAGATAATTGATTCGGATAAGGAGGTGGGGAACGATGTCATTTGGAGACCCAAGCCCGATACCCATATGTTTTACATTTATATTTCATCATGTAGGTAGGAAACGACTTGTTCCTCCCTCTCTAAAAAAGTAGATAGTCGAGAAACAACGAATTTCCTCCTACACATATAAAGGAGGAAACTACCAATGTTACGTGCAAAAAAACAAATTGAAGATGTTAAAGTGGACATGCATCAAACAAATAAAGGTACACCAAAACGAAACAAACAAACTTCTCATAATCAAGAAGTGATGAAGCAAAACAATGAAATATTAGTGGAAGTCGCTGCAAGAGATGTTCAATCAGCATTAGCTTTTTTAGACACAACTCCAAACGGAATTTCTGAAAAAGAAGCTGAAAGACGCATTGATACACACGGAAGAAATGAAGTGGCACATGAAAAGCCACCAGCATGGTATGTTCAATTACTTCTTTCGTTTAAAAACCCATTTATTTTCGTATTATTGGCTTTAGGAGTCTTATCCTTCTTAACTGATGATATAAAGGGAACAATTGTTGTAACTGTAATGGTTGTCTTAAGTGCTACCATCCGTTTTTTACAAGAATTCCGTTCTCAACAAGCAGCAGAAAAATTAAAGGCAATGGTGCGTACGACGGCTACGGTTTTGAGAACAAAAGAATTCACAAATAACACGGATAAAGAAGTTGATATAAATAACAACCAAACACTGGAGCTTCCTATTGAAGATCTTGTGCCTGGGGACATTATCAAACTTTCTGCTGGTGATATTGTTCCAGCTGATGTCCGCATTCTTTCTGCTAAAGATTTATTTGTAAACCAATCTGCTTTAACCGGTGAAGCTTTGCCTGTTGAAAAACACGAAAATTATCAAAATTCAAACATTAATGCTAAAAGAAATGGCGATCCACTTGAAATGGATAATTTATGTTTTATGGGAACAAATATCGTAAGTGGTACTGCAACTGCTGTGGTTGTATCAACAGGTGCAAATAGTTACTTTGGTTCATTAGCAAAGAGTGTAGTTGGAAAGCGTCCAGAAACAAGCTTTGATAAGGGAGTTAATAAAGTAAGTTGGCTTTTAATCAAATTTATGCTTATCATGACTCCTATTGTGTTTTTCATTAACGGGATTTCAAAAGGTGATTGGAATGAAGCGTTCTTCTTTGCAATTGCAGTTGCTGTAGGACTGACACCAGAAATGCTTCCGATGATTGTAACGGCAAACTTAGCTAGAGGTGCCGTGAAGATGTCTAAAAAGAAAGTAATTGTGAAACAGTTAAATTCAATTCAAAATCTTGGGGCAATGGATGTTCTTTGTACAGACAAAACAGGAACATTGACTGAAGATAAAGTCGTATTAGTCCGTCATCTTGATCCAACAGGAAACCAATGTAAAAGTGTATTACAACTTGCCTATCTAAATAGCTTTTATCAAACAGGATTAAAGAACCTTATCGATAAGGCAGTTATTGACCATACAGAAGAAAAACATCAATTAGATACAACAGAATTTCATAAAGTAGATGAGATTCCATTTGATTTTGCTCGACGTCGTATGTCTGTCGTTGTTAAAGATACAAATAATATGAACTTAATGGTTTGTAAGGGTGCAGTAGAAGAAATTTTATCTATTTGTACACATACGGATATTAACGATGCAATACTTCCTCTTACGAAAGAAGCAATGAGCAAAATTAAGTATTTGAGCGAACAATTAAATGAAGACGGCATGCGCGTAATTGCAGTGGCTTATAAGCTTGAAGCGCCTAATAACGAGAAAGCTTATTCTATTCAAGATGAATCAGATATGATTCTTGCAGGATATATTGGATTTTTAGATCCTCCAAAACCATCCGCAGCATCTGCAATTCAAACATTACAAAAACAAGGTGTACAAGTTAAGATTTTAACTGGTGATAATGAAATTGTAACGCGTAAAGTATGTAAAGAAGTAGGATTGGATATAGGAGAGCCTGTACTTGGTTATGAGATTGATGATTTACCTGAAAAGGCATTAGCACAATTAGCTGAAAGAACAACTGTATTTGCGAAATTAAATCCAATGCAAAAGTCGCGTGTTATCAAAGCATTACAAGCAAATGGTCATACTGTAGGTTACATGGGTGACGGTATTAATGATGCGGTTGCACTGCGCGATGCCGATGTGGGTATCTCTGTTGATACAGCTACAGATATTGCGAAAGAATCATCAGATATTATCTTACTTGAAAAAAGTTTGGATGTACTGGAAAAAGGAATTATTGAAGGGCGTACAACATTCGGGAATATTTTGAAATACATTAAAATGACGGCAAGTTCTAACTTTGGAAACGTATTTAGCGTATTAGTTGCGAGTGCATTTATTCCATTTCTTCCGATGTTGGCTATTCATCTATTAATTCAAAACTTGCTATATGATTTATCTCAGCTTTCTATTCCGTGGGATAAGATGGATAAAGAATTCTTAGAGAAGCCTAGAAAATGGGACACTTCAAATTTGCGTAACTTTATTATTTGTATTGGTCCTATTAGTTCAATCTTTGATATTATAACATTTATTGTGATGTGGAATGTATTTGGTGCTAATACAATTGCAAAACAATCCTTGTTCCAATCTGGTTGGTTTGTAGTAGGACTACTTACGCAAACATTGATTGTGCATATGATTCGTACACAAAAAATTCCATTTATTCAAAGTACAGCTTCTGTTCCAGTACTTTTATTAACAGTATTCATTATGGCTATTGGTATTTATGTTCCATTCTCACCATTAGGTGCAGTAGTTGGATTACAACCACTTCCACTTAGCTATTTCCCATGGCTGGTGGGAATTTTAGCAGGATATGCCGTATTGACTCAATTTCTTAAGCAGTTATATATCAAGAAATTTCATAGTTGGTTATAACATCTTCTTTTCTGAACATGTAAATCTGATAGGTTTAACGTAAATTTATCAGAAAGAAGGTGAGAAATATGCACTTTGAACATGCACTCTTATTGCATATTTGTATCATTAACGGAGAAACGCAGCTCCCATTATCAAAGGAAGAACTCTTTACTTACCTCAAACAAAAAGGTCAAACAAAGAGAGAACATTTTGATTATGCATGTGAATTGTACGAGAAATATAAACGTTTTTCATCTGAACTAAAGCGAAAAGTAGCCCGAAATATAAAAGAGTTTGAAGCAAATGCATATTGGATTCAGACTCGAGAAGAACCACAAGAAGACAAAACAAAACGTTTTTTCATTAACGCAAAAAGATATGAAGAAGTAATGAATGAAATATTTGAAGAAACGACCTATCTTTCTAACAATATATCTCCAATCTTGTTAGAAATAAAAACATGGTTACAACAAAAAAATAAATAATAATCATTCTTGTAAAATAATACTTGTTACAAAGTTCATATGAGATAAAAGGAGGAGGCTTACTTCTGTAATCCTCCTTTCTCTATGCATGGAAATTGGAGGTGGAAAATATGATTGCTGAATTACAAGTACGATAAGAAGAAGAAGGGGCAGCATAGCTGTTCCTTCTTTTTTTATTTGCAGCAAAATAAGAAGACGATAGCAAAGATATAAGTTTTTAATGTGGTAAATATTTTGTAAATACTACACATCTCGAGAGCAATGTGATGCGTAGTATTTACATAGAAAAGGGGATTTACTATAAAAAAGAAGCTTAAAACTATTGAAAGGATCCTGTCGGAATTTTGTACGCTAATCGATTTTTTACATAGGAAAAGTCTTTTTTCTTTTCTTCAAGTCTAGCAGTTAATTCGTTAAAATTTTGAACTACATCTGGCATCGATAATTGCTTTGCTAATGAACGCCCTTTTTGAATGGATTTAGAGGCTTCTTCCAATATATTTGCTTTTATTTGAGCATCCGCAAGACAATACCAATAAAACCAGGCATCCATTTCTGAAATTTTATCGTTATAAAATTTTTCAATGGCAGGATAGTATTGGGAATATAATTCAGCATCAAAAGCTAATTTTTTATCGTTCCACTTTAATACATCTACAAGGTAGCTATCAGCAAGGTACCACTGCCAAACTGCTAAACCTATTTTTTGATTTCCATTCAAAATGTCCATCTTATGATAAGAAACATCTGCAATCTTTTTGAATGAGTTATTATTCCACTGGAAAACTTCAAGTTTATTTCCTGTTGCTGCACCAATCGTAACACCAAATAAATATTCTTTTATACCATCACCAGTAATATCAGCTAAACCTGAAAACTCCAAACTCACGCCTTGAGTTTTTGTCTCCCAAATTTTTTGCCAATTATTATGTTCTCTCTTTAAAACTATTACTCCAAACTGGGAGGGAGAGGGTTGTTCTTTTGCTTTAATTTGAAAAGTAACGATTATTTCTTTCTGTCCATCCTGGTTGAAGTCGTAGAGTTGAATTGGCTTTGCAGAAAAAAGATTTTCAGGGCTTACAAGTAGCGAATTTGACGGTATAAACTCCATAACAATTTTCATTAGATGTTCCTTCTGATTCTCGCTAGCGAAAACAAGTGTAGAAGAATTTAAAAATCCTAATGAGAGTAAGATTATTAGCAGTATTTTCATTTCAAAATATCCCCTTTAGAATGGTATCAAAGGTTAATATTCCCTGACATTGGTTTGGATATTATGGATGAATCTAGAAAGCAATTATTCAACTAACTTGGCTCAGTCGTTAAAGAATAAGAGCAATTTCATTCTTTAACATAGCTTTAGTAAGAAATACGTAAATTTATCTTTTTCTCATAATACTTATAAAGTGACGTATGACAGAGCGAGCAACGGAAGAAAAAATATGTAAATATTCGTAAGAAAGTGAACTTTTTTCAGATTTGATGGTAATAAGTATATAGAATGAAAAATAAGGAGGGGAGACTTTGGATGAGCAACAGTTAATTCAACAAGTAAAACAAGGGGATAATGAGGCATTTAATCAATTGTTGCAGCCCTATATACAAAGAGCATATCAAACATCTTATCTCATATTAGATGATAAGGGGTTAGCGGAGGATGCAGTACAAGAATCGCTGATACAAACATATAAATCTATTCATCGTTTTAATGAAGAGGTTGCCTCGTTTAAAACGTGGTTTCATCAAGTTTTAATTCATACAACATTAAAACAAAAACGGAAAAAACGTTTTTCTCTTTTGCAACCTGAAACATGGTTTCGTATAAAAGATGGCAAAACACCAGAACATAATTGTCTCATAAAAGAAGAATCACAGATGATTCTAGATGCTGTGCAACAATTGTCTATTAAACATCAAATCGTTATTATTCTTTTTTATTATCAAGATTTATCTATCTTAGAAATTTCGGAAGTATTGGATGTGAAAGAAGGAACGATAAAATCTCGTCTTTATAAAGCAAAAGAAAAGTTGAAAGATCATTTAGCTCATAACATTTTTCTAGACCGTGATACGGAGGTGAGTGTATGGATCGAGAAATAAAGAAGGCATTTCGTGAAAAAGTAAATGGAACTTCATTTCCTCAATATGTGAATATCGAGAATCTTTTACATAGTAAGAAGAAAAAAATGAAAAAATGGAAACAAAATGCAGCAATAGCCTCCATCATAGTTGGCTTAATAGCTACAACGCTTGGATTAACGTTCCCAGCTTCTGCTGGAAGTATTCCTGTAATAGGAGATATCTTTAGATTTTTGGATAAGGGAGGAACTGAACTTCACGATGAAGTTAAAATGAATAAGGAGGAAGGAACTGGGGTTCATCAAGATTATAAGCAATACTCGAATGAAATCAATCTTATTCAAGAAAGTAATGGGGTCAAATTCACGATACATGATGCAATTTATGATGGAAAGACAGTATCTCTAACCTATTCTATTGAAAGTAATCAAGATTTAGGTGAAAACCCGTTTACTTCTGATTCTCTAAAAATAAAAGGGGGCACAGCCTTAGGCGGAGGCAATGGAATTAAGAAAGTAGACGAACATAAATATGTGGGATTATTAACTGCTAGTAACCTAGAAGCGAATGAAGAAGATATTGTAAACATAAAATGGGAAATAGACAGTATTAAGATTCCAGATAAGCAAAAAGAAATAAAAGGGAATTGGAACTTTGAAATTACTCAAAAGGCAACAGAAAGCAAATCGAAATTGATTCATAGTAGTGTAGAAAAAGATGGAGTAAAAGTGTCTATTGAGAAATTATCTATATCACCAATGTCATTTATTGTTTATTACAACCAAGAAATTTCCGAGAAGGTAAGAAATACATGGGATGAAATATACGTTGATTTAACAATTAAAGATGACTTAGGGAATAGTTATTCAGGTGCAGGAAATGGAGGAAAAGGGGAAGGAGCTTATATGAGTTTGAGTAAAACGTTTCAAAAAATTAATCAGAATGCCACAAAACTCATTATAACTCCGCGTGTTATTTTAAGAGGTGAAGAGAATATGGTATTAAAAGACATTATTATTGAATTAGAGAAGTAACATAATCATTTGAAAGGGCTGCCTTTTGTACAGAGGCAGCCCTTTGTGTTTTAGAAACAATTAGTCAATTCTACTTATTTAATTCCCTGTACATTTGTACCTATAGGAATAGAATCACTAGTTAATCTCTGACCGAATATCAATTTCCATTGATGTGATTCCTTAAACATAGGAATCGTTTCTGAAATCTTATAGTTACCAAAGTCTTGTTCTAGTTTAACTAAAGCTAAACTCTTTCCAACAACTGTTAACTGCTTAAGCTCTGTTTTTAACTAATCTCTAAGCTAGTTTGAGGAAAGGGATATAACTTTATGTATCATATAGGAATTACACATAGCTATTTGTAATCAGTGTTATTGATATGCAAAGTTAAAATCTCTTGTCTTATAAAATATACACTTATTTGCCTGTACATTTTTGTTTCTACATAAGTATGTAAGAATAATTACCTGTCTCGTTGGGCCAGTTTTGCAAATGGTTGCATATAAAATCTTTTCAATTGAAACGTTTAACCACAATACCTCTTTAATTTCTCACACAAGTACTGTTTGTAGACTTTCTTCGAATTTTATTTTATTTTTAGAACATCCCCGAGTTCCAGTGCCAATTTCATCATCATTAGCTCGTTGCGTAATGAATACCCTGCTTAAATTTGTTGATAATATGTAAATGCTCCTGTAAAATTATACTAGTTTCTGTTTATGCAAACGTTTTCGTAGAAGTGGATGTTAGTTTATAATTTACAATTAATCTTTATTTTATAGAAGGCAGGTGTAATAGGATGAAGAAATTTATTTGATTGCTATCATACTTTAGCTATATAACGGCTAATATTTGTAAAAGGGGAAGTAGGGGATTTATAAATGATTGAAGTAAAGAATGTTACGAAGAGCTATAAGATTTTAGAGCGAAAGCCAGGTTTAATGGGTGCAATAAAAGCTTTAATAAAACGTAAATATTATGATAAGCAAGCCGTAAAACCAATTTCTTTTTCTGTTGAAAAAGGAGAAATGGTCGGATATATCGGATTCAATGGTGCTGGAAAGTCAACCACTATTAAGATGTTGTGTGGAATCTTAACTCCAGATACTGGTGAAATTAAGGTGAATGGAATTATTCCATACAAAAACCGACAGGAAAATGCTAAAAATATTGGAGCCGTTTTTGGCCAACGTACACAACTTGCTTGGGATATACCGGTGCGAGAGTCTTTTGAACTATTAAAACATGTTTATGAGATTCCAGAAACAAAATATCAGGAAATGTTGCATTTATTTGAGGATGTATTGGATTTAGGGACTTTAATGCCATTACCTGTTCGACAGTTATCACTCGGACAAAAAATGCGTTGTGAGTTGGCTGCTGCCTTTCTTCATCAACCTTCTGTTGTGTTCCTAGATGAACCTACAATTGGTCTAGATATTGATGTAAAGGTGAAAATACGTAGTTTTATTAAGGAAATGAATAAGAAACTGGGTGCAACAGTTGTATTAACTACACATGATATGCAGGATATAGAAGAGCTTTGCCAGCGGATTATTATTATTGATAAAGGGTCTATTATGTATGATGGGGACCTACAAGATCTTAAAGATCGTTTTTCTTATAACCGCATCCTATCTTTAGAATTAGAAGAGCACACAATGTTTGAAATTCCTGTATCATTACAAAATGATATCGTGATACATAAAAGTGAAGCAGAAAGTTCATCTCACGTAGAGCTAAGTTTTCACACAAAGACTGTTTCATCTGAGTTTGTGCTTTCAGAACTTGCAAGACACAATAAAATATCAGACTTGACTATTTCAAATCCTAAATTAGAGACGATTATTAAAGATCTTTATCAGCATGGAGGTGAGGAATCCCTTGAGGAAATATTGGGAAATGCTTAAAGTGCAGATAAAGCTAGATACTTCTTATGCAGCATGGTATTGGGCAGGTACATTTGCGATTATTGTTAAATTATGTACGTTGTATTATTTTTGGACTGCTGTTTACGAGAATAAACAGACTGTTGGAGCACTTTCACTAACTAATATGCTAACTTATATGGTGATTGCTTTATTATTGGAACAATATGTATCAGGCGTTGGGGACAATTTAGCTAGAATGATTAAACAAGGTGACATAGCACTGGAACTTATGAAGCCGTACCATTTGTTAGACAAACTGGTAGCTATGGATATAGGACAAAAAGTTTCTAATTCTATTCGGACAACTTTTCCTATGTTACTGTTTTCCATTTGGTTTATAGGGATAGAACTACCACAATCATTAGAGTCTTTTGTATTATTTATCATCAGTGTAATATTAGGTGTTTTAATTGGGACACAATTAGACCTTATTATTGGTATATTAGCATTCTGGACCGTTAACGTATGGGGGCTGCGCCTTCTGCGAGACTCTATTATTCAGTTCTGTTCTGGTGCACTCGTCCCATTATCGCTTTATCCACACTGGTTTCAAGAGATTAGTATATTCTTACCATTTCAGTCTATGGTCTATATACCTGTTTCTATTTATACAGGTGCTATTTCAGGTTCTGCGGCTTACATAGCCATTGCGACACAATTTATATGGTTCATTCTCATTGCAGTTCTTGCCCGATTCTTATGGGCTCTCGCAATTCGGAAAATCACAATATTTGGGGGGTGAGTGACGTGTTACATACTTTTAAACGGTACGCATTCTTGTACACTGTTTATTTTAAACAGCATTTAAAAGTTATGATGGAGTATAAAGTAGACTTTCTCATAGGAATTTCGTCTGTTTTCATTCAACAATTTGCCTCCATCTTTTTCATAAAGGTGGTATTTGATCATATTGAAACTTTAAAGGGGTGGAATTTTTATCAAATCCTTTTAATCTATGGAATTGCTTTTGCAGGAAGGGCAATTCATCATATTTTCTTTGATAACTTGTGGACGATTGGATGGCAATACATTCGGACAGGAAATTTAGACCGTTTGCTTATCCGTCCTATTAACCCACTATTCCAAATTGTAGCAGAGCGCGTTCAACAGGATGGATTTGGCCAACTTATAATAGGGGGAGTTGTTCTTTATTATTCCATTAGTCATCTAGATATTGCTATAACAGTAGGAAATGTATTAATGCTGCTTGTCATGATTATATCCAGCGGGTTTATTTTTGTTGCATTAAATCTGTTTTTTATTACGTTTTCTTTTTGGATGACAGATAGCATTCCTGTTGTATCAGCAGTATTCAGTTTAAGTGATTTTTCGCGGTATCCGATTACGATTTATAATAAAGTTATAGCATTTATTTTAACATTTATTATTCCATATAGTTTTACATCATTTTACCCAGCTGCCTTTTTCTTCGATAAGGGGTATAAATGGATTTCTTTGTGCACACCATTCGTTGCTATAATACTATGTTTCATTGCTTATCGTTTCTGGAAATTTGGATTAAGTGCATTTACGAGTACAGGAAGTTAATTTTAATAGAATTTGAATGTGTTAGACGAGAGAATATAAATTTATATGAAATAGATAATGCAGCATTTGAAATGAAAGAACCAAATGATACTTACTATCGTGCAGAAGAAATTCATGCTATTTTACTGGCTAACTTGCATGAGGAATTTGCTGCCATTCTTACGACGAAAGAGATGCTGACAGTTATGGAAATAGGTCTTCTAAAATAAATTTTTATAGGGGTGTATTACATTGTTACTATATTAATAATGTGATATGTAGGGATTACAAAGAAAAGAAGTGCGTTTCGCACTTCTTTTTGAGGTCTCGCCAACAAAACGTGGATTTTATACGCTAAGGATATGCAGGATTTCATGTAGACTACGAGAACGGTTTGAACTGCCAAATGCCGTTGTGACAGGGGTGCATGAAGTCTTACATACAAAGAAGGGGGCAAACTCTCGGTATGAATAGCTTTCTGGGATTTGGTTACTGTTGATAATAATACGTTATGTTAACTTCACATGTATAGAGTATACATTTCTGATACTGATTGTTGTAGTCTAATTCTAATTAAGAAAAAACTATATAATCATATAAAAGGCTTATTAGAGGAGGATAAAATGATTTTCTTTGATATCGATGGTACATTGCTTGACTATGATTATGCAGAACAGGAAGGAATTCTAGATTTTTTTCGTGCTCACAATCATTATTTTTCTTTTACTGAACAGCAATCTATTGATCTATGGAAACGGCTATCTAAAGAATATTTTGAGAAATTTCTAGCTAATGAGTTAGCATTCCATGAACAAAAAAGATTACGAATGATCAATCTTTTTAAGATAGCTGAAATTGATTTAAGTGATCAAGAAGCTGATGAGAAGTTTAAAATGTATTTGTCATTTTATAAGAAAAACTGGAAAGTTTATAAGGACGTCATAGAGACTTTAGATCAGCTAAAACAGAGAGGTTATACATTAGGAGTGATTAGTAACGGTGATTATGAGCAACAGATAGAGAAGCTGCAACGTATGGGCATTAAGGAATATTTCAACTGTGTCACTACTTCCAGTGAAATAGGTGTAGCAAAACCAGACAAATCCATTTTTGAAGAAGCCTGTGCTCGTGTAAAAAGACAGATTAAAGATTGTTACTATGTAGGAGATCGATTAGATACAGATGCATTAGGCAGTAAAATGGCTGGAATGAAAGGCATATGGTTAAATCGAACAGATAATAAACAAAAGCACCCAGACATTATGGTAATAAAGTCTCTTCAAGAGCTATCAAAAGTTATTACATAGATTGTTTCTCAACTTCCGAGAACGGCACTTATGTTAATTAAACAAACAAAGAGGTCTTAATAGACCTCTTTGTTTTATTCATCACTCAATCGTATTTGCAATTTGGACTAAGACTTTTGATGAAGCTTTATCTAATCCTCTACTATCAATAATCAGCATATATTGCCAACCATTCCTTTCAAATGTAAGAGTATCAAGACTTGAACTTTCCCTTATACGAAATAATATTGCTTTCGATTTATCTTTCAGTGTATATACACCCTTAGTCAATTCTTGTTTAATTGGAATTTTATACTTTAAAGGGCGGACTCTTATCATATAATGTTTCGTACCCGTATGCTCATTTATATAATCAATTTCAAAACTATCATTTATATTATCTTCACTGTTATTACAACGTCCAAATTGATGAGTAAATTCTACTGATGGTAGCCTTGTCGGCAATGTAATGCCTCGTTGAAATAAATTTTCGCATTCAGTTATTGCTTTTCCGATAGATTTATAACCAACCTTATACAAAAACTTTTCAAAAGACTGCTGTTCTTGAGCCTTAGCAGGAGTATTAATAACACTGATAATTAAAACAAAAAGTATTGATATCAATATTTTATGTCTTCTACTCATTAATGGGTTCTCCTTAAAAATACTTGCAATATACTGTATTGTTTATCATGTCCTTTAATCTCAATATTATTTTTCACTTCCGATAACATAGATTATGTGAAAAAAAGTAGTCCGTAATGTTTTCTTGTACACCATAGACATACACTATAAAGTGGGATTTAATCTGTATAAAAAGTTTGGTGCAGAGAGACTAAAAAGAAAAACTCCTCTTACTCTATTCGATTTATTGTGAATGTTATAAACTGGAATAAAAGATGATATAGGAGAAAGATGATGACAATAAAATTAGTGAAACCAACACACCAGCATAGGAAACAAATTATGGCTTATCGGCAGGCATTTCTAAATTCTAGAGAACAACCGCATGGTAGTTGTTCCTTACAACATTTTGATTCCATTGACGAATGGCTTGAAAAAGTCAAAATTCAAGAAAAAGGAGAAAATTTACCGCCAAATCGAGTTCCATCCACTCAGTTTTTGAGTATTGAAAATGGGGAATTAGTCGGTTTAATCAATATCCGCCATCGATTAACACCAGAACTACTGATGGAGAGTGGACATATCGGTTATAGCGTGCACCCCGCCGAACGTCGAAAGGGTTACGCCACTGAGCAACTTCGGCTTTCCTTATTTGAAGCGAAAAAATTAGGATTGGAGAAAGTGTTGATAACTTGTGACAAAGCAAATATTGGCTCTGCCAAAACCATTCAAAAAGTTGGAGGTCTCTTAGAAAATGAAGTAATTTCCCCTGATACTGGCGAAATTGTTCAGCGTTACTGGATAGAACTATGATTTAGTAAATTTTCAAAAGGCATACTTGAAATCGTATCGAAACGGGATAATAACGAAAAAAAATCGGAGTGAGGAATCACTCCGAAAAAAAGTCCAACTTTTGGGGTTCAGTACACTTTATTAAGGAGGGCTTTTTATCATTTATTTTTGATCGAACACAAATATTTCTTTATATTTTCTTGCTTGTATCGTTTTACCATTAGACAATGTCTTAGGTAGCTCTTCCTGCCATGTAATGATAACAGTAATACCCTTTGCTTTTACTGACACAGGAAAGTTAGAAAAATGGCACTCATTATTTGGAACTGTTCTCTCAGTTTCTGGTGCGTCCATGTTTGCCCGCAAAATTTTAGAATCGTTAAAATTACTGTATATATCTACATCTAAATTATAGGCATTTTTTCCGAGGTTCTTCACATCTAGACTATATGTATTAACTGCGCCTGATTTTGATTTTGAAAGCCTTGGCTCATTGTCAGCTTTATTAACTTTTAAATACCAACGATCAGAGGACTTTGATATAGGAAGATTACTAAACGAGGAAGCTTTCGCTAATATATTGCTACTGAATATAAAACATATCATACCAAAAAGAACAACTGTTATCTTTCGCATATTCCAACCTCCAAAGTACAGGATCTTATCTTATTTACTATTTCCTGAAATAAAAGGTGATATGTACTAAATGATTAGCGAAAAATTATGGGGGAATTGATATCTGATTCTGATAACACTGATTATGTGAAAGGAGAGTAGTCTGTAATGTTTAATAACAAGAAGGCTTGTCCGTAATCATATTAACAATGTGATGTGTAGTGTTTGCAAAGAAAAGGGGGATTTAATATAAAAAAGAAGGTTAACACTATTGAAAGGGTCCTGTCGGAATTTTGTACGCTAAGCGATTTTTTACATAGAGAAAGCCAATTTCCTGTACACTAAGGAAGGATTGGCTTTTTTCGTTTATTGGGCTATTGATTCTTGTTAGTCATTCATGTCGCGCCTCGCCGCATGGATGGCTAACAGGAGATTTTGAGGGTTTATTTTTTATCCATTCTTAAACTTTCCAGAAAAATATGAATAATTCCTGCATTCTATTTCTTTATATGACAAGGTGGTGTAGATGTATCTTTAGCTTCCTGCGTTTTATTGCTGTGGTCTATAAACAAGTACACACCAATTGCTACTAAAACACTAGCTGCTATATAGGATAAGATTTTCTTTTTCATATAGTCTCCTTTACTCTATAAGTACTCTAAAATAGTACGCTGCAATTTATTATCCTACCCATTTTTTCACAGACGGTATTCTCTTTATTACCAACCAGTCCAATGCAAGAGCAGCAAGTAATGAAGCACCCACTAACGGGAACACAATACCTAGTACAATAATAAGAACTGCTGTACCTTTCATTAATTTGAAGTTTTTGGGTAAAGAAGGAGCACCCAACGTACCAGATGGTTTACGTTTCCACCACATCATAACACCTGTCAAAGAAATACCAATTAAGCCAAGACAGATAATGAGATCTAACAATTGGTTTGCTAGGCCAAAGTAATGCCCTTCATGTAATGCCACTCCGATAGAAATTGCTTTGGCCAGAATTCCATAATCCTTAAAACGTAAATCTGCCAGCACTTTCCCGCTATATTGGTCAATATGCAAAGTTGCTTGTCCTTCTGGTTTATCAGGGGAAACAGTTACTGTGTATACGCCTTTTTCTCCTTTTGGAAAGGTAATAGAGTATCCTTTCCCTACTTTATTTTCATCTGCTATTTTCATGATTTGTTCCACAGAAAGAGGGGTTACACTTACTTTAGACTCTGGGACTGGCAAATTTTCTGCAGCCCAAGGAACTTTCGCTACATCTTTAGATGGAACTGTTGACTTTGGTAAATTACCGTCCCATAATCCTGTTGGATATCCTGTATGTGTAGTTGTTGCAATTCGGTTAATGAAATCTCCCCATAATCCAGACCAAGGAAGACCTGTTAGTATAAAAATAGAGACAAATAAAGAAAGCCAGAAAGCAGGAACGGAATGTAAATCCCTTAACATAATACGCTTTCCTTTAGAAAATCTCGGGATGAGCGTGCCAAAGATGGATTTTCTATTGCGTGGCCACCATAAATATAATCCAGTAATAAGTAAAATCATTGCCCAACAAGCAGCCATTTCTACGATTCGATCTCCTGTTGTCCCCATCATGAGTTCACCGTGCAGGCGTTCCACTTCATTCATGAATTTCTCGTCATCCTTTAAGTCTCCTAAGATTTTTCCATTGTAGGGATTTACAAATACTGTCATTGCTCTGTTTTTATCAGTGATGCCGACTTCTGCTGAACGATCTGCTGCAAAAGAAGGTTTATATCGTGTGACAGAAGCATCGGGATAAGCTTTTTTGACAGCTTCAATTTGCTTTTCGGTTGTCATCTTTTCTTGCCCTGCTTGTACATAGTAATAATTTTTGTACATTACATTCTCAATTTGCGGTTTAAATAAATAAATGATACCTGTAATTGCCAATAAAATAACAAATGGGGCAAAAATAATACCAGCATAAAAATGCCAACGCCACACTGCTCGATATAAGGATTGCGCCTTTGAAATCTCTGACTTATCTGCATTTTCTGTTGCAGTGTGATTTACTTTTTGTTGTTCTGCAAACATACTTTGTTCTCCCCCTATCTCTTTCATGCCTTATTTCTCTTTACACATGTCATCAAGGATTATAAATCCGATTTTTAATATAAATAATAGGTGTGAGGGATTTGTGAAATCTTCTTGAATTCATTTAAAAATCTTCTACATGGCTAAAAGAAATAATGTAACATACACTAAGTAAGAGTTTTGAGAAAAAAGTTTGTATTTAAATTTAAAATGTTCTGTTTGAAAAAACACCTGTAATAGTTGATATTTCTATTAAGAAGTATAATGGTTTAGTTAGGTGTATACAGCTGATTGAGGGGATAAATTTATGTTACGAATTTTAAGAGTGATTCACCGAATCGCTGGAATAATTGGTGCTTTGTTAGTTTTAATAATGGCGATAACGGGAATATTACTTAATCATCGTTCTCTTATTGGATATAATTCAGATACAGCAATGAAAATGCAAATGTTCCTTTTTTCTCTTCATTCTGGGACTTTGGGTAATATATCAATAAAATGGTTAACTGACTTGGGTGCAATTTGTATGATTATTTTGAGTATCACAGGTATATGGATGTGGTTTAAAACAAAACATCGTACAAAACTGTAGTAGTTAAACAAATGAAAAGGAGATATAACTAATGAGAGTAAAAAGCTTTTTAACAGTTTCACTCATTCTATTATTGGGTTTAGGCCAAGCTGGATGTAGTACTGCACAAAAACATACACATGATCAATCGGACCAATCAAAATCCGTACCTGATAAAACCCAAATAGCCAAAGCAATACAAGATGAATTAAATGGACTAACAACCATCGAGTCGGACGTTAACAAAGACGATTTTAAAGGTGCTGGTGATACGCTTGAAGGGATGCATGAGGAATATCACTCTAATATCCTTGGTCCTCTGAAAGACAAAAAGGGAGATACATATGCGAATGATATGCACAGCAAATTTGATGCATTGGAAGATGCATTAAACAGTAAAGATAAAAACAAGGCTTTAGATCTTATTAAAGTTAACCGCGATAACCTAAATACAGCTGCTAAAGATTTAGACGTATCTATAAAATAACATTAACTCATAATGTACTTTTGATAAAAAGCACAGAAAGAAGCTGCCCGTTTTGATTATCGGGCAGCTTTTTAGTTATAAAATCAGATGAATTTTTTCGCCACATAATAATTCCATTGTATGAATTCTTGTGATAATGGAAATGGAGCATCGTAGTAAGATATATATAATTTTTTTAATCATCCAAGATGAAATGGAGTTAGTTTTAATCTCTGATACAGGTCAATTGGAATAAAGCATATTGGTGTTCACCGCTTCACAAATGTGATGTGTAGTTGACGAAATACACCCTTTTTCTTTAGGTACAAGCACAAAAAGTGCGTTTTACATGATTGTAAAACGCACTACTGTTACTATTGCATAACAGATTGTTTTAGTGCATCCAAATTCTTTTTCATATAGCTAATATAGTCAATTCCCTTATCTTGTTCTTCTTTCGTAATTCCTTCAATTGGACTTAATACAACTGTTTTTGCTCCTGTTTCATCCGCAAGGGTTTTTGCTATTTTTGGAGAAGCTACTTCCTCAAAATAAATGATCTTAATATTGTTGTCCTTCACATACTTTTGAAGTTCCGCTAATTTGGCTGGACTTGGTTCTTGATCAGGAGCAAGACCAGCAATTGGTATTTGAGTAAGGCCATATTCTTTTGCTAAGTACCCAAATGCTGCATGTTGCGTCACGAATTCTTTACGTTTTGCATTACCGAGAGTTGTTCTAAACTCGTTATCTAAATCTTTTAGTTTTGCAGTAAATTGATCTGCATTTTTTTCATAGTCTTGTTTATGAGTTGGATCTGCTTCTATAACTGCTTGCTTAATATTTTCTACTTCTTTTTGGGCTAACACTGGATCTAACCATACATGAGGATCCATCGGATGTTCTTGTGCCTTATCAGCATGCTTATCTTCTTCCTCAGCGGTTCCTTCCATAAGTGAAATATCCTTACTTGCATCCACCACTTTTATTTTTTTATTATCAAGGCTTTTTAATACTTTAGGTACCCATGTTTCCATGGAGTCACTGTTGTATACAAACACATCGGCACTTTCAATTTTAGCAATATCTTTTGGAGAGGGTTCGAAATCGTGTGGTTCTGTCCCAGCAGGAATTAACACATCTACTTTTCCATTCGATCCAACCACATTTTTTGTAAAGTCGTACATAGGATAAAAGGTTGTTACGACCTTAAGAGACTTGTCTTGTTTTGTAGTACCCTTTGCCTCATCTTGTTTAGAGCAGCCCGCAATAGCAGTCGAAAGGGCCAAAGCGGTTATTAATGCACCATATTTCCATTTTTTCATGATGTACTCATTCTCCTTTTGAAATTTAATATAAATAATAATTATTACGATTTATAAAAAGGGGAATACCACCTTTTATTCTTCAATTATCCATACTCATATGATTCTTTCCAATCAAAGGGTAGGGGAGCCACTTTTTTCATTTTATATCAATCTCAAAATTCACTTATTGTAAAGAAAATTGAGACGTATAGGTGTTTTGAACGTGAGTAATATCTACATCTCGTCCAATTAAAACAATGCAAGGTTCCATAGTTTGCTCTTGAGGAAATTTACTAATGTACAATTGGTTGGAACTATATTGAAATGGATAAACACCTTCTCTTTCTTTTAATGCTATATATCCTTTGCCTCTCACTATACCTGCTGGTAAAGAAGTAAACCATTTTTTAAATTGCCCCCTAGATATTGGAGGTACATCCTGGATTGTAATAGTTTTAATTCCATTGTGATGTTCATGATGATGTGTATGATCATGGTCACAGGAGTGATGGTCTTGCTCAGGATGAGTGTGACTACATGTAGAATGATGAGATGAATATACAATAGTATTTGCTCGCTTTTGTAATAATTCTTCAACATCTACACTTCCATAAGAAGCTTCCATCACCTGTGTGTTTGCATCTATAACCTTCGCAAGTTTCATTTGAACTTTCTGTAATTGCTTTTGATTTACTAAGTCTACTTTATTTAGCACGACCACAGTGGCACTTGTAATTTGATTCTTAAGTAAATTACGAACAGATTTATATGCAAAAATACTCTGCTCATCTAAATAACTACTTGCATTAACAACACTGATAATAGATTGAATGTCAAATGAATGAACAAGAGGTGGACTAGCTATCGCTTCTACAATTTCTAATGGATTCGCAACACCTGTTCCTTCAATAAATAGAACATCAATAGGATCTGTAACATGTGAATCTAAAAGGGAAGTTAAAGTTGTTCTTAAATCTTCTTGGATTGTACAACAAATACATCCATTTAACAGTTCAAACACATGATTATCTTCAAATAAGTGTGCCTCAACGTTAACTTTCCCTAGCTCGTTCAGTACAATGCCAGGTTTCATATTCTTGGCTTTACAGTACTCTAGAATATGAGTTAATAGCGTTGTTTTTCCGCTTCCCAAAAAACCTGAGATGATATAAACGGGTATATTTTTCATATTTCTCCTCCTCATATTGGAATTAAAACGTAATGATTACGATTTAAAGTATAACAAATATATAGTCATAAATACATACTATATACTGACAATATTTTATGAAAACATGGTACTACTTGTAAGAAAGAATTCTCGTATTATAGGGAATAGCTTATCTAGTAAGAAAAGTGAGTGTCTTTGAAATATATAAGTGCTCATAAAGTGGTTTCTTAGGTATAGGAATAAGAAATCCCTTCAGCTCTCATGTCTGAAGGGATTTTTTCTATTCCAAATTGTTAATTTGATAGCGATGTGGTGTGACCACAACATCAAAAGGAACTTATCTACAAACGGTTCGAGTTATATTTTTACTCCTCGAATGCGAAAGAAACGAATGGCCCTGTATTTCTAATAAATATTTTGCACTAGAGCCTTATTTTCAATCTTGATAACATTGCTTAACTTAAAACTTTTGATACACATATTGTGTTTTCGGAGGAGTAATTTTTTTTATTGCACTAATTTTTATAAGGGGTGATGAAGTATCCTTCTCGGTTGTTTGATCTAAAACACCTGTGGCCGTAACCCATTCTCCATTCTTTAGAGAGGATACTTCTTTACCTGTTGCTAACATCCCCCATACTGTGGCATCTGCCACACAGCAGGTAATTTCATATCTTGCAATAAAAACTTCATTTTTACTATAATCTTTTCCTTTGAAAATAAATCCAGTAAGCGTAATGTTCTTTCCTTTAAATCCTGCGACATTACCCAAAATTAGTTGCATTGCGGGCAGATAATTATCATCATCTATCTGAATTGTATTCATACTCATCAACTTTTTTTGTAATGTATCATAATACTCTCCTGGAGATTGCTCTCCTCCGTCCGTGGACGATTGAGTTGTAGTGGAACCACTTGAATCCTGCCCTGATTGATCTCCTGTATTTTGTCCTGATTGTCCACTTGAACTTTGTCCTGATTGATCTCCTGTATTTTGTTCTGGTTGTTCATTTGAATCCTGTTTTGGTTGTCCCTGTGCTAAATTCACTCCGCGTTTCGCAGCAATGCTTGCATCAATTGTATGATCTGAAAACAGGAACGCTGTAATAATTGGAGTAAGAAAGAGAGAATAGAACAACAGGGATCCTTTTTTAGTACGAGGAAGAGAATGATCATGATCACAGCATCCACGCCCAGATTTCTCTTTTTCACCACTTCTCCAGATTTGGACAATACCTAACAATGTCACAACAGAGAATGTAAAATAAATAAATTTCACCATTTTAGGAGCAATAAAGTTCTCAATTTGTCCCGTTATAAGTAACTTAAGCAGCAGCATTCCAAAACCAATTAAAATAATTCCACGAACGTACATATGAAACGATTGTGTTTCTCTGTGGCCCATACTTTTCTCTCCTCTCTCACCGTATTCCTATGAAAAGAATAGGAACAGATAAAACGGCAATATATACAACTGCTGCAACAATACATATAAATTCTATAACAAACCCTTTTTTAAAATAAGCAAATAACATAAGGGTGTTTTTGAAATCAATCATTGGTCCAAACACTAAAAATGCCAGCAAAGAAGAGGCAGAAAATGTATGACTTAAAGAGGCGGCTATGAAAGCATCAGCTTCTGAACAAACAGAAAGAACGAATCCAAACCCCATCATGACAAGGGGAGACAGATGTATATTTGAAGCAAGTCCCATCAGAAAACTACGATCAAAAAACGTTTGAAAGAGACTAGCGGCAAAAGCGCCTATAAGAAGAAACTTTCCTGTATCAAAAAATTCATCGCTGGCATGATACAATGTTTCTTGCCAACGGCTTCTATGAACATGATGAGTTCCATGATGATGTGTTTCTGGTTTCTTGCTTTCGCGTAATACATCGCTGTTTCCGTATAGAAAATAAACGATAAGTCCAATAATTACGGATACAAAACCTGCAAGTCCCAAGCGATAATAAGCCATGTTGGGAAATGTTGAGAATGCATAGTACGTTGAGGCAAATACAATAGGATTAATAATAGGTGTACTTACTAAAACGACCATTCCAACATGAAGAGGCATTCCCTTCTTAATAAGCCTTCTTACAATAGGTACAATGGCGCACTCGCAAACGGGAAAAATAAGTCCTATGAATGCTGCAGGAATAATGGCAAGAAGATAATTCTTAGGAAGCACTTTTTTTAATGTATCCTCTGAAATAAATGTTTGGATAAAAGCTGAAATAAACACACCGATTAACACAAACGGAATGGCTTCAAAAAAAATACTTAAAAAAATCGTATTTACATTTAACCAACTTGTCGGAATGACGCTTTTTAAATAAGCAAGATTTGTATAATCAATAAAGAAAAAAAGAAATATAAAAAGTGTTATCAATAAAATTCCAATTACCATCTTATAATTTTTTGATAAAGGCAATGTAATTCCTCCTTGTTGTACTATCCAGCTGTAAACTAAAACACGTTTGATACTCTTAGCTTTAAAAGGGAAGTTAATGTTGTTCTTACATCTTCTTGGATTGTATAACCAATACACCCATTTAACAGGTAGAAAACGTAATCATTTCGATTTGGATTATAACAAGTATATAGTCATAGGTACATACTATATACTGACGCTGCATTGTGAAAATATTGTACGAATTGTAAGAAAGAATGCTCGTATTATAGAAAACAGCCTATTTGATGAGACAAGTAGAGTTAACTGACTAATGGATAAATATTTTTTGTGTCAGTTTTTATAGTTTATTAGACACATTGAATTTTAATAATGAGATGTATAGAATATACAGTTTATCCCGTATTAACGGGCAGTAAGCCCCCCACCTCAAGATTGAGAGAAAAGCGGAGAAAATAGGTGGGAGATAACTGCTGGCATGCGCCCGATTGGTTCAAATAACCATCAGTGGGGGATGAAAAAACCCCACTGATGGAAGTTTCACTTTATATTTGCGTAAAATATTTTTTCATGTTTTGAAAGGTGACAGTGAGGTTGAGGTATGCAAAGGATACGTCGAGCGGGGCGTAAACGATAATTCATGGGCTCAAGAGGTTTAGATAAAAAAGAACAGAGGGGTAAATTACACGTCTGTTTGTTATTGGATGGATAAGGAATAAGTTGCTTTTCTTACTTTCAATAATGAGAGGTTATGTAAACCTCAAATGTATAGACTATATAAAAGGAAATTTATTATTTGAATGAGAATGTAATAACTTATAAAAAGGAATTAAAAGTTGTTATAAAACTTAAAAAAAAGAAAGGTAGAAAATCTTCTGGTTAAACAGGCGGTTTTTTATTATGTTAGTTGGTTTTTTGTTTCATTCTAATAAAGAAGATTGAGAATAAAAAAAGTCCCTTCAACATAAGGGACTTTTTTTATTTCTGTAGTGTAGATTAATGGGAATAATACAAATACTCTATATTTAGAATACTTTTATCCTGAAAATGTAGTAAAGAGTAGATAGGCATTTAAAATAGCGATAATAATGGCAATGAACCAAGCGATCACTTTAGTCCAAAGTGAGTTTGTAAATTCACCCATTTTCTTTTTGTCACTCGTAAACATAACAAGTGGAATAACTGCAAATGAAAGTTGAAGAGATAGGATAACCTGACTTAATACTAAAAGATCTGTTGTTCCTTTTTCTCCATATATTAGTGTCACAATTACCGCAGGGATAATTGCAATTAAACGCGTAATTAAGCGGCGAATCCATGGTCGTAAACGAATATTTAAAAAACCTTCCATTACAATTTGCCCAGCTAACGTTCCTGTTAACGTAGAATTTTGTCCTGAGGCTAATAAAGCAACCGCAAATAATACGCTCGCAATCCCACTTCCAAGAATCGGATTTAACAATTGATAAGCATCTTGGATTTCTGCTACTTCGGTATGTCCTGTTTTATGAAAAGCAGACGCTGCTAATATTAAAATTGATGCATTAACAAATAAAGCCAACATTAATGCGATCGTAGAGTCAATCACTGAAAACTTAATCGCTTCTCGTTTTCCTTTAGGCGTTTCTTCATAATTTCTCGTTTGTACGATAGAAGAATGTAAATACAAATTATGTGGCATAACCGTAGCCCCTAAAATTCCAAGTGCAATAAACAGCATTTGTGGATTTTGAATAATCTCTTTACTTGGAACGAAGCCTTTTGCAATCTCACTCAATTGTGGTTGCGACATAAAAAGTTCCACACCAAAACAAACTGAAATTGTTACAATTAAACTAATGACAATAACTTCAATATAGCGAAATCCTTTATTTTGCAATAATAGTACAAGTAAGATATCAAATGAAGTAATGCATACACCCCATACAAGAGGAATGTGAAATAAAAGATTTAATGCGATAGCGGAACCTATTACTTCTGCTAAATCACAAGCTGCAATAGCTAATTCACATAACATCCATAAAGCGAACGATACAGGCTTACTATAATGATCCCGACATGCTTGCGCTAAGTCTCTTCCTGTTACAATCCCCAACTTTGCAGATAGTGCCTGCAAAATAATAGCCATAAAGTTAGAAATTAAAATAACAGATAATAACGTATAGTTATAAGCAGATCCTCCAGCTATCGATGTAGCCCAGTTTCCAGGATCCATGTACCCTACTGCAACAAGATAACCTGGCCCCATAAATGCAAGGAGCTTTCGAAGGGCATTTCCTTTCTTCGGTATCCTCATACTTTTGTGCACTTCTCGTAAACTAGGATCGCTGTTTTGTTGGCGCCATCCTTCCTGGTGTGATACAGCAACCGCATTTTGCGCTTTGACGGTTTCTAATTCCTCCATAATGCATCCTCTCCTTTTAACTTGTTTGAATTTGTGAAATGAAAGATAATATAGTATTTTTTATATTTAAAAACCTAAAATATGGTTTGATTTTTTCCCTAGAGCCAAAAACATGGTGTTCTACTTCGATATTTTACCTCGACCAACTTTTTTAGTCTAGTATAAAAATTGATTTTATTTACATTTTTTTGATAAAATTTACATTGTTGTATTGAAATCATTGCTATAAGAAATATATATTGATAAAATAATGGAAGAGTTGGTGTTTTTTATTATGTTTGGAAAAGTTACGGAATTTATGATAACGAAACATGTGGAGCGAAAGCTTGGGAAATATGACATTCAGGTAGTTCACTTTATTCCAGGACGTATTCGGCTTCAATCTGCTGAATGGAAAGTAAAAGATATTTTAGTAGAAAAAATTATAAAACAGCTTCAAGTACAACCATTTGTATTTTCTGTTCAGTCAACAAAAGAAACAGGAAGTCTAGTTATCACATATGATGCCTCCTATGTTACGAATATGAAAGAATTAGAGACGTGGTTTAGAATACTAGACGAAGTATACATGACTGAATATGTAGGATAGGGGGAGAGACAGCTTGATACCAACGATTGTGGGGATAGGAGCCTCTTTATTTGCTCCAAAGATTATGTCTCAATTTCGAGACCAAAAGATAAAAGTTATACATGCTATGCCAGGACGATTGCGCATACAGTGTGACAATTGGAAAAATACTATCGTAGCTCAAATTTTAGATAAAAAAGTAGAAAAGCATCCGCTTATTTTAACTTCTAAGGCTTCTCACATTACAGGTAGTCTTACGTTAGAATTTGTTGTTCCTCATATTAGTCAGCAAGACTTAGATGAAATTCTTCAATTTATTGTGCAGACGGCATCGGACGCTCTTCTCTATACAGATGCTTCACTTATGAGAGGGATGAAAAGAACGTTAGAGACGGTAGACGTAGGAATTAAAAGACAGACGAATGGATTTGCTGATTTTGATAGTTTATTTGTACTGTTTTTATTAGGTAAAGGAATACATGGATTCAGCAGTGCTCCTACATTTTCTGCAAGCCTATTTTACTGGGCGTATTCTATTATAAAGGGGAAAGGAAGTGAAGGGCCGCATGTTTGATTCAATTCATGTGGTGCATTCCTTACCTGGAAGAACACGATTGCAGGTGAAAAGTTCTGATCATCCCGCTATGATAGAAAGCTTAGTTCGTTCCCTTCCGCAAGTATTTTCAGCAACGTATACTCGTGAAACAGGGAGTTTGCTTATTTACCATGATGTAAATTTATCTCTGTACAACTTGAAAATATGGCTAACTCGTTTTCTTTTACCTGAAAAGAAGATACATAATGGTACATTTTCATGGAAGCAGTTGGCACCTGTTGCAGCTTGTGCGGGGGTCTTTTTAGCAAATTGGTATATTCAAGGTAGTCAGCTTGGGCTTGTGTGGAAAACAGCTTCGTATTGGGTAGCAATGGCAACTTCCGTTTTTGCTTCTTCTGAAGTGATAAAAGATGGGATAAGTAATATTTTTACAGAAAAAAAAGCAAATGCCAATACGTTAACGGCAGCATCTATTTTTGCTTCTTTATATTTAAAAAACCCAGGTTCAGCGCTTGTGATTACACTGATGTCTACCATTAGTGAATTATTAACAGAATATACGTCGGAAAAAACGAAACAGTATATTCATTCTGTTTTAGAAATTGATACGACATATGCATGGCGATTGAATGAGCAGGGAGTGGAAGAAAAGGTTCCTTTGGAAAAAATCCAAGTTGATGACACTGTTGTGATTTTCACAGGAGAAAAAATTCCTATAGACGGTATTGTTTTAGAAGGTAACGGGTTGGTAGATGAAGCATCTATTACTGGAGAATATATGCCAAAAGAGGTTGGGAAGAATGCGCAAGTTTATGCGGGGAGTATTTTGCAAAACGGACAACTAACGGTTCTTGTGGAAAAAGTCGGAGATGATACAGCCATTTCGCGAATTGTGAAGCTATTAGAGGAAGCGCAGGAAAAGCAAGCTCCAATTCAAAATTTAGCAGATACATTAGCGGAAAAAATGGTTCCTGTCTCATTCGCACTCGCTTTCTTTACTTTTGTTTTAACACGAAATATGAATCGTACGATGAATATGCTTGTTATTGATTTTGTTTGTGGTATTAAATTATCAACTGCTACGGCTTTGTATGCTGCGCTTGGGAAAGCGGCAAAACAAGGTGCCATTATTAAAGGTAGTAATCATATTGAAGAAATGGCTAAGTTAGATACAGTTATTCTTGATAAAACGGGTACGATTACAGAAGGAACGCCAATTGTACAACGTGTCATTCCTTGTGAGGGGTATCGAAGAGAAGAGATCATTAAATGGGCAGCTGTTGCCGAAAAAAACTCATCTCATCCAATTGCAGATGCAATTGTAAGACAAGCAGATGAATGGGGAATAGAGATTCCGAAACGAGATGAAAATGTGCAAGTCGAAACAATTGTTGGGAAAGGGATTTGTACGTTCTTTGATGGAAAGCGCATTGCAGTGGGTAGCCTACGCTTTATGAACGAATTAGAGGTAAACATGACCTGTTTCATCCAAGAATTAGACAAGGATGAAAATGTTATTTATGTTGCATACGACGAGGCGTTAGTAGGAGTTATTAGCATTTTTGATAAAATTCGTTCTGGCATGTACCGTGCAATTCAAGATTTACGCAACGAAGGAGTTCAAGATGTTGTGATGCTAACTGGTGACAAAAAGGCAGTGGCACAAGAAATGGCAGAGCGTCTTCGTCTTGACTGGTATCATGCGGAAGCGTTGCCTGAAGAGAAGGCAACATATGTGAAACAATACGGACGTACAAATAGAGTAATGATGGTAGGAGACGGAATCAATGACGCCCCTGCATTGGCTCACGCAAATGTAGGAGTAACGATGGGCGCAAAGCGAACGGATATCGCATCAGAGGCAAGTGACATTATTATTACATCTGACCATCCAGAAATGTTACCCAAATTAGTTGGACTATCCAAAAAAACAATACAGATTATTAAGCAGAATTTTATTGCAACTTTTGTGATTAATGGGGCAGCCATTTTATTCGGTGCATTTGGGATCTTTTCACCAGTTATAGGAGCAGCTATTCATAATGCAGCAACCATTGGTGTTGTATTTAACAGTGCAAGAATTTTATGGGAAGGAGACGGGAGGTATGGGACCAAAGTTTTACATCCTGCATGATATACCAGGACGCCTTAGGTTACAAATTACAGCATTGCGAGATAACACGAAATATGATGAAATTCAAATGATGTTTTCATCGCTAAAGGGGATTCAATTTGTACGTATTCAGCCATTAATTCAGACTATGTTGATTCAATACGATGTAACAGAAGTTTCACGTAATCATGTGTTAAAGTATGTATCACTGTTTTTTCACCAAACTCGTTTAGATCCACTAGATGATATTATGATTCACGTTACACCAAGTGTACGTAGCGATGTATTTCGTTCATTGGTAGCTGGTGCACTACTTTTATTCGCGTATATTCGTAAACCATCTATGAAAAGTCCAGATGCGCTCGTCTATGGTGCTGTAATTGCAACAGGATACGCTGTATTATCACATGGAAACAACAATAAATTACGCCACCCTGATATTTTAACAGGTGTACTTAGTATTTTATCATTTGGACCGTCTAATATGCTTCAAGTGGCAATGGTAACATGGGCAGTCAATGTATTAGAATTATTACATGAAATGCGTGTTAGTAATCAGATGAGATATACAATTTAAGTTGTATTTTCATATAACATTATATGAATTTATATAAAATAAAATAATATGAAATGGGGAAAAAGAATATGGCATTAAACAGAGATTTCTTAATGGGTTTTGTATCTGGAGCAGTTGTAGGAGCGGTAGGATACCGTTTATATGAACAAAATGGTGGGCAATTACAACGTCTTGTACAACCAAACGGAGTATTTGGTGGAGGAGCACCTCAAGGAGCTGGATCTTACCAACCATCTGTAGAAGAATTAGTAGCGCAAAAAGAACGTTTGGAAGATATGATTGCTGAATTACAAGTGCGATAAGAAAAAGTAGGGGCAGCTAATTAGCTGTTCCTTTTTTTATTTTTGGCTTTGTAAAAGACTTGTGTTAATTTTATGGAATCTTCTAAGAAGGTAAGAAATACATGGGATGAAGTGTAAGTTGATTTAGGGGTCCTGTCACATACCCATTAACTAAGATTTTGAAGTGCACCTAAAACGAATTTTTTTCTCGCTACATTTATTTATGATAATTAAGTTCACTTTTTTCGTTTTAGGGTATTTTTATTTGTTAGCTTGATGACGATGGGTCTGTACACCTAATTATGAATGGTTATCCTTAATTTATTTTTGTTTCTTGCTGAAAAAACAAATTCCAATTACTATCTTTTTTTCTCCAAATAGAGCTATGTATAGTTTTTATTCCTTTTGTTTCATTAAATATTTTATGGATGGTTAACACATATTTTGATGACAATACATGTATATCAAAACTTAAAATTAGTAAGTTGTCTGGTAATAATGAATGATCATCTTTATAGTTTTTTCTAATCTTTATATTTTTTGAGTTATCAAACTTAAAATAATCATCTGCCAGTATTTTTAATAATTCTTCTGCGGAAATTCGCATATTTGTTTTAAGATTACTATTATTTTTCATATAAAACATCTCCTAAAGGGTAAGAAAATGTGTTTTTTAATCTAGTTCTTTTCTGTATTATCAATAAATGGTGTTATGTTTAATTTTTAAACTGGGGAGTAGCCCCCAAGATAGTAATGGGGGCTACAGAGGAAGAATATGGCATTAATTTGGAATTATCCGAAATTTGCCTTAGGTAAAAAAAATTTACCTAACACAAAAATACATTTATTTTCCTTTTAAGTCAATACAAATAAATATTTATCAAGATTAAACAAAATGTATGCTTAAATCTTAATAACCGGAATAAAGATGATTATAAAAATGCTAAATTGAAATTATAGAGAGATAGGGGGGAGAATTTAGTGTTTTGAGATGGAAAGGAATGTGTCTGCTGCAATGGTTCCGATAACAGCGCCTAAAATTAGAATCGGAATCATTGCTTGTCCAGCAGCGGTAGCAAGAGCGGAAACTCCCGCCTCAAAACAAAGAATTTGTCCATCTATAATGTGAGGTCCCACCGACGGGGTTGTAATAAATGGAGGCCTAATTCACATTTATTCATAAAGTTATATTATGTATTTTTATAATTAATGTGTCTATTGAAGATAATTTGGTTCACTACTACATAAATTCCTATATTTCATACTTATCCTTTCTCACATTTAACATCACTCAGAATAATATGTATCTAGAGGGTGTGACAATATTGGAAAAAAACATTGAAATTACAAAAAATCTACAAGTCATAAGGTCTATCCAACGCGATCTCAATATTGTGACAGTCGCACTATTGTTAACTGGACAAATCACCATTATAGGAGTTTTTGTGACATCAGGAGGGTTTCGCGTTGCATTAGGAGGACCATTAACAGGGGGAAGTCGAATTGAAGGTAAATTTGAAAAACAAACTACGAATGTGATTATTGATGTAATAGACGTTATCCTCGCAGTTTTATTACTCAATGATGAAATTGGTGTTGAGGGTAGCTTCATTGCATCTGGCAGATTTAGCATTACTGTTGGTGGACCCATTTTTGGTGTTCCTAAACTCGAACCTACTCTTCCTTACTTGAAAAGAGATTATACTTATTTTCAAAAGGTTGTGTCCAAACATTTTGATGTTAATCCTAATTTATTAAAAATACTTACAAAGGAATGATGACATGGCTTTAACCGATATTCCTTCTATTAAGCCATCTAAAAATGGAGTCTTTCTTCTAGCTCTGTCTTTAATTACTTTTATCTTCTTTTTTACCCAACCTAAAGAAGAGATAATACAATAACCCCCAATAGTCTGGGGTTCCGCCCCGTCGTCATCAAGCTAACAAATAAAAATACCCTAAAACGAAAAAAGTGAACTTAATTATCATAAATAAATGTAGCGAGAAAAAATTTCGCTTTGGGTGCACTTCAAAATCTTAAGTTGATGGGTATGGGGGGCATCCACAAACGCAGATTTTGTACGCTAAGTAATTTCCGACATAAAATCAGCCGATTTACTGTGTGTTAAGTACTGTAATCTAATCTTTAACTACGTCTATATGTCTTAACTCCCTTTATCATTAGAAGATAAAACACCTGCTTTGTCTGCAGGTGTTTATTTTGTAAAATGAGGCGTATATTGTGATAATTCATAGATACCTAAGGCTTTTTCGAGTTGTTCCACTTGTTTAAGGATGGTTTGGAATCCATTTTTACCAAACATTGTTTCTTCGATTTTTTCAAACTTCTCTCCTAATGCTTGAAATTCCTCTGGGGTTACGATTTCACGGAATGCAGGAAATAAAACTGTATCCTCACGCGCTTCATGAGGTTCATACATTTGTTTATATAAGGAAAGTAAGTGGGCTATATAGTTCCTACCTTGCATATACTGATCTCCTTGACTAATAGCCTGTAAAATAAGAGCTGTTAGTTTAGTGGCAGCTATATGTTGTTCTTGTAAGGTGCGCACTAAGTCAACGTGGCTTTGCTCCTGAAGGAATCTAGTGAAGATGTAATTTTCCTCCAACTTTTGGTGGTAGTTCTCGATAAAATTCTTTGCAATCGTACCAGTCTGCAGAATAACAGGATAGACAATATGTGGTTGGAGCGGCTTATACCCACGTAATCGTTTTTCCGCATCCTCATAAATTAAGAGAAGTCTTTTCAAAATACCATGTTCCCGCATCAAATCTTCTGTAGGTGTAATTTCGATTTCAGGTTGGGATGGTTCAGGTTGTCTGTTATTTTGGGACATCCTATCTATCCTCCTCTTATACTTTGGTAAATGTTTACATTTTGAATATATGATGCGGAAATACATATATGTGTAGAAGTATAAATGTATCACTCTTAAGTAGAAGAATATTGGAATGGGCTAGTAGGAGAACAATTTGCTAACTTTATAATAAATTAGTAGGATTGTCTCACTTATTAACTTGCATATATTGGGGGTGAGGTGATGTCTCATGGTCAAAAAAGCATCCCCACTCAAACTTGGAAATGAATCATACGGCACAATAAAAGTTCAAGAAGCGTTTCTTCGAGCTTTAGAAGTGTATTTTATAAAGAAGAAAGATAGTAAATCTCCTGGTTGAGCAGGAGATTTTTCTGTTTTTAGGGTTTATTCCTTTTTTTCAACAAATAGCTATTTTTTTAGTTATCATATTTCAAACGAAGAAAGGGTGAAAGAGATGGATTGAGTCATATAAACAGCACAATCTGTTGTGGAAAATTTGACTTAAAGAAAAATTTTCTAAAAAGGAAAGAAAGCATGGTACGTTGGAATGAAAAAATATGTGGAGGTCGCAGCGATGGAACAATTGTTGAAACAAACTCTTAACGAGTTACAGGCGGCGCGGAAAGATATAGCGGAAATAAAGGAAATGCTGGAACTATTGCAAAAGGACTTTATTGAAAGTTTTGCTGCTGGTACAGAAAGAATTATAGAACATGTTAATGACAAGACAGAAGTTTTAAACAGACGAGTTTTTACCGTAGAAACAGACATTCAACGGATAGAGAGACAATAAAGTATGCGGACGGAGCTTTTGTGCTCCGTTTTTTTCTTCGTATAATGTGGACTTTCAGTGTTGTCCTACAAGTGAATCTTCATACATTGTACATATAGGAATTTCTTAATGTTTATTTTTATTTAAAAATGAAGAAGAAGCAAACGTTGTGAAAAGGATTTATGATTGGTATAACAGTGGTTGGGGATTTAAAAAAATTACCAATGAGCTCAATCGATTAGGAATAAAGCCTAAAAATAAAAGTGTTTGGCAAATGACATCTGTGCAAAGAATTGTTCGAAATCCTATTTACAAGGGCACTTTTATTCTTAATCAATATACATCGGTTAAAGTCGGTGGCAAGAAAAAACAAATTCGAAATCCAAAAGAAAAGTGGTTTGTTTTTCCGAATCATCATCCAGCAATTATAGATGGAGAAACTTGGAGTCAAGTAAATGAGAAAAATATAACGGATAATAAAACGAAAATTACAGCCTGGAATGAATTTCGTAATTTAGCAAAATGCGCAGTCTGTGGTTCGAATATGGTTATTGTACAATCCCATCTTCGAAAAAAGAGTGGTGAACGGACAGAATGGAAATATTTAAAGTGTTCACAGTATAGAAGAGCTGGGAAGCATGGTTGTGTAAATCATGTACCCATTCAATATCATGATTTTCGTCAGTTCATTATTGATTTGCTAGTGAAAAAAGGGGCGTCTGTTACTTTAAAACTTCAAAGTAATGTCGAAGAGGGGCAAGAGAAAAAGATAAAAAAATTACAACAGATTATGAATGTGAACGAGCAAAAGAAAAAAGCACTACTGGATCTGTATTTAGAAGGACTCATCAATAAAGAAGAATTTGAAAAAAAACGAAACGATTTTGAAACAGAAATAACGAAAGCGAATCATGAGTTGCTTATCTTACAAAATAGTGATGCTGTGCAAATGGATATTAAAACAATAAAACAAGCTTTTGAACAGTTGCAACACCAAGAGCAAGATTTAATCCATGTATTTCAGACGTTAATTCAAAAAATTAGTATTCATCAAGATGGGACAGTGGATATTACATATACTTTTGAAAGTCCATTATAAGAAGGGAGTGTACACATTAACGGGTTCGGTTTTGAAGTACAAAACAGTAGCTCACAACCGAGTTTGCATATCAATTAGCATAATTTATGAACATCAAATTAGCACTAAAAAAGGCAGTTGATTTCGAATCAAGTGCCTTTTTGTTTCTATATAGAATCGTATTGTTCATTAACTTTTGTCAATAACTTTAATAAACAAAAGTGTCACTATTAAAGATTACACTTAATACTTATACTTTTATTTAAGGACGTACCTTATGGTAAGAATTAATTAGTTTTATTTCTTTTTCAGATTTACCCGATTCAGGACAAAGTGAAAGTAAATTTGCGTTAATTGCATAAATAAATGTATCTGCTGCCTTTATTTCCTTTTTATCGTCAATAATTACTTTTTCATAAGGCAAGAAGACTCTTACAATATGTGTGTGTGTTCTATCGACTGAACCTGGTTTAATTTCCTTTATCCAGATACGGATTTTATCTGGATTTGGACCTTCCCACTCTACTGATTTTTTTGCACTATATTTTTTGCGGTAATATTCTGACACATCATGTGTCATCCATACGTGTAGTGACTGATATATAAACATCTTTGGTGCGTAATCTTTTACCTCTACTTCTTTTCCTGTCTCAATAAATTTAGAAGCATATGCATTTCCAGCAATAAAGAAAAACACTATAACTAACATTAACGTTATTTTCTTCATAGGATTCACCCCATACTTTTTATATGGTTAGGATTGCCTATATGATATTTTCTATTGCATTGCATATTTAACGATTTTTAGTATTCTTAAAAATTTGGCCACTCAATTAGCACACTTTTTAACACTCATTTTTGCATTCCTTTTGGAGCTTGTCTGCTGTCCAGCAGGCGCTTGCTAATTGGTATGTTAATTGTTTTGTTATGTTGCTTGATAAAACGGAGGAACCCCTTATATATCGATACAATTGGCAATGCTAATTCAAATGAGAATTGCACTGCCAATTGTATTGTTTTTTTAGATTTTGTACTCCATAACCGAACCCGTTAGTTAATAATTTAGATTCTTTTTTATTGAGGTAAAAACTACGTATTTCAAAATTTTCACCTCAATAAATTATCATATGTTATTCCACTGAGCTCCTCATTAGTTGAATAAGATTCTTTGAAAGAAGGATATTAGGTTTAGGTGATGCTTATGAAGAAGATCTTAATTTTAATTAGCGTATCAATGTTTATTTTTTCTCTTTTTTCTGCCCCTGTTCAAGCGAATGAAACAGAAACCACCAATGAAATGGTTAAGTACGCCCTAATTGTAAGTCTCGCACCTTCAATTAATAACGCTTTGGCAGAAATTTATAAGGATGCTTCAAAGGGAGTTCCTCAATGGGGAGGATGGGAGACTGAGATTGTAAATATAAAACAATTGACTGGTGTTGGAGGTATTTATGAAGTAACAGTTAGAGTTCATTCTTATTATGAAGCACATACAGGAAATGGAATTGATGAAATTACAATAAGAATTGCTCATGATGGTCAAGAAGTGACCGATTTTAAACATATTCAGGATGTTTAAAGGGATAAGGGGATTTTCCTTGTCCTGTTATCATAACCTCTTGTTCAACTAACCTAATAAAGCAGGCATTTATTTGCAAACACTACGCATTTCAAATGTGATGTGAAAACTAAGAGATAAGAGATGCATGTTCAAAAATTTCTCCGCATGCAAAATAAATAGATACAGTGGGAAGAAGTATTAAAGACTAACCAATAAAAACAAGACCCCTAACTCATTTATAGTTAGGGGTCTTGTTCTTGTGCAAGGATAGAAAAATTTAATAGTTTACTAGCTATTTCTTAAATCGGAACGGAACAGTTGAAACAATAACATTCTTTTTATATAAAAGGTATATTCTTAATAAAACACTTGATTGGTTGTGTAAGATGTTATGCCAACTTTTTTTGGTTATAAATTGCGGAATGAGCACAGTAACTGACTGATGATCTTCCTGTGCTTTATCTTGAATCATAGCTACTAATTTTGTAATAGGTCTCATTAAGCTTCTGTAAGAAGAAACCACTGTAATAAGACGAACATCTGGTTTCCATTCTTTCCATTTTTGTTGCATTTTTATTTCACTTTCTTTGTCGAAGGCTACATATACTGCGATGACAGTATCACCAATAGCTTCGGCATAATTAATGGATTGTTCGACTACTTTTGTGATTCCTGCAACGGGTACGATGACAATATTTCCTTCAAATTTGTGAGAAACTGCATTTGGATTGATACGTAGTTGTTCTCCAACGGCATCGTAATGTTTATAAATACGATGACAGGTGTACACAATAATTGGCAGGAATATAACGACAGACCATACTTGTGTAAACTTTGTGATAAAGAAAATCAATAATACAGATAGTGAAATAAGCGCCCCTACTAAATTTGTTAGTAATTTAGGTAACCATCCTTGTGGTTTTTCGCGTAACCATTTTACAATCATTCCTGTTTGCGACAAGGTGAAAGGAAGGAATACACCAACTGCGTATAGCGGGATTAGTTGTTCTGTTTTTCCTTGAAACGCAATTATTAAAATAATAGAAGCGATTCCTAGTGTCATAATTCCATTTGAGTATCCTAAGCGATCACCGCGCATTAAAAACATACGAGGCATGTATTTATCTGATGCTAGGTTGTAAGCTAATAATGGGAATGCAGAGAATCCCGTATTAGCAGCTAATACTAAAATAAGTGCTGTTGTTCCTTGTATAAAGTAGTAAACATAACTTCTTCCGAATACATCTGATGCAATTTGAGATACAACAGTTTCAGTAGGCTTCGGAGCAATACCGTACCAAAATGCCAAAACCGTGATTCCAGTAAATAAGACTGCTAGAATTGTTCCCATCAAAACTAATGTTTTGGCCGCATTTTTAGCAGCGGGTTCTTTAAAATTAGGAATGGCATTTGAAATAGCCTCTACCCCTGTTAATGCAGAACATCCAGATGAGAATGCTTTTAATAAAAAGAATAATGTAACTCCCGGTACTACAGTACCAATAGGTGTATGTAAGGTTGCTGGCGCTTGTCCAGTTACGATTTTAAACACTCCAACAGTAATTAATAAAATGAGTGCTAATACGAAGAGATAGACAGGATAAGCTAGAATAGACGCGGATTCTGTTACTCCTCTAAGGTTTAGGATTGTAATGAAAATAACAAGTATGACCGCGATTGGAACGGTATACTGATGTAAAACCGGAAACGCAGATGTAATCGCATCTGTTCCCGCTGATACACTTACAGCTACGGTAAGGATATAATCTACCAGTAAGGAGCCGCCAGCAACGAGTCCGGCATTTATACCTAAATTTGTCTTAGAAACAACGTAAGCTCCTCCTCCATGCGGATAGGCAAAAATAATCTGTCTGTACGATAAAATCAGTGCGGTTAATAAAATAAGAACCCCAATTGCTATTGGAATAGAGTACCAAAAGGCAATCGATCCAAGTGCTGCAAGAACAATTAAAATTTGTTCCGTTCCATACGCAACAGAAGAAAGAGCATCAGATGAAAGAATAGCCAATGCCTTTAGCTTATTTAATTTTTGTTCGCCTAAGGCATTTGATTTAAGGGGTCTACCAATTAAAAACCTTTTGAACGATGAAAACATGGATGCACCACCAATATATAAATTTTCCAATGAACAGAATATCACAATTGATAGCGAGTGAATAGATATTTTTATTATGAATTCTTTATCATTTAATAATAAATTGACAAAACAGTGACAGAATAACCTCTTTACTACATAAAAAGAATGGATATAGAGGAGATAGAAGGGGAGAGATTAAGTCACTTTTCTTTGTATTGGGAAGTCGATGAATGATTGTGTATATAGTAATTAGAAATAAAGTTCAACAAAACTCCTTTTCTATCATATCGTATCATTCATTCTTGCATTGTATTATAAATAAGCAAAGTATCAAAGGTATACTACCTAAAGTAAATGGTATAGCTTGTGATACGTGTTGGTATTCTTTAGTGGGATATGTATACATAAAATACTGAAAATTATGTTAAAATAATGTTAATTGTTTAAAAAGGGGGATTCTATTATGAAAAAAGATCGTCTTGCAAAAGTAGATTTAACCAAAAAAATTGAATCGAAACAAAAATATAATAAGAAGCTTGAAAAGTATCAAATGCGTTTACTAGCGTTGCAGCAGATTTTACGAGAAGAAAAAATAGCCGTTATTTTGGCTATGGAAGGTTGGGATGCTGCTGGAAAGGGGGGGGCAATTAAACGAATTACCGAGCACCTTGATCCGCGCGGCTTGCAAGTAAATCCAATTGGTGCGCCTGCTCCTCATGAAAAACGTTATCATTATTTGCAACGATTCTGGCGGAAAATCCCGCAATATGGCCAAATCACTATTTTCGATCGCTCTTGGTACGGTCGTGTATTGGTTGAACGTGTAGAGGGTTTCGCTACAAAGGAAGAGTGGACTAGAGCATACGATGAAATCAATGATTTTGAAAAACTATTAACAGATGATCATTACATAGTAGCGAAATTTTTCTATCATATTAGCAAAGATGAACAGTTAGCGCGATTTAAAGAGCGAGAGCAAAATCCCCTTAAGAAATGGAAAATTACAGATGAAGATTGGCGCAATCGTGAAAAGTGGGATGAATATGTCGAGGCAATGGAAGATATGTTTGAAAAAACAGATAAACCAAATGCAAGGTGGAATATTATACCTGGCAATGATAAATTGTATGCGCGTGTAAAAACATTGAAAGTGATAATTTCATTAATTGAGGACTATTTCTTAGAACATGGTATAGAACTGCCATCATACTATCATGAAATGAAAGAAGAAAAGCAAGAGGAAACCGAACAAGTTTAAGATATAAGTCGTTAAATTTGTATGAAGTGAATCTTATTAAATGATTATAGTATTGATTTTATCTAGTTATATAAAGCAGGGGCTAGTTATCCCTTCTTTATCGGAAATTTGGCAAGAAAACCCCATCTTCAAAACGCGCAGGGCATAGCCTAGTTTAAGGTGGGGATGTATTGCCCTTGCATTCGCAAAAAAATTTTGATAATGATACGAATATATGTTCTTTTTGTGAGAATTCATGGTATCATTAAGGGAAGAAGGAGGTGAAAATCATGACAAACGAAAAAGAATATGCAACCTATCAAATTTGGATCAAGAAAGGTCATAAGTTATACTCTTACTTCCTAGAAATGTGTCAAAACGCAAAAAATCTCTACAATACAACAAACTTCTATATTCGCCAAGTGTATACGGCCTTACGTACGGATCAACCATTACAGCCACTTCAACAAGAAGTTCTTCATACATTACAAGCACATATTGAAATCATGAATGAAAATCAACTGCATGCATACCAAAAACGCGTACAAAAACAAAAAGAAAAACCTGTTAAAGAACAGAAAGATATAAAATGTAACTTGTTTACCTTCCCGACAAAAGAGAAATCGTTCCTATCGTATCATTTCTTAGATTGTTTGTTTAAAACAATGAAACAACAAGATTATATGAACTTGCCAGCGCAAACGAATCAAGCAGTTATGAAGAAGTTGTATCAAAACTGGAAATCATTCTTCGCTTCCATCAAGGCATACCAAAAACATCCTTCCACTTTTACGGGCAGACCTCGCATTCCTAAATATATCAAATCATCTATGAAAGAAATTGTATTTACAAATCAAGTATGTAAACTCCAAGATAAGTACATTCGTTTTCCAAAAACAAACATAAAATTAAATATCGGTAAATTGTTTGGGCGGATTGGTAATCTCAAAGAGGTACGTGTTTCTCCTACTTACGGGAAGTTTAAAGTTGAAATTGTGACAGAACAGTCCGAACCAGCACCTGAGGGTGTTGAAAACAATCGTTATATGAGTATTGACTTAGGGGTCAATAATGTTGCAACTATCATAACGAATACGGGTGCTACTCCTGTGTTAGTAAAGGGCAATGTAATTAAAAGTATGAATCAATACTACAACAAGAAAAAGGCTTATTTCACGGGTATTCTTCGTCATGGAAAAGAACCAAAAGAAGGACCACACACATCAAAGTGTCTAGAGAGGCTTCATGAAAAGCGATTTCTCAAAATAAAAGACCTTTTCCATAAAATTAGTTATCATATTGTTCAGTTCGCGATTCAACATGAGATTTCTATGATTGTGATTGGGAAAAATACATCATGGAAACAAAACAGTGAGATGGGAAAACGACAGAATCAATCCTTTTGCCATATCCCACATAATCTACTCATTGAAATGATCAACTACAAGGCAAAGCGACAGGGCGTCATGGTACAAGTCGTGGAAGAATCGTATACAAGCAAGGCATCCTTTCTAGACAATGATGATATCCCCACTTACGGTGAGGAAGACATTCCTGAGTTCAGTGGAAAACGGATCAAACGTGGCTTGTATCGCACGAGAGAGAATAAACTACTGAACGCAGATGTGAATGGTGCCTATAACATATTAAAAAAAGTAGTTCCAAAGGCATTTGCCGATGGAATAGAGGGGTTGTGCCATCAGGCAGCTGTGTCAACTCCACTCGTGTTAAGCATCTCTTGAAGATGATACACGAGAAACCCCCACTTCAAGATCCGAAGGAGATAAGTGGCGGGAGTTTTCATTCTTGTGTCAGCTATATAACTGTGCTAAAATTTATGTAACTTTTAATGAACGGAGGGGTCTCCTTTGATCTTAATCAGATTACGTCTCAATACTTTGTGCCAATAATTGAATAGCGCTCAAAGGCTCTGTCTGTGTGCAGAGTGAACGGGATTGGTCTGTCTCTTTAAAGGAACCCTATTAAACTTATATGTGAAAAGAGGGAGGGACGAATACGCCCTCTTTTTGTTTTGCCTTTAAAAACAGAATGATACGATGCATGTATACAAACAATTTTTAGAATTGGTATAGTATGCTGGGTTTGACGACCATTGAACAAGCTAGAGACGATGTTTTTATGCTTATTTGTCGTACTCTCATCCGTTTATGAAAAACACAGGCAGTAGCTTGTGTTTTTTATTTTGCGCGTAATCGAAATGGAGGAATAAATATATGGAAAAATTAGTACAAAAAGCAATATTAGTCGGAGTGAATTTAAATAGTCAAAGTGATTTCGAATATTCGATGGAGGAGTTAGCGAATTTAGCGGAAGCGTGCGATGTGGAAGTGATAGGGCAAGTTACACAAAATTTACATCGTGTGAATCCATCCCATTATATTGGAACGGGTAAAATTGAAGAAGTGTCAGCGTTTGTGAAAGAAGCAGATGCAAATTTGGTAATTTTCAACGATGAGTTATCTCCTTCACAAATCCGAAATTTGGAAGCGGATATAGATTGTAAAGTGATTGATCGTACAATTTTAATTTTAGATATTTTTGCGCAGCGTGCCAAAACGAAAGAGGCGCAATTACAGGTTGAAGTTGCACATTTACAATATATGATGCCTCGTTTAATTGGCCTGCGTGAATCGCTTGGAAGGCAAAGCGGCGGTGTTGGTACGAGAAACAAAGGTGTCGGGGAAAAGAAACTAGAGCTTGATCGCCGTAAGATTGAAGAGCAAATTGCCGCGCTAAATAAAGAGTTAGAAGCACTCACTCTGCATCGTCAAACGCAGCGTAAACAGCGTAAGAAAAATGAAGTACCTGTTGTTTCGTTAGTAGGATATACAAATGCTGGTAAATCAACAACGATGAATGCTATGCTTGAAATATTTAATGGATCTACAGAGAAACAAGTATTTGAGAAAGATATGCTATTTGCGACGCTCGAAACAGCTGTGCGAAATATTCAATTGCCAGATAACAAATCATTTTTATTAACAGATACAGTTGGGTTCGTTAGTAAATTGCCGCATCATCTTGTGAAAGCGTTCCGTTCGACGTTAGAAGAAGTGGCGGAGGCAGATTTACTCATTCATATTGTGGATTATGCAAATCCAAACTATGAGCATCTCATCGATATTACTAATCAAATGTTAAAACAAATCGGTGTTGAAAATATCCCAACCATTTACGTTTATAATAAAGCAGATGTTATGGATATTGAAATTCCAAAAGTACAAGATAATCGTGTGTATTTGTCAGCTAAACAAAAAGTAGGTATGGATGAACTTGTACAAATGATTCGTACGCAAATTTATCAAGATTATACAAAGTGTGAAATGTTAATTCCTTATGATCAAGGGCAATTAATTTCTTATTTTAACGAACATGCTAATGTTTTATCGACGGACTACGAAAATGAAGGTACGAAAATTACCGTGGAATGTAAAACGAGTGATTTTGAAAAATATAAAAAGTATGTAATATGTTAAAGAATTCGTTTGAAATATGAAGAGAAGAGTTGCTGTATTGCAACTCTTTTTTTCGTTATTTTTTCTTTGCATATATACATGTATCTCGTAATTCAGCACCATCTACAGATACACTGTTATTCTCTAAAATGCCCTCTAATTTAAAGCCTAGTTTTTCGGGTATAGCACGGCTTTTTACATTTCTTGAGTCACAGCGAATTTCTACTCGATTAGCACTTAATTCTTTAAAGGCAAAATCTACAATTCCTGTAACGGCTTCTGTCATGTATCCTTGTCCGCTAAAACGGGAATGAATCCAATAACCAATCTCAAATTTCGGAATATCCCAGTTAATACGATGTAATCCTGAAGAGGCAACAAATTCACCTGTTTCTTTCAGAAAAACGAGTAAACGTAAATCTTCTCGTGCCAAGAATTTCACATGAGAATCTCTAATGTTTGCTTCTACTTCTTGTTCCGTTTGTTCTTTTTGAGCAAAAGGCATCCAAGGTTTTAATTCTTCAATAGACTCATTGATCGCTTCATATACTTCTTTTCCGTCTCCAGGTCTTGGTATTCGTATGAGAAGTCTCTCGGTATAAAATTCAGAAGGAAAGTTTAATAATAATGGATTCATATTAGATACTCCTTACTTGTTCTTTCATATTATGATACTTGAATGGATGTATATGGTAAATGATTTTCTGAATTTTAAAAACTAATAAAAAGGTATTTACTAGATTTCAACTTTTATGCGTTTATCATACGACAGTAAGCAGAGAAGTGGAAAAAGGTGAAAAAGAGGTATAAAATAGGTTTTGTTTAAAAAGTCAGAAAAATAAGCGGTGTATGAAATATATGCACAGGCTATTTTCAGCACAGAAGGAGAGGAGCGTGTAACATGCAGATAGCACAAAAGCCGAATGCGATGACTACACCAACGATTTACCGTATTTTATTTGCGATTAGCTTCGGTCATTTTCTTAATGACTCGATGCAGGCAGTTGTGCCAGCGCTATTTCCAATTTTGGAAAAGTCGATGAATTTATCTTATATGCAGGTCGGGTGGATTGCCTTTGCTTTGAATATGACATCATCCATTATGCAGCCGATGTTTGGAATGTATTCAGATAAGAAGCCTTCCCCATATTTATTGCCACTTGGAATGCTCTCAAGCATGCTTGGGATGATTGGACTTGCGTTTGCACCGAACTTTTTTATTGTTATTTTATCCGTTTTATTTATTGGGCTTGGCTCAGCTGTGTTTCATCCAGAAGGTGCTCGAGTTGCTTATATGGCAGCAGGAGCAAAGCGTGGTTTAGCACAATCAATTTATCAAGTAGGGGGAAATACCGGGAATTCACTTGCGCCAATTTTTACGGCACTCGTATTTGTTCCACTTGGTCAAATCGGTACTGTTTGGTTTACGGGCTTTGCGGTAGTTGGCATTGTTTTATTATACTTTGTTTCTACATGGTATAAAGGGGAGTTAGCAAGCGGGGCTGTAAGAAGGAAGAAACGAGCTGCACTAGAAGCTGAAAATCTAGTAATAAGCAGCCGTGTTAAGTTTGTTATTGTTTTACTTGTATTTTTAACGTTTGTTCGTTCGTGGTATGGGGCAGGAATAGGAAACTTTTATCAATTTTATTTAATTGAGCATTACGGACTATCTATTAAAAATGCACAGTTTTATGTATTTGCTTTCATGATTGCCGGCGTACTTGGAACGTTCTTTGGAGGACCGTTAGCTGACCGGTTTGGAAAACGAAATATTATTGTCTTTTCCATGCTTGGCTCAGCACCTCTAGCACTGTTATTGCCACATGTTTCGCTTGTTTGGGTTGTCCCGTTATTTCTTTGTATTGGATTTATTAGTTCTAGTAGTTTCAGTGTTATTGTTGTGTACGCGCAGGAGCTTGTTCCTGGAAAAGTTGGCATGGTATCAGGTTTAATTGTCGGACTCGCATTTGGACTTGGGGCATTAGGAGCAGTTATACTTGGGAAATTGGCAGATATATATAGCCTTAACTTTATTATGTTGCTATGTAGCATGTTGCCGTTAATTGGTTTATCATCATGGTTACTGCCAAATGATCGTAAAACGATGTAGAAATGGATGGAATAGGAGCCTCGAATATGAAAATATATCATAACGTTACAGAGTTAATTGGAAATACACCTGTTGTGCGTTTATCGCGTATTGTTCCGGAAGATGCGGCTGATATATATGTGAAATTAGAGATGTTTAACCCGTCACGTAGTGTGAAGGACCGTGCGGCTTATAATTTAATTCATATGGCAGAAGAGAATGGATTTATACGACCTGGAGATACAATTATTGAACCGACAAGTGGTAATACAGGAATAGGGTTGGCAATGAATGCGGCTGCGAAAGGATATAAAGCAATTCTTATTATGCCAGACAATATGTCTAAAGAGCGCATTAACTTGCTGAAGGCATACGGAGCTGAGGTAGTACTGACACCAGCTGTTGAACGGATGCCGGGGGCAATTGCAAAAGCATTGGAATTGCAGCAGCAAATTCCAGGCAGCTTTATTCCACAGCAGTTTGAGAACAAAGCAAATCCTGATATTCATCGCACTACAACAGCAGTTGAAATTTATAAACAAATGAACGGTGAATTAGATGCATTTGTTGCAACTGCTGGAACAGGTGGAACTATTACAGGGACAGGCGAAACATTACGAGAAAGGCTTCCTGATTTATATATTGCAGTTGTGGAACCGAAAGGATCTCCCGTTTTATCAGGTGGTACTCCGGGCCCGCATAAATTAGTGGGAACAAGTCCAGGATTTATTCCAAAAAACTTAAATACAGAGATTTATAATGAAATCATTCAAATTGCTGATGAAGATGCAATTGAGACAATGAGAAAGCTTGCGAAAGAAGAGGGGATTTTAGTAGGACCATCATCCGGAGCTTCTGTTTTTGCAGCGATTACACTAGCGAAAAGACTAGGTGTCGGGAAAAAGGTAGTATGTATTGCGCCAGATACAGGAGAACGGTATTTGAGTATGGGGTTATTTGAATGATTGCTATGAAGGAGGATGTATATGAAACATACATCCTCTTTTTCTGTTTGTTACATATTTTCAGTATGTAGCATCTTGGATTCTTTTAATTTGTTTTATTTGTTTTTTTACTCAAAACAGACCAGTGTGTTGGACGAGAAAGCAAATGAGGTAATTTTGTGTGTGAATCGCCCTTTGCTGAGTTAATCTGAACTTGGGTGAGAAAGATACTCTCTGTGAGATTTGCTCCGCTAAGGTCGGCGTCTCGTAAATCAGCACCGATAAGGTCAGCCGCTCTCAAATCGGCGCCTCGGAGGTCGGCAGCAATAAGGTATGCTCCTCTTAAATTTGCTCCTCTGAGATCTGCTCCTTTAAGTTTTGCACCCATGAGATCTGCTCCCCGATGGTTAATTCTCTTGCTTTTTTTTGAATTCTTATGTTGGCGACGTGCCTCCGTCCATACTAGTTCGCTTGTCTTTAAAAGCAGAGCGTTGACATTTGCTCGGTGTAATGGAACGTCTAGCTCCATGAGTGAATCGGGACTCAGTTGAGAAAGTCGTTCTGTCTCATCAAAAGCGAGGCTAAGCTCTCGGTGAATCGGACGAGTTGCTTTCAATGTTAAGGCTTCAGTTAAGTACCAGAGCATTTCATGGAGTTGTTGCATAATTGGAAACACATTGTACATTTTCTGCGCCCTTTTTGGATCTTTAAGCCAGTCTACTCCTTCGAAAGTGACTTGGGAAACCTTTTGTCCTGCGCCGAAGCATTCAAAAACGGTACATCCTTTAAACCCTTGCTGTCTGAGATCTTTATGAATACCGCAGCGAAAGTCCGATTGCAGATTAGGGCAGGGTTTGCCACCATCTTTATTAATTGCAAAATCTGCCGAAGCTGCGAAGGGTAGTGCAACACAACATAAGCCGAAACAGTTTTCACAGTCAGCGCGCAAATTGTTATGATTCAAGTCGTGTTTTGGATAATTATGATTCCCGATCAATATGTGGACCTCCTTAGTTTTCGTATTAATTTTATAAATTAATAGATAAGATTAATAGTTTGGTTGTTGCTTCATGTATGTTAAAAAGCGCATTCCAATTTAATGTATTTCCGAAAGAAGTCCTCATCTTCAAGCGCGTGACGTATAAGAGCCCAGCGGTAAGGTGGGGATGAATTTCGGTTAGGCATAGCCTAACTGATTTGTAAGAACTGCCAATTGTTCGTATGGTGTATACGTTCCATATCTGACATCTTCACTTGCTTATAGGATTTCGCAGGATTTTGTATATATTGTCCATGTATATCTTGTACGTATACCATTTTTCCTGTAAATCCTGTCACAAATCCTACTTGTCCAAATACCTTTACTTTATCACCTAAATAGATTCCATCTATATGTGATGTATTTTTCTTGTTCCGTTTTGCACTTGTATTCTTTGTTTTCCTTCCTTTTCTTGCGGTTGCTTCATGCAGGGAGCGTTTTTTCTTTCTAAATTGCTTAATTCGAAACTCACCGCTTTGATTATATTCTTGTATTTGTGTTGGATGGGTAATCGCAATCGCGTCATTTACATGTGTTTTTGATAAACCCATTTTTTTTCGCTTTGGTGTGATGTAACTGCCGTACGTAATGTCACAATCTAAACGATTCATGATTCGCAAACGCAGTATATTCATAAAAGCAGTCTCTTTATATTGTTTTAGTTTTTTGAAACTGTGTTTGATTTTCCCTTGATGAAATTTTTGATGGCATTCATCATGCACTGTTACAAGATTATCTGCCATATCTGAACCGCCACTGCATCGTTCGATGATATGATGCGTATGCAAGATACCACCTTTTTTCTTGCAAATTTGACACGTATAGTTGTCTCTCGCAAATACGTAATATCTTGTATTCCAAAAGCCAAAGGTATCTCCTTGTTGGTATTCTATTCCTTGTATATCGGGATTTTTTAGCTTTTGTGCATCAAATTTTCCTACTTCGACAATCACTTTTGGAAATGGTAATAACGAGCGAAATATTTCAATCCAATGAATTTGATTATCCACTCTGCTTTGAATCGATGGTGGCAACCATCCTTCTTTCTTTTTCCGATTGAGAAAACGTGCTTTGCGATATCTTGTTTTTCGTTGTCTTCTACCTCTGCGTAATGTAGCTCTTAGTGTAAGATTTTCTTTGACGTCTTGACGCAACTCAATGGTTCCTTTTGCTAGCACTTTGTTTTCCATGGCAATCGCAATGCCTATATGCTTTGCCCCACTGTCAACACCGATTGTGACGGGTTGCATTGTTTCACCTGTGGCATATAGAAGTTGAATGATAAACGGAGTATATCCAATAATCGTTGCTTTTCCTTGTTTGAGAAGAAGCCGTGCCTTACGATGACTGCAAGGCATAAGTGGTTCTCCTCGTAAATTCTTGACAAATACACGCATGTTTTGTCCCTCCTAAGAGTTTGTTTCCCTTCGCCAATGTTTGTAGGTGTTGGCAACTTCTTATATAAGAAGGCTTGTGGTTGACCGTTCCTTCCCAATCAGAACTGTTACAGAGCCACCATAGAGCCAAGAACTAGGGAATCATTCTTGGGTATGCAACCTACGAACGGAGTCCACGAAAGACCGAGGCTAGACAACCAGGGCTTTTTCAAGCCCCCACTTCAAAACGTGTTAGCGTTTAAGTGGTGGGTAGTTGACATACTATTACTGAATAATTTCACAATCAATTATTGGTTATATTTAGGGGGGAAGAAAAGATGTCTTTTAGATAAGTATTTACTATAACTAACCTACTACGTTAGTGTAATGTAAGAAAATAAGTTGTTCAACTGTATTTTAAATAAATATCGTACATATTATATTACTTTCTAAAATGGTAGTTACTTTATTTTAATAAAAAAGGTGTAACTTCAAATGTAAGTTACACCTTTTCAATGCTTATCGTTTTAATTTCTTCAACAACGGCAGACGATTGATACGATCACCAAGAATGTCAGAAGCAAGCCCGCTTGTAAATACAAAAGCGAAGTAAACAAGTCCGCCAAGGGCACCGCATACGACTACAATTATTAAAGACTCTATATATGTTTGTCCTGGAATTAACCATTTCAATAACGTTTTTGCCCCAACTACTACAGCAGACATTGCTGCAGAGTATATTGTAATAAGTAATACGGTTTTACCAGTTTCTATAATGTTAAACTTTGTATATTTCACAATGCAGTATAACATGATTACATCAGAAACGAGGTAACCAAGTATAGTTCCTAATACAGCACCGTGTCCACCTAGTGCATATAGAAGTGGTGTATTGACAAGAACTTTTACAATGATCCCTGCAGTAAAAGCAATCATCGTTTTACGCTGATAATCAATACCCTGTAAGATAGCTGCTGATACGGTGAAAATGGCGCTCATTACAGCAGATGGTGCAAATGAGATCAAATATTGTGATCCGTCTAATGCTGTATTGTGATCAAAATAAACCATGCGAAATGCATCGTAAGCGATGCTAGCAAGTCCAAATGATGCTGGAATTGTGAAAAATAATAATATTGTAAATATCTTTTCAATTTGATTTTGCAATTCATCTAATTTTCCACCCGTAAATGACTGTGTAATTGCCGGGATGATTGAGAGCGAAAATCCTGTTGCCAGTGATGCTGGTATCATAATAAGTTTTTGAGCATAGTTCGTAATGTAAGCAAAAACAGCATTTGCTTTAGTTAGTGGTGTGCCTATTGCTTGCAGTGCATCGGCAACCGTATATTGATCCACTAATGTATAAAGTGGAATGGCAATACCGACAAAAACAATTGGAATCGCATAGCGAAGTAGTTCCATATACATCTTTGTTAAGGGAATCGAAGAAGAGCGCACTTTTCGTTCACCTTCTGGCGCGCGTAGTCCATTGTACTTTTTCCAATACATAACAAGCATGGAGACACTGGCAATTGCTCCAATAACAGCGCCAAATGTTGCGACTGCTACAGAAGATGCAACTGATCCGCCTAATAGTTTAGAAACGATAAAGCTTCCAACTAAAATAAATATAACGCGAGCAATTTGTTCTACAACTTGTGAAACAGCACTTGGTTTCATATGCTGAAAACCTTGGAAATAACCGCGTGTCACGCTCATTGCTGGCACGATAATAAGTGCAAAACTTAGCGCCCGCATTGTTAGTGTTACATCCGCAACGAATCCAGGATCTGGTGTTTTAGAGCGAATAATTAATTCGGATACATAAGGTGCCCCGAAAAATAAAATTAAGAAACCAAGGAATCCCATAACCAGCATTACTTTTAAGCTTGAATTATATAATTTTTTACTTGTGTTGTAATCTCCTAAAGCGTTATATTTGGCAACAAATTTTGAAACGGCGATAGGGATACCTGCTGTTGAAAAGCTTAATAAAATTCCATACCAGGAGTATGCATAAGAATATAAAGCAACTCCATCACTCCCAACTAAAGCTTGAAATGGGAAGAAATAAATAAAACCTAAAATACGTGAAATCATTGTGGCGCCGCTTAGTAAGGCAGTGCCTTTTAATACTTTTGAAGTAGACAAAATACTTCCTCCTACTCATGTTGCTTAAGAATCATCTTTTTCTACTATAAACTTGTCTTGGTATTTTATAAAGTAAAATACTAAAATAATTATTACAGTATTTTTACAAAGTGTGTTTGTTTGTGGGATTTTAGTAGGAAGTTCCAATTTTATAAAAAGTAGGATCATCTTTTTTAATTTTGGCTTAAACGCTTCTTAATAATACAATTTTTAAAAAGGCATGAAGATGCAAGTAGGGAGAATTTGTCATATAATAGGATTGAATCGAAAGGAATATTAGGAGGTGTTGATATGGCGATTACAATAAAATTGTCAGATACTGCAGCGTCTCATGCAAAGCCAATTATGGAAAAGGCGATACTTTGCATGAGGTAGACAAATAATCTAACATACAATCGCCTAAATGGAATTGTATCATTTCTCCTATAGTTGGCTTTGCACCTTATTTAGATGAAACATAAAAAATAAGGGGCGAGCGGAAATGAAATATGTAAAAGCAGCGACTGTTTTACCTGAAAAGTTAATTATAGAAATTCAAAAGTATGTGCAAGGAGAAACAATTTATATTCCAAAACCAGAAAATGCTCATCATAAGTGGGGCACGCGCTCTGGCGGAAGAAAGCAACTTGATGATCGAAATCAGGCAATTAAACATGCTTTTAAAGATGGAGTATCCATTCATCAATTAGCAGAAGAATATTTTCTTGCTGTTGAAACGATAAAAAAAATAGTGTATTCAAAATAGAAATTGTAAGCACTAATTATTGTATAAATAATAATTAGTGCTTTTTTGTGTAAAGTTTGTTTCTAAATTATACAATGCATTTTATAAAGAACATGCATTGTATAAAATATAAAATAGATAAACAATTTGTATGGAGTGATAAAAATGGAAGCTTTTATTAGAAGTGATCAATATAATTTTATAAAATCACAAGCTCATATTCTAGTGAATGGACATGCAACAGCAAACGATAGAGGCGTTATTGCCGCTCTAAAGTCTCTTGCGATAGAAAAAGTGTTAGATGTTTTTGAAAATCTTACTGATGACCAAAAAGAATTAATTGATATGATTTTGACGGTTAGAAATAGGGAGGACGCAGAAGCGTTTTTATTCAAGTTAAATCCGTATGTCATTCCGTTTCAGAAAGTTACGCCGCAAACGTTAAAAAAATTATTTCCTAAAGCTAAAAAATTGAAGCTTCCTGAAATGGAAGGAATAAATATGAAAGAGATGTCTTATCTAGGTTGGATTGATAAAGGCACAAGTAGAAAGTTTATTATAGCAAAGAATAAAAATAAGTTTGTTGGTTTACAAGGCACATTCCAAAGTATAAACAAAAAAGGTATTTGTGCATTGTGCCATGGCCATGAAGAAGTAGGTATGTTTCTAGTTGAAATAAAAGGGGATGTACCAGGTACTTTTGTTCAAAAAGGAAACTACATTTGCCAAGATAGCGTAGCGTGTAATCAGAATATGACTTCACTGGATAAGTTATATGATTTTATTGAGAGATTGAGAAAATAACTTATAGTAAAAAAATAAGTACAGAAAAGGGTGATCTTTTATCATCCTTTTCATGCTATATGGCATAATTTATTCAATTTTGCATAGATGAAAAAAGATGGACAGTGGGGAAAGGATCATTTTTTGCATGGCATGATTTTTGCATTTTAATAAAAAAGATTCAGGAAAGTTTTTTGAATGTGAAAATTATGTTGATAAAGGGGAAATGACGTATGAAATATCCACTAACGCCAGATGTAAAACCAGAGTTTTGTACGACAGGTTCATTTATGAGATTACCATCAAGTAATGAACAAGCAAAGATTGCAATTCTAGGAATGCCGTTTGATACGGCTGCTTCTTTTCGCGTTGGTGCGCGTTTTGCTCCGCAAGCAATTCGTCAAGCGTCTATGACTTTGTTCCCATATCATCCGATTCACCATGTTTATCCGTTTGATGATACAAATGCAATTGATATTGGTGATGTGTCTGTAATCCCGCACAATATTCATCGTAGCTATGATGTAATTGAAGAAACTGTTCTTGGATTAATGCAACAAGGAATTATCCCGATAGGTCTTGGAGGGGATCATTCAGTTACATTAGCAAGTCTTCGTGCAGCAGCGAAAGTTCATGGACCTGTTGCAATGATTCATTTCGACTCCCATACAGACACATGGGATACATATTACGAAGAGAAATATTGGCACGGTTCCCCATTTATTCGTGCACATGAAGAAGGGTTACTACAACCTGAAAAAGTATTCCAAATTGGTATCCGTGGAACATTAAATCATCCTGGTGATATAGAAGCTAGTAATGATTTAGGGTATAACGTCATTACAACAGCTGAATTATGTGATCGTGGTTTTGAAAGCGTTCTTGAGCAAATGCGAGCAACGATTGGTGATACACCATGTTTCTTAACATTTGATATTGATTTTGTAGATCCATCTTGTGCACCTGGTACAGGTACGTTAGAAGTGGGGGGATTTAACAGTCGCGAGACATTAAACATGGTGCGTTCATTAAGTGGATTTAATTATATCGGTTTCGACTTAGTAGAAGTATTGCCGCCATATGATCAAGCTCAAATTACTTCTCTTTTAGCAGCAACACTTGTGCATGATTTTGCTAGCTTAATTGCTTTACAGATGAAAAATGAAGATAAGTAAGAGGGTGATTATTATATTGAAATATAAAAAGACTGATGAAACAACTTTTCATCAGTCTTAAAAAATGTCTATTAATTATTTTTTCTGCCAATTTTCCTTGATAAAGTCTTCACGACCAGACTCTTTCCGTTCCTGGGCATATTTCTCTGGATTCTTTTTATAAAAATGTTGATGGTATTCTTCTGCTTCGTAAAATGGAGCAGCTGGGCGAATTTCTGTTACAATGGGATCTTTAAACATACCGCTTTCTGCTAATGCTTGTTTTGATTTTTCAGCAAGCTCTTTTTGTGTGTCGTTGTGATAAAAAATTGCTGTACGATAAGATGGACCACGGTCAAAAAACTGTCCGCCATCATCAGTTGGATCAATTTGCGGCCAATATAAATCTAATAACTTTTGATAAGGAAATATAGTAGGATCAAATGTAATTTGAACAACTTCTAAATGTCCAGATTCCCCAGATTTTACATCTTCATATGTTGGATTTTCAACATGTCCTCCTGCATAACCTGAAAGAACTTTATGTATACCAGGCAGTTCATCAAATGGCTTTACCATACACCAAAAGCAACCACCAGCAAAAGTTGCAAGTTCATATTGTTTTTCTTCCATCGCGTGTAATCCCCCTAAATTGATATGTTTTATATAGTATCGTATATGTTGTTTGTGATAGCAAGGGAAAAGTCTGGAAGAAAGGCGAAAAAATCATTGACTTTTATATTATGTTCCTATTATTATTTCTTAAATAGGAATGATTACGATTTATGGTAGAGAGGAGAAAAACTTCTTGTTAGATTGGATTATTATCGGTGGCGGTATACAAGGTTGTACAGTAGCCACTTTCTTATTGAAAAGCAATAAGACAACAAAAAAACAGTTATGCATTATTGATTCGCATTCTAAACCACTCCATAGTTGGAGTTGTATGGCAAATAGGATTGGGATGGAATTTCTTCGTTCACCATCTGTACATCATATCGAGCCTGAACCGTTTCATTTACAAAAATTTGCTGGAAGTCGTGGGGAGTACAATCATTTTTATGGATCATATAAACGACCTTCTTTACAATTATTTAACGCGCATTGTCAAAGTATATTCAATGAAATTGAATTGAATGATTGTTGGAATCAAGGAAGAGTAAATCATATTATGAAAACAGGTAATGGATGGACTGTAACAACAGAAGATGGGACTGCTAGAACTGCAAAGCATGTAGTCATTGCAATTGGTGTCAATGAACAGCCATTTCTGCCAGAATGGGCAAAGCATATTCAAGATGTTTATCCAAATCATGTAGCTCATATTTATGATAAAAATTCACAAGAGTTGGATTTATTCGAACCACCATTTCTTATCATCGGTGGAGGAATAACTGCTGCTCATTTATCAATTACATTAAGTAGGCGTTTTCCTGGGAAGGTAATCTTATTAAAGAGGCATCCTTTTCGTATCTATGATTTCGATAGTGATCCTGGTTGGTTAGGACCTAAAAATATAAACGCTTTTCATAAGATAGAAGACTTTAACAAACGCAGGAAAGAAATTCAGCAAGCTCGTCATAAAGGATCTATACCAAACAATCTGTATCAGACGTTACGACAGCTTCAAAAAAAGGAAAAGCTCTGCATTATGGATGGTGAGGTAGATTCATTTTCCATAAATTTAAATGAAAATCACATATGTTTAGATTTAAAACAATCAGACGACAAATTGAATGTAAAAAGTATACTACTTGCAACTGGATTTCAAAATACTTTACCAGGTCAAGAGTGGCTATCTTCTTTAATTGAGCAAGAAGATTTAAGTTGTGCTGCATGTGGATATCCAATTATCACGAAATCTTTAGAATGGGCACCAGGTTTATATGTTGCAGGAGCTTTAGCAGAATTAGAAGTTGGGCCTGTGTCGAGAAATATTGCCGGTGCTAGAAAAGCTGCAGAAAAAATTATTAGTAGTATAAAGAATAAATCGTAATGATTACTATTATCGAAGAGGTGCTTATATGAACAAAAAGATACCAGTAACTGTACTTAGTGGCTATTTAGGAGCAGGTAAAACAACGATTTTAAATCATATATTGCAAAATAAAGAAGGTTTAAGAGTTGCTGTCATAGTAAATGACATGAGTGAGATTAATATTGATGCAGAGTTAGTACAACAAAGCGGCGGATTATCAAGGGTAGAAGAAAAGCTCGTTGAAATGTCTAATGGATGTATATGCTGTACGCTACGTGAAGATTTATTATGGGAAGTAGAAAGAATTTCAAAGGAAGGGAATATTGATTATATTGTGATTGAATCTACTGGTATTAGTGAACCAATTCCAGTAGCACAAACGTTTTCTTATATAGATGAAGAATTAGGGATAGATTTAACACGTTTTTGTCAATTGGATACGATGGTAACAGTTGTTGATGCAAATCGATTTTGGCAGGATTTTCATTCAGGAGAAAGCTTATTAGATCGGAAAGAAGCAGTAAGTGACCTAGATACAAGGGAGATAGCAGATTTATTAATTGATCAAATTGAATTTTGTGATGTGTTAATACTAAATAAGTGTGATTTAGTAGCAGAAGAAGAGTTAGACAAGTTAGAAAGGGTTCTTAAAAAACTACAACCAGATGCAAAATTGATTCGCACAATAAAAGGGAATTTTAATCCTAAGGAAGTGTTACATACAAATTTATTTGATTTTGAAAAGGCACAAGCTTCAGCAGGATGGATTAAAGAACTTACATCCGGACACCAGCATCATACACCTGAAACAGAAGAATATAATATTTCTTCTTTCGTATATAAAAGAAAGTTGCCATTTCATTCAGAACGCTTCTATCGATGGATACATGCAATGCCAAACCATATTGTACGAGCAAAAGGAATTGCATGGTGTGCAACAAGAAATAATATGGCCTTGCTTATGTCACAAGCTGGACCGTCTGTTTCAATTGAACCCGTATCATACTGGGTAGCCTCTTTACCTGAAATACAGAGGAAACAAATTTTAATAGAAAACCCGCACTTATTAGATGAGTGGGATGTTGAATATGGAGACCGGATTACAAAACTTGTTTTTATTGGAACAGATTTAAACCCACAGCAAATTACAGCGGAATTAGATAAATGTTTATTAACAATAGAAGAATTTGAATCTGATTGGAGTACCTTAACAGATCCATTTCAATGGGAGATGTAAATTGAAAAAATGGTAATGGAATAAGCGTATGAAAATCTTCGTTTTGTTGAAGGTATGGTACGATTTGTTGCAGCTGATTTCTCCCGGGCAGTATGACTCCCACCTCAAGATTCAGAGGAAAGCGAAGAAGATAGGTGGGGGATAAAGAAAACCCCCACTGATTATCAAGTAATCTTTTTATAAATGTTTATATGCAAAATAAAGAGGAAGCCTTAAAAGGTTTCCTCTTTATTTTGTAGCATGTTATTCTGCCCTATTATTGTGTCCGTTTATTAATAATGTTTCCATCTTTATCGATTTGTACATTATTAGAAATAGACTGTAAATATTGCAGCATGTTTTGTTTTTCGGTATCTTGAAGCGGTGTAATTTGGTTATTACGAATCATATAAGGATTAAATGACATTTGTACGTTTTTTCCTTTAAACTTAATTGTTAGTACACCAGTTTCTGCACTATGTCCTGTTACATAATCAGGGAAGAGGAAGTTTCCAAGTGAGTATGCAACAGGAACTTTGTTGTAATATTCAAAGCCTTGTAACCAGTGCGGATGGCTTCCGACAATTGCATTTGCACCTGCTTCTACCATTTTTTGTACATATTCTTTTTGATAGTCAGCTGGACGATTTGTTTTTTCGACACCCCAATGCATATACACAATCATATAATCGGCATCTTTCTTTTGTTCTTTAATTGTTTTTGTGACTAGGTTTAAATCGTAACCATTTGCAATACCAGGTTTATCATTTGTAGCTACCCATGCAGAATCAGGCATAAAACGAACAAATGAGATAAACTTGAATTTTTTACCTTTAATTGTAACTTCCCTTGCTGTATACGCATCTGATGCATTTTTGCCTGCACCGATATAGGGAAGGCCTATTTTTTCTACATGGGAAATTGTATCCAATAAGCCGTCTTGGTAATAATCGAGTGTATGGTTATTTCCGATATTAACAATATCATACCCTGTATTTTTAATAGCTTGTAATGTGGAGGGATCACTTTTAATCCAAAATAGTTGGCCAGGATATTTTTTCTCGCGAGTTGTAAACGCAGATTCTAGATTTACAAATGAGTAGTCCGCTTTTTCTATTTCCGGTTTTACATGCTGAAATGGATAATCAGCACCTTTACTTTGAATAACAGGGCGTAGTTGCCAATCAAACATTGTATCACCCGAGAATGTAAGGGTAATTTCAGGATCTTCTTTCAGTTTTTTTGTTGGTTCTTTTCCTTTTGCCTTTTCTGTTTGCTTATTTTTTACTTTTGTGTTTTGTTCATTTTTCGTTTCTGAATTTAGCGCATAGTTGATCAATAAGATTATAGGGGTAAAAAGTATGGCTAACAGTACGGTACGTTTTAGTAATGTTCCTTTTTGAATTTTCATAAAAACCCTTCCTTACGAGTTAATAAAATAAATATCTTAAATGTTAATTTGGAATTATATTCTGATATATACTTATAATGATTTTAAATAACAAGGTAACATGAGTAGCTTCATTAGAACAACATGTGAAATGAAAATATTAAATTTTAAAAAAATAGTCTATAATTTTACTTATAATTTTATATATAGAAAGAATAGGTGGGAGAGAATGGTTTTACTTGGGGCTTTAGTAAATGGACTATGTATTATTGCAGGGACATTATTAGGCAGAATTTTTAGTGGCATTTCGGAAAATGTAAAATCGACTGTTATGCATGCAATTGGTTTAGCAGTAACTGTGCTTGGTTTGCAAATGGGGTTAAAAAGTGAAAACTTTTTAATTGTCATTTTAAGTCTTGTCGTTGGAGCGGTAATCGGAGAATTGCTTATGTTAGAAGAGAAATTAAAAAATTTAGGAGATTGGCTAGAGAAAAAGATAGGATCAGGTGGAAAAGGGAGTATATCGCTAGGGTTTGTAACTGCAACATTAATATTTGTAATGGGAGCAATGGGGATTATTGGTGCTTTAGATAGTGGCATTCGTGGAAATCATGATGTTTTATATACGAAAGCGATTATAGACGGTTTTATTTCACTTATTTTAACGACTACGCTAGGAATGGGTGTATTATTTTCAGCTGTTCCCGTTATTTTATATGAAGGATTGATTGCTATTTTTGCTACGCAAATTGATCGTTTTGTACCAGAAACTTTAATGAATAATTTTATTGTAGAAATGACGGCAACAGGCGGAATCATGATTTTTGCTATTGGATTAAACTTACTTGAGATTATTAAAATTAAGGTAGCAAATTTATTGCCGGGTATACTTGTAACGGCTGTTCTTGTTTCTATCATGTATGGGTATACACATTATTTTTAATAAAAAGCAGGAAGATGCTTTGGTGTGGTAATAGTTATTTAGGGAAGGGAGTTGGGATGAGATGTATGAAATAAAATCGTTAGGGGCATTATCATTCGAAGAGGCTACAGATTTGTGGAACGCTGGATTCGAAGGATATTTCATAGAAATTAAAATGACAATGGATGCTTTTTTAGCAAGAATGACACTGGAGGAATTGTCCCCATCTTTTTCGCTTGTAGCATTTCATAACGGTAAGCCGGTTGGCATTATTTTAAATGGAATTAGAATGATGCATGGTAAAAAAATTGCGTGGAATGGCGGAACAGGCGTTGTTTCTCAATTTCGTAATCGAGGGGTAGGGAGAGAGTTAGTAAGAGCTTCTTTAGAGCTGTATAAAAAAGAAGGAGTAGATATCGCGACACTTGAGGCAATTAGTAAAAATGATGCAGCTATTCATCTTTATAAAAAGATGGGGTATGAAGTAGTTGATCAACTTTTGATGTTACAGCATACAGAAAAACTAGAAGATAATGCTTTTCAGTTGCAAAAGAGTAATACATATCATGTAAAAAGAGGTACAGCACAGGATATACATACTATTCAAATATCAAATGAAGAGATAAAACCTTGGCAGACGGAATGGATGAGTGTAAGAAAAGATGGGGAATTATTAACTGTGTATGATAATACAAATGAGGAATTAGCGTATTTTCTCTATAAAAAAGTACTTGATGAGACAGGAAAACAACAGGCGACTGTATTGTATCAAAGTTATGTAGATACAAAGCGTCTAGATCAAGAGGATATTGTTCGATTCGGATTAAGTGAAATATTTTCCCCTTTACAAGATCAAATAAAAAGAATGACAATGAATTTACCTGCTTCCAATGAGATGGTTGTTCGTATTTTAAAAGAAGCGGGATTCACAGTTGCAAATGAGCAAGTGTTTATGGTTCAATATTTATCCCGCATTAACGAGTGATAAATAGATGTGAAAATAGCTTCAATGAAAGTATAGAGTAAGTTTGTTTTGATAAAGGGGAACAAAGAAAAGTCCAGCGTTGAATTACTGGACTTTTTCCCCATTAATATCTCTATAATGTTAAGAATTAAAATTGTAAACAAAGATAGCTTAAAGTTCCATATTCATAGCTACGATGAACTACTTTTGGTTCTGCAGTGCCGCTTCCCATTGCAATGAAAAGAGAAACAAAGTGTTCTGCTCTCGGAACAGCTAAACGTGCATGAGGAGCTTCAGTTTCCCAGTTGAATAGGGCGTCGATATTGTTATTCTGAATTTGATCAATGAGCCATTCGTCAAATTCAACAGCCCATGGTTCAGGCGTAGTTTGTTCCCATTTCAACATTCGTAAATTGTGCACTGTAACACCACTGCCAATGACTAAAATATCTTCTTTTCCAAGTTCCTGAATGGCTTTTCCGATTTCATATTGCTCTTTTGCAGGAAGGAAAGGATTTACTGAAATTTGAACGACAGGTACATCAGCTTGCGGATACATACGGTGTAGAAGTGTCCAAGAGCCATGATCTAATCCGCGCGTTGTATCTTTTTGAACGGCAATACCTCGGTTTTTAAATTTCTCTTCTAGCATTGTTGCAAGGACGGATGACCCTTTTGCAGTATATTTTATTTCGTATAATTCAGGAGGAAAGCCACCAAAATCATAAATCGTTTCATATGCATTGTCTGAAGAAGAAATAGTTAAAATTTCACTTTCCCAATGAGCTGTAAAAATGACAATTGCTTTTGGTTTATATGTGTTACCAAGTGTTTTTAAAAATTTTGTATAGTCGGTATCTTCAATGGCTAACATAGGAGAACCATGTGCTAAAAATAATGATGGCATCATAATTATTTTACCTCCAATAATTAAATTACTTTATGTAAGTAACTATACAACTTTAAATTAATTTCGTCAAGAATGAAGTGGCAGGAATTAAAATATCATAATTTGTAAAAAGGAAAGCTTTTACATATAATTTATAGTAAGAAAAATGAATAGTGGTTCATTTTATAGGGGTATAGATTCATATTGCTGTGAAATAGATTATAGGGTTGGGGGAGTCAAATATGAATAGACAAGAAGGCTTCGTTATGACGTCGGATGGGTCGGAAATTTATTTACGTCAATGGTTACCAGAAAGTGAGCCTCGTGGGATTGTTCAAATTGCGCATGGTATGGCGGAACATGTTGGTGCATACACAGAATGTATTGAAGCGTTATTGGAAGCTGGATACGGGGTATATGCTCATGATCATCGCGGGCATGGAAAAACAGTAAAGCAGGAAGAAGATTATGGTCATTTTGAGCCGAATATAGGCTGGAATCAAGCTATCTCTGACGTAATCTTCGTTTCAGAGCTTATTCGTAAGGAACACATCTGTCCACTTTTCTTATTAGGGCATAGTATGGGATCTTTCATATCAAGACGTGCTGTGCAGCTCCGCGGTGAGTTATATAATGGATTTCTTATTTCAGGAACAGGTGGGAATCCAGGATTATTAGGAGTGGTTGGTCATAAAGTCGCAACAATTGAAATGAAACTTCGCGGTGCAAAAAAGAAAAGTCCAATGCTGAACTTCTTGTCATTTGGTAATTTTAACTCACACTTTAAGCCAAACCGTACGAAGTTTGATTGGCTGTCTTCGGATACGAATCAAGTTGATAGATACATAGAAGATTCACAATGTGGATTTATTTGTACAACGAGCTTTTATCGTGAATTATTTAACGGTGTACTGTTGGTAAATAAACTTGAAGAATATAAGAAAACACCAAAAGAGCTTCCCATTTATATTTTTTCTGGAGACCGTGACCCGGTTGGAAACATGGGAAAGGGTGTACAAGAAGTATATGATATGTATAAAAAATGCGGTGTTAAAGATGTAACAATTCGTTTATATGAGAATGGAAGGCATGAAATGTTCCACGAAGTGAACAGACAGGAAGTATTTCAAGATGTGATTTCATGGTTAAACGAGTATATTGTGTAAGGTGAAAGCCTCTCTTTTTATATAGACGTATCTTTAAAATAAAGTTTAACCGGTTTGAATTTATCAATAGCAACTAAATTTAACATTTTAAAGTAAGAGCATTTCTTTGTAATGAGAAATGCTTTTTATTTTTGTCAAAATTAAAAGGATATTTCAATAACAATAATAACATAATGAAAAACAATACGAATTTATTGTAAAACGATAAATAGTATGCTAAAATCATGTTGTTATTAAATAAGTGAGGTGTTTATTTTGAGAGAAGTCACAACATTGTTTTTAAAAATAGCTGTTTTTATTATAGGACTACCGGTTCTTGCTTTATGTATATTTTTAGTGCCCCATATGGCGAATTTCGCAGCAAAATTGTATCCAAATATTGCCCCAATGAAATATCTCGTTTTCATCGTGATGTATGGAGCGGCTGTGCCTTTTTACTTTGCTCTCTATCAGGCTTTCAATCTTTTACGGTACATTGACGAGAACACAGCGTTCTCGGAATTATCTGTAAAGGCGTTAAAGAACATAAAGTGCTGTGCGATTACAATCAGTGGTTTGTATGTATTAGGTTTGCCACTCTTTCATTTTATAGCGAAGAAAGTTGACCCTCCTATTGCATTAATGGGACTCATCATCATTTTTGCTTCGTTGGTTATCGCCGTTTTTGCTGCTATCCTCCAACGGCTTCTACAAGAAGCGATTAACATAAAATCAGAAAATGATTTGACAGTCTGAGGTGGAGGATATGACAATTATTATTAATATTGATGTGATGTTAGCAAAACGAAAAATGAGCGTAACGGAGCTTTCGGAGAGGGTTGGAATTACTATGGCGAATCTTTCCATTCTGAAAAATGGGAAAGCAAAAGCGGTTCGTTTTTCAACATTAGAAGCGATATGTAAGACTTTGAATTGTCAGCCGGGTGATATTTTGGAGTACAAAAGCGACGAAGATACTCTATAAAAACAGACAACAAAACTACCGGAAGTCGACAGAGAAATTAAGGGATAGCTTAATGGCTATCCCTTCTTTGCGTTTATTGATGTTATTTACTCAGAGAATTCCATTGAGAATTGCATTGATATTAGTGACAAAAAATGTGCTGTGATTTGCAATGCTTGCACCTCAAAAGGGAACCCGTTAGCTTCATTTGCAGTATCTCCTTTTAAATATCCGCCATTTCATAATAAGATGAGGTTTCTTTTTTCAGGATAAAAAACAATTGTTATAATAAATATTCAGAAATAAAAGAATTTTATATTCTGTGTGCATAAAAGAGAAAAGGGAGAAAAATTAATGATTGTTAGAGAAGCGTTATTAAAAGAAGCAAACGAGCTAAGTAACCTCGCATTATCCTCAAAAGCAACTTGGAATTATAGCGAAGAATTTGTATTAGCGTGTAAGGAAGACTTAACAATTACGGAACAATATATTAAGAATAATTATGTGTATATTTTAGAAGAAAACCATGAAATAATCGGATTTTTTTCATTCCAAAGAAAAGAAGCAGACAGTCTTGATTTTCTATATTTAGATCCTAAGTATAAAGGGAAAGGCTATGGAAGAATTCTTTGGGAAAGTGTTGTTCAAAAAGCAGTGGAATTAAACATTAAGAGTTTTACGATTGATAGTGATCCGAATGCAAAAGGGTATTACGTAAAAATGGGAGCGAAACAAATAGGAGAAATACCTTCTACTGTTTTTAAAAATCGCATGCTGCCGCTTTTACGGTATGATTTGTAAATTAATTCTCATTGGATATTTTGAATTTAGTTAGGAGATGCTAAGTGCGGTGTATACGAAAATAGAAAAAATGAGAGATATTTTATTTCAATCTTGGTCAATAGAGACGAGTTCAAAATGGACCACGGATAATCCAGCGAAAGGGCAATGCGGTGTAACAGCATTAGTAATCCATGATTTGTTTGAAGGGGAAATCATGAAGACAAAAGTTTCGGAAGGCTGGCACTTTTATAACATTATTAAGGGGAAAAGATATGATTTCACAGCAGCGCAATTTTTAGAAGAGATAATATATATGGACGTTCCTTCTAATAGAGAGGAAGCATTTGCAGATACAAATAAGACACAATATAATACTTTAAAACAAAATGTTTATATCCATATAAAGGAAGTTATTTCGTAATAATTATCTTTTGACTCTTGTTGATCAATAAGTTACTATAGTCGTAGTAACTTATTGAGAAGGAATGTTAATATCAAAAAGAGTCGAGAGGGGAAATATTTTTGAAAACAGCTTATGTAAGCGCCACAATCGTGACTTTAAATGAAAAGAATGAAGTATTGAAAAACGGATATATCATTGTAGAAGATGGTCAAATTATAGAAGTGCAATCAGGAGAATTACCTAGTGAGAAACAAGTGGATGAAGTTATTGATCTTCATGGAAAGTGGATCTTACCTGGTTTGGTGAATACGCATACGCATGTCTTAATGAGTATTTTACGTGGAATTGGTGACGATATGCTCCTAAAACCATGGCTTGAAACGAGAATTTGGCCACTTGAAAGCCAATTTACGCCAGAGCTTGCTGTTGCTAGTACAGAGCTTGGTTTGTTAGAAATGGTAAAAAGTGGAACAACGTCATTTTCTGATATGTTTAATCCAATCGGAGTAGATCAGTACTCTATTATGGAAGCTGTTCGTAAAAGCGGAATGCGTGCTGCTGTTTCGCGAACATTATTTAGCTTCGGAACGAAAGAAGATGAAAAGAAAGCAATTCATGAAGCGGAGAAGTATGTGAAACGTTATTACAATGAAGATGGTATGTTAACGACGATGGTCGCTCCACATAGTCCATATGCATGTTCTACGGAAATGTTAGAAGAGTGCGCACGAATTGCAGTGGAAAATAAGACGATGGTTCATATTCATCTTTCCGAAACAGATCGTGAAGTTCAGGATATTGAAGCGCAATATGGAAAACGTCCGGTAGAGTATGTAGCAGATTGTGGGTTGTTCAAGAGACCGACTGTAATTGCTCACGGTGTTGTGCTGAATGATAATGAGCGCGCTTTTTTAGCGGAAAACGATGTTCGCGTTGCTCATAATCCGATTAGTAATTTAAAATTAGGATCGGGTATAGCAGATATTCGAGCAATGTTAGAGAGCGGCATAAAAGTTGGAATTGCAACAGATAGCGTTGCTTCTAATAACAATTTAGATATGTTTGAAGAAATGCGCATTGCGACTTTATTACAAAAAGGTGTTCATAAAGACGCGACAACATTACCAGTGGAAACACTTCTTACATTAGCAACAAAAGTAGGGGCAGAGGTAATCGGGATGAACCAAACAGGTTCACTAGAAGTAGGTAAGTGTGCTGACTTTATTACAATTGATCCATCTAATAAGCCGCATTTACAACCTGCAGAAGAAGTATTGTCACATCTTGTATACGCAGCGAGCGGAAAAGACGTTTCAGATGTTGTTATTAATGGAAAACAAATTGTTTGGAACGGTGAGTGTAAAACGTTAGATGAAGAACGTATTATTTTTGAAGCAAGCCGTTATAAACAAGGATTGAATATGTAAGTAATAAGAGAACGCTATCCTTTCATCAAATGAAAGGATAGCGTTTTTGTTTATATTTGAAAGAATAAAAATTCAGTGAAATGTAACACTTTTGAGATAATTATTCTGTTATAATATATAACGTTTTGTAATTTAATTAAAGGAGCCGATTTATGAAAGAAAAACTAATGATGGGAGTTATACTTGCCACCTCTTTATTGATTTCAGCTTGTAGTAATAACTCGAGTAAACCGAAGGAAGTAAGTGAAAAACAAGTATTAAATGTAACGATATCAGAAGAAATTCCGTCCTTAGATACTGCAAAATCCATGAACGGTACATCATCGCATGTAATGCAAAATATATTTGAAGGATTATATGTACTTGATGAGAAAGATAATCCAGTGCCTGGTGTTGCAAAATCTTTTGAAAAAAGTACAGATGGAAAAACATATATCTTTCATTTACGTAAAGATGCAAAATGGTCGAATGGGGATGCTGTAACAGCAAATGATTTTGTTTATTCATGGCAGCGTACAGTGAACCCGCAAACAGTATCGCAATATGCATACATGTTATTTTATATAAAAAATGCAGAAGCAATAAATAAAGGAGCCTTAGCTGTAGATCAACTAGGTGTAAAAGCCATTGACGATGTTACATTAGAGGTACAGTTAGAGACACCGATTCCTTACTTCCTTAATTTACTGACACTTCCTATTTATTTACCACAGCACAAATCGTTTGTTGAGGAAAAAGGAAGTAAGTATGGATTAGAACCAGAAGACATGATTTATAATGGTCCATTTGTATTATCGGAGTGGAAACATGAACAAGAATTTAAGTTGAAGAGAAATGATACATATTGGGATAAAAATAACGTGAAGTTAGAAGAAATTAATTTTCATATTGTAAAAGATACAGCAACAGCTGTTAATTTGTATGAAACTGGTAGTATCGATCGTACTCCAATTAATTCTTCGTTTGTTGATAAATATAAAGGGAAAAGTGATTTTCATACAACGGAAGATCCTGCTATAGCTATGTTACGTTTTAATCAAAAGAATTTTGCACTAGCAAATACACAATTACGACAATCAATTTCTATGACTTTAAATAAAGAAGCAGTAGTAAATCATTTTCTAAACAACGGTGCAACAGCAGCTCAAGGATTAATACCAGAAGGATACAAAAATGAAAAAGATGGAAAAGATTTCAGAAAAGAGAACGGTGACCTTGCCGTATATAATGTTGAAAAGGCAAAGAATCTTTGGGAAGATGCGAAGATAGAGCTTGGTGTAGAACGGATAACACTTGAATTTTTAACGTACGAACAGGATCAAGCGAAGCAGACAGCGGAATATATAAAAGGAGAACTTGAAAAGAATTTACAAGGATTAACAATAAAAATAAAACCACAACCATTTAAACAAAAATTACAACTTGAACAAACAGGACAGTATGATATATCGATGGTTGTATGGGGACCGGATTACAAAGATCCGATTAGTTATTTAGAATTATTTACGACAGATAATCCAAATAATAAAATGAACTATTCTAATCAGCATTATGATGAACTTATAAATAGTGCGAAAAATGATTTTGTATTGGAAGAGCAAAAACGCTGGAAAGCTATGCAAGAAGCAGAGAGAATATTATTAGAAGACGCTGCTGTTGCACCGCTTTATCATACTGGTTCAGCATACCTTCAAAAGGAATATGTAAAAGGAATTGAAATGCATCAATTTGGTGGTGTTTATACGTATAAACATGCTTATATAAGTCGAAAAGAGAAATAGGTAGGATATAAAAGGGCTAAGAGCTTTTGGGAAGTCTTAGCGCTTTTTTGTTATATTTCACAAATAGCAAAATAAAAAGAGAATGTCTTACAAATCTAATGCATTCAGATTTGTAGAAGACATTCTCTTTCTTATTAGCCAACAAATGTTTGATACAACAAAAATATATTTAAAGCGATAATTAATACGGCAATCAACCATGCAAGTGTTGTTGTAACACGATGATTGACAAGACCACCCATAATGCTCTTTTTACTTGTGAAAACAATGAGCGGAACTAATGCAAATGCGATCCCAAATGATAAAATGACTTGACTCATTACGAGGGCGTGAGTTGGATTCACACCTAATGCAATAATAACAAGCGGCGGAACCATTGTAATAAATCGTCGCAAATATAAAGGGATATGCATACGGACGAATCCTTGCATAATAATATCACCGGACAGCGTACCTACGGAAGAACTAGATAAGCCGGCAGCTAATAAACCAATCCCGAAAAGAGTTGCTGATGCTGGTCCGACTAAGTGTTCAAATCCGTGAAAGGCAACATCTAAGTCTTCAATATGCAAGCCATGTTTGAAGAACAGAGCAGCTGCTACAATTAACATGCTTGCATTAATTACTCCGGCAATAACCATCGCAATTACAATATCAATAAATTCAAAGCGGAAAATCTTTTTTCGTTGTTCATCTGTCGTTCCTACAACGCGGCGCTGTGTTAAAGCAGAATGTAAATAAATTGCGTGTGGCATAACCGTTGCCCCTAAAATTCCTGCGGCAAGTAAAATACTATCTACACCTTGAAATTTAGGAACGAAAAGTCCCGATAGAAGAGGACTTAATTCTGGCTTTGCATAAAATACTTGTACGCCAAAAGCAATAACGACAATAAAGACCATACCAGTAATGACTGCTTCTAACGGACGAACCCCTCTGCGTTGAAACTCTAGAATAATGAATGAGCCTACTGCCGTAATTAATGCTGAGGGCAATAGTGGAATGCCAAATAGTAAATTTAATCCTAAGGCAGCACCGATAAATTCAGCGAGATCAGTCGCCATAATTACTAATTCACCTTGTATCCATAAACCAATAGAAACAGGCTTTGGAAAATGCTCCCGAGCAACTTCCGGAAGGTTTTTTCCAGTTGCAATTCCTAATTTAGCTGACAAGGATTGGATTAATACAGCCATTAAATTTGAAACAAGGATGACCCAAAGTAGTAAATAACCGTACTGAGATCCAGCTGCAACATTCGTAGCGAAGTTACCTGGATCAATATAAGCTACAGATGCAATAAAAGCGGGTCCCAAAAATGGTAATAATCGTTTCAGTCCTTTTGTTTCACCACTTAAAGCTAATTGTGCTGATTGCATCGTCTTACTTTCTGGAGGAAGGTGTTCTCGTTCTTTTATGCTTTCTGTCATATTTTGTTTCCCCTTTTGTTATCTTGGCGCAATTTATTTTATTAAATTAAAATACATAAATTATATTTCTTTTATTTGAACATAAATTTTTCCTTTGTGCAAATTATATTACATTAGGAAACAATTGTGCTAGTTTATTTATACATACAGTGGATTTGTAAGTTAAGTATTTATCCAACTATTCGCGGTCAGTAAGCCTCCATTGATGGGGATTTCACTTTATGAAACATTAAATAAATAGGGTGTTTTGAAATGAGTATTTGTGTATAGTAAAAATGATAACTTTGACAAGAAGAGTTAGATAGAAAAGTGTATATTTTGAAAATGTAAATTACTTTACATTTCTAATGTGATTTTAATCTTGTTTTCATCTATTATTTAGTTTTCATTGTTAGAATGTCCAAAGGCAGTAATTTTTTGGAGGTTTTGATAATGCACGCAGCAATTCATGCAATTTCTTTGTTTTTGGCTAAGCTTGGTTATGGTGGTGTCATGCTAGGACTTATGATTGAGGTGATTCCGAGTGAAGTTGTTCTATCTTACGCAGGATTTCTTGTATCACAAGGACAGATGACATTTTGGGGGGCTGTTCTTGCAGGAACGATTGGAGGCACAATTGCTCAATTATTCCTATACTGGTTAGGATATTATGCTGGCCGGCCTTTTTTATTAAAATATGGAAAATATTTGTTAATTCGTCCTAAGCATTTAGAAGTGGCTGAAAGATGGTTCCAACAATATGGATCAGGTGTGATTTTTTCTGCAAGATTTGTTCCAGTAGTAAGACATGCTATTTCTATTCCAGCAGGAATCGCAAAAATGTCTGCAACAAAGTTCACGCTTTACACAGTGGTTGCAATTGTTCCATGGAGTATGCTTTTTATTTACTTAGGTAATGTATTAGGAAGCAGATGGGAACAAGCTAATCAAGTGTCTGGTCCGTATGTGAAGTATATTATGATCGGCGCGCTTGTCATACTAGCCGTCTATATAATTAGAAAGGTTATGAAGAAGAACGTGTCAAAAGCATAATCGTACTTTTATGATATAAAAGGGCTGTCCCGTAAGTTAGTTACACTGACTTATGGGACAGCCCTTTTTAATAGGTACACAAAAAATCGACCCTCACTATAGTTGTAAGTAACCACACAAACTATTGATTTAAAACAGAGATGAACTATTTATAAAAAAGATAAACCGGAATTATCTAAAATTCAGTTCTCTTATTGAACTATCGCAGCAGGTTAGTTGTAGAAAAAGTAGAATATATTAAAGGGAAAATAGGGGAGTGAATAATATGGAGATTACATTGAGTAATGGAGAGACACTTTTTTATAGAAAAAGGGATGGCGGAGAAAATACTCTTCTTTTACTTCATGGAAATTTAGCATCTTCAGATCAGTGGGATTTACTAATGGAGCACTTACCTCTTAATTATACAATATATGCACCTGATTTACGTGGTTACGGAAAATCTACTTATAATAAATCTATAAAAACTTTTAATGATTTTGCCATGGATATAAAGTTGTTCTGTGACAAATTAAATTTAAAAACGTTTCATTTAATAGGTTGGTCAAATGGCGGTGGAGTGGCAATGCAATTTGCAGCTAGTTTCCCTTCCAAAGTAAAAAAACTAATTTTACTGGCTTCTATGTCAACACGCGGGTATCCGGCTTATAATTCTAATGGTGAAAGACTTCATTCTAGAGCAGAAATTGCTTCCGATCCTATTATTAATAGCATGTTAAATGCACAAATTAATGGGGAAAAAATATTCTTTAAAGAAGCTATGAATCAACTAGTATATTCTGTTAATAAACCAGAAAAAGCAAGATTTGAGAAATATTTAGAGGGGGCACTACGTCAACAAAATATAATTGATGTAGCTGATGCAGCCAATAGATTTAATATTAGTTCGGTTTCAAATGGGATTATTGAAGGTACAGGAGAAGTAAATCATATTATTGCCCCAGTACTTGTATTATGGGGAAAAAGTGATCTTATGACATCAGAATCGATGACATTAGAAATTATTAATGACATGAAGGAACATGACATTGATTTGACTTATAAAGTCCTAAATACGGGCCATTCTCCTTTAGTAGATGACATACAGAGGGTAGTGTTAGATATAGATGACTTTTTACTAAATTAATACACTTTTTATCATATCTGGCGATTTATCCCCACGTCAAGTGTGAAGCGATAGTTGGGGGATAACTGCCCGTAAAAGCCCGATTGGTTCAACTGTATTTCAATGCTACACAAACAAAAAATAGGAGACGTTTTTTTATGAGTAACAATTCAGCTACTTTCATTTGTTTATGAGAAATTTTACATATAAAAAAGCCCATTTCATAAGGGCTTTTTTATATTACATAATAGTTAATTGAAAAAGAAACTATTTATTTTCTTTTAATTTTGCTAATGCTTGTTGTACTTCTTCTTGTAGATTTTGGTCTAAAATTTGTGCTTGATTAGGAGCGTTTAGCTGATAAAAATAGTTACTTGCAGCTGCTTCTGCTTCTAGTTTCTGCACGTAAGTTTCGACACGTGCAAAGCCTTTCACTGCATTTTCTGTATGGAAAGAAGCAAGTGCAGTGTTACTATTTTTTATGGCTTGCGCCGCATTTAATCGGGAAACAAGTACAAGTTCTTTATATTGTAATTCTTGATATTTCTCTTGCAGTTTGTCAATTTGTTCATATAATGCAGCTGTTTGTTGCTTTGTTATTTCGTACTGTTCACGATATAATGCAGCTTTCTTTTCATTTGTGATTTTATCTTGTAAAGCTAGCTGTGCCATGTTATCTTCCTCGCGAGATACCGCAAGTTCAGCTTGACGAGTTCTTTTTGCGATAAGAGCATCAGCTTCCAAAATTAATGCTTCATATTTCTTTTCTAAATATAGTTGGTGAGCCAGTGCTTTTTGCGCTTTTGTAATTTGTTCTTCTGTCTCTCTCAAGTATTGCTTCAGCATGCTCATAGGGCTTTCTAGCTTATCCAACGTTTGGTGTACATCTGCTACTACAATATTTTTAATGCGTTTTAGGATACCCATTGTTTAGTTCTCCTCCTTACGAATATTACGTTCCCATTGATCTAAAATGTCTATTTGTTTTTGCATTGTTGAAAAATTATATGTGTGAATATCGATATGCTCATTTGCTATCGTTCTTTTTTGTTTGAATTTTCTATACGCCCAAGTAATAACTGCGGCAAGCGCAAGTATTGGAATGAACGGGAATAAACCGATAACAAGGAGTAGCACTCCTGTCCACTTCTTAGCCATATTTCCTTCAGATTTGCGAAGAATTAACCAACCGAAAAGAACAAAGCCAAGTTCTAATAGGAATGGTGCAAAGAATACATCACCAAACTCTTTTTCATGATGCTTTTCATGATGAATATGTCTTTCAGAGTCAGCAAAGCGCTCTTTCTTCGTAAAGAAAGCTTGTCCCTCTTTATGGGAGGCAACGGCATATTCAGCTTTTCTATGCTTCTCATGATTCCATCTTTCATGCTTCATACTATGTAGTCCGAAGAATAGTAAAGTAAGAACCAGGGGAAGGATTAAAATCCATTTTAGCCAGCGCAGCTTTTTGCATTTGTTCTCTTTCTTTTTCATGTGTTCACCTCCATCTATGATTCATAATGTTTCAAGAAAAAATGAATCTAGAACTACTTTTGATAGAGTCAAAATCTGAATGTTTTTGTTTGAATATATCACCTCGTTATATCTTTAGTGATTCCTAGTGTAAACCCTAGATGTGAGAAGGGAATGAAAGGGGAATGATGAAAATATGAGAAATATATAAGAAAATTCTCATTATAATTAAAAACTCGCCAAATAGTTGACGAGTTAATTTTTAAATAACATATTTCATTTTTTTAGATAGATAGTAAAAATAGTCCCATAACCTAATTTACTCTCTACAGAAATATTACCTCCATGTAATTCAATAATTTCTTTTACAATTGCAAGACCTAAACCGCTTCCGCCTGTTGCGCGAGTTCGGGATTTATCGACTCTATAAAACCGCTCGAAAATATGAGATAAATCTTGTTCAGGGATGCCTTCTCCTTCATCTTTTACTCTAATCTTAACGATTTCCTTGTTATCTGTAACTGTAACAAATACTTTAGAATTTATGTCAGAGTGAGAATATGCATTGTTTAACAGATTGAGAATAACTTGTTCAAAACGCTGTTCGTCGAGTAGAAGAACAACGTCTTCTGGACACGAGGAAATAATACGAATATTTTTATCGGTATAAGCTGGCTGGATTTTTGTTAATATGTTTTTTAATAAATCATATAGATTAGTTTGCTTTGTATGAATAATAAAATTGTGTTTTTCCATTTTAGCTAATTCAAATAAATCTTGAACAAGCCGTGTTACATGATCAGCTTCTTCTTTAATAATAGATAAATAATGATTCTGGTCTTGTGCAGAAATCTGATTTTTAATAAGAATATCAGCGTATCCTCTAACATATGTTAACGGTGTTCGAAGTTCGTGTGCAACGCTAGCTAGAAATTCTCCTCGTTCTTTTTTCAAATAATTTAAATCATCTGCAAGTTTTTGGATAGACTGCGCTAGTTCTCCTACTTCATCATTTCTATTAATATTTAAAGATACGGATAAATCCCCTTTACTCATTTTTTCTGTTGCTTTTTTCATTTTAATTAAAGGATTAGTGAGAAGTTTTGATAATAAGAACATGGTAATAACAGTAAGGATAAAGGTAATGGCACCAATAACTATGAATTGGTATGTTAAACGCTGAATCATTTGTTTAATAGAGTCAGTACCTAGAAACATGTATACATATCCTTTCGTATCACTGCCAACTTGAATGGGACTAATTGTACAAATATAATTAGATGTTTTCCAATGATCTTCCACCACTGTGCCATTTTTATTAACAGGGGGCATTTTTGTATGTAAATGTTTTTCCATAGAATGATCTACATTACTTGATTTTGCAAGAATTTCTCCATTTTTCGAAGTAATGACAACTTTAGTTTCTGCTTCTGATTCCATGAGAGCCACATGAGATATAGTTTGATCATCGAAGTATTTCTCCAGTACATCACGATGATTATTTCCTCTAGTAAGGAGAGATTTTACTTCTTCCTGAACTCTCGTATTGACCAAGCTGTAATACAGTAGAAGAAACAATATACTTTCAATTAGAAAAGTACAAATAAAAAAATAAAATCCAAATTTTACTGAGATACGTTTCATAAACCTTCACGATCCTTGTTGTTTAGTAATATCATATATCTTTCTCTTCACTTGCCCAGCGATATCCGATTCCATATATCGTCTTAAGGTGATCATGAATTGGAAATGAAGATTTTCGTAATTTTTCGCGCAAGTTACGAATATGCGAATCTACAGTTCGATCCTCTGTTTCTGATGTATGACCCCAAATACGTTCAATAAGTTGCTCACGACTAAATACGTAATTTACATTATTTAAAAATAAACCGAGTAGCGAAAATTCAATTGGAGTTAATAACAGTTCATTTCCATGCACAGAAGCGGTATGTTTTGCTTCATCCCACACCAATCCTTTATATTCTATTTTATGATGCTGCTTTGTTCGGCGTAGAACGGCCTCTATGCGAGCTAATAATTCTTCTTCATGAAACGGTTTCGTAATATAATCGTCAGCTCCTTTTTTTAATCCTTGTACAACATCTTGTGTATCATCACGAGCAGTTAGCATGATAACTGGTACACTATTGAACTCACGAATTCTCGCGCAAGTTTCCCAACCATCCATTTCGGGCATCATAATGTCTAGTAAAATTAATCGAAATTCGTTTTCTTCTAATAAAGAAATCGCTTCTTTGCCAGAAGTTGCTTTAGTACAGCGATACCCCCTAGGGGCTAAATATAATGAAAGTAAATCTAGCATACGTGGTTCATCATCTACTAATAGAATGTTAATCATATAGGCCCTCCTTAATTAAATGATACCTAAATATAAAATATTTTACTAAAAGATATTGAAGAAATTGTGCAGGCCGTTATGTGTTTTCTTGTCTTTGTCTCTCCATAATTTCTTGATAATTGTTCTATATAATAATTACGAACAAACTGGGGAGGGATTTTTTATGAAGAGAACGGTATTAACAGGGATTTCAATCGTAGCAATTTCTTTAATTGCTGGATGTTCTGCAACTACAAATATAGCAAGTGATCATAAAAATATGAACGAAAAAAAGACCACACAGACTGAAACAGCAACAAAACCATTACAAGTGATAAAGGGTCCTGAAGTTACGCTAGTGGCGAAAGAAGAGAAGCAAAGGCTAAGTAACGGTGTTGTTGTTCCAGTATGGACATTTAATGGTTCTTCTCCTGGACCAGAAATTCGTGTGAAAAAAGGTGAAAAGGTTAAGGTCACATTAAAAAATGAACTATCTGCACCGGTATCGATCCACTGGCACGGATATCCTGTTCCAAACAATATGGATGGAATTCCAGGCGTTACGCAAGACGCGATTGAGCCAGGGAAAAGTTTTACGTATGAATTTGAAGCAAACGTACCAGGAACGTATTGGTATCATTCGCATCAAGACTCCGTTAATCAACTAGATCGAGGCCTGTACGGTGCTCTTGTTGTAGAAGATACAAATGAAAAATATGATAAAGATTACACGTTAATGTTAGACGAGTGGGTAACTGATAAAAAAGAAATTGATAAACAAATTAAGGAAATGACAAAAAAGAAAACCGAAAAATCAGATGAGGATAAGTCTAGTATGAATCATGGAAATATGGAAAAGCATGATGATATGAACGGTATGGATCATTCTAGTATGGATATGGGAAGTAATAAAAAAGAATCAGGTAATATGGAAGGAATGGATCATGGAAATATGAATATGGAAGGTCATAATATGAGTATGTATGATCTATTCACAATCAATGGGAAAAGCGGGGATTTAATAGAGCCGTTGAAAGTAAAAAAAGGAGATAAAGTTCGGCTACGATTTATCAATGCTGGTTACTTATCACACAACATCCATGTTCATGGTCATGATATAAAAGTAATTGCAACAGATGGACAGCCAATAAATGAACCAAAGGTTGTAAAAGACGAAGTGATTTCAATTGCACCGGGGGAACGTTATGATGTTGAGTTTACGGCGAATAACCCTGGGAAATGGTATGTTGAGGATCATGGAGAAGGAAAGGGTGTAAAAGGAATGAAAGCTGTTATTGAGTATGATGGCAGCAAAGATATGAAAGATAAAGCGAATGAAAAAGAAAAACTTCCAAAATTAGATATGACGAAATATGGTTCTAAGAAATTAGGAAGCTTCACATTAGATCAGCAATATAATGCAACATATACAATGGATTTGAACACAGAAATGAATGGCAATGGAATGGTATATACAATTAACGGGAAAACATTCCCTAATATTGATCCAATTCAAGTGAAAAAAGGCGATCTAGTAAAAGTAAAATTAGTAAATCATTCTAAAATGGATGATCATCCGATGCATTTACACGGTCATTTCTTCCAAGTATTAAGCAAGAATGGAAAACCAATAGAAGGTTCTCCAATTGTGAAAGATACTTTAAACTTAAAACCAGGTGAAGAATATGAGGTAGCATTTGTAGCGAATAATCCAGGTGAATGGATGTTCCATTGCCATGATTTGCATCATGCATCTGCAGGGATGGTAACAGAAGTGAAATATAAAGATTATAAATCTGATTATGTTCCAAATCCTAATATTCCTAATATGCCAGAGTGATGTAAAATTTGTGTAATTTATTATAGATAATATAAAGCAGCTTTCCAATTGGAGAGCTGCTTTATTGATATGTTGTATGGAGTGTTTAATCGATCCAGTATAAACAGGTAGTAAGACCCCCACTGATGGAAGTTTCACTATATACTATTTTTTGAAATCTTGATTCAGTTAATGTATGTGTTGATTGTGTTGAGAAGAAGGTGAATTATGATCTGGAAATGTTATAAAAACAGTGAGAAGAATTATAATGCTAACTGAAAGTAAAAATAGAAACCAGCGGTGAATGTAAGAAGAGAAAATTTTTGACAAGAATTGAATGATACATGACGTAGTAATGGCAATTGTGAACAAAATACTAATAAGAAGTATACTGTGTGCTTGCTGAGCATTCAACATTTCCGTCACCATAGCTCCCATCATACCTGCCATCAATCCAGAAAACATACCTTCTAAAGCAGAGTAGAGATGAAAGGATAGCCCAACTAAAAGTCCAACTATGCCACTAATCAACATAGAAAGTAAAGTAGAATGCAACAAGTCTCCTTTCAAAATAATACCAAGATAGAATCCTATGCTTAATCCGGTGCTCATACTAAAAGACATAATAAATACCATATACTCCATTAGGGTACCTTTAGATTTAGTAATAAATGCTGTAACAATAACTAAGATAAAACAAAGCGTTAGGGTAGTTAACGTATAAGTGGATATAGTGATACCTCCCTGTCCTTTTGTTCATTTCATCATATGTGCAAATGTAGAGCACTTATGCCTATGTATGTCTGCAAAATATCTGCATAATTTAAGGGAGAGAATGAAAATAGTTGTTCTGATAAAATACATACAAGTGTGCTTGTATGTATTTTCTTTCAAAAAATTTCAAAAAATTTCAAAAAATAGGTATATAAACAGTTGTAATTTATACCCCCTACCCGTATAATGTATATAAAGATTGGTAATTACAATACATGAGGTGATATAAATGGATCATTGTAAAGATAATGAAATAAATCAAAAAATGGTTCCTCGAACAGAAGAGGAAATTCAAAGTGTTATAAAACGTTTAAAGCGTATTGAAGGGCAAGTACGTGGTGTTCAAAAGATGGTAGAAGATAACCGTTACTGTGTGGATATTTTAATTCAAATTTCAGCGATTAATGCAGCCTTAAATAAAGTAGGTTTTTCTCTATTGGAGCGCCATACAAAACATTGTGTAGCAAAGGCGATTCATGAGGGGAATGGGGACGAATCGATTCAAGAATTGATGAGTGTAATAAAGCAATTTTCAAAATAGGAGGGGTATAAGATGGATAAACAAAAACATGTTACGCTTGGAGTTACAGGAATGACATGTGCAGCCTGCGCCAACCGGATTGAAAAAGTGCTAAATAAAATGGATGGGGTAGAAGCTAACGTAAACTTAGCAATGGAAAAAGCAAGTATCAAATATGATTCTTCTCAGCAAGAAATTTCAAATATAAAAGAGAAAATTGAGAAGTTAGGGTATGACGTATCAGCAGAAAAAGTTACTTTTGATATTGAAGGAATGACATGTGCAGCTTGTGCAAACCGAATTGAAAAAGTACTAAATAAAATGGAAGGCGTTTCACATGCAACTGTTAATTTAGCTACAAATAGCGCCGTTGTAGAGTACAATGAAGATTTAGTTTCTACAGAAAATATTTTAGAAAAAATAAAGAAAATTGGATATAAGGGACAAATCCGTAACGAAAATGCAGAGCGTTCGGAAAGAAAAGAAGAGGTTATTAAGGAGAAAAAGCGTCAACTTATTATTTCTATTATTTTGTCCTTACCTTTACTTTATACAATGCTTGGACATATGCCATTTGATACAGGAGTACCAGTACCGCATATTCTTATGAATCCGTGGTTTCAACTTTTATTAGCAACACCAGTTCAGTTTTATATTGGAGGACACTTCTATGTAGGTGCTTATCGGGCTCTTCGAAATAAAAGTGCGAATATGGACGTTTTAGTTGTCTTAGGAACATCAGCAGCTTATTTTTATAGTTTATATGAAACTTTGAAAACGTTAGGAAATCCTGCATACACTCCTGATTTATATTTTGAAACAAGTGCGGTTTTAATTACGTTAATTTTGGTCGGAAAGTACTTTGAAACAATGGCAAAAGGGCGTACAACAGAAGCCATTTCTAAATTGTTAAGTTTACAGGCGAAAGATGCGCTTGTTGTTCGTAATGGTCAAGAGGTGCGAGTGCCATTAGAAGAAGTTGTGATTGGAGATATCATGATTGTAAAACCCGGTGAAAAAATACCGGTGGATGGTATCGTGATTTCAGGGGCATCTTCTGTTGATGAATCTATGATTACTGGAGAATCTATTCCGATGGATAAAAAAGAAGGAGATTCTGTTATTGGTGCGACGATTAATGCAAATGGGATGCTGACCATTCAAGCTGAAAAAGTTGGAAAAGACACAGCGTTAGCGGGCATTATTAAAATTGTTGAAGAAGCGCAGGGATCTAAAGCACCGATTCAGAGATTAGCAGATATTATTTCAGGTATTTTTGTTCCTATTGTTGTAGCGATCGCTTTAGTTGCCTTTATTGTATGGTATTTCTTTATAACACCAGGAGATTTACCAAAAGCATTGGAAGTAGGGATTGCGATTCTTGTCATTGCATGTCCGTGTGCACTAGGTTTGGCTACACCAACTTCGATTATGGTTGGTACGGGAAAAGGAGCAGAAAAGGGTATTCTCTTTAAAGGAGGTGAATATCTAGAAGGGACGCATAAAATCAATGCAGTGTTGCTGGATAAAACAGGAACCGTAACAAAAGGGAAACCAGAAGTCACCGATGTATTAGAATTTCAAGAAGGTATGCTGGATTATGCGATTTCAGCTGAAAGTGCTTCTGAACATCCGTTAGCCCATGCGATTGTTGAATATGGAAAACAGCATGAGATCAAATTGAAAGAGTTACAGCACTTTGCAGCAATTCCAGGTCATGGTCTTGAAGTGGATATTGAAAACAAAAAGGTTCTTGTTGGAACGCGTAAATTAATGAATGAGCAATCTGTAGAAATTTCACAGCGTGAAGAGGTTATGAAAGAACTAGAGTATCAAGGTAAAACAGCGATGCTTGTCGCAATTGATGGGAAACTTGCTGGAATAATCGCTGTTGCTGATACTGTAAAGGAAAGTTCGAAGGATGCAATTCAAACACTCAAGCAAATGGAAATTGAAATATACATGGTAACAGGTGATAATAAACGTACAGCTGAGGCGATTGCAAAGCAAGTTCATATTGACCATGTATTTGCAGAAGTGTTGCCAGAGGATAAGGCTAAGATTGTAGAGGATTTACAAAAACAAGGAAAGAGAGTCGCAATGGTAGGTGATGGTATTAATGATGCACCAGCTCTTGCGAAATCTGATATTGGTATGGCAATTGGAACAGGTGCAGATGTAGCAATTGAAACTGCAGATGTTACGTTAGTTGGCGGTGATTTATCACATATACCAAAAGCAATTGAGTTAAGTCGTAAGACGATGAAAAATATTCGTCAAAACTTGTTTTGGGCTTTGTTCTATAATGCAATCGGTATTCCTGTGGCGGCATTTGGATTATTAGAGCCTTGGGTAGCCGGAGCGGCAATGGCATTTAGCTCTGTATCTGTTGTGACTAACGCACTTCGTTTGAAACGCGTTAAAATATAAATGAATAAAATGGAGGAATATATGATGACTATCACATTAAACGTACAAGGAATGACATGTAATCATTGCAAAATGGCAGTAACAAATGCACTTACAGAGTTAGCGGGAGTACAAAATGTAGAAGTTAACCTGCAAGAGGGAACTGTAAATGTAAAATATGATGAAGCAAAAGTAGATGTAGAAAAAATGAAAGAAGTTATTGAAGATCAAGGATACGATGTGCAGTAAATAGGGAAATTCAATAATTCTTAGTAAAAAGGCCGTTTGATTAAAAGCGGCCTATCACATTTAATGATAAATAATTTGTATCGTTAAATGTGATAGGCTTCGAATAGGTATAATCTGTTACCAAAATAATCGTGTTTTGTTTACAAATAAAATTGAATTTACTAGAATAATGAGTATAAATCGTAATAGTTACGTTTTATGGCGGTGTTGTAGAAGTAGCTGCAAGTATAGTCAGAAACAAAGAAATGGATGGTTGATAACATGAACAAAGTAGAAATTCATATTTTAGGTGGTTTTTTAGGGAGCGGGAAATCAACGCTGCTTCAAAATTTATTATTAGCTGAAAAGAAGAAAAATCGAAAAGTTGCAGTGCTAATGAATGAAATAGGCGAATACTCCGTAGATACAGATATTGTAGGACGAGAAAATATTTTAAGAGAACTTTTAAGAGGCTGTATTTGCTGTACGATGAAAGATGAATTAGAAATTCAGCTACATTCCTTATATCAGGACGAGAGACCTGATGTAGTTTATATAGAAACAACGGGAGTTGCGCATCCGATTGAAGTATTAGACGCTTGTCTCTCACCTATTTTAGCTCCTTATATTGAAGTGAAGTCCATTATTGTTGTATTAGATGCAATCAGGTGGCTAAATCGGGAAACATTAAGTAAAAGCGTGCAACAACTTTTAAACGAACAAATGAAGTATGGAAGTCATGTTCTTATCAATAAATCAGATTTGCTTAGGGACGAAGAGAAGAAACAGGTTGTTGAGGAAGTAGCGTTAATAAATAGACATGCAAAATTATACGAAACACAGTATTGTAATATATCTTTAGAGGATTTCAAAGAGGTAAAGGTAACAAGTAATCAAAATCATGAAAAATTACATGTGAACCAGCATTTACATATTCAAACTATGACCTATCCATTTACAAAATCAATTGATCAGGGCAAATTGTACGAGTGGCTTTCTAATTTACCTGAGGGAATTTATCGTGTAAAAGGGTTTGTGAAATTTCATGGTGATAAATACCCAACTTTGCTGCAATACTCATTTGGTGTGCCATCTTTAATGGAGCAGGATTTTGGTTTCCCTACAAACCTTGTAATTATTGGAGAGAATTTAGATAAAGCGAAACTGAAGAAGGAGCTAGAGAGTTTGGAACAAGTGGAGTTGTAAGGTTTGTATACGGTTGTTTTCAGATGAATATATTAATTTTATTAGAGAGGGAAGGACTAGTTTTTTAGTCATTCCCTTTTTTAGTTAAGAAACGAACATGTTATTAGTAAATATTTACAACTTAATTGGAAGGGATTTGGGAAAAGTTAGAGAAATTAGAGGTACTTCAAGAAATTTTATATCATAGTAGCGATTGATATTGATAAATGTCATTATTACGGATAGTTCACCTCAGTGTATTCAATTCTCTAAGAAGATAAATGATAGGGGAGGAATCATGATGTCAGTGAAAAAACATAAGTGGCTAAAAATGGTGTGCACAAGTTGTATACTTGGTTCATTGTTCGTATCAGTTGGGTGCTCTGGAAAAAAAGCAAGTACAGGTAATGAGGAAACAAAAACAGTTAAGGTAGGTGTTCTTGCTTCGTTAACTGGACCACTTGAATCGTATGGAAAACAAACAGTAAATGGATTTGAGCTCGGTCTAGATTATGCAACAGGTGGAACAGGAAAAGTGGAAGGAAAAAAGATTAAGTTTGTTGTAGAAGATACGGAAACAAAAGCGGATGTAGCCGTTAAGAAAGCTACGAAACTATTAGAAGAAGATAAAGTAGACTTTTTAGTTGGTTCATCTAGTTCAAGTGATACGTTAGCAGTTTTACCATTGGCTGAAGAGTATAAAAAAATAATGGTTGTTGAGCCGGCTGTAGCAGATAGTATTACGGGGAAGAACTGGAATAAATATATTTTTAGAACAGGGCGGAATTCATCTCAAGATGCAATTGCTGGTGCAGCATCAATTGCTAAGAAAGATGTGAAGATTGCTACACTAGCTCAAGACAATGCATTCGGAAGAGAAGGGATTGCGGCATTTAAAGATGCAGCAAAGAAGTTAGGCGCAAACATTGTAAATGAGCAATATGCTGATGCGAATTCTACTGATTTTACGGCAAATATACAAAATATTATAAGCTCAAAACCAGATTATTTATTTATTGTTTGGGCAGGTGCAAATTCGCCATGGAAGCAATTAAAAGATATGAATGTGGAGCAGCAAGGTATTAAAATTTCAACGGGTGCACCTGATATTCCAGCATTAAAAACAATGGATGCGTTAGTTGGCATGCAAGGATTTTCAGTGTATTATCATACGCTTCCAAAAAATAAAGTGAATGATTGGTTAGTAGAAGAGCATAAAAAACGATTTAACGGTGCTGTTCCAGACTTGTTTACAGCTGGAGGGATGTCAGCTGCTATTTCAATCGTCGAGGCCTTAAAGAAAACGAAAGGCGATACTAATGCTGATACGCTCATTAAAAAGATGGAAGGAATGGAATTTGAAACACCAAAAGGAACAATGAAATTCCGTGCGGAAGATCATCAAGCTTTGCAAACGCTTTATTCAATTACATTGAAAAAACAAGATGGAATTGATTATCCTGTTCCAGTTTTAGAGCGGGAATTAAAAATGACAGAGACAGAACCGCCAATTCGTAATAAATAATCTGAATAATAAAAAAATAAGTCTTATTGTAACGAACAGTGAAAGTTTTCCATTCCTATCATAAAGGGATGGAAAACTTTTCACTTCGTATGAACGGGTAGTAAAATCTGAGCCTCAAGATTCAGAGAAAACGAAGAAGATAGGTGGAGACTAGTGATCAGTAGGGAATTAAGGAATTCTTTGTGAGGAGGACATAGTGTGGAGAATTTGTTAGAGACTCGCGATCTTTGTGTCTCATTTGGAGAACATCATGTTATTAAAGATGTAAATTTGATGATACCGAAAGGGAAACTTATTTCCATTATTGGGCCGAACGGAGCAGGGAAAACCACCCTTTTTAATTTGTTAAGCGGTCAACTTTCTCCGACAAAAGGAGAGATTTATTTTAAGGAACGAGACATTACAAAGTTATCAATTCCAGATCGAACGCGTCTTGGTATGGGACGTTCTTTTCAGCTTACAAACATTTTTCCAGAATTAACGGTTCTTGAAAATGTTCGGCTTGGTGTACAGTCTTATGCGAAAGATTATTATAGCTTCTTCCCGCGACCGTCTCAGTATAAGCAGCAACAAGAAGAAGCACGCCATTTACTCGAGGTTGTGTTGCTGAATGAAAAGGAAGAAGTACTTGCAAAAGGTTTAGCTCATGGAGAAAAGCGAAAATTGGAACTTGCAATGCTTTTAGCACTTAAAACAGATATGTTGTTGTTAGACGAACCGACAGCGGGTATTTCTATTGAAGAGGTTCCTGCTATTCTCCAAGTAATTGAAAATATAAAAAATAATCGTGAAAATACGATTGTGTTAATAGAGCACAAAATGGATATGGTTCTTCATTTATCTGATCATCTTATTGTGTTATTTCAAGGTGAGTTACTAGCTGAAGGCTTACCAGAGGAGATCATGAAGGATGAACGTGTGCAAACTGCGTATTTAGGAGGGTTACACAGTGACACTATTAAAAGTGGATAATATAGAAACGTATTTAGATCAGTTTCATATTTTGCAAGGTGTTTCTTTTGGGGTGGAGGAAGGGACCATTACAGTCTTATTTGGAAGAAACGGAGCAGGGAAAACGACAACGCTGCGTTCTATTATGGGGTTTCATACCATTTCTAACGGAGCAGTTTATTTTGGAGACGAGAAAGTAAATGGGCTATCAACACATATGATTTCTCGAAAAGGTATAGGGTATGTGCCAGAAAACCAAGGAATATTTTACGACTTAACGGTTGAAGAAACGTTTGCACTTGCTCAAACAAAAAAGAATGAAGAAACAGATGAAAAAGTAGAATGGATGCTGAATCTCTTTCCAGATTTAAAACAATTTTGGCATAAAAAGAGTGGATTATTAAGTGGAGGCCAAAAGCAAATGCTCGCTATTTCAAGAGCTTACATTAACGGTGAAGGCCTACTGCTTATTGATGAGCCTAGTAAAGGATTGTCACCAATTATGATTGAGAAGTTGATGACCTCAATTTTAAAAATGAAGGAGAAAACAACTGTTTTGCTTGTTGAACAAAACTTTATGATGGCCAGTCAAATTGGCGATTATTTTTACATTATGGACAATGGGAAAATTGTACATAATGGTCCGATGAGTGAACTGAAGGAAGATAAGGAAACATGTCATAAATATTTAGGGATTTCTTAACCTTGATATCGGTGAGGTGAAAAACGTGGATGTGTTAGTTAATTTATTCGTAAATGGTGTTTCGACAGGTGTGCTTATTTTCTTATTAGCATCTGGCCTAACACTCATTTTCGGTTTAATGAGTGTTCTTAATTTTGCTCATGGTGGGCTATTTGCATGGGGTGCTTTTACTGGGGTGTGGTTGTTTAATGTAACAGGCAGTTATATGTTTGCATTATTTGGTGCTATTGTGATGGGCATGTTTCTTGGTTGGATATTAGAAAGATTCCTCATCCGTCCGGTTTATGGAAATCATGTTCGCCAACTTCTGGTTACACTTGGTGGTATGCTCGTGCTAAGTGAATGTATCAAAGTATTTTGGGGGCCGAATCCGATAGGAGCTAAGTTACCAAATTGGTTACAAGGAAGTTTTACATTTGATGGAATCATATTAATCAAGTATCGCTTATTTGTTATTTTAATCGGTTTATTTGTGTACATTGGATTTGTATTGTTACTTCGAAAAACGAAAATCGGGCTTATGATTCGTGCTGGTGTAATGGATAAAGAGATGGTTCAAGCACTTGGAATTAATGTGAAAGCTATCTTTTCTTTCGTGTTTTTGTTAGGAGCTGGAATGGCGGCGTTAGGCGGCTTTCTTCTTGCGCCTTATTCGGGTATTATTTTTGCCGAAATGGGGATGCAGTATGCTATTTTAGCTTTTATCGTTGTAATCATTGGTGGATTAGGTAGTGTACAAGGCTCTGTAATTGCATCCTTAATTGTTGGTTTAGCAGGGGCTTTTACAGCCTACTATGTTCCGGATTTATCGCTTGCGATAAACATGTTGATGCTGTTATTCGTCTTATTAGTTAAGCCAACAGGACTTGTTGGCGAAAAGGGGTGAGATTGTTATGGCTACATCATCTAATCGGGCTAGCTTATATTTTTGGGGTGCAATTCTTTTTTGTTTCATCATATTTCCTTTTATAAACGATTCAAGGAGCATGTTAATCTTGTTTACACAAATTTTCATTTTCGCAATCTTTGCAATGAGCTTTGATATTCTATTAGGTTATACGGGAATTGTGTCGTTTGGACATTGTATGTTCTTTGGAATCGGTGCTTATTGCGTTGCACTCCTATTAGACCGACAAGAGACAACGATATCGAGTTTTTTTACTGGGATTATATTAGCAGTAACCTTATCAGCAGTCATTAGCTATATAGTCGGTATGCTTTCCTTACGACTAAAAAGCCATTTTTATGCGATGCTAACACTAGCTATTTCTCAATTATTTTTTGTGCTCGCTGAAAAATGGCGAACTGTCACGCATGGCGGCGATGGTTTTACATTCCGTGTACCTGATATATTTCGAGATCGTTTCACATTTTACTATATTACATTAATAAGTTTAGTGATTATTTTTTTATTACTACAACTGTTTACGAAATCTTCAATTGGAAACGTATTAAAAGCGATTTCGCAAAATGAACAACGTGTGGAAGCACTTGGTTATAAAATTCTTCACTATAAAGTAATTGCAAGTGTTGTAGCTGGAGTTGTAGCATCTGTGAGCGGCGGATTATTTGTTATTACACTTCGCTTTGTAAATACGACCGTTTTCTCAATTGATATGACACTAAATGCTTTATTAATGACGACAATTGGCGGCATTGGGACATTAGTAGGAGCGATAATAGGGGCAGGGATGATTGAATCTTTGAAATACTATTTGTCAGAGCTTGCTGCGCAGTATCCAATTTTTGAACGATGGACAATTCTTCTTGGCTTATTGTATATTATCGTCTTATTAGGTCTTCCGACAGGTATGTTAGGAACAGTTAGGAAACTGGTGAAATGGAAACAGCATAAGAAAAAAGAGAAGAGGGAGCAAATTGAGCATAGTGCTTAATACACTAGAAAATGGCTTTTTAACTGATAATGAACCTTATAGTTACTTATAGGTAACCTACGCACATTAAAGTGCAGTATTGTATTTTAAATAATATATAGATAAAATTCATGATATGAAAAAATTAGCAAATTAGAATGAATAAGGAGTGTTAGATTTGGCAGAATTAATACAAGGGAAAAATGCATTAATTACAGGAGCCGGAAGAGGGATTGGCCGTGCTGTCGCAATTGCTTTAGCAAAAGAAGGCGTGAATGTAGGACTTTTAGCACGTTCAGAAGAAAATTTAAAGGCTGTTGCAAAAGAGGTTGAGGCAGAAGGTGTGAAAGCTGTAATTGCTACTGCTGATGTATCTTCATACGAAGAAGTAAGTGAAGCAATTGAAACATTGAAAAATGGTTTAGGTTCTATTGACATTTTAATTAACAATGCCGGAATTTCTAAATTTGGCAATTTCCTAGAACTAGAAGTTGCAGAATGGGAAAAAATCATTCAAGTGAACTTAATGGGCGTCTATTATGTAACTCGTGCTGCGTTACCAGGAATGATTGAACAGCAGTCCGGTGATATTATTAATATTTCATCGACAGCTGGACAAAAGGGAGCACCAGTAACAAGCGCGTACAGTGCTTCTAAATTTGGTGTTCTTGGTTTAACTGAATCATTAGCAATGGAAGTACGTAAACATAATATTCGTGTTACAGCATTAACACCAAGTACAGTTGCAACAGATATGGCAGTAGAATTAGGTTTGACAGATGGTAATCCAGATAGAGTTATGCAAGCTGAAGATATTGCCGAATTTATTGTAGCACAGCTGAAATTAAATAAACGTACATTCATTAAATCTGCTGGATTATGGTCTACAAATCCGTAAGAGAATAGATGATTGAATTAACAAAAAAGATAGCTGTTCTTTTTCAGAACAGCTATCTTTTTTTAGGCGTAACCTTAGTACATGGTTTCTTAGTCATTTGACGTTAGAATGTTCATCTTATTCCAACATGTCACTTCATCAACAGACAAACGTAATGGGGGAACTATGAAAAAATGTTTTTGTGAAATACGTTTATTTCCAATTTAGATAGTCGAATTTTCTAACATGAAATGTTATGATTCCATTAAGAGAGAATTAGTTTGGAAGGGGTATAGAAATAACGAATATGGATAAAGAAAAACAACAATTGAGCGTTGAAGTTGCAAGGTTATATTACCAATCTGATTATAGTCAACAAGAGATTGCAAATAAATTGAATATCTCAAGGCCGACGATCTCGAGATTGTTAAAATATGCAAAAGAAAAAGGATTTGTTCAAATTAAAATAGCTGATCCATTTGCTGATTTAGATAATGTGGGAAACCTACTTAAAGAAAAATATAACTTATTAGAGGCGCATGTCGTATTTTCTCCAGTACCAGAATATACGGCCATTACGGAGTATATTAGTAAGTATGCTGCTGAGTATATGGAAAAGACTGTTACAAATGGTGATGTTGTTGGTGTGAGTTGGGGAACGACGATGTATGAAGTCGCTAGAAAAATTGTCCCGCAGCATGTAAAAGGGGTAGAAGTTGTCCAATTAAAAGGAGGTATTAGTCATTCAAGTGTAAATACATATGCGAGTGAAACAATCGCCTTGTTTGCAGATGCTTTTCAAACAACACCACGAAATTTACCACTCCCAGTTATATTTGATAATGCAGTTACAAAAGAATTAGTAGAGCAGGATAGGCATATTCATCATATTGTTGAGATGGGAAAACAAGCTAATATTGCCATTTTCACAGTTGGAACTGTTAGAGATGAGGCTTTATTATTTCGATTAGGTTATTTGAATGAACAAGAAATGAACTTATTGAAAGAACAAGCTGTTGGGGACATTTGTTCGCGTTTCTTCGATGGAGACGGTAATATATGCAGTGAGGAAATTAATCAACGAACAATTGGTATTGATTTAGAAGAGTTACGATTAAAGAAGCGTTCTGTTCTTGTTGCAGGAGGTTCTAGAAAAGTAAAAGCAATTGATGGTGCGTTAAGAGGCGGATATGCGAATGTGTTGATTATCGATCAGCATACCGCAAAAGAGTTATTACATTACCAAAAAGATTGAAAAAGAAGGTTTCTCAAAAATAAAAATTTGAGAAACCTTCTTTTAGTATATGGTTGTGCAACATATGTGTTTTTCGATAAAAACTTCATGATGAAGTAATGGTTTGCATAAGAAATTTGTGAAATAGATTTTTTTATGAATGAATAAATGTTGTGTTTTATGAGGGAGCTGTTAATATGGCAGCGCCCTTTTTGTGTCAATTTTAAAAACTTATTTCACTATCTCAAAAAAATATTGAACAAAATTTCAAAAGTATGTTTACATTTGTTCAGAGTGGAGTTAGAATGAAGTTGTTAAAAGATATGAGGAGTGAAGAAAATGAACATTGCAAAGTTAATTGATCATACAGTTTTGAAACCGGATACTACAAAAGCAGACGTTATGAAAGTTTTAGAAGAGGCAAAGAAATATAATTTCGCTTCTGTTTGTATTAATCCTACATGGGTAAAATTAGCTGCTGAAGAATTAGCAGGATATGATGTGGATGTTTGTACAGTAATCGGATTCCCTTTAGGTGCAAATACAACTGAGACAAAAGTATTTGAAACAAATGATGTAATTGCAAAAGGTGCGACTGAAGTAGACATGGTAATCAATGTTGGTGCTTTAAAAGATGGAGATAATGAATTCGTTGAAAACGATATTCGTGAAGTTGTACAAGCTGCAAAAGGAAAAGCACTTGTAAAAGTTATCATTGAAACTTGTTTATTAACAGATGAAGAAAAAGTTCGAGCTTGTGAATTATCTGTAAAAGCTGGGGCTGATTTTGTAAAAACTTCAACTGGATTCTCAACTGGCGGCGCAACTGCTGAAGATATCGCATTAATGCGCAAAACTGTTGGAGAAAACGTTGGTGTGAAGGCATCAGGCGGCGTTCGTACACGTGAAGATGCAGAGAAAATGATTGAAGCTGGAGCTTCTAGAATCGGTGCAAGTGCTAGTGTTGCAATTGTCTTAAATGACAAAGAAGGCGCTTCAGATAACTATTAATTCATAAAAATTTGGAAGTAATAGATACACAAATTGCAAAAGAGCATGGTGTATCTATTGCTTTTACATTTCAAAAAAATGTAAGCGGATACCGAAAAGGAGGGAGAATGTTATGAAGTACTTAATAGGCATTATAGGACTTGTAATGATTTTAGGCATTGCATGGCTTGCTAGTAATAATAGAAGAAAAGTTAAATATCGTCCTATTATAACGATGATTATATTACAGTTCATTCTAGGTTTTGTACTATTAAATACAAGTGCAGGAAACGTACTAATAACTGGAATTGCAGATGGTTTTGGACAATTGTTAAAGTACGCTGCTGATGGCGTTAATTTTGTATTTGGTGGTTTGTTAAATCAAAAAGAATTTTCATTCTTTTTAGGAGTATTAATGCCAATTGTATTTATATCAGCTTTAATTGGTATTTTGCAACACATTAAGGTATTACCGTTCATTGTAAAATATATTGGCTTAGCTTTAAGCAAAGTGAATGGAATGGGGAAACTTGAATCATATAACGCTGTAGCTTCAGCGATTTTAGGGCAATCAGAAGTATTTATTTCTGTTAAGAAGCAGTTAGGTTTACTATCGGAAAGAAGATTATATACATTATGTGCGTCTGCGATGTCAACGGTTTCTATGTCTATAGTGGGATCCTATATGGTGTTATTAAAACCACAATACGTTGTAACCGCTTTAGTACTAAACTTGTTTGGCGGATTTATTATTGCTTCTATTATTAATCCTTATGAGGTTACGGAAGAAGAAGATATTTTAGAAGTACAAGAGGAAGAGAAAAAGACCTTTTTTGAAGTATTAGGGGAATATATAGTAGATGGCTTTAAAGTTGCTATTACAGTAGCTGCTATGCTAATTGGATTTGTTGCTTTAATCGCTTTTATTAATGCCATTTTTAAAGGAGTAATTGGTATCTCATTCCAAGAGATTCTTGGTTATGTATTTGCACCATTTGCATTTATTATGGGGGTTCCTTGGCATGAAGCTGTTAATGCCGGTAATATTATGGCGACGAAACTTGTATCAAATGAGTTTGTAGCTATGACAAATTTAGCACAAGGAAACTTTAATTTTTCAGGAAGAACGACTGCTATCATTTCAGTATTCCTTGTTTCATTCGCAAACTTCTCTTCAATCGGAATTATCGCTGGTGCTGTTAAGAGTTTGAACGAAAAACAAGGGAATGTGGTAGCGAGATTTGGTTTGAAACTGCTTTTCGGAGCAACTTTAGTAAGCTTTTTATCCGCAACAATAGTTGGATTAATATATTGAGAGTTTAATAAGTTTACCCTTTGCAAATTAAAATAAAAAGGATCGGTGATTAAGATGAGAATGGTAGATATTATTGCAAAAAAACGTGACGGTAAAGAACTAACAACAGAGGAAATTCAATTCTTTATTAAAGGATATACAGATGGATCAATACCTGATTATCAAGTAAGTGCACTAGCAATGGCTATCTTTTTCCAAGACATGTCTGATCGTGAACGTGCTGATTTAACAATAGCTATGGTGAATTCTGGAGAGACAATTGATTTATCAGAGATTGAAGGAGTTAAAGTAGATAAACATTCAACTGGCGGTGTTGGTGATACAACAACATTAGTTTTAGGACCATTAGTAGCTGCTTTAGATGTACCAGTTGCAAAAATGTCTGGACGTGGTCTAGGGCATACAGGTGGTACGATTGATAAATTAGAAGCAGTTGAAGGATTCCATGTTGAGATTACGAAAGAACAATTTATTGACTTAGTGAATCGTGATAAGGTTGCAGTTATTGGACAAACAGGTAATTTAACACCTGCCGATAAAAAGATATATGCACTACGTGATGTTACGGGAACTGTGAATTCGATCCCATTAATCGCAAGTTCGATTATGAGTAAAAAAATTGCAGCTGGAGCTGATGCAATTGTTCTTGATGTTAAAACAGGAGCAGGAGCGTTTATGAAAACAGAAGAGGATGCGAAAAAATTAGCACATGCAATGGTACGAATCGGAAATAATGTTGGCCGTCAAACAATGGCTGTTATTTCCGATATGTCACAACCACTTGGCTTTGCGATTGGTAACGCTCTTGAAGTGAAGGAAGCAATTGATACGCTAAAAGGAGAAGGGCCAGAAGACTTAACGGAATTAGTGCTTGTATTAGGAAGTCAAATGGTTGTACTTGGTAAAAAAGCAAATACATTAGAAGAAGCACGTGAAATGTTGAAAGAAGTTATGAAGAATGGAAAAGCGATTGAGAAATTCAAAGAATTCTTACGTAATCAGGGCGGTGATAGCTTGATTGTAGATCATCCAGAAAAGTTACCACAAGCGAAATATGTAATTGATGTACCAGCTAAAACTTCAGGTGTTGTGTCTCACATTGTTGCAGACGAAATCGGTATTGCTGCGATGCTTCTAGGGGCAGGCCGTGCGACAAAAGAGGATGAAATTGATTTAGCGGTTGGTTTAATGTTACGCAAAAAAGTTGGCGAAGCTGTAAAAGAAGGCGAATCGTTAGTTACGATCTATGCAAATCGTGAAGATGTTGAAGATGTAAAAGCTAAAATTTATGAAAATATTTCCATATCAGAAAAGGCCGAAGCTCCAACATTAATTCATACTATTATTACTGATTAATGGTTAGTAGAATTGAATGTACTCTAAGGAGGAAATAATATGGATAAACAAAAATATATTGAAGAAGCAACAAAGATGTTGTCAAAAGCTTATATTCCGTATTCGAAATTCCCTGTTGGAGCAGCACTCGTTACGAAAGATGGTAAAATCTATACAGGCTGTAACATAGAAAATGCATCTTACGGTTTATGTAATTGTGCTGAAAGAACAGCGATATTTAAAGCAGTGTCAGAAGGAGAACGCGATTTCAGTTATTTAGTAGTAACAGGTAATACGGATGGTCCTATTTCACCATGCGGAGCTTGTCGACAAGTAATTGCAGAATTTTGTGATCCACAAATGCCAGTATTATTGACAAATCAAAAAGGCGATGAAAAAGAAGTAACAGTTGAACAATTGCTGCCAGGTGCATTTACGATAGATGATTTATTCTAACAAAAGGTAAGTATTGTATGATTTGAAAACGATAAATAAAAATAAAGAAGCTATTCTAATTGAACTATACCCGAATTGTGAACACTTAAAAAAGTCCATGATTCGGGCTTTTTGTGTATTTTTATACTTACTCTCACGTTACTGGGTTTATATATTTATTTCTTTTAGAATAATAATATAAAAAGTTATTTTGCGAAAAAATGTTAAAAATAAGATCTTGTTACAACGTAATTTGCCCTCATTCTTTATGTAATTTTACATATCCAAATATAGGGAATTAGTGTATAAAATGGTATTTTATTATATCAAAAACATTTTATTAGGAATAAATACCTATATAAATTATATTTTACACAGAAATATCAAATTTAAATTAATATATTACATAAAAATAGGTTTACTAATTTTTTATTAATATAATTATTTTTCCATCTTAGAATTTGAATATACGGTAATAAATGTATGGTTAACGGAATTTTGTGATTTACTTAGTAAAAACATAATGTTTTAATAGGGGCATAAGCTCGTTAGTTACATTTTATGAGATACAAAATCAAGTTTATCTTCGTGCGTGTCTTTTATGTAGCCGCTTAGGGAATAGGTTTATAGTAGGGCATTATGTACAAATATTTATAATCTATAATCAGATTCTCAAAATTTACATCATTAAAACTTTCTATAAGGATAAACAGTTATAGGGCTAGTTTTCCTAGAAATATAAACATTTAAAATTTAGTCTAACTGTTTTATCAAGAAATACTAATTAATAGGAGGAATTAACATGAAAAAAACGTTAGTCGCAGGGTTATTAGTTACAGCGGTATCTACAAGTTGCTTCGTACCTGTAAATGCTTTTGCAGAAAGTAAGCAACCTCAATTACAACAAGCAAATATTCAAAATGCATTTATTATGAATACGCTATCAAATTCGATTAGAACATTAGGATCACAAACTCCTTTAATTCAAGGATACGGGTTAGTTATATTAAAACAGCCAGACATTAAAGTAAATGCTATGAGTAGTTTAACAACTGATCAACGCATTGCAAGAGAACATGTTAAAGAATGGATGGATGAATATAATCCGAAACTATTCGATTTAAATCAAGAGATGAAGGGATTTAATACAAGGTTTACAAACTATTATGATCGATTAGTTGAATTAGCTGGAAAAATGAATGAAGATCCGCAAGCAAAAGCAGACTTTATAAGTGCTTTTAATAGATTGCAAAATCAAGTGCAAACGGTTCAGACGAATATGGAAAGAACTTCAGTAGACTTAAATGGGTATAAAGATCAATTGATTGAAGATAGTGATAGCCTTTCTAAGAGAGTTAACACAGCGGTTCAAACTTTAAATGGCGCAAACGGAGATGTTGTAAAACTTAGAGCAGAAATTAAACAAACTCAAGAAGAAATTCAAAATGAATTTACAAAAATTTTAAATCGATCGAAAGAAATTCTTAATGGTTCTATAAAGGTTGGAAAGCAGAGTGTTGATATCGCTAAAACAGGGGCGGAAACGAAAACGATAGATTTTACTTCTATTCAAGAACTTGGTAACGGTATTTTAGATGCTGCTGATAGTGAAACACAACAAGCTAATAATACGATTAAGCAGAAACGACAACAATTAATCCTATTGTTGCAAAAATTATCACAGTATGAAATTCAAACGACTCAAATGACTCTTATTGACGATCAAGTAGGTAGCTTTACAAACTTAATTAAGAAACAACTTAAGGCTTATGATGGTTTAGTAAACGATTGGAAAGCATTAAATGAAACAATGGTTCAAATGAAGACAGGTCTGGATACTGATACGAATATAGATTCTAAGGCACTACAAACACAATTAACTCAACTTAAAACGTTTACAGATGAAATGAATAAACAAATAAAACAATATGAAGATTTTGCTACAAAAATAGAAGTAAACTAAGGCTAATTATTGAGTGAAAAATAACAATTTTAAATCATATAAGGAGAGAGGAAAATGACAAAAAAACCTTATAAAGTAATGGCTTTATCCACATTAATAGCAGCAATGGCAGCAGGGGGCATCATGCCATCATATGCATCTGCAGCGGAAAACATAACAAAACCAGCTCCTATTTATGCTAAAGATGTAGCAGATAAATATGCTGAGTATTCATTAGGACCAGAAGGGCTTAAAGATGCAGTAGCAAAAACAGGATCAAATGTTTTAGCAATGGATCTGTATGCTTTAACAATTCTTAAGCAAGCAAATGCTAATTTTAATGATATAACTGCAGTTAAAGATGATTTAAAATCAAGGATTATACAACATCAAGGTGTTGCTAGAGGAAATGCAAACCACTGGTTAGATGATCTGAAACCGCAACTGATTGGTACGAACCAAAATATTATCAATTATAATGCGAAGTTTCAAAATTATTATGATAGTTTAGTAGCGGCTGTAGATAATAAAGACAAAGCGACATTAGCAAATGGACTTACAAGATTAAGTAATAGTATTTCAGCGAATAAAGCAGAAGTGGACAAGTTAGTGAAAGATTTGAAAGATTTTCGCACTAAATTAACATCCGATACGCAAGGCTTTAAAACAGATGCCAACGAAATTACGTCTATTTTAGCGAGCCAAGATTCAGGAGTCCCTCTTCTAGAAAAACAAATCTCAACAAACCTAGAGAGCATTAATAAAAATAACGCAATTCTTATTAGCGCATCTGTTGCAACAGCCTTAGGCCCAATTGCTATTATAGGTGGTGCAGCTTTAGTTGCTACCGGTGCAGCAGCTGGAGTTGGTACTACACTTATTATAGTCGGTGTAGGTGGACTAGCAGCGGGTATAACAGGAGTTGTTTTAGCAAAGCAAGAAATTGATAGAGCACAGGGAGAGATTCAAAAGTTAACAGGAGAAATTTCAAGTGCAAAAGCACAAGTCGTCGGATTAACAAACCTTAAAAAGCAAACTGAAAGTTTAACAGAAACAGTTGATCTAGCTATTAATGCACTGCAAAATATTTCAAATAAATGGGAGACGATGGGAGCGAAATATAAGAATCTACTTAGAGATGTTAATAATGTTACTCCAGAAGATCTTGCTTTTGTAAAAGAAGACCTTAAGACAGCTAAAGATAGCTGGAGCGATGTTAAAAAGTATGCTGAAGATTTTCAAGGCAGTGAAATTAAGGTAGTAGAGGACAAAATGTAATATAGCTCCGATAATTGTCAACAAGATGGAAAGAATAGACTGATTTTCTTCTTATAAAGGGCCTATAATGAGAATCTCCTGTTCAAGTTTGAGCAGGAGATTTCCTATATAGTTATGAAACTTGATAAAGATTATAGAATAAGACAGTATGAAAACTCCTATTTAAAATGTTGTTTTATTTACAATGAACGTAATGTATTTGAAGTAAAGAATAGAAACTTATGAATTTAATAAAATATGTGATGCATTTGAAAGAATAGGTGAAAAAAGATGAATAAGAAATTGTATAAGAAAATCATTTTATCAACGCTCATTACCGGAATAGCAGCGAGTAATGTAGTGCCACTTCATACTTTTGCGGCAGAACAAACTGTACAAAATAGTGTGTCCCAACAGCAAGAAAGTAATAAGAACTATTCTCTTGGTCCTGATGAATTTAAAGAAGTAATGGAGAAAATGGGGGCAAGTATCCTTACAATGGATTCATATGCTCAAACAATCCGTAATCAACAGCAGACAGATTTAAGTAAAATAAGTTCTATAAATAGTAATTTACAAGCAAACATGATTAAGCATCAAAAGGATGCGCAAACGAATGCAACATATTGGTTAGATGATCTAAAGCCTCATATTATGAAAACGAATCAGAATAGCGTGAGTTATAATGATACGTTTCAAGCGAGTTATAATCAATTGCTAACTGCTTTAGATCAAAAAGATACAGGGAAATTTAAAAATGAATTGGAGAAATTATATAATAGTATTTTGAAAAATAGTCAAGAAGTAGATGGACTGCTAGAAAAGTTAAAAACATTCCGAAATAAAATGGCTGAGGATACAAGAAGTTTTAAAGAAGATTCCAATCAATTGAAGTCTGTTTTAGAAAGTACGAACGCCGGTATTCCGCTTCTACAACAACAAATCAACAATTGTAATAATACAATTAAACAAAACTATGACAGGCGTGGTGGATATATAGCTTTAGCTGTATTTATGCCTTGGGTTGGTATACCATTGATTGTCACTGCTGACAAGAATATCGCATCTGCACAACAAGAAATAGAACAATTAAAGTCCAGAATTTCTGGAGCAGAGGCAGAATTAGTTATTTTGACAGATGCCAAAAATAAAACTGAACATATGACTGAAACAATTGATACAGCTATTACTGCTCTTCAAAATATATCGAATCAGTGGCATACAATAGGATCAAAATATGATTCTTTACTAAAAAATGTTGAATCAATTAGTCCAGATCAGCTTTCGTTTGTAAAAGAAGATCTTAAGACAGCGAAAGATAGCTGGCAGGATCTTAAAAATTATGCGGATAAATTATATGAAGGTGCTAAGATTGTACAAAAAGGACTGTAATGCTTGTAAATACATATAAATAATATATAAGAAACATATAACCTTGTTTTGCTGGTAGGGTTGTATGTTTTTTTTGTATTGGGATTTACTTCTATATAAAACAGTTTATAAATACATAAATTTATTTTAATTTTTTAGATATAAGGTACATTTATGTAGAATAAAACATGATTTGCTTTCTCCTTATTTCGGTAGAAAGGGTATAATAAATTGGTGGAAGTAGAAATTAAAAGGGATTCTTTTGTACAGATGTAGAAATACATAATTATCATTCCATTTAAACTTTGTCTAATATAAAAAAGATAAGAGACGGTGATAAGATGACGAAAAAAGAAAGAATAGAAACAGGATGGAACTTTGATAACAGTTATGCCCGTCTACCGAAAATATTTTTCACCAGCATCAATCCAACTCCTGTTCGCTCACCGAAATTGATTATTCTCAATGATTCGTTGGCAACATCTCTAGGATTGAACATTCAGGAACTGGAAAGTGACGATGGGGTAGCTGAGCTTGCAGGAAATCGGATTCCCGAAGGCGCTTTTCCTCTTGCTCAAGCTTACGCGGGGCATCAATTCGGACATTTTAACCGGTTAGGGGATGGCCGAGCTCTGTTACTTGGCGAGCAAATCACTCCCTTAGGTGGGAGAGTTGATATTCATCTGAAAGGTTCTGGTAGAACACCATACTCTCGTCGGGGAGATGGTCGAGCAGCACTTGGACCGATGCTACGAGAATATATTATCAGCGAAGCAATGCATGCGCTTGATATTCCTACTACTCGCAGCCTAGCGGTGGTAACAACTGGTGAATCAATTATTCGTGAAACCGAGCAGCCTGGTGCAATTCTTACTCGTTTGGCTGCAAGTCATTTGCGCGTTGGCACCTTTCAGTACGTTTCTAAATGGGGCACAGTTGAAGAGCTTCGAGCTCTGGCTGATTATACATTACAGCGACATTATTCAGACGGTGATACTGCTGAAAATCGCTATCTTTTCCTACTTGAGGAAGTAATTAAGCGTCAAGCTTCGTTGATTGCAAAATGGCAACTTGTTGGTTTTATTCACGGGGTAATGAACACTGACAATATGACCATTAGTGGAGAGACCATTGATTATGGTCCTTGCGCCTTCATGGATACTTATGATCCAGAAACAGTATTCAGTTCCATTGATATTCAAGGTCGCTATGCTTATGGCAATCAGCCATATATTGGTGGATGGAATCTTGCAAGGTTTGCTGAAACTTTATTACCACTGTTGCATAGTGATTATGCAAAATCTATGGAAATGGCTCAGGATGCAATTTTGAATTATAACGAGTTATATCATACTAACTGGCTCGCGGGAATGAGAGCTAAATTGGGGATATTTAACGAAGAAGTGCAGGATAAATCCCTTATTGAAGACCTCCTTACTATCATGGAGAAGAATCGTGCAGACTATACGAATACCTTCCGTGCGTTAACTTTTAATAAGCTGGAGGATATGGACTTGTTTAAAACTCCAGAATTTCACCAGTGGCATGAGCAGTGGCAGGAAAGACTAGGTAGACAGGAAGAATCAAAAGATTCTTCACATCTATTGATGCGGAAAAACAATCCTGCGATAATCCCTCGGAATCACAGGGTAGAAGAAGCTCTAGAAGCTGCTGTGAAACATGGAGATTACAGCGTGATGGAGCGTCTTCTTCATGTCCTTTCAAACCCTTACGCGCACTCCCCTGAACAAGATGAGTACGCGACACTACCTGCGCCATCATCATGTCCTTACCGAACTTTTTGCGGTACATGATATAGAAGAAGGAATGGTTCTTTTCGTTTTTCTACAATCATGTTGACGTTTTATTATGATTTAAGGTTTGCATAAGATAATGCTACTTCTTTATTTGAGGTAGCATTATTTTAGTTTGTCCTTTCTTGTGGTACAAAAAAGGATAGAACAGACAGTGTCTCTGCTCGTATCTATCCTCTTCTTTTCCTTTTATATAATGTGTAACATTATATATTTATATCTGATAAATTTGAGGCTTGTATCCCTTTTTTGATTCTAAATATGTTTTTTGCAAGCAGAAAGTACAGAGAATTGCAGCGGAAAATGCAGAGGCTTGCAGTTCTCTTTTTTACATATCAATTTCTGAAGTCGCAAAAGAAAGGGCATTTCTTAAGCGATAACTTTCTCCTGTAAATGCAATGATGTGAGCATGGTGAACCAAACGATCCACCAATGCAGAAGTTAAGCGATTATCCCAAAATAGGGGTCACATCACATGCCCATCAAGATAAAATTTTGAATTACCCCCAAAACGAAAATTTTATCTTCCCACAATTATTTATAACAATTCAATTCATTTTTTCATTTTGGAGAATACTCAATTTCTTAACTTGATGGCGATGTGACGCTACCCCTATCAGGATTTTTATATTAAAGGGTTGACCCATCAACCCGATTTGTTATATATTATAATCGTTAGAAAATTCGATAAATTAAGAATGAAAGAGAGGAGAGGATGGATCTTATATTAGAAATAAAACAGAAAATACATCCCAGTAGGCAGCAAGGGCATTACAAATAAAGAGGCAACGAAGGGCTAAATTGATAATGACAACACATTCCTCTAACATTAATCGACGATCATTTCTTACTCGCAAATTTCCTATCAATATAGATTTTACGTGATCTGCTAGTATACCAAATTTCATTTTTCATCATATATAACCTCAAACTAAGACTTTATAAAGGTCTCACTTAATTATGATTATATATTTAGAAGTATAAATATATAAAAAACATGGAAGGGGTGGTGTTATAAATGATTTTTTGTAAGTCAAAAAAAGATCGTTATCCATGAACAGGACAAATTGCAAGCTTTTAAGTTTTTAAGGGGACTGTCTTTCTTTTCTTGCGATTGGATCCACTAGGAGTTGATACGCCAATTATCCATAAGAAGAGTTAAAGACTATTGGAATTCATTTTTGGTAAACCATTATTATATTCGGAGGTAGAATATGCCAAGATGTCGAGCTAGGTCTAAAAAACTGGTAAGCTTGTGCTTATCAGTGGGTATGTTGTTTTCTATGCTTCCAACAGCATCTGCTGCTGCTGCAATTAAAAAGGAGTACTCTATGAATAATGTATCTGATAATCAAACCTATAAAACTATAGGTAAAATTACTAAGATTACGAAAGAAGGAAATAACGTATACTTTGACTTAGAAAAAGGAGAAAAAATAAAAATTAACTTTCTAAAAAATAATGTTTTTCGATTGAATTTGGACCCAAAGGGTGTTTTTGAAGAATATCCAACTCCAAATCAACCTGAGCATGAGACGAAAATTATCGACAAAAATGTTAGCGATTACAAAAAGGAATATGGAGAAATTGACATTAAGGTCGATGAAAGAGATAACAATGTCTATAAAATATCTACTAATGCTTTAGAGTTAAGAGTAGATAAAGCTACTTCAAAGATGAGCCTGTACGATAAAAAAAGAGCAAAGGTTCTTTGGAGTGAAAGTGAACCGCTAAAACATTCGAGCGGAAGTACTGTTCAAACCCTCGATACAAAAGAAAGTGAATATTTTTATGGTGGAGGTCAACAGAATGGGTTTTATGCCCATAAGAATAATTCCATAAAAATTGCAATCGGGGGAGGTTGGGATGCAGGAGCTGCATCAAGTCCAGTCCCTTTCTATATAAGCACAGAAGGCTACGGAGTCATGCGAAATACTTTTAAGCCAGGTGTTTATGATTTTACAAAAACGGCTACCTTTACTCACAATGAAGACAGATTTGATGCTTATTATTTTGTAGATGATTCAATTCCAAAAGTCATTAACGATTATACAGAATTAACTGGGAAACCGGCCCTTATGCCAAAATACAGTTTCTATTTAGGGCATGCAGACTGTTTTAATGGAACTCATAATGGTCATAAGGACCAACGAACACTTCTGACTACTGGGTTAAATACTGTAAATCAATATGTAGATAATGATATGCCTCTAGGATGGTTTTTACCAAATGATGGATATGGATGCGGATATGGCGGACTGGATAATTTGAAGCAGTTTGTTGATAAAACAAATGATCAAAAAGTAGAGGTAGGCTTATGGACACAAAGCAATCTCTATCCAGATCCTAATCTACCCGCTGATAGTCCTTTACGAAGAGACCTTGACGGGGAAGTTAAAGCAGGTGTAAGAGCAATAAAGACGGATGTAGCTTGGGTTGGACAAGGATATTCCATGGCCTTAAATGCCACACGCCAAGCAGCAGAAGGAATTCAAAAAGAAGATAATTCAGGCGGTGCACGACCATTTGTTCTTTCGCTAGATGGGTGGGCTGGTACTCAACGTTATGCTTCATTATGGTCAGGCGACCAATATGGTGGTAATTGGGAGTATATAAGAATGCATATCCCTACTTACATTGGCTCAGGCTTATCAGGAAATCCAAACGTCGGCTCAGATATGGATGGTATATTTGGCGGAGATGCAAAAGTACAGACACGTGATTTCCAATGGAAAGCGTTCACTCCTATCCAAATCGACATGGATGGCTGGGCATCCGGAGGTAAAGATTATAGTAAGTCTAAAAATCCTTGGAATTATGGTGAACCTTATGCTTCGATTAATAGGATGTATTTAAATCTAAAATCACAGATGTTGCCTTATATCTACACGATTGCTGAGGAATCCACATCAAAATCTATGCCAATGATTCGAGGGATGATGTTAGAATATCCGAATGATCCATATACGTACGGGACGCAAACACAATATCAATATATGTGGGGGCCAAATCTATTAGTGGCACCAATATATGATGGAAACTCTAATGCAGCTGAAGTAAGGAATGATATTTATCTTCCAGATAAAGATCAAATTTGGATCGATTATTTTACAGGTGAGCAATATAAGGGAGGTTCGGTTCTTCATAACTTTAGCGCCCCACTATGGAAGACTCCCGTATTTGTTAAGGCTGGTGCAATTATTCCAATGGCACCAAAAAATAATTCTATTAATGAATTAAATGGTTCTGAAAATAGAATATTTGATGTTTATCCATCAGGAAAATCAGAGTTTACTCTATATGAAGATGATGGTAAAACTGTTGAGTATAAGGAAAAGAAAAATACAACAACGAAGGTCACTTCAAAGGTAAGTAAGGAAAAAGCTGTTATAACCGTTGATGCTGCAAAAGGAAAAGGCTATAAAGGGATGGTTAAAGACAGGGGCACAGAAGTAATTGTCAATACACGTGTAAACCCAAGGGATATAACGGTTGAGATTGGAAATAAAGATGTTAAATTAAGGAAAGTTACGAATGAAGAGGAATATAAAAACTCAGAAAATGTGTACTTCTATAATGAACATCCAAACCTGAACAAATATTCTACAAAAGGCTCACCTTTTGAAAAGACTGACATTATTACATCACCAAAGCTTTATATTAAGGTAGGGAAAACAGATATCACGAAAAATAAAATAACTTTTACAGTAGATGGCTTCGATAATACTCAAAAGAAGGATGTAGTAGATAAAGAAGTACCAACAATTCCATCGGGGCTTAATGCTGATGAGGCCAACATTACCGATCGAGATATTAAATTAAATTGGAATAAGGTTGATGGTTCGAATATAACCTATGATTTAATGATTGATGGTATTGTTCATACAAATGTGTTTAAGTCAAGTGATAGTGAGCAAGCACCATTCTATCTTCATACAGGTTTAACATCTGATACAGAACATTCTTATCGAATAAGAGCAACGAATACCAAAGGGTCATCTGGCTGGAGTGATGAGATCAAAATAAGAACGAAGCTTGATCGATATAGAAATGTCCCTAAGGGTATGACTGCAAAAGCAGATAGTGAACAGCCGGGACAAGAAGCATCTTTAGCAGTCGATGGAAAAGATGATACATTGTGGCATACTGCATGGGGGGATGCGGGCAATAAACTGCCACATACATTTGAGATTGATATGAAGTTAGCCTATGAATTAGATAAGCTCGAGTATGTTCCAAGACCAGATGCAGGGAATGGGACAATATTAAAATATAATTTAGATGTAAGCCTAGATGGCAAAACTTATAAAAATATCATCACGGATGGAACATTTGAGAGAAATAATGAAACAAAAGTCATAGATTTTAAGCAAAATGTTACTGCAAGGTATATTAAGTTAACCATTACAAATTCTGTAGGCGGATATGGGAGTGCACAGGAGTTTAGGCCATACAAAAAGGATAAAACAGAAGGAACGGTTGTAGGTGAGAATATACCGAACGGAGTCATTGATGAAGATGACCTGCTCTTCTTTGCAAGTTATATGGGTGTTGATCAAACGGATACAGCTTGGGGACAGGTATCAAGGGTTGATATTAATTTTAATGGTGTGATTGATGCCTACGATTTAATGTATGTAGCATCACAATTAGGTGAAAAACCTCTTCCTGCAACAGGCAGACCGGTTGCAGGACTATTGGACATTAGGCCAAGTAAGCAGCAGTTAAAAGCAGGAGAGGAATTTTCAGTAGACATAATAGGAGCAGGATTAAAGGATATCAATGCGTTTAATCTGGAACTAAAGCTGGACCCGAACAAATATGAATTAGTAAAAGAGTGTAAACCTGACGGGACTTGTGGTAGAAATATTGTTTCGCCTGCCAATGAAACAGCTAATATGTTAAATTACTCCGCGCTTGCGGGTATTGGAAATTCTGAACAACGAATTATGGCTGCATTTTCTAACAGGGGAACACAAAATACATTAGAAGGTACGCAGACATTAGCCACGATTAAGTTAAAGGCTAAAAAAGATCTTCAATTCGATATCCCGATCACTAGATCATTACTGATAAACACAGCCTTTGACACCATTGATAAAATAGGAGAGGTTTTAAATCCAGGCCAGGAACCGGGAGAGGTGGAAAAGCCACAAGAGCCTAAGGAACTACAGTTATCGAATAAGGATATGACGGTTACGGGTGAAGGGGAAAAGATGCAGGGCGGCGCAGCAGCTTTTGCCAAGCTGATTGACGGTGAGATAAGTGAAAATTCATTGGCGGAATTGAAATGGAACCTCACTGAAAAAGATGGAATTTCATTACCGTTACCCGTTGATATCAACTTTAACAAACCGCAAGAAATGACGAAATTCATCGTGTATAATCGCCCGCAATATACGAATGGAAAAATTAAAAAACTAAGTGCCAAGGCGTATACCGAAGCTGGAAAGGAATATGACTTAGGCGCCAAAACTGTTCTATTTGACGATAAGTCGGTCACTTTTGACCTTGCTGAAGCTGGGATACCGACTGGAACCCAATTTACAAAACTAGCGCTTAACTTTGAGGAATCGCACAGTGGACCGCTTATGCTGTCTGTTGCAGAGGTAGAAGTTTTTGCGAAAAATCATGCCTATGTAGCTAAATAAAAATAAAAGTCTCTTATTACCTTAGTGATGTTAGGGTTAACCCGTTAACCCTAACACACAACCTTTATTATGATTGGAGGGAAAATAATATATATGAAAAAGGTGCTGTCGATGTTCTTGTCTACTGCCATTGTAGTGAGCGTTATACTCCCAATTGGCAGTAACTCAAGTTCAACAAAAGTTTCTGCGGCCGGGGCAGGCTTTGTAAATATAGCAAAGGACAAAGCTTTTCTTTTTTAATGTGCTGTTGACCCATCAACCTGTGTATTGTATATTTCAATTATAAGAATAATTTGTATTTTACAAAAATTAGAGGAGAATAAGTGGGAAAAAGATCAGCAGTGTAATTATTTCACTCCTGTTGGTCGCTGTTTTATTACTTACAGCTTGCAGCAGCAGTTCTTCTTCAGGAAAAACCACAATCAAGTACTGGTCTATGTGGAACAAAGGGGAACCGCAACAGGTTGTCGAACTCGTTTATCTGAAAATTAAATTTTTTTAACTTGTTGGGTTGACCCTACGTTTTGATATGGTATAATGTAATTACTTACAATATTTAGATTATTCTCATAGTCTAATTTCTATGAGTTTTTCTTCTGTTTAACTTATACCATCAACCCGATGTTATAAAGGGCATGGAGTGGATTTTTTGAAGAAAGCTCGTCTTCCCAATTGCATCAACTTTTTCAACAGATGAGCAGTTACACTTGAATAATAATGGTGTTGTTGGTGCAGGATTGCGAGTATTCGAAAGAATTTAAAGAGGAGTGGTCGGATATGTTTACGTTCAGTGAAGAAAAATTAGTACCATTAGGTGCACAAATCACAACCGCAGAAATAAAACAGCAGCCTGATCTATGGGCTGAAACCTTTGCATTGTATACGGATAGAAGCAGTGAGATTGAAAAGTTTTTACTAAAAATATCAATGAAACATGATCGAGTTCGCGTTATTTTTACCGGTGCCGGAACATCTGCCTATGTCGGTGATACCGTGACTCCATACCTAAAAGAACAAGTGGATGAAAAACAGTGGGAATTGCTGAGTATTCCGACAACAACCTTGGTATCCAATCCTTATCAATTCCTAAAAGCGGATTTTCCAACCTTACTCGTTTCGTTTGCAAGAAGCGGTAACAGCCCAGAAAGTGTTGCTGCCGTCGAATTAACGGAGCAAATTGTGACCGATTTGTATCATCTAACAATTACTTGTAATAAGGATGGTCAATTGGCCAAGCAGGCGGCAGGGGATGAAAATAATTTATTGCTTTTGATGCCTGAAAAATCGAATGATCAAGGATTTGCGATGACAGGAAGTTATACGTGCATGGCACTATCGACTTTGCTCGTTTTTGATCCTATGCCCCTAGAAGAAAAAACGGCCATTGTAAAAACGATTCGGCAAATGGGTGAAAGTGTCATTCAAAGAGAAGACGTCATTCAAGCGATCATCGATCGTGATTTTGACCGCATCATTTACTTAGGCTCTGGCAGTTTAGAAAGTTTAACGAGAGAAGCACAATTAAAAATATTAGAACTGACAGCTGGAAAAATAGTCACTGCCTTTGATTCATCGTTAGGCTTCCGGCATGGTCCTAAATCATTTGTGAATGAAAAGTCCGTGGTTTTTGTGTTTGTTTCCAACCAGCCTTATACACGTCAATACGATTTAGATATGTTAAAAGAAATGCAGCAGGACAACATTGCCAGCTATATATGTGCCATCGAGGTTGATGGCGAAACCAATTATGATGGGAACATATTTAGTTTCGGCAGGGAGGCCCAATCTATACCAGATGCTTATCTAGCCTTACCTTATCTCATGGTTGGTCAGACGGTTTCATTGCTGGCTTCGATAAAGGTTGGCAATACACCGGATACCCCGTCGCCGACAGGAATAGTGAACCGTGTCGTTAAAGGGGTAACCATCTATGAATACCAGTAATTCGGGGAGAGAGAGCAGCAAGTCGATGTTTATCTTTGCCGATCAGTTTTTTCTTGAGGGGAAGGTCGTAGGTCCTGGTTTTTTGGAAATAAAAGATGGGAAATTTGGTATTTTTTCTAAAAAACGGCCTGATAAAATGGTAGAAATCATTGATTACACAGGGTATTGGATTGCTCCTGGTTTAGTAGATACACATATTCATGGATTTCGAAATCACGACATTATGGACAATGATTTTCAAGGATTGAATGAGATATCTGAAGGACTTCTTTCCTGCGGAGTTACCTCGTTTTTGCCGACAACCTTAACAGCTTCAACAGAAGCGTTGAATCACGTCGTTGAAATGATCGGTGCCACTTATACGAAAGTCAGGGGAGCCAAAATTAAAGGCATCTTTTTAGAAGGGCCGTTTTTTACCGAAAAGCATAAAGGGGCACAAAATACGAAATATTTTTGTGACCCATCCGTTGAAAAGTTAAAAGTTTGGCAGAGATTATCCAATGATTCTATTAAAAAAATTGCGATTGCACCTGAAAGAAAAGGTGCAGCGGAATTTATTGAATATGCTGTCGGTGAAGAGATAGCTGTGGCGTTAGCTCACAGTGATGCAACTTATGAAGAAGCAAAGCAAGCGGTTGAGAGAGGGGCTTCGATTTTTGTTCATACGTTCAATGGAATGAGCCCGCTGCACCATCGTGAGCCAGGGATGGCCGGCGCTGCTATGAATCTAAAAGATGTTTTTGCGGAAATCATTTGTGACGGACAACATGTTCATCCTGCTGCCGCCAATATTTTAATGAATGCACGCGGCAGAGATCAAACCGTTTTGATCACCGATTGTATGATGGCTGGGGGAATGCCGGAAGGAACCTATCAGCTCGGCGAATATGCTGTAGAGGTGAAAGCTGGTGCGGCCCATATCGAGGGCGGTAGTTTAGCAGGCAGTATTTTACAGCTGAAAGATGCAGTCAAAAATGTCGTTGATTGGGGGATTGCCACCCCGGAGGAAGCAATCTATATGGCGAGTACCACACCTGCTAAAAGTATTGGGATGGATGAGGAATGCGGGAAAATCGCTAAGGGTTACGCTGCTGACTTTATTGTGTTGAATCCTGAACTGGAATTAATGGCGACGTACCTTGATGGTGCTTGTCGTTACCGTGTTCGCCTAGAAAATTAACCTAGGTACACTCTAACTGGTAATGACGTGTCTACCTGATTATATCGTATTTTCCTTTCCTTGAACTATTTGCTTTATGGTCTGCCTTTTGCATTATTCCATTCGATTTATTTGGGAATAGCTCTAGATAACCCATCACCATCTGGTATGGTAAACCGGGTTGTTAAAGGAGTTAAAATATATTCATCATATTTATAGGGGGTAATATCATGCCGAATATTTTGCTAACAAGAATCGACAACCGATTGGTCCATGGTCAAGTAGGGGTTACATGGGTTAATCATTTAGGAGCTAATTTAATTGTCGTCGCAAATGATGAAGTGTCTGAAGATGAGGTACAACAGGATTTAATGGAAATGGTTGTTCCGGGGTCAATCGGAATTCGCTTTTTCTCAATCCAGACAACCATTGATGTGATTCACAATGCAGCAGATGAACAGCATATCTTTTTAGTTGTAAAAACACCACAAGATGTGTTGCGACTTGTAGAGGGCGGCGTGCCAATTGACAAAGTAAATATTGGAAATATGCATTTTTCTCAAGGGAAAACACAATTATTCTCCACTGTTTCCGTTGATGAAGATGATAAAGAAGCCTTTAGGAAGCTGCGTGACTTGGGAGTGAAACTTGAGGTACGTCGTGTTCCGGATGAAAGACTAGATGATATTTATAAATACTTATAGAAAGAAGTGAGAATGAATGGATAATCACATGCTGCTTCAAGCCTTATTAGTTGCCATATGGGCTGGCATTGCAGGAATAGACCTATTTAACGGGTTGTTCCACATTCACCGGCCAATTGTAACGGGTGTTATTATTGGCTTGATTTTTGGGGATTTAAAAACAGGGGTTATGACAGGTGCTGCCATTGAGTTAGTGTGGGCCGGTATGGTGCCGCTCGCTGGGGCACAGCCGCCAAACGTTGTTATTGGGGGAATAATCGGAACGTCGTTTGCGATTCTGACAGGACAAGAGCCAAAAGTGGCAATCGGTATTGCTGTTCCGTTTGCCGTTGCAGTTCAGGCATGTATCACCCTCATGTTTACTGCTTTTTCTCCGGTTATGCATAAAGCTGACCAATATGCACAAGAAGCTAATACAAAGGGAATTGAACGGATTAATTATTTAGGGATTCTTACATTATTTGTATTCTATTTTGTTATTGCTTTTTTACCAATTTATTTTGGCGCAGACGCTGCTAAAGGGGTCGTAGAGGCTTTACCAAAATGGCTTATTAGTGGCCTTGGTGTTGCCGGGGGAATGATGGCCGCAATTGGTTTTGCGATGCTATTAAAAATTATGTTGAAAAAACAATATGTTGCCTTTTTAATCGTCGGATTTATTTTAGTCACATATATGAACATGCCAGTCATTGCTGTTGCTTTAATTGGGATTGCCATCGCGCTATACGATTACTTCAAAGCAAATTCTGGTGATGGATCAGTAAAGGGGGTTGCAAAACGTGGAATCTAAACAAGTAGTAACGACAGTGGATCATACGAGCAGTCCGGATTATTATCAAGACAGTGCAACAAAACAGGTCTTGACCAAAAAAGATTTAAATAAGATGGTATGGCGATCCCTTTTACTTCAAGCGTCATTTAACTATGAAAGAATGCAGGCAGCAGGATGGTTATATTCGATTTTGCCAGGTTTGAAAAAGATTCACAAAAATAAGCATGATTTAAGTGAATCGATGAAAAGTCATATGGAATTCTTCAACACGCATCCATTCCTTGTAAACATTATTATGGGGATTGTCCTTGCTCTGGAGGAAAAGAAACAAAACCGAAACACGATTAGAGCCATTCGGGTAGCCATGATGGGACCGCTTGGAGGAATTGGTGATGCACTTTTCTGGCTGACCCTCCTTCCCATTTGTGTTGGTATAGGTGCTTCACTTGGGCAAGATGGAAACCCTATGGGGGCAGTGATCTTCCTATTAATCTTTAACGCAGTTCATTTTGCTCTTAGATTTGGATTAATGCATTACGGTTATAGTGCCGGAACAAATGCTATCAGTTCTTTAAAGGAAAATACTAAAAAAGTAGCACATGCAGCATCTATTGTAGGGTTAACAGTTGTTGGCGCATTGATTGCTTCATTCGTAAAGTTAGAATCAAGTCTAGTGATCCATGCTGGTAAGGCAAAAATTGCCCTGCAAAAGGATTTACTTGATAAACTCATGCCAAACTTATTGCCTTTAGCATACACTTTATTGATGTACTATCTATTAAAAAAGGGATTTTCTCCAGTTAAGCTAATTATCATTACCGTTATCATCGGTATTATTGGTAAAATTCCATTTCCTTTTGGAACCATTTTATAATATTTAGCATGTTAGGAGGATTTTTAAAATGAATGGTTTGATTATTAGCGGTCATGGATCGTTTGCGACGGGTCTTCAATCTTCGGTAAAACTAATCGCTGGAGATCAACCCAATGTGGAATACGTGGATTTTCTTGAATGCGATTCAACATGCGACCTTGAGAAAAAGCTGCTTGAGGCTTTTTCAAGATTACAAGAATGTGAATCTATCTTAGTCTTATGTGATTTAGTTGGCGGTTCTCCGTTTAAAACGGCCGTTTCGCTTACGAATGGGAGAGAAGATTCTGCTGTGGTTGGCGGAACAAATCTTGCGATGGTAATCGAAACTGCTTTACTAAAGGACGGACTTCAAATCGATGGATTAAGAGATTTAGCAATCAATACTGGTAAAGAAGCGATTAAAGGTTTTCAAAAGTCGGAGCGTCCAAGACTCAAAGAGTCTAGCATGTAATGAAAGCGATAACAATTTATAAGTCTAATAATTGTGACTCCCGGGCCCCGATAAGGAATATGATGGAACGGAACTACAATTGAATATTGTAAGGGTGGCTAGGTTGTCGATCTTTTTTCCTTGAAAATTAAAACATTTAATGCGGACGGATTCGGCTGCATTAAATGTTTTAATATTGGTGGGTTAAGCCTACGAGTTACCGTAATATAATAGAATTACTTAAAACAATCTAATTATTATTCTCATAATCTAGTTTTTACGAGTTTTTCTTTCACTTTAACTTGTACCAACAACCCGATGTTACAATTGGTTTTTTGGAAGAAAAGCTAGTCTTCCTGATTACATCAATTTTTTAAAACAGATGAGCAGGTACACTAGAATAAATAGAGGTGTAGAAACATGAAAATGGCAATAGGCATTGATATTGGCGGGACAAAGATTGCAGAAGGCATCATTTCGGAAACAGGGGAATTGCTCAAGCGTGCGGAGGTAAAAAGCGATCCTTTTGACAGAGAAAAGATGTTTGTTAAAGTGGCAGTGGCGCTAGAACAAGTTCTTGAAGATTCTACTTATTCGCTAGCGGACATGGAAGACATTGGTGTCGGTGTAGCGGGCAAGGTGGATCGTGAGAAAGGAATTGCGACCCCTGAGGAAGCCTTCTATATGGCAAGTACAGCACCCGTGGATGGGGAAAGCGGTATAATTGTGAGCGGTTATGATGCCGATTTTATCGTCTTAACACCGAAGCTCGAATTAACTGCCACGTATCTTGATGGAGTTTGCCGGTTTCAGGCTGAAAACTTGATAGGGAAAGAGGGAGTGCAATGATTTTAGCTATCACCATGAATCCATCCGTTGATATTTCCTATCCAATTCGAGATTTTAAGCTAGATGATGTAAATCGTGTGGGAAATGTTCGTAAAACCGCCGGCGGAAAAGGCTTAAATGTCGCCCGGGTTGTCAAGCAGATGGGCGAAGACGTTTTGGCCACAGGTGTAATTGGCGGGACTATTGGCGATTACATTATTCAAGAATTAACGAAAAGTGATATCAGGAATCACTTTTATAAAATCAATCAAGAATCAAGAAACTGTATCGCAATCCTCCATGATGGCAAGCAGACAGAAATCCTCGAATCCGGGCCAATTTTATCCGCGGAAGAAGGAGCAGCCTTTTTAGAAAAATATCGGGAACTGCTGTCTGAAGTTTCTCTTGTTACTATTTCAGGTAGTTTGCCAAAAGGGCTTGAGTCTGGATTTTACCGTCAGATGGTCGAAATTGGCCGGGAGAAGGGAATTCCCGTGATTGTTGATACATCAGGGGAGCCGCTCCGACAGGTTTTGAACCATAATGTAAAACCCTTTGCGATCAAGCCGAATATCTCAGAACTGTCCCAGCTTCTTGGCATGGAAGTGGAGGAGAGTATAAGCAGCTTGAAGCAACTGTTAACTAATAAGTTATTTCATGGGATTGAATGGATTGTCGTTTCGATGGGAGCGGCAGGTGCTTTTTTTAAGTATGGTGGAGATTATTACCAGGTTACCATTCCTGCTATCGAGGTCGTGAACCCTGTTGGCTCGGGTGATGCGACCGTTGCGGGATTAGCGGTTGCCCTGAAACGAAAGCAATCCGTTTCGGACATCCTGAAAACTGCGATGACGACGGGAATGCTCAATACGATGGAAGAGGGAACAGGTTATATTGATCCGGAGAAGTTCGATCAATTTTTTGAAATGGTAGAGGTCATTAAAATAGATTAATAGAGGTGATTGTTGATGTTAGAATTAACGAATAATAAATTAGCGGCTCTCAAGCGTTTGTCGGATGAAAATGGAATTATCGGGGCTTTGGCGATCGATCAACGCGGTTCATTAAAGAAAATGATTGAAGCTGGAGGTGAGAATAATGTCGGGGATGGGGGCATCATTCGCTTCAAAGAATTGGTTTCTGAAGAGTTAACACCATATGCAACGTCGATTCTATTGGATCCGGAATATGGTCTGCCGGCTTCGAAAGTCCGTCATTCGGACGCTGGGTTATTGGTGGCGTATGAAAAAACAGGCTATGATGCAACAGCCGAGGGCCGATTGCCTGATTTATTGCCAGAGTGGTCCGTTAGACGCCTGAAGGAAGCTGGAGCAGATGCGGTTAAATTTTTATTATACTATGATGTAGATGAAGATGAAAAAATTAATGACTATAAGCACGTTTATATGGAACGAGTTGGATCTGAGTGTGCGGAGGAAGACATTCCATTCTTCCTTGAAATAGTGTCTTACGATGCCAAAAATGATGATGTGAAAAGCATGGAGTATGCTAAAGTGAAGCCTCATAAGGTTATCGAGGCCATGAGGGAATTCTCTAAGCCGCAATACAAGGTGGACGTTTTAAAGGTAGAAGTTCCAGTAGATATGAAGTTTGTAGAGGGTTACGCAGAAGGCGAGATAGCCTACAGCAAGGAAAAAGCGGCTGCTTATTTCAAAGAGCAAAGTGAGGCAACAGATCTGCCGTTTATCTTCTTAAGCGCCGGCGTAAGTGCAGAATTGTTCCAAGAAACCTTGATGTTTGCGAAAAAATCCGGCTCAACTTTTAACGGTGTCCTCTGCGGCCGGGCAACATGGAAAAATGGCGTCGCTCAATTTGCCGAAAATGGTGAACAAGCCGGACGTGCTTGGTTACAAGAAACCGGCCAAAAAAATATCCAAGAACTAAATATTGTCCTGAAAGAGACAGCAAGCCCGTGGTTTGTAAAAATCTCAGGGTAAGGAAGTGAGGTAAGAAAGTGTGGGGAAGGTTCTCGCGCTTCCTTATTTTTTGATTTATTTTTAAAAGTCGTTTTGACTGGAAACGGAAAACGGTCCGATTAAGGAGTCTGTTAATATTTTACAATAATAGAGGATATTAATAGCGATTTTGATAAACCATCATTATTATAGTATGGTAGAAACTATTCCGTTATAGAACCTGGTTGCTAGGTTGACGCTACAAGTGTTGATGGTATAATTTAGGTTATTAAAAGAACATTAGTATGGTTTGGAGGCAGGTTTAGTAAAATGAAACCATTGCAGCATGAAAGTATAATCCCGCTTTATCATCAATTAATGAAAAGATTAAAGGATTCAATTGAAAAAGGTCATTGGGCACTTGGTGATAAAATCCCATCAGAAAATCAGTTAATGGATCAATTTGGTGTGAGTCGCAACACGGCAAAAAAAGCGATTGAGGAGCTTGTACAGGAAGGAATTCTATACCGAATCCAAGGAAAAGGTACCTTCGTGGCAAAGCCAAAATTGCAGCAGTCATTGATGGGATTTTACAGCTTTAGTAAAGTATTGAAAGAAAAAGGCTTGAACCCTAAGGATATCATTCTAAAAATAGAAGAAGTCAAACCGACTGCCAAAATCAAAGAAGCGCTGCAGCTGAGTGAAGACGTGAATGTCATTGAAATGAAACGCCTTCGCTGTGCTGAAGATGAGCCGTTTATTTTAGAATCATCTTTTATTCCGAAACATGTTGTTACAGATATAGGGCAGTTAAAAAAGGTAGGCGAAATTTCTTTATATGATTTATTTTCACAACAGTTTAATACCGTGGTAACAAGAGCAAACGAGGCATTTGAACCCGTTCTCATCCGTGCCGACGAAAGTGAATATCTGCAAACGGAGGAAGGTCGTCCCGCACTTTTGCTTGAACGAACTGCCTACGATGTCAATGGTGTGCCTGTTGAATTTTGTATATCCATAGTGCGGGGCGATCGCTGCCGCTTTTACACTGAATTAACCTAATCGTTGAATCACTCATAACATTTGTTTATGAGTGATTCAATTGATCTATTTTTACAATACCCCATTATACATTCCGAAATTTCCCTCTGGTTACAGTTCAGGTGGCGTACCACAATATAATCCGGTGGAAAATGATGGAAATGGACATGATAGCGGACATAACTTACTCGGAGCAGGTTCACTGGCAGCAGCTATGGCACTTCGTTATTACATGGAAGAAAACAATATAGAAGGAACCGTTCGTTATTACCGTTGCCCTGGAGAATTGGCGGCGGTAAGACGTTTATGGTAAGGGAAGGATTGTTTGATGATGTAGACATAGCATTAGCATGGCATCCCGGAACAAGGAATTGCGTATAATCCATGGCTTCACTTGCATGTTACGAAGGTATCATCAGATGATCCAAATAGTTACCATTTTTATATGTTTCATCATCTGTTTAACCAAATTGGTATTTTAAAAGAGCATATCCATATTCCAAACGGTGTGACTGGGAATCATGAAGCAGAAGCAATCTATCGTATGTTCTCAGGGGAAGTAAGTACAGAGTTTCCTGCTTCTGTATTAAGAAAGCATCATAGTGGCGGATAAAGAGGAAAATTCGGTATTAGAACACAAAATAGATACTAGAATGAATATTAAAATTTAGTAAAGAAAGAGAGAAATATAAAATGACAGAAAAAACATTTAAAATTATCGAAAAATTCGGTATTCACGCAAGACCAGCAGCACAGCTGGTCAGTAAAGCAGGTCAATATGGGGCAGAAATAGCTCTTCAGTACAAAGAGAAGTCTATAAATTTAAAATCAATTATGGGTATCATGGCTCTTGGGGTTCCGAGTGGGGCTGAAGTCACAATCGTAGCTGAAGGTAACGATGCAAAAGAAGCATTAGAAGCGCTCGAAGAGTTAATAAAAAGTGAGGGGATTGGCCAATAACGTCAGCACAAAATTATTTAATAGAAACACAGAAGCTATATAGCTTATCAAATTACAATTATATGTGGTTAGAAATAATTTATGTGACTGTATTACAAAAATAAAAGTTTCACATATAAGGTATAAAGATGTAAAGACGAGCATGAAAAAAGTAACATTGGACATTTGCTTGGTGTAAATCCGTTTGAACAGCTGGATGTTGAGACGTACAAGAAAAATATAAAATTAAAATAAGTTTGAGTTAAAAAATAACATGAGAAAGGGGTTAATAAAACAATGTCCATCATAATTAAAGGGATTGCAGCTTCTCCAGGCATTGCTATTGCCAAAGCTTTTCGCTTAGAAAATCCAGAGTTAATTGTAGAAAAAGTAGCAGTAACGAATACAGATCAGGAAGTAGAACGCTTTGAACAAGCAATCGAAACATCAAAATCAGAGCTTGAAGGAATAAAAGAGCATGCTCGTAAAGAACTTGGCGAAGATAAAGCAGAAATCTTTGCTGCACACCTTCTCGTGTTGAGCGACCCGGAACTAATCAATCCAATTAAGGACAAAATCAAACACGAGCAAGTCAATGCGGAGTTTGCTTTAAACGAAGTGGCCACTATGTTTGTGAACTTGTTTGAGACAATGGACAACGAATATATGAAAGAGCGTGCTACTGATATTCGTGATGTGACAAAACGCGTGTTATCGCATCTTTTAGGTGTGACCATTGCCAATCCAAGCATGATTTCAGAAGAAGTAGTGATTGTCGCAGAAGACTTAACACCATCTGATACCGCCCAATTAAACCGCAAATATGTAAAAGGTTTTACAACGGATATAGGCGGACGTACATCGCATTCAGCGATTATGGCGTGTTCTATGGAAATTCCAGCGGTCGTTGGTACGAAGATAGTAACAAATGCTATCGAAAACGGAGTATTAGTCATCGTCGACGGTTTAGATGGCAAAGTAATCGTCAATCCAACAGAAGATGTTGTGGAGATATACGAAGATAAAAAAGCTGTTTACGAAGCTCAAAAGGCAGAGTGGGCCAAGCTTGTGAATGAGCCTACATTATCATCTGATGGACATCACGTGGAAATTTTTGCCAACATTGGTACTCCTGAGGATGTAAAAGGTGTCCTTGAAAATGGTGGTGAAGGAGTAGGTTTATACCGTACTGAATTTTTATACATGGGGCGCGATACACTTCCAACAGAAGAAGAACAATTTGAGGCTTACAAAACGGTATTAAAGCGAATGGAAGGTAAGCCGGTTGTTGTTCGTACACTGGATATCGGGGGCGACAAAGAGCTTCTATATTTAAATCTTCCAAAAGAAATGAATCCATTCTTAGGGTTCCGTGCGATTCGTTTATGTTTAGAAATGCAGGACATGTTCCGCGCACAACTTCGTGCGCTGTTGCGTGCAAGTGTGCACGGTAATTTGAAAATTATGTTCCCGATGATTGCTACACTTAATGAATTTCGTCAAGCAAAAGCGATTTTAATAGAGGAAAAAGAAAAACTTCAAGCTGAAGGTACAACCGTTGCCGAAAGTATTGAGGTAGGGATGATGGTGGAAATTCCATCTTCCGCTGTGATGGCTCACCTGTTTGCAAAAGAAGTTGATTTCTTTTCAATCGGAACAAATGATTTAATTCAATATACGCTGGCAGCAGACCGCATGAATGAGCGTGTTTCTTATCTGTACCAGCCATATAACCCGGCGATCCTTCGCCTAATCAAAAATGTCATTGATGCAGCACATAAAGAAGGAAAATGGGCAGGTATATGTGGTGAAATGGCTGGGGATGAAATCGCGATCCCTATTCTTCTTGGTTTAGGATTAGACGAATTTTCTATGAGTGCCACTTCTATTTTACGAGCAAGAAACCAAATTCTTAAGTTATCAAAAGCGGAAATAAACTTAGTTATTGAACAAATTTTAAATATGACAACATCTGAGGAAGTAGAGAGATTTGTAAAAGATATATTTATAAAACCAAAAAGTTTTTCTGTTTAATTTTATAGTTATCTGTAATATTTTAAAAACATTAATGACCATCATATTTCAGTTAGATCAACTTCATAAATTTAGAAAGGCTCCTTGTTTATCAAGGAGCCTTTTCATTTCATTAACTTTAGAAAAATCAGGATGAAATATGTTGGATATAATTGTTACTTTTAATACTGTATTCAATTTCTTATCATCTCGTTCGTAAAAGTACAACGTTAATTATATGTTGTTCTAATTCTGTTTTTAATTCATGGAATAGCTTGTGAATTTTAGCTAAATGAGGCTGCTTTGATCTATGAACGCGGAATACTTTTGTCACATATGGACTTGAATGTGGCAATTCTTCATTTAAATAGCGAGGATGTTTATTCACAATATAGTCAACTAATTCACTATATGAGATGGTTGTCCAGTCAATTTTTGATTCATTTAATATTTTTGTTTCATGATAAAGAGTATTTAAGTTTGTAATAACCTCTTCTACAGATAAATTTCTCTCATGAATTGCATCGATAAGTGGTCTGTTACCTCCACAACAAAAATCTATTCTATATGATTTGAAAAGGTCGCTTGCTTTCGGGAATTGCGTAACAATATCACCACTCACAGAAGTCTCAGTAAATACATGTTCCATATGAATGTTTCCATAAAGCTTAAATTTTGTATCTAGATTAAAAATATCAATAAATTTAAGTTTATATAGTGATATACATCACTGATAATCTGTGAATTTCACCATACGTTGTTTGTGTAATATAACTGATACTTGTATTTATGCTAAAAGTAAGTAGATCCTAAAAGAGCCAAGTATGGCAAATGAAATCGCTGCATTTTTTCAAGAATAAATAACGATATTTTCATAGGGCATTATAGCACTCATGTTTCTAATTAATTGACGGAAAATTACAACAATAATACAATAAACTAAACTGGGTAGTCAGTTTTAAGGGGATTTATAGAATTTAAGGGGGATTGTTATGAAGCAATCATTTTTTATTGAAAATCGAAAAAGATTAGCAGAAACATTGCCAGATAAATCTGTTACGGTTCTATTTGCTGGCCAGGCAACTTATAAGTCAGCTGATGAACATTATAAATTTGTGCCAAATCGAAACTTCTATTATATGACTGGTATTGATGAGGCGAATGTTATTTTTGTGTTAAAAAAAGTAGGCGATACAGTAGAAGAAATGCTCTTCATTGAAAAAGCAGATCCAGTTCTTGAAAAATGGGTAGGCAAAACAATTTCAAGAGAAGAGGCAGAAGCTATTTCAGGTTTAAAAACGATTTTGTACTTAGAAAGTTTTAAATCATCAATAGCGCGAACGTTTTTTACAGAACATGTGGAGCATGTATATTTAGATTTGGAACGCCGTGAGTTTTCAGGGACAGAGACAAGGACGTTAGCATTTGCTAAACATGTAAGGGAACGTTATCCACACCTTTCGATAGGCAACGTTTATCCGAATATTTCTGAATTACGTGTATATAAAACGGATGAAGAGATTGAGAAGATAAAGGAAGCGATTATGGTTACAAAAGAAGGCATTTACAATGTACTCAAGCATGCGAAAGAGGACCTGATGGAATATGAATTAGAAGCCCATTTTGATTTTACACTAAAATCATCTGGTATAAAGCATCATGCATTCAATACGATTTTGGCAAGTGGGAAAAATGCAACCGTGCTGCATTATGAGGACAATGATTCTAAAATTAATGAAGGTGACTTAGTGCTGCTTGATCTAGGAGCTCAGAAGGATTACTACAATGCTGATATTAGCTATACATTCCCATCAAGTGGAACTTTTTCGAATCGTCAAAAACAGATTTATAATATTGTGTTAAAAGCGTTGAGGGAAACAATTGAGCTTGTGAGACCGGGATTAAAATTTGCTGCATTAAATGAGCATACGAAAAAGGTGCTGGCAGAAGAATGTAAGAAAATTGGTTTAATCCAAGAAGACTCGGAACTCTCTAACTACTATTATCATGGAGTGAGTCATTTCCTTGGCTTGGATACTCATGATGTAGGTTCGTACAAAGACCGAGTGCTCGAGGCCGGTATGGTTATTACCGTGGAACCTGGCTTGTATATTGAAGAAGAAGCGATTGGAATTCGTATCGAAGATGATATTCTTGTTACCGAAAATGGAAATGAAAATCTGTCAAAAGATATAATCCGAACAGTTGAAGAGATTGAAGATTTTATGAGGGTACACAATCCAAACGTGAAGGATAGACAGATTGTTGCAAAATAAGAAGAACAAAGGCGCCTAAATTGGGGGCGTCTTTTTCATATTGTTTTAGAACCTTAAGTAATAAGTTATATACTGAGTTCCTATTGTGAAGGTACTAAATTTAAGCGTATAATATTAGGAGTCTATAGTAGAGTACACAAAAGTGTAGGTTATACTTTTATGTGAAAATTTTTGAAGGCTTTAAAGAGTTTATATAAAAATTGAAGAGATATTATTGAAGCAATACTGGAATGTAGATAGGGAGTTTTAAAATGAAATTAATTATTGCCGAGAAACCAGATCAAGGTTTAGCGCTCGTTTCTCAATTTAAATATCGACGAAAAGACGGTTATTTGGAAGTGGAAGCAAATGAATTGTTTCCAAACGGAGCTTATTGTACGTGGGCCATTGGTCATTTGACGCAATTATGTAATCCAGAACATTATCATGCAGAGTGGAAAAAATGGTCATTAGATACGTTGCCAATGATTCCAGAGCGTTTTCAATTTGAAGTAACAAAGTCAAAGTATAAGCAATTTAATGTTGTGAAACAGTTGTTACATAATCCGCAAGTAACAGAAATTATTCATGCGGGAGATGCAGGGCGTGAAGGGGAATTAATTGTACGAAATATCATTAATCTTTGTAATGTACAAAAACCGATGAAGCGTCTGTGGATTTCTTCTTTAACGAAGCAAGCAATCTATCAAGGATTTAAAAACTTACTTGATGAAGCAGATACGGTGAATACATATTACGAAGCATATACACGATCATGTGCGGACTGGGTTGTTGGGATGAATGCTTCCCGTGTTTTTAGTATTTTACTAAAGAAAAAAGGAATGAATGATGTTTTTTCAGCGGGACGCGTACAAACACCAACACTTGCATTAATTGTGAAACGTGAGAAAGAGATTGAAAACTTTAAATCAGAGCCTTTTTGGGAAGTATTTGCAACCTTTAATATAGAAGGAAAGAAATATGAAGGTAAGTGGGAACAAGATAATGAATCTCGCTTAAAAGATCCGAATATGGCAAATAAAATTGCTGCATTTTGTCAAAATAAGCCGGCTGAAGTGAAAGAAATGAAAACAGAGCGAAAAGAGTTTCAGCCACCATTTTTATTTAACTTATCATCGTTACAAGCAACGGCGAATAAAGCATTTAAATTTTCACCGAAAAAGACACTTGATATAACACAAGCTTTATATCAAAAAGGCATTGTATCGTACCCGCGTTCGGATTCTAACTATGTAACAGAAGGAGAAGCTGCAACGTTTCCTGATATTTTGCAGAAATTAAGCCAGTTTGAAGAATATAAAGATGTATTACCAGCGCCAGTTGCTTCTATTATAAATAATAAGCGTTATGTGAATGAAAAGAAGGTTACAGATCATTATGCCATTATTCCAACAGAACAAGTAACAAATCCAAGTAAATTATCTGGTGATGAAAGAAAAATTTACGATATGATTGTGAGAAGATTGATTGCAGCGCATTATGAAGCTGCGATTTTTGACTATACTACAATTACAACGCTCGTTGATGGACGTGCTGAATTTATCTCAAAAGGAAAACAGCAAATTCAAGAAGGTTGGCGTAAAGTCATTTTCCAAGACGAGAAAGATGAAGAAACAATTCTTCCTATTGTACAAGAGGGCGAACAAGGAAAAGTTGTAAAAGTGAAAGTCAAAGAAGGTAAGACACAGCCTCCGAAGCGTTATACAGAAGGTCAGCTTATTACGTTAATGAAAACAGCTGGGAAGTATTTAGAGAACGAAGAACTGGAAAAGGTGTTAAAAAAGACAGAAGGCTTAGGAACTGAAGCGACGCGCGCTGGTATTATTACGATGCTAAAAGACCGTAAGTACATTGATGTGAAGAAGAACCAAGTGTATGCGACGGATAAAGGAAAAGTATTAATTACTGCAATTGGCGATAAAATATTAGCTTCTCCAGAAATGACAGCAAAGTGGGAGCAGCGCCTTGCTGAAATAGGAGAAGGTACAGCTTCACCAGCAACGTTTATGGAACAAACGAAAAAGCTGTCAGCGAAAATTATTGAAGATGCAATTGAAATGTCTGAGAAATGGGATTTTACGGGATTACATGTAGAATCTATTGAGCGATCCAATTCTAAATTTACAGTCGGTAAAAAGGTCGGACAATGTAAAAAGTGTGATGGAGATGTCATTGATAAATCTACTTTTTATGGATGTTCGAACTATAATACAACGAAATGTGATTTCACAATCTCTAAAAAGATATTAGGAAAAACAATTTCGCAAAAAAATATGAAAAAGCTATTAAAAGGTGAACAGACGGAACTAATGAAAGGTTTCAAGAAGAACGATAAAACGTTTGATGCGAAATTAGAGTGGAAAGATAATAAGATTAATTTTGTGTTTGAGAAGTGAGATAGAATAAAAAGACTTTTATTTAAGATAGCTTTTAAGTGGAATTTTGCCGCTTGTTAGTAAAGAACCTGTTTATGTAACGACAGGGACTATTTAGAACTTAGGAACAAAGCATGAAAAACCAGTATTCATGCTTTGTTCTTTTTTTATTTGAAATGAAAATATAAGAAGGATAAGGAGATTAAATAAACTAAAGATGGAATATTTCAGATGAAAAGAAGACTAAGGATTTAAAACGGCTTTTCTAGAAATTTGTCCTTTTAGTTCATAAGTGTATACAGTTCATACTCTGTCCGCATATCTTAAATTAGTTATATAATCCAATCTTGTCAGGAGAGATAGTATGAAAGTTATAATTTTTTGTGGGGGGAAAGGACTAAGGATGCAGGGGATTCTAGAAGATGTTCCTAAACCATTAGTCAGGGTACAGGGAAAACCTCTCATTTGGCATATTATGAACTGGTATAGTAAATTTGGACATCAAGAATTTATATTGCCATTAGGATATAAAGGGGAAAAAATCAAAGAATATTTCGTGGATTATAACTGGAAAGAGTATGATTTTATGTTAGATCTCCAAAAAAATCAGTATCACTTGCTTGAGGAACCGAAATCGTGGAATATAAAATTTATTGATACAGGAATAGAAACAATGACTGGAGCAAGATTGAAAAAGCTTGAAAATCATCTGCAGGATGACTTATTTTTAGTAACTTATGGTGATGGGTTAGCACACGTAGATATTAATGAGCTTATAAAATTTCATAAAGAAAAAGGAAAAATCGCAACACTGACTGGAATTAGGAAGAATAGTCAGTATGGTTTATTACAGGTTGAAAACGGAATTGCTACAGAATTTAAGGAAAAACCCCTAATTGATACTTTAATAAATGGAGGTTTTTTTGTATTTAATAAAGCGATATTTAGTTACTTAAGTGATGAAGACACGTGTATCCTCGAGGAAGAACCATTGCGTAATTTAATAAAAAATAACGAACTAGCGGTTTTTGAATATGATGGTTTTTGGATTGGTGTTGATACGCCAAAAGATCTGAAAGATGCAAATGAAAATTGGGATCCTAATAAAGGATAGTTAAAAGGAGTGAAAAATATTGAACTCTAACAATAGAAAAGAGAATTTGCCTCGCCCATATATTCCCTCTAAAGAAAAAATAAATTTTCAACTATCGCAAAATCATTTTGTCAAAAATCGTTCCACACATTCTACAGTCAATAAGAATTCTCAATTAGAATATGATGAGAACTTTAGACACGAGAATCATCTTTGCGTCATAGCAGGAACAGAATATGTCATAAAAGTAATTGCATTACAGCACTCTTTAATGCAAAACACAAAAGAGTGCACGTTATGGATTTGTTGTATAGATTCATTTGCTTATTATATATTGAAGGAAATGAATTTGAATCAAGTAATGCTTATACGAGTAGAAGAGATGGAGGATGAACAATTAAAAAGTATTAAGAAAAATAGAAAAGTTAATGAATATTGTTGGACTTTGAAACCTGTTTTCATAGAATATTTGCTTGTAAACTATAAATTACCATCCGTACTTTATTGTGATGGAGATCTATGTTTTTTCTCTAACCCCGCTGTTATATTTGATGAATGGGGAGAGAATTCTGTTTTTCTTTGTCCTCAGAGGGACCGTGATTGGGTAGAACAAACATATGGTAAATATCAAGCAGGATTAATCGGCTTTAAAAATGATTCATATGGATTAAAAAGTGTTGGATGGTGGAAAGATAAGTGTTTGGATTGGTGTGGTTCTAATCCTGATATTGGAAGGTTTGGAGATCAAAAATATTTGGACTATTTTCCTATGTATTTTCCGATGGTTAAGATATCAAAAAATCTAGGAGTAAACGCAGCACCATGGAATTGTATTTATAATAATAATTTTAATATATCAAAAAATCTAAATGAGGTTTATATTGAGACGGATAAATTAGTTGTCTATCATTTTGCATGTATTACAATTTTTAGTGAAGATCAATTTGATCTTTGGTCTTTAGGAGAAATTGAAATACCTAATAATATACTAGAATGTATTTACACTCCATATTTAAGTCGAATTCAATTCATTCTTAGAGAATTAAAATTAAAAATTGGTAAAGTGACAAATAAACTCTTAAGTAGTAAAGATATTAAAGAAGCAACAACGCCATATAAGGATTCAAAATTAAGAAGAAAAATGAATCAGTGGAATAATTTCTTAAATTTCTCATTAATTATAAGTCAAAAATATATTATTCAAGGGCTAACCTGTTATTATTCACTAGCAAATCAGGGAGAAAACTTTAATGTATGGATTTGTTGTATGGATGATTTTACCTATCAAACTTTAATAAAATTGCAGTTGAAACATGCTATACTCATTCACGTTAAAGAAGTCGAAAATCAAGAACTCCTAAATGTAAAGAATAAAAGAAGCTTGAAGGAGTATTGCTGGACATTAAAAGCTCCATTATGTCTTCATATATTGAAACATTATCCCGAAGTTGATCATATTATATACTGCGATGCAGATATGTACTTTTTTTCTGATCCTAACATAATTTTAAGTGAATGGTGGAAATATTCTATTTTTCTTTGCACGCAAAGAGGTACAACAGAACTTGAAAACATACATGGTATGTATCAAGCTGGATTAATTGGATTTAAAAATGATAAAAATAGTATAGGAATTTTAGAATGGTGGAGAGATAAGTGTCTCGAGTACTGTGAAGATAAGTATGATATTGAATATAATAGATGGGGAGATCAAAAATATTTAAACCATATTCCTAATTTATTTTCTAATATTAAAATTATAAATCAAAAAGGGATTAATGCTGCACCGTGGAATTTAATTTTAAATAATCAAGATACTATAAGAATTGAAAACAAAAAGGTTCTTGTGAATAACGATGAATTAGTTTCTTTTCATTTTGGCAGTATGCAAATTTTTAATATGAATGAGTTTGATTTATGGAAACATGAAACTCTTAACATTGACCAACTCATTTTAAAGGGAATTTATGTTCCTTACATCGAAAGTATAAGAAAGACATGCCATATCCTCTATAGGAGCCTTATGAAGCAGCTCATCCCTTTATATGTAGAAACATCGAATAAATCTTCAGCCAAAAACTATTTTCAGTATTCTTCCCTACCAAATTTAAACTCCAATTTAGATTTTCATTTAAAAATGTGACTTTTATATTTTTGTGAAAATTATACAAATGCAACAATTATTTTACACTTTTGCTTATATAAAAAACTATAAAAAGGGATGTAAGAAAATAATAATGAATAGCCTTTTTAAAGATTGCAGAGTACTTGTTACTGGTGGATATGGATTTATTGGTTCCCATTTCATACAGAGGTTATTAAAACTTCAAGCAAAAGTAGGTATTTTGACAAGAGAATCATCAAATTCATGGCGGCTTAATAATGTATTAAGTAGTATTGAAGTGTATGAAGCAGATATACGAAATAAAACTCAAGTTCAAAATACAGTAAAAAAATTTCATCCGGATTATATTTGTCATTTTGCTGCATATGGTGTGAATCCAACTCATAAAGACTATATGAGTGCTGTTGAAACGAATGTTATAGGAACTATAAATATTATTCAAGCTGCAAGGTTAGTAGATTGTAAAAAAATTATTAATCTGGGAAGTAGTTCGGAATATGGAAATAAGACTGAATTGATTGATGAAAATATGGTATTAACTCCTGTAGATATATACGGAAGCAGCAAAGCGGCGGCTACAATAATAGCTCATCAAATCGCTCGTGAAAACAATATTAACATAATAACCCTCAGACCCTTTGGCGTATTTGGCGAAATGGAAGCATCACATAAACTTTTTGCTCACATCATTTTACAAACATTGCAAAGTAGGAACGTGGATTTAACTTTATGTAATCAATTGAGAGATTATTGTTATATAGATAATATTGTGGACGCTTGTATTTTAGCGATTGAGAATGATTCTGTACAGAATGATATTTTTAATATTGGAAGTGGTGAGGTGCATCAATTAAAGTATTATGTAGAGTTACTCTTTGGACATTTACAGACAGATAAAAAACCAAATTATGGTGCGCTTCCATATAGAGAAAATGAGAGATGGGTCCCTAAGCCGAATATTAATAAAGTTAAAAAGATGCTTGCCTGGGAACCGAAAATAGATGTTGAAGAAGGCATAGTAAGAACAATTAATTGGTATAAACATAATAAACATTTGTATCCAAATTTATAAGGAATTTTATCATTTAAAGGTGTGAATCACTTGTTAAATCATAACTTTAATAATGTATTTCAAGGAAAAAGGGTTCTTATTACAGGACATACGGGCTTCAAGGGTTCTTGGTTATCGATATGGTTGAGGGAACTGGGTGCGACCGTTATAGGATATTCTTTGGGCCCTAAAAATAAAAAGGACAATTTTGTTGTAACAAATCTCCAAAGTGACATAATTGATCTACGAGGAGATATTAGAGACTTTAATAAATTAAATAATGTTTTTAGTAAATATAAACCCGAAATTGTATTTCATATGGCTGCACAATCACTTGTTAACTATTCATATCATCATCCAAAATATACGTACGACGTAAATGTTATGGGAACGCTAAATATATTAGAAGCAGTTAGATCACATGAATCGGTTAAAGTATGTATTATAGTTACTAGTGATAAATGCTATGAAAATAAAGAATGGGTTTGGGGATATCGAGAAAATGATTCTATGGGTGGGCATGATCCCTATAGTTCTAGTAAAGGGTGCTGTGAACTTTTAATTTCTTCTTATCGAAATTCTTATTTCCCAGAGAAAAAATATGAGCATCATCAGAAAGTTATTGCTAGTGTTAGAGCTGGCAATGTAATTGGTGGAGGCGATTGGTCTGTAGATAGGATCATTCCTGATTGTATACGTGCATTGGAAGCGAATCAAAAAATTATAATTAGAAACCCTCATGCAGTGCGCCCTTGGCAACATGTTTTGGAACCGTTAAGTGGTTATTTACTTTTAACGGAAAAAATTTTAACAGAAGGAGCTCGTTTTTCGGGAGCATGGAACTTTGGGCCAACTCCAAGTAGCATTGTCCCAGTAGAAGAAGTAGTTACTCGTATAGTAAAGAGTTGGGGATCGGGGAGTTGGGGGATATTAGATGTACAGAGAGAATTTCACGAAGCAACATTATTGAATCTCGATATTAGTAAAGCAAAATTCAAACTTAATTGGAGCCCAAAGTGGTCTCTTCAACAGGCATTAGACAGTACGGTTGAATGGTATAAAAATTATAATATGAATACCAGCATGAGAGGAATATGTATAAAGCAAATTCAACAATATTGTCAATCATAAGTAAAGTCAATAGCAACTTTCATATGTTAGAAAGTTAATGATAAGGACGTCAACGAAAATAAACCTCGAATTACGTAAGCTTGTAAAGAGTCGATAATTCGAGGTTTTGTTTATTTTTAGTGAATTGAAGTATACTTCTGCTGTTTGAGAGCATTCATTTTAGGGAATAGATAAGGAACATACTATTTATTTTACATGTAGGCGGAAACTTATCATATTTGCTGAAAATGAGTATAATTCATAAATTAAAAGGACGTGCAGCATGAACAAAGAGAAAAAATACACTGTTGTTGGCACTGATATTGAAGAAGTGAAAGAGCTGAATAAGAAATCTGGTTTAACATATAACGAGGTAAAACAATTATTAGTGAAACGAATGAAACAAAAATGAGTATACATGAAGCCACAAACAATACGTTTGTGGCTTCATGTATACTGTTATAATTGATTACATACTAGAAAAGCATGTATGATAGGAGTTTTTTCTTTAAAAGCAAGGCTAATTTGACGATATTTTTTTTGTTTTAATTTCTTTATTTCAATATTTTTATGAGATTTAAAAAATAGTTCAGGGCCCATGCTAATCCCGATATTTTGTGAAACCATATTAACAATCGTTTCGCAATTCAATACTTCTAAAATAATGTTTGGGCGTACATTATGAGCAGATAAATTTTCTAAGACTAATGATTGATAGGGACCTTTTGGCATAATAAAGTCCATATTAGAAATTGTCTTTATATCAATTGTTTTTTCATTAACCAGTGGATGATCTTTCGGTAATCCTAAGACAATTTCATCTTTTGTAATAGGTACTGATTGAAACTGTTTTTTTATATCTTCTTCTATAATGAATCCTATATCTACAGTGCCGTTATTAATCCACTCTACAATCTCTATATAAGTACCTTCAAATAGTATTACTTTAATTTCTGAATAGTTCTTTTTAAACTGCGATAGCATTTTTGGCAATATTTGAGCTGCAGCACTTGTAAATGCACCTATTTTTAAAGTGCCCTCTAGTTGATTGTTTTGAAGAGATATTTCTTGTTTAATAATAGCTTCACTGTTTAAAATTTGTCGGATATGCGGGAGAATTCGATCTGCAAACGAAGTTTTACTAATCTTTGCTTGCTTATTACGATGTAGTAAGGGATAGCCAAACTCTTTTTCAAGACTAGAAATAGCATGACTTACTGCTGATTGTGTTATGTTAAGTTGTTCAGCTGCTCTTGTGAAATTCCCTAGTTCAACCACTTTTTGGAATACTTCATATCTTGCTATTGTCATGAGTTAAATTCATACCTCCTATGCTAAATATTAATTTCACTAATTTCATTATACCCTTTATGATAAAAAATGGAATAATTAACAAAAGGGTGATGAACATTGAACAAGATCTTCTTATTAGCGATAGGTATGTTTGCGTTAGGTGTAGACGCTTATGTAATGGCAGGGATTTTACCTAGTATTGCAGATGAGTTTCGTGTATCTATAGGTAAAGCGGGACAGACAGTAAGTATATTTACTTTGTGCTATGCAATTGCAGCACCTTTGTTTGCTGCAATGATGAGTAAAACGAATGCAAAAAATACATTATTAATAGCATTATCCATTTTCGTATCAGCCAATGTAGTAAGTGCAGTTACGAACAATTTTATCATTTTATTACTTTCTAGAGGAATAGCAGGTATAGGAGCTGGTCTGTATTCACCATTCGCTTCATCGGCAGCTGTTACATTTGTTCATGAAAACAAAAGAGGTAGAGCGTTAGGAATGATATTACTTGGAATGAGTGCAGGAACTGTAATAGGTGTTCCTTTCGGTATATATATTTCCGATATGTATGGGTGGCGAATAACAATGTTGTTTATTGTCGTAATCGGTGTACTGGGAATATTGTCCCTATTGTTTAGGTTCCCTGTGATAAAATCTACTCATTTACCAACACTAAAAGAACGACTAACGATGTTCCAAAATAAAGGTATTTCACTTGTAATGATTATAACGATGATATTGAGTTTTTGTAGTTTAGGTTTATACACATACTTAGATCTCATAATAGCTTCCTATGGATTTGAAAAATCCGTAATCTTTATATGGATGTGGGGAATAGGTGGCATAGGAGGAAGCTTTATAATAGGATATATTATCGATTTCTATAAGAAGCCTAAAATCATATTAATATATTTAATGGTTATCATGTTTTCATCTTTAATATTTATGGGGATTTCTCATCAAATAGCGATTTTGGTAGCTATCTGTTTAATTCTTTGGGGAGCTACTGGCTGGGCAGCGTTAGCAACACAACAAAAAACATTAGTCGAAATGAGCCCAGAACATGCTGCTATTCCGATTGCCTTGCTTAGTTCTATTAATTATCTTGCTGGTTCCATGGGAACACTGGCAAATGGTATATTTTTAGAAAAAGGAATAAATCCTTTCGATTTGCCATACTTTACAGCTGGTATATTAGTAGTTGCAATTGGAATGCAATTTATTTTAATAATAAGAAAGCAGTAGAGTGAAATGAATTGGTAAATTTTAGTTTGTGAAATATATAAAAATAGTCTAAGTCAAAATATATAATATGACTTAGACTATTTTTATATATTGGGGACTATTTAAAGGATTTAATAAAATCATCTTTCTATTGTAATGTATCATTATCGGGAAATCTAAATGTTGTAATGGATTTTATTTGTATTAACAGTTTTATAATAACGGATGACATGATAGAATTTTATGTACTGTGTACATTACTATAAAAAACAAGTATGTTTGTTAATGTATCTTGTACTATTTTTGTAAACCTTTTATTTTTTATTTAGTTTATACTGGTTAAGTATAAATTGATAGAATTTCATAGTGTAACTATTTACACAGTTTTTAGAAAAAGATGGGGGGTGACTGTAAATGCCCACACCATTAAAGAAAAATAGTCGTTATATGGTTGGATTAGACAGTCTAAGAGGCCTAGCCATACTAGGTGTTATTTTGTATCATCTCAATTTTAAGTGGATGCCTGGAGGATTCCTAGGCGTTACTGTATTTTTTGTACTTTCTGGTTATTTAATTACGGATCTTCTTGTTATTGAATGGAAGGAAAATAAGAGGATTGATTTGAAGAATTTCTGGTTACGTAGGGCAAGGAGATTGCTTCCAGGAATGCTTATCATGCTTGTTATAATCTTAGCATGGATTACAATTTTTCATAGTTCTTTACTTGGAAAAATGTGGGGAGATTCGTTAGCAGCGTTATTTTATGTTAGTAATTGGTGGTATATATTTCACAAATTATCATATTTTGATAGTTTTGGCCAACTTTCTCCACTGAATCATTTTTGGTCATTAGCTGTTGAGGAACAGTTCTATGTAGTTTGGCCACTCATAATTAGTTTAGGATTTTCCTATATAAAAAAACAGTCACGTATGACTCTATTTATTTTTCTCGGAGCGATTGCTTCAGCTGTTGCAATGGCAATGATATATGTACCAGGCGCTGATCCAAGTAGGGTTTATTATGGTACCGATACAAGAGCGTTTTCCTTACTGATTGGTGCAGCACTCGCTTTCATTTGGCCGAGCAGTAGGCTTGCTAATAACATTATCCCGTCAGCTCGCCTCGTTCTTGATGTAATTGGAGGAATTGCTCTTATTGTGATTCTCGTTATGTTTTGGAAGACAAATCAATATGATCCATTCCTATACCGCGGAGGAATGTTCCTGTTCTCGGTTGTTACGGCATTATTAGTAGCGAACCTTGCTCATCCAACTAGCCGAATTAGTGCATTTTTAAGGTTTAGACCTTTACGATGGCTTGGTGTCCGATCCTACGGGATATATCTTTGGCATTATCCGATTATCACATTGACAAGTCCGCAAGTAAGTACTGGAGGATTTCAGTTTACGAGGGCTATTTTTCAATTTTTTCTTATTCTGTTTATGGCACAGCTTTCGTGGAAATTTATCGAAAATCCAATTCGTCAAGGTGCATTGAAGAATATTCATTTACATAACTTAAAAATAAGAAACTTGGCGTTAGGTAGTAAGCTAGCTTTAACATTTGCACTATTGGTTTCTGTGACAGCTGGTTTCGGTTTAGTAACAGGGAGCCAAGCAAAAGCGAATTCTAAAAAAGCTAGTATAGAAGCAGTACAAACAGAACAAAAAGAGCAAAAAGTACAAACAGAACAGGCTGATAAACCAGCTCAAAATAAAGAAGAAAAAGGAACTGTTTCTAATAAGCCTAAAGAACCTCCAACAGTTACAGCAATTGGAGATTCCATTATGATTGACATATCTCCATATTTGAAAAACGCCTTTCCTAATATTAAGATCGACGCGAAGATTGGAAGACAAATGTCTGAAGCGATCGCTACGGTGGATAAAATGAAAAAAGAGGGTAATTTAGGAGATTACGTTATTATTGGATTAGGTACAAATGGAGCATTTACTACTGAGCAAATAACATCATTGATTCAATCAATAGGTAATGAACGTAAAATTATATTGATTAATACAAGAGTGCCGCGTCCATGGGAATCATTAGTTAATGAAAGATTAAAAGAAGCCGCGAAGAATTTCTCAAATATTACACTAGTTGATTGGCATTCAGCAAGCGCTGGAAAGCAAGCATATTTTGAACCAGATGGGGTCCATTTGACGAAGACGGGGGCAGAGGCATATGCTTCTCTTGTAGTGAAGCACATTAAATAAGTAGGAATACAATATGAGATCAGGATGGAAATCTTTCCACTTGAGCTCACTTAGACATGATGAATCCCATCCTTTTAATTTGATAGTATCAGTATGTTTAAATTTAAAAGGTTTTTTACTTAAAATCGTTTAAAAAGGTACACTTTTTGAAGTGCTTCTAAAAAAGCTAGTTTCGTATTAGACTAGTAGCGAGAAAGATTTTTAGGGATATATAGAAAAACCGAGATTGCATTTAAAATATGTCTTGTACATGAGAAGAGAGTCGCAATGGAATGCGACTCTCTTTATTTAATAAAAATAATTGACTTTAGGATAATGTTTCTTGTAAAAATTGAGAGTAAAGATCATAAAAATAATTTGGTCGAAATATATTTGCAGCATGACCAGCTAATGGAATTTCTTTATATGAAACATTTGGAAGAATGGATTTTAAATCAAATAAACAAGATTTATAGAGATGATCATGTTCTCCCATTACCCATAAAATTGGTTGTGTAAGTTCTCGTAATCGGGATTTTAAATCAAATTCTAGACGATGGCGTAGTGATTCTCGAATAATAGATTTGTGTAATTGTAATCCAAATCGATAGTAAATATTTTTAGAAACGATCGCAAATGGATTTGCTTTTAGAATGCCACTTGGAAATATAGTACTTGCATACTGATGAAGCCAAGAAGAGTACTCATTATTTCGTTTGTCCCAAAACTTTTGAAAGACATTAAATAACTTAGAGGGGTTATTGTAATGACCTCCAATATGGCAAAGACTTAATACTTTTTCTGGGTACTGATGAGCAAATATAGTAGCAATATAACATCCATAGCTTAGGGCGCAAATATGAGCTTGCTGGATTCCTTCTTTTTCATAAAGATCTGCTAATTGCTGTACTAATTGATCTAAAGAAAAATCAATTGCTTCTCCTTTATCCTCACCATGACCGAGTAAATCATACGTTATGATGTTGTAAGATGAGGAAAATAGTTTACATTCTTTTTTAAATGCACGACGATTCCCAACTAATCCATGGATAAATATGATAGTTTTTTTACTAAGATCCTGTTGTGTTTGCAAAAAGTATGCCCCTTTCAAATCTATGTTGGAAAAAAGAAAATACGTTCTACTAGAATGTCATCATTATCAATGAACTGAGGTAATTTATGTGGTGTTAATTACCATTTTTGTAATATCAAGTTTAGCAATGCAGTGTGTATAAAATATATTGTAAATCAGTATATAGGCACTACTTTGCTATTCATAATGATAGAAAACATGAAATAAGAATTGCTCATCTGCGTTGAGGATATATACGAGAACGATTTTTAATATAATGAAAAATAAAATTTATTTATGAATTTAAAATAAGTTTTGGTAAGTTAATTTGTTTTCATTTTGAATGTTTAATAGATTGAGTATTGGTGTTTGTTATTATTTTTAAGTACTAGGTAATAATACTAGATGGTTATATAGTTTGTAAAGATAACTTGTCGATATAGTCTTAGTAGTGATAAGTGAGCTTTAATTTATCCCGCTATCCGTGGGCGTCCTGCGATTCTGGGCGAGCCGCTTCCGCTTTTCTACAGAAGATAGGTGGGGGATGAAGAAAATCCCTACCGATGGAAGTTTCACTTTATAATTTGGAGAGTATTTTTCAGAAAATTGTATAATGTAGAGAAGCATGCCAATTTAATGGCATGTTTTATATTTTAATTAATCTATCATTTTTTTAAATGATTTCTATTAAAATAATTCATTTTATTTATTCTCATTCTAAATATATAATAGCGATTAGGTGAGTGTGAAGAGGAAATGTTATGTAGTTCCTTTATATGCTGTATACATCATTTGAGTATGGACATTTATATAAACTAGCAGCTTAAGTTTGGAATCAATCGTTTTCGATTCGAGTATACATGGTTAAAAGTATATAAGGTTGTCCATGAAGCTAACTATTTCTAAGAAAATAGTTAGCTTCATAGGTGTTTCGAGATAAATTTTACTGTATGTATTTTATATATAACAGAGAAAAGTCATTTATAAAAATTCACATGAATACAACACATGTTTATTTTTGTTATTGTATATCTTGTAACGCCAATTTTTGTTCTTATGGAAATATAGGTATAACAATAAATTGATGTTAGAAAAGTATATGTAACCTTTCTATATAATGTAAACCGTAATTTATGCTATTAAAGATGAAATAACGATTGTACAACAGGAGGTGGCATTATGGAGTTACGTCATTTGAAAACTTTTATTATTGTAGCGGAAAGCGGTGGATTTACACGGGCTGGAGAATGGCTCGGATATACACAATCAACAATTACTAATCATATCCAATCCTTAGAAGAAGAAATTGGAAGCCCCTTGTTTGATCGTCTTGGTAAAAAGGTGATTTTAACTGAAGTAGGAGAGCACATGCTTTCTTATGCGCAAAAAATATTAGAATTATCTAATGAGGCGCTGGAGTCATCTCAAATGAACGGTAAACCATCAGGGACGATACGTATTGGGGCAAACGAGTCTTTAATGATATATCGATTGCCTGTGATATTATATGAATTTAAAAAGAAATATCCGCAAGTTCATATCATTTTACAGCCATCAGAGAGCCAAGAGTTACATAATGAGTTAAAGTCAGGTAAATTTGATTTTGCTTTATTTACAAATCCGGAAAAGCTTGGTTTAGATATTGTCACTCATTCCCTTGTTCGAGAAACAGTTGTGCTTGTTGCTCCGCCAGGGCATCCGCTAACAAAACAAAAAATCGTTACTCCTGCTGATTTAGAAGGAGAAATGTTATTGCTTACAGAGCCGGGAAGTTATCGAGACTTATTAGAAAAATGGATAAAAAAGGAAGGTGTTAATTGCTCAAGTATTCACTTTTGGAGTATTGAGGCAATTAAACAAACCGTCATGTGTGGACTAGGATTATCGTATTTACCGCTTATTACGGTTAAGGAGGAAATTGAGCGTGGCAAGTTAATCGCGCTTCCATGGATATACAGTGAGGATTTTGTTACAACGGAACTGGCATACCATAAAAATAAATGGTTGACTTCGGCGATGAAAAAATTAATTGAAATGATAGAGAAACATGCAGAGAAATGGAGAGAGACAACTTAGTTTCCTAAGATGTTGAATTATAACATACATGTAAAGGCATAGATGGGAGGAAAATGTAATGAATGAACGTACGAAAGAGATTTTACTTGTTATAGTTGGATCATTATTATTTGCGATTGGGATTAACTTTTTTGCTATTCCAAATCGATTATCAGAAGGGGGGATTATCGGTCTTACTGTTATTACTTACTATTTGTTTGACTGGTCTCCTGGTGTTGTAAACTTTATAATGAATGCCATTTTACTTGCAATCGGTTATAAATTTTTTGATCAAAAAACGATGGTGTATACAGTTCTTGGGATACTATCTACATCTTTCTTTTTATATATCACAGAAGGCGTTGCAACTCCGGTAAATAATGATACATTATTAGCGGCTCTTTTTGCAGGGAGCTTTGTTGGGGTTGGTTTAGGGTTTATGTTTCGAGCAGGTGGCACATCAGGTGGTTCAGCAATCATAGCCAGGTTAGCAAATCAATATTTGGGCTGGAGTGTCGGGAAATGCGTATTAATTATTGATATTGTTGTTATTGCTGGTTCAGTGTTTATTATCGGACAGGAGAAAGCGATGTATACACTTGTAGCGGTCTTTATTGGCGCGAAGGTCATTGATTTTATTGTAGAAGGAATGGACACAAGAACAGCTGTGACGATTATTTCAAACTATCCAGATGTTATTCGAGAATCCATTATGAAGCACATGACGCGCGGTGTAACAGTGTTAGAAGGACGAGGCGGTTATACAGGAAATAATAAGGAAGTACTATATGTTGTTATTAATAAACAAGAGCTCGTTCAATTAAAACAAGTCGTGAGTAGAAAAGATGAAAATGCATTTGTTGTTATTCATGATGTACGTGATGTATTAGGCGGTGGCTTTAAAGCGAGTTAAAAAATATGACCTTCAAATGTTTGAAGGTTATATTTTTTTATATCGATATTGAAATTTAATAATATGAAGGTGGAGATAGTTCGAAGGTTTATAATTATGTAAAAGATGCAGTTTTTTCTATTTGTGTATAAGAAATTGCTGTAGTTCTAAGATTGAAATGATTCTATAAAGATTGTTGGAAATAGTGCCAAATAAGAAAAAACCGTTTGAAAATCCCAAAAAATATTCTTTTTTAGATTAAATTCTTATCAGGTTATAACAAGTGGATGTTACTTTTTATGTTGTAAAGAGGTATTATTAGTGCTTAAAAATCCTTACAAAAATGTAAGGATAATGAAATGTAATTCGATACAAAGAATGTTATATTTCAATTAAACTAGTAAGGGAGAGTGTTTTGAAAGGAGAGTCGAAATGACAGAAGATATAGAAGCAACGAGTAGAAGTGAAAAGAAAAACATGCGCTCCAAAAAAAGAAGCTTTTTATGGTTTCTGATAATTCCCTTTGTACTTCTTATTATTGGCGGGATAAGTTACAGTTCATTTATATATAGTAAGGCGAAAGCGGTTGTAAGTAATTCTTATGCAGAAATAAATAAGTCTAGTAAACGTGATAAAGAGGTGGCACCTTTAAAAGATAATATTTCTATTTTAATTATGGGAGTAGATGAAAGCGAACAAAGAAAAAGCCAATACGGTGAAGCTGTTCGCACTGATGCTTTGTTATTGGCAACGATTAACAAAGATGATAAATCAGTAAAATTAGTAAGTATCCCTCGCGATTCGCGTGTATATATTCCATCACGAAAAAAATTAGATAAAATTACACATGCGCACGTATTTGGTGGGGTGGAAAGTACACGTGATACGGTTGAACGTTTTTTTAATGTACCTGTTGATTATTATGTGAAATTTAATTTTGAATCTTTTATTAAAATAGTAGATTCACTTGGGGGTATTGATATTGATGTGCCAGTTACCTTTACTGAACAAGACAGCAAAGACCAAGCTGGTGCAATCCATCTTGAAAAAGGTTATCAACATTTAAATGGAGAACAAGCGCTTGCGTTAGCGAGAACACGTAAAATCGATAGCGATGCAATGCGTGGTCAAAGACAGCAACTTGTAATCGAAGCAATTGCAAAAAAAGCATTATCAGTTAAATCAATCACAAAGCTGAGCTCATTATTAGATGCAGTTGATAAAAACTTAAAAACAAACTTAACATTTGATGACATGCTAGCGATTGCGAAAAATATGGCAGGGACAGACTTAAACATCGAAAAAATGCAAGTACAGGGCACAGACAAACGTATTAATGGAATTTATTATTACCAACCAAATGAACAGAATGTAAAAGAAATATCAAAACAATTGAATGAACATCTTGGTATTACAGAGAAATCGGTATCTAAATAAATAGAGAAAAGGTTGGCGAAAAGCCAACCTTTTTCTATTTGAATCAGCCACCTTTTAAAGTTCGATATATTTATTTTTGAAAAAATGAATAAGGATATTTTAATGAAACGTTTGCTTGATAGTTAACTATAAAATCGGAGGAAGAAGCGGAGTCTACGAATAAAATTGAGGAAATAATTTAAAAAGGAAAAGAAAGGACTAATATTGAAAGTATAAAGCAGTTATAGTTACTATTTCACCATAAAAAAATTTAAAACAATAATACTAAATGAATAAGGGGAAATGAATATGACATTTGAATTTTTACTCAAACTAGGTCTGGCACTCTTTCTTGGACTGTTAATTGGAATTGATAGACAGCTAAAGAATAAACCGCTAAAGAATAAACCGCTTGGTGTGAAAACGAGTATGGTGATTTCGGTAGCAAGTTGTTTAATTACGATTGTGTCTATTGAATCAGTAAATGTATATTCATCACCAGGGCATACGAATATGGATCCTATGCGCCTTGCAGCACAAATTGTTAGTGGAGTTGGTTTCCTCGGTGCAGGTGTTATTTTACGGAGAAATAATGATGTGATTTCTGGATTAACAACTGCTTCTATGGTTTGGGCGGCATCAGGCTTAGGAATTGCGATTGGCGCAGGTTTTTATTTAGAAGCAGCTGTGGCAATGGTCTTAATTATTTTGGCAATTAATGTATTTCCATATCTTGTTAAATTGGCAGGGCCTTATTCTTTGAGGCAAAGGGATTTATCAGTAAAAATAGTTGTTAATAAGCATCAAGAGCTAAATCAAATTTTTACACAAATTAAGCATTTAAATTTGCAAGTGAAACGTGTGAAAATTAAAGATATAGATAGCGGTTATCAACAATTAGAAATGATGGTATCAGCTTCTGAAAAGTTATATACAACTGATTTATATACCTCTTTAAAAGAGATGGAACAAAGCGTTTCAGTGGAAGTAGAAAGCAGATAAGTTAGTAGTAATATGAAATCTCAAGAATTTGGACATCAAATTCTGTATAAACAACAGATGTATATAGGTAATTTGGAACATTTTTGAAATGAAAAATAAAGCCATGACAACATCCGATGAGGCAATGTTATCATGGCTTTTTACATGGAGATTGTAAGTTTTAAGCGCTAATTTCCTGATTATGAGTAACTTTTCTTTTTTGTGAAATATAGCTGTGTAAAATCATACCAAGCATGATAAGAAACATACTAAACCACGATAAAGCAGAAGGGAATGGAGATGCTAATAAAACTAATTCCCCAAATACTGTAAATAATACCTCCATAGACTGCGTTGCTTCGACAGCAGCTAATTTTTGCATATTGCCTCTCACTAGATCAGTTGCATGGAAGAATAGTACAGTTGCGATTACTCCAGAGCAAATGGCAACCAAACTAGATTGAACTGTCTGTTCTTTGCTGGGCATACCAACAGTAATGAAACCATATATTGATAGCAAAATCCAAAATGGTAAACTAGCTAATGTCATACCTAATACACGTTGATATGCATCTAGACGCCCTGTACATACTTCCATCATTTTACGATTGCCAAGTGGATAAGCAAATGAAGCAACGAGTACAGGAAGTACACCTAATAATACATGTTTTAAAGAAATGTGATTAGCTTGTTCTAATAGCATAAAAGTAATACCAAAAAGAATAATGAGTGACATTGCGAGACCTTTAAATGGTATGGTACCTCTAACTTTTATTGGACCATCTGCTGTTTCAATCGTTTCTGAAAATAATGGCGCAAGTAATGAACCTGAAATAATTGTAATTTGCCATGTCCCAGCAGTTAGCCAACCTGGTGCATATGTTGCTGCGAAGCAAAGAGGGGCATAAAATAATCCAAATCCTACAATGCTCCATAATATCCATGTTTTTGGTTGTTCTTTCATGACTTTTAGAAGAGGACGTAAATTTTTTCTACTCATAACAATAAGCAAAAGCAACGGAACCATAAAGAAATATCGAAGTGACGCACTCCAAATCCAACTTCCGCCGGATAATTCCATAGCGCGGTTTAGAACAAATGTAAAAGCAAAAAAGAATGCTGCACAAACACCTAAAAAAATGGGACGCAATCAGTTCACCTCAATTCATCTGAGAATCCAGTAATTCTTCTATAATAAACTGATTTTTCTGCTGATACAAGCGGCTGTTTTACTTTATGACAAGCTTTGCTAACATATAAAACGCAACCCCCCAAATAATAACACCGGAAATTTTATTTAATAGTTTGATTTTATTTCCGGATGAGTCTACTTTTCCTAGCATTCGTCCAGCAATGGCTAATCCTATAAACCATATCCAAGAAACAAAAATTGTCGCTAAGGAAAATGCCCATTTTTCAGCACCTATGTATTGAATAGAATTTGTTCCAATTACTCCAATCGTATCTAAGATGGCATGTGGATTTAATAAAGAGACAGAAGCCGCGAATACAATTTGTTTTTGGATTGTCATCGTTTGTACTTCATTTTGGGAAACAGTAGGTTCACTTTTCCATATCACCCAGCCCATGTAAAGAAGAAAGAAAAACCCTATTATATAGAGTGTAGTTGTTAACCATGAAAATGTTAACAGCATAAGCGATACGCCCTGCACAGCAATTAAGATTAAAATAGTATCGCAGATTGCCGCTGTTATAACAACTGGGACAGCTTTCAATAAGGTAGATTGACTAGCACCTTGATTAAAAACAAATACATTTTGCACCCCTAAAGGTATAATAAGTCCAAATGCAAGAACAATTCCGTGAAGTATGGCTTCACTCATTTTATCTCCTCCTATGTAGAATTATAATTTTATCCCGCTATTTGCGGGCAGTAAGACCCCCACCTCAAGATTGAGAGAGATGCGAAGAAGATAGGTGGGGGATAACTGCTGGCATGCGCCCGATTAGTTCAACTAACCATCAGTGAAAAAATCGCTCACTGATGGAAGTTTCACCTTATCCCGCATTCCTATGTCAAAATTTAAAGGAAGCGGAGAATATTGCTCATAAAATCAAGATTGATGAGAGCTCTTTATCAGTAGAAACTTCTAACTGATGGAAGTTTTGTTTTATTATATAAATGAAAATATCAATTGTATCCATCCATATGGTTGGATGATGAACCAACCAAAGTATATACTACAAGTATAAAAAGTTAGTTGGAGTGATTTAATGGAATGGTTTGAGTGGAAACCAGATGTATCTTCTTCTATTCCTTTATATAAGCAAATTGAAGAGTATATAAAAATGAAAATTGTCAATGGGGAGTGGACAATAGGAACGAAATTACCGTCTCAGCGAGTGTTTGCTGATGCATTTAGAGTGAATCGAAGTACAATTGTAACAGCATTGGATGAGTTAGCTGCTCAAGGATTAATTGAAGGAAATGGGAGGCGAGGAACGAGGGTTATAAGCAATACATGGGACTTGCTAGTTTCTTCATCGCTGCCTGATTGGAATTCGTATGTTGAGACAGGGCTTCATTATCCTAATTTACCAACGGTTCAAGAGATTAACCGAGCAGAATTTGATTCAAGCATGATTCGATTAGGAACAGGTGAACTTTCATCAGAACTTTTGCCACAAGAGAAAACACAACGTATTATAAGTACACTTTCACAACAAAGTATCCCTTTAGGCTATGAAGAACCGAAAGGAGATATTTTACTGCGTGAACAGCTAGCAAAGTATTTAAAAACGTTAGGCATACAGACATCTTCTTCATCTATTTTAGTCGTATCAGGTGGCATACAGGCTTTGCAGTTAATTTCTATGGGATTATTACAGAAAGGGGCAACGATTCTAGTAGAAAAGCCTTCTTATTTATTTTCTCTTAATATTTTTCAGTCTGCAGGGATGCGGTTAATTGGGATTCCAATGGATCAAAACGGAGTACAACCAACGCTTGTTTCAAAATATAAAAAACAATTCCATGGTTCACTTCTTTATACGATTCCTTCTTTTCATAATCCAACTGGTATTTTAATGAATGAAGCGCGAAGACAAGTTCTTATGGAAACTTGCAATGAGATTGGATTGCCTATAATAGAAGATGGGGTGTATCAAGATTTGTGGATGGACTCTTTACCTTCGAAACCATTAAAAGCATATGATAGAAATGGGAATGTTCTTTATGTAGGAAGTATGTCTAAGACAGTTAGTCCTGGGCTGAGAATTGGCTGGATTGTAGGACCAGAGCCGGTGATTGGACGATTAGCAGATATAAAGATGCAGACAGATTATGGATCTAGTTCTTTGTCGCAACAAGTTGCTGCGCATTGGTTTTTAAGTGGATTGTATGAAGAACATTTAGGCTATATTCGAAAAGAGTTGCAAACACGCAGAGACGTTGCGTTACAAGCGTTGGAAAAGCATTTTGCACATATTGCGACGTGGGATATACCAAAAGGAGGCTTTTACATATGGCTGCATATAATCCCCGTATTTTCTATCCAGGAGTTGTTTCATAAAGCTTTAAAGGCAGGGATTTTGCTTAATCCAGGAAATTTGTATGATCGAAATTCTAATCAGTATTTACGAATTTCATACTCATATGCATCCTTATACGATATTGAAAGAGGGATTGAGAAATTAGCGATGATTATAAAAGAAATACAACAATAAAGAAATGTAAAATACGATGTCGAAGGAGAACTAAAATGAACCGCTATGTAATTTGCCAAATTATTAATGAAACAAAATATTTAGCCGCTTATGCAGAAACAAAGCAAGAGGCAATTGAGAAAGCAGAACTGTTAGGATTAAGGACTGGAGAACGCTATATCGTTATTACAGAGGAAGAAGCAGAGGGATTGCAATATCCGTAAAAAGATGGTAGAGATGGTTACCATTTTTTTACGCTTGCACAATAAATTATTTAGTTATTGTGCAAGCAACAAGACCTCTATTTCAACATTTGTAGAGAATAAAAAAGATAGGTGGAGGATAACTGCTGGCATGTGCCTGATTGGTGAGAGCTTTTCATCAGTGGAGGATGAAAAAAACACTGATGGAAGTTTCACTTTATTGTTTGTCGATAGTATTGGTTCGACTACTTGTAGTACTAGGTGGAGATCCAGTTCGATATTGGTTTATATATTGTTTAAAGTTCCAGGAGTGTAGAAATTTTTCAGCTGCTTGATAACCGGAGCGATAAAGCCAGTCTTTCTCTTCATCACTTAAATGGAAGTTGGTACTAGTAATATTTCCAGTAGGGATTTTAATAGTACGTGCTCTTACTTCTGTGCTGAGATGACGTAAATCGTGGGCTTGCATCATTGTTTTAAATAGCCCTTTAAACATCGAAATAGGTTCTTCGTAATGAACAGGTTCAGCTTGAATTTCGTCTTTCACAAAATGAAATCCAAAGGTAGGCCAACGTGGAATATTTGGTGAGTCGAAAATCCATATCGGATAATTACTGAGAATGCCTCCGTCGACTATATAGCAAGGCTGCTTCCATTTAGGAGTTTTCCATTTAACAGGCTGAAAAAAGAAAGGGATTGTAGCGCTCATTCTCACTGCTTTTGCAATAGAAAATTTTTTATTAGGAAATCCATAATGTAGTAAGTCGTCTGGGAAAACGACCATTTTACCATTACTAATATCGGAAGCAATAATTTTTAAGCCTTCAGGGTTAGGTAAGTCACTAAAACAATGCACACCTTTTTTAGATAATAAATTTTCTAACCATTGTTCTATAAAATCATTTTTATATATCCCCATTTTAACCCATACATTTATTCCTTTTCCGATAATAGGGATTTTATCTATACATGTTTTTGTAATGAAATTTGTATAATCAGCCCCATTTATAATTGTTTTTAATTCTTTTCCTGTATATCCACAGGCAAGAAGTGCTGCGATAATAGCACCAGCTGATGTACCAGCGACTCGCTCCCATTCATAATTATGCTCTTCTAATGCACAGATTGCTCCGACATGTGCAATTCCTCGGACTCCGCCTCCTTCAAAGACACCATCTATTTTCATGAAAATAATTCCTTTCGATCCATTATTTATTTTTGTATATGAAATAAACAGCAAAAAAGCACGGCAAGTGCGTGCTTTTTTACAATAGTTGTTAAAGTTTACTTAGCAGACAAAGCCTCCAAAGCAGCTAGCTCCAATGATGATGAGAAGGATAAATAAAACGATTAATAAAGCAAAACCGCCGAATCCGCATCCGCATCCTCCGCCACCGTATCCGAATCCTCCGCAACCGGGGCCATATCCATATCCGTAACCCATATTTATTTCCTCCTTAATATGAAAAGTTTTTGGGTGAACAAAGTGAAGTTTATGAGGGTGTATTACAAGTGATGATGAGATTGCATGTTTGTAGGAACACTGTATATTATGTAATAAGGAAGCGTTTCGATTATGACGAACAAGCCTTTTTTCATAATGGGTATAGATATGAATAAAGAAAAACGTGAAAGAAACACGATTACATTTTGTGATATGATGTAGGAAATCAAGTTAAATAAGGAGTTTTTATGACGAAACATATTGAAGAATTAATTGAAAAATATCAATTGACTCATATAAAAGATGAGTTGTTGGCTACAGCATTTGAATGTATAAAAGTAGTACCAAAACAAGAAGAGGTATTACCAGTAGGGTGTTCAAAAGTGGGAGGATATCCGGATTTACCAACAACGTTAGACTATCCTACATATAAAGGACATCCTCTTCATTTTGTTGCACAGTTTAATTTAGCTGAACTTCAAGCTGTAGGTATGAAGAATGATTTGCCTCAAAGTGGCATGTTATATTTTTTCTATTTTGCTGATGATAAGCAGGAGGCTCTTTGCGAAGTATATGGAAATTTAAATATAAAAGAAGGTTGGCGTGTTTTATATTATGAAGGAGAAATAGATGATGTACAAAAAACGAATCAAGTGAAGGCACAATATACTCAATGTAGGGTTACATTTGAAATAGCGCAAAAACTTCCAGATTTGTTTATTGAGGACGAAGATGATTCGGATCGTTTCTTACAATTGTTAGAGGAATTAATACCTGATTACTATGACAATCATCAAATTTTCGGTACACCATTTTCAGTTCAAACAGAAGTGTTTGAAGAAGCACAGGAATATTTAGGTGTACATCATAGCGAGATAACATTATTATTTCAAGTAGATTCAGATGAGGAACATTTGAACATGATGTGGGGTGATATGGGAATGTTATATTTCTGTATTGCAAATGAAGATGTAAAGCAGCGACGTTTTGAGAAGGCTTGTTGTATTTTGCAAAGTTTATAAAGTAAAAAGAAGCAGTTTCACGTGTATAACGGAAGCTGCTTTTATAATTGAATTGAGTTGTATAATTGTAAAAAATCGGATTTTCTTTTTTGTGAAAATTCGTATATAGTTGAGATATGTAAGAAAGCTAGTTTAAGATTATTTTATGTTACGAGGATGTGATGAAATGAAAAAATCTATAAAATATGTATCTACTGTGGCACTTTGTTCAGCTATTATAACTGGAGCGCTTCATATTCCTTCAGTCTCATATGCTGCTACAAAACAAGTAGGAGAGACGGCTAATTCTGTAAATGATTCGAAATTGATTACAGAGTTTCAACAAGATTTACAAAAACATCTAAATAACCATGAAACAAATATTACAATTAAATATAAGACGAAACATGCTAATGCACAAGAGGTTTTGGATACATTGGTGCAGGCTTATAATCAAACGTTAGAAAAAGATGAATATTTAAAATACAATGTAAGCAACGCTAAGTTTTCGCTTCGTGGTTTACCAGGGAATTACTCATTTACACTAAATATTTCATATCGTGAAACGAAAGAGCAATCACAGTATGTAATGAAACAAGCGAAATCAATTGTAAATTCAATTATTACAACTGGAATGGATGAGAATGAAAAAGTAAAAGCCATTCATGACTATGTAGTGAAGCATGTTTCATATGACACATCGCTTCGTTCTTACACCGCATATGACGCATTAGTCAATCGTTCGGCGGTTTGTCAAGGGTATGCATTATTAACTTATCAGCTATTAAAAGAAGCAGGAATTCAATCTCATATTGTAATAGGAACTGGAAATGGTCAGTCACATGCATGGAATCTTGTAAGTATTGATGGTAAATGGTACCACCTCGATACGACATTTGATGATCCAGTTCCAGATAAACAGGGACGTGTTATGTATTCTTATTTTAATTTGTCTGATGAGCAAATGAGTAAAGATCATCAATGGGATCGTAGTAAATATCCAGTTGCAAATACAAACTATTATAATGAGTTAACGACAAAAATTAAAGCAGGTAGTAAGAAGTCCTCTAGCTATCAACAAATATTAACAGATACAAATCTTGTTTATTTAGCACCGGAATTTGGGGCGGAAGATTACAACCAGTTAAAGCAAAAATTACAGCAAAAATTTACATCTAAACAAGAAAAGGTAGAGCTTCGTTACCATCAAACAGTCGATCACACCATGCATGATGTTAAGAAGGTATTGAATGAAATTTCTTGGCCAAAAGGAGCAAAGAGAGTATCATACCAGGTAGCTCCTTATCAAGGGCAAGATGGATATTCATTATTAACAATTACATTTGCTTATTAAATTGTGTGGAAGGGCATCTAATTAAAGATGCTCTTCTTTTTTGTGCAAATATATTTTGAATGTTAGAGTGTTACTGACTGCTATAAAAAGTGATAACTTGTTAAAGATTTAGTAGAGGAGGCAAGAACTAGTGTACGTAAAAATAATCATCATTATATAATGATGATTATTTTTTTGATAGATTAAGTGAATTTCATCATTATTCGTCATATGAAATTTCAGTTTTTCTTGGAATATGACGTAATTATTGGTAATATTGTTAATGTTATTATATATTTTCGCTGAAAAATTTTCACTTTAAAATATATCACTTTACATATTTTTATATAATAGATTATAAATTTGAAAGAGGGAAATGGTATCGATGAATTTAAAAAAAATAAAAAATACATTTTTAGCTGTGGGTGTTCTATGTATGAGCGCACCACTAACTGCGTTTGCTAATGGTGAAGACAAACTGCAACCGGTAAAAGAGGCTGCAAATCAATTAGGGTGGGTTCAACTAGAGAATGGGGCTTGGGTCTATTATATAGACAATAATCAGGGGCGCGTAATGAATGCTTGGAAATATATTGATGGTGGATGGTATCAATTTGATGGAAACGGTTATTTAGTCAATAAAACAGGCTGGGAAAAGTTGAACGGACAATGGATGTATTATGAAGGAACTAATGGAATTGTAACAAATGCTTGGAAATATATTGATGGTGGATGGTATCAATTTGATGGGAATGGTTATTTAGTCAATAAAACAGGCTGGGAAAAGTTAAACGGACAATGGGTTTATTATCAAGGCGATAAGGGCATTGTTGTGAATAGTTGGAAAAAAATTGACGGAAGATGGTATCAATTTGATGAGAATGGATATTTAGAAGTACAAGAAGGTTGGAAAAAGTTGAATGGGAAATGGGTATATTATGTTCCAGGAAATTACGGACTAGCCACAAATGAAAAACTTACAATTGAAGGTGTATCTTATTCATTTGATGGAAATGGTTATTGGGTGAACACTGCCAATGGTATTGTAGAACTTGCGAAGCGGCAACTTGGCACTCCATATCAATGGGGAGGATCTGCTCCTGGAGGATTTGATTGCAGTGGATTTATTTATTATGTATTTAGTCGAAATGGCTATTCAATAAGTAGAATGGATGTTGCTTCATATTGGGATAGAGCTAGGGAAGTGAGTACACCACAACCTGGAGATTTAGTATTCTTACAAAATACATATAAAGCAGGTCCTTCCCATATGGGAATTTACATAGGAAATGGAAAATATATTCATGCTGATAATGATGGGGTTAGAACTGCTAGTGTAAATGATTCGTATACGAGTAATCATTTTTTAGGGTATGGAAGATTTTAAAATAATATATTCATATAATTATATAAATTTATTTGATTATATGAATTGAGAGCCTGTTAGTAATATGAACTAATAGACTTTTTTGTGTTATTAATAAGGTTCTGTCGCTTGTGAAATAGTGTCTAATAATCCAGGAAATCTCTTGTTTAAATCTTCTGTCCTAATAGAGATGAAACGTTGTGTCCCTTCGATTCTTGTATACATAACACCAGACTCTCGTAATACTTTAAAGTGATGAGATAGTGTGGATTTAGCAATCGGAATGTTTACAGCTAGCTTGTATGTATTTTCGCTATTTACATTTAAAAGAAGCGGGAATATAAGAAGCATAGAATCTGAAACAAAGCAAAAAGTAGTTTCGGGTTCTATAATAAACAATAAAAATGTTATGTAAACTGAAATGTTGAAGCACTGTTTTCATGTATATACTAAAACAGTGCTTTTCGTTTTGATTGAATCGTTGCAGCATTTTCATCTTTCATACCAGCTTCTTTAATAATGCGTTGTTTTGCTTTATCTAACAAATTGTTTACTGCTTCACCAAAATAGTTTGCTTCTTGTTTTGTGCGGGCTTCTCGTAAACATTTGTAGTTTTCTATCAGCTCCTCTTTTTCAGGGTCTGTTAAGAAATCTTCTATCTTTTTATTTGTCATACGAAACACCCTCTCTTCTGACAGACACTTCAATTCAGAATTTTATTTTTCATTATATCAACAATTCCTTATTTATAGTACATATTAACGTTTTAATAATTTGTCAATTTCTTGAATTTTTTCATTTGCTTTATTTATTTGTATATTCTTTGCTTGTTCTCCTCCAAGTGCTTGATGGAGTAAAAATGTTTGACCAGAAATTGCAGTAACGATTGCAACTTTAATAATTTCTTTCATTGTTGTCGCGTCAAATAAAACAAGACCTAATAGTGCAGCAAGACTACCAGTAATAATATCAGCAAAAAAACCAAGATGGAAAAAGGTTTTTAATCGGCGTGGAAGCAACAATTTGCCTTGATGATTGATAAGATGGGCAACAAAACCGGTAATTCCACCAACGAGAAGAGCCGTTAGCCACGAATACATATCCATCAAATCCACTCCTTTTAGTAAATACAATTCTGTTTATATTACAGATACTCCTTTTAGAACTTGATATACCATATATTGAGAAAATTGGTTTAGGGTGGGTACCTCTATTGTACTGAAAATTCTGTCATAAATGGTAGATATTTAAATTGAAATTTCATATAATAAAATTAAATCTAACGAGAACGGAGTGATGTATTATGACGATTGTTTATATGATTCATACGATGAGTGCAAATACGGAAGGAATGGGCGGAGCTTTGTAAAGAATCGCTATATCCTTCCGCAGTATACATTTTAGGGAGGATACGAATTTGAATCGTAATCATTTAGTAACATTTGGATGGGATTTATATTTTGAAGACCAATTATTGGAGCAATATGAAGTAGGCCGTGTTTTATTAGAACATAAACATATGTATCGGGTTATATGTGAAGATGGTGAATATATAGCCGAGCTAGCAGGGAAATTTCGATATGAAGTAATTGAGAAAGGTGATTACCCTGCAGTGGGTGATTGGGTAAGTATAACAAAACTGCCACAAGAAAAGAAAGCAATTATTCATGGTGTGCTTACAAGAAAAAGTTCTTTTTCAAGAAAAGTAGCTGGGGAGAAAACGGAGGAACAAATTGTCGCAGCAAATGTGGATTATCTTTTTTTAGTTAATGCTTTAAATGCTGATTTTAATGTGAGACGAATTGAACGTTATTTACTGTTAGCATACGAGAGCGGAGCAACGCCTGTTGTTATTTTGACAAAGAGTGATTTATGTGCAGATGTACAGCAAAAGGTGATGGAAACAGAGGCTGTTGCAATTGGTGCATCTATTTTTGCGGTTGATAGTCTGCATCAAACAGGAATAGAGACGTTACAACGGTTTTTACAACCAGGAAAAACGATTGCGCTTATTGGTTCTTCTGGAGCAGGGAAGTCTACGTTATTGAATGCTTTAATGGGAAATGAAGTGGCAAAAACAGGTGAAATTCGTGAGAGTGATAGTAAAGGAAAGCATACGACAACGCACCGAGAATTGTTCCAATTACCAACTGGTGCACTTGTTATTGATACACCAGGAATGAGAGAATTGCAGCTTTGGGAAGGAAGCGGAGCGATGCACGCAACCTTTTCTGACATTGAAGAAGCTGCAAAAAAATGTCGTTTTCGTGATTGCCAACATGAAAATGAACCAGGTTGTGCAATTCGTATTGCACTTGATGAGGGAACATTAGAAGAAGCGCGATTTTTCAATTATAAAAAATTGCAAAAAGAAATTGCTTACGCGATGAGAAAACAAGATGCTCTTTTGGCTCGTACGGAGCGTGAAAAGTGGAAAAAGATTGCGAAGCAAATGAAACAGAAAAAATAAAAAGAAAACTCCAAAAGGCATGTGCTTTTGGAGTTTTCTTTTTATCCCGCATTAACAGACGGTAAGGCGCCTCTCTCAAGATTTTAAGAAGTCAAAGAAGATAAGCGTGAAATCATCGTTGAAGATTGTACTATATACAATGTTTTATTTTAATGTATTTATATTTTAAATTAATATTATCTTTATATATAGACAAAACGAAATTAATTATATAAAATTTACAAATAATGAATCGGAAAATGTCATATAGTTTATTGATTCGTATTATATTTTCTGTTTTTTCATTTTATATAATTTTAAATTATCACCTTGGATAGAACGTAAAGGGGGAGCTGTATGTCAAAGTTGTTTAAACCATTCCAGAATATGAATGTAGGAAAAAAACTTCTACTTTCATTTTTTATCATTTTGATTTCTACTATTTCTATAATTGGTAGTATGTCTTATGAAAGTGCAAAGAAGAATTTTGAAAATCAAATTATGAGTAGTGCCAGTGACAATGTTAAAATATTAGATAATTTAATTAATCAAATGATTGACGCAGAATCTAATGATGTTACGCATTTTTCCAAAGTAATTCAGCGTAATATGCATGAAACAGAAAATGGAGAGAGCATTAGGAAAATGCTTGCCCAGTATGTAAGCTTACATCCTCAGATAATACAACTTTATGTAGGAACTGATAGCGGAGCATTTATTCAAGAACCAAATGTACAAATGCCTGCGGGTTATAATCCGAAAGAGCGTCCTTGGTATATAGATGCAATGGAAAAAAATGGTGGTATTGTTGTAACACAGCCTTATAAGGATAAAACGACTGGAAATATAGTTGTTACAATTGCTAAAAAATTGGATGATGGCAGCGGTGTTATCGGTATTGATTTGAAACTTGAAAATTTATTAAACACAGCAAAAATGATTAATATCGGTAAAAAGGGATATGCATTTATTCTAGATCAAAGTCAAAATGTTATTGCCCATCCAGAAGAGAAGCCGGGTACAAAAGCACCTGATGCTTGGGCGAAACCAATGTATAAAACAAATCATGGAACGTTTACATATTCATATGGGGATAAAGAAAAGAAAATGGTATTTGCAACAAATGCGAAAACCGGATGGAAAATCGGTGGTACGATGTATACAGATGAAGTTATTAAAGCGGCAGAACCTATTTTTTATAATACGTTACTGATTGCGGCAATTTCCCTCATATTAGGAGGAGCGATTATTTACTTCATCACACGTTCTATTACGAAGCCTTTAAAACAATTAGTGATTTCTTCCCATAGGATTAGTGAAGGTGATTTAACAGAAACGATTGAAGTGCGCTCGAATGATGAAATTGGACAGCTTGGAAAAGGCTTCAATGAAATGGCTCAGTCGTTACGTGATTTGATTTCAAGAATTAATTCTTCAGCAGGACATGTAGCTGCTGCTTCGGAAGAATTAACGGCAAGCGTGAGACAAGCTGGTGAAGCGACTGAGCAAATTACAGCGGCAATGGACCAAGTTTCAAGCAGCGCAGTAACACAAACAAAAGGTGTTGAACAAGGAGCGATATTGCTTCAAGAGGTGACAGAAGGAATTCAGTTTGTAGCGGATAATTCCTCTGCTATTTCCAATTCCTCCGCCTATACACGTGAAAAAGCAGAAGCTGGGGACAAACTTGTTGAACAAACAGTAAATCAAATGCAATCCATCCGTGAGTCAGTTTCAGAATCTGATGCAGTCATTCAATTGTTAGCTGATAAATCGAAACAAATTGGTGATATATTAGAAGTGATTCAAAATATTGCTGATCAAACGAATTTATTAGCATTGAATGCCGCAATTGAAGCAGCACGAGCAGGAGAACATGGAAGAGGTTTTGCGATTGTTGCGGACGAAGTTCGTAAATTGGCAGAACAATCTAGCACATCTTCAAACGAGATTGGAAAATTAATTACAGAAATTCAAGAAGATATGAGCAAGACAGTTAGCTCTATGAATCATGTAAATACAGAAGTACAGTCTGGTATTCTCATTGCGAATGAAACAAAGAAAAGTTTTACAGAAATACTACAGTCTACAAATGAAATTGCAAAACAAATCGGTAGTATGGTTGAGGTAGCTCAAAAAATGTCCAAAGGGGCAGATGAAGTATCAGTTTCAGTCGGTGAAATTGCGGTAACCGCACAAAATAATGCATCTAGTACACAAAGTATAGCAGCATCGGCTGAAGAACAATTAGCTTCTATTGAAGAAATTAGTTCAGCAGCTGGAACATTATCACAAATGGCTGAAGAGTTACAAGTGTTAATTGAACGATTTAAAGTGTAATGAAAAAGTGCGTGGAAAAAGTAATCCACGCACTTTTCGTTTTAGTTATGATAAAAATAGCTTATTAATGAGTGAAAGAGATGATGTATGTCATCTTTTTTATTTTATGAGTATTAATACTATATAGTTTCGGACGGGAAAATACAGCTGTTACAGTCATTTGTGGTACAATAAATGTACTATATAGAATAGGGTATAATGAGCAAGAGGTATGAGAGGGGTTATGTTATGCTACATGAGAAGATTGCATCATTTTTTCAAGTTCTTCCTCAAGAAGCTGGAAATAATCGAGGCTGGAAATATTACATTCAAGAGGAAAATGGTGCGTATTCTATAACAGAAGAAATATTATCGAAAGGTACAATTATAGAATTATTTTTTAATGAAGATGATGAGATTCGTCTCGTTTTATATAAAGATGGTCAGCCGATTACAACGATTCAACGTATTGCTGTCCAAAAGGTGGATATTATAAAAGAAGAGGAAACCCTTCAATTTGTATTAGATCGTATGCCAAGTCGCATGATTCGACTACAGTTAAAACCATTTCTTGCAATTGAAATGGGATTGTACTGGGAAGTATGTGAAGATTGTGAGTAAAAAAACATCCGTTCCTAATTAACGGGTTCGGTTATTGGGGAGAAAACAATAAATAACAACTTAATTAGGGACAACACTTTACATATGAATTGTTGTCCCTGTTTTTGTTGTTATATCAATGTTTTAGTCAATTTAGCATAATAATTAGCACATCAATATGCAAACAAATTGAAACTATCACATAAATTTACGTGGTGTTGTTAAAACTAGTGCTAAAACTGTTTCGAATATAAATCAAACGGAGTAAAGAATAGTAAAATATTTCGTCAAAAAACGCTCAGAAATTTGAGCGTTTTTTGCTTGTTATTTATCTTGCTAATTTGCTGTTGAAATATATGCTGATTAGCAAGATATTGACATTTTTATTAGCATTTTTTCTCCCCAAGATTTTAAAAAATCGATAGAAGTTAGGTGAGAATAACTTCTGGCATGCGACTGATTCGTTCAACTAAGTAAAAGTGTGGGAAAGAAAATAGTACGGGGGGAAGTTTTGTTAGAAGTAAATCTCTATATTTTATATTTTAAATTAATATATACCTATATATGGACAAAAAGAAATTAATTATATAAAATTTACAAAGTATGAGTCGAAAAATGTCATATATTCCACTCATTCATATTTTTTCTTCATTTCATATACTTTTAAATTATCATCTTGGAGAGAACATAAAGGGGGATCTGTATGTCAAAGTTGTTTCAACCATTTCAGAATATGAATGTAGGAAAAAAACTTCTACTTTCATTTTTTGTCATTTTAATTTCTACTGTTTCTATAATTGGTACCATGTCTTATCAAAGTGCAAAGAAGAATTTTGAAAATCAAATTATGAGTAGTGCTAATGACAATATAAAAATATTAGATAATGTAATTAATGACATGATTGACGCAAGATATAATGATGTTACACAGTTTTCTAAAATAATTCAGCGTAATATGTATGAAACGGAAAATGGAGAAAATATTAGGAAACTATTTGCGCAATATGTAAATTTACACCCTGAAGTAATGCAAATTTATGTAGGAACTGATAATGGGGTGTTTATAGAAGAGCCTTATGTGCAAATGCCTGCAGGGTATAATCCGAAAGAGCGCCCTTGGTACATAGATGCAATGAAAAAAAATGGAGGTATTATTCTAACACAACCTTACAAAGCTAAATCAAACGGGCAGATTGTTGTTACAATCGCCAAAAAATTAGATGATGGCAGTGGCGTTATCGGTATTGATTTGAAGCTTGAAAATTTATTAAAAACAACAAAAACGATTAACATTGGTAAAAAGGGATATGCATTTATTCTAGATCAAAGCCAAAATGTTATCGCCCATCCGGAAGAGAAGCCGGCTACAAAAGCACCTGATGCTTGGGCGAAACCAATGTATAAAACAAATCATGGAACGTTTTCATATTCATATGGGGATAAAGAAAAGAAAATGGTATATGCAACAAATATAAAAACCGGTTGGAAAATCGGTGGTACGATGTATACAGATGAAGTTATTAAAGCGGCAGAACCTATTTTTTATAATACGTTACTAATTGCGGCAATTTCTCTCATATTAGGAGGAGCCATTATTTACTTCATCACACGTTCTATTACGAAGCCTTTAAAACAATTAGTAATTTCTTCCCATAGGATTAGTGAAGGTGATTTAACAGAAACGATTGAAGTGCGCTCGAATGATGAAATTGGACAGCTTGGAAAAGGCTTCAATGAAATGGCTCAGTCGTTACGTGAGTTGATTTCAAGAATTAATTCTTCAGCCGGACAGGTAGCGGCTGCTTCCGAAGAATTAACGGCAAGTGTGAGACAAGCGAGTGAAGCGACTGAGCAAATTACAGCGGCAATGGACCAAGTTTCAAGCAGCGCAGCAACACAAACAAAAGGTGTTGAACAAGGAGCGATATTGCTTCAAGAGGTGACAGAAGGAATTCAGTTTGTAGCGGATAATTCCTCTGCTATTTCCAATTCCTCCGCCTATACACGTGAAAAAGCAGAAGCTGGGGACAAACTTGTTGAACAAACAGTAAATCAAATGCAATCCACCCGTGAGTCAGTTTCAGAATCTGATGCAGTCATTCAATTGTTAGCTGATAAATCGAAACAAATTGGTGATATATTAGAAGTGATTCAAAATATTGCTGATCAAACGAATTTATTAGCATTGAATGCCGCAATTGAAGCAGCACGAGCAGGAGAACATGGAAGAGGTTTTGCGATTGTTGCGGACGAAGTTCGTAAATTGGCAGAACAATCTAGCACATCTTCAAACGAGATTGGAAAATTAATTACAGAAATTCAAGAAGATATGAGCAAGACAGTTAGCTCTATGAATCATGTAAATACAGAAGTACAGTCTGGTATTCTCATTGCGAATGAAACAAAGAAAAGTTTTACAGAAATACTTCAATCTACAAATGAAATTGCAAAACAAATCGGTAGTATGGTTGAGGTAGCACAAAAAATGTCCAAAGGGGCAGATGAAGTGTCAGTGTCAGTCGGTGAAATTGCGGTAACAGCACAAAATAATGCATCTAGTACACAAAGTATAGCAGCATCGGCTGAAGAACAATTAGCGTCTATCGAAGAGATTAGTTCAGCAGCTGGAACACTATCACAAATGGCTGAAGAGTTACAAGTGTTAATTGAACGATTTAAAGTGTAATGAAAAAGTGCGTGAATAAAAAAACATCCGTTACTAACGGATGTTTTTTTATGTTTTTTGCTGTTGTTTGAAAGCGATAATTGGAAGAAGAATTAAGCTAATCCAGCCAATTACAGGATATAGCATATGAAGTAATTCGCTATAACCGATATAACTAAAGCAATAACTAATTAGTAAGATGAAATAAATAATGATGTTACTTTTCCAACCAGTGATAGACTGAAGCTGTTTTGTCATACCAAATACATTACCAACAAGTGTTGTAAATACTTCCCCAAAAATAATTAACACAAAAAAGAAATGAAAAGTAGCATTGAAGCGGCGTACAACTTCTGCCATTGGAATATTGTATTGATAAAATTGTTCAACAGATAAAATAGCAAAGTGACTACATAACAAAATTAAACAAAGACCCGCTCCCCCCAATATCCCCCCCCATTTAATAGCTTGCTGATCTTTCACTTCACTTGCTAATGGTACAAGTACACTTTGGGAGAGAGAGAGGTTGAGTGCAACATATGTGACTGGACTTGTAATCCATTTGACATTCCAATTTTCAGAAGGTGTTATGTTGAAAAGAGAAGTTGCATCATGAAAGAAGGTTGTAATAGATAGTCCTACAATAAAAATCATCATAATTGGTACGACGAGCGAGTTGACTTCAAAAACTCCTTGTAATCCTCTGCTACCAATTACAATACAAGCAAGTATCGTTATAAAGATACCAAGCTGTCTTGGTAGGCGAAGTTGTTCTTCAAACACCGCTCCAGCTCCGGAAAGCATGACGCTTGTTACACCAAATAATACGAGAAGCAATAAAATATTTACAACGTTACCAAAGATATCTCCAAATAAATATTTATTAAATTCTTGAGTAGAAAATGCTCCGATTTGTGAGGAAAGCATCATCATTTTTGTACCTAACCAAATGAAGAAAACACCGCTTACCAAAATACCAATTGTTCCGTATGTACCATGGATTGTAAAGAACTCAACGATTTCTCTTCCTGTTGCAAAACCAGCTCCAACAACAGTACCTATATAAGTAGCAGCAATTTTCTTTGCTACTTTCCATTGTTGATTATCCATTTAATCCCTCTTTCTTGTATGATGCGTTTGATTTATCTTGCACCCTCACCCTAACATTCAGAGTAAATAGGGATAAAGTGAAGCTTCCATCAGTAAAAATTTCCTTCATTTCTACTGATGGAAAGCACGATTAATTGGATTCTTATGGGCAGTTATTCCCTACCTGTCTTCTTTATTTTTTCTGAATCTCGAGGTGAGGGTCCATCCACAAGGGTTGGTTCAACTAATGAGCAATGAGGGGGAAAGCCCATACTGCTGAAATATTCACTTTATTACATACATATGAAGGAGTTTGGACAAACATACGATAAAATGTGATTTTTTGTATTATTCATATTTATCTTGTAATTTATGGTATAATGAAGCAAAAAAGGGGGCAAAGAAGATGTTTCGCTTTTTTAAAAAAGGAAAGGAAGAAAGGGAAATTACACAAGATGAGCTAGAACTTGCTATGGCAAAATTTCTTGAAACGAATGCGAACGTGGTATATACGGTATTAGTAAATGATGATTATACGGTTAATTATGATTTATTAAAACCATATTTACCGGCTTTTCCTATAAATGCGTTTATTATTACGAAGGAAACACTTGAAGTATTTGAGAATACACAAGAAAATCTTGCTCTTGTTAAAGAAATTGATGATGTACAGCGTGCTGTCGATCAATATGTAACAGAAAAAGAATCCTTTCCAATCGTTGAAGGCAATGCGAATCGGCTTATATGTTCGATAAAATTAGGACCATACTTAAAAAGGACGCTAGAACGTGACTTATATATATCAGAGAAACATTATTTAGTGACAAGCAAGCCTGATAAAATGAATAAAAGTATTGTACAATAAAGAAACAACAATGAAGAATTGTTGTCTTTTTTTGTAAATATTATGCGCAAGGGTATAGAGATGAGGGGACATCATGATTTTGAGAGAATGGGATTTAAATTTAAAGATTCGTCTGGTGGGAGAATGGCTCTTTGGATTGTTCTTTTGGATGCTTCTTCCGTTTATGGCGATATATTTCGCGGAAGAACTAGGGAAAACGATGGCTGGAATATTACTTGTGTTATCGCAAGTTTTATCTGTTTTTGCTAATTTAGTAGGTGGTTATTTAGCAGATACATATGGTCGTAAGCGTATGATGGTATTTGCTGCATTTGTACAAAGTGCTGCATTTGTACTATTTGCCTTTGCCAATTCGCCGTGGTTGCAATCGCCTATCTTAACATTTATAGCTTTTTCTATTATTGGCATTATGGGTTCTTTATATTATCCAGCAAGTGCAGCAATGGTTGCTGATTTAGTATCTGAAGAACAGCAAAGTAAAGTATTTGCTGTTTTTTATACAATGATTAATATTAATGTTGTGCTGGGGCCGATTTTAGGAGCTTATTTCTTTTTTTCTCATCGCTTTGAATTGTTAATAGCAAGTATTGTAATTAATTTTATAGTTGCATTTGTATTACTTAAGTTTATAAAAGAGACGTTACCAGAGAAGAGGGAAGAAGTAGAAAAGCAAACAGGATGGCTTACTGTTGTGAATGAGCAGATTAAGAATTATCGAATTATTTTTCAAGATCGTGTCTTTCTATTATTCATTATTGCAGGTATTCTTGTTGCTCAAACTTTCACTCAGCTTGACTTATTGTTAGCCGTATACATAAAAGAAAATGTTCCTACACAAGAGTTTTTTCATTTAATTTTAAATGGAGAAACATTGTTTAGCTGGATTATTGCAGAAAATGGATTTTTGGTTGCTCTATTTACTGTATATGTAACAAGGCTAGCAAATTATTTTTCTGAGCGGACTATCTTTCTTTTATCTTCTTTTGCATATGGGATAGCAATGATTATTTTTCCTCACACTATATCAGTCTGGGGTCTTATTATTGCTATGCTCATTTTCACGTTTGGAGAGCTATTCGTTGTTGGAATCCAAAATAGTTTCGTTTCTAAGTTGGCGCCTGAACATATGCGAGGACAATATTTTGCGGCAGCAACACTTCGTTGGTCTGTCGGCCGAACAATTGCACCAATTGCGATCCCCTTAACAGCATGGATAGGTTATCAATACACATTTTACATCATTGCAGTACTTGCGTTTTTGAGTGCATTTTTATATTCTGTGATGTTCGGTTTGTTACAAGAACGAAAAATTCAGGTGAAAAAGGTGCTGAATGAATAAGTAAAATAAAACGCTCTCTTTTTGAAAGGGCGTTTTATTTTATACATAGATTTTATTTTTCGTTCTAGTATTAGTTTCATTTCGAATTTTATAAGTGCAGTGTCTGTAATACTTTTCATGATGCATGGGTGAAAGTTTTTTCATAAATGTACGAACAAAATGAATGGAGGCTTCACTTTACAATTGAAAAGCCTCTGCTAATAAGCGGTAGGAGTTTAATTTATCTTCAAAATCATGCGTGATTGTTACAATCATGAATTCGTCTGTATTATAAGCCGTGCTTAAAATAGAGATTTGTTTTTTTACTTGATTTGGATTGCCAACAATCATTCGTTTTCGATTTTCTTTTATACGTAAATAATCAAATGCGCTATATGGATAATTCAGGGCTTTTTCGATAGATGGTGTGCCGTTTGAACGTACACCTTGTTCAATTAATAACAGGGCTAGATCTAAGCTAGATGCAATTTTTTGTGCTTTTTCTTCAGTTTCTGCACAAATGACAAAAATAGCTACGATAGATTGCGGCTGTTTTCCTAAGAAAGAAGGTTGGAATTGATTTTGGTAATTTTTTATGATTTCTGGACCGCCATAACTATTAATAAATTGTGCAAAAGTGAAAGCTGTACCTTGTTTAGCAGCAATCATCGCACTTTCTCCGCTAGAACCAAGTAAAAAAAGATTTGGTGCAGTTGGAATAGGTGGAGAAGCATGTAAATGTGCAAAGCGATGATTATCTGGTAAACGGTCGTGTAAATACAGGGATAAATCTTGAATTTGTTCAGGGTATTGATCGATTGAAACCATTTTACCTTCTTGGAGAGCCCGTGTGGCAATAGGCATTCCGCCTGGAGCTCGTCCAACTCCAAGGTCAATACGATTTGGGTATAGTGCTTCTAACACGCGGAAATTTTCGGCTACTTTATAAGGACTATAGTGAGGGAGCATAACACCGCCAGAACCTACTCGAATATGATTCGTTTTAGCAGCTATGTGAGAAATTAATATTTCCGGACTTGAACCCGCTAAACTAGTAGAGTCATGATGTTCGGATACCAAAAAACGAGTATAGCCAAGTTGTTCAACTTCTTGTGCAAGTCGAACTGTATTTGAGAACGCTTCTATTGCTGTACTTCCTTCTGCGATAGGAGATTTGTCAAGAACGCTTAATTTTATCATATATAATACCTCTCATTTGTTATTTACGTGGTATTATATATCTACTTACTAAAAATGTATAATAAAATGCTTACTTTATCTATCAGCAACGGGATAGCTACTTAAGGCCGAAAAAGAATTTGCCATTTTTTTTGCAAAGTTTAATGGTGGCTCTACTGATTGGACATGAATATACATGATTACTGGATTTGTATATAACCAATGATTATGTAGAGCACTAACAATAATTCCCTGTTGTACAATGGATTGCATAAATGAAGGAATTTCTTCTTGCAAAATAGCAATTTCCCCTAAATTTAACGCATTACCGTTTTGATCTAAAGATTCAAAGCTCACTCCTGCGGGTATTACAGACATACTTGGTTTCCCTTGAACAAGTACCTTAAAATTGCGATGGAAAGATACTGAACAAGCTCCTTGATCTATTTTACTTTTTCCTTTAAGGATTGTAGCAAATTGTTCGCAAAGAAAGTTAAAGTTGTTCATAAATTTAATCCCCCTTTATCACACAAAATGATGCATTTAGAGATTTAATATAAAAAAGGATTTAGTCCAAATTCCATTTATAAATTGGCTTATTTAAGATTGGCAAACTAATTGAGCATCCTTTACCATCAAAAGATAAAGGTGATTTTCTTGTAGATTGTAAAATAGATTTAAGCTCAAATGATGCTGAGTATATTGCAGATATGGTTTTTATAAGTAAGCGATAGAACAACAAACAACTTTATGCAACAAATGAGAAGAAGGTTATCAATATTAGAAAGACCGCTTGTTACAGCCAGAGGCGATAGCAAGAGTTACATTTATGCAAACTTCAATCCAACATATGCTCAAATGGCAGTAACTATTCTAAGAATTTTCAACAACTTTTGCTTGGAGAAATTTCCAGGCTCTTTTTTTTGTGTGAATTGTAATGTGAATTATCTGCGATTTGTACTAAAAAATAGTGTATTATTTTACGCTTTACACCTCACAAGTAAACTTGTTAAGAAAATCTGAAGGGGTTTTATTTTTACATAATCAGTGTTATCGGAAGTTCGACTGTTGGAAAAGATATAACTATATGGTTAATGAGGGGATAAAAAGTATAGAACAGGGCAGGGGAATAATTATATCCATGAGATATCCGTTTTTGTAACCATTTTTACAGTAAATGTAGGAGTGCAAGAACTGTAACATATCAAAAATGTATGTAAGATTATTCTTTGAACAAGGGAGTTTTTATGAAAAAAACGGGTAAACAAAAAACAGGATTACTAAAAGGATTAATACTTATAACAAAAATAGCTTTAGCTTCTGGTGTATCATGGGAATTAGCAAGAATGTTAGGATCAAAACACCCTTATTTGGCACCATTAACTGTTATTCTTTCGATGCAAGAAACTGTCCAGCATTCTGCCCTGTATGCTTTTTACAGAATTATCGGCACTATTTTTGGAATTTCTATTACCGTTTTTATTATCAGCCATTTAGAAGTGAACGGATGGACGATAGGATTATTACTGTTAGGAGGAATGTTGCTTCCAGTTATACTAAGGGTACACAAAACCATCATTCATCAAGTGGCTTTAACCATTTTACTAGTCTTTGTCTTTGTGCATAAAACGAGCTATTATGTCTCCGATCGAATCAGAGATACTATCGTAGGAGCGCTTATCGCCATTATTGTTCATATGCTGATTTTTCCACCCAATTATTTGAAAGAAGCTCGTTGGACGTTAAATCAATTTGGATGCCATCTTGTACAGCTGTTTGAAAAGACAGCCCATTGGGTAAATACTAACTGCGACCCTGTTAAAGGACAAGATTTAAGAAAGAATATAACAAATCTACTCCAGGAACTGCATCAAGTACAAGAAGATTTTAAGCTGGCAGAAAAAAGTTTGAAATTAAATCCATTTATTAAGAATAAAAAACAAATATTAAAACAAAACGAACAATTTCTCTTGCAGTTAAAGACAGGGTATAACTATATTTCCAATATACTAAACACATTCAATGACTGGTCTAAAACAGATGTTATTTCAAAAGTTGATCAACAACAGTGGGCTATTCAATTACAAATGTTGGGGAGATACATAGAAAAGCAACTTAACGTAAGTCCAGAAAAACATCAAAACTCTAAGAGTTTTAAATTTACCTTAGACTTACTGGATTTATCTTCGATTTCTGTACAAATCAATATCTCACCAGAATTAGAGCCCTATAGATATCAATTAAGCTTGTATAATGATACGCTCAAACTAATTCAGGAGTTAAGAAAAGAACAATAATAACTACTGGCTTTTCCTCTAATCTATGGTGCCGTTTGTATTGAACAAAAAATAAGAGGTAAGTATATATTAAACATAACTAATATATACTTACCTTTATTTTAAATTTTTAAGTCTTTATAATTTGCATATCTATTTTTAATGAGAAATTCCTCTTTCAAAATGATTCATTTCAACTAAAGTAAGAATATATTCGTAATTATCAATCGTTCTCTTGATTTCATCGCGCTCACTTTCTGTTAATTTTACATCTGTTAATCGTTTACATAGTTGAGATTTTTGATTTTCTAATTGTTTCTTAATTTCATGATAGTTGTAAGAGCGTTTCATGTTTCCATCCCCTTCCTTACATTTCCTATCTACATTTTCATTATACGGTTAAATAAAAGAAATGGGTGCATAACCTTTTAACTTTTTATGAAAATTCAAAAGACTAAGAATAGTACATTCCTTCCGTGAATACAATGCATTGAACTATGATTTTGTACTGATGAGTAGGGGTGTGGGATGATGCAAATAAATATGCAATCCCGTCTTACAACAAACGAGATGCTTTTTATTATTGACAATGGATTACCGAAAACGACAGTACCGAAGAACATTATTATTATTGGAGCGGGCATGGCAGGGTTAGTGGCTGGATCGTTATTGAAGGCCGCCGGTCATCGCGTGAAAATATTAGAGGCAAATGATCGAATTGGCGGGCGCATTTATACAGTTAGGATGCCAGAAACAGGCTTATATCTAGATGTTGGGGCAATGCGGATTCCTTATACACATGAACTAACACTTGCATACAATAAGAAGTTTGGGTTAAAGTTAAACCCATTTATTAATCGAAATGACACGGATATTATATATGCAAATGGTCGCAAGACAACATTGAAACAATATGAGAAAAATCCGAGTATTTTACGTTATCCAGTTGCAGTGAATGAAGAAGGAAAATCATCGGAAGAGTTGTTGATGTTAGCAATACAACCCATTCTTGATTTTATTAAAAGAGACCCAGAAAAAAATTGGAGTATTGTAGAGAAAGATTTTGGTAGGTATTCTACAGCAGAGTTTTTAAAAGATTATCCTCACCAATATAAAGTATCTTTTTCACCAGCTGCAGTAGAAATGATAGGGGTACTTCTTGATTTAGAAGGATTTTTAGAAAGAGCATTTGTAGAAACATTGCGCTTTATTTATATTTTACAGCAATCCACAGGGTTTTATGAAATTGAAGGTGGCAACGACGCATTGCCCAAAGCTTTTTTACCGCAATTACAAGATGATATTGTCTTTCAACAAAAATTAATGAAACTAGCGCAGCACGAAAAAGGAATTACAGCATATTTGCGTAATGAAAAAACGTTTGAATACAGCAGTATTACAGGTGATGTTGTCATTGTTACCATTCCATTTACAACAATGAGATTTGTTGAAATTGATCCGTATGATTCTGTTTCTCATGGAAAATGGAGAGCCATTCGAGAACTACATTATATGGCTGCTACGAAAATAGGAATTCAGTTTAAAAGTCGCTTTTGGGAAGAACAGGGTCAACTTGGTGGCCGCATTATTACTGATTTGCCTATTCGTTATGCATATTATCCAAGTCATGGTATTGGTACAAAAGGTCCTGGAATGGTACTTGGAAGTTATACATGGTCGTATGATGCATTGTTGTGGGATGGCTTATCTGAAAGTGATCGTATTTATTATACTTTGCAAAATTTAGGGACAATACTTGGACATCAAGTGTATGATGAATTTATTTCTGGGATATCGAAAAGTTGGACATTAGACCCGTACGCATTAGGAGGGTTTGCAGTCTTTCAGGCAAATCAACAATCAGAATTACAGGATGATATTGTGAAACCAGAAGGAAGAATATATTTTGCAGGTGATCATACTACGTTGTATCATGGCTGGATACAAGGCGCAATTGAATCAGGAATTCGTAGCGCAGCAGCAATAAATCAATTACAGATGTAAAAAGAACACGAGAATGAATCTCCTGTTCTTTTTGTGTACTTATGGAACTGGATGACCGTTTGAACTTTCAAAGATTGTAAACCATTGCTGACGGTCTAATGTTAGTTTTGTTGCTTCAACAGCTGTTTTGACACGTTCTAGTTTACCAGAGCCAACAATCGGCAGCATATTGGCTGGATGAGCGAGTAGCCATGCATACATGATAGAATCGATTCCAGTAATGCCAAAATCAGTGGCAATTTTCTCCAATGTATGGCGTAAGCGAATTGCACGTTCACTTTCCCCTTTGAAAATTTCACCGCCAGCAAGAGGAGACCAAATCATAGGAGAAATTCTGTTTTCTTGACAATGTTCAATCGTACCTTTTTCAAAATGTTCAAGTTGCATAGCGGATACTTCAATTTGATTTGTAACAAGCGGGAAATCTAAATATGAACTTAACATGTTGAATTGAGAAGGAAGAAAGTTGGATACACCAAAGTGTCGTACTTTTCCATCTTGTTTTAAACGAGAAAAAGCTTCTGCAACTTCTGCTGGATTCATGAATGGATCTGGACGATGAATAAGTAATACATCGATATGGTCTGTATTCAGATTTCGAAGTGATTGCTCTGCGCTTTTTATAATATGCTCAGCACTTGTATTATAGTGAACGACATAGCGTTCTGGAAATTTAGGTGATGTGAGAGCGATTCCGCATTTTGTAACAATTTGCATATTGTCACGTAAACCTGGTTTTAATTGAAGCGATTTGCCGAATAAAGCTTCGCATGTATAGTCGCCGTAAATATCGGCATGGTCAAACGTTGTAATGCCCATCTCCATACAAGATTCAATGAAGGAAAGTAATTCTTGATCTGTCATATTCCATTCTGCTAAGCGCCAAAACCCTTGGATAATTCGAGAAAATTCTAGGTTTTGAGCCATTTGAATACGTTCCATTTATGAAGGTCCCCCTTGCTGATATGTATGAACCTAATCAATATGAAAAGGTTTTCTTATTTACCATTATTATATATTCGTGTAGACATGCTTACAACTAATATGTTTTGTATTTAGAAAATAAGAAGACAACGTATGATATAATACGTAATCATATATGTAACAAGGAGATGTAGAACAGTGATTCCAGTAACGATATTAACCGGGTTTCTCGGATCAGGGAAAACAACTTTATTAAATCGTATTTTATCTGAAGAGCATGGAAAAAAACTTGCGGTTATTGTAAATGAAATCGGACAAATTGGTATCGATAATCAATTAATAATGAATGTAGAAGAAGAAATTATGGAAATGACAAATGGCTGTCTATGTTGTACTGTACGTGAAGATTTGCTTGTCGCACTAAAGCATTTACTAGAAGTAAAAGCGACAGGTCAAATGGATTTTGAAGGTTTAGTGATTGAGACAACAGGGCTTGCAAATCCGGGCCCAATTATTCAAACATTCTTTTTAGACCCTATTATTCAGTCTGCATACCAAATTAATGGTGTAGTAACTGTACTAGATAGCTATCATATACATAAACACTTTGAAAAAGGTTTAGAAGCAAAAGAACAGATTGCTTTTGCTGATATGGTTTTAGTAAATAAATTGGATCTAATAGAACCAGTAGAAAAAGAAAATTTGCTTATTGAAATACAAGGGATTAATCCAACTGCAAAATTAATCCCAACAACAAATTGTGAAGTAGATATTCCCTCATTACTAGATATACAAACATTTAAAACGCGTGATAAGTTAGAAATTTATCCGCATAAAGAACAACATCATTTAGAAGGTGTAAAGTCATTTGTGCTAAGGGAAGAGCGTCCTCTTGATTTACAAAAGATAAATGAATGGATGTCAGCTGTTGTACAAGAATTAGGAGAGTATTTATACCGTTATAAAGGAATATTATCTGTTGAAGGGGTAAATCGCCGCATAGTTTTCCAAGGTGTACACACGTTATTCGCTGGTTCATATGACAGGGAGTGGCAAGAAGGAGAAGAACGTGTCAGTGAGATTGTTTTCATTGGTAAAGACTTAAATAAAGAATGGTTTCAAGAGCATTTTCAGGAATGTATAAAATAAGCCTGCGTTTTGAACTGCAGGCTTGTTTTTAGTGTGCAATTAATCTTTTCCAGCTTCAACTAGCTTTTTTGAACCAATAACTGTTTTAACATGAATTTTGGTTATTTAAATTTTATCTCGTTATTCGCGGGCAGTAAAAGCCCGATTGGTAAGAGATTTCCATCAGTGGGGGATGAAAAAAACATTGATGGAAGTTTCATTTTATTTTTTAAAGAAATTGGTTACTATTTTAGAATTTTCGGTGTTTATTATTAAACCTCGAACGTAGTTTTGATCTGTACTTTCTGCTATTGTATTTAAGTCAAACTGTAGCCTATGAAAAAGACAGCTGAAAAAATTTCAGCTGTCTGAAAGGGAAGGTGCATTTAGTTTGTAGCTTCTTTTAAAGTGTTAATGTTTTCTTCCATCAATGTAAAGTAATCTTTATTTTTTTTCGCATCATCATCGGAAATTGTTGCAAGATGATTTAAACGTAAGATTTTTGTTCCTGTTTCTTTTTGAATGACTTCTGCTACTTTTGGTGTAGAGAATGTTTCAAATAAAATATATTTTAAACCATGCTCTTTGGCCGTTGCTGCGATAGTAGCCAAGTCTTTTTGAGAAGGTTCATCAGAAGCAGAGATACCTGCAATTGGAATTTGTTTGAAACCATAGCGTTGCTCCCAATATCCGTATGCAGCATGAGAAACTAAAATTTCTTTTGTCTTTGCATGATCAGCCACTTCTTTAAATTGACTATCTAAATCTGTGAATTTTTTTTGCAATGCAGCGAAATTCTTCTCGAATACTTCTTTATGTTCAGGTTGTAGTTCTACAAGAGCATTTTTAATTGTTTCAGCTTGCTTCATGGCAAGTGTTGGGTCTAACCAAACATGAGGGTCTTTATCATGATGTTCGTTTTTATGTCCATCTTCATGTTCTTCTTCAGTTGAAGATCGTAGTTCTATATCTTTTGATGCATTCACAACTTTAACATTTTCATTTTTTAATGTTTTTTCCATTTTTTCAGCAAATGGTTCTAATCCAGCTCCGTTATATACAAATAAATCTGCTTTGGCAACTTGTACAGTTTGTTTTTGAGTTGGTTCATACGTATGAGAGTCTGCACCTGGTGGATAAATGGCTGTTACGTCTACATAATCACCACCGATTTTTTTAGCAAAGTCAGCTAAGGGGAAAATAGTTGTATAAATGGAAAGTTTGCCGTCTTTTTTATTTGCTGTGTTATTTTGTTTCGAACATCCAGCAAATATAAGGGTAAATATTAGTACGAATGAAAATATAAGTGATTTTTTCTTCATTTTATGCTCCTCATCTCTTTACTTTCTAGCATTCATTTTCTCTAACAAAAAGAAAGAATATCTTTCTTTTAAATAAAACGGAATAATTACGTTTTGATTCACCGATTTAGTATAATACATCTTTGGAAATGTTGCAATAAATAATAATGATTACGATTTATAATTTGTTCTAAATTTGTCACAATGCTATGGTTTATTTTTTATGTTTTTGCATATATCTTTCCATTTCTTTCATATAGTGTGATAGAGGGTGCAGAAAAGGGGATGAGTGAGTGGAATATGGGATCGAAGCGATTTTATTGATATTGGCTGTTGTGTGTCCGTTATCATGTGTGCTTCTTTTTTTAAAAGCACTTATTCGGAATTTAGGAGATCCAAATACAATTACTGAGATGCCAAAAAGAGAAAAAGAATAAACAAAGCGCTTGCATATTGTCTTACGCTGTGCTTATGATAGAGAAAGATATTAGAAAATAAAGAGGTATAGAAACGGATGAAAACAAGAACCGCATTAGTACTTGGAGCTAGTGGCCTAGTCGGGCAAGAAGTTACACAGTTACTGATTGATTCGGACTATTACGATTCAGTTACGATTTTTGTAAGAAAACCGCTGGAATGGGAACATGAAAAATTGCAGCAAAAGCAAGTGGATTTTTCGATTTTAGAACAATATAAAGAATTTTTTGCTGTAGATGATGTGTTTAATTGCCTTGGTACGACAATTAAAAAAGCAAAAACGAAAGAAAACTTTAAAAAAGTTGATTATGATTATACAATACGTGCTGCTCGTTTAGCAGAAGAACAAGGAGTACAAAATTTTCTTGTTATTTCTTCTATGGGTGCGAATCTGAGGTCACTATTTTTTTATTCACAAGTAAAAGGACAGATGGAGAAAGATATTAAGAAGCTAGTCATAGGAGGCATTCATATTTTCAGACCATCTCTTTTACTTGGAGAGCGAGAAGAGTTTCGTTTTGGAGAAAGACTGGGAGAAAAGATTTCAGGTATTATGCCGTTTTTATTTAAAGGGTCTTTTACAAAATATAAGCCGATTTCAGCAGAGCAAGTGGCAAGAGGAATGTATGTAACAGCGCTGCGTGAAGAGTCAGGGGTTCATATACATGAATCTTCGGAAATTGCTAAGATGAAATAAAAAGAGAGAGAAGGTGCCTTCTCTCTCTTTTTATTTGGTAGTGTTTTTAATTCTTCCTGGAGCTCGGCTATACTGAAATGGCTCAGTTAATTCAAAACCAAGTTCATTCGCGGCTGTTCTTGGAAAATATGGGTTTCGTAATAACTCCCGGCCGATAAAAATTAAGTCAGCAGAACCTTGTTGTAAAATTTCTTCTGCCTGTATGCCACTTGTAATAAGTCCAACAGCCCCTGTAGCGATAGAAGCATGTTCTTTTAAATGTTTTGCATAAGATACTTGATAACCAGGATATACATCAATATGTGCTGGTACAACAGCCCCGGAACTACAATCAATAAGGTCAACGCCTTGCTCTTTCATCCACTTCGCAAATGTTACATAGTCTTTTATAGTTAAACCTTCTGGATGATAATCATGAGCGGAGATACGAACGAATAACGGACCATTCCATACCTTTTTCACTTCATCAATAATTTCCCGTAAAAAACGATAGCGGTTTTCATGGGATCCCCCATATTCATCTGTACGGTGATTTGTTAATGGAGATAAGAATTCATTAATTAAATAACCGTGTGCTCCATGTAACTCGATGATATCAAATCCAGCTTCTTTTGCACGTGCCGCTCCATTTCGAAAGGCTGTGATCGTTTCGTGTATTTGTTCTTTACTCATCTGTACAGGAATTTTCATAGAAGAATCAAAAGGAATAGCTGATGGTGCAATAGGATCTGTATGGAGAACAGCTTTTCTACCTGCATGTGCAATTTGGATAGCTGCTTTTGCTCCATATTCATGAATTATATCGACAATTTGACGTAGACCCGTTATGTGTTCATTATCCCAAATTCCTAAATCTTTGTGGGAAATGCGTCCTTCAGGTGTTACTGCTGTAGCTTCTAACATAACAAGCCCTACTTGACCAGCTGCACGCGATGCATAGTGAACAAGATGGAAGTTTGTTGCTTTTCCATCTTCGTTGTTAGAGGAGTACATACACATAGGTGACATAACAATTCGATTTTTTAGTGTAACATCTTTAATTGTATACGGTGAAAATAACTGGCTGTTCACAATAATGATCCTCCTTTATTCCGTCTAAATGGGAATGATTCAATCTTAATTTGTTTATAAATCCAGAATGGTTGAATGAATCGTTTTGATAATATTGTAGCATCGCGTTCTTTTTTTCCATAACGAAATGCTTAAAGAAATATTATGTTATGATTAGTCTACGTTTAGTGAATCACTATAATCCCATTGTTTAAGAATGAAAGGTTTACGTCATGATACAATAGCAAATAAATGAAAAACTAGGAGGTTTTTATGTATCAAGCATATTATGAAAGTGAACTTGGATGGATTGAAGTAAAAGGGGATGAGAACGGCATTTCTTCAGTATTATTTGTAGAACAAAAACAAGAAGATGTTCTTCATCCGATCGTTGAGCAGTGTGTAATGGAGCTAGATGAATATTTTCATAAGAAACGAACAGCATTTACTGTACCGCTCCAAGCAATAGGAACTCCATTCCAGAAGCAAGTATGGAATGCGCTTTGCAGTGTTTCGTATGGGAAAAGTGCCTCTTACCTTGATATTGCTGAGAAAATTGGAAATCCAAAAGCTGTACGTGCTATTGGCGGAGCAAACAGTAGAAATCCGATTTCTATAATTGTGCCTTGTCACCGGATTATTGGGAAGAACGGGAAATTAGTAGGTTATGAAGGTGGACTTTGGCGGAAAGAATGGTTATTAAAGCATGAAGGGTTTTTAAGATAATAGAACAAATCTTTCAATTGTTAAGATCTGTTCTCATGAGATGATAAGGGTATTTTACAAAGTAAAACTTATACTAACAGAATTATATTTTCGTTAATTGTGAGATAAAAGTGACATGTGTCACTTTTTCTTTTTTTACAGATAGTATTTGAAATTATCAGAAAATTATGTATAATACTAATCAAGAGTACTTGGTCTTATTTTTAATTGTTATATATAGAAAGAGGGGAAAAGGTTTATGAAGAAGAAAGCATCACTTATTACAGCAATTGCACTCTCTACAAGTGTGTTAGTTGCCGGATGTGGAAATGGAGAAAAAGCATCAACAACAGAAAAGAGCGGCAATGAAGCGCTTGCTGATAAACAAGTGCTAAATTTACTCGAAACAGCAGAAATTCCTTCTATGGATACATCAAAGTCAACTGATACTGTATCGTTTCGTGTATTTGTAAACGCAATGGAAGGATTATATCGGTTGGATAAAGATAATAAGCCAACGCCTGGTATGGCTAAAGATGTAAAAATTAGCGCTGATAAGAAAACGTATACATTTCATTTGCGTGATGCAAAATGGTCAAACGGAGAGCCTGTAAAAGCACAAGATTTTGTGTTTGCTTGGCGTCGTGCTGTTGATAAAGCAACAGCATCAGAATATGCTTTTATTTTGTTTGATGTAAAAAATGCCGAGAAAATTAATAAAGGGGAACTACCGCTTGAACAGCTCGGTGTAAAAGCAGAAGATGATAAGACATTAGTCGTGGAATTGGAGAAACCTACACCGTATTTCTTAGAGCTTACGACGTTCCCAACATTTTTCCCGCTAAATGAAAAGTATGTGAAAGAACAAGGTGACAAATACGCATTAGAGGCAGATAAATTATTGTATAATGGACCATTTGTAATGAGTGAATGGAAGCATGAACAAAGTTATCAATTAAAGAAAAATCCAAACTATTGGGATAAAGATAATGTGAAGTTAGAGGAAATTAATGTAGGCGTTGTAAAGGAAACATCAACAGCTGTAAATTTATATGACACTAACGAAGTAGATCGAGTAATTTTAAGTTCAGAATTTGTTGATAAGTATAGAAACAGCAAAGAATTTAAATCAGAGTTAGACCCACGTATGTATTTTATTCGTTTTAATGAGAAGAATCCAATTTTTGCGAATAAAAAAGTACGTGAAGCTATTGACCTAGCGTATGATAAAAAAGGAATTGCAAATACGATCTTAAACGATGGCTCGTTACCTGCATATTACTTAGTACCACAAAAATTTACAAAAGGACCGGATGGAAAAGACTTCCGTGAAACAAATAAAAACTTCCGTGATGGTAAAGATAATGCAGCAAAAGCGAAAAAACAATGGGAAGAAGCGAAAAAAGAGTTAGGTCAAGATACGATTACAGTTGAAATGTTAAACTTCGATAAAGATAATTTGAAAAAAGTAGGAGAATACATTAAATCAGAACTGGAGAAAAACTTACCTGGTTTAAAAGTAAATATTAAACAGCAGCCATTTAAGCAAAAGTTAGATTTAGAGAAGAAGTTACAATATGATTTCTCTTTATCAGCATGGAGCCCGGATTATCCAGATCCAATGACATATATTGATATGTTTACTTCAGATAGCGCATTTAATGAAATGGCATATGCTAACCCAAAATATGATGAACTAGTTGCAAAATCAAAAGGTGAGTTGCTAACAGATGAGAAAGCAAGATGGAAGGCACTTTCTGAAGCGGAAAAAATCTTATTTGATGATGCTGCAATTTCTCCAGTTTACCAGCAGAGCGTTGCTTTCCTTGAAAAGTCTAAGGTAAAAGGAACTGTTAAGCATACATTTGGCGGAGATTTTAGCTATAAATGGACATATATTACAAAAAAATAGTACGATAAAGATGCGCGAATATTGCGCATCTTTTTTGTTGAGAGGAGATAACGACAGTGATAAAAGGAATGAATCATCTTTGCTTCTCTGTGTCTAATTTAGAGAAATCAATCCAGTTTTATGAACACGTGTTGGAAGGAAAGTTACTTGTAAAAGGTAGAAAGTTCGCCTATTTTGACGTATGTGGAATATGGTTTGCGTTAAATGAAGAAAAGGATATTCCAAGAAATGAAATTAATCAGTCGTATACACATATTGCTTTTTCGGTAGAAAAAGAGGATTTCGCAGCCTTATTACATCGTCTTGAATCTAATAAGGTACATATTTTACAAGGACGAGAACGTGATGTGCGAGATTGTGATTCTATTTATTTTACTGATCCAGATGGTCATAAATTTGAATTTCATACAGGGACACTTCAAGAGAGAGTACAATATTACAAAGAAGCAAAACCGCATATGGTATTTTACTAAATATCGGAGGGAGAGGAGAAGTCATGCATGTGCTTGTCGTTGGTGGAACGGGAATGTTACAGGAAGTGTCAAAGTGGTTTGTTGAACAAGGTTTTCATACCTCTGTAATCGGTCGGAATGTAAAGCGTTTAGAGGAAATTAAAAAAATATGTAAGGCTTCTGAAAGAGTTACGTGTTTAGCTGTTGATTATCATGATAGTGATGAATTGCGTGCTAAAATTAAAAACTCAATAAAAAACAATGGCCCAATTACTCTTGTTGTTGCTTGGATTCATTCCACAGCTGTAGATGCATTGCAAATGATTAGTGAGGAGATTGAAGTGTTTTCGAAAAAATGGGAGTTATTTCATATACTTGGAAGCAATGCTTATAAATCTGATAAAAAAGTAAGATACTCTTCTTTATGTAGTTATTATCGAATTATATTAGGTTTTGTGGTAGAAGAAAAAAGTTCTAGATGGCTAACACATACTGAAATTGTAAGTGGTGTTATAGCAGGATTACAAAATAAACAACAGGAATGGATTGTGGGAACATTAGAACCGTGGGATGATAGACCGAGTTGGTAAAGGAGAAAATAATTATGAAAACGATGTTATACATTACGCGTCACGGGGAAACAGAATGGAATGTAGAAAAAAGAATGCAAGGTAGAAAAAATTCTAATTTAACCGAAACTGGAATGCTGCAAGCGAAACAATTAGGAAACCGCATGAAAAATATGCCGCTTGATATTATTTACAGTAGTCCAAGCGGACGAACGATGCACACAGCTCAGTTAATTAGAGGTGATAGAGATATTCCGATTGTAGCAGATGAACATTTATATGAGATTGATATGGGAGTTTGGGAAGGATATACACAAGTTGAATTGCAAGAAAAATACCCGAAAGAGTTTGATTTATTTTGGAATGCACCGCATCAATATGAATCAAATTTAGGGGAGAATTTTTATGACACAAAAGCGCGTGTATTAAAGGGGCTTGAATACATACTTAAAAAGCATGAGGGAGAGAGTGTTTTAATTGTTTCTCATGCTGTTACATCATTGCTTATGATGGGACACTTTGAACAACGCTCTATCGAAAAAATATGGGATGGTCCTTTCATGCATAGTGCAAGTTTAAGTATGATTGAAGTTAAAGAAGGACAAAGTATAATTCACATGTTTGCTGATATTGCGCATTTTGAGGAGATATAAAGAGATTATAGTTTTATAAAGTTAATAGATAAATAGACCGCTTAAAGCGGTCTATTTGTGTTTTAAAAAAAGTTAAGGCCACTTTGAATTTGTTAGAGTAAGGAATGAATTCGTATGTGTTTTGAGCATATATGATATTAGCTGCGAGAACGTTTGGAGCGAGAGCGTCCAGAACGAGAACGTTTGGAGCGAGAGCGTCCAGAACGAGAGCGGCAAGAGCGAGAGCGTCCAGAACGGGAACGGCAAGAGCGAGAACGTTTGGAACGGGAACGGCAAGAGCGAGAACGTTTGGAACGGGAACGGCAAGAGCGAGAACGTTTGGAACGAGAGCGTCCAGAACGACTGAGAGGACCAGTACGTTTGGAACGGGAACGGCAAGAACGAGAGCGTCCAGAACGAGAACGACAAGAGCGAGTGCGTTTGGAACGAGAACGGCAAGAGCGAGTGCGTTTGGAACGAGAACGGCAAGAGCGAGTGCGTTTGGAACGAGAACGGCAAGAGCGAGTGCGTTTGGAACGAGAACGGCAAGAGCGAGTGCGTTTGGAACGAGAACGGCAAGAGCGAGAACGTTTGGAACGAGAACGACAAGAGCGAGTGCGTTTGGAACGAGAACGGCAAGAGCGAGAGCGTCCAGAACGAGAACGGCAAGAGCGAGAACGTTTAGAACGAGAACGGCAAGAGCGAGAACGTTTGGAACGAGAACGACAAGAGCGAGAACGTTCGGAACGGGAACGACAAGAGCGAGAACGTTTAGAACGAGAACGTTTAGAGTAGGACTCAGGCTCTTGGCTCAAGAAGTCTTCCATGCCAGCGCTCTTCACTTCTTCTACTGCTTTTTGAATATCATCTTTGGTATACATCTATCAAAATCCCCCTTAGAAAGAAATAAGATTTCCATCTATTTTTAAATAATGTGTTTTCTGTTAATAAAATATGTTAAGCAGATGGATTGTGTTTATTTTTTTTGGAAAATGGTGGTTTATCCTAAGGGAGGGTCTGCGGTAGGTAGTCTACTCTGTTTAGTGAAACTATGCTATTAATAGTTAAATTTTTTGATCTACAGGAATGTTTTGTTTGGTAGTGTATTTTGAATAGCGGATACATTTCGTCATAGAAGTGCATTTTTTTATCTTTGGACAGTAGGAACATTGTCACATTTCTGATTGTGGGAACAGGGCTTTTGATATGAAAGTTATTTTATTCCAGTAAGCCTTATTTCCTCTATTACTTTTCGAATATCATAGTTCATAACTCCCTCTTTTTATCTTTATAGACCAAAAGATTAAGCCTTTTTGTATACACTTATCCCGCTATTCGCGGGCAGTAATACTCCCACCTCAAAATTCAGTGAAAGCATTGTCCAGCTCTAGCGGCTAGAATCTTCGGTCGTTTCGCCCCCTCGGACGAGGCAAAGAGCGCCTCTCTGACGGGGGCGCGGGCGTCCTGCGATTCTGAGCGAGCCGCTTCCGCTTTTCTAAAGAAGTTAGGTGGGAGATAAACTGCCCGTAAAAGCCCGATTGGTTCAACTAATAACCAGTGGGGGATGAAAAACCCCCCACTGATTAAAGTTTCACTTTATGAAGGAATTTCTTTATTTGCCTGAAAAAGCGTTAAAATGTAATAAAAAACATATAGCGGATGTGGCAAGAGGAAAAGGAAAAGCATACATTGATTGTAGATGAAAGAGAAGGGAAGGGAGAATATGTTACCTTCTTATGAATTTTATATTCATCCAATGAATATTGTAGCGCTGCGAAAAGATGTTTGGTCTGATGATCCTGTTCCAGCTAAGTTAACATATGGAAAAAGAAAGTATGATATTGATATCGTATATCGCGGCTCTCACATTCGGGAATTTGAGAAAAAATCATATCATGTAATGTTTTACAAGCCGAAATTTTTTCAAGGTGTACACGAAATGCATTTAAATTCCGAATTTAATGATTCGTCTTTAATTAGAAATAAGTTATCACTGGACTTTTTTTCTGACATAGGTACGTTATCTCCAAAGTCGCAATATGTTCTTGTAAAGATTAATAATCGATTTGAGGGCGTTTATTTACAGTTAGAATCTGTAGATGAAAACTTTTTACGTAGCCGTAATTTGCCAAGCGGCTCAATTTATTATGCAATCGATGATGATGCTAATTTCTCTTTAATGAGTGAACTAGATAAGGGTATAAAAACGAAATTATCAGTCGGATATGAGTTCAAATGTAGAAATGAACATAGCGAAGAATATATAAGTGAATTTGTCTATCAGTTAAATACAATTTCGCGAGCGGCGTATGAGAAAGAGATTGTAAAATATGTAGATGTTGATAAATATTTACGATGGTTAGCCGGTGTTGTATTCACGCAAAACTACGATGGATTTGTTCACAATTATGCACTCTATCATAATGAAGAAACAAAGTTGTTTGAAATGATTCCATGGGATTATGATGCAACATGGGGGCGAGATGTGCGAGGTCGAGAGATGAGATATGATTACTCTCGCATTCAAGGATTTAATACATTAAGTGCTAGATTACTTGATGTTGATGTATTTAGGAAGAAGTATCGGAAAATTTTGGAGGAGATTCTCTCAAACCAGTTTACAGTAGATTATATAAAATCGAAAGTAGAAGGAATGCATGGAGAAATTCGGCCATATGTTTTGCAAGATCCGTACATGAAAAAGAAAATAGATGCATTTGATAATGAACCAAATTTGATTTTTCAATATGTTGAAAAGCGTCGTGGATTTATAATAGAACATTTAGATGAATTATGAAGGCGAACAAAAAAGAGATTGAAAGACCAATCTCTTTTTTTTGTTATACAATAAATGTAATCTAGGTGGGGGAAGGTGAAGTGATGGAGATAAAGTGGATCGAATGGGTAAAACAAATACAAGCAATTGCCCAGACAGGATTAGCATATTCAAAAGATGTTTATGATATAGAACGTTTTCAAGAGCTTCGGAACTTATCAATTGAAATGATGTCACATTATACAAAAATGGATTGGGAAGTGGTTGAGCATTTATTTGCAAATGAAACGGGCTATCAAACTCCAAAAGTAGATATACGAGCGGTCGTATTTCAAGAAGGGAAGTTACTTTTTGTAAAAGAAAAAAGTGATGGGAAATGGGCACTTCCAGGTGGATGGGCTGATATCGGTTATACACCTACTGAAGTTGCACAAAAAGAAGTGTTAGAAGAAACAGGTTACAAAGTAGAAAATTTTCGATTACTATCTATCTTTGATAAGCAGAAACATCAATCATCACCTTCTGCAATTGATGTATACAAAATATTTATTAGCTGTGAAATAGTAGGTGGTGAAAGACAAATCGGTATTGAAACAGAAGATGTTCAGTTTTTTGGAGAAGACGAATTGCCGGAGTTATCGATAGGAAGAAATACGGAATGGCAAATCCGGCAAATGTTTGCTTATATGAAAAATCCGAATAAAGAAAGATTAATAGATTGAAAAAATAACAAAGATTATATGTAAAGTTACTTTGATAACTACAATGTTTTTTCTAATATGATTTTTGTTTCACCTTTTTCATCGGTATATGTATCGATAATATTAAATTCATGTTTAATATTTAACATAAGCATGTTTCTCCATTTATTTTTTGTTTTTGTTTGGATTGTCTTATAGCCATTCTCTTTGCACCACTTATGCTGCATACGCATCAGTTTTGAAGAAATGCCCTGTTTTCTATAGTTTGGATGTACACCACCAATCCAACTATAGAAATGCTTTTCTTTTCTTTCATAGCCAATTTTAAAGCCAATTACAGTTTCATGATCGAATGCAAGTATTAAAAGTAAATGTTTCTTTTCATTTATTTCTCTTAGTAGATTTGTATTGGAGACTTGAAAAATTTCTTCGTATAAGGTCAATAAATCTTTTATTATTTTCCTGTTTTTTGGAATAGTTTCTAGTAATTTATATTCCATCGAGCACTTTCTCCCTTCTGATTCGAAATATTTTAGTATATACTTTTAATTATTACATAGTTTTATACGAATAGGTAACGACATATTGGCAAGGACATGGTTTTATGAAATAATAGGAAAGTATGTGAAGTAAAAAAAGGAGATAAGTGAAAAATGCTAGCAAATTTGATTGATCAGTTACTACAATTTTTTATAAGCCTAGGGTATTTTGGGATTGCGCTAGGACTCATGATTGAAATCATTCCAAGTGAAATTGTACTGTCTTATGCGGGCTTTTTAGTTGCAAAGGGAGAACTTAATTTCGTTGGGGCAGTCATTGCCGGAACGATTGGTGGAACTTTAGCACAAATTTTCCTTTATTGGCTTGGATATTATGGTGGGCGCCCAGTTGTTGAAAAATATGGTAAATATATATTGATTAAAAAGAAACATTTAGATGTGGCAGAAGCATGGTTTAATCGATATGGTGTAGGTGTTATTTTCTCTGCGCGTTTTATTCCAGTTGTACGTCATGCGATATCGATTCCAGCAGGGTTAGCTAAAATGTCATTACAACGATTTACAATATATACGGTACTAGCAATTATTCCGTGGTCTATTTTGTTTATTTATTTCGGTGAACAACTTGGTGGAAATTGGCGTCATATTAAAGAATACGCTGCTGACTATACGCATTATTTCGCAATAGCTGCCATTCTTTTTATTGTTGTATACATAGGCATGAAAATATTAAAAAAAAGAAAAACAGGTCGTTAAAGTCAATGGATTTTCATTGGCTTTTTCTTTGTTTATTCCGCTTTTCTTAAGAAGATAAGTGGGAATAACTGGCCCGATTGGTAAGGGCTAAGTTTATCAATGTTTCACTTTGTATAAGTTCTAAAAGTAGAAAGTTGTCCATATGGTGTAGTAAAACAGTATAGCGGAGGAATTTCATGAAAGGATCACCGTTTTTACGCGGAACATTCTTTTTAACAATGGCAACGATGATTTCGAAAATGCTTGGGTTTATATACGTTATTCCTTTTACTGCGATGGTTGGAACGGGTGGATATGTATTGTATACATATGCTTATCGTCCTTATACAATTATGCTTAGTATTGCAACAATGGGTCTTCCATTAGCAGTGTCAAAAATGGTGTCTAAATATAATGAATTAGACGATTATTACACGGTGAAGCGAGTATTGAAAAGCGGGCTTATTTTTATGATTTTTATGGGAGTTATATCGTTTTTATTGTTATATTGTTTAGCTCCTCAGTTGGCGAAAATTGTTATTGATAGTGGAGATCAGACGGGCAATAGTGTGACGGCTGTTACATATAATATTCGAATCGTGAGTTTTGCTTTATTAATTGTACCATCGATGAGCTTATTACGTGGATTTTTTCAAGGGTTTCAATCGATGGGTCCATCTGCTTCAAGCGTTGTGGTCGAGCAATTTTTTCGAGTGCTAACAATTTTAATCGGAAGTTTTGCGGTGCTCCATATATATAAAGGATCAACAGCGTTGGCGGTTGGAGTTGCTACGTTTGGTGCTTTTGTAGGGGCAGTAGCAGGGCTTGGAATCTTAATTGGATATTACATAAAGAGAAGAAGACATTTAAAGAAAAAAGAAAGTATGAGTGTTCCGCAAACGACAAAGTCATCTTTTACACTTTATAAAGAATTATTTGCATACTCCATTCCATTTGTTGTTGTAGGTCTTGCAATTCCTTTGTATCAAACAATTGATACATTTACAATTAATAAGTTATTAATGCAGATGGGATATTTACAACGGGAAGCAGAAAAAATGAATGCTGTTATTGGGCTTGTACAAATGATTGTATTAATTCCAGTTTCTGTTGCTACAGCTTTTAGCATGTCGCTCGTTCCTGAAATGACAAAGGCGTATGTAGCAAGAAATGAACAGTTATTATATAAACATTTTACAAGGACAAATTTGCTTGTGGTATTCATTACGATTCCAGCATCGTTAGGAATGATGCTTTTAGCTGAACCAGTATATACATTACTATTTGGGACGGGGAATGATCCAGCAATAGGAAGTGTGATTTTACGCTATTACGCCCCGGCTTGTATACTTTTTTCACTTTTTTCTGTAACAGCGGCCATGCTACAAGGAATTAATCAACAGCGAAAAACGGTGCTTGGTTTGCTTATAGGAGTAGGTATAAAAATTGTGCTAAATATTGTATTGCTTCAGCAATTTGACTATATTAGTTTTATTATTGCAACGTATGCTGGTTATACTGTTTCAGTTTCATTTAACTTGTGGATACTTTCCAAATATGTTATAAAGGCAACATAATGTCAATAAAAGACAGAGAGCGCTCTGTCTTTTTCTATTTTAATAATTTGTGATGGAAAGCGTTTTCAAAGGAATTTTCTATTGAAATCTTCTCGTTTGTTTCATATGCTGAAAATGGCGGTTTAAAATAGACTGTTATTTCAAAGTGAGGTTGGTTCCTACATGTAAAAAGAATCGGGGTGATAGTATGTTAAATATTTATTTAACAGACCGAAACGGAAAACTACAAGAAATCGAGGAAATTCAAAAAGGCTGTTGGATTAATGTGCTTCATCCAACAGAGGAAGAAATTCAATTTTTAGTTCAAACATTAAACGTAGAATTGGACTTCATTAAAGACCCTTTGGATGATGAAGAACGTTCACGTATTGAAAAAGAAGATGATAATGCTTTAATTATCGTCGATATTCCAACAGTTAGACATGACGAAGAAGGAAATTCAATGTATGATACGATTCCGATTGGTATGATTGTCATGCCGGAATGTTTTGTTACAATTTGTTTGGAAGAGAATCCGATTTTTGAACGTTTTATTAATCAGCGTATTAAAGAATTTTATACTTTTAAAAAGACGCGTTTTGCACTGCAGCTCTTATATACGATTTCTACTTATTATTTACGTTATTTAAAACAGATTAATCGAAAAACAACGGATTTAGAGCATGAGCTCAATAAATCGATGAAAAATAAAGAGATTTTTACTTTATTAGGACTTGAAAAAAGCTTAGTGTACTTTACGACATCTTTAAAGGCAAATAAGATTGTGATTCAAAAATTGATGCGAAATAATACATTTTTGAAAATGTATGAAGATGATCAAGATTTACTTGAAGATGTATTAATTGAAAATAAGCAGGCAATTGAGATGGCCGAAATATATAGCCATATTTTAAGTGGTATGATGAATACATTTAGTTCTGTCATTTCCAATAACTTGAACAGTGTTATGAAGTTTTTAACTTCTATGACAATCATATTATCAGTACCAACAATGGTTTCCAGTTTTTTCGGAATGAACGTTCCGGTTCCTTTAAGTGGAAACCCTCATGGTTTTTTAATGGCTATGATTATATCTGCAATATTATCTTGCGTAATGGCCTTTGTTTTTTGGAAGAAACGTTATTTTTAATATGAAAATCAGCTGTTTTGGAACATTTCCAAAACAGCTTTTTTGCTATAAAGTACTGAGAAATTAGCATTTTTGCACACTGCTGTTCATTAATCTGCGAAATGAAATATGTATAATATGCCATTTAGGTTAATTTTTATAACTACTTGTTCAATTTATGGATTCCAGTTACAATTACTTATTGTTACTGAAAAGATGGGGGATATGCATCATGGAAATGTTTCATTTACCAAAAGCGTTCCTGCAAATGAATACGATTTTTATTTCAATTTTAATTGAAGCATTGCCATTTGTATTAATTGGTGTATTCATTTCAGGATTCATTCAAATGTTTGTGACAGAAGATATGGTAGCAAAATGGATGCCGAAGAATCGTTTTCTGTCTGTATTATTAGCTGTTTTTCTAGGGATGATGTTCCCTGGTTGTGAATGTGGAATAGTTCCAATCGTTCGACGCCTAATCGGAAAGGGAGTACCGCCCTACGCTGGTATTGCCTTCATGCTGACTGGACCGATTATAAATCCTATCGTTTTATTTGCGACATATGTAGCGTTTGGTAGCAGTATGCATATGGTTTGGTATCGTGCTATTGTAGCTATTATTGTAGCTGTTATTGTTGGTCTTGTATTATCGTTTATGTTTAAAGATCATCAACTACGAGATACTAATTTTCCAGTGGTAGATCATAATCGTCCATTTCGTCAAAAATTTTGGGACGTATGTACACATGCTGTGGAAGAGTTTTTCTCAATGGGGAAATTTTTAATTATCGGTGCTCTTATTGCGGCAAGCGTACAAACTTTTGTGAAGACTTCTACACTGCTTGCAATTGGACAAGGACCGTATTCTTCACCAATTGTTATGATGGGACTTGCTTTTATTTTGTCGCTATGTTCAGAAGCTGATGCGTTTATTGCATCTTCATTCCAAAGTACATTTGCAACACCGGCTCTAGTCGCCTTTCTTGTATATGGACCGATGGTAGATATTAAAAATATGATTATGATGCTTGCGAATTTTAAAACACGTTTTGTTATTGTAGTTATTGTTTTAATTACAGTTGTTGTTTATGCAAGCTCACTACTCATTTATGCGATGGGGTGGTAATCGATGTTTCGAGCTTATATTTTACTTGGATTTACAATTTTGTTAGCACAACTTCATATTTCGGGTGATATCACGAAATATATCAATATGAAATATGCGTATTTATCAAAAACAGCAGCGATTATTTTAGGTTTTTTAACTGTGATTCAAATGATTATCGCATTTCAAAAAGAGCATGGTAAACATGACCATGATCATGAATGTGGTTGCAATACAAGTCATTGTGGTCATGATCATTCAAAAGACGAAAACACACGGTGGAAACGTATTGTCACGTATACAATATTTTGTTTTCCGATTATTACGGGGCTCTTTCTCCCAATTGCAACATTAGATTCTGATATCGTGAAAGCAAAAGGGTTTCATTTCCCAGTTGCGGAGCCAGGAAATACAGACCCGTTTATGAATCGACAGTTTTTAAAACCTGATACGAGCATTTACTATGGACAAGAAGGTTATCGGGAACTCATGGAAAAAGAGAAGAAGCAATTCGTAACAAAAGATAAAATTGCTTTAAACGATACAGACTTTTTGAAAGGGATGGAAGTAGTATATAACTATCCTGGCCAATTCACGGGTAAAACCATTTCTTTTAAGGGGTTTGTATTCCGTGATGATTCTTCTAAAAAAGAACAATACTTTGTATTCCGCTTTGGAATTATTCACTGTGTTGCTGATTCAGGTGTGTATGGGATGCTGGTCAAGAAACCAGAAGATGCTCAGTGGAAGAATGATGATTGGATTCAAGTTGAAGGAACAATTTCAACAGAGTTTTATCAACCGTTTCACGCAAATATACCTGTATTAGAAGTTACAAAATGGAGTACAGTAGAATCTCCAAAAGATCCATATGTATACCGAGGAGCCGATTCATAAAATCGGCTTCTTTTTTATAAATGAAAACTTTATAAAATTTTCCCCGCTATTCGTGGACAGTAATATCCTTACCTCAAAGTTATGCTAAAAGCAAAGATTAGGTGGGGGATACAGAAAAATTCCACTGATGAAAGGTTCATATTATCATTATAAACAGAAAAAGAACATCTAATCACTAGATGTTCTTTTTCATAGTTTTTTGGTCTACATAAAAGTTGTATGAAGTGGATAGCTAGTTAGCAAAAACAAGCAGCACCCACAATAATTAAGAGGATAAATAATACAACAACTAACGCAAACCCGCCGCCGTGAACTCCAAAGCCCATTGTTTTTTCCTCCTTTTGTTTTAGGTTACAGAATACAATATGCACTTTCAGAATGATTTGACAGGGATATATGCCATGTAAATGATGTTTTTTATTGAATAGGGATATAGTGAGGGGGAAACCTATAAAAATGATGATTTGAAAGGAAAGGATTTTTGATGAGACAACTTCTGGTCCTCCTTTTATGTATAGGAATTTTGGTGATATGGATGAACGCAGATGTAGAGGTAGGCAGAAACAGTGTAAAAGAAAATCAGATATCACAGATTCGTTATGGTGATTTTAAGCTTTATGTAGATGGAAATGATTTATATCGAGATCTTTTTGCTGATATTGATCGGGCGAAACAGTATATTTATCTTCATTTTTATATTGTAGGTAAAGATAAGGTAAGTAAAAAATTTTTACAATTATTAAAGCAAAAAGCAGCTTCAGGTGTTGATGTGAAATTGTCTGTGGACCGGGTTGGAGGATATAAAATAAATAAAAAAACGATACAAGAATTAGAGCAGAGTGGTGTGCAATTTACGTTTAGTAAAAAGCCTCGTTTTAAAAATTTCTTTTATACACTTCATAATCGCAATCATCGCCGCATTGCGGTAGTAGATGGGAATATATCATATGTAGGGGGATTCAATATAGGGAATGAATACCTTGGCGAGGATCGTCGTTTTGGAAAATGGCGTGATTACCATGTTCGTATTACTGGTTCAGGTGCACAGGATATGAAAAGCCAGTTTGCAAAAGATTGGGAATTGGATACTGGGAAAGAGTTATCCCCATATGAGATAACGGCTATACAAGGAAGTAACAAGTATCGATATGTATTTACAGATGGAAAAGGTTTATGGACGACATATTACAAAGAGATGATACAAAGTGCGAAAACATCAATTGTTATTGCAACTCCTTACTTTGTGCCCAGTAAAGAAATGATGACGGGATTACAAAATGCATTGCAGAGGGGAGTAAGATTACAAATTCTTGTCCCTTTCAAAAGTGATGCTTTGCTATTAAAGCAGGCAGCTTATTCTTATTTGGAAAAATTACTGCGTTTTGGAGCAGAAATATATCAATATCGAGATGGTTTCTTTCATGGGAAAGTGACTCTTATTGATGATAAGTTTGCAGATATCGGAACTGCGAATTTTGATAATCGTAGTTTTTATATAAATGCAGAATCAGATTGTTTTATTTATGAAGGAAAAATCATTGGTGAAATACAACGTAGTTTGCAAAGGGATTTCCAGGAAGCAAAACAATTTTCAGAGAAAGACTTTGAAAAAATGAATATGTGGGATAAGTTTCTTGCAAGAGTATCAAAAGTTCTGTCGTTCTATTTATAGCATACATATCAGTAGAGAGGAGGAAATATTGAATGGATTATATTGACGAACTCATGAGTTATAGCTATGAAGTAATATGTGTAATTGGTGAGTATATGAAAGAAGTATGTGATAATGAATTAAAAGAATTGTTACAGCAACATTTACCATACTTATTACAAGCGTATAATGAACAGATTAACTTTCAAGAAGGTGAAAATGTACAGCATGTTATTGGTAAGTATCCAGTTTCATCATCAATTGAAACAGTGCATACGAACTATAGTGGACAAAAAGATGATATAGAAATTGCCTTTTCGTATATTTCACATTTGAAGCGATTGGCACTTGGGTATGCACAGGTGGCGATCCAAGTGGCAAATCCAGAATTTCGTTCTTTTTTAGAAAGTTGTTTTTTGAAAATGAATCGAAACGCATACAGCGTGTGGCAATATGTTATGAAAAAAGAGTATAGCATGAAAACAAGGATTGATGTGGAGAAATATGGATGAAAAAGACAGCGGTACCGCTGTCTTTTTGTTATTTTTCATTCAATATGTAACAAAAATTAAATTTTTGAAATTCAAACTCTTTATAATCCTTTTACCATGCCACCATCTACTAAAAAGGATTGACCCGTCATATAGGTGTTTGCATCGGATACAAGGAATGTGGCAAATGTCGCAAATTCTGAAGGTTGCCCGTATCTTCCGAGTGGAATGGCTGCTTTGGATTCTTTTTGTACTTCCTCTACTGAAATACCTCGTTTCTGAGCAGCCATAGTATCAAGAGAAGCAACGCGTTCAGTAGCAATTCGTCCTGGTGCAATCGTATTAATTAAAATGTTATACGGTGCAAATTCAGAAGCGAGCGTTTTTGTTAAGCCTGTAATACCTACACGAAATGTGTTAGATAGAAGTAGACCAGGAATTGGCTCTTTGATAGAAGAAGAAGCAATATTAATAATTTTTCCGCCGTTCTTTTTCATGTGTGGAAGTACTTCACGAATCATCCGAACGTAGCTTAATAAATTTAATTCAAATGAACGATACCAATTTTCGTCTGATAATTGTTCAAATGTACCTGGTGTTGGACCTCCGGCATTGTTTATTAAAATATCAATCGTTCCGAATGTTCGGATGACTTGTTCTACGGATTGCTTAATATGTTCAGTATTTGTTATGTCACATACAGTATAAGCAACGTTTCCAGTATTCAATTGAGTGAGTTCTTTTTGGATTTTTTGTAATTTCTCTTCGTTACGGCTCAACAACATTACATTTGCGCCTTCTGTAACAAGTTGAATAGCGATTGCTTTTCCTAGTCCTTGACTTGATGCAACAACTAGCGCTGTTTTTCCTTGTAATCCAAGTTCCATTTCAATCAACCTTTCTTCCGAATTTTTTTTAGTATAAACGAAATGAGAAAGAAATTAAAATAGTTCATTTGTGATTTTTGGAAAAATTCATAATTTATTTACCATTTCTTTACTAATCTCTAATATTTTCTTCAAAATAGAAAAGTAATATAAGAATGTACATATTCTATCAAAAGGGGGATAAGCAAATGAATAAATGGGTTAAATCGTTAACTGCCGTTGCACTTGCTAGCTCTTTATTTATGGTAGGTTGTAGTAAAGATGAGAAAAAGGAAGAGACGACGCAACAAGAAGATACAAGCAAGGATAAAGAAACGAGTGGAGAAGTAAAAGATAACGGTTCGAAAGATTCAAAAGATAGTTCCTCTAGCTCTAGTGAAAAGAAATAAGTGTTATATGATGATAGAAGCTTTCTCGATCAATGAGAAAGCTTTTTTGTTGTGTATTTTTGCTTTTTCAGAAACAATAGAGAGAGTGAAAGGGTGTGAGTTAGTATGAATATATGTTTATTTGGGGCGACAGGTCGAGTTGGAGTCGAAATTGTAAAATTTGCATTACGGGATAATCATAAGGTGACAGCGCTTGTGAGAAATAAAGAGAAGCTACAAATACAACATGAGAATTTTCGTGTAATAGAAGGAAATGTATGGAATGAAGAAGATGTGAGAGAGTGTGTAAAGGGAGCAGATGTTGTAATTAGTGCACTTGGTACCGATGGAAACGGAACGTTATCAAAAAGTTTGCCATATATTATAGACGCTATGAACGAGGCAGGGATTATAAGAATTATAACAATTGGAACGGCTGGAATTTTACAGGCACGTTCGAATCCGCAATTATATCGCTTTCAATCCAGTGAATCACGTCGAAAGACAACGGCAGCAGCAGAAGACCATTTAGCAGCTTATTTGGCTTTAAAGGATAGCAAATTACAATGGACGATTGTCTGTCCAACACACTTAATAGATGGAGAAGAAATAGCTACTTATCGAACTGAAGAAGATGTGTTACCACTAGGTGGTGTGAAGATCACAGTTGGAGATACAGCCCGTTTTGCTTATCAATTACTTTACCATGATATTCATTATAAAAAACGGGTGGGCATTGCCTATTAAAAAGCCATCCTTATCATAAGGATGGCTAAAAAATAATATAGCATACAAATATAATAATCATAATGATTTGTAAAATCGCTTTAGCTATTGTGCTGCTTAAAAATCCGATAACTGTTGCAACCCCAACCATAAAGGCTTCTTGTGGTGCTTTTTTATGCATTAATTCTGTTACGAAAACGGAAAGGAATGGGATAATAATTAGCCCAAATGGCGGGAAAAAGAACGATCCAACAATAATAGAAATCATGCCGATACGTTCGCTCCATTTTGTACTTCCGTACTTTTTTAAGAAATAGCTATTCGTAATAAAATCAGTAGTGAAAATAATAATTGTAAATACAATTTGAATAAACCAAAATGAGCTTGTTAATTCTAAGTCGTTAATACCAAATTGATAAATACAAAATCCAGCCCATAAAGCAAGTATACCTGGAATAATCGGATAAATAAACGCTATGAACGATATAATGAAACAAGCGATAATACATATAGTTAATAAGACGTTCACAGTGTAGCTCCTTTTTGTGTATCTATTTTACTAACGGCAATTTTTTTTATTTGATGGCCATCTAATTCTAATGCTTTAAACTGATAATTTTCATATTGAATAATATGGCCTGGCTCAATATTTACGTCAATTGTTTGTGACAAGAACCAGCCTCCGATTGTATCTAAATCCCTATCATTGATATGAAGGCCAAACATATCGTTTACATCAGAAATAAGTACTTTTCCGTCAAGTAATGTTAATGTTGGATTCCGTTTCTCGATCATTGGTGTTTCATCTATATCAAATTCATCTTGAATTTCACCAATAATTTCTTCAATAATATCTTCCATTGTAAGAAGACCTGCAGTTCCACCATATTCATCCATAATAATTGCTAGTTGGACACGATTTTTTTGTAGATGAATGAGTGCCTTTTTAATTGGCACAGTTTCGAATACTGTTAAAACGGGATGTATGTATGACTCTAGCGGCTTACTGGCCCCTTTTGTTTGATCATGAAAGATTTCTTTTGTATTAATCATTCCGACAACATCATCTTTATCTTTTCCGATAATGGGATAACGTGTATATTTTTCGGTAGCGATAATTTCCATATTTTCTGCTAATGAATTTTCAGTTGATAAACAGATCATTTCAGTACGTGGAACCATAATCTCTTTTGCAATTCGATCATCAAATTCAAAAATATTATTTACATATTTATATTCAGATTGATTAATTTCTCCGCTCTTATAGCTTTCACTTAAAATAAGGCGTAACTCTTCTTCAGAGTGAGAAAGTTCATTTTCTTTTACCGGTTGTAATCCAAATAGTTTTGTGAAAAAGAGTGCTGTGCTATTTAATAACCAAATAAAAGGATACATTATTTTATCGAATAGAATTAAAGGTCTTGCGAACTTCAATGTAATTTGTTCGGCCTTTTGAATAGCAAATGATTTTGGAACGAGTTCACCTAGTACCACGTGAAAGAATGTAATGACGCTAAAAGCTATAATAACTGATAAGGTTTGTTTCATTGAACCTGTTATATTCATTTTTTCAAAAAGCGGTTCCAATAAATGCTCCACAGTAGGTTCACCAAGCCAACCGAGTCCTAATGAAGTAATGGTAATACCGAGCTGACAAGCAGATAAGTATACATCTAAATTGGAAATAACTTTTCTTGCTAGGATTGCTTGTTTACTACCTTCATTGGCAAGTTGGTCAATCCGACTTTTGCGTACTTTCACAACAGCAAACTCTGATGCAACGAAAAAGCCGGAAATAAGAATGAGTAAAGCGATGAGAAAAAGTTTTAGTATGTCCAAGGATATTCTTTATTCTAAACTTAGAATAAAGATGTCACCTCCTGAATAAAAGTTTTACTTTAATAATATATGGAAAAGGAAAGAATAGTCAAAGAAAGGAGGGAGAAATGTGAAATTTTACAAAAAGATGGTCGTAAGAATATGATTAGTGGGGGATGAAAACCCCTCCACTGATGGAAGTTTCACTTTATCCTGCTATTCGCGGGCAGTAAGCCCCCCACCTCAAGATTCAAAGACAAGCGAAGAAGAGAGGTAGGGAATAACTGCCCCTAAAAGCCCGATTGATAAGAGCTTTCCATCAGAGGAGGATAAAGCCCCCCTCTGATGGAAGTTTCACTTTATTGTTGTGCGTGATAGTGCATGAATATGCGCAATATGGCGATTTCTTTTCCATAATATTTGTAAGAGAGAAATCAGCATGTATGGGATATACAGCAATAAAAGCCCTATTGTAACAAGTATTGGTGAGCTAACGCAATACTGTACAATCAATTGAAATAATCCATTTACATGAAAAATGCATTCCATATATATAAAGGAAATCAATATGGAACTAACGATAGATTTATGGCTTGCAAGCAGCGAAGTAAAAAGTGTATTACTAAAAAAAGCTGAATCATGCACATGAGTTGTTTCTTGTACTGTATATAAGAAAGGAATCCATGTTTTGATGGCTTGTATAATAATAATCATGGACGTACTACAAATGATTAAAAGGGAAGAAAGGTATGGAAAAGATATGTACGATGCTGTGAATAGAAAAAGCGTCATGATGATACATTGTAGTAGGACAGTACCAAATGAAAATGGAATCCAGCGTAAAAATGAAAAACGTTTTCTATTTTTAGGAGATAATTTAATAAAAAATCGACCAATTTTAAGACTGATGAGAAAACCGATAGTAAGTGAAAGTAAGAATCGCATCATAGATAAAAAATATAATTTCCATATGTACGGGAACAACGGGGGTGAATTTTCATGTAAATTAAATGATTTTGATATATCGTGTGGTTGGTAAGAAGAAAAAAAGAATGATTCATGAATCCAATCTGTCATCGGAATAGAGATAGAACGAAAATGTACCAAATGATGGATGATGGTATATAGTACTTCAAAATAGGATTGTTTGTTGTTTAGAAGAACAGCAGGAATTGGACTAATAAGAATAATAGCTATAAAGCCCAAAAGAAAACGATACACATAAGAGATAATAGAAGACACTATATATTTCACCTACTTTTATAAAATTCAGAAAATTATTACTATTATTTTAACGTTTCTTTTTGGAAGATACAATCTCTTTTCGATAGGAAAGAAAATTTTCATATAATATTTCCTTCCATATTTGTTGAAAAAATGAAATATTTATGAAGAAATGATGAAAGATAATAAAAGAAGTCAGAAAAGTTAAATAAATTATTTATTTTTTTCTGAAAATATTATATATTTATGACACAGAATATATTTTAACATAAGGGGGATTTTTATGAGGGTAAAGGGAAACTATGTTTTAAAAAAAGAAGTGTTATTTTGTAAGGATACATATACGTTACAAGAAGCGCTAGATCATTTAAATAGAACAGGATATCGCTGTGTTCCAGTTCTAGATAAAAATGAAGAAACATTCTTAGGGAATATTTATAAAGTAGATATTTTAGAATATAAAGGTTCTTTAAATGATAATGTGAAAGAGTTATTGCGCAATAAAGATGGATATGTCAAAGAAGATTCTTCATTCTTTAAAGTGTTCTTTACAATTAAAGAGTTACCATATATTGCTGTTGTAAATGATAGCGGATTTTTTCTTGGTATTTTAACACATAAAAAAGTATTTGAGTTATTAGAAGATGCATGGGGCCTTCACTCTAGTGTGTATTCAGTTATGATCGGGACGCAAGATTATAATGGTGCTATTCAAAAGCTATCAACTGTACTGAAAAAGTATAGTGGAATTCAAAGTCTAATGACATTTGATAACAACGCACTATATGTACGTAGAATTATGTTTACATTAGGAGAAGGATTTGCGGCAGAAGAATTACAACCACTTTTAAAAGATTTAGAAGATCACGGGTTCCGTGTTATACATGTGGAAGAAATGAAAAATTCACGAGAAGTGGAAATTGTAGAGTAAGAGGGAAATCCATCTCTGGAAATAGGAGATGGATTTTTTTATCTAGTTTGAAAGAATTGTAGGGAGTAAAAAAGAAAGGTGCATAGGCATCTTTCTTTTTGAAGGGAAATAAAAGTAACTGTCTAATATAAATGGTAAGGAGGAGTATTGAAATGGCTACTTTTGAAGATTTTTTGAAATTAGATATTCGTATTGGAACGATTTATCGAGCAGAAGTATTTCCTGAAGCTCGAGTACCCGCTATTAAGTTGGAGATTGATTTTGGTGAACTTGGAATGAAACAGTCAAGTGCGCAAATCACGCGACGATATACACCGGAAGAACTCATTGGAAAGCAAATTGTTACGGTTGTTAATTTTCCGCCAAAACGAGTGGCTGGATTCAAATCTGAAGTACTTGTGCTTGGTGGTGTTCCTGAAAAAGGCGACGTTATTTTATTGGAACCAGGTATGGAAGTGCCGAATGGGACAGCGATCAGCTAAAAAGTCGGAGGGGACATAGAAAAACATATTTAAAGTGTGCAGCAGAAAATTTTCAAGTAGTGAAAAAGCAACTGTAAGGAGATCACGTTTACGATAAATACATTTTCTACATTATATATTAGCATATAAACGTTTTCATCAAATCACCTTCCCTTAATTTCTTACGTTTGAAATGAGTTTATGCAGTATCAAATATAAAACGTATATACCGATATACGCACCAGTAAGCAGAAACAGGGGATTTAAAAATATACGATGTATTGTTGTCATAAAAACAGTATGTTGAAGTAATACATCGTATACAACTAATGAAACAATAATGCCAAATCCATATAAACAAACGTATGCAAATAGATCTAACAAAATGCGAATGCGTGGATGTACCGCAAGTAAGACAAAAAAACAAGATAATATAATAGGAAATAATCCAATTATCAGCTTCAATTCTTTTCACCTCATTGCCAATATTGCCAAAATTTCTTTGGTCTATTCTCTATAGCTTGTACATATGTTCATAGAGAGAGGGTGATTTAATGAATCGAAGCTATTTTTATGTAAAACGGACAAGTCTTCCAAAATTTATTTTTCTATTTTTAATAGGAATGATGGCTGCTTTTTTGTTTGTTAGTATGATTGTAACATCATTAAAAGAAACAAAGTCAACGTATTTATATAAATGGTTAAATGACCTTTCTATGAATGGATATATGTATGTGCTTGGTTCAGAAAATCGTTACTTTACACAAGAATATCGTCATTTAAACGCAGATTTTTCTATCTCTTCGTTTCTTTTATCTGCAACGACAAATATCCGCTTTGATGACGTCCGTAGTTTAATTGGGACAGAACTCCCAGGGTTTTCGAAATATGATACGGAAATTGTGATTGCTGGAGAAGGAACAAATTATGCGAATTTGCCAATTGAATCGAGTGTACCTCTAGAAGAGCTTGTAAAAGAGCGGACAGGAGAGAAAGGGCAACCTCAAAATACAGAATCGAATAAAGAGAAACCGAAGCCAGCACAAACGACAGGAAATAGGCAAATCGTATTTATTTATCATACACATAGCTGGGAGTCATATTTGCCATTATTAAATTTAACGAATAACCCGGATCCTAATAAAGCAACGAGTTCAACAACAAATATTTCTTTGTTTGGAAACAGATTTCGTGAACAGCTTGAAAGTCACGGAATTGGAGCAGTAAATGATACAACGGATGTAGGTAGGAAATTAATTAGTAAAGGATTAAACAGTAATAGCTCTTATAAAATGTCTCGTGAGATTGTGCAAGAAGCAATGGCGAGCAATAGACAGCTTCAATATTTTATTGATATGCATAGAGACAGTGCAAGGAAAGATGTAACGACGAAACAGATTGGTGATAAATCATATGCAAAGTTGGCATTTGTTATTGGGAAGGGAAACAAAAATTATGCAAAAAACTTGCAATTGGCAACAGCGCTGCATGAGTCAATAAAGGAAAAGTATCCTGGATTGAGCCGAGGAGTAGTTCAAAAAGATTTTAGTTCAGGAAATGGGGTCTACAATCAAGATTTATCTGGTCAAGCGATTTTAATTGAAGTAGGCGGTGTTGATAATACAGAAGAGGAACTTAATCGTAGTATAGACATACTTGCGGAAGCATTTAGTGAGTACTATTGGCAAGCGGAGAAAGTGAATGGTTAAGCGTAAGCAAATGTTGCTTACGCTATTTGTTTTGCATCGAAATTTGTCTCTTTATCTTATGGAAAAGGGAAAGGAATTAGAAAAAAAGTAGCGAATGTTCATTTATAAAGTGATTCTTGCAAATAATTTTATTATGTAAACAACGTAATCGTAATGAATAGGTAAATCGCAGTATAAGAAGCAAAAGTATACTTGGAATTTGGAAATAATTTGAAGAGAATGGTTTAAAAGGATGAGAGAATGGGAAAAAATATGTGGTATGTGATGTTTAGAATTAACCGTTATGGAGCGTAACAGAAATTGATGAGTATTGTGTGGAAAAATTATTAGAATAAAAGGATGTTATATGAAGAAAAAATGGATGTTGTTTAGTATAGCGATTGTCATTGGAACGATTACGATTGCAATGCTGCAATATAGAGAGTATAAGGAAAAACAAGCGATAGAAGCGCAAGGAAACGTTGTTTTTCCGAAGGTACAAGAAACAATTGCAAAAGTAGAGGGAGGACTTGCGGTTGTTAACAATCCAGACTCAACTCTTGTCCTAGTGAATAAGAAAAGGCGTTTACCACATTTGTATGAACCGCACGATTTAGTTATACCAAAAGTTCGTTTTTTATATGAAGGCGATAATGAAAAAAAGAAAATGCGTAAAGAAGCTGCTGCAGAATTAGAGCGCATGTTTCAACAAGCAAATAGTGAAAAAATCTTTTTATATGCTGTTTCCGCATTTCGTTCATTTGAACGGCAAAAAGCATTAAATACGATGTATAAAAAACAAGATGGGGAAGCAAAAACAGCGATGTCTAGTGCAGTTCCCGGTACAAGTGAACATCAAACAGGATTAGCAATCGACATTACATCACAATCTGCAAATTTTCAATTAGAGCCTTTATTTGGAGATACGAAGGAAGGAAAGTGGCTTGCTGAAAATGCTCATAAATTTGGTTTTATTATCCGTTATGAGAAAGAAAAAGAAGCCATAACAGGATATACGTATGAGCCGTGGCATGTTCGTTACGTTGGGAATCCATATGCGATGTATTTATATGAGAATCAGTTCACTTTAGAAGAAGTTATAAAGTGAAACTTCCATCAGTGGGGAGCCTCATCCCCCACTGATGGTTAGTTGAACCAATCGGGCTTTTACGGGCAGTTATCCCAAACTTATCTTCTTCGCTTTTCTCTAAGGGGTCTTACTGCCCGTTAATGCGGGATAAAGTGAAACTTCCATCAGTGGGGGGTCCATCTTCTCCTCTTTGTTTCCCCTAAATTTTGAGGGGGAAATGGCGGAATGACGATGTTTTATAAAAGAAAAGTATATACGTAAACAAGAAAGCGATATTTCTATTTAAGAGATATCGCTTTTTTGCTGTTAAGTATCGATAAGTGATAAACAGCATAGTGTAAACAACAGTAAGACGTATATATGACCGAATTAGCTGATATGTAGGAAATGTACATTTAAATAATGTTATTTTGTCTTATCTAGGTTATTTATTTTATGGTTTCATTTTTGAAAAAATACTTTTTTGTCATTTTTTGAAAGGATTTATCATGCGTAATGAAGAATATATTAATATAACATTTTAATGTGTTCTTCATCTATTAATCGATGGGACACGGTATGCCTTTTAATGATAGTAAAATTCTATTATTTGTGTATGGATGCCTTAGCTTTTTAACGGTTATTTGATACGACGTGATAAAGTTTTCTTTCTCTCATATACATATAAAAAATAGAATGGAAGCGAGGGTTGTACATGGCAGGATGGGTGATTTGGTTTGTCATTGCCGGGCTTTTATTTATCGCAGAGATGTTGACTGTTACGTTTTACTTATTGTGGATTGGAATAGGTGCAGTGGTCGGAGGTCTAATTGCACTATTTGTACCCAATTCTTTGCTTCTCCAAGTGGTTATAGCATCTATTGTCAGTCTTATTTTGACAATCTTTACAAAACGTATTTCCAAGAATTTTCGGGAGGCAAAAGGGTATACAGATGCAGTTGATCAACTTGTTGGTAAAAAAGGTATAATAGTGAAAACGATTACAAATGAAGCAAATGGCATTGTGAAAATAGATGGAGATATGTGGACTGCTGTTTCTGATGAACCAATTTTAGATGGAGAAAGCGTTATTGTTGTAAAAAGGAATAGTACAGTTGTACATGTGAAAAGGGAGTGTGAACTATAATGATTGGTTTAACATTATCGATTATTTTAGCATTAATTGTTATTGTATTTATTGTGTTAACAATTAAAATTATTCCGCAGCAAAAAGTAGGGGTTGTAGAGCGTCTAGGTAAATTTCAGCGCATTATGCATCCGGGTTTAAATATGATTATCCCAGTTATTGATCGCGTACGTATTTATCATGATTTGCGTATTCAACAAACGAATGTACCACCGCAAAAAGTAATTACAAAAGATAATGTACAAGTTGAGATTGATACGATTATTTTCTTCCAAATTGTTGATCCAGAGCTTGCGACATATGGAATTTCAAATTATGAATTTGGGGTTCGTAATATTACATCTGCAACAATGCGACAAATCATTGGGAAAATGGAGCTTGATGAAACGTTATCTGGTCGTGAGAAAATTTCAACAGAAATTCGTTTAGCGCTTGATGAAGCAACAGAAAAATGGGGCGTTCGTATTGAACGCGTTGAGGTTGTTGATATTAATCCTCCAAAAGACATACAAGCAGCGATGGAAAAACAAATGAAAGCAGAACGTAATAAACGTGCAATTATCCTAGAAGCAGAAGCAGCAAAACAAGATAAAGTACTTCGTGCGGAAGGGGAAAAACAAAGTAAAATTTTAATGGCTGAAGGTGACAAAGAAGCGCGCATTCGGGAGGCAGAAGGTTTGCGACAAGCGAAAGAATTAGAAGCACAAGGGGAAGCAAAAGCAATTGAAGAAATTGCGAAAGCTGAACAAAATCGTATTCAAATGCTGCGCCAAGCAGGACTTGATGAGCGTATTCTTGCGTACAAGTCGTTTGAATCTCTAACTGAGATTGCAAAAGGGCCAGCAAACAAGGTGTTCCTTCCATCAAATGCCGTTGAAACATTAGGAAGCTTAGGAGCAATTGGAGAGCTGTTTAAAGAGAAAAAGCAGCCTTCTATAGATACGACAACAGAACAATAGAAACGAAGAAGAGAAATGCTTGCCATTTCTCTTCTTTTTTTGGAGTGGATGTTTGTAATTCTTTATTTCTGAATAAGATGAAGCTGAAAATACATATACGAATTAGATAGTATGTGCATATATTTAATCTTCAAAACGTGCAGGACATAATAGTGTAAATCAGAATGTATATCGCATAAAGCTTGTACATACCCATGTATAGAAAGGGTGGTACGATGAAAAAGTATTTTGTACATTCTCAGGCACATAGTAAGAAGATAATAATTTTATTGTGTTCTTATGCATTTTTCATTTTAGTGGCTGCATCGTTAGTTACAACGATGTTACATACAATGAAATCATATTATGTGAATCAATGGTTTGGAAAAATTTCCTTACAAGGATTTATGCAAATGATTGAAATGGAAAATCATTATTTTTCTTTTGAATATTTTCAAACAAAGAAACGAGAATCAGTAGGAGCGTTATTGTTTTCATTAACAACAGATATGCGTTTGCAAGATATTCGAACTTTTATGGGAAAAGAAATACCAGGAATGGCAAACTATTATTCTGACATTCTTGTAGCTGGAGAAGGAACAGATTATACAAATATACCAAATGAATCAAGTGTACCGATAGAAGAAATTACGAAAGAGCGTGAAGTGGCTAAAGAAAAAGTTAAGGAAGCAGAAAAGAATAATCCTATTCAAAAGAAAGGAAATGCTATAGAGGGAAAAAATGCAGTATTTATTTATCATACGCATAGTTGGGAATCGTTTTTACCGTTATTACCTGGAGCAAAAATTCCAGATGAAGCATCGAGTCCGGATGTAAATGTTTCACTCCTTGGTACGAGATTAAAACAGCAATTAGAAGGACAAGGAATTCAAGCTTTACATGATAAGACAAACATGGGAGATTTATTAGCGCAGAAAAAGATGAAATGGTATCAGGCTTATAAAGCATCGCATGGATATGTAAAAGAAGCGCTAGCTCAAAATAAGCAAATCGTATTTCCCATTGATATTCACCGAGATGATCAGCGTAAGAATGTTACAACAAAAGTGATTAATGGAAAGTCATACGCAAGACTTTATTTCATTATTGGGATGGAAAATGAAGGGCGAGAAGAAAATATGAGAATTGCAAACGCAATTAACTCATATTTAGATAACCATTATTATGGACTCAGCCGAGGCATTTTTAAAAAAGACAAAAATAAGGGGGATGGTACATATAATCAAGATTTATCCCCAAACGCTCTACTTGTAGAGGTTGGTGGTGTTGATAATACATTAGAAGAATTGTATAACTCTATTGATGTACTAGCAGAAGCGTTTAGCAAGTATTATTGGGATGTAGAGAAAGTAAACTATTAATGAAAAATAAGAGAAATAGAAAGGGACGGAAAACCGTTCCTTTTCTATTGGGCAATTCAATGATGCCCCGTTTAAAATAGGAAGATCGGCATAACAAATAAGAGATAAGTGTGTATAAATTTCAAAGAGGGATCGCTTGTTTGTGATAGGGCGATGTTGTAATTCATCGGAAGTAACGTGTTCTAACATCTGTATTGTAGAATCGATTCCGAATGTTAATTGGTGCAGTGTGGCTTGAACAAACATTGAATTTCTCCTCACATCCGTTTATAATATTATCTTAAGAGTATTATATCATACTAAAAATTTCGAAAATTCGTGTAGTTTGACGAAAAAAATGAAAAGTATTATATTGTTAAATGTCCTATTGAATGATAAATAGAATGGAATTATTGAGTTAGGAGTTAGAATAATGATTTCAAGATACGGAAGAAATACAATTATTGAAATTAATTTAGATGCTGTAAAACATAATGTAAGAGAATTTAAAAAACGTGTAAGCGATGAAAACATTGCAATGATGGCAGCAGTAAAAGCGAATGGATATGGTCATGGGGCTATTGAAATTGCAAAAGCAGCGATTAAAGCTGGAATAAGTCATCTTGCTGTTGCTTTTATAGATGAAGGAATTGAACTGCGTGAAGCAGGAATTACTGTACCAATTTTAATTTTAGGCTATACGCCAGAAGAAGCTGTAGAAGATGCAATTGAATACGATATTATGATGACAGTATATCGGACTGAGGATTTAAGAAATATTGACCGCATAGCGGAACGTCTGCAAAAGAAAGCACGTATTCAAATTAAAATTGATACAGGTATGAGTAGAATTGGCTTACAAGAAGAAGAAGTGACACCGTTTCTTCAAGAATTGAAAGAAATGAAACATGTAGAAGTAGAAGGAATGTTTACACATTACTCAACTGCTGATGAAGTAGATAAAGCATATACTTTTATGCAAAAAGGTTTATTTGAGAAGGCTGTAAATACTGCGAAAGATATGGGGATTCATTTGCCGCTCATTCATAGCTCCAATAGTGCAGGAACAATGGAGCTAGATAACGAATTTCAAAACATGGTTCGAGTTGGAATAGGGGTATATGGAATGTATCCATCAAAAGAAGTGGACCATAAAACAGTTTCACTTCAACCAGCTTTAACATTAAAGTCAAAAGTAGCTCATGTGAAACATGCGAAAAAGGGGCGTGGTGTAAGTTATGGTAATACTTACGTTGCGACAGGTGATGAATGGATTGCTACAATTCCAATTGGATATGCAGATGGATTTAGCCGTCAATTATCAAATAAAGGATATGCGCTAGTTAATGGTGTAAAAGTACCTATTATTGGGCGGGTTTGTATGGATCAACTCATGCTTGATGTGACGAAAGCTATGCCTTTACATGTTGGAGCTGAGGTTGTCTTTTATGGTCAGCAAGGTAATGAAGAGATTACAGTAGAAGAGATTGCTGATACGTTAGGGACAATTAACTATGAGATAACGTGTATGTTAGACCGAAGAATTCCACGTGTATACAAAGAAGATGGTAAAATCGTTGAAGTTATAAATCCATTAAGAAGAAAGTAAAAAGGAAGAATTACTCTGTTAAATAAAAAAGTACATCACTTAAAGAAAGTGGTGTACTTTTTTATTGGATTTTCGCCTTGTAAGGACCTTAACTTATTAAAGTTTGTTATTTAATGTAAGTTCCAAGCATGATTAGAAGTGTATACATATTGAATATCTTTGTTGAGAAATAAATTAATTACTTAACAATAAAAGGAAAATGATTGTAACAAGCGAATGAGATTTAAGAAATTGGAAGAAAAAATAAATTCTAAAAAATAAGATATTAATTTATTAATCTGTAATGTAAGTATAGAACAAGTAAAAATATAAATGCATGCATGCTAATTTTGGGATTAATATAAAAATGAAATATTTATTGCTTAATTTAAAAAGAGCTTGAATTAAAGCTCTTTTTTTATTTGTTATAAGAGAGGTATATAGGGGTACAGCCGCATGCCCATCAAGCTAAGACTGCATTAGAAAATTTTCAGGGGAGTTTTTTACTTTTTATAGGGGATCAGTGTAGATTATTTAAAAATTCGCATACGTAATAAGCCCTAACGGGTTTTGTCTTTTTTCAATTAAGCTGCTTGCTCTTTTTTAATTTTAAGACAAGTAGAAGTAACAGCGGTTGTAAACCAAATATAAATGGATGAATGTTCTTTTGAAAAAGTTGCGCCAGTCCCAAAGAAGCAGCATAATAACCAATGCTAAAGCAAGTAAACATTTTCATAATCCATATTGCGAGCAAAAAAGACTCAAATCGTTCAAATAACAAACCAGGTATTTCAAAACTTCGCATGAGGTCAACCGTCGGCCATGTTCTTGTTATCACTCCATCGATGGAAAACACACCGATGACTATTATAACAGTTATCAAGTAAACGATCAGTGAGATAGAAATTCCAACTAGAACAGCTTTTACTGCTTTATTTGGCTGTTTCATAAACGCCATTATAATCAACATGCTTTCAAAACCTGTATATGAGAGAGCGGTTGTTTTGATTCCTTTTAGTACTGGTATGATTCCCAATCCCAGTACCGGGCGCAGATTATTTATCTCAAATATTTTAAAACTTATAAAGGTAACCAACAAAAAAAATCCAATCGCAATGGGATTTATGCCGCCCATGATTAGATAGAGACTCACCCACATAAATGACATCACGATGGCCCAAGGCGGGGTACCTTCCAACAAAAAGAAACTTGTTATTTCTGCTAATGCACGAGTATGAAACCCACACATCATTACAAAATAACATACAAGGAGTAAACTTAGTAACCCGCCCATCCATTTCCCTACAATTTCTTGGCTATATTGATAAAAGGTTTTTCCTGAAAACTGTTGACCTAATTTAACTACAATAACGCCTATCATCATCGCGACTAGCCCACCTAAAATTACAGTTAACCAGATATCTGGTGTTTTCACTTTCTCTGCAGCTGCTCGTGGGTCACTTCCTTATCCATAATTCAGGATTGCTATTTTTAGAAGGTTCATTATTTCTCATTATTCCATGCTTTTTCTTATAAACCGTACAATTTTATATTTCCAAAAAAGAACAAAAATTATGCATATTGTATTCATGTGAAATTTACATAACAGCTCATTATCGATAGCAAGAAACAAGGCGGCGCCTTTCGACCTCACAATAGTTCCTTATGTCTCCCTATTTTTTGCATAAAAGTTGCTGTTTTTTTATTTTCAATTTCATTCATCTAATTCCAAAGCTAATGATAGAGTGCTTGCTCCAGTCCACAAAATCATTTCCATTTATTTTCTTATTACGACTCATTTGACGCAGTCGAGAAATTATGAAATATTAAAACACAACAAGTATTAAGCGACGATATTGAAAATCATTTTGTGGAGATTCCAAAATTAGTGAAACAAAGGCGTGAAGAAAAGGTGAACCCATGGGAAAATACATTTGTTCGTTGGATGTTATTGTTACCAGTCCATTATGAAACGGAAGAATAATGTGGGCATAGGATATGTTGATGTGAATTTATAACATAATTAAATAAGGGTTTATTTATTCGGGAAATAAAAAGAAACTTGTTGTATTAGGCAAAGAAATGAGTTTATAATTTCACCTGTAATTAAATGTAATTGAGTAAATAAGTTTTGAAGCAGATAGTGAATTTGGAGGATATTTGGCTCAGAGAAATCAGCACGTGAAGATTATTCTGTAAGTGGAGAAATTATGAGACGCCTATTTCAAATGAGGAAGGAATAATTATTAGGACAGCATAGTTTACACTAAGATAAAAAAGAAAAGTATCTTTTTAGAAATGGATACTTTTCTTTTTTTACGTAAAATAACAAAAAAGTAAACTATAAATATAAAGTTAATAAAATAAATTTTGATTAATACTATTCCCACACTAATCGCATACATGTCGTTTACAAATAAATTGTATAAGTACTTCAAAGTTTAAAGAGTACAATGTCGTTCTTTCTTATTCTTTATTCAATCAATTTTCAAATGTTGATAAAATATTTTCTAGTCTTTTGGAACTTAGTTCGCGTTTACTTCTCATAAAAGCAATAAAGTCAATTATTTCTTCAGTTGATAGTACTTCTCCGTCTATTGCAAGTGTTTGATCTGGATCTTTCAGTAGTTTTGTAATATCAATTACATCTTTGTTTTGATATAAATTTTCAGTTCGGCCTATTATATAATCTACGGATGTATTAAATAAATCTGCTATTTTGGATAAAGATTGTAATGAAGGCAATCTATAACCATTTTCATACCCAGCATAGGTGCTTTTTGCAATCCCAAGTCGATCTGCTGTATCTTGTAAGGACCATTTTCGATTTTTTCTTAATTCAGATAAACGTTCCAGCATTCGTCTCATACCCCATCTATTTTTATTAAATCAATTATAACATAAGAAAATAATCAAAAACAGAAAAAGTACGCGTATTGAATACGAAACCTTGATTATTTCAAATTAAGTTCTATAATGATAATTATAAATACGCATTTCGCGAACGATGTATAGTTGTTTATTTTATGGAGGTGTTTTGTATGAAGAGAATTTTATTACTTGCAACTGGTGGAACAATTGCATCTGTGGAGGGAAATGAAGGGCTTGTTCCAGGATTATCAGCTGAGGAATTGTTGAATTATTTTTCAAAGTCATCCCAAAACTTAGAAATAGATTGCAAAATCTTAATGAATATTGATAGTACCAATATGCAGCCTGAGCATTGGATAGAAATGGCTAATGCTGTTTTTAATCATTATGATGATTACGACGGGTTTGTGATTACACATGGGACAGATACGTTAGCCTATACATCTTCTGCGCTTTCTTATATGCTTCAAGGTTTAAGAAAACCAGTTGTTTTAACAGGCTCACAAGTACCTATCAGTTTTAAAAAGACAGACGCAAAGAAAAATGTAGCTGATGCCCTTAGATTTTCCTGTGAGGATGTTGGCGGTGTGTTTATTGTTTTTGATAGTCGGGTCATTATTGGGACAAGGGCCGTTAAAATGCGAACAAAAAGTTATGATGCGTTTGAAAGTGTGAATTATCCATATGTTGCTGAAGTAAATGAAAATGAAGTGAAATATCATTGGAAGCCAACTTCTATTCATAATGAACTCTCAGTAAATACTAATTTATGTACAGATGTTTTTCTTATGAAATTGTATCCAGGTACAAAACCGGAGATATTTGATTGTCTAAAAGATTTGTATAAAGGAATCATTATTGAAAGCTTTGGTAACGGTGGATTACCTTTTGAAGGAAGGAACTTGCTTTCGAAAATTCAAGAACTGTCTGAAATGGGGATTGCTGTAGTAATTACTACTCAATGCTTGGAAGAAGGAGAAGATATACTTCTCTATGAAGTAGGAAGGAAAGTGGCGCAGCATCAAGTAATATTATCAGGAGATATGAATACCGAAGCCATCATAGCAAAAGTGATGTGGACGCTTGGAAAAACTAATAAATTAGAAGAAATTAAAGAGATTATTGAAACACCTTTAGCATATGATTTAACACTTAAATCTGACGATAATTGATAATGGATTCATCTGTTTTTTTCGGCTGTACATTTAATATAGGGAGAAATTATTATGTCAACTACAAATAAGAACATGCGAGTTGAGAAGGATTTTTTGGGATCAAAGGAAGCACCTACCAAGTCATATTATGGAATTCAAACTTTACGTGCTGTTGAAAATTTTCCAATCACAGGTTACAAAATTCATGAAGGCTTAATTAAAGCGTTTGCAATTGTAAAGAAAGCCGCAGCTATTGCAAATACAGATGTAGGAAGATTGGAATTGAATAAGGGAAAAGCAATTGCAGAAGCTGCTCAAGAAATTCTAGATGGAAAATGGCACGATCATTTCATCGTCGATCCAATTCAGGGCGGTGCAGGTACTTCAATGAACATGAACGCAAATGAAGTCATTGCCAATCGTGCCCTTGAATTATTGGGAATGGAAAAGGGAGACTATCATTATATTAGTCCAAATAGCCATGTGAATATGGCACAATCAACAAACGATGCATTCCCAACAGCGATTCATATCGCAACATTAAATGCGTTAGAAGGCCTATTACAAACGATGGGTTATATGCATGATGTATTTGAATTAAAAGCAGAACAGTTCGATCATGTTATTAAAATGGGACGTACACATTTACAAGATGCTGTGCCGATTCGTCTTGGACAAGAGTTTAAAGCGTATTCTCGTGTACTTGAACGTGATATGAAACGTATTAAGCAATCACGTCAACATTTATATGAAGTAAATATGGGAGCAACTGCAGTTGGTACAGGGTTAAATGCAGATCCGGAATATATTGAAGCAGTTGTAAAACATCTTGCTACGATTAGTGAATTACCGCTTGTTGGTGCGGAAGATTTAGTAGATGCAACGCAAAATACTGATGCGTACACTGAAGTATCTGCAGCATTAAAAGTATGTATGATGAACATGTCTAAAATTGCGAATGACCTTCGCTTAATGGCATCAGGTCCACGCGTTGGCTTAGCGGAAATTATGCTACCAGCTCGTCAACCAGGTTCTTCTATTATGCCAGGGAAAGTAAACCCTGTTATGCCAGAAGTTATTAACCAAATTGCGTTCCAAGTAATTGGTAACGATCATACAATTTGCCTTGCTTCAGAAGCAGGACAATTAGAATTAAACGTTATGGAACCAGTACTTGTTTTCAACTTACTTCAATCTATTAGCATTATGAATAATGGTTTCCGTGCCTTTACAGATAATTGCTTAATAGGAATTGAAGCGAATGAAAATCGTTTAAAAGAATACGTTGAGAAGAGTGTAGGAATTATTACAGCCGTGAACCCTCATGTCGGTTATGAAGCAGCAGCTCGTGTTGCGAAAGAAGCAATTGCAACAGGTCAATCCGTTCGAGAACTTTGTGTGAAAAATGGTGTATTGTCACAAGAAGACTTAGAGTTAATTCTAGATCCATTTGAAATGACACACCCAGGGATTGCAGGAGCAACTCTTTTAAAGAAAAATTAAAAAAAGAGAGGGGACAAGCCCATCTTCTTTGTTTACAATATAGAAATGCCATATATAAATAGAGGTAGGGATGTTATGAGTAAGTTTGCAGTAAGTTCTAATGGTTCATTAGAAACGACATTAAGAGGAGTAGAAGTATTATCAACACCACTTTTAAATAAAGGGGTAGCTTTCACGCAAGAGGAAAGAGAAGAGTTAGGTTTAAAAGGGTTATTACCGCCAGCGGTTTTAACGTTAGAAGAACAAGCACGCCGAGCATATGAACAATTTAGTTCTCAGCCAGATGATTTATTAAAGAATGTATACTTAACTGCGTTACATGATCGAAATGAAGTATTATTTTATCGTATATTAACAGATCATTTACGTGAAATGTTACCAATTGTATATACACCAACTGTTGGTGTAGCAATTCAAAGATATAGTCATGAATACCGTAAACCGCGTGGGGTTTATTTATCAATTAACGATCCATCAGGTATTGAAGATGCATTTGCAAATATCGGTGCAACAGCTGAAAATATTGATTTAGTCGTTGTAACAGATGGAGAAGGTATATTAGGAATTGGTGATTGGGGTGTTGGTGGAATTAACATTGCGATCGGGAAATTAGCTGTATATACGGCCGCAGTTGGAATCGATCCTAGCCGTGTATTACCGGTAATTTTAGATGTAGGTACAAATCGTGAGGAATTATTAAACAATCCATTTTATATTGGAAATCGTCACACTCGTATAACAGGTGAAGCTTACGATGAATTTATTGATACATTTGTACAAGCGGTAAATAAACAATTCCCGAAAGCACTTTTACATTGGGAAGACTTCAGTTCTCGAAATGCACGAAAAATTTTAGATAAATATCGTCATGACGTTTGTACATTTAATGATGATATTCAAGGTACAGGGGCAGTTTCACTTGCTGCCGTATTATCGGCAGTAAAAGCTTCGGGTGTACCGTTAAGTGAGCATCGTGTCGTTGTGTTTGGTGCTGGTACGGCTGGAATCGGTATCGCAGATCAAGTAAGAGATGCAATGGTTCGTGTAGGCTTATCAGACGAAGAATCTCATAATCGTTTTTGGTGTATCGACCGTAACGGATTAGTTACAGATAATATGGAAGATCTTCTTGATTTCCAAATTCCATATGCAAGAAAAGAAGTTGAAGTAAGTGAGTGGAAACAAAATGATGTGATCGGACTTGCTGAAGTTGTGAAACATGTAAAACCGACAATTTTAATTGGTACATCTACTGTTGCGGGCGCATTTAAAGAGGAAATTATTAAAGAAATGGCTTCTCACGTAGAAAGACCAATCATTTTACCGATGTCGAATCCAACGCCGCTTGCGGAAGCGAAACCAGCAGATTTAATCGAGTGGACAGAAGGAAGAGCGTTAGTTGCAACAGGAAGTCCGTTTGAACCGGTTACATATAACGGTGTAACATATGTGATTGGACAGTCAAATAACGCACTTATTTTCCCGGGACTAGGTCTTGGAACAATTGTTGTACGTGCAAGCGTCATGACGGACGGAATGTTTGCAGCAGCAGCTGAAGCAGTTGCAAGTATGGTGGATACAAGTAAGCCAGGAGCACCTATTTTGCCAGAAGTTGAAGAGTTACGTAATATCTCGGAAATGGTTGCAATTGAAGTAGCGAAAGTTGCAGTTGCAGAAGGTGTTGCTAGAGAGAACTTAAGTGATAACGATATCAAGATTGCAGTGAAAGAAGTAATGTGGAAGCCTGAGTATCGTCGAATAAAAGCAATAGAAAAGGTTAGAATATAGAAATAAAGCCCGTTTATAATAATAGGCGATACCGCCCCATGCCTATCAAGTTAAGCTTATATAAGTTTAACTTGATGGGCTTTTTTTCTCTAAAAATCTATTGTTGGTTCTTTGGCTCTGGTGTGAAAAAACAAAGCCTCCTGCAAGTAATCTTCTAAACTTGTGCATACTAATACTAGCACTATAAAAAAGAATGTGATCAGTGTGACAATATTTATTTAAATGGGAATATTAGGGGTTTGTGTACATGCCCATCAATTTAAGGAATTAAAAAAGGAAGATCTTCTAAATTGAAGAGTCTTCCTTTTTCTACGTGCAGATAATGTCCGCTAATGCTTTTTCCCGAAATGATATGGTGACCCCATGCCCATGAACTTAAGAAAACAGTTACACCAAAAGACAAAAAATCTCTCAGACAAGCCATCTTTTAAAAATACAGTAATGATAAGGTTTTGTAGTTCTTAGCGTACAATTTTCCCAGAGTGATATAGTGCCCCCTTATAGAAGGTGACAATTTTGTAAGAATACAAGCTTAATTTGTAAGACAAATACATGTCCCCTTCAACCATATTCTTCTAAAATAACATATGAACTAGTACACAAACACTACAGTTCAATTAAATAATGTATAAGGAGGAATTAAAGTGCATGAAGATATTATTACGTGTTACAACTGCTATAACCGTAATGCTGTCAATAGTACCTTAGACTATTGACAATGTATACGCACAGCCTATTCCAAAGATTGGAGAAGTAGCAACCGTAAACGAAAAGCTTACATAAAAAGCATAAACTTAGTCAAGGGGAAGTGGTAATGAAACCATCAGTAAGGCTTTATATGTTAATGATTGCTATGATTCTGGCAGTTAGTGGCTTCACACTTAAAATAGCTAACGCCGAATCAAGTGAAAAAATTCAAAAGATCGAAAAGTTTGTTGAAGAGCAAAGAAGCATTAGTAAAATTCCAGGGATATCGGTAGTTATTGTAGAAAAGGGGAAAATGGTTTATCAAAAAGGCTTCGGGTACGCTAATATTAAGGCGAAAACACCCGTGATTTCTAATACATTATTTGAAATCGGATCTACAACGAAAGCATTTACAAGTCTAGCCATTTTGCAATTGGAAAAGGAAGGGCTGTTAAAACGATCAGATGATGTCCGGAAGTATATCCCATGGTTAGAGTTAAAATATAATGGAGAGTCGCAGACGATTACTTTGAATCAGTTGCTTCATCATACTAGTGGGATAGCTTCTAATTCGATAACACAAATTCTTGAAAGTAATGCAGATAATGCCCTTGAGTTGACCGTAAGAAAATTACTGAATCAGCAATTAAATCGAAAGCCAGGTAGCTCTTGGGAATATGCGACAATCAATTATGATGTATTGGGACTCGTTATCGAGAGCGTAACGAAGCAGCCCTATGATGTATATATGAAGAAGTAGATATTAGAGCCGATCGGTATGAGAGAATCGTTCGTTGGGATGCATCAAGTTCAGTCCACTGAGATGGCTTCTGGTTATAAAATAGGATTTATGCAAGAGCAGCCTTACAAGCCGCCCATTTATCGGGGGAACATACCAGCTGGATATCTTATCAGCAATACGAATGACATAGCGAAATGGATGAAACTACAATTAGGAAATGATCCGAACAATGTAATCGACAAGCAACTTATTCAAGAATCACATATCCCTGATCAATCAGTGCAGCCTTTAGATAAGGACACTTACTATGCCAGCGGATGGGTAGTTATGAAAAAAACGAAAAACAATATATTTTACATGCCGGAGAGAACCCAACATTTACTTCATATTTCATTATGCAGCCCGATGAACAAATAGGTGTAGCAATTCTGTCCAATATGAACTCAAGCTTTACGACTGCCATAGGTCAAGGTGTGATGGATCTATGGGAAGGAAGCAACGTTACTAATAATCATTCCGATAACTATCAAAAGTTGGATAGAGTCATGACGACTCTGTGTATTGTAGTTGGCTGTTTTTGTTTATTTTTAATCCTACTATCGCTAAGAATAATGAAGCAACTTGTTAGAAAACAGCGAATTAGGACAGCATTAAACATAAAAAGGATTTTGCTATTATTCATTCATACGTTGATTGTAGCTACGCTCTTGACACTTACGATCATATTTCCGAAAATTTTGGGATTGTCTTGGGCATTTATCAGAGTATGGGCCCCAACGCCGATTCCAGTGTTTATTTATGGTGTTATAGTGGTAAGTATAATTTATTATTTGTTTGGATTATTGCTTGTTTTCACCAAGAAAATAAAATTGAATTAAAGGCGAAATAGATTTAGCCTAAACAACTTCAGCAATAATGAAGTAATGAAAAAAACAATTTCTCAATGTGTTGCTTTTAAATAAAGTCACGGTGTTTATAAAAAAGACGCGATGTTTTGAATAAAGTCACGACGTTTATAAAAAAGTTGCGATGTTTTGCCCCTTTGGATCTGTTTATCTAAAGGGGTGTTTTTATAGTGAAGAGTGAAAAGAAGATCTGAACTGAAAGGCGGGTTAAGGAACTGTTGAGTAGCAATAAAGTTACTCCACTAAAGGGCCAGATTGTTGAAGATAAAGAAAAAATAAGTATAGAAATAGTTATTTAACTAATTTTAGGGAGAGTTAAATAATGAAAATAAACTTAAATGAAGAGTGGAAAAGAGATAGAATTTCATCTACACAGTGTGGAGAAAACCCAATGGTTATAGCAGAAATGAGAAGTGGTTTTGCTGCTATGGGAGATACTCAGTTTTTACCTAGTTATTGTGTGCTTTTACCATCTAAACCATTTGCTTCACTAGAAGAACTTGATTTTAAACAACGAAGGGAATATCTGTTAGATATGAGTTTGATTGGGGAAGCCATTTTAAAGGTTTGTAGTCCTAGGAGTGTAAATTATTCAATTTACGGGAATACAGATGCTTATTTACATGCTCATGTATTTCCTCGATATAATTGGGAACCTAAAGAACGAATTCCTTATCCTGTTTGGCAATACTTTGCTGAAAAATGGCGCAATGCTGCATACCATTACTCTAGTGAAAAGCACAGTGAATTAAAAGAAAAATTAAGCAATAAAATTTATGAGTTAATGAAAGAGGCATATTAAAATTTTATGTTTCGTTATTTTACAAACGGGCGCGATTGTGGAACAACATAGGTAGAAATAATTAAACTTTTTTATAAAAACCAAACTTAAATCTGTTGGAGAAGAATCCATTTTGATCAATCTTTTTCAAAATGGATTCTTTTTATTTATCGTAAAACTTGGGATTGTGAGGTATTTTTGATCAAATTGTATTTCAAAGCTAAACTATATGAAACTGTCAAAGAAAGAGCTTGTACTGCGATTACTCTTAGCAGAGAAATATATTGCAAAAAACAATCTTTTCCATACTGACCATGTCTTTTTTTTAGAGTCATAGTATCAGTATGGAAAAGTATAGATTACTTGAACCATACTTAAAAAAGTTGTTGAATAATTATTTATTTTCAGTATAATTAACAAGTAACTATAATAACATTTTTAGTTACAAGAGTTATGGCGCTTAATTTCTAATAGAAGATTCCCCATAAATCAAGTAGTAGAAAAATTTTTGTATACCTTTGCATTCGGTATCCCTCACTAAAATGTTTCTTTCAAATAAACAGGAAGAAGGAAGTGATAAAATGAATCAAATGAATACACTCTCTCTATGGAAAGCGACTGCAAATAGCTATGAGAAAGGAACAACTCTAGAGGGAAATGAAGAGGCTGATGTTGTCATTATTGGAGCTGGTTTCACAGGTCTTTCCTCTGCTTATCATTTGCAAAAGTTAGGAAAGAATGTCATTGTCTTAGAGCAAGAAACGATTGGATACGGCGCCAGCGGTCGTAACGGTGGGATGGTATTGCCAGGCTATAAGCCAACGATGCAGCAGCTTGCCAAAAAATATGGTCCCGACGAGGCTAGACAGCTAAACGATCTCTCCTTGTTTGGCATTGAACTGGTAAAAAAAATTATTGACGAACATCAAATCAACTGTGACTTTAGAAAGACGGGTCACATTGTAGCGGCTTACAAAGCCAAGCATTTTGAAGAATTGAAACTTGAAAGCGCATACTTAAACAAAAATTTCGGGTACGAATCAAGAGTGCTTGATCGAAGTCAATTGCATCAAGAGATCGATTCCCCAGTTTATCATGGTTGCTTAGTTGACGACGCGAGTTACTCGTTCCAGCCACTAAATTATGCAATTGGTTTGGGAGAAGCAGCTAAATCGATCGGTGCAAGAATCTTTGAGCATTCTAAAGTATTATCCATCGAGTACGGTCAACATAGTGTGAAAGTTGAAACAGAAAAAGGTTCTGTTATTGCGAAAGACATTATTGTGGCGACAGATGGTTACTCTGGAAAAATCATAAATGAATTGAACAAAGGGGTACTGCCAATTTCGGCACGTATTATTGCAACTGAACCGCTTCCGGAGTCATTGTTGAATATTGTCATTCCTAAAGATCGCATGGTTTTTGATACAAGTAGTTTTCTTTACTATTTCCGTCGTACACCAGATAATCGAATCGTATTTGGCGGTGGCGATATTCGTCCAAACTTAGATGATGGCGTGTATCAAAAAGTTTACGATGCCATGGTAAACTTGATGCCGAAACTGGCAGGAAGCAAAATTGAATACCGTTGGGGTGGATTTATCGGGGTTACAATTGATACATTCCCGGTTATTGGCAGATCTAAAGAAGGCGCATATTTCGCAACAGGTTATACGGGCCACGGCGCTTCTCTCTCCACATTATTCGGTAAGTTATTGGCACAATGGATCGTTACTGGGAGTGCAGGTGGATATCGATTCGAAAAGGAACGCCTGAAATCATTCCCGTTCCATAATCAGAAAACTATGCTTGTAAATATAGCGCATATTGGTTTCAAAATGCTGGATATTTTCGCGTAAAGGAGAGGTAATTGTGAAAATTAATATGTTCATTGATGGGAAATGGGTAGAGGCGTTATCCGGTGCTAGAAGAAATGTTATGAATCCTGCGACTGGAGAGGTGATCGCATCGTCTGCTGATGGATCAGAAGATGATGCAAAGTTGGCAATCAAGGCGGCTCGTAAAGCATTTGACAGTGAGGATTGGCCAAATTTATCGGCTGATGAAAGAGCTGAATATCTCTATAAGATTGCAGACCGTCTTGAAGAGAAGGCGGCTGAAATTGCACGTTTGGAAACTGCAAATAACGGTAAGGTGATTCGTGCAACAACTTATGTGGATATTCCGGTGTCGATTGAATGCTTCCGCTATTATGCTGACTTGATCAAAGGTATGAAAAAAGAATCTTACACGCGTGCTGATTCTTCGGAAACAATTATTATTCATGAACCGATTGGTGTTTGTGGGCTTATTGTACCTTGGAACTTCCCGCTTATGTTAGCTGTTTGGCAAATTGCTCCTGCACTCGCTGCTGGAAATACAATTGTAATTAAGCCTGCGGAGGTCACTCCTGTAAGCGTATTCAAATTATTTGAAATTATTGAGGAAGTCGGGCTTCCGGCCGGAGTGGCAAACTTGGTATTGGGACCTGGATCAAAAGTTGGAAATGAGCTTGCCGAGAGCCATGATGTTGATAAGATTGCCTTTACTGGCGGAACAAAAACGGGCCAAAGCATTATGCGCGCAGCTGCGGGAAATATGAAAAAAATTACACTTGAACTAGGGGGGAAATCTCCACTTATTGTGTTCGACGATGTGGATTTTGAAACTGCAGTCGAGAATGCGATGTTCGGTATTTTCCACAATGCTGGGCAAGTTTGTTCAGCTGCATCCCGTCTGCTTGTACAAGAGACAATTTACGATAAGTTTGTTGAAAGACTGGCCGAGCGTGCCAGCAAAATTGTCGTTGGCAACGGAGAAAGCGAGAGCATTGAAATGGGAGCCCTCACAAACGAGGCTCATATGAATGACGTTTTAGATTACATCAAGAGTGGAATCGAAGAAGGTGCAAAATTAGTCTGTGGTGGTAAGCGCTTAACAGAAAATGGGCTTGATCGAGGTTTTTTTATTGCACCAACGATCTTTGCTGATGTAAATACGAATATGCGTATTGTTAAAGAAGAGATTTTTGGTCCAGTCCTTGTTGTACAGAAATTTAAAGATGAGGAAGATGCAATTCAAAAAGCGAATGATTCCATTTATGGATTAGCTGGTGCTGTATTTACTGAAGACATGGATCGAGCAAAACGTGTTATTAGTAAATTGCGCGCAGGAATTACTTGGATTAATAGTTATCACCTCGCTTATGTTGAAGGGCCTTGGGGGGGATATAAGCAAAGTGGAATCGGCAGAGCTTTAGGTACTGCTGGGCTGGAGCACTTTATGGAAATGAAGCAAATCAATATTCACCAGCATGCTAATCCTGTAGGTTGGTATGCAAATTAATTTGGATTAACTTGCTGTATAAACTATTTTTAGGAGGGCATGAGTATGGAAATAGCAGGAAACCGTCCCTCACCGAAGAAAGAAACAGCAGAAATTATGAATAAGTCAGTAACTGATTCAGCACTGGGAACCAAAAGTATTCCATTGCTATATTTACGGTTTGCTTTGGCAGGAATTATGGCGAATGCAATTCTTGGAGTGGTAGCGGTTGTCGATGGCTATTTCGTCAGCGGCTTTCAGGAGCTGGAAATCGAAGGGATCGGAATTGGATTTACGGTCACGGTTATTACCCGTATGCTAGGCGTTCTTTTTGGCATTGGAGCTGGAGCGGTCATTTCACTTCGACTTGGAAAAGGGAAAATCGAAGAAGCTAGGAGTATTATGGGACAAACTTTATGGTTTACTTTTTTCTTCTCCATTTTGCTAGCGGTACTTGGATTGGTCTTTGAAAATCAAATCATGATCTTATTCGGAGCAAGTCAGGATTCACTTCCAAATGCGGTGAAATATAGCCGACTATTGTGGATTTCATTGCCAATAACGATATTGGCGGTTGTATTAAGTATTTTAACCAATATCGATGAAAAACCTGTATTATCAATGAACAGTTGGTTAGTTGCGGCGGTTGTTGCCGGAATTACAGAATGGATTATGGTAGTGAAATATGACATGGGGATGATGGGCTCTTCGTGGGCGAATACAATTGCACAATCGGTCCCTGTTTTACTCATCTTTTATTTTTGGTTCGGTAAAACAAAACTTAAGCCAAAAGTGAAAGATATGATGATTAATCTCAAGACAATTGGTGAGGTGGTTTGGACGGGCTTTGCATCTTTTTCGAGTCAGCTCATGATGTTTTTTTCTATTATTTTCTTTAATAACTTACTGCAAAACTATGGTGGTGGGCTGCACGTTGCCGCTTTTACTGTTCAAAACGGTTACATTACAAATCTGCTCGCCTTAGTAGCGCTCGGTGGGATGACAGGACTTCAACCGATTATTAGTTATAATTACGGTGCGGGCAATCTTGACCGTGTTAAACAAGCAATTAAAATTGCGCTCATTTTTACGGTCGCCCTCTTTTTGCTTGTGACAGCTTTATTAATCGCTTTTGCAGATCCAATTATGTCATTTTTCTCTGGAGGTAATCCGGATTTACAGAAGTTAGGAATCTGGACGACGATTGTATTTAATTGCATGTTTACATTAAATGCCATTAGCTTGCTTATCGCCGGTTATTTTGAATCACAAGAGAAAAACTGGTCCGCAACGTTTATTAATGTGAGCAAAATGTTGTTTTTTTCATTCCCGTTTATGTTTATTTTCCCAAAATACTGGGGAGTTGATGGTATTTGGTATTCCGCTCCAGCTGCCGAAATTCCAGGTGTTTTGATTGCGATTTATTTCCTTCAAAAAGAGTTGAAACGTTTAAAGAAAACAAAAGTAACGTAAGCATACTGATATCAATTAATCTTTCAAAATTATTTACAAGAAAGAGGGACGAAGATAATGTTTTTTGCAAAAAAACTTACAGCTGAAGAAGCACAAAGGTTAAGTGTGAACACTTGGGAGCCATGGATAGGCGAACCTAATAAAGGAACTTGGCACGTAGAAGAGCAGGAAGTTTTTTATGTGACAGACGGTGAGGTGTTTATTACTGTTGATGGTGAGAAGTATCATATTACAAAGGGCTGGGTTGTTTCTTTGGCTAAAGATCTTGTTTGTGAATGGGATTGCCCAGAATTTTTGAAAAAGAATTATAAAATGAACCATGAGATCAATTTGAAATAATGTGAAATTAGGAGTGCATCTGATTATCACAGCCGTATACTTTGCCTGGTTTATGATAAACAGCGCCGTATCTAATCTTGCATCATATGCGATTGTAGCTTACTTTACGCGGATAAAATTCAGAATATTATAAAAATTATAAGGTGTTTTCTAATGAATATAAATCAAAAGCCGACATTGTTATCCCGAGTAATGCTGTTTTTTACAGGCATTGCATATAAGCTCATCCCAGCTTATATCGCTATTACAAGAAAAAGAATGGTAAGCGAGACACAAGAAGGCCACTTTATAAAGAAAAAACGAAAAAAGAACAAACGTTCTTTTTTCGTTTTTTAATTAGTCCACTATTATGATTTATTTTTGACTAAGCCGAACAATAATACGTCTACGATAGATGAGAGGGCTTCTGGTAAGGTAATATTATTTTCCATATAAAAATTTCGATCAAAGACAGAATTTGTAGCATCTATGATCAGCTTCACAGCGAGTGTTGGATTGATGTCAATGAGTTCACCCTGCTGTATACCTTCTTCGAGTAACAAGCGCAGGGCTTCCCACTCGCTCAAAGCGTCATTCACTTTTGTCCATTGCTCCGGGTAATAGCGCTTCATTTGTTCCAACACTTTGAAGTCGTAAAACTCAAAATTGGGCAACACAGTACAAATTTGTCTGATTTTTTCAATGAGGCTTAAAGATGTATTATTCATAATTTGTTCTGTTTTTTCATCGAATTCCGATAACGATTGATCAATGATTAATTCTAAAATTTCAACTTTCGAAGAAAAATGTTGATAAAGGTATCGTTTGTTTACACCAATGCGTTTCGCTAAATCATCCATTGTGAACTTCATGCCTTTATCATGAATTTCTTCAATAAAAGCTTTTATAATGCGTTCTCTCATTCCCGGTACTCCTTAAATTAGAAATTTGCTGAAAAGGTTATCTAAACTAAGTTACTCAACTTTCGTACCTTGAAAATTATTTTTAGCCCTTGTCTGTGTCGGTGCCATATTCTCTGTTGGGACATTTCCCTTATTGACACATAACACCTTTCTTTTTAGCAGGGGGGAAGGAAACAAACTCCCAATTAAAAACGGAAAGGTACATATCTTCCATGATACAGCACAATTCCCTGTCCGAAAAGGCACTAAACCTGACTATTTCAAGTATTTTCAATCTATAACACAGCCTATATGCTCTGCATTTTTAAAGAGTTTCATTGTATTATATTTTTCACAACTTTATTATTCGCGAACATCAATAAAAATGTTGTAGGAAATGAAAATATTTGTGGTACAAAAAAAGGATAGAATATACAGAATTTTCCTTCTTGTATCTATCCTCTTTTTTCTTTATATAATGTGTAACATTATTATATATTTATGGTGAAACAAAGATAGATTCAAATTTTTTGAATCTAAATAAAAGTTATGCATTCTTCTTTTTTATGTAACTGAAAATGGTTACTTCTGAACTATTTGTTAATCAAATCATAGTAATGATAGCTTGCAGTAATTTCAAAACCACAGTGCTTATAGAGTTGCAAAGCATTCTCATTTTTTGTTTCTACCTCTAGTGTAATGTTTCTTTTTCCTTCTTCTAATAATCGCTGTACAGTAGTTTGTAACATGTTTGTTCCAATTCCTCTACCTTGATAAGAAGGATCTACAGCAAAGCCGGAGATAGATGTGACCTCTTCTTCATGAGAAATGGTTATCGTTCCTACTACCTCCTGATTGAAAAGAGCCATATAAAGTTGACGGTTAGGTGCTGATATTGTCTTATGTAACCATGTTATATTATCTTGCAAGGAATCGTTAAAAGCTTTACTTGCAATTTTAGCAATATTCGGCAATTCCTCAGTAGTAGCTGGTACAAGGTGAATTGTATTTTTTTTATTTATAAAAGAAGTTGAATTTCTTTTGAATTGCATAGAGTATTCACTAAACAAAATTTGTAATCCAAAAGATTTAGCAAAGGCGTTTCCACTTGTAGAAACGGCATTTACTATGAATAATAGGTCATTGATGTTGCGATTTTTTATTTCGTCAAAAGCTGCATTTAGAAGGTTACTACATACTTTTTGCCTTCGAAATGAAGGATGGACCATTCCTATTAATTCAAGTTTAGTAGGTCTTTCAAATTCATACATACTTATAAAACCAACTAATTTGTCGTCTTGGTAATAAAGAAAATCATTCACCTGATCTTTATTTCTTGTTTGGAGTACATCTACATATAAAGAGGGCTTATACTCCAGCCCATCGTTACGTTCACAGTATGTTGCTAAATCGATGATTTGTTGTATGTCTTCTGAGGTTAATATACTCTTTTTTTTAATCGTCAAAGAATCACTCTCCATTTCATACTATTAATCTTTTCTGTAAGTAATAGTGTGTATGCCCTTTCGGGAAATCTTCTATAACACCATATACTTCATAGCCATGTTTTTTGTAAAATGCCGGTGCTTGAAAGCTAAATGTATCAAGTTTAATAAGATTACAATGGTTTTCTTTCGCTATTTGTTCGGCTTCTAATAGGAGTTTACTGCCATAGCCTTTATGGCGCAGACTATCACTGACCCATAAAATATTGACGTGTAAGCATTCCCAAAATATGCCCCCTGTTAAGCCAGCTACTATTTCTTCATTATCATTTTTTAGTGTTAAACAGACATCTTTAACAAGTGATTTCTCACTACCTGAAACTTGTGAATGATTGAATGCGATTAATTGTTTTCTAATATAATCGCTGTCTTCTTGACTCCATTTGTTTTGAATTTGCATATTGTATTCTCCTCCTTATATTGTGTTATTTAATAATTAAAAGAAAGATGGGTGTTCCATCCACTCGTCTAAGTCCACATTTCCTTGAACAGAAAGTAAACGATATAAATATCGATATGGTTCTCTGCATTGTGTCAGGCTTGGAAGAGAGGAGATAGTCTCATAGCCTTTTCGAAATGCTGCGGCTTCTGTTTTTGTAAATAAATATTCTAATCCAATCCAATCAAATTCTCGCGGTCCAATAGCGTAAGCTTCTGTATCTACAAGTCCGGTAACTTTTTGCCCATCTGTTAAAAATTGTGTTGGATCCATATCGATAAGAATGAATGATGCTTCTTCTGGGGTAGGAAGAGACGCAGTTTGAGAAATGAATTTTTTTAACCTGTTACGAATTTTTTGATTATGTGAGTGAAATCGCTCTATAAGTTCTGTGCCAGTTTGTATCATATATTGATGAAAGCTACGTAATGGAATTTGATGTGTTCTAGATGGATTACCGACATAGTTTGTTTTGTATTGATGAATTTCAGCTAATTCTTTTCCAAAGTTATATAGTAAAGAGTCAGGCTGATTGAAGAAGGATTGCAGCATTTGTCCTTCTAGTTTTTCAACGACAATGTACTCACGATCTAGTACATACTTGCGTAACACTTTAGGAATAGGAAGAGCTGTATATTGCCCGAGTGTATGATTGACAATTTCTAGATTATGAACAGATCGTGGGTCAATTCCGAATAATTGTTTACATCCCCACCAAAAATCATTATTTGGTTCTTTTTCTAATTTAGAAGAACGAACGATGACTTCTTCATCTTTTGTTTTTACAAGCCATACATCGCTTGCATGGTCTTCGTAGCCAGGATGTAATTCTTCTATATATAAAATAGGGGAAGAAAACATCGTTTGTAGCATCATATCGTATATAGACTCCTTTTTCGAAAAATTCATTCAAATTTATTATATAATATTTTTAGGGAAAATAGGGATATTTTAGGTGAATGAGTGATGGGTCAGAATCAAAAAGGTGTTGTAAACAGATGGAATATATCGTTTACAGCACTTTTTTTGATTTTTTATTAACGTTTCAAGATTTGTATTGAAAATTGTAAACCCTAGAAGTATCATATACATATTCAAACATTTGAAGATGTATATGATACTTCTAGGGTATGTAAAATTAATAATAAGTAATGGAGGTGTTTGAATGGGTGGGGAAATGCAACAATTTAAGGCTGATTTTTTTAAAGCCTTATCACATCCCTTGCGAATTCGTATTCTCGAATTGCTGTCAGAGGGGGAAAAAAGTGTAAATGAAATTCAAAGTATTCTTAACAAGGAAGGTTCCGCGGTTTCTCAGCAGTTAAGTGTATTACGTGCAAAAAATATTGTTGTTGGTACCAAAGATGGAAAACGAGTTTTATATTCTCTTCGTGATCCAATGATTATGAATTTATTAGAAGTTGCAAGGAAAATTTTTAATAACCATTTGATTGATACGATTTCAATGTTAGAAGAACTGGATGAAACTGACGGTGAAACTATAGACAAGGAGACACAGGTTGAGTATTGAGGTTAAGAAAGAAGTTGTTATCCAACACGGAATTGAAATATTTCGTTCAATAGGAGCTCATCACGTTTGTGATGTTTGTATTAAAAGTGGGAATTCTTGTTGTTTTTCGTGCCAACATTTACAAGATGGGGTTGGATGTCAAAAAAGGAATACAGCCTGTACAGCTTGGTTATGCGGATTTCAAAGTTTTTTATTTGATCAAATAGGATTACTGGATGAATGGAATCGTTTTTGGAGCGAAATTCCAGGGCAGATGTTTCGTAGAGATATGACGCCAGAGAAGGTATCGGTTACAGCACTTATAAATACACAGAAGCTAGATAGCCGAGATGGAGAACTTCTAGCAGAAAGGTTGAAAATCTACGTGCAAGAAGGCGGAGATATAGGTAAGTTAGAACGTCATTTGAACAGAACTTATAGTAAATATTAAGTTGATGTTCTCTAAAAAAAGATAAAGTTTGCAATTCAAATTTATTAAAAATAGAAAAGAAGGGTTTGTATGAAAGGGTTATTTACGGGAAGATTTGAAGGATACTCATTGGGACATTTCCAAAAGGATCTTCTTTCAGGAACGATTGTCGGGGTTGTTGCGATTCCACTTGCTATGTCTTTTGCTATCGCTTCTGGGGTGAAACCAGAGTATGGGATTTATACAACATGTATTGCTGGGATTCTCACTTCGCTATTTGGTGGTTCGAAGCATCAAATTGGAGGACCGACAGGTGCTTTTGTTCCGATTCTATTAGGCATTGTAATTACTTATGGATATGAAAATTTACTACTGGCGGGTTTATTAGCTGGAATACTCTTATGCCTTATGGGGATTTTTAAACTAGGATCTTTAATTAAGTTTATTCCACGTCCTGTAACAGTTGGTTTTACATCAGGTATTGCTGTTACTATTTTTACGGGACAAATTGCTGGCTTTTTGGGGCTGACAGGTATAAAAAAGCATGAGGCATTTATAGCAAATTTGAAGGAAATCTTTATCCATATTGATACCATCAATTTTTATAGTATTATAACTGCTTTGATTTGCCTTTTTGTGATATTGATAACACCAAAAATTTTGCCCAAAGTTCCTGGCTCATTAGTAGGTATTGTTATTTCAACTGTAATTGCAACGGTATTTTTCTCGGGTCATGTACCTACGATCGGTACAGCATATGGTGCGATTCCGAATACACTTCCTCAGTTCCATATTCCAGAAATCACATTGGATCGTATAAAACAGTTAATTGGTCCTGCATTTGTTATTGCAATGTTGGGTAGTATTGAATCTCTTTTATCCGCTGTCGTGGCAGATGGTATGACAAATAGTAAGCATAACAGCAACAAAGAGCTTATCGGTCAAGGAATTGCTAATATTGTTACACCGTTATTTGGAGGAATTCCGGCAACTGGAGCGATTGCCCGAACAGCAACTAACATTAGAAGTGGGGCTACTTCTCCTATGTCAGGTATTATTCATGGGGTACTTGTTTTACTAACGCTTTTACTGTTAGCTCCATCTGCTTCACATATTCCACTGGCTAGTATGGGGCCCATTTTAATGGTAGTAGCTTGGAATATGAGTGAACAAAAACATTTTGCTCACATCCTTAAAATGAAAACAGGAGATTCTCTTGTACTACTTGTAACATTTTTGTTTACTGTGTTTACAAGTTTGACAACAGCTGTAGAAATCGGTCTTATTTTAGCTATTATTTTATTTACAAAACGTATGAGTAACATGCTTGTTATATCTAAAGTGCTTCCTGATCATACAAGAAAGAACGAAAAGTTGCTGCCACATGTGGTGAATAAAACGCATGACTGCCCGCAAATTAGTATTTATACAATAGAAGGTCCGTTATTCTTTGGAGCTGCTCAAACGTTTGAACAAAACATTTTAGCAACTATTCATTATAAACCAAAAGTATTAATTTTACGTATGGGAAAGGTTCCTTTTATTGATACAACAGGAGAATCCTATTTTAGGAATATTGTTCATCATTTTAAAAAACAAGGTGGAGTACTTCTTGTTTCGGGAATTAAATCTGAGTTAAAAGCAACTTTAGATAAAAACGGATTGTATGCTGAAATTGGAGAAAAAAACTTTTTTGAACATACAGGGGAAGCTATTACTTATGCTTTAGAACAGTTGGATACAAAAAAATGTATAGGTTGTAAACATTTTGCTTTTCATGAATGTGCTCAACTTTCTCATCAATCTCAGCCAGTCAGTGCGTTAGATTATTGAAAAGTAAACATTTATTTTAAGATAATAAGAAATAAAAAAGTGCTGTAAACAGGAAAATATATTGTTTACAGCACTTTTTGTATATGTTACCTAAAACCAAGCTTTCTTCAATAATTGGATGGCAAAGGTAATATCGTTTGTTGATAATCCACCAAATCCCATCAATACGTAAGATTCCTTCTGTAAATCATTTACTGCATCATATAGAGAAAGAGGATATACTTTGACGCCTTTTTCAGCTGCCATATCAATAAGCTCATGTTCATTCATTCCGTTATGAACATGTAATACAATATGAAGTCCCGACTGGGAACCTATGATATCGACGAGAGGGCTCATTTCTTGTTGAATTGTATGTACTAATAATTGATGTTTTTTTTTATATACAGTGCGAATTCGGTTCAAGTGTCGATTCCAATAACCTTCTCTCATAAATGTTGCAAACGTGAGTTGTTGTATTTTTGAGACAGTTTGTTTGAAGATGGTGCCATTGTGTTGATAAGCTTTTAGCAAAGATTGTGGAAGAACCATATAACTCATTCGGAGTGAAGGCAAAAATGACTTTGAAAATGTTCCCATGTAAATGACACGTCCATTTGTATCTAATCCTTGTAAGGAAGGGATAGGTTTTCCTGTGTAACGAAATTCACCGTCATAATCATCTTCTATAATATAGCTATCAGTTTCACTAGCCCATTTTAGCAGCTCCATTCGACGGGAAAGTGGCATAATCATTCCGTATGGAAATTGATGAGAAGGTGTTACATATACAACATCAGCACCACTTTTAGATAAAGAGGAAATATGAATGCCTTTTTCATCTAAAGAAATGGGCTGTATATGTAATCCGCAGCTTTGCATGACAGCTCTTACTCTGTGAAAACCTGGATTTTCCATTGCATATGTGTACTCGCTCCCAAGCAATTGCAAAAGTAACCAAAGAAGAGATTGTGTACCTGCTCCAATGATAATTTGTTCTGGAGTAGAATGCACACCACGGGCTTGATAGAGATAACGAGAGATTTCAGAGCGAAGCTGCCATTCACCTTGAGGATTTTCTTTTGTAAATAAATCATTCTCATATTCTAGGAGGCAATTACTAGTTATCTTTTTCCAAGTTGACGATGGAAAAGAGGGTATATCAATGCTTCCATGACTGAAATCATAACGTAAATTCTCTTGAACAGGGTGCTCTTCATATGTAATATTTTTATTGTTTGTTGTTTGGATCATATCGTAATCTGCGTCAGCAACAAATAAACCTCGTTTTTGTTTGCTTTCTACATACCCTTCAGCTATTAATTGCTGATATGCATATTCCACTGTATTACGGCTTACACCAAGCTGCAAAGATAAATTACGGTGAGATGGAAGACGACTACCAATCTCAATATTTCCTTGTAAGATTTCTTGTTTGATATGGTTATAAATTTGTATGTAAAGCGGTATTTTACTTTCTGAATCTAATGGGATGATCAATTCCATTGGCATCTTCCTTTCAAACTGCCCCTGTAAAAAAGAATAAAACTGTCACTTACAAAAGGGGCATGAGCTTTTTATAATAACAATCATAAAACATTTTGAATTTTTTATAAATAATTGGAGGGAAAGAATATGAATACACGTGTACAAGAGGTAAAAACAGAACAAGAATTTTGTGAGGTGTTAACGGTATTACAGCAGTTGAGGCTCACACTTTCTCAAGAAGAAGCATTTTCTCTTTTAGGAAGAATGAGAGAAGAAAATTATCGTTTATTTGCTTTATATAATAGTGAGGGAGAAGTAGTGAGTTTAGCAGGAACGGCAATTTGTACAAATTTTTATAATAAGAAACATGTCTTTGTATATGATCTTGTTACAGCGGAAGCACATCGTTCAAAAGGACATGGAGAAAAAATACTATCGTATATTGAGGAGTGGGGGAAAGAGAATGATTGTACTTGTGTCGTATTAACTTCAGCATTTCCAAGAATAGATGCGCACCGTTTTTATGAAAGAGAAGGATATGAAAAGGTGAGTTATGCATTTCATAAGGAAATAAAATAAGGCAGAGGATAATCTTCTGCTTTATTTTATACAAAGAGTATGTTTTACTTTAAAGTCTTCTTTTTTCATTTGTACTACATAAGCATTACCAGTTGTTGCTATATGACGGAATCCAAAATTTTGTAAAACTTGTTGGCCAGAAATGTTGTTTTTTGCAATAAGATCTATCATAATCTCTCCGTTAAACTCTTTAAAGTAATATTCTAAAAATAAACACATTCCTTCTTTTGCATACCTAATTCCACGATGTTTGTACTAAATTTTGATATTAAATTCTGCAGTTTTTGTATTTAAATCATATCTACCAAAGCTAACTTTTCCTATAGGGACATCAATATTTGTGTAGATTAAAGTGTAAAGGTGTTTTCTATCAGTCGGTTCAACATTTTTCTCATCCAGCTAGAGCTTTTTAATATATATATTTGGGCTATTTCGTTTGAACATGAAATTTCCCCCTCACAATTTTCCTTAACATAGAAAACCTCCAAAAAATATTTTTACAATATTATACAAAATATATCTATTTGTTTTGATTTTTCAGAAAAAATATTATAATTGATAGAACTAGTAAAGAAATATAGTATCTTTTTAGTTCCTTTCATGATAGACAAGGGTGTCTCGTACTATCTTTGATAGTTCAGATTACACAGTATATTGCTACATGGTAATTGAAGGATGAGAAAGCAAGCATAGGAGGCAGTTATGAAACAATTTTATGTAAAAGGGGAAAAAATAGCTATTAGAATGATAGAAGAAGAGGATTTATTTCCGCTTTGGCAAGAAATATATAAAGAGGAAAAACCAGAATGGAAAAGGTGGGACGCACCGTATTTTCCTTTTGTAAGACAAGAATTTTCGGTATTTCAGGAAAGAATACATTCTAAGCTTGAGAAAGACCCGTATTCACAGCTCATCATCGAAAAAGATAGTGAAATCATAGGGATCGTAACGTATTACTGGGAGCATGAGCCTTCACGTTGGTTAGAAATGGGCATTACTATTTACAATCCAACATATTGGAATGGAGGTTATGGTACAGAAGCTTTACGTATGTACATTGACTTGCTATTCCAACATATGACGATTGGAAGAATAGGTTTGACAACATGGTCAGGAAATAGCCGCATGATGAAAGTTGCTGAGAAGCTTGGCATGCAATTAGAAGGAAGAATGAGAAAATGCCGTTATTATAATGGAGAGTATTACGATTCGATTCGGATGGGGATGATCCGTGAGGAATGGGAAGAAATGAAAGCAACGAGGAGATGAGCAGTTTGTACGCAGTTATTGTAACGTTTGATGAAATATTTACAACACACATATATAAGAAGTGGGGTGAATTAAGTGATTTGTCACCTTATATAAACAATATTGAAGGAATGGAACCGCATATTACATTAGCAGATTATAAGCAGCTTGATGTTCAGACATTTAAGCAAGAGCTGCATCACTTTTCAAAGCGTATGAAAGCTATTGAAAGTGAATTTTCTCATATAGGGAGTTTCCCGGCAAATGGAACGGTGTTTTATGCACCGACGACGACAACAAACCTGAAACAGTTTCATACAAACTATCATGAATATTTTAGTTGTTTTCAAGATAATACAGATTCCTATTATGTACCAGATAAATGGGTTCCGCATTGTACAGTAGCAAGTAGACTAACGGAAATACAATTAGGAAAAGCTTTTCAACATGTATGCGAGAACTTTGAAGCGATGAGAGCGGTAGTAGATTGTATTAAATTAATTCAAGTCGTATATGAAGACGGAATGTGTGTGAAGTGTAACATATTAGCAGAGTATAGATTGGGGGAGTCTTTATGAATTTTGTCATTCGTGAAATGAAAGAAGAAGATATTCCATCTGTACAACATGTGGCCAAGACTTCTTGGAATGATACATATAAAGACATTATTCCGGTACCGGTGCAAGAGAAGTTTTTACAGCATGCTTATTCTCATGATATGATGAGCCGCCGTTTACAACATTCACACTTATTTGTAGGAGAAGTGGACGGGAAAGTTGTTGGATTTGCAAATTTTTCACCGATAAAGCATCAATATGAAACGGAGTTAGGGGCAATTTATTTATTGCCTGAATATCAAGGTAGTGGTATGGGAACAGCGTTGTTGCGTAAAGGAATTACAACATTAGAAGGTATTAAGAAGATATATATTAACGTAGAAACAGAGAATAAAAAAGGGAAAGCATTTTATAATGCAAAGGGGTTTGCAGTGGTAGATGCGTTCGTGGAAGACTTTGATGGTTATATGTTAAAAACACTCAGAATGGTATTGCATGTTTAACAGGGGAGAGATTCATATGATCCAAAGAGCAACTGAAAGCGATACGGAAAAAATTTTAGTTCATGCGGCCGAGTCTTTATATGAAGGGACTATGAAGACGAGTAAATGTAGCCAAGAGAAAGTACTAGAAATTACGGTACCGCTTTTAGAAAACGGAGCATTTTATCTTGTTATAAAACAAGATGATATTTTGAATGGATGGATATTGATTGGAAGTAATAAGGACTATTTTTCTGGAGAAGTAATAGGTTTCATTTATGAATTGTATGTGTTGCCTTCTTATCGTGGACAAGGTCTTTCCCGCCGGCTTATGAGAGCAGCAGTTGATGAACTTTATAAACTAGGATACTCAGAAATTCGTTTGAACGTGTTTGCAGGGAATTTTGCAAAAGAATTGTATAAAGAGATGGGATTTGTTGAGCGGCAAATTGTTATGAGCTTGAAACGTGAGGGGATGTAATTTTGATAGAAACATGAAATCAAACTTTTAAATCTAAAAATAATGATAAGAAAGCATTTGAATGGGGATAAAGGATTATATTTGAGGAGGATATATGTATTGAAGGGTAATTTAGTAGAATTACGAGCTATTACAAAAGAAAACATGAACTCTCTTTATAAATGGCGCAATGATGATGAAGTGAGTTACTGGGCGACAGGAAATTCACCATTTTTTACAAATGTTTCAATGGAACATTTAGACCATTTTTTTGAACAAGTATCGAATTTAAATAAAAAAGATGAATGTGTGTTTGCTGTTTACACGTTAGAGGGGAAATATATCGGAATAGCAGACTATAGAGATGTAGATGCGGTGACACATAAGGCGGTAATTGGCTTGACGATAGGGGATAAAGAATATTGGGGAAAAGGGTTTGGAACAGACGCCATACAAACACTTGTAAAACATTTATTTTTAAACTTAAATATGAGAAAAATTCAGCTTGATACATGGAGCGGGAATAAAAGGGCAATTCGTTCCTATGAAAAGTGCGGATTTCAAGTGGAGGGTGTTCTTCGTGAAGATGTGTATGTAAATGGAGAATACTACGATACTGTGATAATGGGTTTATTCCGAAAAGAATGGAATCGAGATGTAATAAAGTGAAACTTCCATCAGTGAGGGTTTTACTGCCCACGAATAGCAAGATAAAAAGTTAGGAGATGAGATGATGATATTAGAAGCAGCGATGCTCCAAGTGAAGCGCGGGTTGGAAAATGAATTTGAAAATGCTTTTCAAGAGGCGTCTAGCATTATTTCTTCTATGAAAGGTTACCGAGGTCATACGCTTCATAAATGTATAGAAACGACAGGGAAATATCTTTTATTAGTGAACTGGGAGACGTTAGAAGATCATACGGAAGGGTTTCGGAAATCGAGTGAATATGAAGAATGGAAAAAGAGATTGCATCATTTTTATAAGCCGTTTCCAGTTGTTGAGCATTTTCAACATGTGGAGTCGTGAGAGAAGAAAGTATAATTGTAATAAAGTGAAGCTGCCATCAGTGGGAAATGAAGATATTTTACGCTGATGGCAGTTTCACTTTAGCGATACATTGTCCAAGTTCCAATATCCTTAAAGCCTAATCGTTTATAAATCCGTCCAGCGGCAGGGTTACTGTAAAATAAACAAAGTGTTCTTCCTTCGGCGATAAAGTCTTGAATCATTTTACTTATGATTTGAGAAGCATATCCTTTTCCGCGATGATTTGAGTGTGTACATACACCTACAACCATCGCAGATAATGAATTTTCAGCAGATGTGGACGCGCACGCGATAATTTCTCCGTTTTCTTCTATGTAATATGTCCGTCCAGTGTTTGTTTCAATTGCTTGGAGAAGGAGTTTACCTGCATTGTTTGCCATCTTAAATTCAGCAATTTGTTTTCGTAAATGCATAATACGATCTACGTCTGCAACAGTTGCTATTTTTATGTCTTCTTTATTTATATCTGTTACTAACTGTTTATCGGTTGTACATTCACAAAAGTATGAATGAAGTTTTTTACCAAGGTTTAGATTATCAAGATTTTCAAACTGTTCTACAACCTCTGATTTTCCAGATAGTTTAATGTAGTCATGGTTAGTAAACTGATCAATGAAAGCTTCTGGCTGAAATGAAGTTTCCGCATAGGCAATAAAGGAATCGTGGAATCTCAATAGAACAGCTTGTAATTTATTTTCTATCGTAAACTGCCCCCATAATTCTTGAAAATCTTGATCATATCCAAACGCCTCAATATCACCAATTAAGAATAAATTGAATGCTGCTTCTTTCTTTAAAAAAGAAAGTACTTGTTGGTGCTCCTGTTTTGTTAATTTTCGAATCATGTTTGCCACAACCTCCTTTTGTTTGTATTTTCTAAATATTAGTACGTATTATTTTAAAAATCAACGAAAAATTTATGTTTAGTTCACAATGTTTAGGAAAAACTAGGAAAGATATGAAAAAGGAGGTTAGAATGATGGATCATCCAATTCAAGGGCTAATGAAAGCTGCTATGGAAAATTTAAAAGAAATGGTTGATGTAAATACAATTGTTGGTGAACCTGTTCAAACAGCAGATGGCGGTGTTGTTTTAACTGTTTCAAAAGTAGCATTTGGTTTTGGGGCAGGTGGGTCAGATTTTTCCACAAATGACGTGCAAAAGGCACAAAGTCATCCTGCATTTGGTGGTGGTAGTGCAGGGGGAGTTTCTATTACACCGGTGGCCTTTCTAGTTGTGAATAAGGATGGTGTAAATATTCTCCATTTGCAAAATGCAACGCACTTGGCAGAGAAAGTAATTGAACTTGCACCGCAAACAATTGATAAGATTCAGTCGATCTTTCAAAATAATAAAAAACAGGATAGTTCGCATTATCCACAAAATCCAGATGAAATTGCATAAAAAATGCCTGTTTATAAGCAGGCATTTTTTCTTGTAATGGTGATGTAATAAAACTCATAAAAATGTAAATAGTTTTTATAGTTTTTTCTATGTTTCTAAAAATTTTCGTGATAAAATATCCTATAGTATTGAAACATATAAAACGAAGGTGGCTAGGTGCTTTGTCTGGAGGATCTGACCAAATCAAAAATATGATTTATATTAATGGTAATCGTCGCAATCATTGTTTTATCACATCTGGAATTACTTTTGAGGAGTTTGCAAGCAATATTCCTTCACCGCTTCATCAAGTCCTGCTTTTAAAGCATAGTTTTGAATGGACTGATTTAAATTATCACACCTTATTTGAATATGCAGAAGAAGAGAACATACATAAATTAATTGCAGCAGATGTTGAAGAGTTTGAAGAATTTTGCTGGGTTGATTTTGATGATGTAAATGACTTGGATGAATTAGAGCCAAAAGAAATTGCAGAATTGCTATATTTGGCGCACAAAAAGGAACCGCTTAGGAAGGCTTTTTTTCCACTTTTGAAAAATAGGTTCGTTTATCTTTCTCATGATGATGGCTGGTATAATAAAGTATATTATCGAAGAATGCAAGACTTTGTTGGAATGCTTACTAAGGTAATTCCCTATAAAATTGGCTCATTCGGAAAAAAACGATTCGCATTCTTTCAAAAATCGAAAATCTATCCAGCAATTTCAAAAGAGGTTATTCTCGAACTTCTGCCATTTATGGAAGATGGTTTATACTTGGACTTAGCAGGAAAAATAGAATCAAGACGTGGTTTAGAGATTCCTGTCTATGTCATCGGCTCGTATGAAAGTACAAATGAAGTTCTAGATGGTTTAGAAGATTTGAAAAGTGAAGCTTCTAAAACGGGATGGCTTATCTTTGATAAGAAAGAACAAGAGTGGCAGTGGATAATGAATTAAGGGAACTTGGCGATATACGTCAAGTTTTCTTTCTTTTGGGAAAGGAGACAAAATGGAGAAGACTTTCACAATAGTAGGTATTAGTAGTATTATATTTGTAGCAATTTTATTATTAACTTGTCCGAAAGAAGCAGATTTTCAAAAACATTTAGAAGATGAATATTCAATTGTATGTAATGAAGTGAGTTTTAATTGTACACAGAAAAAAGATAATAAAGAAGAGAAACTGGAGTTTGTTAGTAGTGATGTTCAAAATCGAGTATTCTTTATGAAAATAGAACAAACCTTTCAAACAGAAACAGGAAAAAAGAAGAGGTATAGTGCCATTGGAATATTGGGGATGTTCCTCTTTTCATCTGAAAAGACTTTCTAATGTTTAGAAGGTCTTTTTTTTATACTCTTCTTCATATAGTTATGGTAAGACAGGCTTTGGGGAGGAGATTATTTTGCAAAAGACTTGTATGATTTGTGGAGGGGAAGATTTTTTTTCGTCCACTTTATATGCCCGTACAAAACAAGATTGGGCATATGCTCCGAATATGTATCGCTTTGAAAAAGTATTTATTGAACAGCGAGATGAGGAGAACTATCCTGTGTTTCAAGAAATTACCGCTTATCATTGCAGTGGTTGCGGTTATGTGATGTTATTTCGTTAATAAGCAAAGGGATACAACAAATACAACAATTATTGAATGGATGTATTTGCTGTATCCCGTACGGAAAGTGTAGTAAGCTTTCATTTAAGAAAAGAAGATAGATGGGGCCTTCCTATCGGTGGGAAGGGGTATATCATTCTTTAAGGGATGAAAAGTTTGGGACCGTCATCAGAAAGTTGTTGTTTTGAAATGAAAAGTTTAGGATTCCCATAAGAAAGTTGTTGTTTCGTATTGGGACTTTCAATTGCTGAATTTGTACCACTTGTACTGTATGTTCCACAACCGCTTGCTACTTGAGTAGCTGATGAATTGAACTCGTTCTCTCCCGTGAGATTAATCTGGTTATTAATAATAATGATGATTTCTTCTTCTGTACAGCATGTTTTATAGTCTTCATGTGATTCGTACTGGGTGCCTTCATTTTTTGCTTTTCCTTCAGCACTGCTTAGACCTGCGCCACTTGCTAGTTGTGTAGTATTTGGTGCATTAGTGAATTGGTTGTTAATAACAATTACAACTTTTAGCTTCTCAGTTATAGACTGTTCAACGATAGTTTGCTGTCCGTCTAACTCAATAGAGGCATCTACTTGTTTATTTTCCAAACTGTTATAACAACTCCTTTTTTAATAAATTATATGTAATAGGATGGCATCTGAAATGGACACTCCTCTAAGTTTAGAGTGAATAATTTACTCAATTATAAAGCGCAATAATGCGGGGGATAGATTGGCAAGCTAAAAAAGAAGTGAAGATTCACTCCTTTTTTAGCTTGCCAATATTTTTTGTTTTAGTTCTTTATCCCGCTATTTGTAGGCAGTAAGATCCCCCACCTCAAGATTGAAAGAAGCAAAGAAGATATGTGGGGAATAACTGCTGGCATGTGCCCGATTGGTGAGAGCTTTCTATCAGTGGGGGATGAAGCCCCCCACTGATAAAAGTTTCACTTTATAAGAAAGCGCCCTTTAAAAGGCTGATAAGAAGAGAGGATATAATAAACTGAAAAGCAGAGAAAATCCTCCAAAGCCAATAGCTGTATATCCAAGTGTTTTTGCTTCATAACGAACAGCGAGAAGTCCAATTAAGATGGAAAGAGATCCAAATGTAATAGGATAGAAAGCAATTGAAAATAAAGAGAGAAATAATGCAATGTACCCAACAATTGTACCAACGTCCGTTCTGTCTTCTTCTTTATGGATTTCTTTACGACGACGTCTAATTGGAAGGCGCTGAGGGGTAATTTCTACCGCATATTCTTCCTGTTTTTCTCCGCTTTTTAAATGATGCGTTCGTTTCTTTTGCAATGAATAGCCCTCTCTTTCGATTTAGGGTATGTTTAGTATTTTTTATAAAGAAAAAAACATGCTTGTTATTTATATCCAAACAAATAAAAAAATCGAGAAAGTAATTGTCCGTTGCTATGTTATCCATCTCTCCTTAAGAATAAACAGGAATAATGTAAAATGATGTAGAATGACTTTTAAGTAGAGGTAAAATGTAAAGGTGGGACAATAATGACAAAATTTAATTGGCATGAAGCAGCACAGCAGAAATGGGATAATAATGCTGATTTTTGGAATCAAAATAGTCAAGAAATGTGGGATAGTGGCAGCCGTAGTACAATTATTCCATTTTTTCAAAAATACATACGAAACGGGGCAACTGTTCTTGATGTAGGGTGTGGAGATGGATATGGCACATACAAACTAAATAAAGCTGGTTACAAGGCTTGTGGTATTGATTTATCAGAGCAAATGATTGAAAAAGGAAAAGAACGCGGTGAAGGTCCTAATTTATCGTTTGTAGTAGGAGATCTTGCTGTATTACCATTTCAAGATGAGGAGTTTGTGTCAGTTTTAGCAGTAAATTCATTAGAATGGGCGGAAGCACCTCTTCAAGCATTGCAAGAAATAAAGCGGGTATTAGTACCAGAAGGTTTTGCATGTATTGCCATTTTAGGACCAACAGCAAAGCCGCGTGAAAATAGCTATCCACGTCTATATGGAAAAGATGTCATTTGTAATACGATGATGCCGTGGGAGTTTCAAAAGCTTGCACAGGAGCAAGGATTGCAAATGATAGATGGAATAGGGGTATATAAGCGAGGGGTAGATGAAAAGATGATCGGACAACTTCCGCTTGAATTGCAGCAAGCTTTAACATTTATGTGGGTATTTATGCTTCAAAAGAAGTAACTTGTAGGAGGATTATAAGTGCAGAAAATACAAAAAACTGATACAATATTTCCAGAATCAATTAAAGGGGGACTAGGGAATATGACAGCAACTACTACAGTAAAATCTGATATTGAAATTGCACAAGAAGCAAGCATGAAGAGAATCCAAGAGATTGCATCAGAATTAAACATTTTAGAAGAAGAATTAGAGCCGTACGGTCATTATAAAGGGAAGTTATCTCTTGAAATTTTTAAGCGCTTACAAGGAAAAGAAGATGGAAAAATTGTTTTAGTTACAGCGATTAACCCTACTCCAGCAGGGGAAGGGAAATCAACTGTAACAGTTGGCTTAGGGCAAGCTTTTAATAAAATTGGTAAAAAGGCAGTTATTGCACTTCGTGAACCATCTCTTGGACCAACTATGGGATTAAAAGGTGGTGCAGCGGGCGGCGGTTATTCGCAAGTCGTACCAATGGAAGATATTAATCTTCACTTTACAGGTGATATACATGCGATTACAACTGCAAATAATGCACTTGCAGCATTTATCGATAACCATATTCAACAAGGAAATGATCTTCGCATCGATACACGTAAAATTGTATGGAAGCGTTGTGTAGATTTAAATGACCGTGCGCTTCGCAATGTTGTAATCGGTCTAGGCGGACCAGTACAAGGCGTACCGCGTGAAGATGGTTTTGATATTACAGTTGCATCTGAAATTATGGCTGTATTTTGCCTAGCGACAGATGTACAAGATTTAAAAGTACGTCTAGCTCGTATTGTTGTAGCTTACAATATGGATAATGAGCCTGTAACAGTAAAAGATTTAGGAGTAGAAGGTGCATTAACACTTCTCTTAAAAGATGCGTTAAAACCAAACTTAGTACAAACGTTAGAAAATACACCGGCAATTATTCATGGTGGACCATTTGCCAACATTGCACACGGTTGTAACAGTGTAATCGCAACAACAATGGCAGCTAAACTTGGTGATTATGTGATTACGGAGTCTGGTTTTGGTGCAGATTTAGGTGCTGAAAAATTCTTAGATATTAAGGCGCGAGCAGCAGGTATTAAGCCGGAAGCTGTTGTCATTGTTGCGACAATTCGTGCTCTTAAAATGCATGGCGGCGTAGCGAAAGAGGGGTTAAAAGAAGAAAATGTTGATGCGTTAGCAAAAGGGATGGAAAATTTACAAAAACACGTTGAAACGATTCAAGCATTTGGTGTTCCATTTGTTATTGCGATTAACAAATTTATTACAGATACAGATGCTGAAGTAGAGTACTTACAAACTTGGTGCGGTGAGCGCGGTTACGAAGTATCATTAACAGAAGTATGGGAAAAAGGTGGTCAAGGCGGTGTTGACCTAGCAGAGAAAGTATTAAAAGTAATTGAAAAAGGTGAAAATAAATACGCACCTTTATATGATTTAGAACTTTCATTAGAAGAAAAAATTCGTACAATTGCTCAAAAAGTATATGGTGCAAAAGATATCGAATTTGCACCAAAAGCTCGCAAGCAATTAACGCAATTTTCGGGAGAAGGATGGGGCAACCTGCCAATTTGTATGGCGAAAACACAGTATTCTCTTTCTGATGATGCAACAAAATTAGGGCGCCCAACTGACTTTGTTGTAACAATTCGTGAGTTAAAACCATCAATTGGTGCTGGATTTATTGTAGCATTAACAGGAACAATGTTAACAATGCCGGGTCTTCCGAAGAAACCAGCAGCTCTTCAAATGGACGTAAATGAAGATGGAAAAGCAGTAGGTTTATTTTAAAAGGTTGTATTTCTTCTCTTTTATCGGTAAACTATACGTACATCACGCAGCGCCTTTCGATGGAAAGGCGCTTGTTTTTTGGAGGAATATATGTTTGATCCAACTGCTTTTGAAAATTTAAAAGTTGTCGTTGAAGGAGCAGTATATGATTTTGATTTGCATGCTGACATCATTGTAACTGACAGAAAAGATATAATGGATCTCGCATCGCTTAGTCGTACATATACCATTTCGTTTCAATTGAGAGAATATATAGGGTCATTAGTAGAAGCGACATTTTTATTATCAGTCGATGCAGAAAACTTATCAAGTGAGATATTAGAGGTGCAAAATTTTGTGCCAGGCTGTGAAATGAAGCTGTTCTTTACATTTTCTTTAAAGCACCCAGAAAAAGATTGTCAAGAAATCGAAGCGTTGCTACAATCCATATGGGGAAAAGAACGAATGATTACGCAGCAAATTTCATACGAATATAATAAGCAAGCGATTTCATATCATAACAAGGTAGGAATCTTATTTCAAAAAGCGATTACAGAAGACCATGTTGATGACTTAATAGCTGTTATTTCTCATATGATAGAAACGATGCGAACAATACAACAATTTCTTCAAAAATAGAGATAAAGGAGAAAAAGAAATGATAAAAGAGATGCAACCATTTTTGCTACAAGCTTGGGAGAAGGCTGGTTTTAAAGAGTTTACTGAAATCCAAAAGCAAGCTATTCCAACTATTCTAGAAGGACAAGATGTTATTGCGGAATCTCCAACTGGGACAGGTAAAACATTAGCGTATTTATTGCCACTTTTACATAAAATTAATCCTGAAGTGAAACAACCTCAAGTTGTAATTTTAGCACCGACGCGTGAACTTGTAATGCAAATTCATGAAGAAGTGCAAAAGTTTACCGCAGGTACTGAAATTTCGGGTGCTTCTTTAATAGGTGGTGTGGATATTAAGCGTCAAGTAGAGAAGTTAAAGAAACATCCGCGAGTAATCGTTGGATCACCTGGACGTATTTTAGAACTAATCCGCATGAAGAAATTGAAAATGCATGAAGTGCAAACAATTGTATTTGATGAGTTTGATCAAATCGTAAAACAAAAGATGATAGATGCTGTGTCTGATGTAATTAAATCGACAATGCGCGATCGTCAAGTAGTATTCTTCTCTGCAACAATGACAAAAGATGCAGAAGAAGTAGCGCGTGATTTTGCCGTTGAACCTCAAATGATTCGCGTAAAACGCACGGAAACAAAGAGCCTTGTTGAGCATATGTATATCGTTTGTGAACGTCGTGAAAAGAATGAGTATATTAGAAGAATTATGCATACTGGCGATGTGAAAGCAGTTGCCTTTTTAAATGATCCATTCCGTTTAGATGAAATTGCGGAAAAACTGAAATTCCGTAAGATGAAAGCAGCAGCTCTTCATGCAGAAGCAAATAAACAAGAACGTGAAGCAACGATGCGCGCATTCCGTCAAGGAAAAGTAGAAATTTTATTAGCCACAGATATTGCAGCACGGGGATTAGATATTGATGATTTAACACATGTAATTCATTTAGAATTACCAGATACACTCGATCAATATATTCATCGTTCAGGACGTACAGGACGTATGGGTAAAGAAGGCACAGTCGTTTCGCTTGTAACACCGCAAGAAGAGAAGAAGTTACTTCAATTTGCGAAGAAGTTAGGTATTCAGTTCAATAAGCAAGAAATGTTTAAAGGATCGTTTGTTGAATCGAAACCGAAAACTCCAAAGAAAAAGAAACCTGCATTTAATGGGAAGAAGAAATCTAGATAAATTGAAAAGCCGTGACTACGAATATTATGTAGTCACGGCTTTTCTTTATCAGGTCATACACAGTTGTTCTAAACAGAAAACACTTTTATGAAGAGAAGTTTCTATGTAACCAATGATTTGATTCAATGTAAATACTTGTAGAGGTTCATATAAATCTTGTTGTGGGTACAACATATCCTCGAAAACTAATGCTTTAAAAGAATGAATGTTTTCTTCGGGTACTTCTTCGATACCTACCAAATTCGCGTTCATACTTAAGATATGAAATAAACTCTTATCTTTATCATAAGAATGTAGCAACTTTCCGTTTAAAAGCTTAAAGTCATGATGATAGAGAGAAAGGAGGTTAGGGTCATAATCTATTCGACTTTTAAGCCATGGAAGATAAAAACTTTGTAGCCACATATCATCGGCAATGAGATGTGTATAGTACCCTAATATAAAAGGGGAATCTTTATATGCTTTATATTTATGAAGAAATGCTTCGTAATCAATCCTTCTTGTGTAGTTCTTTACTGTACCTGTATAAAAGTGCGATATTTCTTTTTCATTTCTAGAATGAACTGCATCAGCAGCAACTCCTCCCAGTAGGAAGGAAGTTTTGTCCTGAATAGCCAATTTCTCTGAAATACAATTCGCGATAATTACATGCATAATTCTTGACTCTAACGAAGATTTTATGGTGTTCTCTGAACATTTAATATAACTTTCCCAGTACTTTGTCTACTTTCAACCCATTCATGTGCTTTTCCTGCATCTTGAAGAAAAAAATGTTTTCCTACTTTTATTTGTAAGTTACCGTTACTTAAATGACGAAATACTTGCTTGGCAGTATGCTGAAGTAAATGGGGGTGTTTTTTTCGAGTTGTTCCAAAGCTAAAGCCGAGAATAGATCGACAGCTTGCATGTAAATCTTTTGTTTGAAATGTTCCGATATCACCGCTTGCGTTTCCGAAATGGACAAGGCGGCCATAGAACGCAAGACATTGTAAGCTTCTCTCTGATACAGTACCAGAAATAGAATCCAATATAACGTCTGCACCTACTCCATTTGTGAGTTCGTTTACTTTATGTACAAAATCTTCTTCCTTATAACAAATTACATGATCTGCCCCAACTTCTAAAGCAATTTTCTTTTTTGCTTCATTTCCAACCATTCCAATGACTTTTCCAGCACCCAAAATTTTAGCGAGTTGGATGGCAGTTGTACCAACTCCTCCTGCAGCGGCATGGATAAGAACAGTTTCACCTTGTTGTAGTCTTGCGACATCTGCTAGAAGCTTATAGCTTGTAAAGGAAACAATCGGACAGGCTGCAGCAGTTTCAAAATCAATTTCATCTGGTAATGCAAAAGTAAGCTCTTCATCTGCTGCAACATATTCAGCATAAGATCCGTTAAGTGGAAAAGCAATAACACGTTGTCCCACTTTAATATTCGTTACTTTAGAACCAACTTGTTCTAAGATTCCAGCAGCATCTATGCCAGGTATAAAAGGAAAATTTTCTGTTCCTTTCTTTCCGTATCGAGATTTTATATCAGCAAAGTTAACACTTGTTGCGACAACACGAATTAGAACTTGATTGGCGTTGATAGACGGTATAGCTATGTCTGTATACCTCATTACTTCAGGACCTCCAAAGGCAGTTACAACAATGGCTTTCATGAATTACCCTCCTAAAATAAATTCTATAATTTATTTTAAACGGCCATTATAAATTGGAAAATTATATAATAATTATCAAGAATTATAAGAATGCATTATGAAACAGGTGCTATTAATAAATTTCCTATTAAAAATTTGTTTCAAAAAAATCGAACGAAATTTTCTTTTCTTGCCAATATATAGTGTAAGACATAAGGAAGGAGGCGTTGAGAATGGAGAAAGAAGCTGAATATGTTTATCTTATAAAGCAGACTTTATCAGGAAATCAAGAAGCGTACAGTGAACTATACGATAAGACGATTGAAGATGTGTATAAGACAGCTCATTTTTTAATAGAAGAAAAATCGGATATAGATGATGTCGTCCAAGAAATATATATGCAATTATATCAATCACTTAGTCAATTTGATCGGGAACGGCCTTTTCGCCCATGGTTAATAGGTCTTGCTGTAAGACAAATTCATTCTTATAGGAGAAAGAGATGGATGCGTCTACGTATTGTGAAAAAAGCGGAAGAGCAGAAAAAACCAATTGAATTTGATTTTTCTAATGAAATCGTCAATAAGCTGTCAAATCAAGAACTTGTTACATTGATACATAAGTTACCTTATAAACTGAAACAAGTTATTATACTTCGGTATTTACATGATTATTCTCAAGAAGAAGTAGCAAGTATTTTACATTTACCAATTGGAACGGTTAAATCTAGAATCCATGCAGCCTTAAAGAAATTACGGCAAAAAGAGCGAGAGGGAAATATCTCATTAAAAGAAGTGGGGGAACTATAATGAATCTCGATCACCGAGTAAGAGCGTCTTTGCAAGAAGAAGCAAAAGGAATTGTACCATCACTTGAATTGAAAGAGAAAGTGATGAGTCAAATCAAAGTAAAGCGGGGAGGAAAAACAATGAAAAAGCGTCTTATGACAGGTGTGTTAGCAGCGGCTTTACTTATTCCAACGAGCGCTTTTGCATATCAATCTCTTCTGGCAGATGGTATTTATGGATCATTTGATAATGTAAAGAAACATTTTGCAAGTGCAACACTACAAGGCTATATGCGTCTAGATGCTAAGTTATCCCAAGCAAAGGGTGAAATCGGAGAAAAAGAGTATAAAGAGTTTACAACATTATTAAAAGTAATAACGAATGCAAAAATCGAATATGGAGACAAGAACGGTAATATTGATTACGATCAACTTTCTCAAGAGAAACAAGAGGAAATGACGAAGACTTTAATGGAAATTCAGCCGTATTTTGATAAGTTAAATGGAGAGAAATCGAGTAAAGAAGTGTTAACATCTGATGAGTATAAACAATATATACATGCACTGATGACATATGAGAAAATATTAGTGAAGAGTAAATCGTCAGGCTCAGAAAAGATACAACAAGTTCCAGAGGAATATAAAGCGGAATTTCAACGAGCACAAAGTTTCATGGATTATGTAAATGAAAAAGTACAAAAATAAAATAAGAATATTTCTATCGAATTATTTCCTATAGAAAAAGAGTCCATGTAAAGAAATGGACTCTTTTGTGCTATAACGACAAATACTTTCTTGTGAGCAGTAAGATTGTTTCTTCAAGGTAGTAAAATCTAAAAGAATCAAACCGGTTGTAACGATTAGGTCAGTGGGAGATGAAAAAACGTTGGTGGAAGTTTCATTTTATAGTCATCTTTGTTTGTTCAAGCTTTGTAAAATAATCAATAATTCCCATCGCACTAATTTCCATATCAAGTTTCAACAAATCATAAATAGAATGTGTTGTTGGAACACCTTTTTTCGTAAGGTGCGATGACACTTTTTCTAACAGTAGAGTAGACAGTTGATGGCTTGCTTTTTCAAAGTTTTGTTCTTTTTTAAATACTTGCCTGCCGGTTTCAACAAATATATGGAGCCAATGTTCTAGCTCTGTGCAGACGTCAGAGACATGAGAAGAAGCACCATAATGACCGAAATAAATGTAATCGACATTCATATTTTGGATGAGGTCTTTTGAAGCTAACATAGCTTCAGGTTGAAACTGCGTAGGAGATGTTGTTGGTAAATAAATTTCAACACCTAGCTCAGCTAATTGACGGTAGTAAATACCAATCGTATCGCCTGTAAATATACCATTTGTTAAGGAATCGTGAATACTAATATGATGTTTCGCATGGCCAGGTGTATCATAGAAGGTAAGTGTTCGATTTTCTGCGATTTGCAGTGTTTCACCATCTTGTACGATATGAACGCGTTCTTCTGGGATAGGCAAAATCGGATGAAAGAGTTTTTCAAATGAATCTCTGTACACAGCTTTTGCGCTTTGAATGAGTTTTGTCGGATTAACCATGTGACGAGCGCCTCGAGAGTGAACGAATAGCGTTGCATTAGGACATTTTTCCATCATAATGCCAGCAGCACCAGCATGGTCAAGATGAACGTGCGTGACAATAATATTTTTAATATCGACAAGCTGTATATTTAATTGTTGTAATCCATCTAATAGATAAGGAAGAGAAGGTGCAGCGCACGTTTCAATTACAGTGATTTCCTCACCGAGTAAGACGTATGTACCTGTACGTTGTTCATGTTGTAAGTCGTGATCGTCGATGATATATAACTGTGAAGATATTTTCTCTACTTTGTTCAAACTTATCACTCCTTGTAATTTACTATTCTTTTATTATAAAAGAATAGGCAGAAAACGAAACATCGTTTTCTGCCTTTATGTAATGCGTTTAGTTATTTTGTTGTTTGCTAAGAGACATAATAAAGTAGCCAACAAGACCACCAATTGCTGGAACAGTAATCATTCCCGCTAGTCTAAAGTATTTGCTTAAGAAAATACCATTAACATCCATAAACCATCCTACGACAAGTAACATCATCATGTATAGTACGAAATAAAATTCGCGATTAGAAAGTTTTTCACGTTGTGCAGTTTTCATTGTCAACACCATCCCTATTTTTAATAATAGAATTGAAAATATCACAATTTAGAAGATAAACCGTCACATTTTGTTCACATTTTTATTGTAAAACTTTCCAAGTAAAATGTCTAGTGAATTGTGACGACTTTTTGAACGAAAGTAAAGCGTTCTCATTAGACAATATGTATATTGCATTTTATGATAGACATAAGCGGTTGTATGAGATTAAGGAGGTAATACATATGACAATTTATGACTTTTCTACTAAAACAATAACAGGAGAAGAGAAATCGTTACGTGAGTATGAAGGAAAAGTAGTATTAATTGTGAATGTTGCCAGCAAATGCGGTTTTACACCGCAATATAAAGGATTGCAAGCTTTATATGAAAAATATAAAGAACAAGGTTTTGAAATACTGGGATTCCCATGTAATCAATTTGGAGGCCAAGAGCCAGGAACAGCAGAAGAAATTACGAGTTTTTGTGAACTAAATTATGGTGTGACGTTCCCGATGTTTGCAAAGATAGATGTAAAAGGGGATAACATGCACCCGTTATTTCACTATTTAACGGAGCAGGAGCCAGGACTATTAGGAATGAAAGCGGTAAAGTGGAATTTCACAAAATTTTTAGTGGGACGTGATGGCAAGGTAATGAAGCGTTTTGCACCCAAGACGAAACCAGAACAGCTAGAAAAGGAGATCGAAAAGGAAGTATAGAGAAAAGAGGCCGATATTGAAGGGCCTCTTTTTTGTTAGCTACCTACCTTTTAAAATATAGATAACAGAAGAGAGTTTTTATTGATAGGTGCATTCAAAAATAATATAGTAGTATAAGGATGCGGGAGGAGAATAGCTTGAGAAAATTTATTTTTACTATAGGATGTTTATTTATTATGTTAGCAGGTTGCAGCACCAGTAATTATAATGCACATGTTGATGCGGGCATGAAAGCATTAAAAGATGAGAAGTATAGTGATGCAATTATGTGGTTTGAAAAAGCGAATCAAGAAAAGTCTACGGATGAAACGAAAAATTATATGAAGGTTGCAAAATGGATGGAATCCGGAGCTTCTGCATTAAAAGATGGCGATTATAAACAAACAATTGAAAAGGTAAATCAGGTAATAGATATGAAAAAAGATGCGTCACTTGAAAAAGCTGTAGAGTCAAATGCTGAAGAAATATTGCAGAAGGCGAAAGATATAGAGAAAAAAGAAGAAGCGAGAGATGAAAAGAGAAAGAAAATAGAGGAGGATGGTATTGATAAAGCAATTAAAGTGGTAGATAGTGTTGACAAAGTAAGAGAAAAACAGAAAGAGATTGGAGAATCTTTAGATAAAGCTGAAAAAGCAAAGGAAAAAATAGAAGAAAAGAAAAACTGATATGTAGAAACATTGAAGACGCAAGAAACAAAGAATAAACCAAATGATTAATCATTCGTTTTATATGTTCATTGCGATTTTCCATAAGGACGCTAACAGTTAGAAAGAAAAATTGAAGGAATTGTAGTGAAATAAAGGCTCAAATAGAAGAACTCCTATTATGCATATTAATTTTATAAAAAAAAAGAAAAAGTTCACACGAAATACAAAAGTATTCGATACAATGACTCGGTGAGAAAGAAGTCATAAATACATGAAAAAATATTCTATGTGTTCATTCAACAAATGTTTTAGTCAGAAAGGGAGAGAGAGATGAAGGAAGCGTTAAAAAATCAGTTTCAAAATATGCGTTTTATTTTGTTAACCGCTATTTTGATATGGTTGAAAACATATATTGTTACGCGATTTAGTTTTGATTTGAAGTTAGAATCTACGACGCAGGAATGGATTCTTTTTATTAGTCCGTTAGCATCTTCTTTAGTGTTAATTGGGCTTGCATTATTTGCGAAGGGACCAAAAAGAAATTATATAGCTATCATTATTAACCTTATTATGACCATTATCCTCATTGGTAATGTAATGTTCTATGGTTTTTATAATGATTTTGTTACACTTCCAGTGTTAATGCAAACGTCGAATATGGACGGATTAGGAACTAGTGTAAAAGCTTTGTTCAACATTAAGTTTTTATTAATGTTTGTGGATATTATCATTTTATTTTACCTTGCTAAAAAGAAGCCTAAATTTGCAAAAACAGAGCGTATTTCTGGCTCTATGAAGGCACTATACTTTTTAATCAGTATAGCTATTTTCATGGTAAACCTTGGTTTTGCAGAAAAGGAACGTCCTGAATTATTAACTCGTTCATTTGACCGCGTTATGCTTGTGAAAAATCTTGGATTATATGTTCATCAGGTATATGATTTAGGATTGCAAGCAAAGACAAGTTCACAAAAAGTATTTGCTGATGGAAGTAAAATTCAAGAAGCAGAGAATTATATGAAAACAGTGCAGACAAAACCTGATCCAAATATGTTTGGTATGGCAAAAGGAAAGAACGTTATTGTTGTTTCTTTAGAATCAACACAGTCCTTTTTAATTGATTCGAAAGTAAATGGACAAGAAGTAACACCTTTCTTAAACCAATTTAAAAAAGAAAGTTATTATTTCGAAAACTTTTATCATCAGACAGGACAAGGGAAAACATCGGATGCAGAGTTTATGATTGATAACTCATTATATCCGTTAGATCGTGGTTCTGTATTCTTTACGAATGCTGGAAATGAGTATATGGCAACTCCGGAAATTTTACATGAGCAAGGCTACTATACATCTGTATTCCATGCGAATAATGCTACGTTCTGGAATCGTAATATGATGTATCCGTCCTTAGGATATGATCGTTTCTATAATGAATTGGATTATAAAATTACACCAGAGAATAAAATAGGATGGGGATTGAAAGATAAAGACTTCTTTGATCAATCTGTAGATAAGTTACAACAAATCAAACAGCCGTTCTATTCTCGTTTTATCACGTTAACGAACCATTTTCCATTTACGTATGATAACAGTATAAAAATGATTGAACCATTTAATTCAGGTGACGAAACATTAGATAATTATTTTGTCACAGCGCGCTATGAAGATGAAGCTTTAAAAGAATTTATTCAACGTTTAAAAGACACTGGCTTATATGATAACTCAATTATCGTCTTTTACGGTGATCACTATGGTATTTCAGACAACCATGATCGTGCAATGGCACAATTCTTAGGTAAAAAGGAAATTACTTCATATGATCACATGCAGTTACAACGTACACCATTATTTATTCATGTTCCAGGTCAAACAGAAGGAAAAACAATGACTGCTCCTGCTGGTGAAGTAGACGTGAAACCAACGATTCTTCACTTATTAGGAACTGATACTTCTAATGATATTGAGTTTGGTCATGATTTATTTTCACCAGATCGAAAACCGTTCGTTGTAGAACGTGATGGAAGCTTTATTACAGACAAATATATTTATTACAATAACACATTCTACGATCGTCTAAATGGTCAAGTCGTTCAAGTGCCACAACAAGAGGCGAAATCACTTATTGATCGAGCACAGTCAGAATTGAAAATGTCCGATAATATTATTCAAGGTGACTTGTTACGTTTCTCAGATGCGGCGACAAAAGTGAAATCAGGAACAATCAAAACAGCGATTAAAGATGATCAGAATAAAAAATAATGAAAAACCCGGTGCCTGAGAAAGGCATCGGGTTTTTTCTATATCTGATACGAAATGAACAAGCTTAAAATAGTGCATTCTTTTCCCATGAGTGAATGAGATGGTTTTAATGGTTCAATAATAAAGGTTGAAATACTGATGCTTCGATGGATGACTTAGTCTTCAGAGAATTTACTGCCAATCGTTGCTCGTTTTAGCTTATGCCTTTGTAATACATACACATTTAATTATAAACTTAAGATCGTTCCATCGTTTATAAAATAGCACAAAAAAGAGCACCGTGGATAGGTGCTCCTTAAAGAATACTAACTATTGCTAATGAAAAAGAAATGGATTTTTCCTAGTACTTTATAAGAGATAGAAAGCTCGTTTTTTCTTGCTTGATTAGGGGAATTATTAATGAAATTGTTGTTGACTTGAATAATCCATTTGCTGTCCTTGCTGGTTATTCATTTGTTCTTGTTGACCGCCCATCTGCTGTCCTTGCTGGTTACTCATTTGTCCTTGTTGACCGCCCATTTGTTGTCCTTGCTGGTTACCCATTTGTTTGATTTGTTGTTGAGCTTGAGAAATTGCTTGGTTCATTTGACCTAATGTTTGATTGGATTGAAGGTATTGAAGATCTTGGTTTAAAGTTTGAATCGTTTGTTGTAATTGTTGATCAGCTTGTTGCATTTGTTGTTGAGACTGTTGGCTAAATTGTTGAAGCTGTTGCATTAATTGATTAGCTTGTTGTAATCCTTGTTGTGGCATTTGTTGTTGTTGCCCATGAGACCCTTGGGATAAAGCTTGTTGTAAATGCTGAATTTGATTTCTGAGATTAGTTAGTTCTTGAGCTACTTCTGAATCTGCTGCTTTACGTGCTAGAGCTTCAACTTTTTTTCTGTTCGCTTGTCCATTTTTAGTCCTTCTTTGGTATTCACATTGTTGTGAAGAACATTTTTTATAATGTACAAAAGTTAGGTTTAAATACTAGATAAAAATTCAGGCTGCTAAAGGTAGAAGAAATACCTGAACTATGAATAGGACAATCATTTTCGCTTAACCTGTCAGATGGAAAATAACTCAAGTAGTATCTATTACATAAATTGTTTTTTGAGGAGTAACTACCATGAAAAGCTAAACATAGGGGATTTTTCCCTTAATCTTTTTGATCGCATTTGGCTTAGAAATGATACAGAAAAATTAGAGCGTTACGTTTGTATTAAAATGATTTGATGAAGAATATAGGCTCTTTTTATATAGATTGTTGTTTCTTGTAATCAAAATAAGACATTCGATTAAATCGAGGTCTTAGATAGTTATGGACGCTTTTTCGTATGGTAATATAATCTTCGTCTCAATTTCTAAGCTCAAACAATAACAAAAATAAACGTACAAATAATTGTTACTTGTGAGTGAAAAAATAATATTTTAATAAAATAAAACCAAAAACTATAAAAACGCCAAATCCTTTTATTTATCAAGGTTTTTGGCGTTTTATAGTTTTTAGGACTTACAAAATGAATTATTTTAAAACTGCTCATTCTTTTCCCAAGATTCTACAATATGATGAGCAACTGTCGGGTTCATACCGCGACCGATTAAGTATGTGATGGCAGCCACTTCAGTCATCGCATGTGGTACGGAAGTATATTTTGCTTCCTTTACACCGTAGTCTACCCAAGGTTTTACGAGGGTTAATACAGGTTGTTTTAAGTGGTGATATTGTAAAGCATATTGTTGGATTTGTTGTTGTGTTGGTTCTGTTGGCATTGTAGGATCGGATTGAGGGACACGTGGATCATAGTAATACGGTTGGTATGGTTGTTGCTCATAGTTTGATGGATAGTATGGTTGTTGTGTTGGTTCTGTTGGCATTGTAGGGGCGGATTGAGGGGCACGTGGATTGTAGTAATACGGTTGATGTGGCTGTTGTTCATAGTTTGGTTGATAGGATAGTTGCTGTGGATAGGGCTGTTGCGAGTTATAAAACATTTTTTTTCCTCCTTCATAATACTAAGTACAACATATACTATGGGCGGACAAGAAAATATGTGATGAAAAAATGAGGGCGTGTTACAATAATGAATTGGGTGAAGATATTATGAAAAAACAAGAACAAATTGAAAAAACGATTACATTTGTAAAAGACATATTAGAAAAAGATGCAAGTGGACACGACTGGTATCATATTGAACGTGTACATAAATTAGCGATTGCATTGTTTGAAAAGGAAGGTGGAAATCGCTTTGTTATTGAAATGGCAGCTTTGCTTCACGACGTTGCAGACGAGAAGTTAAATGAAAGCGAAGAAGCTGGTATGAAAAAAGTAACAAATTGGCTTGAACAATTAGAGATTATACAAGAGGATGTAGATCATATTGTTCATATTATCGTCAACATGTCTTATAAAGGTGGACATGGCGGAACAGTGGCAACGTTAGAAGGGAAGATTGTTCAAGATGCAGACCGTCTTGATGCACTTGGAGCAATTGGGATTGCCCGGACATTTGCTTATGGAGGGGCAAAGGGCCGTTTAATGTATGATCCAAAAGTTCCGCCGCGTGAAGCGATGACGAAGGAAGAATATCGAAAAAGTGATGAACCATCGTTAAATCATTTTTATGAAAAATTGTTAAAGTTAAAAGATTTAATGAATACAGATGCAGCGAGGGAAGAGGCTGAAGAGCGTCATCGCTATATGGAGCAATTTATTAATCAATTTATGAAAGAGTGGAATACGCAAATATGAGAATGTTAACAGTTGAAAATGTATCGAAATCATATGGAGATAAACCGTTATTTAATGGTCTATCTTTTAGTATTGCAGAGGGGCAGCGCGCTGGCATTATCGGTGTAAATGGAACTGGTAAATCAACATTATTAAAGATTATTGCAGGTGTAGAAATTCCGGATACAGGAGAAATGACACATACGCGTGGTTATACGATTAGTTATTTATCACAGCAACCAGATTTCAAGGAAAATTTAACTGTACTTGAGCAAGTGTTCCATGGCGATACACCGTTAATTCGTCTTCTTCGTGAGTATGAGCAAACATTATTGAACTTAGAAAAAAATCCAACAAATGAAAAAGCGCAAGAAGCATTATTTGCAGTGCAACAGCGTATGGATGCAATGAATGCTTGGGAAGCAAATGCAAATGCAAAATCGTTGTTAACGAAGCTTGGTATTACTGATTTTTCTGCGGCAGTAGGAAATTTATCAGGCGGACAGAAAAAACGTGTTGCGATGGCGCAATGTTTTATTCAAACACCAGATTTATTAATTTTAGATGAGCCGACGAATCATCTCGATCATGAAACAGTAGAATGGCTAGAAGAATATTTATCACGATATACAGGTTCTGTTTTACTTGTTACACACGATCGTTATTTCTTAGATCGTGTAACGAACCGTATTTTTGAATTAGATAATGGTAAGTTGTATAGCTATGAAGGAAATTACGGTGCCTTTTTAGAAGCGAAAGCACTTCGAGAAGAACAAGAAATGGCACAGGAAGCAAAGCGTCAAAACTTATATCGTCGTGAACTTGCATGGATTCGCCGCGGTGCGAAGGCGCGATCTACGAAGCAAAAGGCACGTATTCAGCGCTTTGATGAATTGCAAAAGCAAGAAGGGCCAACAGCAAAACAAAACGTTGATATTGCGCTTGGAGGCAGCCGATTAGGAAAGAAAGTGCTTGAACTGAAAGATGTCACAAAAATATTTGGGGATAAAACAGTCCTTCATAATTTCCAATATATTGTGAAACCCGGAGATCGTATTGGTATTATTGGTGCCAATGGTAGTGGGAAGTCTTCTCTATTAAATATGCTAGCTGGTAAAATCACACCAGACAGCGGTGAAATCGAAGTTGGACAAACGGTAAAAATTGCATATTATACGCAAGAAAATGAAGATATGAACTTAAATCAGCGTATGATTGAGTATATTAAGGAAGCAGCTGAAGTTATTCATACGACTGATGGAAAAACAATTAGTGCCTCACAAATGCTAGAACGTTTCTTATTCGAGCCGCATACACATGGTACACCGCTTAATAAATTATCAGGCGGTGAAAGAAGAAGGTTGTATTTATTACGCATTTTAATGGGAGAACCAAACGTTTTACTTCTAGATGAGCCGACTAACGACTTAGACACGCAAACGTTAACTGTGCTAGAAGATTATTTAGAAGAGTTCCCAGGTGTTGTGCTTACTGTATCGCATGATCGATACTTCCTTGATAAAATTGCAGAAGAACTGTTTGTTTTTGAAGGTAATGGTCATGTTCGCATCTTCTTTGGCAGTTATAGCGATTATTTAGATGAGAAAAAAGAACAAGAAGCACTGTTAAAAGCAGAAGTGCAGAAAGAGAAGAAGGTAGAAGAGGCTCCAAAACAGCAAAGAAAGCGTAAACTTTCCTATAATGAACAGCGCGAATGGGAAACGATTGAAGATAAGATTGCAGAACTAGAAGCGAAAATTGAAAGTATTGCAGAAGAATTGGAGAAAGTTGGTGCTGATTATACGAAAGCACAGCAGCTTTCTGAAGAGCAGCAACAAACAGAAGAAGAATTAGAACAAACAATGGAGCGTTGGAGTGAACTATCTGACATTGTAGAAGGTTTAAAATAAGAACAAGCTGCATATCTTGAAATATAAAGGGAAAATATTTACACTATTGGTAGAACCTATTTTAGGAGGGAAATCATGCGAACATCCAATCCAATGTTAAAGAAAGAGGCGTTTCGAAAAGAGGGTGTAAGTACTTCAGCGATGACCATCGGTGGCACAATTGGTAAAACGTTTATTATGCTCATATTATTATTAGGAACGTCCGTGTACGCATATATGCAGATGATAGAAAATAAGATGCAATTACCAGTATTAATTGGTGCTTTAATTATAGCGGCAATTGTAGCGTTTGCTTCGGCATTTGTACCGCGTATTTCACCAATTACAGCACCGATTTATGCAGCGGTGGAAGGAATTGTATTAGGAAGTATTTCTGCTGTATATACAATGCGCTTTGGTGATTATATTATTTTACACGCAGTGTTATTAACCATTTCTATTTTACTAGCAATGTTAGTGTTATATGCAACACGTGTTGTGAAAGTGACAGATAAGTTCCGTACAGGTGTTATGGCAGCAACGTTTGGGATTGCGATTATGTATTTAATTGTTTTAGTTCTACAACTATTTGGCGTGCCAGTGCCATTCTTACATCAAGGTGGAACAATTGGCATAATTGTTAGTGCAGTTGTAATCGTCGTTGCTGCATTAAACTTAATGTTAGACTTTGATTTCATTGAAGGTGGTGCGCGCGGCGGTGCCCCGAAGTATATGGAGTGGTACGGCGCATTAGGATTAATGATGACATTAGTTTGGTTATACCTAGAAATTTTACGCTTCGTTTCTTACTTTGTAAAAAATGATTAAAATGTGAAATCCTGTATGTTTGTATCATGCAGGGTTTCTTTTTGTTTTTTTATAGAGACAAAAATGAGTTTTTTATAAAAAAAATACCTTTTTACGTTTTTTACGGTACTCTTCTTTTTTTCTACAATAAAGAAAAAAAGAAGAGGTGAAATGAATCGTATGATGAATCGAGTTGTATTAATCGGTAGATTAACAAAAGATCCAGAATTATATTATACAAAGCAAGGGATTGCTTATGCGCGTCTTTGTGTGGCAGTAAATAGAGGGTTTCGTAACAGTTTAGGAGAGCAGCAAGCGGATTTCATTAACTGCATGATTTGGCGGAAATCGGCGGAAAATGTAACGATATACTGCAAAAAAGGAGCACTTGTTGGTATAACCGGACATATTCATACGAGTCAATATAATAATGAGAGCGGAAAAAGAATATATAAGACAGAAGTTGTTATTGAAAGAATTACTTTTTTAGAGAAGAAAAAAGAGCAAGCACCTCAGTAGGAGTCTTATTTCAGAACATGTTACAATACAGCTAAGAACAGTAATAAAGGAGAGACAATATTCGTGAAGATTAAAGGGATTGAACCGACACCAAGTCCAAATACAATGAAAGTTATTTTAAATGAAGTGTTACCATCAGGAACACGTAATAACTATACACGTACTAATATGGGAGAAGCTCCGGAAAGAGTGCAGCAAATTTTACAAATTGAAGGTATTAAAGGTGTGTATCATGTTGCGGACTTTTTAGCGATAGAGCGTAATGCAAAATATGATTGGAAACACATTTTACAGCAAGTACGCGCCGTATTTGGGGAAGAAGTAGCAACAGAAAGTGAAAAAGAAGCCAATGCGCATTTCGGGGAAGTAAAAGTATTTATTCAAATGTTCTTTACTATTCCTATGCAAGTGAAGTTAACAGATGGTACAACAGAGGAACGAGTTGGATTGCCAGATCGCTTTAAAGAAGCAATTATGAAAGTACAGATGTCTGCGCCAAATGTTGTGAAAGAACGTAAGTGGGTTGAACAAAGTACACGCTACGGTGACTTTGAAGACATCGGGAAAGAAGTTGTGGAAGAGATTGTTGCGGCATATCCAGCTGATCGTGTAGATGCGATTGTACAAGAATTATTACAGCAAGCAGGAGCGAAAGAAGTAACGATTACAAAACGCCAGCCATATAAAGTAACAGAGGAAATGATGAATGATTCTGATTGGACAAAACGTTATGCGGCACTTGAACAAATGGATCCAACAGAAGAAGATATTCCAGTACTGAAGAAAGCGTTAGAAGATGAAAAAGTATCGATTCGCCGCTTAGCAACTGCCTATTTAGGAATGGTAAAAGGTGATGCCGTATTACCTTTACTGTATAAAGCATTATTAGATAGGTCAGTAAGTGTACGCCGTACAGCGGGTGATTGTTTATCGGATATTGGTGATCCTGCTGCTATGTTCGTCATGATCAAAGCATTAAAAGATCCAAGTAAACTTGTACGCTGGCGCGCGGCAATGTTTTTATTTGAAATTGGTGATGAAAGCGCAGTTCCGGCACTTCGTATGGCACAGGAAGATCCAGAATTTGAGGTAGCGATGCAAGCTCGCTTAGCTCTTGAACGTATTGAAGGCGGGGAAGAAGCGAAAGGTTCTGTTTGGAAGCAAATGACGGAGTATCGAAAAGGGGAATAATAGCCATGCTTGTTTTTTATGATAGCTGGTGCCCGATGTGTACAAAGGTTGCAAATCGAACGAAAGAACTAGATAAAAAGGGGAAAATCAAATTTGTCTCTTTTCGCGAAGAAGAAATTGCTCAGAAATATTGCTTATCAGAAGAGATGCAGCAAAATATGGAGAAACAGCTATATATTTATAAAGATAGTCGTTGGTATAAAGGCATTAAAAGTGTAGATGTTTTAGCGAAAGCAATTCCTGCATACTGGGCAATTGTCCCTTTTATTAAATTATCGATTCTGTTTGGATTTGGTCATTTTTTATATGATTATATTGCAACAAAAAGAAAAATTGTCCCCGTTGGACATTGTAAAAATGGGGTTTGCGAACTTCCGAAGGAAAAATAAGAAAGTCATTATGTTTCTTTTGCGTCTATTGTTAGAGCGTGATATGATAAATTTGGAATGAAAGTTGAAGGAGAGATAAGTAACATGACAAATGCATACGAAGAATACATGCGTCAAATGGTAATTCCAATGCGCCAAGAGTTAGTACGCGCGGGATTTAAAGAATTAACAACAGCAGAAGAAGTACAAGAATACATGGAAAATACAGAAGGGACAACATTAGTTGTTGTAAACTCTGTTTGTGGTTGTGCGGCAGGTTTAGCACGCCCATCAGCTGGTCAAGCGGTTGTACGTTCTGAAAAGCAACCTGACAATCTTGTAACTGTATTTGCAGGTCAAGATAAAGAAGCAACAGCAATGATGCGCTCTTACTTTGATGATATCCCGCCATCTTCACCATCTATGGCACTATTAAAAGGGAAAGAAGTCGTTCATTTTATTCACCGTCATGAAATTGAAGGTGCAACAATGGAAGAGATTATTAATAACTTAGAACAAGCTTTTGAAAAGCATTGCTAAAAAGGGAGAGATTTTCTCCCTTTTTCTTTATAATGAGGTGACAGAATGATTGTAACGACAGCAGGGCGAACAAGTAAAGAGATGACAGCATATGCTGAAAAAATAGCGGCAGATTTACAATGTTCTTTTTTTATGAGAAATGACCGTCCTATTTATGAATTACATGAGCAATATAAACAAGATATACTTGTTACTGGGAAAAATCGATTAGCGATTTACCCGCAAGGAACGGAAGAATCGTTCTTTTTTCATCCAAATTCGGCAATGTTTCGTGTGAAGCGATTAATGCGCGGTGAACATGATCCATTTCTACAAGCCGCGAAGCTAGAAAAAGGGATGATGGTATTAGATTGCACACTTGGTATGGCATCTGATAGCATTGTGGCAAGTTATGCTGTAGGAGAAGCGGGACAAGTCACTGGATTAGAAGGCAACCGCTATATGGCATATTTGATAGGAAAAGGTCTTGAGCAATGGGATGCAGGTGTAACAGAAATTAACGAAGCAATGCAGCGAATTACAGTAAAGCATACGGAGCATTTATCTTTTTTGCAACAATGTGCAGATCATAGCTACGATGTAGTATATTTAGATCCTATGTTTGAAGAAACAGTATTAGAATCAGACGGTATTCGTGGTTTAAAACATTTTGCATTGTACAACGATATTACGGATGAAACAATTAAAGAGGCTAAGCGTGTAGCACGAAAGCGGGTTGTGTTAAAAGATCATTTTCGTAGTACACGTTTTGAAAAACATAACTTCTTTGTATATAAACGAAAAAGCTCTAAATTTCACTTTGGTGTAATTGAAACTTGCTAATTGTCAGATAATATGTATAATGGACTATAATCAATTGCATAGAAAATCTTGGATGAAGAGAGTAATTATTTTCAGAAGCGATAGCGAGCTAGGGATGGTGAAAGCCTAGTGCAGAGAAAATAATGAAGCGCACTTCGGAGATGCTGCTTGAACGGTATAGTAGAGTAAGCCGGGGCTCCCTAACCTCGTTATAAACGGGAAAGTGGTTCGTTATGAACAACAAGGGTGGTACCACGGGTGTAAACTCGTCTCTTTTTTAGAAAAGAGGCGAGTTTTTTTATTGATAAAAAGGAGGAAGATACTGATGGAATATAAAATGAAGTTTGCACAGCATGTATTCGATGTATTAGAACCAATTTTATCATTACAACAAATTGCCGCTTTAATTGAAACACCAAAGCAAGATGAATTTGGAGATGCAGCCTTTCCTTGTTTCACATTGGCAAAACAATATAAAAAAGCACCAGCAGTTATTGCGCAGGAACTAGCAGATAAATTATCTCACCCATTTTTTACAAAAGTAGAAGTGGTTGGACCATATGTAAATGTGTTCTTCGATCGCCAAACTGTAAGTAATGAAGTGTTAAATGCAATACTAGACGAAAAAGAAGAATATGGGCAGCTGCACTTTGGGCAAGAAAAAACAGTTGTAATTGATTATTCATCTCCTAATATAGCTAAGCCATTTTCGATGGGGCATTTACGTTCTACAATGATTGGAAATGCATTAAAACATATATGTGAAAAGTGTGGTTACGAAGTCGTTGGCATTAACTACGTCGGTGACTGGGGAACGCAGTTTGGGAAACTTATTACCGCTTATAAAAAATGGGGCGATGAAGAACTTGTCAAAGAAGATCCGATTCGTGAGCTATTTAAGTTATACGTACGTTTTCATGAAGAAGTAAAAGAATATCCAGAGTTAGAAGAGGAAGGACGTGCTTGGTTTAAAAAATTAGAAGATGAAAACCAAGAAGCGGTATATTTATGGAATTGGTTTCGTCATGAATCTTTAAAAGAGTTCTCTCGTATTTACGAACTGCTTGGCGTAGAATTCTCGAATTTTCAAGGCGAGGCATTTTATAATGATAAGATGGATGATCTCGTTTCGCTTCTAGAAGAACACCGTTTATTAGAAGAATCAGACGGAGCACAAGTGGTCAATTTAGAAGCAGAAGGAATGCCGCCATGTTTAATTAAAAAGTCAGATGGTGCTACTATTTATGCAACGCGTGATTTAACAGCTGCATTATATCGTCAAAACACGTATGCATTTGATAAAGCACTGTATGTCGTTGGAGAAGAACAAAGCTTGCATTTTTCACAATTTTTCACTGTATTAAAGAAATTAGGATTTGAGTGGGTAGAAGGTATGTCGCACGTTCCATTCGGACTTATTTTAAAAGATGGTAAGAAAATGTCTACTCGTAAAGGAAGAGTTGTTTTATTAGAAGAAGTGCTAGAAGAAGCAATTATGCTAGCGAAACAAAATATTGAAGAGAAAAATCCTAACTTAAAGAAGAAAGATGAAGTAGCAAAGCAAGTCGGTGTTGGGGCAATTATTTTCCACGATTTGAAAAACGAACGCATGCATAACATCGAATTTTCACTTGAAAATATGTTGAAATTTGAAGGAGAAACAGGACCATACGTACAATACACACATGCCCGTACTTGTTCGCTATTGAAAAAAAGCGATATAGATATTGAGAAACAAGAATTACAGTTAACAGATGATATAAGCTGGACAGTGATAAAATTGTTAAATCGCTTTCCGCAAGTCATTGAAACAGCTTTTGTAAAATACGAGCCATCTCAGATTGCAAAATATTTACTAGACGTGGCGCAGGCGTTTAATAAATATTATGGTAACATTCGTATTTTAGAAGAAAATGCAGAGAAAGAAAGTCGACTTGCACTCGTATATGCGGTTGAAATTGTATTAAAAGAAGGTTTACGTTTGCTTGGGATGGAAGCGCCTGAGGAGATGTAGAGGATGTGAAAGAGAAGGGAATTTAGTGTTTATCAATTTCTTTCTCTTTTTTATTTATAACATTTCAGCTAATTAGTAAACCTAGATTAATTTGATAAAATGAAAAAGGTTGTACTCAAAACGAGTTTTCAATCATTTTGAGACAACCGCTGTCTTAATAAATCTATTTTTTTAGTATATTTTTAAGCTCCATCAAATTTGAAATCTCATAAGTAGGTTTGAGTTCTAATGTATTTACAATTTTATTAGGGTTAAACCAACACGTATCTATACCAAAATTGATCCCGCCTTGTATATCAGAAGTTAAGCTATCTCCTACCATCAATACCTTGCTCTTGTTAGTATGCTGTATATTGTTTAAAGCGTGTTCAAATATTTTAGGGTCTGGCTTTGATGCCTCAACATCCTCAGAAACTACGATATCTTCAAAGTATTTTGCTATAATAGATTTTCTTATTCTATGATCTTGAACATCTTTAAGACCATTGGTAATTATAATAAGTCTATAATCTTTATGCAGACTTTCTACAAGGTCTATACTCTCATCGTATAAGAAAGATGCATAAGATAAATGTTTCATATATAATTGTGCAAATTCAACTTCATCAAATTCAGCATTTAATGTATTTGATAACCGTTTAAATCTTTCAACACTTAATTTTTTCTGAGTAATAAGTCCATCCTCAAGCTCTTTCCATATAGCTGTATTTATATCCTTGTATACTTTTAAATGATGATTTTCATCATATTCTATATTAAACGCAAGCATAGTATTTTTAAGAGCATATTTTTCAGATTTTTTAAAATCAAATAGAGTCTCATCTGCATCAAATATTATAATCTCGTACTTCATACTAATCCTCCAAATATAGTTCGTTTTTCTAGTTATCACATACAAACTTTTTTATAAAAAAGTCTTGTCAACGTACTTATATGATGTCCTATAGCATTTTGTTACAAAATGTCATAACAAGTATAATACCAATCTAGTTTTATATAAAATACTTATTATGCTATACAACACTTTATAAATTACAATATTTATAAAGTGTTGTATATGACATATGTCATATTAAGCAGGGGTTATGAGAAAACTTGAGCAAGGGAAAATTACCTGTATTTAGTTTTTTGTACTTTGTGTAATTTTGAATTTTCAAATAAAATATTATTAGAATTAATGTTTCTAAACTCTAAAGAGGTGTACGATAAAATGAATACAGGGGTTAATTTATCAGTAAAGGAAATCTTAAAGCATAGGCATTTTCAAAATGCGAAAGTGATAGCAGGGAAAGCCGGCCTTTGCCGAACGGTAAAGTGGCTACATATTATGGAAATACCTCGAATTGGAAATCTCTTAAACGGAAATGAACTTATCCTTTCTACAGGAGTTGGATGGAACGGAGATAAAGAAGTTTTTCTTTCATTAATTAAAGAATTTATTGATGCGAATGCTGCGGGACTTTGTATTGAATTAGGAATGTATATGACTGACGTGCCACAAGAAATTATAGAATTAGCCGATTGTCACGATTTCCCATTAATCGTTTTCTATCATGAAGTACGGTTTGTTGATATTACACAAGATGTACATACTCTTTTATTGAAAAAACACTATCAAATGATTTCAGATTTAGAAGACTATTCACATCAGTTAAATCGGCTGCTCCTTACATCTAACTCACAATCAAAAATCTTGCAGCTGTTACATGATTATTTAAAAATGACAGTATTGTACCGTTCAAAAGAAGGTGAAATCCAAATTATTTCCGAAAAAACGCATGATGAACAAGAGAAAATCATTAAATTTTTAAGAGAAGATAATGTGCAAAAGGATGTAACTATTTTTTGTCAATCCATACAAGCTTTAGATCAAAAATTTGGAGACCTCTTCGTCGTTTCAGAATCTGAAATAAATGGATTTGAATCACTTATAGTAGACCGAAGTGCCATAGCATTGGCGCAAAACCTATTACGTGAGTTATATGTTGAAGAACGAAGGAAGGCTGATGAAACGGAATGGATTCAAAGATGGCTCGATGGGGCGCATAGTGAAGAGCGAATTCATAGATACATTACTGAGCTTGAGCCTAATCTCAAAGTAAACGGTTGTATTGTGTTACTCTGTAAAATCGATGACTATGACCCAAAAAGCTCGGGTTTCACTTATTTAAAAATACTCTTTCGTTCTATATTTGAACAGCAGGGTTTCCTTCTTTTAGCTACTGTAAGGAAGAATCAAATGATTTTCATATTGCTGAACAAGCGGAAAATGAGTGATTGGAAACGTAGAATCGAAGCGGGAATCGACCATTTGCAAAAAACAGAATTAATGGAAAAATACAAGGTGGGTCAAATCCAATTTGGTGTCGGAAAATTTATAGATAAATTAAGCCATGTAAAAAAGAGCTATCACACGGCACAAGAATCATTAATCATTCAGGAGAACATGCCAAAAGGACATATGAGCTGTTTTTATGACGATTTACATATCTTTCGTTTAGTGTCGATAGTTAACGAACAAGGAGATCTGGATGATTTTATCTCCGATTATTTAGGCCCTGTACTCATTTATGACCAGCAAAATAACGGAAAACTAATGGAAACATTAAAAACTTACCTTAAGTGCAATGGCTCTAAGCAAGAAACAGCAACAAATTTATATATCGTTCGGCAGACTCTTTACCAACGACTTCAAAAATTAAATGAGCTCTTAGGTGAAGATTTTATGGATTTCCATAAACGACAAGCGATAGAATTTGCCATCACTGCCTATGAATATGTATCTACTTCTGAATCGTAATAAAGTATGTTGAGCACTTTACGCTATGTTTTCTTTCTTTGGACTAGTTGTAAATAAATAGATTGGATATCACCAAAATGTAGTGATTATTTTATAAATAAGTTTACATACTGTCTACTGAAAGCGCTTTCCCGTTCAGATATAATAAATGTACAGAATCGTTATTTCAGAACAGGAGGTTTTCCCTATGGTAGTAACTAACAGCGTACAAACATTAAAAAACTACATTGGCGGACAATGGATAGAATCTACAAGTAAACAGGTTGAAGAGGTACAAAATCCAGCAACGGGAGAGGTTATTGCTCGTGTACCGCTTTCGACTAGAGAAGATTTAGATAGAGCTGTCGCAACCGCTAAAGAAGCCTTTAAAACATGGAGAAAAATTGCTGTGCCTCGACGTGCTCGTATTCTATTTCGCTACCAACAGTTATTAGTTGAAAACTGGGAGGCATTGGCCCGACTTATTACTCTAGAGAACGGAAAAAGTTATAGAGAAGCTTACGGTGAAGTACAACGGGGGATTGAATGTGTTGAATTTGCTGCAGGTGTACCAACTTTAATGATGGGAGAACAACTTCCTGATATTGCTACTGGTATTGAATCAGGGATGTATCGTTATCCAATCGGAGTAATTGGCGGAATAACGCCGTTTAACTTTCCGATGATGGTTCCATGCTGGATGTTTCCACTTGCGATTGCATGCGGAAATACGTTTATATTAAAACCATCTGAAAGAACACCATTGTTGGCTAATCGCTTAGCTGAATTGTTTCAAGAAGCAGGTCTACCAGATGGTGTATTAAATATTGTGCATGGTGCACATGATGTGGTGAATGGCATTCTTGAAAATAAGGATGTGAAGGCAGTATCTTTTGTTGGTTCTCAACCTGTCGCTGAGTATGTATACAAAACAGCAGCAGCCAACGGCAAACGCGTACAAGCGCTTGCAGGGGCAAAAAATCATTCGATTGTCATGCAGGATGCGGATTTAGAAAACGCTGTAAGCAATATTATCGGTGCTGCATTTGGATCTGCAGGCGAACGCTGTATGGCAGCTTCAGTTGTCGTTGCCGTTGGAGATGTTGCAGATGAATTAATCAGTCGACTCAAAAAAGCTGCTGATGAAATTAAAATAGGAAATGGCATGGATGAAGGCGTATTCCTTGGGCCAGTCATTCGTGAGTCACATAAAAAGCGTACAATTCATTACATTGAATTAGGTGAAAAGGAGGGTGCTTCTCTTATTCGGGATGGAAGAAAAGATGAAGGGAATGAAAAAGGATACTTTGTTGGCCCGACGATCTTTGATCATGTCCAACCTGAAATGAAAATTTGGCAAGATGAAATTTTTGCTCCTGTGTTATCGATTGTTCGAGTAAAAACTTTAGAGGAAGCAATTGAACTTACAAATAAGTCTGAGTTTGCAAATGGCGCATGTTTGTATACTGACAGTGCGAGTGCGATCCGTGAATTTCGTGAAGAAATTGATTCCGGAATGCTTGGTATCAATCTAGGAGTTCCTGCACCAATGGCGTTCTTTCCATTTTCAGGCTATAAAAATTCTTTCTATGGTGACCTGCACGCAAATGGAAAAGATGGTGTTGAATTTTACACAAGAAAAAAAATGTTAACGGCTCAGTATGAAAGGAAGGGGAATAACTATGCAAAAAGTTGATCAACGACAAGATTTCGTAAAAAAAGATGAGCAATACGTTTGGCATGCAATGCGTCGTTATAATGCAGCTGCTTCTTCAATGATTGTTACAGATGCAAAAGGGTCGAAAATAACTGATATTGAAGGGAATTGTTATTTAGATGGCATGTCTGGTTTGTGGAGTGTGAATGTTGGATATGGCCGCAAAGAGCTTGCGGAAGCAGCTTATCAACAGCTTTTAGATGTTCCATATTTTCCGTTATCCCAAAGTCACATACCAGCTATTCAATTAGCAGAGAAGTTAAATGAATGGCTTGGTGATGAATACGTCATTTTCTTCTCCAATAGTGGTTCTGAAGCAAATGAAACAGCTTTTAAAATTGCTCGCCAGTATCATCAGCAGTCCGGTGAACACAATCGCTATAAATTTATTTCACGTTATCGCGCTTACCACGGTAATTCAATGGGAGCTCTTGCTGCAACGGGACAAGCACAGCGTAAGTATAAATATGAACCGTTAGGACAAGGTTTTTTACATGTCACGCCACCTGATTCTTATCGTCATACGAAAGAAGAAAACCTTAAGTTTGCTGAAGAAATCGATCGTGTCATTACGTGGGAATTAAAAGAAACAATTGCTGGAGTCATTATGGAGCCGATTATTAGCGGCGGCGGTGTACTTATGCCACCTGAAGACTATATGAAGAAGGTAAAAACAATTTGTGAAAAGCATGGTGTACTTCTTATTGTGGATGAAGTAATTTGCGGCTTTGGTAGAACAGGAGAAAAATTTGGATTTATGCATTATGGTGTGAAACCAGACATTGTCACAATGGCAAAAGGACTAACAAGTTCTTATCTTCCATTATCAGCAACCGCTGTAAGAAAAGACATTTATGAAGCGTTTAAAGGGACGGAAGAATATGATCACCTTCGTCATGTCAATACATTTGGCGGACACCCGGCGAGCTGTGCAGTTGCGTTCAAAAATCTTGAGATAATGGAACGAGAAGGACTCATTGAAAATGCAAGAGTTTTAGGTGAACGTTTCCTTGAAGAATTATCAGAATTAACAAACTATCCATATGTCGGTGATGTACGGGGCAAAGGTTTTTTAATAGGGATTGAGCTCGTCGAAGATAAAGAAACGAAACAGCCTGCAGATATAAAGAAAGTTAATACTGTGATTGAAGCTTGCAAAAAGCAAGGATTGATCATTGGTAAAAATGGTGATACGGTTGCAGGATATAACAATGTACTCATGCTCGCTCCACCGTTAAACATTACAGAAGAAGACTTTGAATTTATCGTCAAAACAATAAAAAAAGCAGTAGCGGAACTTGAATAGGTTTAACCTAAATTAATAAGACAATAAAAACTTCGAAATGCTACAATGTAAACAAGTACATTTATCAGAAATGCACTTGTTTACATTTTTTATTCTGAATTTTCTTAATTTAAAATTAAATTTATTGTCATATCAATTTTGAAGACGGTCATCGGTCGATTGTTCAGAAAGAAGAGACAAAAACAACGATTTAAGGAGGATTTAAAATGGCGGATAGTGTGTTTTTAAACGGTGAAGTAATTACAGTTGATGAGAAAAACAGAATTTCAGAAGCGGTCGCAGTCAAAGGGAACAGAATTATTGCGGTTGGTACAAACGAGGAAATAAAGAATTACATTCATGACAACACGCATGTCATAAATTTGGAAGGAAAGAGTTTACTACCTGGTTTTATTGATTCTCATTTGCATATGGCGGTTATTGGAACGAATAAGCTCGGTATTGATTTCAAAGAGATGCATTTGATATCTTTGGGTGATCTTTTGGAAAAGGGGAAAGCAGAGGCGGAACGGATACCTAAAGGAAAGTGGATTCGGGCATGGGGATTTAATGAAAATATAATTGAAGAAAAGCGTTTTCCTACGAGATGGGAGCTTGACGAGATTTCCACAGAGCATCCAATTATCGTTGGACGTACTTGCGGTCACATTTCTGTAGTAAACAGTAAAGCACTGAAATTGGCCGGTTTGTCAAAAAATACCCCTGATCCGGAGGGCGGAATCATCGGACGGGATAAAAACGGTGATCTTAACGGACAGTTATATGAAACTGCTCATATGAGTATGTATGCACTCGCGCAATTTTCCGAAGAGGAACTGATTAAGGGGCTTACGCTAGCTAGTAATGAGTTTGTTAAATTAGGAATAACGAGTATTCATGATGCCGGCTCATACGGTGCTCCCGTCTTCAGAGCGATGCAAAAAGCGGTTGCTTCTGGGGCTGTGAAGACACGGATTTATGCTATGATCTGTGAACTAAACCATCCTGAAAATTACATTAAGAAAATGATAGATGCCGGTATTTTGTCAGGGATGGGTAACGAGTGGTTTCGAATTGGTCCTGCAAAGGTATTTACGGACGGTGCCAGCACTGGTCCGACAATTGCAACGAGGGAACCCTACACAAGTAATCCAAATGATTGCGGAATTCTCTACTATAGTCAGGAGCAATTGGATGAAATATTGGGAGAAGCACACGAAAAAGGGTTTCAAATTACGGCACATGCACAGGGAGATCGAGCAATTGATATGCTGCTTACTTGCATGGAACGTGCGCTGGAAAAGCATCCGAGGTTAAATCACCGGCATCGGATTGAACATGCGGGGGTGACGATGCCGGACTTGCTTATCCGCATGAAAAAGCTTGGAGTAGTTCCTATTCCTAATCCTGGGTTCTTCTATGATTTTGGGGAAGGGTATATAAGAGACTATGGTGAGCGAGTAAATCATATGTATCCTCTTCGTGATTTTATTGATGCTGGTATCATTGCTGCAGCTGCTTCCGATAGCCCGGTTATCATGCCTAATCCACTTCTTGGTATTCATGTCGCTGTTAATCGCTTGAGTTCATCCGGACAAGAGGTCGGAGCCAATCAGCGTGTTAGCATTTTGGAAGCAATTAAACTCTTTACCTGGAATGGTGCGTACGCAAGTTTTGAGGAAACGATGAAAGGCAGCATCGAAGTAGGGAAAATTGCAGACTTGGTTGTTTTGGATAAACCGATTCTAAACGTTCCTCACGAACAGATAAAGGATATACAGGTTGAACTGACAATGTTGGACGGTGAAATTGTGTTTCAACATTCAACTTCTTTAATTGGATAGCGCATAACTTTATCATGAAAGAATGAGTATCACCTTTAATAGGTGGTACTTTTTTAAACATACAATTACTTATCAAAGAATCTTAAAGTATATTTTATCCCTTTCTCAATATCAGTTGTTTCGTATCCTACTAATTCCTCAAAGGTAATTTGTATTTTTACGTTTTCTGGTTTGTGATAGCTATCTAAATCAATATTCAAAAAGATTTTATATGCACCAACATTAACATTCATTTCAATAATGTTGAAAGTTTGAATTGTATGTATGAACATAATCATTATTATGTTCGCATAAGCAATTTTCCTTTTCTGCCATATAGTATTGCATAGGGTGGAAGGGGGATATAGATATTGAATTGGGACAACATAGGGTTCGTAATATGCAAACCAGACGCAGTATACTTAAATTTAGAACGAGAAATACTGTCGTTTCTTGAGCAGAGAGGATTTCAAATTCTTGCCTGCAAATATGTGACGATTACACCAAATTTATGCAGGCGTTTATATTGGGATGAAAATAAGGAGTATTCTGAATGGTGGTGGGAATTAGAATCTGAATTCTTGAATTTAGGAGAAAGTTTATGTGTGTTGGTTCAAGGTACACCACAACCACCGTATAAATCGGTTTCCGAGCTGATTGAAAAAAAGTGGAAGGGAAATTTCAAGCCTGAAAAAGCAAAGAAAGGAACGATACGATGTACGCTTGGGGCAATGAATGGAATATTTAATCTATTTCACTCTGCTGATTGTACAAACGCAGTGAAACGGGAAGCGTCATTGTTTTTTACAGCGGAAGAGATAGAACAATTAGCATGTGAAAATGCTTCATGCGTACTTAAGCAAAAAAAAGCGGGCAATCTTGATGTTATAGATATATACTTTCGTATCAAACGGCAATGTATACAAGTTTCATCCATGCATACGAAAGTAAAGAAAAGATATATAAGCTATCTTGATAAGAAACAACGTCAAGCCATGAGGGTAAACAGGTCAATGAAGCAGCTTTGGTTATATAAAACTTTGCAGGAGGAATATCGGATGTTTTACATGTACATTGGCAAAAACAAGCTACTAGAGTGTATAACTAACAACAAAAATTTTAAAAGAATAAACTTCCATATACTATTTCAAGCGTTCGATAAAGCCGGTTTAAAACTTACAAAATGGGAAACCTGTTTGTTTAAAACGACAATGCTAAGTTTTACATAAAAACCTTCAGTATACTGAAGGTTTTTATGTCGGTGTGATCATTCATGAAAAAATCCTAAAGCATATTTTACTCCTTCATGAATATCAGTTGTTTCGTATCCTGCTAATTCTTCAAAGGTAATTTTCATTTTTACTTTTTCTAATTCGTAACCACTGTCTAAGTCAATATTCAATAGAACTTCATATCCATCAGGAGTAACATTTGTTTCGATGATGTTAAAAGTTTGAATTGCTGTACCTGTTTCATAATCGATTGGTTCTAAAAAATCTGCCATAAAAACACCACCATTTCGTTTTAAGATATAGTACTGTAAGTATGAATCGTACAATGTTTTCTTGATAGTAAACGTTTTAGTTCTTTCAGTAGTTTAACCATGCGATATTCTGATATTCATGCTACGTTCCAATAGATGCGGAATAAAAAAGGGTAGTAAAGGTAACAATTAAATATAGATCGAGTTAAAATTCTGAATTAGTTGACAATTAATGTTCTATTGGAATACAATAACTGTTAATAAAAGTATACAAATCTGATGACGAGAACGAGTAAAATATATCGCTGTTCCCCAGAGAGCCGGTACTTTGCTGAAAGCCGGTGTTCGGTGTATATTTGAAAATCATCTCCGAGGAGTCGAACTGAACATAGTAAGTTCGAACGGTTGTCTACCGTTACAAGGAACGCGTATGATTGTACGTTGCTGAGTGCTATTGATTGAACGGTTAATCAATAGAAGTAGGGTGGTAGCGCGGGTAAACCCGTCCCTAAAGATAGGGACGGGTTTTTTGTGTACTTTTAATTATTTCATAAGGAGTGATTGTAGATGAAGAAGGTAGATGTGAAAGAATTAGCTGTAAGGAGAGAAGCGCGAATTCGTAAGCAATGGAATGAACAGGATACCTTTATGCAATCGATTCGAAATCGTGAAGGTGCACAATCTTTCGTTTTTTATGAAGGACCACCGACTGCAAATGGTCTTCCGCATGTCGGTCATGCGCTAGGACGGACAATTAAGGATTTGGTCGCAAGGTATAAAACGATGACGGGATACAAAGTGTTACGTAAGGCTGGTTGGGATACACATGGATTACCAGTAGAACTAGGAGTTGAAAAACAGCTTGGTATTTCTGGCAAACATGATATTGAAAAGTACGGTGTAGAAGCCTTTCTTGCAAAATGTAAAGAGAGTGTATTTACGTATGAAAAGCAGTGGCGTGAATTTACAGAGAGTATCGGTTATTGGGTTGACATGAATGCGCCGTATATCACGCTAGACAATTCTTATATCGAAAGTGTTTGGCATATTCTTGGAACGATTCACGAAAAAGGGTTGTTATATAAAGGTCACCGCGTTTCTCCTTATTGCCCAAGTTGTCAAACATCATTAAGCTCACATGAGGTAGCGCAAGGATATAAAACAGTGAAGGATTTAAGTGCAACTGTTAAATTTCAGCTTGCAAATCGGGAAAACGAGTATGTTCTTGGATGGACAACAACTCCGTGGACGCTTCCGGCTAATGTAGCGTTAGCGGTTCATCCAGAGATGGAATATGTTCGAGCGCAGCAGAGAGAAAACGTTTATATTGTTGCGAAAGAGTTAGCGAAAGAGGTACTGCTGCAAGAATATAAAGTGTTATCTGTTCACAAGGGAAGCGAATTAACAGGACTTTCTTATGTACCACCATTTCAGTTTACAGAGGTGACAAATGGTCATTGTATTGTAAGTGCTGATTTTGTCACCGCACATAGTGGTACAGGAATTGTGCATATCGCGCCTGCTTACGGGGAAGATGATTATAAAGTTGTCCAAGAACATGGTTTATCATTTGTAAATGTTGTGAATGAGAAAGGAGAATATACATCTGATGTTCCTTTTTTACAAGGAAAATTTGTAAAAGAGTGTGACGTTGATATTGTTCGCTATTTAGCTGAACATGGTCTTCTTTATCATAAGGAGAAGTATGAGCATAGTTATCCACATTGTTGGCGCTGTGATTCACCGCTATTGTATTACGCAAATGAGAGTTGGTTTATTCGAACAACTGCTTTAAAAGAGCAGTTTTTACAAAATAATAATGAAGTTGCATGGCACCCAGGGCATATTCAACATGGACGGTTTGGGAACTTTTTAGAAAATATGGTTGATTGGAATATCAGTCGAAAACGATATTGGGGTACGCCGCTTAATGTATGGGAGTGCGAAGGGTGTAATCATCAATTTTCACCGAAAAGCATTGAGGAGTTAAGAAATTATGCAACTAGTGCTGTAGATGGAAATATTGAACTGCATAAGCCATATGTAGATGAAGTAAAAGTAAAATGTTCGAAATGCGGTGAAACGATGAAACGTACGCCAGAAGTTATTGACGTTTGGTTTGATAGCGGTTCGATGCCGTTCGCACAGTATCATTATCCATTTGAAAATAAAGAGTTATTTGAAGAACAATTTCCAGCAGATGTCATTGCTGAAGGAATTGATCAGACGCGCGGTTGGTTTTATAGCTTACTTGCGGTGTCTACGCTGTACACTGGCAGAGCACCATATAAGCGTGTATTATCACTTGGACATGTGTTAGATGAAAATGGTCAAAAGATGTCAAAAAGTAAAGGGAATGCGTTAGACCCAGTAGATTTAGTAGAGAAATTTGGAGCAGATGCGTTGCGGTGGGCACTTCTTGTAGATAGTGCGCCGTGGAATCCGAAACGATTTTCAGAACGAACTGTACAGGAAGCAAAATCGAAGCTAGTAGATACATTGTTAAACGTATATGGCTTTTATGTACTGTACGCAGAGTTAGATGAATACAATCCAAAACAGAAGTATAGCATAAAGAAGACAAAGCTGGATGAATGGGTAGTATCAAGATTGCATAGTACGATTCAGAAAGTAAGATGTTCTTTAGAAGAATATCAATTTACAACGGCTGCTCGTGAAATAGCATCATTAGTTGAAGAGGTAAGTAACTGGTATGTAAGACGTTCACGTAGTCGTTTTTGGGCATCTGGTATGGATGCTGAAAAAGCAGCGGCATATGATACGCTTCATGAAGTACTTGTTACAACCAGTAAGTTGGTTGCACCGTTTACGCCGTTTTTAGCAGAGGATATTCATTTGAATTTGGAAGGAAGCAGTGTCCATTTAGCAGATTATCCAGCATTTGAAGAAACGCTTATCAATACGCAGCTTGAAAAAGAGATGGCAGCTATTTTGCAAGTAGTGGAGCTCGGACGCAGTATTCGCAATCAACATACATTAAAAGTAAAACAGCCATTAGCAAAACTTGTTGTATTTGAGCATAAGAAGCAAGAAATGGATTGGGATTCTTATAAAGAGATTGTAATGGATGAACTAAATGTGAAAGAAGTTACGGTCGAACATAGCGAAGCCGGTTATATGTCATATCAGTTAAAACTAAACTTTAAACAAGCAGGACCGAAATTCGGAAAGCAAATCAATACGGTAAATAATTGGCTGCAAAACTTATCTAGTGAAGAAGTAACTGCGTTTATAAACAGTGAACAAGCAACATGTCAATTGCTGTCTGGAGAATCTGTCACTGTAACATTAGATGATGTGTTTGTTGAAAAAGTGCCGAAAGCAGGATTTGCTGATACTACGAACGGATTATATACTGTCATGATTGACACGAATGTAACGGATGAATTGCTGCAGGAGGGAATGGCGCGAGAATTTATTCGCGCTGTGCAGGAATATCGAAAACAACTAAATTTACCTGTGAACTTGCGTGTAAATATTGAAATTCAGGGTGATGATGAACTGCAACGTGTATTAACAGAGTATAAAGCGTTGTTGCAAGAAAATTTACTCATGAAACAATTGCTATTTAATGAATTATTACAAAATGCAGAACAAATTCAAGTAGGAAATAAGAAAGTGTTGATCAAGCTTAGTTCAGTGAGTTAAAAAAATATTCAAAAAAAACAACTTGCATTTTGTAAGTTAAAAGGATAGAATATTCCGTAAATAAAAAAAGCGATGAGCAGGAAAAGTACATCGTGACCTGATCTACAGAGAGCAATCGTGAGCTGAGAAGATTGCGGTGCAGCGTGATGGAAAGACACCTGTGAGCGTTATTTTGAACGTGAACAACTAGTAAAAGTAAACGGCACCTACCGTTATCAGGCGAAAAGTGGTCAATGTGACAATTTGGGTGGTACCGCGGTGAAATCCGTCCCTTATATAGGGGCGGATTTTTGTATTCTTTGAAGGAGGTGAGCGGCTGTGGACGACGATGACAACGATAATAATAAACATACAATCATACAATTTAAAATAGGAGGCGGAATATATGAGTCAACAAACGAAGCGGTCGCTTATCAGCGAATGTACACCGCATGAAACAGTTGTGTTAAAAGGATGGGTAAAGAAAATTCGTCATCTAGGAAATATAAGTTTTTTATTACTCCGTGATCGAACAGGTGTCATGCAATGTGTCCTTGAAAAAGAATGGGCTGGATATAAGGTAGAAGTAGAAAGTGTTGTGCAAGTTACAGGAAAAGTGATTGCAACAGATAAAACGGAACTTGGAGTAGAACTATTAGTTGAGGATGTACAGCTTCTAAACACTGCAGAACAGGTTCCATTTGAAGTGAATAAAAAGAAACTGCAAGTTGGTTTAGATCAAATGTTACATTCTCGAACGCTATCACTTCGGCATGAACGAGTGCAAGCAATTTTTACAATTAAATCAATGCTTGCCCATGCCTTTAGTGAATATTTACTTCAAAACGATTTTACAAGAATTTTCACGCCGAAAATTGTCTCACAAGGAGCAGAAGGTGGAGCTAACGTATTTCAGCTTCATTATTTTGAGAAAGAAGCATATTTAGCACAATCACCACAATTTTATAAGCAAATGATGGTTGCAGGTGGATTAGAACGTGTTTTTGAAGTGGCACCGGTGTACCGAGCTGAACATCACAATTCATCTCGTCATTTAAACGAATATATTTCATTAGACGTAGAGCTTGCATTTATTGAAGATTTTTATGAAGTGATGCAGCTTGAAACGGATGTACTTCGGTATATGTTTGAAAAAGTTCAACAATATTGTGTAAAGGAATTACAGTTGCTTCAAATTGACATACCAGTTATTACAAAGATTCTGAAATTAACGGTTACGGAAGCGCAAGACATTTTACAAAAAGAGTATCGAAAAGAATCTCCAATAGGTGACTTGGATTCAGAAGGAGAAAAATTGCTTGGAAAGTATGTAAAAGAGACATATAACAGTGACTTTGTCTTTATTACTCATTATCCGAAAGAAATACGTCCCATGTATACGATGCCAAATAAAGAGAATCCTTCTGTAACAGACTCTTTTGATTTGTTGTATAAAGGATTAGAAATCACATCAGGTGCGCAGCGCATTCATAATTATGATATGTTAGTTCGTTCTTTCGGAGAAAAGGAATTAAACGTAGAAAACTTCCAATCATATATTGATACGTTTCGCTATGGATGTCCGCCGCATGGAGGGTTTGCTATTGGATTAGAACGGCTTGTATATAAATTTTTAAACTTATCGAATGTTCGTGAAGCAAGTGCATTTCCAAGAGACTGTACGCGGTTAGTACCGTAATATAAGTTTTGATTAGTAATGAAAAAGGGGTAAGTCGATGCTTACCTCTTTTTTAAGTGTTCATTTCTTGGTAAAAGCTTATATATTTCATCAGCTCTGCGATTCCTTTAAATTGAAACAATAGTTGATCATTTAGATTTTCCAAAGCCAGTTGAAAGGAACGTTCGATTTTATTATAGTTTTGTGTGTTTAATTCATTTAAAAGCTGCTTCATATTTTCAATATAATAAACGGTTTTTCTCAAACTGCTGATGACCAGTATTTTACGTAGTTCTGTTATCGTAAACATTCTATAGCCGTTTTCTTTATTTCTTTCCGAATGGACTAACCCTTCATATTCCCAATGGCGAATAGCCGAAGCATTTACGCCTGCTATTTCTGCAGCCTCCCCAATACTCATAAACTCCTTTAATTTTCCATTTTTATATTTCGTAAAATTAGCACTTTGAATCATTGCCAGTATTTCTTCCACCCTTTGTTTTTCCAGCTGTATATGAAATTGTTGTTCATTTACTAACCAAAGAGCTTTTTCAAAGCTTTCGTTTTTAATCATTCTCATGACTTCATAGACAATGGGTATCTCATACCCTTTTAATAAAGTCCTAATTGTAGTAAATGCTTGAAAGTGTATGGATGTATAGAATCGATGATTACTTTCCGTTCTTGGTACATCAGGAATGAGATTTTGTTTTTCGTATCTTCTCAAAGTTGTTGTACTAACATTTAAGGAATTTGCAATTTGTTTAGGCGTATATCTCTCCATTTTTAACTCCTTATTTAAAGTAAAACCTTCAAGTGCTACAATAACATATTTGTAATGAATTTCTAATATATCAAGAAAAAATAGCGCAAATCCGAAAGATTGCATGAATGTTATATGATATTAGTATAAACAATTTGGGAGTGATAGAAATGGAGAGTTTCATAAAACTTACGGATCAATCAGAATTAAAAGTTGGCTTAGTTGGTAATCCGAATTTTAAAACAATCATGCTGCCAGTAGCTAAAGACTCCGTTTTTGGCGAAGAAGCTGAAAACTTAAAGCTGTGGGGATTAGACCCTGAATTTGGAAAACACTTTGTCGAGGGACTGCAAAACAAGTTTCAGGTTTTATATTTTGATTATGAAGGACATCGTTTGAAACACCCGAATCCAGAGAATCTAACATCTGAAAACATAGTAAAAGATCTATTATTAATTGCTGACGAGATGAATGTTAAGAAATTTAGCTATTATGGATACTCTTGGTTAGCTTTAGTTGGACTACAATTAGCAATTAGGACAAATAGATTAGAAAGCTTAATAATGGGTGGTTTTCCGCCAATGGATGGGCCATACAAAGAAATGTTGATTGTAACTAATAAGACATATGAACAGGCATGGAATAACCAAGATTCCCTTGTCTTTAATGAGCAGGATAAGACTAAAAGTCCAGAAAAGATTGATTGGGATAACATAAAGGTGAAAATTAACACGAATCAAACCAAACAGTTTGTAACGTTATATAAGAATTTAAAGGAATTTGATGATCGAGAAATTCAACACAAACTAGCTATTCCAAGGCTAGCGTTTGCTGGTGAAAAAGACATTATTATTTATGGAGAAAACTTTGGAAGTGTAACAGTTGATATTGGCGGTACACTGCAAAAAAATAAACAAGTGCTAGAACACTTAGGATGGGATGTAGAAATTTTGGAAGGAGAAGGCATGGATCACATCAAAGCCATGCAACCTGCAACGGTTCTGTCATTAATAAAACCTTGGTTGGTCAAAAATTCTAATAGTACTCCTTAAACTGAATAAGATCCTCAATTGCTTTGTTTATAAAACATCATTTTAGTTTGCTTTTAACCAAGTCGATATATTAAATCAATGTACAAGATTTCCTTTCCTAAACAAATGGACGCGATTCTTAAATAATCCTTAGATTTAAAAGATTTTATTGTTATATATTTTTAGTGCAATGAAGTAATCTGTATCAAAAGTTAAACAATTTTATAACCCCGTTCTGAAACCGAAACGGGGTTATATGTGTATGTGGTTTTAAACATTAAACAACTTCGATAAATTACCATATATTTAGAGGTAGTAAGAAGGGGATTAAAAGATGGTATGAAAAAGAATGTAAAAGACCGTAGGAAAACTTATAAATAATAATTCCTTATCAATAAAGAAACAAAACAATTCGCGGCGGGTTTTAAGTGCTGAACATAAAAGGTTAAAAATAGCGTGATAAAAAAGGTTCTCATAAATAATAAGAACTTTTTTACCACGCTATTTTCAATTCGTAATTGAAATAATCCACAGTATCCAATGAGCTCCTGGTACAAAAAGCACTTGGGCAAGTAATGTTCCTAAAAATCTAGAAATCATTAACCATCCATACATTTTTCCCATTGTTTCCGCACCGTTTTCTTTTTGGAGAGCTTGTTCGGTTAGTAAGGCAATTCGCGGATCTAGCAATACTGTAAGTAGAATGGTAGCAAATCCATTAATAAGGCCAGATGCAGTAGTAGCAGTAGTAGCATAAGTTGGATTTAATACGGAAGCATACAAGGCAGCAAGTACGCCAGCGGTATAAATTGCTGTTGCAATCATATTAATGAGCATAATACGTTTTGGAATACCGCCAATTCGCAAACGATGAATCATTTCTAGTTTTGGAAATCTAATATATTTTTTTGTATAGCGCAGTTTTTGCACATTATTTGTTTTCATCATCCGGATGAATGATCCTTCTATTTCAAATTGCTGAATGACATATCCAAATAATTTTGTAAGCGTTGGATACAAAAATAGTGCAAGTAATGTGCCTATGGAAGCTGCTAATAATATAAGGCGTATTGTAGCTTCCATATCGATATCACCATGTATTCGAGCTCTGTCTACAATTCTACCAAGCATAACCGCTTGCAGAAGGTTCGATGTTCTGGAAACAAGTAATACAATTCCTATGATTGCTAGTGCTACCGTAATCTTTTTTAATCGAACTCCAGCTAAGCGAATGCTATAGGAGCTCGTTTCCACAGCATGGATAATCATTGTAAAAAGCATAATGAAAATTAATTTTGTCGTCATATGTATTCACCATCTATTACAAATTGGAAAATAAATCTAATCATACATGATAAGAAAAATTTTGTACATATTGATTTTTTTGTTAGATGGTAACTTGTGGTTTGTTTATTATTGGAATATTTACATTTGAATGATTGTTTTGTAAAATGGTAAAGGTTGTGGCTGGAATGATAAGGGGGATGGCAATGAAAACATATTACAGTAATCGAGCGAGAATTTATGAAGAGGTATATTTTCGAGAAGACCCTATTAGACAGGCAGAATTAATAGAAATAAAAAATGTTTTGAAAGAAAAGCTTGCTGGGAAGAATGTACTCGAGGTTGCTTGTGGTACAGGATATTGGACGCAATATGTTGCTGAAACGGCTCAGCACATTACTGCGATTGATTACTCAGAAGAAGTACTTACTATAGCGAAAGAAAAACAACTTTTGTCATCTAAAGTTTCCTTTGTACAGGGGAATGCATATAAATTGAATCAATTAACAAAAACATTCGATGGGGCTTATGCAAACTTTTGGTTTTCCCATATACCGAAAGAAAATATTTTCTCTTTTTTAGAACAATTTCATGTAGTTTTAGAAAAAGGATCTATTGTATGTATGGCAGATAATATGTATAACGAAGAAATTGGCGGAACACTTATTTCTAAGATTAATGATGAAAATACATATAAAATCCGTTCATTAGCAGATGGCCAGCAATATGAAATTATAAAAAATTATTATTCGAAGGAAGAACTTACAGCTATTTTCGAACCATTTGCAACTGATTTAGAGATTCATATGAATACATGTTTTTGGTTCATATCATATAAAGTAAAGTGAGCGGAGGGGAATAAATGTATACAACTTTTTTATTCGATTTAGATGGCACATTAACAGATCCGAAAGAAGGGATTGTAAATTCGGTCATATATGCCCTGAGAAAAATGGGGATTGATGAACAAGATGATAAAAAATTATTATCTTTTATCGGTCCGCCGATTCAACATTCATTTGCTAGTATATATAGAATGAATGAAAAACAAGTAACCGAAGCAGTAACATATTATCGTGAATATTTTCAAGATAAGGGGATGTTTGAGAATCACGTATACAAATACATTCCTAGTGTTTTAGATGATTTAAAGAATGCAGGTAAACGCTTATTTGTGGCAACATCTAAACCGACTATATTTGCAAAACAAATTTTAGAACACTTCCATCTTGCGCATTATTTTGAAGAGATTGTCGGTAGTAATTTAGATGGGACACGTATTGCAAAAACGGACATTATTCAGCATATTTTACATACATATCACGATTTAGAGAAAGGTCATGTGGTTATGGTAGGCGATCGAGAGCATGATATAATTGGAGCGCAGCAAGTTGGGATTGATTCTATTGGAGTAATGTATGGATATGGTAGTAAAGAAGAATTAGTGGCAGCGGGAGCTACTCATATTATTGAAGAAGTAGAACATATAAAGAAGTGTGTTTATGTATTAGAAAAAATAGATTGATAAAATTTGTTTAGAAAGATAAGGTGGTCACCTTGTCTTTTTTTGTATATGGATGTTATAAAAAATGACTATATTTGGCATTTAAAAGAGGAATTTTAGTTGCGAAGTGGAATTGTAAAAGTAGCTTGTTATGTAAACTGTTATTTCTAACGAAGCTAGTATACGGATGAAAAAAGAAGGAGGGGTATATTTGCAAGGAATTTCAGAATTTAGAGTACCTGAGACAGTCTTATATGGAACAAATGCGTTAGAAAAACTAGGAGAAAAGGCAATTCAGTATGGCAAGAAAGCATTGATAATAAGCGATTCTATTATGAATGAGCTTGGCTATGTAGACAGGTGCAGGAAAATGTTAACGGCTAAAAAAATAGAAGTTGTGACTTTTGTTGATGTGAATACTGAACCGACAGATGAGCACGTATTACGAGCATTAGCTGCTTGTTATGAGAATGAATGTGATCTTGTTATAGGACTTGGCGGAGGAAGTTGTATTGATGTTGCAAAGGCCGTTGCTGTTATCGCAACAAACGGAGGGAATATTGGAGAATACGTTGGTAATCAATATCCGATAACAAAGGTACCTCTATCTCTTATTGTTATTCCAACGACTGCCGGAACAGGATCTGAAGTTACGAGTGCGACTGTTATTACAAATACAAGCACAGATGTAAAAATGATGATTAAGCACCCAAGTTTTATACCTCAAGTAGCTATTGTAGATCCATTATTAACAGTGTCTACTCCACCTCATGTAACAGCTGCAACAGGAATAGATGCGTTATGTCATGCGATAGAGGCATATATTTCTCGATTGTCACAACCTCTTACTGATATATTTGCACTTTCAGCAATTGAAAAGATTATGAAATACCTTCGTATTGCTTATGAAGATGGCCAGAATATAGAAGCTAGAGAGCAAATGATGCTTGCGTCAATGCAAGCTGGAATTGCTTTTACAAATGCGTCTGTAACATTAGTTCATGGAATGTCCCGTCCTATTGGAGCAATGTTTCATGTTCCTCATGGTTTATCAAATGCAATGTTACTTCCAGCGGTATTAGAGTTTACGAAAGAGTATACAGTGAAACGTCTCTCGGATATTGGGCGTACAATCAGATCAGATTTGAAAGCGCTATCAGATGAAGGGTTTACACATCTTACTGTTAATGAAATAAAGCATCTTTGCACAGATTTACGTATTCCAAATATGAGAGAATATGGGATAGATAAAGATAAGTTTGAAATGGTTATAGCAAAGATGGCGAAAGATGCACTTGCAAGTGGGAGTCCAAGTAACAATCCTCGCATTCCTTCGTATGGAGAAGTGATAGAATTATATCGAATTTGTTACGATTATAACTTTATAGATTGCGAAGAAATTGTGTGAAAATATAAAACCAATCCAAGGTTAATAAACTGAAAATTCTATAAATATTTCCTTGGAAATTACAAAGGAGGAACATATGGAATTAGTAATCATTTTATTAGCACTTAGTATGCTAATGTTTGTGGCATATCGTGGGTTTTCTGTCATTTTATTCGCACCGATTTGTGCTCTGTTTGCTGTTTTGTTAACAGAACCGACTTACGTTTTGCCTTTTTTCTCAAATATTTTTATGGAGAAAATGGTTGGCTTTATTAAATTATATTTCCCTGTATTTTTACTAGGAGCGATTTTCGGAAAAATAGTTGAAATGTCAGGAATCGCAGAATCTATCGCAAAGACAATTATCCAAATTGTTGGTGTGAAACGAACGATACTTGCAATTGTATTAATGGGAGCTATTTTAACATATAGTGGCGTCAGTGTATTTGTTGTGGCATTTGCTATATTTCCGTTTGCAGCTAATTTGTTTCGTGAGGCAAATATTCCGAAACGTCTCATTCCTGGTACAATTGCACTTGGAGTGCTTACTTTTACAATGGATGCACTTCCAGGAACGCCGCAAATTCAAAATGTTATTCCGACAACATTTTTTAAGACAGATATTTATGCCGGTCCTTTCTTAGGAATTACGGGAGCTATTTTTGTTTTCATAGTCGGTATGGTGTATTTGGAAAGACGCCGTCGTAAGGCAGAAGCGCAGGGCGAGGGATATTATGGGTTTAAAGATGGAAATACTGAAATGGCGGCAGCCATCGAAGCAGAACAAAGTGTAAAACCGCCAATTCAAACGGTTGATATTACACCGCTTCGTCAAGTGCTCGCCTTTGTTCCGCTTATTTTAGTAGGTGTGATGAATAAATTTTTTACAATTGCTATTCCAAAATGGTATCCAAATGGTTTTGATTTTGCATCCATTGGTTTAAAAAGTTTTGGGAAAGTAGAATTGTCTGGAGTACTTGGCGTGTGGTCAGTAGAATTAGCACTTGTAATTGGCATCGTAACAACAATTCTTTTAAATTGGAAGCGTGTATTTGTAGACTTTCAAACTGGGTTAAATGCAAGTATTGGGGGAGCATTACTAGCGGCAATGAATACAGGTGCAGAGTATGGATTTGGTGGTGTGATTGCAGCGCTTCCAGGATTTGGGGTGATTCGTGATAGTATTTCAACAACTTTTACGAATCCACTTGTTAATGGGGCAGTTACGACAAATGTGCTTGCAGGTATTACAGGATCGGCTTCTGGGGGAATGGGAATAGCATTAAGTGCAATGTCTGATAAATATATTGCAGCTGCAGAGCAATTTCATATTCCATTAGAAGTCATGCACCGTATTATTGCAATGGCATCAGGGGGAATGGATACATTACCGCATAATGGGGCAGTTATTACATTACTGGCAGTAACGGGATTAACTCATAAACAATCGTATCGGGATATTTTTGCACTTACAATTATTAAAACTGTAGCGGTATTTGTTGTAATTGGCACGTATAGTTTAACAGGTCTAATATAATATTTAGAAAGAAGAGAAAGTTATGTTCTTTCTCTTCTTTCTTTACATAATATTATTATGTAAACTTAAGTGTTATTCCTGGAAAGTATTCAGAAAATATATTATAATGTAAGGGGTTACAAAAAGGGGGGATACGATGTTTTCGTTACAACCGATCGCTTTTGTACATAATGAACGAATTGCTGTGGAAGATGATTTGTGGGGAGAAATCGAGTCTGTTATTGAATTGACGGATGCATATAAAGAAGAGAGTTTACAAGAGATTGAACAATTTTCACATATCGAAGTTATTTTTTATTTTGATAGAGTAACAGATGACAACATTCAGTACACGGCAAGACATCCTCGAAATAATGAAGAGTATCCGAAAGTTGGCATTTTTGCACAGCGAGGGAAAAATCGTCCGAATAAATTAGGTGCTACGATTGTAAAAGTAGTACGTAGAGAAGGAAAGAAATTAGTTGTGCAAGGGTTAGATGCGATTGATGGTACCCCTATTTTAGATATGAAGCCAGTTATGAAAGAGTTTTTGCCAAGAGAAGAAATCAAGCAGCCAGATTGGGCAACGGATTTAATGAAGAACTATTGGAAAGGAAGCGAAGAGAAATGAGAATATATCAAGCATCTATGGAAGACTTACAAGGAGTAGCAACATTATTTAATGAGTATCGTATGTTTTATAGACAAGATTCTAATAAAGAAGAAGCAGAACAATTTTTACGTGAACGTTTAGAGCGAAAAGAATCAATTATTTTTGTAGCAGTAGAAGATGGGAAGTATGTAGGGTTTACACAGTTATATCCTTCTTTTTCGTCCATTTCTATGAAAGAGTTGTGGATTTTAAATGATTTATTTGTGCAAAAAGATGTGAGAGGATCTGGGGTAGGGAAACAATTACTAAAAGCAGCGGAGCAATTTGCATTGGAGACGGGAGCAAAAGGGCTAAAACTTCAAACTGAGGTTGATAATGTAACAGCGCAGCGTTTATATGCAGAAAACGGTTATATAAGAGATAGTCGTTATTTTCATTATGAATTAAATTTGTAAAAATCCATATATAACTAGTGATACATAACCAAGCATATAATGATTCAGTCTCATAACATATGAATATGTACGGACAAGCTTTTCATAGAGAAATAGTTTTAGTATTTTATCGTTGAGGTATGCAAGGGCGAATAGAGTAATTAAACAGCAATGCCGTTTTAAATGGCATTGCTGTTTTTATTTTGATATAGGATGTGTAAAGAGCCAAGAAATAGCGTCCTCTAAATTTTCTGCAATATAATTAGCTTCCATGTTCGCCCATTTATGACGATATGTATGCAGAGCGTCATATCCAGCACCTGTTTGTACTAAAATCGTTGTTGCACCAACTTTTATACCTGCAACGATATCACTCCAGCGATCACCGATTACAACACATTTTGTTAAATCGAGATTATGTTTTTCCGCTGCTTGAAGAAGCATTCCTGTTTCCGGTTTACGACATGTACAGCCATCACTTTGCCGGTGCGGGCAAAGATATATGTCGTCAAAACCGAATGCTTCTAATTCCTCAATAAAATCTTCTTTTGTTGCTTTGCCATCAGCAATACCAGGTTGGTTTGTAAAAGAAAATAGTTGTATATTTTGTTCTTTTAGCTTATCTAGAACTATCTTAGTAAATGAAAATAACTGAAATTCCCCAGGATAATGAATCGTTGTATCGCCGCCGATTGTACCGTCACGGTCGATGAAAATAGCTTCGATGCTTCGTTTATTTATCATAGTATTGTCCTTTCACGTCGTTTGCTAGAAATGTTTTATAAAAAGGTGTGCATGGAATAACAATAAATTTTTTGAACTCAGAATATAAAGGATTCTACTATTAACATTGTTTTCCTGCATATGAATTATATCTTTGCTGTGTTTTAGATTGAAAAGTATTTTTATAGAAAAATATGTTATTATTTTCATAGGTATTTATTGTAATTTTATGTAGGGAGAGAGGGGTACATGTGCTGCAAGTTAACATAAAATCGGCTGGATACGAAGCTGGAGAACAAACGATTCATAATATTGCTTTTTCAATTGAACAAGGTGAACTAGTTGCTTTAATTGGTGCAAACGGAGCAGGAAAGAGTACAACAATAAAATCAATTCTTGGGTTATTGGCGCATATGGAAGGGGAGGTTTCGTTTGGAGATAAAAAGAATCCGTATGCATATGTACCTGAACATCCGACGTATTATGATTACTTAACATTATGGGAACATATTGAACTATTAATGGCTGCCAGGGATGTTGAATCAGGAAGCTGGGAAATACAAGCGGAAGAGTTGTTACGTACATTTCGGATGGACAAGCATAAGCATGAATATTTATCGAAGTTTTCAAAAGGAATGAAACAAAAATCGATGCTTATTTTAGCTTTTTTAACAGAACCCGACTTTTATATTATTGACGAACCATTTATTGGATTAGATCCGACAGCGACTCGTGATTTTCTTAACTTTTTATATAAGGAAAAGGAACGCGGTGCTGGTATTTTACTGTGCACGCATGTGCTAGATACAGCAGAAAGAATATGTGAGCGTTTCTTATTAATTTCAGAAGGAACATTATTTGCAAATGGAGATCTACATAACATTCAAACACTTGCTAATATACCAGAAGGCACATTATTAGATTGCTTTGACGTAATTGTAAGGCGGGAACAACATGATTAGAAAACTATTTTATAAAAGGTTGTTTCATGAGGTAAAACGAAAGTGGAGGGCAGTGCGATCCGTTGTCGATTGGACGATTGCATTATACTTAATTGTTCCAGCACTTGTCTTTAGCTGGATCTATTATGTTTCACTTTGGAAGCATGGACTGACATCTGAAGATGTATTATATTGCTCTGCCGGATTTCTTATATTTTATGTAGCGACATTTTCCAGAAGTGTACGCTCGTTTTTAGAACAAGCAGATAGTTTGTTTTTCATTAAATTTCTAAATCATATTAAACAAATGATAAAATATGGAATGGTCTATTCTTTTTGTCGTATTTGTTTCACAAGTGCACTTATAACACTTCTATGTTTACCAATCTTTTTGAAAAGTTTAAATGGAACTGGTGTGCAAGCTTTTTTCTGTTTCGTGTTTTTGACTTGTTTTCGTTTCACATTTGCCTTGTTGCAACGCTATATTGATGTTCGATTCCATAAACAGTGGCAAGTAATAATTATAAAAAATATTCTCTTTTTTGTAGGGATTATATATATCGGACTAACATGTAAATATATATTACAACAGTCTTTTTATACAGTTTTGTTCTTTTTACTTCTCTTTATCATAAGTATTTTTTTAGTAAAAGAAAAAATGCATTACCATCGCTTCTTCTTTAAAGAAATTGAAAAAGAAAAAGGAGAAGAAATGAGATGGACAACACAAATTATGGCACTTGGAGGTCAGGTACAAAAACCTACAAATGCAGCGAAGCCGTGGCTATTTCCGCGTTCTAAACGTATATTGATAGGAAATAGCAATGATTCTAGAATCATTGAAGCATTTTTAAAGGAATATTTTCGTTCGGGTGATGCAGGTGGTTTTTACATTCGCATTGTCTTTGTTAGTGCAAATGCGATTTGGATTGCACCATGGTGGATTGCTGCAATCGTTATTTTGTTTGCTTCATTTGCAATATTTCGTTATTCAAGTGACATATGGAAAGTTTTTTCTGGAAAACTATTTTTACAGTTATATTGTTCAGAAGGAAAGAAACTATGGCTTTCACAGAAGGCGAAGGGATATTTGTTTATACCAGCTTTATTTGTATACGGTATTGTTGTACTAGCGCAATTTTATGTCATGGCTGCTGGAATTTGTGCGGGAGTTGCAATCTTAATAACAGTGTGGATTTTATTTGTCCCGAACAAACGGGCGTTAAGACTCTTTTATCAAGATACTGAAAAAGCAAAAAAAGTAGGCGGAATATAAATGTATGTAAGAGCCCGATTGGTTGGGTTTTCCATCAATGGAGAATGAAGAAAAATCTCTGCTAATAGTTAGTTGAACTTTATACTTAACAAAAAAAGAGCTGTATAGCTCTTTTTGTTAATCTGTAATGGACACATACATAAAATAGATGAGAACAACAATGCTTACACCTGAAAAGAGAAGATCGAGATTCAAAAGAAAAACCTCCTAGTAAAACCAAAGAATAATACTTATTGTATGAAATCTTACTATTCCATATTCAAATTTTTATAAATAATGTTAACGTTAATAAATTTGTAAAGTGCAAAAATTGGCATCATTTTGTATAATGGAAGAAACAGTTATAAAAACATAAGCAAAGAAAGGGAGGTATGGAAAATGCCAAATTGGATGAAAAAGACGCTCGTCACGTTAATTACTATATTTACATTTGGATTAGTAACACCTCCTTCTGTGCTACTTGATAATGCAAAAGCGGACAAGCCTACAAGACAACAAAAGTTAGAGCAAACGTCGTATACATTGGATGAAAAGCAAAACGAGATAAGTTCAGAGGTATTTCTCTCTTATGCGATGCAAGAAGCAGAACGGCAATCAATGGAGAAATTCGGATCGAAAATTGGCCCAGTTATTGGTGATGAGTTTAAAGATGTGATATTGCCGAAAATAGAGGTGGCAATAGCAGAACTTTCAAAGACTACACCAGAAGATTCATTACAGTCTTTAGCTATTTCGCAAAAGCCAGCGGGTGGAAGCCATGAAAAAATTTTTCATGTTTATGATACAAAAACCGGAGATGACATACTGCGTTTTCACGTGAGACGAGATCATCCGCCGCAAGACGGCTATTATTTTAATTTTCATTATCATCGTTATGAAGATGATTTTACAGCACACCATGAGCTTGGGGATATTTATTGGAATACAAATACACCGCCGCAATGGCTTTCATAGGAAAAGGAGAACAAGGATATATGCCTTGTTCTTTTTTTGATATGAAGAAAAAGTAAATAAAAGGTAATGTCAATTTGAAAGAGAATTCATAAGTATAAAGAATATAAAAGTAATGATAACAAGGAGCATTCGTAATGAATAAATATATTATTTTTGATTTTGATGGTACGTTAGTAGATTCTAAAGATATCTTTATTCCTATTTTCAATGAAATAGCAGAGAAATACCGTTTTAAACAGGTAAGAGAAGAGGATGTTGAAGCATTGCGGAAGTTATCAATTCCTGAGAGGTGTAAATTGCTTCACGTGCCTCTGTATAAAATCCCTATGATAGCATTAGAGTTTTATAAATTATATCAACCATCGATCTCAACTCTTACTTTGTTCGATGGAATAAGAGATGTTTTGCAGACGTTGAAAGAGAGCGGCTATGAAATTGTTATTGTATCCTCGAATGCTGAGGAGCACATTCGAGAGTTTTTACGTCATAATGAAATTGATTTTATTCATGATGTTTTTTGCTCTAATAATATTTTTGGAAAAGACAAAGTGATAAAGAAATTTTTAAAAGCAAATAAACTAAAAAATTCCGATGTGATTTATGTAGGAGATGAACTTCGAGACATTGTATCTTGTAAAAAAATTGGTGTAGAAGTAATTTGGGTAAGCTGGGGCTATGATGTGATAGAAACGGTGCGGGATGAATCTCCGAATTACATTGTGAATATACCGAAAGAAATTGTAAGTGTTGTGAATTCAAAATAATGTGAAATGGGAAAGGGAGCAAGGGGAGTATGTCGGAAAAAACGTATGAGCCTGGTATTCACCATATTGAATTTTGGGTAGCGAACTTAGAGGAATCTATGAAATTTTATCGGGAATTATTTTTTATTATTGGCTGGAAACAACTCAATGAAACAGCTTTTAGTACAGGGAAAACAGAAATATATTTTAAAGAGATTGGTGTAGAACTTGTACGAATGTTAGGCCCAAGGCATATTTGTTATCAAGCAATGAATCGTTCTGTAGTTGATGAGGTAGCACATTTTTTACATAACGTTCGTGCCACAATCATTCGTGGACCGATAGAAGTGAAAGAGTATTCAGAAGGATATTATACAGTCGATTTTTATGACCCAAACGGCTACATATTAGAAGTTGTGTATGCGCCGAATATGGTGATGTAAATAAAAGATGACCTCTGACAGAGGTCATGTCCATTTTGTTTCAATCATTCTTTCAATCATCTGCTGGATAATCGTCCACATGAATTGCGAACTACTAGTCTAAAAACTGGAGGAAATTATACCAATGGCAAACGCTAAGAAAATCTTAAAATGGACTTCTATCACTCTTGTTCTTTCTGCCACGGTGACTTTTGGAATAGTCTCGTATGTCAACAATTTGGATGCAAAACCTAAACAAGCTTCTTCTAAACCTAAGGAAGAAAAAGTTGAGAAAGTTGAAGCAAAATCTGTTTCTCAATCGTCTAATCAATCTCAAGAATATCAGATGGCTCCAAATAAAAGTGCTAAAGAACAAAACTACCAATACGCAACAGACACGGATATTGAAAGTCGTCTCCATGAAATGACTCACCAAAAAGTTATTGCTGATGAACGTTGGGGATACATTCCGATGACTCCTGAAAACATTGAAGCTGTAATAAAGTTAGTTGAGTCAAACAAAGATCAACTTCATCATTACGATTTTTATATTCAAGTATTGAACAAGTGGAAGTCCGGAGATTTTTCTAATTGCGTTGACGTCCATAATCAAGTATGGGAATGGCAAGGTGGACAACTTGGAAAAGCTATTAGACTTGCAACTGCTCAAGAAGAACAAGATTATATCAATAAGAAAACTGTTAAGTAGGGGTAGCCATATCCATCAAGTTAAGAAAGTTGCTTACCCCCAAGTGTAAAAAACGAACAATTCTTTTGGATTAGAAATTTAAATTTCCGCTCATGGCATTTTTTGATTTCCTTCTTTATATAAGAAAATCAAAATCAGACTTTGAATTGAAAGGTGAAGATAATGAAGATTGAACATATAGCTATTTGGGTAAATGATTTAGAATTAATGCGCACATTTTATACTAAATATTTCAAAGGTAAAGCTAATAATTTATACCGTAATGAAACAAAACAATTTGAATCTTATTTTATTACATTTGAAACGGGGACACGTATAGAAATTATGCGAAAGAAAGGAGTAAAGAATAAACCTAAAAATGAAGTTACTGGATATGCTCATTTAGCTTTTTCTGTCGGAAGCAAAAATAATGTAAATCAATTAACGAAAACATTAAGAGAAGCTGGCTATCTTATATTAAGTGAACCTCGTCTTACTGGCGATGGGTACTATGAAAGTGTAGTAAGTGATCCAGAAGGAAATCAAATTGAAATAACAATCTAAGGTTCACAACATGCTCATCAACTTAGAATTTCACAAAACATGAGATAAATTTTTATAAATGGAGTATCGCCAACATTTTTGAAAAAAACACGCTAAACAGTTTTTGACATAAAAATAAGTAATTTTAATAACGCTAAGAGTATATAGGATTTTATACAGTTTTTCGGCCAATCCAGTAACAAACGGGAACCCGAAAAACCGTACCATCACGGAAATGTATAAAATCTTGTATATTTTATAATATCGGAGAATGAGAGAATCCATTGGTATAAAAGGATTACTAACGATATCCAACTTTTTATAATGATACGTTATGTTAACTTGACGTGTATAGGATATTCATCATGAATTTTGTTCAAACATGGACAAGCATACAAGAAAAAAAGACTCGTTTTACATGTAATATAGTACATCTTACAAAAGAAAGGAGATTGAGTATTCTTGCCTTCAAACAATAGACGCTTCGATCCTTGCTCTCCTTGTGCGTTTCCTGTCACGTTTCCTCCGATTCCAGGACCGACAGGACCAACAGGACCAACGGGACCCCTACCACCCTGTGGCATGCCATCTTGTCAATGGTCGGAAAGTCCAAACAATCCAGTGTACAATCCACCTACAGATGCTTACTATCAAACCGTACGTTACAGTTCAACAGGGTTTATTCCCTTTGGATCATTTGCGTTTTATAAAATGTGGTATGACTATGCAAGTACAGGAGGAATTGCTTTAGCAACCTCTTCGGATGGAATCAATTGGACTTTTGATTCGAATATAACCGGTCTGATATCAACGGCTCGCCATTCTCGTGTATTATTTGACTCTGCAGGGTTTGGAATAGGTGCACCTTATAGAATTTGGTATTGGGATTCAGCCCATCTTTATATTACAGAGTGTTCCTCATCTCAAGTTTGTATGATCCGAACTGCAAACTCTACAGATGGAATTAACTGGACAGAAGATACCACACTTCTACAAAACCCTAGTTCACCATTGTTGGATGCAAGTGCTTATAATAGGGGAAGTTACGGACCCGCAGATATTCTATACTTTTCAGAAAATATAGGTTCAGACCCTAACAATCCATTTAATAGTCGCTATGTAATGTACTACAACATTACAGATGGAGCAACCGAACAAATAGCGTTAGCGGTTTCTGGCGATGGTATTACATGGAGTAAGGCAGCAGGTCCCTTGGCCGTATTGCCACATGGTACTCCTGGTCAATGGGATGAAAATTATGCCACAGAACATGCAGTTGTCCTTCGTTTATCACCTAATAATTTTAAAATGTGGTACAGTGGTGGAATTAATAGTTCACATGAGGGCATTGGTTGTGCATCATCTATAGATGGAATTAACTGGATTAAATTTCCAGGAAACCCAATTTTCAGTATTAATGACGGAGTTCCATGGAGAAACATGCGTACCTATAATCCTTGGGTATTATTCGATTCTTCTAGATTTAGTGGTCATGGAGATTTAGTTTGCTACAAGTTTTGGATGACTGGAGCACCTATTCCCTCAGATAAAAAAGGTATAGGTTATGCAACAAATCTTTTAGGTTAGTACCTAACAATTCCTAGATTTTAGTTTAACTTCTGATAACGAATTTTACGTCAACTAGCCCTCCACAAGAGGGGCTAGTTGTTTTTTTGCTTAGCGTGGTTTTTTTCCAAAATGCTGGCGATACCTCTACTATAATTGACGTTGTATGAGCTTAGCTTGATAGCGATGGGGTAGCAGCTAATATTTTGAAGTACCCCCAAAATGAACATTTCCTTTTTCTACAGTTAGTTATTTGGAGAAGTCAGCTCTTTTTTCGTTTTTGGGATGTTTACTTTTCTTAAGTTGATGGGCATGTATGGTGACCCCTCTATCTTAAAATAGCTATTCCGACAATACCGTAACCATGTTAATAAAATTTTCCTTATCCCACTAGTTTTTTTAACTTAATGACCCTTTTTTGTAACTAAACAAAGCAGACAGTGAAACCGCTGACTGCTTTGTCTTTGTTTCTTTTTCAAATTGGCTTAAAAGCTTCAGCAGCATGATGGCTAGGATAACAGTAGATTTTTACTTTATTGTCATGCTGCCCCTGCAATTGGTTTTTTAGCTTTTTTCTTTTCGGACATTTTAAATGCATAATTAACGATAATTGGACAGACTATTGCAGATATTACACATGCAGCTGCAACTTGTGCAGTAGCTCCTGGTGCTATGTGAGCTAAGGATGGATCTGCTGCTGCAACAACAGTTGGTGTAGCTACAGCGTTCCCTGCTGTTGACCCTGTTGCTAAACCAACGATAGGATTTTCTTTAAATAACTTCAAAAGTAAGTAAGCTCCAATCCCAGTGAATGCGGCTATTAATCCTAGTAATATGCCAGGACCTCCCGCTTTTATAATAGTTGAAAGATTCATTCCTGCACCTAATGGGAATGAGAAGAATGGGATTAATAATAATTTACTGCTTCCAAGGAACTTTCTCATATCAGGATCAATATTTCCTAAAATCATTCCTATTACGATTGGAATTAATACTCCTACAAGTGTTTGAAAAGGAATTGTGGCAAGTCCGGATGCACCTAATGCAACTAATGTAAAAAATGGACCATCTTTTAAAGAAAATAAAGCATATGCGCCTACATCAGTTTCGTCACCATACGATGAAGCAAGAGATGCATATAATCCACCATTAGCATTTAATAACGCTGCAAGGATGGCTAATGGTGATAATCCTAGTACTCCGGTAGGCCCAAAAATCGCTGCTACAGTTAAACCTATACCAGCACCCACTATAAATTTTCCTGTTAATAATATTGCACCTTTTTTTATTGCCTTTGGTGCTAATTTAAAATTAATTTGTGAACCAATTAAAAACATGAAACATGCCAAAATGGTAGATGATGCTTCTTTACTAAATAATGCCGTTGTAAAACTTCCAATTTTTAAAAGTTGCGGGAAAAAGGTATTCGTTAATACTCCTAAAAAAAGTGGAACAACCATCATACCACCTGGAATTTTATCAAGCGTTTTCTTAATTGGAATTTGCATTTTTAACCCTCCTAAAGTAGTTTTTATAATCTCGAAAGGAATCCGTTATTTTACCAATTATTCCAACAAGGGATCCCGCCAACAAAACGCGAATTTCGTACGCTAAGGAATTTTTAAGGTAAAAAACTTGGTTTTACCGTACGTTTAGAGTGTTCCATAAACGATATTTAATACTTTTTATGGTGCTTTTTTTTGGTAATGAGTTTTGGAACTGATTTTTGATTGTATTTCTATCAATTTTATTAGAAATACATAAAGTTCCTTAAACGTACTTTTTTGAGATTGAATGCTTTGCTTAGAGTAGTAAAATCAACGTTTTTTTATGTCGAAAATTGCTTAGCGTATATTTTCGTTAAAATGTGGGCGGTACGCCTTTTAGTATATTAAATTTGGAAGTTAGCTGAACGTATGTATGCTCTTCCCGATTCACACGTATCATATCAAAATATCTTAAACAAACGTTTGATTGATAGCAGTTTTTATTTCTGAAAATTCATACATCCAATGCTCCTATATAAATATATTAGGTATAATAGAGGAAAGATAAAATATATGGAGGATAAACCACAATGAATGATTTTCATATATATGAAGAACAAGCGGATGTACTTAGACATATTGCACACCCTGTCCGACTTCAATTACTTCAGGAACTGATACGAAGAGGTGGTTGTAATGTGACCGAGCTATGTCATATATTAAAAACTCCCCAATCTAATACGTCTCAACACCTTGCAAAATTGAAAAGAGCTCGTATTGTGAGAAGCATTAACCAAGGGACATTGAAAACATATCAGGTATGTCATGAACAGATACATCCAATTATCAATATCTTAATGAAAGTGAAATAAACGAAGAGTGATTTGGGTATTTTAGATGTTATTGCCCAGTATGGTTGTATTTTTGAAATGAATAATTCTACATTTTTAGCTATGTCAAAAAGTACACCTTTGATATTTTGATTTGAAAAATCAGGCTTTTGATGACAATATTACAACAAGGAGTGGAGGAAGGTTCCATACGTAAAGACTTGGACCTTTTAAATACAGCTTTAATTTTATGGTCATCTACCATTGGAGTCTTTAATGTAGCAAAGAAGAAAGCTAATTATATCAAGCATTATCACCATAGAAATTCCGAAGAGCTAATACCTGAAGCGTTTGAATTACTACTTACTTCTATAGAAGTTAAGGAAGGGAGTAATGAAAAATGAAAAAGAAAGGGTTAAAGAAGATGACTATGTTTTTCTTAACTTTTGCCGTTATTATTATAGGGATTTTCTCTGTTTTAATGATAAAAAGTGGCATTTTTTCAACTTCACGTTATTTAGATCCATGGAAGACTACCTATTCACAACAATTTAAGGATATAAGAGTACGCCTCGCTGCCCATGGTTTACTAGCTGCGAATGGACATAACATGCAGCCTTGGATTGTACGTCTGGATCAAGAAGACGCGAATGTCTTTTACCTGTATGCCGATTCAAGCAGGTTAGTTGCTCAAGTGGATCCTTTAGCTCGTCAAACAATGGTGACACAAGGGGCTTTTTTAGAATATGTGAAAGATGCAGGTGATCAATTAGGCTATCACACAGACATCGTTCTTTTTCCAAACGGCAATTATGATGAAGCGAGCCTAAAAGAAAGCATGGATACAAAACCAGTTGCGAAAATTTCCCTAACAAAAGTGGAACCAATAAATAATGAACTTTATCCATACATATTTCTTCCAGATACAAACAGAGGGGCCTATGAGACAACCCCATTAACGAAAGCCCAAGTAAATAAGCTACAAGGTATCTCTGATGTAAAAGATGTGTCATTAGAGATTTTTCAAGATCAAGAGAATTTAGATAGACTTGGTCAATATGCTATGGAAGGGGCTAGAATTGAGTCTGCTGTACATCGAATTAATGAAGAATCCGCAAATATTTTTCGAGCGAATGAGTATGAAAAGAACAAGTACAGATATGGATTTTCATTGGAAGGGGAAAGAATTACAGGATTAAAGAAACATGTGATGCAAGGAATGATCACCATGTTTCCTTCCATTAACAATGAAAAAGCATCAGCTGATTTGTTTGTGAAGTCCACACAGGTTGCCGTGGAACATACACCAACCTATGCCATGATTATTACGAAAGATAATAGCCGCAGTAATCAGGTAAAAGCAGGTATGCTCTATAGTCGTCTCATATTGGAAGCACATAATATGGGCTTTGTGATGCAGCCGCCAAGTCAAGTGTTGGAAGAGTATCCGGAAATGAAGGAACCGTATACGAAAATCCATAAGAAATATGCGCCAAATGGAAAAGTCATTCAAATGCTAGTTCGTATGGGGAAACCAACCGAAGAGGCTCAGCAAACCATGAGACGAGATGTCATGGATCTAATCAAGAACTAAGGGAGTTGATAGCGAACCGGGGGTACGGCAACCATTCTTCTTTTATGAGCCACTCGGCAATTTTCATAGCTTTTAAGGTGTTTTGCTATACCGAATATGAATTCGGTATAGTTATTCAATAAAAAGTCAGTAGTTTTCTTTACCGAACACGTAATTTCTAACTTTAATTTCACTTTACCGAATACAAAAAACTAAAAAAGTAGGCTTATTTAGTACATTTTTTTGAGTGGCTCCAAAAGTAAAGAATGGTTGCCGTATGCCTATTGCGGCTGTTTGCATTCTGATTTTTATTATGTTTGCGTTGTATACAAAATCGTGGATCACGATTTTTGCAGCATTTTGGATGTTTATAGGCCCAATCTTAGAAAGGGTAATCCCAAGTGAGATAAATAAAGACCCACTGTATATTACAGTAACGATTATCGGTTGTGTTGTCATAGGTATTTGTTTAGGGATATATTATTTCTACAAAAAAAAGAAAAAATCATGAAGCAAGCTATTAAACAAGATGGGGCTTGGGCGATGTACAAAATCCTAATTTGGATTGTATTCATTTAAACGTCTATTATATATATCTATGTTTCGATAAGTATTAGCATAAAGGAATACATTTTGGTTAACCTTCTTTCAAAATGTATTCCTATTATTTGTTGTAACATGTGTGTTTAAGTGATATTTCGACTAAATTACAATCATGAGTGGCCCCAAAAAGAAGGAATCGTTGCCGTGCCCCTCTTTCGTTTTCTTAATTCATTATACCCATATGGGTATAATGAATTAAGAAAACGAAAGCCTGTTTTCTAAAATATTGTGGTTTTCAAATAAAAAATAGAAGAATTATGGAATTTCATGTTAAAATTTAGATGAAAGGCGTTATTCAATTAAAGGGCGGGTTAGTTGAATAAATGTTAAATCCCTTCCAAAGGTTGAACTAATTTTTAAGAGTACAAATATTCAATTCGTTTGGGGTGTTTAGATGAAAAAATTATATAAGTCCACTCAAGATAAACAAATATCAGGTGTATTAGGTGGCTTAAGCGATAAGTATAGAATTGATGTTAGTATCCTTCGAATAGTAATTGCATTGTCAGCCTTTTTTACTAGCGGAATAACATTGTTAATTTATATAATAGCTGCAATCGTTTTGCCTACAGATAAAGAAATTAAGGGATAAATGTATGAACTCAAAGTTAATTCAACAAACGGGAGCTTTAATGGAACAAGCAGATAAAGGCACTCCTAAAAACAGTTTCGTTTTCACATAATGAAACTGTTTTTATATGCAAAAATCGTCTTGCTTACCATCTTGCAAGTCGAATTTAAGCATTTCTAAGTTCTTCAATCGTTGTGTGATATGGTGACCCCTTATAACATGAAATTTCATCTAAATTATTACTACATTTTGTTCACCTAACACTAAAGAGCCTTTCAAAACGAAAAGGCTCTTTACTCACTCATAACAAAGTGCTTCAATTGGATCTAATTGAAGCACTTTGTTCGCTGGAATTAATCCGAAAATAATACCTAACGTCATAGAGAACAATACGCTTCCAGCGACAACTCCCCAAGAAACGAGTGGTGGCCACTTTGCAAACGTGGAAACAATATATGTACCACCATAACCCAGTCCAATTCCTATCAATCCATCAAGAAGTGTTAACATAACTGCTTCAATTAATGATTATAATAAAATTCTAAAGAATTAATTTGAAGTATTGTCATTCATTTAAAGGTTGTTAAAATGATACATTTTTATTGTAAATGTTCAATTTTTATTTTATTCATAATTAATTTTCATTTTCTATTTTTCGAAGTTGTAACCAGTTGACTAGTACAGAGAGCGCAATAGGCAACATAATGCAAAGAATGACAAAAGTTTGGTTTTTACCACCCTGAACTAATTCTTTCGTTTGTGGTATCCTTAACAATAAACCGAATATTCCTAAAGTGACAACGTAAGTAAGACCCCCAAAGAATTCACGTTTCTTCTTGAATAAAACATAAACGATAGACACGATTAAAATAACAAGAATGGCAATCCAATCAAATGGGGTACCAATTTTTAAAATTCCTTGTTTTGGTGTAAAAAGTCGAATGAGGATAAATACCCCAAACGGAATCATTGCTATTATCCATACTACGAAAAATTTAATTAACCTTGGTAATTGTGTTTTCATATAAATACTCAGGTGTAACAATTTAAAAACACCATAAACGAATGCAACGGAGAATATTCCATTCAACAATATAACAAATCCATTTATTTGTAATGATGGAGCTGTAAAACTACCTATAATATCGTAAAACATACTAATTAAAAAAATTAAACCACTAATTTTAAAAATCGATTTCCATGAAGGTTTATCAAATTGCTTTGTCAGTTGATCGACAACCTCTTTCGGATTTTTACCTAAGTACTCTTCTGCCGATTCACCATGCTTTTGTGCTTCTAAAATATCTTGTAATATCACCATTAAATGTTGTTCTGTTTCTAATTCTTCATAGAAAAAACCGAATGTACGCATATACAGTAAAATATCTTCATAATATATTTTATTTTCTGGGGATAGCTGTTCTCTAAGCTTGTTATTTTGCTCCACTAATTGTTTAGCGGTATTATTTTTCATCCGATTCACTCTCCACTTTTTGCAAAATTCGATTCACTTTTACAATCATTGAACTCCATTGTTCTTCAAAACCCTCTAGTTGTTCTTCTCCTTCATGTGTAATAAAGAGGTATTTCCTATTCGGCCCATCAGGTGAAGCAAGCTCCTTACTTTTAATTAATCCTTGTTTTTCTAACTTTTGTAGTAGAGGATAAATCGTTCCACCTACTATTGTTGTAAACCCATAATTACGCATTATTTGTACAAGTTCATAACCGTATACTTGTTGTTGTTTAATAATAGATAGCACACAACCCTCAAGTACACCTTTTAATAATTGCGTCTCCTTCATTTACTCACCTCACTAGTTTGTAAAACATATTAGTTAAATGAACTGTACTATACAACAACTAGTTTGTAAAACATACTAGTTAAATATACTTTATCATACAACAACTAGTTTGTAAAACATATTAGTCGTTGTATGTGAGTCCTCGCAAATCATCCGTAAAAGTATACTTTTACAGATATATAGAAAACTATAAAAAACCACATCTATAAATGTCTATTTCTCACTTTACAGACATCCGTATTTTCCATATACCTTTACGGACGTGTTTGGTAAAATTAACAGTGAGGTGTAGCATATGAAACATAAAAAATTGGGATATGTACGAGTTTCAAGTAAAGATCAGAATGAAGAACGACAAATTCAGAATATGAAGGATTTAGGAATAGAGGATCGGGATATTTTCATTGATAAAGAATCTGGAAAAAATATGGAGCGAGAGAATTATCAAATGCTAAAACGTTTTGCTCGTACAGGAGACACGATTGTGTTTGACTCGTTGACAAGACTTGGAAGAAATATGAATGATACATTAGAAGAATTTAGATACTATGAAAAACATAGAATAAATTTACAATTTATAAAGGAACCATACATTAACGTCAATTACACTGGAGAAAGTACAAATGATGTTATTCAGAGCGCAATTCAAAAAGCAACCCTTACAATATTATCAGCCTTTGCAGAAAAAGAGCGCATTGATATTAAACAACGTCAAGCTGAAGGAATTGCTCTTGCTAGAAAACAAGGAAAACACTTAGGGCGTCCTCCTGTCGAAATAACAGAAGCATTTATTGAAGCTTATAAGGAATGGAAATCCGGTTCGATTACTGCAGTAGGGGCGATGAAAAAGTATGGCATCAAACGTTCTTCATTTTATAAACTTGCCAAACAGTATGAAGAAAGAATCAAAAATTAGAGAGGTGGAAATTCAATGGATTGTGTTGCTCTCCCATGCCTATCAAACACGTCACAGAATTACATACTATTTCATCCATGTTTAACCAGAAATACAAAAAGAACTTGTAGAAATCACTACAAGTTCTTTTTAGGGTAGGGTAAATCATAGAGCTACACAAACAATCTCATCAGACATACTAACCTAAGGAGAACTGTCTTAATAATTTTATTATATAACAAATATTACCAGTTAAAGATTATAATTTTGAACTTTATGTGAACTATGAAAACGAATTGTACCTTTGAAATAAAATCGTACTGTTTATAAAAGGATGTATCGTTTACAAAAAAAGTTGCATCGATTTATTCCTTTTCGATTAAAGAACTTTATGTGAGTTTTAATCAAATTTTTTCATTTTAGGGGGTATTTTGTTTTGTTAGCTTGATGGAGATGTATGGTGACCCCTATTTGGATAGAAGTAAAAAAGTCCTATAAACGGTCGTTTATAGGACTTTTTTATCGAATCTAAGAAATAAAATTCTCCAGAAGATGTGTAAAAAGTATTTGACAATTAGATTGGTTTTTTTACAATTTTTAGTATGTAAAAGGTTTTTTACATAACTTGCAATAAAGGTGGAAATCCAATGCGTAATCGAATTAAGGAGTATAGAGAAATTAAAAAAATTTCTCAGGGAAAATTGGCGGATTTATGTAATGTAAGTAGACAAACAATTAATGCCATTGAAAATAATAAATATGATCCTAGTTTACAATTAGCTTTCGATATTGCAAAAACATTAGAAATTAGAGTTGATATTTTATTTATAAATGAAGGGAATGTATAGTAATGAGGACTCGAAAAATTGGTTCTATCATATTTGGGATAAGTACTTTGATTGTAATAGGTTTTACAATTTATAAGATTATAGTAGGGAAAGATGTTGGGTTCAATGAAGTCATTACTATTGGTTGTTTAGTAATGATGTTTTTCTCATCTATTACTTGGGGAACAAAAGAAGAAAAAGATGGAATATTACAAGAGGAAGAACTCGGACAAAGAATTACAGAAAAAAGCTCAAAAGTAAGTTATTTCATTCTTACTTTTTTTATTTTAGGAGCTGTAGTTGCTGATAAATTTTTAAATGGGACAACAAACATTTTTTTATTGTTATTATTAGGATTATCAATGATAACTTTGCCTTTTATTGAATTTTTGGTTGCCAAAAGGTATCAGTAGTATAAGGGGTACTCCCCCACATCCATCAACTTAAGAAAAGTAAACACCCCAAAAACGAAAAAAAGCTGACTTCTCCAAATAACTAACTGTAGAAAAAGGAAATTTTCATTTTGGGGGTACTTCAAAATATTAGCTTGATAGCGATGGGGTCTCGCCAGCATTTTGGAAAAAAACACGCTGAGCAAAAAGTAAAATGAGCTGTCCATATGGACAGCTCATTTACATAATTCTCGTTAGCGGAAGTTCTTTTTTCATATTATCAAATTTGACTAGTTTCTAGAGTCGATCTCCATGAAACTTTGATTGAATATAGTACATCTTTCCATATTCAGAACTTAAAAAACCAATATTTTGCTTATCTAAGTCTACAATGTCCTTGAACATATTAGGAACAGCACAATCCCAATTTATTTCGCAATTCTTGTAAGGATAATTGTTGCTGCTAGGGTTTGGTGTGTGAATATAAACTGCATCTTGTCCAGCATCGTGTACCTGAATACATACCCAAGATTGATATGATTTATCTAGTGTTTCGAGTTCTGTTAATAAGTTGTTATAAAGAGTTATATGGGCTTTTATATGTTCTCTTCTAAATTTCAGACGATTATTACCAAATCCCAAAAAATCAAGATGAGTATGCCAAAAATCGAACCACGCCTCATTATCAAGTAAAATATTACAAGTATGTATGTTTGTTTTTTTCCATAATTGACGAAAATAGCGTTTCTTTCCTCGAAATTTTTTCAAAGCTTTCCTCCTAAATTCTAAATTTTTTTAATTATATCATTTAGAAGAAGCAATCTGTTTGGGCTTTTTATTTGTATATTCTATACATGCTCGGTTAACATAACGTAACATTATGTCACTTTACCTATAAGTTGGCCGCATTTGGAAGCATAAATTGTCCGTAAGTTAATTATTAACCCATAAGCTGACCGTGAATTTCACAAAACAGTAAATAAAAATACCTATTAGCAGGGATGTATGCCTGTTACTAAGCAAAATTCTTTTTGATTCCCTTGAAAAAACTTTCTTATGTTTCCCACAACAATAGAACACACTAGTTCTCTTGTAGGTGGAATTACATATGGTACTATTTTCAGTAGTTCTCCTATACTTCTATTAATCCATTCATCCTGTTCAATTAAATTATGTTCTTTTTGAAGAATTTTATATTGTTTCTGTCCTAACCAATACAAATATGGACACTTAAATATTTATGTAAACTACTGATTTTTCTAAATGGAATATTTATTAATCCTTATTATAAAAACTAGCGGAGTTATATAGTTAAATGTAATGGATCGTTTTAAAATCATTATATTATTATATATTTATTTTTAATTTATTATGTAGGATACAACTTGCTTTCTAATAGCTGGAGGAAGTGTCACAAAGTATAGCCGCCCATTCGTTATATAGAGTGAGAGGAGGGATTACATGAAAGTTACAAACAAAGATTATGAAAAGATGGAAGAACTATACGAGTTGTATGAACAAAAAATTTATTATGTAGCTTATTCTATTTTACATAACATTCAGCAGGCTGAAGATGCAGTTCAAGAGACGTTTATTACTCTTTACAAGAATCTAGAAAATCTTCGTAACTTGAACACTCAAGAGCTTAAATGTTACATTTTGAGAATTGCGAAAAATAAAGCGATTGATAGCTACCGGAAAAATAAACGACATGAAATATTCTTAGAGGAATATCAAAGAGAATCGTCAGAAGTAGCAGATGAAAATATTGAAGAGTGGGAACAGCGTTTCATGTCTGAGGCTCAAATTGATACATTGCTAAAAGAGTTAAATGAGTCTAACAGACAGGTTTTTAAGTACAAAATCTTCTATAACTTAACTTATCAGGAAATTTCAAATCTAATGGGGATAACTGAGGTCAATGTCCGCAAGCAATTTGAACGCGCTCGAAAACGAGTACAAAATATGATAGGAGGTATACAAAATGACGAATTCAAAGAACTCCAAAGAAATGTATGACCTTGCTGAAAAAATTGCTTTAGATGATTTTGATAAACTGGATGAACAACATGAATTTTCAGATACATACACGCACAAAAAGAAATTGTTTATGGAAGAAATTAAGATGAAAGGCGGGCAACCACAGGTCAAGCGGAAAAGGAATCGTATTTTAATCGCTGCTGCCTGCTTATTGATTGGCATGCCGACAACCGTTTTTGGCGCAGTAAAAGTCTATGATATGATTGTCCAAAAACATAATTATGAAGTAAATGTTTCAGTGACAAATAAGGACCCGAAAAAGATTGACAATTGGTATAAGTTGAAAGTCGGCTATTTACCAGAAAATATGGCAGCAAACGATGACACTGCTATGAAATATTCATTTAAAGATAACTACGCAAAGGGTGGGTTTTCATTTATTCTTTGGAGAGTGGGGAAAAATTCAAATTTTCAAACTCTGTACTCAAAAAGCTACGAAGAAAAAGAGATAAATGGCAGGAAAGCAGTGATTGTCCATAGAGACACCGGAAACAACAATTTGCCGTTTGACAGAGAGGTCTTTCTCTTTTTTGAGGAAGAGGGGATTATGTTAGAAAGTTTTATTGGAGCCGATGTAAATGAAGAACAAATGATGAAGGTCTTAGGGAACATTTCACTTGAGCCAACATCAAAAGAAAAGGCATCAGATACAGCAGATTATGATAAAGATCATTTTAGCAAAGCGGATAAACCAACAAAACCTAGCGTTATTCCTTTGAAAAAAATGGAAAACGACTATTTAATGTAGGTCAAATGCTTCCAGTAACCATAGATAACGGCATAGGTAACAGCAAACTTGAATATGTTGTAGAAAAAGTTGAAGTCTTTGATTCAATTAAAGATTTTAAACAAGAGAACTTTAATAATTTGGGACTAGAAGTTCTAAGCAAGAATAAAGCTTTAGATCAGACGAATAAATTGATACCGTACAAACGGGATGTATATAAAGTTGGAAATGGTAAAGATTCAATTGACGAATTAGTAAAGTCACAATTAGTTACTCCTAAATTTGTCTACCTGACAACAACAGTGAAAAATATTGGTACACAGGCAACAGAAGAAATCTATATGCAGCCATCCATAAAAGTGCTTAAATCTGAAAATAATGCATGGAACTATGCTAAGGAAGATGGAATTGACGAAAAAAGTACTATGACGGGCGAAGTTGATTATCTAGAACCTCACGGAAACGGAAAAAGCTTTTACAATATTGGCAGTATCCCACCCGGACAAACGATGAAGATTAACTTAGGTTATTTTGTAGATGAGGATAAATTGGATTCAATCTTCCTTGATGCTTTCCATTACAGAGGGGTTGGTGGCACTGAAAATATGAATGCGGAAGATCGTTGGTGGATTGATATTCGTCAAAGGTAAAAACGATAGGAACAAATAGATAAAAAAAGTGGCTTATATTTAGCAGCTTTTTTTGGTGCAAAGAAACTTTACTGAAGCATATCTTTGCATTTTATGTGATTTCGCGAGTAATTTTAAAGTTTATTGTAGGAAGCATAAGTTGGCCGTAAACTAAAAGAAGCATAGGTTGGCCAAAACGGCCATCTTATGCTTCTTGTTACACATTATCGGGAGTCAATGTATTTAGGAAACTATTAAAAGCCTTCCAGTTTAAGTGATCTGGAGGGCTTTTATGTACACATAATTATCGTTATTGGTAGTTTAATTTATATTGTTTACTTATTTTTGACTTCATTTTTACCAATTTGATAACCTGAAATTGCTCCTAGTGTCAAAAAGAAAAAAATATTCCATTCAAATTTACCTATAACAAAATTAAATACTAAACTACATACAAATGCCCCAATAATAAATAAAAATAATTGATTGAATTTCATCATTAACGCTCCCTTTTAATTAACAAATCAAGAACATAAGTATATTCTCGATAAAAGTAAGGAACACCTTTTATTCTTGTATATCCTATACATGCTCGGTTAACATAACGTAACATTATCAGTAGTAAGACAAAAGGTTCTGTTTTTATACGTGAGTGAGAGGGGGGAGAGGAAAGGATTATTCATCGAGTCCCTCTCATCCCAACTCTTATATTTTACGATGGAAACTTGGTTGATCTTGTATTTTTTCGCTTTCTTTGATGTACCGATATAAACCGTTTATGGTACCCTTCCTCAACTAAAGTGCCATATTCTTGAATAAGATTCCTAAACAAAATTGGATATTTATGTTAATGTCAGTATGGAATTGTGAAGAAATACTTAAACAATAATCCTTAAAATATGTCTTAATATGAAAGTTGTGTCTAATAACATTAATTCAAGACCTGGGAGGGGACAATGTTAGCTAACTTAAATGACTACTTAAAAGATTTAATGGTGTATATTCCTGAAGGAGAAATCCGGCTACGAGATTTTCGAAACGAACAAAAATGGATTAGTTCAAACTATAAATTTGGAATGCCGGGTATTAGAAAAAATTTAAAGGAAGTTATTTGGAATGTTGAGATTAAGCCATTCTATCTTGCCAAATATACGGTGACAGAAGAACTTTATGCGATTATTATGGGGAAGAAATTTTTAACAAAAACTGAGGCTCGAAAACCAGTTGTAAATGTTTCATGGATAGATGCAGTGAATTTTTGTAATTTACTATCTGATGCGCTGGGTTATGACAAGTTTTATGATTTTGATAATGAAAGTAAATCAGTTATTTGTAATTATAATACTAATGGTTTTCGTTTACCGACAGATGCTGAATGGCAATATGCATGTAAGGCAAAATCAAAAGGATATCGGTATGGTGAAATTGATGAAATCGCTTGGTATAAAGATAATTCTAACGAACGAGTGCACGAAGTTGGTAAGAAAAAGCCTAATGATTGGGGCTTGCACGACATGATCGGTAATATTTGGGAGTGGTGCTGGGACTTATACGATGAAGAGACATTTGGTAATTACAGAATAATCCGCGGAGGAAGTTGGGCAGAAGAAGAACGCGGATGTGGAGCTACTTGTCGTCGAAAGAGTATGCCTGATTTTTATATAGATGATATCGGATTTAGAATTGCTAGATCAATCGTTTAATAATTTGAAATTCTAAATTGATATACGTTGTTGGAAATATAAGGGGGGGACAGGGGTCATGGAACCCTATTTTAAGCATATAAGGGGTCACGTCACATCGCTATCAAGCTAATATTTTGAAGTGTCCCCAAAAAGTAAGTCTATGACCTATTTTTACACGTATCTCGGCTGTACCCCAAAATAAAGTCCGATAATTTATAAAAAAGATTGATAAAAGCGACTTACTAAGTAAAATGGAGGAATGTATCGTGGGTAAGAGTTTATCAGAAATGTCACTTGAGGAATTGTGGGAACTGTTTCCGATTATACTGAAAGAACATAATTCAATATGGGGTCCCGCCCCATGGCTATCAAGCTAACATTTTGAAGTACCCCCATAACGAAAATAAAGATTATTTTTTGGATTGAGTAATCATCTATTTCTTAAGTTGCTGATTATGGGGCGTCTTATTATATATGTTGCATTGCGACATATATTGTTATACGATGTATATGGGGTGATAATAGTGGATAAAGAAATTTTAAAAGGAAGTATAGATATTTTATTACTTTCTATCATTGCAAAACATGATACATATGGATATGAAATAGCTCAAAGTCTAAAACAGGAAAGTGAAGATTTGTATAGCATGGGGCAGGGTACTTTGTATCCTGCTTTAAAGCGATTAGAAAAAAAAGAGTTTCTTCAATCCTATTGGAATGAATCTGAGAGTGGTATGAAAAGAAAATTTTATACTATTACAGATAAGGGGAAAAAGGAATTGCAGAAAAAAGTTAATGCTTGGGAACGTGTAACATCACTAATTCAGGCGTGTCAGAAAGGAGTTATTTATGAGTGAGTTTGACGAGTATATCAGGTCTATTTTATCCTTTTCAGAACTTAATAATATTGAACATAATGAGTTATACCTAGAAATTTATGATCATTTGACCAGCTTGAAAGAAGAATATATAGCGCAAGGTATGACTGAAAAAGAAGCAATCGATAAAGCAATTCAAAGTTTTGGAGAATCACAAACAATTGGTCTGGAAATTCATCAATCAGTATACGAATTTCCTAAACCGTTAAAGATACTATCAAAAATTTTGTGTATTCCCTACATAATTATGTGTTTCGTTGTTTTTATAGGAAGCTTTATTTCAGTATCTACATTTGACTCTCTTCGTAATTTAACAGGCGGCGGACTTGTCTATCATCCGATGGAATTTTGGACACAATTTTTACATATATCTGATGTAGGTACTTTGTTACAATTCTTTGGAATATCCCTTTGGGAAATTAAGGACTTTATTTCACATCCAGGACCATGGGGCAACTCAACATATTGGCTAATGGTCTTACAACATATAATATTTTTGATCCCATTCGGATTCTTTATTCCAGTATTTTTTAATAAAATAACCAACTATAAGAAAGCTTGTAAGTGGTATATTATGACCTTTATTGTTTGGGAAGTTTTACACGTATTAACTTTATCAGATGTCTTTAATGTGGGACGGATAGCTATAAATATGTTAGGTGCATCAATAGGATATATTTTATTTGTAAGTGTTATACAAATAAATAATAGTCTGAGGGTTTTATTAAAAAAGACGTTTGAAAATTAATTTTGTCTTGTTTAGTTTTTATGATGTAATAATATATTTTCTTAAAACCAAGATAAATTTGTATCCATGTTCCTCCAAAAACGCTATTCTTTTTGTAGAAATATACAGAAAGGATGGCGTTTTTGATATGAATTTATCGATTTCTGATGAATTAAAATTGTTTTCCGAAGAATTGCAACGGTATATGTCACCCCATGCTTTAGAGCGATTAGCTAGAAAAATCGGATTTGTTCAGCGAAGAAGCAAATATCGTGCACAGGACTTAGTAGCTCTATGTGTTTGGTTAAGCCAAAACATAGCTCATACTTCATTGACACAACTATGTAGTCGATTAGAAGCTAATACAGGCATTTCTATGAGTCCAGAAGGACTCAATCAACGTTTTAATTCTCAGGCTGTTCAGTTTTTACAACAACTCTTAGCACATTTACTTCATCAACAATTTTGTTCTTCTAGCAAGATTCCAACTTTGTATACAAACTATTTTCGGCGTATTCGTGTATTAGATTCTACACATTTTCAGATTCCAGATAAATTCACTTCTACATATCAAGGTTCAGGTGGTAGTGGTCAAAATGCTGGCGTAAAGATTCAACTAGAATACGATTTACTAAGTGGTCAGTTTCTGCATGTTCATGTCGGATCGGGAAAACACAATGATAAAACGTATGGTTCTACTTGTTTAACGTCTCTTCAACCGAACGATGTATGTATACGGGATTTAGGATACTTTGACTTAAAAGATCTACACACCATAAGCGAGTGTGGTGCTTATTTTATTTCAAGATTAAAACTCAATACTCGTATATATCAAAGGAATATGGAACCTGAATACTTTCAAAATGGAACAATAAAAAAGCAATCTGAATACATTCAATTAGATATGGAGCAATTCATTTACCAATTACAGTCAGGTGAAACATATGAAATTCCTGAGATTTATATTGGAATGTATCAAAAACTTCCTGCAAGACTAATTCTGTACAAATTAACTGAAACGCAAATGAAACGTAGACAAAAGGATTTAGCATCTAAAGAACATAAAAAGCAAATTACCTATAAAGAACGAAGTAAACGGCTTAGTGCAATTAACTTTTACATTACAAATATTCCTTTGGAATACCTGCCAAAGGAACAAGTATACGATTTCTACTCTTTACGATGGCAAATTGAACTTATCTTTAAAACGTGGAAATCATTTTTTCGTATTCATCACTGTAATTCTGTGAAATTAGAACGGCTAGAGTGTCATTTATATGGACAACTAATTAGCATCCTTCTTTGTTCCTCCACCATGTTTCAAATGCGCCAATTACTCCTCATCAAGAAGAAACGAGAATTAAGCGAATATAAAGCAACTTATATCATAAAGGATTATTTTCCACTTATTTATCAATCTTTACAAAAAGACATCCAAGAATTAACAAAGATATTGTTTCGTCTGTTCAATCTCCTACAGAAAAACGGGCGAAAATCTCATCGGTATGAGAAGAAAACAGTTTTTGATATCTTAGGTGTCGTATACAACTTTTCTATGTCTCACGATCATGTAGCGTAATCCAAAAAATTGAAACCCGATAGGGTTTATTTGGTATGCAGGTCTTTAAAGAACTTACACTGGATCTTTAGAAAAAAGAAAGGATTTCACATGAAATTAAACTTATATAATCTTAGCTTGATGGGCATGGGGCGAGACCCCATGCCTATCAAGCTAAGATTTTGAAGTATCCCCAAAACGAAAATTTCATCCTTTCATAGTTGTCCATAGAAATTTAGTTCATTTTTTTCGTTTTGGAGAAGAATGTATTTCTTAACTTGATGGCGATGGGGTAGCACCAACAAAACGCGAATTTCGTACGCTAAGGAATTCTTCAGTTAAAAACCTTGATTTTGTCGTACGTTAAGAATGTTCCATAAATGTTATTTGGTGCTTATTAAGGTTCTTTGTTTTTGGTAATGAGTTTTGGAACTGGTCTTTAAGTGTATTTTAGTCAGTTCTACTAGAAATAAATTGAGTTCCATAAATGACTGTTTTGAGTTCTTTTTACGGGAATGAAACTGGATATATTATATGTTAATGTAGAGAAGGGATTATGAAGAAATGTACTTAAGCTAACAGGTATATAGTTAAAGAAGAAAAACTTTTAATAAAAAACGCAGGGTTTTGAAGTCCCTGCGTTTTTTTGACTAATGAAAATTCTATTTTTCTATTTTGGTGAACAGCAGTGGCTTGGTACTTAACGTTGCTGGTAGGTGCAGTTTAAGCTCGTTTAGTACACCTGCTGTATTCATCTCATAAGAAACTAATATGTTCATTTCCATTTGGAAAACATTCCATTTTGTACTGAACATATCATAGTGATGATGGTTCATTTCAATATCAAATGAGGCAAATTTTAAGTATAAAGTTTCATTTCGTTTGTGTATTTCTATTGTTCCGTATGCAGGGTGTTCAAACGTTCCGATATAATCTTTTAATGGATGTGAAAGAACAGTTTCCTTTACTTGTGGTAGCGGTTTGTTCATTTCTTTCATTATTTCTTTAAGCTTTGCTGTATCTTCTACAGCACGTTTATGCCAATCAATTGGTTCTAATCCAAGCAATTCATCATAAATTTGATGCGCAAGGTAAGAAGGAAGTAACGTTTTACCGGAATTCGTTAACACGACAAGACCAATATTATGTTCTGGCATAAAAGAAACGAGAGATGTGAATCCGTCGATATTCCCGCCGTGATGGATTTCTTTATGTCCACGATAGGCACTAATAAACCAGCCGAGACCGTAGTTGTTTAATGGGCATTCCGGCAGAGCGAACATTGGCTCATCTGGAATTGGGATATGCGGTGTATACATTTGTTGGAGCAGATCTTGTGCAAGTAGTTCATGTTCACCAACTTTTCCTTTATTTAAATGAAGTAATACCCATTTTGCCATATCTTCTATATTTGAGTTCATACATCCAGCAGCGCCAATGGTATCAAGGTTGCAGAAAGGTACTTCTGTTATGTTCCCATCTTTCTCGCTATAGGGAAGTGCGTGGTCATCTGATTTTTGTGAAGTATTAACTGAAAAATTTGTGCGTTCCATATGGAGAGGTTCTAAAATATGTTCTGTTACATATTGTTCCCATGTTTGATTTGTAATGTTTTCAGTAATATAACTAATCGTGGCATACATTAGGTTGTTATATAAAAATACCGAGCGAAATGGTGCATCTAGTTCTAAGTGGCGAATGTTTTCGGCAATATCTTTTCTACTTAAAGCGGCTGCGTACCATAATAAATCGTGGCGACTGACACCGGTGCGGTGGGATGCTAGGTCACGAGCTGTTGTTTGTGCGCTTGCTAGCGGATCATGAAGTGAAAAAGTTGGAATATACGTTTGTACAGGTGTATCCCAATTAAATTTTTGCTGCTGTGCGAGTAAACTTAAAGAAAGTGTACCAAATGCTTTTGTTGATGAACCAATAGCAAATAACGTTTTTTGAGTAACTGGTTTTTTATTTTTTGTATCACGGAACCCATAACCTTCTGAGAAGACTACTTCTCCGTTTTTTACGATAGCAACTGCAGCTCCAGGGACATTTAAATCTTTCAGCATGTTTTGGATTTTCGAATGTAATTTACTTGTAAGAGGCATTTCAATTTTTTGCATAGTAAAACCTCCACTCATATATTATTTACTTCCGCACTATAGTTTCTTGAAGAAGATAGGAAAACCCTTTTTCTTTTTGTGGGGAATGTTGACAAAAGTATGTCAGATTTTGAAGATGAAAAAATTTTTAATACCGAGTTTTTGCGCGTGTATACTATATGAAAGAGTTTTTTACAAAAAAGGTCGTGTGAAATTCAAAGGCATATATGATAAACTCCATATAGGAAAAAATAATGTTACATAAAGCAATTGTGAAAGAAGGTTACTTGATGAAACACGCAGAGTATGAATATTTAAATATGTGCCGTCACGTTATGGAAAACGGTACGAGAAAAGAAGATCGCACTGGTACAGGAACAGTATCTGTATTTGGGTATCAAATGCGCTTTGATTTAAGTCAAGGTTTTCCGTTATTTACGACAAAACGTGTGCCGTTTCGTTTAGTAGCGAGCGAACTTCTTTGGTTTATGAAAGGTGACACAAACATTCGTTACTTGCTGCAGCATAATAATAATATTTGGAACGAGTGGGCGTTTAAAAATTGGATAGAGAGCGATACGTATACAGGGCCAGATATGACAGACTTTGGACTGCGTTCTCAGCAAGATGAAGACTTTAATAAGCAATACGAAGAGCAAATGGAATTGTTTAAAACAAAGGTATTAGAAGATGATGAATTTGCGAAGCGTTACGGTAATTTAGGAGAAGTATACGGGAAACAGTGGCGTGCATGGAAAACGACTGCTGGAGAAACGCTTGATCAATTGCAAGATGTAATTGATATGATCAAGAAAAACCCAGATTCCCGCCGTTTAATCGTGTCTGCATGGAATCCAGAAGATGTACCAAGTATGGCACTGCCACCTTGTCATACACTATTCCAATTTTATGTGGCAGATGGGAAGCTATCTTGTCAACTATATCAACGCAGCGGTGATATTTTTCTCGGTATTCCGTTTAATATAGCTAGTTATTCGTTATTAACACATTTAATTGCCCATGAGTGTGGTTTAGAGGTGGGTGAGTTTGTTCATACAATTGGTGATGCACATATTTACACAAACCATTTTGAACAAGTGGAAAAACAATTAGCACGTGAACCGCGTCCGTTCCCAACGTTAAAGCTAAATCCAGATGTGAAATCTATCTTTGATTTTGAAATGAATGATCTTATGTTAGAAGGATACGATCCGCATCCAGCAATTAAAGCACCGGTAGCTGTGTAAACGAAGATAGGGGGATATATATGATTTCATTACTTGTAGCAATGGATAAAAATCGTCTAATCGGTAAGGACAACCAATTACCTTGGCATCTTCCGGCAGATTTGGCATATTTTAAAAAAGTAACAATGGGACATCCAATGATTATGGGAAGAAAAACGTTTGAATCTATTGGAAGACCTTTACCTGGGAGAACAAACATTATTTTAACCCGTAACAAAAATTATGAAAGGGAAGGCTGTGAAGTCATCCATTCTATTGATGATGTGCAGAAAATGGACGAGCAACTGAATGAAGAAATTTTTGTGATTGGCGGTGCAGAGATTTTTAAAGAAGTTCTTCCGTTTGCAGATCGCTTGTATATTACGAAAATTGAAGAAGTATTTGAAGGCGACACATTCTTCCCGGAAATTAATTATGATGAGTGGGAAGAAATATCTGTAGAACAAGGCGTTACAGATGAGAAAAATCCATATACATATGCTTATCATGTGTATGGTAAACGAAAATAAAGATAAAGAAGCTTGGTATGTGACACATACTAAGCTTTTTTATCTTTAGGTAAATAGTGAATCGTATCTTTTCTAAACGAAATAATGATATAACTTCTTCTATTTGTTCACAATCTTATTAAAAGAAGAAAATAAGATTTATAGAAGGAATAATATAAAGAGCGATGCATATTGCATCGCTCTTTATATTGGGATATTTTTGTAAAATTGGAGTTTTATATTATAATAACATCGAGGCGTAAAGGAGGAGAAGAAGTGAAAAAACTATGTGGAATACTTTTTATTTTTTCAATGCTATTTATAGTAGGCTGTGGGAAAGAAGAGAAGCCAGAGCAAGCGATGGATACATATGCAAAAGCATGGAATGAACAAAAGTTTGATAAAATGTATGAACAGTTATCGAAAGAGGCAAAGCAGTCGATTACAAAAGAAGATTTTGTAAAGAAATATGAAAATGTTTATACAGGAATTGCGGTGAAAAATTTAAAGGTAGAAGCAGTAACGAAAAAAGAAGAAAAAAAAGATGAGAAAAATAATGCGAATGTACCTTTTAAAGTAAGCATGGATACAATCGGCGGGAAGATTACGTTTGAAAATGATGCAAAACTTGTGAAAGAAAAGGATGGAGATAAGGACATCTGGAAAGTTGATTGGAATCCATCATTTATTTTTCCAACTATGAAACAAGATGATAAAGTACTTGTTCAATCATTTTCGCCAAAGCGCGGTGAAATTTATGACAGGAATGGAAGCGGATTAGCAACGAATGGGAAAGCTTCAGAAGTTGGAGTTGTGCCTGGGAAATTAGGTGAATCAGCTCAACAAACAAAAGAAACATTAGCAAAATTATTAAATATGTCGGTTGAAGATATCGAAAAGAAATTAACAGCGAAATGGGTACAACCAGGCTACTATGTTCCGCTTTCTATTTTGCCAGAAGGTGCAAATGAAAATGATTACATATCTATGCCCGGTGTAGCGACGCGTACAGTAAATGTTCGGACATATCCTTTAGGAGAAGCTGCGGCACATTTAACTGGCTATATGGGGAAGGTGAATGCAGAGGATTTAAAGAAATTAGCGGACAAAGGATATAAAGCTGATGATCCTATTGGAAGAACAGGTCTGGAAAGTGTTTTTGAAGATAAACTCCGCGGTGAAAAAGGCGGACGTGTTTATATTGCCGATGCAAAAGGAAAAGAATTAAAAGAACTTTCTAAAAAAGAAGCGAAGGATGGCGAAAATATTACACTTACGATTGATGGGAACTTGCAACAAAAAATTTATGCAGAAATGAAGGGCGAAGCGGGTTCAAGTGCAGCAATGCATCCACAAACAGGAGAAACATTAGCGCTTGTAAGTAGTCCATCATACAATCCAAACGCTATGATAAGAGAGTCAGCAAAAGCAGAGCGAGATGCTTGGAATAATGATCCGAAAAAGCCGATGACAAATCGGTTTACCCAAGTATACGCACCTGGCTCCGTCTTTAAGTCAATTACAGGCGCAATTGGTTTAGAAACAAAAGTACTAAATCCAAAAGAATCTCTTAAAATTGATGGTGTAAAATGGGCAAAAGATTCTTCTTGGGGTAACTATTATGTAACGCGTGTCAAAGATGTCAATCCAGTTGATTTTGAAAAAGCAATGATGTATTCTGATAACATTTATTTTGCGCAGGAAGCATTAAAAGTTGGTAAAGATAAGTTTATAGAAGAAGCGAAGAAATTTGGATTTGGTGAAAAGTTACCGATTGAATATGGATTTGCAACTTCGCAAATTGCAAAAGATGGTATAAAAAATGATATTCAACTTGCTGATACAGGGTATGGTCAAGGTGAAGTTTTAATGTCACCTCTTCACGTTGCATTATCTTATGCGCCAATTGTAAATGAGGGGAATATTCCATCTCCACACCTTTTAAAAGATGAAAAGCAGGTAAAGGCGTGGAAAGAAAATGTGGTATCAAAAGAGAACAGTGCTATTTTGAAAGACGCTTTAATAAAAGTTGTGAATGACCCAGAAGGAACAGGTAAGATTGCAAAATTAGATGGTATTACGCTTGCTGGAAAAACAGGAACAGCGGAATTAAAAGAATCAAAAGAAGCGGATGGTAAAGAGTTAGGGTGGTTTGTTGCATTTGATGCAAATTCTCCAAATATGGTTGTGGCAATGATGATTGAAGATGTAAAAGGTAGAGGTGGAAGTAGTATTCCGGCTGAGAAAGTTAAACATGTGTTTCAAAAGTGATGGACAATAAGCTATCTCATTCAAAAGTGAGATAGCTCATTTTTTTGATATTCCTACTTGAAGATGATGAGAAACCAAAGAAGAGCGGGAAATAACTGCCGATATGCTTCTAATTGTTGATAACTTTCCGTAACTTGGTTATGGATTTCTTTAACCGATGAAAGTTTTGCACAATGTAGTTATTTACTTACGAAAAAAAAGCAACTATTTTTATTGACAGATAAACGTTAATTATATATCATTACTTATGTAAGGTAAGTAATTTACTTTTCAATAACAAAATCTTGAATTAAAGATATTAATGAAGAGAAAAAAGGGAGAGAAATCAATATGACAAAAGTACTATTTATTACAGCAAATCCAAATCCAGCAGAAGTATCATTTGGCATGGCAGTAGGAGAAGCATTTATTGATGCTTACAAACAAGCGAATCCACAAGATGACGTTATAACAATTGATTTATTCCATACAAACGTACCCGCAATTGATGGTGAAGTGCTTGCTGCTTGGGGGAAACTTGGGGCAGGAGAAGGCTTTGAAACATTAAGTGAAAGCCAACAACAAAAAATTGCAGCTATGAGTGGGAACTTAGAAACATTTATGCATGCAGATAAATACGTATTTGTAACACCAATGTGGAACTTGAGCTATCCACCAGTTGTAAAAGCATACTTAGATAACTTATCAATTGCAGGTAAAACATTTAAATATACTGAAAATGGTCCAGTTGGTTTATTAGAAGGCAAAAAAGCGCTCCATATCCAAGCAACAGGCGGCGTTTACTCTGAAGGACCATACGCAGGAGTGGACTTTGGCCGTAACCACTTAAAAGCGATGTTAAATTTCATGGGTGTAACGGAAGTAGAATATATTGCAGTAGAAGGTATGAGTGCAAATCCTGCACAGGCACCTGAAATTAAAGAACAAGCAATTGAAAAAGCACGTGAATTAGCAAAACAATTCTAATCTATCATATTATAAAAAATGTCCAAACGCTTGTCGTTTGGACATTTTTTCTTCTTTTTCCTTCGTTTGTCTAGTATAATGAAGTACGGAATTACAATATGTGGGGGTTCTATATGATTCAAACGGTTTTTAAGATTTTTTACTTAATTTTAATAGTAATTGGTATTACGCCAAGAATGTGGCGTATAAAACGAAAGTTACATACACTATCGCCGCAAGAAAAAGATCGTCTGGTGTTTAAAACAACAAATTGGTTTGGTAAGAAGATGATTCATGTAGCTGGATCAACAGTACAAGTGAATGGACTTGAAAATGTACCACAGGATAAGCCAGTGCTAGTAGTAAGTAATCATCAAAGTGATATGGATATTCCTGTTTTAATGGGCTATTTAAATAAGCCAATTGGATTTGTTTCGAAAGTAGAAATTAAAAGGTTTCCACTTGTATCCACATGGATGGAATTGATGAACTGTGTATTTATGGATCGTAAGGATCGTCGTCAATCTTTACAAGCTATTAAAGATGGAATTGAGTTGTTAAAGCAAGGACATTCTATCATTATTTTTCCAGAAGGAACTCGTAGTAAGGGTGCTGGAATGGGAGAATTTAAAGTTGGTAGTTTCCATCTTGCTGTCAAATCAGGTGTAGCGATTTTACCAGTAACAGTGGACGGGACTTATAAAATGTTTGAAGCAAACGGTAATCGAATGAAACCAGCGCATGCAACAGTCACAATTTCGAAACCAATTACAGCAGAACAATATCAAAATATGGATATTAAAGAATTAACGAAATATACGCAAGATATTATTGCGGGTCAGCTAAATAAGTAAAAAAGTCTCAGCTTTATAGCTGAGACTTTTTTACGCTACAGGCAATACATAAAATAAAACGCAGAAAAACATCATCGCACTTCCGCCTAATACAAATACGTGCCAAATTGCATGATTGAATGGGAGCTTTTCCCATAAGAAGAAGATAGCGCCGACAGAGTATAAAATTCCACCGGCTAATAATAAGGAAAAGCCATGCCCTGTTAAGCTTTCATATAACGGCTTAATGGCAACGATCATGAGCCAGCCCATAATGACGTAAAACAAAGTTGATAATTTAATAAAACGACGTACAAAAAAGATTTTAAAGACGATTCCAGCAATTGCTAATGTCCAAATGATCGCGAGTAATGTCCAGCCCAGTGGTCCGCGCAGTGTAACGAGTAAAAATGGTGTATATGTGCCAGCAATTAATAAATAGATGGCAGAATGATCTAAAATAGTGAATAACTTCTCTACCTTTGGATGATGAATGCTATGTAATAGCGTTGAACATACATATAGTAAAAACATGCTCACACCATATACAGTAAATCCAACAATTGCTGATGCAGTTCCGTGCTTTGATGCGTGAATAATTAAAATAATTAACGCAGGAATACTTAAAATGGCACCGATGCCATGTGTAATTGCATTTGCGATTTCTTCTTTAACAAACTGAGTCATTCGAGTCATCTTTTGAGCCATGTTTCGACTCCTTTCTCATGTAATAAAATGAGGAATATAGTTTCTTTCACCATATCATATACAAAAGGAATAGGAAATGAAAATTGTATAAAATTTATATTTTCAAATTTTTTTGACAAAAGACAGCGGATACATTGACGTTTACAAACTTTTTTGACAAAATGAAATTAAGGGATAGTAGAACCATTCAATCTACTTATAAGGGGGATGGAAATATGTTTTCAAATATTGGTTTTCCAGGCTTAATTTTAATTTTAGTAGCCGTACTTATTTTATTTGGTCCCAAAAAATTACCTGAAATTGGACGAGCTTTAGGAGAAACTTTAAAAGAATTTAAGAAATCAACAAAAGAATTAACAGATGATGCTTTTCAAGATAAAGAACGTAAATAATATATGTATAATTTAGAAAAGATGTAAGGCGGGAATCTCTCTTGCATCTTTTTTTATCTGATGAAAAAAGAGTGGTGAAAAAAATGGATGATCGAGAAATGAGTGTTATAGAGCATATTAGTGAATTGCGAAAGCGTTTAATTATTACCGTCCTATCATTTGTTTTTTTCTTAATTATAGGATTTGTATACGCAAAAGATATTTATTTTTTTCTGGTGAAAGATTTAACAATGAAATTGACAGTTTTAGGTCCAAGTGATGTATTATGGATTTTCTTTTCCATTGCTTCGCTCTTTGCAATTGTTTGTACAATACCAATAGCTGCAGTTCAATTATGGTTATTTGTAAAGCCGGGTTTGCATCCGAAGGAACAAAAAATGACTTTAATGTATATTCCTGTACTATTTATATTATTTATTGCAGGCCTATGTTTCGGATATTTTATTGTAATGCCGTTTTTATTTCACTTTTTAACGCAGCTTGGAAATGAGATGTTTAATACGATGTTTACAACTGAGAAATATTTTTATTTTGTATTAAATTTAACGGTACCATTTGCAGTTATATTTGAATTACCCATTGTTGTTATGTTCTTAACAAGTATAGGCTTTTTAACGCCATCCTTGCTGCAACGTATAAGGAGATATGCATATGTTATGTTAATTATTATAGCATCATGTATATCGCCACCTGATTTTTTATCTCATAGTTTAGTAGCGGTACCTCTTATATGTATATATGAAATTAGTATCATTCTGTCGAAAATTGTGTATAAGCGTAAACAAAGTCGTGAAAATGATTTTGGATCGAAAAGTGCCTCTTTATAACAGGCACTTTTTTTATTTCTTTGTTATACTATTCATGTAAGCGTATACAATATAAAGAAGAAAAAAATTATTGCTTCTCCAAAATTTAGACAAACTTTTTGTCTTTGTCGGTTTATACTAACATTATAAATCCAAAAAAAAGAGGATTGATATCGTGATTATGAAGAGTTTTTATTTTACTCATCCAACAGGAAAATGCGTAAAGGTGGTCGAAATTCCTGTGCTCCAAACACAGCACCCATTAGCGTTTCAAATTCAGTCGCGTCTTCAGCTCTTTATCTCCAAAATTCAAAAACAAAAACAACCAAGATTTTCGTACTCATTTCGGGAATATTTGCGAAATTGTTTAAAATGGAATGATTATTCAAATGTATATGAAACAAATACGTTAGAAAAAAATGCATAGAAAAAATGTAAGGCAGAGCAAAAGTGCTCTGCCTTACATTTTTAGCCACAAAAAGCGAGAATTTTGTCGGAAAATTACCTTAAACTGTTGAAAGCAGTGGGAATACTAGTATAATAACAGGGAGAGCGTAGTGGAAAGGGAAGAAGTAAAACATGCCAAAAATTAAAATTGTTACAGACTCAACGGCGGATTTATCACAAGATGTGATTGAGAAATATGATATTCACGTTATCCCATTATCAATTTCTGTGAACGGACAAACTTATTTAGATCGTGTAGATTTACAACCAGATGAGTTTATTGAAGAAATGGAAAAATCGGAAGAGTTACCAAAAACATCTCAGCCAGCAGTTGGTTCATTTGTAGAATTGTATGATCGTTTAGGCGAGGACGGCAGCGAAGTTCTTTCGATTCATTTAACAAATGGACTAAGTGGATCAGTTGCAACAGCAGGCAGTGCTGCAACAATGACAAATACAAAAGTAACGGTAGTAGATTCTTTATTGATTACTCATGCTTTAGGATATCAAGTAATTGAGGCAGCGAAAATGGCGCAAGAAGGACGTTCTTTAGAAGATATTTTAAAACGTGTTGAAGAAGTTAGAAAAAACACGCGTCTATTCGTTGTTGTTGATACGTTAGAAAACCTTGTAAAAGGCGGTCGTATTGGTAAAGGAAAAGCAATGATTGGATCTTTATTAAATATTAAGCCGATTGCTAGTGTTGAAGACGGGGTCCTCAATCCGATTACTAAGGTACGTAGTCAAGGACAAGTCGTAAAAACATTAGCGAAAATATTTGAAGAAGATATAGCTGGTAAAACAGTAAAAGCAGTTGCGATTCCACATGCAAAAGCATTACCGCTAGCGCAGAAGATGAAAGAAGCAGTTGAAAAGATTAGTGGATTTACACAATCAGAAATTTTCTTTACAACACCTGTTATTAGTACACATACAGGTGTTGGGGCGATTGGATTCTCTTATTTTGCAGAATAGAAAAGAGCTACTTGATTATATTCAAGTAGCTCTTTTCGTGCCGTACAAAATGAATAATGCGTACCGTATAAATGCTGATACTAATCATGTATTGAGTTTGTAATATTATATATGCATACTTTCTCTTTTTACTTTTTCTTCTTGTACGGAAGGCGAAGTAGCAATATATGTTTGCCCAAGAAATAAAACGTGCAATTGTTCCCAAGGGAGCATTCGTAAATTCCAATTATTACGAAGTCTTGTAATCGCCTCCTTTGGCGTTTCATCTGCGAGCGAAAATGTACCGTAATGCATGGGGATAAAATGTTTTGCTTTTATATCTAAAAACGCTTGCACTGCTTCTTCTGGAGAAATATGTGATATCTTCATAAACCATTCGGGCTCATAGGCTCCAATTGGCATGAGAGCAATATCAATAGTAAAACGTTCTCCGATTTCTTTAAAACCCCGAAAATATCCGCTATCACCGCAAAAATAAATCGTTTCTTCAGTTGTTTTATTGTCAATGATCCATCCTCCCCAATGAGAGGAGTTCATATCAAATAATGTTCTTCTCGTCCAATGCTGAGCTGGAACGAAGTGCAAATGTACATTATCAATTACTGTATGTTCCCACCAGTTATATTCTTCAACATGGAAAAATTTCTTTCGTAAAAATAACTTTTTTAAACCGCTTGGCACTAAATATAGTACATCCGATTTTAGTTGACGAAGCGTTGGAAAATCAAGGTGATCGTAGTGACCGTGAGAAATAAGTACCACATCAATGGGCGGTAGTTCTTCAAGAATCAGTCCAGGATCTGTAAGTCGTGGCACAACTTTAACTTTTTTAGACCATACAGGATCAGTTAAAATATTGAGTCCATTTGTTTGAATAAGGAATGTCGAGTGGCCAACCCATGTAACGGTTGTTTTATATTTATTTGCACGTAAAAATGCTGCTTGTTTTACAGGCGATTGTTCTATAACGAAAGAAAAGTCTTTCTTCTTTTGGTTGCGTTCTTTTCTCCACCGTAAAAATTCTCTTATCGGTTTTTTTGTACTAATATTATCCATGTTTTCATAACGCTTTCCACACATGAACATCACCCCACATGAAATCTATTAGTACTATTGTATTGAAGTGTTGTTAAGGAAAGAAGTCAATGAAATTGACTAATTATTAAAAAAGTGTAAAATTACAACGAGGTAATCTTTACAAAGCAAGAAGAGGTGTTCATATGAATAAAGACCAAGTGATATTGAAAGTCGCGAAAAGAATGAAGCTGATTCGAACAGAACATAATTATACACAAGAAGAAATGGCAGAGATTTTAGGTCTTTCCAAAAAGACGATTGTTCAAATTGAAAAAGAACGCATTTCACCTTCGTGGACGACTGTTGTTGCGGTATGTGCGTTGTTTCAAGACAGCGAAGTGTTACAAACTGCGTTTGGGGGATCTGCAATTGAAGTTGTCCAAACAATTTCTCATCAGCATATTGAATATAAAAAAGAAAAAACGATGGGTGGACATGTATGGTGGAAGGAAATTGAGAAAAAGGGACCTTTTTGCTTACAGCAAAATATTGTCAGTCAACATTATCGTATTTTAGATGACGAAGATTATAGATGGTTTAGCACATTTCATAAAGAAGAAGCTATTGAAAAATTAGTACGATTTAGTGAACAAGTGAAGTAAACACTTCTCCTGTAGTGTTTACTTTTGTTACAATAAAGTGAAATTTTCATTAGTAGGATTGTCCTTGTGTTGATGGAAATATCTTGCGATTTGGACTCTTACTGTTCGTTAGCATAGGAATAGAAGAAATGTTATATTTTGAAAGAGAGAAGGGTGTTCTAGAATGAAGAAATATCAAAAATGGATTGGTATTTTTACTGCTCTTTGCTTACTAGTCTTAGCTGGATGCAGTTCAGGATCAAAACTTCGAGATCCATTAAATTGGGATGTTGAAAGTTTTCAATACATAAATCAAAATGGTGAAAAGTTTGGCACGAAAGATTTAAAAGGAAAAGTGTGGGTAGCGGATTTCGTATTTACACACTGTCAAACAGTATGCCCGCCACTGACGGCTAATATGGCGAAATTACAAAAGTTAGCAAAAGAAAAAAAACTAGATGTTCAGTTTGTATCGTTCAGTGTTGATCCGGAGGTAGATAAGCCCGAAAATTTAAAAGCGTTCGCACAAAAGTTCACAGATGATACGAAGAACTGGAATTTGTTAACTGGATATACGCAAGATGACATTGAAAAGTTTGCAAAGAAAAATTTCCAAATGCTTGTTGACAAACCTGAAAATACAGATCAAGTTGTTCATGGGACATCATTTTATTTAGTAGATCAAAATGGGAAAGTTTTGAAGAAATATAGCGGTATTACGAATACACCGTATGATGATATACTTCGTGATATTAAGCGTTTAACACAGTAAAAAAGGATGCGAATGAGCATCCTTTTTTATTCAATCGATAAAATATCATGTTGCTGCGGAAGTTTTGGTGCACGAATTTCTAAAATTCCATCTTGATAAGAAGCTTTCGCTTGTTTTTTATTAATCGTATAAGGTAGTTTAATCATGCGGGAAGCTTCTGACACTGCGCGTTCGCGGCGATAATAATTATGTGATTCTTTTATTTCTTCTTCTAAAACATCTTCTTTTACGGAAATTTTTAAGTATTCACCCTGTATTTCAATTTGAATCTGTTGTTTTTGAACACCAGGAAGTTCAGCTTTTATAACAAGGTCTTCTCCTGCTTCAAATAAATCAACAGGAAATGTTAATAAACGATTTCCTTTTTGGAAAAAGTGATTCATATCTGCAATAACATCACGAAGCGGAGATTGTTCGAAAAAGTCATCAATTTGCTTTAAGTAACTTCGAAATGGCGGACGTGAAGGTTTTTGTTCATCACTCATAATTTCTCCTCCTAAAGATAAATCTGAAATATCATATGACCAAAATGCCTAAATGTGAGTGTGTTTTTTTTCAGTTGTGTAAGAAATTGAAAGTTGATAAAGGATAAGATAAGAATAGGAGCGGTTTTTTTGTACTTTTTGTCGCCATATTGTTATGATTATGCTAGTATAAATAGGGTTAGTAGTATAGAAAAAGAATGAAAACCGAAAGAGGGTAAGAAAGTATGTGTGGTTTTGTAGGATGTTTATGTGAAAACCCTAGAGAGTTTTCGGCAGAAGAAAAACATCAATTTGAAAATATGAATACGATTATCTTTCACCGTGGTCCAGACGATGAAGGATACTTCCGTGATGAACATGTACAATTTGGCTTCCGCCGTTTAAGTATTATTGACTTAGAGGCAGGACATCAGCCGTTAACGTATGAAAATGATCGTTATGTAATTATTTTTAATGGTGAAATTTATAACTATGTAGAGCTTCGTGAAATGCTTCTTGAAAAAGGTGCAACATTTGCGACGCAATCTGATACAGAAGTAATCATTGCATTGTATGCTCATATGAAAGAAAAATGTGTAGATTACCTTCGTGGTATGTTTGCATTTATGATTTGGGATCGCGAAGAGAAAAAACTTTTCGGTGCGCGTGATCATTTCGGTATTAAGCCACTTTACGTTGCACAGCATGGAGATACAACGTTCTTTGCATCTGAAAAGAAAAGTATCTTACATGTGATGGAAGATAAAGGGGTAAACCCAGCTTCTCTACAACATTACTTTACGTATCAATATGCTCCGGAGCCTGAAACATTAACAGTGGATATTAACAAAATTGAGCCGGGTCATTACTTTGTAAAAGAGCTTGGTAAAGAGATGGAAATTCGCCGTTATTGGCAACCATATTTCAATGCATCTGATGCAACGAAAGAAGAGCATATTCAAGCAATTCGTGATGTATTATATGATTCTGTAAAAATGCATATGCGTAGTGATGTACCAGTAGGTTCATTCTTATCTGGTGGTATTGATTCATCGATTATCGCATCTATTGCGAAAGAAATGAATCCAAATCTGTTGACATTCTCTGTTGGTTTTGAGCGCCGTGGCTTTAGTGAAGTTGATGTAGCGAAAGAGACAGCAGAAAAATTAGGTGTGAAAAATTATAGCGTATTTGTAACACCGCAAGAATTTATGAATGAATTTCCAAAAATCATGTGGCATATGGATGATCCGTTAGCGGACCCAGCAGCTGTACCGTTGTATTTCGTTGCGAAAGAAGCGCGTAAGCATGTGACGGTTGTTCTTTCTGGTGAAGGATCAGACGAGCTGTTTGGTGGATATAACATTTATCGTGAGCCAAATTCTTTAAAAATGTTCTCTTACATTCCTAGTCCAGGAAAGCGTGTGCTAAAAGCGTTAAGTGGTGCGTTAAAAGAAGGATTCAAAGGAAAGAGCTTCTTAGAGCGTGGATGCACACCAATTGAAGAACGTTACTATGGAAATGCGAAAATTTTCCGTGAAGAAGAGAAAGCAGCGCTTATGAAGCACTACAATGAGAGTGTAAATTACATGGATATTACGAAGCCATTGTATGATGACATTAAGAATTACGATGATGTAAGCAAAATGCAATACATTGACATGTTCACATGGCTGCGCGGTGACATTTTATTAAAAGCTGATAAAATGACAATGGCACATTCATTAGAACTTCGTGTACCATTTTTAGATAAAGAAGTGTTTGATGTTGCATCTAAAATTCCAACAGAATTAAAGATTGCAAACGGTACAACAAAAGCAATTTTACGTGAAGCTGTACGCGGTATTGTACCGGATCACGTATTAGATCGTAAGAAACTAGGATTCCCAGTACCAATTCGTCACTGGTTAAAAGATGAAATGCATGATTGGGCTGTAAATATCATTAAAGAAAGCAAAACAGAGCATTTAATCGACAAGCAGTACGTATTAAACTTGTTAGAAGCACATTGTGCAGATAAAGGTGATTACAGCCGTAAAATTTGGACAGTACTTGCATTTATGGTATGGCATCAAATTTTTGTTGAGCATAAATATGATACAAATGTGTTCCATGAAGAAACAAAGCGTGCTTATAGCTTAGTATAAATAGAAAACCTTAAGATAACATTGTTATCTTAAGGTTTTTTTCATAAATACTTGTCCTACTTGATACAATAATAATAAGAATGAAGGTGAAATAGTTATGTTAACGTTTGAAAAAGTTACCAATGAAACAAGTTTAGTAATAGAAGAAATGTTTTCTTCTCATGATCTACCAGCTCAAGATGTAGCGTATTGTATAAAAGCAGACGATACATACATAGGTATTATTGATTACACTGTGCAACAAAGTAAAGCGATTTTATCGCATCTTCTCATTCATCATGATTATGAAGGATACGGGTATGGAACAAATGTTTATTACACGTTTGAAGAAATCATCAAAAGAGACCACGTGAAAGAGATTGAAATCACACTTATAGATAAGAATGAAAGAGTGATAGCGTTTTTTGAACAAGTTGGTTTTCAACAACATAATCATGTTTATATAAAGCAATTGTAATGGGGGAGACGAAGAAATGGAAATTCGGAGCGCATATAGAGATGATGTAAGAGCTATTTTACATATTTATAATGATGCAATTGTACATACAACCGCTACATTTGATTTGCAAGAGAAATCATTAACAGAAATGAATGTGTGGTTTGATGCACATAATGAAATGTACCCAGTCATCGTTGCTGAAGAAGATAGTATCGTACTTGGGTATTGCTCTTTATCACCATTTCGGGAAAAAGAGGCATATAAGCAGACGGTAGAAATTTCAGTTTATGTGGGAAAGCAAGCGCGTGGGAAAGGTATTGCGAAGAAATTGCTAGGTCGCATACTTCAATTGGCTGAAGAAGCAGGGCACCACACTATTATTGCCGGTATTACAAAGGGGAATGACATAAGTGTGACGTTGCATGAACAGATGGGATTTACATATGTAGGATGTTTTCGAGAGGTTGGCTATAAGTTTAATGAGTGGCAAGATGTGTTATTTTATCAGTACATTATAAAATAAGGTGGGAAGTGTATGGGAATGACACTAGCGCTTATTATAGTTCTAAGCTGTTTTTTATTTGCAGAGTTATTTCAATTATTTATGAAAAATATATTGAACAAGAAGCGAACACCATATGAGTGGCGATATTTCCCTTTGTTTTCAATATTGTTTCTTGCATTATATACTTTGCAAAAAGTCACTCTTTTCCCACCACCAATTGCAATTTTTTTGAAATTAGGGTTACTGTATAGCGGTATTGGTATGGGAATTCTATTCTGTCTATTTTGTATGAGATATATCCACTATCAGACTTATATTTTTATTTTAAATTGGTTGAAACGAGATGATGGGAACCGTCTTTCATAAGGCGGTTTTTGTTTATCCTGCTATTTGCGGGCAGTAAGATCTTCACCTCAAGGTTGAGAAGATAGGTGGGGGATGAAGAAAAGTCTTACTGATGGAAGTTTCACTTTATCATTGTCACATTCTATCAATTTTATGAATAAAATAAGACAAGCACAATAATATGTGTTTTTAATGAAGAGAAAAGAAAGGGAATGATTGATGAAACTTGTCATTGATGCAGGACATGGTGGATATGATTCCGGTGCTGTTGGAAATGGCTTAGTAGAAAAAACCCTTACGTTACAAATTGCACAGCGTGTTTGTGATATTTTACTAGCGAACTATTATGTGGACATTGAAATGACACGTGAAAGTGATGTATACGTAGCATTATCACAACGAGCAAATATCGCTAATTCATATAATGCGGATTTTTTCATTTCATTTCATATTAATAGCGGTGGGGGGACAGGCTATGAAGACTATATTTATAACGGTCTTCCAAGCGTTAGTTCTGCAGCAGGAAAACAAGCGAAAATGCATGAAGCAGTACGCTCCGTTTTAAATCAGTATGGGTTAAAGGACCGCGGTGCTAAAATGGCGAATTATGCAGTATTAAGAGAAACAAAGATGGACGCTCTCTTAACAGAAACTGCATTTATTGACACAACATTTGATGCAAATTTACTAAAGAATCAACAATTTATTGAAGATATATGTCAAGCCTACACACGTGGTATTGTGAATATTATGGGGTTGCCTGCAAAAGAGAATCCGAATCCTCCAACGCCAGAACCAAATCCACAGACAATTGGTGTAGCAAATATTCTTGGGAAGAATGTAAATTTGCGAACAGGACCTTCAACGAGTTACTCGGTTATTCGGAAGTTAAATGCACCAGAATCGTATGTTGTTTATCAAGAGAATAATGGTTGGTTAGGTCTTGGAGCAAATGAATGGATTTATTATGACCCGTCTTATATTCAGTATATGAGGTATAGAAATCAAGATGGGAGCCCAATTGGTGTAGCTAAAACTCGCGGAACAAACATCAATTTACGAACAGGGCCATCAACGAGTGATTCGATTATTCGGAAGTTAAATGCACCGGAATCATATGTAGTATACCAATACCAAAATGGCTGGCTTGATCTTGGAGAAAGTCAGTGGATTTATTACGATCCATCTTATATTGAATACACTCCATATTAAGTTAGTTAGAAGGAAAGAATCCATGCCTTATGGATTCTTTTTTTATCCCACTATTCGTGGGCAGTAAGACCCCCGTCTCAAGATTCAAAGTGAAACATTGTCCAGCTTTAGCTGCTAGAATCTCTGGTCGTTTCGGCTCCTCGGACGAGGCAAAAAGCGCCTCTCTGTCGGGTGCTCCAACGTCCTACGATTCTGAGCGAGCCGCTTCCGCTTTTCTTAAGCAGATAGGTGGGGGATGAAAAAAACACTGATGGAAGTTTCACTTTATCTTAATTCTGTCAAATAAATCTTTAAAATGGGATGTGTACTAAAAAACTAGGGTTCCATGTATTTTACAGGGATCCCTAGTTTTTGTGAGTAGAAAACTATACTTTTTCAATGTATAAAGAGGCTTTCCGTTATGATAATTGTTTGAGATAATAACGTCTTCTTTTATTCATTCGTAGATTTTGGCGCTGTTTCCTGTGAAATCGCTGCTTCCAATTCTGACTATAAGAATGAATAGAGCGTACAATTAAAGGCGAAAATGCCCCGCTGAAACTATTATATCCTTCGAGAAACCCCAAGCTAATCCCCCCTTTTTAGGAGATAAAAAACTGTGAGAATTAGATACCTTAAACGGTTCGCGTCTAATATTTTATGTATATATATGTGTGATGAGCAAGTCCTCCTGTAGATTATGTTAGCGTTTAAGGTAGGAGTAGTTCAAGTTACTGTAATTTTATCCCGTTATTCGCGGGCAGATAACTGCTGGTGTGCGCCTGATTGGTGAAAGCTTTCCATCAATGGGAGGTGACACTGATGAAAGTTTCAATTTACTCCATAAATCCCCTAAGAATAACAGTATATGTAGAGAATATTTTATTTTGTATTCAAATGGATTGAAAATTGATTCTTTTCAAACGATTTAGGTTGTACAATAGAAATATCTGTATCAAGAGGAGGAAAAATGGTATGGAAAGTAATCATAAAGATTGGATTTTATTTAATGGAAGCATTGTGAATACGAAAGAGAAAGAACCAATGATTTCATTAGAAGAGAGAGGGTTACAGTTTGGGGATGGGGTATATGAAGTATTTCGTTTATATGATGGGAAGCCTCATTTATTAGATCTCCATTTAGATCGTTTCTTCAGATCTATGGAAGAAATTGAATTAGAATCGCCATTTACAAAAGAAGAACTTATTTCTCAACTGCAACAATTGATTGAAAAGAATCAATTTAAAGAAGATGGAAATGTATATATTCAAATTTCGAGAGGTGTGCAACCTAGAAATCATTTGTTCGAACTAAATCTCCAGCCTACATATTATGCAAATATCGTACCATTTCCGAGGCCAACTTCGCTTATAGAAAATGGAATTAAAGCGACAGTAGCTGAAGATATACGTTGGCATCGTTGTCATATTAAATCTCTTAATTTACTTCCTAATATCATGATTAAAAATAAAATTGCAAAAGAAGGCTATTATGAAGCAATTTTAGTTCGTAATGGCATTGTAACAGAGGGGTGTCATTCTAATTTCTTTATCGTGAAAAATGGAACCCTTATTACACATCCTGCGAATCAATTTATTTTGTATGGAATTACACGTCATCACGTAATTTCCTTAGCAAAGCAGTTGAATATTCCTGTAGAAGAACGCTATTTTTACCTTCAAGAAGTATATGAAGCGGAGGAGTGTTTTTTTACAGCTACGCCTATTGAAATTGTACCAGTAACGCAAATTGGAGAAGATTGGTACCAAACGGAAGAACAAAAAGTTATAAGAAAGTTGCAGGCAGCGTATAAAGAAAGTGTTTATACTGCTAACATAAAGTGAAGTTTCCATCAGTGGGGGGTACTGCCCGCGAATAGCGGGATAAAATAAAAATGGTTTTTATTATGTGTTAAAAGTTAATAAATACTTAAAAGGCTGGAAAATGTCCAGCTTTTTTTGTTATATGATATAATCAGACTGGTATGGATTTTGAAAACGTTATAAAAGGGGATTTTGAATTATATGGATTATCAAGCATTCAAAGAGGTTATTCATGGACGCCGTAGCGTTCGTAAATTTACAGAGCAAGACGTTTCTGTGGAAGATATCGAAGAAATTATTGATTGTGCGAGATATGCACCGAGTGATACAAATTCACAAACGTGGGAATTTGTCGTTATTATGAATCGTGACAAAATCAAAGACATAGAAGAAATGACATGGAATGCATTACATAAACGAGCAGTAGAGGCAATAGAAAAAGGGGAAGAAAAAGCAGGGAAGTTATTGACTCGTTCTTTTGGACCATACGCAACAGCTTTTTCAGATGCGCCTGTTTTAATCATTTGTTTAGCAACGCCATATCAGTCTAAGTTTCGTGAAAAGATTTTTGATCCGATTGAATTTGTTCCAGAGTCTATTTGGGAAGAAGAAGGAATTAAAAGCAGCTGTTTAGCTGCACAAAACTTAATGCTCGCAGCCCATGCTCGTGGTCTTGGTACATGTCCAATGACAGGACCGGTGTTATTAGCACAGGAGGAGCTAAGAAGCTATTTACAAATTGGATCTGATAAACAAATTAATATGGTTATCTCATTAGGCCATCCAAAGGATCAGCCGAAAAAGTTAGCTCGAAAAGAGGTAGCGGAAATTACAAAATTTATTAAATAAAGTAAGACTTCTATTAATAGAGATAAACGTTGAAATAATCTTAGTTGTATGGACTAAGATTATTTTTCATGTAGAAATGAAGGAAATATATAATTAAGAGGCTGTAAAGAATACTGAAAAGGATTTACTAAAAATTTCTTGTGGAAATAATGATGATAATAGAGGGATAAGTATGGTACAGTAAGTTGTGTAAAGTAACATGCTTTGTTTAAGAAAGTGTTTCAAATAGATGCATATATTCAAAAATTATTTTTATATAATAAATTAACATTAAGATACAGGGGGAATGGATTTTGAAAAAATTCATAATCACTGGATTATCTGTTATGTTGTTAGTGGGCTGCGGAGTAACAAAAGAAAAGAAGGTAAAGGAAGAAACGCGGCAAGAACAAACTGTTCATGCACAGCAAGAAAGTAAATCTTCATTCCCAGAAGGGATCACTTCAGTTGGTGAAGGAAAAGTGAAAGTTACTACGCCAGATGGTACATCAGAAAATGGGAATGTGCCTGCAGTATTTATCAAAAAAGATACGATTATTCAACAAGTAGAAATCGAACTTGCAAATTTCCAACAGGATAAAGAAGTGTTTGTATATGTTGATAAACAATTTGAAGAAACGCATCAAGTAATCGAACTAACACAAACGATAATTGCATTAAAAGAAAAGACATTACAACCAGGTATTCATACCGTAACAGCAATCCAGTATGAAAATAATGATCCAAATGGAAAAGTAATTAACTTTGCCCAGGCGAAGTTTGAAAATAAACCAGCACAGTAAAAGAAATCTGCTCTAGAAGCAGGTTTTTTTTGTTTTCATAGGGATTGTTATAACATATGTCGAATCTGTAATAAGTCGTCGTTATAACACGTTTTCTATTGTTTAATGTGAAACGAAAGGAAGAGAAAAGATGAAACGAGCACTTATTAATATTGATTATACATATGACTTTGTAGCAGAAGAGGGGGCACTAACATGTGGAAAACCAGCGCAAGTTATAGAAGAGTATATTGTAGAAATAACGAAGCAGCATATTGAAACTGGAGATTATGTTGTGTTTGCCGTTGATAAACATGTAGAAAATGATTCTTATCATCCAGAGACTAGATTATTTCCACCGCATAATATAGCAGAAACAAAAGGAAGAGATTTATACGGTGAATTGCAAAATGTATACGAAAAATACAAAAATAATGAAAATGTATACTACATGGATAAAACACGGTACAGCGCTTTTGTTGGAACGGACTTAGAAATTAAGCTTCGTGAAAGAGGGATACAAGAAGTGCATCTTGTTGGTGTTTGCACAGATATTTGTGTGTTACATACAGCAGTAGATGCTTATAACAAGGGATTTCGTATTGCCGTATACGAAAAGGCAGTTGCGTCATTTAATGACCAAGGGCATAAATTTGCATTACAGCACTTAAAGTCTTGTTTACAAGCTGAAGTAAAGTAAGAGGACAAAACCGCCAGAAAAATAAGGATTCTGGCGGTTTTGCTATTTTCTTGCAACTATACAAATCGATCCTCTATATTCATGAAATACCACGTTGTTATACCCAGTTTCTTTTAGTAATTTTTCTATATCTTCTTTTGTTTTAAAGTATGTCATATGATACTTTATTTTATAGAGCTCAGCCACGATGATAAAATAGCCATTTGGTTTTAACACACGAAATATTTCTTTTACATCATTCTCTAAATCTGGCCAAAAATAATGTGTTTGAAATGCAGTAATCATATCAAAAAAGTGATTTGAAAAAGGCATAGAAGATACACTTGCTTGTTTTATAAGAACTTTTCCTGAATCCACATCTTTTTTATTTGTTTTGATAGAGTTTTCTACTGCCTGTTCCGAATAATCTATGCCGTATATTTTTCCGTAAGGATTCATTTTCGAGAGAGTATGTATTGTTTTTCCTCCGCCGCAACCTATATCGAGCACGTTCGCATGTTCATTAATTTCAATGTTGCTTAAAGCCCATTTTGTCATACTGGTATGAGCCACATTCATAATGCATAGCATAGATGATCCGACAAAACCTTGTGGATTTTTAGCTTGTTCAATTAATTTGTTCAATACATTCAAATTCTTAACACCTTTCTTCTCTTGTTTTAATGTTGAAAAATTTTTTGTGGTATAAATTCCCTTTTTTGTTATTCTCCATACTTTTTTGAATTCCTTTATTATAGAAGTTTTTGTTTATTTTTAGTGTTTGAAATTTTCTTGATGTTATAATAAGAAATGGTGATGGAACATGAATGAAAATAAAAAACAAATGCATCGATTACAAGCGTTAAAAGAAATTGCCGAGTTATTAAATGAAGCGACTGATTTGCAGAAAATGTTAGAAAAAGTACTACATACGCTATTGCAAGTTATGAATTTGCAAACAGGATGGATTTTTTTTATTGATGAAAAAGGAACACATCGAATGCTTGTGGATACAAATTTGCCACCAGCACTTATATGGGAAGAAAAGAAACCAATGTGTGAAGGAGATTGTTGGTGTATTGATCGATTTGTTGCTGGACGTTTGCAAAAAGCAACAAATATTATTGAATGTAAGCGAATTGAAGATGCGGTTGAATTTGAATGGGGAGAAACAGAGAGTATTACTCATCATGCGACGATTCCGCTTCAAGCAGGAGAGGAAAAGTTTGGATTATTAAATGTCGCTTCTCCTCATAAAACGCATTTTTCAGAAGAAGAATTAGCTTTGTTAGAAGCGATTGCTCTTCAAATTGGGACAACGATTCAACGTATTAGGTTGGTTGAGAAAGAACAAAAATACGTAGTAGTGGCAGAAAGAAATCGACTAGCACGTGATTTACATGATTCTGTCAAACAGCTTCTCTTTTCAATTATGTTAACGGCTAGAGGAACGATTGATATGACGAAGGATAAAGAACTACAAGAGATGTTGAGGTACATAGGAGAGTTATCACAAGAGGCACTGCAAGAGATGACATTATTAATTTGGCAATTACGACCTGAGGGGTTAGAAAAAGGTCTTGCTGAAGCAATTCAGAATTATGGGAATTTACTTGGTATCCATGTAACGATGCGAATTGATGGAGTTATTTCGATAAGCGATGAAATAGAAGAAATGCTATGGCGTGTTAGCCAAGAAGCGCTCCATAATTGTAAAAAACACGCATCTTGCGAAAAAGTATTTGTACATTTAAAAATTGAAAACAATATGTTGAAGTTTCAAATCGAGGATAACGGAGTAGGATTTATGAAAGAAAAAGTAAGAGATTCTGCGCTTGGTTTGAAAAATATGCAAGAGCGTATTGAGTTAATGAAAGGGAAGTTTCATATTCAAACGAAACCGGGAGAAGGAACGAAAATTGGGATTCAATTACCCATTTGAAAGGGGAATTTCATTGAAAATTAGACTGTTACTTGTAGAGGATCATCACATTGTACGAAGAGGTCTTGTTTTCTTTTTAAAGACAAAAGAAGAGTTTGACATTATTGGTGAAGTGGGAGATGGAGAAGAGGCATTGCAATTTATTCAACAAAAACGACCTGATGTCGTATTAATGGATGTGTCGATGCCGAAAATGGATGGAATCGAAGCAACGAAGCGCATGAAACAATATGATCCATCTATTAAAATACTTATGTTAAGCAGTTTTTCAGAACAAGATTATGTTCTTCCAGCACTCGAAGCAGGTGCAGATGGATATCAATTAAAAGAAGTACAACCGGATCAACTTGTAGCTTCCATTATTGCAGTTTATCAAGGGAATGCTAATTTCCATCCGAAAGTAACGCCTGCTTTATTAGGACGCCAAGCAACAGTTGAGATAAAACAAGATAGTTTATCTATGCTAACGAAGCGGGAAAAAGAAGTGCTGCGTGAAATCGCTAAAGGAAGAAGTAATAAGGAAATTGCTGCAGAATTACATATTACAGAACAAACTGTAAAAACACATGTTTCAAATGTTCTTGCTAAATTAAATGTAGATGATCGAACGCAAGCAGCCCTGTATGCGGTAAAACATGGTGTTGTATAAGAAGGGGTAATTGAAATAAAACAGAAACTCATACGAAAGTATGAGTTTCTGTTTTATTTTTTCATACTATTTTCTCAATCGCTTTCCGTCTTTTTTACGGTTTATAAGAGGGAATTTTCTGATAAGATAAACATAGAAATTCAAATAAGGGAGAGAAATAATCATGAAACTAGTTGTAATTAACGGTACACCACGTAAATCTGGTAAAACTCGTGTCATTGCAAAGCATATTGCACAGACTTATAATGGAGAATTATATGATTTAGCTGTTGAGGCACTCCCATTATATAACGGAGAAAATTCTCAATATGAATTACAAGCAGTAACAAAGTTAAAGCAGCTTGTCAAAGAAGCGGATGGTGTTGTACTATGCACACCTGAGTATCATAATGCAATGAGCGGTGCTTTGAAAAATGCATTTGATTTTCTTGGAAGTAGCGAGTTTATGCATAAACCGGTTGGACTTCTTGCAGTTGCAGGCGGCGGTAAAGGCGGTATAAATGCATTAAATAGTATGCGCATTGTTGCAAGAGGTGTATATGCAAATGTCATTCCGAAACAAGTTGTCATTGATAGTCTTCATGTAGAGAACGAAGAACTAGGTGAAGATGCAAAACCACTTATTGCGGATTTATTAAAAGAATTGAGAGGATATATGAGCATCTTTCCAGAACTGAAAAAACAGTTAGGAGCTGATTAATATGTCATCTCTTTACCGTGATTCTCGGTTGTACTATATTCTTGGAGCCAATAGCTTATCGGCCATTGGCTCCGGCATTACGATGATTACGATTTCATGGCTACTTGTAACATCACCAGGTGGAAATACAATGTTTGGCTATATTTCAATTATATCTACACTTGTCATGTTTTTGTGTACACCGTTTATTGGACATTGTATTGATCGTTTTTCTCGTAAAACGCTACTCTTAGTGAATGAAGCCATTGGAGCAATTGCGGTCGGTATTATGGTATGTTGGGGATTTACAGGTCATTCCTATGAAACAATACATTACATTGTGCTGTATATAATAGGTTCATTTTATTATTTAGTATTTTATCCGAACATTTTCGCCTTTAATCAAGAAGTATTTGCACCGGAGCATTATAAATCATTAAGTGGAACGATGGAAATACAAGGACAATTGACACAAGTTATCGCTGGTGCAGTTGCAAGTTTTATGATTACAATTGTTGCTGTAAAATGGATTTTATTCATCAATATGTTAGCATATGTAGGCGCGTTTATATTATTGTTATTTATTCCTTATACAAGACAGAGTACAGAAAGCGGAAAACAACCATTCACAAAGCAAATTTTTGAAGGCGTTCATTTTATGAAGAAAAGAAAGAAATTATTTTGGTTTCTATTTGCGACATATATGCCGTTTATCGGTGTTATGATGACAAATTATTTAATGCCTGTGTACATTTCGGATGTATTAAAGGAAAGTGGATCCGTATATGGTACGGAAGGAATGATGTACGGTATCGGTGCAATGCTTGCAGGAATTGGTATTCCCATTCTTATGAAATATGTAAAAACAGAAGTGTCAATTGTAGTAACGATGTTCATTTATACAATTTCAATTACCGTAATGATTATAAAACCATCAGTCTTTTTATTATATGGCCTTGCTATTTTTATGGCGATTGGAAACGCTGGTACACGTGTTGCACGCAATGTGCTCATGATGGAACAAGTTCCAAACGAAGTAATCGGACGTGTTGATAGTCTATTTCGGTTTGTTGGTACAGGTGTACGCGTCATTCTTCTTCTTGTTTTTACAACATTTGTGTCCCAAATTGGTGTTATGGTTCCGTTTTATGCACTGAGCATATTATTAATTGGCGCGGCGAGTATGGGATTTTTGTATGTGAAAGTGCAGCGACAAGAACGAGTTGATATTACCAATAAAACGGTTGTATAGTGGCGAATCTAATACACATCATATAGATGTAACATTCTAAAAAAGGTGTGAAATCATATGGGAAAAACAAAAGCATTAGGTTCTGCTAAGCATAAAGGAAATCAAACGCAAGATCATACTTCTTCAAAGAAAGCACGCAATGCCCAAAATGCAGGGCAGCGTCAAGGCTAGAAAAATAGCGAGGATTTAATTTAAAGACATATAAATATTAACAGTAAAGATAGTAAGGATTGATCATCCCTACTATCTTTTTTTTTATAATATCATTTCGTCAACGCCTTACTTTTGCCATTACTTGAACAAAATAATGAAAGGATATAACGCACAGAAGATCGCTCATCGCTCTGTATGCCGGATAACCTGTTCAATGAAAGGGAACTATTAAAAGGGTGCTTATTACACAGAACAAGCCCAAGAAATGGATAAGGAGTGAGTGAGAGATGGATAACATGATGGCGGAGGGCGGCTCTGGCTCGACAAGCCGAACGGCTCAAAAAACAGTTGGCCAGTATTTGTTCGATTGCTTGAAGATGGAGGGCATTACCGAAATTTTCGGCGTCGCAGGGGACTATAATTTTACACTGCTTGATGCTCTGGAGCGGTATAATGGCATCCGGTTTATAAATGGAAGGAACGAACTAAACTCAGGTTATGCTGCGGATGGCTACGCAAGAATCAAAGGCATGTCCGCTCTTATTACGACCTTCGGGGTCGGGGAGCTCAGCGCCTGCAATGCGATAGCGGGAGCCAACAGCGAGCATGTGCCAATCATTCACATTGTGGGTGCGCCTCCTGAGAAGGATCAAAAGGAGCACAAGCTGATGCACCACACCCTAATGGATGGGAATTTTGATGTCTTCCGCAAGGTGTATGAGCAAATTACGGTTTATATCGCGGTGCTTACGCCGGAAAACGCCAAGATTGAAATTCCGGCTGCGATTCGCATTGCTAAGGAAAAGAAAAAGCCGGTATACCTGGTTGTGGCTGATGATATAGTGACCAAGCCGATCAATGCCCGAAAAGAGCCGATGCCGCCGCGTCCAACGTCCAACCTAAAAACCCTTCAAGCTGCGGCGAATCACGTCCGTCGGCTGCTAGAGCGTGCTCACAGGCCAGTTATCCTGGTGGATGCCAAAACAATGCGCTTTGGCCTTCAGACAGCAGTTCGACGGCTGGCTGACGCTATGAATGTGCCTGTTGTGACGATGATGTTTGGGAAGGGGGCATTCGACGAAACCCATCCAAATTATATCGGAATGTACCTAGGTTCTTTCGGAAGTTCTGAAGTCCAAAGTACGGTGGAAAATGCAGACTGTATCATTGCGGTCGGCATGTTATGGGCGGACACCAACACTGCGAATTTTACCGCAAAGCTGAACCCGCTGGTGACTGTCAATATTCAACCGGACATGGTCAAGGTCGCTGAGGCGGAATATCCGAATGTTTTTGCAGCCGACATGCTGCTTGCAGTGCAGAAGGTGGGTTACATAGGTCAAGGTTTGGCAGGAAATTTGTTATTCCCTTACGATCAAGTCACAGCTAGTGCCGAAGAGCCTCTAATGGCGGCCGGCTATTATCCTCTTTTTCAGCGCATGCTGAAAGAAGGTGATATTGTGATTGCCGAGACAGGGACGTTCTACAATGGAATGGCTGAGGTGAGACTGCCGAGCAATGTAACATATATTGGGCAAGGAGGATGGGGATCCATCGGTTACGCAACCCCCTCAGCGTTCGGTGCCATTATCGCCGCACCGGAACGTCGAGTGTTGCTGTTTACAGGTGACGGCTCCTTGCAACTAACAGCCCAGGAGATCAGTTCCATGCTCTATTACGGCTGCAGGCCCATAATCTTTGTCTTGAACAACGATGGTTATACAATCGAGAAATATTTGAATGTCAAAACAGAGAATCAAAAGTACAACCAAATCCCTCGATGGTCTTATACCAAGCTGGCTGAAGTCTTTGGAGGCAACGCGTTTACCGTTACGGTCCGGACCTATGGAGAGCTTGATCAAGCTATAACCCAAGCTGAAAAGGAACGTGCCGAAAGACTTTGTATCATTGAAATGATCGCCGGGAACCCGATGGACGCACCCGAATATATGCGACAGATGCGCAGTTATATGGAGATGCAGGAGATGCAGCGCAGCCAGAAATAGTCCTGAATAACACGAATGTTCCTGAAAGATGGATCTGATCTTTAAGGGGATACCCTTGAAAAATGGTTATGGAGAAAAATTAGCATTTTTAAGCCACTCCCTTCTATTAGCTACCTAAACTTTGCTAAGCAATTCTTTCTGTTACTCCCAGTTGGACAAAAAATATCATTATTTTGGTGGTGTTTTTTAACTCATGTGAACATTGTGGAATATCTAAAAAAATGGCGTTCCATGTGGGTAAGAGTTAATAGGAAGAACGTGGGGATTTTTTTGAAATCAAGTGTGTACCACAAGATAAAGTACTTCTGCATAATCCCTTTCTTTTATATAATAAAGGAGAAAGGGAGAGAACTGCTATATGAATAAATGGTTTTTATTATTACTATTGTTATTGCCGCCATTATACGTTGTGTATATGACATACCGCATTAAGAAAACTGCCAATGAAAAAGTAAGTCATACAGCGCCATATGTTTTAGTTTTAGGCGCAAGATTAATTGGGGATAAACCATCATTAGCACTACAAAATCGATTAGACGTAGCGCTCGGTTATTTACATTTGCATCCAAAAGTAAAAGTAGTTGTATCTGGTGGGCAAGGAGACGATGAGGATATTCCAGAAGCACTTAGTATGTGCCGTTATTTAATGGAAAACGGTATTGAAAAAGAACGAATTTTACTCGAAGATCGTTCTACAAGTACATATGAAAATATAAAGTTTTCTATTGATTTATATGATGTGAAGCATGCCGTTGTAGTAAGCAACACTTATCATTTATACCGAACAAAAATTATTGCAAATCGTTTAGGGATAAGGATGGAATCACTTGCTGCATCAACGCCAAAGCGTTCGAAGAAAAAGGCATATATACGTGAATATGCTGCTATTATGAAAACAATTTTAGTGGATCATTAGAGCTCAAAATAGAGCTCTTTTTTATTTTGAAAACACAAATCATTTGAAAAAAGATTAAATTTCCGTGAGAATGGAAGAGAGAATGAAAAAGGAGTTGTGTATGTGATTCAATTTGAACGCGTTTCAAAAACATTTGATGATGGAACGAAGGCAGTAGACTCTCTACAGTTAGAGATTCGTAAAGGGGAATTTTTTGTTTTGATTGGCCCGAGTGGGTGCGGGAAAACAACAACAATGAAAATGATTAATCGATTAATTGAAACAACAGAAGGCGACATTTTTATTGATGGAAAGAACATTCGGGATTATAACATTCATGAATTACGATGGGATATTGGCTATGTATTACAACAAATTGCATTATTTCCGCATATGACAATTTCAGAAAATATTGCGGTTGTACCAGAAATGCGCAAATGGAGTAAAGCGAAAATTAAAAAGCGTGTCGATGAATTATTAGAAATGGTTGGTTTAGATCCTAATATATATAGGGGACGTATGCCAAATGAATTATCTGGCGGTCAAAAGCAGCGTGTTGGTGTTGTGCGGGCACTTGCAGCTAATCCGAAAATTGTTTTAATGGATGAGCCATTTAGTGCACTTGACCCTTTAAGCCGTGAGCAGTTGCAACGTGATTTAGTAGCCTTGCAAAGAAAGATTCAAAAAACAATTGTCTTCGTAACACATGATATGCAAGAAGCGTTATCGCTTGGCGATCGCATTTGTATAATGAAAGATGGAAGAGTTGTCCAACTTGATACGCCAGAAGTGATTTTACAAAATCCCGCAAATGCATTTGTAGAAGAATTTATTGGGAAGCCAAGATTATCAACTTGGTATGATAATAGAAAAGTAGAGGATAAAGTATCCATATTGGCACAAGAAGGGAAACGAGTTGATGGTACTCCACTTTCGACTGAAGTTACCTTGCAAGATGCTTTACTTCGTTTAAAACATGAAAAAGAAATACCAATCGAACAAAATGGTACATATATTGGTACATTAACAAGTCAACATATCGTTCATAGTAAATCAAATGAAAGAAAGGGGATAGACAGTGTCAGCATTATTACAGACGATGCAAGAGCGTAAACAGGAACTGTTAAGTGCTCTTTTGGAACATTTGCAAATTTCGTTGATTGCTTTATTTTTCGCAGTTCTTATCGCGGTTCCGCTTGGAATTTTGTTAACAAGACGAGAACGCATTGCTGAATGGATTATTGGTACTTCTGCTGTGATGCAAACCATTCCTTCCTTAGCGCTTCTTGGGTTATTAATTCCATTAGTTGGTATCGGAAAGGTTCCAGCTATAATCGCTCTTGTTACTTATGCATTGCTTCCTATTTTAAGAAATACATATACAGGTATTCGCAAACTAGATCCATCTCTTATTGAGGCAGCAAGAGCGATGGGTATGAACGGCTGGCGACGATTATGGAAAGTAGAAATACCACTTGCTTGGCCTTTTATTATGGCAGGGATTCGGACAGCAATGGTACTAATTGTTGGTACGGCGACATTAGCTGCTTTAATTGGAGGCGGGGGATTAGGAAGGCTTATCTTGCTTGGAATTGATCGAAATGATCACGCTCTTATTTTGTTAGGTGCTATTCCAGCTGCACTATTAGCATTGTTCTTTGATGGAGTGCTACGCATGATTGAGCATGCAGGATATTCACCAAGGCGAATAGCTGTTGCATCAGTTGCTGTAGTTGTAATCATAATCGCACCTTTTCTTTGGAGTACACAGAAGAAAGATATCATAATTGCTGGTAAGCTTGGTTCAGAACCGGAAATTTTAATTCAGATGTATAAACAATTAATTGAACAGGATACCGATTTAAAAGTAGAAACAAAACCAGGTTTTGGAAAAACATCTTTTGTATTTGAAGCATTAAAATCTGGAGAAATTGATATTTATCCGGAATTTTCAGGAACAGCATTATCAACTTTCGTAAAAGAAGAACCAAAAAGTACAGATCGTCAAGAAGTATACGAACAGGCGCGAAATGGCATGGAGCAGAAATATAATATGAAGCTGTTAAAACCAATGAAATATAACAATACATACGCATTAGCGGTGCCAAAACAAATCGCGGAGCAGTATAACATAAAGACTATTTCTAATTTGAAAAACGTCTCTTCTCAAATGAAAGCTGGATTTACACTTGAATTTGCAGATAGAGAAGACGGATATAAAGGAATACAAAAGCTATATAATATACAGTTTCCGAATTTAAAAACAATGGAACCGAAATTGCGTTATAGTGCGGTTCAATCTGGTGATGTAAATGTCATTGATGCTTATTCAACAGACAGCGAATTACAGCAATATGGTCTACAAGTACTAGAAGATGATAGAGGGTTATTTCCGCCCTATCAAGGAGCACCATTATTACGCGAAGAGACGTTAAAAAAATATCCAGAGATTGAAAAATCACTAAACAAACTTGCTGGGAAAATTACTGATGAAGAAATGCGTAAAATGAATTATGAAGTGAATGTAGAAGGGAAAGCAGCAGAGAACGTAGCACATGAATTTTTACAAAAAGAAGGACTGTTGAAATAGACATAATTTACAAATATAACCTTTGAAAAGTCGTTTATACAAAAATAAACGACTTTTTTTGTGCATACTTATACTTTTTTTCGAAAAAGTATTCCATTTTTGTTCGTTTTCTTTTAGAATAAGTAATGTTTTTCTGAAAGAATATAAAATGAAACAGTTCGTCATTTTCAGGGTACGTATTTGATATATAAATGACTCATAATATGAATGCCTGTTAGAACGGAAAGAACACATCAAGAAATTGCAGATGGGGTGATACCAATAGAAAAGAAATTAGGATTTTTTCCATTAATCGCACTTGTAGTAGGAACAATGGTTGGAGGCGGGGCATTTAGTTTACCGCACGATTTAGCAACAGGAGCCAACAGCGGTTCCATTTTAATTGGTTGGTGTATTACAGGGCTAGGAATGATTCCGCTTACCCTCGTATATCAATCGTTGGCATATCGAAAGCCTGAACTTGAGGGTGGTATTTATAGTTATGCACGCGCTGGATTTGGGGAATATATTGGATTTAACAGCGCATGGGGATATTGGATTGCTGGAATATTAGGCAACGTTGCAACAATTATGATGTTATTTAACACATTAGCATATTTTTTCCCAATTTTTAAAGGCGGTAATAATGTTCCGGCTATCATTGGTGCATCACTCGTATTGTGGACGCTTCATTTTCTTATTTTACTTGGAATTCGTGAAGCCTCTATTATGAATTTTATTGCGACAATTGGTAAGCTTGTTCCAATTGTGCTATTTATTGTAATTATGATTACGGCGTTTCGTTGGGATATATTTACGCATGACTTTTGGGGAAAAGGAACAGTCTCATTATCTTCTGTATTTGGACAAGTGAAGAACACGATGCTCGTTACGCTTTGGGTATTTATTGGCGTAGAAGGAGCCGTCGTTTTATCAGGACGAGCGAAACGTAGTCGTGATGTTGGAAAAGCAACTGTATTTGGTTTACTGCTAGTAATGAGTATTTATATTCTTATTTCTGTTTTATCGCTAGGGGCGATGTCACGAGAGGAACTAGCAGCACTTGAAACGCCGTCAATGGGACATGTACTTGAACATGTCGTTGGTTCATGGGGAGCATTGGTTATTAACTTAGGATTAATCGTTTCTCTTATCGGTACATTAATCGGCTGGTTTTTACTCGTTTCAGAAATTTCTCACGTGGCCGGAAAAGACGGTGTATTTCCAAAGGTATTTACAAAAACGAATAAAAATCATACACCGCATATGGCATTATGGATTTCAAACTGTGTTGCCCAAACAATATTTATTATTGTGTTATTTTCAGCATCCACATATCAGATCATGTATTTTATTGCATCGACATCGATTTTACTTCCATATGTATTTTCAGCACTATATCAGTTGAAATTAGTAATTACAAAAGCATATGAAGGAAATAGATTGAAAGATGGGATACTTGCTATTATGGCATCAGTATATGGTTTCTGGCTTGTGTATGCAGCTGGATTGAAAAACCTATTACTTGTTTCTTTAGTATATGGGATTGGACTTATCGTGTATGTCGCTGCAAGAAAAGAACAAGGAAATCGTTGTTTTACCCGTGCTGAACAATATGTGATGATTGTCATTTTACTCGCAGCATGTGCATCTATTTACATGTTAGCTACTGGAAAGATTGGAATGTAAATATATCAATCCAAAAAAGGATTTATGCTAAAGTGAGAGCATAAATCCTTTTTTATTGGTGAATTTGGTTTATCTAAAAGGAAATCATTTCTTCTGCGTGATTTCTTATGTATCAACTTTAAAAGAAATAGCAGGGATTTATTTCAATTTACAGAATATTTAGTTTATAAGGTGTGTAGGAGGGGATTGTTATGGAAGAGAAGGAAAAATTGTTGCGTATTGTAGAGTTAGCAAAAGACGTTCAGAAATTATTAGTGCAAGAATCGTTCTTTAATCGACATCCCGAACTGCGCGGAGCGGTAGAGAATTTAGCGTGTTCTGTAGAAGTTTTAGCCAATATGCATATACAAGGAGACGAGAATGCAGAAGATACATTACGTTATGTATTAGCAAAAATGAAGATTGCCCACAATGCAATTTTTCAAGAAAAACAAGGTTCTCATTTAACCTGACGATAAGCGTCAGGTTTTTTGTTTCTAGTTTGCTTTTATTGTTCATACAATGATAAAAGCATCGAAAAAAGAAGGTGAGCGAGATGAAACTAGAGAAAGCTCTTCATCCAAGCTTTGTAAAAAGATTACAGCATATGCGTTTTGTTGGGAAATTTGTAGAAGAGCAGAAGGGGAAGAAAGGCTCGTTTTTTGTTGTTTGTCTTTCACCGATTCCAAACATTATTGAAGCTGCTTTTGGAGAACGTTCTTATATATTTGAGGGTTTATATAAAAATAAACAAAATGAAAAATTTTTTGCAACTATAAAAGAAGGAAAACGAGAAAAACAATTGTTGTTATTTCGTCTTTCTTATACAGGAGGCGCTTTATATGTGGAATTAATACGTGCAGAAGAACGTGAAATAGCAAATTCCTATAAAATGATTCCTTCTCCTAAACTATCAGCTCCAAAAGCGAGAGAAGCATTGGAAAGAAAACTTGGAAAAGGATATGTTTCATTTTTGATACCAAAATTCCCGCATGATTTCGGTACGCCAGAGTTGTTATGGTATGAAGGACGGATATATGGGAATATATTTTTGAAGCCTTCGTATAGTGCCATTATGTATCGGGAGCAGAGGAGGGATGTTCGTTACCTTGATGTAGACGATTGGATGCAATATGCCGAGATGAATGTCGAGAATAGTTTGTTTTTTGTTCGAACAGAAGTGTATGAACAGTTAGAAAAACAAGTAAAAGAGAGTGGAAAACAAGTTGAAATTATCGATATAGGTAAACAAGAGAAAGAAAATGAATGGAATGAACGTGAACATTCATTTTTACAGTATGTAAAGCAAATTATCGCAGAAAAAGAATTATATATTGATGAGAGCGATATTTACAATTTTCATATTTGTGTAAAGACAAATCTATTAACAATAGTAGGGGGTATGCCTGGTATTGGGAAGTCACAATTTGTGCAAACCTATGCGGAAGCACTCGGATTAACATTTGGAAAAAATCTTATTTGGATTCCGGTGTCACCATCCTATCAAGAACCTCATGATGTACTCGGTTATCTACATTCAAATGGAACGTATATGGAAAGTGAAACAAAACTTGTACGAACACTTTTAGATGCCGCTGAAAATCCAAATCAATTATATATGATTGTATTTGATGAAATGAATATGTCGTATATTGAGCATTGGTTTACTCCTTTTTTATCTCTCCTGCAGTTAGATCGGAAAAATCGTATTTTATCTTTGTATGCAGCTTGTAATGAAACAGAACAGGATATACCATCACAAATTGAAATTAGTGATAATATCATTTTTATTGGTACAGTTAATTTTGATGAAACAACAAAGGAGCTATCTGACCGTTTATTAGATCGTGTAAACGTTGTATTACTTCAAAAAATTCCATTTTGTGAGATGACCATGGTGGAGCGAAAAACGTTACATCTCCCGTTTGCATTTTCTGTTTCCGCATCAGAATTTCGAATGAACTGGGTTCATCGTAAGGCAATGCTCGATGTATTTACAGATGAAGAGTTGGAGTTATTAGATAAAATGCATCAACTGTTATTTCTTCACGATACTTCAAAAGGAATTTCATTTCGCGTTGCGTCAGCAATTGCATCTTATTTAAAAAATATTCCATGTGATGAAGGCCAATCTTTGTTAATAAGTCGTGAAGAAGCATTTGACCTTCAAATAAAACAACGTATTTTAACGAAGTTACGTGGTACAGAAGCAACAATTGGTGCATTGCTTCGTGAAGAGGGAAAAAAAGAGATGTCTCTTGTACAATTGCTGCAATCAGCACTTGCAAATCGTGTATCAACTTTTGAACATTCTCTAATGTATATGAAGCAAAAACGGCGGGAATTGGAGCTGTACGGATATGTTAAATGAGAGTGCGTATGAAACAGAAATTATAGAGACAGGAGAGAGGCTTCCTTTTGTACTGAAAATAATAGTAGGTGCAGAAGAGAAGGGGGAGCATGTTGTATTGAATCAACTTTGTGCTTCGCCAATTTCAATTTCTTCGTGTGTGTACAAAATTCAAGAATTAAAACCGCTACGGTTACATATACAATCACAAAATTCAATAAAGGTTACGTTTATTTGGAATAAAGTATATGAAGGACAAAAGCAACATATGGAATGGAAATATGAACTCCATGGACGGCAACGTACTGCTTTACTGTATGAGCATGGTAAAACAGACTATTTATATCCATGGCGCTGTGGTGTATATCATTTTGAAGTGCAGGTTGGAGAAGAACTATTTTATGGAGCATTTCAAATTGTTCCGAAAAACTTTTTTGATGATCAGCTAGAGTTAATTCAACAATATGTAAAGTCTGTGCTAGGTGGAATTATTTTAGATCGTGGGTATTATAAAAAGACGTTTGTTACGTTTACAGATATTGAAGATTATTCATATATGCGCATGCTCCGTACGCTGCCGCAAAAAATGAAAAAAGTAAAGCAGTTATATTATGAAGTTCAGCAAAAAACAAATTTCGAACAAGAGTATATATGGGAGATGAGAGAGAGAAAGCCTACAAGAAGAAGCATCATTACACGTGAGAAAAAGCCGTATGCAAAATGGTATAATCGCTGCTTTAGGGAGCAAAAGCATTGTAAAGAAAATGACTATGTAAAATATAAAACGAAGCAATTTTATAACAAGCTATTAGAAATTGATTCATTTTTACGCGAAACGATTCAGAAACTAGAGAGTGAACAACAAACGCGGAGAGAAGAGAAAAAAGCAGTGCATACCATTTTACAAACAATTGAACGAAATGGATCTGTGACCGAACGAGACAAACAAAAATATCGCAACATTCATTTGTTAAAAGACACTGACCTACGTAAAATGGCAATGAAAATTCAAGAGTATAAAGTGCTCTATACAATTTTGCAAAGTACACTCACATATTTTTCATATCTTCTATACACACCGTTTTGGAGAGGGGTTCGGGAAGAAGCCACGCTTACAACGCATTCGCTACCTCCTGTATATCATCAATTATTACATCAGCTTGAATTTTCACCGCATCGCAATGAATTAGAACCATCGTTTTTATTTGTTTATAAGCCGACATTTTTAATCTATGAGTACTATGCGTATTTTACTGTTATTGCAATTCTTCAAGAAATTGGTTTTATTGATTACTTGTCAATTGCAGAGCAAATTCAATCTTATTTTTATTTAGACGGTTTACAAGATGGAACAACAATTGTGTTAGACAATAAAGATTTGCAGTTGCATGTGGCATTTAATGATTTAATTGAAACACATCCGCTTATTGCGCTCAGTAAAAACAGTCATTTTTATAATGGAGAAGACACAAAAAAGCCGGATATCCGTATTGATTGTTATAAAAGAGGAGAAACCGCATACGAATATCAATCATCTATAATTATTGAAGTGAAATATAGTCCGATGTATAACATTTTTCAACCAGTTGGAAATACGAAAGCAACCGAACAGATGTACAAATATTGGTCAATTAAATATGTAGAAGAGCAGAATGGAAAACGATTATTTCATCGCCGTGCGATTTATGAAGTCATATGTGTATATCCAGGGAGCAATATGCATGCGAAAAAAATTGAAGCAGGTTGTGGTGTATTTTTACAATTGTATCCGTATAAAACGAAAAAGGGAGAAGAGAGGCTGGCAGGGAAAAAAGAACTAGTAAATATTTTTCAGCATTGGTTAGCGGAGATAAGGAAATAAAGTGAAACTTTTATCCCGCCATTCGCGGGCGTCCTGCGATTCTGGGTGAGCCGCTTCCGCTTTTCTACAGAAGATAGGTGAGGGATAGCTGGTGGCATGCGCCCGATTGGTGAGAGTTTTCTATCAGGGGAGGATGAAACCCCTCCCACTGATGGAAGTTTCATTTTATTAGTGGGGGACTTTATCTCCACTTATTTTTTGCTTCCTCTGAACCTTAAGGTGAGTATATGATTCCCTATATGTAACATGTTTCCTTTTTGTAGATGTTGTCATGTTTTTTGTAAATCTTTTATATAAATATAAAAGCAATACAGGAATCATGATTCATATATGGAAACTATAAATAAAGAAATAGTTTTTCTTGCATAGCATGTTTCCTTTTTATATGATAGATGGTGAAAGCGCTAACAAAAAAGTAAAGGGTGATGAGAAAGGCGGTGGAGTATGTTCCAACGTGTTCAAACAAAGGAAGACCATTTTTGGTTCGAACAATTATGGGGAGATTTTTGTGAAGAACGAAACTTAATGTTTGTAGAACGAAATTTAACACCTTCAAGATTTTTATTAGTAGAAGAAAATCATTATATCGGAACTGTCGAATGTATAAGTTATACAACACCTGAGCAATCAAATTCCGAGTTTTTTTACCCGTTTTCTGAAAATGAATATATACAAGGTTTAAAAAACGTGTACGAAATTGGAAAATTAAGTATTGCAAAAACATCTCGCGGTCGTGGACAATTTAAACAACTTGCGACGATTTTATTTATACATGCTTTAGAAGTAAAAGCAGAGTGGTATATTGCGGTTGTAACAAAGCGTATGTATATGTACTTACGTTCATTAGGGTTTCCAATTGAACCAATTGATGATTCGTTCGCTATTAATGATAAACTGCAAGGTGTACCGGTTCGCATTCATGTTATGAAAGGATTAACTCATATGTATTCTTTAAAAGAGTTTCGTGATGTGATTCAAGGAAATGCACATGCACAAGCTTTGATTCAAGAGAACAGTAAAAAAATTATGTTAACAAGATGAATAGTGTCACAAAATTGCATCATTCTATGTGATTATCATCACACCTTCCAATAGCGACTTGTATTACGCTTACATTGTAAAGATTGCTAGAGAGGGGATGGGAATGATGTTTTGTCATCAATGTGAACAAACGCCTACCGGCGGATGTAAAGTAATTGGAGTTTGTGGTAAAGACGAAACAATTGCAAGCTTACAAGATATTATTGTGTTTGCTTTAAAAGGAATTGCTGCATATCGTACCCATGCAGCGCAACTAGGGTACACAGATCCGTTTGTAGATGCAGTAACACATGAAGCTCTATATATGACGTTAACAAATTCAAACTTTAATGAACAAGAACATTTAGATATGGCAATGAAAGTTGGAAAAGCTGCTATTCGCGTGATGGAACTACTTGATAAGGCACATACTGAACATTTTGGAGTGCCGGAACCAGTACAAATTACACAAAATCGTGCCTCTGGAAAAGCGATTATTGTTACAGGGCATAATTTATATGCTCTAGAAGAGTTACTAAAGCAAACAGAAGGAAAAAATATCAATATTTATACACATTCTGAAATGCTACCAGCACACGGTTATCCACAGTTGAAAAAATATGCACATTTAAAAGGGAACATCGGAAAGGCTTGGTACGATCAGCGTCGTTTATTCGAAAAATTCCCAGGAGCAATATTAGCAACGACAAATTGTGTTATGCCAATTAAAGGCACATATGCAGATCGCTTCTTTTCCTATGACGTTGCAGGATTAGAAGGGGTACGTAAAATTGAAAATGATGATTTTACACCGCTTATTGAAACGGCATTGAAACTTCCAGATGCACAAATGGAATCAGAAGAACAATTAATAACAGGATTTCATCATGAGACGGTATTATCGCTGGCACCAGAAATTATTGATGCTGTGAACGCTGGTAAAATTCAACGTTTCTTTGTAATTGCTGGCTGTGATGCGCCGGGAAAAGGTGGAGAATATTACCGTGAATTAGCAACATCATTACCAGCAGAAACAGTTATTTTAACGACATCTTGCGGGAAATTTCGTTTTAATGATGTAGATTATGGTGTTGTACCAGAAACGAATATACCGCGTTATATTGATTTGGGGCAATGTAATAATTCGATTTCAACAGTAAAAATTGCAGTAGCTTTAGCAGAAGCGTTCCAATGTGAAATGAATGAGCTGCCAGTCAGTATTGTGCTGTCCTGGTTTGAGCAAAAAGCTGTAGCGATATTACTTGGGTTATTTAGCCTCGGTATTCAAGATATTCGCATTGGTCCAAAAGCGCCGGAATTTATATCACCGGGTGTACTGCAAGTGTTGCAAGATGCATTTCGCTTAAAACTAATTACAACAGCAGAAGAAGATATGAAAGCTATGCTATCGTAATAAACAAAGACGATGTTCATGAAGAACATCGTCTTTGTTTTATTATGATATATTAAAATCCAAAAATGCTTAAAAGCATTTTACGACGCTTCGGTTTTTCCTCCTGTTTTGCTGCTGCTACTTCTGGTGCAATATAAATTGATTCTTTTCGTTTAAGTGCCATTTCCAATTGCTCAATTTTTGCGTGCATTTCTTCCATTTCATTACGGTGTTGTAACAATTGATAATTCACAACATCATCTGCTTTTTCTTGTAATTTTTCTTCTAGTCGATCCAAGCGTAAGGAAATGTCTTTTAATTGTGTTATAAATTGCTGCATTTCATTGGATGGTGCTGCTTGAGCAGCATGATAAGAAGATGATTCATGCTCTTGGTTCGATACAGAGCGTTGAAATTCAAGCATTTGTTGTAAATCTTGTTCGTAAAAAACATAGTGTCCAAATTTATTCTTTTTTAATTCTAATCCAATTTGCTGTGCAAGACGGATGACAGCTTTTGGACTTGTACCTAGTTTTTTGGCGATCATCGGCGTTTTATATTCCACAATAACCCCTCCCATACCTTGTTGTTAGAAGGTTTCGTGATAGCTTGTTCGTTCCCTGCATGCTTGACAAAAGAAGTGGGAAATCGGCAAAGAAAGTGCTTATTCACAAAAATAAATTTGTAAGAAAGGAAACATCTCGAAAATGAACAAAAGTTGTCTAATTTCAGCTGTTTCTCTTATTTGACGGAGAGTATAAGTTTCGTTATCATAAACGTAAATATCTTTTTTATGTATGCATATAATGTATAAAAGGTGATTGCTAGTGTAGAAACTTGTAAGATTGTTAGAGAAGTCCTTTCTTTAGAATAAAACCATTAGGAGGTGGCTTCCTTACTTACAAAGTGAGTAAGGAAATGTATTTGGACATATTTAGTATAAGTATGGTCATTGTTTTAATTGCCTTAACTGCTTTCTTCGTTGCGTCTGAATATGCAATTGTCAAAGTTAGGAGCTCACGCATCGATTATTTAATTGCAGAAGGAAATAAACGTGCAACGGCGACGAAAACAGTCATTACAAACTTAGACGAGTATTTATCAGCGTGTCAGTTAGGAATTACAGTGACAGCACTCAGCCTTGGATGGTTAGGAGAGCCGACAGTTACACGTGTGCTTGATCCGATTTTTGCAAGATTGGAAGTGCCTCCCTCGTTGGGATCCGTCTTATCTGTTTCTCTAGCTTTAATGTTTATTACTTTTTTTCACGTCGTAGTAGGTGAGTTAGCTCCAAAAACATTGGCAATTCAAAAGGCAGAAGGAATTAGTTTAGCAGTTGCAAGGCCGCTTATCCTTTTCTATCGACTAGCGTATCCATTTATTTGGACATTAAATGGTTCGGCACGTATTGTTACAAGAATGTTTGGGTTAAAACCAATGCATAAGCATGAGGTAGCACACTCAGAAGAAGAGTTACGTATGCTCGTATCAGAGAGTTATAAAAATGGTGAAATTAATCAATCGGAATATAAATATGTAAATAAGATTTTCGAATTTGATGATCGACTTGCGAAAGAAATAATGGTTCCACGTACAGAGATGGTAATTTTAGAAAAAGAGCAATCTGTTACGGAAGCAATGAAATTGATGTCAAATGAGAAGTATACAAGGTATCCTATCATTGACGGCGATAAAGATCATGTTATTGGTTTTGTGAATTTTAAGGATATTTTTACAGATTTTGTGAAACATGATGGTGCAAATAAAGAAACTGTTGCACAGTATGCTCGTCCGATTATCCAAATTATTGAATCAATTGCTATTCATGATTTGTTTGTGAAAATGCAGCGTGAACGCACACATATGGCAATTTTAGTGGATGAATACGGCGGAACATCTGGGCTTGTAACAGTTGAAGATATATTAGAAGAAATCGTTGGTGACATACAAGATGAATTTGATACGGATGAAAAGCCGGAGATTCAGCGCATTAGCGAAACGAAAATAATTTTAGAAGGAAAAGTACTTGTTAGTGAAGTCAATGCATTATTAGGGCTTTCAATTAACGATGAAGACGTTGATACAATTGGTGGTTGGATTTTAACAGAACATCTTGAAATTGAACAAGGTGATATTGTGGACATTGAAAATTATAAGTTTCGTATTGTTGAGTTAGATGGTCATTACATTAAACAAATCGAAGTGACGAAGCAGATTGCACCGCAGCCTGTAGAAGTAACAGAACAACATGTGTCTCTTCAAGAACAAGTAAGCTCATAACCTTGCCCATATGGTAAGGTTTTTTATTTATCGGAAAATGGGCAAGAAAACCCCATCTTCAAAATGCGCGGGGCATAGCTCAGTTTAAGGTGGGGATGAATTGCCGTCTCATTCGTAAAAAAATTTCACATCAATACGAAAAATAAACCCGACTTATAGTCAGGTTTATTTTTGTTAGTTCATCCCGAATTAACGGGCAGTAAGATCCCCCACCTCAAGATTGAGAGAGAATCGAAGAAAATAGGTGGGGGATAACTGCTCGTAAAAGCCTGATTGGTTCAACTAACGTTCTGGGAAAAAAATGTTCCCAGAAGGAAGTTTCACTTTATCTCTTGCTTATAAATCTCATCTTCTACATAAATATGCTCTTTCTCAACCGCTGTATCATGCGCGAGTACAAGGCCGATTGGTGTGTTTGTATCTTTATTTTGTACAATTGTAAACGGTACTTGTTTTTCGTTTGCTAATTTAATGTATTTAGATAAATGTGGGTAAGCGATGCTACCGTTCACATACAATGTTAACCCTTGAGAAGAACCCATACTTTCTTTTACTGCTGTATATACGTTTGTTTGCATCACTTGCCCAATTGTTAATGCGATTTCTACGCGCTCACGCAATGTGCTTAAAAACATATTTCGTTCTTCAGGTTTATTTTGTTTTTGTCCATGAATGCCTTCTTGAAGATAATCTTCCACATTTTTATTTCCCATTTTTTTCACACCTTTCCTATTTCTATTGTACGAAAGAAATGAAAAGGATGCAAAAATATAATTTCACGTACTATATTTTAAAATTTTATCAACATTAAATAACAAAATGTGACATTACTCTCTTAACGAAATTCGTTTTTTGTGTTAATATTCAAAATATATAGGGTGTTTTTCGTATGGAGATGGAGGGAATGGGGGTTTTTCCAATCGATAAGGATATTAGTAAAATGTTTTGTATGTACTTAAAAAAGAATAGTCAACAATTCGTAGAGAACTGGAAAAACAAAATTATTATTTCAGAAAACGATCCGTTTAAAGACGAAATTATTGAAAACGGGGAAAATTTACTAGCATTAATGATGGAACTCATTATGAAAGAGAAAGAAGTTGAACATATTAGGACGTTATGTGAGAAAATCGCCATTGAGCGCGCGGGGGCAGATGCAAATATTGGAGACTTTGTCTATAATGCGAATATAGGGCGAAATGAATTGTTTGAGGCAATGTGTGAATTAGATGTGAGTGCTCGTGAATTGAAACCAATCATGGCAAAAATACATACTTGTTTTGACCGCCTAATCTATTATACAGTTTTGAAATACTCAGAAATTATCTCGAAAAATTTAGAAGAAAAGCAACAATTTATTAACGAAACACATAAAGAGAGATTGACAATTTTGGGACAAATGTCAGCAAGTTTCGTTCATGAGTTTCGCAATCCGCTAACTTCTATTATGGGATTTGTAAAACTGTTACAATCAGATCAACCCCATCTTCCGTACTTAGATATTATTTCGCATGAGCTTGACCAATTAAATTTTAGAATTTCTCAATTTTTACTTGTTTCTAAAAAAGAAATTTGGAATGAAGCAGAGCGGTTTTGGCTGAATGATTTATTTCATGATATTATCCAGTTCTTATATCCGAGCTTAGTGAATGTAAATGTTTCTATTGAGAAAAATCTGCCGTATCCAATACCATTTATCGGGTATCGAAGTGAAGTTAGGCAAGTGTTTTTAAATATTTTAATGAACTCTATTGACGCTCTTGAAGGAGTGGTAGAAAGTAAGAGAATTGTTATTGATGTGTGTGAAGATGAAGAACTAATACATATTTTTATTAAAAATAATGGCCCGATGATTCCTCCAAAAAATATTGAAACAATATTTGAACCATTTGTAACGACAAAAAAGTTAGGAACTGGAATTGGCTTATTTGTTTGTAAGCAAATTGTGGAAAAACATAAAGGATCTATTACATGTAAGTCAACAGAAGAATGGACAGAATTTCATATTTCTTTTGAAAAATCGATATAAAATAAAGTGAAATGTATTATAGTAGAGCTGTGGATAATTGTACCGTTTATTTGTTTCAAGAAATGCAATAGTGCGTTAGTTTGTTAAAGTTAAAAATACACCGTTCAAAATAAGAACGGTGTGTTTTTGTTAAAAGGAATGTTGTCATATCAAAATGTGAAGTGTACAAAATGAGTTGATATTTTTTTATGTCAGCTTTATCCCGTTATTCATGGGCAGTAAGACCTTCACCTCAAGAATCAGAGCAGAGAGAAGCGAGGAAGGTTGGTGGGGGGCAACTGCTCGTAAAAGCCCGATTGGTTCAGCTAACCATCAGTGAGAGGTGAAGAAACTTTCCACTGATGGAAGTTTCACTTTATTTAAGTTTGTCCTTCTTGAATATTGAGCCCCATTTGTATAACTAATTGTGCGTGCTTTTTTAAATTTTCTTCAAAATGAGTCATGAGCACCCCCCCCCCGGAAATATATGGATTATCATAAAATTATAAATTAAATTGAATACTTTTTCTATTTAGTTTCCAACATTTGTTAAATAATAAAATAACCAGATTGTACATACTAGAGGCTGCTTTATAAAATTAGAAATGATTATATGTTTTTGAAAAATTTAATTTGTCAAAAATAAACTCTCCAATTTTGGTGATTTATTTGCATAACCAAGTGCAACAATTGTATAAATTTTATTTGCCTCAATTTTCACTTCGGGAATTGTTAATACAACGTTTTTAGTTCCCGTAACTGATACTTCTATATCTGCTACACCGGGACTTACTTGCAAGTAATCTGTTGCCTGTTTAAATGCAACCTTTTCGAACAGTTTTTCTCCATCTTTTAAAGCTACATCTACTTCGGGGGTATCAGGAGATAAATGGACGAATCGTATTTTTGCTTGACCGTATGGTAAAGGTGTATTGTCAATGAGAGGTAACAGTTGAAGTTTATCAACAGTACCAGCTGCCGCAAGAGTATATACATGGTTCCCCATTATGGGAATGAGAGCTGAAAAGATTGGAGTTTCATCACCGGCAGGTATGATATCAATACGGTATTGTCCTTGTATAAGTGAAAGGTATGGACTATGTTGCTTAAACGAAATGTTTTTCACCACTTTTTGACCATTTATGACAATATCAACAGTGGATGCGTCAGGAGAAGCGTGCAAGATTCGAACATGAGATGGTAACGATTGTTCGCTTGAATGTGGTAGTGATATCCTGCTTTGCTCGTAAGCCTGTACAAATTGTTTCATAGCTTTATAGTGTTTCAAATATAATTCCATATATTTTTGTGGATTTATATATTTGTAATAACAGGCAAGTTGCTCATACATTGCAGCTTGCTGCGCATACTTTTCTACTTCAGACGGATTCATTTATTTTCCCCCCTCTAGTATCATTATTACAACTATATGCATGTACAAATGTCATAAGTACTTGATAACTATTGATGATAAAAAAGTTCTGTTACAATTGATTTTTTATGGTAAATGATAACGAATATTTTTGTACAAAATTAGCATTTGTAACATCAAGTTTTTGGAAATAAATGATTTATGAAAGCTTTAACTGCGATTTTTCTTTTACCGTTATAAATGTTGTCTCTGTATTATCCGGCAATTCTTGGGTAGTAAGGATCCACCTCAAGATTGAGAGAGAGGCGAAGAAGATAGGTGGAGAGATGAGAAAAACCCCACTGATGGAAGTTTCACTTTATCTTTACCAGTAATTTTACATTCTTAAATTAATATATATATGTATTATTAGACCTGAGGAATTCAACCATAGTCCTGTAAATATTCATCTTGCAGGAGATGAAACCTCTAGCTAAGCTGGAGATTTTTTTTATTTCTAGGCAAACACACATACAAAATGAGGTTTGTCCTACATATTTTGTCAATGTAAACTATTTTAAATAGATGTAAGGAGTGAAAAACTATGTGGGGTTATGGTGGAGGTTATGGCTGTGGCTACGGCGGTGGATTTGGCTACGGCGGTTATGGCTGTGGAGGCTGTGGTTATGGCTTTGCGATCGTTGTTGTGTTATTTATTTTACTAATTATCATTGGAGCTACTTGCGTGCGCTTCTAGTTATTTAGAAAGAGCGTCATGGTGAACCGATTAATTACATATTAATCGGTTCTTTCTTTTGTAATATCCTTATTTAACCAAAATCCAAAGAGAAAACATCATTTTCACGAACATTAAAGTTAATTTATCTGTAAATAATTCGTTAAATTCGTTGACATTCCAAATAGAACATGGTACTTTTAGTAAGGATTTTCTAAGGAATGCAATGGGGGAATGAATACATGAATACGAACTATGATGTAATTGTTGTAGGTGCAGGTCCTGCTGGCATTTTTACTTGCTATGAAACAATTGTTAAAATGCCAGATGCAAAAGTGCTGTTAATTGATAAAGGACATGATATTTATCGTCGTAATTGTCCGATTCTTCAGAAGAAAATAACGAAGTGTCCACCTGCTGCTGGAAAGAAAGATCATGCAGGATGTTTACCAGCATGCTCAATCACAAATGGTTTTGGCGGTGCAGGAGCATATTCAGATGGGAAATTTAACATTACAAGTGAATTCGGTGGTTGGATGACAGATTATTTATCTGCATCGACTGTAATGGATTTAATCAAATATGTGGATGAAATTAACTTAGCACACGGTGCAACTACTTCAATTACAGATCCATTAACAGATGAAGTTCGTGATATCGAAAAACGCGCTTACGCAGCTGGATTAAAACTATTGCGTGCACAAGTTCGCCACTTAGGTACTGAACAAAACTTAGAAATTTTAAAAAGCATTTTCGAATATTTAAAAGAGAAAATCCATATGAAATTTAAAATAGAAGTAGACGACATTGTAACTGAAAAAGTAGAGAATGAACATGTCGTACGCGGCATTGTTTTAAAAGACGGAACAATGCTATCTGCGAAAAAAGTAGTAATTGTACCAGGGCGTGATGGATCTGTTTGGTTAACAAAAATTATGAAAAAGCGCCGTTTAAAAATGATCACGAACCAAGTTGATATTGGTGTTCGCGTTGAAACTTCAAACATTGTGATGGAGGAAATCAACAAGCATCTTTATGAAGGGAAATTCGTATTCAATACATCTGTCGGAACGCGAGTACGTACATTTTGTAGTAACCCGTCTGGTCACGTTGTTGTTGAAAACCACTCTGGAATTATGACAGCGAATGGTCATGCATACAAAGATCCTGCGCTTGGCAGTAATAACACGAACTTTGCGCTTTTAGTATCACATCAATTTTCAGAGCCATTCGATCAGCCGAACGAATACGCACATGAAGTATCACGTCTAGCAAACCGTATTTCAATGGGCGGAGTTACGGTACAAAAGTACGGAGACATTTTAAAAGGTCGTCGTTCTACACCGAAGCGTATTCAAGAAGGTTTCCTTGAGCCGACATTAAAAGAAGCAGTACCAGGTGACTTAGGTCTTGTGTTACCATACAATACAATGAAAAGTTTAATTGAAATGACAGAAGCATTGAATCACGTCACACCAGGTATTGCATCTGAACATACATTATTTTACGGCGTAGAAGCGAAATTTTACTCCGCAAGACCGAAACTAACCGAGCATTTTGAATCTGAAATTTCCGGCTTATACTTAGGTGGAGACGGTGCTGGCGTAACACGCGGACTAGCGCAAGCAAGCGCATGCGGTGTTCACATCGCTCGTCATATTGTAGAACATTTAACGAATAAAACAGAAAAAAGAGAAGAAGTTGTAGTGGGGTAATATATATAATAGAAGAAAAACGATCTTATTGTATAGAATAAGATCGTTTTTTTTTTAGGAGTAATTCATCAACTGAATGAAATGACATGTCTATTAAAAATATAATATAGGATGGAAATCACTGATAGTTAGCTATTTATAAGAGTTAGAACATAGTATGTAATTTAGCACTTATAGGCGTTGGAAAGGTAGAAGAAATAAATTTATCCCGTTATTCGTCCCACCTTAAGATTGAGAGACAAGTGAAGAAATCCCTCACCATCGAAGTTTCACTTCTCAAGTTAGGGAATTAAATTTGATTGTTATACTAACCTGTTGTTCTTTGCTATAGGGCTCTCTTTCGTTTTGTACTAAGAAGCAATACGGTTTCTATTTTAAGAATGAAAGAAGTGAGAGGAGCTGATTGGTAAATAGAAAATTTTCCCTTGTTGAATTTTGTCTAAATTTATTTGAAAGTATACGAGATAAAGTGACGAAGAAGGAAGGAGATTTATTAGAGGGTTGTCGAAGTTTACACATTAACAACATGTTTTTACTTCGAAGGTTATTTTAGAAGAGAGGAGTAAGAGGGATTTTTTAGTTGCTGGTTGTGTTTGTGTAAGGAGGGGGATGTAGAGAGAATATTGTTGACTTCCGCTCAGTTGTTTCTGAAATTTCTTTCTATTTCATTTTTATGCACTTATTTTTATATTCTATAATAATGGCTTTTTAATAGATTCACTGCATAGGCAGAGAGTTCTTTTTTTATGAGAGAAAAGTCAATTTTCTTCATATTTACATATGAGTCGAAGAAACGGGGGAAGCGTCATGCGCGATTACTTAATTAAACCACTTGTTGGTCAACCTTATCCGATGATTTCACATGGGGAAGGTGTATATTTATATGATCAAAACGGCAATAAATATTTTGATGGTTCGTCAGGGGCAATTACGGCAAGTATCGGACATGGCGTAAAAGAGATTGCTGAAGTTATTAAGCAACAAGCAGAGGAGATTGCATTTGTATATCGTTCACAGTTCACGAGTGAGCCGGCAGAGAAGCTTGCGAAGAAGCTGAGCGATTTAAATATGGGGGATTTAAATTGGAGCTTTTTCGTTAATAGCGGTACAGAGGCAAATGAAACGGCAATGAAGATTGCGATTCAACATTTTCAAGAGCGCGGTATTCAAGGGAAAAATAAAATTTTGTCACGCTGGATGAGTTATCACGGAATTACGATGGGAGCATTATCATTGTCTGGACATCCGCTGCGTAGGCAACGCTTTGTTTCCATTTTGGAAGATTATCCGACATTGCCAGCACCATATTGTTTCCGCTGTCCAGTACAAAAGGTGTATCCGACATGTCAACTTGCATGTGCAACAGAGTTAGAGAGAGCAATTGAACGTATTGGGGCGGAGCATATTGCGGCATTTATTGCTGAGCCAATTATCGGTGCAGCTGGGGGAGCAATTGTACCACCGAAGGATTATTATAAGGTGATTAAGGACATTTGTGAGCATTATGATATTTTATTTATTGCTGATGAAGTCATGACAGGGCTTGGCCGAACTGGTGCATGGTTTGCGATGGAACATTGGGGTGTTCAGCCGGATATTATGACGCTAGGAAAAGGATTAGGAGCTGGTTATACACCGATGGCAGCAACTATGGTAAGTGATCGCGTGATGGAACCAATTTTGCGCGGTTCTCGTTCTGTAATGAGTGGGCATACATTAAGTGCAAATCCACTTTCCGCTGCGACAGCTTTAGCGGTGATTGAATATACGGAGAAGCATCGTTTACCAGAAGCTGCTGCTGAAAAAGGCGAGTATTTAATCAACGGCCTGCAAAAAGTGCAGCAAGAATCGACAATTATTGCTGATGTACGCGGGAAAGGTTTGCTGATTGGAGTAGAATTGCAATCGTTTACAAAATCATCTGAACTTATTTCGGTTGCGGCGAAAAATGGACTTTTATTATATCAAGCTGTATCAGGACAAGCAGGTAAGGAAGATAGCGCATTGTTAGTTGCGCCGCCGCTTACTACTACATATGAAGAGCTTGATGAATTACTTCATATTTTTGCGAAAAGTGTAGAGGAAATGGCTCAAAAAGGAGGGCATAGTGTCGTATGACAACTATTACAAATACATTTGGGAAATTAAAAACAATACAAGATGTTATGCCATATTTTCATGATGAGATGACACTTATGTTTGGAGGGTTTGGAGGTATTGGATCTCCTCCCTCTTTAATTCAAGCGATTTTAGATAAAGGAATTACAGATTTACATCTAATCGGTAATGATACTGGTTTTCCTGATGTGGGAATTGGCCGCCTTGTGACAAATGAGCGTGTAAAGTCGTTAATTACGTCGCATATCGGTTCAAATCCAAATGCAGGACGGCAATTAAATGAAGGAAGATTGCATATTGAGTTTTCTCCTCAAGGTACATTAGCAGAACGAATTCGAGCTGGCGGTGTCGGGCTTGGTGGTGTTCTTGTTGATGTTGGGATGGATACGATTGTAGAAGAAGGGAAACGAACTGTTGAAATAAATGGGAAGACATATTTAATTGAGACAGCATTAACGGCAGAAGTGTCCATTGTGTTTGCGAAACAAGCAGACCCTTTTGGTAATCTTGTGTTTGATAAAAGCGCACGCAATATGAATCCACACGTTGCAATGGCTGGGGATATTACAATTGTAGAGGCTGAAGAAATTGTTCCGCTTGGGGAACTGGATCCAGAAGAGATTATAACGCCTGGTGTATTTGTTGATTATATTGTTCCATCGGGAGGAGTGAATTGGAAATGGGCATGGGAGTAGAGGTTCGCAATAAAATTGCAAAGCGCGCTGCAAAGGAAATTCAAAATGGAATGATTGTTAATTTAGGGATTGGTATTCCGTCTCTTGTTCCGAACCATTTGCCAGACGATATGCATGTTATGTTTCATGCGGAAAATGGCATTGTTGGTATGGGGCCGACACCAGTAAAGGGCGAAGAGGATGAAAATTTATGTAATGCGGCCGGATTACCAACATCGATTATTGCCGGGGCTAGTTATTTTGATAGCAGCATGGCATTTGGGATGATTCGAAAAGGATTGCTTGATATTACAATTCTTGGGTCATTGCAAGTAAGTGAAAACGGAGATTTAGCAAACTGGATTGTACCAGGTAAGCGTGTACCAGGTATTGGCGGGGCGATGGATTTAGCACAAAAGGCAAAGCGTGTTGTCGTTGTGATGAATCACATTGATAAATATGGGAATGCGAAAATTGTTTCAGAGTGTACACTTCCGCTCACGTCAAAACGATGTGTTGATGTAATTATTACAGACATGGCAGTAATGGAAGTAACACCGGACGGCTTAGTGCTGCAAGAATTGATGAGTCCGTACACAGTAGAAGATGTAAAAAAATGCACAGAAGCTGCTTTTCATGTGAGTCCATCTTTACTAGTAATTGAATGAAAGGAGATGTAACAATTGGAGCAATATAAAAAACAAGTGTGTGAATATATTGAAATTAATGAAAATATGAGCGTGAAATTATTAAAGCGTTTAATCCAAGAGAAAAGTACGAGCGGGGATGAAAGCGGCGCGCAGGCGGTTGTGATTGAAAAGTTGCGTGAACTTGGTTTAGATTTGGATATTTGGGAGCCTTCATTTACGAAAATGAAAGATCATCCATATTTCGTTTCACCGCGTACAAACTTTACTGATAGTCCGAATATTGTGGCGACATTAAAGGGAAGCGGCGGCGGAAAGTCAATGATTTTAAATGGGCATATCGATGTTGTGCCTGAAGGAGATTTAAACCAGTGGGATCATCATCCATATGCAGGAGAAAAAGTTGGGAATCGTATATATGGGCGTGGCACAACAGATATGAAAGGCGGTAATGTTGCGCTCATGCTGGCGATGGAAGCCATTATAGAAACGGGAATCCGTTTAAAAGGAGATGTATATTTTCAAAGTGTAATAGAAGAAGAAAGCGGCGGCGCAGGTACGCTTGCGGCAATTTTACGAGGTTACGAGGCGGATGGTGTAATTATCCCAGAGCCGACAAACATGAAATTTTTTCCGAAACAACAAGGTTCAATGTGGTTTCGTTTATTCGTAAAAGGGAAAGCTGCTCATGGTGGTACGCGTTATGAAGGTGTGAGTGCCATTGAGAAAAGTATGCTTGTTGTAGAGCATATGAGAAAGCTAGAAGAAAAACGAAATGAAAGAATTACAGATCCGTTATATAAAGGAATTCCAATTCCAATTCCGATTAATATCGGGAAAATTGAAGGTGGCAGTTGGCCGAGTTCTGTGCCCGATTTTATTACTTTAGAAGGCAGATATGGTGTTGCGCCGAATGAAAGTATGGAGGAAGCAAAAATAGAATTTGAAAATTGGGTAGGACAATTAAGTAAGGTAGATCCATGGTTTATAGAACACCCAGTAGAAATAGAATGGTTTGGCGCACGTTGGGTTCCGGGCGAATTAGAGGAAAAGCATCCACTTATTACAACGCTGAAGGACAATTTTATGCATATTGAAGACACAGAACCGATTGTTGAGGCATCGCCATGGGGAACAGATGGTGGTTTATTTACACAAATTGCTAATATTCCAACTATCGTGTTTGGTCCAGGTGAAACGAAAGTTGCCCATTATCCAAATGAATATATTGAAATTGACAAAATGATTGCGGCGGCAAAGATTATCGCATGTACATTACTAGACTGGTGCGAGGTGGACGAATGAAATATTATGAAGAATTTGTAGAACAGACGAAGTACTATACATTAGAATGCTCGTTAGATTATTTTAATAAACGTATTCGTGTTGATCATTATAAAGGAAATGTCGAGCAAGTAATGCGTAAAGTGGAAGAACTCGCAAACTCTCATTCTTTCACTAAATTAATTATAAAAGGAAAAAGAGAGCACGTTCCTGCGTGGCTCTCTCTTGGCTTTATGCTTGAAGCTAGTATTCCTCAATACTTCCAAGGGCATGATGCATTTTTTATGGTGAAATATCGGGATGATGAACGCCGTAATAGTGTGCAGTGGGTGAAGGAAGATGAAATTATAAGTGGTGTAATTGCAAAAAAAGTAATAGAAAAGGAAATACCAGCACAGTTTGTTTTGCGAAAAGCGACAGAACAAGATGCACAGCAGCTTGCGGACGTATTTGGAAAAGTATTTGAGATTTACCCAACACCTTTGAACGAAGCAGACTATATCGTGAAAACGATGAAGGAAGATACGATTTATTATGTGTATGAAATGGAAGGAATGATTATTAGCACAGCTTCAGCAGAAATGAATGTAAAAGAAGGAAACGCGGAGTTGACGAATTGCGCAACATTACCAGAGTATCGAAAGCATGGATTCATGAAAAGCTTACTTATGAAGTTAGAAGAAGAGCTGCGAGATAGATCTATTTTTTGTTCGTATACAATTGCACGGTCGCTTTCTTTTGGTATGAATGCAGCGTTTTATCAGCTTGGATATACGTATACAGGCAGATTGGCGAATAACTGTTATATTTTCGATAAATTAGAGGATATGAACGTTTGGGTAAAAGATCTATCCCACAGTAACGGGCAATAAGCCCCTTACTGAGGGAGGTTTCACTTTATCCCGCATTAACGGGCAGTAAGATCCCCCCACCTCAAGATTCAAAGAAAAACGAGGAAGAAAGGTGGGGGATAACTGCCCGTAAAAGCCCGATTGGTTCAACTAACCCTCAGTGGGGGATGAAAAAGCCCCCCACTGAGGGAAGTTTCACTTTATCCCGTATTTAATAGACATTACAGAATAAAAATAAAGGTTCGTAAAGAATCAATTTATTCAACTTCCATAAGTTGGGGATGAACAGCCCTTGCTGATGGGAGTTTCATTTTACCGTTAGGTGCTAAAAATTCGGCACGATAATTGCTGATTTTTTAGCGAAGGAGGGAAATGCGTTGCTGGCGATTTCAACACAAGAAGTGATTGAAGCAATTTTAAGTAGTATTGATGAAGCTATTCATGCAGTGGATGAAAATGGGGTTACGATTTTTTATAACACAGTAGCAGCAAAACATGACGGATCAAATGTAGAAGATGTACTTGGTAAGCATTTATTAGAAGCGTTTCCTTCGCTAACGCCAGAAACGAGTACATTGCTAAAGGTACTGCAAATAAAAAAGCCAATCCAGCATCAAGTGCAGCGATATCAAAATCAAAGTGGGAAAGACGTTTATACGGTAAATACAACGCTTCCTATTTTTATAGAAGGGCGCATTGCTGGCGCTGTTGAGATTGCAAAAGATTACTCTACTATTCAAAAGCTGACGGAAAGTATTGCTGATTTGCAGTCGAAAATGAGGCGATCACCAGCGAAAAAAACACAGCAGAGGCATGTAGCATTTGATACGATTATTACGAATGATAAGCGCTTTTTGCAGACGAAACAGCTTGCACACAAGGTTGCTACCACTAATGCGAACGTACTCATTTACGGTGAAACGGGAACGGGAAAAGAGTTATTTGTACAAGCGATACATGAAGCTTCGAAAAGAAGAAATAATCCATTTATCGCTCAAAACTGCGCTGCTTTGCCGGAATCATTACTTGAAAGTTTACTGTTTGGAACAACAAAAGGTAGTTATACAGGTGCCATAGAACGTGCAGGTTTATTTGAGCTAGCGGATGGTGGTACGTTATTTTTAGATGAATTAAATTCGATGCCTTTAGATTTACAAGCAAAAATGCTGCGAGTATTGGAAGATGGTGTCATTCGCCGCATCGGTGATAACAAAACAAGAAAGGTTGATGTACGTGTTATTACAGCAATGAATCAACCGCCAGATGAGTGCCTTCGGGAAAATAAAATTCGTACGGATTTATATTATCGATTAAATGTGTTTTCTTTATTTATTCCACCGCTTCGCGAGCGAAAAGAAGATCTTTTATTGTTAGTCCCGCACTTTTTGAAGGCTTATAACGAGGAATATAAAAAGCATGTGATTGATATGAATGAAGATGTGAAAAAGCAATTGCTTCAGTATCATTGGCCAGGTAATGTGCGTGAATTAAAGCATATGATGGAACATGCGGTCATTGTTGCAGAAGGGAAAACATTAACGTTATCTTGTTTACCGCGTTCGTTTCGACAAGTGCCGAATCCACAGAAAAAGCCGATATTACCACTCCGAGAGGCGCTTCATGAAACGGAAAAAGAATTGATTGAACAAGCAATGTTAGAAACGAAAGGAAATGTTCTGCAAGCTGCAAAGTTGTTAGGCATTCCAAGACAAACTTTACAGTATAAACTAAATAAAAATGCGAAAGCTGCCGAATAATTGGCAGCTTTTGTGCGTTTGCACCAATAAAAAAGCAATTACATATATAGAAAGTAAAAGAAAATTCATTTTTTTCTGTTAATTATTTTGTTTAGTTTCTGTATAAAACGATATTTTTATAGTAAAGAAACGTGTAATAGCAAAGGTTGTACTAGTAGAGATAAATAGAAATTTAGATCTAATAGTTATAGTTGGCATGATAATTGCTTTAATAAATAGCGAGCGTTTGAAAAAAAGGGGGAATTGCAATGTTACACGACGTATATAAACCAAATCGTCATTGGAAAGAGATTGAATTATGGAAAGATGTTACAGAGGAACAATGGAATGATTGGATTTGGCAATTAACAAATACAATTAAAACATTAGATGATTTAAAGAAAGTAATCAATTTAACACCGGAAGAAGAAGAAGGTGTTAAAATTTCAACAAAAACAATTCCATTAAACATTACACCGTACTATGCATCTCTTATGAATCCAGATGATCCGCGTTGTCCGATTCGTATGCAATCTGTACCGATTTCAGAGGAATTGTATAAAACGAAGTACGATTTAGAAGATCCGCTCCATGAAGATGAAGATTCACCAGTTCCTGGATTAACACATCGTTATCCAGACCGTGTTCTTTTCTTAGTAACAAACCAATGTTCTATGTATTGTCGCTATTGTACACGCCGTCGTTTTAGTGGACAAATTGGAATGGGTGTTCCAAAGAAACAATTAGACGATGCAATTGCATATATTCGCGAAACGCCGCAAGTTCGCGACGTCTTAATTTCTGGCGGTGATGGCCTTCTTATTAACGATAATATTTTAGAGTACATTTTAAAGAACTTACGTGAAATTCCGCATGTGGAAATTATACGTATTGGAACGAGAGCTCCTGTTGTGTTTCCACAGCGTATTACAGAAAATCTTTGCAATATTCTTAAGAAATATCATCCAGTTTGGTTAAATACACATTTTAATACTTCTATTGAGATCACGGAAGAATCAAAACTTGCTTGTGAAATGCTTGCAAATGCAGGTGTACCACTTGGTAACCAAGCTGTTATTTTAGCAGGTATTAATGATAGCGTACCGATTATGAAAAAATTGATGCATGATTTAGTAAAAATTCGCGTGCGTCCTTACTATATTTATCAATGTGACTTATCAGAAGGAATTGGCCATTTCCGTGCACCAGTTTCCAAAGGTCTTGAAATTATTGAAGGATTACGTGGACATACGTCTGGTTATGCAGTGCCAACATTTGTTGTAGATGCGCCGGGCGGCGGCGGTAAAATTGCAGTTCAGCCAAACTACATTATTTCACAAAGCGCTGATAAAGTTGTTCTTCGTAACTTTGAAGGTGTAATTACAACGTATCCAGAGCCAGAGAATTATGTAGCAGGCAGAGCAGAAGGGTACTTTAAAGAAATTTATCCAACTTACGAAGAAAAGCGTTCTGATGTTGGAATCGCAGGACTGATGAGCGATAAGAAGTTTAATCTTGTACCAGAAGGCTTACAGCGTATGAATCGCCGAAAAGATTACGAAACAAATACAGAACATGCTTCATTAAAAGATAAACGTGACAAGCGTGACCAGTTGAAGGATAAAAAATATCAATCGCAAATGGCAAAACTAAATGAGAGCACAAAAACTGAGGGAGATGCAGTATGAGGTGTATGTGGTGTGAAGGTGAGGAAGCAACTGAGAGTGTAAACACTGTGTACTGGGAATTACCAGATGGAACACAAACAGTTACAATTCAAGAAACACCTTGTATCGCATGTCCAAATTGTGGAATGCAGTATCAATCAGAGGATATCGTGAAAGAAATTGAAGATCAGCTCTTTTTGATTTATACGAAAGATTTGCCAAAACAATTCACATATACAGAGCTTATGGAGCGTCCACGTTTATTAAAGCGAAATTATTTTGATTTTTAACCAGCATTTTTATGCTGGTTTTTTTCTTATTTGCCTTGTATAATGTAGCCAAGTTAGAAAGGCAGGGAATATTGTTGAAAAAGTCATTTTATCACTATATGATGAAGCATCGTGCTTCTTTACTGAAAGATAAACTATCAGACTTGGCAGAAACAATGTATGAAGATCATAGTTTTCCAAAACAGTCGGAGGATTACGATGAGATTAGTTCATATTTAGAGCTGAGCGGTTCATTGGAAAGTATGACCATTTTTGATTGTGCATGGGAATTATATATGCAAGAACGATAGAGTGAAGTGTCTATTCGTAGGCCATTTTATCACTAATCATTTTCAAGTTGTGTTATGTACACTCCAATAGCGGAGTGTATTTTTTTATCCCCAATTAACGGGCAGTAAGACCCCCACTGATGAAAGTTTCACTTTATAAAAAAATATTCAATTATACAAACTCATGTGATAAGCGTTTTCGTAGTGAGCCGCATATACTGTTAGCGTCACATACTTAAAATCACGACTTAAAAAGGAGAGAGAAATGATGAGAAAAAAGCAGCCCAAATATAATATAGGAGATATAGTCGTGATTACGTTATATGGTACGGTCGGTAAGGTTACAAATATAAAAATGCTAGACGGTGTTTATGTATATGAAGTAAACAATCACGATGGTTTTTATGTTGAACATACATTGCAGCTTGTGACAGAACAAGAGATGAAAGATGGCGAATCAGAATGGATTGAACTACGCTATAAATTTACATTTGGCGATCTTGTTCAAGTAACAGGCTATGAAAAAGATGTATTTCGCGTTGTCGGATACCGGACGGAAGTATGGCGTTACAAAAATGATGCTTGGGAAGACACAATTTATGAATTATCACGTATTACTGATGGCGAGTGGCTAGAAGCAGATGAATCAGATTTGACGCTTATTGCGAATGCACAAACAGCAAATGCAATTTTAAAGAAGATAAAACAAGATAAGGCGGGAATGAATAAGCTTGATCTAGGTAAATTAAAATCTATTAATAACTCGAAAAAAGTAAGTATCAAAACGAATCGAAAAGAAATTATCGACGGTTTATTAGATATTTTTAATGATTACAGAACATTATATGAAACATTTCAAGATGAAGAATATAAGATCGTGATGGAAGTTGTACGTAACTATTTAATCAAATTATCTGAGAAAAAATAATCTAGAAAGAGAGAAGGAATTGAAAGAAAATATAAGCTGTATATGGTATGCCTACAATTGTTAAAAAGATAATAAATATAGAAATAAGCTTGTCCGCCCATTCGTCCTCATGTATGAACTCTCCTTTTGCATGCATCATTTCTTCTTCATATTTCATTGTGTTTTCCTCCTTTATATAGCTTGTACTACATCCTATGCAAAAGTTTCTCTGCATATAACCTACATATCTAGTATAAAAAGAAAAATGTTTTTCTATTCTTATACATAATTTCTATTTTTCTTCATAAAACAGAATTAAAGGGGTGATGCTCATGAAGGAAATAGAAGTCGTGATTGATACGGAAGAAATTGCGGAATTTTTTTATGAGCAATTAATTGTGAGAGGGTATGTACCAAAGCGCGAAGAAATTGAAGATCTTGCGGATATTGCATTCGATTATTTGTTAGAGAAATGTATGATTGATGAAATATTTGACGAAGATGATGAATGAAAGTAACGACGGGATAGACTCGTCGTTTTTTATATCGTACATGGCTTGTCCATGTTTATCCCGCTATTCGTGAGCAGTAATATCCCCACCTTAAGATTCTGAGAGAAGTGAAGAAGATAGGTGGAGGATAACTGCCCGTAAAAGCTTGATTAGTTCAACTAACCATTAGTAGGGGGAGGAAGAAAATCCCCTACTGATGGAAGTTTCACTTTTAAGACAGCAATAACTATATCGTGTTGTATTTGGTATAATAAAAGTGAAAACTTTCTAAAGAGGTGAAGAGATGTTTAAAAAAATTATTGATTCTTTGCTAGGAAATAAGCAAAAGTATCGCTCTTACTCCAGTAGTGATTATCGTCATAGACATCGTTCTTATTCTAGCAGCGATTATCATAAGCGTCGTCCATCTCATGAATATGGGCATCACCATTACAAAAGAAAGCATAAAAGCCGCAGTTTTTTCTCTAGTAGCTGATGATTTTTCGTAAAATATTGACATGGTTTGATCGACCGCTGCCCATTGATACCGTCGTTGCACAGCGGTATCAAATTAAGCGTATTCTCGGTATGGGAAGTTATGGTTTTACATATCTTGTTACTGATATGCTGTCTAGTGAGAAAAAAGTATTAAAACAGCTTCGGAAAAGTAAGCAGAGGTATGCATCAGGAAGGAAATCGTTCGCATATGAGCAAACCATTTTACAGCAATTAGAGCACCATGCAATTCCTCGTTTCTTTCATAGTTTTATATGGAGAAAAGAACCATTTTTTGTGATGGAGGAAATGTGTGGGAAAACATTTGAGGATTTTATTTTTCGAGATGGAGAAGTATATACGGAGAAAGAAACTTTTCTTATTTTGTATAAGGTGCTTCATGTGGTTTCATATTTTCATAGTCAAGGTATCGTTCATCGTGATTTACGAATTCCTAACATTTTAATGAGAGATGATGATATATCTATCATTGATTTTGGATTAGCTCGATTTATTGGTGAAAGTGATGAGCGCGCTCATTATTATAAAGGTGAACAAGCATATATGCGTGAAATTCAGTATCGTAGTGATTTTTATGCCTTAGGTCATTTTGTTTTGTTTTTGTTGTATTCTAGTTATGAATCTTCAAAAGAAGAACAGCCTTGGTATAAAGAATTAACATTATCAGTAAATAGTTGTGATGTAATCATGAGGATGCTGCAAATGAAAGAGCCATATTATGAAAATGTACAAGAGCTAATAGAAGATGTGCGTTGTATAATTGAAAGGATGGGGAATACATGTTCCAAAAGTTTTTAGCAAGCATTGGCATTGGTAGTGCAAAAGTTGATACTGTATTAACACAAGAGGAATGGCTCATTGGGGAAGAAATTACAGGGGTTGTACATATTACTGGTGGATCGGTAGAACAAGAAATTGATAGTATTTATTTAACATTATCTACGACATATATTCGTGAAGTGGATGATAAAAAAATGAGTTCAACATATGATTTAAAGAAAGTTCGTTTAACAACTCCAATTACAATTGGAATAAATGAAAAACGAGAAATCCCCTTTTCTTTTCCAATGCCGATTGAAGTACCATTAACATTTGGGATGAAAACCGTTTGGGTGCATACTGGTTTGGATATTAAACGCAGCATTGATCCGAGTGACCGTGATTATATTCAAGTACTCCCCAATATATTGTTAAAAAGTGTATTAGATGCAGTCCAAAATCTTGGATTTCGTCTTCGCCAAGCGGAATGTGAAGAACTTCCATTTCGTTTGCGTGATCACGTACCATTTGCACAAGAGTTTGAATTTGTTCCTGTATCCGGACAATATTACGGAAAGCTTGATGAATTAGAGCTCCTTATCATACCGCGCTCATACGATAGTCTAGAAATTATGATGGAAGTAGACCGTAAAGCACGAGGTCTTGCTGGATTATTTGCTGAAGCTTTAGATATGAACGAAAAAGTTTTACGTTTCACAGTGAAACGTGAAGATATTCCGGTAATGCAGCAAAAAATTAACAATTATATTTCTCGATAATGCATGCATAAAAAAGAAATGGAGAGGGAAAATAAAATATCCCCTCCATTTCTATATAGTGAGGTTATGCAGATGAAGAGATATCGACATTTATATACGTTACTATTTGTTTTGCTCATTTGCTTTATCGTGTTGTCTTTTTCTTATCAAACACCTTTCATTGATCAGATTGATCATGCAGTGAGTAATTATATACAAGGCTTTCGTAATGAATATCTTACTTCTTACTTTATATGGATGTCCTATATTGGATCAAAAAAGGTATATTTTCCTGTATTGTTTATTCTGCTTATGTATTTCTTGATTCGAAGACGATACATGACAGCGATCTTGTTAATGATAAACTTTTACGGTTCACGCCATATGAACTATATGTTAAAACTATGGTATGAAAGACCACGGCCTGATATATCACAACTTGTTACTGCGACAGGTTACAGTTTTCCGAGTGGACATTCGATGAATGCTGTTGCATTTCTTGGGTTTATTGCATACATTACGATTACTGAACATCGTATACAATTGCATCAAAAAATATTAATTATTTTTATTACTTGTTTTCTTATTTTTTCAATTTCTATCAGTCGTATATATCTAGGTGTACATTATCCGTCTGATATTTTAGCAGGTTGGGCTGCTGGAGGAAGTTGGCTTATTTTGTGTATTATGTTTCATCAAACATTTATCCCGCATTCAGTGGATAGTAAATCTTCTGTATCGAGATAGTAAGTAATTGCAGAAGGTAATGATGGAAGCTTCACTTTATGCAAAAAGAACCTATGTGAGCATAGGTTCTTTTTACATTGGTTCCACATGAATATGTGTGTACCAAATATTGTGATTGTGTTGCAACTTTTCTTCAATTTCATCGGTAATACGATGACTTTCACTTACATCCATGTGTGCATTTACTTCAATTGTGATGTCAACATAAGTTTGATTTCCATACATTCGTGCTCGAATATCCACAATGTGTTCAACGCCTGCAACTGTTTTTACCGTTTCAACGTATTTTTCCATTTTATCTGGATCAATACCATCTGTTAGCATATGTGATGCTTCTTTAAAAATATCCCATGCAGTTTTACAAATAATGATACCAACGATAAGTGCCGCAATTGGATCAAGAAGTGGCATCTGAAACTGTGAACCAAAAATACCAACAACTGCCCCAAGACTTACGAGAACATCAGATAAATTATCTTTCGCTGCAGCTTCCAGAGATTTACTTTTTGTTTGTTTTGCAATGTTACGATTATATATGTATACGCTATACATGACAGCAGCGCAAAATAAATCAACCCAAGCTGCAAGTAAACTAGGTGTCGTTTGTCCTTCTTTGAAAAAAGATTGAACAGCATTCACAATAACTTCTAACCCGACAGTCATCATGATAAATGACGCGACGAGTGAAGCGATTTGTTCAGCCCGTGAATGACCATATGGGTGATCGAGATCGCGAGGCTTTCGGGAAATTTTTAATCCAATTAAAACAGCTAGTGATGCTCCAATATCAGTTAAATTATTTAGACCATCTGCACGTAATGCGCTAGAAACAGCTATGTAGCTTATTGTAATTTTAATAGTTGACAAAAAAATATATGCAACAATGCTGAGCATTGCTCCTCTATCAGCAGCTTTGTTAGAAAGTGACTCCATGCCTTTCACTCACCTTTCTTTCAAGGAATCTCTACATATAAGCGTATCAAATGAAAGCCGTGTGGGTCTATACAAACATTGTTGAGTACTTTTAGCTTTTTAAGGAAGAGAGAACATTGTTTCGTGAAGGCAAAAAAATTTCGCTCATTTCACTTTAGCTGAAAAAATCATATAAAAGTTACATTTTTTGAATGAATAGAAAAAAGTATTTACAAATTATTTCTTTTGGAATAAAATTCAAATTGTGATAGCGCGTAATTAAAATAAGATGGTGGTACGCATTTAAATATATTATTACTTTAAGGATGTAGATTATGGAACTTTACGAATGCAAGAATAGGGAAGTTATATTAGAAAAATTCAGATTAGCAACTCCTATATTTCAAGCTTTGGGAGATATTAATCGTCAACAAGTTGTTATGATTTTACTTGAAAAAGGTAGTCTCAATGTAAATCAGTTAACAGAAAAAATGAATATTTCACGACCAGCTGTATCTCATCACTTAAAAATATTAAAACAGGCAGGTTTAATTATTTCTAGTAAGAATGGTAAAGAAACTTTTTATTCTTTAAGTACAGCTGAGTTTGTGAAACATATTAAAGAATTAATTTTAACAATTGAAGGTGGTGACTAATTTTTTCGACCATCATGTTTATAAGTTTAAACTTGTTAACATGATGGTCGAAAAGTGAAAAATAAATTGGGGAGGATTAATAGGTGGAGAGTAAAAATAAATCAAACAGTATGTATTGGTTAATGTTACTAGTACCTTTATTTTGGGGTGGGTCGTTTTCTACAGCTGAGCATGTAGTTACAGAAATACCAGCACTTGTTGCAGCGACGCTTCGATTTGCAATTGCAGGAGTCGTTTTAATGATTTATGTTACGATTAAATCTGAATGGGATATAAAGGCTTTAAAAAAACGATGGAAAGGTTTATTACTTGTATCATTGACTGGTATCTTTGGATATAATGCGTTTTTCTTTTTAGGGCTTAATTATACTTCTGCAATTAATGGTTCTTTAATTATTGCAACGATGCCAGTATTTGTTACACTAGGAGCAATTTTATTTTTAAACGAAACATGGAATAGTAAAGTGGGCATTAGTTTAGTTTTATCATTAGTAGGAGTTGTTTTTGTTATTACAAAAGGATCATTAGATACGTTTCTTTCTTTATCATTCAATATAGGAGATTTATTATTTATTGCGGCATTAACATGTGGAGTTCTTTATGGTTTAGTTGGAAAATTGGTGATGAAAGATGTATCTCCATTATTCGCAACTACAATTATGACAGTAATGGGTTCTGTTTTCCTTGCGATTAGTTCTCTGTTTGAAGGGGGATGGGGAAAGGTTTTAAATTTTTCAATGCAAGGATGGGTCGAGATATTTTACATGATTATATGCGGTACACTTGTTGGATACATTATTTTTAATAAAGGTGTCGAACAAATTGGAGCTAGTAAAGCAAGTATTTATTTAAATCTTACTCCAATTGTTACAACATTAATTTCTGTTTTATTATATGGTTCTACAATAACTTGGAAACAAATAATAGGAATGGTTATGGTATTGATAGGTGTTTATATCGCTACAACTAAAACTACAAGTAAAAGTAAGGGTTTATCTTTAAATGATTAAAGGAATAGGGGGCTATAACTGAAATAGAGAGATGGAAAAAGAAAAATTTATCCCGCATTAAAGGGAAGTAAGACTCCTATCTCAAGATTGAGAGAGAAGTGAAGAAAATAGGTAGGGGATAAAGAAAACCCCCACTGATGGAAGTTTCACTTTATCTAAACAGATATTGGAATGGAGATAGGTATACCAAACTCAACTTATTTCATAGCATTTTTTAAAAAGAAAACAGGTTTAACACCAACTGATTATCGAAAGAAACAATTCATGAAGAAATTAGTAACTTAAGAAAATCAAAATATAAGAAAACAGCCTACTGCATATATACAGTAGGCTGTTTAAATTTAGACTTATTCAGTCCGGTATTAATTCCAAACTTGTTGAGCTTCTTGTGTGTTATTCATATTATTTTAATATACTTCTAAAAACTCAGTAACTTGTTCTTCTGTCTTTGCATTCGCACTATGTAAATGACCAAGTTTTTCACCATTTTGATACACTAATAAACTTGGGATTCCCATTACTTGATATTCTTCAGCAATGCTTGGGAACTCATCTTTATTAATAGAATACCATTCAAATTTATTGAACTCTTCCATTACGTCATCGATAAAGTTATCCATACGTACACAATCTGGGCACCATGTTGTAAAGAACTTTACTACTACTGGGTTTTCCTTTGCGATAAGATCGCGAAACTCTTGTTCAGATTTGATTTCTTTCATGTTTTTGACTCCTTTTTCATAATTATAATTTGTTGTTTTTTAGGTGGTAATTTTGTCGGAAAGTCAAAACTTCTAACGAACTGTTTTATTTCCGAATAATTCGTTTGCAGATTGGTCCACCGCGGTTTCTTGAAGTCCTGGAACTACATGAGAATAAGTATCCATTGTAATACCTATTCTTTTGTTTCCTAATCGCTCGCTTACAGTTTTCAAATGAATACCTTGTTTTACCATTAAAGTCGCATGAGTATGCCGAAGATCGTGGCAGCGGATATTAGGGACTTCACTTTTCTTTATAAGCTTTTTCTCCAAATGTGTCAAACTTTTGAAATGGTAGGGATTCCTGTAAAAGATAAGACGCACTAAATCAAAGTATAATGTTTCTTTTCCTCTTGTATTTTTTCACAAAGTGCTTTCGGGGCTTGTAATGTTATTTCATAAGTAGAAATTAATCGTTTATTAATGAATGGAATATTGAAATTTATTCAGGAGGAAGGTGAAGATTGTAAAAATAATTAAAAATTAGGCTCAAATAAAAAATATCATTATTGTAGTAAATCCAGATAAAGCTGAAAAGATAGAAAATATGATTTTAAGCTTCTGGCGCTCTTTTTCATCTTTTGTAGAAGTAGAGATATATTTTCTAATTCCAAATGCTAATATTCAAATTCCACATATTAATACAAATGTACTATAGAAAAAATGAGGATTAGGAAATGTAGTGGCATTAATAGCTGACAGAAGTAATATTTTAATTGAAAAATAACAGTGGATTGTGAAGAGGAAAGAGTAGATAAGAGCGATTATCCATTTATTCATTTTCGTTAGCTCCTTTCTTTTTAACTTAATAGTAATTCTATTCCAATTTAAAACGTTATATCATCAAACGAATTTTGTTTCGAGTATATTTAAAACTTAACAAAATAACACTTTTGTACACCATGGGTCAAATATGATGCAAAGAGAGTAAGAAAACGCGTTCGTTGATTGGAAATCTTTTGTAGGATATTCTAAATATGTAAATGCAGGTGGAATACTTTTTAAAGGAGAGGATTACTTTATGTTAGGAAAATGGATGAATAAAGTAAGAGAACCTAAATGTATACACAAATATAAATTCATTAAAACTGAAGATAGTGAAAATTTTAAAACAGGGCAGATAGGGACAGCTAGTTTTTATAAGTGTGAAAAGTGTGGAAAAGAAAAGATTGAATATAAATATAACAGTGATATAAATAGTGACCTTTGGAATATATAAAATAACTTGTTTAAAGAAACGGAGATTTACTAATGGGAAAGATTAAGCCCTCGTTGTTAAATGAAAGTGCGGATAAAAAATTAGTGAAACTTTTATAACAAAAGCGTTATTTGGTAGGAAGGAAACGAATTAGATGATTCGTTTTACTTAACACTTTCCGAAATTAATCTTCATAACATATTTTGTAGTAACTTATACGAAAGTGAGTTGAATAATAATGTTTTATTCTTATCTTAACAACCAAATGAGAACTCCTGCTGGGTATGGTGCTAGTGTAACGTCTAGTGGAGCGCAAAGTACAATTCAAGCTGTTCAACAAGCAATACAAGCACAGCAACAGGCGCAACAAATGCAACAAATGCAACAAAGTATGCAACCTTACTATCCGGTGCAATATTTTTACCCAATGCATGTTACACAATATGGAATATCTTTTTCAACGATTCCGTATGGAACTGAATACAATTTATAGTAAATAATAATAAAAAATAATAGCTGTTTAATGGAAACTTATTCATGTCAGTAAAATTTGATCCGTTTGAGGATTATCGTAATGAAGGAAAACGAAAGTGGTACAAGTTCAATAAAAAGAGCAGCTAGCAAAAGATAACTGCTCTACAAAAAAATATGGTGTCGCTTCGCTAAAATTAGCTGTAGTATAAACGGGATTTGAAATGTTATACAGTGGAGAGAAAAGGATAAATAATTTTAGACTGTTCCAATTTGATTTTGATCAGCTACATCTGAATCAAATGTATTCGTACCGCTTACACCGTTAAAGGTATTAAGAACAAAAGCAACGTTAGATGAACCGGATCCATTATAAGCTTTCGTATTTTCTTTCGGAGATACATTATAGAAGTCTCCTAAGTTAAAAGAACCGTTACTATTTTGAACGACTAAGTTCCCAACAACAGATGGCATATTTTCACCTACTTTATCAGGGATTGCTTAAATCACTATATGATTCATTCTCTGAAAGGGTTCGACTGCATATTTATGGAATTGCGAAGGGATTAAAATAAAAATTTCATTTTGTAGTGAAGTGAGTGGAAAGTACTGGACAAATAAATAAAGACACTCGAATTGAGTGCCTTCTCTTAGCAGTATCCGTATCCGCCACCATATCCGCCGCCCCAACAAGCGCAACCGATTATGATTAATAAGATAAATAACACAATTAGTAAGGCGAATCCGCCAAAGAAGCCTCTATGACCACCATCAAAACCCATACTATATTCCTCCTTTTGATGAGGAAACAAACAATGAGAGCAAAAGTTGTAAATTTCACGGCGAATTTACATTACATTATGTGGTATGGAGTTAAAAAGTGCGTGTCTATTGTCAATGAAAAAGTTGGCTTTTTTAAACAAAATAATCCTTTTAATACAAAGTTAGTTTGAACGGAGGGGAAGATTCCCTTACTTGAATTATTGAAGTTAATTAAAATAAATTAAGACATATTCCAGTACGGCGAGTGTGATAATAATCGTATTCGTCATACTGTTTTGCATCTTATTGAGCATAGTTACACTAATGTTATGTTTAAAAAATGTAAAATCACTATCTTGGAAATGACTTGCAACATTTCCATTCGTTCTGATGAATTCAACATTTGCAAAATGTAAATTAAATTGGTGAAAGGAGCGGGATGGATGATTAAACAACAAGGTTATGATGAGTTAGAACTTCATGAAGGAGAAACGTTGACTCAAGCTTTGTTAAAATTGAATGAGAATACTCGTCGTGAGTTTGAAGCACAATACGTTGAGATTCATCAAGTTGTACCTCATGGAAATCAGCGTTTTACAGTAATACTTAATGTATATAAGTAATGGAATTAAAAAGGCATCTATAAAACGGGTTATAGCCATCAAGTTAAAGAAATAAATAAAATTTAACGAAATGGGTCATCCTTCCATGCATACTGCATGGAAGGATGACCCATTTTATGTCTAAACTTACTAATGTTACACAAGAAGAATTACGTTTACTAGGTGAAGAATTTAAAAGAAAATGCAATATTGTTTCACCAAATTATAGCATAGTGTTTTATATATATAAAGAAATGTAATTGAAGTAGAAAGGTAGTGTGAGGGGAGGAGATATATATTGAATGGAACAGCTTATAAAGTATGATGTGTTCTGATGAAAAAAGAAGAACAAAATTAAGCGGGATGTACTGAGATAATAATAAAACAAGAAGGATTTGTTGTTGTTCTAAGCGTTTATACAGATCATGAGACAAGCTATCGAATACAATAATCCACAAGGAGAAAATAAATCATGGGATATATCATAGATATTTCAAAATGGAATGAAAATATAAATTGGGATTTAGCTGCTCAGCACATTGACTTAGCAATCTGCCGTGTGCAGTATGGTTCCAGAAAAGTAGACGATATATATACAGACCATGTGGAACATTTAGAAGCACGAGGTATTCCCCATGCAGCTTATGCTTACGGATGCTATGTAACCGCGGCAGATGCCATTGTAGAGGCGAAAGACTTTATGAACCGTGTAAGCCCTAATGCTGAATTTCTAGTCCTAGATGTCGAGGAAGACACTTTAACGAATTGTGGAGCTGCTAATCTAGCAGAAGCGTCACAAACCTTTATTGATACATGTAAGGAGGCTGGATGGAAAGTAGGTTTATATGTATCGCACTATATGTATGGATCTTACGGATTGCAAAATGTGAATGCAGATTTCATATGGTTACCTCGTTATGGAACAAATGACGGAACACCACAGGTAAAACCTGATTATGCGAGTGACTTGTGGCAATACAGTGATAATGGTTATGTTGAAGGGATTGGGAAAGTTGATGTGAACCTATTAACAGGGGACAAGCCGTTAGAATGGTTTATAGGCAGGGAGTCCTATCGTATTTATGTAGGGGATTTTGATTCTATTAAGTGGACTGCAGATGTAGTGAAAAAAATTAAAGAAGTATTACCTGGTTATGGTGTTTGGGTACAGTGTCTAGATGATGGGAATCATCGCATTGCAGTTGGTGATTTTAATTCAAAGACATGGTGTGATGAGACATTTGCGAAGTTGCAAGCAATGTATTCGAGGTATGGAATGTGGATTTCACATATATAATGAGAAAAGCTGGCTCATGAGAGGCAGCTTTTTTTACTGACATTATTGTCCTTATATAAAGTATAAAGAAATTGGAAAACTAACAGTTAAGTATGGAGTGTTTGTAAATATCTATATTATTAATGGATTTTAAAAATAGTTTTCTATATTAATACCCCCAATATGGATGAAATGGAATTTGTTGTTGGTAATAATAAGATGGATGTTGTGTATGTGTTTGATTTTGATTGGGTATATGCTGTATTGTATTTCGATTTTGATTACAGTCTTTTGGAGGGCCAATTACAGTAGTAGATTGAATAGGAGCTACCGCCTGTTTCCATTGCTGTTCATTGAGACAATAAGTATGAGCCATTACGTTGGATGGAGTTAATCTTAAAATATCTGATCCAAAAATAACTTCTGGAGTAGGAGCATTAAAAACGGCTAATAAGTGTGTATTGTCTACAGTGGCAATTTCATAATGCCACCAACCTTGCGGTACATTAGTAACTTGACCCGGCTTTATAGGGAAATTAAGAATTTGATTCGTAAATGGGTTAAGTAAGGAAACGACAGCTGCACCAGAAATACAATAAACGAGTTCAGCGGCATTTTGGTGTACATGAGGCTCTATAACATTATCCATGCTTAAAAAAATGTCTAGTAAAGATGTATTATCTAATGTATTTAATTGTTGAATCCCTAACACGTTTATATAATTTTGCGCATCCTTTGTGAAAAAATTACTTTTACTTACATCTTGAGTGAATTGGATAGAAGGGGAGGTGTAATCTATATAAGATGTCATTGTTTTCCCACCTTTCTGCTTCGGAATATGTCTAGGTATATGGAGTATGATATGAGTCTATTTATTTCATTGTGCAGCAGTCTGTGTATCTTTACATTTAAAACAAGGAACAAAATTGGAGCGTTTTTTAGAATGTTAAATGTAAAGGAGACACAAAATAGCTGAAAAATTGATTAAAGTGAAATGAATATTAGTGGGTAGTGAAGTAATATGATAAATTGTTATTATCAGAACTTTTTGTTTAGTGAATAAGTGTAAATAATGTGAGGTTAGGAGAATTAATTTGAGAGAATTTAGCTTGTGTTCTGAAAATGAGAGATTCGTATTGAGATCTTATCGGAAAGAAGACTTTAACAATTGGTTTATACAATATGCAAAGTCAGTTCCTATGAAAGGTGGACTGAGTGATGTTACAAAAAGTTGATGATTCAAAAGCTTTAGAAAACCAACCGGCTTGGTTACAAAGTTACATTGATTCTCCAGAAAAACAGCGACAGTTATATCGAAGGACGTTGATCATCGTTGTTATTTCACAAATTTTCGGTGGTGCGGGACTTGCAGCAGGTGTAACCGTCGGAGCACTTCTTGCACAAGACATGCTAGGTACAGATAGTTTTGCAGGGGTTCCGTCTGCGTTGTTCACTTTAGGTTCTGCTGGGGCAGCGCTACTTGTAGGGCGACTCTCTCAGCGTTTTGGACGACGTTTAGGACTCGCGGCAGGATTTTTGGCTGGCGGTATCGGCGCAATCGGAGTAGTGATTTCAGCATTAACTAATAATCTTGTACTTCTTTTTTCTTCATTACTCATCTATGGTGCTGGAACTGCTACAAATTTACAAGCTCGCTATGCAGGTACAGATTTAGCAAATTCTACACAGCGAGCAACAGCAATCAGTATTGCAATGGTATCAACCACCTTAGGTGCCGTCGCAGGGCCAAATTTAGTTGATGTAATGGGTCGATTTGCAATAATGATTAAAGTCCCTGCACTAGCCGGTCCGTTCATTTTGGCAGCTGCAGCTTATATCCTTGCTGGTTTGGTCCTTCTAGCTCTACTTCGCCCAGACCCTCTCGTTGTTGCGAAAGCAATTGCAGATGTGCAGGGAACGAACGAGAGTACTCATTTAGATGAGAGTTCTAGTAAACTAGCAATAAAAAAGCGAGAAATTGTTGTTGGTGCCACAATCATGGTCTTAACTCAGATTGTCATGGTTTCAATTATGACAATGACACCTGTACATATGGGGCATCATGGACATGGCTTGAAAGAGGTAGGACTGGTAATTGGTTTTCATATCGGTGCAATGTACCTACCATCTCTTTTGACTGGTATCCTCGTAGATAAGATTGGACGTACTGCGATGGCAATCGCTTCTGGTATCACTCTACTTGCTGCTGGTGTTCTTGCCGCCGTTGCACCTACTGATTCTATGTTAGTACTCATCATCGCTCTCGCTTTGCTTGGGCTTGGTTGGAACTTTGGTTTGATTAGCGGTACTGCGCTCATTGTGGATGCAACTACTCCAACCGTTCGCGCAAAGACGCAAGGATCTGTTGATGTATTAATCGCTTTGGCGGGGGCATCTGGGGGGGCGCTATCTGGCATGGTCGTCGCTCATTCTAGTTACGCAACCCTTTCATTTGCCGGAGCTATCCTTTCACTACTGCTTATCCCAGTCATTGTCTGGTCTCGTAGCAATCAAAATAGTGCTAATAAAAGCTAATAAAATTATCCAACTTTTGAATGAATATAAATCAGTCTTAAGATTCATTCACATCGAATAGGATATACTGTAAAATATTACATAATAAGGAAAAATAAATGAGAAGGAGTAATTTTTAAATGGAGCATAAAGGACTGAAAATATTCATTCATGCTAGTACTTGGTTTGCACCTGTATTAGTTCCGTTTATTATATTTCTTGTTAGTTCCGATCGAGAAATTAAAAGTTTATCATTACAGGCAGTTATATTTCATTTTGTAATAGGTGTATTAATTGCTATTTCAGTATTTTTTTCTTGGATATTAATTGGAATTCCGTTCTTAATTATTTTTGGATTAATGGCCTTAATTACTCCAATCATCGGTATCATTCGTGCGATAAAAGATCGACCTTTTCAATATCCGATTGTCGGGTCATGGTTGAAGTAGAATTTACAAGTATAAAGTGAAACTTCCATCAGTGGGGGACATCCGCCACTGATGGAAGTCCCGTCCAGTCGGGCTTTATTGGTAGTTATCTTCCACCTACCTTCTTTGGGTTGCTCCAACTTTGAGGTAGGTGTCTTACTGCCCGTTAATACGATATAAATATGTAAAAAGGATAGCGTGTAGCTATCTTTTTTTATTGAAAATCATGATATGAAAGGAGGTATCTATCCATTGACGAAAGCTGCAATTCATTATTAGAAAGCCAGAAGTTAAATGAAAATGAAAAATATATTAATAAAACAAATTGATAAAATATAAGAAAATTAATAATATAAAATAAATTGTAATTGTTCAAAAAGTCTGATATATTTGAGTAGAAAATGAAAGAGATATAAAACGGGTAGAGATACAATGGTTGTTCTAGCTTTTTAAAAGGGGAGTTAGGCTGTCCAGTAGCTGTATTTGTTAGGCCCTTGCCCGTTTTAGTACACATCATAGCCTATGTGGATAGGAGGTGTTAAGTGCGAAGGTAGAAACTGTATTTTTTAGTATCTCTTCGTATAGTAACAGCTTCTTGGGAAGTTGCTTTTTTATTTTCGAAATTGATTAATAAGTATGGAGCTATAGGAAGTTCTTTGTTTGGAACATGTGCCAGATTTCTCAACTCTTTCAAAACTATTATTATGAACAATCTAAACATAGAAAAACCTTGTACGCTGCTTACCGCGTATTCTTTATTAGTGGATGAAATAGCTAGAGGAGAATATTGTGGGAAATATATTTGTGCAATCTTGGAAAGGCTTACAGAAATGTAAACGAAGATCTATTTGGATGGGAGGAAGGTAAAATGGGAGCTGAAAATAATTATTTTCCAGGACTTGATGGGGTAGTTGCAGCAGAGACAAAGATTTCTTTTCTTGATACAAAAAAAGGAGAAATCGTTATTCAAGGGTATGACTTGATTGAGTTATCTAAAACAAAAAGTTATTTAGATATTGTTCATCTTTTATTAGAGGAGAAACTTCCTAATTCGGATGAAAAAGCGGCATTAGAAGAAACGCTAAAGCATGAATATGAAGTTCCTACTGGTGTTTTTGATGTTTTAAAAGCATTGCCAAAACAAACGCATCCGATGGACGGGTTACGCACGGGAATTTCTGCGCTCTCTGGCTATGACAATGAAATTGATGATCGCTCATTGGATGTTAATAAAAAACGTGCTTATAAATTGTTAAGTAAAGTGCCGAATATAGTAGCTAACAGTTATCGAATTTTGAATAATGAAGAACCAATCGAACCAATGCAAGAGTTATCTTATAGTGCGAACTTCTTCCATATGCTTACGGGTAAGAAACCTTCTGCATTAGAAGAAAAAATATTTGATAAATCACTTGTTCTGTATAGTGAACACGAGATGCCTAATTCTACTTTTACGGCTAGAGTAATTGCGTCTACACAATCAGATTTATACGGTGCTTTAACCGGAGCGGTTGCTTCTTTAAAAGGTAATTTACATGGAGGTGCCAATGAGGCAGTAATGTACATGCTGCTTGAAGCGGGTACTGTTGAGAAATTTGAAGAATTACTGCAAAAGAAACTGTATAACAAAGAAAAAATTATGGGATTTGGACATCGCGTCTACATGAAGAAGATAGATCCAAGAGCACTCATGATGAAGGAAGCATTAAAACAGTTATGTGATGTGAAAGGCGATTATACATTATATGAAATGTGTGAAGCTGGAGAAAAGATTATGGAGAAGGAAAAAGGAATCTATCCAAACTTAGATTATTATGCTGCTCCAGTCTATTGGATGTTAGGTATTCCAATTCAACTGTACACACCAATCTTTTTCAGTTCAAGAACGGTAGGCTTATGTGCGCATGTGATTGAGCAACATACAAATAATCGATTGTTCCGCCCACGTGTAAATTATATTGGCGAGCGACATGTGCTTAGCAAATAAAAACAACTGGGGAGTTGTTAAGGCCGCCCGCCAGGTGGGTGTTTGACCGACACCCATTCTTAATAATAACGAATTGTCGACAGAAAGGGAAGGATAGCGTGATTAAAACAAATGAAATTAAACAAAAAGATGCAATTTTAGAAGAAATTACGGATTATGTACTAAATAAAGAGGTGACAAGCTCAGAAGCATTCAGTACGGCACGCTATGTGTTACTTGATACGCTTGGATGTGGAATTCTAGCACTGCAATATCCAGAGTGTACGAAATTACTAGGACCAGTTGTACCAGGAACAATTGTGCCAAATGGTACACGTGTACCGGGAACATCATTTGTACTTGATCCAGTACGCGGTGCCTTTAATATCGGATGTATGATTCGTTGGTTAGATTATAACGATACATGGCTTGCAGCAGAATGGGGACATCCGTCTGATAATTTAGGTGGTATTTTAGCTGTTGCAGATTATGTAAGCCGCGTTCGTATTTCAGAAGGAAAAGAACCATTAAAAGTACGAGATGTACTTGAAATGATGATTAAAGCACATGAAATCCAAGGTGTACTTGCATTAGAAAATAGTTTAAACCGCGTTGGTCTTGACCATGTGTTATACGTAAAAGTAGCGACAACAGCAGTTGTTACTAAAATGCTTGGTGGCACGCGTGAAGAAATCTTTAATGCATTGTCTCATGCATGGATTGATAACTCTAGTCTTCGTACATATCGTCATGCTCCAAATACGGGTTCACGTAAGTCATGGGCAGCTGGGGATGCAACAAGCCGTGGTGTTCATCTTGCACTTACTGCATTAAAAGGTGAAATGGGTTACCCAACAGCATTATCTGCACCAGGATGGGGATTCCAAGATGTATTGTTTAACAAGCAAGAACTAAAATTAGCAAGACCTTTAGATTCTTATGTAATGGAAAATGTATTGTTTAAAGTATCATATCCAGCAGAATTCCATGCTCAAACAGCTGCAGAATGTGCAGTGAAATTACATCCAGAAGTGAAAGAACGATTAGATGAAATTGACCGTATTACAATTACGACACATGAATCAGCAGTTCGTATTATTGATAAAGAGGGTCCGTTAAATAACCCAGCTGACCGCGATCATTGCTTGCAATACATTACTGCAATCGGTTTATTAAAAGGTGACATTGTTGCAGATGATTATGAGGATGAAGTAGCTTCTGACCCTCGCGTAGATGAATTACGAAATAAGATGGTTGTTGTTGAAAATAAACAATACAGTTTAGATTACCTTGATCCGAACAAGCGCTCAATCGCCAACGCTGTTCAAATTCATTTTAAAGATGGTACAGTAACAGAAAACGTAGAATGTGAATATCCATTAGGTCACCGTTTCCGTAGAGACGAAGCGATTCCAAAGGTTGTTCAAAAGTTCTCTGCAAATATGGCTGTTCATTATTCTAATAAACAACAAGAAAAAATTCATGAAGCTTGTTTGAATGAAGAAAAATTAGAAAATATGAATGTAAATGAATTTGTAGATCTTTTCTTAATTTAAGTATAGGGGGAATAAGAATGGCTTGGGTTGTAAATAAACAGTCAACACAAGAAGAACTTGCCAATCGATTCCGAACTTTAGTAGAAGCACCTGAAATCTTGCAAATTCCTGGTGCACATGATGCGATGGCTGCTCTTGTTGCAAAAAATACTGGATTTTCAGCTCTTTATTTATCAGGAGCTGCTTATACAGCAAGTAAGGGTTTACCAGATTTAGGCATTGTAACATCTACTGAAGTAGCTGAAAGAGCAAGAGATCTTGTTAGAGCAACGGATTTACCTCTTCTTGTCGATATTGATACAGGATTTGGTGGAGTGTTAAATGTAGCGAGAACTGCTGTAGAGATGGTGGAAGCAAATGTAGCCGCTGTTCAAATTGAAGATCAGCAGCTCCCTAAAAAGTGTGGACATCTCAATGGGAAAAAACTTGTTTCCATTGAAGAAATGCAACAAAAAATTAAAGTGATAAAAGAAGTAGCGCCATCGATGGTTGTTGTAGCTCGTACGGATGCTCGTGCAGTTGAAGGATTAGATGCATCGATTGAGAGAGCAATTGCTTACATAGAAGCAGGTGCAGATGCTATTTTCCCAGAAGCTTTACAGTCAGAGGAAGAGTTTCGTTTATTTACAAAGAAAGTAACAGTACCTTTACTTGCTAATATGACCGAATTTGGAAAAACACCGTATTATACTGCTGAAGAGTTTGCTAATATCGGTTATCAAATGGTCATATATCCAGTGACGTCTCTTCGCGTAGCAGCAAAGGCTTATGAGCGTATTTTTCATCTTATAAAAGAAGAAGGATCGCAAAAAGAAGGGCTTTCTGATATGCAAACAAGAAGTGAATTATATGAAACGATTTCGTATCATGATTTTGAAGAATTAGATAAAGGAATTGCAAAAACAATCTTATCTGAGGGGCAATAGATAAAGTGAAACTTCCAGCAGTAGAGGGGGCATCTCCCTCATTGCTGGATATGTTAAAGCAATCGGGCGCATGCCAGCAGTTGTCACCCATCTATCTTCCTCGCTCTTCTTTAAATCGTGGAAGATGGGAGTCTTACTGTCCCAAAATAGCGAGATAAAATAAGAAAGCGATGATACACATTTTTAGCAAAAACACCTGCTTGATGTGAAATGAATCATCGCTTTTTTGTCATATTAACGGATGGTAAAAATGAGATTGATAAAAGTTTTTGAACGAAGAAGAAACAAAATCTTCATTTGTGTAGTTCCACTTTATCATAATATTAGTTCCTTTATAGAAAGAAACTAGCGTGTGTACAGATAGTAAAAGAGAGGAATAGACATTCTAGAGGAGGGGAAATCAAGTTATGATGGCTGCAAAATATGACTTTGTTCGAAACTGGATGAAGCAGGACCCGTATATTTTGAAAAAAGATAATACGATTCGAGAAGCATTACGACTACTAGCTGAATCAGAGAGTACAGAACTCCCTGTTTTAGAAAATAATCATGTGATTGGAGTTGTGAAACTAATTGATTGTGTAAAGTGGTTAGAGAATCACTCAGAGTGGAATGAACCAATTGTTACTATACTGAGGCATTCTTTCTATAAGGTACGGGAAGAGTTTTCTTTAAGCGAGTTGGAGAATATCCCACTTTACGTTACTTGTGAGGAAAACAGAGAGCTCAAAGGAGTGGTCAGTAACAAGGAATTATTAGCGTTTCACCAAGGTTTAGTTCAAGAAATCGAATGTGCACATCAAACGATTGAGTGGTTTAAACTTTGCTTTGATACTGCATATGAAGGAATCGCAATTGTAGATGAAAATGGAATTATCCAAATGTTTAATGAAACGTACAGTCGCTTTGTTGGTGTAACGAAAGAAGAAGCAATTGGGCAGCGCGCTGAAAATGTAATTGAGAATACACGGCTTCCAGTTGTATTAAAAACAGGAGTACCAGAAAGAAATCAAGTACACCGTCTGCAAGGACAAAATCTAGTTGTGCACCGGATGCCGATTTGGAAGCATGGAAGAGTGATAGGTGCTGTAGGGATGCTTATTCATGAGGGGATTTCAGATATTTATAAAATACTAGAACGATTTGATCAAAAGGATAGGACAATCAAACCAACGTTTTCTAAACCGAAAAAGAAGCAGATTCGATTTGAAGATATTCTTGGAGAAAGCCAAACAATTTCTGAAACGAAAAAAATGGCTCGAAAAGCAGCTGGATCCAAAGCATCCGTATTAATTACTGGGGAAAGCGGTGTTGGTAAAGAGCAATTTGCACGTGCTATACATGATACCGGTATAACAAAAAATGGTCCATTTATTAGTGTGAACTGTGCTGCTATTCCTGATAATTTACTAGAATCTGAATTGTTTGGTTATGCAGAAGGTGCTTTTACAGGTGCGAAAAAGAATGGGAAGGCAGGGAAGTTTGAACTTGCAAATCATGGAACATTATTTTTAGACGAGATTGGCGATATGTCCCTATTAACACAAGTGAAAATTTTACGTGTTTTACAAGAAAGGGAAATAGAAAGAATAGGTAGTACACATCCAATTCCTGTTGATTTCAGGCTAATCGCAGCGACAAATAAAGATTTAAAACAAATGGTTAGAGAAGGAACCTTTAGGGAGGATTTATATCATCGTCTTCATGTTATTCCGATTCATATTCCACCGCTTCGCTTTCGAAAACAAGATATACCACTCATTGTCGAAGAACATTTACAAAAGTTATGTCAAATGTATGGTGCCGAAGAAAAGACACTTGATAAAGAGGTATTACGCCTTATGTTCCATTATAATTGGCCGGGTAATGTCAGGGAATTAATCAATGTGTTAGAAAGGCTGTTTGCACTATCAGATGATGCACATATACGGGCTAAGGATTTACCGGAAGAATTCTATTATCGGGATATAGAGCAAAAGAAATTAGTACCTATGATTCAGTCTTTACCAGCAAAACAAGAAGCGATGAAAGTGGTGCGTGAAGAGGAAGAAAAAGGATTAATTGAACGCGTTTTAAAAGAAGCAAAAGGAAATAAGTCAAAAGCAGCGGCAATGCTAGGGATTTCTAGGGCGACCCTTTATAATAAATTGTCAAGATTCAAAATCTAAACAATTATTATATCAAGTGTAAAACTGTCTAGACGGTTTTACGTTTTCTTTTCATTTTGCCCTTGTTCTATCAAGTTTTTAGATTGGCATAGATTTTGCTTATAAATAAAATGAAGACCGAAATGATAGGGGGATACGGATGGAGAAAACAAAGTTGCAATGGGACGAATTTTTTTCGCTGAATCAGGAGCTTAATACAACCTTTTTTACACCTGAGGATTTTTCAAGTGATGAAGATTTAATCGCAAAAACAACAGAACAATTTGTGAAACAGGAAATTGTTCCTCAAATTGAAAATATCGAGCAGCACAATTATCAAGTTTCCCGCAGGTTGTTTGAAAAGGCTGGAGAACTTGGATTGTTGAGTATAGAGGTTCCAGAAGAGTATGGTGGATTTGAATTAGGGAAAGCAGTTTCTGGGCTTGTGGCGGAAAAGATGGGATATGCAGGAGCCTTTAGTGTTTCTTTTAATATTCATGCTGGAGTAGGAACGCTGCCATATATATATTACGGAACAAAAGAGCAGAAGGAAAAATACTTATCTAAAATTGCATCAGGTGAATGGATTGGAGCTTATGCTTTAACAGAACCTAATGCTGGATCTGATGCATTAAGTGCAAAAACAAGTGCTGTCTTAAATGAAGAAGGAACAGCTTGGACATTAAATGGTGAAAAACAATGGATTACAAATGCTCATATGGCTGACGTATATGTTGTTTTTGCAAAGACAAATAAAGGAATGACAGCATTTATTGTCGAAAGAACATGTGAAGGCGTTTCGATTGGCCTAGAAGAAAAGAAAATGGGTATTAAAGGTTCTTCAACTGCGACATTGATTTTAGAGGATGTCGTCATTCCTGCTGAAAATGTACTAGGGGAAGTAGGAAAGGGACATCACGTAGCTCTTAATATTCTCAATTTTGCTAGATTGAAACTTGCTTTCGGAAATATTGGAACAGCAAAGCAAGCGATTGGCCTATCTGTTCAATACGGAAAAGAACGAAAACAGTTTCAAACAGAATTAGTTGATTTCACGATGATTCAAGAGAAAATTGCAAATATGATTATCGCTACATACGGTGCAGAGAGCGCAGCTTATCGAACAGCAGGCGTAATTGATGAAGCAATTCATGAGAGTGATGAAGGTATTATGCAGAAAATGTCTCAATTTGCAATGGAGTGTGCGATCAACAAAGTGAATGCTTCAGAAACACTTGGAAATATTGTAGATGAAGCGGTACAAATTCATGGTGGTTATGGTTATATGCAGGAATATGAAGTAGAACGATTATATCGTGATGCTAGAATTAGCCGTATATTTGAAGGAACGAATGAAATTAACCGCTTAACAGTTGCGAAAATGTTGATGAAACAAACGAAACAACTAGGGAACCAAGTAGATGAAGACACATTTGAAAATGTAGAACGAAATCATCGTTATATTTTATTATCGAAACAATTATTGAAGCAATCTTTGAAAACGCTATCTCGAACTCCTGAATTAAAAATCGAACAAGAACAAGAATATTCACGCGTGTTAGCAGACATGTTGAAAGATGTATATGTAATGGAATCGGCATTTTTACGTACAAGGAAAGCGATAAGTAAAAATGGTGAAGAAAAAGAACGTACAAAACAGTTTATAACGGATGTGCTTTGTGAAGAAGGATATCGAAAAGTAGAATCAGCAGCAATTGTTCTTCTTTCTGCAGCGGTGCAAGAAGAGCAAACTAGAAATGCCATTCTAGATGAAATTCGTCAACTGTCAGTACCTCTATACACGAACTTGTTTACGAAAAAGAGAGAAATTGCAAAAACGATTATAAATCGCGGGAAATATATTGTTTAAATAGGAGGAGAGCAGTATGAGAAAGATTGGTTTTATCGGTTTAGGTAATATGGGTCTTCCAATGTCTAAAAATTTAGTCAAATCAAATTATACGGTATATGGAGTCGATTTAAATAAAGATGCTGAAGCTTCCTTCGAGAAAGAAGGGGGAATCATCGGTTTATCAATTGGAAAATTAGCAGAAACATGCGATTTGATTTTTACAAGTTTACCGTCACCGCGAGCTGTTGAAGCTGTTTATTTTGGAGAAGAAGGTTTAATTGAGAATAGTCATTCGAATGTTGTTTTAATTGATACAAGCACAGTAGCTCCGCAACTAAATAAAAAGCTTGCAGATGCTGCGAAGGATAAAAAAGTCGATTTCTTGGCAGCGCCGGTTAGTGGTGGAGTAATTGGAGCGGAAACCCGCACATTAACTTTTATGGTTGGTGGACCAAAAGAAGTATATGAAAAAGGTTTACCAGTGATGGAAGTATTGGGAGCAAATATATTTCATGTGAGTGAGCAAATTGATAGTGGTACAACTGTAAAATTGATTAATAACTTATTAATTGGTTTTTATACAGCAGGTGTTAGTGAAGCTTTGACATTAGCAAAGAAGAACAATATGGATTTAGATAAAATGTTTGATATTTTAAATGTGAGTTATGGACAAAGTAGAATTTATGAGCGCAATTATAAAAGCTTTATTGCGCCAGAAAACTATGAACCAGGATTTACTGTAAATCTACTAAAGAAAGACTTAGGATTTGCAGTTGATTTAGCAAAAGAAGGTGAGCTTCACTTACCAGTGAGTGAAATGCTTTTGAATTTGTATGATGAAGCTGGTAAAGCGGGATATGGTGAAAAAGATATGGCTGCTTTATATCAAAAGGTAAGTGAACAATTAATCTCTAGTCATAAATAACAATGAATACTAGCAAATATAAAAAATAAAAAGGAGCGAATACAATGATTACAACAGAAATTAAACGCGTGAAAAATCATATTAATGGTGAATGGGTAGAATCTACTGGCACAGAAGTGGAAGCAGTTCCGAATCCTGCGACTGGGAAAATAATTGCTTATGTTCCACTTTCTCCAAAAGAAGATGTGGATCGTGCTGTTGAAGCTGCAAAGGTAGCATATGAAACATGGTCTAAAGTACCAGTTCCAAATCGCTCAAGACAGCTATATAAATATTTACAACTTTTACAAGAAAACAAAGATGAGCTTGCAAAAATCATTACATTAGAAAATGGTAAAACATTAAAAGATGCAACTGGCGAAGTGCAGCGAGGGATTGAAGCTGTAGAGCTGGCAACATCAACACCAAATTTAATGATGGGGCAAGCACTTCCAAATATTGCAGGTGGAATTGATGGTTCAATTTGGAGGTACCCAATTGGAGTTGTTGCTGGTATTACACCGTTCAACTTCCCGATGATGATTCCACTATGGATGTTCCCATTAGCAATCGCTTGCGGTAATACATTTGTATTAAAAACATCTGAAAGAACGCCGCTTTTAGCAGAAAGACTAGTAGAATTATTCTATGAAGCGGGCTTCCCGAAAGGGGTTTTAAACCTAGTACAAGGTGGAAAAGATGTTGTAAATAGCATTTTAGAAAATAAAGATATTCAAGCTGTTTCATTTGTTGGATCTGAGCCAGTTGCACGCTATGTATACGAAACAGGAACAAAATATGGAAAACGAGTACAAGCACTTGCAGGAGCGAAAAATCATGCAATTGTTATGCCGGACTGCGATATTGAAAAGACAGTACAAGGTGTCATTGGTTCTGCATTTGCGAGCAGTGGAGAACGCTGCATGGCATGCTCTGTTGTAGCGGTAGTGGATGAGATTGCTGATGAATTCATTGATGTACTTGTATCAGAAACGCGTAAATTAAAAGTCGGTGATGGTTTCCATGAAGAAAATTATGTAGGTCCATTAATTCGTGAATCTCATAAAGAGCGTGTACTAGGCTATATTAATAGCGGTATAGCAGATGGAGCTACTTTATTAGTAGATGGCCGTAAAATTAATGAAGAAGTTGGGGAAGGTTATTTCGTTGGAGCAACAATCTTTGATGGTGTGAATCAAGATATGAAAATTTGGCAAGATGAAATTTTTGCTCCAGTATTAAGCATTGTGAGAGTAAAGGATTTAGAAGAAGGAATTAAGCTTACAAACCAATCAAAATTTGCAAATGGTGCAGTCATTTATACGTCTAGTGGTAAACACGCACAAACATTTCGTGATAATATCGATGCAGGGATGATTGGTGTAAACGTAAACGTTCCAGCTCCAATGGCATTTTTCGCATTTGCAGGAAATAAAGCTTCTTTCTACGGTGACTTAGGTACAAATGGAAAAGATGGTGTACAATTTTATACACGTAAAAAAGTAGTAACAGAGCGCTGGTTTTAAGAAAAATGTAAAAAAAGTGTCCATGATATTGGACACTTTTTTTAATAACATAAGCTTTATTTTGTATAATTAGCTTCTTAGAAGATTGAAGAAGTTATTTACAATCTCTTCTGAAACATCTTCTAAATGTTTATATTTATATTGCGGATTTTGGTCCTTATCTATAACAACCGAGCGTATTCCCTCGAAAAAGTCTTCATGTCTCAGAAAGTTTTTAGCGAGCACAAGATCAGTAGCAAAGCATTCTTCTAATGTCTTCTCTTCTCCATCAATAAATTGTTTTAAGGTTATTTTTAAGGAGAATGGGGATTTTGACAACATTATTTCTTTTGTTTGAGTTGCAAAATGGGTCCCATCTTTTTCTAAAGAATGAATAATCTCTTCAACAGTATGATAAGAAAAGTGCTTATTAATCTCTGTTTGGAATGATGACAGTTCACTTTCATTAGCAGGAAGCTCAGAATAGTCATCGATTAGCTGTGTTAATGCTGTATGTATGTCTTTTGCATGCCAATCAATTTGTTCGATATGATTAAGAAAAGTATTCAAATTATCACTTGTCATGTAAAAGTCTGCAGCATTTATATATAGTACATCAGGAGCTTTAATGACAGAAGCTGTTAATGCTAAATAACCCCCTGTATGCCCTGGCGCTTTATTTAAGAAATAAGCAGATCCGACATCAGGGAAAAAACCAATATTCATTTCTGGCATAGCCCATTTTGTTCGCTCAGTAACAATTCTATGACTAGCTCCGTAAGTGAGTCCAACGCCTCCGCCCATAACAAAGCCATCTAAACATGCGACAATGGGTTTAGAAAATTTATAAACAAGCATATCTAATTGGAATTCATCTTCAAAAAATTGTTCTGCTTTTTGCATGGCAGATTCATGTAAACGCGCTTCGTAAAGAGTTTTAATGTCACCTCCAGCACAAAGTCCTTTCGTACCTGCGCCTTTTATAATGACAAGATGAATTTGATCATCAGATTCCCATTCTTTTAGTTTTTGTGTAATAGGTCCTATCATTTCATATGAGATTGAATTTAATGCTTTTGGGCGATTTAATGTAATAGTAGCTACGCCATTTGCGTGAATCGAAAATAGAACTTGATCAGTCATAATATGTCCTCCTTTTATGAATGTCTAAAATTAGGTTTTCGCTTCTCTACGAAAGCTTGAATGCCCTCTTTAGCATCATCAGTTACAAATAACTCAGAGAATTTTTCGCGCTCTCTTTTCAAGCCTTCAACCATATTTTCGTTATATCCTTGTGTAATACATTCTATCGCACGAGTGATGCTAGTCATGCTTTTTCCATCTAAGTATGATTGAGCAATTAGGAGAGCGGTTTGTAACAGTTCCTCTTGGGAAACGACTAATTGAACGAGACCGAGCTCGGCCGCTTCTTTTCCGCTTACTTGTTTACTCGTTAAAATTAAGTCTAAAGCTGTTGCCATATTTGTTATTCTGCTAAGGCGTTGCGTACCGCCAAAGGTTGGGAGTAATCCAAGTTTTAATTCTGGTAAACCAAGGATAGCATTATCTGATGTAATTCTAAAATGACATCCCATAGCTAGCTCTAATCCACCACCAAGAGCAGGACCGTTTATGGCAGCAATAACCGGCTTCTTCATGGCTTCTATTTCGTCACAAAGTGCCTGTCCTGCTGTTGCCATTGCTAATCCTTTCTCTTGGTCTCCCAGTGCCGAAACAAATTCTTTAATATCGGCACCTGCTACGAAAAAACGTCCAGCACCAGTTAGAATAATAGCTCTTGTTTCGTCATCTTCAGCAAGCATTGAAAAGATAGATCGTAATTCAGCTATGCACGCAGATGATAAGGCATTTGCCGGGGCATTATTTATCTCTACTATGGTAATAAAGTTTTGTTTTTTTACATTTGCAAATTTAGTTTCCATTATCTACATCCTCCTTTTTGATCATCTGTTTTTTTGCAAGAATTGTGCCAATTCAAATGTTATACGTTAACAAGGAGGAATTGAACACAAAGTGTTTAAACGTCTAAACAAATAGACATTTTGTAAGGAAACAGAGTGAGCATATTATGTAATGATTATACAAGGAAAATCGATGTCTAAGGGTGTAAAAAGAGCTCGGCTTTTGTATATAAATTTCTTGTTTTATTTCTTGAATCCTGCTATTTTATATGTCTTTTTTTGTTTTAAAATGAAGAGCAAATGAGTATACTGTAGAAAGTAAAAGAGATGTTCAATAGTAATACGTTCTTTCGGGTTTTGTATATCATCCTGCTAAAGTTTTTAGACTGAAAGAATATATCTTTTAAAATAAAAAAGTGACAAACAATCAAAAGTATGCAAGGAAGGAAAGTATGAGAATTTATCCCGCATTTATGGGCAGTAAGACCCCCACTGATGAAAGTTTCACTTTATGAAACGAAAACCTGGCATATTTTGACGAGTTATTTTTGAAGGATTTTCATTAAAGAAAAAGGAATATACAACTTCTAACGATAAATTAATATTGTTTTGAAAAATTGTTATTAAATATATAATTTGTAATTTTTTAGAATAAAGGTTTTAATAAATATGTATAGTATATTTTCTATATTTAGGTTTTTTATTTTGTTGTTATTATGTCCTATGTACTAGGTTCACTTATAAGTTTTATTTATCATAAGTATAGAATGTCTAATGTGCCCAAAGAAAGGAAAGAAAGGGGAGATCGGAATGTCAGGGCCTTTGTTAGTATCGGTCATTATTTTATCTTCTCTTATGATTGGTTTAACTTTCTATTTTCACCAAGAAGATACACAGCATGATACTATACAAGATAAAGTCCGATTTGTATTCCCGGTCTTTATCTTAACAATTGCGATTAGTTTTGCAGTAAATCAAAATGATTACATTGCGATTCTTTCTTGGCTTTTGACAACAGTATTATTATTTGTTGTTTTATACTTTGTAATGAAGGATTATTTACAAAAATAAAAGTGCCGTGAACGGCATTTTTATTTTTAACAAATAATTAATTTCACATACCGTATTAGGAATCAAAATTTTAACAAAATTATCAACAACATTATTTGCGTCTATCATGCTATTAGAGATGTAAATGGGTTCCTATAACGTATTGGAAAAAGCAGTTTCAAAGGTGTCTGCCAAAGATGGTATATAGAAAAACTCTCACTAGAAGATTCGAATGGGATAAGTGGCGGGAGTTTTCATATTCTTTTCTTACTTTTCTCATACTACAAATGAAAAGTTGGAGATATATTGCAGTTATTATGTTGTTAGTGGAGGAGATTTTCATTAGGGAAGTCATACCTTTCTTATTGATTCTCTTGTCAATCAGTAATGCCCGCTATACTATTAAAATAGAGACATAAAAAAGGGGTGTTTTCGCATGAAATTTGAGATGCATACAAAGATTATTGTAAACGAAACAGAGAAGCGAGTACATATGGAAGATAATATCTTTCAGTTAATGTTAGATGGATATCATTTATTTGTAGTTGATGAAATATTGCCAGTGTATAAAGCAGGACAAGAACTTATTGGAAGTGCAGTTGTGAAGAAAGTGGAATGGGAAGAAGGAAAGACAACCCTTTTATATCAGCTTATTTCACTTCATTCGGTGAATTAATAAAAAGAAAGGAAGGAAAAAATGAAATTTTTTCATACAGCCGATTGGCATTTAGGAAAGCTTGTTCACGGTGTTTATATGACAGAAGATCAGCGTTATGTATTAGAACAATTCGTACAAGCTGTTGAAGAAGAAAAACCAGATGCCGTGATTATTGCAGGAGATCTATACGATCGTGCAATTCCGCCAACAGAAGCGGTAGATTTATTAAATGAAGTATTACAAAAAATTGTGATTGAATTACAGACACCAGTACTTGCGATAGCCGGGAATCATGATAGTCCAGATCGTATTCATTTTGGGAGTGGCTTAATGAAGAAGCAAGGGCTGCATATAATTGGACAATTTCAATATCCATATGAGCCTGTTGTAATGAATGATCAATACGGAGAAGTGCATTTTCATTTAGTTCCATATGTGGATCCGAGCATTGTCCGTCATGTGATGAAAAATGATGATATTCGTAGTCATGATGATGCAATGCGTATTTTTATGAATGAGTTATCGGAAAGTATGGATAAAGAGGCGCGTCATGTTTTTATCGGACATGCTTTCGTAACATCGTCCGGGGAAGCGGAAGAAAATACAAGTGATGCTGAGAGACCATTATCAATTGGCGGAGCAGAATATGTAAACAGTCATTATTTTGATGATTTTCATTATACAGCGCTTGGTCATTTACACCAAGCGCATTACGTACGTAATGAAACAATTCGTTATGCAGGTTCACCGCTCGCGTATTCGATTTCGGAAGAGCATCACAAAAAAGGATATTACATTGTTGAATTAAATGAAGCAGGAGAAATAACAATTGAGAAACGGTTATTAACGCCGCAACGTAGAATGAGAACAGTTGAAGCGAAAATTGATGAATTGATGCAGCATCCTGTTTGTGAAGACTACGTATTTGTGAAATTATTAGATGAAAACCCTGTACTGCAGCCGATGGAAAAGATTCGTTCGGTTTATCCAAATGCGATGCATGTAGAGCGTGTTATTCCAAGAAAAGAGTCAGCCAATGAAAATGCTACAGTCGTTTCGCGTCATAAAATGGATGACCTTTCTCTTGTGAAAGCTTTTTATAAAGAAATGAAAGGGACTGAGTTATCAGTAGAAAAAGAACGTCTCTTCTTAGAAGTATTAAAGACAGTTCATGAGCGAGAGGGTGAGAGAGCATGAGACCTATCAAACTTATTATGACAGCATTTGGTCCATATAAGCAGCAGGAAACGATTGATTTTGAAGAATTAGGTGAACATCGAATCTTTGCGATTTCTGGAAATACAGGTGCAGGAAAAACAACGATTTTTGATGCAATTTGTTATGCGTTGTACGGAGAAGCGAGTGGAGAAGAACGAAATGATACAAGTATGCTTCGTAGTCAATTTGCTGATGATAACGTATATACAAGCGTTGAATTACTATTTCAATTAAAGGCAAAAACGTATTGTATAAAAAGGCAACTTGGTCATAAAAAGCAAGGTAACAAAACGATTACAGGTCATGCGATTGAATTTTATGAAGTCGTTAATGACGAGCAAATCCCTTGTGTAGATCGTTTCCATGTGACAGATGTAAACAAAAAAATGGAAGATTTAATTGGTCTGAGTAAGCATCAATTTAGTCAAATTGTGATGCTTCCACAAGGTGAATTTCGTAAACTATTAACATCTGAAACAGAAAATAAAGAAGAAATTTTACGCCGTATTTTTAAAACGGATCGATATAAATTAATGCGAGAGTTATTAGATCAAAAGCGTAAAGAATGGAAAGATGTGCTGCAAGAAAAGCAAAAAGAACGAGAATTGTATTTTCGCAACGTTTTCAAACTTCCGGTGCGGGACGGTGCGCTGCTTGAAATATTAGCAAATCAAGAACATGTGAATACACATCAAGTAGTAGAAGCGCTTCAACAAGAAATCGCTTTTTATGAAAAACAAGAAAAGCAATTAGAAAAACAAGAATCCATACAGATAAAGCAATTTAAAGAAGCGGAAACAGGATATCATGAAGCGAAGGCTTTAAATGATAGGTTGCAAGATTTGCAAACAAAACAAAATCGTTACGACTCATTGCAACAGGAACGTTCTTCTATTGAAGGAAAAGAGAAGCAATTCAAACAAGCCGAGCAAGCAAGCCGATTATTGCCGTTTGAGCAGTGGTATAACGAAGCGGTTCAAAGTGCTCAGCAAGCCCAGCACTATATGAAACAAATCGCTGTAAAACAAGAACAACTTGTATTAGCCTATGAGCGTGCGGAGCAGCAGTACGAACAAGAAAAAAACAATGAAGAAGTTCGCGAAGAAGCGAAACGAACTGTACAAAGATTAGAAGAATTAAAAGAGGTTATCGCCACATTTGCGGATAAAAAAATAAAATTAGCTGCCTCAGAAAAACAAATGGAGCAGTTTAAGGTTGAGAAAAGTAAATTAGAGAAGCAGCAAGAATTCAGCAGCACACAAAAGCAGCAGCTTTCAAGTAAGTTAAAACAGATCGAACAAGCGTTTGAGCAATATATAGCAAAAGTAGAGCAGTTAAGTCGCATGCGTGAAGATGCAAAAGTATTAAAAGATGCATATCAAGTATGGCAAGAAGTACAAAAGTATGAGAGGGAAAGAAAAGGTGCTTTAGAACATATGAATGCTGCTCAGCAAGCATATGAAACACTAGAGAAATCATGGTTAAGCGAACAGGCTGGTCAGTTAGCAATTCATTTACATGATGGCAAGCCATGTCCTGTTTGTGGTAGTACTTCTCACCCAAACAAAGCGACTGAACAAGAATTGTCTATTGATGAAGAACAGTTAAATATTTTTCGTGAACAAAAAGCACAAGCTGAAAAGCAGCACGTTCAAATAGAAGAAAAATATAATTTTTATAAAGCTCAATATGAAGAATTATGTAAAGAAGTACAAGCTCGTGGGTACTCTGTATCAGAGTTAGCAGATGCATATCAAACGTTAATTCAACAAGGAAAACAGTTAGCTGCAGAAGTAAATGAATTAAAAGCAAGTGAAGAAGAACGTAAACAATTATTACCGCAGCTTCAGAAGCTAGAAGAACAATTAGATATATTGCAAGCAACTAAACGTAATGTAGAAGAAAAATTGCATCGCTCTGAAATGGAATCGATTCAACTTCGAACATCGTATGAAAATGACAAAGAAAAGATTCCAGCAGAGATGCAGACATTAGAAGCGTGGCAACAAGCGTATGAAGAAAAAGCTTCTTTACTTCGTCGTTTGCACGAAACATGGCAAAGAGCACAAGAGGAATTTCAGCGTTGCATGAGTGAAAAAATTCGTGTTGAAGAAGCGTATAAAGCAGCGCAGCAACAATATACACAAGGAAATGAGAACAAAGAAGAAAAGTATGCACGTTTTATGACAGAACTTGAAGCAAGTGGTTTTGTGAGTCAGCAAGCATACACAGAGGCTAAATTGTCAGAAGTAGAGCGAAAGGACTTGCAACACCATATTCAATCGTATTACGGGACGCTCGAAGTATTAACAAAACAAATTGAAGAATTAACAGAGCAATTACAAGGAAAAGAATGGACAGAGTTAACGCAACTAGAAGAACAGTTGAAGGAACTAGAAATTCAGCTTGATATTATAAAAGAGCAACGTCAGCGTACAAAAAGTGCTAATGAATATATTTCTGATCTTCATGAAAATATTCGCCGCATTGATGAACAAATTCATGAAGAAGAAGCGGCATTCCAAGAGCTCGTTGATTTATATGAAGTCATGAAAGGTGACAATGAAAGTCGCATTTCGTTTGAGCGTTACATTTTAATAGAATATTTGGAGCAAATTGTTCAAGTAGCCAATGAACGACTTCGTAAACTATCAAACGGACAGTTTTATTTAAAACGAAGTGAACGCGTAGAAAAACGAAATCGTCAAAGCGGTTTAGGCTTAGACGTGTATGATGCATACACAGGACAAACGCGTGATGTAAAAACATTGTCCGGCGGCGAAAAATTTAATGCATCACTATGCTTGGCGCTCGGTATGGCTGATATCATCCAATCATACGAAGGCGGTATTTCAATTGAAACGATGTTCATTGATGAAGGCTTTGGTTCATTAGATGAAGAATCGTTAACAAAAGCGGTAGATGCATTGATAGACTTACAAAAATCAGGACGTTTTATCGGGGTTATTTCACATGTTCAAGAATTGAAGAACGCAATGCCAGCAGTGCTGGAAGTAAGGAAGCAGAAAGATGGATGTAGTAAGACTAGGTTTGTTGTGAAATAGATAGAGTGCCTGATTTTAATCAGCGGTCACAATTTTGGTCACGTATTTCGATACGTTATCTAATTTTTCAGAGACGGTACGTGTTTTATTTTCTTAGTAATACTCGTTCCGTCTTTGGTTTTTAATCAGATTAAATAGGTTTATACTTTTCAACTTTGGACTCTGCAAAATTGCAGAGTCTTTTTTATGTTCTTGATGGCTTTGCTATTCACCAAGAACAAGGGAATCGAGCTGTACATACGAGAACCCTTCTATAAAAATCATACATGAAAAAGGAATTTGGATGATTTTTCCGAATTTATTTATCTATGTAAACAACACTTGCACATTCAAATCAACCATAGGGTTATGGAATGACCAGTCAAAGAATTGAAAAAGGAAGGGTAATCGACTGTTTGTGATGTGCAATAAATTTTATAGCTAAGAATGAAACTTTTTTATAGAAGACACATATATTTATATTAGACTGACAGTCGGTCTAGATGAAAGGAGTTTCTTTATGAGGATTGTAAAGGAATATGAAGATCGTAGAAATGAAATTCTAGATACTGCAGAAAGGCTGTTCGTTTCTAAAGGATATATGAAAACCACCGTGAATGACATTTTACGAGAAATTGGTATTGCAAAAGGAACATTGTATCATTATTTCAAATCAAAGGAGGAAGTGATGGATGCTATTATTTTGAGAATTGTAAATACGGATGTAGCATCAGCAAAAAAGATTGCTTCAAATCCAAATATCCCTGTAATTGATAAGTTGTTTCAAATTTTAATGGCTCAAATGCCAAAAGCGGGTGAGAATAAAGAAAAAATGATTGAACAATTCCATCAACCAAATAATGCAGAGATGCATCAAAAAAGTTTAGTGCAAGCTATTGTGCATTTAACACCTGTTTTAACAGAGGTAATTGAACAGGGGATCAAGGAAGGGGTTTTTGTGACTGTATATCCCAGAGAAACAATAGAATTTTTAATTGCGTCTGCACAAATCATATTTGATGAAGGATTGTTTCAATGGCAGCCTCACGAAGCAATGCAAAGGGCAAAGGCGTTCATCAACATGATGGAGACCACTCTTGGAGCTGAAAAAGGTACCTTTGATTACATGTTAGCTATTTTGCTGAGGCAGTCATAGCATAAATTGTTTTATAAATTTATTAGACCGACAGTCGGTCTAGCGTTCTATTGAAAGGTGTGTATACGATGGAAAACAGTGCGAGCATAAAGTCTTCTGCTAAAGATTTTAACCTTATGGTAATCGGACAAATTGTATCTATCTTAGGTTCCACCCTTTTACGCTTTGCTTTATCGCTTTATGTCTTGGATATAACAGGTCGTGCAGATATTTATGCTACTTTATATGCTATATCCAGTGTGCCTCTTTTGTTATCTCCTCTTGGTGGTGCTATCGCTGATCGGTTTAATCGACGCAATTTAATGGTCATATATGATATGTTAAGTAGTATTATTATTTTCGGCTTTCTTTTGTTACTGTCCATCGGCAATACTTCTGTGATATTGATTGGTATTGTCATGATTTTGTTAGCGATTATTAGTGCGATGTATTCTCCCGTTGTTATGGCGAGTATTCCGCTGCTCGTTGCGGAAAAAAGGTTAGAACAGGCCAATGGAATTGTAAATGGTGTTCAAGCATTGTCAAGTGTGGCAGCTCCTGTTTTAGGAGGAGTTCTATATAGTATGGTAGGGTTAAAAACTCTTGTTTTCATGAGCTGTATTGCTTTCTTTTTATCAGCAATATTAGAAATGTTTATTAAAATCCCATTTACGAAAAGAGATATCGACGCACATATTGTACCAACAATTATAAAAGACATGAAAGTTGGGTTTATTTTTGCTATTAGAGCGCCTTATATATTGAAATCTATGATTCTGGCAGCAATTCTCAACTTAATTCTTACACCACTTTTTGTAGTAGGTGGTCCCATCATTTTGCGGGTAACGATGCAAAGCGGCGATACATTGTATGGTATCGGGATGGGACTTATAGAGTTTGCTACAATTTTAGGGGCTTTATCTATTGGTTTCTTTGCAAAAAAGATGAAAATGAACACAATATACCAGTGGTTACTTATTATTGCTTTATTGATTATACCGATGGCTGTCTCCGTTATGCCCCTTGTTCTTAGATTTGGATACTACTCGTCATTTATTCTCTTTATCTTGTGTGCAATCCTTATTGCAATAGTAATGACCATTATTTCTATCTTTGTCATTACTATTGTGCAAAAGAAAACACCTGATGAAAATTTAGGAAAAGTTATGGCAATTATTACAGCGGTTGCGCAATGTATGGCACCTATAGGGCAGGTCATATATGGATTTATTTTTGAAACCTTCAGTATAAAAATTTACTTACCTATATTATTTGTAAGTTTCATAATGATAGTAATAGCGATTGTAACAAAGAGAATATTAAGAAAAGAAGGATAGGGATCTTTTGTTTTAGAATTTAAATTTTTCGGATTAATATGATAATATTTTATGATAAGGTGTATGTATAAAGATAAAATAAAAAGGATGGTAAAAATGCAAAAGAGACCAGAAGCAAATGAATATAACCCATATTATGCAACATACATAAACTTATTACCTGAGGGAGATATCGTACATATTTTAGAAGGGCAAATGAAAGAGACGAACCTTTTATTGAAGGATATTTCTGAAAGTGAAGGACATTTTCGATACGCTCCTAATAAATGGAGTATAAAAGAAGTAATCGGTCATATTGCGGATACTGAACGTATTATGGGTTATCGTCTGCTTTCTATAGCGAGAGGCGAGACAGCGGAGCTTCCTGGATATAATGATGATATGTATGTTCTTAGAGCTGCATTTGATAAGCAATCTATGCAAGATCTTCTTGAGAACTTAACAGTTGTTCGTCAATCTACTGTGCATTTGCTTAAAAGTTTAGATAAAGAAGCTTGGTTACAAAGGGGAATTGCGAACAATTCTGAAGTCACGGTTCGTGCATTGGCAAACATTATTGCTGGTCATGAGCTTCATCATCGTCAAATTATAAAAGAACGTTATTTTAGTTCGGATGCTTATCCATCCAGATAAAATATGAAATTGTAAATGAAAATAAAAAAGAGATTGATTCATAAAACATTTTGAATTAGTCTCTTTTTTATTTTGCTGCGTATCAGTGGAATTATAAAAGTATTTATGTCAAAATAAAATTCTCATTACATATAACTGTTAATTCAATATAGTATGTAAGGATTCGTAAATGAACGGTTATAATGAAACATATAGAAGAGGGGGATACTTTGAAAACGGGAAATGTATTAAATATTTTCATTTTATTTATGCTATATACGCTGTTAATGATTTACATTGGGTGGAATGGCTGGGTTTGGGTTCATACGACTTTTCACGTTCAATCTTGGGGATATTATGGGATTATAGTTGGATTATTTTCATATGCGTATATTCTAGATCGATTGATTAAATTTGATTCACCTCTTAGAACAATCGGTTCTTATTGGTTTGCAGTCATACAATATGCAGTCATACTATTACCAATAGCGGATGTAACAGTATTCATTTTAGATTGGTTCTCTATTCCGAAAGAACAATCTATATTTTGGACTGGAATAATCGTTCTTCTTATTTTTGTTCTTATTTTTGCCTATGGAACATTTAATGCGTATAGTCCAATCGTTCGAAAATACGAGATTCACGTATCTAAAAAAGTTAATAATCGTAAGACACTTCGAATTGCGATGGCTTCAGATATGCACTTCGGTAAACTGTCCGGCTTGTCGCACCTTCAAAGATTGGTTGATCATGTAAACGATATGAAACCGGATATCATACTTTTGCCGGGAGATATTATTGACGATCATCCAGAATATTTTATAAAAAAGAATATGGGACAAGTGATGAAACAAATGCATGCTCCGCTTGGCATCTATGGGGTGCTAGGAAATCACGAATATTACGGCGGTGCTATTCCAGAGTTTCTGCAAGAAATGGATAAGATTGATGTAAATATATTATTAGATGAAGTTGTTAAAATTGAAGATTCTTTTTATATTGTAGGAAGAAGAGATAAGACGGATCGAAATCGTAAAAGTTTTGAGGAGTTAATGAGCACTGTAGATAAGAGTTTTCCAATCATTGCAATGGATCATCAGCCATTTGAATTAAAGCAAGCTGAAGCATCAGGTGTTGATGTATTATTGTCTGGACACACTCATAGAGGACAAATGGCACCGAATCATATCATTACAAGAAGAATGTACGAATTAGATTGGGGATATGTACAAAAAAACTTATTTCATGCGATTGTTTCCTCGGGATTTGGATTTTGGGGACCACCTTTAAGACTTGGGAGTCGATCAGAGATTATTCAAATAGAACTTACATTTGATTAAGCAGAAAAAACAAGGGGATTTTGACCCTTGTTTTTTTATATAATGTATTGTTTTTTGTGATTTTATTATTCTTATAATTTTGATTTTTTCATCTAATTTATTTAAAATAAAAATATAAGATTTTAGTGATGTCAATGAAGAGAGAGCTGTATGAAAGTTTTGGAGAAAATAAGGGGGATACGAGTATGTTAATTAAGTCTATTAATTGTAAAGTTGACGAAGAAAAAAAGGAACGATTTTCAACTGCTCAAGAGCAATGGGGCGAGTTGAAAGAATTAGAGGGGTTTCATGGACAAATCGGGGGATGGAATGAATCGGAGGCGTATATTGTAGGATGCTGGGAAAATATGCGAGCGTATCAAAGGTTTATGAATGAAACACATGATACTATTTTTTATGATAGCAATCAAAAAGATACATATACATTATGTGAAACAGAACTGTATCAATCTTTATTTGATATAACGGATACTTCATTTGTAGAAGCACTGGCGCATAGTTCCTTCTTACGAGTAGCAATATGTGATGTGAAGCAAGGACATGAAAAGCAATTTTTACATATGCAAGAAACTGTTTGGAATCCAGGTATGCTAAGCGCAGAAGGAATGATGGGAGGAGTTGTTGGAAGATCCCTTTCTGCGAATCGTTATATTGTTCTGTCTTTATGGAAAGATGCAGCAGCTCACCAACATTATGTGAAAGAAATATTCCCTCAATTACATCATACAGCAAACCCATCTGAACAATTGTTACATATAGAGGGGAAACAAGTTACACTTGTCAATTCTTGGTCTGTATTGCCTATTCACTGTGTATAAAATTCATTAATTTATCCCGCTATTCGCGGGATTACTGATTGGTTCAACTTCCATCACTGGCCAGTGATGGAAGTTGAACTTTATACAAAGGAGGGGGATGTATGCCATATCCGAAACATATTGTAACGGCTGCAACGGTCGTGTTAAATGATAAAAAAGAAATTTTACTTTTAAAAAGTCCAAAGCGAGGCTGGGAAATCCCTGGTGGTCAAGTGGAAGAAGGAGAAGCAATTCCAATAGGTGCTATTAGAGAAGCGAAAGAAGAGACTGGAATCGACATTGAGATTATAAAATATTGCGGAGTATATCAAAATGTTTCACAATGTATTTGTAACCATTTGTTCTTAGGAAAGCCAGTCGGGGGACAATTTTCAACAAGTAGTGAAAGCTTAGATGTAGGGTATTTTCCTATTGAAGAAGCATTACAAATGGTAACATGGACAAATTTCAAAGAGCGTATTTTACATTGTTTAGATGAAAAGAAACAACCATTTTTGGTGACTTTTTAATGAGATAACAGGATAGATATCGATATTTTTATATAAAACAGCGGTTATTGAAAAATAAACCGCTGTTTTATATTTGTATTTTTACAGAGGAGGTAAATCAATTTTTCCTTCTTCAAATAATTCTTTTAGCATGTGCTTTGTATAGCCAGCTGCCTGTGCGAATGTAATTTTTGCCGGCATAGGGGCTTCATTGACATCAACGATAATGTCAATAATACATGGTTTATTTTGCTTTACAGCTTTTTCAAAAGCAGGCATTAATTCCTCGATTTTTTCCACCCGGTAACCGATTCCACCACATGCTTCAGCATATTTCGCGAAGTTTGGATTTGTAAGTTCTGTACCAAATTCAATATTTCCCATTACTTCTTGTTCAAATTTAATCATGGCGATTTTATGGTTGTTTAATACGACTACAATGATTGGAAGGTTGTATTTCACAGCTGTTACAAAGTCGTTCATCGTCATACCAAATCCACCATCTCCGCAAATTGCGAAAACTTGTTTATTTGGATACGCAATCTGCCCAGCAATTGCACCGGGAAGACCACAGCCAAGTGTTGCTAACCAGCTCGACAAAATAAAGCGTTGATTTGTCATACGGAAATGGCGCGCTGTCCAAACTGTTACATTGCCTACATCTACTGATAAAATAGCATCATCGTGTGCGACTTGCTGCACAGCATGCATTACTCTTTGTGGTTTAATTGGAATAGAAGTGTCGTTTTCTTGATTGTGCAGTTTTTCTTCCCATTTCTTCATCAGTTCTTGGTGATGTTCTAAGAAAGAGCAATCAGTATGTTTTTTAATATTTTGTGTGAGCCATGTTAAGGTTTTATCAGCATTACCAGCAAGACCAATATCAGTTGGATAACGCTTTCCGATTTGTGCGGGATCTGTGTCGATATGAATTGTTTTTGCTTTGTCTGGTAAAAATCCTGTGAATGGGTAAGAAGTACCGACCATAATGAGTGTATCAGCATTTTTCATTGCTTCATATGAAGGTTTCGTTCCAATTAAACCTAAACCACCAATACAAAGCGGATGCTCATCTGGAATAATTCCCTTAGCTGGAAGTGTTAACACAATAGGAGCTCCAATATGTTCCGCAAAAGCAAGCAAAGATTCCCTTGCATCTTTTGCGCCTTTTCCTGCTAGAATAACGGGCTTTTCTGCTTTATTTAATGCAGCCGTTGCTTTTTCTAAATCATGCTTTTGCGGAAATAATTCTGGCATCGTAAAAGAAGAAGTAGTAATCCGTGCTTTTGCATCTACCTCAAATTTTTGAATGTCATCCGGAATTGTAAGAACTGACACGCCTTTTTTTGTATAAGCCATGCGAATTGCTTGATTTACAACAGCAGGCAATTGTTCAGCTGACATAATTCGCTGGTTATAAACTGCGACATCATCAAACATTCTTTCTAAATTTACTTCTTGGAAAAAACCAGTTCCAATTAAATCAGACTCAATTTGACCGGTGATAGCGAGGACAGGTGCTTGATCTAATTTGGCATCATACAATCCATTTAGTAAATGAATTGCACCTGGTCCTGCGATTGCCATACATACGCCGAGTTTTCCAGTTAATTTTGCATAAGAAGCAGCTGCTAAAGCACCGGCTTCTTCGTGACGGACTTGAATGAACTTAATTTTATCTTGTGCTTTACGAAGGGGCTCGATAATAGAATTAATAGAATCACCCGGCATGCCATATACGTGATCAACACCCCATTCGATTAGTAAATCGACTAGTACTTCACCGGCTGTTTTTCGAAACAATATGCTCACTCCTTTATTCTAAAACTAAATTTATCCCGCATTAACGGGCAGTAAGACCCCCCACCTGGAGATTCAGATAAAGCGAAGAAGCTAGGTGGGGGATAACTGCTGGCATGCGCCCGATTGCTTCAACTAACCATCAGTGGGATGAAGAACCCCCCACTGATGGAAGTTTCACTTTATTTTTTGATAAAATAGGTAAAATATACAAATGAATAGAAGGTATGGAGAAGTGAGCTTATTCAAGTACAATAATCCGCAATGATACGATATAGAAGGGGGATGGAAGTACTGTGTAGGAAAAAGACTCACATAAAGGTAAGCGCAACAAAAAAGCAAAGCAGTTTATTTACTGCTTTGCTTTTTTGTTGTAATGAAGTATAAGGGGAAAATAGAAAATACTCGATGATTCATATAGTTAGAAATGTTATGTATTTATGCTGGTGATAATAAGGGAGGAAAAGAGCTCAATAGTTGTTAGCAATTATGTATGCCTGGAAATCATTTGAATCATCATTAGGGGAGATGGAAGAAAAAGCCTTGCAGAGAACATCCTGCAAGGGCAACCAATGGTTTATCCCAATCGAGGCAATAAACGTTCTCCGCTTTTCATTTCACTTCCACATAAAGGACATTTCGGATGTTCTTCAAATGCGAAATTCTTTCGCATCCATCCTAAGCACTCTTCTGACTCACATTCCCAAACTGGGATTTCTTCTGGTGCTACTTCTGCAACGTCATTCTTTTTGTTACGATACATGAGATCACTCCTTTTATGTGAAATATTTGTTTATATAAGTAAAAAGGTTGTTAACCGTTCGTGTTAACAACCTTTTTATTGTCTAAATTATAGCTTTACAACGTTTTTAGCTTGAGGTCCGCGGTTACCTTCTTCAACTTCGAAGCTAACTTCTTGACCTTCGTCAAGAGTTTTGAAGCCATCGCCAGTGATAGCTGAGAAGTGAACGAATACGTCGTTTCCGTCTGCAACTTCGATGAATCCGAAACCTTTTTCGCTGTTAAACCATTTTACTTTACCTGTTAATGTCATGGTAAATGCCTCCTAAAAATGAAAAAATAAATGTAATATGATCCGTCTTATTTCTAAGAAAATAAAAATTCACATATTATCAAAAACCCATAAGGAACGCATATCATCCCTATTGATGCTTGATAATATGTGAAGTGGATTTGCTTGCGTATTGTATTCTACAGTTTCATTTTACAACGAAATGAGAAATATTGCAAGTGATGGTAACATTTTTAGCTGTCTTAACAAATGGCCTCCCCATGCAAGATTAACTTGCTTAGGGAGGTGGATGCATTATAAGGAAGCTACGAAATAGAATCGATGTGCTTTTACTTCAATATACCCATTTTGTTGAATGGAGTTATGAGTCCAAAGTAAGCGATCTTCATATTTTGATACTGAAAAATTAGGGATTTGCCATGGAACTGCTTTTAAATAATACACAATGCTTCCGATGTCGTAAAAGCGTTGATACGGGAATGCTTCTTGTTGCTTAAGAATTTGAAAGCCCGCTTGTTTTAGTTGTGAAGAGGCGTACTGCATGTTCCAATTACTATATTCACTTTCGGTATTTGCATGAAGCAGGTGATTTAATTCTAAATTATCTAATCCACCCACCTGTTGTGTGATAAAAATGCCGTTTAGCTTTAAAATTCTTTTTATTTCTGTCTCAGAAGATGATTCATGTTTATTAATAATTAAATCAAATTGGTTATCTGAGAAAGGTAAACATGTATCATCTTCGACAGGATAAACAGAGACACCTAAAGGCTCTAATTTTGCTTTTGCTAAAGCTATATTTGGTGGGTAGCCTTCTGTTGCTACAGTTCTAGCCGGAAGAGGGGTTAACAAAGATAAAAACTCACCGCCGCCAGTCCCCATATCTAGCATGTTATCTACTTTTGGTATATAGTGTAATACATTTGCTGCATAACTCCACGGCAGAGGCTCTGCACTTAGTCTTCCAGTATCTGCTAAAAACGAGAAGTTCCATCCATGAAAAGGTTTAGCAGCCTGTTTAATGAAATTGTAAAAAGTGTCCTTCATTGTAATTCCTCCTTAGTTATATATTAATAGCTGTAATATATAAGAGGAGGTCCACGACATGAAGTGAAGTTACTAAATGTCTGTTACATAGTGATACATATATGTACATTTCCTTTCTAATAGAATATCAATGAAATATCTTAAGGGTTATTGTAAGATTTTAACAAAGATTAGTGAGTATGAAAATCAGAAAAATTTGTTTTTTTGTTTTTTATTAATTAAGAAGAATAGTATGAAGGGCCTGTATTAAATATGGAAGTAAGAATTTGTTGGAAATGATAACCTAAAAGTTAAATATAAATATATAGAAATATCCTTTTATTCCACTTTTCATATAGAAATTATATTTTTGTGAACATAAACTTTTTTTTAAAATTTATGATAATATAATGTAAGATAAAATTTAATCTTTATGTCACTTCTTACATTTTATGTTAAAAAATAAGGGGAATATAAGTAGTGATTTGTAAGTGGAGGAACAACATGGATAATCTTACAATTTGTGTTAATTATGCGTTTGAAAATGAACGAAGAGAACAATTATATGGGTTGTTCGAACGAGTATTTCACATTCCAGTACATACATTACAAGATTTTTATAAAAAGGGGTTTTGGGATGAAACATACTCTCCGTTTACTTTATTTGAAGAAGATAAAGCAATTGCAAATGTATCTATGTTTTCAATGCCAATGATGGTTGGGGGAGAGCGTATAAAAGCAGCTGGTATTCAGTCTGTCATGACACATCCTGATTATCGTAATAAAGGATTGATGAAGCAATTGTTTTGTGAAGCATTGAAAAGCATCGATGAAGAGTATACATATTCATTCTTATTTACAGAAACACCAGAACTGTATACATCATTTGGTTTTCAAATAGTGAAAGAATACATATCAACTATGCAGTATGAAAAGAATGAACTACAGTTATCAGCAATTCGAAAATTAGATTTTTTTGATGCAGAAGATTTGCAGCTTATAAAAGATGTATTTGAAAACAAAGAATGTCTTTCGCGAGCTTTTGCACCGCTGCACTATCAATCTTCTTTTTATTTACATATGTACGATCAAAAGTGGAACGATAAGCTTTACTTTTCGGAAGAAATTAAAGCTATACTTATATACGAAGTTGTAGATGGTGTGTTGAAGTTATACGGAGTAATAAGTGAATTTATGCCTGTTTTAGATGAATTATGTGCAGTAATTCCGGAAGCATTTCATACGATAGATTTTTATTTTTCTCCAGATCAATTAGGAGTCGAAGATTTCAAATTAAAATTATATGAATCAAATAAGTATTTTATGGTAAGAGGCGAAATTCCTATTGAAATTAATGAGTGTAAGTTTCCAATCTTAGCAGAATTTTAATTTTTTTGTTTAGAATAGTTGGAAAATACCGACTTTGTTGCTGCGTTTACAATAATAGTACATATATAATGATTCAAAGTATGGTAGGTGAAAACGATGCCGATTCTATGTTTAGAAGGTGCTAGTGCCGTCGGAAAAACAACGATTTGTAGAGAGTTGGAAAAACGATACGGTGCATACATTGTTCCTGAAATAAACTTACTTTTTAAACGTCCTGCTGATGAGCAGAAGAATTGGTATTTGGATCGGCAAGTTGAGCGCTGGAAAATTGCATTAGAGCAGTCAAGTAAAAAACACTCATCGAATTATAATTGATGAGTGTTTTTTGTTGTAACGATTTTTGCTTCTATCCAATTTACAAGGTTTCTAACTCGGCTTTTGTAATTCTATATTCAACTGCTGTTAAATCGAAACTTTAGGTTAATCTCAAAATTTCGGCTGTTTTTCAGGTTTGTTTTTGTAAACTGTCATCCTTTCTAAAATAGGCGCTTTATACTATACGCTTTCATAATCGTCCCCTTCTTTGAAGCGAGTTGTTATAGTTGGCCACCAATGGAAACCATCTTTTTCTAATAAAGCATCAGATTCCTTAGGACCCATGGATCCAGATTCATAGTTAGGGAATTCTTCAGCTTTTTTATTTTCCCAAACATTTGAGATAACATCAACAAATTTCCAAGAAAGAGCCACTTCCTCCCAATGTGCAAAATTGGTTGAGTCACCGCGCATACAATCATATAGGAGAACTTCATATGCCTCGGGTGTGTTCATTTTATCTGCACAGTTATTGCAATAGCTTAATCTAATTGGTGTTGATATAACACTGCTATTTGTTTGTTGGGCATTTAAATGCAGTGTAATTCCTTCATCGGGTTGGATATGAATAATTAGTAAGTTAGGGTGAGTCTTTTTTTCTTTATTAAAATATAGGTTCATTGGTAAGTCCTTAAATTGTATGACAATTTCAGTCGACTTCTCTTGCATACGTTTACCTGTTCGAATATAAATAGGAATCCCTGACCATCTAAAGTTTTCAATCATTAGCTTAGCAGAGACAAATGTTTCTGTATTTGATGCTGGATCTACTGCATTTTCTTCTCTGTAGCTAATCACATTTTCTTCATTTACGATACCGGGTCCGTACTGTCCGCGAACAAAATATTGTTCGACTTCGTCTTCAGAAAGAGGTTTTAAAGCACGAAAAATTTTTATTTTCTCGCTTCGAATCTCATCTGCTGTTAATTTAATGGGCGGCTCCATTGCAAGAAGTGCAACCATTTGCAGCATATGATTTTGTACCATATCACGGAGAGCACCCGAAGACTCGTAATAACGTCCACGATCCTCAACTCCTAATGTTTCACTTGAAGTAATTTGAACGTTAGCGATATATTGATTGTTCCAAAGTGGTTCGAAAATAGCATTAGCAAAGCGGATGACTTTAATATTTTGAATCATTTCTTTTCCTAAATAATGGTCAATTCGATAAATCTGTTCTTCTGTAAATGCTTGGCGAAGCTGATTGTTTAGTTCTTCGGCTGATTCGTAGTCATGGCCAAACGGCTTTTCAATAACTAGACGAATCCATCCTTCAGTAGAAGTTAATCCTTCTGATTTTAAATTTGTAGCAATTGTACCGAAAAAATCAGGTGCCATTGCTAAATAAAAAATGCGGTTTCCACTCGTATTATAATTTTCATCCAGAGTGCTTAACAAACTTTTAAGCTCTTGATAAGAAGATATGTTTGTTACATCAAAAGGATGGTAATAGAAATGGGAAGCAAATGTATCCCGACTTCCATCATCATCTGGAAAGTGGTTAACAGATTGTCTGACATTTTCACGAAATGTTTCATTAGACCAGGGTCTTCTTGCAACACCAACAACAGCGAAGTCTTCGGAAATATTCCCGTTACGATACAATCTATAAATAGAAGGAAACAATTTACGCTTTGCTAAATCGCCTGTTGCGCCAAAAATAACAATAATAGCTTTAGGAGTTTTCATCATGTAATGGGCCTCACTTTATTCTAAATAAATTTATACTTAGTATGCGGTTTATTTGGTAATACATGTAATATACAGGATAAATAATTTACTGTAGCTTACTGAGTGATGAGATGCACACATATAAGAAGGAGAACTTTAAGAAGTAGAGAAATATAGAATTAAATTAAAGATGGGGGAATAAGATGAAAGTGCAATTGGGAGCAGTGACGAGAGAGAATTGGCAAGAGGCTCTAAAATTAAAAGTAAAAGATGTTCAAAATCATTTTGTTCCTACTGTAGCAGTATCGCTGGCTAAGGTGTATATTAAACCAGATGGTGATAATGTAAATTATCTGCCCTTTGCAATTTATGAAGAAGAGCGGGGAATGATAGGTTTTGTGATGCATGCTTATGTAGAGAATACTAATGATATGTATTGGATCAATGGCTTTATCATTGATGAAAAGCATCAAGGTAAAGGTTACGGTCGAGCTGCGCTACGAGAGATGGTGAATTGGATCATAAAGCAATATACGCAGTGCAAAGAAATTCGCTTAACAGTTCATAAAGAAAACTATGCTGCTCGTCAATTATATAAAAGTTTTGGTTTTGTTGAAGCAGGGGGATTTGATCAAGAAGAAGACTTATTGCGCTTTATAATTAGCGAGGAAGAATAGACGATAGGTAGATATCAAGGTATATTAGTTAGAGCTAATATACCTTTTACAATTTTACGATGTTTTTCGCTTTACATTAGTATGAGAATTTTAAAAAGGTACTTTTGTTGACGAATATATTGATACCTGTAAATGATAGCATCCGTAAGGCTTGTTGTTAAAACATAGTAATTTTAATTCATAATTTTATATCTATGCGTACGAAAAAAATACTATAATAATTTAATAAATAAATATTTTGGGAGGAACTATTTTTGAAAGAGTTGATATATTTAGATAAGGACTTTATATATTCTTTTATTACACAAATAAATAATGAATCAACAGGTACTAAAAGTACAGAGGTTCAAGAACAAAGAATGGAGGCAAAAGAAAATACGCTAGGGCAGCAATATAGTGCTCTGAATCAATTTGAACATTACCTTCTTAAAAAGTCTTCTTTAGTTAATTTTAATGAAAAGAAGGACAGCGAGGAAGTGACTCTAGGTTCTTATATTAAATTCACATCAAGCTTTCAACCAATAAATTTTGATGTTGTTCAAAAAATGATAAATGATAAATTTATTAAGTTTCTTTTTAATAAACTAGAAGAAGCAAAAAATGTAGAAGTACAAAATATCCTTGAACAAACATTAACACTAGAGCAAAGGGCTGTTTTTTTGAATGAACTAGAAAAAACTTACGACAATATGGTGGGTGTTCAAAAGAATAAGATTCATTCAATTAAAGATATGTTGGTATACATTAAAGAGGCTATACCATTTAGCTCGTTTATAAAGATGAATAATTGTTTAATACCAGTTAAGGACAGTTATTTAAGAGAAAGCATAGGAGAACTGGCTTTTAAATACGGATCAGGAGACACATCAGTCGAAATTACCCTTATTGGAAAAATAACAAAAAAAATTAATAAGAAAGAAATGAATGCCCTTGACTATTCGAATTTAGTAGATAAGCAGCCAAACGAAATTTTAAATGAATTTTTAGGATTTCCTACAAATTTGCTAGGGGGATTTGGATTGGTAACAGCAAATAATTATATCATTTCACCGGTTGCTATGTATTTCGAATAAGGCTGCATCGTTGATTTTTTCTCCCGCACTAACAGGGTAGTAAGAGCGCGATTGGTTTAACTAACCCTCAGTGGAAGATGAAGAAAAAATCACTGAGGGAAGTTTCACTTTATCTAATACTTTTGCTTCTGTAATGTTAAGTCTTTTTTGGTATGTTTTACGATTTTTAGTAACTGGAAATGAAAAATACTTTTTAGGCATAAACAAAATTACATTTGGTTGTTATCTAATTTTTTTACGATTCTGTCGTACTGTAAACGGAAGAGGTGAATGAGTAAAGGAAGGTCATCTTCGCTTTTCATGTAATAACTAACCCATCCAGAATTGGGCAAAATATGATGAGGCTGAGCTAATCCTTGCTTTAAAATCTCATCTCTTATTGATTTTGGAAATGGCAAATCAGCTAATGTGTCTCCGTGAACATGACCTAATTCTTTATTTTTATAATTAAATTCAACCCCACCGTATCGATGCGGCTTCTCAGTTACACCGTTCCAACTAAGAAGCTCTTTTTTAATCATTTCGCTAAGTGACATAATAGTTCACTCCTTATAAATCGTAGATTTTAATAGTATCATATGTTTTTTCTTTGCTGTTTATATCGTTCAAAAGTACGAATGTATATACGAAAATGGTTTCATATACGAAGTTTAGAGTATCGATTTAAATTTAGATTCTGATAGTATCTTTGAACATTCTCGGAATGGACATGGTATAATTTAGGTGGTGGATACAGCATGAAAAAGCTAGGAGGGAGAACATGGGAAGAGAAGTACACTTTGATGATGAAGGTGTAGTTTTGAAGTTGAATGGAGTAACTGGTTTTTTTGCGTTGAAACTATCCTTAAAAATGCCATTTTATACTATTAAAAGTGTATATGTTGATTATTTTGATGCTCCGCAATGGATGCTTCGGATGCCTGGAACATCTGTTTCTTCTCTTAATATCTTTGAAGGAAGTTTTAAATATGCTGATGTATGGTACTTTCTTTCCTATGAAAATAGAGTACCTCTCGTAATGATTGAATTAGAGGGTCACGAAAAATATAAGTATGTTGTTTTTGAAATTGATGATCCTACTAAAGTAGCATCGGATATTAGGAAACGCATGAGGGATTAATATGAGTGTTGGATAAAGGAAAAGAGAAAATAAATTCATTTACAGAAGTATTTAATAAATAATTAAACCAATATTAGAAACATTGTACTATCTGGCAAGCATTGACCTATTTGCTACTTTAATAAACAGATTATAACAGTTACAAAAAGTAATGAAAATGCCGACTCCGTAAAGAAGCCGGCATTTTTAGTTAATTATTTATCACAAGCAATTCCATCACCGTCTCGATCAAGTTTAGGTGAGTACGCTGGGTCGCCCTTTTTAATATTTGAGAAACCAGCTGCTTTGGCTTCTTTACAACTTTTAAAGTTGTAGTTAGTTTGAGTGTTTTGTTCTGATTGAGCTTGTGTTTGTTGTGAAGCTTGTTCTTCTTGCTTTTTAGCCTCTTCTTGTTTTTTGAGTTCTTCTTGTCGTTTTGCTTCTTCTTTCTTACGTTGTTCTTCCTCTAGTTTCTTTTGTTCTGCTTCCTGTTGCTTTTTCAATTCATCTTGTTTACGTGTTTCTTCTTTAGTAGTTGTTGTTTCTTTTACTTTTTCTTTGCTATCATCCTTGGAACGATTGGAGCAAGAACCTATTAAAATTAATAATAGAATAATAATACCAAGGCATCCAAAACAGCCGCAGCCGAAACGTTTTTTCTTTTCTTGTTTATTTCTTTCTTTTGTTGCCATAATTAGCCTCATATATATGAAAATTACGATATATAGTATAACAAATTTCGGATGTTAATTTTACATAAAATTATATTTGGTGAATCATTAAGTAAGATTTTTGTGTATTTACGTTTTAGAATGATAGAACCCAGCTCCTTTTTTGGGCTGGGTAATTTTTGTATACCAAGTAATTGTTTCTTTTTTTGCTCAACTAGTGCTTTTAGTTGCTCAAAATTTATAATCTTATGCAGGTTTAACTATATGAAAAAAGGTTATTCCCTATGCAATTCTTTATGAATTGCCATCTGTGCTTTAGAAGTATTAGCAAAATTCAACCATTTTTCTTCAAGCTGAATATTATGAAAATCAATAATTATTTCAACAATATCTAAATGTGAAAGAGTTATCATAATTGACGTTTCAATGCCATTCATTTTTGCTGAAGACATATATATTGCCATTCCTATGTTTACCGCAAATGCAAAATCGATAATCGTTGCTCCTTCACAAATTCACCTTCATTTGTCTATTTTTTACTTAATGAAATAATAGTTCGCCTTTGTACAGGAAAAAGCCTTTCTAATGGTATATAATTGTAAATAGATCTACATATCATTTTCAGTATCATCCATATGCAGCGTATATAAGGGGGATTATGCATGAGAATAGAAGTAGAAAAGTTACTACAAAACCTTGAAGCATTCGGATTAGAACATGATTGCACAAAAGAAACGAGAGAAGAAAGATTGCGCAACGTGTCCAAAGAAATGGGGCAATTTTTATCTATTTTGGTGAAAATGTGCGAAGCAAAACACATATTAGAAATTGGAACATCGAATGGATTTTCTACGTTATGGCTTGCCAATGCTGCAGAGGAAACAAAGGGAACTGTTACAACAGTTGAGCTCTCATCGAAACGAGTTGCACAAGCAATTGAAAACTTCCAGAAAGCAAACCTCACAAACTATATTCATATCCATAACCAAGAAGCTGGTGCATTTTTATCAGAACAGCTAGACAAGTCATATGATTTTATTTTTTTAGATGCAGAACGAACGCAATATATGTGGTGGTGGGAAGATCTAAAACGTATTTTAATCCCTAAAGGAATCATCGTCATTGACAATGCAACTTCGCATGCGGAAGAATTACAGAATTTTTTTGATTTAGTTGAAGAGGAGGGAAACTTTGAAACAGTGTTACTACCTTTTAAGATGGGTGCTTATGTAATGAGGAAAAATAGTTGAAAAGAGCATACAAGGAGAATTATTAGCTTGTAAACTTAAGAATCCGACTTAAGAATGGATGTTTCTCAGTCTTAAGTCTGAGGACAATCAAAAATACTGTAGGTATACTTATAATATAAAACGGGGAATGAATGCAATATAGACCGTTTAAAGATATGGTACCCTAACCATAATTATAAGTGTATGCATATAAAGGAGCGATTTTGTTGACGGAATTGCAAAAGAAGGAAACCTTATCAGTAGAAGACAATATAGAAGTAGTCGTTGATACAGTCATTAAAGAGGACGATTTAGTTGAACTAAATAAAGAAGCAGATTTGTATGTACAAAAGTTGAATAGTGAGCATAATGCAGACCTTTCAAAAGTATTGGCACAACTTGCTGATTTAGGAGATAAAGAACAACGTGATGCAGGACAAACATTAACAGCATTAAAACGTCCAGTAACAGCGATGATGAATGGGAAAAATGAAGATATTCCTAAAACATTGCTTGATTTACGTAAAGTTGTTTCAGAATTAGATCCGAATTCATTAAATGCAACTGGTATGAAACGAATTATGTACAAAGTATTTAAGAAAAATCCGATGGAAACGTATGTTCATAAATATCAATCCATTGATAAACAAATCGAAGAGATTATTAAGTCACTATTAGTTGGACGTGATAATTTACGAGAAGACAGCGTCGGCTTAGAAATGTTAAAAGAACAATCCGAGCAAAAGATTCATGCGCTTGATAAACAAGTATATTTAGGTAAGAAGCTTGCGGACATGTTGGAAGTAGAGAAACAAAATCCAGAGCGGCAAAAAGATGTACCGTTAATTAACGATGCGTTAGAAAAAATTCTTGTACGTACACGTAACATGCAACAAGCAAAGAGTGTCTTACTGCAATCCATTGCCTCTGTTGATATTATTAAAAAAAATAATGAGAAATTAACAGAAGCAATTCGAAATGCAATCACAATGACACAAAATGTTGTAACCGTATCTGCGGCTATTCAACTGGCATTAACGAACCAAAGGAAAACAATTGACGCAGTAAATGCGACAAACGAAGCAATTGAATCTATGATATTAAGTAACTCACAAGCGTTAAAACAAAATACAGAAGAAACAACTAAGTTGTTAGAAAATCCAGCAATCGGCATGGAGAAACTTCGTGAATCATTCCAAAACGTCTTTGCAGCGATTGAAGCGTCTGAAAAATCAACAGAGCGAATTATCGAATCCAGTAAAATGTTTGTAAAAGAACTAGACTCGTTCAACGATGAAATGAAAAAGAAGCTCATTCAACGTCCAACTAAATAAGCTGCAATAGAGGAGGTGAAATCGTGGATTTCTTTCAATTTGTTTTGATACTGATAGGTATTGTTCTTTTGTTAGGACTTACCGCAGTAATTTTACTTGCTTACTTTGGACGAAAGCTTTATATATCATGGACAAAACCGTATAAACGAGCGACAGAATCAATGGAGCGCTTATCACACAGCACAGTACCATTTTTACAAGAATTTACACAACATCCGTTGTTTTACCGCTGGATCCGTACGGAAGGAAGCAGTAGTCAAAAAGCATTTACAGTTCTTTTTTGCACAGCTAATCAGCGCACAAAGGAACAGGTTTTTTCAATGTTGCCAAAGGAAAAACAGAAAAAACTACATTACAATGTAAAAACAACAAAGCAAGTTACAAGTGAAGATATGGAAATGACAACGATGAAGGTAAAAGAATTCTTGAAACAGGAATCTCAGCAACCATCAAAGCCGAAAGATTTCTCGTTTTACAAACTATACTTTTATGATCGTTATCCAGATGCATTAAAAGGTATAGAAATGTACAAACGTTCAGTAAATCCGTCGTTGCAAAAAAGTATTGATGATGTGACAATTTCTGTTTTACATGCGATTCCGTATTATCAAGAAAATCGTATGTTTGAACAGCAACATAAACTTGAGACTTTTTTAATGAAAGACTTAGTAGATATGTTGTCACTCATTGCACAAATTCCAACAGCGCAGCGTTCTGAAAAAGAAGAAGAACTTGCTGTCTATCTAAAAGGATTTCAAAAAGAAATGGAAGCGGTAGAACGTAATATTCGTAACGCTGTCGATTATGACTTACAAGTGAAGATGCGTGCAGCGAAAGAGAAATTTAAGAATTAAAGAAGCGAGCATTGATATATCAATGCTCGCTTCTTTAATTTGGGATTAAAAATTAAAAATTTCATATACCGTAATAATAACTGTAATTACATGAATAGATATAAAGAAATATCTTGTTATGGTATACAGAGAAAGATCGGCCCACTGATGGAAGTTTCATTTTATATTTCTAAACAATTGGTTAATGTTTATTCTCACAGTTGTGTAACTATTTATTTGGAATCTTAAAACTATTTAAAAAGTAGAAAATAATTACAGTTAATATTTGGTATAATTTTATTGTAACTATAATTTATAAGAGGTGAAATTCACTAATGAAAAATGAAACTTTACATAGTATGGACGATGTAATTACTATGTTAGACTCTCTATTAAGATCACCTGAGCCGTTTTGGAATCATTTCTATTCTGATCGGGATAAAGAAGTACCTTTCTTTGCTAATGTGCCGGATGAAAATTTAGTTTCTTATTTTGATAGAAATATTATTCAGAAAGGAAACGTGTTAGAGCTGGGTTGTGGTCCGGGGCGTAATGCTTTGTATTTAGCAAAAATAGGATGTGAAGTAGAAGCAGTTGATTTATCAGAAGAAGGGATTAAATGGGGAGAAGAAAGAGCGGCTGAACAAGGCGTGCCAGTTCATTTTATCTGTAAGTCTATCTTTGATTTGCAGGCCGAGAACCAATATGATTTCGTATATGATTCTGGCTGTTTACATCATATCCCCCCTCATCGAAGAATACATTATGTGGAGTTAGTCAAGCGAGCGTTAAAACCGAACGGGTATTTCGGTTTAACATGCTTTGCTGCAGGAGAATTAGATGAAAAAAATGGCTCGGAAATATCAGATTGGGATGTATATCGAGGCTGGAGCTTACAGGGAGGAATTGCGTATTCAGAAGAAAAACTACGTGATGTTTTTCAAGATTTTGAAGTAATTGAACTGCGTAAAATGAAAGAATTTAAGCAACCGAATGAGGTGTTTGGAGAATCATTTCTTTGGACGGCTCTTTTCAGAAAGAAAGTGTAATTACGATGGAGAGAAACATTTTACTTTTCTTGAGTAATAATGATTTAGAAGAAATTGAAGCGGTAAGAAGAAAACATGATCCTTTATTTGGCCTAATTTCACCTCATATTACGCTAGTATTTCCTTTTGTGAGCGAAGTGCCAAACGAGTGTCTAAAAAAACATATAGAAACAATCATAAGTAGCATGAACACTTTTCATATTACATTAAATTCAGCTGTAACTAATGGGGATGAGTACTTATTTTTACTTATAGAAGAAGGAAAAGAAAATATAATTGAGCTACATAATAAGTTATATACAGATTTTCTTCAACCGTTTCTTCGAAGAGAAATTCCCTATATTCCTCATGTTACAGTAGGAAAAAAGGTGATAAAGAAGAAGCTTTTCACGTTATAAAAAATCTTCATCCACTTCGAGGTACTATGCGATTCACTATTGATAAAATTACAGTGGAAAGAATAGGTGAAAACGAGGAATCTATTATAGAGTTTGAAGTACAACTTACAACAAAATAAGAAAATTGTTTTTCGAAATGAGAATCTTCATTGAGGTGAATTTGCTTTATAGGTAATTTTATGTACCTTTACTTGATTTTGCACATATAGTATAATAATTCCATAATTTAGATTTCAATAAGAATAAAAAAATAAATTAGACGAGGTGCTTTTTGTGAGTGGAGTAGTATCTAAATAGGCAAAAAATTTAATTAAGTAAATCCAATGATGAAGGGTATTTTTTAGAAATATATACCCCTTATTTGTTTATGGATTTATTTAAGTTACCTATGAAGATACCTACAACAATTTATAAAGCATGTAGCGGTATTTATTATTAAAAACCTAGACCTTTATTTTGCAAAAGGTTTGTTTAATGATAGATATTTGTTTCTACACTTGTCTTGTAAATGTCTGTAAAGCTGTGGTATCCCCGCAGCTTTTTTATTTTTATCTCATTACTTTTGAGGAGGAAGAGTTCTTCGGTATGAATGGCGAACTATCCTCACTAAGAGAAGTTTTACTTTTAAAAAACTTATTGAAATCTTATTATTAGGTATCTTCATACATGATTCAATCATTAAATCATAGTGAGGAGAACAAAATGAATACAATGACATTTGAAAAATTGCAGTATAACGAATTAAAAGAAATTGTAAAATTATATTGTGTAAGTGGATTAGGAAAACAATTATTAGATAAATTGCAGCCAAGCTCAAACATGAAAGTAGTGAAGAATCGCTTAAATGAAACAACTGAAGCAAAATTAATATTAAATACAGAAAGTCATGTTCCATTAGTAGGAATTTCCAATATAGAGAACATAATTGGTAAGCTTGAAAAAGGGATAATTTTGGAACCAGCTGAATTAGTGAACGTATCAGATTTTTTAAGAGGGTGTAGAAAAATTAAGGGGTTTATGCTAGGTAAAGCATTTTTTGCGCCTGTTTTAAGTTCTTACGCATACTCTATGTCAGAGTTCCAAAATATTGAGGAAGAGATTCACTTTTCTATTAAAGGGAATCGAGTTGATTCTGCTGCAAGTAAAGAATTAAAGCGAATTCGAAATCATATCGAAACAACAGAAGGAAAGATTGGAGATCGATTAAATAAATTTTTAAAAAGTAGTGCAAACAAGGAGTATATTCAAGAATTCTTTATTAGTAAAAAAGATGATCGATATACTGTTCCTATTAAGGCTTCTTATAAAAATCAAGTTTCAGGAACAATTGTAGAGGTTTCTTCTAAAGGTTCAACGGTATTTATGGAACCTGCTGTTATTTCAAAATTAAGCGGTGAGTTAGCGAGTTTAAAAGCGGAAGAGGCGATAGAGGAGTATCAAATATTAGCGACTTTATCAGGAATGATTTTTGAGAATGTTAGTGATATAAAAATTAATATTGAGCTTATAAGTCAATATGATATGATTTTCGCGAAAGCTAAATTTAGTAAGAGTATTGACGGTATAGCACCGAAATTAAATAGTCATGGATATATAAAACTAGTTGAATGTAAACATCCTCTTTTACAAGGTAAGATTGTTCCATTAAACTTTGAGATTGGAAAAGAATATCGTAGTTTAGTCATTACAGGACCAAATGCTGGAGGAAAAACAATTGTCTTGAAAACAATTGGATTATTATCGTTAGCAACAATGTCAGGGTTTCATATTCATGGTGATGAAGAGACTGAAATTGCCCTTTTTGATTCTATTTTTGTAGATATAGGTGATAATCAAAGTATTGAAAATGCTTTAAGTACTTTTTCTTCACATATGAAAAATATTTCAGAAATTATGAGAATATCTAACAATAATACGTTGTTATTATTTGATGAAATTGGCAGTGGTACAGAACCGAATGAAGGTGCTGCACTTGCAATTGCCATTTTAGAAGAGTTTTATCATATGGGGTGTATAACAGTTGCTACGACTCATTATGGTGAAATTAAACGATTCTCAGAAATTCACAGTGATTTCATGAATGCGGCTATGGAATTTAATCATGAAACATTAGAGCCGATGTATAAGTTGATGATTGGGGAATCTGGAGATAGTAACGCACTTTGGATTTCTAGAAAGATGAATTTACGGGAACATGTTTTGGAGCGAGCACAGTGTTATATGGAAAATAAAGATTATAGCTTAGAGCTAGTAAAAGAAAATAAAATAAAGAAGCCTGAAATGAATGTCGTGAAAACGAAAGAAACTTATGAGTATGAGATTGGAGACAAAGTAAAGTTATTAGATCACAATGATTTTGGTATTGTATATAAGAAAAAAGATAGTTTCAATAATATTGTAGTACTATACAAAGAAGAGTTTATTGAAGTGAATTATAAACGCGTTATTCTGGAATTGAAAGCAGCAGAGTTGTATCCAGAAGGCTATGATTTAAATACGTTGTTTGTAAGTTATAAAGAGAGAAAGCTACAACATGATATAGATCGAGGTTCTAAAAAAGCATTAAGAAAAATACAAAAAGAAATGAGAAAAAAGTAAACGGAAATATAATTCAATTACCAGCAATCCCTCACTTAAACGTTAACACGTTTTGAAGAGAGGGATTGTTTTACATACTAAAAATAGAGTAAATGTAATCTTATTTTGAATAAATACAATAACATCACGTTTTTGTTTTTCATATTTAGCTAAATAAATGGTACAATCAATATTTGATATGAAAAATAGTGAAAAGAAGTGATCGATTTGAAAAGTTTTTTAGAATTAGGAATTAGCACTACGTTAAATGATACATTAAGAGAAAATGGAATTGCGGAATCAACGCCAATTCAAGAAAAAGCAATCCCAGTAGTTCTAGCAGGAAAAGATATTATTGGACAAGCGAAAACAGGAACTGGAAAAACATTAGCATTTATTTTGCCGATACTAGAAAAAATAAATCCACAGTCTAGTCATGTACAGGCGTTAATTGTAGCGCCAACGCGAGAATTAGCGCTGCAAATCACAAACGAAATTGAAAAAATGACTGTGCATGTAAAGGATATTCATGTGCTTGCTGTTTATGGCGGGCAAGATGTTTCACAGCAAATGAAGAAGTTACAAGGTAATACACATATTGTTGTGGCGACACCTGGCCGATTATTAGACCATTTACGCCGCGGGACAATGGAATTATCACATGTATCTATGCTTGTTTTAGATGAAGCAGATCAAATGTTGCATTTTGGTTTTTTACCAGAGGTAGAAGAAATTATTGAACAAACACCTGTAGAGAGACAAACGATGTTGTTTTCTGCAACGATGGCCAAGCAAATTCAATCGCTTGCAAAGCGTTATATGAGAAAACCTGAAATTATAAAAATTCAAAGTGCAGAGGTTACAGTAAATAATATTAAACAGCGCGTCGTTGAAACGACGGACCGAGCAAAACAAGATACACTGCGTCAACTTATGGAACGAGACCAACCGTTTTTAGCAGTTATTTTCTGCCGTACGAAACGCAGAGTTACAAAATTGTATGAAGCGCTGAAAGGATACGGCTATAACTGTGATGAACTTCACGGTGATTTATCACAAGCAAAACGCGAGCGTGTTATGAAGCGTTTTCGTGATGCTGAAAGCCAATATTTAATCGCAACAGACGTAGCAGCAAGAGGACTTGATGTAGAAGGTGTTACACATGTATTTAATTACGACATCCCAGAAGATGTAGAAAGTTACATTCACCGCATCGGACGAACGGGACGTGCTGGCGGAAGTGGCCTTGCGATTACATTAGTTGCGCCAAAAGATAAAATGTATTTACAGCAAATTGAAAAAGGAATTAACGCATCTTTGCAACGACAAGTAGTAGAACTACCTAACAAACAAGAGCCTGAGAAAAAGGAACAAAGATCGCAAAAGCCAAAAGAAAAGAAACAGTTTAAAGAGAAGAAGCAATCTGGTCAATTTGGGCGTCCTGATAGAAAAGAAGGACCGAAAACAGAGAAATCTCGTTTTGGTCAACCAAGCAAGAAGAAGCGCAGCGCAAAGCCGGGACAGAAAAATCGCGGAAGATAAGTTGAAAATATAGCAATTATCTAACATGAGTATTCTTTAAATAGAGGACTCATGTTTTTTTATGTGCGTAAAAATAATGACCGATATAATAACAAGTGTGGGGATTTAATGAAGAATTATCTAAATCGAAATCGGGATAACATTTACATGATTTATACAACATAAATAGAACAAATCTTGTAATAGCACATCATAGGAGTAATGAAAAGAAACAGCATGATTACAATTGTAAGGTTAAAAATTTTTATTATTTAGGAGGATAATTCGTCATGATTAAAATTGTACTTCTTCGTCACGGTCAAAGTGTATGGAATTTGGAAAATAGGTTTACTGGATGGACGGATGTTGATATGTCTGATAAAGGATTACAGGAAGCAAGAGAGGCAGGACAAATTTTAAAGGCGAATGGTTATACGTTTGACGTAGCATACACTTCTGTGTTAAAACGAGCAATTCGAACGTTATGGATTATTCTTCATGAGATGGATCTCGCTTGGGTACCTGTTTATAAAACATGGCATTTAAATGAAAGGCATTATGGTGCACTGCAAGGCTTAAATAAGGATGAAACGATTAAAAAATATGGGGAAGAACAAGTACATATATGGCGCAGAAGTACAAATGTCAGACCGCCAGCACTTACGAAAGACGATCCGCGTTATGAAGTTTCAGATCCCAGATATAAATATCTCAAAGAAGATGAATTTCCTCTTACAGAGTGTCTAGAAGATACAGGAAAACGAGTGCTTACGTATTGGCACGAAGAAATTGTACCAGTATTGAAAAAGGGCGAGAAAGTAATCATTTCATCACATGGCAATACAATTCGCTCACTTGTAAAGTATTTCGATAATCTATCTGATGATGGCGTAGTGACATTAAATATCCCTACGAGCATTCCGCTTGTGTATGAATTAGATCATAATTTAAAACCGATTAGACATTATTATTTGAGCATGGATGGAGAAGTACCAGAAGGCGAAATTCCGAAGCATATAACACTTTCATAAAAATGAATAGAAAATTTCATGTTATTAAAATGGATGTGTCATAAGGTACATCCATTTTTGTTTTTTTAGATGAGTTATATTGTGAGTGTTTTTAGTAGTATGTTGAATAAAGTAATTTTTGAGGCTCTTGTTGATGGAATAGAGGGATTGTGTTGCTAGGAAGTGTATAAATATTAAAAGTGTATGAATTTTAAGCGTTAATTGACGAAATTATGATCTATGTAAGAGGTACAAACAGGCTATATATCATTTGAAAATGATACAATACTTATATAAACCTACACCTTGTTACATAGTAACAAGGTGTAGGTAAAATCAAAACTTAATTTTATTTTAATGGAAAAGAGGAGAAGCATATGTATACGAATTTAGAGGAATTAGTTATGCATCCTGTATTTCATCATTTTGCAGAAATTTCAAAGATTCCAAGAGGATCTGGTAATGAGAAAGAGATTAGTGATTATTTAGTAAAGTTTGCACAAGATAGAAATTTAGAAGTTGTGCAGGATCATGCATTAAATGTCATTATAAAGAAGCCAGCAACAGCTGGATATGAGAATGTGCCAACGATTATTATTCAAGGTCACATGGACATGGTGTGTGAGAAGAATCAATCGACCATCCATGATTTTGAAAAAGATCCAATTCAATTACGAATTGTCGAGGATATGCTGTATGCAAATCATACAACGTTAGGTGCGGATAATGGGATTGCAGTTGCATATGCATTATCCTTATTAGATGCAACTGATATTCCACATCCTGCTCTTGAAGTGGTTATTACGACAGAAGAAGAGACAACGATGGGTGGCGCTTTTGCAGTAGACCCTAGCCATTTTAGCGGTAAAATCTTTATAAACCTTGATTCAGAAGAAGATCATAAATTGTTAGTAAGTAGTGCTGGAGGCGCGAAAGCAGTTGAAACAATTCCTATTGTTTGGGAAGAAACACCAGTTAACGTATTACCTTATCGCCTTTTTGTTGGGGGATTAAAAGGTGGACATTCTGGCATGGAAATTGATAAAGAAAGAGGAAATGCCAATAAAATTTTAGGTAGAATCCTTCATGATTTATCGAATGAGATTTCATTTTTTATCAATGAAGTTTATGGCGGATTAAAAACAAATGCAATCCCGCGTGAAAGTGCAGCAACGATTTTACTTTCTGCAAGCGATGTGCAAAAGGTAGAAGAGAAAATAGAAGAGTGGACAGGCATTTTGCAAGAAGAACTACGTGCTGTGGACCCAGATATATATGTTTCACTTACGAAATTAGAAGAAACAGTTGAAAATGTATTCGCACAAAAAACGCAAAAGCAGCTTATTTCTTCATTATTCTTAATCCCTAATGGCATTCAAAGCATGAGCATGGATATAAAAGGACTAGTGGAAAGTTCTACAAACTTAGGCGTTGTTGAAACGTTACATAATGAAATTAAATTAAGAAACGAAGTAAGAAGTTCTGTGAAAAGTTTAAAACAACATATTGTAAATGAAATTAAGCATATTGCAGAATTGGTAGGAGCTCAGTTTGAAAAAGAGTCTGAGTACCCAGAGTGGCCATATAATCCCAACTCCTCAATTCGCAGCTTATTTGAAAAAGTTCATAAAGAAAAGTACGGTACAGATGCAGAGATTTTTGCAGTTCATGCGGGAATTGAGTGCGGTGTATTTATGGAAAAAATCCCAGGACTAGATGCAATTTCACTTGGACCAGATATGTTTCATGTTCATACACCAGATGAGCATGTAAGTATTCCTTCTGTTGTGAATAACTGGGAGTATTTTATTGAAGTATTACGCGAAACGAAATCATTGATTTAAATATGTTATAGGTTAAGAGAGATGCTTATATCTTTAAAGCATCTCTTTTGTTTTTTCTACCTTAAAAAAGGTATCGATTTAAAATAAAACTTATTTTGTTTATGGAATTCAAGTTAGTTTATATAAATATACAATCTACTACTAAAGTTGTAAAAAATTTAGTCAATATGTAGCAAGCATCTATAATTGAAAAAATATAAAATGAATTTAAGAATCAAAATGTTAGAAGGGAGAGAGAAACCAATTGGATAGAGAAAATAATAAAAAACTTGTGGTAATCACTGGAGTAACGCAAGGTTTAGGTCGGTCATTAATTGACCGTTTTTTTGAACTAGGTTGGTTGATTGTTGGATGTGGCCGTTCCAAAAGCAAAATAGAACAAATTAGGAGTCAATTTGATAGCAAACATGACTTTCAATCTGTTGATGTTTCGGACGATAAGGCTGTTAGGGATTGGGGAGAATATATTCTTCAGCGATACGGCGCACCAGATTTACTTATCAATAATGCTTCCATCGTTAATAAAAATGCAACGCTTTGGACTATTTCTTCAGAAGAATTTGCAAATGTTATGAATATCAATGTGAATGGAGTAGTCAATGTGATACGGTCATTTGTTCCAGCTATGATTCATAATAAACGAGGTGTCATAATCAACATTAGCTCTAGTTGGGGAAGGTCCGGCGAAGCTAAACTTGCACCTTACTGTGCTTCCAAGTTTGCTATAGAGGGTTTGACTCAATCAATGGCATTAGAATTACCAAAAGAAATGGCAGTAGTTTCAATGGATCCAGGTGGTAGCATCAATACTCCGATGCTGCATTTGTGTGCATCAGAATATGTATCAAATTCTCCAACACCTGAAGCTTGGTCACATGTCGCTGTACCATATATACTTAGTATTACATCCAAAGACAATGGAAAATCACTTACTTGTCCAAAGGTTTTCTAAAGTATCATATTTGATAGATACGAATATACACTTTGGTTTGGTGGTGAAATTTTGTAAAAGGGGGTTCCATGTAAAATGGGAGACTGCTGCAGTGCTTCGAAAAATGCAACTAACGATGTTGTTTGTCCTTTATCCAAAACGAAAGGAATACAAGTTAAATTGATTACCTTAAAAAGCTTGCTGGATGCTAATGCCTTGGCTTGATTGGAGTCAGATAAAACATACTATTTTTGTTCAGAGCAAGAATGTGACGTAGTGTACTTTAATAAAGAACAGCAAGTATTTATTAAAAACGATCTTAAGGTTCCTGTTTTTCAAAAAGATATAGAGGAAGATGTGCCTATTTGTTACTGTTTTAATATATTTCCGAAAGGAGTCCCCATCTACAAGCGCGTAACAGGCAGTGAAGTGCACCCCAATTGTTAGACACAGTCTAACAATTGGGGTGCTTTTTATATGCAGAAATTCTCTGAGTCAGAAAAATTAGCTGCTGTTCAGCGTTATGTAGATGGAAACGAATCATGTAAGGCGATTGCCAAGACAATGGGCATGGATAAAAGTGATTTACTACTTTTGATTAAACGATATGAATATCATGGAGTAAAAGCTTTTATAAAAAGCTATACAACGTATTCTATGCAGTATAAACTAGACGTACTGAATTACATGAGCGAACATGGGACGTCGATCCGAGAAACAACTGCGATTTTCAACCTTTCTACAACGAAGATGATTCGAACTTGGAAAAAACAGTTTGAATCTGGTGGAATTGACGCCCTAGAACCAAAAGAAAAGGGGCGTCTATCTATGAAAAAAGGAACAAATAAACAAGCGAAAAAAACAGCACCAGCTGAAGGATCTTTTGAGGCACTACAAGCCGAATTAGAGCGTTTAGTATGGAGAATGCGTATTTAAAAAAGTTGAATGCCCTAGTTCAAAACAAGGAAAAATCACAAAACAAGACAAAGCACAAGTAGTCTATGAACTAAGGACTGAATTCCCGGTGAAAGCACTCCTACAACTCGCAGATATCCCACGTAGCACGTACTATTACTGGGTGAAAAACGCTGAGAAACCAGACCAAGATGCGGAACTGAAAACCTTAATTCAATCGATTTATGATGAGCATGAAGGGCGTTATGGATACCGCCGTATTCGAGATGAACTCGGAAATCGAGGCCAACGAGTAAACCATAAAAAGGTGCAACGGATTATGAAGGAATTGGGTTTAAAATGTCTGGTGCGTATGAAGAAATACCGTTCGTACAAAGGTACAGTCGGCAAGATTGCATCAAATGTCTTAGATCGAAATTTCAAGGCAGAAAAACCAAATGAAAAATGGGTAACGGATATTACGGAGTTTAAATTATTTGGTGAAAAGCTATATTTATTACCAATTTTAGATTTGTATAATGGTAAAATTATTACGTACACAATTGGTTCAAGGCCAACCTATTCACTTGTATGAGAGATGTTAGAACAATCGTTTGAGCGACTTTCAGAAGATGACGAGCTTCTTATCCATTCAGATCAAGGTTGGCACTATCAAATGAAAGAATATAGATATGCGCTAAAAGAGCGTGGCATTAAGCAAAGTATGTCGCGTAAAGGCAATTGTTACGACAACGCTGTCATGGAAAATTTCTTTGGCATTATGAAATCTGAATTTCTATATTTGAAGGAATTTGAAAGTGTAGAACAATTTAAGAAAGAACTAGCGAACTATATAGATTACTACAATCACAAACGAATTAAGGCGAAATTAAAAGGTCTGAGTCTAGTGCGATACCGAATTCAGACCTTAACCGCCGCATAACGAAATAACCTGTCTAACTTTACGGGGTCACTTCACAGTAACCTAGCGGTAAGGTGGGGATGAATTTTGGTTAGGCGCAGCCTAACTCACTTGTAAAAACAACCAATTATTATTATGTTGGATACATTCTAAGTCCGATATTCTCACTTGCTTATAGGATTTAGTCGGATTTTGTATATAGTGTCCATCGATATCTTGTACGTATACCATTTTCCCTGTAAACCCCGTTACGAATCCTATTTGTCCAAATCCTTTCACCTTATCACCTAAATAGATTTCATCTACATGTGATGTATTTTTCTTATTTGGATTTGCATTTGTATTTTTCGTTTTCCTTCCTTTTCTTGCAGTCGCTTCATGGAGAGAACGCTTTTTCTTTCTAAATTGCTTGATGCGAAATTCACCACTTGAGTCATATTCTTGTAACCGTTTTGGATTTGTAATCGCAATGGCATCATTTACATGTGTTTTTGGTAAACGCAACTTTTTTCGTATCGGTGTTGTGTAACTGCCATACGTAATCTCACAATCTAAACGTCTCATGATTTGCAAACGAAGTATATTCATAAAGGCTGCTTCTTTATATTGTTTCGGCTTTTGGAAACTATGTTTGATCTTACCTTGATGTAACTTTTCATGACATTCTTCATGTACCGTTACAAGGTTATCTGCCATATCAGAGCCACCGTTGCATCGTTCGATGATATGATGCGTATGCAAGATATCACCTTTTTTCTTGCAAATTTGACACGTATAGTTATCTCTCGCAAATACGTAATATCTTATATTCCAAAAGCCAAAGGCATCTCCTTGTTGATATTCGATTCCTTGTATGTCAGGTTTTTTTAGTTTTTGCACATCAAATTTTCCTACTTCGACAATGACTTTTGGAGATGGTAAGAGGAATTTAAATTTCTCTATCCAATGAATGACATTGTCGATTCGACTTTGAATGGATGGCGGGAGCCAGCCTTCTTTCTTTTTTCGGTTCAGAAAACGTGTTTTTCGGTAGCGGGTTTTACGTTGTCTTCGACTTCTACGTAGTGTAGCTCTGAGGGTTAGATTCTCTTTGACATCTTGACGTAACGCAATGGTTCCTTTTGCAAGTACTTTTTCTTCTGTGGTAATTGCAACGCCTACATACTTTGCGCCACTGTCAATGCCGATTGTAATAGGTTGTGCTGTTTCTCCAGTAGTGTATTGGAGTTGAATGGTAAATGGTGTGTATCCTACAATCTTTGCTTTTCCTTGTTTGAGAAGAATCCGTGCCTTACGAGGACTGCAAGGCATGAGTGGTTCTCCTCGTAAATTCTTGACAAATACACGCATGTTTTGTCCCTCCTAAGAGTTTGTTTCCCTTCGCCAATGTTTGTAGGTGTTGGCAACTTCTCGTGCAAGAAGGCTTGTGGTTGACCGTTCCTTCCCAATCAGAATTGTTACAGAGCCACCATAGAGCCAAGAACTAGGGAATCATTCTTGGGTATCAACCTACGAACGGAGTCTATAAAAGACTAAGGCTAGACAACCAGGGCTTTTTGCAAGCCCCCACTTCAAAACGCGTTAGCGTTTAAGTGCTGGGTAGTTGACTTGGACACGAGCACGCATTCATGAAGAAATAAAACAAACGGGAAAAAGCCAAGCGATACAAGAGATATCAATGCATATAAAAGCAAATTGTTGTGGATGCGAGGTAAATAATCCTCAAGGTTCTTGTTGTTTAGGAAACATATCTGCGTTTATAAGGCAAATGGAAAAATAATATATTAACTTCCGCTAACATCAGTTATGTGAACGAAGCAAAAAAATACGTAGCAGTTATCTAACTCAACTCTAGCTATTGTTGTTTATTCGGGATCAATAAGGCTAACAGCTCTAATTTTCATGTCGGGCTGTTGAGCTAATATTTGTTGTTTTGCTTCTTCTATATCACTCGTTTGTATTTTTCTGTAATACACAATTCCTTTAGGACATTGATATTCAACATTATAGTCTTTCTGTTTAGAGTCCATTTTTATTCCTCCTTAACATGATGTGAATTTTTAAGGGATTATCTCTTTTTGATGTTTTAGGAATATTTGTTGAAAATCTCCTCTTATAATATTTTTACTTATGAAAAGGTCAAAATAAACATTATTTCTTTGATCCACTCATTGCATACAAATAAAAAATATAATCAGTTGAAATCCCTGTAAAACCTAACTGTCTTAACATAGCTGTTATATTTCCGCGATGATATGTTCCATGATTCACAACATGCTGTATCAATTCAAAAACAGTCGTTTCTAGCCGTCCAAAATGAGGGTGTTCAGGAGAAACGGCTGTATCTAAGTTTTCTTGACGAGCGAAAAATGTTTGATAGTCTTTGGAAGAATTTAAAAATAACTGTTCCATTTCTTCCATGCTTGTTCCTTTTATTTTTTCTGAAAGATGTATTGCTGATGTCTTCACTTCATCAAAAGGTTTGCCTAATAAAGTACCTAACCAAATTGTATCAGTAATATACATATGCACAAATGTTTGTGAAATAGAGGGAAATACACTTTGTACCTCTGTAGACCAAATATCTTTTGGCAATGTTTTTAAGTGTGCAAATATTCTTCTGTTTGCCCATACATGATAATCATACGCTTGTAATGCTGGATGTTTCATTAAGAATTCCTCCGATTTCATTTGATTTCACGTTATAAAGGGATTGCTTACTTTATCCCGCTACTTTAGGGCAGTAAGACTCCCACCTCAAGGTTCTGAGAAAACAAAGAAGATAGATGGGAGATAACTGCTGGCATGCGTCCGATTGGTGAGAGCTTTCCATCAGTGGGGGATGAAGAAAACCCCCACTGATGGAAGTTTCACTTTATATATACAACCAATGTTCATGATTTTCCTGTTAGAAACTATAAAAAGCAGTTTATTAAAAGGGAAGAGGGTTTTTTACTTTGTCCTGCATAGTTTCTAAGATCTAAGCAAAAAGTAACGTTGGAGGTGAGCAAAGTGGGTCGAAAAACGAAACAGGATCCTTCCAGAACAGGCCTTGGTTCTTCACAAGTTGAAGGGCAAGGAACTACTACGCAAGAAACAGGTTCCATGAAAGTACCTTCATCAAATAAGAGACAAAAACGTAGTTAATCATAATTTTTCATGAATTTACTGTGAAACGTAGTAAAGTGAAAAAGCCATTGGAATTATGTTTACGAATTCCAATGGCTTTTTTAGATGTTAAAATTAGCGCTCCGTTAGTTGAGTTGTAAAATTTCGGAAATTGACTTGTTTGTAGAAGTTAAAAAGACTGGGCAAGACGGAATCCAAGGTCGTCTATAAAAAATGACGGATGGCTACGACGACGACACGAAGCTCCACACCCTCTGGCCTCCTCAGCCCAGCTGCCTCCTCGAAAAATTCGGTAGGAGCCGTACACTTGTTCATCATATAAATCCCAACACCATTCCCACACATTACCTAACATATCATACAGACCCCAAGCATTCGGTTCCTTTTTTCCTACTTCATGGATTGCGCCGCCTGAATTTTCATTATACCAGGAAATTTTATCAAGCTCTCCGTATCTATAACCAGTGGTCCCTGCTTTACATGCATATTGCCACTCTGCTTCTGAAGGAAGTCGATAGCCGTCTGATTCCCAATCACAAATTATGTTTTCACCAACATTACTTATAGAATAACACTCTTTCAATCCAGCTTTCTGTGAAAGTAGATTACAAAATGAAATTGCATCATTCCAAGAAATATTCACAACCGGTTTTAGCTCTCCGTCAAAAGAATTAGGCGATTTATTTGTAATAGCATAGTATAGATCCATAGTTACAGGATACCGGGCAAGACGAAACGGCCTTATTTCAGCTTTCCATTTACTTTTTATTCTATCGTCTCTTAATTCTATTTCTCCCTCTGGAATTTTTACCATCGGATAGTCAAGGTAACTCTTTACTTCATTTGACACTCTACCTTCCTCCTAATGATCTTGGTTTTACAAATTTTACCTCGTGCAGAACCATTAAATCAATATAAAAATTACGTTGTTTTTTGCAGGTAACTGTCCGTTATCCACTCATACTGTTTTTATGGCTAAGGGAGGAAGGGCGTGTTTCTTTATATATATAAATTTTATTATGGGAAATAATAAGAAATTAATAGGAAACAGTGTTTATAACTAACAACAAAAAGAATAGTTTGACATAGATTAACATTAGTTTAAAATAAAAGTGAGTACTCACTCATAAATATGAAGAGGAGGAAAGTATATGTCTCCAACAAATGAGGCAGTATTGCTTAAAGGTGTTTCCAAGTACTTTGGAAAGAAACAAGTGATTCAAGATATTTCATTTTCTGTCGGAGAAGCTGAAATTTTTGGTTTAGTCGGCCCTTCTGGTTCGGGAAAGACGACACTTATTAAAATGATTGCTGGTATTAGCGAAGCAACGGCAGGAGAAGTAACTGCACTGCAAACGGTTATGCCAAATTTGGATGGAATGAAACAAATTGGGTATATGGCACAAGCTGATGCATTGTATGATGAACTATCTGCTTATGAAAATGCTGATTTTATTGCGACAATGTACGGATTAAAAGGAAAGCAAAAGAAGGAGCGCATTTCTGAAGTTTTTGAGCTTGTTCAGTTATCCGAGGATGCAAAAAAGCAAGTACAGCATTTTTCAGGTGGAATGAAGAAACGTTTATCACTTGCTATGTCACTGTTGCATGAACCTAAGCTTCTTATTTTAGATGAACCGACTGTTGGAATTGATCCTGTTCTTCGAAAATCAATTTGGGATAAGTTTTATGAGCTGAAAAAACAAGGAACGACAATTATTGTTACAACGCACATTATGGATGAAGCAGAGTTTTGTGAACGGCTTGGTTTAATTCGTGAAGGAAAGTTAATCGCAATGGGTTCCCCAGTTGAATTAAAAGAGCGAACAACATCTGGACGTATTGAGGATGTCTTTTTACTGGAAGGAGCGGTGGAGTGATGAGAGTATTTGGAGTTGTTATCCGCATTATTCGTCAGTTTTTCCGAGATAAAAGGTCGCTTGCGCTTATGTTTGGAGCACCGATGCTGCTTCTTTGGCTTCTTTCACTTGTATTCACACAAAAAGATTACAAGCCTCATATTGCTTTAGTTGATGTACCAGCACCAATTGTAGAATCAATGAAAAAGCAAGATGCTTCTTTTTATGAGTATGATAAGGAAAAAGCACGTAGTGAATTAGAACATCAAGCAATTGATGCGATAGTTACTGTAGATTATGGCAAGATGAAAATAACGTTAGAAGGTAGCGATTCATCGAAAAATCGTGCTGTCATGCAAGTTTTGCAAAAAAGTTTGGAGAAAAAAGAACCGACGACTATGAATCCTGATGTTTCTTATTTACATGGATCAGCTGATTTTACAATGTTTGATGGATTAGGTCCGGTATTAATTGGTTTCTTTACATTTTTCTTTGTCTTTATTTTATCAGGGGTTTCATTCGTTCGAGAACGTTTAAGCGGGACTTTGGAACGATTATTATCGACCCCAATTCGACGCTGGGAAATTGTTGCGGGTTATATCATTGGATTCGGTATCTTTGCGTTTTTACAATCCGTACTCATTGTTAGTTTCTCTGTGTATATTCTTGATTTATATGTTGCAGGTTCACCTTGGCTCACGTTACTTATTACATGTATGCTTTCATTAACAGCACTAACACTTGGAACATTTTTATCAGCGTATGCAAACAATGAATTTCAAATGATTCAATTTATTCCATTGGTCATTGTGCCGCAAATTTTCTTTTCGGGTTTATTTCCGATTGAGTCTATGAATAAGTGGTTACAACTTCTTGGAAAGCTATTTCCATTAACATACGGTGCAGATGCGATGCGGCAAGTTATGATTCGAAATCAAGGGTTTAGCGAAATTGCTGCCGATCTTGGAGTCTTATTATTATTTGCGCTTGTGTTTACAGTAGGTAACGTATTTGCTTTGAAGAAGCATAGAAGAATATAATGGAAATAAAAAAGGAGCTTATCATGAAAGAGGATTGGTTAGAGGAATTAATTGCCGCCACTGGGACGGATAAGCGCAATGAACGGCAAATGCGCATTTTAGAAGCGGCAGTGGATATGTTTAGTGAAAAGGGATATTCGGCAACTTCAACGAGTGAAATTGCGAAGCGTGCAGGTGTAGCGGAAGGAACGATCTTCCGCTACTATAAAACGAAAAAAGATTTATTGTTTGCCGTTGTGATGCCGACTTTGACGAAATTTGCTGCACCGTTTTTTGTGCAAACTTTTGCGAAAGAAATATTTGAAAATACGTATGATTCATATGAGAATTTTTTACGTACTGTCATTCGGAATCGTTTTGAATTTGCAAGAAAACACTTTCCAATGCTGAAAATTTTAATTCAAGAAGTACCGTTTCACCCTGAATTGAAAGATGAAATTCAGCAGTTATTAGCAAAAGAAATTTACTCTCGTTTTGAAAAAATAGTTCATCATTTTCAGGAGCAAGGACAAATCATTGAACTTCCAACACCAGCAGTATTACGGTTTACCTTATCACCTGTTATTGGTTTGATTTTAACTCGCTTTTTATTACTACCAGAAGAAAAGTGGGATGATGAGGCTGAGATTGAATCTACGGTTCAATTCATTTTATACGGGCTAACACCTCGGAGGTAAGCATATGAGGCAATTCGCAAAACCAACAGTTGTCGTAAGTAAATGTTTAGAATTTGAAGCATGTCGTTATAACGGTGACAAGATTTCTGATACAACAGTACAGAATTTACAGCCATATGTAGAATTCATTCCCATTTGTCCAGAGGTAGAAATTGGCCTCGGTGTTCCAAGGGAAACCATTCGTATTGTCGAACAAGATGGGACGCAAAAATTAGTTCAGCCATCAACAGGTGCCGATTTAACGGATAAAATGCAGCAGTTTTCAGATGTATTTTTATCTTCTCTACCGGATATAGATGGTTTTATTTTGAAAAATAGGTCTCCAAGTTGCGGAACTCGTGATGTGAAAATATATGCTGGGGTAGGAAAAGCACCAACAAAAGGAAAGGGTGCGGGTTTATTTGGCAGTGCAGTATTAGCTACCTTTTCACATTTAGCAATTGAGGAAGAAGGAAGATTGTCGAATTTCATCATTCGTGAACATTTCTTTACGCAGTTATTTACGATTGCTCATTTTAAAACATTAAAAAAGAAGAAAAGCATGAAGGCCTTAGTTGAATTTCAATCCGATTATAAATACTTATTCATGGCGTACAATCAAACGAAGCAAAAAGAATTAGGGCGTATCATTGCTAATCAGGCAAAATGTCCGATTGATGAAGTATTTGCAAATTATGAAAAAACATTGTATGAGTTGTTAAAGCGTACACCGCGTTATACATCAAATATAAACGTATGTCAGCATATTTTTGGCTATTTTAAAAATAAATTGAAGAAAGAAGAGAAGGCTCATTTTCTTTCTTTACTTAGTAAGTATGCAGAAAAGAAAATACCATTAAGTAGTATTCTCACTATTTTAAAATCGTGGGCACTTCGGTTTGAAGAAACATATTTACTAAAACAAACATATTTTGAACCATATCCGGAAGTTTTAGTGGATATCACAGATTCTGGAAAAGGTAGAGATTATTAAACAAAAAACTACATAATTCGACCTTTTAATTCCTATGTTGTTGTAGAACAATGTAGGAATTTTTTTGTGCATTAGTACAGATTCTGTTTTACAATTGAATTATGACAGAATTATAGCAATTATCTCACTACTGTTTATTCTTTTTTCGATGCAACATTTGTACTATATATGCGCACGCTGTCGAAATAGCGAATTCGATTAGGGGTGTGACAAATGGAATTTACTCTTACTAGAGAAAAACAAATGATCAAAGAAATGGTACGCGACTTTGCTGAAAAGGAAATTGCTCCAAAAGCGGTGTATTACGACAAAACGGCAGAATTCCCATATGAAACGTTTCAAAAGATGGGCGAACTTGGTTTGTTAGGAATCCCATTCCCTGAAGAATACGGTGGTTCTGGCGGCGATACGTTATCGTATGCATTAGCAGTTGAAGAAATTGGCCGTGCTTGCGGTGGTACAGGATTAAGTTATGCTGCAACAATCTCACTGGGCGCATCTCCTATTTATTATTTTGGTACAGAAGAACAAAAACAAAAATATTTAGTTCCAATGGCATCTGGTAAAACACTTGGTGCATTTGGATTAACAGAGCCAAACGCTGGATCTGATGCTGGTGGTACACAAACGAAAGCGATATTAGATGGTGAGGAATATGTAATTAGCGGCGAGAAGTGCTGGATTACAAATGCTGAGTATGCAAATACGATTATTGTAACCGCTGTCAACGGCGTTGAGGAAAGCGGTAAGAAACGCATTTCTGCTTTTATCGTACCGACAAATAGCGAAGGATTAACAATTTCTAGTCCGTACGACAAAATGGGCGTTCGTGCTTCAAATACATGTGAAATTGTTTTAGATGGCGTTCGTGTACCAAAGGAAAATATCCTTGGGGATGTAAATAAAGGCTTTAAACAATTTTTATATACGTTAGATGGCGGCCGTATTTCTATCGCTTCATTAGCAGTAGGGATTGCTCAATCTGCATTTGAGCGTGCATTGCAATACGCAAAGGAGCGTAAGCAATTTGGTCGTTCTCTATCAAACTTCCAAGCAATTCAATTTAAATTGGCAGATATGGCAACAGAAATTGAATTAGCACGCAATATGGTACATAAAGCTGCTTGGTTAAAAGATAATGATAAGCCATTTGGAAAAGAAGCTGCGATGGCAAAGCTTTTTGCATCTGAAACAGCAAGTCGTGTATCAAATCAAGCGGTTCAAATTCATGGTGGTTATGGATACATGCGTGAGTATGAAGTAGAGCGTCATATTCGTGATGCAAAGTTACTAGAAATTGGTGAAGGTACTTCTGAAATTCAACGTCTCGTTATTTCAAGACATTTAGGATGTCGTTAATAGGAGGGTTCACTATGTTTCAAAAAATATTAATTGCTAACCGTGGTGAAATTGCTGTTCGTATTATAAAAACGTGTCAAAAACTTGGGATTCGTACAGTTGCGATATATTCAGAGGCTGATGAGTTTGCACTTCATGTGAAAATGGCAAATGAAGCATACCTTGTTGGTGGTCCACGCGTCCAAGAAAGTTATTTAAATCTCGAAAAGATCATTGAAATTGCAAAAGAAACAAATGTGGAGGCAATTCATCCAGGTTATGGATTGCTATCAGAAAATCCAACATTTGCAGCACGCTGCGAAGAAGAAGGAATTGTCTTTATTGGTCCTTCTAAAGATGTTATTGCGAAGATGGGAAGTAAAATTGAGTCCCGTAAAGCAATGCTAGAAGCTGAAGTTCCAATTGTACCTGGTATTTCAACTAGCATTCCAACAGTTGAAGAAGCGAAAGAAATTGCAAGTCAAATTGGTTATCCACTTATGTTAAAAGCATCCGCTGGCGGCGGAGGTATTGGTATGCAAGTGATTGAAACTGAACAAGCGCTCACTCAAGCATTTGAAAGTAATCAAACGCGTGCAAAAAATTTCTTCGGAAACGGAGAAATGTATATGGAACGATTGATTACAAATGCGCATCATATTGAGATTCAAGTACTTGCTGATAAACAGGGGAATACAGTGTATTTGTGGGAACGTGAATGCTCTGTGCAGCGCCGTAATCAAAAAGTAATCGAAGAAGCGCCATCTCCATTTTTAGATGAAGAAACGCGCAAGGCGATGGGAGAAGTTGCGGTAAAAGCTGCGAAAGCACTTGGATATGCGAATGCAGGGACAATTGAATTTCTTGTGGATGATGAGAAAAATTTCTATTTCTTAGAAATGAATACGAGATTACAAGTAGAGCATCCAGTAACAGAAGAAATTACAGGTCTTGATTTAGTCGAGCAACAACTTCGCATCGCATCAGGCGAAACGCTTTCGTTTACGCAGGACGAAGTAAAGCGTAGTGGTCATGCCATTGAAGCTCGTATTTATGCGGAAGATCCAAAAACATTTTTCCCATCACCGGGGAAAATCAAGTCTCTTTCTCTTCCGACATCAGTTCGCGTCGATCATTTCTTAGAAGATGGTGTAACAATTACACCGTTTTATGATCCGATGATTGCAAAAATAATTGCACATGGTGAAACGCGTGAAGATGCAATTCAAAAACTGCAAGTAGCATTAGAAGAATTGAAAGTGGAAGGTATTAAAACAAATACGCCAATGCTTCTGCAAGTGTTAGAAGATGAAGTATTTCAAAGTGGTATTTACACAACAAGCTTTGTCACGAAACAGCTTGTGAAAAAATAAAGGTTACGAAATTTAAAGGAGGAAATAATGATGACAAAAGTGTATGCATCGATGGCAGGAAACGTTTGGAAAATTGTAGTGGGTGTAGGAGATACAGTAGAGGAAGATCAGGATGTCGTCATTTTAGAATCTATGAAAATGGAAATTCCAATCGCTGCAGAAGAATCTGGAACAGTTATGAAGATTCTTGTGCAAGAAGGCGATTTTGTTAATGAGGGAGATGTATTAGTAGAAATTGAATAATTAGAAACGGGGTGTAATCGATTGAAACTACCTTCTTTTGCTTCTATTAAAGAAGTTGGACCGCGTGATGGTTTGCAAAATGAAAAGAAAATTGTTGGCTCAAAAGATAAAGTGAAATGGATTCATATGTTGGCAGACGCAGGTCTTTCTTATATTGAAGTTTCATCTTTCGTTCACCCTAAATGGATTCCGGCTTTAGCAGATGCACAAGATGTGTTTACAATGCTTGAGCGGAAACCACATGTTACATATGCAGCTCTCGTTCCAAATCAAAATGGTTTGGAACGGGCGCTTTTGCAAGATGTAGATGAGGTGAACGTTTTTTTATCTGCCAGTGAAACGCATAATAAGAATAATATTAATAAATCAATTGATGAAGCACTTTCTGTTATTGAAGATATAACGAAACAATCGCTATTTGCTGGGAAAACGGTACGTGGTTACGTATCTACTGTGTTTGGTTGTCCGTATGAGGGTGAAATAAGCGTTCATGCCGTTGATGAACTTTGTAACAAATTGTTTTCGTACGGTATTTATGAAGTATCGCTTGGAGATACGATTGGGGTGGCAAATCCAGCACAAGTGGAAAGTGTGCTAGAGCATTTGCTCAAAAAATATGATTCTTCTAAATTTGCAATGCACTTTCATAATACGTACGGCATGGCACTTGCCAATGTTGTAAAGTCATTAGAATGTGGTATCACAACTTTTGACAGCTCATGCGGTGGTCTTGGCGGATGTCCGTATGCACCAGGTGCGTCTGGAAATGTCGCAACAAATGATTTAGTTCACATGCTTCATAAAATGGGCGTGCAGACAAATGTAAATGAAGAAAAGTTATTACAGGCAACGAATTTTATTCAAAGCAAACTCGATATGCAGATTCCAAGCCATGTATACCGTGCTTTGCAACATAAAACAGTGAGTAGGTGATCCCATGTTACAGCTGCAAAATATTTCAGTTGAATACGTAACGCCTCATATTGTGAAAGTAACATTAAATCGTGAACGACAAGCAAATGCTTTATCACTTGCTCTTTTAGAAGAATTACAAGAGACACTTAGTCGTATTAACGAAGAAAATGATGTCCGTGTCGTAATGATTACGGGTGCAGGTGCAAAAGCATTTTGTGCAGGAGCAGATTTAAAAGAACGCGCGAATATGAACGAAGAACAAGTGCGGCATGCAGTTGGGATGATTCGTTCAACAATGGATATGGTAGAACAATTATCACAACCTGTTATTGCAGCCATAAATGGAATTGCGCTTGGCGGCGGTACAGAATTAAGTCTTGCTTGTGATATTCGCATCGCTTCTGAAACAGCAAGTCTTGGCTTAACAGAAACTTCGCTTGCGATTATTCCAGGAGCTGGTGGTACGCAGCGTCTTCCGCGTTTAATTGGAATTGGACGTGCAAAAGAATTAATTTATACGGCAAGGCGTATTTCAGCTGCAGAAGCACAGGAGTATGGACTTGTTGAACATGTAGTTCCTGCTGAAGAACTTGAAGAAAAAGCGATTGAAATTGCAAAACAAATTGCAAAGAACGGTCCAATTGCTGTTCGTCTTGCGAAAGAAGCAATTACAAACGGTATGCAAGTAGATTTACAGACTGGTTTACAAATGGAAAAGCAAGCGTATGAAGGAGTTATTCATACGAGAGATCGCTTAGAAGGATTACAAGCATTTCGCGAAAAACGGAAGCCGATTTATAAGGGGGAATAAACATGCTAGATCAAAAACAACAATCTCGTACATTAGAAGAACGCGTAGAAACGATAAAGCAAGGCGGTGCACCGAAATATCATGAGCAAAATACAGCAAAAGGAAAACTGTTTGTTCGTGATCGTTTAGCGCTTTTGTTTGATAACGGTGAGTACGTAGAAGATGCATTATTTGCGAACTGTGAACAAGAAGGCTTGCCTGCTGATGGAGTTGTTACTGCAACTGGTAAAGTAAATGGACGCACTGTTTGTGTAATGGCAAATGACTCTACTGTAAAGGCAGGATCATGGGGCTCACGAACAGTAGAAAAGATTTTACGTATTCAAGAAACAGCTGAAAAATTACGTGTACCGCTTTTTTATCTTGTGGACTCTGCTGGTGCACGTATTACTGACCAAGTTGAAATGTTCCCAGGAAGACGCGGCGCAGGGCGCATTTTCTATAACCAAGTAAAATTATCCGGAAAAGTACCGCAAATTTGTTTACTATTTGGTCCATCGGCTGCTGGTGGTGCATATATTCCTGCTTTCTGTGACGTTGTTATGATGGTTGAAGGAAATGCCTCCATGTATCTTGGTTCACCTCGTATGGCTGAGATGGTAATCGGTGAAAAAGTAACATTAGAAGAAATGGGCGGCGCACGTATGCATTGCTCTGTATCTGGTTGCGGAGATGTATTATGCAAAACAGAAGAAGATGCAATTTCAAAAGCGCGTCAATATATTTCTTACTTTCCAAGTAACTACTTAGAAAAAGCTCCAATGACAGCACCTCAAGAACCGAAAGAATTTGAAAAAACATTAGAACAAATTATCCCAGAAAATCAAAATGCACCTTTTAATATGCTTGATTTAATTAAACGTATTATTGATGAAGACTCTCTCTTTGAAGTGAAAAAATTATTTGCACAAGAACTTATCACTGGCCTTGCACGTATTAACGGTATGCCAGTTGGAATTATTGCGAACCAGCCTCGTATGAAAGGCGGCGTATTGTTCCACGATTCTGCTGATAAAGCAGCGAAATTTATTACATTATGCGATGCGTATCACATTCCGCTTTTATTCTTAGCTGATGTACCAGGCTTTATGATTGGTACAAAAGTAGAGCGTGCTGGTATTATCCGTCATGGTGCAAAAATGATTTCTGCTATGAGTGAAGCAACTGTGCCGAAAATTTCTATCGTTGTACGAAAAGCATACGGTGCTGGTTTATATGCGATGGCAGGTCCTGCATTTGAACCTGATTGCTGCCTTGCACTTCCGACAGCTTCAATTGCAGTAATGGGTCCAGAAGCAGCGGTAAACGCAGTATATGCAAATAAAATTGCAGCACTTCCAGAAGAAGAGCGTCCAAGCTTTATTGCTCAAAAACGTGAAGAGTACAAGCAAGATATTGATATTTATCGTCTTGCATCAGAAATGGTGATTGATGGTATTGTTCATCCGAATCAATTACGCGCGGAATTGAAGCAACGTTTTGAAATGTATATGAGTAAATATCAAGTATTTACGGATCGAAAACATCCAGTTTACCCAGTGTAAAGTGAAATTTTTCCCACGGAGGGTTAGTTGAACCAATCGGGCTTTTACTGCCCGTTAATGCGGGATAAATGGAGCTTCCATTAGTGGAAGTCTCTTACTTTCCATTACTGGTAAATAGATTGAATCAAGTTCGTAATAGGCAATGCTTTGTTTGCCTATGTGAGCAAGATAAATAGCCCTTTTGAAGGGCTTTCTTTTTCAAAAAATAAGGAGGGGAAAAATAGTGAAGCAAGCAGTTTGGTTTCCAACAGACGAATATAAAGCAAAAACACGCTTATATCAGTGGATGCAATCACTGGGCTATGATGATTATGAAACATTTTATAAAAAGTCTATCGAAGATACAGCATGGTTTTGGGGAGAAGCAGAGCGAGCGGTAGGCTACCAATGGATGCGTCCGTATACTGAAGTGTTAGATTTGGCAAACGGTATTCCATTTGCGCAGTGGTATGTGGATGGAACTTGTAATGTCGTAGAATCTGCACTGTCTCGCTGGATTGCAGAAGATGATACGAAAACACAAAAGGCTCTCATTTGGGAAGGAGAAAATGGAACATCAAAATCTTTTACATATGAAGAGTTAGATCATTGGGTAAGCCGCGTTGCAAATGGTCTAAAGCATTTAGGAATTGAAAAAGGGGATCGTGTAACAATTTACATGCCGATGATACCAGAAACAGTGGTTGCAATGTTAGCTGTGATGAAAATTGGTGCAATTATTTCTCCTATTTTTTCTGGGTTTGCTTCAGATGCGGTTATGACGCGTGTACAAGCAGCAGGATCAAAAATGATTATTACGGCAGACGGATTTGCACGCCGTGGTAAAACAGTTTCTTTAAAAGATGAAGTGGATAAAGCATGTGAGCATTGCCCAAGTGTTGAAAAAGTAGTGATTGTCCGTCATGCGGGGAACGAATTTGCATCGCATGATTATGATATTTCATGGAATGTTCTTGAAAAAGACAAGCCATTTACGCATGCAGAAGAGATGAAAAGCGATGACCCGCTTATGCTTATTTATACATCCGGTACAACAGGTAAGCCGAAAGGAACAGTGCATACGCATGCAGGATTTCCATTAAAAGCAGCATTTGATGCTAGTTTTGGTATGAATGTGAAGCAAGGTGATCGTGTACTATGGATTACTGATATGGGATGGATGATGGGGCCGTTTCTACTATTTGGTTCTCTTATTAACGGAGCAACAATGGTTATGTATGAAGGTGTGCCTGATTATCCAGAAGCAGATCGTCTATGGGAAATGGTTGATCGTTATAAAGTAACACACCTTGGTATTTCACCAACATTAATTCGTTCATTAATGGCAAAAGGTGATTCATGGGTAGAGGAGCATTCACTGCAAAGTTTAGAAGTAATTGGATCCACGGGAGAACCATGGAATCCAGATCCATGGATGTGGCTCTTTGAAACAGTTTGTAAGGGGAAAGTACCAATTTGTAACTATTCTGGTGGTACTGAAATTTCTGGCGGTATTTTTGGAAACGTCCTTATTAAACCGATTGCACCAATTAGTTTTAATGCATCGCTGCCAGGAATGGCCTCTGTTGTATTAGATGAAAATGGTGCACCAGTTCAAAATGAGGTCGGAGAATTATGTCTAGAAAAGCCGTGGGTTGGTATGACGAAAAGCTTCTGGGAAGAAGATGATCGTTATGTAAGCACATACTGGTCCCGTTTTGAAAACAAGTGGGTACATGGTGACTGGGTATTATATGATGGAGAACAATACATCATTACAGGTCGTTCGGACGATACGTTAAATATTGCAGGAAAACGTATTGGACCTGCGGAGTATGAATCGATTCTTGTAAAACATCATGATGTCGTGGAAGCTGGAGCAATTGGAGTTCCAGATGAAGTGAAAGGTGAAGTGTGTCATTGCTTTGTTGTGTTACGCGAGGGCACTTCGTTTACACCAGAACTGAAAAAAGAATTAATGAGTCTAGTAAACTCTCATATCGGGAAAGCATTGTGTCCGAAAGATATTCATGTTGTTGAAGATTTACCGAAAACACGTAACTCGAAAGTGATGCGCCGCGTTATTAAAGCCGCGTATTTAGGGAAAGAACTTGGAGATTTATCTTCGCTTGTGAATCCTGAGGTTGTAACTTATATTCAAGGGCTACAATCTCAAAAACAACTGTAATTTTAAAAAGCAAACTCCCTATATGAAGGAGTTTGCTTTTTAGTATGTGATTATTAGTTGTCAGTCTGAAACAAAGTTGATCTGTTTATAAAAAAGTCGCATTATTTTTTGTTTACTTAATATGAATTCACAAGAATATTTGACGGAGTTGAAGTCAATATTAAAATTGTTAAACAAAAAAAGGAGGTTATGATTATGAACAAACAACGTGCACAAGAAATTGCTGCTTCACCAGTTATGGCTAATGTAACGTATAACGGAGTGCAAATCTACATTCAAAATGTAGATGAAAATAATGAAACAGCTAGAATTTATCCTCTTAACCAACCAAATAATGAACAAGAGGTTCCTGTATCTAGCTTAACAGAGCATTAATTGCTTACATGTTTTCTTAATAAAAACAGCTGCTGGAAAAATCGCGATAGCTGCTGTAGCTTTAGAATAAAGTTTGATTGTTTATAAAAAAGAGCGAAAACCTGTATTGGTAATGTAGGTTTTCGCTCTTTTTATTGTTACATGGTATTTATCAAGGTTGCAAGACTTATTTTGCGTATGTTTCAAAGAAGGGGAAACTTGGTAAATCAACTAAATATAAAAAGTTTGACCAAACATTTCAAATGGGAGGTATTTAAACTCAGTCTATATTGTATCGCAAAATAGTAATGAAAAGTGTGCTTTATATATTTTTTTCGATTGTTGTAAAAGAAAATATAGTTCCATTTTTATTTGATTGTAAAGTATATTTTAAATTGAGCATTCTAGATATATCCGCAATTATTTTTAATCCTAGCCCTGCACTTTTACTGTTAATATCGAAACCAATTCCATTATCTCTAATAGATACAACACTATTTTCAATGGTTACCTCAAGTGTTTTAGCTTTTGAATGTTTTAATGTATTTTGGAAAATATTATCAAATAACCTTTGGATCCACAAATCGTTACTAGTCCATATCAAATCTTTATTTAGTGGATTATATATTAATTCAATATCATGAATACTATACAAATAATCCCACCTTTTAACCATGGTTTCTAATAAATCATGTATATTCACTTCATCATTTAAAATATAAGAATTCTCTAACGTATCAGTGGAGTGTAAATTAAATTCATTGGTTAATTCAGCAATATGTTGTATTTGTTGATATAAAGATTCTAGTATGGGTGCTTGATCATTGTATTGATCTTCTAAGTAAAATAATTGTAACCTCACGGCTGTTAAAGGTGTATTAATATCATGTCTTAATTTATTTAAAAGTTCCTTTTTCATTTTCTCTTGTTGCTTAAGTTCTAATTCTCGATATGTAGTTCTTTCAATTAATAAATTTACTGACCTAATTAGTTCTCCTATTTCATTATCACTTTTAACGTCTAATTTACTTGGGATTTTTTTATCACTAGCTAAATTTCGAATAGTTTTATTCAATATATTTATTTTATTTAATAGTGAGTTAATTGATTTCGAAAATAAAAAGGCTAATAACAAAAGTGATAAAAAAAATACGACTAGCATTGTAGGATATGCAAAAGATTCATGAAAAGGAATGCCGTTATTTTTTATTTTAAAGGCCCTATCATAAATTACTGACATAAAGATACTAATCAATAGTAATAAAAACGGTACGCTTATAACAGCGGAAAATAATAATAATTGGTATTTCTTCTTTAATTTCATTTCTTTATATAGGTATTTAATCTATACCCTTCTCCATATATATTTTGAATAATCTCACTCATTTTATCATTGATTTTTGTTCTGATTTTTTTTATGTGTACATTCATGATATTTGGATTTCTGTCTTCAAGTTGCCATAAATAGTCAAAGAAATGTTCTTTCGTTAAAATTCTATCTCTATTTTCATATAAATAGAAGAATATTTTACGCTCAATCGCTGTAAAAACAACTTCATTATACAAACTGTTATTGAAAACCTTTTTATGTTTTGCGTCAATATATAAATGTTTGATTTGCGTAAAAGTACCGTATTGATTATCTAGCATTTTCTGCATCCTTAGTAACAACTCTCTAGGATCAAAAGGCTTTATCATATAATCCTCACCGATTGTCAAGCCTTGGAGTTTACTATCAATATCATTTCGAGCGGATAGAAAAATAACTGGAATATTTAATCCAAGATTTTTTATTTTCTTTGTAATTTGATAGCCATCTTCACCTGGCAACATAATATCCATTATGACTAAATCTATTTCATTGATTATATCAAGAATATCTTTTCCTTCTTTTCTCCAACAAACATTATACTCTTCGCGTCGCAAGATTTTTTGCAATAAATCTCCAATTATTAAATCATCTTCAACAATTAAAATGTTATATCCTTTCATCACTTAGGCCTTTCATTTTTAAAATAAAAATCTCTTAATTTTTCCCTACTTTTTTATTGATAAAATCCATAGCAAGATTATATATCTCATCAGGAGCGTATAAATAAATACTGTGCGTACCTTTTATTTTTATTACATCTGCTATGAATAATTGGTCTGCAAATTCCTTATAATCTTTATTTTTTTGTTTTGTATATTTTGAGTTTTTATATTGATTAGTAACCGCATCTATAAATAAAATAGGTGTTTCTTTTGGTATCGGTAAGTTAACTGATTTTTTACTATTAGTGTAACTCTGTAAAAGCTCTTTCTCCATATCATCATTAAAAAGTTGTTTATATGCTAGCGCTTTATAAACTTCTTTTTCCTGTTTAGTTAAAAAAGATTGCCGAATCACTTCGGGATTATAAGTAGCAGAAGGAACAAGACGATGTACGCCTATTTTAGTTAAAATATTTATTCCTCTTACTTTTAATGAATCTAATAGATTCATTTTATAAGATACGTACTGCTGAGGTAAACCAATATCTAAAGCAATAATTGCCTTTACTTCATTTGGGTATTTTTGCGCCCAGTAAATCGCTTCTATACCTGATATAGAGTGTGGCACTAAAATATACGGAGGTTTATTTCCGCTTTGAATTAGCGCTTTTCTAGTTTGTTCTAATATTGTATCAATATCTCTGTCATCGTGAAAAACATCACTGTACCCATAACCTGCTCTTTCAATTACAGCAATCTTGTTTTCTTTTGAAAACTTGCTATATAATCCTTTCAATTCATAAACAGGGGCAGCTATCCCAGAGCCAGACATAAATACATATGTATCCTCACCGCTTCCTTCATTATATACATTAATTTTTTTGTTATTAAAATTAATTAATGTTCCTTCATTCTTAATTAATGCTGCTTCTTTGCTTAATTGATAGTTATGGTAAATAAAAACAGATACTGATACGAGTAAGATAACGGCAATTAATATAACAAATATATTCTTTAATACTTTACATAATTTTCTCATGGGATTCTCCTTTCAAGTTATATTGAAAGGATACGATATAAAAATAAATTTCTAATTAATTTTATAGTAATTAAATTTTTATTTGTGTTTTTAAATACAAGCCATTTTTCAACTGCAGGTGTTCTCCTTCTTTGGACATAAACGCATTTCATTGGTAATCATAACCAAAGAGGGGAGAGCATCGCAACTTTTTTACCAATGTCAAGACTTTATCCCGCATTAACGGACAGTAAAACTCCCGCCTCAAGATTCAAAGAAAAGCGAAGAAAATAGGTGAGGGATAACTGTCCGTAAAAGCCCGATGGTGAGAGCTTTCCATCAATAGGAGATGAAAAAAACACTGATGGAAGTTTCACTTTATTCAAAACACCCCGACTTAAGTTCAACGCCACAGCTATGATTAGTTATATGGAGTTATTATAGTCAATGGAGTTATCTATTGAGAAAATTGTTAATTTCATTGCAGCAGCAGACCATACGAAGCAGGCTGAATGTGGATTTAAAATAAAGTTCGATGATTTATAAAAAAGTTTGATCATTTATAATAAAGAATGATAATTTGTAAAAAAGTTTGATAAAAAAATCTATTTTGTAGAGTATTTCTTTGTTCAACAATCGGGCCAGATTGTTGAGTAAAAGCCAAATGAAATTTAGCAGTTTAAATAATATGTTGATTAAAAACAGAAACACACTTTGCCAAAATAAAGTAGACATAAGGGGGAAGTTTGATGAGTAGAATAATGCTTCGGAATGTGATTGAAGATGACCTTCCTATTTTTTTCAAACACCAACAGGACCGTGAAGCAAACTATATGGCAGCCTTTACAGGTAAAGATCCAAATGATTGGGACAGTTTTTTAACACACTGGAATAAAATCCTCACGAATGAGGACATTATTAAGCAAACGATCATTTTCGAAGATATCGTTGTTGGACACGTTTCATGCTTTGAACAGTTTGGTGAACTAGAAGTAAGCTATTGGATTGAAAAGGAATATTGGGGAAAAGGAATCGCAACTAAAGCGTTATGGGAGTTTTTAAAACAAATTTCAATACGCCCCCTTTATACTCGGGCTGCAAAAGACAATTCCGGATCTCTTAAGGTTCTAGAAAAATGTGGCTTCGTGATTACTGGTGAGGACAGTGGGTTTTCTAATGCACGTGGCGAAGAGATGGAGGAGTTTATTCTCACCCTCAATTAAAGAAATCTAAAAGTATAGTGTTTATTACGTTATCGGGCGCTTTAATGGAGGAATGATCACAAAAATTATCAAACTTTTTTATAAAAGGATGATTCAATTGAATATAGAAAAAGCGTGTTTTGAACAATCTTTTTTCGAACCACGCTTTTTTTATTTGCTCTTTTATCAAGGTTTATTAAGTTAATTTAATCAAACTTTATTCCAAGGCTACACTGAAGATTGGAAAACCTTTTCAATTCGTATAAAAAAAGAAATTGATAAAATTAGTGAAGAGACTGCCAAAAATGGTGGAGGTAACGTTTTAGTTATATCTCATGGAATTGCGATCATGACATTAGTAGACATGCTTGATAGTAGTAAAACAAAGCTTGGATTAGAAAATGCAAGTGTAACTAAAATTCTCTATAAGGATGGAGAATATAAAGTCGAATCCGTTGGTGATATGAGTTATGCTGAAAACGGAAAAGAAAGTGTAAAATTATAAAGGAATGTATAATGTAATAGAATGAGAAAAAGGCGGACTTCTTATGAAAGTAAGGAGCCACCTTTTTTTGCTATTGATAAGTGGGATAGTGTTAACAAATGTTAATTATCTTAATCTCAAAATGTTGGCAGGATCCTATTACTCTCAAGTTAAGAAATTCATTGTTCCACAAAACGAAAAAATAAGCTCGATTCTCACAGACAACGATGGAGAGATAAAATTTTCGTTTTGGGACACTTCAACATCTTAGATTGATGAGCAGGGGGTAACACAACATGCCTATCAATCTAAGATAATTTTATATCCATTTTAAAATGTAACAACATTTGTTTTATAATTTACAGATAGGGAGAGTAACATCTATCGTTGTTCCTTTATTCACTTCACTTTTAATCCATATCTTTCCTTGATGCATTTCAATAATTTTGTAACAAATCATTAATCCTAAGCCAATCCCATCTTCTTTAATGCTATAAAAAGGTTCACCAAGGTATGGTATACGATCTTGCGGGATCCCACATCCTTGATCAATAAATCGAATATTGATTTGATTATTATCATCTCTATCAATTTGAATGACAATTTCGCCTCCCGTTGGCATCGATTCAATGGCGTTTTTTAAGATATTAATGAATACTTGTTTTAATTGATTCCCTTCACAATGTATCATTGGAATAGTAGACATAACTTCTGTTTTCATTTGTACATTATTCATGAGTGCTTGGGGCTCTAGTAGCATGACAACTTGATTCATTAACATACTTATATCATTAGGCTGAATTTTCACTGCCTGAGGTTTGGCGATTGCCATAAATTCATTCGTAATGCTTTCAATTCGATCAATTTCTGATGATACTATATCTATATAGAGATGATTCGTTTTATTTTCCCCTGTTTTTAATAATTGGGTAAATCCTTTCATTGCAGTTAATGGATTTTTGATTTCATGAGCAATTGCTGTAGCTAATTGACCTACAACAGCAAGCTTTTCAGATTTCCTTAATAATTCTTCCGTCTTGATTCGTTCGGTAATATCTCGAGAAATACTTAAGAAAACTTCTTTTCCATTCAACTTGAATACACGAATACTAAATTCAGTCGTTATTTTCTTTCCTGTAGGAAAAACATATTCGTCTTGCAAAGTAAAAGAATCTTCCCCTTTTTTGATTTTTTCTATTAATCTTTTTATAAGGGGGGAATCCGTAGAAACAAGATCAGAAAATGGTGTACTAACAATTTCATCTCTACTTAAATGAAACCTTTCACATCCGATCGCATTTACTTCCATGAATCGAGTGGGGGTTCGATTTTTATCCAATTCTACTACGTATACCGCATCCGCTGCCTGTTCAAATAGTACGCGATATTTTAATTCACTTTCTTGCAATTGTTGATATAATTGATGTCGTTCTTTTTCTGCTTGTTTTCTTTCAGAAATGTCCCTACATATCGCAGAGAGAGCCATTATGTTTCCTCTTACATCTAGAATGGGTGAAATTGTCATGCTTATATCAATTAAATCCCCATTTTTTCGTTGCCTAATGGTCTCTAATCTAGTCATTGTAGATTTTCCAGACAGAATATTTTGAACGATTCCTATCGATTCATCCAGTAAGAAATCGGGTACACAAGGAAGTTTTTTACCGATCGCTTCTTGTATTGACCAACCAAATATCGTTTCATAAGCTTTATTCGCTTGTAAAATATGCCCTTCTCGATCAGCGATAATAATGGCATCTATGTTGTTATTTACAAATGACTCCAGTAATTCTTTGGTCTCTTGTAATTCGCTCTCCACTTTTTTTCTCTCTGTAATATCAATTGCAGAGCCAACAACTTCAATCACTTTTCCATTTCGCTTAATTGGCCTAAGTGCGATTAGAGCAATGGTTTCATTATCTGGCCAGGGAATTTCAAATATAACTTCATTCCCTTCCCATGCTTGTATATAATACTTCAGTAATTGAGGAACGAGATGGGGAGGAATAATGGAAGAATCTATAGTACGTAAACTTTTTCCTACCACTTGTTCAGAATAAAATCCATTTTGATAATAAAATTGTCCGTCACACATCGTATGTATAAAATGCGTATCTACTTTAATAAATTTAAAAATCCCTCCTTGCAGTTCATGAACAGTATCTTTAAGTTCTTGCTTCGATTTTTCTAATTTTTGATTCATTCTAAATAATTCTTGTGTTAACGAATATAATTTTTGATACGCTTCCATCAGAAAAAGTCCGATTAAAAGACCTAAACTTATAAATAGTAAGCTTTGAATGTAAAGAATATTAGATATTACAGAAGGAATGAAGAATTCGCCTACCAATCGAATCATAGCTATATAGCAAATTAGATAAAGAAAGCTAGCTTTAAATGGATGCAAGTTTTTCAAATATGTTTTAAAAATAGTAAATATAATACCTGTTCCTAATAATGCAATGATATACGGTCCACAATATCCGTCCATATAAATAATACGCATTACAAAAATGCTAAGTAACGTAATCCAACCGGCAGTACGACCAAAGTAAACAAATGAAAAAATGAGAGGGACAACTCGAAGATCATAGTAAAACCCCATGTATTTAAAAGAAAAGGCCATTAAAATAACAGCAATGATTGCCCCATAAATTTTTTCAAAGAACTGATTGGATTTAATTACAAACACTTGGATGAATATAGTTGAACTAACTAGGAAAGCAAAAATAAAAAGATTAATAAAAAAGTCTTTGATAAACATATCGTGTCCCTCCTTATATCAAACAAATTCGACAGAAAAGGAGAAAATCCTACAAAATTTATTTCGAATCATTAGATAAAAGAAAACATTTTTTAAACTGAACAAAAATCCGCTATTAATTTAAACAGAATTTTTCTTTTTTCTCCTGTTGAAATTGTAAAACTCCAGTCGTGTTACTTCATTTTGTAGCAACAATCATTATGTATGAAGAAAATTTTGTCGAATAAAGAAGGGAAAATAGTCTATGGAAAGGAAATAAATAGAAGGGGTTGGAAAAATAATGAAGGTAGGAAGAATCGGTGAAGAAAAAAATAGGTGAAGGAATTACAGCAGAGATTTATTTGTGGAACGAAAAAGAAATTATAAAACTGTTTCATGACAGTATTCATGAATCCCTTATTGAAAAAGAGTTTCTTGTAAGCCAAGAAATTCAAAATCTTGGATTACCAGTTCCTAAAGTAGGAAATAAGGTATCTTATCAAAATAGAACGGGTATTATTTATGAAAAAATTGATGGTGTAACTTTAACCGAACAACTGGCTAAAGATCCTATGAATGTAGGGAAAGAAGCAAAAAGATTTGCTGAATTGCATTTTCATATTCATAGCGTGGAATCTAGTACACTTTCGGATACACGTAAAATTTTAATTTCACATGTAAATCGTTGCAATCGATTTACACTTGAGCAAAAAGAAAAGATCGCGGCGTATATGTCAACATTACCAATGGACCAAGCAGTATGTCATATGGATTTTCATCCTGATAATATTTTAATGTCAGAGCAGGGACCGATTGTTATCGATTGGATGACGACAGGCTATGGCAATCCATTTGCTGATGTTGCACGTACTGTAATTATATTAAAATATGCTTATCTACCAGCAAGTATATCAGAATCAGTAAAGCAAGGTATTATAAGGCTGCGCCATGCATTTTGTGAGGAGTATGTAAAAGAATATTTAACTTTATCAAAAGGTACGTGGAAAGATATAGAATCGTGGTTTCTACCGATTATGGCAGCAAGGTTAATAGAAGGAATACCTCAAGGTGAGAAAGATGATTTATATAAACAAGTGCTTTCTCTTATTTGAGATGAAATAATATAAATTTCATTAAAGTTTAAAGCAACATACCAAAAATTTATAAAGAAAGAGTGAAGCATAATATGTGGAATTCATTATCTAAGCCATGGAAAGAGTGTTTCAATCAAGCATGGTTATCGTATTGTAACGGTTCATTTCCAATTGGTGCCGTTATTGTAGATGGTAGTGAAAATATCATTTCAAAAGGGAGAAATACAGTTTACGAGACGAAAGCAATGCCGAATGAAATATGTAATAACAAAATTGCTCACGCGGAAATTAACGCGATATTAAAAATAAACAATTTAGAAACAAATGCAATGCGAAAGGAATATGAATTGTATTCTACGATGGAACCATGTCCGTTATGTTTTGGTGCTATTGTCATGTCTGGGATTAGAAATATTCACTTTGCTGCAAGAGATAGGTTGGTCGGAGCAACCGATTTAAAAGATGGAAATGCTTATTTACAAGGGAAAAATATGAATGTTGCAGGCCCACATAAAGAACTTGAAATCGTACAATTTGTTCTGAAGACAGATTTTGTATTACGGAGAGGTCATTCTGTAGAAAGATTATTACAAACGTGGGAGCAAGATTGTCCTATAGGCATTGCTATCGGTCGAAAATGGTATGAGACAAATAAACTAATACAGGCGAAGCAGGAAAAGAAAGATATTTCAACTATTGTAGATGAAATAATAGCTGAATTAGAAGCTTTAAAAGAAAGCGGTGGAATAAAAAAATAGATGTGAATTTTGAAGATAGAAAATATGCTTTTGATGACATTGTCGAAGAATACGAAAATATAAGACCAACATATCCAAAGAATGGGGGATATGTTGGTGATATAAGTTATGGTGAAAAAGGCAAAGAAATTATTAGAGTATAAAAGATGTACAAAGTAATAGAATGAGCAAAAGGCGGATTTCTTACGAAAGTAAGAGACCGCCTTTTTTCTCTGAATCTTAAACACTTTAAAGATTTTAAAAGTGCTAAAAATCCCCTCGATAACTTTCTCTAGTGATTTTAAATAAAAATTGAAGGGATTTTCACTATTTATAGCGAATTTATGTGGTGAAAAATGGAAGTGGAGGGATTTTTATGAAGAGTTTTGTAAAACAGACTGCAAAATGGGTAACAGCTTCGACACTTGTAACTGGGATATTATGTCCTTCTGGATTTACTGTAAGTGCTGCAGAAACGGATTATTCTGTAAAAGGAGCCTACCATCCGGCAGTTACATCTCCTGTTCAGCTGAAAACACCATTCCAGTCACAACTCATGAATAAGCAAGGACAAGATATATTCGGTCCAACCAATCCAAACTATAAAATGAACATTTACTATGATTCTACCAATCACACTATTAAAGGAGAAATGACTGTCACCTTTACGAACAATACTCGTACGCAGTTGAACGAACTTTATTTTAACTTATGGGGAAACGCAGAAACATCTAAAGAAAATGGCGGAAGTATGTCTGTTTCTAATGTAAAAGTAAATGGGAAAACAGCAAAATTTACCGTGGATAGTACTGCATTACATATTTCATCTGTTCAAGTTCCAAATGATCAAAAATCTACTGTATCGATGGATTTTGTAGTTCAAGTTCCGGAACAACAAGATCGTTTTGGATGGAATAAAAGCACGGTTTCACTTGGGAACTGGTTTCCTATTCTAGCAGTTTACGATAAAGAGGGCTGGAATGTAGATGCTTATTTTCCATATGGAGAATCTTTTTATTCTTTAACTGGAGATTTTGATGTAACACTTACGACTGATAAAGCCCAGGTCATTGCAGCGACAGGAACGGAAGTAGGTCAACCAGTTAATTCAGGGAATTTAGCAACACATCATTATAAAGCTAAACAAGTTCGCGATTTTGCAATAGAAATGGATCCAACTTACAAAGTAAAACAAACGAAAGTAAAGAATGTAAAAATTAATGTGTATTATACAGATGAACAGGCAAAATATGCTGATTCGATGGTTGAGGCAGGAGTTGAGAGCATCAAGCTGTTCAGTGACCGTTTTGGAGAGTATCCATGGCCAGAATTAGATATCGTTGGCATGGAAGGTTGGTTTGGCGGAATGGAATATCCTCAATTAACGATGATTAGTATCGCTGGTAATCGTTCTCAAGAATGGGTCAAGCATGTTACTGCACATGAAATTGGGCATCAATGGTTTTACGGCATTATTGGAAATAACGAGCACGATGAACCATGGCTAGACGAATCATTTGCTAGCTTTGCAGCTGCGCTCTATAGCAATGAACTTGATCAACTAAAAGCGGAACCTGTCGGAGACTATCATCTTTCATATCCTGTTTCAACATTTGCTGAACGTGCTGCAGAAGGCGGAATTGGAGCATATTATAGTATGATTTATGGTTACGGTTCAAGAACAGTTAATGATCTTCGTCTTGAACTTGGAGATGAAGCCTTTTACAAAGCGATGAAAGATTACTTTAAAGAAAAGAAATTTGGTGTGAGTACAACAAAAGATTTTATTCAAATTATGGAGAAATCAACGGGAAGAGATTTGACAAACTTCTTTGCGTCTCATAGGGTATTTGTTTCTGACCAAGAATAAATAGAAAAACCTGCCGAATTCGATTCGTGGCAGGTTTTTCTATTTAACGATAAATATCCCGATGATAAGTTGCTACTTTCATCATATACAATATTTTGTAGAAAATATTATTATAATATGAGAGGATGAAGGTAACGAATTTTCACTCCAATATTGGTATAATTACAGATAAGTCTATATGGAAAATTGAATTGTTCAAGGTAAAAAAGTTATGGGGGACGAAGAGATGAATCGCCATTTAGAAGAAAGAAAATATACCTTTGATGATATTGTCTACGAATATGAAAAAATACGGCCGACATATCCAGGAGAACTATTCGCTGATATTATTAATTATTCGAAAATTAAAAAAGACTCTCCTGTTCTTGAAGTTGGCTGCGGTACAGGAAAAGGGACGGCAGGGTTTGTTCAATTAGGATATAAATGTATTGATTGTGTTGAGCTTGGAGAGAAATTAGCTCAATTTACAGCTGATAAATTCAAATATGAAAAAGACGTTCAAGTGTATCAAGGTGCTTTTGAAGAATGGATTCCCCAGCATAATGAATATTCGCTTGCATTCTCCGCAACTGCATTTCATTTTATTAATCCTGAAATTGGTTATCCGAAAGTGGCGAGTTTGTTACGAAATCATGGGACGATGGCATTTTTTTGGACATATCACATACAACCCAATACAGATGTTTTTCGAGAGATTGGAGCTTGCTATGAAAAATATGCCCCGCATTTACACCCTAACAAGTTACCAACGCCAGAAGAGCTAATTGAAGAACGAAAAAGTCTTACAATGAAACATAATTTGTTCCAAGATTTAATTGTGAAAACATATACGTGGACTGATACGTATACAAGTGATGATTATATTGCATTAATACATACACAGTCAGTACATCGTCTACTTCAAAAAGATATAAAAGAAAAATTGTTTCATAGTATTCATAACGTAATCGAAAAACATGGTGGCATCATTGAAAAACCACAGTTTGTTGCGTTGTATTTAGCGCGAAAAAAATAATAAAGGATATCCTTAATAAAAATTTAGGTAAGAAACAAAAAGTATTCTCTAGCAACGAATCTACATAAGAGAAGGAGTTTTTTGATGAATGATTTCGAATGTAAAATGTTAACGATGTGCATGGTGCAAGATGGAGACAAAGTTTTGTTAATTAATCGTCCAGATCGTTTGGGGTTTCCAGGGTACATTGCTCCAGGTGGAAAAGTCGACTTTCCGGAAAGTATTGTAGACGGGGCGATTCGAGAAGTACGTGAAGAAACCGGGTTAATTATAAAAGACATTATTTTTAAAGGGATATCCGAGTTTTGTGAACCAAACACGAAGTTACGTTATATGGTTTTTAATTATTTGGCAACATCTTTTGAAGGAAAATTACTTGAAGAACCGCCTGAGGGAGATTTAGTCTGGGTGAATATAGAAGATGCGCTCAATTTACCGATGCAAGATTGGTTCAGAAAAAGGTTTCCGCTATTCTTTGAGCCTGGAACATTTGAGTGGCATTCGGTATGGGATAAAGAGCGTGATATTACTTTAAATAGAGTCGAAAAACATTATAAAGAATCGCAGCTTCATGAAGTGTAATTCTTCATGAAAACGCCCCATTTTAAGTGTATACGTTAAAATGGGGCGTTTTTGTTGAAATAAGAGAAGTAAAATTGTTCAAAACAAGGCTACCGATTTTGCTAACAAAACGTGAAAAATATATGATAATGAAAATTTTATTTTATGACTTTTTCTTAGCCAAAGGTCACTATTGCTCCGGTACTTTTTTTCTTATGATGTTGTCGTAGAAAAAACAAAGGAGTGTATAGGGATGTTTAAAAAAATAAGTGATCTTGGGAAGGCAGGAATGTTTACGATATTAGTTTTAATAATAGCGTCTGTTATGGGATTGGTGTTTCATGTTAGAGCGGAGGTATATATGTTTTCACCTCTTATAGCTGTTGTAATTATGTTAATAGTTACAAGAGATGCTTTTACGAAAAAGGGATGGAAGGAACTCGGCATTCATAAGGCTGGATTTAGTAAATGGAGATTTGCGATATGTATCCCACTCATTGTGCTAACAACCAGTTATATATTGTTTTGGTTAACTCCTTATGCTTCTATTGTAAAACCAGAAGACCTCGATGGCGCTCCGCTATGGTTTGTTTTAATAAAGCTCCTTGTTGTATTTGTATTGTATACTATTACCAGCGCATTGGGCGAAGAAATCGGTTGGCGCGGATATTTGCTTCCTAAGTTACAAAGTGTAGGTACAAAGAATGCATTATGGCTTTCTGGTTTCATTCATGCAATTTTTCATTTCCCAATTATTTTTGCAGGAAATTATTTGACAGAAGGAAATCCATTTATAATTGTGCCTCTTTTTGTAGTGATGACTATGTTTGGCGGCATTTTCTTTGGATATGTGAGAATAACTACGGGCAGTGTATGGCCTGCTACGATTATGCATAGTGTCCATAATGTGTATTTCAATTTGATATTAGAGCAATTCACTCATTCTGAATCAAATGTTGCCCAATATCTTGGAGGCGAAAGTGGAATAATTGTTGTAGGTCTTTACGGGGTGGTATGTTTTTGGATTCTGAAAAAGGGAAACATAGCACGTCAAAATACGAATCTATCCCAGCATATTTAAAATAGAGTTTGACTGCCGATAATACCTGATGGGAAAATAAAGGAAATTATACTTCTTAAAAGAGGGTGAACCGGCATGTTACGTTTGAAACTTTGGAATTGGTATTTTATATTTATTTTTTTTATACGCACCATTTGGTTTTTTAGTATTTTTATGAATACGACTTCACTCAATTATTCAGACGATGAAGTGCCTAAAGGAATGGTATTTTTTATACTATTAATTCCTTATTTAGTTCCTTTTTATTTTTATAGACCTGGAAAATATCAACCTACTGCTTATATGATTACAGATTTTATTTTGGCAGTGGGTCTTTTCTTTTTTTTCACTGAAGCTTACCGCTCTTGGGCACTTTACGCAGTGACAATCGGATATATAAGTAGAGGAACAACACACCTTTGGACTGCTCCGGCCCTTTTGGTAATATTTCCAGTCTTAGCTATAATTACAGGGAATGACTCTAAAGAAATCATGGATGGATATGTAATTGCATATATTATTTTTTATGGGCTGGGATTTGCCTTAGGGAAATTAAGTGAAAAAAATGAAGAAATGAAAAAATTATTAGATTCAATTCATGAGAAAAACAAAATACTAGAGCAATATTCGAATCAGATCGAGCAATTAACGATTAAAGAAGAACGCAATCGAATGGCAAGAGATATGCATGATACAGTCGGACATACATTTACAACAGTTATTACTGGAATGGATGCACTTCCTTTTCTAATCAAATCCAGTCCGAAAGAAGCAGAATTGTATGTAAAGGATTTGGTAAACGTGGCCAGATCTGGTTTAGAGAGTGTGCGAAATAGCATTCATCAAATGTCCGTTCCTGAAGAATATAAGAATGTCACTGAGTTACTGCAGCAGATGATGACTGAGTTTTCGAAACATACTAGTACCATTGTAAGCTTTCACATACACGGAAAAGAACGAGCACTTAGTGTAATCGCTAAGCATACACTTCTCCGGTGTTTGCAGGAATCTTTAACAAATGCAGTTAATCATGGGAAAGCAAAAAATATTGATATAATGATACATTGTACTGAAAATGCTCTTGAACTTTGTGTAAAAGATGATGGTGAAGGGGACGATTCCCTTACGTATGGCTTCGGGTTAACTTCTATGAAAGAAAGAGTGGCTTCTTTGCATGGTTTTTTAGAAGTAAGTTCTAAAAGGTTTTCTGGTACTATCCTTATTTGCAAAATTCCTTTCATAAAGGAGCAATCTGTTTTATGACTAAAATCAAAGTTTGTATAGTTGAAGATCAAGTACTTATCCAAAAAAGCTTAAAAATTGTCTTGGAAAGCATGGCAAATATAGAAATTATCGGAATGGCCAGCAATGGGCAAGAAGCGTTGGAAATATGTGCGAAGATGAATCCTGATATTGTTTTGATGGACATCCAAATGCCGATTATGGATGGTGTAGAAGCTACTAGGATTTTGAAGGGAAAATATCCTTTTATGAAGGTAATTATTTTAACAACCTTTCAAGAAGTGCATTATGTATCAAATGCACTACAAGCAGGAGCGGAAGGGTATATTTTAAAAGCTGTTGATCCACAATTTTTGATAAAGGGGATTGAACTTGTTCATCATGGCGGCACCCTTGTTCCTCAAGAAATAGCAAAAACAATATTTCACTCCATAAAAAGTACAACGGAACAAGAGCAAACATACAATAACCCATATAAATTGAGTGATAGGGAAATAGATGTTCTATACTATCTATCTAAAGGACTAACAAACAAAGCCATCGCTGAAACTTTGTTTCTTTCAGTAGGCACAATTAAAAACTATATATCTATTATCTATTCTAAACTGAACGTCGAAAACAGGGCTCTAGCTGCCAAAATGGCAGTTCAAGAAAATTTAGTGCCTATTAAAAAGCAGGACCGTTGACATATGTTTACGGTCCTCACTAAAATAGCCATATTTACTTTATTTTACACCACATTTACATAAACACTCTCCCTATTTTAGATTCATATTTAAAATTTCACGTAACGTAATAAAAGAATTATTTTCTTTTTTTCAAAAACAAAAATGTTAAAAAGGAAAGCGTTAAGAATCATTCATTCATGTTTTTAGGATGTTTATTTCAATTTTAAAAGGAAGTTTTAGGTATTTTAAAGAAAAAGTTGTATGAATTGATACTAGTCTCCGAATTGGTAACATAAAAAAATGATAGATTAATTACTAAAAATCTTTTAAAGAATCAAGGAGTGATTTTAGGTGTATAGCGTTGAAATAAGAAGACCGCGAATTGAGGATATTGAAGAACTATACCAATTTTTTAGTACAACCATTAAAGATACATTTGCTAGAGAAGGTTTATCGGAGTTGGTTGATGATATAGAAAGAGAGATTGAAAGTAAGAAACAATACTTGAAATGTGACTTTGATAGCAATGGGAGCAATCGATATTTTTTGATAGCTGTGGATACAAATTGTAATAAAGTTATCGGTACAATTGAATATGGTCCAGTTAGTGAATTGATTAACATTTGCACGGATAGAGCATTGAAAGAGTTATATGAGGTAGGAACTGTATTTGTACTTCCAGAATATCAAAGGCGTGGTATAGGAACATTACTTTTAAATGTAATGTTTCTCACCCTGTTGAATAGAGATATTAAAGAATTTTGTTTAGATAGTGGATATACAAATGCACAGAAGATATGGAAGAAGAAATTTGGAGAGCCTGATTATTTGCTGAAGGATTATTGGGGTGAGGGATGTGATCATATGATTTGGAAGATACGCACTGATGATATGTCTATAATATTTAGTAAATGAGTAAAGTACGCTTTGGCTTAATCAAACACTAAAATTACTAAATTTTGTACAAAGTATTTACTTTTTCATTGGACAAATCCTCTTTCCAAAGATAACTTTTTCGCAGTTTATATTTACGAAAGCCGCTTTACCATACATGGATAATATTAATTGTTATTATTCAAATTGGGTATTTTTTTCACACCCTTGGATGACTCACTCCTATCATAGTGTCATTCAAGGCTTTTTTTATTTCTTCCATGAAAAAGTTGTACTATGTTGAACTGATTTACTATGTGAAACAGTTGAATTTACTAAATACAAAAAATAATGAAGTTTGCCTTTTCTTTGCAAATGCGTTCAAAATAAAAATGTAATGTTTACTAATTTTACGATAACTCTCCTACCTGCAAATTGACATTTATGAATAAGCCGTAACGAAAAAAGAAGGGGATTAGTTACAAAGAGCGAAGTAAATGATTGTGTATATATTACAAATCTTTTACACGATATTATTAAAATCAAAATCTGCAATACAATACTAATTCGTATTGTATTATAAAAAAAATAGGATACATAATCATGTTATTGTCAACTAAACTTAGTTTGCTTATGCTGAGATATGTACTACATATAAGAAAAAAATATAAGGAAAGGAATTCTATCTATGAAGCGAATTGCAATTGTTGCAGCATGGGAACCAGAGCTTACTTATCTACATAAATATTATCCAAGCTATCGTAAAGAAGAACGCGCGGCTTGGGAATTTCATTTTCATAATATGAACGGGACTGAATTGATTTCTGTCATAACCGGAGTTGGTAAGGTCCAATGTGCAAGTTGTGTTCAGCTTCTTATTAGTGAATTTCAACCAGAACAGCTATTTATGACAGGGATTTGTGGAAGTTTATCAAACAAAGTGAAAAATGGTGATATTGTTGTCGCCACTAAAGTTATGCAACATGATGTAACAGGAGCGGGAACTGGAACGGACCCATTTGATTTATATACAGGAAGAACAGCGTGTATTCAACCTCCAAGCCATTTGATAAAAGAAATGAAAAAGTTACAACTAGTTTATACTTCTCATTATGGTACATTCATTTCAGGCGATCAACGTATTCGTAGTTCAGAAACGAGAGAATTGCTTCAAACCGTTTACGGAGCACTTGCAGTAGATCAAGAAATTGCTGCATTTTCCTACGTTTGTCATGTGAATGGAAAGCCATTTCTTTGTTTAAAAGCTGCTTCAGATCAAGCGAATGATAAAACAATAGAAGAACAAAAAGTATTTAAGATGTTAGCTTGTGAGAAAGCATGCGAATACATGGTTGCATTTTTACTGCATTCTTTAAAAGAAATAAACGTGTAAAAATTTCACTTATGGTATTTTAACTATTTGGTAATGAATGTTTTAGAAACGGTATCTATACTACGAATCTGAGAAATGGAGTTCAGTATATAATGTACATTAATATCCCAAGTGTGGATGAAAAGAAATTTGTTCTTGATAATAAGAAGCTGCCTGCTGTACATATGCTTGATTAGAATATATTGAGTTATACACTCCATCTTAAAATTAAAAAAAGCGGTTACGAAACCGCTTTTTTTGCTGGGGATATAAATGCTAATTAAAGGATCTAATGTCTTGTTCAATACTAAACTCTATTATCTTTGAGCATGCTTCAGCGTTCGTTAATTCAATCATCATATGCCATGTTTTCAAAAAGATCTGTAGAAACAATACTAGATCGTTGTAAATTTTACCAAGAAAATGGCTGTGTGTATCCAATAAATGATGAACAAAAGAGTAGAATCATGCAAAGAAATACGGAGTTTGGAAATAGTGCTCTACGCGTATTAGCCTTAGCGTATCGCCCTATTAATTGGGATGCTGACAAACTAGAAGAGCAGGAATTAATCTTTGGTGGGTTAGTAGGAAAGATTGATCCACCAAAACCAGAGGTAGAAAAGAGTATTCTTGAAGTCTATAGATTAGGTGTGAAGCCTGCAATGATTACTGGGGACCATCCCAATACAGCTATTTCAATTGCGAAACAAATTGGAATTAAGACTATGACAAATAAAGTGTTAAGTTAGTTTTATAACTGTGTGGACGGGAGTTATATTAGGTGAAAAAGTAGCTAATGTGAAGATTGGAAAATTTACACTTGGGCAATTTGGAACACTCATTAGTGGTGTTTTACTAGTTGTTATTGCTTTTATTGCTTTCTTAGATTAATTAAAAATGATCTAATAACACATGCCCATCAACTTAAGAACGGAAACAAAATGAACTTTCGTTCAAATAAACTAAAAAACCCTTAAAACACTTTTTATCCTTAAAAATGAGCATGCCAAATAAACCTAGGTAGGTATTATTTTTAAAGGTTATGCAACTTTCTTTTGTTTTCTAAATCCACTATACTCATAGATAACACCCATAATATCAAAGACTGTTTTCTTCTCATATCGATGAGATTTTCGCCCGTTTTTCTGTAGTAGGTGGAATAGGCGGATTAGAATCTTTGTTATTTCTTGGGTGTTTTTCTGTATAGCTTGATACAGAAGATATAAATAATCTTGGATCATCCCTATTGCCTTATATTCGCTTAATTCTCTTTTCTTCTTTTGTAAAAGAAGTTGACGCATTTTAAACATAGTAGAGGAGCACAGGAAAATAGTGATTAGCTTTCCATATAGTTGGCACTCTAATCGTTCTTGTTTTACATTACGATAATGATCTATTTTGAAGAGTGATTTCCACGTTTTAAAGACAATCTCTATTTGCCAACGCAAAGTATATAACTCATGTACCTGTTCCATCGGAACCCATTCCCAAGGTGTATTCGTCACGTACATGTTTAATCCCGCTACAACTTTACTTTTCTCTGAGTACGTTCTATTTTTGGATTTTTCTTTTTCCGCGATTTTTGCTTGTCGTTTTTGAAGTTGCTTTTCTGTTAGTCGGTTAAAAATAACACGTGCAAACAGCTGTTGTTTATCACCGATATAAGCATGTTTTAATTCAAATGTTTCTCCAGGCTGTAGTTGATTTAAAATTTGTTTCACATCTATTTGTATGTATTCTGATTGTTTCTTAATTGCACCGTTTTTAAAGCATTCTGGGTTTGGATTTTTCACATATACATTCGTATTCAATTTTAAACGAGAAATATGGTATGTACCTCGTTGATCCATTTGATCTAAGTCTTCCAATGAAAAATAACCCAAATCACGAATACATAAATCCCCTGGTCGTAAGGTATCTAAGCATTCTGTACCAAAAGTTTTGTCATTATTTTTTCCTGGTCCAACTTGAAAGTTAAGAAATTCCCCACTGTGCAGATCATATTCTAATTGAATTTTGATTCCAGCTGTTTGGGCACACCCTCCAGAGCCTGGATATATATTCTCTAAAGCATTTGGCACTTGGAATAAGGTAGCATCTAGGATACGAATTCGCCCAAAATAAGAGAAGAGATGATTAGAAAATTGCGTTTGTTCACATACTTTTTGTTGTAACAGTAAAGAAAAAATATGTTGTAAAAACAAAACTGCTTTAGCATTTAAACGTTTATTTAAGCCCTCAGGGCTGAGTAAAGTACCAGTAGCTGCATGAAGCCTACTACATAATCGTACTAAGGGATCACTTGCTACTCGTTGACTGATCCAAATACAAATTGTAGCTAAGTCTGAGCCAGAAAACTTACGTTTTCGCTTTATAAATCCGATTTCTCTTGCAAGTTCTTCTAAAAATATAGGTGTAACATATCGTTGTAATGCTTCTGCAAATGGTAGTAGTTCATCTTGAATCGAGAGATTCATAAGAAAACGTCATCCTTTCTAATTTAGCTTGTTTAGAAAGGATAACTTTTTTTTGTGTTTGAAGGTATTAAAATCTCTTGAGTTGATGGGCATGTAAGGTGACCCCTAGTATGAAATTCAAAACCACTTCATAAATAATTCGAAATCTCAGAATCTCTATTGCCCGAGCTCTTTTTCTGATAGAACATGCAATACACGGGTACCATGTCAATTTGTGTTTCTCCGCTTAGAGCAAATCCGAATCTCCGGTACAAACTTACATTTTCAGCATTTTCCGTGTCCAGTGCGACTCCCTGCGATTTATTATCCGTATGTACCGTATGCAATAGGTGTTGCAGCAGAGCCTTACCGATTCCCTTGCCCTGGTTCTCCGGGTTTACTCCAATCATGATAAGGTAGTGATGCGCCATTTTAGGAGCAAATGATCTTGTCACTCGCATATAGGAATTGAGGAGACCTAAAGTTTTTCCAGACAGTTGAAAAAACAATGGAATCAACCTCCCGATTAGTAATGCTCCTCCTGTTATATTTTGAAGCCTGCTAGGTTGCGGTTTTTCAACGGTGTATACGCCAAGCAAGTTTTTATTTTCATACAAGCCCCACACCTCTTCATTGAGCATAAAGTTTTTATCAAACATAAAGGACACAAAAGCTGTCACGCTATTTCTTGCTTTTCTATCAATCTCCGAATCACCAAATACATGCAGGAATAAGGGGTCTTTGGCAAATGCCTTGCTCATGAGTGATACGAATAAGGGCTTCTCCCGTTTGGTGAGCTTGGATATTCGATACGGAGCACTCATGCTTTTTCACCTGTGTTGTTGCTTGTTTTCTCATAATGATCAACGGCAAAGCTAAATAACACTTTAAGCATAAATAATAAGCAGATGATCAACATATAGGGCTGTATATTTGGCAGCATCGGTATCCAGCCAAGACCAACAGACAGGAGCAAGCCTGCAATAAATCGTTGTGAATGCTTCCCAATCAGAGCATTCACGATAAATGCTCCTGCAATCGTATAAGCCCAAACCCCGATCGAATACCAAATATCTGTATGTAAGAGAAGCGCAACAAGAATGATATGAAAGTGTATCGCAATGAATACGATTCGATTTGTTTTGCGTGCTGCATAAAAGTTGCTGGTTGAAGCTGTAAAGTTGGCTACGCATCCAGAAAAAATATCGAATATCAACAATAATGCCAGGGCACTGCGCCAAATCGGCAAGTTGTCTGTGAGTTCAGGGAATCTCAAATATAACGCAATGGTTAGCAATCCACCGAAAAACAGTATGGCTAGAATAGACCCAATACTTTGTTTTTCACCGAACACATCATGTAAAAATGAAGGAATCCGAATTTGTTTCATACAAGCACACTCCCATCATAAGTTAATGTTTGCGAACATCGTGTTGAATAAAAAAAGATATATAGTAAATATACTATTTTACTACAAAATTATTATAAATATTTAAAATTGAGATTTCAATAGATTTGTACTCCTTTTATTGAATTACTCTAAAACTTGAGCTACACTACAAGTGAGGTGGAGCATATGAACGGATTCGAAAGACGAAAACAGAACAAAATTGAGCAAATATACAGCTCCTCATTTGAATTGTTCTCCAAATATGGTTTTCAAAAGGTAAGCGTGAATGAAATCGCTCAAAATGCGAATGTTTCTCCCGCTACCATTTATAACTACTTTGGAACAAAAGAACAGCTCTATGCCGATATGCTTATAAATTGGATGGACAAACAGTTGGAGCAGTATGAGAAGATTCTGAATTCAGCGTGTTCCTTTCCTGAAAAGACGAAGGAAATTATGCTGCTAGAAGCTAAAAATTTACAAATTTTATCGGATAAGTTTCAGAAATCCCCATTCTCTGAGGTGAGTGGGTTGATGCAAAGGCTGGAGAGCTATAATGAGCAGAAGGTCATGCAATTTTTTATGAAGTTTGTCACGATTGGAAAGCAAGAGGGTTACATTCATAGAGATCAAACAGAAGATATTACTATGCTGTACTTCACGATGTACAAAAATGAGCTGGGTCGGCATTGGGAAGCGTCGAATCAAGAACGCATAACGAGAAATATGGATCAATTGATGGAATTGTTTTTCTATGGGTTGGTCGGAGAGAAGCAGAAGTAGGACGAAATTGGAAAATTGACTGTCTGTCCTGTTACGAAAAACCGTATCACAAATAGGGGTCACAACATAGGAAAGGATGGCGTTTTTTTACACTTTGGGGTAGAGAAAATTCTTAAGTTGATGGGCATGGGTCTGTACCCCAGAATGCAGTTTCTTTACCTGTAAAAATGTCATAATCACTTGGTTCGTTAATAACGACCATATTTGTATACTTATTAAGTTTCAATTTATCAATAACTGACATAATAATCTTCCTTTACATTCAAAATTCATTGTACATACTTGTTCATACTGTTCTAGTGTATTATATGTATTAAGAAAATCAAACTTTAAATCGTAGCATTCTGCTGCAAAAGAACATAATTCTTTAATAGAAGGGGTGGTTTTATGCCATATGTAATCCGAGATGAAGGGCTAGTTTTACAAGGAGATGATGGAAAAGAACCAATTTTTCATACATATGAAGAAGCTGCGGAAACATTAAAAACATTAACTATACCGCAGTTTCCAAAACATATTAGACCAAAACCATTTACACCAAAAATAATAAAAATAGCCGCTTCTGAATAAGAACCGGCTATTTGTTTATTCATAACTTAATAGCAAATAAAGTATATAAAAACTCTCTATATTGATCTTCTGTAATTTCACGCTTAGTTTTTTCCCCATGAATAATTTCAGTTAAACTTGTATTCGTTAATGAAATATGACCAGAGTTCGTCAACTTTACTGCAATTGGTCCTTTATTAAAAATAGACTTCTCATCTTCTATCACTCTTCTTTGAACATCGTTTACTACTATCTCATCAATAATATGTTTATAAAAAGCATGACAAACTTTCCATTCTCCATCAGCATCTATTCTTTCTAAAACATAATTTCCTTTACTCGTATCTTTTCGTCTCACCCGGTACGAACCATTTTTTGAAGAAACAGACTCACCAGTAAAAGGTACGGGAACAAGAGGTACTAACGAAGCTATACCTACATCAATTAAATACTGTACATTATCAAAGATTAAAATAATTGTTATATGGCCATCCTCAAGTGCCCATGCATTTATATCATTTTTATAAACCGTACCTAATGCCAGTTGTACATCATAACCACAGTCTTTTAAGAAATAGTAAAAAAGAGTATTTAATTCGTAGCAAAGTCCACCACGGGAACTAGTTAAAATTTTCTCTCGTAAGTTTTCCAGAGAGATTTGATTCGTATTACGTGCTATAACATCTAAATTCTCAAATGGTATAGTATGCGCAAACGAAAAAAGTATAGTAGGTAATTCTTCAAACGTTACTTCATTACGTTTTTTTAGATTTAATCTTGCGAAAAGCTGATCTTGTAAACTTGTCATATTTAGCACCCCTTAAAAATTTATAAGTTTAAATAATATATACTGATTGTAAATTTTAAGGGGCACTGTAACAACGTACATTTCGTTTAACTGTACCGGTACAAAAATTACGATTCACATAGGAGGCGTCATTACAAATGCTTTTTCTGTAATTACTTCTTTTTGGGGCAAACCAAAAGCTACGAATATAAATTTAATAGTTTATCTATAGGCAAATTATTAATATCACTTAAATCAACAAAATATTGAAGTTACCACATTTGGCTCTTTTTAGCTTGATTGCTAACGGTGGTATCCCAAACAGGATAGTTGGCTTTTTCATACGGATACATATCCTTTATAGATTGATAATATCAGTATGTCCAAGCTTCTTAGATTTTTTGCACCAGAGCCTTTAGAAAGAATAACGTTTTTTTGTACTTAGGGGTAGTGAAAATTCTTAAGTTGATGGGCATGATCTAATAACACCATTTAGGGAAAATTGTACGTTTGGACACAATTTAGACACAAATAAATCGGTTCCCTCTACCCTAAGGAACCGATATTTTTCATTTTACTGTTTCTTTAAGGGGTAGCACCATATACTCATCAAGCTAAGATTTTGAAGTATCCCCAAAACGAAAATTTTATCGCTTCATAGTTGTCTATGGAATCCAGTTCATTTGTTGTCTTAGGAAATAATGAATTTCTTAACTTAATGGTGTTAGGGCGAGACCCTGTGTTGAAAAATTTAGACTATTCGTTAATATATCATGTTGACATACAAATATTGTAATGTTAATCTTAACATACCGATGTCCGGTATTTATAATGAAAGAGGGTTTTTAAATGAGAAGTAAAGATTCAAAGCAAACAATTGAAAAAATCCTAACAGTAGCCACAACACTGTTTAGTGAAAAAGGTTTTGATAAAACGAGCATACAAGATATTGTTGATTCTCTTGGAATGTCAAGAGGAGCTATTTTTCATCATTTTAAATCGAAAGAAGATATATTAGAAGCAGTCATGGAACGGCAGTTTAATTATACTTACGAGATGTTGGAGCAATTAGTTAATAGTATTGATTCAGTAAATAGTAGGGATAAGTTAACAAAAATTTTAGAAAGAATTGCATCAGATAAAAACATTCACTCTATTGATGATATTTTGAATTACCAAATAAAAAATCCACAGTTTATTGTGCAAGGAATAAAAGCAAGTGTAAATAAAGAAGCGTTAATATTTACAGAAATCATGAAACAAGGGATAGCAGATGGTTCCATTACAACGGAATATCCCAATGAATGTGCAGAAGTTTTTATGCTTTTGATGGATGTTTGGACGAACCCAATCCTATTTAATCGTAAAAAATCAGAAACGATTAATCGGATAAAGTTTTTGCAACATATGATGAGACAGTTAGGGGTTGATATTGTAAGTGATCAATTAATAAAAGAACTTATGAATCATTATCCAAATATAGAACTGGGTGGTATTAATGAATAATGTTGCCGTAAAAACACACAACTTGGTAAAAGTATTTGATGGTTCAGAGGTCATTAAAGGAAGTACGATGACGGTAACAGCTAATACTGTTTATGGATTTTTAGGTGCCAATGGTGCAGGTAAAACGACAGTATTTAAAATTTTATCAGGCTTATTGCTTCCTACATCTGGGAAGGTTGAAATTTTTGGAATGGACGTAACGAAAAAGCGCGATTTGATACTAAAAAGTATAGGAACTTTAATTGAAGTTCCTGTATTTTATGAGAATTTATCAGCAACTGAGAATTTGAAATTTCATTTGGCTTATATGAATGCTGAAGGATTGGAGATTTCTAAAGTATTAAAAATGGTAGGCCTTGTTCAAACAGGTGATCAACCAGTTTCTAAATTTTCATTAGGAATGCGACAAAGATTAGCCATAGCACGTGCATTCATTCATAAACCTAAACTTTTAATTTTGGATGAACCAGTAAATGGATTAGACCCACTTGGGATTCAAGAAATGAGGGTGTTATTTAAGGATCTATCTGAAAATTATGGGATGACCATTCTTATTTCAAGTCATATCCTTAGTGAACTGGAACACATTGTAGATTCAATTGGAGTCATTGTAAATGGGATAGTGGTAGAGGAAGCGCTTCTAGAAGAAGTAAAGAAAAAATCTCCGAAGGGGTTAGAAGCATATTTCTTCAAAATTATGTCAGGAGGGAAAGTACATGCTTAATTTAATCCAACTTGAAATTGGAAAAAATAAAATAAATACGTTTATTTTAGCAAGTGTTATTTCGAGTATTGGTTTGCTTGCGTTTATCTATTTTGTTGCATTTGTTGCACAACAAACAAATGAGATTCAATTTCAGAATCATGCTAATATCCACAAATTTACTATCTTAATGGGGATGATTGTATTTTCAACTATATCATCTGTAATGTATACTCGCTTTATTATTGAAGAATATAAAGGAAAACAAATGACATTGTTATTTTCTTATCCTGTCAATCGGAAGAAAGTTTTACTTGTAAAATTACTTATTGTAAGTGGTTTTACTACGGTGGCTATGATTATTTGCAGTGCCATACCTATCATTATTTTTAGTTTAACAGAAAAAGTTTCTCCTATTGTTCCAGATACTCTTTCACAGGAAGATATTTTTTCTACATTGTTAATGATAGTAATTACTGCTTTTATAACAAGTATGGTAGCCCTCATTGCTATGAGAATAGGTTTTATTAAAAAATCAGTTCCTATTACAATTATTTCTTCTTTCGGCTTAATTGCACTTTTAGGGAATACTGTGGCATCTGGTTATGATAATCCTATGTTAAGTGTCATTATATTAGTAATAATTGCTGCTATTGGAATCTTAGTTTCTCTTGAATTGATGCAGAGAGTGAATCGGATGGAAATAGATTAATTTAGGAGGGAGATCAATGAGTAACTATCAGGAAACAGTTGAGCTAAATGAAAGAACTAAAATAGAAATTCAAATTAAAGGAGGAATTGTTTTTTGTCATGCAATAAAAGGAACAAAATTAGTTATTAATGGATCATTAGGACGACATTGTAAGGGGATAGAGATAGAACAACTAGCGAATCGACTAATTCTAAAACAAGAAGTTCGCATTACTCCAATTCTTATGATTGGATTTCCAAAATCAGTTTATTTAGATATAGGTATTCCAGAAGAGATGATGGAATACCTAGCTATTAATCAAGATCTTGGTGAACTGACTCTTGAGGGCCTTCAAGGTAAAAAAATACAAGTTAACACGAAGACTGCAAAGTTGGTTGTAAATGATGTCTTATGTGATTCTTTAGATTTAAAGATTGGGAGTCGTCCTGCAGATATACGTTTATTAAGAAAAATTCAGCATACTAATGTTAAGTCTATTTCAGGGAAGATTAATTTGGAAATGAATGAGATAGGTGGAGATTTGAACTGTTCATGTGGTGCAGCTGGTGCTTATATTAAGATTCCACCAAAGGCTAATGTCCAAATAAACAAACGCGGGGTTAGAAAGTGTGCAATAGATGCTGTATTATCAGGAGAACAACTTTATAAATTTAATTTAACAGCTAATTTAGGAGAGATAAGAGTTATGAACTAGTAAAGAATAAAGGCCTTTTGAAAGATAGAGGAACAACTTTTAAAAGTAGCATGATGAAGTGAAGGGATAGAGTATGGGGTTCCGCCACACCGCTATCAAGCTAATAAAACAAACTTTCATCAAATGAAAAAAACGCTATTCTTTCTGTAGAATTATAGGAAAGAATAGCGTTTTTGGTATGAACTTATCAATTTTAAAAAGAAAATCCTCGAAATATGGAATTATTGAAATTGCTGTTCTAAGAACTAATATTCACCTCTATTAAACATTGAATATTCAGATAATTTTTTATAAAATTAGATTACCACCTTATTTTGTTATTTTTCTGATAATATGAATATACAAAAGAAGAAAAGGGGGATATTATGAATATCAAGCTTATAGGAAATGAGAAGCTTACAAACTTATTAAATACCTGGTATCAAGAAATTCGTGCTCAACATACCCAAAAAGCACAACAATTAAAAATAGAAATTGATGAATTGATGAGAGATCTTAAAGAAGATACAAATTTATTATTTTATTACTCACTTCTTGATTTCCGCTTCAAAGTATTAGTTGATAGTATGAGTATTACTCCGGCAAGCTTTGAACGAATCGACTCATTATATAACCAAACAGATGACTCCCTATCCTATTATTATCATTTCTTTAAAGCTATACACGCAACAATTCTAACAAATAATAATGAAGCTAGAGATTATTATGAAAAAGCTGAAGCTTTACTAAAACATGTACTAGATGAGCTTGAGAAGGCTGAATTTAATTATCGTATCGCTAATTTTTATCTTCATACTTACCAACCATTAGAAGCAATTAAACATGTAATGAAAGCTAGAGAAATCTTTTCTAAACAGGCTGGTTATGAAAATAATACAGCAGCTTGTGATAACATTTTTGGTGCAGCGTGTGTTGATATAAAACAGTTCCCACAAGCAGAAGAAAGCTTTAATTCAGCAATAAATATCTTACGCAAACAAAATGAAGATTTATTGGTTTTAAGAGTACGTAGTAATTTAGGATTTTTATATGCCAGTCAAAATTTATCTACATTGGCTATTCGCCATTTATCCGAAGTTACTCATAAGATTCCTAATCACTTTAAAGCTATTTTTCTCGAAGCAAGAGAACACTTTAAGCTAGGAGAATTAAACATTGCTGAAGAACTAATTAAAAGAGGACTAACAATTTGTAGACAAATAGAAAACCAAGAGTATCAATATCATTTTTCAATTTTAGAACTAATGAATAAAGGTGTAACAGCTGAAATTCTTGAGGAAACCATCCTTAAAGTGATTCCGTATTTTGATAAAGAAAAGTTATTCAACTATACCCAAGAATACACTGAAAAATTAGCAATTAAGTTTTATGAGGAAGATAATCATTATAAGGCAAGTGAATACTTTTATCTTAGTCACCAAGCTAAAGAAAAAACTTTTGAAAAAGGAGCGTTAAAATAATGAAAAGACTTACAGGAATTATAATGGGACTATCTCTTTTTGCAATTTTATCTTTCGGATTAACATTCCCTTCACAATCAGAACAAGCAACTCAAATTATTCAATATAGCCATGCTGATACTTGGTAAGTTATAAATCCCCAAAAACAGCAACATTAAATGTTGCTGTTTTTCATACTGTTGAAAAACAAATCCGTCAAGTGAATTTTTAACAATTTTGTTGTAAATTTAAATGATTTTTCAGGATAAAACATGGTGTTTTATTCAAAAATAAGTAACTTTTGACCAGTGAAAACCAAAATTTAGAGAAGTGAAGTTTATAGAAAAAGTCGTTTATTTGTTGACAAATGACTTTTTCAACAAAGTGAAAACTATCTATTTTATAAATAGGTAGTTTTTATTATTGTGTTTTTTTGAAACTAAATACATTATAATGGACTAGGAAAGATTCTTAGTAAAGAGGTTATGAAAATGGATAAAGTATACAACGACTTATTGAACATATTAGATGATAATAAAGTTAAAAAAGATGAACCGTTAAAACGATACACTTTCACTAAAACGGGTGGAAATGCGGATTATTTTGTTTTACCTACTACGTATCAAGAGGTACAAGATGTAATAAAATATGCAAATCAAAATAATATTGATTTTACTATTTTAGGTAATGGTTCAAACTTAATTATTAAAGATGGCGGTATTAGAGGGATTGTTCTGAATTTAACTAAATTAACTAATATCGCATTGAAAGATAATAAGATAATTGTTCAAAGCGGAGCAACTATTATTGATACTTCTAGATTTGCATTGAAAAATCATCTAACTGGATTAGAGTTTGCTTGTGGCATTCCAGGAACAGTTGGCGGAGCAGTATATATGAATGCGGGAGCATATGGTGGCGAAGTATCACATGTTATTGAAAGTGTATTAGTTTTAACTAGAGATGGTGAAATTCTTAATTTAAATCCAAATGATTTAGAATTAGAATACAGAAGCAGTGCCATTTCTAGAAAAGGATATCTTGTGTTAGAAGCGACATTTGATTTACAAGAAGGTGAATACAATAAAATCAAAGAAAAAATGGATGAATTGACATTTTTGCGCGAATCAAAACAACCATTAGAATATCCTTCTTGTGGCAGTGTTTTTAAACGCCCTCCAGGTATGTTTGCTGGGAAGTTAATTCAAGATAGTGGCTTACAAGGAAAACAAATAGGAGGTGCCCAAGTATCCACTAAGCATGCTGGATTTATGGTGAATATAGAAGAAGCTACAGCGAGTGATTATATAAAACTTATCCGATATGTGCAGGAAGCGGTCAAATCTAAATTTAACGTAGAATTAGAAACAGAAGTAAAAATTATTGGAGAAGATTTAGTATCTTAATAGTAAACACCTCTCGAAATGAGAGGTGTTTTTTATTTAGGATAATTAGTAGTAGTAAAACATCTATTTATTTTTTGTATCTTCCAATATCCTTTTATTGTAAAATACTTATAGATGGGAGGATTGTACATGAATTTTGAAGATAACAGAGTACTAGGAATTCAGTTGGGTGCTTTGCTAGTGACAGAAAATCATAGATATTTAGTGATTAAGAAAAATGACCATTATTCTTTACTTAATATTGAAACAATGGAATGCAGTATATTAGAAGTAGCTTTGGAACATATTGAAGAAGTGATGGCAGAGGATTTACAGGAAACAGTGAAACAAATTATTCCTGCCGAGCATTTGAAACTTGTTGCGAAGAATATTGTATGAAAGGGCGTCTTGCACATGGATAATACTGAATATTTCGTTATTAGTGATTTGAGAGTGTTACAATCGCAATTTGAAGAGTTGCTACAAGCACAAATTCAAAGTAGCAAGGAACTTGAGGATTGGTTGCGGCATCAGTCTAGATTGTTAGATGAAGTGGATGAACAACTAAAACAACATTATATTCAATTTCAATGCAACACTTATAACCAACAAGTGAAAGAAGCATATGATTTTGATCAAAAACATATGCAGCCATTAGTGAAACACTACAAAAGCTTAATAGATAATAAATACTATGAATCTCCATTTCGTTTGCAACTAGATCCTGAATATTTCGGTTTACTGAATAAAAAAATAGAAAATGCGATTAGTTTGTTCAATGAGAAAAATATAGCTTTAGAAATTGAAGAGGATGAGTTAGTAACAAAGTATTTCTAGATTACAGGTAACTTAACAGTAATGTGGGAAGGAGAAGAAAAGCCGTTAAGCGACATGCAGGTGTATCTTCAAGATTCTGAGCGTACTGTTAGAAAAAATGCGATGACTCTTATTCAAGAAAGCGTATTATCGGTAGAAGAGGATCTGCAACTCATTATGGATAAGTTAATTGCGTTGCGACATCAAAAATCTCGAAATGTAGGTTTACAAAATTATCGTGACTACATGTTTAAAAAATATGAACGCTTTGATTATACAGCAGCAGACTGTTTTGAATTAGCAGAAGCAATGCGTCAGTATGTTATCCCGTTACAGAAGAAATTTCAAGAAAAACAACAAAAAACTTTGGGAGTAAATACTTTTAGACCTTGGGATGTAAGAGCTGTTCCGACAAATGAGAAACCGTTACAGCCGGTACAAAGTGTAGACGAGCTAGTAAAAGGAAGTTTTCATATTTTAGAAAATGTTGATCCGCGTTTTTCAGCATTACTGCAGGAGATGAATGAGAATAATCACTTAGATTTAGAGAGCCGTAAAGGGAAAGCTCCAGGTGGTTTTTGTGAATACTTACCTACTTCTAAACAATCATTTATTTTTATGAATTGTTGCAACACCCAAGATGATGTAGTGGTGCTTTTACATGAAATGGGTCATTGCATTCATAATGAGCTTATAAAAGATATCGAAATTCAACAATATCGAAATGTACCGATGGAATCAGCAGAATTGGCGAGTACAACAATGGAACTCCTGACAATGGAGTATTGGGATACATTCTATACAAATAAAGCTGATTTTAACAGGGCAAAGCGTGAGCAGCTTAGGTTAATGGTAGAGTATTTACCTATTATTATCGTAGTTGATCAATTTCAGCATTGGATGTATGAAAATCCAAATCATACGCATGTGGAAAGAAAGGAAAAGTTTCAAGAACTTGCAAGAACATATGACTCTAACTTTGTGAGCTGGGAAGGTTATGAAAACTGGTTAGCGACAAAATGGTTGTCTATTTTACATATTTTTGAAGTTCCTTTTTACTATATTGAGTACGCAATTGCACAAATAGGTGCCTTACAGATGTATAAACAATATAAAGAGAATCGAAAACAAGCTTTAATTAATTATAAAAAGGCGCTATCTTTAGGAAGTACAAGATCAGTAAAAGAAGTGTATGAAGCAGCAGGCATTCGTTTTGATTTTTCGTCGCAAACGATTAAAGAGTTAATGGAGTTTGTGGAGAAAGAGTTGAAGTTATTTGAAGAAGAGTAATAAGATGTTGAGGATTCAATTTACAATAAATGTTCTATTATTAGCTAGTACAAGAAGAACAGTTAAATTCCAAAACAGATTTTGAATAGTTTCAAAATAGGGAGGGTTGGCAAAGTGAAAATATCTGCATTACAAAGAGAGGTTAGAGAGTTTAGTAAAAATAAAGGTTTTGAGAACTCAACGATTGAAGAAAGAACCTTATTTTTGGTTACAGAAATTGGAGAGGTCGCTCAAGAAGTCTTAAAAATCTCTTCCAAGCCGGATTCTGATAATATTAATGAACTAAAGGAACAGTTAGGTTTTGAAATATACGATGTGGTGTGGAATCTTTTTGATCTTGCTAACAAACTCGATATTGACTTAGAAGATACATTTAGAAAAAAGAGTGAGGTAAATAAATATAGACATTGGGATGTATAAAAACAGTTCGTTTCTATATTTTCATTCACTTTATTATGGGCACTTTGAAAATTATGATCACAAATATAGCACGAAAGCTAATGGTATGTATGAGGTGTCTAGTCAAGGATGTTCTATAGAAGAAATAAAACAGCTTTTAGAAACGTTTTTGCAAGTAGTTAATAAGAAACGTATACTATATAAATACATTATGCAAACTACATGCGAGATGTAAAGAGATAAAAATGTTCTTTAACTAATAATAAGAAGTATGAGCCTAATATTTTGAAAGTTAGAACTTTTATTCTATTATAGTATTAAAAATACTGAAAATTCGGAGTGGATTATTATGGAATGCGTAATAGGGGATGTAAAAGTTCATTATGAGATGTATGGTTCCGGAAAACCAATTATCATGCTTCATGGTTTTTCTCCTGATCATAGACTAATGTTAGGATGCATGGAACCTGTTTTTGTACAAAGAAAAGGTTGGAAACGAATTTATATTGATTTACCAGGAATGGGACAAACGAAGGGGAACGAATCTATTCAAAACTCAGATGGAATGTTAGATCTTGTTTTAAAATTCATCGATACGATTATTCCAAACGAGTCTTTCTTAATTGCAGGTGAATCATATGGTGGATACATAACAAGAGGAGTTATATCCAAAAGAAAAGAAAAAATAGATGGCGCAGCATTTATTTGTCCTATGATTATTCCGGATATAAACAAGAGACAGCTTCCTCTGCATACTGTCATTTACCGAGATGAAAAGTTTTTATCTCAGTTAAGTACGGAGGAATGTGAGAATTTCAGCTTGAATTTTGTAGAGCTTAACGAAAATAATTGGCAACGTTATCTTGAAGAGATTATATCGGGGATTAAAATAGCAGATGAGGCATTTTTAACAAAAATACAGAAGCAATATGCTTTTTCATTTGATGTAGATAATCAGCTATCCCTGTATGAAAAACCAAGTCTCTTTTTATTGGGCAAACAGGATTCAGTAACAGGATACAAGGACGCCTGGAAGATTCTTGATAAATTCCCTCGAGCTACTTTTGCTGTTTTAGATAAGGCAGGACATAACTTGCAGATTGAGCAGGATGTTTTATTCCATTCATTAATAAACGAGTGGTTAAATAGAGTAGAAGAAAACATTGTGGCTTTTGAATAAAGATTAATAATTCGTAAAAGAAATGATTAAAAATCCTGTTTCATGCAGGATTTTTTCTTATTAAATTAATGTATGCAATGTAGTGAAACTATTAAAAACGAATGGTCATTCATTCATTTTTGTGCTAAAATAAAAATACAGAATATTCAAAAATAAGGAGGGGAATATGATTATTAAAACAGGTGACGTTTTTACATGGGAAAGAACTTTTACTAAAGAAGATGTTTTACAGTTCGGAAGTTTTTCAGGTGACCAAGGTAGGCATCATATTGAGTATGATGAAAAAGGTCGTTTAATGGTACAAGGTTTATTAACTGCAAGTATAGGAACGAAAATTGGTGGTGATGTAAATTACATCGCAAGAGAAATGGTAACTGAATTTATTCGACCTGTTTTTACTGGAGATACCATTACATGCGAAATAACTCTTACAAATGTTGAACAAATGGAAGGTTTTAAAAGGGTAGAAATAAAGTCAGTATATCGCAATCAAAATGGGAAAGAAGTAATGCTAGGATCAAGTCATGGAATCATTCGAGACTGAACATTTTAAAATTGAAAATATGTTAATAAAACTTGTTGACATAAAAAATGATTAGGTGCCATACTATATATATGATTATAATGCGGGCTAGTAAAGCTAGCCCATTTTCATCACCATATAATTAGCCCGCTAATTATATGTACTGAAAGTAACTGCTTAATGATTTAAAAGAAGAAAGAAGGTACATACATGAGCAATATGAAAGATTCGGAAAAAACGGAAGATGTTTATATTGATCCGCCTGCTGGTTCCGATACTAAAATAATAAATTACAATGATGCGGTTCCTACACTTATACAATCTAAGCGTCAAATTGATCGTTATAATTTAGATATTGACGCCCAAGCTGTTCTCGTTGCAGTTAGGCTAATGGCAGCAGGAACTAAGCTTGGACATGCTACGGAGATTCATTTCTCCAGATTTGGTTTATCAACAGGACGCTATCGTTTACTGGCAGACCTTGAAGATAACGAAGGAGAAGCATTACCTTCGCAATTAGCTGAACATTTAGGTGTGACACGTGCTACAGTGACAGGTCTAATTGATACCCTTGAGCGAGATGGCCTCGTATCCCGTCGACCTAGCTCAAAAGATGGGCGTCAAAAATCGGTCATTTTAACAGAGCAAGGAGCGAAGAAGCTTCGTGAAATGGCTCCAGAGCATTTCGCAAGGCTAGAAGCTATGGTCGGCTTACTTAGTATCGAGGAGCGCAGTGTATTTCTTGACCTGCTTGGCCGAGTGACAGAAGGCATCTCAGCACTTACGGATGAACTAGACGAATAGAAAAAACTTATGAACAACAGCTAGAAAGGGCTAGTAAAGCTAGCCTATTTTCACCTTCATATAGTTAGGTTCCTAATTATATGATATGAATAGATTGCTAAATGATTTCAAAAAAAGAAAGGAGGTGAATATATGAGGAACATGAAATATCCGGATAAAACAGAAGGTGTATATGCTATTACGAATGTGGGTTCCAATGTAAAGCCTTTTGTATTGTGGCGTGAAGTGTTGATGGCTTATGTTGCCCCTGCCATCATGGCAGGGGTTGGGGGATTGATTACTGCCGACAAGGGTCTACAGATTGGAGCACTAACAACGATTGGAGGGACATCAGCCATAGTAGCCTGGATGCTTGGCCTTTGGTTACGAAGCCGATGGATTCATAATCGCTGGATCATCGGTGCAAATCACTTAGTTGTTGTGGGGATTTTTGCTTTAATAGGGACTATGTTTGGACTGTTCGCTGCGTGGTCGGCATCCTGTTTACTAGAGCCGTTTAATCACTTTATTTGGTTCGATCGGGTATGGATTGATTTTCCGATATCTGCAATGATTGCGAGCACAATTATAACATGGCAATGGCGTCTTAATGTTAAAAAAATTTTTGCATTCAAAGGAGAGGATAGAAAATGATTGTCATTATTGGGGCATCGGGTACAATTGGTAGAGCACTTTTGAAACGTTTAGTTAATTTTGGTGTTCCTGTTCGAGCGCTGAGCAGGGATCCTGAGAAGGTATTTATGCAGATTGGCGATTTAGACCAGTCACTTATTGAAATCGCATGGGCTGATGCAACTGATCCTGAATCGCTGCGCCGTGCGTTTACAGGAGCAAGCCAGCTCTTCCTGGCGATGTCCAACAGTCCAAGACAAATTGAATTAGAGACTTCTATTATTCATATTGCCACGGAAGTCGGAATAGAGCACATCGTAAAGATATCCAGTCCAGTTTTTGACCGAAATGCTCCAGTGGCAGTAGCAGGTTGGCATCATGAAATTGAGAGAATTTTGTTTAAATCGGGTATTAAGCATACGGTGTTACGCCCGTATGCGTTTATGCAAAACTTACTGCGCTTTGCACCGACGATTATAGCCCAAGATGTTTTCTATGGTTCCATGGATGATATCGCATGTAACTTCATTGATTGCCGAGATATTGCAGATGTTGCTGCCGAAGCTTTGACTAACAGTAGGTTAACTGGCAAAGTATACACACTTACCGGTTCTGAGGTATTCAGCTATCCACAGATTGCAAGTAAACTATCCGTTCTGCTAGGGAGGTCAATTCGCTATGTTAACATGGATTCTCAAGTATTACGACGCAATCTAATCGAACATGAACATATGCCTCCTTGGCTCGCAAATCATATTGTGGAAATTCAGGCTATGTCGGTGACGCTGCCGGAAAAACCTATTGACACTGTGAAGCATTTGCTTGGTAGAAAGCCCCGCACACTAGACGATTTTCTGTGTGAATATGTAGATAACTTCCGGTAGTGGCGGAGTTAAAGAATTTTTTCTGAAAAGTTGTCGATGGCATTTAACCTTTTGGAATAATGAAAAAAATAACGCTGGTTATAACAGTATTATAGTCGGAATAATCATTTAAGCCTGCATTTTATCAATACTTAATATTCCTTGCGATTAAAATCTGTAAAATTGTAAAAAAGCTAACAGCATGGAGAGAATATGAAATTGTTAAATGAAAAAAGAGTGTTATATCTTCTTAGTCTCATTACAACTATCATTTTTTCTTTCATTCTTTAAATCGGGATTCGAATTGAAGGATCCCATTTTTTATTTGGCATTCCAGCTCAGTGGTTGGGATATTACGGAGAAATACGATTTAGTTTTGGAATATTAGGTTTATTACTTGATTTTTTGGTTTTCTATTTTGTTTTTTGGGGCATTAAACAAACTTCGAAAAATGTTATTTAAGAGTCAAAAATAGTTCTTATATCAACTAATAACGTTTTTAATCTTCATATGCCCTTCAGTATATACAGGATGATCTTTTAATTTTTCCCACATATCACATATGCTGAAGGACTCCCAACATCATGGCTGCATCCCTTTTTGAATATTAGTAATATTTACTTACAAATTAAAATCTTTAATTTTATTTAATTATTATTTATGAGTATACTTATTGTAATAATATTTTGAATATTCACAATAGTAGCTGTTTGAATACTTCTACGTGAGTAAAAAGGGGGGGGAATCATTTAATGAGTTATAATTTAGACGAAAATTTGAAAAGAAGTGCAAGTAATTTCCCAGATAGTATCGCTTATATCTATAGGGATAAAAGTGTTACTTATACAGAACTAAATCAGCAAGTGGATCGATTAGCTGCTGGTTTGTCTGCCCGAGGAATCGGGAAGGGAGATGGAGTGGCCCTTTTATTAGGAAATAGCCCTGAATTTCTCATTACGTACTATGGCATTTTACGACTAGGTGCATTTGTTGTTCCGATGAATCCTATGTATACCAAAGAGGAAATCAATTACACTTTAGAGGATAGTCAGGTTAAAGCGGTTATTGCTCACGTATCTGTAGAACCGAAGTTATCAGAAGTAAAGGGACAATTGAAAAATCTAAAGCTAGTCATTTATACAGATGCCGAGGATCGGGAATGGGAGCAACTGATGGAAACAAGCAATGATGTTTGCCTAAGTCCTTTTATTGATCAGGAAGATCCTGCAGTCATTCTATACACATCAGGAACAACAGGGAAACCAAAGGGTGCTATGTTATCGCATCGGAATTTGGCTTCGAATGCAGATGCCATTTCAGAATTAATTGAACTCCATGATAAAGATTGTGTAGTATCTGTTCTACCAATGTTTCATGTTTTTTGTATGACTATTTGCCTGAATGCGCCAATTGCTTGCGGGGCAACTGTCCTGATCATACCTAAATTCAGCCCTCTTGATGTGGTCCGTACCATTCGAGAAAACAAGGCAACAGTGTTTGCTGGAGTTCCTACGATGTACAACTTTATCTTTCAAATTCCTAAATCCACTGCGGAAGATTTCTCATCCATTCGCTTGTGTATTTCTGGAGGTGCTTCGATTCCAGTCGAGCTGCTACAAAAATTTGAAAACAAGTATAACGTTTTTATCTTGGAAGGGTATGGGCTTTCGGAAACTTCGCCTCTCGTTGCTATTAATCCTTTAAATGGAACCCGCAAGCCAGGATCTATCGGTCTAGATATACCAGGAGTCAAGAGTAAAATTGTCAATGAGGAAGGAAAAGAATTGCCGAGAGGAGAAGTCGGAGAATTAGTAGTTCAAGGGCCAAATGTAATGATTGGATATTTGGGGATGCCGGAAGCTACAGCAGCTGCCTTTATAGATGGATGGTTTTACACTGGTGATCTAGCAACAATGGATGAAGAAGGATACATCTACATCGTTGATCGAAAGAAGGATATGATTATTGTTGGTGGATACAATGTATATCCTCGTGAAGTGGAGGAAGTTCTGTATCAACATCCAGCTGTTGTAGAGGCAGCCGTAATCGGAGTTTCCAATGGAGAATACGGAGAAAACGTAAAAGCTTATGTCGTAGTTAAGGATGAACAAATCACTATGAATGACATTATTCAATTCTGTCAGGGTAAGCTGGTGAAGTACAAGCTTCCTAGACAAGTGGAATTTTCTAAAGAGTTACCTAAAAATGCAACAGGGAAAATCTTGCGCAGAGAGTTAAGACAATTGATTGAAGTTAAGTAAGAAACTAACTAACTATATTGTTGAAGGAGGATTATGTATGTCGTCCATTTTAAAGGAAAAAGTTCAAGGACCAGTAGCGTGGAAAGGTATTGATCTAGCTAAAGATGATTCATGGGTTTATTATTTGTCTGCGAAAACGATCGTATCTCTTGAAAATGCTTTATTTTATGTTAAACAAAAGGGTTTACAAGCACCTAATTTTAACAAGGAGGACTTCCCAATTTCTGATCTTTCTGATGAAATCGCTTACTTTGTTGAAGAGCTAGAGAATGGGAGGGGGTTCTTATTAATTCGTGGATTACCAATGGAAAGGTATACGGATGAAGAAGCGAGCATCATTTACTGGGGCCTCGGACTTCACATGGGTATTCCAGTATCGCAAAACGCAAATGGTGACCTCTTAGGGCACGTCATTGATCAGGGTCTTAGCTTAGAGAATTCAAATGTACGCGGTTACCAAACGAAACTCCATCTTCCTTTTCACGCAGATGGATCTGATGTCGTCGGATTATTAAGCCTTCGAAAAGGAAAATCTGGGGGGTTTAGTAGTATCGTAAGTTCAATGGCTGTTTATAATGAAATTCTTGAGAAGTATCCAGAGTATCTTGGAATTCTCTGTCGTCCATTCATCTTTGATCGTCGTGGTGAGGAAGCACCAGGTGAATCTCCAGTATTTACATCACCAATTTTTAGTTATTATGATGGTAAATTGAGCTGCAGATATGTCCGTACATTTATAGAATCAGCACAAGCGAAAACAGGTATCCATTTGTCAAAAGTTGAAATTGAAGCGTTAGACATACTGGATTCGCTCCTTCATGATGAAAACATGCATTTTAATATGATGTTGGAGCCAGGTGATATGCAATTCGTCAATAATTATACTGTCCTTCACTCCCGTACTCAATACGAAGACTATGAAGAGCCGGAACGCAAACGTCATTTATTAAGATTGTGGCTCACGATGCCAAATGGCCGAGAAATTGCAACTGATTTCGCGATGTTTATTGATGAGAAAACAGGTAAAGCGGGTCGCGGCGGTATTCCCGTCCGTGGAAAAACATCTGGCGGTATTGTAGAAAACTTGAAGTAATTGGGTTTAAATCCGCAAGACTTACCTTTATAAACCGTTTCATAAGAACACCAATTGATTAATATGATAGGGACACCTTTTCAGATGTCGGGAAAAGGTTTTCCCTTGATGGTAAAAATAAGGGGGATTTATACGTTGAGCACTCCAAAATATTCTTGGATTATATTATTATTTCTAGTTGCTTCAGGTATGATTAACCAAGTTGATAAAATTGTTATTGGTTTGGTTTCCGTTCCCCTAATGAAAGAGTTACATTTAAGTCCTTCACAATGGGGATTGGTGGGAAGCTCCTTCTTTTGGTTCTTTACCTTTTCCTCTATTATTCTTGGTGGTATGGCCGATTCCAAAAACACGAAAAAAATGTTAACTTGGATGTCACTTACATGGTTGATTGTTCAATTTCTCACACCTTTTGTTTCTAGTCTGTCCCTGCTAGTGTTTACAAGAATGATCTTGGGAGCAGGCGAAGGTCCAGCTCCAGCTCTATCAACGGCTATCATGGGAAAATGGTTCCCGAAACATAGACATGGTATAGGTTTTGGTGCTGTTCTGTTAGGAACAACAGGCGGATCAGCGATTGCTTGACCATTATTAATCTCTATGATTGATCGATATGGATGGAGATCTGCTTTTATAGCTATGGGGATTGTTGGACTTATTGTGCTAGTGTTATGGGTCATTTTCGGTAAAGAAAGTCCAAAAGAAATCGGGTTGCCTTCATTTCATCAAGAGGAGCAACATTCATCAACTCTCTCTAAAGTTTCTTGGCGTCAGTTTCTTCCGCATCTGTTGTCTAAAAATTTTGTTTTTACCGTTTTATGCGGAGGTTGTGCTTATTGGTTATTGTCCGTTCAAGCGATATGGTTTCCAGCATACTTTACTAAAGTTCAGCATTTTAATGGTCAAACATTAAAACTAGCCGTGTCGTTACCATTTCTTTTCGCTGCCATTAGCCAAATTGGATTTTCTATGCTATCAGATCGGATTTATCGCAAAACTGAGGATATTCGTAAAGCACGAATAAATCTTGCCGGTTCCATGATGGTGCTATCTGCTTTTTGTGTATATTTGGCAAATGCCGTGAATTCAAGTGCTATATCCATCCTGTTCTTCACCCTAGCTCCAGGTTTTGCCTATGTCATTCTTTCACTCGCACCCGCAATATTGATAGATTTTTTTTCTCCCAAAAACATCGGAAAAGCACAAGGGACGTTCATTGCTCTTTCAAGTTCAACAAGTATTATTGCCCCACTCGTATTCGGGTATTTCATCCAATATGCAGCGACTGAGGCAATCGGATATCATTATGGGTTTCAAGTAACTGCTTTGGGTATGTTCGTTATCGGATTATTATTTTGGATCGTTGTTCGCCCCGCAAAGCAAAGCAACACAACAATAAAAGCAGAGGAACAAGTGAGTATTTAAAAATATACAGCAAATCAGAGGGCGGTTATAACTTCAATGAAGGATCTTCTTAGTTAGTGAATATACCAAATTGAGGTAGGATGGCCATAACTATGTTAATAGATTTGGTCAATGTATCTATTACTTAGTTTTTTGAAAGGGCTAGTTTGTGAGATTGAATGACGCTATATTAATACAACTTAATTATAAATTAAAAATAACAATTTTATTTCATTTATAATTATAAGTATACTAAAGAAAAGAAAATTCAAAATATTCAGTCATAATATTTATGTAAACGCTATTAATGTTTTGGGAGGTAGCGAGAGGTTCGGGTCCAAGAGCGATTAAGATGTTTCGCTTTTCTTCATTCTTAACGCTAAAAAATTCGGTCATATCAAGTAAGAAAATAACCAAATGAATAAAGGAGGAAGATTTATGTCAGTTATTATAAAGCAAAAAATTCAAGGGCGTTCAGCATGGAAAGGCATTGAACTAGCTAAAGATGATTCATGGATTTATTATTTGTCTGAAAAAACGATTGCTGCTCTTGATAAGGCATTATTACATGTTCAACAAAAGGGATTAAAAGCACCAGATTTTAAAAAGGAGGATTTCCCGATTCCTGATCTCGCTGACGAAATCAAATACTTTGTCGACGAACTGGAGAATGGGAGAGGGTTTCTATTGATTCGCGGATTGCCAATGGAACGGTATACTGACGAAGAAGCAAGCAGCATTTACTGGGGTCTCGGACTTCACTTGGGACTGCCGATCATCCAAAGTAAAACTGGGGACCTCTTAGGGCATATCAAAAACATAGGTAAAGACTTTAATGATAATACAAAAGTAAGAGGTTACCAAACGAATGTGCATCTTGACTATCACACAGATCTTGCTGATGTGGTCGGATTACTATGTCTTCGCAAAGCGAAATCTGGTGGTTTAAGCAGTATCGCTAGTGCAATGTCTATCTATAATGAAATTCTGGAGAAGAATCCAGAGTACCTTGAAATTCTTTTTCGTCCATTTGCCCATGACCTTCGTGGAGAAGAAGCACAAGGTCAATCTCCGGTAGTTCAATCACCAATCTTTAGCTATTACGATGGTAAATTGAGCTGCAGATATATGCGCCAATATGTCGAATCAGCACAAATGAAAACAGGTATCTGTTTGTCAAAAGAAGAAATCGAAGCGTTTGATTTTGTAGATTCCCTTACTCATGATAAAAACTTTCATATTGATATGATGATGGAACCAGGGGATATGCAATTCGTTAATAATTATGCGGTTTTTCATTCACGTACATTATTTGAAGATTATGAAGAAGATGACCGCAAACGTCATTTATTAAGATTGTGGCTCATGATGCCAAATGGCCGAAAAATTGCCCCAGATTTCGAGTTTTATATCGGAGGAGCACCTGTAATTAGATAAAAAGCTGGCGGCAATGTTAATCACTAATATCTCTTATATCAAGTTGTATGGTGATTTTATTCATCGAAATAAGGTGAATAAAATCACCATTGTATGTTTTTTATGATGAAGTGAATGTGAGCGTTTCAGGATCGGAATAAAGGTTTAGGAAATATCCGAGTTAATTTTAAAATAAATGGAAGTGAGGATGATGTTTCATGACAAATTTAGATCCGCAAGCAGAAAAATATTTACAAGTATTTAATCAGATGCCGCCTATTCATAAAATGGACCCTAAGACAGTAAGAGAGCTACTTTCGAAGGCACCGCGCCCTGCTGTAAAATTAGATCCGGTTTCAACGGTAGAGAACTTGATGATACCGGTAAGCAAAGACGAAGAAATCAAATGTAGGGTATACATACCGGAGGGGCAAGGGCCCTTCCCGATATTTATTTACTACCATGGTGGAGGATGGGTTCTAGGAGACATTGAAGTGATGGATGCAAGTTGCCGAATGATAGCAAATAGAACGGCTAGTATTGTTGTCTCTGTAAACTATCGTCTTGCTCCAGAGTATAAGTTCCCGACTCAAGTCGAAGACGCATATGCGGCATTGGAATGGGCTTATGAAAAAGGGACCTCCTTTAACGGAGATGTTACGAGATTGGCAGTCGGAGGGGATAGCTCAGGTGGAAATCTAGCGACAGTAGTAACTATGATGGCGAGAGACAGAAAAGGTCCCGACATCGCTGCACAGGTCTTAATCTGCCCTGCGACAAATCTTGAGTTTAATACGGAATCCCATCAAACATTTGTAAAAGGTTTTGGTCTGGATCGCGAACAGCTGATTTGGTTCCGTGATCATTATTTAAGGAATGATGAGGACAGGTATAATGAATACGCTGCTCCTTTAGTTGCTGAAGATTTAAGCGGTCTCCCGCCAGCACTCGTAATCACAGCAGAAAATGATGTGCTTCGAGATGAAGGAATGGCTTATGCCGAACGATTGAAAAAGTTTGGTGTGCAAGTTGAATATGTATGTGAACTTGGTATGATCCACGGCTTTTTTGCACATATGGCTATTTTCTCTAAGAACATTGAATCAACTATTTCTAAGATTGACAAGTTCTTGAATGCTGCTAAATATACAATAGGGTAGATGTAGATTAAAAAGTTATAAAAAACGAGCCTCAGCTTTTAGCGAGGCCCGTTTTTTAAATACACTATTATTGGTAATCTAAGATACAGTTACAATATCAATCCTAGCTTTTTAGTAAAAAACGGTTTCTCCAATTCCGCCGGTTACTGAAATGACATCACCAGTAATCGATGCCGCCAAAGGTGAAGCTAGGAAGGTAATGACATTAGCAATTTCTTCTACTGTAATTAAGCGGCCGAGTGCATTGAGTCCTGCCATCTGACGCACAGCATCTTCGTTAGTGACGCGGTTTCTAAACATTTCCGTATCAACAATCCCTGGATAAACAGCATTGACGTTAATTCCATGCTTTCCTAATTCCAATGATGCTGATTTTGTTAAATGGACAACAGATGCATTACGGGGACCGGAACTAAAATAATTACCGCCAATTCTAGCAGCCAGACCACTTATATTTATAATACGTCCCCAATTATTTTCTATCATATAAGGAGCTACAGCTCGCATACAACGAAAATAGCCCATATACTTTTCTTCAAAATCTTTCAAAATAAGTTCATCTTTAATACTATTAAAATCCTCTGGCTCAAAGCCGCCAACACGGGCTCCACTGTTGATCAAAATATCAATGCTTCCCATTGCTGCTGCTGATTTTTCAACTAAATTTAGGATAGAGTCAGGATCAGTGGTATCTGCGACAATTGGATAGATATTTCTGTTTGTTTCTTGAGCTAATTCCTCAGCAGCGATTTTGAGTGAGGATTCATTTCTTGAGCAAATCGTGCAATCTACACCTTCCAGAGCCAATTGGCGAGCAGTAGCTTTACCAATCCCGCGGCTTCCTCCAACAATAAGTGCTTTTTTTCCAGATAACTTTAAGTCCATAGTTCAACCTCCTGTTTCGATTTAACCGTAAAAGACCAAACTCGAAAGTGATTTTTTGGAATATTAACTCATTTATACTTTTAATTCTACTGATAAATTATAATTAAATAAAATTAAAGATTTTAATTTGTAATTAAGTACTACTAATATAAAATAGAAAAAACTACTTTGTAAATAAAATAGAACCTTAGTAAAATGTATCAGTTTTTTATTTTTCTTGTATAATCGAATAGGTTCCTCAAGAGAGCGGCTCACTCCTATGCTTGTTTGTTGATAGAAGGAGAGGAGATACATGACAATTACAGATTGACATAGGGATAATCATGTGTAAAAGCGAATATGACTTTTACCAGCAATGTCATCAATCCGGGAGAAGAAGCTATCTTTGGTTCCCCTACTTTCGTGGAATTGAACAAGTTGGCTGTGTCTTTTGTTTCCTCAAGCTTTCTTAGTACCTCAAAGGCAAGTATTAGAATGATTCTACCTTCCATCGGTTGCTAGAGCACCGTGTCCCCGTGAGTGATTAAAAAACTTTAGTCTTAATTTCTTTTCTAAGCTGGCAGATCGTGAATGGAGCCAACTGAAGATTCCATGCTATTGTAGCCAGAGAACTATGTTTTGTAAATTTAATAATATGTTGTAATCCTTTTTGAATATTAATAATACTTACTTACACATTAAAATCTTTAATTTTATTTAACTGAAAATTATTAATATAATGAATTAAATAACAATTAATGTAATCACAGTAGTTGTTATTCAAAGTACTTCCATGTAAGTAAAAAGGGGGGACATCATTTAATTATGTAATAACTTATTTAACAAAGAAATTGGGAAGGGAGATGGAATCGCTCTTTTACTAGGAAACAAACTATCCTGTTTATGAAGGGATATTCATTCTTAGAAAGACTTGCAGTAATTCTATACACATAAGGAATAACCAATAAAGAAAAGTTTGCGATATTATCTCATCAAAACTTGGTCATAAATGACTGTTTCTATCATGATAAGCTGGTAAAGTACAAGCTTCCTAGACAAGTGGAATTTTTAAAAGAGTTACCCAAGAAAACAATAGGGGAAATTTAAAAATTGCATTAGAAAACGAAAGAGGCGTATCTATGCCGTTCATTTTAAAGGAGAAAATTAAAGGACCAGTAGCATGGAAAGGTATTAATCTAGCTAAAGGTGATTCATGGTTTTATTACTTGTCCGAGAAAACGATAGCATTTCTTGAAAGCGCTTTATATTTTGTTAAACAAAAGGATTTACAAGCACCTCATTTAAATAAGGAGGACTTTCCGATTCCGGATCTTTCTGAGGAAATTACTTATTTTATCGGAGAGTTAGGGGATGGAAAGGAATTCCTATTAATTCGTGGATTACTATTGGAAAAATATACAGATGAAGAAGCGAGCATCATTTACTGGGGTCTCGGACTTCATCTAGGTATTCCGGTAACGCAAACGTCATTTACTTAGATTATGGCTCACGATGCCAAATGGCCGAGAAATCGCACCTGATTTTGCGATGTTTATTGATGAGAAAACAGGTAAAGCGGGTCGCGGCGGTATTCCCGTACGTGGAAAAACAGCTGGTGGTATTGTAGAAAACATTAGATAACGAATTTAATAAATATCAGGAGTATAGCTACGGGCTCAAACCTTGGGGATTTATCTTTAAAAATCGTTTCATAAGAGAAACAATTCGTTCATGTGATGGGGAGTACCTTTCAGAATGTAAATAATGGTTTTCCTTAAATAGTAAAAAGTAAGGGGAGATTTTTATATTGAATACCCCAAAATATTCTTGGATTATATTATTATTTCTAGTTGCTTCTGGTATGATCAACCAAGTTGATAAAATTGTCATTGGTTTGGCTTCCGTTTCCGTAATGAAAGAATTGCATTTAAGTCCTTCACAATGGGGATTGGTGGGAAGCTCCTTCTTTTGGTTCTTTACCTTTTCTTCTATCATTCTTGGCGGCATGGCTGATTCTAAAAACACCAAAAAAATGTTAACTTGGATGTCGGTAGTATGGTTGACTGTTCAATTTGCTACACCTTTTGTTTCCAGTTTATCTATGCTAGTGTTTACAAGAATGATCTTAGGAGCAGGCGAAGGTCCAGCTCCAGCTCTATCAACGGCAATAATAGGAAAATGGTTCCCAAAACATAGACATGGGATAGGCTTTGGTGCTGTTCTCTTTGGAGCAACAATCGGGCCTGCAATTGCTTCCCCATTATTAATCTCATTGATCGACCGATATGGATGGAGATCTGCTTTTATAGCCATGGGGCTTGTTGGATTTATTGTACTCGTTTTATGGGTTATTTTCGGTAAAGAAAGTCCAGAAGAAATTGGGGTGCCTTCACTTCATCAAGAGGAGAAGCATTCATCAACCCTCTCTAAAGTTTCTTGGCGTCAGTTTCTTCCACATCTTCTGTCTAAAAATTTTGTTTTTATCGTTTTGTGTGGAGGTTGCGCCTATTGGTTATTGTCCGTTCAAGCGATATGGTTTCCGGCATACTTTACGAAAATTCAACATTTTAATGATCAAACATTAAAACTAGCCGTATCTTTACCTTTTCTTTTCGCTGCCATTAGCCAAATTGGATTTTCTATGCTATCAGATCGGCTTTATCGCAAAACTGGAGATATTCGTAAAGCTCGAATAAACCTTTCTGGTTTCATGATGGTGCTATCCGCTCTTTGTGTATATCTAGCGAATACTGTAAATTCAACTGCTATATCCATCCTGCTCTTCACCCTTGCTCCAGGTTTCGCCTATGTCATTCTTTCACTCGCACCTGCAATATTAATGGACTTTTTTTCTCCCAAAAACATCGGAAAAGCACAAGGGACCTATGTTGCTCTTGCAAGCTCAACAAGTATTATTGCCCCGCTCGTATTCGGGTATTTTATCCAATATGCAGCGACTGAGGCAATGGGATATCGTTATGGGTTTCAAGTAACTTCTTTGGGTATGTTCGTTATCGGATTATTGTTTTGGATCGCTGTACGTCCCGCAAAGCAAAGTCACACAACAATAAAAGCAGAGGAGCAATTGAGTATTTAAAAATCATTGTTGAGTGGATTGATGAAGGAAAGAAATAAGTAAATATGAAAAGGAGGTTGCATAAATGGATCGTTGTGTAAATTGTCATGAAGAACTAGCCATTATGGAGCGAAATCGTAGTGAGTGCTGGAATTGTCAAGAGAGGATGTCCGAGACTTACTTTGATGATCATATTGAAGTAGAAAATGAAGTAAATAGTTTATATAACAAAATCGGGAGCTTCGCAGATAGTAAAAAATCAAAGAATTCTCTGATTAAATCAACCTATATATTTAAGAGCTTATGAATCACCAAATCAAACGGAATAATACCACCATTGAGGATAGGAGGATAATTTTTCATTACGAATTAGAAGCAAATGTAATAGCTAAATTTCCAATAATCACTTGCAGAACTCCATCCATATTTATAGTAATTGTTCAATATCCATGACTGTAACCATTTTTGAATATTAGTAATACTTACTTACACATTAAAATTATTAATTTTATTTAACTATAACTTATAAATATAATTAATAACATGATATATTTTAAAAATTAAGAATATTATTTAAATTGGAGGAAGCAAGAATGTCATCTAAACAATTGTTTGATTTAGCAGGACAGACAGCAATGGTTACGGGAGGCGGTAGCGGGTTAGGGCGTGTAATGGCACTGGCATTGGCTGAGGCTGGTGCAAACGTCGTAGTTTGTTCACGTCGTATGGAGGTTTGTGAAGAAGTTGTGAAAGAAATCGAAGCGTTAGGGAGACAAGCGCTTGCTATTTCATTGGATGTAACAGTTCCTGAATCTGTCGCTCAAGCTGTGGAGAAAGCGGTCTCCCATTTTGGGAAAATCGAAATTTTAGTTAACAGTAGCGGAACGGTTTTTGAAACACCCGCTACGGACATGCCTTTAAAACAATGGCAAGCTATGCTCGATACAAATGTAACAGGTACATTTTTGATGTGCCAGGCTGTAGGAAAACATATGATAGACAACGAATATGGAAAAATTATTAACATTTCTTCTTCAATCGGCTTTAAAGGTACTGACCCAGAAGCTGTAGATTCTGTAGGATATACGACAAGTAAGGGGGCAGTTATGACTTTAACAAAGGATCTTGCAGTTAAGTGGGGGCGCCATGGAGTGCATGTGAATTCTATTGCTCCTGGAGTTTTCACTACTGGAATGAATAACCCAGAAATACCGGGAACACTTGTACACAAGGCTGGCCCAATCATCGCCTCCCAAGTTCCAGTAAGGAGGTTAGGTAGAGACAATGATTTAGTAGGAGCAGTTCTTTATTTTGCTTCAGCAGCTTCTGATTATTGTACAGGACAAATATTGACTCTTGATGGGGGACTTGGCGCTAAGTAACCGTCAAGTTGATGGCGTAAATTAATAATACTTAATTAAATATTAAAAATAATAATTTTACTTAATTAGTAATTATAAATATACTGAAAATAATAAATTCTCAATATTCAATTAACTTATTATTGTAAACGTTATCAATATGCGGATTTCAAAAAAATGAAAGAGGGGATATAAGTGAGTAACGTAAAAAGTGTAAAAGAGGTAACGGCATTCCATGCCAATAATATTTGTCCGGACGATTTGCCTTGGATTCCTTATTTTGGAGATGCGAAATTTAAATTGCTTAAAGCCAATCCAGTGACAGGACAAACGGTTACGTTATTAAAAGTTCCTGCGGCTATGCAACTTCCCGCTCATTTTCATCCTGGTACGGTCATTGTTTATACCGTCCAAGGTACTTGGAGATATCTTGAGGATCCTTGGGTCTCCAAAGCTGGTGATGTCGTTTATGAGCCGGCTGGATCCTCACATACACCTCAGGCTGTAGGGGATGAAGAAGTTATTACATTGAATATTGTTGAAGGAACATTAGACTATTTAGGTGAGAATGGAGAAATTATTGCCAGAGATAATTGGGAGTCATTCCTGAAAAAATACCATGACCACTGCGCGGCTGAAGGAATTGAGCCTGTAGATGTGACCAAATTTTAAAAGATAGATTCGTAAAAAAAGAGAAGCCCGACGTTCACATGTGACGAAGATGCTTCTCTTTTTTCGTTCTTAACTCTTAACAATTATAGATTTTAGATAATGAATATATTTGTTGGCAAAAGTGGATAAATGTTTATTCTCTGATCGAACCAACCCTAAAGAAATATTTACAGTCCTATGATTTATCAAATCAATCGGAATGATATCACCATTGATGACAGGGGGATAATTTTTCATTACGAAATCAGGAGCAAATGTAATAGCTAAACTTTCAATGATGGCTTGGAGAACTCCGTCCATATTATTTGACGTAAATAGGATTTTTAAGGGCTTATATTTGTTAAAGAAATCTTGAACAAAATATTGCATAAATTCACCGTTATATGTAACGAGAGTTTGATCAAGTATATCATGCGGAGCTATTGTACCAAGATACGCTAAGGGAGAATGCTTAGAAACATATACTTTTTGTTTCCCTTCAAATAGGGTTTCAAAAGCAATTCCTTCCATGTTTATGTTCAAATCGGTTGAATATGTAATTAGTCCGATGTCGGTCTTATGCTGTCGAATATCTTCAATCACAGCAGATCCACTTTTTTCAGACACCTCCACATTCACATGTGGATATTCTTGTCTAAAAGCGGCTATAGCTTTTACCAGAAACGTCGTCAATCCGGGTAAAGAAGATAATCTTAGTTCTCCCACATCCAAGGAATTGAATGAGTTGGCTGTCTCTTTAATTTCTTCAATTTTTTTCAGTACTTCGTAGGCGAGTTTTAGAATGATTCTACCTTCATCTGTTGGTACAGCACCGTGTCCACGGGAGCGATTAAGAATTTTAATTCCTAACTCCTTTTCTAAGCTGGTAATGGATTGACTAATTGTGGATTGGGTCACATGAAGATTCTGTGCGGCTATAGTCAGAGAACTATGCTTTGAGACCTCAATAATATATAGCAATTGTTCAATGTTCATGGCCGTCCCCCTTTTTTAATATTAATATTACTTACTTACACATTAAAATCTTTAATTTTATTTAATTATAATTTATGAGTATAATCAAAAACAATACGAATATTTATAAATTTTAGAATATTCTAAATAAACAAAGGGTAGCTAGAATGTTATCTAAACAATTGTTTGATTTAACAGGACAGACAGCAATGGGTTGTAGCGGGTTAGAGCGTTAGAGCGTGTAATGGTGGCGCTAGTGTTGGCTGAGGCTGATGCAAACGTCGTGGTTTGTTCACGTCGTATAGAGGTTTCCGAAGACGTTGTGAAAGAAATTGAAGCATTAGGGAGAAAAGTACTTGTCCTAGCGTGGGATGTAACAGATTTTGAATCTGACGTTCAAGGTGTGGATAAAGCAATTTCTCTTTTTCGACTGGATAAATAATGCATGAGGAGGAGACGGATGCCAACAAAAACTGTTTTGATTACAGGTGCTACAAAAGGAATCGGTTTGGAATTCGCTAAAGTTTTCGCAAGCCATTGTTATAACTTGGTATTAGTTGCTAGAGACGAAACGTTGTTGGAACAACACGCCGAGAATTTAAAAAAGGATTATGGCGTGCAAGTGAATACTTTTGCTGGTGATTTGAGCAGCTATACAACGATAGAGAGCTTGCATCAACAATTGAAAAACGAAGGAATTGACATCGATATTTTAATTAATAATGCTGGGGCTGGCGGGTTTGGGTTCATGACGGAAGCAGATATTCAGAAAGAAATGGAATATCTGCAGCTTAATATGATCTCGCTTACGTATTTAACTAGACTTTTTACAGATGATATGGTGGAACGAAAGCAAGGTAAAATCTTAAACGTGGCTTCACTAGCAGCCTTTCAGCCAGTTCCGCGGATGTCGATGTATGGAGCAAGTAAATCGTACGTCTTATCCTTTTCAGAAGCGATTGCAGAAGAACTGAAAGGAACCGGGGTTCAAGTTTCCGTATTATGTCCTAGCTTTACTAAAACACCACTCACGCAGCAATTCGCCGGGGCAGGAACGAAAGTGTTCAATAAGAACATGTTGGATCCGCAAATGGTTGCTAAGTGTGGCTTTGAAGGATTAATGAAGAATAAAAGGGTAATCATCCCGGGCTTTAAAAATAAACTCATGGCTAAATCTGTGGGACTACTGCCAAGGAAATGGGTAACCATATATACTCGAAAACTTCTTGAGCAAAAAGTGTGAAAAATTACAGACTTATATTATTGTTGCTGATTTATTCTAGGTAGTCTCACTTGTAATGGGAAAATTCAAAAAGTAATAGTAAACTTTTAACAGAATCAAAGGGATTAAAGAGGCATTCCGCTTCTTTAAGAAGGGAATACCTTTCATAAATATATAGCAACTAATAAATTATTTAGGTAATAGGAGGAAGAAAGGTGGCCGAAAACTTTAACTTTTATAAAATTTGGAAAGAGTATTCTCAACTTGAAGAAGTTGTGAAAAATCAAATTCTATTAGTTAAGAGGTCCTTTAGCTTATAAATCATAATGTAAGTGTTACTGTATAATGAAAAATATTAATGAAGAGGTGAAATTATGTGGGTTTGTACTACACACATGAAAGAAACATTACTATTGCTTGAAACTCCCCATGTTAGCAAAGCTTCGTATCAAATTAAGTGTTCCCTTTGTGATAATCTTGCTACTGCGAAAGTGTATTACACTCACCGAACTTATCATTTTGCTAAAAAACAATTCATGGATTCTTTATCAAAATCTCCCTCCAAAAAATCTGGTTAATTAGTTTTAAAAAATACAAATTTACATAAAGTGCAGGTTTTATACTTTTTTTATGGATATGCATATTTATCTAGAATATGAGCACATTATTTACCAATAAAATGGAGGTGCTAAAGATGAATATTCAAGAACATAATCGTACCAATGAAATTCTTATCACAAGCGCAAGGAGCGCGATTGAGCAAATGAAATATGAAATTGCACGTGAATTAGGGATCACACTCGGTCCAAATACAACAGCACGCGCAAACGGAACAGTTGGGGGAGAAATTACAAAACGCTTAGTACGAATGGGCGAAGAAAAACTAGCTGGACAATATAGAATACACTAAAATGCCGTTTGCTTTCTCTTTTATTATTTTAGAGGGACTGCTGTACACACATCTAGTTAAGATTTTAAAGTCCCCTCCCTACATTCTACTTTATTGAAATCCATAATTAAGTAATTATTGTAACGTTATAATTTTTTTGAAATTTATTTTTATTAATAAGTTAGTTAAAATCCTGTTTTGATGATATTCAAAACAGGATTTTTGTTTTACATACTAACATTTTTCTGCTTTGCTAACATGAATTTTTCATCTAAAAAGTTTGTACCTAATACACCGAGAATAATCATGACTGCGCCGATGATATGGTAGTATGCAAGATCTTCTTGTAAGAAAATTACGCCAGTGAACATCGTAATTAAAGTTGATACATTGCTAAATACACTCATTTTTGATGCTTCCATAATGGACAAAGCGTAATTTGATAGGAATGCTGTTAACAATGAAGAAAGAATTCCTAAATATAAAATTGAAACTAGGAATAATGGACTTGTAAAGGGCTGAAAAAATTGATTCATCGTTCCCGCAGCAATATGATTTCCGATAGACAGTGTATTAAAGCAAACAAACCCAATTGTAGTCATCATATATGTTACATCAATTAATCGAAATTGTTTTGTCATCTTTCGTGCTAGAACGTTATAACCAGCTGACGATAATGCTGATAAGAGAATGAGTATAACTCCGATAAAACTAGTAGAATGAGAACCAAATCCTTTCATAGCAAAAATGTAGATGACACCAGATACAGATAAAAGAAGCGAAATTTTTTGCCAAATTGTTGTTCGTTCTTTTAAAAAGTAAGAGGCACATACCAATGTAAAGATAGGAATGGTAGCTTGAATAATGCCAGCTTCAGAAGATGATGTATACACTAATCCAAATGCTTGAAAAGTAAAGAATAAAGCTGGGTATAGGATTGCTACTGGTAAAATAGAAAGCATGTTTTTAAATGTGATATTTAATTTAACAAAACCGAATATTACTGGAATTGATGCGACAAGAATAGAAATGGTAAATCGATGAGCTAACGTATCAAGTGGTCCTGTGACTGTAAAAGTTAACTTTACAAACATAAATGAAAAACCAATTATGAATGTATAAAGAATAGCTGCGGCGTATGCTTTTTTTGTTTGTGTCATATTCACACCTCATATAATGAATTTTCTTACTGGCCAGTATACGTAAATGGTAATGTTTTTTTGTGGGTGCTACAATACAAATAAATGTCATCTGTACCGGTACAGAAAATATATAGGGGTGTAAATGTGTATAAATATTTAAACGTTTTCAATGATTTAGAACGCTTAATCCAAAATGGGGAATTAAAAGAGGGAGACAAATTACCTTCTATTCGATCTTTAAGTACGCATTATAAATGCACGAAAAGTACAACTATTCGTGCACTTCAGGAGTTAGAAAAAAGGCATATGATATACTCCGTTTTGAAAAGCGGATACTATGTTGTGAAAAAAACAAACGAAGGGTATGTTAATGATAGTAGTGTAATAGATTTTGCAACATCTGCACCTGACCCAGATGTTTTTCCATATTTAGATTTTCAGCATTGTATTAATAAAGCAATTGATACATATAAAAATGACTTATTTATATACGGGACTCCGAAAGGATTGCCATCGTTAATTCCGGTTGTTCAAAGGCAATTAACGCATTATCAAGTGTTTACAAATGAAGAGAATATTTTTATTACATCCGGCGCGCAGCAAGCGCTGTCTTTGTTAATTTCTATTCCGTTTCCGAATAAAAAGAATACGATTTTAATTGAACAGCCAAGTTATCATTTACTTATCGAGTATTTAGAAACGCACAATATCCCTGTTATGGGAATAGAACGAACAGCCGAAGGGATAAATTTAAACGAATTAGAACATATATTTCAAACAGAAGATATTAAATTTTTTTATACAATGCCGAGGTTTCATAATCCGTTAGGTACATCGTATTCTAAGACAGATAAGGAAGCTATTGTCCGTTTAGCGAAGAAATATGATGTATTTATTGTAGAAGATGATTATTTAGCAGATTTAGAGAGGGACGCTAAAGCGGATCCAATGTATAGTTACGATGATGCCTCTCATGTTATTTATTTGAAAAGTTACTCTAAAATTATTTTTCCAGGATTACGAGTTGGTGTTGCGGTTATACCTAATTGTCTTACGGGAAATTTCTTAACATATAAAAAATTATTAGATATCGATAGCTCAATGATTTCACAAGCAGCTTTAGAAGTGTATATAAAGAGCGGAATGTTTGATCGGCATAAACAAAAAATTCGCGCTTCCTATTATGAAAGATCCAAGAGGTTAGCCGCTTCTTTGAAAGAATGGAGTATTACGAACAAACAGTTGTTTCAATACCATGATGCGAATTTACCGTGTGTTCATACACATATTACTTTAGATAAGAGAGTTATAGTTGAACCACTTCTTCGACAGGTAATAAAAAATAAAGTATTGCTAGATTCGATTGATAAAAATTATTTATCTTCGTTTCCAAAAGAAAGAATATTGAAATTAAATGTATCAAATGTAAAGGAAGAAATGATTGAAGAGGGAATATGTAAGATTATTGATGCAATGAAACGTATATAGGTTGTTCATTAAGGAAACAGATTTGTAGCATTTACAACGTTAAGGAAATCTAAATAAAGAAGCTTGAATGATATATGTACGTTCAATAAACTATGTTAGATTTTCTAGATAACGCTTGCGCTTTTAGTTCTAAAAATCTTAATTCATTTAAGATCATCACGTTAATAAGAAAAAATTGTATATTTTTTATAAGTTTCGCATGAAGCAATTTAGAAAGAAAAAACGCTCCCTGCGTGAAGCAACCGCAAGAAAAGGAAGGAAAACAAAGAATACAAGTGCAAAACGGAACAAGAAAAATACACCACATATAGATGGAATCTATTTAGGTGATAAAGTAAAGGTATTTGGACAAGTAAGATTTGTGACAGGATTTACAGGGAAAATGGTATACGTACAAGATATACATGGACAATATATACAAAATCCTGCGAAATCCTATAAGCAAGTGAAGATGTCAGATATGGAACGTATACACCATACGAACAATTGGCAGTTCTTACAAATCAGTTAGGCTATGTCTAATCGAAATTCATCCCCACCTTACCGCTGGGCTCTTGCCCGTCACGCGCTTGAAGATGGGGACTTCTTTCGGAAATACGTTAAATGTGTCTTCTGAAGATTTATAGAATAGTAGGTTGTACCATTTCTAAGGGGGAAAATAAAAATTGACTAAAATAATGGTCGTTGATGATGAAGATCATATTCGTGAGCTCATTCGTTTGTATCTTGATGGTGAAGGTTTTGATATTGTTGAAAAATCGAACGGAGCAGATGCATTGGAATACGCTGAGAACCATCAGGTTGATCTTGTGATTCTTGACATCATGATGCCAAAGCTGGATGGATGGTCATTATGTAAGGAACTTCGTGAACTAGCTGATATTCCTATTTTGATGATTACCTCAAAAGGTGAATCAGAGGACAAAATAAAAGGTTTTAGGCTTGGAACAGACGATTATTTAGTTAAGCCTTTTGATCCAATTGAGCTGGTCTTGCGCGTGAAGGCACTGCTCAAACGCTATCGTATTGCAGCTTCAAATGTAATAAAGCTTGGAGACATTGAACTAGATCGTAAAACCTACCAGGTGATTTATAAAGATGGTAAAAGAATTACAATGCGAATGAAAGAATTTGAACTCCTTTATAAACTGGGCAGTTATCCTAATCAGTTATTTACACGTGATCATCTCATTGAGCAGATTTGGGGCATTGATTACGAAGGGGATGAACGGACAGTTGATGTCCATATCAAACGACTTAGGGAGCGATTTGCCGAGTATGAGCAGGAGTTCAAAATAGTAACAATCCGAGGGCTCGGATATCGCTTGGAGGTGTATCGGGATTAAATCGCTCTATACACGAATAGTGGTTATTTATGTAAGCACTGTTATGTTTAGTTTACTTGTCGCTTATATTGGAACGAATATTTTATATCATGACCGTTCTCAGGAAGAGATACTGAAAATTCTTGTCAATAATGGCAAAAGGATGATTGAAATCTACCAAGCTACTGGATCGAACAATTTGCTGTCTTTTATGAAGGCATATTCGGGGACTGCTGGCACACGCCTTCAACTATATAAAAATGATAGTGTACCACTTCTCAAAGATGAAAATTTGAAAGTTGAAAAAAAATATATCGATGCGGTTCTTGCTGGGAAAATTACAGACAACTTTAAAGGGTTTATAACGCATGTTCCGATTGTTGGCGTACCATTTCAAGAAAATGGGGAACATTATGCAATATTTTTAACAATTGAGAGGAATCAGTTTGAAGACCAGTTTATGAATGTAATCCATATCATGTACGTCATCATTTTGTTTTTTGGCAGCCTTTTGATTATTATAGCTGCTCGATATGTCGTCAGCCCTCTTGTAAGATTGACAGAAGCAACGAAGAAAATGGCACAAGGGAATTTTACTATTGTGCTTCCGACGAAACGAAAAGATGAGATTGGAGCATTAAGTGCGAGCTTTAATGAAATGGCTAAAGAACTCGGCAAACTTGATCAAATGCGTCAAGAATTTGTGTCCAACGTATCACACGAAATCCAATCACCGTTAACTTCAATCTCTGGATTTTCAAAAGCGTTAAAACAAAAGAAAATGAGTGAGGAAAATCGTTTACAATATTTGAGTATTATTGAACAGGAAAGTGATCGATTATCACGTCTAGCAAGAAACCTGCTTCGCTTGTCTCACTTGCAGCATGATCAGTTACAACTTAACCTGACACATTTTCGATTAGATGAACAACTGCGGAATGTTGCCATCGGTTTGGAGCCGCAGTGGTCAGCCAAGAAAATTGCGATAGATATTCAGTTAACCCCCATTACGATTGAAGCAGACGAAGATCAACTCAAGCAGGTGTGGACAAATTTAATACATAACAGTATTAAATTTACGCCACCTCAAGGAAAAATTACGATTAAAGCAGTATTACAAAATCATCTTATCTCTGTCTTAATTACAGATACTGGTATTGGTGTTCCGGTAGAAGAACGGAAGGATATTTTTAAGCCATTCCATAAAGTTGATAAATCCCGAGACCCATCGATAAAAGGAAATGGGCTCGGCTTATCCATTGTTAAACAAATTGTTGATTTGCACTATGGAGATATTAAAGTTTTAGAGGGCCATGAGGGTGGGGCGGAATTTATCATTACACTACCACTAAAATATAAAAAATAAGGTATATCAAAACATGCTTGTATTACAAATCCAAGCGTGTTTTTTCTTATTATATTATTTGCTTGAATTAGTATAGATTTTACATGTTTTAAAGTATCGGAACGAGAACTTATACATGATATGTTCAAGGTTCATATTGAGTTCACATAGTAGGTGTATCGTAACATGAGAACCCAAAGAACATGTGAAAGGTTTGATTGGAAATGCCAAAAGAATGCAAGAATGTTTCCATCGTAAAGAAGCTGTTTTATGAAAAATCATAAATGGGTATTGTTACCACTAATATTGTCCATGATGGTTTCCTTTTACAGAGTGGATTTATGGGGCATTTTTGTTCTGAGGGGCCTTGTTGTCCTTACTTTGGGAACAATACTATGGTCTTTTTACAAAGTATTAAAAGAACCTGTATTAATTGTTAAAATGATTATAACAGTAATCTTAGTCGGAGTGATTTCACTCCTATTCGTTATCGCAACACTATCCAAGACGGGGTGGTAGTAGTTGATAATGCCCACTTCGATAAAAATCACTTTTTGTGCCTGACACTGCTTGTAGACTCTTTATACAAGCAATGTCAGGCACTATTTTTATTTTTGAAATTTTTTGTGGATTTTTTTGTAAGTTCATATTCAGTTCATATTGGAATTTTATATTGAGGCTACATCAAACATGGAGGTTAGTAAAATGAATACAAAGCAAAAAAGGAAGAGCAAGAAAAAGCTTGTAATTTGGAACATGATTGGGGTGGTTGTAATCGCACTGATTTCAGTGTTGGCTTTTTGGCCAAAAGGAAGCGGTGATTTTCAAGAGGAGAAAGCTCAAACAAGTGACATTACAACTTACTATAGTTTTTCTGGTACAGTTGAAGCAAAAAATAAACAGAACATATCTAGTAATAAGGAAATGCATGTTGACGAAATATTCGTTAAAGAAGGAGATCAGATTAAAAAAGGCGATGTGTTATTGAAAAATGGAGTAGGGGAAGAAATAAAGGCCGAAATCGATGGTGAAGTTTCAAAAGTATATGTAAAAGGTAACACTTATGTATTGCCAGGGGCCCAATTGATAGACATTGTGAATTTTGCTAATTTACAAACAAAGGTCAAGGTAGATGAATACGACCTGAAATATTTAAAGGTTGGCAATGAAGTAAATGTAACCATCAATGCACTTGAAAAAGAAATGAAGGGTACCATTTCAAACATTTCAAAAGAGGCAACAAATGAAAACGGGGTTTCTTATTTTATAGCAACGATTGACCTTAATAGCGATAATACAATTCGAGTAGGAATGAGTGCTGAGGCAAGAATACTGAAACAAAAAGCTGTTGGGGTCACAACTCTTTCAATGAACGCGGTCCAGTTTGATAGTAAAAATAAGCCATATGTTCTGATTCCATCAGAAAAAGGGTTACCCACAAAAAAATATATTCACATCGGCATTAATGATGGAACCACAGTTGAGATTAAAGACGGAGTTGACGCTGGTGGTGCAGTGATGGTTTCTACTAAAGAAAAAGACAATTCCAATGCAGCTATGATGCATGGAGGGAATCAATAATGGGTGAGCAAATTCTCAAAATGACTCAGATTATAAAAACGTACTACATGGGTGAGGAAGAACAAGTAGTTTTAAATAATATTAATCTAACCATTCATAGAGGAGATTTCGTTGCAATCCTGGGGCCATCCGGTTCAGGAAAATCAACTTTGATGAATATTATTGGGTGTCTAGATTCGACTACAAGCGGTGAATATATTTTATCGGATCAAAAGGTTGATGAGCTTGAAGAATCGGAGCTTGCTGCAATCCGAAACAAGGAGATTGGATTTGTATTCCAACAGTTCCAACTCCTTCCGAGACTTAGTGCCATCAAAAATGTAGAGCTTCCACTTGTGTATGCTGGTGTGGCCGAAAAGGAACGTAAGAAAAGAGCACGTGATATGCTCATAAGGGTTGGACTTGGTGAAAAATTGCAAAATGGTCCCAATCAGCTTTCCGGTGGTCAACAGCAGAGAGTGGCCATCGCAAGAGCAATGGTAACAGAACCAACGATTTTACTGGCTGATGAACCAACAGGAGCATTGGATCAAAAAACGGGTCATCAAATTATGGAGATTTTTCACGAGCTTCACGAAGAGGGAAAAACGATTATTATGATTACACATGATATTGAAATCGCTAAACATGCAAACAGGATTGTAAAAATATTGGACGGAAAACTTAGGGAGGAGTACACACATGTTTAAGGAAAATATCAAGATGGCCTGGATGAATCTCATTCATAATAAAATGCGTTCTTTCCTGACTATGCTTGGAATTGTGATTGGTGTGGTTTCGATTATTGCTTTGATTACAATTGTTAAGGGTGCAATGAATGGGATGATGAGTGAGTTTTCTTCTTTCGGAACTGATAAAATAACCGTTCAGGCCATAGGGACTCCACTTAAGCATGGATTGATTGATTGTGACATACAAAAGCTGTCTGCCATCGAGCATGTTGATGGAGTTTCTCCTACGCTTACTGGAAAAACAACGATTGTCTATAATGGTAATGAAAAAAAAGATGTAGTAGTTCAAGGCAAAAATGATGTGTATTTTTCAAAAACGAAGAACCTGATTGAAACAGGAAGAGGTCTAAATAACCTTGATATTAATAGTAAAAATAAGGTGTGTCTGATTGGGTCCGATATTGCGAATGATTTGTTTTGGGGAGAGGATCTCATTGGTAAGAGGATTCAGATTGCCGGGGTGACCTACACCGTGATTGGCACGTTACAGAAATCGAATCATTTTTCTGAATCCTCGATAAATAATGCGGTGATCATTCCTTATACTACATCCATGAGCCTTCTTGGAACAGGATACATTTCGAGTGTGGATGTATATATGAGTGATTCAAATCAATCTGAAAAGATAACCAGCGATATCGAATCCGTATTAAACCAGGCTTTTAACTACAAAGACAAAAGTTTTACGATCATGAATATGCAGGATATGATCTCATCGTTCAATAAAATAACGACAATGCTATCGCTCATGCTTGGGGGCATTGCATCGATTTCGCTTATTGTCGGAGGAATTGGGATTATGAACATGATGCTTGTTTCTGTTACGGAAAGAACGACAGAAATTGGGTTAAGAAAGGCTCTAGGGGCGGAACCGAAACGGATTCAACAGCAGTTTCTGCTAGAAGCGGTATTGCTGTCCCTCTTTGGTGGAACCATCGGATTCTTGCTGGGCATGTTCATTGCTTTTGTTGTATGTTCATTAATCGGAGCAAGTTTTGCACTTTCTTTATCAACTGTATTGTTAGCTCTTGGCTTCTCAGCAGCAATCGGTATTATTTTTGGAATTGCACCAGCAAGGAAAGCATCAAAGCTGAACCCGATTGATGCACTAAGGAGTATTTAATAGCAAAAAAGAACAAATAAATTGATAAACGGGAGGAACAAACAAATGAAAAAAGTTATCGTTAGTACTTTAACAACATGTGCTTTACTTTCAAGTACAGTCTCAGCGAATGCCCAAGTGATTAATGAAAAAGCAGCTCAAGCCATTCAACATCCTGCAAAGTTGGAAAATTCATTGGTGACTTTTCCAAAAACTACAGGTAAGTATTAAGTAGGTTCTACTACCTTTGATTGGACTGATTTTTCCAGAAAAGACTTTCTTGACCATAATAATAACCGGGAACTTATGGTTCAAACTTGGTATCCGATTAATAGCAATGACCGCAAGGGTAAGGAAATGGAGCCTTATATCCCTGCGACTATAAACGCAATCAATCAGATGGCAACTACTAATAAATTTGGTGAACTTTTTGTTGGTGTCAATAACGTAAACACTCAAGTGTATAAAGAGGGAGTACTATCAAGTAAAGAAGATAAATATCCAATTGTTTTATTTTCGCATGGTTTTGGCTTTGGTAACTGGAATTATCAATGGCTTACTCGTGAACTGGCAAGTCAAGGATTCATTGTATTCAGTATTGATCATACGCACTTTAGCGCTGGAACTGAATTTAATGATGGGCGGTGTATTCCGATTAACCCTCAATATATTAATGAAATCCCAAATCTCGCAGAATATGATAATAGAATTAATAATATATGGGTAAAAGATTTACAGTTTGTTATACATCAGTTGGATACATTAAACAAAATGGATAAGAACTTTAAGCACAGACTGGATTTGGATAAAATTGCGGCAGTTGGGCATTCAATGGGAGGAGCTACAGCAGCAAGAGCTTTGCAGGTTGAACCTAAAATTAAATCTGCAATAAATATGGATGGGGCTTTCCTTGGACTGACAGACCCAGGCAGTATGACAAAGCCATTTGCATTTATTGCAACTGAAAATACTGAAATGTGGTTTAATGGAAGAGGTGAACAACCACTACCATCAGGACTAGATCCACAGACAGTGCAAGAAATAAGAGATATGTTCAAAGTGACTAATGACAGATACAAACAAGCAGTTTCAGGTCCGGCATACGATATTACGATAGCGGGTGGGGCAGTACACGGCAGCTTCACAAATCTGCCTTTGTTGAGACCATATCTTACCGGAACACCTTATGACGATGACAGTACATTACCACCGAATCCTGAGCATATTTATGAATTGAGTAATCATGTTATATTATCGTTTCTTGAAAAAACTCTTAACGGTAAAAAGAATACGATATTCGATCGTGAAAATGTAAATATACCGGATTTGACGATTGTTCAATAGTTGGAATGTCTTAACGAGATTACCAGCTAAAATAAGTTAATCAACGGGCGCAATCCTCTAATAAGGATTGCGCCTAAAAAATATAAAAAAGGATAACGAAGAAAATACTCCTTTTCTCTAAAACCAAGCATTTGTCTCATTTACTAATACAACATTATCATGCTACAATATTAATACTAATGACAGAAAGGATGATGGGTGGACGATGATTAACTAATCTTATTTTTAAATGTTGAAATTGGATATTTTAAATTTCAAATTATAAAAAATAGGATTAGTCTACCCATTTTTCATAATAAAGTAAAGCTATTTAATAAAGTAGCTTAATTGGGTATCAATAATATAAATGACTAATCCTGCCAAATTTAATTGGGAGGATTTTTTTATTCTCTTATAGGTAAGTTGATATTTATTAATCCGTAACTGTAAACTAACAAATAAAGGAGAGAGAAAAATGAGTAATTCAGACACTATTGTTACACATGTAATGCTCTATATAAGTCGTTAATATCCATCAAACTTATATAGAGGAATTAAAAAATTGATGGATATTCCGACTTTATATGAAAAGTGTTGATATATAAAGGAGGAATTATGATGTCAATGATAAAAGTTCAAGACTTAACTTTTTCATACCCAGGTAGCTTTGATAATATTTTTGAAGGTGTAAACTTTCAAATAGATACGAATTGGAAACTGGGGTTTATTGGTAGAAACGGACGAGGTAAAACGACATTCTTTAATTTATTATTAGGGAATTATGAGTATAGTGGAAAAATCACTTCGTCGGTAGAATTTAATTATTTCCCTTACCCAGTTTCGGATAAGAACAAGTTCACTCATGAAATCCTTGAAGAAATTTGTCCCCAAGCAGAAGATTGGGAATTTCTGCGTGAAATATCCTATTTAAATGTTGATGCTGAGGCCTTGTATCGGCCATTTAAAACATTATCAAATGGAGAACAAACAAAGGTGTTGCTTGCTGCACTGTTTTTGAATGAGGGTCAATTTCTATTAATTGATGAGCCAACAAATCATCTAGACACTGATGCACGAAAGATGGTCTCTGATTATCTAAGGGAGAAAAAAGGGTTTATTTTGATTTCGCATGACAGAATCTTTTTAGATGGTTGCGTTGACCATATTTTATCTATAAATAGAGCAAATATTGAAGTACAAAGTGGTAACTATTCTTCTTGGAAGTTAAATTTTGATAGACAGCAGGAACACGAAGAGGCTACAAATGAGCGTCTACAAAAAGACATAGGGAGATTAAAACAGTCTTCAAAGCGTTCAGCAGATTGGTCTCATCAAGTGGAAGCTTCCAAAAATGGAACAAGGAATTCAGGATCTAAGTTAGATAAGGGTTTTGTAGGACATAAAGCGGCTAAGATGATGAAGAGAGCGAAGAACCTTGAATCAAGGCAACAAAAAGCTATTGAAGAAAAGTCAAAATTACTAAAAAATGTGGAGAAAACTGAGTCGTTAAAATTAGAACAATTGAAATTTCAGTCAAATGAATTGGTTGTTTTGGCTGATGTGTCTGTTAAGTATGATGACCAAATAGTGAATGAGCCAATTCGCTTCATAGTTGAACAAGGGGATCGAATTATACTTGATGGAAAGAATGGAAGCGGGAAAAGTAGTATCCTAAAACTAATTCTAGGAGATCCAATACAACATACAGGCTCAGTTAATTTAAGTTCAGGACTCATCATTTCCTATGTCCAACAAGATACTTCTCATTTGAAGGGGTCGTTATCGGACTTTATTGAAGAGCACGAGATTGATGAGACGTTATTTAAATCCATCCTACGTAAGATGGATTTTGACCGAATTCAATTTGAGAAAGATATATCTCATTATTCTGGTGGACAAAAGAAAAAGCTGCTTATCGCTAAAAGTTTATGTGAAAAAGCTCATTTGTATATATGGGATGAACCATTAAATTTTATTGATATTTATTCGCGTATGCAGATTGAAAAGCTTATTCAACAATTTAATCCCACAATGGTTATTGTTGAGCATGATAAGGCATTTCAACAAACAGTTGCAACAAAAACTATATCTATATAGTTCAAAGTGAATGATTGAAGATATAATCAGTAAACCAAGTCATTAAACTATAGAGCGCTTTAATGGAGTGATGAAAAAAGCCTAATTTCTCTACAACAAATTGAGAAATTAGGCTTTTTAATAGGAAAAGCAGGATGCATATTAACAGAATGCACTCATAAATGGGAATATGATATAAGACCATAAGGTTTTCCTACTATTAAAGAAGATGTTTAGGTTTGAATGATATAGGATTAATTTGAACAAACTTTATTCTAAAACAACAATTGGGCGCGTTTATTGAACAAAATAGTAAAAGGGTGTTACATATTAGTCATGACTAATATGTAACACCCTTAATTTTTTATGACTATTTACCGTTTAAGTCTTGATAAGAATAAGTTGAGGTGTCTTTTTTTCTTTTGCTTCAACAAAACTAAATTCCTACATCAAAGTCAAGTGATTTGGGAAGAGAGGCTGCTTTTTTCATGAGTTGTTCCCATAATTGTATAGATTTTCTCCATTCCGATGTGGCCTGCGCCTTTTGATAAATAGTATTCTCATAACTGAGAGTGAGCTTTTGCATATCAGTTGAGTTGTAAAGCATATCTACATGGATTGCATACTCTCGTAATGTTTGGCTCTCATTACGTGGAATGCCGATTCTGGCAAATTGTTTTAGGAGTGCATCGTAAGCCTTTGGATAAACAGCATCATCTTTTCTGTATTTATAGAAGAGAATAATGCAAAATGTAAGCCACTTCATTCTAGTAGCAAAGAGAATGTAGCTAATTATGCTCATTGATATGATAGAGAGGAATAAGTACCACCAAGAAAATTCTTTTTTGGAATTCGTAATTTTTTTGGTAGAGACTTCTTCGGTATTTTCTATTAAATTTTTGAGCTTTGTTTCATTATTTTTCTGCTGTATTTGTTCATTGTTAGGATTAATCACTTCGCTATTTTGTGAACCAGAAGCCGGAGCGTCTTTTATAAAATTATATGGGTTGCTGAAGCCTTTTGTTGGTTCGAATGGGATCCAGCCGTATCCTGGAAAATATACTTCGACCCAAGAGTGTGCATTATTATTCGTAATTTTATAGACGCTATTACTCTCTAAATTAACTAATGTATTGTCAAGAGCACCTTCGGTATAGCCTTTTACCCAGCGTGCGGGAATGCCGACAGAACGAAGTAACACAATCATGGATGTCGAAAAATTATTACAGTATCCGCTTTTTGTATCAAAGATGAATTGATCCACATAATCTTGGTCTTTTTTAGGAACCAAAACATGTTCTGTTTCATATACAAAGGAATTGTCAGTGAAGTAGCTTTCAATAGCCAATACTTTATCGTACTGATTATCTTTGTCTTTTGTAAGGTCTACTGCCAGGTCCCTTACTCTTTGTGGTAATGATTCGGGAAGCTGTGTATATTTTGTCATGAAATAGGGATTTGTCTCCATACCCTCATCCTTTTTTGCAGCTTTCAAGTTTTCTGTGGAAAACTGTGGGATTTCATAAGTCACTTTATATTTGTTTAAAGAGATAGAGGAGCCTTCTTTCATCGTATAAATTTTTTCTGAAAATGGATCAATACTGAATGATACATTTTCAGAAATAGCTTCAACTGACACTAATCCTGCGGGATAAATAAGATGAGGATAACTTTTTTGCATATTAATCGTTGCTACAGCTGTATCTGTTTTTGTATTTGATTCGTACCAGGTCACTACGTTGTTTTTACTCTTAAAAGAATTTTTTTTTGGTTCCTCAGAAACTTCCCAACCTTTTCCGGTATAAAAATCTTTTGTTTCTACCCTCCAATATTGACTGTTTTGTGTTTGCGCGGTGAAAACAACTGTATCATCTGGTTTAAAAGGTCCGCCTAATTGAGAATCATCCATACCATACCCAATTTTAGAAACTTCAACTTTTTTACTTGCTGTAGATGTATCGAACTTCAAAAAAGTCATAGGATTTGACCATTGAGGGCCAAACTTTGGAGCGAAGTATGCGATGATTGCTGATAATATAATAAACATAGTAAGTGGTCTAAGTAATTTTGATATGTGTCTTGAATAATTTTGCAAGTGTTCAATCATTTGTATCCGTTCGATTTGAAGAAGACTAAGCATAAAAAAACCGATGACAACGGTACGAATAATAGCATGATTTGCGTTGTATAAGTGTAAGTTATGAAAAGTCGTGATATAAATAATAGTTAATACAAGAAATAACAATCCGCGTTTTTGACGAATTACCCAATAAGAGATGAGAAAACATAAAAACCAAAGTATTAGAAAAAGTAAGAAGGTAGGAAAAACAGCGGAAATATCTTGCAAATTCCCTTGAAAAAGCAGGGAAGTGTTTTGAGAAATATCAGAAAATAATACTGTCAGCCAAGATGGATTCATAAAAGTACCTTTATAATATACGGAATGAATGATAAATAAGATGATTACAATCTTTATTGCAATCTGCCACCGTATTTGAAAAAAAGAGCGGGTGAAGCAAATTCCTATAAATATTACAAAAATATCTAATCTCCCTATGTTCGTAATGTTTATAAGCGGTCTTAACCATTCTAGTAAAAGAAGAAACCCACTTACATGCATTAAGACCCTGCTCAGATTCCATTGATTGTTTGCGCGTTGTGTTATCATTTGTTCACCTCAAAAAACACATTTGCATGATGATTATCATAAATCGCTTTTACAAATATTTTTCGCTTTTGAAGCGTTTCTAGTATACTTAGTTCCCGATTTGAGAATTGGTTCGCTGTTTCTTTTGCAACAAACACCATCAATCTTCTATTCTTCATTGCAACATTTTCAGCTGCTTTTAGAATATCAAGGGAAAGATCACTTGTCACAAGTATAACTGTTACTGGCTGATAAATTTTTCTTAATTCCATTTCTACAGTTTGAGAGAATGGAAATATACTGTCTGCTTGCACTTTTGCTAAATGACAAAAGATTTGTTGCAACTGGGTATCTCGGTAATGTAAAGGAAAAACAGTCTGTTCTTTTCCGATAGACACGAAAGACGTTTGTGAATCTTGTTTTAAGACAGCTCTCACGAGAGAAGATGTAAACGTAACGACTGATTCGAATAGGGGAGATGGGGTTCTATCTATGAAAATCATGACATCATGACTCCGCTGTTGTTCAAATTCTTTCGTCATAATATTGTTTTTACGGGCGGTTGCTTTCCAATCAATCCATGAAAAACGATCCCCAGTTTTATATTCTCTGACACCAACTGAGACTGTAGAATCTTTTGTTGCATTTATATTTGCTGAGAGCGCCCCTTGTTCGAAATGGTTTTCTAATTTTCGGTAAGTTATATCTACATATCGAGGATAGATTAAAAATGTATTAGGAACTGAAAATATCATTTCTTTTTCAATAACACCGAAGATATCTCCAATTTTTACACGTACGCTTGAAAAAATGTGTTCTCCCCTAGGGATTGTGCCAATTCTATATTGATACGAAATATTTCGTGTGAATCCTGGAAATAATATCACTTTGGCGGCACTTGATTGTTTACTATTTGCAAATTGTGGGGGCAATTTATCTTCTATAATTATATAAAGTAAGGGAAAAGGAATTTTTCTTTCTATTATAATAGTGCTTCGAAATTGTTCGCCAGCTATGTATTCTTTTTGATTGGTTATGCGTCTCACTTCAGCATCCCTCAAAGCGAAAAAGGGGAGTAGCAATGAATAAAAGCCAAAAGGGATGATGCTGTAAAATAAGAACCAACTTACAAATCCTCCTTGTAGCATAGCATATACAAATGTTAAGACAAGGGATACGGGAATCAGCAATAACTTTCCAACATTATAAATTGTTCGTAGTATCTGTTTCATCAAAAATTCATCTTCCTTTGAGTTGGTACTGAAGTTCGTGCGATGATTTTTGCGATAACTTTTTCTCCTGTTATTCCTTCAAATTTCGCTTCCATTTTTAGAATAAGTCTATGAGATAAAACATAAGGAGCCAAAAATTTAACATCATCTGGAATCACATAATTCCTGCCATGGATGAGCGCATAAGCCTGTGAAGCCTTCATCAAAGCTATAGAACCGCGTGGACTTGCACCTAGTTGTATAGAATTATAGGAACGAGTTTGATTGACAAGTTTTACAATGTAATGCTTGATTGCTTTTTCTATATATATTTCTCGTGCACTTTGTTGTAGTTTCAGTAATTCTTCTATTGTAATAATAGCCTGTAGGAGTAAGAGTGGATTTGTTTTTTCCATACGATTTAAAACTTCAAATTCTTCTTCTGGTGTAGGATAGCCCATTTTCAATTTCAGCAAAAAACGGTCGAGCTGTGCTTCAGGCAAAGGGTATGTTCCTTCATATTCAACTGGATTTTGCGTGGCCATTACAAAAAACGGCTTTGGTAACGGGTGAGTTATGCCATCTATTGTAATATTACCTTCTTCCATACTTTCAAGTAAGGCGGCTTGGGTCTTCGGTGATGTACGATTAATTTCATCAGCAAGCACGAAATTCCCCATAATTGGTCCTGGCTTGAATTCAAATTGCAGCTCTTTCGGATTATAAATAGAAACACCTGTTACATCTGACGGTAGTAAATCAGGTGTGAATTGAATTCGTTTGTAATCAGCATCAATTGACTTAGCGAGGGTGCGTACCAGCATTGTTTTTCCAACACCTGGAACATCTTCTAATAGTACATGACCTTCAGCTAAAAGAGCTGTCAAGGTAAGAATCGTTTCTTTTCGTTTTCCAACCATCACTTTTTCGACATTGTCGATTATCTTTTCTACAATTGGATGTAATGGATCGAGCTGCGTCATCGTACACCTCCTAATTTAAATTTTTTTTAGTTATGATTTACGCAAATAAGAATTGAGTTTTTTTAGGTATGTTGTAGTGGATTATCAATTTAAGAAACTATAAATTTTTTAAGTGGTGATACTGTTGAGGGAACTGCCTCTTTTAATTACTTTATAACTTCTATACCTTCTAAGAAAATCCTACTCTATGTTTTTAAAATATGTCATCTTATGGTTCTTTTTGTTTATGGCAAACTTATGCTTCCATTTTCTTTGGACAATTAGTTAAATATCTTCTAAAATAAGCGATTTCCGGTAAGTTTATGCTTCCAACTGCGGCAAACTTATGAGTAAAGTGACACATCTCGTTTTTAGATAATATGCACATGAAGTATGGTCCAATAAGAAAAGGATGTATAGTGAATGAATAAACACTATACATCCTTTTCAGTTAGATTAACTTGCAATCTGATTGTTAGAATTCTTTGATTTTTCTGCTTGTAAAAAGCGCTTTGTTTCTGTAACAACGATTCCACTTAATCCAATAAGACCAATTAAATTTGGGATTGCCATTAGTCCGTTAGCGATATCAGAAAATGTCCAAACAAGTCCTAGTTTTAAATTTGCTCCAAACGCGACCGTTCCAACAAAAATGAAACGGTAGTATCGAACGGCATTACGGCCAAATAGATATTCAACACATTTCTCTCCATAGTATGACCAGCCTAACATTGTTGAGTAAGCAAATAAAATAATTGCAATGCCAAGAATTATACTTCCGGCATTTCCAAATACAGTTTGGAATGCAAAGGTCGTCGCTTCAACGCCTGTTTTCCCAGAATTCCAAGCACCTGTTGTAATGAGTACTAAACCAGTGATTGTACATACGACAAATGTATCAAGGAACGTTCCTGTCATAGATACGAGTGCTTGTTTAGCAGGGGAATCAGTCTTCGCAGCAGCTGCTGCAATTGGTGCACTTCCAAGTCCCGCTTCGTTTGCAAATACACCTCGTGCCATCCCGATTTGAATAGCTGAAACAACTGTTGCACCGGCAAAACCACCAGCAGCTGCAGTGCCGTTAAAAGCACCTGAAAAGATAAGCTGAAATGCTTCTGGAATTTGATCTATATGATAAAAAATAATAATAAGTCCAGCAAGTATATAAAAGAAAGCTTTAATTGGAACGAAATAACCTGTCACTTTTCCTATTTTCTTAACTCCGCCTAAAATGACTATTGCGATGAAAATCGCCATTACAATTCCAGTCACGACAGGTGATACGGAAAAGTTAATTTTCATGGCTTGAGCAACAGAGTTGGACTGCACCATATTTCCGATTCCAAATGAAGCTGTTGTACCAAAAATAGCAAACAATATAGCGAGCCATTTCTTTCCTAGCCCGCGTTCTAAGTAGTACATTGGGCCACCAGAGTATTCACCGTTGACTCCATGAATGCGATACTTTACCGCAAGAATAGCTTCTGAATATTTTGTTGCCATTCCAAACAAGGCAGTAATCCACATCCAAAATATTGCGCCAGGTCCCCCGATTGCAACTGCAGTTGCAACGCCTGCGATATTCCCCATACCAATAGTGGCTGACATCGCAGTCATCAATGCTTGGAAATGGCTAATATCTCCTTTAGAAGATTTATCCTCTGATTTTCCGAATGCTAACTTATGTGCATATAATAGTTTAATAAATTGTAAGCCTCGTAGGCGTACTGTAAGGAGGATTCCTGTTCCAACAAGCAGTAACAGTGTAGGTAGTCCCCATACATAATGATTGATTACTTCTAATACTTGATTTGCTGTTTCCATCTTTATTCTCCTTTACAAAAAATAAAAAACCATTTCATATAAACGAAATGGTCTCTGGAGATACAAGGAATAGAAAAATAAACCGATTCGGGAATCGGTATTTTCTTTCTGTTGCTTGTCTCTGTCCTTTTACCTGAGAGATTATCCACTATAATGGTGGATTTGCTCCTTCGGTGCTCTGTTTCCTCCTTTTGACTATGCAATAGGAGGGAGTCTCTCCAGAGATTCGTCCCCATACAGTTCTACTTGAATACAAGACCTGAGAGTTTCAAAGCTGTCCGACCAGCTTTTTGCCCCATCGGTAGATCAAAAGATCTTCTCCTGTATGGTTCATCCGAATGCTATGAAATTAATATGAGTTATTATAATCATGATTTATATTTTAAGTCAAGAATTAAAAATATATAGATTCATAATTAATATTTATATATCAGTGATTTTAATCTGCTTATTTAGGCTGAAAAAGGCTTGTCTGTCGTAATTCATTTATTACTTTAGAAAGCACATCATTATAATTTCCCCGCGTTAATTCATAAATCTTCATTTTACTATTAGCCTTTATTTCATCTATTTTAGGATGAGAATCATAGTATATTGTCCCTAATACAGTTTGTGAACCTTGCATAAATTGATTGATAATAGATAGAAATGTTTGGGAGGCAATTTGCATAGGACCAATCTCATCTATCACTATAATTTTCTCTGCGTTATTTTGAATAGACTGAATAGCTATCCTTTCAAATTCGGAAACGTTTACGCCATATCTGCCTACTCTAATATCACTTTTAGAATTAACATCTGCAATTACTAATTCTTCTCCATTAAGAGAAACAATTTTAAATCCAGTTCTATTAAAATTCTCCACAATCTCTTCTGTATAAAATCCACTAAAATTTTCTACCCCAATTTCACTTATTATTTTCTTTAGAACTGTAGTTTTACCAACTCTCGGCTTACCAGTTAGAAAAAAATGATTTCCCATAAAGATATACTTCCTCCTGTGTCGTAAGAGTAACTACTTGTTGAATTAGAAATGTTTCGTTTCACTATTTTGTAAATGAGGACACTTAGCAAGTAAAGTTTGTATGAACAATTGTTCGTTTTCTGGTGATAATTTGACACTGCCCAATATCGCTTTTGGATAATGAATTTCTACACCATGAAGTGCAGCTGCGGGACGAAATCCCATAAGCATATCATCAGTTGGATGAATCTTTGTAATATTTTCATAGGGAACGTTGCACCAAAAAGGACCGCACCTTGCATATAAACTTTTTTCTCGTAATTCATAGCGAATCCCGAATATAACCCATAACAGAAATAAATTAAATATTAAAATGATACTTGGGATGATAAGCCAATCTACAGAATTCAATGTTTTGTCTAGCCAAAGTGGAAGAGAAAGGAGTGTATTAGATAACAGGATGGTTCCAACCATCATATACCAATATTCTCGGTCCCGCCTTACTTTCCATTTCATTACATCACCTTCTTCTTTGTGTGAGATGTTTTCTTATCAGAAATGATGACTTCGGAGTTTATATACAAATATTACCACATTCTCATGTGTATAATTAGGAATATGTCATGTTAAGGGCTAAATATTGAAAATAAGGTGGCTTATGTGGAAATCAGATGGCAGAATGAAGAGGAAAGATGTTCGTTTTTTGAAATTGAATGTAAGTCAACTACCCACCACTTAAACGCTAACACGTTTTGAAGTGGGGGCTTGTAAAAAACCCTGGTTTTCTAGCCCTGGTCTTTCGTGGACTCCGTTCGTAGGTTGCATACCCAAGAATGATTCCCTAGTTCTTGGCTCTATGGTGGCTCTGTAACAGTTCTGATTGGGAAAGAACGGTCAACCACATGCCTTCTTGTACGAGAAGTTGCCCACACCTACAAACATTGGCGAAGGGAAACAAACTCTTAGGAGGGACAAAACATGCGTGTATTTGTCAAGAATTCACGAGGAGAACCACTCATGCCTTGCAGTCCTCGTAAGGCACGTCTTCTTCTCAAACAAGGAAAAGTAAAGGTTATTGGATACACTCCGTTTACAATTCAATTACAATATGCCACAGGTGAAGCGGTGCAATCCGTCACAATCGGTGTTGACAGCGGAGCAAAGCATATTGGTATTGCGATTACCACTGAAGACAAAGTGCTAACAAAAGGAACCATTGAGCTACGTCAGGATGTCAAAGAAAATCTTACACTGAGAGCTACATTACGCAGAGGTAGAAGACAACGAAAAACAAGATATCGAAAAGCACGTTTTCTCAATCGGAAAAAGAAAGAAGGATGGTTGCCACCATCGATTCAAAGCAGAGTGGATAACCAAATTCATTGGATTGAAATATTCCGCTCGTTATTACCATCTCCAAAAGTGATTGTCGAAACAGGAAAATTTGATGCACAAAAGCTAAAAAATCCCGATATACAAGGAATAGAATACCAACAGGGGGATGCTTTCGACTTTTGGAACACGAGATATTATGTATTCGCGAGAGACAATTACACCTGTCAAATTTGTAAGAAGAAAAGTGGTATTTTGCATACGCATCATATTATCGAGCGATGTAATGGCGGTTCAGATATGGCAAATAACCTTGTAACAGTGCATGAAGACTGTCATCATAAATTTCATCAAGGGAAAATCAAACACAGTTTCAAAAAACCAAAACAATATAAAGAGACTGCTTTTATGAATATATTGCGTTTACAAATCATGAATCGTTTAGATTGTGACATTACGTACGGCAGTCACACCACACCGAAGCGAAAAGAATTGGGTTTATCCAAAACACATATACATGACGCGATTGCGATTACCCATTCAACACAAATACAAGAATATGATCAAAGTGGTGAATTTCGAATTAAGCAATTTAGAAAGAAAAAACGCTTCCTGCATGAAGCAACCGCAAGAAAAGGAAGGAAAACAAAGAATACAAGTGCAAAACGGAACAAGAAAAATACACCACATATAGATGGAATCTATTTAGGTGATAAAGTAAAGGTATGTGGACAAGTAGGATTTGTGACAGGATTTACAGGAAAAATGGTATACGTACAAGATATACATGGACAGTATATACAAAATCCTTCTAAATCCTATAAGCAAGTGAAGATGTCAGATATGGAGTGTATACACCATACGAACAATTGGCAGTTCTTACAAATCAGTTAGGCTATGCCTAACCGAAATTCATCCCCACCTTACCGCTGGGCTTTTGCCCGTCACGCGCTTGAAGATGGGGACTTCTTTCGGAAATACGTTAAAACTAAGCAAAGGAGAAATTTATGAAACCACTAAAAGGGAAAGTTGCAGTAGTAGCTGGTGCAACACGCGGTGCTGGAAGAGGCATTGCGATGATGCTTGGTGAAGCTGGTGCTACTGTATATGTGACAGGAAGAAGTACAAAAGGAAATTTATCATCCATGGGAAGAGCGGAGACAATTGAAGAAACAGCCGAACTTGTAACGAAACAAGGCGGAAAAGGAATTGCAGTTCGGGTCGACCATACCGTGAAAGAAGATGTTGCAGCTTTATTTGTGAAGATTGAAAAAGAGCAGAATGGACGGTTAGATATTTTAGTGAATGATGTATGGGGAGGCGATCCGCTGACAGAATGGAACGTACCATTTTGGGAGCATAATTTAGATAATGGAATCCAAATACAAACAACTGCTGTACATTCTCATATGATAACAAGTCACTACGGTGTCCAGCTTATGGTGAAAAATAAGAAAGGGCTTGTTATTGAAATTACAGATGGTGTTGATTATGAGTATCGAGGGAATTTGTATTATAGTCTCGCTAAAATTTCGACAATTCATTTAGCACAAGCAATGGCAAAAGACTTAGCTCCCTACAACATAACATCTGTTGCAGTGAGCCCAGGGTTTCTACGTTCTGAAGCCATGTTAGAGTTATTCGGTGTCACAGAAGAAAACTGGCAAGAAGGAGCAAAAAAAGATCCGCACTTCATTGCATCAGAAACACCATTTTTTATCGGCAGAGCAATTGCTGCTTTAGCGAGTGATCCGAATGTTCATAGGAAAACAGGAAAAGCGCTTAGCTCATGGGAATTAGCAAGAGAATATAAATTCAAAGATATAGATGGAAGACAACCTGATTGGGGAAAATATTTTGAAGAGCATGTACAACATACTTTATAAAGAATTTCCATTGATTTAGGAAAAAATAGATAAAAACTCGTAATCATACGGGTTTTTTATTTATTTCAATCGTCTTCAATATTCAAATGATTGCTAAAAGGTTAATTAACATTGACATGAAACCATAAGGTGTTATATTCTATGAAAGTGAAACCAAAAGGTTTTATTTTGAAATAAGGAAAGAAGGTAAAGTACTATGAATACATTACAAGACATTAAGCAAACAATCGTGCTAGAAGCACCTATTCAAAAAGTATGGGAAACAGTATCAACTGCAGAAGGTATTGCGCTATGGTTTATGCCAAATGATTTTCAACCAGAAGTAGGGCATGAATTTCATATACAATCACCATTTGGTCCATCTCCATGTAAAGTATTAGAAATAGATGCTCCTCATCAACTTTCTTTTGCGTGGGATACAGACGGTTGGATTGTTTCTTTTATTTTGAAAGATTTAGGAGATAAGACAGAATTTACACTCATTCATGGCGGTTGGAAAGAACCTGACTTTATTCTTCCGAAACCAAATGAGAAAAGTGCTATTATTCGCGAGAGAATGGCATATGGTTGGACTGGCATTATCAATGAAAAACTTAAAAAGGTTATTGAAGGTTAAATGTCTTCATCAGCAGAAACTTATGATGTATTTCAAGCAATTGCTGATCCAACTCGTAGAGAGGTACTTCGATTACTGGCAGAAAAAGAATTACCTATTTCAGAAATAACATCTCATTTTCCAATTAGTCGTACAGCTGTCACAAAACATCTTCACATTCTTTCAGAAGCAAAGCTAGTGAGTGGAAAGAAAGTAGGGAGAGAAAAAATTTATCAGCTGCAATTAGAACCTTTACAAGAATTAAAACAGTGGCTGTCTTTTTACGAACAATTTTGGAATAATAAATTATCCATTTTGAAACATGTGGTTGAAAATGGAGAGAACAATGGATTAAAAATTGTTGAAACAAAATTGAATAAACAAGAGGAATAAGATAGTTTCCTTCTAAATGAAAAAGAGTATGTTTGGAACAATTTGTTTTAAACATACTCTTTTATATTTCATAAACAGGATTAAGATTAATTTGAAAATGGTAATACTGTGTGTAAATTGCTGTAAAAGGAATGGACTTTATGAATATTGTTTTTGAAAGCATCATACTAATCGTCACAGGTATCGTCGGTTTAAAGTTAACGGGGAGTAAATCTATTAGTCAAATGACGAGAGCTGAAATTATTATCGTTGTATCTATTGGGCGAATTATTGTAGAACCAGTGTTAAATAAGAAAATAGGACCAACTATACTCGCTGCATGTATATTTTCTGGGATTTTACTCATCATTCATTATTTAGAAGTGAAATCACGAAAGGTGGAACAATTTCTAAATGGTGATACTATTGTTCTTATTAAAGATGGAGAACTTTTAAAGAACAATTTAAAATGTGCCAAAATGACAGAACAGCAATTATTTATGCATCTAAGAGTACAGGGAATTCATGACATTCAAACATTACAGCAAGTAACTGCAGAGCCAAATGGTCGTATCGGATATCAATTAACTGCTCAAGCTCAACCGGTTACTCGTGAAGTGTTAGAAAAGGTACTGCGTCAATACATTTCTAAAGAATAAGGAATATAATTATGCCTATTTTTGAAAATCGAAAATGATCTCACGTAGTTTTTGTAGTCCGACAATTAAATCTTGATCATTTAGCATAGAATAGCTGATACGCATAAACTCGTGTTTTGACTCGTGAACAAAGCAAGCTGTTCCTGGTAAAAAAGAAACTTCAACTTCATTTGCTTTTTTAAGTAATGCAAATGAATCCATTGAGTCCGGAAGGGAAATCCATAAGTTAAAGCCACCTTGTGGTATTTGAAAATGAAGTATATCTGTTAAGGGTGCAAGTGTTTCTATCGTAGCATCCCGACGTATTTGTAAGGCAGTCCGTAGTTTTTCTAAATGATTCTTCATTCTTTCTGTCCGCAAAAAAGGTAGAATGGCTTTTTGCGTTATTAATGGACTACCTATATCCATTAATGCTTTCGCAGCGTATAACCAATCAAATACAGGTCCTTCTGCGACTAAGGCTGCAATACGAAGCCCTGGTGCTAATGTTTTACTGAATCCTTTTAAATAAATGACATGACCGTTCTTATCAAAATGTTTAATAGGAGCCGGAAGCTCAATATCATTAAAATAGATCTCACCAAAAGAGTCATCTTCAATAATAAAAAAATGATAAAATTCTGCTAGTTCTATAAGCTCTTTTCTTCTTCGTTCACTCATTAATGTTCCAGTAGGATTATGAAAAGCAGGATTCACGTATAACAAAACTGGATTATGCTTTTGACACACCTCATCTACTAAATCAGCACGAATGCCTTGTTCATCAAGCCCGACGGGAATAACATGGATTCCTTTGTTAACAAACACATCAATGGCAGCACCGTAGCACGGACTCTCTACTATTACTGTGTCTCCAGGCTTTAATAATGTTTGAGCGATTAAGTCAATCCCTTGCTGGGCACCACTTGTAATTAATAAATGAGAAGGATTGGCTGTTAATCCTTGATAGTCTTTTAAATATTTACTGATTTCTACGCGAAGCTCTTCATCACCTTGTACTGGTCCGTATGTCGCTAATATCATTTTGTCTTTGTCTAATATTTTTTGCATTTCGCCCGATAGAAACGGATTAGGTAAAAGACGTGGGTAGAGAATAGCCTGGGAAAAATCATAATACTTTTTGTGCCGATTGATAATATACTGAGACCTTATTACATTAACAGCTTTCATATGTTGCCAGTCGTAAGGAGCATGTATACTTCGAGAAGTATTCCTTTTTCCCCTTATGTAAACACCCTTTCCTGGTTGTATATATACATAACCTTTTGTCTCAAGCTGTTTATATGCTTTACGAACAGTTAATACACTTATTTTCAAATCCTCTGCCATGGTACGTAGAGAAGGAAGGGCGTCTCCATCTGCTAACATGCTACTTTGAATACGATGAACAATTTGCTCATAGATTTGTTGATAGAATGGTACATTAGATTCCTTTCGGAGTACAATTTTCATTATCTCACCTAGTCTTTTTTATCTTCATTTAAACCGAAAAAAACTTTATAATCAACTGAAAATTCATGCAACTGTTATATAGCTTGATGTACTGTTATACACAGTTTCCTCTATACTCATTTCAACAATGAAAAGGAGGAAGCATTATGGTTATTTTTAATTATCTTCTTATTTGTATTATTTTTGGGACGACATTTTTAACGATTAAAATAGGAATTGCAACAGGAGCGCCGCCGCTTTTTTCAGCAGGAATTCGTTTCTTTTTAGCAGGTATAATTGTTATCATGTTTTTTATTGTGAAACGGAAACAAGTTATACCATACCTTTTAACAAAAAGAATTATATTTGCTGGCTTTTGTCTTACATTTATGACCTTTGCAACTTTATATTGGGCAGAGCAGTATATCTCATCGGGATTAGCAGCTGTTCTTTCCGCTACAGGTCCAATGATGATTTTATTGCTTCAAACGAAACGAACGAAAATGAAATTGAGAAGGGAACAACTTTTTGCACTTATACTTGCTCTTATAGGAGTAGTGTGCATTTCTTTACCGGGTTTACAGCAGCAATTTTCTTATATGTGGAGTGTTGCTTGCCTTGTTATATTAGTAGGAGAATTTTTCTACGGAATGGGTACGATCCATTCAAAGGAAGTTTTATCAAATTTACCAAATGTCTCGCCATTTTTGATTAATGGAATTCAAATGTTTTATGGAGGTTTATTACTAATTGTTTTTTCTCTCTTATTAGAGCATCCTAACCCATCTGTCTTAACTTCATGGAGCGTTCAATGGCCCATTCTGTATTTAATATTTATAGGTTCAATTGGTGGGCATGGCTTATACTATTGGCTATTATCCAAAACCAATCCTGTATTTCCATCTACGTGGCTTTATGTTTCGCCATTAATTGCTGTTATAGCAGGATATATATTTTTAGGTGAACCAATTAAACCAGAAATGGGAATTGGAGCTTGTTTCATTTTAATCGGTGTTTTTATGGCGAACCGATCTACACTTGAGGTGTATTGGAGACAAGGAAAGCTATTGAAAAAAGAGATGTAAGAGTTACTACAAAAGAAAAACCTCTCATATATCAATTTTTTAATGATATATGAGAGGTTTATGTATGAAGTGTTAATTCACTTTCTTTATAAATCCTTTATAGTGGCGTTTCACAAGCTGGCTTTCTAACGTTTTCATTGTTTCTAGTGCTACACCGACAATAATGAGTAAACTTGTCCCGCCGATTTGCGCGGAAGCTGGTAAATCAGAAACTTTTGTAAATATAATTGGTAAAATAGAAATGGTTCCTAAAAAAATTGCCCCAATAAAAGTTAAGCGATATAAGATTTTTGTTACGTATTTCTCTGTCATTTTCCCTGGGCGAATACCTGGAACATATCCATTTTGCTTTTTCAAGTTTTCAGCCATTTGTTCAGGGTTTACCTGAATAAAGGCATAAAAGTATGTAAAAGAAATAATGAGGCCAACGTATAGAAACATTCCAATTGGATGCGTAAAATCCAAGTTTGTATTTATCCATTTGGACACTACAGAGTTTGGAAATAGCTGCGCAATTGTCCGCGGCGTCATTAAAAATGCTGAAGCAAAGATAACAGGAATAACACCTGCGCTATTTACCTTAAGAGGTAAGTGGGTATTTTTTGCTCCTTGATACGGATTGTTCCCAGTAGAAGCTTTTGCATATTGAATAGGAATTTTCCGATTTGCTTGCTGAATATAGATTACACCAACAATGATTGCTAAAATGACTAAAATAATTAATGCAATTTTTATTATATGCATAAAGAGTTGATCTCCAGCATTATGAATTTGTTGTAGGTATATTTGATTCATAATATTTGGAATTCCTGCCACAAGGCCTGCAAAAATAATAATTGAAATTCCGTTACCTACTCCATTGGCAGTAATTTGTTCACCTAACCACATTAAAAACGCAGTACCAGCAGTTAATACGGTAGCAATTAATAAATAAGTTTTCCAGCCTGGATCAGTTATTAATTGTCCACCTGCCATATTGTTAAAGCCAATAGACATTCCTATTGACTGAATGAATGCAAGAACAATTGTAAAGTAGCGGGTAAATTGAGCTGATTTTTTACGGCCCATTTCACCTTGCTTTGCCCACTCTGCAAATTTAAGAACGACATCCATCTGTAATAACTGCACGATGATGGAAGCTGTAATATACGGTGTGATGCCAACTGCGAAAATGGAAAAATTTTTTAAGGCACCTCCGCCAAATACATTGAGCATTCCTAAAATATTTGTTTGATCTTGTACTTTTAATACCTCAGCATTAGTATGAGGAACTGGAATGAATGTGCCAATCCGAAAAACAATTAACATTGCTAAAGTAAAAAGGATTTTCCTTCTGATCTCAGTCACTCTCATAAAGTTTGAAATTGTACGAAACATCATCTCGCCTCCTATATGTTTACCAGTCATGTAAAACAAAACTGGCTTTTATATCCTCACGTATAAACTGCAAACCTCCTTCCGAATAAAATTCATTATGACAAATGGATTTCTATACAGTTTATGGATATAAAATGAAGCGATATTTGTATTTTCGTAGCAACTCAATAACCATAATATAACTATAAAATGCGGATTTGTACATAGATAAGGCTAAAAAGCACAGGAAATACAAGAAGTATACTTTTTATAGCATCTTTATGGAAAAGAGGAAATTTGTACATAGATAAGGCTAAAAAGCACAGGAAATACAAGAAGTATACTTTTTATAGCATCTTTATGGAAAAGAGGAAATTTCATATTTGATAACGAACATAGGTTATGTTTCACAATTCAATAAAGGGGTTTATTATATGGAATTTTATTTACATAATATAGATGTAGAAGAACTAACAATTACAATGATTCAAGAAGCAATGGAAAATGGAGTTATGTAGTGCCAACTCATGAGATAAAGCATAGTTTAGGAAACTATCTGTATGAACTACCATCGCATGTTCTAATTCATAATGACCATGAGTTAATAGAATTTAATATGAAACATAGTGATAAGGCATTAAAATATGGACAGAATATGCTTGAATATAGGGCGTCTTTACCAAATACATTAAGTAACTCTGAATATTTAATGGCAAAGTTAGAAGACCTTTATTATTCGCAGGATGAAGGGATAGATTTTGCAATTCAAAAATATAATCTAGATGCGATCTTATTTCCTTCATATATAGGATCGACTCTTTCTGCCAAAGCAGGTTATCCATCAATTGCTTTGCCAGCAGGATATATGGAAAACGGACGTCCATTTGGCATTACTTTTGCTGGAACGGCTTTTAGTGAAAAAATATTAATTAAGATTGGTTATGCTTTTGAACAAGCGACGAAATTTCGGAAACCTCCTAGTCTAATAGAGAAAGTATAGTAGATATAAAAGTGGTTTTGTGTAAGAAAAGAAGGACTCATGAATAAATAATACGTACGGGTAGTGATATAGTGAGGATTGGTAAATTTGGAGAAGTAAATAAATTGAGTATTGATACAATTAGGCATTATATGGATTTAGGGTTAATTGTACCTGAAAAGAAGGGAGGACATTATTTTTTTGATGAGCGCTGTCAAAATGATTTAGAGATTATTTTAGAATTTAAAGGGATGGGCTTTCGTTTAAACGAGATTAAAAAATTTTTTCTGTATAAAAATTTTGGTGAATTTACGGATTATGAACATGATACGTACTATCAATCTTTATTTATGGATAAATATAAGCAGGTTGAACAGGAAATAAATAATTTAGTAGAAATAAAGGACAATTTAAAGACGAAATTAGATGAGTTAACAGCAAAATCTAAAGGTTCATGCTCAACGATGGGGATTGATTTAAAAGTACTCGATATGCTGAAATGTTTAAAATGTAGTGAAAAGCTTATTCTTCAAGATGGAATGATTAATAGAAATCAAATTATAGAAGGAAGGTTAACTTGCAATTGTGGTGAAGAATATCTTGTTGAATCAGGCATTTTAAAGGTTGGTAATTCATTTCAAGCGGCTACTGGCCCTCATCATGAAGAATTTGTTCTTGAATATATTCATGTAACTGATCCAGCTTATTTAGAAAATATCCATAAAGTTGGAGAATGGTCAAAGAGGAAACTTGGTCAATTAGACTTAAACGATAAAGTATTACTTGAGTTAGGATCCGGAGTTGGTTTTTTTCTACGAAATGTTTTTCTGGAATTACCGGAAAGTTGCTTGTATATTGCCATTGATCGCAACTTAGAGCGGCATCGATTTTTAAAAGGTGTATTAGAGAGAACTGGTTTCAAAAGAAACATTCTCTTTATTTGCGCTGACTTTTTAGATATACCTATACAGGAATACTCTGTCGATATCGTGATTGATCATTCAGGTACTAGTAATTATAGCTTTGAACATGAGGAGTTTTTGCTTCGTGAAGTGGTTTCTCTTTTCAAATCTGATTGTTACTTGTTGGGATCATTTATTGCTTTTAAAAATTTTAGCACCAAAAGTAAAATCGAAGCTAGATTTAGAGACAACTTTATAGCTAGAAAAATTAAGGAAAACATCAACAGTTTAGAGTATATCCCTCTTGAGGAAAGGACTTCAAAATATATTGATCGAGGTGGAAAGTACGAAAATTTCTTTGTGCAGGGGGAAGAAATATATTCATATTCATTTTTTGGTAAAAGGTAGGGTTAACCCTATCTTTTTTTCATTTTCCATTAAAAATTTATGGATTGCACCTATTTTTGTCGGGTTCACCCAACAGCTTACACTTTGTTATATAAAAAGTTAAGCGAGGTGGAGTATTTATGGATGCATTACAAATGTGTATAAGGAATGAAAAGAGAAAAATAGAAATAAAAAACCTATTCCTCTATTCTGCAGGAAAGACTGTATCAATATTTGGTACGGCTATTTATAATTTTGCGTTAGGATTATACGTTTTAAAGCTGACAGGTTCGGCCTTAAGCTTTGCAGTTACTCTTATATTAGGAATTATTCCGATGATTATCATCAATCCGTTTGCTGGGGTGATAGTAGATAAGGTCAATAAAAAGACGTTAGTTATTTGTATGGATCTTCTTAGTGGAATTTTGTTAGTTTCGGTTTATATATTATGTATGAAATATGAATTGAATTTACTTATCATTTACGCTACCACATTCCTGTTGACGGTGTTTGCTACTTTCTTTGGAATAGGTTTAGAAGCAGTGAAGCCAAACATTGTATCTGAAAAAATGTTGATGAATATTAATTCTATTAGTAAAATAATTGATTCAATCTCTTCTATTATGGGTCCCATGTTAGGAGGAGTTGTTTTTGCGATCTTTGATATTAGAACCTTTATTATTATAAATGGAATTTCTTTTATCCTTTCTGGATTATCAATGATGTTTATTCATTTTAAGCTCTTCAATCACGAAATAAATGAAAATCATTCAAATAGAAAAATTCATTTGATAAGAGATATGAAAGATGGGTTTAACTATTTATTTGAAAGAAAGAGAATTAAAAGCACATTTACGATCTTAATTTTAATTAATTTCTTTCTCGGTTTTGCTGTAACTGTTCCATTACCGTATATGATCAATACAGTACTAAAGCTAGGGTCAAAGGAGTTTGGTATAATCCAAGGGGCCTTTCCTGTGGGGATGATTTTAGGAGCTTTATTAGTAAAAAAAATCACAGAAAGAATTTCCTATTCCATTCTTTTAAAATATTTAAGCTGTGCTTTAGCGATTTTTATGATTTTATTAGGAGTTCCAGTTTTGCTGAAAAGTTTACACCTGAGCTCCATCGTTAACACCTGTTATTTCATTGTCATCATGTTCTTGTTTGGGGTAGTCATAGCGCTTATTGATATCCCTCTCGCTTATTTTATGCAAAAAGAGATTCCAGATGAATATAGGGGTAGAGTGCTAAGCATTGGCATTAGTACCGCGAAAATAATGCTTCCTATGGCGATGATTTCATCAGGAGCTCTATTAAATATTCTTCCTTCTTATATCATGCCTATTGCAGGAGGAGTGTTATTCTTTCTCTTTAATGTGCGTTCCGCGAATAAGGTGAACTTTGAACTAGCTTCAAAAAATATAAGTATTTAATTTGTTATAGCGCTGGATTATTGTGTAATAAAAGCAGTGCAATAGTTGAAAAAAAATCCCCTTCCAGTATACTGAATAAAGAAATTTATCTTAAAGGTAAAAGTATGTTTGATCATTTATAGATCAAATTTCTGGAACGTATTAAAGAATGAAAAAGGAAAAGGTGTTATAAATGAAAACGTATATTGTAGTTGGGGCTGGGATTCTCGGAGCATCTACTGCCTATCATCTTGCAAAAGCAGGGGCTCGTGTTACATTGGTTGATCGTCAAGATTTAGGGCAGGCAACGGATGCAGCAGCAGGAATTGTCTGTCCTTGGCTTTCGCAGCGTCGGAATAAAGCTTGGTATCAAATCGCAAAAGGCGGGGCTCGTTACTATGCTTCCCTAATTCAACAATTAGAAGCAGATGGCGAAACGGATACAGGTTATAAACGTGTAGGTGCGATCAGTCTTCATACAGAAGAGAAAAAATTAGATCAAATGGAAGAGCGGGCATTTAAACGACGTGAGGATGCTCCAGAAATCGGTGAAATTACTCGTCTATCAAGTTCCGAGACAAAGAGCTTATTTCCGCCATTATCAGAAGAATATAGCGCTGTACATATTAGCGGTGCTGCTCGTGTAAACGGTAGAGCACTTCGTCAGTCTCTTGTAAATGCAGCTAAAAAGCATGGTGCTGTATGTATCATGGGAGATGCATCATTAGTTCATGAAGATAATCGAGTTATTGGCATTGAAGTAAATGGTGAGACTTTAACAGCTGATCAAGTTATCGTAACTACGGGTGCTTGGGCAAATGAGTTATTGCAGCCGCTTGGTGTTAATTTCTTAGTTACATTCCAAAAAGCGCAAATTGTTCATCTCCATATGCCAGAAATAAATACAGAAAGTTGGCCTGTTGTTATGCCGCCAAATGACCAGTATATTCTTGCATTTGAAGATGGTCGTGTCGTAGTAGGTGCGACACATGAAAATGATACTGGATTTGATTACCGAGTAACAGCAGGTGGATTACATGAAGTATTCGATAAAGCGTTATCGATTGCTCCGGGTCTATCAAATAGTACGGTACTTGAAACGAGAGTTGGATATAGACCATTTACCCCAGGATTTCTTCCTGTAATTGGTGCATTACCTAACTTTGAAGGCATACTAGTTGCTAACGGACTTGGTGCTTCTGGGCTAACTGCAGGGCCTTACTTAGGTTCTGAACTTGCAAAACTTGCTCTTGGTGAACAGACAGAACTTGATCTTAGTTATTATGATGTATCTGGGGCAATTGAACAACCAAAGAATTAGAGAAATAGTATGTACTACATATAGGGGTAGCCTACATGCCTATCAGTCTAAAAAATAAAATAATTCATAACAAAAATTTTCTTTCTCTACAACTATTTATAAGAAGTAAGATTCTTTTTTTGTTGTGAAGAGAAAAGGATTTCTTAGCTTGATGGCCATATTTCGGTACCCCTATAAGAAATTAATGACAGGATTCTTATTTTAAAATAGCTTAAATTGATGGATGTGATATTACCTCTAAACGTAGTTTCTTACTTATTAGTTAAACTGGACATTTCAACAGATTTTTGAGTACAACGTTTCATAGCTGAAATAATAGCTGTTCTTAAGCCTTTTTCCTCTAATGTTGCTACAGCTTCTATTGTCGTTCCGCCCGGAGAACAAACCATATCTTTAAGTGCGCCTGGATGTATTCCTGTTTCAAGTACCATTTTTGCTGAACCTAACACAGCTTGAGCTGCGAATTTATATGCTTGAGTTCTTGGCATACCATCTAGTACAGCAGCATCTGCCATGGCTTCTATAAACATATATACATATGCTGGAGAAGAACCACTTACAGATGTTACAACATCCATTAATTTTTCAGTTACTATCTCTGTTTGGCCAAAACTATTAAATATATTTAGTATGTCTTCTAAATCTTTTTCTGTAACTACTTCATTAGCACATAACGCAGACATTCCTTCTCCAACAAGAGCCGGTGTATTAGGCATTACTCTGACAACCTTTAACTTTCTGCCGAAAGCATTCTCAGTACTCTCAATACTTTTTCCTGCAGCAATAGTTACGACTATTACATCGTTTTTTATCTGCTCTTTTATTTGGTTAATTACTGATGAGTATAAGTCTGGTTTGATTGATAAAATTAAAATATCAGCATTGTTAGCTACTTCATTGTTGTCAGTAGTTGTAGTTATGTCATATTTTTCACTAGCATTTTTTAAATTAATGACGCTTACATCTGAACAAATTATTTTATCTGAAGAGACTATATTTTTGTTAATCATTCCACCTATCATAGCGATACCCATGTTTCCACATCCGATGAATCCTATTTGTTTGTTCATAATAACTCGCTCTTGCTCCTTTTAGTATAAATTTTATTGGTTTGGGATTGTTATTCTAGAAAAATAATCATATCCCCGTACAGAAGAAATAAACATTATAAACTATATCGAGATTCGTATAAAAAAACATTTTAAGAGAGTACATTACTTTTTGCAATACAAAAAATATATAGAAATTACTTTTACTCTGCACTAAACAAGTACATTTTCTATTATTTAATATTTTTTGTTATATACCACTCAATAATATTTTAAATAATTTTAGAGAATATAAACGTATCACTATCTTTCCTTATTTTTTAAAATATCTCTTGACATAAAAATGCGTTATATCGCATACTATATAAAAATTAAAGTGTAAATCGTTGAAGGGAACTAGTACATATGTCTTCTTGCGCCAGAGAGTGGAATCCCCAGGCTGAAAGATTCCTCGTATAGAAATTATCGAACCTATCCCTGAGTCTTAAACGAAAGTTTAGGCGTATGCCTGCGTTACAGGCGACAAGCGGATATAGATTTATATCAATGAAGGTGGTACCGCGGAACAATGACCGTTTCGTCCTTTTTTAAGGACGGAGCGGTCTTTTTTATTTGGCTCTTTATTGCGAGATAGGCATCATTGGTGAGGGGGGCTTTGCTGCAAATTGCACGTGGTAGAAGAATAGTTTGTTTCCATTTGAAAAAAGAAGCAGCACAATTTACAAGAACTTTTATTTTAGACTAGGGGGTACAAAAGTGAAAAAACAACGAATTGTCGTAAAAATCGGAAGCAGTTCCTTGGCAGCGAATCATGGCGGCATCTCTGGCGAACAGCTTTCAGATCACGTCGCAGCTTTGGCGCGACTGAAGCAGGAAGGACATGAAGTCGTGCTGATTACATCTGGGGCAGTTGCCGCAGGTTTTTCCGCTCTCGGGTATCCCGGCCGACCCGTGACAATTAAAGGGAAGCAGGCTGCTGCCGCTGTCGGACAAAGTCTGTTGATGCAGGCGTATACGGAGGAATTCCGCAAATATGGGATTATTACTGCGCAGCTTCTGCTGACAAGAAGCGATTTTTCCAGAAAAGAACAATACAGCAATGCCTACGCTACTTTATCGGAGTTACTAAACCGCTCCGCTCTTCCTATAATCAATGAAAACGATTCTATTTCTTTGGAGGAGCTGACGTTTGGTGATAATGACATGCTATCAGCTTTAGTAAGCGGACTTGTCTCGGCGGACATGCTCATGATTTTTACGGATGTGAACGGTTTGTATGACCGGAATCCCCAGAAAAATCCGGACGCGAAAAAGTATTACTTTCTCCCTACCGTTACGGAAGAAATTGCCTCCCTTGCTGGAGATGCTGGCTCAAAACTTGGTACTGGCGGCATGAAATCGAAAATCGATGCGGCAAAGATGGCACTATCTCTTGGTGTGAGTGTATTCATCGGAACAGGACGTGGAGGGGAGAAGTTTTTAGATGTTTTGAAGGGTAAAGGTGATGGGACGTATATCGGCAATACACCTCAAAAAGTGATCAAAATGAACAAGCAATGGATCGCGCTGCATTCGCTTGTCAGCGGACAAATCGAAGTGGATACCGGAGCAGTCGCTGCTATCATTCAGCGTGGAAAAAGTCTTCTGCCTGCCGGTGTTACCGGTGTGTTTGGGATCTTTCAAGCCGGCGAAGTCGTGGAGGTCATCACACAACAAGGACGCGTGATAGGGAAAGGACAATGCAGATATAGTGCAGAGGAATTGCGGGAGCTAAAAGGTATGCAGAGCCACGACATTCAAGCGCGAGGCGAAAGGCATAGCTATGAGGTCATTCATAGGGATAATTGGGTTTCATTTTAAGAATAAGAGAGATGGCTCGTTCAATTGAAGAACACAAGGCCATCTGTCCTAAAAGGCGTTGTTTGTCTATTCTCACTCTAAGCTTCTGATTGATTCAAGCAAGAAGGTCTTGGGTCGTAGTGCCTAGTTGGCGGAGTTGGACACGTCTCAAATTTTATACTTTTTAATCTTTAAAAGGGGGAAATGAAAATGAATGAAGTGTTGGCAAAGGGACAAAAAGCGAAACAGATTGCGGGAGAGCTTGTGACCAAATCGACTAATGAAAAAAATAAAGCACTGGCGGCTGTTGCTGAGCAATTGATAGTAGAGACATCCTATATTTTGGAGGAAAACAAACGGGATATCGAACAAGGTAAAGCGAAAGGAATGTCTGCCTCTCTCCTCGACCGCCTCATGCTGAATGAACAGCGCATTATTGATATGACAGAGGGGATCCGGCAACTGATTGATTTGCGCGATCCTGTCGGAGAATGTGTAGCTGCATGGGAACGGCCGAATGGATTGTCTATTCAGGAGATGCGCGTGCCGCTCGGTGTTGTCGGGATGATTTACGAGGCGCGGCCGAACGTGACGGTAGATGCGGCTACAATTTGCTTGAAAACAGGTAACGCAGTGATCTTGCGTGGTAGTTCTTCCGCCGCTTATTCCAACAAAGCCATCGTCGCTGTCATTCATCGAGCGCTCAAACAAACGAGCTTGCCTCCAGAAAGCGTACAGCTCATTGAAGACAATTCACGGGACAGCGCAAAGCAGCTGTTTACATTGAACGAGTACTTGGATGTTCTTATTCCAAGAGGTGGTAAGCAGTTGATAGATACTGTAGTGAGAGAAGCATCTGTTCCTGTATTGGAAACAGGTGCGGGAAATTGTCACATTTTCATCGATGAAACAGCAGATAAACAGATGGCATTCGATATTATCGTAAACGCAAAAACACAGCGTCCGTCTGTATGCAATGCTATTGAAACAATTATACTTCATGAGAATTGGGCGCAGCGATTCGGTACCGAGCTATTTTCTTTCTTGAAGGAAAGAGGAGTGGAGCTGCGTGGAGATAAGAAAGCATTGGCAATTGATTCTTCTCTTGTACCCGCTTCAGAAGAAGACTGGGAAACAGAGTTTTTGTCTCTTACGCTGGCAGTCAGAATCGTTTCCTCTGTTGAAGAAGCGATTCACCACATTAATACTTATGGCTCCATGCATTCCGAAGCGATCATTACAGAGAACGAGGAAAACGTCAGCAAGTTTTTCACGTCCGTCGATGCCGCGGCGCTCTATCATAATGCTTCGACCCGCTTTACTGACGGCTTTGAATTTGGCTTCGGCGCAGAAATCGGCATCAGCACGCAAAAGCTGCACGCGCGGGGACCAATGGGGCTATCTGCATTGACTTCCACAAAATATGTGATTCGTGGAAATGGGCAGATTCGGGGATAAGAAGTAGAAGGTCAGATGCAAAGCCCCTTTTGTTTTATTTTTGCTTTCAGTTTCTATCACTTTTTTAGTATTTAAGTGGTTTCTAGAAAACTTAAACTTAGCTTGATAGCGTCACATCGCCATCAAGCTAAGACTGGAAGCAGGAAATCTAATTTTTTCGCTTAAGTTTTGTCAATTAGCTTGAACGAATGTATGGATAGCCAATGCAGGTTTTTTAATTACTGGAGTTGGATTACCATTACTAGGTATCACAGCATTTGTTTTTTTGGGGTGAAAATAATTTACAATCTTTAGCTAGACGTGTACATCCGTTGTTTGGTATTGTATTTATGACTATTCTCTATCTAGCAATGGGTCCTTTTTTCGCTATCCCTAGATCTGGTAATGTATCATTTGAAAGATGCAAGTCCTGTTGCATTAATCATATTTACAGTCTTATTTTTCATAGGTGCATGCTTGTTATCATTTAATCCTACAAAAATTATTGATTTAGTTGGATTTTTTTACTCCTATTAAATTGGCATTTATCGAATTGCTCGTAGTTGTGGCTTTTGTTTTTGGAATTATTATTGTGAATACAATTAAAGAAAAAGGAGTTATCACTAAAAAACAGCTTATGATTATTTGTGCAAAAGCGACGGTTATTTTTGCCACAATCTTAGCTCTTATTTATACGGCCCTTTTCTATATGGGCGCTTCTAGTGTTGAAAAACTAGTTCGTTTAGATAATGACGCTAAAGTTTTAGCAAAAGTTTCGGACTATTATTTTGGTTCTTAGGGTGCAATTTTATTAGGTTTAATGATTACAGCGGCATATTTGACCACGAGTGTAGGGCTTATCACTGCTTGTTCTTCTTTTTTTCATAATTTGTTTCCAGCCAGCTCTTATAAAAAAATGCTTTTATTTTGTCTGTGTTTAGTACACTTGTAGCAAATATAGGACTAACACAACTAATTACAATTTCAATCCTTGTATGAATGACCTTGTATCCAATTGCTATCTCTTTAATTTTCTTAACATTCTTACATCATGCATTTAATGGTAGGTCAGAAGTATATCAAGGCAGGTTGATGTTAACATTTATTGTGAGTCTATTTGATGGTTTAAACGCTGCTGGAATACACATTGGAGTAATTCATAATTTATGCATAAGGTAGGTTTAGGTTAGATACTTCCATTTATTATAGGGGGTTATCTGGTTGCATTTTTAATGGATTACAGAAGGGCAATATTCTTATTTATCGTGCAATTCGGTAAATAAGTAATTTGTCGACTGAATAACGAAAGGAAGATGAAGAATCTTTCTAACCGTTAGAAATGTTTAACAAGAAGTGAAGAATGAGTTTAGGGGGGAGTTTTAAAAAAGACTCAAAAAAGTGACGCTTGCTTCATCATTTCGATACAGAATAGAGGTTGTATTATAGTATCTTGATTAAAATCTCGGCTATTAATAGTGTAAGGGGAGGAAATAGAATGGCACACGAAGAACTGAAGAGAGGCTTGAAAGCGCGTCATATTCAGATGATTGCTTTGGGCGGTACAATTGGTGTTGGTTTATTTATGGGTTCAACGAGCACGATTCAATGGACAGGCCCGTCAGTAATGCTTGCTTATGCAATTTCAGGGATTTTTATATTCTTCATTATGCGTGCAATGGGAGAAATGTTGTACTTAGAGCCAAGTACAGGTTCATTTGCGACATTTGGCCATAAATATATACATCCATTAGCAGGGTATATGACTGCATGGAGTAACTGGTTCCAGTGGGTTATCGTTGGAATGTCAGAAATTATAGCAGTTGGGACATACATGCAGTACTGGTTTCCAGATCTACCTGCTTGGATACCAGGTATCATTGCAATGGTGATTCTAGGTGCAGCGAACTTAATTTCCGTTAAATCATTTGGTGAATTTGAATTTTGGTTTGCGATAATTAAAATCGTTACAATTATATTGATGATCATCGCAGGGGTTGGTCTTATATTCTTCGGATTTGGTAACGGAGGAAATGCAATCGGATTATCTAACCTTTGGAAAAATGGCGGCTTCTTTACAGGTGGATGGTCAGGGTTCTTCTTTGCGCTATCACTAGTTGTTGGAGCTTATCAAGGTGTCGAATTAATTGGGATTACTGCTGGTGAAGCAAAAGATCCCCAAAAAACGTTAACTGAAGCGATTCAAAGTATTATTTGGCGTATTTTAATCTTCTATATTGGTGCGATTTTTGTTATTGTAACTGTTTACCCGTGGGACCAACTAAATTCAATTGGCAGCCCGTTTGTTGTAACTTTTGCAAAAATTGGGATTACATCAGCAGCTGGACTTATTAATTTTGTCGTAATCACGGCTGCAATGTCTGGCTGTAACAGTGGTATTTACAGTGCAGGACGTATGCTTTATACATTAGGAATGAATGGACAAGCACCAAGATACTTTACAAAAATTTCCCATAACGGTGTGCCTTTATTCGGTACGATTGGTGTGCTAATTGGTTTAGCAATTGGCGTTATTTTAAATTATATTGCACCAGGAAAATTATTCGTGTATGTATACAGTGCAAGTGTTCTTCCTGGTATGATTCCATGGTTTGTCATTCTAATTAGCCAAATTCGATTCAGAAAAGTAAAGGGAGCTGAAATGGACAATCATCCATTCAAAATGCCTTTTGCGCCTGTTACAAACTATTTAACGATTGCCTATTTAATTTTGGTATTAATCGGTATGTGGTTTAATAAAGACACACGTATCTCGCTTATTGTAGGAGTTATTTTCCTGGCTATCGTTGTCATTAGTTTTTACGCTTTTGGAATAGGAAAACGTGTTCCAGTAGATGCTCAAACAGGTGATGAAGTGATTAACCGATAATTCACTTTGTTTGATTAACGTTAAAGTAAGTAATGACGAGTAAAAAAATTGGTTATGGTGCAAAGATAGAATAAAGCTTATATATTCCTAGCGGACTTGTAGCTTATGCTGCAAGTTCAAACAATTGATGGATGAATTCTTTCTAATTTTGGACAGAATAATCCCGTAAATCAATCTGTTCTTTTTTGATTATATGCAAGGTATCTACTCCCAAAGAATGGATGTAACTGTGTCAAAAGACTTGAACCTTAACATAGAAGCTCATTTTATCATTTTGGGGTAGTAATAGTATTACTATTTCCTAAAACCTATTTAACGAGAGTGGACGCTTACAAAGAGAAAAAGGATTCAAGCTATTTTACAAGTGGCGCCCAAACAGTCGGGCAATCGAGATAGCAGTGAGCCATCCCTTGTCCAAAGGCGAATCATCCTCGACAAAGGTGTTTTAGTTTTACGGAATCTTATAGATTTGATGAAACACCCTGATATGTCACTAGAAAACGCGATCAACTATTTTTAGAAAACATTAGAAACAGGCAAGCAGAAAAAGAAGTAGAAGTAGCAGTAACACAACAAAAAAATAGTTTTCACCAAAAGTTAAAGTGGTTCTTTTTTGGTAAATAAAAAATGCCTCATCCTGGGAGCATTTTTTATTTTATTTTTTATTTTACTTTTTTATCGGAAGTCGATGTATTTAGAAATCTATGAAATCCTTTCAACTTTGGGCTGTTCTAACGTTCAATAAAAGCAAGAAGCAAAAGAACCAACAGTGAAATCAAAAGAAACTGTATTTTGTTATGATTTTACTTCATGCTTCCTCCTTTTTAATGTTAAGACAAGCAGAAGTAGCAGCGGTTGTAAACCAAATAAAAAAAACGCAAAATTGCCCATCACATCCCCGAATTTAAATAGGTCATTAGTATTTTTCGGAATCATAGAAATGATGTAAATAACCGGGAGTAAGCCAAATATAAATGGATGAATGTTCTTTTGAAAAAGTTGCGCCAGTCCCAAAGAAGCAGCATAATAACCAATGCTAAAGCAAGTAAACATTTTCATAATCCATATTGCGAGCAAAAAAGATTCAAATCGTTCAAATAACAAACCGGGTATTTCAAAACTTCGCATGAGGTCAACCGTCGGCCATGTTCTTGTTATCACTCCATCCACAGATAACACGCCGATGACCATTATAACAGTTATCAAGTAAACGATCAGTGAGATAGAAATTCCAACTAGAACAGCTTTTACTGCTTTATTTGGCTGTTTCATAAACGCCATTATAATCAACATGCTTTCAAAGCCTGTATATGAGAGAGCGGTTGTTTTGATTCCTTTTAGTACTGGTATAATTCCCAATCCCAGTACCGGGCGCAGATTATTTATCTCAAATATTTTAAAACTCATAAAGGCAACCAACAAAAAAAATCCAATCGCAATGGGGAGGATAATTTCAAACAAGCGTGCAATGGGATTTATGCCGCCAATGATTAGATAGAGACTCACCCACATAAATGGCATTACGATGGCCCAAGACGGGGTGCCCTCCAACAAAAAGAAACTTGTTATTTCTGCTAATGCACGGGTATGAAGCCCACACATCATTACAAAATAACATACAAGGAGTAAACTTAGTAACCCGCCCATCCATTTCCCTACAATTTCTTGGCTGTATTGATAAAAAGTTTTTCCTGGAAACTGTTGACCTAATTTGACTACAATAACGCCTATCATCATCGCGATTAGCCCACCTAAAATTACAGTTAACCAGATATCTGGTGTTTTCACTTTCTCTGCAGATGCTCGTGGCAAAGTTAAAATCCCCGTTCCAAGTGTATAATTGATGACGATAACAGCTGCTTGAATTGTTGTAATACGATCTTTGGAGTTCCTAATCATCGTAGGTCACTTCCTTATCCATAATTCAGGATTACTATTTTTAGAAGGTTCATTATTTCATGCTTTTTCTTATAAACGGTACCATTTTATATTTCCAAAAAAGAAAAAAATTATGCATATTGTATTCATGTGGAGTTTATATAACAGCTCATTATCGGTAGCAAGAAAAAAGGCGGCCTCTTACTCTTGTAAGGAATCCGCCTTATTAACCTCATACGTAACCTGCTACGTATAATTTTCATGGGAGCTTAAAAAATTATAGGCATATTGGTGGAAGTTACACTCTAAAAAAGGCGATATAGTTAATCTTAATTGGTTGATAACAAAAACTTAAGATCCTATGAAAGGATCTTATAGATACATTAGATGTCAAATAAATTAATTAGGTGGAGAATTGAAGTTTACTTATAAAACATAAAAAGGACAAACCTGTAGCAATAAGCTACATTAGGTTGTCCTTTTTTGCATAGCACTTGTTAAGTATCGATTTGAAATCAGAGTTTAATAACTTTATTTTACAGAATTTTCGAAAAACAACATATTTAGTTTATATGTGATATTATACTTAGGATAATAAAACTACATTAGTTTTTTTCAACTAAACCCTTGATAGGGTTCCGTCAACATTACGCGGATTTACAAAGTTAAGGGCTCTAAGAAGAAAAAATTCCTCAATTCCGCCACGCTAAAAAACTGTTTCTATATGTCATAAAGTTTTTTTGCAGGGACATATTGCAAAATTCTTATTCAGGACCTTGTGACATACTCTTTTCTAGACATATCGGGCCTGTTATAAAGCATGCTTTCTGATAGTAGCCACACATGAAAAATACCTTATTTTATTGTTGTTGTTTAAAAACGTTAGTCATATTATTCCATTTAAGGACTAGATTATGGAACAACTAATTGACAAGTAAAGCTATTAAATTTATTGTAATCCATGGCCTTTGTTGGATATATATTAAAGAATGCCTATTTAATGTAAGAATTGATCTTCTGTTTCTTTCTACTAGCATAGTTTACAGGTGGTGTATTGTGAAAGAATTAATATTCGTCCAAAATAAAAAAAGAATCCTTATGAAATTTGTATTTTTAAAAAAGGATATAGTGCTTACCATTTCACTGATGCTGGCAATTGTAAGCTGTTTAATATATCCGCCAAGGATCAAATATATTAACTTTGAAGTGCTGGTTAGTTTATTTAATCTAATGGTGGCCATAAAGGCCTTTGAAGAGCTAAGGTTATTAGACAAACTTGCCGTTGCTATATTGAATAAATGCAATAACAGCAGATCAATATCAGCTATTCTGATTTTGTTATGCTTTATTTGTTCCATGTTTGTAACGAATGATGTCGCTTTGCTCACTTTTGTACCAATAACACTTGTCATTAGTAAAAGGACACAAATGAATATGATGGATACGATTATCCTGCAGACAATTGCGGCAAATATTGGAAGCAGCTTGACGCCTATGGGGAATCCGCAAAATTTGTACATTTATTCTTACTATGGAATTAAGCTTATCCCATTTTTTAGTTCAATCCTGTTATTAGCTGTGCTTGGCATCAGTTCGTTGTTTATGTTTACTCAAAAGCTTCATAAAACAGAAGTAAAAATAGAATTTCCTGTTATTACTATAGAGGATCGAAAAAAAGCTACAGTCTGGTGCCTGATACTTGTCATTATTATCGCGTCTATTTTTGGAGTCATCAATTATTACATTGCGCTAATAATCACATTGATAACAGTATTTATTTTGAATAGAAAATTACTATTTAAGATTGATTATTTTCTTCTGATAACCTTTGTCTGTTTTTTTATTTTTATTGGAAATATATCTAACTCAGATGCCATGGACACATTTGCTCGTGCCAATTTAAGAGGAGGAACATCGATCTTTTTTAGTTCCATATTTTTAAGTCAATTGATTAGCAATGTGCCTACTTCAATTCTTTTGTCAAACTTTACTTCTGATTGGAAACCCTTATTATTAGGAGTAAATATCGGAGGACTTGGAACAATTATCGCATCTTTAGCCAGTGTAATCTCCTATAAACTATTTATTCAGGCTAACCGTAAAGAGAGCAAAAAGTATTTAATCAAATTCAGTGTTTACAACTTTTCATTATTAGTCATACTTGCATGTATACAATACTTCATCTTTAAATTTCTAAAAATCTTTTGAAAAAATGATTACCGATGGGAGTGTAAAAAAACTATAGTGTTTTTATTCCTTTCCATATTGGTACGCTTAATGGTTGCGGTGATCATTCCTTCTTTTTGGAGCCACTCACAAAAGTGGCTTTTTTTATGCAATTTTACTATAGAGAACTAGATTCCGGTGTAGTTTTTGTTTAAGATCCGTTATTTCGTACGCTAGAAAGCCGATGATTCCTACACTAAGGAACCGTCGGCTTATTATATTTTTTTGCTATATAGTTGTTTGAAATGATACAAACACGCTGAATTCTTTGTGGGATATGTCGGAAAAATACGGGTCTTCAACGTTAAACTAATTTCAGTTTAAAATAGTTAATTTCCTTAGTTATTATTCGATCCTTCTACTAACTTACTCAAATAAGGAAACCTTTAGCTAAACAAGATTTATTTTTCCATACTAATTATGTACTCTTTTCAGGATAATAGTTTCAATATATTAAAGGTTTAGAGATTGATTGCGATTTTTTGAAGTTTTTGCACCAAAATCACTTTTCTGATAGTTAAAAAATCTTTTTTGTAAAACCATGTACTTTTTGGTTAGATTCTGTAGTGCTGATTATAAATTAATGAAAGTTCTGGTGCGAAAATTTGAAGAAAAGTGGAGGGAGTAAATCTATTTATATCATGTATTAATTTAGAAGGGGAATACCAGAGCAGTTAAGTGCTTTTCTAAGAAGCTTTAATTAGAAAATAAAGAGACATTACTCTAGAACAAATATGAAAGCGCTTGAATTTACTTTAGTTTTCAGAAAATTCATTTAATCCCCTTTACAAATAATAAATAGAGACAAAAAGAATCTATATAATTAAATTTATAAATCCGGCATACAGAACAAGCATGACGGTGCAGCAACATTTCTGGATAAAAACTATTTTCTGCAGAAGGAGCTAGAGCATCCACATGTAGAAGTGTCAGGCCTTTTAAGATGTCAGCTGTACGGTTACATGTTACGGATATTCGTATAATCGAGGAAATACCATTTTCATAGAAAATTTTTACCTGTGTTACATGTGTATATGAGACGAGTTTAGTTATGTCGGAAAAATAAGATTACTTTATATGGATTAGGGGTTACTAAATTTTGATATGAGGTGATGATATGGGACAATTTTTGTCGGATCTATTGGCATCAACAAATGATTTTATGTGGTCTAAATTGTTAATTATTATGCTTGTTGCTTGCGGAGTTTATTTCACATTTAAATCGAAATTTGTACAGTTTCGAATGTTAAAGGAAATGGTCCGTGTGTTAATGGAAGGGAAAGCTGGTTCTAAAGATGAAATTTCCCCATTTCAAGCGTTCTGTGTTGGTATGGCCGCTCGCGTTGGAACGGGAAATATCACAGGAATTGCGATTGCGATTGCATTAGGCGGTCCTGGAGCAGTATTCTGGATGTGGATTATTTCTATTATTAGCTCAGCATCCAGCTTTGTGGAAAGTACGTTAGCTCAAATATATAAAGTGAAAGATAAAAATAGTTTCCGCGGTGGTCCATCCTATTATATGGAAAAAGGGTTAAATAAACGTTGGATGGGAGTATTATTTTCCATTTTAATTACGATTACTTTCGGTCTTGTATTCAATTCTGTTCAATCAAATACCGTTACACTTGCTTTTCAGAACTCATTCGGTACAGATCGTTTAATGTTAGGGATTATCATGGCAATTGCTTTCGCTGTGATTATCTTTGGCGGTGTGCAGCGTATTGCCCAAATGGCTGAATATAAGGTAATGTTCCTAGCGGTGTTATACATTGGTGTTGCATTATTTGTTGTAATTACGAACATAACAAAAATGCCGGAAGTTCTTTCTCTTATTGTTCAAAATGCATTTGGCTTTAAACAAATAGCAGGCGGTTCAATCGGCGCAGCGCTTATGAATGGAGTTAAACGTGGTTTATTCTCAAATGAAGCTGGTATGGGAAGTGCGCCAAACGTTGCCGCAACGGCAACAACAAGCCATCCGGTGAAACAAGGACTTATTCAAGCATTTGGCGTATTAACGGATACACTGATTATCTGTACAAGCACAGCCTTTATTATTTTACTTTCTGATGCATACAAACAACCAGGGCTAACTGGTATTGCACTTACACAGGCAGCACTAAGTGAACATATCGGCTCTTGGGCATCAGGCTGTCTTGCTATCTTTGTTTTCCTATTTGGATTTGGTGCTTTAATAGGTAACTATTATTACGGAGAAACAAATATTCGATTCTTAAACAATAGTAAAGTATGGTTGATGGTATACCGAATAAGCGTGTTAGCCATGATTGTATTCGGTTCTGTAGCAAAGGTCCAATTTGTATGGGATTTAGCGGATTTATTTATGGGCTTTATGGTTATCATAAATTTAATTGCTATTTCATTCCTATCAAAAACAGCCTTTGCTGCGTTACATGATTACATGAAACAGAAAAAAGCGGGTAAAGATCCTATTTTTTATAAAGACAGCATTAAAGGGCTTGAAAACGTTGAATGTTGGGAGCATTATAAGGATGCTTCAACTTCTGAAAAGAAAAGTATATAATAAAAAAGATATTCGGACTGTAATATGTCTGAATATCTTTCTTGGTTCTAGTGCAAATAAAATTGATTACAATAAAAAAACAGTGTTGTAATTCAAGAGTTTTGAAACAGATTCTTTAACAACTAACGGATGCAGAATAGTAAAAGGTGTTCATATATTGCAACTATATTAAGATCATGAAAAGACGGACCTGAAAAGCAGAGAAAGTAATGGGCGATTCCTTTAAAATGATTTTTTAAACATCACAGTTCTATTAAGTAAAAATATGTTTAGCTGCTTATATCGGTAGAAAAAGAAAAAACAGCTGTTTTTGATTTAGCCGCATTGCATTACCCTTAAGAGCAATATAGCTTATAATTGGTTAGGTTACATAAAATTTGAATGTGCTATTACCTATCAATCTATATAGAAAGGTGACCGTCTTGACAGTGTTTTTTCGCACTTTTTGTCTATTCTCCATAAAGAAAAATGTATACTGTATAAAATTAATAGGACGGGGGAATAAGGTTAAATGATAAAGGAGTATAGCGTTCAAGTTGAGAGTCAAAGGAAGGCTTGCTTAGATCAATGGGTAGCACATTATCGATCCCATGCTGCTAAAGGACAAAACGTCAGTTATATTCCTGCTTTGGGAAAGATAAATTTATCGCAATTAGGTATTTGTATCATAGAGCCAGATGGAACAATGATAAAGTCAGGCGATTGGAAGGTACCTTTTACCTTACAAAGCATATCAAAAGTAATTGGTTTTATAGCTGCTTGTTTAAGCCGAGGTATTTCTTATGTGTTAGAGCGTGTTGATGTAGAGCCAACTGGAGATGCTTTTAACTCGATAATTCGTTTAGAGATGCATAAACCCGGAAAGCCGTTTAACCCTATGATTAATGCCGGAGCGATTACGGTAGCTTCGCTTCTGCCAGGAACATCGGCACAAGAAAAATTAGAACATGTTTATGCTTTAATCGAAAAAATGATAGGGAAGCGTCCAGCCATTAATGAAAAAGTGTTTCAATCTGAATGGCAAACAGCCCATCGAAATAGAGCATTAGCACATTACTTAAAGGAGAATGGTTTTTTAGAATCGGATGTGGAGGAAGCACTAGAGGTTTACTTGAAACAATGTTCGATAGAAATAAATACAGAGGACATAGCCTTAATAGGACTCATACTTGCACATGATGGATATCATCCTATTCGTAAAGAACAAGTCCTGCCTAAAGAGGTAGCTAAATTAACAAAAGCTTTAATGCTCACTTGTGGAATGTACAATGCATCTGGCAAATTTGCTGCTTTCATCGGATTGCCAGCTAAAAGTGGGGTGTCTGGAGGGATAATGACGCTCGTCCCGTCAAGGCTAAAGAGCGAACTACCGTTTTCAGATGGATGTGGTATTGGTATTTATGGACCAGCAATTGATGAATATGGGAATAGTTTACCAGGAGTTATGTTATTGAAACGTATTGCACAAGAATGGGATTTAAGTATTTTCTAAAAAACATCATGTATGTTTTGGTGTCAGAACGAACACAAAAATGTTCAGACTGTATAATGTGTCTGAGCATTTTTGTGTTACATAGCATCTTCCTGTTTTAAAGTTGAATAATATCAAGAATACCCACAATGTTCAATTCTTTTGTTTGTATCTGATATATAGTATTTATAAAAAATAGCGTAAGTGTTGTATTAATCTCAACGGGTTTGTATACTGATTGTTAGTCAAAATTGGGAAGTGATTATCTTGAATCTCAGTAATTTAATAAAAAAAGACATCTATATTTTGGTTCTGATGATATTTACAGTACCCTTAGCAGGTGAAATAAAGTTTTTCCCCTTTAATGAGACGTTTCGAATGAGCTTTGGTGCACCAACATTTTTCTTTTTTTTGTTATTATTTCGGCGAATGCCAGCATTTTTACCGGGTTTTTTAACAGGAATGGTGGTTGTAGAATTTCGAATCCTGATAGACCTCATCACACAGGAAAATATGGATTGGATATCTTCTTTTCATATCCAATATCCTAGTTTTTTCTTTTATTTTACTTATTCTTGTCTCTTTTATTTAGTAAAAATCAAACGATTTCATCACCAACCATTGATGATTGGATTTATTGGATTTATCATCGAAATATTATCGGACTGTGTAGAATTAATGATTCAATATTTTGTATTAAAAACAACTGTTACACCAGAGGCACTATATGAGATAATCGTTGTCGCATTTTCCCACAGTTTTATAGTTCTAAGCTATTTCAATATGATGAAACTGTATGAAGCACAGTCGAATGAAAGGCATATTAAAAAACAAAATGAACACATGCTCATGCTCATTTCCAATTTATATGAAGATGCTGTTCATTTAAAAAAAACCTTACAAGATGCTGAAAATATAACGAAGAAATCTTATGAATTATATAAAAGTTTAGACCATTTAGAGAATGCACAAATGAACTTTCAGGTTGAGGATTTACGTGATCATGCGTTGAAAATCGCTGGTGAAGTCCATGAAATTAAAAAGGATAACCAACGTATTTTTGCTGGACTTTCAAAGCTGATTTCTGATGAGAGTTTTACTGATTATATGTCCATATATGAATTGGTAAACATCATCGTACGAGCAAACGAGAAATATGCTCGTTTACTAGAGAAAGACATCCAATTTGTGTACAAGATTGATGGTGTGCATCCTCATTATCATATCTATACAATTTTATCAATTATAAACAATGTCGTTGCAAACGCTGTAGAAGCTATCCAAGATATGGGAATCATCACAATTGACATTAATAAAGAGCATGATTTGGTTGAATTTCGAATAGGAGATAATGGTCCTGGCATTTCCTCAAAGTATAAAGAGTCAATTTTTGAACCTGGGTTTACTTCTAAATATGATGCTGCTGGTAACGCATCGACAGGTATCGGACTATCGTATGTAAAAGAAATGGTCAAACAACTTGAAGGTGATGTTACGTTTGAGGACAGACCCGAAGGAGAAGGCTCGATTTTTATAATTAAATTAGGGATCGATCACATAATTGGAAAAGGGTGATTCTATGAATTTTTATATAGTAGATGATGAGAAAGCAGTTCGCTTAATGTTGGCCCAAATTATCGAGGATGAAGATCTTGGAGAGGTTGCAGGAGAAGCTGAAAATGGCTCATTGGTAGATCAACAAATGCTAATCTTGAAAAATATAGACATTTTATTTATCGATTTGTTAATGCCAATTCAAGATGGAATAAAAACGATTCGTCAAATAAAACCGTCATTCAAAGGAAAAATCATCATGGTTTCTCAAGTAGAATCAAAAGAATTAATTGCTGAAGCGTATTCGCTTGGTGTTGAATACTTTATTATCAAGCCGATTAACCGGATTGAAGTATTAACAGTCGTTCAGAAAGTAATTGAACGAATCAAATTGGAAAAATCGATAAAAAACATTCAAGAATCACTCAATACTGTGCTTAAATTGGATAGCTATCAAAGTTCACAGGAAAAATACCGTAACGAAAAACATATAAGCACTTCCAGCCATTTTCAAAATTCCGTTCATTTTCTTCTATCTGAATTAGGGATAGACACTGAAAGCGGAAGTAAAGATCTAATGGACATGTTAGATTATTTATATAAATATGAACAAGATAAAACGTTCGAACAAGGGTTTCCCTCTCTAAAAGAGATTTTTTTCAATTTAGCTCAAAAAAGACTTGGAGAATCAATCGAAGAGGCCGAATTAAAAAGATCCATTGAAGCCTCCAAACAACGGATCCGGAGGGCGATTTACCAGTCATTAAACCATTTAGCATCCCTTGGACTTACTGATTTTTTAAACCCTAAGTTCGAAAATTACGCTTCTAGGTTTTTTGATTTTACAACCGTAAGGAGAAAGATGACAGAATTGAATAATGAGCCAACAGTACCTCCCCGTATTGATGTGAAAAGATTTATTCAGGTTCTTTATTTTGAAGCTAAGCGGATACATTTGGAGTTGCAATGACGAACTCTTACTTATTCTTAATATCAAATGATGGATTCGCTTTATAATCTGGATGCTTATTGGACTAGTTTTTTATATGTTATATGGAAAAAATAAAAGTGATTTAGCTAAAAATATAACTAAGTAGTTAGTTAAAGTAAAAAAGATGCTATCTAGCATCTTTTTTACTTTAAAAGGTATCATTACATACTTATATTATTTTTAATAACAGTTACTTATCAAATTATTAGCTCGCATGCGTAAAGTAAAGGAGGTGTAGCAAAACAAAAACGTTATATAAGTGTTTTTGAGACCGGAGATTCTATTCCTCAAATAATTCATGAGTTTTCATTGAAAAGAGAGAGCTCTTTGTTCAGTCCGCATATATATACATGGAATAACATTATAATGGTTTTTTTTACATAATTGTGATACTATTTTCCTTTATAACAAAAAAAGGACGTGACATACAGTGATCAAAATTGAGATACCAACTCCAGACGTTACGATTACAGAGCGTAAGCAAGTAATAAAAGGTGATGAACCAAGAATAACTCCGATTAGCGGGTTTATTGATTTTCATTTAATTCCGAGAGATAAGGGCGGCATTTTTATGTTTTATAATATTAATGACGAGCTTTTATTCGTTGGGAAAGCAAGAAAATTAAGACAAAGAATTAAAAAGCATTTTGAAGATACTGTTTCACCAATGAAAGCACATAGAGATGAAGTATATCGAATTGATGCATGTATCGTAGAAGATCCAATGGAAAGAGAAATTTACGAAACATATATTATTAATGAACTTCAAGCGAAATATAATGTAGATAAAGTATTTTTTAAATAAAAAGTTCTGAAAAAAATGACCTCAGTGTTGTCCTGAGGTCATTTTAGTTGGAGTCTAGTAGTAGTACCTATATTTTATATGCCTGTTTACGAATTAGTTCTTGATAATGTATCCTCAATTCGAAGATTCAGGAGGAAAGCGTGTGCGGATATTCCATGTAAGTGAAGAGAGTCATATTCAAGTGTTTCAGCCCCGAATACCTACTCGAACGGACCTAGATCCAACGAAAGGGCTTGTATGGGCGATAGATGATAAATGCTTACCTAACTTTTTAACACCTAGAAATTGTCCACGTGTTTGCTATCATATCGGACCAAATACATCTGAAATCGACAAGCAAACATATATATCTTCAAAATCTGGTTCACATGTAGTAGTTATTGAAAACAAATGGTTTGAAACGATGAAAAATACAAAGTTATACTTGTATGAATTTGATAAAAAGCAATTTACACTTCAAGACGAGAATGCTGGTTATTATATAAGTGAAACAACACAAATTCCGATTGCTAAATTAGAAGTAGCTGATTTATTTCAAGAACTGTTTAAACGTAATGTTGAATTACGTTTAGTAAATAATTTGTGGGATATTTGTGATGAAATTCAAAAAACAACATTTAACTGGTCAATGTGTAGAATGGGGTTTGCGCAGCCAAGGTTAATGAATAGTTTGTAATTCAGTAAACTTTATAACAATGGTAGAAACGTTTTTTCATAGTATATCTATGAGTTCTGATTAATTATTTTTATAAAAACTAAATTTAGATTTCTAATTAGGGAATCCATTTTGATCAATCTAATTTTTCAAAATGGATTCTTTTGTTTTGGCTTAATTATGAGTGTTTTAGAAGTAGTTTTAAATGAACGTTATTTTACAACTACATTTTTGCAAGATTCAATTGCCAAGAAACACCGTACTTATCTTGGACCCAAGCAAATTTTGCACTCCAAGGAGAAGCAGTTAACGGCATTAATACTGCGCCATCCTCAGATAACTTATTAAAAACTCGATCAATTTCTTCTTCTGTATCACAAGAAACAAACAAGGACATAGCAGGAGTAAATTGATGTACATCTTTATTACTATTATCAATACACATAAATAGTTGTCCTTTTAATGAAAACGTAGCATGCAGCACTTTTCCCTCTTCAGCAGTTTCGTTTCGAGAAATACTTATGATTTCTGATTGATCAAATATAGAAGTGTAATGCTTCATTGCCTCCTCGGCTGTTCCAGGGAACATTAAGAAGGTAGTAATTTTTTGATTTGAGCTTTCCATTTCCAATTCACTCCTTTTATTAAATATAAAGACAAAAACTTTCATTCTTATAAAACGAACGTACATTCTTATGTATATATTTATATTATCGTTAAGGGTTCTCTATTGTCAATTGTTATCACTTTATTTTCTAAATCACATAATTGTCATCCAATATAAGAATCTATTAAAAACGAGTAACTTTACATAACTAAAAAAAGACAAACATATACTGGTACAAGCAAATTTGAAAGGAGACAATCATGAATTGGTTAGAAGCCTTTATCCTAGGAATTATTCAAGGTTTAACAGAGTTTTTACCAATTAGCAGTACCGGTCATTTGTATTTAGGAAGACACCTTTTTGGTTTAGATGAGGCAGGACTTTTTTTAGATACGATGCTTCATATAGGGACGTTAGTAGCGGTTTTTATTTACTATAAAAAAGAATTTCTCTATTTAATAAAAAATCCATTCTCAAAATTAACGTATTTATTAATTATCGGAACAATTCCTGCAGTCGTAATTGGTTTACTATTTAAAGATTTCTTTGAAGAGATTTCCAAAACAGGTTTAACGATCGGGTGGGAATTTTTGATTACAGGTTTATTTTTATATATGGCAGAGAAACAAAAAAGCGGACGGAAGAAAATGGACGATATTACATATAAAGACGCATTTATTATCGGCTCATTTCAAGCATTTGCTATTTTCCCAGCAATATCTCGTTCAGGAATGACTATCGTCGCAGCACTTTGGAGAAAGTTAGATCGTGAAACAGCGGCTTATTTCTCATTTTTATTATCAACACCTGCAATTGTTGGAGCAATTATCTTACAGTTAGTTGATGTTTTTCAAGGAAAAGCAGAAGCAATCTCTAACACGTCCCTTATTGTTGGTACATTATCTGCAGCATTCTTTGGATATATTGCTGTCTCATGGATGATTCAATATTTAAAACATCATTCTTTAAAAACATTTGCGTATTATGTATGGGCCCTTGGGCTTCTCATTCTTACCTTACAATTTGCTGGTGTATTTTAAGGGAGGAGGAACATGAAAAAATATGAGAAAATGGTAAGGTTATTGTATGGGGGATTCTTTATGCTAGGTTTAGCTGGTGGAATGTTATTAGAAAAGCCTAACATCGGAATTTTTATTGGGATTGCTTGTGGATTATTTGCGCATGCGATTCTTGTAATGAAAAGTAAAGATGAATGACATATCACTAGAAATTAAAATCCTGTATTCGTATTATGATACAGGATTTTTAAATTTGTTATGTTGAGAGATCTTAAAGTAGTAAAATTGATAGAGAACTAGGGAACAAGGAAGATAGGGGGTAACATATTGGAGAACGCGATTGTAATTGGAGGAAGCATTGCTGGAAAACTTGCTGCAAAGACTTTATCTCATTCTTTTCAGAAAGTAATAATTTTAGAAATAGGTGAAGAATGGACGGAAAAGACTCCTAGAAAGAGGGTGCCGCAAAGTTATCACCCGCATGTTTTATTAAAAGGCGGAGAAGAAGCAATCGAAAAATTATTCCCTCAAATTACTTCACAATTAATCGAGGATAAAAGTATTGTAAATAATTTTACACAAGATGTGAAGTGGCATCATTTTGGCTATTGGAAATCACAATTTACAGGAGATTTAACTATGGTTCAACAAAGTCGCCCTATGTTTGAGTGGCATTTAAAAAAACGAATTGATCAAGTAGCTAATATTGTAACTAAATATAGAATGATGGTTGAACAAATTTTGATAGATGAAGAGCATAATCAAGTATACGGAGTACGAGTGAAAAATCTTGAAACAGGTGCAAAAGAAGAAATTCATGCAAATGTAGTTGTGGATGCAAGCGGATTTGGGTCAAAAAGTGTAGAGTGGCTACAAACACATGGTATACAGGTTAAAGAGGAAAAAGTATGGATTCAACTATTTTATGCTACTAGAGTATTTCGTTTAAAAACAAAAGAACGACTAGATTGGTGTAACCTTCTTGTTTCTCCTAGTTTTCCTGAAAACCCTTATGGTGCTCTTATTCAAACAATTGAAGACGATCGTTTTTATGTAACTTTTAGCGGTTACGCAAATGAGCGTGCTCCGCAAACTGATGAAGAATTCTTTGCTTATGCTCAGAAATTACCAGTCCCTGATGTGAAAAGATTTCTTGAAATAGCAGAGCCTCTTTCAGATATAAGAATACATAAAATTCCTTATCAAGTGCGTCGTCGATTCGACTTAATAAGGCATGTTCCGGAAGGTTTTTTAGTAATTGGAGATGCTCATTGCCGTTTTGATCCTGTTTTTGGACAAGGGATTTCAGTCGCTGCAATGGAAGCTTTAGAGTTGGAAAGGTGTCTCCGGGAAAATAAACATCTCGAAAAAGATTTCACCTACAAATTTCATAAAAGTATTTCGAAGTTGATAGCAACGCCGTGGGAAATGACTACAACAGAAGCATTTCGGGTTTCGAACATTAAAGGGGACAGACCTCTTATGCAACCATTTAAACAGTGGTACACCAAAAAGGTATATCGTCTTTCTGCTTTTAATCCGGAAATTTATATTCGATTGGTTAACGTTATGAACTTAATTCGTAGTCCTTTACATCTTTTTCATCCTAAAGTACTGTTCGCTATATTTACGAGTCGAGGAAAGTAGCCTTTTTTAGCAGGATTTTGTGACGAAATAGCAAATTTATATAGTTGATTCATTTTGAAAAGGAATGATTAACGAATGGAAGTCTACATAGAAAAGTTAAAGGAACAAGATGCAGAAGAATTGTTTGCTTTTGAATGTAATAACAGGGCTTTTTTCGAAAAGATGGTGCCTAGCCGTGGTGAAAATTACTATACATATGAAACGTTTCAAAAGATTTTCTATGAATTATTAAAAGAACAATTTGAAGGTATTTCATATTTTCACCTCATAAGAAATCATGCAGGAACAATTGTTGGGCGAATCAATTTAGTAGATATTGAGAAAGATAAAGAATTAGGGTATCTTGGCTATCGATTAGGAGAAAAATATGTTGGAAGAGGTGTTGCAACTAAAGCTGTAAACCTCCTCTTAGATGAAGCAGCAAACTATCAAGTTACTGAAATTCACGCGAAAACAACGAATAATAATTTTTCTTCTCAAAAACTATTAGAAAAGAACCATTTTTCACGTATCTCAATTGATGAAAATGCAGCAGAATTACAAGGCCAAAAAATTGATTTTATCCATTATATTTGGAGACATTCTAACTAAAAAAGGAGAGCAATACAATTATGGACTTACGTTATCCGATCGGTCAATTTACTTACGAAGGTAATCCTACCAGAGATTTAATAGAGAACTGGATAAAAGAAATTGAAAACCTTCCTGCGAAGTTAAAGGAAGCAATAAAGGATTTACAAGATGAGCAGCTTAATACATCGTATCGTCCTGGCGGATGGACAGTTCGCCAAGTCGTTCATCATATTGCAGATAGTCATATGAATAGTTATATTCGGTTTAAATTAGCTCTGACAGAAAATAATCCAACGATTAAACCGTATATGGAAGAAAAATGGGCAGAGCTTCCTGATTCACAGCTACCAATAGATGTATCCCTAGCACTTTTAGAATCATTACATATGAGATGGGTTACTTTGCTGCGATCTATGAAATCTAATGATTTTGAAAAAACGTTTCATCATCCTGAATCAGGGTCGAGTAAATTAGGTGTAACGATCGGTCTTTATGCATGGCACGGTCGTCATCATACCGCACATATTACTTCTCTTCGTGATCGATTAGGGTGGTAATTAAATTAAGCAGTTGAAATGCAAAGGGGGACAGTTTATATGGGGATATCTAATAAATGGACTGAGGTAGATCGCTATATAACTGATTTACTGGTTCTGTCTGATCCTGTACTTGATACGGTACTTCAAGTTAACGCAGATTCTGGCTTACCGGCGCACGATGTTTCTCCGAATCAAGGGAAATTTCTGCAGCTGCTTGCGCAAATTAAAGGAGCACGCACCATACTAGAAATTGGCACGTTAGGTGGTTATAGTACAATTTGGTTAGCGCGAGCATTGCCTAAAGATGGTCGTCTTCTTACGTTAGAAGCAGATCCAAAGCATGCAGAAGTAGCTCGTTCTAACATTAAGCGTGCTAACTTAAGTGATATAGCGGAGGTACGCCTTGGACCAGCATTAAATACATTACAGCAACTTGTTAATGAAAAGCATGAACCGTTTGATCTTATTTTTATTGATGCTGATAAGCCCAATAATCCGTATTATTTAGCGTGGGCATTGAAGCTTTCACGTCCAGGTACTTTAATCATTGCAGATAATGTCATACGTGATGGTGCAGTAATAGAAGATTCTAATGTTGATCAGAGTGTTCAAGGGATACGGCGATTCTACGAGTTGATCGCTACTGAGCCACGCTTGAGCGCAACGGCAATTCAAACTGTTGGTTCCAAAGGATATGACGGCTTTGCGCTTGCTGTGGTTACGTCTATTTGAAATGAACTTGAACTTCAATGGTTGAAGTGGAACTTAAAGATGTTTTTGTGACATTTAGTAGTTGATATAGTTTAAAGTTAAAAGCACTGCATTTGCAAATGCAGTGCTTTATTTATGCCCATAAAATTAAATATGAGTGATTATTTAATAGGATTATAGAAGTCTTATTCTCTACATTATTTGTATAAAATAGGTGTGACTATGGTTTCAAAACTACTTTTATGCAATTGTCTTCACGATTATTAAAAATTTGATAACCATGACTTGCTTCTTCAAGAGGCATTTTATGTGTAATAATTTCTCTTGGATCAAACTCGTTATTCGTTATTTTTTGAAACAGTTCTGGCATAAGATGAATGACGGGGGCTTGTCCCATTTTAAGATTTATATTTCTAGTCCAAAATGCTCCTAAAGGAAATACATTGTAGTTTCCTCCATAAACACCCGTTATTTGCACAGTTCCACATTTCCGAACGGCTTTCGTAGCAATTTGAATAGGACCAAGAGTACCACCTTGTAGTTTTAATTTTTGTTCGAGATATTCAAGAGGTGATTTTTTTCCGTCCATACCAACGCAATCAATAACTACGTCGGCACCGCCATTAGTAATTTCTTTTAAATGCTCTCCCATATCAGGATATTTTGTAAACTCGAATACCTCAACTTTGTTCATTTTTTTAGCATGATTTATACGATAATCTAAGTAATCAACAGCGATGACACGTTTAGCACCTTTCATCCATGCAAATTTTTGAGTCATCAATCCAACAGGTCCACATCCAAGAACAATGACAGTATCGCCCGGTTTTACACCTGCGTTTATTACACTCCAATATGCAGTTGGGAGAACGTCGGATAAAAAAAGTAAGGATTCATCTTCAAGTTCGCATGATTGAGGAATAACAAACGGAGTAAAATTTCCAAAAGGAACTTTCAAATATTCAGCTTGGCCACCTGGATGGTTGCCAAATTTCTCTGTATAGCCAAAGTATCCACCAGAATCATAGTGAGGATTTGAATTATCGCACTGACTCTCCATTTCGTGCTGACAATAAAAACAATGCCCACATGAAACATTGAAAGGAATTACAACACGGTCTCCTTTTTTGACCCTGGTGACATCGGGTCCTACTTCCTCTACAATACCCATCGGTTCGTGGCCAATAATATATCCTGGAGGTAATGGCATGTTCCCTTGATACAAATGTAAATCAGATCCACAAATAGCAGTAGAGGTAATTTTTACGATAATATCATCTTTCTTTTCAAGTTTTGCATCCTCCACCTGATTAACTTCAACAAAATTTGGCCCTTGATAAGTTACAGCTCTCATAATTCTAGAACCTCCTAGTTTCTTCAATGCACCTTTAACTATGTTCAGTCAAACCAGTAAATAATATACTCATTCATCTTGTAACAGATAATAAATTTGTAAGTGTTGGAAAATATATAAACAGATAGATTTTTAATAAGCAATATAAGTTTGAAAAAGGAGGATACTCATTGTGAACATAGCAGAAAATACACTATCCATTTTTGCTTTAGGCGGCATAAAGGAAATAGGAAAAAATATGTATGTTATACAGTATGCAAATGACATTGTGATAATTGATTGTGGTTCAAAGTTTCCCGATGAAAGTTTATTAGGAATTGATTTGATTATCCCTGATATTACATATTTAAAGGAAAATCAAGATAAGATTCGGGCTTTAGTTGTTACACATGGACATGAAGATCATATTGGAGGTATTCCATATTTATTAAAACAACTAAACGTGCCAATTTATGCAACACGTTTAACGCTAGGGCTAATTGAAGTTAAATTAAAAGAGCATAAACTTCGAAATGAAACAGATCTATTTGTTATTGATTCTGAATCATTAATTGAATTTGGACAAATAAGTCTATCTTTTTTCAAAACGAATCATAGCATTCCAGATTGTCTTGGCATTGCTTTTCATACACCAGAAGGTACAGTAGTACATACAGGTGACTTCAAGTTTGATTTGACTCCTGTAAATAATCAATATCCAGATATCCATAAAATGGCTAAAATCGGAAGTAATGGTGTTTTAGCTTTACTCTCTGAAAGTACAAATGCAGAACGTTCTGGATTTACTCCATCAGAACGATTTGTAGGCGAACATATCGAAGAAGCATTTCTAAAAGCGCGCAGAAAAGTTATTCTTTCTACTTTTGCATCTAATGTGAATCGCCTACAGCAAGTGGTAGATGCTGCATGTAAAACAAATCGAAAACTCGCTTTGCTTGGAAGGAGTATGGTAAATGTAGTATCTGTTGCATTGGAGCAAGGATATTTAAATATTCCAGAGGGAATGTTAATTGAAGCACATGAAATCAATCAAATGGAGCCGGAAAAGGTAGCAATTCTTTGTACTGGCAGTCAAGGTGAGCCTATGGCCGCTTTAGCTCGTTTAGCTAGTGGAAACTATAGACAGGTAGATATCCTGCCGGAAGATACTGTTATTATAGCTGCAACCCCTATACCAGGAAATGAACGAAATGTTTCTCGTATTGTCGACAACTTATTTTTATTAGGAGCAAATGTAATTTATGGATCAGGAAGTTCAACAGGAATGCACGTTTCTGGACATGCTTATCAAGAAGAATTAAAATTAATGCTCACTTTAATGAAGCCAAAATATTTCATTCCGATTCATGGAGAATTTAGAATGCTACACCATCATCGTCTTTTAGCAGAGTCCGTTGGTGTTGAGAAAGATAATATTTATGTTATGAATAACGGTGATGTTGTTGATATAAAGAACCAAGTTGCTTATCAAACTAGACGAATACCTGCAGGAAATGTATATGTAGACGGATTGGGTATTGGTGATGTTGGAAATATTATTTTACGTGACCGTAAACAGCTTGCAGAGGATGGTATGCTTGTTATAGTTATTACTCTTAGTAAAACAGATAGAAAAATGATTTCTGGTCCAGATATAATTTCTCGTGGATTTGTATACGTACGTGATTCAGAAGATTTTATGAAGAAAATTAATCAATTATCTGTAACAACCATTAATAATTTACTAAAAACGAATATTAATCAGTGGAATGTTCTTAAAAAAGAAATAAAAGAAACACTTGGACAATTTTTATACGAACATACAAAAAGAAAGCCAATGATTCTTCCTATAATAATTGAAGTTTAAAATGCCTACTTTCCCCCTAAGTAGGCATTAATTTAAATTTGAATTAACAGTATCCTTATTAAACTATATCCATTTAGTTTAATAAGGATACTGTTATAAATTCCTATAGCTAATGTTAATAATATATTTGCTCAAAATAAATAAAAAACTCTTTTTTGTATGTGATGTGTTTAGTTTGTCTAACAAAGTTTCAAGTGAAAAATCCCAATAGGAGGGGAGGGAATGGAATGGGTAAGTGCATTATTTCACAACCTTACTAGAAAAGTTAAATTATCTTTATAAAACTTTTAGTTTAACTAATAAAGCTAATAAAATTTGAAGAAGGACTTGAATATTTACTGCTATATCAGTATCTGTAGTAGTTACTGAAACATTTCTAGAATTTTTAATCACAGTACGTTGTTTAGTAATTTGTGAAATGGCAGATTTTTGAAAAAGCTCTTGTGCAATTTTATCAGCTTTTTCGCCATCTGCAATAGATATACTTAGAATCGCAATAATTGCTGCTTGTAATGAGGCTTGAATTGATAGTGCCACTTTTGTATCTGTTGTAGTAACTTGAACATCAGCGGAATCAACAATCGATATATATTCTTCGGATAATTGATAAATTTTATTTTTTTGCTTAGCTTCTTCTGAAATTGTTGGATCGTAGAATGATGGATGAGGCTTTGAAGAATCTAGTGCGTTCCACTTTTTATCTTCGTTTGGATACCAAACTCCCGACATAAACTCTCTCCTTTTAATCTAAAATGTTATTAATTTGATTTTTTAATTCAGAAAAGATTTTTTTGATTTGTGTTTTTTTCTCTGGGGGTAAATTTTTTAGAGATGAATCTGTTATATCATTTCTATTTAAAATATCTGAAAGTAGTATAGTGAATATTTCGTTCTTTTGTTTTCCATTAAGTGTTGAAGAAATCAATTTTTTTAAATCATCCATTCCAATATCCCTCCAAATTGGGTTTAAATTATTAGTTAGTATTATCTAACTAGAATCATTATATGAAATAGAATAGATATAGTTTGGACTAGTATCATTATTAAAAAAGTTTTTATAATATTTTTTTAGTAAATAATAGATTACGTCTGTCTTAATAGCCGAACAAGATTATTTAAAATATAAAAAAGATAATATGATAGAGTACCAAAAAGACTATCTTGTGATAGGGATAGTCTTTTTGGTATTTTTAATCAAAATTAATGTATATTGTTCCAAAATATACGGGGTAAATACTTTAGATGTTGTATAAAAATACAATATTATTATCTTGTTGTGTAAGCTACAAGCGCTTTTTGGATGCTGTAAATACTATCATCTTTTCTAAATTCTTTCGTAATCGGGGTAGACATGCTTGATACCCAAATTTTTAATTCGGCATCTAAATCGAAGTGACCAGCTGTTTCTATACTAAATTGTGTAATACTTTTATATGGAATAGAATGATACTCTGTTTTTTTGCCAGTCATACCTTGTTTGTCTACTAAAATCATTCGGCGGTTGGTAAATACAATTAAATCACGAATTAATTTATAGGCGTGTTCTACTTGCTCATCATCTAACATAATCGCTTGTAGATCACGTTCTACGCTACTTATATCTGCATCGGATGCATTTCCTAAAATACCATGAAATAAGCCCATTATGAATTCCCCCTTTATGTATAGAATAAGTTTCTTTTATTGTAACACGTAATGAAAAAGCAGGTTCTTACTTTTCAATTTAAGAATTAATTTTCAATTGCAATGAAACAATGTAATACTTCATCATAATATCTTATGCTAATATATTTGTGTAAGAACTTTTTATACACTACGAATTTGAAATTGAAATATGATAGAGGGACAATATATGAACAATATCGGATTAGTTTTAGAAGGCGGAGGAATGAAGGGGCTTTATACAGCAGGCGTATTAGAATTTTTCATGGAAAAAGATCTTTATTTTCCTTATGTAATAGGTGTTTCAGCAGGGGCTTGTATGGCTGCTACGTATTTATCTCGTCAAAAAGGAAGAAATAAGAAAGTAAATACAGAACTTGTAAGCGATCCACGTTACATATCATTTCGGAATTTTTTACGAAAACGTGAATTGTTTGGCATGGACTTTTTATTTGATGAAGTACCTAACAAAGTTGTTCCGTTTGATTTTCAGACATTCTTAAATGGAGCAGAACAGTTTGTTATTGGTACGACTGATTGTGAAACAGGAGAGGCTGTGTATTACAATAAGCATGAACATGGAAATGATATTTTAAAAATTATTCGTGCATCAAGTTCAGTGCCATTTATTGCTCCGGCAGTTGAATACGATGATAAAAAGTTGCTAGATGGAGGAATTACAGATCCAATTCCGATTCAAAAAGCACAGGCTGATGGATTTCAAAAAAATGTAGTCATTATGACGAAACCAGCAGGATTTGAAAAACAACGAAACAAGCTGTCATCTATTGCGAAATGGTTGTATCGACATTATCCTAATGTAGCAAATCGCCTTGTGGAGCATTACGAAATCTATAACAATACTTTATCTTATCTTTATTCAGAGAAACAAAAAGAGAACTTCTTTGTTATACAGCCAAGTGTTCAATTACCAGCAGGTGGATTAGAACGGAATAAAGAAAGATTAGTTCATTTATATGAACTTGGTTATAATGATGCGAAGAATCAATTTGAGAAGCTAAAACAATGGATTAAGTAAAATAATATTTTGTTAAAATGGTCGTCAAGATTGGGCGATTGTACTGAAAAGCATAGTAGCGCCATGAAATTAGATTGAACAACTTATGTTCAATCTAATTTCATTTACCGTATTTTTACAGAATAAAACTAAATAGTTCTAAAAATACCTATCTATATCCAACTGGCAAAGGAATTTTACTTCTTACATTAGAATTTACTATCTGAAGAGTAAATAAGGAGGACCAAAATATGAGAACTCGCTTTCACCACATTGTCAGGGGTGTGCTTATAAAAGACGGAAAGCTTTTGGTAGCACATTTTAAGGGACATCATTCTTTTTTACCTGGGGGACATATTGAATTAGGTGAGTCAGTTGAAAATGCACTTATACAAGAATGGGAAGAAGAAATAGGTACTGCCTGTTCAATCGAAAAGTTCCTTGGTGTCATTGAAAATCAGTGGAATGATGGAGACACACTACATTATGAAATTAATCATGTTTTTAAAGTTAACAGTGATAAATTAAACGCGGAAACACCTCCTAAATCTAGAGAATCTCATCTGGATTTTTATTGGATTGTACCTAATGAAGACAATTTGAAAAGATATAAAGTCATGCCGGATGCTGCTGTACAAATACTTATGAAAAAAATTCAAGAACATGACATAGAAACATGTTGGGTTAGTACACTTTAACTACTTGAAACTGAATTTATGTTAAGAAAGGTGTTTTCACGTCTAGAAAACACCTTTTTAGTTTGTAAAGTTTTTTATAGTCTAATACTTTATTCTATACGGTCTTAAATATAAAATTTGTTCACAAAATATACACTATACTCATAGTAAATAACCAGGAAACAATCAACTTGGTACTGAAATAAGTATTGAGTTGAAAAGAGAAAAGGGGGGCAAAAAATGAAGAAACTAATGAGTCCAATAATGCATGATTTAGCGAAGCAATTAAATCAAGGGAATTCTTCTGCTGTTACATTGTTTTTAGAAAGTATAAAGAAACAAGAAACACCTATTGTGGAGACTTGTCCAATTGATGCTGAGTACCATATTGTTACATATATTTGGTTAGGTGATGAAAAAACTGAAAATGCATATGTATTTGGCAGTTTTCCTGGTTGGGATATAGCGGCAAATGAAATGAATAAGCTTTCACATACAAACATATGGTTTAAAACATTTCGAACAAAAGAAAGGTTTGCTTCGACGTATTATTTTTCAATTAATGATGACTTTGAACAAGATTGGGTAAAGCGAAGTGAAAACTATAAGCGTGATCCATTGAATTCTAAAATATTTGAGCATAAAGCAGGACCAATATCTGTTTTAGAGCTAGGCCTATCGTCACAAATTGATAAAACAAAGCAACAAACTCAAACCCCAAAAGGAAAAGTAGAAACATATCAGTTTCATAGTTCTATATTGAAGAATGAACGACAACTTTGGATATATACTCCGCATAATTACTCACCTGAACAAGCTCCTTACGACCTTCTTATCATGTTTGATGGCAGTTCTATGCTGCGGACGTTATCAGCAGCTGCAACACTAGATCATCTTATACATACAAAAGAAATTCCACCGTGTATTCTAATTGGCATTGATCATGTAGATCGATTTACAGAACTCACATTTTATGGGGAAATGAATATGTTTTTAACAAAAGAACTATTTCCTTGGATTCAACAAAGATATCATGTTAATGCAAATCCATATCATACAACAATTGGTGGATTCAGTCTTGGTGGTTTAGCAGCTTTTTATGCAGCACTGGAATATCCAGATCTCTTCGGAAATGTTTTATCAATGTCTGGTTCTGTACATTGGAAAAAAGACAATTACACAGGACCACATCCTTGGATTGAAAATCAATTTAAAAGAAGCAGCACATTACCACTACATATTTATATGAGCGCTGGGGAGTTGGAAAATAAACCATTGTTAGAAGCAAATAAGAGGTTATCACAAGTACTTAAAGAAAAAGAATATCAAATCACCTATGTTGAATTCCCTGGTGGTCACGATGAATTGTGGTGGCATAAACAGTTTGCTCATGGATTAGTATCTTTACAACAATTTAAAATACCCATGAAATAATAAAAAGGGAGGAGAAAACATATGAAAGATAGAGAAAAAGATTTAGATAAAGCATTAAAGAAACAAGAAATTTTAGTGAAAGATGAAAAAGTATGGTCATATACGTACGAAGATCATATTAGCTCTATTATTAAACGCGCTCAAAAAGAAGGCGTATTTGATGACTTAGTAGGCAAAGGAAAGCCGCAGCAAATTGATAAAAGTCTCTCTTATAATCCAGAAAAACAGCTATATAAGACGATGAAGGATAATCATATTTTACTAGGGTGGATTGAACTTTCAAAAGAAATCGATGCGTTAAAGGAAAAATTGCATACATGCATAGAAAAAGAAGAATTTGCTGCAATGGTTGAAATGATTAATAAAAAGATTTACGAACACAATTTAACTTGTCCACCATTAGCACAAAAAATGAAAATTAGTATACCAAGTTAATATTGTAAGGTTGTTACTCTTTCTGAGGATAAGCTCGGAAAGAGTTTTTTTATAGAAGAATTCGTTATAAGCGGATTTAAATAAAAAAACACTGTATAAATCACCTGATTATATAAATAAATTCATCGAGAATTCTCTTTAAATGGATTTTTCATGTGCACTATATAATAAATACATATAACGAAGTAAACTGTTAGGAAGGAAGTGAGAAAAATGAATTTAGAATCTATGATTTTACGCAATATGAATCAATATATTGAAACAGAAGGTTTAAAAAGAAAACGTCTAGCGAAACGTATGAACATGTCGGAGTCCAACTTTTCTGACTATCTAAATGGAAAACGAATGAATGGTATTTATGATTTTGCGGCTAAATTGGCTGATACTTTAGGACATGAACAAACGTTTTTTATGAATGATTCGTTTCATCATTTGAATCAAGAGATAGAGGAGGGGGCTTTCGCTTTTTCGGCTGGTAATATGTTGTCAGAGAGAGGAAAAGAAGGGTTAGCTCAGTTAACAAAAATTTGTGATTTACTCGAAATTTACGATAGAGGTGATTCACATGCCTGAGCTTTCGTTTGCAGATCTTCCACAAATTTTAGAAGAAAATCAAAAGATAAAGTCTGAAGTAGAAAATTTAATAAAAAAGTATTTGCAGCATTACCATCCAAGAGGCTGGACAATGATTGAAGGTGCGAAAAAATATATTTCTACACAACATTTTTTCATTGAAGTACCAATTCAAGATCAGTCTTTGGGTGGTTTTATTCGTTCTACAAATACGGATAAGTATATTTGCTATGTGAATACGTATCAATCTCGAATTTATCAAAATTTTAGTCTGCTTCATGAACTGTATCATCTTATTTCATTTCAAGAGCTTAAGCAGCAATTACATATTATTCATGTAGGCCTTGATAAAAATCCATCTGAACGAAAAGCTGATTATTTTGCATCGGTTCTACTAATTGATGAACATGAGTTAAAGGCTTTTTATACGGGTACAGAAAATGAATTTGAAACTACATTCACAAAGATTTTTCTTTGCATGAGTCGTTTTCAGGCCCCGTATAAAGCAATTCTTATTCGTCTCTATGAACTGCACCTAATTGATGAAAAATCATTAGAAACATATTTTGATAAAAAATTGATTATCATAAAGAATTTGAAGCTCTTGGGTTAGATCCTTATATGATTGAACGAAGTAATGTTGTGAACTTTGGAAAACTGGAAAAGTTAATGAATCAGCACGCTTTGCCTCATGCAGCACAACAAGCTAATCAACAAGTTCTTGAAGAAGTTATTGGGTATTTCTATAACGTGAAGGGAGAGGCAGCAGAGTGACATCTCCAGAACTAAAGAGTTTGATCCAACAACAAACACACTTCATTACAGACCTTGAAGAGATAATGGATAGTATTTTAGAGAAAGGCCATGTGTTCTTATATGATACATCAACTATTTCTTATCATAAGAAAGCTTTTTATCAGCATAAAGCAACGTTATTTCTCGAACATGCGAAAGATATCCCTATTTTAATTACAGATGTAATCGCAAAAGAAATGCGTCTTACAGAGGATTTAGAAGGACTATATTTAGCTTATTTATCAAAATTTGATACAGTCCTTTATGTAGAAGAACGTGATTTGTATGAATTACTTAAAGTAGAATATACAGCAGCACAAGCGAAACAAAAGTTTTTAATAGCAAGCGAAAAAGCATTTTCCTGTATACAACCATTGCGAGAAAGCATTAGAAAAGCAAGAAATACATTTCAAATTGCTGAAAAGATTGTTTTTGACGACTATGAGGCGTTTTTTGTGAATTGTAACCATAAAAATCATGGAGAAATGTCATTAGCCTGTATATTGAATCAAATCCTTAGCAAGCAAACCATCACATTTGTTGGAATTGATCAAGACTTATATACATACGTAGAACAATGCGATGTTGATACACTGGCAATACTAGTGCGAATATATCGAAATGAAGAGCGCAAAGTTATCTATCATAATCGAAAAAGCGGTATTTTACATTTAATACGTCAAACAGAAAAGATAACAAATGCGCATTTTATAGAAAAGATTATATCTAATAGAATACAAGTCATTTATTAAAATTCTTCCTAAAATAACAAGGGAGGATTTTTTGTTCTATAAATACATTATGTTAACTAAGAGTGATTGAACTTAAGTGAAGAAAAAATAGGCCAGAGCTAGGATTATAGAAGATTTTTATATAAAACACATTTCTGTATATATTCAGAAAATAAGATGTCAATATCGAATGTAAAATAAAAAAACAAGCCAGAAAATAAACTGTTAAGTGCAATAAAAATATAAATTATGGCTCTGATCATTTAATATGAAATTTCTCCGGCTGTGCGTGAAGGATTTTGCTGAATGAAATCATTGTGGCTTGTTTGAAATTATGGAATTTCAAAGCTTATTTAAACATGCTATAAATCGTTTTAAAAATCCCTGTTTCGTCTCAAAATATATAGTTTACTTGGTTTTAGAGATATAAAACTCCTTTCATTTTATAACTTCCTATAATTTATATTATGTAAACTAGAAAAAATAACTTAATTTAAGTAAGTATGTTTTTTGATTCCTCCCTGTTTTTATCTTCTTGTCATAAATAAAAAATCAGTTAGTGTGCTTGTCTAAAGTTTGCACACTAACTGAAAGATAATTTATTTTTTCTATTGAAAAATTTCATATTTATTAGGTCGTTTTTCATGATTTTGCTATTTAAGTTCAATATATATACACCGGTATTTTTGTTTTTATATAGTGGATGGTTTGAATTTATTTCTTTTTTCATATCTTCCAAAATCCCTTTTTCTTTTTGAGAAATACTAACTGTGTGACTGTTTTTGGCTATTACACCGTCAGCAACGAAAAAACCTAAAATATATGCCATGTTGTTAGACCAAGTTTTAAAGTAATCTTCATTTAAATCATATTTACGCTTCCAGCTTCCACGCGCTCTCTTTTCAATGTTACTATCTGTTAGGACCATGTGAACGTATCCAGAAGAAACATTAGCTAAGTTTGCGATATCTGATGTGCTAGAACCTTCTAAATATAACTTAATCATTTCGGCCTTTTCCAACATGCATTTAGACTTTCTTTTGCCCTGTTTACACATTAGGAGTATCCCCTTTCAACAGATATAAAAATTGAGTATACCTTCTTATATATCATATCCAAAGAACAAACGTTCCGTCTACCGTTAATAAAAAGATAACCAATAAAATAAAGACTTTAGCATCTTTTTTAGTTGCTAAAGTCTTTATTTTTTACTTAAATATAAATTCTAGTTTAAATGGGTATGATTCTTTCAATCTATAGCCTGTCCAGATAAACAAAAAATAGGTTGCAGTAAGCAATGCAACCTATTTTTGTTTATTATGAAATTATCCAATCCAAACACCGTTACTATTAAATTGATACCATTGGTTATCAATTAATGCCCAACCGGTTCTCATATAACCTGAATAAGAGTCAAGGTAGTACCAACTTCCGCCAAGTTGTAACCACCCTTTGTGTTGGGCCCCATTGTTGTTATAATAATACCAAGAACCATATTCTTGTATCCAACCTGTTTGCATAGCCCCTGAATTTTTATCGAAGTAGTAATATACGTTGTCTACAGACGTTCTTCCTGTCTCCATTTGTCCGTAAGTGCCAAGATAATACCACTTTCCACCATTATTTAGCCAACCCGTTTGCCTTACGCCATTATTATTTAAGAAATACCAATATCCATTAACTTTCACCCAACCCGTTTGCATCACACCGGTGTTAGGATCGAAATAATACCATGAAGTTACTCCAGTTTTTTTATCTTTGATTGACAGCCAGCCAGTTTGCATAATACCACTATAATCATATAGATAATACCACTTTCCGCCGTCATTTAGCCAACCTGTTACTCTATTACCATTTTTGTCATAGTAATACCAATATCCGCGTTCTTGTACCCATCCTTGCTTTTGGCTAGCAATACTTGCATTTGTAAGTTTAGAAGCATTAGCATTATTTTGAGTTGCCTTAGTCTCCTCCGCATGAGCAACAGCTGGAATTAATAGTGTAGTAGAAAGTATACAAGTAATAATTTTCTTTTTCATTATTTTTCCCCTTCCAATAAATTGATAACATATATAATTTTACCAATTCATTGGAGTGATTCAAATGTTTTTATTAAAATATTTCTATTAAAATATATTTTGTTTTAAGAATTGTACATTAAATTTACACGTAATAAAGATACACTTATAACCAGTAGATTACATCGATGTGTATTGTATGTTTAACTTTATGATAAACTTGCATATGTTTTAGAATCACTAGTTATTGAATTTACTAGCTTCTGTACCTCAATTTCTTTTTTCACTTGAAAGATTTTGTATTCTATTCATTCATGAAAATATTTTTTTGTCTTCATATGTAATTTATAAGGATTTACTTTTAATCTACCTCATTCTAAATTTATTGTTTTTTATTGCGAGTTTCAGTAGTTAAATTTTCTAGCATACTACCACCCTTTCTTATTTGTTTGAAATCGATGACTTTATTGTGAACTAACTGTTTCCTTTATACATTGGTACGTGAATCCTATATAATAAGGTATATATGATTAAAAACTTAACGGGATGGATGGAAATAATGAAGATTTTAATAATTGAAGATGATCAGCCTCTTTTAGAAGGAGTTATGGCAGTTTTACAAGAAGAAGGATATGAAATTGATTGCGCTGTAGCTGGTGATGAAGGATTATTCATGGCCAAGCAAAATATTTATGATGCTATTATTTTAGATATCATGCTTCCAGAAATGAATGGATTTGAAATTGTGAAAGAAGTACGTGCTGCTTCCGTTAAGACCCCTATCCTTCTTCTTACTGCTAAAGATAGTGTAGAAGACCGTGTAAAAGGCTTAGATGTTGGCGCAGATGATTATTTGATTAAGCCGTTTGCAGTACCAGAGCTGCTTGCAAGAATACGCGTACTGTTACGAGAAAAAGGAACGATTGGAGAACATAATTTTTCCTATGGTCCTATCCAATTACACATACAAGAACATGATGGGTATATAGACGGTAATAAGTTATATTTGACGACTAAGGAATATGAATTACTTGAATATTTTATACGAAATAAAGAACAAATCTTAATCCGTGATCAAATTTTCAGTCGTATTTGGGGGTTAGATTCTGACGTAGGGCTCGGTGTTGTAGATGTATATGTGCATCATTTGCGAAAGAAATTAAACGCATTTCATGATGAAACGTTTATTCATACCGTACGTGGTGTCGGTTTTATATTCAAAGGAAATGACCAAAATGTTTAAAAAAACAAAGATGCAACTTGTTACCTTAAATACGGTTGTTTTTTCATTGATTTTATGTGTATTCGGTGTTGTTTTGTATGTATATATGAATCATTTTATTTATACAGAGATTGATTCGAAGCTTGCTAGCGTGTCTGAAGAAATACAGCAAGAAGGCATGAAACATGTTTTGAAAGAACATGAATCCAAACGAGAATCAGAACGGAAAACTGTTTACTTAGTTTGGGATGAAAACGGGCATTTCATAAAAAGTATACCTGAAAATGCTGTCTTTTCTAACGATATTAATGATTTCTCCCCTTCTCGATTTCAGGACAACAAACTATGGACACAAACAATCAATAAGCATAGTTATCGTATTCTTAAGTTTGAACCACCATCCCGTTATTTGGAGGATATTGGGATGAAATCGGCTCATACGGTTGAGATTGTCTTAAATATAGATTCTGAGGTGACTATACTGCAAAACTTGCTTATATTGACTATAGGAGGTTGCTTTGCGGGAGTTATTATTTCTTTCTTTATAGGGTGGTTTTTAGCAAATCGCTCACTTGTACCGATTCAAAACTCTTGGGAAAAACAAACTCAGTTTGCAGCGGATGCTTCCCATGAACTTCGAACCCCGTTGTCTGTTATCCAGACACACTTAGAATTATTATTCCGTCATCCGCAATATACAATTGAACAAGAAAGCATGACAATTTATAAAGTGCTACAAGAAGTAAAGAGAATGAATAAACTTGTATCAGATCTACTGACTCTCGCAAAAACAGATTCGAATCAGATACTTATTCAAAAGAAGGAGTTTGCACTAGGTGAATTAGTCAGCACAATCATTCATCAATTTGAACCCATTGCAGAGCTGCGGAATATTACGATTATTGAAGATGTGGACAATCAACTGATGTATAAAGGAGATAAAGAACGAATTCATCAACTGCTCGTTATATTGATGGATAATGCTATGAAATACAATGTTGAGAATGGACGAATCAAAGTTACATGCAACAAGGATGGAAGTTTTGTCACAATCATAGTAGAAGATACAGGTATCGGTATTTCGAATAAGGAACTTCCTCATATCTTTGACCGCTTCTATCGTAGTGATAAGAGTAGAACACGTTCTGAAGGCGGGACAGGTTTAGGGCTGTCCATAGCTAAGTGGATTACGGACGCTCATAATGGAGAAATAAAAATACGGAGTGAACGGCATAAAGGGACATGTGTTACCATTAAATTCCTAGTATGACTAACAAAGGGTGTCAAGAGGAACTGCTTCCTATAACTTGACACCCTTTGTTGATATAGAACTAGGTATTTTAATTGAAATACGGATATAATCAGATTGTAAGCCATTTTCTATATATTTCTTTCTTAAATAGCTGGTGAAGCTGATGATGTACGTGATGTTTTTTTATTTTTAGAAATTTTTAATGCTTTCCATCCATTTGCAATCAATATGCCTACTAATAGAAAAATTAACCCTCCAAACATCATATAAGAAACTATACTTGCTATTGCTGTAATAATCCCGAATATAACTTGATCTTTATACTTTCCTAGAGAAGTCGGTGGATCAGTAAGCATAAAGAATGCTAAGAATAAGGTTGAATTTATATATGGGACTCTTAGCATATCCCCCACATTTGTAGTTCCTATAATTCCTATAATCAAAAGTGCAAGAAAATAAACACCTAAGAATGAAAAGACTTGTGGAAATTTATTTACTTTCTGTGTTACAAAAAATCCTGTGATACATACAAACATAATGCACCAAGTAGGAAGCATAGATAGTCCTCCCCACCAACTTTGTCCGCTTGAAAATAAAACAGCTGTAACAAGTAATCCGAAGGCAGCAGGATTAAATATAGGTTTTTTCTTAACTGTAAATAGATGTTTCGATGCAATTGCAATCGCTGCCGTTAATGCTGAAATATACGAGGAAACCATTGGACTTAATACGAGTGCAACAATTAAGCCTGTTATAGCAGCCCCATCTGGAAATGTAAGCTTTCGTTTTTTTAGCATAGCGATGAAGGTATCTATGAACATTGCAGTTGCAGCCGAAATTCCTGCATGAACAAGACCAGTATAATTGGTCATATTTACCTGGGCTATTAACATTAATAAAAGTAGCATAACTAAGACGAGTCTTTTAGGAGTCATAAAGGCTTTATGGCTTCGCTTTCGTTTCCGGCTTTCTCTTGTTTCGTCTGCAATCGCATATTTTTGTCTCGCTCCGCTCATTGTATTTTCTTTTTTATCCACGCTCATACAAATATCCCTCCACTCCGTGTGTCATATTTATGTTTAAAGAGGATGTAATCCATATACCTTCGAGATCAACGTTTTGCAACAGTGCGGCTCCCTCTTTTTTACCTAATAGAAAAGCTGATGTTGAAAAAGCATCTGCCATCATTGTAAAGGGCGCAATTACAGTACAGCTTACGATATCGGACAGAGACGTTCCTAAGTATGGATGTATGAGATGATGCTCATTCATATGAACAGGACTCTTTCGCTCATAGCTGCCAGAAGTACAAACCGCCTGATCAGTTAGCTGAACTTTACAAATTGTTTTTTTCTTTTGGAAAGGATGCTGAATACCAATGACCCATGGTTCTCCCATTTCATTCGTACCACTAGCAAAAAGATCTCCGCCGGCATCGATGACAAAGCCTTCAAAATCGCGTAGTTCTTGAACAGCTAAGTCAACTGCCAAGCCTTTTGCAACAGCACCTAAATCTAACAACAGAGGTTTTTTCAGCAAAATAGTCCGGTTTTCTTCATCTAGAATCACATCTTGATAATTTGCAGGAGCTACCGTAGATGAAACAAGTTCTTCACCTGTTAAATAGTGACGGTTAAATCCGTACTCCTGAAGTGTATGCCCTAATGTTAGATCGAATGTTCCTTGCGTTAAATCAGCTACTTGCCAAGCATAGCGAACAGCCTCAAAAAGAATATGACTGACTTGAATTGCTTCACCACTTTGAGTGCATAGACGTCGAAGTTCACTCTGATGATTGAAACGGCTGCATACTTTTTCTACAGCGTAAAATGCTTGAAATGCCTTTTCCACTTTTTCTTTTATATATTTTTCTGTGTGTGATGTGACTACTTTGATATGGATAATTGTTCCCGTGTAAAGGGCGGATTGTTCATATGTTTTTCTTATTCGATTATGCATTTCCTGTCACACTTCCTGTATTTTGTGTTTTATAAGATACATTGGCCTGCTTTGCCTGTAATAGAGCACTCTGAACTGCTTCTTGAAAATCTTCCGTACTTCTTGTTGCGCCGGAAACTACATCTACATCTGCGCTTTGTCGGTCCACGACTTGTTGAGGTAAGTCGTCAATGTAAGATTGAGAATAAGAAGTGGTGCAATCTGTAATTTGTACAGATTTAATTTTATCTTTTTGAATTGTAACTGCTACAGCTACTGAACCAATGTGATTTGCACCCTGACCATAATATGTCCCATCTTTATAAGTACTTTTAACCCTTTTAGTTGTTATATCGGAAGTGCTAGAAGGTGCCTTAGGTTGCTGTGTAGATTCCGTTATATTTTGCGAAGCTTGTTCAACTTCTGTTTTTGGAGATTCCGTAGTAATATATCCTGCTGTATAAATCATTCCTACAGCAACTGTGCATAGTGTAATCATTTTGTTTCCCATTTTAGCCATATTCATGACCTCCTGCATCATTGTAAAAAATATTTGAATATCTATTTTGCATTTTACAAGGCTATTTTTAAAAAAGTATTAAAAACCTATTTATTAGTAAAAATATCGCTTCGATTCTCAAATTATAATTTGCCTCTCTTGTTTCCTCTTTTACTGTATGTACGGTATCTATATACAAGTTCAAAATTCTAAACGAAAGGCTGTTATGTTTCTATTACATACTTTGCTAAAAAATAACAGCCTTTTCCCAACTAAATATTGAGAAAAGGCTGTTATTTTTTAAATTATCCTTCTTGGTAAAATCTGAAGAATTGAGTTATCTATCAAGTTAAACTTTTACTCCGGTGTGATTCTTCATTATTTATTAATCATAAGGATTCTAAATCGCTTATTTCATTTTCTCTAATTACGTTTCTGTAAATTCATATTGAGAAACAATACCTTCAAAAGTCCATATATACTTAAAATCTCTTCAATTCTCTTAAAGTCTCCAGTATAGAAATTGTAAACGCAGAATTTTCCTCATGCTCTAAAGTTCGGAAATACAAGCTTCTTAAGAATGATTTAATATTTTGCACTAAGATATCATTATGAGGAGCTGAAGCTTCTTCAATGATCGTAAAGCTGTCAAGCCAATTTTTCCATTCTTCTTGGGACAAGATATTTTGGTTTCGTAAAGACATTACTGCGGTCACTAATCTCTCATCCTCAGAGTTTATATACAAGTAATCGTGTAAACGAACCTTATGACGAACAGCAGCAAGTATTGCATGACCGAACTCGCGATTCCGTATAGTACGGGCTAAAGCGCTTAGGGCATCTGCAACATGCGCTGTGGAATGCGCCCAACCTTTTCCTTCTACATACCCTCTTACATCCTGTTCAAGATAAGCGTACTCAAGAACTTGTTCTGCAACGCTGTACAGCTGTTCTTCAGACAAGAGCGGTTCTTTTTCATGAACGGATAAAATAAGTGGCGGGATTAAAATAGAGAAAGCGCGCTTAAAAACAGAGTCTGTTCCCTTTTCATCGATTTGGTAAAACAAATAATCAGGACTCAGAGCTTGCAGCAGTAGTCCGCGTAGTTCTTTTTGTCTAAATACCCCACTTGTTATCCAGCGTTCTAGCGTACTGTAAATTAGTTCATCACGCAGTTCGGCATCAGGTGAACCAATATAGTCAAGAATCCATTGTGCATATGGATATGCGTCCACATCATCTGGGACGGCGTAATTGTTATTTTTAATATGTTGTAGCTCTTGTTTCAATTCGTATTGTTCCATCATAATATTTTTTGTCCTTTCATACAGTGTTTATATGTTGTTTTTTAAACATTACTTTATATTTTTCTTAAAGGGCTGAAATGTTTGCACCATCGTCTAGTTATAAATTCATAGCCTTGTATAAAAATTGTGCGAACTGTTCACGTGTTACAATCATTTTCGGTTCGAACTTACCCTCACCTGTACCAGCTGAAATGCCATTTGACTGTAATGCGCTAATCGCTTCATTTGCCCAAGAATTAGGATTTACATCGTTAAAATTTTGCTGACCTTTATTTTTTAATTTGAATGCGTTAGTAAGTACTTGCGCCATTTCCTCACGAGTTAAGGAATCTTTTGGTCTAAAATTCCCTTGTTCATCCCCATTGAAAACCTTCATCTCTGTGAGAGCTAAAACTTCATTTAGAAACATTGTAGAATTTTTATTTAAATCATAGTATGGATTAGGGTACTCTCCCTTTGGAGATATTTCTAATGCACGATAAATAAGAGCCGCTACTTGTTCACGTGTAACTGGATCACCCATACCAAACCTGCCATTACCATAACCAGATACAATTTTTTTGTTTACTAGATCCATAATTGCTGGATAAGCCCAGTGAGTAGTTGGTACATCAGAAAATATTTGAGAATTCGTCTTTGAGTCTTGGAATGCTGAGAAATTGACTAATCCGTATCCGTATAATGGATCCCTGCCTTTTACCCCTAAGTCTTCAACATATTTTTGAAGCTCTGTTCGAAGCTCATAGTTGGACATATTAGGGTTTTTTTCTTTTAGTAAAGCGAGCATCGCCGCAACATGTGGTGATGCTTGTGATGTACCATTAAATTTACCGTAGTATCCATCTAAATATGTACTTATTATATTGTTCCCAGGAGCGGTAAACTCTACTTCTGGCCCACGTGAAGAAAAAGAAGCAATATTTTTGTTTTCATCTATGGCAGACACTGCAATAACACTATCAAACTTTGCAGGATAATTCACTGCCTCGCCATCATTTCCTGCAGCAGCAACTAAAAGAATACCTTCTTTATTCGCTTTGTCTACCATGTCATGCAACGCTTGCGAGTTAAATGTAGTTGCTAAACTTAGATTAATAATATCCATATGATTTGTAATTGACCAATCAATTCCTTTTAATACATCATCCAAATTCCCCCGCCCAGTTCCGTCTAAAGATTTTACAGCAAAAAGACGGACGTCAGGAGCAATTCCAACAATTCCCACGCCATTATGTTTAGCTCCTATAATCCCCGCAACATGTGTACCATGTCCATTATCATCTGTATAAGAAGGTGTGTAATCAACAGTTGAAGTACCTCCTTCAATAGATAAATCAGGATGAGGATAAATCCCAGTATCTATTACTGCAACCTTTACTCCCTTTCCAGTAATTCCTTGTTTAAATGATATCGCATTTGGATCTACTGTTTGGAAGTTCCAAAGGCTCTCTTCAAAAGGAATAGAGTCTGCTGTTTTTACCATTGCTTTAACATCTTCTTTTCCCGTAATTGTAAATGTCACATTAGGTTCAACGTAAGCAATATTGGGATCATTTTTTAGTTCGTGAATATTATTTGTTGTTAATGTGGCAGACACTGCAGGAACTGTCTTGAATTCATGATCAACTTTTATGCTATCTTCTAATACTCTTTCCTTTCCAGTGTTGTTTTTATATACTACGACTACTTCTTGCTTCGTTTCTGTTGACTCATTTGCTTGAGCTATTGTAGAGATAAACAGATTTGAAAGCAGTGATAGAGATAGTACAGGAACAAATACTTTGCTATAAATTTTTTTCTGTTTCATAGAACCTTCCTCTTTCAACGATTATTATAATATTGTAGGTGTTATAAATGTCAATCTATAAAAATAATAATATATTTCAATAGATTTTAATATATAGATTAGGACGAAAGGTGCAAGAAACTTTAAAAATTTAAGGTCAAAATGAAACTGATTCGGCCCTATCCCTATTTGAAGACTTAAAAGATAATTAAAATAAAATGTGTAGATGCCATTATCAATGAATTAGCTGATGTAAATTCTGAGGGATACGCATTTTTTGAGTATAATGATGAAAATTCAGAAGTTTATTTTTGCGTATATCAATGCGGACCAGGTCTTAGCTAAGATTTTTATGTAGGAAAAAGGGTGTAAAATATTAAAATCTAGAGAGTATGTGAACTCACATTAATCAAATTTAAAAATCATGTATATTTATAAATACGAATAAAGAAGATGGATTTGCTTTTCTAATGAAAAGCAAATCCATCTTCTTTTGTCTTTAAACTTTAAATGAGCTTCTTTGGAATGAAATAAAAAATAAACATGCTCACGCTACTCTGCGATCAATCGTTTGTTTTTCATTTTGCTGATTAGGTGGTCGAATCAAAATAGAGATAATAAATGACACAATACACAGTGCGCCAATTACCATAAAAGTTGGCTTAAATCCACCTAGAATTGCTCCAATAAAGGAACCTGCGAGTGCTCCAAAACCAAAACCTTGATACACGATTCCGTAGTTTTTACTATGATTTTTTAGACCAAAGAAATCACCAACAATGGCTGGGAAAATGGTGATATTTCCACCAAAGCAAAAAGCAACGCTTGCTACACAGGCGAAATAGATACCATAATTTAAGTTCAGAAAACTGAGCACAAAAACAGACATAGCTATAATAACAAAAGTTGCCGAGACAATTTTTAAACGGCCGATTTTATCTGACAACGGCCCCAATATAATTCGACCAACCGTATTAAAGATTGCAACCATAGCGACAGCATTAGCTGCCGTTGCCGCGCTAAGTCCTACGAGTTGAACACCAATATCCTTTACCATGCCTATTAAATATAAACCACTCATACATGATGTAAATAGCATGATAAATAACAGATAAACTTCTTTTGTGTGCAGCATTTCCCTTGTTGTATAGTCATGAGTCATTGTTTTATGAACTGTATCCTGCTCTGCGGCTTGATGTATAAAACACGCGCATATCACTACCATAACCGCGACAATTAAGCCCCAATATAAAAACGCTTGTGATACGCCAACTGAATCAATTAACTTTGCATTAATGTATTTAAAAATTAGGCTACCCGTTCCATATGCGGAGACAGAAATACCAGCAATTAAACCTTTACGCTCTGGAAACCACTTTATTAAATTAGAAAGTGAAGTGATATAGGCTGTACCATCTGCGTAACCCACAACAACACCAGCTAGTAAATAAAGCATTGGTAATGAGGAAACCTGTGAGCTAAGCATTAAGCCAATTCCTAGGGCTAATCCAGCTATCATAATGAGTTTGCGAAGTCCACATTTCTCTTGTAATTTACTCGCAAACAAAGTTGAAAATGATAAAGAAAAGCTAGTGATTGAGAAGGTTATCGCAACAGCGTGAAGATTCCAGCCGAATTTACTCACTAAAGGCTGATTGAATAAGCTCCATGTATATATCGTTCCAAGGCCCATTTGTATAATGATTGTACCAAGGACGACAAGCCATGGATTAACAGATGAATGTTTCATATCATCCTTCCCTCTCTTTTTTTACTTCCATTCTTTTCAATGATTGTCTAACGATGTTTATTATAACCACAATGCTACACGAGATACGGATATTGAAATAAAAATTAATACAGAGTATTATCTTTCATATAAAAATGACTTTATTGTTCTTTCGCATCAAAAAGACACTTCATTGATAAGTGTCTTTTTGATGTTTAGATATATACGATTTTATTGCACTAGACAAGGTACCTTCTAATATAGATACTTTTACTTATAGGGTGAGGCATAAATACACATCTAAATTAAAATCTTGCTATATCATCTTACATATTTTCTAGAAAAGATAACATACTATGTATATGCTATTACATTAATAGCTCAAATAATTGTTCATTCAATTGACAGATAATACATTTGTTTATCTGCCAAACTCTTTCATACGCTTTTTATTTTTAAAAAATTTAGTGTTTGGAGGTATAAAAATGAATTTTCCACATTCTAAAAAAGAAAAGAGTAACAACTCAAAAAACTTAAAGTCTGAGACTACAATAACTGGACTTCAACCAGTAGAACAAGCCATGAATGGATTGTACGGAATGCCTGAAACTGATATAGAAGACAAAGAGCACTTCAAAACGAAAATTTGAAAATAATTAGTATTTAGATACTACTTTTATTTTGTATACATATTTTATTTCTAATAAAAAACCAAGGAAAATTAATTTTCCTTGGTTTTTTAATTTTATAATATTCTCAAGCATCTACTTTTGTTCTCTCTTTTTTCTTCCAAAGTTTACCCGGCCAAAATGCGAATCGTCCTAGAACCACTGTAATGGCAGGGACAAGAAGTGGTCTTACAATGAATGTATCTAGTAGTACGCCTATTGCTGTAACAATGCCAAATTGAACAAGTACTTGGATTGGAAGTGTAGCTAAAACCGCAAACGTTCCTGCTAAGATTAAACCAGCAGACGTAATAACACTACCTGTTTGAACCACCCCGTTTTTGACTGCTTCAAGGTGTGGCTGACTTCTTTTGTTTTTCCATATTTCAGAAACCATAAATATGTTATAGTCCTCTCCTAATGCTACCAAGAACACAAATGCATATAGAGGAATCGCCCCTTGTATTGCAGGAGCATCCATACCATAGTGAAGTAGTAACCACCCTGCTCCTAATGCAGAGAAGAATGATAATACCACTGTTACAATTAAGTAGATCATCGCCACAACAGAACGTAAATAAACAAGTAATAATAATGCAATAATACCAATCATAACAGGAATAATCACATTTTGATCACGTTCAGTTGTTTGTTTCGTATCGTATAATGTAGCCGTTTCTCCTCCAATCCATATGTAATTATTAGCATCACTTATTTCAGCACTTTTCATTACCTGTTCTAAACTTTTTCTTAACTCGGGGATTTTATTCATCCCCTCAATAGAATACGGATTATCTTTTATTGAAACTTCAAACATTTGTAATTGATTATTCCGTTTTCCTTGCACTGGTTCTGTTACTTGATCTACAAAAGAAAGTTTTGTTAATTCTTCTTTGACAGATACATCTTTTCCTTTTGTATCAACAACAATTTGTACGGGTGCTAACTCACCAGGTGAAAAATGATCAGAGATTAAATCAAATCCTTCACGTGAAGGCATATCTTTTGGAAATGATTCTAATAAATCATACGTATATTGGACACGTGGAACAAATGAAGCCAACCCAACTAATAAGAATAGTGTTAACAAGATAATTGTCCATGGTTTACGAATAACAAGATCTCCAAGTTTTTTACTTAAGAACCCTTTCGATTCCTTTAACTTAATTATTTTCTTTTTTTTCTTAGCATATTCTTCGTTCATTTCTATTGTTCTTGGAATGAATGGGAAAAATGCTACTCTCCCAAAAATAGCTAGTAATGCGGGTAAAAGCGTCAATGAGGCAACCCCCATTAGGAACACAGCAACACTAAATGGTACTGCAAATCTATAGAAAGAACCAATATGAGCAAGTAAAAGGGTACCTAATCCAACTACTACTGTAAGAGCACTCATGATAATTGCCCCACCCGATTCTTTGATAGCAAGTTGCAGAGCTTTAAATTTATTTTGTTCTACTAATAAAAACTCTCTATATCTTGAAATAAGAAATAAACAATAATCAGTACCGGCTCCAAATAAAAGTACAGTCATAATTGAAATTCCTTGTGCATCAGCAGTAATCCATCCTTTATCTGCTAAAAATCCTAAAGTTGGACTAATTACCCCATAAGCAAACCCAACTACAATTAAAGGTAAGATTCCTAAAAGTGGTGAGCGATACAGAAGAATAAGTAAAACTAAAACAAGTAGCACTGTTGCAACAAGTAATTTTATATCAGCCTGACTGAATAAGCTTACTGCATCAGTCTGAATACCAACTGGCCCTGAGAGACGAACATGCAGACCAGAATCAGAAATTTTTCTTTTAAAAGGATCATCTGCCAAAGTATCCTTTATAACACGCTGCAATTCATTCATATTCTCTTGAAGAATATCTGTCCCTGCTGTTGTGTTAAAAAATACAGGGGTTACTAGAGACGTACCATCTTCTGAAACACTCTTTGCTAATGTTTGCTGTGGTATTGTATCAAATGGCGGTAACATTGATTGACCTTTTAATGGTGTGTTTTTAAGCTGTTTGTAAGTATCTTGAATTGCCTTAAAGTCATTCGCTTCTAAACCCTTGTCTCTATGCCAAACGATAAGCGCGGGGTTTCCAGCATCATTAGGAAACTCCTGTTTAATTAAACGATTAGCTTGTTGTGACATAGCGTTTTCAGGAAGGTTTGGAGCCGTCTCATCTTCAACTGTATTAACTGCTGGCCATGTAAATGATAAAACCAAGGTTAATAAGACCCATACCAAAAGAGTAATCCACCTTGCTTTTGGTCCCCCAACCAATTGTCCCCAAGTATATAGAGGATGTTTTTTCATAAATATCCCCCTTTCTAACTAAATCTTTTCATTAATTATATATACTGGTTAGTTAATTAATCAAGAACTATTATATTAATATGCTATAATATTTTTAACTTTGAAAAGTCAGGAGCGAATAGAATTGGAATACAAACAGCGTCCCTTGGGAAGACCACGTCAAAATAAAAATACTATATCTACAAAAGATAAAATTGTAAACATTGCTACAAATTTATTTTTAAATAAAGGATATCAAATTGTTTCTATGGATGATGTTGCTAAAGAATGTGATGTGACAAAGGCAACCGTTTACTATTATTATGCTACTAAGGCCGATCTTTTTACTGATGCAATGGTTCAAATGATGGTTCGAATTAGAGAAAATATGTATACGATTCTTTCAACAAATAAGCCTCTTAAAGAGCGCTTACTTGATGTTGCAAAAATCCATTTAACCGCTACAATGGACATTGATATAAAAAGCTTTATGAGGGATGCAAAGATTTCTCTGTCGGATAAGCACTTAAAACAAATGCAAGAAGCAGAAGATAAAATGTATGAAGTATTGGCCCAAACCATAGATAAAGCCATACAAGGAGGGGAGATCCCTAAAAGGCATACGCTATTAAGTGCTCATGCCTTTGTTGCTTTGCTATACGTTGGAGACTACAAAGATGTTGATCAAAAGCCCCTTATCCCTGATATAGAAGATTTAGCACAACAAATTGTTGATTTTTATTGGAACGGATTAAGTAAGTAATTATCATTGCTTCTTAATTATTTTTTCTACAATACTCTTTTATATATTTTAAAAAGAGTGCCTTACATTTTGGACTCCCTTCAAATTGACTAACGCTTCATAAAAAGTGGACAAAGTCGGCATATTGGGCTCTTTTAATATTTCTTTGGCAGTCGGTAACTTTTGAAAGGAACGAGCCCATTCCTTTAATCTGGATAACAAAATCCTTTTCGTATACATATGTAGCTGATTTTTGGATTACCTTAATAAAATAAACAAAATTAAAAATGAATAAACACTTTCGATATTAAAAAGGCAAGCATCAAAAGGTGCTTGCCCTATCTTCTAACGACGATGTTCCACAAGATCAATTACACCTAAAACAACGTGAGCTAAACCAAATCCAAATACTGTATTTGCAATCATCTTATTAGACCCACGAGTTTGCTTAAGAGCATAACCCGCAGCTGTAACTGCTGTACCTAGTGTAGTTGGAATTAATCCTTCACGAATATTCATAGTAACGTCCTCCCAGTATCGCAGTTAGTAATTATGATTTAATACTTTGAAATTAAAGTATTAAATCATAATTAGTATTTTCCTGCTTTGTGGAAAATATGTGGAGCTACTATTTATTTAATTTCGGTCTAGACTGCAAGTATAAATTTAAATTAGGACTAGAGCCTTTTATAATTACATCTCGGATAATTTTAGAAAGTGCCATACTATAAACTAACCCATTATCACCATACGCATAGATAAAATAACAATTAGGAAACTCTTCATACATTCCAATTATAGGTAAACCATCATGGGTACCACCATAAAAGGCACTTAAATAAAATTCAGGTTTAACTGTAATATTAGGAAAGAGCTTATTGAATTCATGTAATAGCTTTTCTTTATTATGGATTAATTTTGAATCTCTCTCTTCAGCGATGTTTGTATCTTCATCTAGACCACCTATAATAATTCGATTATCTGCTGTAGTTCGCATGTATATATATGGTCTAGCGGTTTCCCATATGAGAGTGCGTTTATGCCAAGATGAAAAATCTTCAACAGGGGTAGTGACAATTGCATACGAGCTAATTAGCGTAGCATTCTTTTCTTTTTTAAATTCTAATCCTTCATAACCTGCAGCTACGATTACTTTCTTGGCAGTAACGGAATTACCACTTTTGGTATAAAAAGTAGCGAAGTCTTTTTCTAATTTTTTCCCAACAATCTCAGTATCTTCATAAATCTGTACTCCTTGATTAGAAGCTTGCTTTAATAAACCATGTGTAAATTTATAGGGATTTATTTCACCATCTTCATATGTATAAAGGGCAGCACGTTTTTTAAATGGATATTTCTGTCCAATTTGTTCTTCTGATAGCCAATCTGCTTTAAAACCATGTTTTTGTAAGTAATAAAGCTCTTTTTCTAATTTCCTAATATCCTCTTCATAGCTTGCAAAATATAAACTATCACGTCGCATAAAATCAGAATGAAAAGGTAATTTTTGATTTGCAAATTCAATATCATTAATTGCTTCTTCACATAATTTCATATGTTTTACTGTATACTCTTCCCCAAATGTATTAACAAGTTCAAAAAACATTTTATCACCCAAATATTGTATGAGCGCTGTATTGGTTAGGTTACTGCCATGTCCAACCTTTCGTTTATCAACTACAACCACACTTAAATCCGAATCACATAAATAGTATGCTGATTGAGCCCCTGAACTGCCAGCACCTATTATTAAAACATCACAAATTATGTCTTTTTCCAAACAAGGATAAGAAGGTGGATTGGGAAAAGTTGTGTTCCAATATAATTTTCCTGTCTGTAAATTCATTACTTATTTATTACACCATCCTATATAAAATAATTACATCCTCATTTTTATTTCCAAACTAATTCAAATATATACTCTCTTTAAAAATTCGGTTTATAATTTTATTAAAGGTTATTTCGTACTAATATAACTAACTAGGTATATCTGACATAAATTTTTTAACAAACAAATGAATTTCATCTTTAATCTGAAAACCCATACAAAAACATCATCACTTTTATATACTTCAACAAAAAGGACAGCATTATAGATGCAGTTTCTCTTAGTTTGAAATAGAGACATTAACGTTATTTGTAAATTTATAAAAAAGGGATTGTCCCAAAAGTTAGTTTCACTAACTTTTGGAGATCACCCTTTTTATAAAAAATTGCTTTAACCTCTTGTAAGTAATCAACGGAGTTAAATGGAGATACATTTAATGTGGTGTTATAAACTGGTGTTTATTTCTAACACCTATATATTGTTGTAACAGATTTGGTATTCTTCTATGTGAAATATTCTAATTTTGCATTGGGAAAGAATTTCTCCATATAAGAATAAAGATAATTCTTTATATCTTCTTCTTCTTCTTTTTGATAAATGTATTTTCCAATTCCGTATTTTCCCCATTTATATCTTCTTTTCTCTTCATCTAATTCCAATTTTGTCATTGGATAATTTTTTTCAATCACTCTCTTAGCAGGCTTTGTAAAACGATGTTGAATAAATTCAAACGTGATATCATCACGTGCATCAGGGGGTAATTCAGCATCAAGACGCTCAAACATCTGATAGTATCCATCTTTCCAACCTTCATGAAGATAAATAGGAGCAACAATGAATCCGAGGGGATATCCTGCTCTTGCTACTTTTCCAGCTGCCTCAATCCTTTTAGCTAGTGGAGAAGTTCCTGGCTCAAAATTTTTAATAACATAATCAGCGTTTACACTAAACCGAAATCTTGTTTTTCCATTATGCTTTGCATCAAGTAAATGATCTACATGATGAAATTTTGTAACAAACCTCAATTTTCCATGCTCGGATTCTCCAAAATGCTCAATTGCACGTTTGAGGGTATGAGTCAAATGATCAATTCCCACAATATCGGATGTACAGGAGGCTTCAAACCTTGTCAGTTCAGGTGCACGTGCCTCTATATATTTGTCAGCAGCTTCTAGAATTTCGTCGATATTTACATAGGTACGGATATATGGCTTACTTCCCATTGTTGTTTGTAAATAGCAATAATGACAATGGCCCATACAGCCTGTTGCAAATGGAATAGCATACTCTGCTGAAGGCTTTGAGGTATCAAATTTTAGTGTTTTTCTAACGCCCACGACAAGAGTAGATTTTGCTACCCGATACTTTTGAAAATCGTTTTCTCCTGGGAGATCTCTCACTTGATTATGAGAAGTAGTATGCCGAATTTCAACATCCGTCTTTGTAAATTTTTCATGAAGCTCTCTCCCTAATGGATAATCCAGTGCTTTGGGTTCAAAGTATACAAGTTTAGGCATGAATGGATTATTCATTCTAGCATCCCTTCTGAAGCATCCCCATAATAGTAGTTGTAAGCTTGGTTCGCCTCTTCTTCTGTAGAATAAACAGCCATTTCATGTGAAAGTGGATAATAAGTTTCATAAAGAAACAATGCTAATTCATTAGGAGTATTAGGGTTATTTACAACAGCTGCAGCTTGTACATTTGCTACATCCTGAGTGTGGGGATTGCGATAAAAAACATAGACAATATCTCCAGCATGATAAGTTTTGCTTTCGTTAGACAATTCCATTCGATCACCTTTTTTATAAAATTTACCGCATAAAGCTTTTCATTAATAAAATTTTCCCTTTAGGGTTTAAAATTATGTCATCTTTATTATGGAAAAATTAAATGGAGTTAATTAAATTAAGGCCATTACGAGACAAAAAACATATAAAAAAGTATTAAATTGATAAATCGGTTCCTTAACGTACAGGGGACTGGTTAAAATGCGTCCAAATTGTGTCTAAACGTACAATTTTCTTTTTTTTGATATGGTGCTCCCTATAGTAACAGTTTGTATGAAAATTTAGTGAGCAAATGTATCGGCAACTATATTGCTGAATTCTCGTAAGTAGTAAAGGTAATTATCTCCTCCGTAGTTATATCTTTTGTTATACATCTTTGCGACAACGACATTATATTCAGAAATTACTAAAATTGTCGGCCCTGTCACACCTAATATTTGATAAGATCCTTCTGGAACTCTTTCGCCTATTTCACTTTGCAATGCTGGTGTACGTTGAACATACCAAAATAATCCGTTCTGCGGTAAATCTTTATTGTTATAATGAGGACTTTGTATTTGTGTTGCCAATTCAATGACTTCTTTCGGTACGATTTGTTTTCCATTCATATACCCTTTATTTAGGTGAAGGTTTCCCCAATAAGCAAATTCTCTAGCGGAGACAAAAAGATTCGTTTCTGTCCCATCATCTGATAGCCCTATCTTACATACAGCTTCTTCATTTGGATTTATGACTACTTTTATTAAATCTTCATGATCTTCTGTTTGCCAGGCTGTTTCTTTAAACTCTGCAGGTATAAAAACTCGTTCGCTCAGCAATTTTGGAAAACTTTTATTATATAATTTATAAATTAGATGTGTCATCATTTCGATGTTAACGCCTCTATAAGCCCATTCTTCTCCTGGTTCAAACTCTCGATACACGATTCCGTTCTCACTTATATGTAAACCGTGAGAATGTGTGACTAAATGTCTTAAAGTTGTTTTACCAAGTAAAGTTTTATCATATTCTTCAAAGTAATCTACAGCATAATCGTCTAGACTTCTAATTTTCCCCTCATAAAGTGCATAGGCAATCGCGAGCCCTAAATAACTTTTTCTTGCAGAAGCAACATTAAATTGTGAAGTTGCTGTAATAGGAGGACTATTTTTTGTATTAGAATGAGTTCCGCTATAATGCTCCAATACAACTTTATTGTCTTTCATAATAAAAAGTGCTGCTGCGGAGCTATGGTTTCGTTCTTTTATATGTTCTACCCATAAAATTAATTGCTCGTATTTTTTCATTTTTTATCCCTTTCATTATTGGATATATACCAAATTTCAATTTCGACAAAAAATGAAAAACACCTTTCTTTAGATGGTATACTTAAACAGCAAAAAAACAGGAGATTGTTTCCTGATTTTTTGCGTACGTATTATTTGTTTGATTTTCTTTAGTTTTTCTTTAGTAATTGAAGTTTCTAAAAGAAATTTTTCTTTTAATATTATTCGTTTGAACCTTCTTCAATTGAGCCATGATTCATATTTTTCCCATAAAATATTTCATCCATTTCCAATTTTAATTTCTTTGTAATTTCCTCTTGTTCGTTTATAGATAATGTTTCCTGTGTATATCCAAACAAATAGTTGTTTAGGTCAAATTCTTTTAGTTTGCATTTCGTATGAAAAATATGTTCTTGATATACGTTAACATCAATCATGTCATATGAATTTTTCACATTCTCTGGGATGTAATTTTGGATGGAGTTTATTTCGTGGTCAATAAATAACTTGTTACCTGTTATATCTCTTGTAAATCCACGAACTCGATAATCAATTGTCATAATATCCGTATCAAATGAATGAATTAAATAATTTAATGCTTTAAGAGGCGAGATTTCTCCGCATGTAGACACATCAATATCTGCTCTAAAAGTACTGATTCCTTCATCAGGATGATATTCGGGATACGTATGAACTGTGATATGGCTCTTATCTAGCTGCATGACGACCGATCCAGGAAGAGGACCAGGTGATTCGTTAAATGACTCAGTTGGAACTTCTACAATTGGGCCTTCTGAAACTAAAATTGTTACACTAGCTCCTTGTGGAACATAGTCTTGTTTGGCTACATTTAATACGTGTGCACCTATAATGTCAGATACGTTTTTTAAAATTTTTGTTAATCTATCTGCGTTATATTGTTCATCTATGTATTCTATGTAAGCTTCTCGTTCTTCTCTTGTTTTTGTGTAGCAAATATCATACATATTAAAACTTAATGATTTTGTAAGATTATTAAATCCATGCAATTGAATACGCTGCTCTGGTGTTAGTTTCATGGTGAAACTCCCCCTTTTTTTATATTCAATAATGATGTATACATCTTTCATGAAATATAGTTCCATCCTATAATTTTTTAATGCATATTTTGTTTATTTTGAATCACTTGTAAACATTCTTACTTATGTCTTCATGGTTTGTGCATTCTTTTCTTTATGTCTTTAATTGTTTTTATTTTTACCAAAATACGGTAAATGAAATTCATTCTTTTTAAGAAGTATGACTGGATTTTTGTTATATGAAAAAGCTTGGATCTAATTGAATCCAAGCCTTTTCACTATCTAATGGTTTAAAACATTATTTATTTAAATCTTTTTTCGTTACTTCGCTTCTAATATTTACATCTTTGGAGAATTCAGTTTCGTTTTTTAAATTATTAGGATATTTGTTTTTACGTTCTCTGTTATCATTTCGGTTCGTCATAAATAATCCTCCTTTTTTAAGTTTGTACCTATTTTGTACGAAAGGAACAATTTGATACGGGTTAAATCGTTTCTTTCAATGTAAATACACTATGAATTGATGAGATTCACAACTCTTGTTTCCACTTTTTGTGAACTTTCTTTTAGGCAAAATACATACTTGTTAGTACATACTATTCTTATTGGAGGTGACAATCATGGGACACAATCAAGACCCGTTCACAACAAAGAAACGTACTGCCAATGGACAATACGATAAGGAAGCACACAGCATCGACAGTCATGGGAATTATGTACCTAACACTCCAACAAATGATGCTGTACTGCGTGCTGAAAGACCAAAAAAATGACTACCATGAGGGATGAGATATTAGAATTAGTACCAGGTCCGGTAAAGAAGTTACTCCAGAAAAAAGTTCAAAATGGAAACCAATGTCTCATTGATTTAATTGTCGATGATGCAACTACTTATGAATTTGAGTCAGAACAAGTAATCCCCTGCATCATGGCAGCTTATTATGTTTATGAATCCACGGTTTATCCTAGTGAAATGGAAGAGGATTGGAAGCTGAATTTAGTTTTTCACGCGGCCAACCGTTCAGCGATGAAGCTTCTGTCTTACGGTAAGTATAAAGCGGAACGATCTGAGAGTGGATGGATGAGGTATAGTAATTCATAAAATGTGGATTTACGTTGGTTACATGAATAAGCTCATTCCGACATAAAAAGTCCAGTTGCAACCTGATTAAGATTACAACTGGACTTTTAACATATAATAAACGTAATTTTTAAAAGAGTAACATTACATGCGGGTTTATGAAAATCCTAAAAACTCTCAAGATTCTTTGTTATTTTTTTATATTTAATAACGCGTTATAAATATTTGCCTCACCAGCTCCAAATAAAGCATCTTGTCCTGGTTTACCGTAATCTTTTGCTGTTTGTTTAATTAAGTTTGCTACTTGTGCAGGAGAATATGTTGGATGAGCTGCTTTAATAACCCCTGCAATTCCCGCTACTTTTGGCGAAGCCATTGATGTCCCATGAAGTAAAGCGTAGCTATGAAGGTTTGAAGTGAAATATGGAGCCAAATATGTTGGCCATGTACTTAATGCACGATAATGGAAGTCACGCTGGTTTAAATCTCCCGTCTTAGCGTATGTAGGGCCGTTATCACCGCCTGGTGCCGCTACATCAATAAAGCTGTTACCATAATTAGAGTAGAATGCAATTTTATCAGTTGACCATTGATTAGAAGAAGATACAGTGACTACACCTGGAATTTGACCAGGAGTTTCAACAGATGGCCCTTTAAAGATAAGGTTAGCTGAGCCGTATTCCTTATTCAAGTAATCTGTTAGCATTTTCTTATCATTCATATTCAATGATTCGTTTCCAGCTGCAGCCACGACTGTTACATTTTTTTGTACAGCATACTCAATTGCACGCTTCCAAAGAAGAACATCAGCAATATCGCTATTTTTTTGTCCATTTGTATAGTATTTCAAGCTATCAAATCCGCCAATAGACATATTAATAACGTCTACTTTATCATCTGCAGCCGCAACAATAGCATCTACAATCCAAGCTGTTGGCGCACTTCCCGATTCAGGAAAAACACGATACGAACGAATTTTAAGATCTGGTCCAACCCCTTTTAACTTACCATTTGCAGCAATTGACCCTGCTACGTGAGTTCCGTGTCCCCCGCGATCCTTCACATCAGCAGAATTACCTATTTCAGTTTCGTCCACGCCAGCTGGTACAAAATTCTGACCGCCACTATAGTTTTTTATTAAATCAGGATGACTTGCATCAATACCGCTGTCAATTACACCGACTGTTGCTCCTTTTCCTGTTCCTCCATTAATCTTATAGGATGCACCATCATTTGTTATATTTTTTATGTCCCATTGATATTTCCAATAGCTGTCTATATTTTCCGGCTGCGGGATATCAGTTACTGGCTGCCCATCCGCTGCTACTGGACTTATTTCTTCTTTATCTAAAGTATGAACAATTTCTTTATTCGCAGCTTGGATAGAAGAAACTCCTTTCAAATTATCCAAAAAAGAATCGTTGCTTGATTTTACTTCTAAAGCACTGATGGCAGGAATGGCGCGGAGAACTTGTCCACCTGCATTCGAAATAATAGATTCATAATTGCTTGGTAAATCTTTCTTAAAGGCAATCAAGTAATTCTTTTCCGTTTGAGCTGAGCTGGTTGTTGTTTTTGTTTGTGCTGACACATTGTTTCCTGCTAGAGCGCCGAATGCTAAAGCTGTAGCTAGTGTTACAGAGGCTAACTTAAAATTCATTACAATTCCCCCTAAAAAATTAGTAATGTATGGATAAGATTCTATTCCACATGAGAGATGATAAAACCTCCAATACATTACCTATGTAAAGATGATTTTTTTGCCTGTCCCTATCCTTACGAACTAAGTAACTTCTGAACAACAAACCAGCTAGGAGGAATTGTTGTTGTTCCTCATTTTAAAGAAAGTGGCCTATATAGTGTTTTTTTACGCTTTTTCTTACTACGTACATTATTTTTTATAAATAGATAACCTGTCCAATCAAGGGGATATATCTTTAAATAGAATGGTAAGAGAATTTCCTTCAAAGAGCATGATATTTAGCGCTTTTTTATTCATTCTTGTTTTTATAAACGCTACTTTATGTGTCTATCTACATATGAAGTATGGGTTATTTGGAAAGGAGAGGTTTACAATAGCTTATTCATTCGAGCAATGCATGAATATATGTTTAGAAATTTTAATTGCTCCAGATACAGACATAGAGCTTGCTATTAGTGACTACGATACATGTTCACCAGGGGTTTCAATTGATGGTAACGTAATCATCATTACATTACCGTTAGTTGCATGTGTAGAAATTACAATTGAGGATGATTTTAGTATTTCAGTTGAGCTCATTGGTTCATTAGTCTTTCTTTCTCTTCCTCCATCTAATTAGAAGTAGTACGAGAAAAGCAGTCACCTAATATGATTATTTGAGGACTGCCACATCACGTGTAATTTTCAATTAAGCTGCCTAATCATCAAACATGATACAATTATTTATTAGATTTTCACTCGTTTTTCTGTAGGTGAGTGAGCAGGCAGAATAATACCTTTGATCACACTTAGGTTCCTATTTGTATTACTTCGGGCAAAGAAGAAATGACTTTATAATGTTAACTCTTTTTTGAACAAGGTAAGATTATAATCATGAAATTTTTTCATTGCTTTTGGATAATTATATTTTTTTATGAGGTCGTATGTTTCTTTTTGCTTGTCTTCTAGTAGTAACTGTTTTACTTGTAAAATGTAATCAATTGATTCGGATATTCTCTTTTTCATCTCTGTGTTATCATTTGTAAATTCTCCATGTCCTGGTATTAAAATATTAATATCATATTCCTCTATTATAGATTCAAATTTTTTTAAAGTTGTTAAATAGTCGTCACTGCTATGATAAATATATGGAAACTCTACATTAGATAAGTAGTCCCCGGCTATTACGATACCAAATGGTTCGATAACTGTAATGATGCCATCTTCAGTATGACCTGGAGCCTGATAAAAATAAAATTTTATGTCTCCTATTTCTAGTTCCTCATATTCTTTGCTAATTGAAATATCTACATTTGGAAACTTTATTTCATATCCTCTTGTTAAATAATAGGAATCATCAAAATCCTTAATACTATTAATAATTGATTGCTTGTCAGGATTATCTTTTAATTTCTGACTTGCAATTACTTTGACGTGAGAAAATGCACCGTAACCTAAAATATGATCAAAATCGGAATGTGTAAAAAGTAAATAAACGTCTTTATGTTTTTTATTTTTATAAACATAGTTCTGAATTGCATTTACTTCATTAGGTAACCAAGTAGGATCTATAACTAATACCAATTTATCAGTTTCTATAATAACTGAGTTTGTTTGATAAAGAGCGCTTTGAAAAATGGTTATGTGATTATCTTTATACTGAATCATAGTCCTATGCCTCCATTTTAGAATTTTTTGTTTGTTTTGAAGAGATTTAGCTATATATCTCTAAAATCAAAAGAAATAAAAAGAAAAAGGAAATTATTTCAAATACTCTACAAAAAGAATAGCATTCTTTTTGTTTGTAAGCTATGAAATCTTTTATTTTGTTTCACTGCATTTCTCTAGCTGAAATATATACACTCTCCTTCTTTTTCTCAGTGACTTATAGTGAATAGTAAAATGAAAAAGAAACCGAAACAATATCGTTTCGGTTTCTTTTTGCTAATTGATTAATATTCTATTTCATCATAATCTTTCGGCTGTGGTACTGGTTGCATATTACTTGCATCTTTTGGATCGCTGTAAATAGCGTTTTCCTCCGTATTTAATTTTCTAATGTTTGTTTTTTTATTAAAATTAGGCTGTTTTTCCATTTAAATCATCTCCTTAACATCTTTTCAAATGTAATTATGTCCTATACTACTCTTTTCTACTCTATTTGAATGATTAGGAGTTAATCCACATATTTATTCGCTTGTTTTTTATCAATTGTAAAAATACGGTAAATGAAATTAGGCATTGATTTTTATTATCTAATTGTTTTATCCCGTCATCAAAATTCTAAAAAAACAAAGAAGATTTTGGGTAAATCTTTAACGACTTTAATGTTAGTCTTGTTTTGCTCTATAACGTCTTTCTTCATATAACTGATAAGTCCAGATGGAAGCAGCAAGCCAAGATCCGCTAGCTAAGTAACCTCCAAGTACATCACTTGGATAATGAACTCCTAAGTATATACGACTTGCGCCAATAGCAATAATCATTGTTGCGCCAATGAAAATTAAAATAATACGGCCAAATGAACTTTTCACATGTCGCCATAGCAAAAAAGTGACGATCCCGTACAAACTAAATGCTGCCATCGAATGACCACTAGGAAAACTGAATCCATTAGCTTCAACAATGCGATGAATAGTTGGTCTAGCACGATGAAATATCATCTTTAATATCCAATTTAGAAGTGCTGACCCAATAACAACCCATACGAATAAAATCAATTCTCTTCGATGGTGCAAAACCTTATATAAAAACAGGATTATAGCTAACGTAATAAAAACAATGGGTAATCCCGACCCGATAAAAGTAAAGAATTTCATGATACTTGTAAGTGTTGGAGATTCCAGTCCTTGAATAAAAGAAATGACGGTATTGTCAAATCCAGCAATTCGCTTATCACTTATAAGCAGTGCAATGAATCCAAATGCACTAGCACATAAGAGACTAATAAAAAATGCACGAGTTAGTTGTAATTTCAATTTCATTTCGTAAAAATAATCCTCCTTAAATACACATGCCTATCATCAATAATGCAGCGATTACAGCAATCATACGAATCATCTTGACTGCAAACAATGATAGATATAGATCCAAATATTTGCCGGCAAATCCGTTATAGCATTAAAGGTGCCTATCACTATACTTCTCTGTCCTTCGGATATAATAAACTTTTTGTCGTCCTTCTGTAAAGGTGTACTTCATCTTCTACAGCTAAAAAATGTTTATTCATAATCTCCTCTTCTTTCTACATTCATTGTCTGACATATTCCCCATGAAAACGTTTTGTATGCACGGGACATTAAATTTGTTTATTTACTATAAGGCGTAACATCTCAAACAGTAAGAAATTCAAGAACATCCATACCCCGCCATATACATATCCACCCACGATATCGCTTGGGAGTATATGGGAAAACGCAATGTTTGCAATTGCTATACATAGTAAAAGTAAGATACCTAGAAGATGGACAATAAATTGTATATACTTATTCTTCAGGTGCCATACACGATGATAGTGACCGTTGCTTTTTCATCCGGAAAAGCAGAAGAATGAATCGTTGCTCCTTTTCCGACAGAATGAAAATATGACAGCCCGTGTAAGACAGTATTACGATACAAAGGCGCTCCAAGTAGGGCGATAACGAGTAAAAGGCATTCAAGCCATCTATTCCTTCCTTTTTTCCAAATGGCTAAAATCGTAATAATAATTAGAACACTAAATGCGATAGCTGACTGCAACGGTAGGAATCCTTTCATAATACTTGTCCAATCTGTTTGAAGGATCGAATGAACAATATATATAGTAACCTCATTAAATTGAGTAAACTCATTATATAAATAATCTTCTGCAAGTCCCAACATTAAGGTTATCATTCCTAATAAAACTAGTGTAAGACTGATAAGAAACACTTCCGTTGCTCGGATTGTTCGAAAATAAGAAATGAGCCAATTAAGCAGTCGTATGAAAAAGTTTTTGATTTTATTTTTGTAAAATTTGTAAATTAGTAACCCTGCTATAACGATAGCGAGTACAAGGACAATGTAGATAAGATATCGACCGGCCAATTTATGAAAGTCCTGCCAGCGCGGTCCTAATATTTTACCTAGTGTAATAAAGGAAACCCCCCATAAACTCGCCCCTATATATGCTGGAACAACAAAAGTTCGATACGGCATCCTAGAAATACCGGATACGTATCCGGTAAAGTGTCGAACCCCAGGAATAAAATAAGCAAATAACAACAACTTACTGCCTGATCGTTCCATCCAGGCGGCTGTTTTTTTGTAATTCTTAGGACCAAGGTGAATATACCGCCCATATTTCTTTATCAGTTTATAGCCTCCCAGCCTTCCGATCCAGTATGTAGCTGTAATTCCAACTCCTCCTGCTGCAATAGCTGTCAGAATGGCTAAAGTGTAATCCATTTTCCCTTGAAACACAAAGTATCCGGCATAACTCATAAAGAATTCAGCCGAAATCGGAATCGCAAGCAGTTCAAGTGCAATAACAGAGAATAAAATAATGTAACTGTGATGCTGAAATATTGAAATAAAATGTTCCATGTCATTCCTCCGAGCCTCATTCTTTTTTGTTCTTATTTTTCAGGTGACAAAAGAAGGGAGTACAATTTATTTTTATTTATAAACTACTATAGCACTAAACCCTCGGTTCTTTTTCATTTTTAATTCATTTCTAATTCATTTTTAATGTAACTTTCATAGGATGTTTAGTTTCTCACGATATACTCAGAATACACATTTTGGGTGAGCTTGCGTTTTCACTTTCTATATGAGACACCAAAATCTATAAATAAAACTATGAAATATTTCAATAAATTAATAATTTGGCCAATCGCTCTTCTTATCTAGATAGAGGTATGAAATTAATCAATAATAACATTCTTTATGTCGTAATCGCATTTATGCTATTTCTATAGTTTACTGCAAACAAAGAAAAAAGAGAAAAAACAAATTATCTTTGATTTACTGCTATTTACTTATTTTAAATATATAAATGAAATGATAAGATCAAAGAACGAAGAGAATGGTTGAGAAAACGAGGCATATAAATGATTGTTTGTGCTCTCATTAACATTAGTGATTGTTGTCACCAAGGGTATGATTACTTCTACATACAACAGCTTTATTGTCATCCCTATCATTTACAAATGACTTTATAAGAAGTCCACTCACAGTAAAATAGAAGTAACAAAGAATGCTAAACACTTATCCTAAACATTATAGAAATACTGCTAATAAAAATAGATTTTTTTAAAAATTTTTATTCCTCTAATTTAAAGAAAGTTATACCGAAAAAGGATGAAAGTACTGGAACACTCCATTTTGAATTTTTCTTGCAAACTATGAGAACTACTTCCTCTGTCATTCAATTCATTTACGATTGGTAAAAATGCAAAAAATTAACTTATCAGTATTTATAATGAATTTTAAAAAAAGACCGTCTCATTGACGATCTTTTTAAACTACATCTCCCGTTACTAAGATAGACTTTTTTTGAAGGCCATCGGAACGCAGGCTGTACGCGACTACTTTCTTCTTGTATTGTCTGAACACATCAACGTGATCATCATAGCTGTATACAGAAAACCGAACATCCTTTTTTCCCCTCTTAGTATCAATTACAACTGGAGTCCCACTGCTCTGTGGGGGAAAGTAATATTTATCTAAAAATAACGCTTCGTTAAAATGAGTAATAACTTTAATTTTTTCTTCATTTTGTAAGCGTTTTCCATCGAACGTTACAGTGACACTCGCATCATCAAGCGTTGGATGCAATTCAAATTTGCTGACAAATGAGTCTACAACAGAGGTTGGAATAGATGTCACTATTATTTTAATCAAACCAAAAATAATCAACGAAACTATAAACCAGGTCGTCATATTTTATCATCTCCGTTACGTTTTAAAATAATATCATTACATAACTAATATTACCATAGTGCAAATAGTTAAATTTTGTACATTATGTGAATTTTGATAAGGTTATGAGGGAATGTCAATGGTAAATCATGGTCACGCCTATGGCCTTTGATATTTTAAGCATCGTATACAATTGTTCTTTGCCACACTATCATGCAGCTTAATTAAAAAATGGAACCTCCCGCTTAAACTAAAATTAATCTTATATAATCTTAGTTTGGCTTGATGTGCATTTAGTGCTATCCCTATATAAAGTGTTTTCTACATAAAAAAGCTTGCATTCATTTCATGCAAGCGATCTGAGATTCCTTATAAAGTGAAACTTTCATCAGTGGGGATTTTCTTCATCCCCCACTGATTATTAGCCCTCACCAATCGGGCGCATGCTAGCAGTTTATCTCCCACCGAACATTCTAGCCACTGGAGATGGACAATGCTTTCACCGAATTTTGAGGCGGGAGTATTACTGCCCGTTAAGACGGGATAAATTAGGCTATTTTTAATTGGTAACAATTTAACAATGCAAACTCCCTTTCAACCAAGGACGTTGCCGATAGAAACCAATCGGTATCTGGATTAGGCTCGTTTTTTCTTCTGAACTTATCTTATAAATTTCATCGCACACGTTAACATCGAACCCAAGAAGCGGGTGTCCTCCTAGCCCAAGGGCAGAAGCTGCTAACAATAATTTTTGTACAAGGATGCCTGCTTCCATCTGTTGAATGCGATATCCTCTATATCCAAGTGCTGTTTTGAGATGATTTTTATCCCCTACTACATGTAGACAAAGCGGCACTTGGAATAGATTCACATTGTGGAATGTCATCCCGCTTTGCAGTAAAAGTCGATAATCTCCAAGCTGTATTTGTCGTAATATATGAGCATCACTGTCATAATGATAAACGCCGTTTGGGATACCTTCAACGCCAAATACACATACATACATTGAGACTCGGGTCATGCGTGCTTCGTACGTTTCATCCAAATCGTTTTGATAGGTAAAGGAAGCAGTTGCTTCATATAATAACTTAGTCAATTGTTCTTGATTTATTTTCCTAAAAGTAAAATCCATGTCCGGTGAAAATCGATTTTGGCACGCCGATGCTAAGTCGTAGGACATTCGCTTTATACGTGGAAGAACTAACGCTTGACCATCACGCATTTTATTCGTTTCACTCTCGATTTTTTGAAACAAACGTGTAGATTCAAACATAGATGCTTCATTCATTTGAATCACCATCGGAAACTCCGCAATCTTTCGTGATCGGACGTAGTGATTATGATGAATAACTGGTAATTCTTCGCATAATTGAGTAACAGAGACTTCCTTATTTGTAGCATCATCTTCATTATTAAAACGCGGGGTTACAGAATTTACCGATAGAGGGATAACTGCATACGCACTCTCCTCTTTTTCGGATAACCCAAGTAAATGATTGATAGCCCGGTCTAGAAATTGAAAATGCACGCTTGATGTAAATTCAAATTTTTTTGCCACTTCTAGCAATTGTCCGATTAGCACGCCTGCATCCAATCCTTGCAGGCGATAAGAAAAGTTATGGTATTTAAAGAAGTTTTTCCAAAACATTGTCGATACAAAAACAACACCAAAACAAGTGGATATGTCACAACTATTTCCAAGAGCCCGCGTTACATAGGAATCAAAATGACCTTCTCTTATTAACACTAAGCGGTGATGTGCCACATCGTAGTGATAAATCCCAACAGGCACATTTTCTGTCTTTAAATATATATACAATTCATTTGGATATAAGCCTCCACCCGAGGGAACAAATCTCCGATACGACTGCATAAAATTTATTTCTGGTGTTGGTAAGGTTGACTGACAGAATTGAGTAATCCCAAATACGTACCAGAGAAAATGACCGATTTCGCGAAAATTTGGTTCTTTTGATACTTCGAGGTTTTCAAGTGTCAGTGTTACTTCTGAAGATAACGGAATTCCTGGTAAACCCCGATAAAGCTTATATGAAAGTGGACCGTCTTCCCAATCCACCTCCCAAGTCGAAGATGTTGATTTGTCGGTGTTAAAATGTAAATTGTTCAAAAATGTCTCTAAACTCATCCTTCTCCCTCCTAATCATCACTTACGCAAACGGATGCGGATGTGGATTGAGTTGTTCAAACGTTAGCGCTTGCTTCGTATACCCAAGTTCCATTGGTACCCGTAATACTCTCTCTAGACCTGTTAAGCGCGTAAGATGGTGCCCAAATGTCATTGGCAACATTCCTGGAATGAGTACTTTCACACAATGTAATCCATTTCGCATTATTTCTGGTGTTGTCTGATCTACTACAATCACATCGAAGTTTAACTGGTGCAACAACTGAAGCATTTCTCTTAAATCATCTGTCAAATCTGCATGTCTCGTTTTCTGTTTGAATGCCTCAGCAAATATTTGTAACGGGCAATTCTTATCTAGCAAAAACTGAAAACGTTCTTCCGCTTCTGGCAAACCGCATACCATAGGGTGGTCAGGCATTTGCTTCACGAGGGAAGGATTATGGAACATCTGTACATATTTCTTACGATTCGCCTCAAATTCATTATCAAGCGTTAACATCATGCCAGCTAATTCATATATTGCACTTTTCGTTGCCCGTACCGGATCTAAATGAGCTCCAGCAGCACAGATAATGTTTATTCCCTTCTCCTTTCTATTTTTTGCCAGTGCCCAGACGCTTGGAATTCCGTGCTCCATGGTCGAGTTAAACAAATGTATATCATATCCCCCTACTGCACGCACGCGTTCTATCATTAACTGCAACTCTTGATCATGAACAGAAGAAAGATCAAGACGCGGGAGAGGAAGCTGAGCATACCAAGTTAACAAAAATGAATCGCGCTCAATTATTTCCAAAATACCATAAAAAATTGCTTCCTCTAAACTGCCACCCAATGCACAACCATTGGAAGTTTCATAAACAAAACCATCTCTACCGCCTAAACTATAATAAGCAAGTAGTTCTGGAACTAAAATTGGACGTTCTTGCAAAAATGAATAACCCCATACCCAATTCATTGGACGATCTGGATGAAACGGTTTAAATGGAAAATTAGGCTGCATATATTGTTCCTTTGCATGTACACCCACTTCAAGGGGATTAAGTGCTTGATGAGCTAAATTACGGAATGTGTCCTGAATAACTGTACGTTTCCCCCGAGGTTCTAGACCGCAATATCGTTCTAATCCTTCTAAAATAGCCGTTAATTCACTAGTTGCATATGAATGGGTACGGCCAGCTGTTACTTCATTTCCAAAGAGAAACGGAAGATTTACAGTTACCTCCGCAAATGGAGGTGTAAGGTTATACATTTTAGCATTTAAAAACCCAGTTTCATAATCTAGATAATCCTTGGCTAATACTTTACTAAGTTCAGAGATCGAACGACAACGATAATCATTTAAATTAATCTTCGGGCTTGATTGTAATGAAATCTCGGCTAAATTTGATGAATCATTAAGCAATTGACTACAATTCGAGCATAAAGGATGAGGTAGAAAAAAATGATATGAGCTTTTCAATGTTTGTAAATTAACGAAAAACATGTGACCTTCTGATCGTGCATGATCATCTTCCAAAATGCACCGTACTTCTTCTAACAAAATATGCGTCATCTGTAATAATCCATTCCTTGATGCCCATGTGTCTCGAGGCATTTCCTTTTTTGTTGTTAGGCTCTGTGATATCTTCCACATCTCTTTAGAATCATTTCCTGCGAAAATACGGCGTATATCTGCACATTGGGAACACCCTGGTGTACCGGGACGAACTAGTGGACCGATTATTCCTTCTCCGAATGAAACGAAGGCTCGCAGCCAAGGAATATTCGTTGATTGAAGTATACTTTCTGCTTCTACATGAAAAGAAGGATTCCAAGTATCGTGTAATAGGAGAACTAAATCAGTTGTTGCGGGTATTTTTAGATCAAAGTCAGTGTGTTGATTGATTTCATATTGGACAGATAATTCTTCATATACGTGATTTGCCAATAGTCCCTCTCCAATAATTAAAATGGAGGTGCTCATTGGGATTCCTCCTCTCCCAATAATACTCCAAATATTCCTGCCAACTCCTCCTTCCAGACTGCTTCTAGCGTTATTTCAAATACACAGAGCCGTTTTCCGTTCTGTTTTAGTATCTGTTCAGCAGATTGTAATATTTCTAATTGTGTCTTGTCTTCGTAAGAAGAAATAACGAAATGCAATGGCGTTTTATCTGGTAATAAAACTGATGAAGACTCTAATGCTTGTGATGTAAGACAATCATCACAATTTTGTGCTTCTATAAGTGCCTGCTGTAATGCATTTCGCAATGCTATATTTATGTCGAATCCTACACTTCCGTACCAACGATCATTCGTGCCGACCCATATAACAGGAAAATCAAAAATGGGTTCTCCAAAAGCGATTGTAGGTGTTCCTTGCAGAGTGGTAAGTGCTTGCAAATAAAAGCGGCAGCGCTCATCTTCTATTGCGTCTAATTTTACCCGAGAAACAGCAATATTTTGACTCATTTGTCTTTTATGAAATTCTTCATTCAAACACTTTTGTAATCCTCGTAAAACACATTCTGGAATTGTTTTTCCGGTTCCAATTCCTATAATCTTCTGTGAATCTGTCATAGTTTTCTTTATTTGCGGATGTTCGGAAAGTTTTGAAACAAGTAAGCTAGCCATTTGTGACATATAAGTCTCAACTCCGGCTAATCCAGCTTCGTACCTTGCTTCCATATGTGTTAAACCTGTACAAATCATATCTGGTAATAATTCAGCAGGCCCTTCTGACAGCGGATCAACTGCTTGAATACGACATTGAGCCAATGGCAGCTGTTTCAAGTCCCCTGCTTCCCAAATATGAAAAATCCCTGCTTCTTTTGATACAAGGTAATTCAAGTTCGGAATAGATTCATTCAATTCACTTTTATTTGCGTTCTGTTTAATTCTCGTATGGAAATCCCGAACCCATTCGATTTCCATTTTCTCAGTTACTAAAGGATGAGTCAGAAATGAATGCCAGTTTCCTTCCAACGTTTCGGAATTTAGCAGAAAAAATTGATTCGTTTGGGTGGAACTCGTTACATCTGTAACATTCTTAAACAGTTCAAATACAACTACATTTGCTAACATTGCTTCTGTTGTAGAAGAAAAAGTGTGTTCTTGAGAAGTTTTAGAAAATGCAGACTTGTGTATACGTCGCCAAGCTGATTCCCAGCAAGCATCACTTTCTGGGTGTACGAGCGGCCCGGCTAATCCGACTCCTTGCATATTTATAGCGGGGATGAATATCTTTTTTTCTTCTTTACAAATGGAATGAAGAATTTTTAATTCCTCTATGTCTTCTTGTGTTACATACAAAATTGTATGAAATGGCTGCAAAGCCCTTTTTAAAATATTTACTTTTTCTTTTTGCGGAAAAATTTCTTCGACCCTCACTTCTGGGTCTGTTTTTTGGGCATGTTCTATTAATTCTTTTATTCGTCTCTGATTGGTTGATACTGGATCAGTAATCATCATATGAAATTTCGGTAACCCAGATTCAAGTAATGCGGAAATAAGAGAAACAAAAAAAGAACCAGAGCCAACAACTAATACTTTCGTTTGACGATAAGATTGAAAACGATATGCACCTGAAACGCCGAAGTTATCTAAAAATTCAATCTGAGATGCATATTTTTGGAGAATGTTTTCTGGTAATTGGTGTGGATGATCTTCACTTATATCTGTTGCAAATTCATTTTGGTACAGTATTTCTGCTATTTCAAATACTCGCTTTCGATATGGCTCAGATAAGCCATCTGTCAAATTTCCTAATGTGTATTCTCCATTGAACATTGGTATCAGTTTTTCAATCCATTGGTTGATAGATTTCCCTTCCATTCGGAAAGAACTGGCATTATTTCTAAAATACACTTCTCCTTTTGGATCAGAGAGAAAAAAAGTATCTCTTTTCATTTTCAAACGTGTAGAAGCGTTTAATTTTGTCATTGTACTCCTCCTTCTCTGTTCATTGTTCTTGAATAAGTGTGATAACTTCCGTCATAACAATTTTATGTATCCTATTTTTTCTTATGTCAAATGGAAAAGTGGAGAACAGTTCAAGAAAAGTGTTTCTGCAACAAAAATCATGTAGCAACACTTTTCTTGAACTAAAATTTCCGTTAACAAATCAATATTAAATAAACCAGAACAATGAGCATCCGAAGCAACCACCGCAGCCACCGCAGCCAAAGCATCCAAATCCGCCGCAACGACCACATCCTCCGCAACGGCCACATCCTCCGCAACGACGGGTATAGTCCTCATCAATATAGTATGAATATGGAATTTGGCTATCCCAGTATACAACATTTCCAGTTTGATAATTATTCAGATTTAACGCTTGTAATTCATGTTGAAAATTATTCATTTCATAACCCCCATGTAAATAATTAGCAAGCCATAATAAAGATACGTCCTGTAATAGATAGGACAATAGTTTTTTTCAATACACTCTTCAACAAAGTATGACCTATAATTAGGTATTGTAACTTGTTCAAATGCCTAATTTGGGGTTATGTACAAATAATTCTAAGAGTGTGAATATAAAAATTTCCCGAAATAAAATAAGGAATATAAATATACCAATATCAAAAAACAAGTATACAGCAAATCGTTTGGAGTATTAGAGGGAGATTATAAAGGAATACATTTGTTTTCCTTGTCTGTACTTTTTCGAAAAACAAAAAAAACACAGCTTATGTGTGTTCTCAAGTCTATAATTTCATTAACAATGTTTTTATATCATATTGCTTTAAGCACCAATTATATTTATCTATAATCTGTTTAGGAACCGCAGCTAAATCTACTACTTCTTGAAATCCATGTTTACTATAAAAAGGTTTTAAATGTTCATATGGAATGCAATATACATTTTGAATTTGAAGTTTCAATTAAAAAACAGAAATTAAATAATGCATACTCCGTCCCAGCAGAATCCGCCGCCACAACCACCACAGCCACCACAACCGCCGCAACCGCCACATCCAAATCCAATGCATCCAAAACATCCAAAGCATCCGAATCCGCAGCGACCGAATCCTCCGCAACGACCAAATCCTCCACAACGACCGAATCCTCCGCAACGACCACATCCTCCGCAACGGCGAGTATAGTCCTCATCAATATAGTATGGATAAGGACTTTGGCTATCCCAGTACACGACATTTCCAGTATGATAATCATTCAAATTTAACGTTTGTAGTTCTTGTTGAAAATTATTCATTTCATAACCCCCATGTATTTTTTTAGCGAGCCATAATGAAAATATGTCCCGAAATAAGTAAGGCGATAGATTATTGTGAATGCACTCTTTAACAAAATATGACCTACAATTAGGTATTGTAACTTGTTCAAATGCCTAATTTGGGGTTATGTAAAAACAATTCTAAGAGTGTGAATATAAAAATTTCCCGAAATAAAATAAGGAATATATCAGTATCGAGAAACAAGTATACAGCAAATCGTTTGGAGTATTAGAGGGAGATTATAAAGGAATACATTTGTTTTCCTTGTCTGTACTTTTTCGAAAAACAAAAAAACACAGCTTATGTGTGTTCTCAAGTCTATAATTTCATTAACAATGTTTTTATATCATATTGCTTTAAGCACCAATTATACTTATCTATAATCTGTTTAGGAACCGCAGCTAAATCTACTACTTCTTGAAATCCATGTTTACTATAAAAAAGTTTTAAATGTTCATATGGAATGCAATAAACATTTTGAATTTGAAGTTTCTGAGCTTCCTTAATAAGAAATGCAACGATACTATCAGCAATTTTATTTCCTCTATAGTCTTCTAACGTATATATTCCACCCATTTCAAAATTGTTTTCATCAAATTTTACTAACCTTCCTAAGCCGGCTTTTTGACCATTAAAATACGCAATTCCAATCTCTTCATTATCTAAATGTGATGGCACAAAATTAACCTTTTTATATTGAAAATTAATCCATTGTAAATCATCTTGGCTCGCCTTTTGTATATATAGCATTGTGTTTACCTCCGAGATATAAAATCATTTCAAGTTACTTTCAATCATACATTTTAATACTGTATACACCCCAAAAGCGTATTGTACGCTTTTGGGATGATTTTTTACTCTATATTTCGATTCATTGAATGATGTACTGTAATATCCTTTTTAACACTTTTAATCGGTAAAAACGTGCCGATGCATGCAATACATGCACAACCAGCAAATACAAATGGTAATGTATGAACAGCTAAGAATGATAGTGTTCCGAAAATAGCAAGATCCAATATCGAATCTAGTATAGACAGTAACGAAATCGTTGTTGCTCGTACATGAGATGGAATAATGTCATTACTAAGCTGCGAATAAATCGGATATCGAATGGCACGTACAAACCGTAAAATAAAGAACGCTCCTAATACGATCCACAGTGTATTTCCATAAAACGTTGATAAAAGCAGCCCTAAAACAGCTAAACCACCTGTTACATTCATTAATACTATACGTGAGAATTTGCTAGTAAGCCATCCGATTGATATTGAAGAAAAGTATCCAAGGATGGCAGCTAAAGCGTACATAATACCAATTGCAAATACAGGAAGGCCTGCGTTTGTAAATAATGGTTGGTTAAATGTATCATATACTGCACTTGCCGGAATGAACACAAGAGAGACGTTTAAAAACATAACGAGTAATTGTGGTGCTTTACGAATTACCTTTATTCCTTCGATTACTTGTGAAAAAGATTCTTCCCTGTAAGATGATAGTTTCTTTGGGCTTTTAATAAAAAATAATAAAACAAGTTCTATCAGATGAAATAATATTCCGAGTACAATTAAAATTGTAAATTGTTCTTCGCGTAAATCTTTAGCAAAATACGAACCGAAGATTACTGCGATTAACATTGAAATAAAGCCTGCGGATTGGATTTTCCCCATTGCTTTATCCATTAAATGGTGCTCATTCGTTTCCTTTAATGACTCATAAATTAACGCTTCGTCTGCGCCAGAGAAAAATGTAACCGAAAAACCGTTCAATAAACTATATAGACAAAATAGCCATAGATTATCTGCAAATAATAAAATAGAAATACTAAACGTTTTTATGATAGAGCCTGTTAAGAATGACAACTTTGCACCGAATCGATCAGCAAAAATACCTGTTGGTAATTCTCCAACAAGTACAGCCCCACTCCAACACATGAGTACAACAAATATATTTGTTGCTGTTAAGCCTCTTTCCATATAAAAAAGTGTCATTACCGGTTGTAAAAAACTAATCGTCCCAAAAAATTGCACCCAAAATAAAATTTCAATGTTATGTGACGCGATTGTTCGTTTCTTCAAATGTTCTCCTACTTTCCACTATTCATTTTTTATGATGTTTTTCGGAAGTAGGAGTGTTATCTTTCGTTAGTTGATATTCACTCCTCTTCCTTCATTAGAAAATGTTTTTAGTGTTTTTTGCATGTTAATTCCTCCTTCAATATAGATAACTTTATTATAGAAATATTCTCAATATTAAATAAACTGTTTTTTAATATTGAGAATATTGTACGAATATGTAAAGTGGTATATAATAGAAATCAATAAATGATTATTTTAGGTATTCCTAAAATAAAGGAGCGATACATATGAAAATTACTATTTATTTTGGAAGCCATGAAGATCAAGATGTACGTACAATGGATTGTCATTTAGACGTCGAAGATGCAGAAGAAATTGTATCTATTTCTTAATATAAATATACATAATTTATAAGGGGAAATTACTCACCCCTTTTCTTATTTAAGATGCCTTTTTGAGGCATCTTTTTATTTATCCCGCTATTCGTGGGCAGTAAGACTCCCATCTCAAGATTCAAGATAGGTGGCGATAACTGCTGGCATGCGCCCGATTGGTGAGAGCTTTCCATCAGTGGAGAAAACTCCTCCACTGATGGAAGTTTTACTTTATTTTTAAAGATAAAACATTTACTTTTTAACCAGTAAATAGTACAATATTAATATAAGAACAAACGTTCGTTTTATACTCCCTCTCCCCTATCGGATGGGTATTAGGAAGGATGGATTACATTGGCTCAAAATAAACGCAGAGGAAGAAAAAAGCATACTCCTACCATTTCAAATACAGGCTTTATTGGCTCTGTGTTTATCGATACATTGGAATTACAAAAAAAATCATATTATTTTTCCCGTAAACGACTACACATTGCACATCATGTATTAGATGGTCTTGTACAAGCAACAAGTTCTCTTTTTGCTGAACATAATGTTGCTGCTTATTTATCATGCGTGTATTTACATAAACAAAAGAAAATTGGTTTCGTTCTTTCTACGAAACCTTTTAAAGAGTCTGAAGGCATCGCTTATTTTAAAAATTACTTAATTGAAAAAAATTTTTACAATGGAGAGATAGAAGAAGTAGATTACCAAGAAATTTTTAATACTGGTTTTATTGGGGTTGTTTTTGCAGATTTATCTAGCATTGATCGCTTTAATTTTGAATTTGAAATGAGTCTTTTATCAAAGTTAATGAAAGACATGATTATTCCAGTTAAAGAGTTATTTTTACGTAATAAAATCCCAGCCTATATTTCTACGGTTGAATTGGAAGAACAAAATAAAATGGGATTTGTTTTATCTGTGAAGCCATACGATGAGCGTGCTGAAGCTGATTTGTATTTTGAGATGTATTTGAAAGAACGTGGTTTATATGTTGGTGATGAAGAAGAGGACATTGACAAGATTGTGATTCGACAAAAAGTTGAGATATTATAACAAAAAGGATGGCTAATATATTGTTAGCCATCCTTTTTGTTATAAACTATTTAAAGTTTTCATTTTCTAATACTACAACATCATCATTTGTAAGTCTTCCGGCTTGTTTCGTATATTCTACAAGCCTAATAATATTATTACAGGCTTGTTTTGCGCCGAAAACTAATAATGGTACACCAATAAAATCGATTTTTAATCTTCTTGAAAATAAACCACCAAATGTCATAGCGATTGGAACAGTTGGTGATGTATTAGAGAATACAATTTTTTCATGGTTTTGATATTTATCTTGTAATAGCACACTTAAATTTTTTAAAGCTGGAACGACAACTTTAGATGCACCGTGGCCAACTGTATAAACAGGATCTCCATTTTCATCTCGTCCATGAAAAATGATTTTCCCCATATCAGAGGTTTTTAATTTATTGAAATAATCAACATTTAATATTTCATCTTTCATAAGTTTTCGATCAGTTGGCAGCTTATTCAAATGGTACGCTGCTGCTAATGAAGTTGTATGTGTTCCGCCATAGTCTGTATAGATATAGATCATACTATCATCCTTTAAATTGATGTATATTATTACTAGTATGACCATTAATCTATATACTAAACTTTTTCCAAATAGTAGACACTGTATGTCAAATACAAATGCAAACAGAAACAAGAAAAATACACTACATGTAAATGGAATCTATTTAGGTGATAAGATAAAAGGATTTGGATAAGTAGGATTTGTGGCAGGATTTACAAGAAAAATGATGTACGTACAAGATATCAACGGACAATATATACAAAACCCATCTAAATCTTATAAATAGGTAAATATATCAGATATGGAATGTATCCACCACAATAACAATTGGTTGTTCTTACAAGTGAGCTAGGCTGTGCCTAATAAAAATTCATCCCTATCTTACCGCTGAGCTACTGCCCGTTACGCGTTTGAAGATGGGGATGAATTTCGAAAATATGTTAAACTCCGATTTTAAATAAAATCCAGTTTCAGATCACTCACATTGTGTGATCATACTTAGACAGCAACGGAATTCGTTTTGTTATTTTAGCATAAATCGTAAACAATAACTGTGCCAAAGGTTCTATTTTACTTGTATATTTAATAACTAAAGCGCTTGTTACGAAAGTTAAAACAGCTCCTCCTATAATATCTGCTGGGTAATGGACACCAACATATATACGTGAAATCCCAACCAATATAGCCCAAAGTAAAGCGATATTTTTCCAAGCTTCTCCACGTAAAAGCATTGTAAATGCGATAGAGAATACAAGTACAGCATGATCACTTACAAACGAAGAATCATTAGCGTGTGATACTAATTGGTGTACATGGTATGTGACAAATGGTCGTGGATGATAATATACTAAGTGAATCACAGCATTTACAAGTAATGCTATACCAAGAGAAAGAACCATATACAAAGCTGTATATTGCTTACGTATAGCGGCCTCTTTTTGCTTGTTGCTAAACCATAAAGAAAGCAGGAAAATAATTGCAACAAAGGGCGCGCTCTTTGTAATGAATATCATCCCTTTATCTAGAAAAGTAGACGACCCTGCCCAACTATTGATCCAGTGAAATATTGTGTAATTCATATCAGTTTCTCCTTACTTAATTAAACATGTTATTAATTATTGTTGATTTACACATTATACACTAGCTATATGAAATACGCTTTAATTTTTTCTCATCTTTTTCTCATTTTTCTTCTGTAGCTTAACAATTTTCATGCTAGTCTTTCTCCTCCTATATAACAAAAGCGGAAGATATCGTATATATCTTCCGCTTTTGTTATATATTTTTTACACAATAAAACGATAAAGTAACCTTTGTTCCTACTTGTTCTTTACTGTCTATCATGATACGTCCATTGTATTTTTCAGTAAGGCGCTTTGCAATGGAAAGCCCTAATCCATTTCCACCTTGTTTCCGGCTTCTTGCTTTATCAACTCGATAAAAACGATTGAGTACATATGGTAAGTCAGATTCAGGTATGCCTACTCCATAATCTATAATGGTAATCTTAATTTTATCTTCTTCTACCTCACTTTTCAAACAAATTTGTTTTTCATGTTCTTTTGTATATTTTATAGCATTATCTAGTATGATGACTAAAATTTGTTCGAGATAAGAAGAAGGAATAGAAACATATGCATGATTCGCATGTAACTGTCTATTAAATTGAAAGTCAGCATGTAACAATTCGAAATTTTGTGTGACTTGTTCTATTACTGAATTTACATGTACAGGCTCTGCTGCAACAGGATATATTTGTTCAGATTCTGCTCGAGATAATTCTAATAACTCTGATACAAGCTTATTGAGACGATCTACTTCTTTTAAACTCGAATTCAGAGATTTTTGTAAGACATCAGGATCATTTTTCCCCCAACGATTTAACATAGAGAGATGTCCTTGTATAATCGCAAGTGGTGTGCGTAATTCATGAGATGCATCTTCAACAAATTGCTTTTGTTGCGTGAAGGAAGTTTCTAAATTGTCCATTAGCTCATTAAAAAGCAATCCAAGCTTGGCAAATTCATCGTTATTTTCACGAATCGGTACTCTTTCTTTTAAACCATTTGTCTTAATTTTATTCATCGTATCTGTAATGGCTTGAACACTTAATAAAAGTTGCTTTGCGAGAATTGTACCGCCTAAAAAGCTGAGTAATAATCCGCCGATACCAGCAGCTACCATAACGAGAAAAATCAGCTTCATTAAATGATCGAAAGCTTCGAAAGTTTGCCCAACTTCAATTGTGCCAGTAAATGTACGTGTTGTAATAGGCATACGCTGCACAAGTACATTATCTTCAAGATGCCTTGTCATAGAGGTTTCTGATTGATCGACATTCATTGGAACAACCCAGTTCGGATTAAAGTCACGGGAAACAGTGACAAGTACTTTTCCTTTTTCATCCAAAATTCGAATCATTTGATTTTTATCATTTATACTTGCAAGAAACTCTTTGCTATTTTCAATTGTATTTGCTGTGTGATTTGTATTCTCGTTATTGAAATAGGCTGCTATTTCTTTTACTTGCCTATCAATTTGTTTTTTTTCATAATTTAGCGTCCAATGGTCAATGATAACATACTGTAAAATATTGTATAAAAAGAACAAGATAAATAATAATGCACTTGACCATAGTGTTAATTTCCATTTTATAGGAAGATTTCGGATGTGTTTTTTTAATTGCTTCATCATCGCATCACATACCCTACGCCTCTGACAGTTTGAATATAAGTTTCTTTGTCTTGGCTATTCAATTTATTACGTAAATAACGAACATATACGTCTACTATATTCGTCTCCACCACTGCATTGTATCCCCATACTTGCTCCAAAAGCATATCTCTTGTCAATACACGATTAATATTTTTCATAAACATCATCAGTAACTCGAATTCTTTATTTGTTAATTCAATGATCTCTTCTATTTTGTGCAACGTTCGAGATTCTACGTCGAGTTCTAAATCTTTAAATCTTAAAAGGAGTTTATTTTTATGTTCTTCTTTTTGATTCCGCCTTAAGATTACACGCATTCTTGCTAATAATTCTTCAATGGCAAAAGGCTTTGGTAAATAATCATCTGCACCGCTATCTAATCCAGTTACACGATCCATAATACTATCACGAGCTGTTAGCATTATAATAGGTGTCTCTTTTGTTGCACGTAATCGGCGACATACTTCTATTCCGTTAAGACCAGGAAGCATTAAATCAAGAAGAATAATGTCATAATTATGGTTAAGAGCAGTTTCTAATCCTTTTCGTCCATCATACACAACATCTACTGCATATCCTTCATATTTTAGTTCTAACTCTAAAAATTCTGCTAAACTTTCTTCATCTTCTATAATTAAAATTCGTTGCAATACTATCACTCCTATACGTAAAGGTGAATAAGTAATCCAATTCCAAATATAATGGCAACAATCTGGTGAGCTTTTCGATACTTTATATATTTTTTCTTGTCTTTTAGTTTGTGTAATAGAATCCCTGCTATCGCAACAAGAATTAATCCTATCAAGGTAAAAATTCCACTATAAATCCGAATCATATGACGGCTACCTACCATTAAAAAATATATACCATGACAAGTAGCAACTGAAAAAACTGCATATCCGATAAACATATGGTATTTCTTTAATAACATATAAAGTTCTTTTGTGTATTTTGCAACCGTTATTTTCCTTTTATGCAAATATAACCAAATATTACGAAATAACCATAAAGAACCTGCTGCAATCGCTCCGTATTCTGCCAGAGAACCAAGATTTTTATTCAGACCTTTTAATACCATTTGATCTCCTACCATGAAATTCAACACTAATATTGTAACACTAAATGCAATAATACAAGACCCTATAATTTTTATAGATAAATGAAAAACTTGATTGAATAGACCTTTTGACATTTTCATCCCCTTCTCTCTGCACTTATGTAAAGTAATTGTTGATTTATATTTTAACCATAAAAAAAGAAAAGACTGTGAAAGAAAGATTAAAATTAGATGAGAAAGTGTATAATCAATAATTCCCTCCACTGCATACAGTTTTCATCAGATACTTTCCATGTGTGGGTTTTGGTATTATGACATATGACAATAAAATGCTGTCTATCCGTAGAAGAGGTATTTTTATGCAAAGCTGGTAGTTTGATTTGTCAAATAAAATAAGAGTAAAAGAATTTACCAATAGAAAAATAGATTCTTTTACCCTTATATAGATATTCACTTAAAATCACAAAACATTTTTTCTATTAAACAGATTGAGAAATTGGTAAATAAATTTCCACCGAGGTCCCTATTCCCACTTTACTTGTTATATGAATTCTTCCTTGATGACTTTCAATAATTTTATAGCTAATCATTAAACCAAGACCTGTTCCTTTTTCTTTCGTGCTATAAAAAGGTTCTCCGAGTTTTATAATTCTTTCTTCCGGAATCCCCATTCCCTCATCTGAAATACAAATCACTACCTCATTGTCGTTCTTTTTTTTAGCAGTAATTATGATTTCCCCTCCATTTGGCATTGCTTCAATTGAATTTTGTAAAATGTTGATAAATACTTGCTTTAATTGATTTTCGCAACAATCAATATACAAGAAGTCAGGATATGTTTGGCATTCAATATTAATATTTGTCATAATTGCCTTTGTGTTAATTAATGACACAACATTTTCCAATATAAAACAAAGATTTTTCCTTTCGAAAGAAATAATCTCCGGTTTAGCGATTGATAAAAACTCATGAATGATAGATTCGATTCGCTCAATTTCAGAAATCATGAGTTGAAAATATTCTGTATCATGTCTTTCTCGAGTTTGTAATAATTGTATAAATCCTTTAATGACAGTTAGAGGGTTTCGCACTTCATGCGCAACTCCTGCAGCAAGTTGACCAACCGCAGCTAATGTATCTGATTTATTTAATAATTCCGCTGTCTTTTTCCTCTCTGTAATATCACGAACTATAACCATAACTTTATCTGTTAAAAGTGGCAAACATCGTGCTTCAAAAAAATAAGTACTATCATGCACTGGTAAGGAATACTCTACAATTTCCATAGAATTTTTCTGTTGTATTTCTGCAATTGCTTCATGCAGCTCCCCAGCGATATCTGAAGGTAAAACATCTTGAAATTTTTTCCCCATAAATTGTTCGACAGGTACATAAAACTTTGATGGACAGCCCGCTTTATAATCAACGATTGTTCCGTCAAAGTTTGTTAAAAAACATAAATCTGGAAGTGCTTTAAAGATTAATTCTAGCTCTGAAGATTTTTCAATGAGTTCCTCTTCTACCTTTTTTCGATGCGTAATATCAATACCAATTGCCCAATGGCTAAATCCAGGAACAGGGAACTCTTCTGATAGATTTGACCACACAATCGTTTTTTTATCACCGTTTTTACAAGTAAGCACCATTTCCCAACCCCGGAAGTTTTTACCTACCACAGAAAATTCATGTATCTGTTGATTTCGGTATTCTTCATCGGGATAGAGTAACTCTAGTGCATGAGGATTTTTAACAATTTCAGCTGCGCTATAACCAGTTACTAGCTCGCATTCTCTATTCCATACAACGAAAACACCTTGTTCATCACATGCGTTAACTAAAACGGGCATGTTTTGTAAAATGGTATGCAGATTTTCAGTAGGTATTGATAGATTTTCCTTAAGTTGATGCAATTTACTAGTCATTAACGCTGCAAGAGATTTGAAATATATTGTGCAAGACTCAACATTATTTTTAGGAGCAAAAATGATGAAGGAACCAATAGCTTGTTCATTTATTATAATCGGAACATGAATTTTTATATGTAAATTTAAATCGATGGATTGTGTACCGTAATGAAATAATACCTCTCCATTACAATCAAGAAGCTGATGTGAAATATGTGTTAAAAGATAAAATTGTTCTGCTATTGTTTGTATTTCTTCAATATTAATAAGTTCCGTAAGCCGGTACATATTATACTCCCACCTCTACCTCAATAAATGTAATTTAAATGTATTTATATAAATTTTTTAATTATGTTTAATTTTTAATTTATTTAGCTTTTTTATTATACGAATTATATTCATTAAGGTACATAGAAAAAGAAAAGTTATTTAGAAATTTTTTGTTTTTCAATAGAATTGAGGGGGAAAGTGAATAAAAACAAAAAAAAGAGAACAAATTCCAACAAAAATTGTTCTCTTTTTCATCATTAACTATTTATATTATGTAAGACATAGTGGCGAAGAGCATAAGCAACACCGTGGTCATCATTTGAAAGTGTTTTATATCGACAAATTGCCTGGATTTCTTCTACCGCATTTCCCATTGCGATAGATACGTTAGCTTTCTCCATCATAGACATATCGTTTAAACCATCACCAATTGCAACAGTATGTTCCCTTAATATACCAAGATGGTTCGCTAACGTATATAAGCCATTTCCCTTTTGGGCGTGAATATGATTGATTTCAAGATTGTGCCAGTAAGATGCGGTAATTGATAATTCCTTATTATTGATGAATTGATCTTTCAATAACATTAAATTGTCCTTCTGATACGAGAATGGTAGTATTTTATGAATATGAATTTGCTTTGAAAATAGTGATTTGCAACTTGCGATTTTATTGATTTCAGTATGCTGTAAATATAAAGCTGCTATATGCTTTAGTTCTTCTTTATCAGTAAGTAAATCAGATTGTATTATAAAATCCATCTCAAACTGAACCCTTGCTTCGCCATATTCTGGAACGTATACACCTTGATCGGTGTACAATTGATAAAACATATTTCTTTCTTCTAGGTAATCAACAATTTCTTTCGCATGTTCAGTTGCGATTGGATATCGTTGTAACATTTTGTTATTTGAATACAAAATTGCACCGTTTTCTGCAATGATAGGACAGTTTAAATTTGCTTCTTGCAAAAGTTTTTGAACATCTATTATAGAGCGCCCTGTACAAATAGCTACAACATGTCCTTTTTTCTGACATTCCTTAATAGCGATAGCATTTTCTTCACTAATTACTTTTTTTGATGTAAGAAGAGTTCCGTCTAAATCAATTGCAATGAGTTTCATTCTATTCCCTGCTTTCATTTCTATATAACGATTGATGTCGTTCTCATATCCGAGTGTATTTAACAACATCTTAGTTATAATTTATGAAACGCATTTCATGTCAAGGATTAAATGGTTTTTGTAATAAAATTATAAATATGTGCTAAATACATATTTATAATTTAAAAATCGTTAGAAAAGATATTTTTCTCGGCTATCAGAAAATAATCCATGTCTGTTTTGTTAAAATGAGGTTCATTTAAAGATATGAAACCCGTTATTTATTTGTTTTACAAAGTTGAATAGAACAACATATATAAGAAACAAGCAATATTACTTCAATGCAGTAATATTCTTTCTTGAAATAAAAAAATGTATAAAACTATGAATGAAAACGATATTTATTATCAATAATATAAATAATAAAAGGGTAACCCACATCATGGCTACCCCTAGAAAATTAAACTTCTGGTATAAAAGTTTTACAATCTGTTTCTTTACTATCAGATGCTTGTTTACCTGTATGACTTACTACATAAATAGCCTCTGCATTGCACTTATTCCCATTACCCCAGTACTTGCAGTTATTTACTTCACAAAGAACATCTTGAGCCATAGTATGACACCTCCTTTTTGTTTAGTATTAACAACCTAAAGGGGTGTCATACTATTTCATGTATATTCGGTTAGAAAGATAATGGTAATTCCTCTAATGATCTCATTAAATAATTACCACTCCACTTTATGTCCTCCCTTGTTCCTTTTATTTTAAGATTAGGCATTCGGTGTAATAAGGTAGGAATTGCAATTTTCGCTTCTAAACGTGCGAGTGGCGCACCAAGGCAAAAATGAATACCATGTCCAAAAGAAAGATGACGGTTATTCTTTCTTGTAATATCAAAAACATCTGCGTTTGGAAATATCATTCCATCGCGATTGGCAGAGGCTAATGAAATGATAATTGCATCTTTTGGCTGAATCTTTTGACCATGTAATGTAAATGATTCCGCTGCCCAGCGCATAGTCGTTAATTCAACAGGGCTGTAAAAGCGTAATGATTCTTCAATTGCTGAATCAATTAAATCAGGATTTTGTCGTAGAAGCTGCAACTGATCAGGATGCTCAAGTAACGCTAACGTCATGTTTGTAATTAAATTGACAGTTGTTTCGTGTCCAGCAACGATAAGCAGCATAATCATCGAACTTAATTCTGGTGCACTTAATTTTGTTCCTTCGCTTTCTACTTGTATTAATGCACTTATTAAATCGTCTGAAGGATTTTCTCGTTTTGTATCTATTAAATATTGTAGATAGTGAACGAATTCACCTAGTTTTTTATCGACTTCAAGAATAGCTTCTGGCGTCTCTGGAGAATCAATGACTGCATGTGACCATATTCTAAATTTATCTCGATCTTCTTGAGGGATACCGAGCATCTCACTTATCACAATAATCGGCAGCGGGAAAGCATAATCGTTTACAAGGTTTATAGTGTGCTGGTGTTCTACTTTATCTAGTAAAGTATCAGCAATGGATTGGATACTATCTTTCAGTTGTAAAATCATCTGCGGAGTAAAAGCTTTTTGAACAAGGGATCTTAAGCGACTATGGTCAGGTGGATCAGAGTTTAGCATCTGTTTTCTCAAAAATTCTCCATTTTCTAGTGTAAAAGAGGCTTCAAATTCTTCTTTACTAAATACATTTTCAGCATTTTTCAGTAATCGTGCATCTTTCAAAAGACTCACTGCATCTTCATATCTTGTAATAAGCCAATTATGAGGATATACCTGATACACAGGATGAGATGCGCGTAACTCTTTGTAAATGTTATATGCTTCATGTTTAAATTTTGATGAAGTTAATTGTATTTCCGATAATGTATTACGATTCATTTCATTGCTTGAAGACATACTTCCAACCTCCATCTTTAAAAATATTTGGTGATCATAGCACCTAATGACCATTATAACGCATCGATTTTTATAAAAGTTGCGAAAATTACGACTAAATATTGCTTTTTATGTTGAAACAAAAACGGAGATGTTCATATATACATCCCTTGCTTGTTAATTTATATAATGGACTACTCTAACTTTACTATGTTAGGTACATCTTCTCTATCATATTTTTTTGTATATGAATTCAGAAAATTACAATCGTACATTACTTTTTATTTGAAAATAAAAAAAGGAGATGTCCACATGTACATCCCCTTTCATTCGCTATCATTTTTCTTATTGTGCTAAGCGTACGCTATAAGACTGCATGGAATGTAAAGATCCTGTCACATGAAAAATCCCTTTTTGTATTAATGCTTTCAGGCGATATTCAATTTTATAGTATTTGCAAGGAAGGTTTATTACGGAAATCCTAGATAATATGGAGAAATGCAATGGAGAACAATGAGACAATTGTTTAAAGAATGGTAGATTTACATTTTCCTTCATTATTTTCTCATCAAAAACCAAGCTGGTTTATTTTTTGTCGTCCGATTCCCTTTCGCCATATAATAGAAAAAGATTTTATGTTCTATTAGTGGGAATAAAATTTTATTAAGCTCCCTACCGCCGATAATCCATAATGTTCCGCCGTGATTGCGTTTATCTAATATTTCAACATCTTGTGCTTTCAAATATGTCATAAGATCAAACTGCGTGGTTACTGCCTGCTCTTGCTGTGTATCTTGTTTTGATGTTGTCTCGCCTTTTTTATTTGTTAAGTATGAACCAAATAAAAACCAAGCTGGTTTATTTTTTGTCATACGATTGCCTCCTGCCACAAAGCGAAAAAATATGTTCTTTTCTTTTAATGGAAATAAAATTCCATTTAGCTCCCAGCCGCCAAGCACCCACAATGTACTTCCAGATTCACGTCTGTCAATTACATCTACATTGTATTTTTGAAGATATGTAACTAAATCAAAAGTTGTGTCAGGTACTTGTTCTATTTTCTCTTCGTTAGAAATAACAAATGGTGTTTCTTCTATTTTCTCTCCATTAGAAATAGCAATTGGTGTTTCTTCTATTTTCTCTCCATTAGAAATAACAATTGGTGTTTCTTCTATTTTCTCTCCATTAGAAATAACAATTGGTGCTTCTTCTATTTTCTCTCCATTAGAAATAACAATTGGTGCTTCTTCTATTTTCTCTTCATTAGAAATAACAATTGGTGCTTCTTCTATTTTCTCTTCATTAGAAATAACAATTAGTGTTTCTTCTTGTTTTATGACAGCGACATTGATTATCTCTTGGTGTTGCATCATTTGTACGAATACTTCTTGTATCGTTGTTTGAATGGATTTTCCGATCGTTTCTTCCACTGTCTTACTTAATAGTTCTGTTAATTCATCGCTACTAATTTCAGATGTCTTTTGTGGCATCTCTGGATCGCGATATTCCGGAGCTTTGAAGCTGAAATCGCCATATAACTCCATAAACCAAACTGCGATTTTAAAGACAGCACGATAGATTTGTATGGATTCTACGATACTACCATAATGCACATTATGAGCAGCTTTATTGCCGATATTATGAATTAAGCCAAAATAATTGCAGAACTTTTCATCTATAATTCCTTCATGAAATAGCTTATATATGCGCTCTATATACTTTATCTCATATCTACTTTGTAAATTTTCTTTATCCCAAATTTCATTTGCAACAGCTTCTCCAAATAGACGAGCTTTAACGATTGTTCCATGCGGATCATTATAAATGCTCTTTTCTATGCTATATGCAATATGAGCTAGGTTTGGATACTGCGGTTGCAAAAAGGCGAGTACATATTTTTCTTGCATGATGTCCTCCCTGTTATTAATGTATTTTTATTTATTTTACTATAAGATCGTTAATTATATATTTTGTCTTCATAAAAAATTTCGATATTTAATATACAATGAAAAAACCCGCATACCCCATTGATTATTACAGGGTATTACGGGTTTTTATAGTTGTACAAACATATTTTTTATGCATTATAACGATTTTTTCTTCGTTCCATTCTCGTTTGTCCTTGTATCGTTCCAGTATTGCTATGTTGTTCTGTTTGTGTTGTATGATAAGTTGGTGTTCTCTCTTCATAGTTTCGTTCATACGGACGAGTTTCTCTTTGTTTGGAAGATTTTTTACCGAACTTAAACATTTTAAATTTAATTCTTGGCAAATTTGGAATGCGAATTTTAAATGTAGGTCTCATTCGCTTCTTTTTTTGTTTAAATGCGCTTGATTTTTCTTGTCTGTTACTACTGTTATCACGATGTAGTGCGTTTGCAAGTAACCCACCAAGTAAGAAACCTGCCACTAAAATGACTAAATACAATCGTTCTGTTGTGAGCAAGTTCATCATCCGTCCTAGAACGGCTAATGATTGTACTTGTTTTATATCCCACAACATAGTGCCCCATAATGCGAGTAATCCTAATGTAATTGCATACGTACGGAATCGGAATAAAAACGGGATCACAGCAATACATGCAGCAATTTTGGCATTTGCTACTAAGGAGCCGGTTGTTACGAATTGATTCCAAATGGCCAGTAAGAGTGTGATAAATGCTGTATAAGCTACCCAACTAAATATTCGTGAATGCATTTTTTTTGCATAATAACTTCCAAAACTAGTTAAAAACAATAATCCTCCCATAAATAATGATAATTGTAGAGGCATTTGTTTCATTATACCTGTAACTGGGAACAGGACACTGAGCACCATTAACAGTACATCAAGTTTTTTCACAATTCTCAATCCCTTTCAGCTTTCTTTCTAGCTTCTATATCATAATGGTATTTTTCTGTTTTGTATATGTACAACTAGTTAAACAATAACGTGTTTAAAAAATATCTTAATCCTACTCATACCAAAAAGTAAACAAAAAAACTCAATGATAATTGACAATAGATTACTATTTTTATATTAGGAAATGACAAATCCCACTTCTTCCAATTAGGCAGGATTTGTACATAATTGTATGTCAGGTTATAAAATATCTTTTCGATATAGATTGATTACGTCTTTTAAAGCTGCTGCTGCAGCTCCCTTTGGATTGGAAGCGCCGCCGATGGAAGAAACCGCTCCCATTGTATCCGTGTAAAAGGTAATGCCTTTTTCGGTTCCTATAACACTTGCTAGTGAATGGTTTGAATCTACTGCATGTGGTTGTACTTCAAGCCGCACTTCCCCATCATCGTCTGTATATGCTTTAGCTAGTAGTTTGAATTGTTTTCCTTGTTCTTTTGCTTTTTGTATATCTTGTTTTGATAGATTTTCTATCCCTTCAATGCTTATATCTTCAAGTGTATATTCTGTATGCAGTAAACTGTTCGATAGCAGCAATAACTTACAAGCACTATCCATTCCGCTTACATCTAATGAAGAATTTGTTTCAGCAATTCCTTTTTGCTGTGCTTGTTGCAACGCTTCTTCATATGAAGTGCTGTCTTCATGCATTTTCGTTAAAATATAATTTGTTGTACCGTTTAAAATGCCTTCAATACGTTCAATCTTGCATCCTGCTAAGCTCAATTGACCTATATCTAGTGTAGGAAGTGCCGCTGCTGTTGCGCCACTATAACGGATGCGAATATTTGCGAACTGACCTGCTTCACTTATTTCTTTCCATGATGTAACAAGCGCTCCTTTTGAAATAGAAACAATATCCATTCCGTTTTCAATGGCCTGTAAAATATACTGCTTTCCTGGATTGCCATTTTCGAGATTTGTTGGTGTAGATTCAACGAAAACATGACCATTCATTTTTTCGTTATGAACGGAATGTTGTTCTATATATTTGTGTAAAGCTTCTGATCCCCCGCCTAGTTTAAGTAAAGTATCGATACAAAGCCCTTCTGGATGATATAATTTGAAATCACGTCCAATAATACCAACAAGGATTAACTCTAAACCGAATTCTTTTTGAATAAAGGATGATTTTTCATGAATGAGTTTTACAAATTCTTTTCCAACAGTACCATATCCGGCAAGTATTAATTTTATCTGCATAGTATCCTCCGTAAATGTTTTCAATAGTTTATAAAACTCAATAAAGAGGATATACACTCTCACACCAAATGCATAATCCTCTTATTATTATAATATAGTTAATTTATCTTGTGTCTTCTGAAGTTTTCTTTTCCAATGATAAGTATAAAACAATTTGTGGTCCAATTGGTCCCATTCTACGGTGTCCTCTATCTTCAAATCCGACGGTTACATATAATTTTTGCGCAGGAATATTTCTTTCATTGACTGCTAACACAATTTCCTCTATGTTTGGAAAATATGTATATACATAATTCGGTAGTTGATATAATGCTTGTTTTGCATATCCTTTTCCCTGTTCTGTGTAATCGATTGAAAATGAAACAAGAAGTAAAGAATGTTCTTTATTTGTATATTCTCGTACACGATTACCAGATTGCAAAGCAAAAATACCGACTGGTTTGTCGTCAGCTAAAATGACGATAGGATTTCGGGTTGGATCTTGTTCTGCTTTTTTGAGTAAATCCATTGGATGAGATGTAAATTGCACTTGTTCTTCAGGTAAAGTAAACGCTTGTAATAATCCTTTAAATTCTTCCGTATATGGAACGAGTTGAATAGAATTATTCATTTGCATGACGTATATTCCTCCATTTGCAAAAACATATGTTTTCTTTCATGCAAAATCATACAACATTTTCAGTAATAAATAAAATATTCAGTTTTTATTTTCGAAAAATAATCCCCGTGCTATAACACAGGGATTATTTTTTATCGTTTTAAATTTTGATTGGATTGATCAACTTGTTCTTGTTTTAGTTCATTTTGTTCACTTTTGTTTAATTGTTGATTATTTTCTTTAGTTGGATTGATCTGCTTTTTTTCAAATACATCATTTGGAACTTGTGGCATTACACGACCCACAATCGCTGCGAGTTCATCAAGAATGCCTTCACCAGCTTTTCTTTCTTTTATTCGTTTCCCCATATCTTTTAAGCGTTGATACGTATCAATATCTGCTACAACGACTGCATTTGCTCCGAGTGGATCATGTTTTAAGCTTTCCGCTACTGAATATTTAATAGTCTCTACTCTAGAACGGTCTAGCTTTGCATTGACATCAATTCCAACAACTGCGTATTTGCCAAGTACAATTGCCGTCGCATCGTTTACACCCGGTACACTCGATGCTAGTTTTGTCAAGTGATCCGCTACTTTTTCATCTGATTTATATGTAACGTCTTGATTTGTTTCACTTTTTGTTCTAATTAATTTAGCATTCGACGTTGGACTTGGACTCGCTGCATTATCGTTCTTTTTTGTACTACAGCTTGCTATTAGAAGCAAACAGATACAAAGGTAAAAAATTTTTTTCAAAAGTGTCACTCCTATTCATTAATCAAAAACTTGTTCTACACTTTGTAATTTTTTCACTTTTTCTTCCATGCCATTATTGGCATTAATAAAGATTTGATATGTGTCTTTTCCAAGTGTTCCTAAAAATTCATAACATAGTACCTCTTTATGCAAGTCATTTACAATGACTGCTTCACGCTCTTCCATAACTTTTAAATTAGGATTGATTTTCTTCCGTGCATCCGCAACCGATAGTGTTGGTTTTGGAAATTTTAAATCTTTACGAGAAGCTAAATAGTCTTTTGCCGAAAAACCGACAATCGAACCGTCATCGAGCGCAATTTTCATTTGAATGGATTCTGGATATATACGCACGTTGTCCCGATTCGTTACGAATGTGAAAACACCGACAGAATCGTATTGAGAACTTTCATATAATTCCATGTTTTTAAATTTATTTTGTTTTAAAAAGGAAAGCCCCTTATCTCCTGCTTCTTTTAAGCCAATTTTTTGTTCTTTAATTTCCCGATTGTTGATAACCCAAATTGGAAAGCCGCCTTGTTCAGTAATGTCCATATTCGTTTCACTATTTGTCTTTGGATCCTTTACAGTAATGCTATAAAATTTTTCTTTTGCTCCCTTGCTACTTTTTTCAACAGAAATGTTTTCAGATCCCTTTAAGCTAAGGAAAGATTTTGCAATATTTATTGCTTGGTCTTCCGAAATTTTTGGACCAGATATGTGCGTCTCGCCTTTTTTCTCTTTTTCCAAACTTGTAAACGTTGGTCCAAAATGGCTTTGGGAGTAAGATTGACTGTTTTTTTCCACTGTTTTAAAGCCATCGATGATTGTGTTGTCAGCTTGATTATTATTAGAGGCAAGAGCTAATTCAACATCCATCCAACGTAAGTTGTTTTTTAGGGCAAGATGCTGTACTTTGCGCAGTTCATCTTGAATATTTGCAGCATTATTATATAGCTGCTGGAGTGTATTATATTCTTGATCGTTTAATGGTTCTTTATCTAAATCGCGTATAGCTGTACGGTAACTAAAGTCTCCAATATTCGATAGAAATTCTTCTGTTTTATTAAACGGAAGCAATGTAAGTGGCAATTGGCCAATATCAGAGTGTGCCTGAGATGTGATGCGCCACACGTCAGCTAATGCAGGTGATAATGATGTTCGTGAATTCATTGCTAATGTTGTCCCAATTTTATCGTGTAATAAATCGACTTGATACGCTAAATCATGGAATGCCCGCTGGTAGTTATTTTCAGCATGAATTAATACCGCATTTTTCTCTTGGTGTTCTTTATATCCCCAATATCCTGTACCTACAACTCCAATTGTTAATAAAACGATAATGAGACCTCTAAACATATCTCATCCACCTCCTAACTAGTTACAAAAAATGTGTCTTCCAATTTTTTTGATTTGCGGACGACTCCAAATCCACTTGCTTGTTGCTGTATCTGGATTAAAGTAATAAATCGCGCCTCCAGATGGATCCCATCCGTTAATCGCATCAAGTACAGCTTTTTTTGCTGTTTCATTTGGTGTTAAATTGATTTGTCCATCCGCAACAGCGGTAAAGGCACGAGGCTCATAAATCACACCTGCCACCGTATTTGGAAAAGACGGGCTACTGACGCGATTTAAAATAACAGCTGCTACGGCAACTTGTCCGATATAAGGTTCACCGCGAGATTCTCCATATACAGCATTTGCCAATATTTTAATATCGTTTTGCGAATATCCATTTGGAACATTTGTACCTTTATTTGGCGCCGGTTTGTTATTTTGCTTATTTGCTGTGTTATTGGATTGTTTTTCGTATTTTGTAGCTTTAACGAGTTTTTGTTTTGTAGCTGGACCTGCAAGTCCGTCAACCGGTAACCCGAACTTTTCTTGGAAATTCCGAAGTGCCCAATAAGTGCCCCAACCAAAGACACCATCTACTTTTCCGTTGTAAAATCCAATATATTTGAGCCTCGATTGTAGTTCGGTTACATCTTCTCCAGAAGCTCCTCTTTGAATAACTTGATTGGAAAAAGCACCTACTTCCTTCTCATGGATACTACTTACTAACAAAGCAGTCGCCAATGTAACGAGTAAAAGCGGTACTTTGAAGAAAGCTTTACGACGCATAGTTCAACCTCCTTGAATATGACGATGATTTCAAGGTTATTTTTTGTAAATGATGCGGTTTTATGTAAGGAAGACAAAAAAAGGCAAATTCATATGAATTTGTTTAAGTGTAAACACTATGGAAAATGCTATAAAGTGAAACTTTAATCAGCGGGGGCCTACTGCCCAAAAGTAGCGAGATAAAGGAGCTTAGTATGAAACATTTACATACTCGTTTATTTATATGTATTGGAATTATTACAATAGCTTTACTTATATATAGACCTTTCTCCATCAGTCATGCGCAACCTCCATATGCAAAATGGGGAAAGCTTGCGGTGCAAAAGACGAAAGAAAAATATCCGCAAGCTGATATTATTGATTACCTTCATATTGGTAGACGTCCTAAAACAGTAAATATATCAGTAGAACAATTTAAGTTATGGTTAAGAGAAAACGGAAGAGAGTTCGGGGTATTTGTTGATGTAGAATTTGAAACAAAAACAGAAAAATTTTTAAACATTTATTTTAAAGAAACACCTAGATAAGAGAAAAGAAAATACTGTAACAGAAGAACAAATGTTAGATAGAAAAAGCAGGTTTGTTGTTTTACAATGCGATTCGTATGAAGTGAAACTTCCATCAATCGGCCCTTATTATCCAAAAGTAGCAGATAAAAAGGACGGGCAAAACCTGTCCTTTTTAGTACGTTTCTTGTAAATGTTTTACAAACATTTTAAGCGGCACTAAGCCTCGCTTTGGCATTTGACTACTAATGACTGCAACTAGCTCTAATTGAGGAACAATAATAATATATTGTCCGCCATATCCCATCGCAAAATATGTATGGTATGGCATATTGAAGTTGCTTGGATCTAATACCCACCAATGATAACCGTATGCTCCAATATGTTCGTATGTTGTAAATCTTTCTTGATGGGATTGCTCAATCCAGCTTAAAGATACAAGTTGCTGTCCGTTCCAATATCCATTTTGTAGACATAACAACCCGATTTTCAGCATGTCTTCTGCTTTCATTTTCATGCCAAAGCCGCCGACAAAAATCCCCTGTGGATCTTGCTGCCATTCATAGTCAGTAATATGTAAAGGATCAAATAGATGTATCTTTGCAAATTGTTCCGTCGTCATGTTAGTTGTCTTTTGTAAAATATAACTTAACAAATGTGAAGAACCTGAATTATAATTCATTTTTGTTCCGGGCTGATTCATCAAGGGCTTCTCTAAAATATAGTCTATCCAATGATCGGACTCAACAAAATCATTTGGGAAAACAACACCATTTCCAAATTCCTGCCATTCCTCACCCGTTGTCATCGTTAATAAATGGTATATAGTCAGATCTTGTTTTTCTTTCGGTATATTTGGAATCCACTCTACAATGGGTGTATGTATACTATGGATATAGCCTTTTTCAATTGCAATGCCAATTAGAATAGAGATAATACTTTTTGTTATCGAATTAATTTTATATACATTTTGTGCACATTGCTCTGTTTTATAATATTCTGTAACGATTTCACCCTTTTGATAAACGAGAAAAGCATTTACTTTCCTCTTCTTAAATGCATGTTCTAATTCTGGTAAGCTCAATAGAAACTCCTCCATTACTACTTATCGCTAATTTGACTATTATAACGGAATTTAAAATGAGAAACAAAAAAGAGTAGATTTTTTCTACTCTTTTTATATGTATTCATATGAGCGGTTTGTTTAAGGAAACGGCGGAATTTCAATTTAAAAATATGTAAATAAGCATAAAAGCTTTTTCATTGAGAAAACTTTTATGCTTATTGTTTAATCATTTATAGTTTTGTTCGAATAGTCCAAAGCTCTGGGAAAACCGATTGGTCCAGTACACGTTTTAAATAAGAAACGCCTGAAGAACCGCCAGTTCCCATTTTATTTCCAATAATACGTTCTACAGTTTTCATATGACGGAAACGCCACTGCTGCAGCCAATCTTCGATATCGATGAGCTTTTCAGCCAGTTGATATAAGTCCCAATATTTCTTCACATCTGAGTATACTTCTAACCACGCTGCTTCTACTGTTGCATCTGCTTCATATGGTTGCGTAATATCGCGCTGAAGCACACTTGGGTTAATTGGAAATCCTTCTTTTGCAAGTGTTTGGATTGCAACATCATATAAACTCGGCGTATGAAGTGCCTTATAAAGACGAGCGTGCAATTCTGCATCTTTTTCATAGATTTTCAGAACATGTGGCGTTTTATAACCAAGCGCAAATTCGATCATTCTATATTGATAAGATTGAAATCCGGATGCTTGACCAAGTGAATCACGAAATTCAATATATTCAGCTGGTGTGAGCGTGGCAAGAATATCCCATGATTGGATAATTTGCGATTGAATTTTTGAAACACGTGCAAGCATCTTAAAAGCAGGTGCAAGATTTTCATTTTTGATTGATTCAATAGCTGCTTCTATTTCATGTAAAATTAATTTCATCCAAAGCTCGCTCGCTTGATGAATCACAATGAATAACATTTCGTCATGATGATCAGAGAGTCGTTTTTGGCTTGATAGTAAACTATCTAATTGTAAATACTCTCCGTATGTCATGTTATTACGAAAATCTGTATGAATTCCTTTTTCCATAATTACTTTTTCATTTTCTTTCATATGTGGACATCCTCTCTATGCAGTGGCTCTTTTTATAATGGTTTTATAACAGCACGAACCGGGCTGCCGTCTGCATCTGTTAACAAAAGTGGCAGAGCGATAAGTTCGTAGTCTCCGTCTTGTACATTTTCTAAAACAACATTTTCTAAAATGTGAATGCCGTGTTTAAATAATTCATGGTGTGCTGCTAGCTCTTTATCATCAAGCGGATCAACAGATGGAACATCTACACCGATTAAGCGTACACCTTTTTCATGAAGATAGGGTGCAAGATCAGCACGTAAATACGGAATTGTTTCAGGAAATACGTGTGGATTTGTTTTTGATGAAGTTCGCAATAATAATCTACTTACCCCTTCTAAATCATGCATTTTTAACTCTTGTGCTCCGATGCTTTCATAACCTGTTACATCAATAATTCGAGCTGGGCCAATGTAGATGTTAACGTCAAGATCACTTACTTTTTTACCATCATTATCAAAGTGAAACGGTGCATCAATATGTGTACCCGTGTGAATGCTCATTGAAATTTTCCCAACATTAACAGATCCGCTCTGTTCTTTTGTCCATGACACTTCATAGGAAAAAGGCGTATCGCCCGGCCAAGTGGCAATATCATTGTTGAGAGGTTGAGAAATATCAATCCACTTGTTTTCTTTCATCCTTATGCCACAACCTCTCGTTTATTTTCAAATTGTTTATACTGCTCTTCCACCATAATCTTCTTCAAAATTTGTACGGCATTCCATACTTCCTCATAAGTGTTGTATAAAGCGACAGGAGCTAAACGAATACCATTTGGTGCACGAAAATCAGGAATAATTCCATTTGCTTTTAGTGCTTTACAAATACGTGCTGCTTCTTTATGTTCTAAATAAATATGTCCGCCTCTTTTTTCATCTTCTAACGGATTACCAAGTGTAAAACCCATATCTGTTAATTCATGTTGTATTAGCTTTATCATATAGCGTGTAATATGAAGGGATTTTTGTCGTAATCGCTCCATGCCCGCTTCTTTAAAAATTTCTAAAGAACCGATAAGCGGTGCAACACTTAACACATGCGGTGTGCCAATTTGATATGCACCGGCATGCTCAGCTGGCGTAAGTTCGTGCTCCATATCAAACTGTTTATCTTTTCGGGAACTAAACCAGCCTGCTAATCCTGGTAAACGATTGAAATGCTTTTTATTCACGTACAGGCCGCCAACTCCACCTGGACCGGCATTTAAATATTTATAATTACACCAAACTGCAAAATCGACATCCCATTCTTGAAAGTGATGCGGAATAGAACCGATGGAATGACAAAGATCAAAGCCAATATGAATACCACGTTCATGTGCTTCTTTCGTAAGAAGCTTCATATCTAAAATTTGCCCGCTTCGATATAATACGGCCGGAAGTACAATGAGCTCAATATCTTCTGTCATTGCAGCAATAATATCTTCTTCATTTAACATTCTTCCATCTCTGCTTTTCACTTGAACGAGATGTTCGGCAGGATCTAGTCCTTTTAAACGAATTTGGCTTTGTAATGCATAAATATCGGATGGAAATGTTAATTCATCGGCAAGGATTTTTGTTTTCCTTTCCTTTGGTTCATAGAACGTAGCGACAACTTGATGTAAGTTTGTTGTCGTGGAACCGGTTACAATCACTTCTTCAGGTGAAGCGCCAATAAGGGGTGCGCTTAATTCTCCTAATTGCTCGGATAAGAAATACCATGGATATTGTCCTTCTGTCCAACCATCAATGCCGAATTGTTTCCATGAATCTAGCAATGTTAATAAAGACTGCTCAGCTCGTTTTGATAAAAGTCCAAGTGAGTTTCCATCTAAATAAATTGTTCCTTCTTTTTTATAAAACTCATGTTGAAACGATGCAAGTTCATCATAAAGGTCACATTGACGAGCATACTCGTAAGATGGTTCAAATGGTTTTGAATACATTCTATCACCTTCTCTTTAATTTTCTTTCAATTCTAATTAGTAAAAATATATCATTAAAACTGACATAGCGTCAATGACATAATGTCAGTTGACATTATATCATTGTTTCACCTAAAATTAAGTTAAATTTTCTGACATTTCAGTACGAAGGTGTGGTATATATGAGCAAAGATGTTTTCTCAGCTAGAAAACAGCGTTCACTTGAAACAAAAAAGAAACTATTATTAGCTGGTCGTGAAGTCTTTATAGAACAAGGTTTTCAAAAAACAACAATTTCCCAGATTATAAAAAAAGCAGAAACGGGATATGGGACAGCTTACGTATACTTTAAAAATAAAGATGATTTACTTATTGTATTAATGGACGATGTGATGAACCAATTTTATACGATTGCAGAACGGAATTTTCAACCAGTAACGAAACAAGAAGCTCGTAGTATGATTCAGCAGCAAGTACATGCGTTTTTACAAATGGCGGAAATAGAAAAACAACTATTACAAGTTGTTGAAGAAGCGATTGGTGCTTCTGACGAAGTTCGGTACAGATGGAGTGCTATTCGAGAACGATTTATTGAACGAATTGTTCAAGATATTACGTATTCACAAAAAAGTGGTTTAGCACGGAAGGATTTAAATTGTTTTTTAGTAGCAAGAAGTTGGTTCTTTGCAAATGAAATGTTTTTATGGGAAATCGTTCGAAATGAACGAAATTTTTCTCTTGAAGATATTGTACATACATTAACGGAAATGTATATGGGTGGACTTTATTCATAAAAATTCATTTGTCCGTACAGTTTAGGTTATTTTAGGGAATACAAACATTTTAGTAGTATTTCCCTGGCAAGCGCATATTCTGACATATAAAAAGAAAATTCCCTAAAAATCTACTTTTTAATGTGAGGATATAAATATGTCTATTTAAATAATCTATTGAATTCCCCTTCCTCCTTTCGATATGATGAAATCAAACTGAATTTCGATAGAAAGTGAGAAACAAATGACAGAAAAAATCGCGATTATTACAGGTTCATCAAGCGGATTTGGGCTTCTTACATCATTAGAATTCGCTAAAAAAGGCTATCTTGTCATTGCTACGATGCGAAATATTGAAAAACAAACAGAATTAATTAAACAGGCTACATCGTTGCATATAGAACAAAATATAAAAATTCATCAGTTAGATGTAACCTCTAAAGAGTCTATTGGTAGATTTGCAGCTTTTATAAACAATATTGGACGGGTAGATATTCTGATTAACAATGCGGGCTATGCAAGCGGTGGTTTTGTAGAGGAAATTCCAATTGAAGAATACCGTAAACAATTTGAGACAAACGTGTTTGGAGCTATCACAGTAACAAAGGCTGTTCTTCCAATTATGAGAAGACAAAAACGAGGGAAAATTATTAATGTTAGTAGTATTAGCGGGAAAATGGGTTTCCCTGGTCTCTCCCCTTATGTTTCTTCTAAATATGCACTTGAAGGTTGGAGTGAATCTCTTCGTCTAGAAGTAAAACCGTTTGGGATCGAAGTTTCATTAATTGAGCCGGGATCATATAACACAAATATTTGGGAAATCGGACAAAAACTTGCGGAAGCTACTTCAGGATCTGAGTCCCCTTACAAAGAATACATGAAGAAAATTGAACAACATATTCATAACGGCAATGAGACTTTAGGAAATCCGAAAGATGTTGCTGAGAAAATAGTAGCTATTGCTGAATCGCAGCATTCAACTTTACGTTATCCAATTGGAAAAGGAGTAAAGTTAATGATTTTATTAAAGAATCTACTGCCGTGGAAATGGTGGGAGTTTCTCGTTTTAAAACGTTTTAAATAGTTTCAAAAAGAATACATAATCTTATCACTACTAAATTATAAAAAGTCATAAAAATAAGGGGTGATACATATTAGCCATGTATAATACGTATCGCCCTTTTAATTCTTGTTTTACATAGAATCAGATGCTTAAAAATGCCTTAAGAGTTAGAATAAACATTTCCCGAATAGTTTTATTCTAAAGACTCAATCTATTTTTTTGTATAAAATATTTTTTTATTTTCAGCAACTCCCCAAAGATAATGAAATAAATCTTCAAATGTCTTGTTTTGCTTTGTCCAATTCTCTTTTCCATATTTGCTTATTCCCTTCTTCAAATACATTTTTAATCAGTTTTAACGGTACAAATTAACTTCTCTAACACTTCCCCTACACCATCTTTATCATTAGAATTAGTAACGAAATACGCCATTTCTTTTAGTTCATGTATTGCATTTTCCATAGCGATTGGAAAACCGCATGCATGGAAAAGATCTAAATCGTTCCAATCATCACCAAATGCCATTATGTTGTTCATCGGAATATGATTTTGAACACAAATATCCATTATAGCTTGTTTCTTAGAAACATCTTTAGCCATAATTTGAATTAATGTTCCTGAATCGGTACATACAGTGCTTACTCTATGCTCAAATTGTTTATGTAATTTCTCATAATATGGATATTGCGTGATTAATAATTTTGAAGCCTTTATTATTTTCAAATCATCTAACGAAACTACAATTGGATTTACAACTGCGTTCATAGCTTTACTGTAATCTAACGTTTTATTGCTATACCACGTATCTTCTGATTCAATAGACAAACACGCTTCTGAATGATGAGCAATCACATATTCAATAATTTCATTTGTAACAGTCGAGTCAATCGGATAATGTTGCCTGTACTCTGATGTGTTGTCAATGATTAAAGCACCGTTGTAATACACAATTGCTCCTATCTCTTGAAGCTCTTGAGGAAGAAAAGCTTTTACTGAACGCGGGGGTCTTGCCGTTGCAAAGATAACTGTCATTCCTTGTCTATAACATTCAAGTATAGCTTGTAAGTTTCTTTTAGATACTCCTTTTTGTGAATTTAGTAACGTACCATCTAAGTCTAAAACAATCCCTTTAACATTTGAAATAAGATCCATGCAAACATCTCCTTGTCTGAAAATACCTTTTCATATTCTATATACGGTATGGAAATCCTCCTCTCTATTCACTTGAATCAGACAATAAAATAATTATATTGACAAAAATATTTATTTATGTTATAATAAAATATTTTGTGTTGACTTCTTTTTAAGAGGCATGATAAATTAACCTATGTATTAGTCAACTACAATCCAAACACCCGTATTAAGGAGGATTTAATCCATAAAGATTTCAAATGGAGTAGCAATGCTTGAATTAGAAATACAAGGTTTCATTTTACATCCTACACTTATTTGGGACGATGAAACAGCTGTTTTAATCGATACAGGTATGCCTGGACAGTTAGATCAAATTCGTACTGCTATGAATGATGCGGGGGTTCCTTTTGAAAAATTAAAAGCTGTCATTGTAACACACCAAGATTTGGATCATATAGGAAGCCTTCCTGAAATACTACAAGCGGCTACTAATCAAATCGATGTGTATGCACATGAACTTGATAAGCCATATATCGAGGGAATATTCCCGCTTATTAAAACAAATCCTGAGCATATGAATAAAGAAGCATGGGCATCTCTTCCTAAAGAAATGCAATTCTTATATAAGAATCCACCTAAATCGAAAGTAGATCATTTTTTAGAAGATGGACAATTGCTTCCTTATTGCGGAGGCATACAAGTAATTTATACACCTGGACATACTCCAGGGCATGTTAGTCTTTATTTAAAGAAAAGCAAAACTCTTGTTGCTGGTGATGCTATGATATGTGTGGATGGTTCTTTACAAGGACCTGTTCAGAAAACAACTTTAGACATGAATACAGCGCTTGCTTCTCTGCAGAAATATTTAAATTTTGATATCGAATCGGTCATTTGCTATCACGGAGGCATTTGTATAAATGCTCCAAAAGAACAAATTCAAAATCTTGCAGAGCGAGTTGAGTTATAAAACATGATAATTATGTATCAGATGTGTGATTTATTATACTTAAGAAAGTAGTATAATTGATATTTTAGATACAATACCTTCAAAGAAAAAGCCTCTTTAAGATTCAACTAAAGAGGCTTTTTCTATCCATTTAAACTTCCTACAAGGGGGCATTTCTGTATAAATTAGGCTTATTGAGGAGCTTTTGCTTGAAGTAGCTTCAGCCCCATACCAATAAAAATCATCCCTGTTATTTTATTTAGAACCATTCCTATCTTTTCGTTTCCTCTTAGTTTTTTTGTAACATAGGAAGAAAAATAAGCAATAAATAAACACCATAATAATCCAGTAATGGTAAACGTAAGTCCTAAAATAATAAAAGAGATAGGACTAGAAGTTTTTGTATTTATAAATTGCGGGAGAAAGGCAATGAAAAATAAAGCAACTTTTGGATTCGTAAGACTTGTCAAAAGTCCTTGTATATATATTTTTCTAATGTTTAGTTTGCTGGATACGTTAGCTTGAAAATTTACATTCGTTTTATCAACAATCATTCTAATCCCTAAATAGACTAAATAGATAACACCAATAATTTTAATAACATTAAACAATACAATAGATTTTGTAGGTATGATAGATAATCCAAAAGCAACTAATAAAGTGTGAACTAACGAACCGGTAATAATACCAAAAACAGAATAAACACCTGCTTTTCTACCTTGTGAAATACTTCTTCCCACTATATACATAGTATCTGCGCCAGGAATTAAATTTAAAAGAATTCCTGTAATTAAAAATACCTCATAATTTATTATTCCATACATTTTGACACCTCTTTCTATTTTTTGGTGCCCTTATTCATAATAAAACAAATTTTATAAAAATAACAGATTTTCACACTGTATTTTCTTCCTTTTCTTTTCCTATGATTCATAATACCGTTGCACGACAAAATTTCTTGTAAATGTCATCGGTAGTCATTTTTTCTTAACATATATTCTTACTAATTATAATAAAATGTACCATAATCCTATATAAAGGGAGGCATTATCTTTATGAATAGAGAATTTACAGGTAGAGGAAAACAGAAAACAGAAAATACATCTAGTACGGAAAATATACCTAGCACAAAAACTAATAAAGAAAAATTAACAGAAACAGCTATAGTATCTGCAGGAAAATCACCATCAACGGTTCAGACACATGTGCATGAATTTGTTGCTAGTACTAAACTGGCAGAAGAAGGAAATGATAGGCATAATCATCGTTTTGCTGGATTTACAAGTGAAGTAATTCCAAAAGGAGATAGTCATGTACATATAATAATGGTTAATACTGACTTTTTTAATCATCATCATAAAGTCGCAATAGAAACAGGCCCTGCCATCCCTGTTGCTGATGGAAAACATGTACACTATGTTAAAGGAACTACTACATTAGACGACGGACATGTCCATGAAATAGAATTTGCTACTTTAATTCAAAAACCTCTTATATAAAAAAAACGCTGATGATAAAAAGTCAGCGTTTTTTTTGTATCCTTCATACATGTAAAATCAACATAACGCGTTATTAGAAATACATATGGTTGCTCAATTAGCACTCGTTAACTTAATAACATCATTTATTTCCTTCATTGAACAGATCGTTTTTTTATAAATCCTATTTAAATTTAAGCACAGGACTTCGAACGATCTTTTTGTTTATTTTTTAGATCTTTTCAACTCAATTTCCTGTTATTGAAACCAACGATAACACTTCCATATAAGAATCATGAAGATTGTATATCCAAAAAAAGAATAAGAATGATGCCACGCTTCGCTATGGGTGAACCATCCTAACTTCTCCGCAAATCGTTCGGAAATGCTCATACAAAGTCCAAGCAAAATAATAAATAGGATTTTTAAAAATGAAGGTAACATTCTTGCAATCCGTAAAAAGAACAAAGTAAAGATTGGTAATATCAATAATGTAAACGCGACATTAATTGTAAATATATGCGGGAACGGTCTTACTGGAAAGTCATACATTTGTTTACTGACAAACAGTAAATCTAAATATGTTCCAATTAAACAAGAAAAAATGATAGTAGCTACAACAGCTTGAGAGTTACTCCTTCCCTTCTTCTTCTCGGAGCAGGACATTTTTTTTGACCAGTATGGCAAGTTCGATTTTTTCAAGCGTTTTGCAGTATTCATTATAAATCTTTCCATCTGCACTTTCTCCCTTATCGATTAAATAGTCCATGATGCGCCAGTCTTCAAACCAGTCTTCACTTTCCGCTTCTTCGTGATTAAGATCTTTCCATGCGTATATTAATCGTGGGCTATATAAACGATTTGCACCTTTTCTTAATTGGCAGTTCTTTATTCGACGCTCATAGAATTCACGAGAGAATGATTCGTTTACATCATAAAATAAATGTGGCCAGTAGTCTTTTCGTGAACCAGTATGTGGATGATCATGAGCCCAATTTATTACTCTTTGTAAAACGTCCTCATGTCGAAACAGCAGTGAGTATAATCGTTTTCCAAGCAAAATCCGCTCATGCAGTGAGGTGAAATGTTTCACCGTATCACCGAATAGTAATGTTTTTTGTTTGATCTCATCTTTATAGAATGGAAAAAGAATATGATTAAAGCGAAAAAAATCATAAAGTTTGAATCCAATACTACTTAGTACGGTCTTTTTAAAATGGGGATTTTGAACAACCCTTTTTTCTAAATAGCTTTGTTCATTAATGACGGTAGCAATGGCTAATGTATAGTGGTCACCTGTGCTCCAGAAATAATTCCATATTGTTTCCATAAACGTTGATACATGGAGAAAAGGTAAAAGATAAAACAGTCTTTTAGATTTTTTCACACTTTGTTCGTATAACAAAAATTGTGGATACACATCTTGGAAGATCAACCAGTTTCCTCTTTCTAAAAAAGAATAGAAGGTAAATTGATCTTTTTCTGATAATAATCTTGCATATAACTCACCTTTTAAATCTGTCATATTCCAACCACCATTACGCGATACCATATGCCCAAGCAATGCCCAGTGTATTTCAGGATATCGGAGGTAAAAGCGAAAATAAGCATGCGTTCGCGTTACATTATTTTTGTTGTGTTGTCTTGTTTGCTCTTTAATTTGATGAATTAGTATTGTTTCTTCTTCTGTTAACTTCCATGTTTTAACGGTAAGTTGCTTTTTTTCACTTTTTTTCTTTAATTCACTTTTCACATCTAAAAGAGAGTGCGGAATTGTCTTGGAAAAGTCGTTCCATTTCCTTTTCCGATCATTATGGCGCATTCCTCTCCCTCCCATTAACATAAATGTCCTTCTATTAAAGATGGATAGATTCTGGAGATACATATTAGATAATCAATTTTCTAATCTACTAATAAGGCTTTTTAAAAATATTTTAACAAAGCTACTATCAATATTTTATTACGAACGTTAAGAATACATGATGATTGTTTTTTCATTAACTTGATAACGATAAATACAAACCATATGTTAGGAAGAAAAAGAAGGCAAGCATAAATTTATGCTTGCCTTCTTTTATATTCTCCTTTAAGAATACTATATATTTCTAAATCAACGATTCCTTTCCCAGACCATAAAGTGGCCTGCCTTAATAATCCTTCTTTTATAAATCCATTCTTTAAAAGCACTTTCTTTGATATGTAATTTTCAGGAATAACTTCTGCTTGAATTCTATTTATATGAACGTCCTCAAATAAAAATTTTACGAGTGCATGAACCGCTTCAGATGCAATACCTTTTCCCCAGTATTCTTCAGCTAAAAAGTATCCGATTGTGACCATATTTACCTTCCGATTAAAATCCATTGCTTCAATGATTCCAACTAATGTATCACTTTCGTTCTTTTGGAAAATCCCCCACTTAATTCTACTTTGTTTATTATAGTCTCTCTCAAAGTGTTGAATCATCTTACTTACCGTCTTCATATTATGTTTTGGTATAATTCCACAGTATTCAAATACTTTATCGTTACTATAGATTACAAATACGTCCTGTAAATGAGCATCTTCAATTTTCTTTAATATTAAATTTTGAGATTCTAAAACTGGAAATTCTTCGAAAACTATTTCTAGATCCATGTTAATCTCCTTCTTCATATGTATTAAGCTCTATTTTTGAAATATTTGATCGCTCGGATAAGTAGCTGGTAAAGAAGTCGTATAATCCCAACTAATAATGGTCGCACTGTCTTTTCCATGCTGCCGATGTACATGCTGTAGTACTTTTTCGATTTGGTCAGTTAGCTTAGTATTCTTTTTGTCTGTATAGAGATCATTATATAAGTTAAATGGATTTTCATAATAACGTTCCTCGCATTCTAATAGACCATCTGTTACCATTACAATACGATTATGTCCTGTACGTAACTCTCGAACTCCAGATGAATAACAAGGAACTGGTAACGAAAATGTATTGATGAAGCCAATCCATTCATAGAAATTTCGTTGGTTAAGGGTGTACTGGCCTAATTTATGTAATTCATCATGAAACAGATACACCAAACAGTCCCCGATTGATAGCCACCAGAGATAGTTTGCTTTTCGTACACAAATTAAGCAAGCCGTTTCTCCTTTAACACGCTGACAAGATTGTTTAAATGATTCAGAGTGAAAAACAGATAATATATGAGTTTCTACTAATTTAAATACTGTCTCTATCGGTTCAGCTAACAAGGCTTTTAAATTAGAAAACTCATTTTGAAGTGTTTGTACTAATAATGCTGCACTTTCCACACTATAATGAGCATCTAAAATCATAGCGAGTTCCCAATCTTCATGTGCCCATACTAATACTCCGTCTTCGTTCTTTTTGGCACCAGCAGTTTTGTTTCCCCCATATCTCCCGATTATTACATTGCTGCATTGATCAATTTTCACTTGATCAATACACATCTCTTCATTCCCTACCCACGAAAACTGTTGCGATTTATCCATTATATTCATATTCATTGACCAAATACATTTTAATCCTTTCACATAATTGTTTGATTTCTTTTTCTCTCCCTAGAGGTGCACCTGGCCAAGTTGCAACTTTTGTTGGAGACCAAAATTCCTGTGGAGTATTCGGATAACGCGGGATAAGATGCATATGCATATGTGGTACACCATTTCCAGATACAAAAGCATAAATATGTTCCACACCTTCGCATTCTTTTAAAGCCCGGCTCACTCTGCTAACGATGAGCCCGAATGCTTGTGCTTCTTTTTCGCTTAATTCCGCCAGTCCTGGTATATGTCTTTTCATATCGATCATCAGATAACCTAAATATGTTTCCTCTTCTTCCCAATAAACATGTCCAACATAGACAAGGTCATCTTCGTAAATAACACCGCCTGGTACAGATATACTTTCATCGTGCTTCATACAAATAAAACAGTTTTGATTATGAGAAAACATACATAATCCTCCTATTATTTATTTGTTATTTTAAAATTTCTACTAATTTATCTAATGGCAATGCATGTACTTGTCTTTGTTTTTGTCCTGTTATACCTTCTGCCATACACATAGAATTAATAATTGCTTCTTGAACAGATTCAATTGCCGCTTCAAAAATAAAATCTAGCTGTTCAGATGGAAACATATCGACAGGATAAGCTTTTTCATTATCGTAAGAATAACAATTTCCAGTTGAAAAAGTTAGGAAAAAATCGCCGCTTCCTTCTTCTCCAATCCCCCCTAATTTAGCCATTGCTAGCGATGCTCTTTTTGATATTCTTTCACATTGTGAAGGCAATAACGGAGCATCTGTTGCGACTGTAACGAGAAGAGAACCTGCGTTTTCCGGAGTACTCCATGGCAGTGGTACTTCGATTTCATTTAATATACTGCCAACAGGTTTGTTATTAATAATAAGATCTTCTCTTCTACCAAAATTGGTTTGTACAAGAGCACCAACTGTATAAGTACCTGATTCACATTCAATAATTCGGGAAGCGGTACCGATTCCGCCTTTAAATTCAAAACAGATCATTCCTGTGCCGCCACCAACATTTCCTTCTTCAACTACTCCAGATTTGGCATGGATAATCGCTTCTTCTAAATCTTCATATGTCATGGAGGTTTTTTCTAGATCACTTAACCAGCCATCCCACGTCTCTGCCACTATTCCATTTGAAAAAGGTTCTAAACTTTCTATTCTTCTTGTAGCACGCGAAAGAAAATGATGAGCTAATCCAAGTAAATGACTGCCAGTAAAAATAATAGGAGTTACTAAAGTACCTGTTTCATCAATCCAATGACTTCCAGTGAATTCACCAGTTCCATTAAAAGAAAAGAATCCTGCTGGAAAATGTGACCCAGCTAGATTTCCGTTGTTAGGTAAAATAACTGTAAGTCCTGAACAAACATCTGTGTGTAAAATTGTTTTGTGACCGACGATTACACCTTCTACATCAGTAATTGCGTTACATGTTCCTGGTTTCAATTTTCCGATATTAATATCTAAATCTCTTAATCTTTTCCTTTGCATTACAAACCCCTTAAATAATATGTATTTTATATTTCAATATTAAAGAATATATAATATTTTGATTTTATTCCATTAATTGAGAAAATTCAATTCAAAAAAGAGGTTATTGAACGATAATGTTCTAACAACCTCTTTGCAGTATTAACCGATGATTCCGTCTACAATACCGTATGTTTTTGCCTCTTCTGCGCTCATAAAATAATCCCGTTCCGTATCATTCACTATCTTTTCAATAGGCTGCCCAGTTTTATCGGCAATGATTTGATTGATATGTTCTTTCAACTTCAAAATTCGTCTTGCGGAAATTTCGATTTCGGTTGCTTGCCCTTGCGTTCCGCCGAGTGGTTGATGAATCATAATTTCGCTATTTGGTAAAGCGAATCGTTTCCCTTCTGTCCCTGCCAGTAGCAATAATGCTCCGAATGAAGCCGCTAAACCGATACAAATGGTTTGTACATCCGGTTTAATATAATTCATCGTATCTAAAATCGCAAAGCCAGCAGAGGTAGAACCACCAGGACTGTTTATATAAATAGATATGTCTTTATCTGCATCTTCTGCTGCGAGGAATAATAACTGCGCAACAACACTGCTGGCGACTTGATCATTAATTTCTTGACCAATCATAATGATTCTATCCTTTAATAATCTTGAATAAATATCATACGAGCGTTCTCCAAGTTTTGTTTGCTCTATAACATAAGGAATCGTATTCATGAAAAATCCCTCCACCATTTTAGTTTAAGCAGCACATGAGAAACAGTTGTAAGAAGATTTTTGGTGTAATAAAAGTAATGGTTGTTGTAGCGAAATTCGTGAAAAATATAGCGTTGGTACAAGTTTTACCAATAATTCAGGTGTTTGTTGCTGAATTGCTTTTACAAGTATTTCAGTTTCTTCTTCCATGTCTTTTGAAGGTACAAAGCGTTCCTCTTCTTTTATCGTTTTCAATTTATTCCGTGTTCGAAACAATGAAGCTTTTACTGCTCCTTCTGTCATAGAAGTAATGGCCGCGATATCAGCTAAGCTATATTCAAACACATCTTTTAATAAGAAAATGACAGTTTGCATTTCATTTAAACAAGATAGTATTGTTTCAATTAAAGCATATAATTCAGCAACGTTTGCATGCGGTTCATAAGAAGCTTCTTGAGTATTTTCTCTTTCACAAGTTTTTATTCGCATTTGATCCAGCCATTGATTACGAGCCACTTTGTATAACAACGTTAAACAAATACTTTGGTTCCATTCCTCATTCGTATATTTCTTCAATACTTTACATATCGTTTCTTGTGCGAGATCTTCTCCGTCCCATGTGCTTTGTGTTAAAAATGTACAATAACGCTTTAGTTCTGCATAATGTTTAACAATAACAGATTTATTTAATTGTTGAACATCCGAATCGGATTGTGAAATCAGCTTTCTTTTCGTATTCAAAGTGATCACTCCTTTTAAGCGCGCTTACTTAATAAACGATTTAACAAAGAAAAAAGTTACGGCACTTATGAATTTTTTACAATCATTTTTTCACTAATGGAACGTTGTATATTTTTATGTTTATCTTATACATGGCAAGGTGATAATTATGTTATTCATATTTTATATAAGGAGGAGATAAAATGCCAAAAATAACTGTTCCAGGAACAGGAACTTTTGAAGTGGAAGAGGGAACAAAATTAGTATTAGCGCTAGAAGATAACGGTGTAAATATCCTTCACCGCTGCGGTGGGAAAGCAAAATGTACAACTTGCCGAGTGGAAATATTAGATGGTGATTTTTGTGAACCTAACAAGGTTGAAAAACATGCATTTGCTGAAAAAGGTGTAGAAGATTACTTGCGTTTATCATGCCAAGTGTATGTAAATGCAGATATGACAGTACGCCCTGTCTTAACAGTGGAGACTTCCGGAATGGATGCGGGACCAAGGCCAACTGAATAATTGTACGATGAGGAGGTACTACGTTGGATACAAAGCGCTTAGCTGGTGAATACGCTGTTGATTTCATAAAAGATGGTATGACAATTGGACTTGGTACGGGTTCAACTGTATATTGGACAATACAAAAATTAGGAGAACTTGTAAGAGAAGGCCTATCAATTCGCGGTGTACCTACTTCTAAACAAACAGAACAACTTGCGAAAGAGTTACAAATTCCTTTAGTGTCTTTATCTGAAGTAGATGAACTTGATTTGACTATTGATGGAGCAGATGAAATAAGTGATGATTTACAATTAACAAAAGGCGGCGGTGCACTTCTTCGCGAAAAGTTAGTCGCAACTGCATCAAAACAGCTTATTATTGTAGCAGATGAATCTAAATTAGTGTCCCATTTAGGGCAATTTCCGTTGCCTGTTGAAGTTGTTCCTTTTGCAGCAGAGCATACAGCACAGAGAATCTTCACTTTAGTAGGCTGTACAACTACTTTACGTCTTCAAAATAATAAACCTTACATAACAGACAATGGAAATTTCATTGTAGATTGTGCTTTCCCTGAGTTCATAGCAAACCCAATTGAAACACATCAATTTTTGAAAACATTAACAGGTGTGGTTGAGACAGGATTATTCATTAACATGGCTCATATAGTTATTATTGGTAAAAGTAATGGTGTGAAAAAATTAATATCTCAGAACAAATAGATGTAGCCCTAAAGGTACTAGTATAAAGTACTTTTTTGCGCTACATCTTTTTAATTTCTGTTCTAGTTTGATTAAATATCTATCCTTTCTTCATACAATTCTCTTGGAATTTGTTGAATTAAAGGGGAACATGTCCCTGAATAAAAAATCCGTAAGTCATGTAGCGATCGAGTACATCCGACATACAGCAATTTAGCATCTTGTTTTGTTTGCTTATAGTGAGCCTCATCTACATCGATAAGTAGTACTGCGTCAAATTCTAATCCTTTTGCTAAATAAACAGGAACGACTGAAATACCGCCTTCATATTTACTTTGATTGGCTTCTATTATATTTGTAGAAATACCAGCTTCTGTGAGCTTTCCGTATATCTCACGGCACTCTTCCTCAGTTCGCCCAATGATAGCAATCGTTTTTACATGTTGTTCTTGCATGGTCTTTACAGTAGATAAAACAGATTGAAATTGATCATTTGTTGAGATGATTTTTACACTTTCACCGCTGCGAAAAACAGGATTAGCAAGTCCTACTGGAATATTGGCATTTTGAATGACTTCATTTGCAAAGTGAATAATTTCCTTTGTTGAGCGGTAACTTCTCGTTAATTCGTAATACTGGGCATTTTGATTAAATACTTCTTGAAACTGTTGCCAATCGTGAATACCTTGATATTCATGAATAGCTTGTGATAAATCACCTAAAATAGTAAAGGAGTTTCCAAGTGTTATTTCTTTTAAGATGAAAAGTTGAAACGGGGAAAAATCTTGCGCTTCATCAATCACAACATGATGAAACTTTTGCCCAGGTTTTATTCCCTCTAAATAGTGATGAATATAGATAAGCGGTGCTAAATCTTCTAGAGTAACCTCTTTTTTTCGGCAATTTTTTGCTGTTTCTTGTACAAGTTCAGCCGGCAACACACTTAAAATATTTTCTTGTTTCATTAACATACTGTAAAAGGATAGCGCATTCATCTTCGGCCAAAACTTTAAATAGCTATTAAGTCTTTGCGTTGCTTGTTTTTTTAGTTGCTTCCTTTTATTTGTGTCTGAGATCATCTTGAGTTCCATCTCAATCCAACGTTTCATACGAGCAACAGTCCGTTCTCTTCGCTTTCCTAACGGATAGTGTTTATATTCTGTTTCAAACCACTGTTGAATTACCTCTCCTTGTAGTACTGAATAGTCCCAAGGCTCAAAATCTTTCGTTAGCACGATACTTTTTTCGTAGTTGCACAGACTCTGATTGATAACCACTTGAAAGTCCATGGACCCTTTTAATTTACCAGCCGCTATCTCATCTTTGTCCTTTTGAATAGCGAATGCTTGTTGTAATTGTTTATCAGTACTCTGTACAGAAACACTATTTTCTAAAATATGTAATGCCCAATCTTGAAACGTAGTTTGATGAATATCACCAACACCAAGCTCAGGTAATACGCTGGATATATAATCAAGGAATATACTGTTAGGTGCAAAAACTATCATTTTCTCAGCGCGAAGCTGCTCGCGATATTGATAAATTAGAAAAGCAAGACGATGCAAGGCAATCGTTGTTTTTCCACTACCCGCAACACCTTGAATAATGAGAGGGACATTTTTTTCTGCACGGATAATTTCGTTTTGTTCTGATTGAATCGTTGAAACGATATCTTTTAACTTGTTATCTTTATTTTCCCCTAAGCGATAGAGAAGAAAGTCATCCGCAAGTGATAGATCATCACTTCCTCTTACATATGTATCTACAACTCGTTCTAATATTTGCTTTCGAATAGCGATGTTCCGTTTTAAGTGAACAATTCCTTCAACGATTCCTTCTGGAGAATCATAAAAAGCTATATCCTCTCCTCCAGTAAATGAATAAAACATACTTGCAACAGGCGCTCGCCAATCAACAACAATTGGCTGCTGTGTTTCTTCATCAGAAGCGCCAACTTTACCAATATAGACAGGTTTTTGCTGTAGCTCTCCTTCTTCTTGAAAATCTAAGCGTCCAAAATAGGGTTCCTGACTGGCGATTCGAAGTCTTTGTCGGCTAGATTCTCGCATAGTTTCAAGCACTTGTTCTGTAAAATTTTCTCCATGATAAACTGGAATATTCTCTAGCTTATCCAATTGCTGATTAATTTGCAAAAGCGTGTTATTTAATTTCTCTAACTCTAGTTCAAATATTTCCTTCATGTTCGTAATTCCCTCCTATTCGTTGAAATTTTCAGTCGAATATTAATTCTATTAAAAATGAATCCTATAAGTCAAGTGTTTAGAGGGACTTTCTAAAAAAATCTATATTAACTCTTTAATCCACGCTGACGAAGGAAATTGTTCTTTTAGGGCACTCGTTAACCATAACTTTTGTTGTTCATTCATATATGGTATATATGCCTTAAAATCTTGTTCATCTTTTATTCTGCCCTCTTTTGCTTTAAAGAGCAGCTGCCATTCAGGGGCAATAAATTTACGTCCAAGTGCATCTTCATGAACAAAGTGCTTATAATCCATCCATATATTTTTATTTTTTCGAAATAAAACTTTGTTATTTTCCTTATCTGTTAATAATATCTCGATGAAACCTTGTTCTTTGTATAGATGTAAACCATATCTTGGAAGAGCTATATCTTCTAAGTTTAAACATGGAACGACTCGCCCCTCTCCTGGAATAGCTACATAAATGTCCCAATCAGAGAAATATGTAAAGATTTCTTCAGCATGTTCTCTAAAAATACAAATATCTATGTCTTCATGTGTTCTCGTTACTACTCCTATTCCTAAGTCAATAGCCCATCCCCCTGCAACAAACCACGGATGTTTGAAATTTTTCATGATTTCAACAATAAAATTGAGTTGTTTCGCTTGAATCATAGTCATTCAACTCCTTCTTCTCACGATATTTTTAGTTTAAAATAAAATTCAATTGAAAAATTGTTTAGATCAAAAAGAATCATATAAGTACTTTTGCAAAATCAAAAGGAGCTATCTTTCTGAGAATAGCTCCTTTTGAAAACCACTAAATTATTTTTCGGGAGTTTACTAATTCTGTACTCCCTTATGTTCAATAATGCGCTTCATCGCTTGAATTTGTCCTAAGTGATTTGCTTCATGCATTAATGAAAGACCGGCTAATTCTCCAAAGGTTCCAAGTCCCATAAATGGTTTTTCCAGCGTTTCATTTAACTGTTCAGCAGGAATTTGTTGAAGACGAACTAATTGATCTTTCAACTCTACGATGAGTTTATCTACAGTAGGTACATCTCCTTTCCAATCAGCCGGCTTTGTGCCGTTTCCAAATAACTCGATATAATTTGCAGGAAGATGCGTCGTTTTATGTGGAAAACCGAGCATAAACTGTTCAGTAACCGTTAATACATGGCCAATATGCCATTGGATCGTATTGTTAAAACCATCTGGCTGTACATTTGTTATTTCCTTCGAAAGTGATTCTACGTTTTTAATAAAATAACCTCTTGTCATCGCAAATTGTTTAAATATTAGTTTATTCATACCTTACGCCCCTTTCAAATCCCTTTTATTCATTAACGTATTAAAAATCTCGACAAATCAGAAGTCGTATGAAATAAAGATCGATTATATTCTATACGAATCATTCATATCATGTAAAGCGGAATGACTTCATACAACTTATCATTTGTTCATTTGTATATAAGCACGAATCATAAAATAACTAATACTATCGGGAAGCTGTTCTTTAATAGCCTTTAATCCACCTTCAGCTTGCTCTACTGCGGATGCAATCATAGATTCATATTCTTTCGGAACAAAGCTTGGCCAATCTACTTCCATCCCTTCCTCAAAACAACGAATTAAATGATTTTCTACAGTTTGCATGGACAGTTCGCGTACCTCAGCGATATGAGAAAGTGTATCTCCCTGTTTATACATTTCATATGTAACATGATGAGAATTTTTCATTGCCTTTTTCGATTGCTTTCGTTCTGTTACAATTTCTGTCGTAATCATCGTATCTATATCAGGATTCTGTTCGAGGAAATTTGTGATAACTTGTAAAAATATATTACCGTATTTCTCAAGTTTATGCTCACCTATACCTTTTACCTGTAGCATTTCTTCTCGTGTTTTTGGCAGTTTTGTACACATATCTTGCAATGTTTGATCAGAGAAAATGACAAACGGTGGTACTCCTTCTCCTTGTGCAATTTCTTTACGCACATGACGTAACTCTTCGAATAGTGGATGATCTTTCACAATTTGTTTTGTTTCTACTCGTTCTTTTTGGAAAATAAGCTGGTTACCAAGTAGAACCTCTTTCCCTTTTGTTGTTACTTTTAATGTAGGATACGTCCCATGCTCAACTGCAATGAGTTCCTCTGATATCAAAAACTCAATAAATTCGCTAACGTCTTTCATACTTCTGTTTGATAACAATCCATATGTCGGTAACGTATGGAAATTAAATTCGATTACCTTTTTATTTTTTGATCCAGTTAATACTTGCGCTATCATTTGTTTACCGAAACGTTGATTTGTTCGAATCATACATGAAAGTACCATTTGTGCTTCCTTTGTAACATCGACACTATTTCGATCGTCTGTACAATTGCCGCAGCGACCGCAATCTTGTTTTGGTTCTTCGCCAAAATATTGTAAAATAAATGATTGCAAACAATTTTCTGTATGGCAGTAATCTGTCATATGTTGCAGTTTCTCTAGTTCATTAGAAAATCGAGAAGCTCCTGTTGACTGGTCAATTAAATATCGCTGTACTTGCACATCTTGCGGAGAATAAAGTAGGATACATTCACTATCTAAGCCATCACGTCCAGCACGTCCAGCTTCTTGATAGTAACTTTCCATATTTTTCGGAAGTTGATAATGAATCACGTATCGAATATTAGATTTATCAATTCCCATTCCAAATGCAGATGTTGCAATCATTACATTTACTTCATCTCGTAAAAAACGTTCTTGCTGTTCATTACGATCGTTATCATTCATACCAGCATGATAACGTGCTACAGAAACGTCTTCTTTATTTAGTTTTTCATAAAGTTGATCGACAACTTTACGTGTCGCTGCATAAATAATACCCGCTTCTTTTTTATTTTGACGAATATATCCTGACAAAAAGTCATCACGGTCTTGTCCTTTTACAACGGAAAACGATAAATTTTCTCGTTCAAAAGTCGTCATAATCGTATTATGTTCTGCTATTCCTAAAGTACTGCAAATATCTTGTCGCACTTGCGGCGTTGCTGTTGCCGTCAATGCAAGTACAATTGGCTGTACCGGAAGATAATCAAGTACTCGATGAATGTGTAAATAACTCGGACGAAAATCATGCCCCCATTGTGAAATACAGTGTGCTTCATCGATTGCAATTAACGGGATTTTCATATCAATCAGTTGATCAATAAAATCAATAGAATCAAGACGCTCCGGCGCAATATATAACAATTTATAATGTCCTTGTTTTGCTAGTTGGATGCGTTGATTTGCTTCTGTAATTGAAATAGAACTGTTAATATACGTAGCGGGAATTCCGTTTTGTGTTAAGGTATCAACTTGATCCTTCATAAGTGAAATAAGCGGAGAAATAACTAATGTTGTGCCCTCTAATACTAATGCCGGAATTTGATAGCATAAAGATTTCCCGCCGCCTGTTGGCATAATGCAAACGGTATCTTTTCCATCCAATATATTTTTAATCGTTTCATCCTGCCCTCTACGGAATGACGAGTAGCCAAAATAGGAAGCTAAAAGTTCTTGTGCTTTTGTAAACAAAAAAGATTCACCTGCTTTTCTTAGTCTTTCATCTATTAGTATTATACCATTAGTCAAAAGTCATTGTACTCTCTAGTTCTCTCCAACGCTTCGCATGCTTACGAATAATTATTAACAACTCATGCAAAGCTAGAGAAAATCATTTTTAGCAATAATATTAATAAAAAAATGAATCATATCAAAATTATCATTCGCTATTTGATATGATTCATTCCATTGTTATCTACGTAATAACCATAATTTTTGAAAACAAATTACATGTATATAATATTTTCTTTTCTAAACCCACCTTATCCCTTTACATTTAACATATATCGATATATTTTATTAGTATCTTTTTTTATACCGTATTAAAAGGCAGTAAGACCCCCACCTCAAAATTCAGCAAAGGCAAAGAAATTAGTTGGGAGATGTGCTGCCCGTAATGAGGGCTGATTAAAGCTTCACTTTATATTTATAGGAGGCAACATATTGATTAACGCAATAGGTATCGCTTTTATTCTTTCTAATAAGCCTAAAAAGAAGAAAAAAGTTTATCTTAATGACAGATTTGCACTAATAGACATTATTGAATCTAAAGAGGTATATGATTCTGAAGGTAATCCACTAGTAGAACTAACATGTAAATATAGCATTTATTTGGATGAAAAATACTATTGTAAATCTCTCGAGGACTACACTGGACAAGTATTTCCTTTCCTAAAGGAAAAAATCGGAAAAGGTCTTGTTAGAAATTTAAATTATTATTTTTCACGTATTGATGTATACGATAAAAAACCACCGGTTAAAGAGATAAGAAATCTTATGAAGCAAGTAATTAACTATAACTAACATTTATATATACAAAACATAAAACCGCTCTTCTTTTTATGGGAGGGCGCGTGCGTAGAAGCGGTCAGGGCCTTTTTCTGCCACATGCCATGTTTTAAACAAAAGGAGAAAGCGAGTGCAGGGCATATTGTGTTCTGTATAGCAGTGACATATGTGTTGGAACATTAAAATGGATTTATACAGTTATAATCTTAATGATAAAATAAAGGGGATCCCTAATACCCCTTTATTTTTCAATAACTAATTATTAATCTTCCTCATAAATCAAATTATTTTAACAGTTACTGAATCTCGTTATGATCTTCAACTGCCTTCTTCAGCCTTTGCAACATATATCCAATCCCTTTACAGCCTTCTAATGGATAAGAAATAATTTCTTCTGGGTATAACTTTGTCACTACTTTTTTATGTTTCTTGCCTGCAAGCAGAACAATTTCATCAAAGTCTAACAAGTCTTTATCTATCATCTGTTTTTTTAGTTGTTCTATATTAATAATCTCACTACTTTTCGAATTAAAAGCAAGATCATAGTTTTCTTTCACTATATCGATTGGCAGTAAAAACCCATGCTTCGCGGATAAAATAACCCAATGTGTAAAAAATCGAGAAGCATACGCTTGGCACGCTTTTCCGAATGGACTAATGTACACTTCTTTTGCTTCTGTCGGCCCCATATCAGGGAACTTATCCCAAATCTTCTTTTTCCCACATGGAATTATGCATAGTCTTCTCATTGTTACCTTCTTACCTCTTTTCTCTTTCAATCCTATATAATCTGCTTCATTTCTTCATTATTACTTTTAAATATGACATAGTAATTAGCAATAAAATCATAGCATTTTTCATTCACAGATGAAAACATCAGTTTTTTCTTTTCTTCCTACCTAATTTTCATCTTTTCAATATGAAACATGAAAGTAACAGACCTTAATATCTAAAATTTTATGCTTCCTAAAAACAAAAAAAGAACAAGCAGACTGTATATCAGCTTGTTCTTTCCTTTTCTTCCAAAGCTTCTCTTATAGAGTTTGGAATGTTTCTGTTAAAACAGGAACGATTTGTTTTTTACGTGAAACAACACCTTTTAAAACAGCTGTGTTGTTTTCTAATGTTACGTTATATGCTTTCTCAACAACTTGTGCTGCTTTACCAATTGCAAGGCCAACAGAATCATTTGTTAAGATGTCAGTAACAACGAATAAGAATAGGTCTAAACCTTTCTCTTCTACTACTGTAGAGATTACTTTTTCTAATTCTGCTTGGTGTACAAGAACATCGTTTGTATCAACAGCGTTTACTTGTGCGATTTCAACTTTTGCATCTCCCATTTGGAATTCTTTTGCATCAAGGGAAATTAATTGCTCCATTGTTTTACCGCTTAAATCTGCACCCGCTTTTAACATTTCTAAGCCATAGCTTTCTGCATCTACACCAGCGATTTCCGCTAGTTCACGAGCTGCTGCTACGTCTTGATCTGTGCAAGTTGGAGATTTAAATAATAAAGAATCTGAAATGATTGCAGATAACATTAATCCTGCAACTTCCTTACGAATTGCAACGCCGTTTTCTTTGTACATTTTATTTAAAATTGTAGCTGTACAACCAACTGGCTCGCAACGGTAGTATAAAGGATCGCTTGTTTCAAAGTTAGCAATACGATGATGGTCGATTACTTCTAATACACGAACAGATTCAATATCATTAGCACTTTGTTGACGCTCGTTATGGTCAACTAAAATAACATTGTCCACTTCGTTTGCTACTGTCTCAACAAAACGCGGTCCTTCTACTTTAAAATGATCTAACGCAAATTGAGTTTCACCGCTGATTTCACCTAAACATACAGGTTCAGCATTCATTCCTAATTCTTTTTTCAGCTCTGCATAAGCAATTGCAGAACAAATTGCATCTGTATCTGGGTTTTTATGCCCGAAAACTAGTACTTTTTCCATGATTTCCACCTCTTCATGAAAAGGATATCTTAAAGAAGCGAATATGACAATATTTTAAACACATTTTTTTATAAATAATTGTACTTTCTTCTAAACATTTCATTCTGACATATAAAAAAGCAAAGGCCTCTCCCTTTGCTTTTTCTCTTCCTTATAAAGCCTCTGTATTATTATTTGTTATTCTTTCTCTTGGATCTTTAGATAAAAAAAGTACACTACCGAATAAAACTTTTATTACACCATCAGAAATTACCACATAAATAAATGGAATATTAGAATCAATCAGTCCAAATAATGTGATTATGATTAATGGAATAGAAATATAAATCATACTTTTCCCGTGGAGAATCGCAAATGGAATAAAATGAATACCTGTTGCAAGTAAAGCTCCCATCCAAATCATACGATAGTCATTCGTTTCAAAATATCTTCCTGAAATTAATCCCATAAGAACAAATAAAAGAACTATTGATAGATTCCCAACTTTAGATTGAAATTTAGATAGCGGTCCAAATGAAAGCTTCTTTCTTACATATTTATTTCGTAAAATGAATAGGAAACCTGTAAAATACCCAACCCCAAAAACTACGGGATGAACTAAAAATTCCCCACCGACAATCGTGGCTATAATAATAACGACTCCAATCCATATTAACCATAAACCAGCGATTCGTTTATTTAAAAATTCTAACTTTTCTCCTTTCTCATAACCTAATTTCATTGCCAATTTCTCGAGCACTTCCATCATTCATTCCCCTTGCTAATTTTTATATAATTTCAATTTAATATTATATAGATATTATGTATTTTTTACCAGATATTTTTTAATTTGGCTATGTTTGAATACACAGTTGCCATAAAGCATATTTTCGAATATGTAAACTTATTTTATCTGTGAAAAGGAGGTTTATGTACATGCCCTATATAAAACTTGATAATGATGTGAATATATATTATGAAGATCAAGGTCAAGGAACGCCGATTATATTCGTACATGGGGTTTGGATGAGCAGTCGCTTTTTCCATAAACAACTTCCTTGTTTTAGTGAAAACTACCGCGCAATTTCACTGGATTTGCGAAGTCATGGTCGTTCTTCCCACGTTCAATCTGGGCATACCATTGCAAACTATGCTCATGATTTACATGCCTTTATTGACAAATTATCTCTTGAGAACGTTGTGTTAGTTGGCTGGTCTATGGGAGCATTTGTTGTTTGGGAATATTTGAAACAATTTGGAGAAAGTAATGTGAAAGCCTCTGTTATCGTAGATGAACTAGCTTCAGATTTTAAATGGCCTGATTTTTCAATTGGAGCATTCAATTTCTCTGATCTTATTCATATAATGCGAGAAATTCAAATGGATCGAGTTGGCTTTTTGAAAGGATTTATTCCATTAATGTTCAAAAACCCTCTCTCTGAAGAGGATTTTGAGTGGATGTTAAAAGAAGTGACAACTATCCCAGAGTCTATAGCAAGCGCTATTTTATTTGACCAATCTGTTGTGGACTATCGAGACTACTTAGATCAAATTACCACTCCTACTCTACTTTGTTTCGGGAGAGAAGAAAAACTTATTCCTGTTGCAGCAGGTGAACATTTACACAAACATATTAAAAACTCTCAGCTGATAGTTTTTGAAGAGAGCTGTCACTGCCCTTTTTTAGAAGAAGCAGACCGTTTTAATAAAGTAGTAGAAACTTTCGTTCAGTCGTTAGATGACAATAATGCACCATGATTAATATGTTCCTTCGATTCGTTTTAAGCAATGAGCAAAAAACTCCTTCATTCTGAAGGAGTTTTTTATCTTTCAATGCTTCTGTCGGTGTAGTTCTTCCATACATTCCTGTACAAGTGTAACAGCTTGGCTCATTGCAGCACCACCGGCAAATGCTGCCGCAACACTGCACGATTCTAGCACTTCTTTTTCGGAGCAACCTTGATCAATACAACCTTTTGTATGGTAAATTGTACAATACTCATCTTGCATAGCTAAACTAATACCTAATGCAATTAACTGCTTTTCTCTTTTTGTTAACGTCCCTTCTTGGAAACAAGCTTGTGTAAAAGCATTATAAGCTTCAGCAATTTCAGGAATTTGTTGTGTAAACTTTCCTAACCCTTCTTTATAATGTTGTAATGATTGGTATGTTGAACCTTGTTGTTGAAAATCCACTATATTCCCTCCATTTTTTCAATATGTACTACAACTTAGTATGCACGAAAAAAATGATGGTATCCTAATTAATCATCATTTTTTTCGTGCATACTTTCTCTTATAAGCATAAAAAATAGCTGTTGAGAATAGTTACATCTCAACAGCTATTTTTTATATTACTCATTTGAATGATTTAAATTTGCCAAAGCGATAATACCTTCTTCATCATGTAATTCAAGCTGTAATCTTGCTGCGAATGGATTAATATGATATTCCATATCAAGCCATAGGCGAAGTGCCTCGATTAAATTTGCCTGAATTAAAATTTGCTGACGACCATTTACTTCTACTTCAGCTGAGAAACCATAATCGTCATCATACATCAGTTCCACAAGAACTTGTTCTGGAGCAACTTGACGTTTTTGTGCAATATATACACAGAGTGCATTAATCAACTCTTGTTCGGGAATTTTTATCGTTTCCATGCTGCTTCTTCCACCTGTTTCTTACGTTGATTTTTAAAGTATTTGAATGCGCGAACCGCTAACATTACAATACCAGCCATTACAAGCATATTAACCATAAATGCTAATACAGAACCAAGAGCTCCCATGTTAGCAAATAAGCTACCCATTAATAAACCACCAATACCACCAAGTAAAAGACCTTTCATAAAGCTTCCTTTATTACTTTTTGGTGCTGTATTTGTTGCTTTTGTTTTTGAATCTGTCGTTTTATTTGCATTTACATTAGAATCTTTTTTCTTTAAATCCACTGTTGATTTTTGTGTTTGTCCTGAACTTGGAGTATAAGATTTTTTACCAGATTTGTAGGTTTTTGCATAAGCACTATCTACTGAACTACTAGCGGCGAAGACAAACATAAATGCAGTCAATATTGTTACGATTTTTTTTAACATATAATATTCATTCTCCTTCTACTATAAGTAATAATATCTATCCTTCTCTTAAAATATGAAAAGATAGTTGAATCTTAAAGTTAACCAAAAGGTTCTTATGAACTTATTATATGAACTTTAAAAAGAATAATCAAGGGTTATTTCTTATTATTACTAAATTCTTTGATCACAGGAAAAATCATGAGAATACAATTGACTTTATATAAAACAATACATAATATAAGTTCATAAGAACTTTTAGATTATCGGAGGTGAAAAGATGGAAACATTTCATCTCACACGAAACGAAATGGCAATGCTCCTCCTATCTCTTAGAGGTTGGAATACAAAAAAACCTCTTGCAATTTTACAAGAGGCTTGGGCAAAGTCACATAAAGAAGATATTGAGAGCGGTCAAAGTTTTACAGCACTTATTACAACCGCACTAGCACCTATTTTTGAAAAGCTTATTAAAGTAGAAGAAACGGATATTGGACTCTCTTTAAATGAAATTGTAGCTCTTGGGAATCAAATAGAAAACACTAACTTTTCTATTACAGCACTGCAAAATTGGGTGAAACGTGATATAAAAGAAATGATTGGTTCTCCGCAAAAAGGAAAAAAATATTCAATTGAACAAGCTGCCTTATTATTTATTGTAGAAGATTTAAAAACTGCGCTCGATTTTGAATCCATTCGAAAGTTGTTAAAACTGATTGTGAATGATCCTGCAGATCGCACTGATGATTTAATTAATCCTGTTCAATTATATGTTTTTTACTCCTCTCTATTTGAAGAACTGAATCAACAAGGTTTCGCTCAATTCAATGCAACAAATACGATTCATACTATTGAACAAATCATTAAAGAAAAAGCTGATCAATTAGCAGCTAAAATTGAACATATAAACAAAGAACAACGCGAAGCAATTCGAAATGCAATTGTAATTGCAACATTATCTGTTCATACTGCTTATGTACAAAGATTAGCGAAGCGCTACGTATCAGCTACTTTGTTTTTACAACATTTAAATTTGAATTAAATTTTTATCAAGCCACATATAACCAAAAACAAATGTTATCGGTTATATGTGGCTTGATTATTTGTTCGCCAAATTATGATACCGCTTATCATATATAGAATTGACGCGACATAAAAAATAGTTCCAATGGTTAAAAAATCGACTAAATATCCAGTTAGAATAATAGCTATTCCTGCTCCTAAGGATGTCCATACGTGATATTTTCCGATTTCATAACCAGCCTCTTGACGTTCTACCTTTCGGGCAAGCGATGTTTTTTCTGCATTTTTCTGAATAGCTCCCAAACACCCCATCATAATTTGTAAAATATAAACATGCCAAACTTCTGTAGCAATTGGAAAACATAGCATCAAAACGGCCATTGACCAAGAATATATGATTAAAAGCTTCCTATCCCCAAACCGATCGGAGATTCTACCGATCAGAGGGTAAACAAGTGCTGATGTTAACGTAAATAAACCATATGCCCAGCCAAATTGTGAAAAACTATTTCCTACATTTCTAAGTAGTAATACATAGAAAGGAAATACCATACTTCCTGCCATCATAATGAGACTTTGCGAAACTACAAATCTTGTATATGTCATTGACCATACTCCTTATAAAATAGATTAACAAACCGTTCTTGTGGGTCATACTCCCTCTTTTTTTGAAAGAATTCGTTTATACGGAAGTAGGCATCTTGTAATTGCTGTTTATCTGTATAAGGATAATATGGCAAATAATAGCTTCCATTATGTTGTAAAGTAACGTTTACCATCTTCTGTATCACTTTTTTTGTCTTTTGTACGTCTTCTTTAGAGCGTCCCTGATTAATAAGCAGTACAAGAGCAAACATATCCTCTTTCGCGTATGACAAAACCGCACTATCATTTTTTGTCACATATCGAACAGTAATATTAAGAAGATTTAGTTCTTCTTGTTCTAATACCTTTCGCAAGTCATCTATATACGCAGAAAAGTGATCAACAGGAATAAAGTACTCTTGTAAAATTTCTGTATAATTAGGATTTTCATATTCCATGAATGCACTATCTGATCGCATTACATTATTACGAGTTTCATAAGACCCATTCGTACGTTCAAAATATTTTTTTTGGATATTCCAAAACATCGTTTTTCCCCAGTCACTATACCTAGATAATCCCAGAAAAAACTTTGGCAGGGCAACATTTGTCTCTTCTTTTAAAGTACTATACCGCTCTCGCTTTTCTTGATTCGTAGCAAAAACATAATTTGTCACATACATCTCACGTAAAAATGAGTCCGGTGCGACAGAAATACGAGCTAAATGCATGCGCACCCCTTCATTACCTTCAACATGTTCCTTGAAATAGGAAACATATTGATCATAGTCTAACGTTTTCGTTCGTATTCGATACAGTTCATCTTCCGTTAACTTAAGCGTTACATCTAAGATGACTCCAAATAAACCATACCCCCCAATCACTAGAGAGAATAGTTCTGAGTTTTCATTTCTATTTACATTTTTAATTGTGCCGTCTGCCATTAACAAACGAAATGAATCAACTGTATCTATAAGTGCATCATGCCGAATATCCCTTCCGTGTACATTCGCACTTAAAGAACCACCAATAGTGAAGATGTTTTGTGACTGCATAACTTGAATAGCAAGGCCGTATGGATTAATAACTTTTTGAATGTCATTCCACGTTGCACCGCTTTGCACTCTTATTCTTTTTTGTTTCGGATTGAACTCCAATATTTTATTATAATTTTTCATATCTAAAACAGTACCATTCGGATAATATGTATGGCCGCCCTGAGTATGCTGCATCCCCGCAATAGAGAGTTTTTCATTTGAGGTATTTGCATCTCGAACTAATTTTTGGAGCTTCTTTTCATCTTCAACACTCTCTATTCGCTTAACTTTTGTAGGAAGCAATCTTCCTGAATCTGTTATAACAGGCTGAGTTAGTTGCTGCTTATACATATATACTGATACAGTTAGCAAGGTAATGTATATGGTTAAAGAAATTATTATTTTACCTTTTTTCAATTGATCCTCTCCTTTCAATAAAAGTGTAATATTACACTTTTATTGAAATTATATCATTTGTTTTCAGGTAAATAAAGTGAAACTTTAGTCAGTGGGTTTTTTCTTCATCCCCACTGACTATTAGCCCTCACCAATCGGACTTTTACGGGCAGTTTATCTCCCACCTAACTTCTTTGCTTTCACTGAATTTTGAGGTGGGAGTATTACTGTACGTTAATGCGGGATAAAGCGATATTTTCATTAGTAGAGGTATCTTTTTTGTTTTCTCTAAATCTTTTAACCAATGAATAGTGGGATAAATAAAAAAATCGGCACTTTATCGTAAAGTACCAATTTCCTCAAAATACCTATTTCTTTCTTCAGTAAATTAAAATTATGATCTTCTCCATATCGTACCTCTTTTTTCATACTCTAGTCTTCTTTCGACTAAATAAGCTACATCAGAATTTACAAATCGTTCAATGAGCCATAGAGCTAAATCAATACCGGAAGTTACTCCTCTTGCTGTAATAATATCATGATCATCAACAATTCTAGCACTTAACACTTCACAACCGTATGATTCCATTTCGTTTTTAGCAAGATGGTGCATAGTGGTTTTCCGTCCTGCTGTAATTCCTGAAACAGCCATTAACATTCCGCCCGTACAGACACCAGCGATAATAGCTCCCTGCTTATAAAATTTAGCAATCAATTCAGGCAATATACCTTTATCCGCTTCTATTCGTGCTCCCTTCTCCCCTCGATGGTTCCACCCGCCACCAGGTACAATTAAAATATCTGGACAATTGTCTTCTCTAAGAAAATCATTCACTTCAACTGTTAAGCCATAAAAACCAGTCACCGAATTTAAATTTAATGTAACCATTTTCACATCGAAATTTGCTCCGAACTCATTCGCACGTTTTAATACCTCATATGGTCCTATGGCGTCTAGTTCGTCAAAGCCATCAAATAACACAATTCGAATATTCATCGTCGGCCCCCTAACTGTTGGTATCTGCACTATCCATATTAAATGAGTTAACAGAATAATAACATAATGTATTCTTTATCAATGTTTATAAAAAAATGTTATTTACTCTTTCACCGCAAACATTTGTAACAACAGCGATTCATTATTTTTGTCGAACTCTTATACAGGATTTTAGTCAGTCTATATCGAATTTCTAAAGGGTTTTATCTTTGTTAAGGAGGAATTTATCGTGATGAACTATTTTTCTATAATTAGTGATTTAGTGTTTATAGACCGTAAACATTTGTTTACAGAAACAGATATTATGCTGTATCATCCTGGTCATTTCCCTGAATTGAACGAACTTGTTGCAAAACATTGCTCTCAAGAAGTTGTAAAATATATTTTTATTCCTTCTATTTTTAATACGTTTCTACAAGCGAATGAATTTGAATATCATAGAGAAATACTAATTCAATTAGGTGTTCCCTACGAGAACATCCAACCGATTACAGGAGATTTTTCTAATGTAGAAAGTGTAATAAAAAGTGCGTTTAACATGATTAATAATCAAGAAATAACAAATGTATTACTTGCTGGAAAAAGTTTTTTCTGCCGAAGATTTTTATTACTTGCTTCACTATATGCGGCGGAAAATAAAATATTAGATGTTCTTCCACTGCAAGATTTGCGACAAATTAATCGCGATACTTGGCACACAAGCGAAAAAGGAAGACAACGAATCACAAATGAAATTAAACAATATCACGAAATTACGGAAAAACATTCTTTACTTTTCACTCGAAATTTTAACACATAAAATTATTATGTAAACTATATATAGGGAAATATACCCAAACAAATTTAAGGCTCCTCTCAGTCTTTATATAGAGCTTTGTATATTATAGGTACATAAACATTATCACTTATATAAAACCCTCAAAAAAAAGAATCTGAAAGGTCATTTTTTTGAGGGTTTGGATATTTTTGTATATTAAAAGGTTTATCTACATGATAAGTCTTTTAATATTTCGTTGTATGCCGATCTAATTTCTCTCGAATTGCCGAAGTAATAAACTCCTCTATTGAAATTTTTTCTTCATTTACAATGTTTGAGATAGACTGATACTCAGATGAAGATAATACTATGCTTTTTGTAACACTATTACTGTCTAAGTAAATGCTATTATTTGGACGTTTTACTAATTTTCCTTCTATTATATATGGCATAAGGGAGTCAATCCACTCTTGTTGAAACTGCATAGGAACTTGAATGAGTGATTGACGAACTTCAATAATCCAGAAATTGTGTTCTTCTGAAATTCGAAGATTTCGCGGTGATACATATTGTAATAAGAAATCAATTCGCTGAAAAATATCACTGCGTAAGTTGTGTGTTTTCAAAAAACGAAACTTCACAAATTTTTGATGATGACTCCTCGGTTTATCGGATAATTGATATGCTTGCAAAAAACCACTTTCTTTCACATCTTGCAGTGTCATATCATTCCCGAATTCATCTGTTACTATAATGTTTCCCCTTTTAGGGATAGACGTTATACGCGCAATTGTATTTCCCTGTATAAATTTTTGAAATAAAACAACATTATATTTTCTAGAATATGTATAAAGAGCATTTGCGTCATCGAATCTTTCAACTAATTGTTTTACTCCTTCCTCTTGCACAAATTTTGTTTCTTTATTTCGATGTATTTGAATTGTATAGGATAATTCCCCTTCTTCAATCCATTTACATAATTGATACATACTAACATGAAATTGTTTACTTGCTTGGTTTAATGTGATTCCTTCTGTATGTAACTGCGATTGTAATACAGTAACCTCTTCTCTTCGAAACAAAAAACTTCCATCTAATCGCCATGTATCCTTATTAATTGGAGTTAATTTATTTTCTTTCATTAATTTTTTAAATGTGAAACTTGTAATACATAAATACTCTTTTACCTCGTTTGTATCCATATATTGTTCGTATGTATGATCGTACATGTAAATAAATCCTTTCTATATAAAACTAAATTGAATTTAAAAGAAAAACATAACATAATGTAAATTTATTATATCACATATAAATACGAAACTATAATTATACTATAAACATACTTAAGTTCTTTTTATTTTAAAATTAACTTTTCTATCATTTTAATTCGACTTATAATATTTTAAATTTATAAATCAATTTTAAATCATAGAAAATGTGTGATTTTCTATAGTTGAGAATCAATATTGTATTTTATATAAATACACTTTAAAATAAATTATATATACATTTTATTTTTTAAAATTAATACTATATGTAAAATAAATAAGGATTTGATGTAATATGGCATTTCATTTATTACCAATTAATAATCATAATTCGTTATTACACAATAAAAATAGTAAAGAAAAGTTTGCAAATACTATTGCAATATGGAGTGAAGATTTTTTAAAACAAGCTGAAGATCGAAAAGAGAAAAACGAGCGTGAGGATACATATTCATATGAAGATTTTTCTGATGAAGAGATTTTATATTATTATTTAAATCGACAAACGCATTTTGATAAAGAAAAACGAGTAAAAGACACATCTCGTCTTCTTTATTCTAGAGATTTATCACAGTTTTATTTTTTTATTCGAGAACATATAGAATTTTTACAAATGGATGTGGAGAATTTCATTGAAGGTAAAGTATGGATAAATTTAAGAAAAAGACATATTCGTAATTATCAAAAGTGGCTTGCTGAAGACGCAATTTCTTATCAATCTAATGAAGCATATAAACCAGCAACGATAAGCCGAAAACTACGAATTACTCGGTCCTTTTTAAAATGGCTATATGAAATTGAATTTATTAAAGAGCCTGTATACATTGACATACTGAGTACAACAATAACGAAAAAACATAAACCAAGAAGAGAATTATCTTATGAAGAAGTAAAGCAATTACTGTCATATTATAAAAATAATCCTATCAATTATGCTCTGCTTTCAATATTAGCAACAACTGGACTACGTATTGCTGAGGTGGCACATGCGAAGTGGGAAGATTTAGAATATGATACATTGCGTAATCGTTATTATTTATATGTAAATACGAAAGGTGATTCTGAACGAATTGTACCAATTAACAAAGCGGTATTTGAACGGATAATTGCTTTTCGAATCCGCCGCCGTTTGCCAACTGAGTTAGGTATTAAGCATGGTGGTACCATTTTTCAAACAAAAAATCATACAGCATATAAAGAAAATTATTTGTCTCAATATATCACCAAAATCATAAAAGAAACTAATTTATCATTTACAAAAAGTGAAAAAATAACCCCTCACTTCTTTCGGCATTTTTATGTGCAGTATTTATATGATTATAAACAATTACCACCACATATCATTGCAGCAGCTGTTGGTCATAAAGATGATCGTACAACAAAAGAAAATTATTTGAAGCAGAGATTAATGAAAGACCATGATGCAGGGAATTTAATTTATGAGGATGAGTTTTAACTACAAAACAGGAAGAGCATATTTTGCGAGCTCTTCCTGTTTTGTAGTTTACAATAATTGAATTATATTAAACTATATCTATTTTGCTTACGTCCTTTTCCACTCTCTTTAATTATATAAGATTTCATAACAAGTGTTGTTAAAGAATCTACTAATGTTTTATATGATAGATTTGATAAAGCAAGTAAATCATTTGTATATAATATTCTATGTTTTTCTAATAGTAATAAAATGAGTCGTTCCGATGGTTTTAATGTCTCATCACTTTCAAGAATAAAATCAATATTTTTCATGAACATACATCCTTAAAATAAAATTTAAACGCCATTATATCAATATTTATTATGTTAAAATTATACAATAAATTTGATGTTTTGTCGTGGAAATCCTTTATAAGTCGATAATATATTCTTAGGAGAGTTATAATTATTTTCAAATCAAATTCTACTCTTTTATTTGTAAATCAAATGAAACTTCATATTCACAATCATTAATTCTAATTATGTTCCTTTTTTCTTGAATGTGTTCATTTTTTTAATAAGTTGATATCCTAAGCAGGGTTTTAATGTAGATTTTATTATTGGCTCGTTTGTTTGTGCCTGCGTAAATATTTGTGGAAGATTAAAAATAAAGTGAAACTTGTCGGGGGCTTACTGTCCGTTAGTACGGAATAAATAAAAACATCGCGGTATGTTCTATTAAAATTTTTTTCGACATTTCCTCATTCTCATATAATATAATAGTTTACAAATTTCAAAATAAGTATCTAAGCATTTGGTAATAATGGTTTTCAGAATAAAAATAAAAATGCCTCTTATTTTAAGAGACATTTTTATTTTTACACTTCATTTAAGAAAAATATAGCTAATGTTCCAGGACCCGCATGAGCTCCAACAGCTGCACCAATCGAATTTACTACAAATACTTTACATCCAAATTTTTCAGTAATCATTTCTGTTAGTATGTTTACACTTTCTAAATCATCACCGTGCGAAATTCCAATTGTTTGATTTTTAAGATCTTTCCCTCTTGTTTCCATAATGTCTACTATACGCTGAAATACTTTCTTCCGGCCGCGTATCTTTTCAAGTGGAATAAGTTTTCCATCTTCTACATTTAAAATAGGCTTAATATTTAACAAGCCACCTATAAATCCTGCCACTTTGCTTACTCGTCCACCGCGAACTAAATATTGTAAGTCTGCAACAGTAAATATGTGTTCCATATGTTTTGCCATGAAAGCAATACGGTTTAAAATTTCTTCTTTTGTTGCTCCATCTTTTGCCATCTTTGCAGCCTCAAATACTACAAGTCCTTGGCCAGTTGATGCACATTTTGTATCAATAATGTCTAATGAAAAATTAGGATACGCTTCTTTTACTTCTTCTCCTACAAGAACAGAAGATTGATACGTACCAGAAAGCTCAGAAGAAAAAGCTAAATAAATGCATGTTACATCTTGCTTTGCGTATGTAGTGAATACTTCTTGAATCGTTTCTAAAGAAGGTAATGATGTTTTATATACTTTCCCTTCTCTCATATTTCGAAGTAGGTCGATAGGATCTAACGTTACCCCATCAAGAAATTCATTCTCTTGCTCATCATATACACGAAGCGGAATCATCTCTATATCATAAGTTTTTAGTAATTCTTTTGATAAATCTGCCGCACTATCTGTAATGATTTTTATTGTCATTGTTCGTTAAACCTCAATTCTTTTTATAAATATACAAAAATACGATTAGTCCCATTTAAATTATATATGCATTGCATGGATTAAGAAAGCGAAAAATCTTATATAAAACATTTCTGTTATATTGTATTCATGAAGAAAAACAGCAATGAATTTTTTCTAATATAAATAAAAAAATGTTTTTTCATTTATAGCCATAATTACTATTTCATGTTTTTCATGAAAACCGTTATAATAATATATAGCCTCTTAGATTAAGAAATAAAGGAGAATAAAATATGTCTAAAATTAAAGTATATCAACCAAAAGAAGAACATGTAGATGCAGTAAAGAATATAATTGATGTTGAGGAATTAAACCCAACAGCTACTGATTTACAAAATTTATATGCATGTGTATTAGAAACTGAAGATATGTCTTTGCCTGAATCCTACATTGAAGAAGATATTTTAATCGACTCTGTTGAAGGTATGGTAAATGCTTCAACAAGTAAAATTAAAAACTTAGGCACATACGATGTAATTGAAGTACATAACAAAGGTAAAAAAATGCAAATTTTATTACTTGCAGATGAAGAATACGAAATTATTTCAGAATAATTTCAGTTTGTTAGTTATGAGTCATTAAAATAAAAAGGCTCTCTTCATAAATAATATGAAAAGAGTCTTTTTTCGTTAATTTTCACTTACATTCTTTACTTCCTTCTTTGTATTACGGATGACCATCTTCTCATTTCCCATTAAGAATATAAATAGAAATGCTAAACCAGCTGGAACTAATGCCCACATGAATGTATGAACGATTGAGCAGGATAGTGCATCGATAACCTTATCTAATATTGGCTTTGGAATTTGAGTACGTGCAGCTTCTGATAAAATTGCCCTTGAATCATGAAAAGAACCATTCTTTAGTATTCCTCCTACATTAGAAAAAGCTTTTTCTAATTGATTTTGAAAATCGTTTCTTTGAATCATCCCAAAAATCGTAACCCCTAATGTCATGCCTAATGAACGAATAAAGTTACTTGTTGATGTGGCTGATCCACGTTGATTCATTCCAAAATTATGAATAGCTGCCATACTTAAAACAGAAAATGAAAAACCGACTCCAAAACCGATTATTATCATATAAATAGTTAACAATACACGATTCGTCCCAGGGGTTAAACTACTTAACAGTATAAGTCCACTTATCATAATAACTGCAGATATAATCATAATATTTCGGTAGCTCATCTTTGAAGTTAAATATCCCCCAACCTGTGCTGTCACTACTGATCCAAACATCATTGGTAATAATAATAACCCAGAATTTGTAGCAGTTCCTCCGTACACTCCTTGAATAAAGATGGGAATATACACCGTTGCGGACATGAAAGCTGCTCCGTACAATAGTGCAACAATCGTACTACCTGCAAAAAGTCTATTTTTGAACATATTAAAGGAAATAATCGGTTCCTCTACTTTTGTTTCTACATACAAAAATACCATACTTAAAATAGTAAAGCCTGCAAACAAACTTAAAATAAAATGAGAATCCCAATCATATTTTTGTCCACCAAGCTCTAGAGCAAACATTAAGCATACAACTGCCCCAATAAGAGTAATCGCTCCAAGCCAATCAATTTTTTGTTTTTGATGAACTGGTGATTCTTTATAAAACAATACAATAAGAATGAGAGATAAAATACCAAGTGGTAAATTAATATAGAATATCCAGTGCCAGCTAATATAATCTGTGATATATGCTCCTAATAGTGGTCCGAAAATACTAGATAATCCAAATACAGCTCCAAACAATCCACCCATTTTCCCACGTTTTTCTGGAGGGAAAATGTCAAAAATAATTGTGAAGGCGATCGGTACGAGAGCTCCACCGCCAATCCCTTGAATCCCACGATAAATCCCTAATTGCACAATGCTGTCAGCTGTACCACACAACGCCGACCCTGCCATAAATACTATTAAACCAAAAATAAAAAAACGTTTCCGTCCATACATATCAGATAATTTACCGAATATCGGCATACCTGCCATCTCTGCTACCATGTAAGCAGAGACGATCCAAACGAAATTTTCAAGTCCGCCCAGGTCACCAACAATTGTTCCCATCGCTGTTACAACGATCGTATTATCCATCGAAGCCATTAATATACTAAATAACAAACCAGCAACGACAAAACCAAGCTTACTACCTTTAGCAACCATATTATCGTCCTTCCTCTATATACTTATATTTGTTTATATTCTTTCACAAGTGATTGAGCTGCATTTTTATAACTTTCATGATATTCTACTACACTAATTTCACATCCTGGACCAATCGTAACATTGTTACCTCGAACAACATCAGCTTTTGTGTATTCAAGATAAATTTCATCGCCTTCAATTACACGAGTTTTAAGAAATCCTTCATGTTTTGAGAAAGGAAAGAAAGATGATTTTTTTCGAACTGTAATCTTCTCGCCGCCTATTTCTTCTACGTTGCTGTGCTCGTATCTTAGAACAATATTAATTTCGCCAGAATTTAACATACCTATAATCGTACAGGCCCCATTTAGATTAAAATTCTCTACCTCTAAGTTTCCTTTCACATTTATTCCACCTGTTACATCGAGTTCTTCACCAGTAAAGTTTTCACCAATGTCAAACATCCCTCGTACTTTTGTACGTTTCACTCCTGCCGAACCACCAACTTCAAGATTACCGTTAACTTTCACATTTTCTGAATGCAAATCTCCACGAATTTTCGTTTCTCCAAACACAGTTACCATGTTTGCTTTTACATTTCCTTGCACTTCACTTGTTCCAAACGTCTTAAACACATCGCAATCAATATCATCCAGAATCGTTCCTTCTCCACGAATTTTGACATTTTTGTAAATACCGCCTGATGAATTACCAGAACCATTTAAACTAAGGTTATACTGTTCTTTCATGTTATCTGTCCCTTTCTATTAAAAAATTAAATTTTTCGGCTCTCTTTTACGTTAGCGTTTTTATCGATTGTACAAATCCCTGTATATTCAATAAGATTAATTTCACAATTTGGCCCAACCGTTACATTGTTACCTCGAATCGTGTTCGTGTTTGTATACTCAACTTTAATATTGTCACCTTCTATTAACTCTGTTTCCATTCGAGTAGTAAACACTGTTTCGAAGAGCCAACTTAAAGCGGATTTCTTATATTTTATGTTAATCGTTTGACCGCCTATTTCTTTTGCTTTACATTCTCCGTGCATATCAATAAAAATATCATCTGCACTCAATAAGCCACCCACGATAAATTGTCCTTCTGAATTGAATGTATCTACTTCACAATTCCCATCAATGATTGCTTTACCTTGAATATTCATGTTCTCACCAGATACATTTCCTCCGACTGTTCCTTTACCGGAAATTTTTATTTTCTTTACAACCGCATCCTGTTGTATACTGCCGCTGCCTTCAATGCTCATATGTTGAGCATCTATTTTTCCATTTATCTTTCCGGAACCACTTATTTTTACTGTCTCAGCTTTTATATCTCCATTTACATGACCAGAGCCGTTACATTTGAAATCCACACATTCTAAGTCCCCATTTACAGTACCTCTTCCGTTTAATTGCACATTGCGAAACTGCCCTCCGTTCGACGTTCCATGTCCATTAATTAATAAGTCATCAGTTTTCACTACTTTCCCTCCATCATAACAACTTTGTTTTTAATTCTTCTGTACAAATCATTAAAGGTAGACGAATAACAATTTTAGTACCCTGATCAAAATAAATATCCTCTACGCTCGAAAGTAAGAAACATGTTGAAACACCTAGTTTTCGAATGAAAATAAGTTCACCATTTTTATTCTTCATCGTTTCATAGTGTTCATTTAACACATGTAACACCATTTTCCCTTCTTCAAGGCTAATCTCTCCAGACTGAAGAATTTTTTCTAAAATATAAACGAAAAGAATTTTTGAAAAACGAAATTCAGCTATTTCTTGATGTTGCTCTATAAAGAAACGTACAACTGACTCTGAAGCAATCCCGCGTTGTATAATCCCTTCCTTACTTAAACTAATCTCAGTCACATTGGGTGAAAACATGTTTGCTAAATCATCAAGAGATAAATTCTCTTTCATCGTCTGAATTTTTTCGATTCTATCTAAAATTTTTTCTTTAGGAAAAAATGTCTCTTGGCCAGTAAATGTTGATTTTCGCACAAACCAATCTTCTGGTATTAAATTTTTTCTTTTCCACCTATATAGCTGACCATAAGAGATTCCCGTAAGATCTAACAAATCTTTTTTTGAAATTAAGTCCTGATTCAAAATTTAACTCTCCTTTCTTTTTATTCAATGTAACATAACATTGTTACGCTGTAAAGGAGCGTTATTTGATTTTAATGAAAAACAAATAAAAATCAGCGCTATGCTTACTACGGTTTTATCTGTTCTATCTAAAAAAAAAACCATCATTTCATCGTATGACGCTCGAAGAAATGATGGGTTTTGAGCACTTTGTTTCACTACTTTGTTACGTTATGTAAATGTTTAAACCATATATGATAAAAATTAATCCAACCCTGGGAGTTAATTGCTACATTTTGTATACCCTCATGTGTATGTATCGTCATATAATTTCGATACAAAGGAATTATATGAATATACTCTAGCAGCTTTTCTTCTGTTTCCCCTAACAATTGCATACGCACACTCCGATTTTGTTCCTTAAATACATGTTTCAATTTCTCATTTAAATTGAAAGAACTATGCTGATGAAGAAAACTATTTGTCGTTAGCAGTAAATATAAATAACTTAATTCAGCGTGTTCACTTATTGTAGCACTATCATGAATCAAATCAGCTTCTTGTATTGTTCGAAGTGTAAGAAGTTCATGTGCATCTAAAAAAGATAGTTCTATTTTAATTCCATACTTTGCGCATTCCCTTTGAATCCAATGTGAATCCTCAACATGATCTTGATCTTGAAAGGTATATAAATATAATGTTTCTCCCCTATACCCACTTATTCCTAATAGCTCTTTAATTGAACTTTCTTTCTTTATTTCGATTGTTTTTCCTAATAACAGATTCGTTGCTATTTCTCCACGTTCACCTTTTAAATCGTTTAATATTTGCATGCCGTTGATGATTTGTTTTAAAGCTTGCCGAAAGGCTGCATTTTGCATTGGACCTTGCTTTTTTGTATTGAGTGTAATGTATGTTACGTTCGCTTCTAATTGAGACGTTTCTTTTTGAACGCCTTTTCTATCATGGTGTAAAGAACCTAATAATACTTCATAACCGCTATAACTACTTATATCTTGGGAATACCAAAGTTCAATCCGATCAAGAAATGGGCGCTCGCGAAAATACAATGGATTTACTTCTAAAATAAGTAATGCATCATCATTTTTAATAAGTTTGAATGGACCTGTTCCATTTAATATGTATTGCTCATTCTCCTGTGATTCAGAAATAATAGAACAATGTTCCCCTCCTAAAATATGTAAAAATAATTCATTTTCTGTTTGTAAATGAATTTCAATTGTGTATTCATCTACAATATGTATTTTTTCAATATCTTGTAGCATCCAGCGATAAGGATTGTCTTTTGTACTTAAAAAACGTTTGAATGTATACTTGACATCATGTGCAGTAAACGGTTTTTGATTATGAAAATAAACGCCTTTTCGAAGATAAAATGTCCATATGTTATGTGTATGATTGTATTCCCAATAAAAAGCGAGACGTGGTTCTATTTCATTTGTCATTTCATTGTAATGAACGAGTGTATCACAGACATGCTTAACAATATGGCACTCAGATCGAAGCGTAACATACATAGGATCAAGGCACATAATTGGGCTTATGCGCATGTTTAATCGTAAAACATCAATTCTTCCTTTAGATGAGTGTTCAATATGGTATCCAAAAAGTGTGTCGATCCATGTTTGAAATTGTTCTAATATGCATGGAAAATACCCTTCATATGTTTGAATAAATGTTTTTCCGCTTTTAATTTCACCTTGCTTTACAAGTTCTTTTCCTTTTTCATAAATAAGCAATGCGGGATCTTGTAAAAAAGCGATTTTAGATCTATTTCCTCTTCCCCGTCCCGGTAACCAACTAATCCATTGTATTTCTTCTAGTTTTTTTATTGTGAATTTACTATTTCGATCTGTACAATATAATGATTTCGAGATATCTTGCAGCGATATTTCTATCTTTTCACCAAGTTCTTTCCCCTTTGCATATTGAAGCCAAAGCTGTATGTAATGATCCAAAATTACCATACATATCCCCCTAAAAGATGAAAAATTTCTTTGCTTCATTCTACTCTTTTTCCTCTTTCCTTTCCATCATAAAATTTCCATATAGAAAGGAGAGAATGAAATGATGGTATTGACAAAACGTTATAGCAAACCTATATGGATTCGGTTAGTTGGAGAACTGCTAACGAGTATAACAGGAGCAATGCTCGCACTTATTTTTATCATATATGTGAACAAAGCATTAAACGGAAATGCCTTGTTTACCATGTTGCTTTTTGGATTACAACCGCTTAGTGAAATTCTATTTACACTTTTTAGTGGTAGTATTACAGATCGCTTTGGCAGAAAAGGAATTATTTTAATTGGATTACTCTTACAGGCATGTGCTATGACTGGTTTTATTTTCGCGGAAACTGTTATACCATTCGCTCTCTTCTACATTATGAATGGTCTTGGACGTTCTCTTTATATTCCTGCACAACGAGCACAAATTGCAGATGTAACAGAGAAAGAGAAGCAAGCTGAAGTATTTGCTCTCATTCAAACAGTTGGAGCCGTCGGAGCCATCATTGGTCCAGCGATTGGTTATCTATTCTACAAAGATGATCCAAGCATTCTTTTTATTTTAGAAGCTGCTGCTTTATTTCTCTATTCTGTTCTTGTATGGACACAGCTCCCAGAGACTGCTCCACTTCTACAACATGATGAACAAAAAACTACACCTACGAAATGGAAGCATTTTCTCTCACAACATTATTGCGTGTTTGGACTTATGGTTTTTATGCTGCCTATTAGTTTTTTCTACGCACAAATGGAAACGAACTATCGCCTTTATGCTGAAAAGGAATTATTCACTAATTTTATGTTTGTTTTTACCTTTATGGCTACATGTAAAGGAATTATGGAGATCGTTTTGCAAGTAGGAGTCGTAAAATGGGCGGAGAAATTTTCTATGCAAAAAATTATTGTTATTTCTTATATTTGCTATACGATTGCAGCGATTGGTTATGCCTACTCCAATACATTATGGTTACTATTTTTCACATTACTAATTTTAACAATTGGAGAAAGTATAGTGTTAAATCATCTGTTACGTTTTGTTTCAGAATTAGCACCGGAACATATGCGAGGAATTTATTTCTCTATTTACGGTACGCATTGGGATATTTCACGAATGCTTGGTCCGGCGGCTGGAGCGTTATTATTACAACATTTTAGCGGGAGTTTCTTATTTAATATTTGCGCCGTATTTCTTATTATTGGGGGCATCAGCCAATATTTCTTTATAAATTATATTCTTAAACAAGACAAAACAAAAAGGCTGTCCGCATAAGGAACAGCCTTTCTTATGTAATTAAGCTTCAATCTCTTTTCCATCTTCTACAATATGGTACAGCAAGTGAGCTAAGTGATGAATTGGACCATATTCTTCCTCTTCTTCATCTGTTTCACCTTGGAATTCAAGATCATTTAAATATAGTGCTACAAATTGATAAAATAGCTTTAAATCGAAACCGTAGCAAGCGATAGGCTCCTCTTGATCACCTTCATATTGAAGCATTAAATATTGCTCATTACCTTCTGCATCTTCCGCATCAAAGAATACAAAAAAACCAACATTTGTATCTAAATCAAACAGATGACGAGTTCCGCCTTCTGTTGCTTTATTAAAGTCATCTTCATTTAATTTATAAACAGTCGTTGCTTTTGCATTGTCTTCTTGATGAAAATTAACTGTAAAATTTTTCATGTTGACACCTCCAAATGGTATGTTCCTAGCATAACAGATTTATTAACATAACACAAAATATAGTGAAACTTCTATAAGTAGGTGGTTTTTCTACTTATGGTTAGTTGAACCAATCGGGCATCAACAAAAAAGACTGCCTACTTGAAGTAAACAGCCCCATTGTTTCATTTTTTCATCATGCGAAGCAAAAAGCTAACGATAAAGATAAGTATAAGGGCACCAATTAAAGCTGGTATAATGTAAAAGCCACCAATAACTGGCCCAAACTTTCCAAGTAAAGCTGTACCAATCCAAGAACCGATGATGCCGGCAATTATATTACCAATAACACCACCAGGAACATCTTTTCCAACAAGTAAGCTAGCAAACCATCCTAAAATGCCGCCAACGATTAATGACCATATGAATGACATAACGTTATTTCCTCCTTATAACTATATATAGAGTTATACATGAAACAAATACGAAATTACTTATCATTCATTAGTTTTACTACATTGTTATGGAACTATGCATAAAAATATGCATATAAAATTGTTATTCCGTTAAATCAATAACAATATCTTCTAAAACAAAATTCTTCTCTCCTCCAGATTTTTCTGGTACTTGAATTTTCTTTTCTTTTCCTCCTGTCATTTCTACTCCGCCGTGATTATTAGGAGTATGGATTCGTAAGTTAACATGAGGAGTTATGATTAGTTTTGTTGCACTTTTATCAAGCTTTTGGAAAGTTTTACTCCAGCTTATGTTAAATGGATCTGTACCTCTTCCCCCATTTCCTTCACCCGAATATCGATTTCCTAAATCATCTTTAATTTCTAATTCCACATCTACATCATCCCATTTTTTTCTAACTTCCTTAGAAACCTCCTGGTTGTAGTAAACAATGAATGACATCGGTGTTATTGCTAATTTCTCCATATTTACTTGTACACCATCTTTTTCCGAACTGCCAATAATCGGTTTTTCCTTACTGTTTATTGCTTTTAAAGTAAAAGTAAAATTCCAGTTTCCTTTTATCTCTTTCTTCTGATTTGGAATTGTTATACTTTCTACATTCCATCTTACATTTATAGAATCTTTTTTGCTTTCATTATGATGAGTAGCTGTTACCAAACCTACATACTTCTTTTCAGCAACCTTTGAAATTCGAGCGCTGCCTGTCATCCCATCTGTCCCTATTATGTCTAAACTATCCAATAAAATAGGATCATCACCTAAATCTTTCTCACTTTCTATAGAATAGGTTAATGATACTGTTTTCCCATCAAAAATCGCATCATTGATAGTGACTTTAATGCCTTTATTTTCTTTTGTCATATTCATTTCAGTAGAAAACTCTTTATAACGATCATATAGACCTGTTCTCCCATTATCTAAAAATCGAAAAACATCACCTATTATAGGTAAACCCCCTGCATAAGTAGGAAACGCTAATCCGAAAGTTGTAGCTGATAAACCAACAATAACTGTAGCTGTGGCGATTTTCATTTTCCAACTTTTTATATTTTTTTTCTCATGTATGGATTGTTTTAAAGCACGTTTCACTTTCGCCTTTTCAAATTCATTTACTTCCATTTCCTCAAATTCTGTTTCATCTATATTTATATCATTTAATAACTCATAAATATCCTTCATACTACACTACCTCCAAAGTTAAGATTTGTAGCATTTTTATGTAGCTTCTTTTTACCTCGATAAATCCGATTATCTATAGCCGCTCTAGTTAAATCAAATTTTTCTGCTATATCTTCTGTCTTCAAACCTAGAAGAAACTTCATAATAAAAATCTCTCGATCAACAGGCTCTAACTGATTAATTAACTTTATAAGTTCATTTCGATTTTCTATTAAAATTAATTCATCTTCTACTGATTTTTCTGCATTCAAATCCATGTAATTTTGAGGAAGTTCTACATTTGTAACACTTTTTCTATAATAATCAATTGCTTTAAACTTAGCGATGGCACAAATCCATTTTTTAAAATCCACTTGATCTCCATGGAACTTTTTTGAATTATTCCATATGGAGAGAAAAATATCATTTACACATTCTTCTATGACACCTTTATTTTCAAGCGGGGCAAGGATTTTATAAGTGATCCCTTTTATTAATGGCAAATACGTATCTACTATAAATTCGAGCGCGTCTTCTTTTTGTCGCTGTAATCGTCGAATAAAATTTGTATCATTAGACTTCATGCAACAACTCTCCTTATGTTTTTATAAAAGCTTTTACACTTTATATAACGTTTTAAAAAAGATTTTCTCTCACGTTTACTGTAAATTTTTTCATTTTCTGGATATGTACAACTCTTAACTTATCAACTGGAGGCAAAAAAGAAATATCGATCGTTTACTGATATTTCTTTCTAAAATTTTGATATTAAACTTAAAGGAAATTATAAGAGGATATATGAAAGAAAAAGAGGATAAGATATTTTACTGGTGTTCGCTCTTTTTATTATAAGTATGTACATTAAAATACAGAGATCACTTACACTAAATACGAAGTGACCTCTGCATACATATCTTAAATCTTTGTATTGTTCCCATATTCTATCGTTGAAAAATAATGCGAATGTGATTATTTTTTAAAGAACTTTTCTCTTTCTGTAGAAATCCAAGGTTGTAAATTAGCCTTATATTCTTGCATTAATCGATTCACTAGTACATCATGCCATATGTAATTTTCCAATAAAGACACATGTACAGGATCGTCTGTATAAAAGGCATTTCCATTTTGTTCTACAGGATGACCATAAATCATTTCTTTACCATCAATAGAAATAATAAACCACTTTTTTTCTCCGATATTGTCTACGTAATCGGTCTTACGATGAAGCACTAGACCTGGCAATGGATTCTCAACCTGAAAGACAATTCCCTTTAGACTACAAATCTTTTGCATTTCTTTTAAGTCGTCTTCAAGTTGTTCATACATAGCATCCCAAATAGATACAATGATTCTGCGCTGAGCTCGGCGGAGCAGAATGCGACAAAATGAAAGAATAGTTTCTTCTCCTTTTATAGTTGTAACATGCGGATCAGCCTTAGGTCGTTGACTCTCAAATATTTTTAATTCTTGTTGTACAGATGTATATGTATCTTCCCACTTTTGTTTAATTGATTCTAGAAAGACATCAACAGGTAAGGGAGAATATTGTGCAGCTTCATTTACCTCTTCTTTCATAACTACACCTATTTTCTCTAATCCTTCTAATACTTCATAAATACGAGCGCGGGGAACACCAGATTGTTTACTTACTTGGTAAGCGCTTGATGCTCCTAAATATACTAGAGCTACATAGGCTTTCGCTTCGTATTGATTGAAACCTAGCGACTGAATTTTTTGTAAAAGTTTCTCCATAATAACCTTCCTATATAAGCGTTTAAATAACAATTAGTAATTTTATCCTTCTAAAACTAATAGTATCGTTAAACAACAATTTAGTAAATGATTTCTATGGTGTTTTGAATTGCTAACATCTAATTAAATTCAATTGTTCAATGTTTCCTATTAGCCATTATTTTCAAATTTTTGTTCACAAATACATCTTATTTTGCTAACATATTAATAGTCACTACTTTAATAGTGACTAACGGACCGAAGCTTCAAACTTGAAAGAAAACAAAATTATAGGAGTGATTCATATGGAAGATATAAACTTATACACACTAGTTTTTTTAGTGCTCTCTGGTTTTTTAGCTGCATTCATCGATTCTGTAGTTGGAGGAGGCGGGTTAATTTCTATTCCAGCCCTACTATTTACAGGCTTACCACCTTCAACAGCAATTGCTACTAATAAATTAGCAAGTTCAATGGGATCTTTAACAAGTACAATATCATTTATTAAATCAGGAAAAGTAAATTTCCGACTCGTATCTAAATTATTCCCTTTGACTGTTCTTGGTTCGTTTTTAGGTGCGTACATTGTAAAACACATTTCCTCACAAGTATTACAACCATTAGTTCTAGTGCTGCTAATTGCAGTTGCTATCTACACAATTTTAAAAAAAGATTGGGGAAAAGATTCTAAATACGAAGGAATGGGCTGGAAAAGAGGACTAATCTTTGCTGTAACAGTGTTTACTATTGGTTTTTATGATGGATTTTTTGGAGCAGGGACTGGTTCGTTTTTGCTATTTTCCTTCTTGATCATTGGGTTTGATTTTATTCAATCAGCCGGAAATGCAAAAGTTCTTAATTTTGGTAGTAACATTGCAGCTCTCATCATGTTTTTATACTTAGATGTTGTGAACTTTTCATATGGAATTCCGATGGGGATTGCTATGATTTTAGGAGCTCTCGTAGGATCCAACTTTGCAATAAAAAAAGGGGTATCGTATGTAAGAATATTATTTATTATTGTTACTCTTTTTCTAATTGGAAAAAATATTTTAGATTACATACATCTTATTTAATTTATTCAAAGCAAAAGTCGCTATTTCTTTTAAATGGAAATGGCGACTTATTCATGGGATTATAAAATTAAGATATTGATTTGTGTACATTCTCTACATTACTCCTTGCGGAAACGAGAATACATTTAGCGGATCATATTTCTCTTTCACTTTTCGTAATTTCTTTGCATTTTTGCCATAGTAAGCTTCTTCATAATTTTCCAAACCACTATAAGGGAAGTTCACAAATGATCCTTCTGTTATTGATTCTATATATTTAAAACTCTGTTCCATCCATTTAGTATTATCTTTTGCAAATTTTTCATCCTCCCATATAGTTTGAATCCCCATTATATACTTGGCATCTCGATAATAAAATGCTGTTGCTTCTTTAGGCACCTCTTTTACTTTTCCACCAAATGCATATAGACTTACTGCTGCAAAAATACTTCCTGCTGCTCTCTCTTGAATGAGGTCAACAATAGCATTGATTTCTTGTTCATCATACTCCTGATACACAAATCTTCCTGTAGATTTAAACATCTCTGATTCTGGATAAGATGATTGTGCCTTTGTAATAGCTTCAAAAAATGTTATATATTCTAAATCCATTCTTACGCCATCTATGTTGATTAACATTTGTAAAATTTCTTCTGCTTCTTCTGGCTTACCATAAAATATTCCTCCACCATAAATCGCTCTTTCCTCAGTTTCCGAATTATATATACTGGCACCAAGCGTCATTCTGTTATCTAAATTCATTATCCACTCTTGCCATTTATTCAGAAATTCTCTGTGTGTTTCTAATAAAGCATCTGGCCAATATATTTCAACTAAAGTCACCTTATCTACTTTTGCTGGGAGTTTAAATGTCATGGATACAACAACTCCAAAGTTCCCGCTACCAGCTCCGCAGCATGCCCAAAATAAATCTTTATGAGATTTTTCGTTTGCAATAATCAATCTCCCTGTATAATCTATTAATTCCAGTTCTAGTAAACTATCACATCCAAGTCCAAGGTGTCTGCTCGAATATCCCCATCCGCCTCCTAATGTGTACCCACTTACCCCTACAGTCGGACAAGTCCCTCCAGGAAATGGATACCCTTTCTCGGAAATAAAATCATAGACTTGCTTATTCTTTACTCCGCCTTGCACTTTTAACGTATGCTTATTCTCATTCAATTGCATGCGATTCATTCTACTTATATCAATAACAAGAACACGATTCCCAATAGAATATCCTTCATAATGATGTCCACCTGATCGAATCCGGATTTCTATGCAATTTTTTCTTGCCCAAATAATCGCGTTACTCACATCCCATTTTGTATAACAATACACAATAACTAAAGGGAATTTTTGATTTGCTTGATTCCACTCTTGTCTAGCTTCTTCATATTCTCGATCATATCTTGTAATTACTTCACCTGTTAACCCTTGGTAACTCATTTCAGGCATGATAAACATCCTTTACCTATTCCAAATAGAAGTTGTTTTCTTTTCAAAATAATATATGTCTTTTATCCATTCTGTGTTCGTCGTATCTATACATGATCATGTTGCATTTAGGCTCTCATCGGCTATTCATCAAGTTAATAAGTTATAAATATCGTTTTTCTTTCTTTTGCAAAATAAAATAACCAGCCCTACATAGGCTTGGTTATTTTGTAATTCCTTATTTTGTTTGTTCTTTTTGCTTATATGTTAAATACGCTAAAATACTTTTACTATTTGTATATTTTGGGTTATTTCCTTTCCTTGGTTCACGAGAATGCGTTTTTTCATATCCGGGTACCTCCGGCATATCTTTTAAAAATTTCATAACTTCAGCTTCTGTTCCTTCAATACGTACACGAATCATTGTTATTGCTCCTTGTTTATATATTCCACTCTACCAAGTATATCGACTACTATAAATATCGCAAGTATGAATTATCGTTTTAAAGTAGATGATTTTCTAGCAACAAACAATGTCATTTCTGTATAAAAAGACTGTACTTCACTCTTTTCTATCGTTATATGAAACCATTCTTGTATTTCTTTAGGAGCTTTTGTCATATAGTGTGTTAATTCATGTCTTTCATTTTTAGGAACATTCATCATATCGCACCACCATTCAAACTTAAATTCTTTATCAAAAGTGGTATATGATTGCACCTGTAAACCATTTCTTTCTAATAACGATATCCATTCTGTTTTTTTATAAGCACGATGGTGACTTGGATCACGCTTTTTCTCTAAAAAATTATAAAAAGCATCGTACTCTTCAATTTCCGGAGCGACATTATCAATAAGAAGAAATAGACCATCTTTTTCTAGCGTTCGATGTACTTCTGTAACAAACTGATTAACATTCGAAAAATGATGCGCAGCAATACGGCATGTAATTGTATCAAATGATTCATTTGAAAATGGTAATTCCTCTGCGTTTCCTTGTACAAATGAAACATTTGTATGTCCATTTGAACGAATAAATTGTTCCGCTTTTTCTAACATGTTCTCCGTCAAATCAAATGCAACGACATCTTGAAATAAAGAAGCTAATGCATTTGCAACGTGTCCTCCACCCGTCGCAATATCAAGAAGGTGATCATTCTTATTGTTTCGAATGTTTTCAATGAGAAATTGTAAATCCTTTCCCTCTGCATGAATTTGACTCGTTACATATTTCGCAGCATTTTGACCAAATTGGTTCACAACTAACTTTTCATTATTCATTTATATCAGCCCCTTAAATCGCCTTTTCCTTCATTAAGTTATATAAACAGCTATTAATCGATATACGATTTTATGTCCTAATTTGCCTATTAATTATATATATTAATGATTAATCAATCTATTTCAATCTTTCTCTTAGCAATGAAAATAACTTTTAAATCAAAAAAATTGAAATTCTTCTTTTAAACCCTTAATATATACTCTGACTCAAAAAATAAGACTGTAAATGAAATAAAAAGGAGGCTTTATATAAGATTTTTACTACAATTAAAGACTGCGAGGTTATTCTATGTGGCGCAATAAAAACGTATGGATTGTTCTCACTGGTGAATTTATTGCCGGGGTAGGTTTATGGCTTGGAATTTTAGGTAACCTAGAATTCATGCAAAAGCATGTTCCATCTGATTTTATGAAATCGGTTATTATGTTTATTGGATTATTAGCTGGAGTCCTTGTTGGTCCGATGGCAGGAAGGTTTATTGATCAATACTCTAAGAAAAAAGTACTTCTATACGCAGGGTTTGGCCGTGTATTAAGTGTTATTTTTATGTTTTTCGCTATTCATTACGAAAGTATTTTATATATGATTTTATTTATGATCGCTATTCAAATTTCTGCAGCTTTTTATTTCCCTGCACTACAATCTGTTATCCCGCTTATTGTTCAAGAACATGAATTATTACAAATGAATGGAATTCATATGAACATTGGAACAATCGCTCGTATTGTTGGTACCTCACTGGGCGGAGTCCTTCTTGTTGTAATGAGTTTAAAATATATGTATGCTTTTTCAATGGCTGCATACGCACTATTATTCTTTTCTACCTTATTATTAAACTTTGAAGATACGAAAACAAATATAACGAATAAAAAGAAATCACAAAATACAAGTTTTATGGAAGTGTTTCACATTTTAAAAGAAGTCCCTATTGCATTTCGCGCTTTAATTTTAAGCATTATCCCGCTTTTATTTATCGGAGGCTTTAACTTAATGGTGATTAATCTTAGTGAAATGCAGCATGATACAACAATTAAAGGCTTTATTTATACAATTGAAGGTTTATCCTTTATGCTCGGTGCATTTGTAATTAAGCGCTTATCAGAACACGTTTCATCATATAAGTTACTGTATATCTTTTCATTTTGCATTGCATTCTCTCACTTATCTCTCTTTTTTAGTAATATAAAATGGATGACACTTATATCTTTCGGTATGTTTGGATTTAGTGTTGGCTGCTTCTTTCCTGTTATGTCAACGATTTTCCAAACGAAAATTGATAAAAACTACCATGGACGTATATTCTCATTTCGCAATATGTTTGAGCGTGTAATGTTCCAAATTGTCTTACTCGGAACAGGTTTCTTCTTAGATACAATCGGATTACAATATATGGTACTTATCTTTGGTGTCATTTCACTACTTATTATTTTAATTTCATTATTACAGCAAAAACAACCAAGTAAAAGTACTTCTCAAACAACAAATATGTAAGAGCCATCTCATTTTTGGGATGGCTCTTGTTATTATAAAATCAGTTCACCAAAATCACCTGACTTGATATTTCCACTGTTTGCTTCATCCGTATCAATATGCATATCTAATGCAAATGAATCTTTCACACGAATTAATACTTGGTGAAAAATTAGCGCTCGGTCTCCACCTACTTTAATATTCACGTATTGACCATCTCGCACTTGAAAATGTTCTGCATCTTTTGATGTCATATGAATATGGCGCTCAGCAACAATTACTCCTTTATCAATTTGAATTTCACCCTTCGGTCCGATTACTGTAATACCAGGTGTTCCATCAATGTTTCCCGATGAACGAATGGGTGCATCAATTCCAAGTTTGCGTGCATCTGTCTTTGAAATCTCAACTTGTGTAAATTTGCGAACCGGCCCAAGAATTCGTACTTTCGCAATTTCTGATTTATTGGTCTTAATTGTAACGGTTTCTGCTGCAGCGAATTCTCCTGGCTGAGAAAGTTCTTTTGCTACTGTTAACTCATGCCCTTCTCCAAAAAGCTTTTCTAACGCTTCCTTTGTCACATGAATATGGCGATTTGATACACCAATAGGAATTTGCTTCATCTTTATTTCTCCTTTTATCAATATCTATTTTCTATTGTTACCTGATTTATGAAAATTAGTTATTGGGAGTCATAAATGTTGTGAAGAAAATTGTAATAGATGTATGTAATGAATTTTTTGAAGTGAGCTGTTTTTTTGAAGTATTTATATGAATAAGGTATCTATATTTTAATGTGAATTTTAGAGGTTTATATTATTTTTATTAGTATTCATATTAATAATACGGTAAATGAAATTTCGTTTTCATTGCTAGTTTTGTACTTTCGTAAAAAAATGTTAAAATGTAAATATGTGTGTTTTCAGAAAAATAAAAGAATATGAATACTAAGAACAAAATTTAATGACAACAGTAGTATTTTTAGGAGGGGTTATCCATGAAGTACACGCTAGCAACACGAATGAAAGCATTTCAATCTTCAATTTTTAGTGAATTAGCAGCCTATAAAAAAGAGAAAATTGCCGAAGGTCATGAAATTATTGATTTAAGTATTGGAAATCCAGATATGCCTCCAGCTGATATTGTGAGAGAAACACTAGTGAGTGCAACAAACGAAAAAAAGAATTATGGATATACATTGACAGGTACACAAGAATTTCACAATGCTGTAACAGAATATTATGAAATTAATCACCATGTCACTTTAGATGCTGATAACGAGGTATTATTATTAATGGGATCACAAGATGGACTTGTTCATTTACCGATGGCTTTTGCTAATCCAGATGATATTATCCTTGTTCCAGATCCAGGTTATACGGCATATGCAACAGGACTTGCAATGGCAGGTGCAACTCCGTATTTTATGCCGTTAAAAAAAGACAATGCTTTTCTTCCTGATTTACATACGATTCCGAAAGAAGTTGCCGAAAAAGCAAAAATGATGATATTAAACTTTCCAGGTAACCCTGTACCTGCAATGGCAACAGAATCATTTTTTACTGATGTAATTGCTTTTGCAAAAGAATATAATATTATCGTTGTTCATGACTTTGCTTACTCTGAATTTTATTATGACGGACAAAAGCCTATTAGCTTCCTATCCGTTCCGGGTTCAAAAGATGTTGGTGTTGAAATCAACTCTCTATCTAAAAGTTATAGCTTAGCTGGTAGTCGTATTGGCTATATGATTGGAAATAAAGAAATTGTAGAAACACTTAAACAATTTAAATCAAACATAGATTACGGTATCTTTCTTCCAATTCAAAAAGCAGCAACTGTTGCTTTGCGAAAAGGTGCTTCATATTGCGCAGCAAATCGGGCGATATATCAAAAACGAAGAGATACATTTATTGATGGACTAGCTGAAGCGGGCTGGCATGTCGAGAAACCAGCAGGAAGTATGTTCATATGGGCAGAAATTCCAAAAGGATGGACTTCTTTAGAATTTGCATACGCATTAATTGATCGCGCCAATGTCGTTGTTACACCCGGTCATGCGTTTGGCCCGCATGGAGAAGGCTTTGTTCGCATTGCCCTTGTTCAAAATGAAGAGAAATTAAAACAAGTAGTTAACAACATTAAAAATAGTGGTATTTTTTCTAGTGAGAGTGCAGCCAATTTAGTAAAAAATTAATTACCTTTCCCCTGCTCTTTTTTTCGAAGCAGAGGGTTATTTTTCATAAAAAGAATAAACAAATACATGCCATAGCTGTTATAGTTTTCCTCTCTTATCTTGAATAATATAATTAGGAGGTAACGTATGAACAAAGTTAACATTCAAAATGTACTGCCCCACCGATATCCTTTTTTAATGGTTGATCATATCGTTGAAATGGAATCGGGAAAGTCGGTAAAAGGATATAAAAATGTAAGTTACAATGAATGGTTTATTACAGAATCACAAACGACAATGCCAAACATGTTAATTGTTGAAGCGATTGCACAACTCGGAGCATTCGTCAGCGTGGAAAATACTGCTGGGTTAGGATTTCTCTCATCACTAGAAGGAGTAGAATTTTTGGGATCCGCTGAGCCCGGTGATCGATTAGACCTATATTATGAAGTTATTCGAAATAAACGTGGATTTGTTCTTGGAAAAGGACATGCCGCTGTAAATGGAAAGACAATTGTAAACGTTGATAAATTGTTAGTGTATAAAGAGTCTATGTAACACTAGAGCTAAAAAACAGATTTATAAAAGTTAGAACAGTGATGTTTAAACTCACTGTTCTTTTCTATTTTTAAAAAGAGAAATATTTTCCAAAAAAAGTTGCTAATCCTAATGTTTAAGTTGATTTTAATTGATTTTTTGCGAAGGTTTGCTTTTTTTAACATGAATAGATAAAAAACTATTGAGTAAGTAATCACACTTTTAAGACCCTTTCGCGCCATAATCCTTAATATTTAATTTTACGCTGTATTTGATTGGAACCTCACTAAATGTTTTATCCCAATCTTTTTTGACTTTTTCCCATGTTTTAGGATACTCAATTCTTAATCTATTTCCGAAGCCTGCAACGTCGACCTGATATTCTTTTTGAATTTTTTCTAATGTATGCTTCACTAGTCGATCTACTTCTTGCGTAGCAGCCTTCTCTGCCCTTTTTAGAAATTCATTTTTAAAAGGGTTCCCCGAAACAACCCAGTTTTCAGATATCCGTCCCTCTGATTCCATCTTTACATCAAAAGAGATTTTGTTTCCTTTTACGTGAGGGGTCATCGTACTTTTCATAGATACGACTTCATACATGATCACCTGTCCTGACTTTTTATCAACGCCTTTCACCAAACCACCTTTCCCCTTCCCAGATATCCATGTTAAACCTTCCAATTCCTTTTCACTCAAAAAGCCGCGCAGTTTTTTTGTTTTCCCTTTGATTATCGCAGCTCCCGAAAATTTTACTTCCCCATTTGACGAAATCACATTTTGCAAAAGAAAACTAGATTCTGATTGCATTTTTCCTGGTAACTTAGCAAGCGGAACAGGAGGTAAAATCCTTGATGTTCTATATTGATTATCTACAATCCCAAATAACCGAAACGCCGGAATTTCTCCTGGTTCATCTGTTTCTAGCGTCTTGCTAGCTCGCCCCTTGCTAATTAACATGAGGCAACTTGGTCGAATCTCGTTATCACGAAGATAAACATCAAGTAACTTTTTCAAACTATATGTGCGTGCGAGATCTGCACTAATAACCATCACTTTCGTGTGGTGAAAAATTACAGGACGATCCCTTCTTAATGCAACTTCACGAATCATTTGGTGGAGAGAATCGCCGGTTTCAGAAACATTCTTGTAAGATTTTTGTTGCGATCCTCCACCTTTCCCTCCACCACTGGATAATTGGGGTTCAACAAATTGATAGGTCGATGTTATAATATTCTTCTTTGGATACCCCCCGCCTTGTTTTTGTAGTTTTTTCTCAACAGTTGACTCCTTTCTCTTATCAAATGCCAGACCTACCTCAAAACCCAGCTCTTCAATTTCGTGACTGCTCCAGCATCCTGTGAGTGATAGAAGTAAAAGAACCCACGGTAACATCAAGAGAAACCGTGCATGATTAAGAATTTGTCTCATTCTTTCTCTTCCTCCATTTGAAGATTATGAGAAGAAGCAGTGGCAATGCACCGAATAATAGCAAAGCGGCATTACCAATCATATCCCCAAATTTAAATAGATCATTGGTGTTTTTGGGAATTATAGAAATAATATAAACAATTGGAAGTAACCCATACAGAAACGGATGAATGTCCTTTTTAAAGAGTTGTGCCAGCCCCAAAGCAGCAGCGTAATAACAGATTGCATAGGTTGAAAAAATTTGCATAACCCATATTACAAGTAATAAAGATTCAAAACGTTCAAATATTAAGCCTGGGATTTCAAAACTTCGCATGAGATCAATCGTTGGCCATGTTCTCGTTATCACTCCATCGACAGAAAATGCTCCGATGACCATCACAACTGTAATCACATAAAAAATAGAAGGAATGAGAGCTCCAACTAAAACAACCTTTCCAGCCTTGTTTGGCTCTTGCATGAACGCCAAAAGGAGCAACATAATTTCAAAACCTGAAAATGCGAGCGTTGTTGTTTTTAACCCTTTTAGTACTGGCATAATTCCTAATCCTAGTACTGGACGAAGATTATCTATCTCAAATATTCCAATACTCATGAAGGCAGTCAGCAAAAAAAGGAAGACCGTAATTGGAAATATAATTTCAAACAGACGAGCCATTGGGTTTATGCCGCCTAACATCAAATAAAGACTCGTCCACATAAATGTCATGATAATAGCCCAGCCAGGGGTTCCTTCCAGTAAAAAAAAACTCGTTACTTCTTCTAGCACTCTTACTTCAAATGAGGAAAGGGTAAAAAAGTAACCTATTATAAGTAGACTGATTACACCGCCTATCCATTTTCCTACAATGTCTTGGCTGTATTGATAAAATGTTTTTTCGGGAAATTGCTGGCTTAATTTAACCATAATCAATCCTGCAACCATCGCAATTAGCCCGCTTAAAATAACAGTTATCCAAACATCTGGTGTCTTTACTTTCTCCCCAGCTGCTCTAGGTAAGGTGAGAATACCTGCTGCAAGTACATAATTAATAAGAATAACAGCTGCTTGCGACGTCTTAATTCGATCTTTAGGTTTAGTAATCATCACTGGTCACTTCCTTTTCAAAGTAAGCTATCCTTTTCGTATTGGATCTTTTGGATTTAACATCTTCGGGCGACGTTTCATCATTTGAAATGGCATGCGAACCAAAAAGTCTTTCCAATCACTTAATCGATAAGGAACAGCCGGACTGACATAAGGTACGCCAAAACTCTTTAGTTTCACCAAATGACTGCATAAGAAAAGGAAAAACAGAATGACCCCGTACAATCCAAATATTGCAGCGCAAAACATGCCTACAAAGCGAAGAATACGTAGTGGAACCGCAGTACTATAAGGTGTGAGAGCAAATGAGGAAATGGCAGTTGCAGCTACTACGATTACCATCATTGGACTAACAATCCCTGCTTCTACCGCAGCTTGTCCAATGATTAATCCGCCAACAATCCCCATCGCCGAACCAATTGGTTTTGGCAAACGCAGTCCGGCTTCCCGTAAAATTTCGATAGCTACTTCCATAACCAGTGCTTCTATAATTGCAGGAAACGGAACACCTTCTCGTCCTCCTATGATAGATACGGCTAGCTTGGTCGGAATCAATCCAGGATGAAACGAGATAAAGGAAATATACAAGGCAGGTGTAAAAAGAGAAATGATAGCTGCTCCAAAACGTAATAGGCGGATGAGCGTGCCAGGAATCCAACGTTCATAATAATCTTCGGGCGATTGCATCATCATACTAAATGTAACTGGAACGATCAAAACAAAAGGTGTCCCGTCCAATAAAATTGCAACCCGACCTTCCATTAGCGCAGCGATGACACGATCAGGGCGCTCCGTACTCTGCGCTTGCGCAAAAGGACTAAAATAATTATCTTCGATGAGCTGCTCTACGTAGCCTGATTCCAGTACATTATCAATATCAATTTTCTGAATTTTCTTCTTGACTTCTTCTACTAATTCCGCGTTAGCAATTTCTTTCATATAAGCGACAACTAGTTCTTTTTTTGCCCGCTTTCCTACTTGAAATTTTATTAAAGATAAGCCTTCATTTTCACCATGGCGTCGTAAAAGGGCGGTATTATCGCTTAAAACTTCTGTGAAACCTACCCGTGGACCTCTGACCGATACTTCTGATATCGGTTCTTCAACATTCCGTGTTCTCCCTTTCGTTGTATCAAGAATTAACACATCTGACGATCCATCAATCAAAAGTGCCGTTGAACCTGTCAACACTTTTTTCATCATATCTTTTATACCATGGACTTCTTTTACTTCACTAATGGAAAGAACTTGATTTTTAATAAACTCTATTGAAACTGTACCTTTTATATAAGATGGATCCTGTTTGTATTCTTCATAAAAATCAACCATTAATGATTTCATAATGTGTGTGTTGATGAGCTCTTTATCCGACAATCCTTCCACAAAAATAATCGCCGCCTGAATACCTGTACGCCCAATGTTAAACTCCCGAAAGTGTACATCTGAGTTATAACTAATTTCTTTCTTTACAAGTTCCAAATCCAAGGTGAAATCGCCTGTAAAATGTTCTGTTGAGCCTTGAAAAGACTTATCTTGCTGCTTATCTTCATATGTATTGGTTGTTTTTTTCATTTGTCCGATCTTTGATTTCTGCTCTCGCATTCTCATCACTCTTTCTCTTAAAAAGCATTGTGTACATTCTAATTAAACTACAATCTAGTACGGTCCTAATTTCAGCAGGAATCAAAGCATCTTACTTAACATCACAACAATCCAACACCAACATTACTTCCTTACGAAAAAAGAAACATTATAGCGAATTTTTCCGTGTTGAGGGGATATTCATCCACAAAGGATCACAATTTTTCAGTTTATCCCGCATTAATGAGCAGTACGACCCCCACCTCAAGATTCAGTGAAAAGCGAAGAAGATAGACGGGGATAATTGCTGGCATGTGCCCAATTGGTTCAACTAACCATCAGTGGGGGATGGAAAACCCCTGACTGATGGAAGTTTCACTTTATTATTTCCAATATTTCATGGTATATGTGATTCTTCCCCTGCTTTTCATAAATTAACTAAAAGCTTCTCACGTAGACATTCGCTTATTTCTCTTTTTGGTTTTCTTCCCAAGACTTAAATGAAAACGGAATTCCAATCATTTGCGCAGTCAAGTAATCATAGGATACTAAATCTTTTTTTGACAACTCTTTTAAAGAGTGTTTCCCCATCGCTCTTAATCCCATTTTCATTTCTTCTGTACTTGATATTAAGAATTTCTCCGCTGTTTTTACCCCTTCTTCGATCTTAAATTGATCTCTGAATTTCCCTTTATTCCAAACAACTTGTGTAGGCGGTTCAAATGGAAGTGATTGCAATACTTGACTATGTGCGACCGTAAATAACATGACAGACCCCAAATAAACCGCATCGGCACCAAGTGCAAGCACTTTTAAAAAGTGGCCAGGTGTAAAAAGTCCTCCTGATGCAATTAAACTAACTTGTCCTTTCATATTTCTTTTTTCTAAATAATTTGCAGCTCGGACAACTGCATGCAATGTTGGTATTCCAAAGTCATCAGATAAAATGGGCGGTGCACCAAATGTGGCTGCTTGTCCACCGTCAATTGTAATAAAATCAACACCTATGTCAATTAAACGATCGATGTCTTCTTCAATTTTTCCAGCTGCGCCAATTTTCACGCCAATTGGAACACCGCCTGACATGTTCCTAAGTTCCTCAATAAGTCCTTTAATATCCTCTAGAGTTTGATTTTCAAAAAAATGTTCAAAAATCACTGCATCCTCATTTTCTTTAAGTCCCATCACTTCACGAGCGCGGCCAGTTAAATTATTAGGTGAAATTTTCTCTCCCATCCCCATTAACGCGCCTTGTCCAAACTTAATTTCAATCATGTTAGCACGCTGAATAACGTCTTTTTCCTTTGACCATGATGTTTTTGAAAATTGTAAAATATACATTCCTGCTTGATCTAATTCTTCAGGTAAGATTCCGCCTTCACCAGAATTAATCGCTGTTCCTGTGTTTTTAGCGGCTTCCGCCAAAGCAACCCTCACTCCTTCATTAAGGGCTATCCCGTAGGCCATCCCGCTAATCATAAGCGGAATTTTAATTTCCAATGGTTTTTTTGCTCTTGGTCCAATTCTTACGTTGACATCTACATTTTCTTCTCCATCAACTGGAAACGGTGTCGTCTGTGCAGGAATAAATGTGATTGGATCAAGATGCGGCCAGCTTTTCGAAGAGCCGAGTGGACGATGAAGAATATCGCCTGTTTCTGCACGCAAGCTATTTTCAAGTACATTTTGAATGCCCATATGCCGAAAGCCTGGTATCATCTCGATAAGATTTTCTTGATAGCTGTCGGTTAAAATGATGTTCCCCATTTGTTTCACTATGCGTTTCATCAACCAACGCCAACCAACAAGCATGAATAAACAAAGGAAAAATAACATCGTAATCATTGAAAAAGCTAAATAATATAAAAGATTCGACATATTTATTTCCCCACTATCACGTAAATTTAATAATTCATAACTACTATTATTTCCTTCAAAAAGAAATTTATGTTATTGTATAAAACCGATTCTTTATCAGATAAAAGCTATTGCAATAGTGAAATCAAGTTTAAAATAGAAGGAATGTTTGTGCCTTTCTGGAGATTAATGGATCCACTAACTTAATTAATTGAGTTAATCGTTTAAGAATGTCTAATATTTAGGGTAGCGATTTGTATTAAAATCTTTCCAGGAGAATAGATTAGAAGAAGATATTAAAATTAGTATGTAAAAGCGAAAGTGGTCTGTTTCATTCTTTCACCTTAAACTAGACACATATAAAAATAAAGGAGATCATTTCATGGATTTAATGAGTAAAATCAATCACCGCCTTTGGCCATTACCTTCAAAAAAATGGATTATGCGGCAAACTTGGAAGAATGTACTGTTTGTTCATTGGCCTATTCCTGCTGAAATACTACAACCATATATTCCTTCTTCTTTAAAAATTGACACCTTCGATGGATACGCTTGGATAGGGGTGGTTATATTCGTTATGGATGGAATATATCACCGTAGATTGCCATCTGTATCACTAGTTTCTAAATTTCCAGAAATCAATGTACGGACATATGTTCAATACGATGGTAAACCTGGTGTTTATTTCATATCCCTTGATGTAGAGGATTGGGCTTCATATACAATAGCGAGGAAATGGTTTCGTTTGCCTTATTACTCCGCGCAAATTTCTTTTCAAAAAGAGGGACAAACCTTTCATTGTCAAAGTATGCGTAAAGAAAAAACAAATACTCCTATAACTTTTAACGGAAAATACGTTCCCTTATCAGAAATTTATTTTGCTAAAAAAGAGACTCTCGACTATTGGCTCACAGAGCGATATTGCTTCTACAGTACCGATAACAAATCCAACATTTATTGCAGTGAAATACACCATCTTCCCTGGCCATTGCAAAAAGTAGAGACGGAAATATATATGAATACACTTTTTTCTCCTTTTCATTTTGACTTTACTGAAATAAAACCGATTTATCATTTCTCTAAAGGTGTCGATTCCCTCATTTGGAACATTAAGAAAATACAATTGTAGCGTAAAGTCATCAATATTCTGTATTCTTTTTTTAGTTGAGCCCAAAATGAATACACTTAATAATGCAGTTTATCACTCTTCCTCGAATGAATGAATCCAACTAAAAATCTTTGAAATTACATACGGAATGAAAAGTACGATAAAAGCTTGCCCGAAAACTTTCCACTCTGGAAGATAGGAAACAATCATTTTCCACATTTTAATCATCCTATATCAGCAGTTGACACCACATTTTTTTACTCTAATCAGAATTTCTTACATATTATTATGTCTTATGTGCGGAAATTTCATCCTAAAAAACGCTCCATTTGTCTTGAACGAAATACAGTATAACCTTCAGCTGCCATATAAAAATGGATGCTAAACAGAGATCACGCTATAAATCATGATCTCTGTTTGTGTGGTTATTTATCCTGCGTATAAGTATGTGCCTCGACTGTTGATAAAAATGGGCTGATTTCATTTATATAATAAATATCTAACTCGTGCATAGCACGTGTACAAGCTGTATAGAACAGTTTACGTTCACTTTCTTTTCTATATTGTTGGTTTGAAGCATTATAAATAATAACAGCGTCAAACTCTACACCTTTCGCTAAATAAGAAGGTACGATAAGTACACCTGAATCGAACGAAGTTGTTTCTTTTTCGATGTGATGAATTTGTACATATTGCTGCAGTATGTCATACGCTGCTCTACTTTCTTGAGCAGTTTTACAAATAACTGCTATTGTTTTGTGACCATTTTCTTTCAAGTTTTTAATTCGACTTACAATTTTCTTATGCAGTTCCCCTTCTTTTTCTATTTTTGTTATAACTGGTTTGCTTCCCTCACGTTGGAAAGGTTCAATAGAATCTCCCCCTGAAATAAGTTGCCGTGTGAATTCAATAATTTGTTTCGTCGAACGATAACTACGTGTAAGCTCAATGCACTCACTTTTTTCTTCTCCATACAAATCATATAATTGAGAAAATTCATTTTCAGCGGCATGTGCATGTATTGTTTGGTTAAAATCACCAAGTATTGTCATCTTACTATGCGGAAATAATCGCTTCAAAAAGGTAAACTGAAAAACAGAATAATCTTGAGCTTCATCAATAAATATATGCTCTACGGATGTATTTCTTTGCAAATCCTCCAGCTGATCTTTTATATATAAATAAGGTGTCGCATCCTCATACGCCATATAATAGCGCTGTATGCGTTCTATCGTTTTTTCGCATATTTCTTTCCAATTTGGTGGTAAACCATTATTATCTGTAAATTGCTTTGCAAACGACGAATCTGTAAACAATTGTAAATAAATCGCGGGCGTATTAATGAATTGAAGTCTCTTCACACGTTTACGAAGTGGTTTAAAACGTTCGTTCACAATCATTGCAGCTAGCATTTGTTGTTCACGTTCAAAATCATCGAATGTATTATCACCATACTGTTTCTCTTGTTGAAGTTTCTTATGAACTTTAGCATACATTTCTTTATCTAATAGCTGTATTTCTTCTTCAACCCAAAGTTCTTTTCGTTCTAGCCGCTCACTTTTCTTCAGTTCTTTTAATAACCATTCAGAAATTAATTTTATTCGATTAGGAATTCTCATAGAAACAGGAAAAGAATAAAATTTCTCTTTTATTTCTTCCTTCGAAATTAATAAATTTCCGCGAAATTTCACATCTTTAAAAATCATTCCCTCTTGTCTTAAATATGTCAAATAATTATCTACAACTTTCACGAAAGGTGCACTTGCTTTATATCGAATTCCTTCCATACGTACTGAGTATTCTGGATCTTCCATCCCTGTAAGTACATATTCAATCTGTGTGAACGGATCTTCTACATCAAAAATCTTATCTATATGCTCCTCTACATACTCTTGAAATGTTGTCTGTTTCATATTTTCTTCTCCTAATTCAGGAAGAACAGTCGAAATATAGCTATTAAACATTGAATTAGGGGAAAAAAGAATAATTTGATCCGCGTGTAATGTATCTCGATATCGATATAGTAAATAAGCCACACGCTGCAATGCAGCCGATGTTTTTCCGCTCCCTGCTGCTCCTTGTACAATAAGTAAACGACTTGTTTCATTACGAATAATTAGATTCTGTTCTTTCTGAATCGTAGCAACAATACTCTTCATTTGTGTATTCGCATTCTTCCCTAACACTTCTTGTAATAATGCATCACCAATTGTTACTCCTGTATCAAACATACTTTCCATTTGACCGTTACGAATGATAAATTGTCTCTTTAAAGTTATTTCTCCTGTAATGATTTCATTTTGCACCTTATATACAGCCGATCCCAACGAATAATCATAATACAGACTGGATATAGGTGCTCTCCAATCATAAACAAGAAATTGTTCTGTACTTTCGTCAAAAAACGAATGAATGCCAAGATAAATCTGATCTGTACTTCTTTCACTTTCTTCTAGAAAATCAATTCTCCCAAAATACGGAGATTGCTCTAGTCGTTTTAAAATCGTAAGCTGCTTATCTGCATGATAATGACTCCGTTCTCTTTCAGCTAGCAACTCTGCTTGTTGCTTAATACTTGCTACAGTTTCCACAGCCTCTTCAGCATTATCAAAGTTAACTGTTACATCACTCCAAAAGTTTTTCCGAATATTAACTACCTCTTTTTTTCCACTACTCACATATTCCAGATGAACATCTTTATCCTCTTTAATTCTCTTTATTACTTCCTCAATTCGTTGCTGTTCTCTCTTCCGTTCTTGTTCATACTGTTCCATATTGTCACTCCTTATCGACAAAAAAATTTGACCAAAAGTTTGACAAACACAGTTATTTTTTGATAAAATATTATTGGGTAATTATTGAAACAAAACCAAAATTACCCTATGGCCATTTTTTCATTGTAACATATACATCTTTCTTAGTTCAATGAAAATAGATACAGTTATCACACAATTCCACTTTGTATGAAAGAACTAAATAAAATTCTAGAATTTTACATATTAAATAAATTACACTAAATAAAAAGGTCGATTTCCTGTAAAGGAAATCGACCTTTTTATTTTATATATTCAACTACTTCTTATCTTTTGAGCTCTTTATGTTTCTTAATAATAAAGGTATTTCTATAGCGCTTCGTACATTCAATATTAATCTTTATATATAGAAAAATACCTGTTTTCGACTAAAAAACAGGTATTTTTGACATTTTAATAAACTTAGAGGAATGTGACTTAAATAAAAAATTGGAACTCGATAGGATTTATTTGGTATGCAGATTTTTTAATAGCTCATATTAATTATTTAGAAAGCAGAAAAAATCTAGTTGAAAATTCTTGCTTAGGCTTAGCTTCATGGGTATGTGGCGATATCCCAATTATAATTAAACTTCAATAAAAGAACGAAGTACTGGCGTATAACGATGAGGCGCCGCCAGAGTGCACAAATAGGATGTTATCGTCCGGCTTAAAGATGCCTTTTTGTATCAAATTAATGAGTCCCGCTGCTGCTTTACCTGTATATATCGAAAAGGTGTTAGAATTCCTAAGGTTATTGTGATCAATTATATCTCCGTACCATGGGAGAGAACTTAAAAGAAACGTATTTATGTATTACACTTTAGATTATATAAAATCTTTATGTTATCCTAAATGATATTTAAAAAGCTAAACCCATACATCGAAGCAACCACAAAAATGACTGTCCATACTGCTAGACTTACCGTCATCCAGCTTATGACGTGTCTCCGGGAAGATCCAAATGTTAAAGCTAGTACGGCCGCAATATCAGTTCCTACAAGAATTGGAGCTAGCAGAGCTAAACCCGGAATACCATATCGTTCCCATATTCGTCTTGATCTGGTTTCCTTTTTAGAAGGTGTTGTTATCCCTTTTTTTAATTTTCTTGCCGTTCGCCATTTTGCTAACTGCTTAAAGAAGAAGCCCAGTAATAGAACCAAGATAAGATTCCCTGTAAATGCCATCAGTCCTACTGCAAATGGTTGTAATCCCCATACGATACCGAGTGGTACAACAATTGATACATCCATCCATGGAGCAAAAGCCAATAAAAATAAAACTAAATATTGCCATAATTCACCTGCATTTTGAGCCCACTCCAACATACTGTTTCATCTCCCTTTTTTGTTCAGATTAAATACGATTTAAAACACAAATAGTAGTTAACCAATAGACAATGTATTGACCTACACCTAGTACACCAATGCACATTAATGGAACGAGGATATTATGAGAAAAGAGGAAGCAAATTCCTGCCGTTACTGGAATGGCAAAGCTATAGTAAATATACACATTCCTACAAGCCTTATAGGTGACCCACTGTTGACCTTCATCTATTTCACGAAATTCGGATGGTATAAATCCAAATACTTTAATCTTATCATCAGGATTCTTTCGGTTATAAAGCTTTGTAAGAATGAACCACAAAAAAGTAAACATTACCAAAATCCCAAAACACAATCTAGCCAAAGCGACCTGTGTGCTCATAAGAGAAAACAGTAAAAATGCAATGATCAATACAAATAAACTCGCACCAATAAGCGGTGATCTCAAAATCTGTTTTATCATAATCAGTCATTCCTTTCTTTTTAAATAAAAAACATCTTCTACAGTAACATTAAACGCAGCAGCTATTTTTAACGCCATAGTGACAGATGGAGAATAATCACCTTTTTCAATTAATCCGATTGTCTGCCTTGTCACTCCAATTGCATCGGCCAAGTCTTGCTGAGTCCACCTAAATCGTGCTCGTAATTCCCTAACTCTGTTTTCAAGCATCATAATTTCCCTTCCCTCATTTTCTATAATTGTAAATGATTACAAATAAAATGTAAATAATCATTTGCATTTTGTCATAAATAATTGCCTAAGAAAACATAAATAACACCATCTATAATGGCGTTGTTTAGCTTATATGGCCTTTTAAATTTGATTAAGTACAAAAAGAATTAAACATTTTGATTAGAGCTTCATTTTATAACTTCGCATCACTTGCATCTAAGAACACAAAAACAGACTGTAGAGAAACTTTTCTCCACAGTCTGAAAACTACCTTTTATACCTTGTTCCCCCTGTACCAATGGATAATAAGATTTCCCACTCATGCACATTTTGCTTTCACTGAATTTCAATCACTCTGCTATTTCCGTTCTTTGCAATTTGTACTTTTGCATACAGTCCCTCCCCTTTTACAAGGGTAACAGGAACTTCACGCGTACTTCCTATCGTAACATACCCGTAGTTCATATATCCTTTTATCCAAATGCCTTTTTCTTTCGGGTAGTCATTGATCTTTATTTTATCTATTCGATAACTCTCTCCCTGTCCTTTTTTCAATTTTATAAATACAGGTGTTTTTGTTTCTTTTTTTGTGTCACGATTCAACATCATTTCGTTCGCTTCCGCTTCTATTTTGTAAAAAAACCACACTTTTTTCGTTTGAGCTGATTTCTCAATTGGATTTTCTAATCCTAGTAACACAGTATTACTGTTATAATAGTTCCATTCTTGATGTGTAACAGTACCTAATAAAATAAAAGTAGAAAGTATACCCACTAACCATACATATTTTTTCTTGTATGTTATATTATATGTTATGATATTCTCTTGTTTTTGCGGCTTTTTTATTTGTAACAATACAATCCCTGCAAGAAATAGCATCCAGCTTAATCCATAGTTTCCAATGTAATTTGTTTCATACATAATAAGATTCGTAAACAAATAAATAATGATACTAATCCGCTTCATTACAGAATCCTTTACATATAGCATGCTTAACACAAGAAGTAATGTATATCCACCATGTGCGATTACAATAAACCAAGAATCTGCACCTTCGTATTTCTCTAACAAATAGAAAAATACATATATCATTCCAAACCCAATACTATTTCGTAATAAAAATTCATTTTTTCGTGCAATCGCAAAAATAAAAAATCCGATATGAATGAGTACGAGATAACCCATACTTGTTGAAAAGTCCGCACCTCTCATACATTCACTTAGTATAATTCCTTCTAATAACCACCATAAACTATGTTGTTCTGCCTTATGTTTTGCGAACATCCAATACACAAAAATGCAACTAGCATACAACACTCCCCATATGTAATGGTGATCTGTTACAAGTGTTGTAATTCCCGCCATGATAGCGAAAACAAATAAAAAAATACGTAAAAATTTTGCTGTTATTTTTTTATATCCCCATATTCCAAGCACACTGAGCATAGCGCTTGTAATCATGATTACGCTGCTTTCTCTTAATGTTTCCCATAAAACAAAATAGAGACTCGCAAGGAAAAGAACACTTCCTATTGAGCTTACTAAAACATACAGCACATATTCTCCGATTTTCCGATGATTTGTTTGTGCTTGATTCTTTTTTTCTTGCCAAGTAAAAAATTGCTGCGTAATTACAACAAACAAAACGACCAATCCCATCAATATATAAGAGATATTCATAGTTAAATTTGTAAATAGGTTGGTAATATCTATCAATGCATACAATGACCACGCCGTTAGGATTGCGCCAGTTGTTATTCTATATAAGTTTCCTTCCTTTAACCTTTTAAATATAATAACGTACATGGCTGTCATGAGGATCGCACACACTACTTTGATCCAATAGTTAGGCTCTCCTCCTTCGTATGAACTTACAAGGTACACCATCCATAATCCTAATAAACTAGTTGTGTAAAATAAATAACGCCCCGGCATTTTCAGCTCAATTCGGTACCATATAAGGGAAGCGATAGTTATTAAAATAGATTGCCATTTATCTGAAACAGTAAACCACTTCATTTCGTTTATCGTTGATAAAAAGAAAAGTAACGCTCCGCCTCCAAACATATACCATTCTGCTTTTTTGTCTGTTACATAAAGATATAACGCTGGAAGTAACCAACTAACAGACAGCCATACTTCTTCGTTTTCTACACCGTAAATATTTCGAAGCATCCAACATGACCACGCATAAGCGAGATATAAGGTTACACGCATACCCCTTAGAAACAACGTGTTTGCACACATTATATTTCTTATCGCAAAATACCACACTATTCCAATGATAAGTACCCCGATAATAGCTAAGCTTTGATACACGGTAGCCCATGAGTAGCGCATAGTCATCGTTAAAACGATATAAGCACCAAGTAAAGACCATATTCCAAGTATTTTAAAAACGTCATCTTTCCAAGCTTTCATCCCCCATCCCTCCTTCTACAAGTGTATTCCTTTTATACGTATTTTCCACTTGTAATTTATATATTTTTCCAATTTATTATTTTTGATTTAATCATATAGGATAATGCTATAAAGAAAATAAAAAGATCAAGGTTTCTCTTATTTTTATAGAAACCTTGATCTTCTCAACACTTCATTCTAAAAGATTTCAACACGTAGTAACTGTCCTTTATTCTTTAAATATAATAGCATTTACATCAGTTCTAGTATGGTCTTTATCACCACCTCCGGATTTTCCAACTGAATCGAATGACCATTCTCTGTTTGAATATGCTTTGTACAGTTTGTTAGTTGGCATAAAAGTTGCTGCTCTTTCGTTGCATTCTTTTTTCTTATGTACATATTTACACCTGTAAATGGAAATAGTACTGTGCTAATTGCTGTTTTTAAAAGAGAATCTACTTGAAAACTCATGATAATGGTTGTGCCTCCATCCAACTTTTTAATAATTGTTGTTCTTTTTCAAATGCTAACCCTGCTTTTCGTTCTTCAGTTTCACTACGCAACTGTTCCCACTTCCAAATATCAAAAATCGTTTCTTCAAGTGAGCGAAATGTCAGCCCCGTACTTAACACCTTATCAATATGAAATGAACCGTCACCTCGCCAAGGTTCTTTCTCTTCTGGAAGAGCAAATTCCTCCGGTATCCATAACGGCATTTCAGTCCAATGCGCTACATTGTTCTCAAGTAAAAACTTTTCACTTACCCAAACAAATTCTGCGTCACTATTTGTTATACCTTTGCAACTTTCTAATAACCGCTCCATTGTTAATGGATAGTCTGGTCCTGTCACATTATAAATTCCTGTAATTTTTCGTTCAATCATGTTAACAATCCAAATTGCCAAATCTTTCACATCAATAAATTGCACTCTTCTTTTTGGATTTCCTGGCGCTAATACTCTGCCGCCTTTTACGATTCGTTTTATCCAATAAGGTAACCGATCTGAATAATCATTTGAGCCGACAATAAGCCCCGCTCTTACAGACAGTACTTGACCCGGCAAATGTTTCTCAGCTTCTATTTCGCATAATCTTTTTAAAGGACCATAATACTCGTTGTAAGTAGTCCCTGCCGCACTCCGGTTAATTTCTGCTACTTTTTCTTCTGATAAAGTTTGTACTTCATAATCTTCTGTAATTCCCACTGGAATCCAATCTTTATATACAGACAGACTAGAGATAAAGGTATAATGCCGAACATGATTTGCTAACATAGATGTGGACTTCTCTACAGTTCGCGGTGCAAATCCGCACGTATCAACTGCCGCATCCCATACTCTTCCCTTCAGTACATCTATGTCTCTATCTCGGTCACCGATAAGCACTTCTACTTTTTTATCTTTGAAAATATCATTGTTGTTGCCCCGATTCAATATAGTCACTTCGTGGTTTCTCTTCAATGCTTCTTCAACAACAGCTCTTCCTAAAAAGCGTGATCCACCTAAGATTAATAATTTCATTCCCATCCCTCCTCACACGAATAATTCGTCATTTTCAATAACATTTCCCTTAGAAGTTATGCGATTTCATCAAAATTCAAAATTTTTATCCTATTTTTACATTTCAAGGGTTTACAAAAGTTACCTAATTGTATATACTTACTTAAGTAAGAAAAAATTTCCAAAGGAGGTCGAATGAAATGATGAAAATAAGTGTTTATGTAGCATCTGTCTCACAATCAAATATATATTCGACCACCCAAATGGAGAATTAAAAATCGCCTTTATTATGATTTAGATAATTCTGCCACAGGAGGTCGAATGCCTTCCTGTGGCTTTTTCATGCCTTGCCACAGGAGCACTTTGTCTTCCTGTGGCTTTTTTGTGCGATTTTCGCTTTCTTATAAATTTATACATTCGAGAGGAGTAAACAGTATATGACATTTCATGTATTCTTTTTAACGATTACGATTCAAAAAACACGTCTATCTAAAGAAGAAATTGAACATGAACAACGTGTTCAAAAGATCATGGACGAAGTAAAAGATCGTCAAATTTCGTTTTATAACCACCTTTAATTTTTTAATAACAAATAACGATGAAAGGAGATGTTTAGAATGTTTTTGTCAAAGCAGCGAATTATGATTTGGATTGTGGAGGTAGACTCTGCATAACAAATCATAGTCTTTTCCAAGAATGGTAAATAAACCAAGATAAGTATTTAAAAGAAATACAGCACTATTGAAAATTATCTTTGTCATGTTTGTAACATACAGCAAAGCAGTTTGCAAAATTTGAAAAATCTACTGCTGGAATAAAGTGAAACTTCCATCAGTGGGAGTTTTCTTCATCCTCCCCACTGATGGAAAGCTCTCACCAATCGAGCACATGCCAGCAGTTATTCCCCACCTATTCTTTGAATCTTGAGATGGGGGTCTTACCACTCGCGAATAGCGGGATAAAATCATACTATTGGTACTAAAAAACAAGAAGACCAGCTACAATATGTAACTGGTCTTCTTTCTATTTCTTATTTTTTTTCACTTTAAAAAGCCTTACTAAATTTAAAACGATTGTTTTCGTCACAGCATACGCTGGTACAGCTAAAATCATCCCAATAATTCCCGCAAAATTTCCGACACCAAGAATTAACACAATAATCGTTAACGGATGGATATTTAATTTTTCACTCATGATTCGCGGTGATAGAATATTACTTTCAAATTGCTGAACAATCGTTACAACAACAATAACCCATAACGCTTGCACCGGTGATACAAATAGTCCAACAATAACCGCAGGGGCTGCCCCAATAAATGGACCTAAGTTTGGAATGATATTCGTAAGTGCCGCCACAACTCCTAAAATAAAAGCATAAGGCATCCCGATAATTAAATAACCGACAAATGTGAAAGCTCCAACAAATAAACAAACAAGCGCTTGGCCTTGAATGTATGCAGCAAGGGTTTCATTCATCTCTTTTAAGACACGACGCCCTTCTTCATGATACGACTCTGGTAAAAAACGAACTGCTGCTCCAGGAAATTTATGTCCATCTTTAAACATATAAAACAAAATAAATGGAACTGTGAAAATAACTAATGCAATATTTGTAATAATACTAACTAATACAGTCGCACTCGCTGTAAGCGTATTTGGTATATCTTTCAAATAATTAAGAGCATTCTTTTCTAATACTTCTAATGAAACATAATCTTGTGTTGTAAGCCATTGAAATAACCTATGATTTGATAAATCTGTTATGTATTCTTTCCCAACCTTAATATAAGTTGGCATGTTCTTTATTAAATCCATCAGCTGATGAGAAAGAGTTGGAACCACAACACCGATCGAAACAGCTATTAGTGCAATAATGAATACGTACAGTAGCAAAATAGCTAAACTACGCGGCACTTTTTTGTTCTCTAAAAAAAGAAGAACTGGATTAAACATAAAATAAAGAAATAAAGCAATTAAAATTGGGAAAAACAATGTGGAGATAAAAATACCGATTGGCTGAAATAAAAACGAAATTTTTGTACAGATAAAAATAATCGTTACAACCATCAGCACTTCTAATGTCCAAAAATGAGCTTTCGATTTCAAAAAAAAAGCCTCCTTTTAAATTTCTCCTCTCATTGTAACAAATCAAAACAAAATTTTACATGCTATTTCTTCGTTCTTTATTCCAAAACATAAATAAATACACTACAATAAAGACATATAAAAATTTGCAACTAAAAGGTGATAGCTATGACGATGTGCAGTATATGTAGAGAAAAAGAGAAACAACATGCAGAACAATATGTTATTCCAGAAGTGTTATGTGGATATTACTATATCAATACAGTGTGTGAAGCATGTCATGAAAGAGTAGTAACAAATGTAGATCGTCCATTAATTAGCCATAAATTAATTCAGTATAAAATAGATCAACTTAAACATCAAATTGATTCCCCTCTTCTAGATATATATGATGAAGAATATACAAATGACGAAGCTGATAGCGACGAATTTCAATTTTCAAATTCTCTTATTATGAAACTATGCAAAAGACATGATATCTCACTTCATGATGAAATATGGAAAGAAGAACGAGTAAAAAAAGTTGCCGGTTCCATTCAACGCGAATTACTGCTTGATAATCGCAAGTATAAGATGAGTTTATTGAAAATGGCTTATTTATTTGCTGTACATACAATAGATGATTATTTTCATGATCCAGATGCTGTTGCCATTTCTAATATTTTATTCAGTGTAGATTTTATCGAATTAAAAGATAGAAATATTGTACGAGATTTAAGCAAAAGTTCATTGTGGAACACATTAAATACCGACTGCGAAAATCATTATTTTATTTTATTAAGCGATAAAGATGGCTTATTCTGTTTTATTCGCCTCTTTGATGTGTTTGATGTCGTTGTTCATCTTTCTCAAAAAACATATGACCTTCCGTCGCCAATTGTTGGTGTAAATGATACAATCAATCAAGAGTTTTACAAAAAAAGTTTAAAAGAATATATGAACGGATTATTTAAAACAACAAGCGGAACTCGATCTTAAAAACCAATCGATGTGATTACAAAAATAAGAACATACGGTCTCCTTCCTTACATAAACAGGATTATGCTATAATAACAATGAAAAGAGCAATACAATCACATAAATAAATCAAATTAGCATATGAATAGAAAAAGACTAGTGTGCGGCAACACACTAGTCCCATATAACTCAGCAGAGTGGATTATTCATTATCCTATTTGTTTCTTATGAATGAAACAACCCACCTTCTATTGGCGTAGAGTGGGTTGTTATTTTTTGAGCTTGTCAATTAATAACACAACAAACGTCAGCAATGCAATGAGAAAAAGACCACCTTGCAAAAGTAACGAAAGTTCACTCAAATTATCACCTCCCTTCATTAGAGAAGTGATAATAGAACAACCACCCTGGCCATGAGTTACTCTTTCATTTTATCATATTCTTCTAATTTTTACGACGAAAACCGGTAAGCTTTATGCATGCCGGTTTTTAATTGTGTTGAAAAATAATAAATGTGACATACTATGAAAAAAAGAAGGTATTCACATGCAAAGAAGGATAAAAAAGGGAATAAAACGAATAAGTCTCGTACTCCTCATTGTCCTAGCAGGAGGAGTGATTTGGTTGTACAGTACAAGTGCTGGTCATAAACTTCGCGAAATGATCGGAGGATCTATTCTGTCATCACAGCACCCACAATTCGCAAGATTACTTTTGTCAAAAGATGAAATTCAACAATTGGAAACTGCTATTTATGCACCGCCCACCCAAAAATCAAAACTTCACAATTTTTTGTTTTCGCGTAAAAAACAGCACTTATCTGTAACTGTTGAAACACACGAAGATCCACATTTCACAGCAAAAATAATGAAGGTTAACGATCCGACTACCGTTCATTTAGTAAGTTCCAAATATCATAATCAAGGACAACCATTATCTGATCTCATTGAACAAAATGGGGCTTTTGGAGGTATCAACGCAGGGGGATTTAAAGATCCAGGAGGTGTTGGGCGTGGCGGAGAAGTCATAGGGATTGCAATTTCTGATGGCATTATTCGTTCAGAGCCTGGATTTAGTCGAGATGCACGAAATGCTGTTTGCGGATTCACAAAAAAAGGACAATTCATTACAGGAACATACTCCATTAATGAGTTAGAACATATGAACGTAACACAAGCTGTTACATTCGGACCGCAACTGATTGTAGATGGAAAAGATATGGTGACGGATCACATTGAAGAAGCATATGGCTGGGCGCCTCGAACAGGAATTGGGCAAGATTCACAAGGGAATGTAATAATGATTGTAACAGACGGAAGATTTTATTGGAACAAGCATCACCGTGGTGCTTCTATGAGAGATATGGTATCTCTTTTCCAAAAATATGGATGTATAGATGCATTTGCCTTAGACGGCGGAGGTTCTTCAACAATGATCTATAAAGGGGAATTACAGCTTAAACCTGCAACTGAAACTTCCATAGGAATGCGCTATCTTCCAAATGCATTTGTAATCATCCCGAAATAACAAGTAAATAACTACCGGCTGAATGTTTCATTTCTCGGCCGGTAGTTATTTACTTGTCACTCTACCATTTTATTTAAACATTTCATTTAAACGCTCTTTATAAAATGTAATTGCTTTTGCATATGTTTTTACACTTTCCGTTTTCATTGCCACATCTAGCAGGAGTTTCATCGCTTCTTCATGAGATTGTACATTATACTTTGCCAATGATAAAAACACTTTCATGACATCATCATCTGGATAACGTTCTATTCCAGCTTCTAATGCAGCAATCGCTTTATCATATTCCCCGATACAGCGATATGTACTCCCTAAACCGATATAAGCCCCGCGTAAGCTTTCCCCTTCTAGTCCCTGCTCAATAGCTTTCTCATAATATAAAGCGGCTTCCGTTTCCATTCCCATCGCATCATGCGTCCATGCACATTGATACAAGACTTCAGGATCTTGCGTAAAGTTTGTTAAACCTAACAATATCTCTCTTGATTGAACAAATTTTTGTTCGTTGCGTAGTTTTATTGCTTTTTTTAGTAGATTTTCCATTCCCTTGCCCTCCTCATTTCACTCAATATATCTATGTATAATTCCCAGCATTACTTTTTAATGATATATATTCCCGTTTATTATGAGTGATGAATAAGCAATTGTTCTCTTTCAGAATGAATCGTTGCGATTTTATCAATCAAAATTTTTGCTGTCTCTGCTTTATCGTTACATACTTGCACGTCACCATCTTTAGAAATAATGTAGTGATTCGTTTCATATGTATATAGTGCATCTGAAGCATTCGCAACCATAAAATCTGCTTGTGAACCTTTCATTCGAGCTTGTGCTCTATTTACTAATTCTTGTTGATTTACACCGCTTTCTAATTTAAATCCAGCTAATACAACATTTGGATCCCATTGTTTAATTTGTGCCAATACCTTTGGAGCTTTCTTAAAATGAATAACTGGCGGCATCTCACTTGATAACTTACCTATTTCATTCATTATATTTCCGTCTCGATCGACAATTTTATCAACAATCCAGTCTGATCCAGCCGCTGCCATAATAACAATATCTATTTTTTCACTTGTAATTATTTGTTTCATTTTATCTTGTAAATCGATAATTCCCTCAAAAGAATAAGATGAAAGATTATCAGCTGTTTCAGGTTTTTCTGCAAAATAACCGTGTAAATATATAACCGAAGCTCCTACTTTCAAAGCTTCTTCCGCGAGAAGTCTTCCCATTCTTCCTGTTGATAAATTTGTATGTCCTCTAACTTGATCCCACTTTTCTAAACAACCGCCGCTTGTAATTAGTATCTTTTTCTCCTTCATGTTCTCCATCCTTTACTAACATATTTTATTCGTTTGTTTTTGTGTTAAAAACCACTCTGTTCCAAAATCGACAGCTTTTTGTTGTTTCATCAATTTACATGATGCATTTCCAATCGTTCCATATGTAACCATTCCTGTTTCATCAAATGCCTTTCCTAGCGGCTCAAAATCATCAGAATCATATTCGAATTCCTCATACTCTTTCCATATACGAACTCCATTTTCAATAATCGGTGCCCCAATTTGTATTTTATCTCGAAATTGCGCACGAACTTCAGATAAATGAAGTGATGTATTGGAATCATGATCCACCCCAATTAGCAATATATATCCATCTAAATCATATATTTTTTGTAAAGGTGACAGTTCTCCAAAACTAGGAGAAAGTTCGTGATTTTCGGTAATTTGTTCTGCATTCTTTCCCCATGCTGCAAAACTATGTAAAGGATGATTACTTCTCTTTGTATTTGGATAAGTACGAAAACATTCCACTACTTTTCCCATACTTCGCGTTGGTGTTGTTTTTGGATCAAAAGGCGGTACATTGTCACGAATAATTTCCCACCAACTTTCCGGAACCGGTGGCATTTGCCAATTTTTCGGATCAGATAAATCACTCGTTTGCGTCGGCATAACAATTGTCCCTTCTTCTGTAACAACTTTCATTAATGCTTCTACTACAGCCAAAGCCCCTCCACTCACCCAGCCTATAGAACTAAGGGATGAGTGCACAATTACGGTCATTCCTTCTGTAACACCTAACTTCCGCAAATCACTTGTGATTGTATGAATTGTATTTGGTATTTTTGTCTTTGTAATAATATCGTTTATATTCATAAAAAGTCCTCCATGCTATATAGGAAATATAATTTCTTATAAATTCCATTTCTATATTATCATATTTTTCTTAATATTTAACAAAAACAAATAGAACAACTTGAAATACATAGTTGTAATTCATTAAATATAGAAATAGACATACAAAAACGCCATTCTTTCCTATGATTCTACAGAAAGAATAGCGTTTTTTTTTATTGTAAGGGATATTTTATTTTGTTAGCTTGCTGGCGATGTGGTGCTACCCTAACAAGGCTTGAACTTGATAAAAGGAAAAAGGAGAACACATATTTCTCATGACTAATATGTATTCTCCTTTATTTTTAGAGATTTTTGTGATTTAAGTCTTGATAATGTTAAATTCCCAGGTATAGTTGACGGAAATGGGACTGATAGTAGTAAATTTCTTATATTCCTTCTTTTATAAAAAAGAGAGGAGGAGAACCTCCTCTCTAAACAATATAAAGATGTTCCCAATTTTTATTCATCATATATTATTCATGACAATCATGGTCTTTTGCTATAGCTAAAGCACTAAAGGACAGTGGTCCGACAACAGCAGCCGTTGTACCTTTTGTAATATTCTCAGCAGTTACACGATACTTATGAGAACCAGCTTTTACATTCGTGTCTATAGCTTGAAATGTTACAATATAAAATTGTTCTGAGTCAACAGATTCTATCCCTTGTTGAGCCATAAAGATTTCTTGATCATCACGAAAAACTCTAAACACAATTTGAGCGATACCAGTAATCCCTTTTATACCAACAGTTAAAATCAGTTCCACATGATTTTCGCGTGCATGTTTTTTCGGAATATGAACTTGTAGCTCTGCCAATTTAACTTTTTTTGGAGATTGTGGAATAGTAAAAGCTTTTGCTTCATCTACCTTACGAAGTGGCTCTGTTGCTTGGTAATCAATAATTCGAAATATTATAATCACCTCCTCTATCTCTATTTTAAAATATGTAATAGAGATAGAGTTTGCTTGGATATCTATCATTCTTTCTGTTTTTTATAGTATAAAAACATCAGTTGAGCCAATTGAATCTATTTCACTTTTTTATGGATATTTCTTATAAAAATAACACCATATACTCTTCATCCCGATATATTTCACCAATTTTCAATGCCTTTTTTTCTACACCATACGTTTCAAATCCAATTGAATGATATAATTCTTTTGCCGAAATATTGTCAGAAACAACCGATAAACCAATTTGTTCTATGTTTAGAGTCTTTGCTTTTTTCACGATTTCGTGTATTAGATTTCTTGCATATCCCCTCCCACTGCTTTGAGAACTTACATACATTCCTACGATGTGTCCTTTATGACGGAGCGCTGCTCTTGATTCTGTTAATAGTGCTACAATTCCTACTAGACTATTCTTCTCATCAAAGGCCCCAAACGTATAGTTATCTTCTGCTTGTAAATTTTGTGCCGCTTGTTTGATAGGTTCTTTCTTTTGCATTGCTTCTTCATATGTAGTAACGTATGCCTCTGGATTTTTCTGCAGTGCTTCTAAACGTAAATTCCAATAATTTTCCGCATCAGTTTCAGTTAAGATTCTAATCATTGTTTCGTCTCCTTTCTTACATATAAAATGAAAGCCTGCTGATAGAAAGGTTCTGTAAACTTAGACATTTTCCTTTTATATTATTAAAAACATTAAGTTTACATAATATTATTATATGGGACTTTTTTAGTAAAACGTTTATCACTCTAATCCATAGCTTTCTAAAACAACTTCCATGTTTAACTTTCTCATCATGAATTTCTCTGGTTCTGTAATTTTCTCAAATCCATACTGCTCGTATAACGTATGAGCATCTTGTGTAACTAACATAAATCGTGTACCTTTTAGCTTTGGATGGTTTACTATCGTCTCAATTAACCACTTGCTTAAACCTTTTCCTCTGCACGCAGGAAGAATAAATACATCTGCTAAGCAAGAAAAGCGAACAAAATCTGTGACGACTCTTGCAAAACCTACTTGTTGATTCGTTTCACTATCATATACGCCATAACAAAGTGATGAGTTTTGAATTATTTCTACAATTAGTGCTTTGTGTATCCCCTTTGCCCAATAAGAATCGTTACAAAGAAAATCATGAATGGTTTCAATTTGTAACAAGTCTTTATTGGTTGAAATATAATAACTGTTATTTTTCTATATATATAAATCAGTTTCCTTCATTTCAAGTTCCCCCTTATTTTACAAAGATAAAGGTAAATGTAAGTATTTTGGAATAGAGTCTAGAAACTCTGGTGTATATTTCAATGTAATAGAATAAGAATACTGTTTAAAATGTAATGTATTTTCTTTTTTCTGTACTTTTTGTATAAACTCTAGATTTGGAGTTCCAAAGGTAATGCTCATTGATGACATTAATGCTCTCATATCAATTGGAATCCACGGTCTTCCTTCTTTTATAACAACTACATGTGCAGTTCCTGCAATTACAAAATTGAATATATCTTGGTCATGTATTGTTTTCATTCGCAATGTATTTTTCAACCATTCTCGAAACATAGGAACAGACGGAACTGGAAATCCAACTTCTCGAACATACATAACTTGCAAAGGACCATTTTTTTGTAAAACATCTTCTTGTACATACTCGTGTGAAATAATCTCAAGAATATTTCCATCACTATCTTTAAAGTATATTGCTTTACTTATCGGAGAATGGTGCGTAATTTTTTCTCCTTGTTTATTTTTTAAAATTTGTACACCTGACTGTATAAGCCACAATGCAATTTCATTAAATAGTGAATGTGGCACTTGAAAAGCAAAATGTGTTGGTACAATTGGTTCTAATATTTCTTTGAAGCTAATTGTTGTAAAATGAGTAATTTGAAATTGAATATAAGTCTCTGTTTGTTTTACAATAGGAAATTGCAGGATATCGGCATATACTTGTTTAACGCCCTCAATAGATAATGTCTGTAATTCTATATTTGAAAAATGTGTAATCATATAGCATCCCTTACAAAATTAATACTTTCATTACTAGTGTATAAGATATATATAGTAAAAGAATCCACTTAACGGGGGATAATATATTTACTACTTTTGTAGCATAGACATATTCACCGATAGATTTTCAATATCCCTCTCTCTTTTTTCTATATATAACAAAGTGGCTTCCTTGCTCTAAATTGTATTTCCAATTAGGCGTAACTTGCAATTATACACAAATCTATAAAAACAAGGCTATGCGTGACTATACAGGAAACATAAACAAATATTAGGCCCTCTATTTATGACTTCATCAAAGATTTTATTGTTTTTACTGTATTGACTGTCACTACTCCGTAACATTTCAAAAAATCTTCCCTTAATATACTAAAACGATAACGATCAATAAATTCTCCATGTCTCAGTCGATCTTTTCTCATTAATCCTTCACGTACAAATCCAGCTCTTTCATAACTTTTCATCGCTTTCGTATTATCTGCATCTACTCGCAGCCAAATTTTTTCTAAATCGAATTGTTCAAAGCCAATTTGCAGCATTTGGGATAAAGCAGCCATTCCGTATCCTTTTCCCCAATATCGCTTATCACCAATCGCAATTCCTAGCTCTGCATTTTTATTTGTTCTATCGAAATTTTTCAAATCTACCCATCCGATATGCACACCTTTTTCGGAACAAATTGCTCTTTGCTCATATCCATTTGTTCGTTTCATACACATTTCAATCCATCTTCTTGTATCTTCACGCGTAAATGGTGGATATTGATCTGGAACCACTAAATGCTTCGTTACTTCCTTATCTAATGACCACTGATATCGGTCTTCTATATCATCTAATGATAATTCTCTTAATCGAATATTCGGTAAATTCATTGTGTAATTTCCTCTCATTTTGTATATGTATGTACAACTAACTCTCCTATATCTTTGAGTACTCGTTCTAGCTGATACCACTCTATATTTTCCTCATATGCATGAACAAATCCAATACACATTAACACTCGATCTTCTAAATATAAATAACCAACATCATTACAAACTTTTTCAAGCCCACCAGTCATATGTAGCCATTCATATTGAGTTGGGAATTGGAAACCATCCGGATCTTCTTGTTCTTTTAAAGATTCAAAGATAAGTATATTGTCCTTTTCAGTCTCATATAAACATTTCATAAAGTTAAATACACTAGTTGGTGTTCCGCAATTCTCATTTATACTTGTATTATCTTTGTTTACAATAATATCGAGTCCTATGTATTGTAATTCAATATTAATTTCATTTATATCGATTTTTTCTAAAATATAATCATACGCTTTCCTTGAATGTTTACTAATAGCTTCTTTGATCATTGTATGTTCTATATATTCACTTTTTTAAAATACAATACTTCCTACAATCCACTTTGCAATACTCGCTAAAGGGAATTTTTTATTTTCATTTATATATAGGCTTTCCTTTGTTTTTGTGTCATATAAATACAAAAACAATTCCATAGAAATTGGAATGAGTTTTGGCACATCTTTTACAAAAAATTTTCTATGCTCCATCACTTTTCCACCTTACCTATACAAAAACCATCAAAGAGCCTTCCTCCATACATATCTAACATGTGATTAACAAATACGATAATTTGACCTTTCTCTCCTGTTTTATAAAATTGTTCAAACACTGCTACAAACTCTGTAGCGAACTGCTCATCGTATTTCTTTAAGGTCTTCATAAACCATTTTGATTGTCCAGTCCAACAATTATTCATTCTCAATACGAATTCATGAACAAGATTTGCAAGATGATTTGCGATAAACAATTCCTCTTCTCGTTTTGTTGCACCTATAAAATCGTCTAACACATCCGTAATAAAATATCGTTTCTGTTGTATCGTTTCTTCTGTCCAAGATTCAGGTCCTTTTTCTAATAGTTGCTGCGCCTCTTTCTTTATCGTTGGTATGTTCCCTTTTATATCTTTTAACACAATTCCTTCTACAACCAGCTGTGGTAAAGAAGGACGACCGCGTTTACAATCACTCTCAAAAAACTCTTTATAAGATGTAAAGTTGTGCACAAACACCTCGACAGGCCACCCATAAGCTATGAAAGATTCACGATATGCAGACGAAAGCGTGCCATCAAAAATAATAATATCCAAATCCGAAGTTCTTGTTCCTTCTCCTCTTGCAATACTTCCTCCTAAAAGTGCCGCATCACAAGTTGGAAATTGAGATACTAGAACTTTTTTAGCTGCCTCCATTGGTTCCATTTTCATATATACCCCTCTTATTTTGTTTTCTCTGTCTTTTATTTAATTCTTACGATATATTCGACATTTATTTCTTTTTTCCTATTTTTAAATAAATATGGTATGTGAAATTATTAAAAATAAGTACCTAAAATGTTACTCGTCTTAATCATTGAGTTGTTATATCTCACTACTTTTAGGCGGTAAAATTCCTCATGTTTCAACCAAACATTAATAAAAAAATGAAAAATTCCTCACTGATTACAACTGAATTTTCATTAGTTACACCTTAAGTTATCTCAAAAAACTCTTAACGATCCTATACAGCTTGCTGTCTACTAAAACTATATTTTATGAGAAGCATGTACTCTTACCTTTCTTTAAACTCTCAGTTTAACTGAAAATTTTTATTTTAGTTATAGAACAATTTATAAGATGTTAGTAGACCTATTTCTGAAATTTAATTTACAAACTTATTATGATACGTGAAATTATATAGATTTGATTTAATAAAATATGGATGAAGATACGTTGTTGTCCGTAGAAATTCCACACTTCAAGCGTTAGTTAAGTGGGGGGAGTTCAATTATTTAACGCTATTGATTATTAGCTTAATAAAAAGGGCTCTCATTTTAAATATCTATACAAAAACCAGTGATATCCGTACGTATACATGATATCACTGGTTTTCACAAGTTTAACATTTTTATATTTTTTTCAAAAATGGGCTCTTATTATTGAAAAGATTGGGTTCTATATCACAGCCAAAAGGATAACCAGTGCTAAAACAGCTGGAAGTCCCTGTTTTACAATAATTGACTTGTTGGATGTAATGCCTCCGAAAACGGCCGCCACCACTACACAAATTACGAAAAACAATTGAATCATATGACCAATTGGATTGAATCCAAGTATGAGTCCCCAAATAAGCCCAGCAGCTAGAAATCCATTATATAGACCCTGATTTGCAAACATGACGGCTACGTTCCGATCTCCTTCTAAATGCTTCGGTAATTTGAAAGATCGTTTTGCCACCTTTGAATCAATAAAAAACATTTCAAGAATCATAATGAATAAATGCTCTAATGCTACGATTCCCACTAAAATCGCCGCAAGTATTTCCACACACTATTCTCCCCTCTCTGTTCCATCATATCAGTTTTATATTATTTCCATTGTGCAATTCTGTCGACTGGGAGACGGTATGAAGCATATCCTTCATCTGCTGCTTTTCCGATGGATAGAAGCATAACTGGTACATAACGTTCTTTATCTAATCCGAAGACTTCAGCGATATTTTCTTTGTCATAGCCCCCAATTGGATTTGTATCGTATCCATGTGCACGCGCTGTCAGCATTAACTGCATGGAGACAAGACCTGAGTCAATCAGAATAGTTTCGCGATTCTCTTGCATTGGAAGCTTTTCAAAATGTGCAGTCAACGCTTGTACTTGTCTGTCTTTTACCTCTTGTGGCATATATTCTAGTTCAACAGCTTTTGAATAAATTTCTTCTATATAGTCACCGTTGTTCATATCTGCAAATACTGCTATGACAGCAGATGAAGTGGAAACTTGTGATTGATTAAATTTAGCAAGTTTCGCAAGCTTTTCTTTCCCCTCCGCACTTTCGATAACAAGAAAACGCCATGGCTGTGCATTAACTGAAGATGGTGCTGTAGTAGCTTCCTCTAATATTTCGGTCATCTCTTCTTTGCTGATTTTGACTGTTGGATCATAATTACGTATGGATCGACGTCCTTTCATGATTTTCATAAAATCGTTTGTTTTTAATGTAGTTCCCATGTATAAACACTCCTCTATGCTTTAATCTTCTCTACATTTTTTTGCATTTGTGACAGTATATAAATAAGTACATTGCGTTCTTCCACACTGACATTAACGAGCATTTCCTTCATAAAACGTTCCTTTTCTTTCTTGGAAGACTCGATTTGTTCTCGTCCTTGCTCAGATAACCGAACAAGTGTTATACGGTTATCTTCAGGTTTCTTTCTTCTTAATACTATTCCTTTGGCTTCAAGCTGTTTAACGTGTCTGGTGATGGCTGCGCCATCAATATTCACCTTTTTTTGAAGGTCGCTTTGACTAATTTCATCAACTTGATAGAGCAATGCGAGTAATTCCAATCGAGATTGACTAATGCCAGTGCATGCTTCAAACTTCGTACCAATTACTTTGTTCAAACTTTGTAGCTTATATAAAATTTCGGCTTCTTCTGAATAATATGTTGCCAAAACTCACCCCTTCTTTCTTACCGAAAATTAATTGATATATCAATTATATATATCCCTCTTTCTAGTTTTGCAAGTTTTTTTGCTTAATTAGTTTTATTTTGTTCCATCGACTTTATATTTATCCACAATATCAGTTCGCATCTCTAGAAATCAAAGATATTTTCAGTTTCTTCTGATAATCAGATACAACTAAATATATAAAGGAATTCAGCTACATCACCATCAAGTTAAAAGATTAGTTTCCCCAAAACGAAAACTTTATGTCTTTATAATAATATAACCCCTAGCTTCGTTAAGAGACTTCCTATTTTGATACGCTGCTTCTTACTCAACGGTATTTTGGGAATGATTTTTGGTTGGCTGTATCGGAAGCTAGGATTGCAATATGCGATGATTACACACGTTTTGTGTCATGTTACTCGTTATGTTATCCTAGTATGTTTTCTGCTTTTATAGTGATAAAGATTCGATACAAGCTATCACTTCAAGTGTAGTGACAACCTAGGGTCTTACATAAAGAATAATAAAGAGGAAGGGAAATAAATTCATTTATTTTCCTGTTGAACAAATCCTATTTTTCCGGCACAGAACCTCCTTATACCCTATTATAGAAGCTATTTTGAACGTAAGTAATTTGTAAGGAATGAGTAAGAAAAAAGAAAGTTTCATTGTGTATGATAAAAATATAACGAGGTGTGAAAGGCGGAATAGATATAACGTATATGAAAAACAAACCAGTTAACAAGAGTATTTCAAGAAAAAGAAGTAATTTCTGGAGTTAGCATACATGTGAAAAAAAGAGGGATTTACCGCTTGTTAGGACAGAGTGGCGTTAGTAAAACAACATTTATGGAGATGATAGCTGTGTGATTAATATAGAACAGTAAGCAATCACCTATACAATATGAATAGAGGAGAGGAATGCCTTATGAAAATACGTAATCAAATTACATTTGCAAGTCTGGCCCTTTTACTCACTGGAAGTTCCCTGCTATACACATCGTCAACCTCAATTGTAAAAGCAGAGCCGACTCAAAATGTATCTAGTTCGTTACACACAAGCACTCAACGAGATCGTAATTCCATCAAACAAGCAATGCGGAATACATTGCAATTTGGATTCCCGGGAATACTTGCTAAAACTTCTGAGGGTGGAAAAACATGGGGTTATGCGGCTGGGGTAGCGAATCTGAGCACTAAGAAACCAATGAAAACAGATTTTCGTTTTCGTGTTGGTAGCGTGACGAAGACGTTCACCGCAACGGTTGTACTTCAATTAGCTGGAGAGAACCGCCTGAATCTAGACGACCCCCTCGAAAAATGGTTGCCTGGTGTTATTCAAGGAAACGGATATGATGGTAAACAGATTACTATCCGGCAGATATTGAACCATACAAGTGGTATCGCTGACTACTTAAAGTCAAAAGACGTTGATATGATGAATACAAAAAAAACATATACCGCTGAAGAAATAGTGAAGATTGGGCTTTCTCTGCCTCCAGACTTCGCCCCTGGAAAGGACTGGTCTTATTCAAACACAGGATACGTATTACTGGGTATCCTTATTGAAAAAGTAACCGGAAACAGCTATGCGGAAGAGATTGAAAATCGGATTATTGAACCGCTTGAATTGTCGAATACATTTCTACCTGGCAATTCAAGCATTATTCCAGGCACTAAGCATGCCCATGGATATATCCAACCAGACGGAGCAAGTGAGCTAAAAGACGTTACTTATTATAACCCAAGTATAGCTAGCTCGGCTGGAGATATGATTTCTACCGCTGATGACTTAAACAAATTCTTTTCTTCCTTACTCGGTGGCAAATTACTAAAGGAACAGCAACTAAAACAAATGCTTACTACAGTTCCTACAGGACGAGCAGAAATTAATGGATATGGTCTTGGAATCTATGAAACTAAGCTTCCAAACGGTGCCTCGATATGGGGACACACAGGTGGCATTCCAGGTTTTGTTACTTTTGCTGGAGGTACACTTGGTGGCAAGCATACGTTGGCCGTCAATTTAAACAGTACGGGTAGAGCTAACAGTCCCGATCCTTTTAAAAATATTTTACTTGCTGAATTTAGCAAGTAGGCAAAAAGGAAAACCGGATAAATTTTGTCATAGTTTTTATAATTTTAAATATATCTTTCTGGTTCAAAAACCCCCAACTTACTCTAAAAATAAACTTTGGGGTTTTTGGAATTCCAGCGGCAATCCAACGCTATTAAGCTAATAAAAAAGAACGAATTTATATAAAAACGTTCTTTTTTATTATATTTAATTCTACTTTTCCAGTGATTATTATCTCGCTATTTTATCATGTACTTTTGACATTGTTTCCTCTTTTAGATTGCTGTGCTTTATCGAATAAAGAAAATAGATCATTGTTCCAATGGCTAACCAAATACTGAAGTATACCCATGTTCTTAATGGCAAATTTAGCATTAAGAATATACAACATATAATTGATATGATTGGTAAAACAGGTACAAATGGCACTACAAATCCACGCTTTAAATTTGGATGTGTTTTACGAAGAATAATAACTGATAAACTAACTAGCGAAAACGTTACCAAACCACCAATATTAACTAAATTAACCAGTTCTTTTAAATTGATAAACCCAGCTATCACGGAACTTCCTATTCCTGCCAATCCGACTGTAAAGGTTGGTGCTCCAGTCTTCTTATTAATCTTCGCAAGTGATTTTGGTAACAGTCCATCACGACTCATTGCAAAGAATACTCGAGTTGCTGCGTACATACTCGAGGAAATAACAGCCATAAGGCCAATTACAGCCCCGGCAGCAATTACACCACCGACTTTCCCTTGTCCTACAACTTCCATTGCATAAGCCATAGCTTCAGGTACATTTAATTCTTTATAGGAAACCATCCCTGTCATAACAAGACACACTATAACGTAAATAAGTGTACATATGATTAACGATACAATAATACCAATCGGAAGATTACGTTGTGGATTTTTTACTTCTTCTGCCGAAGTGGCTAATATATCAAAGCCCATAAAAGCAAAGAATACGGCTGCTCCACCAGCAAGAACCCCACTTAAACCGTATGGTGCAAATGGTACCCAATTCTCTGGCTTTACATAGAATATACCAACCATAATAAATAATACAACCATTCCAATTTTAATTAGCACCATTATGTTATTAATACGTTTACTTTCCTTCGTACCACGCGATAACATCCATGTTAATAGCAATGTAATGATTACCGCTGGTAAATTCATAATACCACCTTGTGATGGAATCGTTAACAGAGATTTGGGTATCTCTAATCCAAATCCACTTATTAAATTGTGGAAATATCCTGTCCATCCACCAGCGACAGCCGCTGTTGCCACGATATATATTGAGAGTAACGTCCAACCTACTAAATGAGCCACAAACTCACCGATTGTTGCGTAGGAGTACGTATATACACTACCTGACGTCGGGAGTGTAGAAGCAATTTCTGCGTAACATAATGCTACAAATCCACAAACAATCGCTGCGAGTATAAATGAAAAAATAACTGCTGGACCAGCATCTTTTGCTGCTACTAATCCAGTTAACACCAGAACTCCCGTCCCAATTATCGAGCCTATTCCTAACATAATTAAATCAAATGCTCCTAGTGTTTTCGTTAAGCCCTTGCTTTTATTATGCTCTAACAATTGTGTAACAGATTTCTTTTTTAATATCTTATTCATATCCCCTGCATCCCCTTTAAAAAATACGGTATATTCTTCTTGTTCTTGTTGCATCCCCTTAAGTTTATTTAGAATTTAACTAAAGCCAAGTTATCAATTTTATAGTGTATAGGTGTATGGTATTTGATAGACTTATTAATGCTTTTTCCAAATTCTTTATATGAATCGATTCCATTAGCATTGATTAATTATAGTTATCTAATTCCATTGTTTTACCAACCTTTTTAATTTATAAAACTAATATGAGTGAAGGTTGAAATGTTTTATTTTTTTGAATATTCAAGTCGGATTTTGATTATTTTTTGTCGAATCATACCGATTATTGTAATTAAGGATAATATATTTGTAAAGTGTTATTTTTTTAGGAATCTCTTACGATAAAAAAGATTCCTAATCGTTTGAAAGTAGCAAGACCGGAGAAAAAATATCACAGAGAGCATTAGCTGAAATGGTAGAAGTCTCTAGGTAAACAATTAGTTCTATTGAAATAACGTTTTACGGCTTTTAATTTCTCTCCAATTGTAAATTTAGCCATAAGAAAAAGCACCCCAATTGTTAGAAAGTGTCTAACAATTGGGGTGCAGTACATTATTTAGGATTCTTTTTGTAGATTTTTAATAGGAACATTTAATTTGATTTTTCGATTAGTCATATAAACTCCCATTAGTATAAAAATTAATCCAATAATTAATTTCCAACTTATAGCTTCACTTAAAAGAATATATCCCCAGAAAATAGCTGATACTGGTACTAAATATGTAGATATTGAAGCAAAATCTGGGCTTCCTTTTTGAATTAAGTAAAAGTAAAGTAAATACGCTATACCTGATCCAAATACACCTATTCCAATTAATGCGCCTATATGATGCCATGATATCTTAGTTAAAATTTGAATTGGATCTTCTAACAATAAAACTATGAAACCGCTACATATACTACCGACTAATAGTGTGCCTAAAGAAATTTGAAACATGGATATTTTTTTAAGATAACGTTTTGTTATATGGGTAGCTAAACCATAGCAAAATGTTGCTGTCAACATAGCTAAAAAATTTAAAGAATTTACTGAAAAAACATTAGACAGATGTAAGTCCGAGAGAATTAAAATACCTATGAATCCAATAAATAAACCTATAAGTTGATTACGATTAGAACGTATACCAAAAAATAAAATTCCTAAAATCATTGTCCATAAAGGTTGGGTTGCATTTAAAACAGAAGCTAAATTACTAGTCATTTTTTGTTCGCTAAAACAAATAAGTGTCCATGGAATTACAGTATTTAGTATTCCTACAGAAATTAAAGGTATAAATGGAATTGTCCCTTTAAAAGATTTGCGGAAAAACGGTATAAGTACAATAAGGGTTATAACTCCAAAAGTTGAACGTAAAAATGCTACAACTAAAGGGTTAAAATCTGCAACTAACACCTTGAAATAATAGAAAGACCCTCCCCAAATAAGACTTAACATAATGAGTGCAAGGTATAATTTCCGAGACATTTCTTCCCCCCTCTTTATTTGTATAGATTCGGTTTATATATATTCGTCGAAAGTTTAGGAACGAAACTTCTATTTTTTGTAGCGAAGATATGTTGATCGGACCGGAGTTCGTAGTTAGTCGTCCGAATAAGTGGAATAGATAAAAGAAATCCAAAGATAAGTGCACAAATCCATTCCCAGCCAGCAGCATGAATCTTTGGATTCAAATTAATAGGAATACTAGGTAATAGCAAATATAATACATAATAACATTTATTTCCATTTACCACCTATAGCATCAAGAGTTTCCTCAATAGGAAAATTGTATTCTTTTGTAAAATCTCCCCTCCCTACAATAGTTTTAAATCTAAAGGTCATGAACAAAGTGCTAAGCCCCTTTCTTCTCGTTTTTATAGGAACCATAAAGTTCCTATAGCACTTTAAAGTGCCTACTTTAAAGTGTACAGTTAAAAGATTACTATATACCATATAATATCAACTTTACCAAATGTTGTACAATATCAAAATGGTATTGATGTTATCTATTATTCTTTGAAAAGAGGGAGAATTTATGAAAACACTTGTAATCATTGCACATCCAAATATTGAAGAATCTCGAGTGAATAAACGTTGGCTCGAGGAAATTAAAAAATATCCAGAAAATTTTACTGTACATGAAATATATAAACGTTATCCAGATTGGAACTTTGATCTTGAATATGAACAAAATCTATTATTAGAACATGATCGTTATATTTTTCAATTTCCATTCTATTGGTACAGCTCTCCCCCGTTGTTAAAAAAATGGTTTGATGATATTTTTACATACGGATTTGCATATGGTTCTAAAGGGGATAAGCTCCAAGGAAAAGAGTTTGGTCTAGCGATTTCTGCTGGTGTAGTAGAGAGAGAGTATCAAGCAGGTGAAGCAAATGAGTATACATTAAGTGAATTATTAAAACCTTATCAGGCTTCATGCCTTTATACTGGTATGAAATTCTTACCGACTTTTGCTGTATACGGTGCGGAACATAACTTAACAGATGAAAAGTTAGAAGAAAGTGCTAAAAACTACATACTTCATATGCAAAATCTTTCTAAAAAGTAAGAGTTTAATCATCTTTTTTTCTTAAAGATAAAATTGTCATTTAGGGTCCTGAATATAGGACCTTTTTTTAATTCTTGTACAACATCTTCTATGTCATCACGAGCAGTCAACATACTGATAGATACGTTACTGAATTCACGAATCCGCGTGCAAGTTTCCCAGCATCCATTTCAGGCATCATAATATCTAATAAGATTAAGTGAAATTCTTTTTGTTTTACTAAAGCAGTCTAGTTTCTCCGGTTTGGGTTATTATTAACGCTACATTTCAAACACATAATGAAATCGATTTTGGAACTTGGTAAACGATCAGTAGTGTAATGAAAATTATATATTATGAATATTGTATTGTGATTGTAGAATAGGATATGATAAAAATAAATAATCCTCTAGCAGATGTTATAAAAATAATATATCCCCAGTTTTACATAACTGGGGATATACATTACATACCGCTGTGATTCATACCATTTTGCGACATAATTTCTAATTGATCGTCGAGAATACCTTGTGTTTTGAAGGAAATTTCTTTCTCGGTACCGAGAAGGAATGCATGATTATACGGTCCTTCTGTCGGTGATTCTTTATACATTGGTTTGATACTTCCTAAGAAATCGTAAATAGGCTGGGTTGGTTCTCCATTTTCTAAAAGGATGAGTGGTGCATGTTTACCCATATGTGAGAATGGTGCACCTGCAATTGCTAAATCATACGTTGAAGTGGAAGCAAATGATATACCGTGCCCTGGATTTGAAATACCCCAACCGAATTTTGTTTTCTTATCTTTAAATTTTGCAAAAGCAATTGAGTTCTCGACAGGATTTTTGCCACTGATACGTGTTACTTTTCCGTATTCGCCCAGTTTTTTCTCTACATCCTCCGAAATGATGGGTTTAGGACCCAACAGGTAGATGTTTGCTTTACCTTTTCGTTCTTTTAACGCATCGATTGTAGCTTGCGGAACTTCGCTTTTGGTTACATAAAGTAACGGCTCAGGCATATGTGAAATCCAGTTTATGGCGGGAATTGTATATAATTTTGCATCCTCATCTGATGAGCCTATAATAACGCTTTGCGGATATTCTCCTACCGTATCGGCGTAAGTCTTGTCAACTTCCTTCGCAAACGTTGGAATGTCCGTATCTTTGATTTGTTTTACCTTATAACCTTTCAAGGAATCAAGAACGGCGTCACTCACCTCTCCCATTATCATGACCTGCGTACCATCTTTGATTCCAATAGGATTTAAGCGTTTAATTTCGTTTAAAGTCATGTTTGGGATACTGTCTTTATTAATAAAAAGAATCGGTCCATTATTTGGATGGTGAATCAAATCTGCACTTGCTACATCAATTTGCCATGAACCAGTGGGTACTAAAATGACACCACCAGGCTGATTTTCTTTATGTGTTGCAGGCCAAATGGTTTGTGATACTGTCACAGCCATCTTGATAGGATCGCTCGTATCTATACGTGTCACATTTTTCGTGTTCATCGTCATAAGTCCATTTGTGGCGTTTTCATTAAAGCTTATAGGAGCTTTAGAGTGTTTCATGCCACTTGTATTCTTATTGTCTTCTTTCTCTCCCTCATTCATAGAGCTATGATCCATACCCTTCATACTATCGTCTCTCGTTTTAGTATTATTATTGTTGCTGCCACATGCAGCTAACCCAAATGATAACGTTAATACTAAACCTATCATACTAAATTTAGCTCTGTGAGATACTTTTTTCATATGTACATCCTCCTTAAACATCTTTCAGTAGATTTATTTGAATTAATGTCTTTTTTTCAAAACTATAATTCTTTGATTTATATATTTATTTTTATCTTACTTCATAACATGCAGTGTATATGGAATTATAGTTAAATACTAGCAAACAAATGTGAAGATATTATGCAGATAGTTCTGGTGCAAATATGATTTTGTTAGAAACATAGAGCCTCAATATCTTTTTCATTTTTTCGGCATCCTAACATTTCAATATCTCAGTGAATGATACTGTCTTTGACTAAGTTCAACCTTAATCATGTTTCATATTTTTTATAACCCAATATAAGAACTCAGCATCCCTTCCTACTCCACAGATAAGCGCCGATCCTCTTTGGTGCTGCCAAGGTAATCCAATATAATATAAACCTCGAATCGGACTTACCCCCCTTTTGTGAAAAGGAAATCCTTTTTCATTTAAAATTCCTTCTATGTCTATCCATTTGTAGTCAGGAACAAAACCTGTTGACCATATAATATTTTTTACGTTTCTTTTACTATGATCGCTAAAAGTTATTTCACTTCCCTGTGTTTGTATCACCCGCGGTTTAGTTTCAACTTTCCCTTCACGAATCAGATGCTTCAATTCAAAGCCAAAAATAGGGTCACTTTGTTTTTGAAACCATGATCCGCGCTTCGTAGTATTTCCTGCATATAAAAAACCCACCCTTTCCAACCAGTGAAAAATGCTTTTTCCCATGATTTTAAGTGGTAAAAATTTAAGTGGATGGCTAATAGAAATGGTTACATCGCGACTTTCTGCAAGTTCAGTCGCAATTTGTGTACCAGAATTCCCTCCCCCCACCACGAGGACAGGACCATCTGGAATCGTCTCTGGTGATTGATATTGAGAAGAATGAATTTGAAATATTTCTTGCGACAGACTTTGAGAAATCGGGGGAATGAACGGTTTCTGAAAAGCACCAGATGCAATGATAACATGCTTGGAATGAAATTCTCCCTTATCGGTAGATACTTCAAATGTATTTTTTATTTTTTGTACTTTATGTATAGTTGTTTCTACCTGTACTGGTAACAAAAAATGGTTAGCATATGTTTCAAGATAGTCTGCAATTTCATCTTTTGTAGGAAATGCATTTTCATCTCCCTCTAATTTCATCCCTGGCAGTGAGCTATATGATTTAGGTGTAAATAAAATCAAAGAATCATACCTGTTCCTCCATGAATCTCCAATTCGTTTTTCTCCATCAAGTATTACAAAATCATATCCTTCTTGTTGTAAATAATACCCCATACTTAACCCAGCTTGCCCAGCACCAATCACAATAACATCTAACATATCTTCACCTTCACTATCAATTTTTAAAAATAACATATGAATATTTGCTCATATATTCATATATTTTCGTTAATTATAACATTTCCTTCTAACACGTCAAAGGATTTTTATCCAATTATTTGTAAAATACCTTTCGTTATAACAAACATCTTAAGAGTTATATAAAAAGATAATTTTCATGTTCCCTCATCTGCGCAATATGCCGCTGAAAATCGACTCAATCGTGAATTTACTGCAAGCAATCCCAATGAAAAATGGGTAACAGATGTCACGAAGTTCAAATTAGGGAACGGAAGGAACACGTATTTAAGCGCCATTTTAGATCTTTACGATGGCTCCATTGTTAGTTATGTATTGGGGCATTCAGACAATAATAATAAGGCGACTAAATCTTCTGCTTGGTACTTACTAGTTCGTTGTACAAAACCAAGATCTCGTAAGATATTTGGGGATAAGAACCTTTGAATTTCTTGAGCAAACAGTTGTAATTCATCAGATACAAAAATAGACATACAAAAACACCATCCTTTCCTATGTTTTTACAGAAAGAATAGTGTATTTTTTCATTTCCTTCTCTACATTTTTGTTTTTGAAGGACACCCCCCATAACAATTTCAGATTTATTTAAGTCTTGACCTTTTATAAATCGTTGAAAAACGGGAATTTCTTACCCTTTACATTTAATACCTTGATAATTCCCCTCCACTCCAACCTTTTATAGATTCTAAATAGTAACAATTTTACTACCTTATTAATAAATAAAAATTAAAAAAATCTCACATTCAATCCATAAATCACTTTCATATTTGTAAACTTATTTTTTTACAATACTATACATAAAACTACTAATATAATAGAATGAGATGGAATGGAATTATAGAAATAGAAAGAAGGACATTTATGCGTAGCAAATCATCTCTTGTAACCTTATTTAAAAGAGCTTTTATTGTGTGCATAGGAATTTCGTGCATATACGAAGTATCTGGAGGACCGAAACACATTGTAAAAGCTAGTACAGAAGATTCCTCACAATCAGTTCAGCTAGTAAGTGAAATACAAACTGCGCTAGCTCCAAAGCAAGTACCTGACCACTATAATGGTCAAGTTAGAAAAGTAGCTTATCTTACTTTTGATGATGGACCAGGAAAGTTTACAGCTCAATTATTAGATATACTAAAGCAAAACGATGCGAAAGCCACTTTTTTCCTGATTGGTTCTAATGTTAAAGCATATCACGATTTAGTAAAACGTGAAATATCAGAAGGACACTATGTTGGGATGCACAGCATGTCTCATGACTATAATAAATTGTACAAACAAGGCGGCTATGTAAATGAAATGAAAGAGGATCAATCATTAATAGCCAACATTATTGGCTATGCTCCAAAATTAACCCGCCCACCATACGGTTCTATGCCAGGCCTTACAGAAGTTGAGAGAAATCAAGTCGTTGAAAACGGTTTGCGAGTATGGGATTGGACAATTGATTCTTTAGATTGGAAATATAATAAAATGCCAGTAGATGCTGCTTCTGCTAAAGTTACACAACATGTACTTGAAGGTGCAAAATCAAACACAGAAGTCATTCTTTTACACGATATTCATCCGCAATCCGTTTCTGCTGTATCTGCTATTATTAAAGGATTAAAGGAAAAAGGTTATGAGCTCGACAGTTATAATGAAAATGAACATTTCCCACTAAACTTTTGGCATGATAAACGAATTTAATATACATAAAAGGATTGATTTTTACATATTGGAAATCAATCCTTTTATTTTGCAATTTTACTACAACATATGAAATACGCAAAACAAATAGACTACAATTAATAGTTTCCATTCTTTTCTTCACTCGTTTAATACGTATCAATATGCAAATGTCTTAACTTATCAGGATCTAAAATAATATAAATAGATTTAATTTTATTCCCTTCAAATTCAAAGCTCAGTACTGCCTGTATTCCCATATGATTTCTTATTACAATTCCACTACAACCATTTACCTCTGTTTGGATCATAGAGTAATCTTCTTGAATGGTAAGAAATTTAGTTGCTAAAGAAATTAGAAGCTGTTTTACACGCATTGCACCATAAATAGGTTTTATTGCAGCTGTTACTTTTCCGCCGCCATCTGCGTAATAAGCTACATCTTCCCGAAGAACTTCCATAACTTGATTTGTATTTCCCTGCTGAATAGCGTTTACAAAACGTGTGATGACCTGTTCTTGATCTACTTTTACACTTTCAACTGCAATCTGCTTTTCTAGCTCTGGAAGCACTTTTTTTATCCTGCTTAAAATTTTACGGCAATTCGCTTCCTTTTTTTGTACAATTTCAGCAATCGTTCCATAGTCATATTCCAAAATTTCACGGAGTATAAAAATCGCTCTTTCAATTGGATTTAATTGTTCAAATAATACAAGCAAAGCGTATGAAATATCACTTTTCATCAATACTTCCTGCAATGGATCTGTTTCTATCACAACAATCGGTTCTGGCAGCCATGTCCCAACATATAATTCTCTTTTTTTCTTAGAAGATTTCAATAGATCTAAACAGCGATTCGTAACCAATTTACACAAAAATGCTTTTACATTTGAGGTATGCTTCATTTCATGTTCATTCAACTTTATAAACACATCTTGAATAATATCTTCTGCATCAGCAATGCTCCCCATCATTTTATAAGCAAATGAGAAAAGAAGAGGTTTATATTCGGTATACAATTGACTTAGTTCAGCGTTTTCCATAGAAAGAAAGCCTCACTTTCTATTCGATTCTGCATAATTAGACAAGTAAACTCGCTTGATCCCATGTTCGTTCTCGAATACGAGCACCAATCTTTCCTGATAAAATAAAATCAAGTCCCCATTTTTGGACCCAAACAAAGCCATTATTAGGTCCGAGACTGATACAATATAATTTGACCGGATACGCTTTGTGTGTAACAAAATTAGATATTCCGTATATCTCATTATTTAAGATTTTACTTAATCTCATTGCTTGAGGAATCGATTCTTTACATGTCATTCCATCCACTTGATTCGTTTTCTTATCAACAATTCTAGCGCAGTCTCCGACTGCATATATATGTGAATGTCCTTTTACACAGTACGTATCAGTAACTAATATTTGATTCTCATTTGACAAAGGAAGATGGAATGTTAGGATAATAGGATTCACTTTAACACCTGGTGTCCAAACACATTCTCCCGCTGTATATGTTGTTCCATTTGTACAAATTAATTTACCATTTTCAAATTGTTTCACTCTCGTTTTAGACACAAATTTTATCCCGATTTTTTTGAGTTCATAAGCTAATCTCTCACTTACCTTTACTGGCACCCCTTGTAATAAATGTTCTTTTGAATCAAACAAAATGACTTCTATCTCACCTGGATTAAGCCCTGCTTTTTGAACTTCTTCTTTAAACCAAACACATATTTCTGCAGAAGTCTCAATACCTGTAATCCCTCCGCCAACAATAGCGATCCGTAGCAGTTCACGTCTCACTTCTCTATTCTCTTCTGCTTTGGCTAATTGAATTAAAGAAAGCAATTTTTCTCTTACTTCTAAAGCACTCTTCACGCTTCTTAATGTTGTCCCGCCTAGCGTACTAGGAATTTCTTGGATAACACTCCCAAGAGCTAAAACTAGATAGTCATTCATATTGTATTGTTCTTATTTGTTCATTTTCTATTTTTATAGCAATCTCTTTCTCAGAGTGATTACATGCTATCGCTTCACCTTTTATATATTCCATTCCATCTGTACAATACCTTTTTAGTGGAACTTTTAAATCTGCATCTTCAACAACTGATTTAAACAACAAAACTTTTCGAAAATGAAAAGAATTTTTATCTACTAAAGTAATTTTTACTTCTTTTCCTAATGAATGACCCAATTCTTTTTTTAATCCATTTAGCAAATTAATACCAGCAAAGCCTCCACCTAAAATAACAATTTGTTTCATTTTAATTCCCCCTTTATCCTTAAAACGATTTGACCTCCTGACTTGTGACATATTGAAAAGGGAAATTAAGAAAAAAACTACCTGTCCCTCCAATGAATATAGAAACAGGTAGTTTTTTTAAAATATGCATTCCATTTTAATAATTTACTTTATACAAATTACTTGCCCCTTTGTCATTTGTACTAGTTCATCAGGTGTTAAACTAAATATCGCTTTCGGGTGTCCCGCAGCAACCCAAATCACATCATACTGCAAAAGATCTTCATCAATGAATGTCATAATAGGCTCTGTATGTCCTAATGGCGGAACACCTCCGATTACAAATCCAGTATGTTTACGTACAAAATCAGCATCAGCTTTTCCTAATGTATCGTCTAGCTGTTTAGTAATTTGCTTTTCATTAATTCGATTTATTCCACTCGCAACAACTAACAGTGGTTTATCGATTGTTTTGAGCCTAAAAATAATCGATTTACCAATTTGCGCAACTTTGCAGCCAATTGCTTCTGCTGCCTCTTGAGCAGTTCTTGCACTGTCTGGTAATTCCATTACTTGATTTGTATATCCTAGTTCTAACAATTTATTTTGTACCCGTTGTGCACTTTCTTTCAAACCTTGCATATATTTCATTCCCTTCAACTTTCTAAAACATTTACTATCTATTCTTTTTTAAAAGCAGAGACTCCTCTTATTGTGCAACATCAATTTTACCTATTCCATAAAACATAAAAAAGCATCCCCTTCATATAAGGGGATGCTAGCAGTTATTTTGCTTCTTTATACATCGCTGCTACTTGCTTTTGAAGCTCTTCATTTTCTAAATACTCATCATATGTCGTTTGTTTATCAACAACACCGCTTGGCGTTACTTCAATAATTCGGTTTGCAATCGTTTCAACGAACTGATGATCATGAGATGTAAATAGAATTGTACCTTTAAATGCCATTAAACCGTTGTTTAATGCTGTAATAGACTCAAGGTCTAAATGGTTCGTTGGATCATCAAATGTTAATACGTTTGCACCGCTTAACATCATTTTAGAAAGCATACAACGTACTTTTTCTCCTCCAGATAAAACAGAAACGTTTTTCTTTACTTCTTCACCAGAGAATAACATACGACCTAAGAAGCCGCGTAAGAAACTTTCAGATTCGTCTTGTGGTGAAAATTGACGTAACCATTCCACTAAGTTATACTCACTATTTTTGAAGAACTCAGAGTTATCTCGTGGGAAGTATGCTTGAGATGTTGTTACACCCCATTTAAATGAACCGCTATCCGGCTCCATTTCACCCATCAGGATTTTGAATAGTGTTGTCATCGCAATATCATTACGACCGATAAATGCAACTTTATCACCTTTATTTAAAGTGAAATACACGTTATCTAATACTTTTTCACCATCAATTGTTTTTGAGATGCCTTCAACTGTTAATAAATCATTACCTACTTCACGCTCTGGTGTAAAACCAACGAATGGATAACGGCGAGAAGATGGTTTAATATCATCTAATGTGATTTTTTCTAATAATTTTTTACGAGAAGTTGCTTGCTTCGCTTTTGATGCGTTCGAACTAAAGCGTGCAATAAAGTTTTGTAATTCTTTTACTTTCTCTTCTTTTTTCTTATTAGCATCTTGTGTTAACTTTAATGCTAATTGGCTAGACTCATACCAGAAGTCGTAGTTACCAACATAAAGTTGAATTTTGCCAAAGTCAAGATCCGCCATATGCGTACATACTTTATTTAAGAAGTGACGGTCATGGGATACAACGATAACTGTGTTTTCAAAGTTCATTAAGAAGTTTTCTAACCACTGAATTGCTTTTAAGTCTAAATGGTTGGTAGGCTCATCTAGTAATAGAATATCTGGCTGACCAAATAACGCTTGTGCAAGTAATACTTTTACTTTCTCTGCCCCTGTTAACTCAGACATTTTTTTCGCATGAAGGTCTTCACCAATGCCTAGCCCTTTTAAAAGGATTGCAGCTTCTGATTCTGCTTCCCAACCATTTAATTCAGCAAATTCGCCTTCTAACTCAGCTGCGCGCATACCGTCTTCATCACTGAAATCTTCCTTCATATAAATCGCATTCTTCTCTTGCATTACTTCATAAAGACGTGTATGCCCCATAATAACTGTTTCTAATACAGGGAATTCTTCATATTCAAAGTGATTCTGTTTTAAAACAGCTAAACGCTCACCTGGTGTAATATGAACATCTCCTGTTGATGGATCAATTTCACCAGATAGAATTTTCAAGAATGTAGATTTACCAGCACCGTTTGCTCCAATTAAACCGTAACAGTTACCTGGTGTAAATTTTATGTTAACATCTTCAAAAAGCTTACGATCTGCAAAACGTAAACTTACGTTACTTACTGTAATCATGTAGTTCCTCCTAGTAATACCGCTGCATCCAGCGTTTTCTCACGCGTTAAATAAAAAAAGACAGATTACGATTCACGTATTTTAAACTGTACTCACATTATACAGTAGTAAATATAGGAAAGACAATAGATATATTAAACGCTTGATTTTACTGAGTTATTTGTGAAATGTTTACACTAGTAACTCAACATTATTTTTATATTAATAGCTTACAACCTACTATTTACGGATTATACTATCGTTATTTCAGAATAACTATTGCACCCATTCTCGTTATTCTCAAAAGCAGGAAAAATAATGTACACAAACCTTACATCAAATTTAGTGTGAGGGACACACTGTCCCTAAGTTCAAAGTAATTATCCTTAAGCACGAATACTATCATTTCTAAAGGGGGACGAAATTTAATCAACCCTACAAATTTTGACCCGGGTTCACACTGAACCTAAGCTAATCAAAACAGAGTTTCATTTTGCAGCTCACCTTTAAACGCAGGTTCATCTTGAACCCTCGTCTTATCTATATAGCAACACTCTTACCACCATCATACGTATACAATTCCTCAAAGTATCGCTCCTGAAACTTCTTACGTATAATTCCATACATGTATCCCTTGAAGTCTCTCACTTTTCCCATCTTAATCCCTCTGATCGCTTGCTTAAGGCTCTGCAATCCTATATCAAGCTTTATGTCATATTCATTCTCATAAGCATTCTTATACGCACAGATTTCCACACGTTGCCACAATGACTCGATTGTTCTAGCAGAGTTCCAAAAACAACTTGCTAGTTTAGTAAATTCACTTGGTACTCGCTCAGATGTGAATTCTGCTGTCAGTTCTTGTTGTTCTTCATTTACTTTTACACATTCAGATTGATTAGCTATAGTATCGTCTATATTACGTTTATTTATATATTTTTTGTTGCTAGTTTCAGAAAGATTACTAGTTTCTACTCCGCCAATTTTCTCATCATTCAGTACGTCAGCTTGTTGTGAATCAAAATCTCCCTTCTCTCTTTGTGCTGGATATGGTTGAAATACATAAACATTATGACATTGTTTCCCCTTAGAAAAGGTGTTATTAACAACAATCATACCTAAATTCTTTGCTTTTCGGAGCATACGTTCGAAACTACTACGTGATATCCCAGCATCATCTTTATGAGTGGCTGAAACGATAGTTTGTATCTTTGCATTGGATACACCGGGAAACTTGCTACAATATCTGATCAATCTCTTCAATGCTACTAGTTCAGACTTAGTGAATAATTTTTTGACATCAATCATCCACATTTCAATATGGTCATTGAAATTTTTCAAATCACGAAACTGTGATAACTCTGCATATTGATTAATGTTTCCCGGTTGCATCCTTTTCCCCTCCTTTCCTTAAATTTGGACATAGTTAAATAAAGGTACATCTTCTTGTTGATTATTAAAAGACGTACCCTTGATGTTTATAAATAAAATGTTTATTAATTAACTAGTTTATATTCGCTTTCATCATACGCTTCCTCAATACCAGATAACTCATCAGATTCCCATTTTTCATGCCATTCAACAACACCATCCGCTGTTAAAAGTTTATCTTTAAAAATGTGACCGCAAAATGCAACAAGAGTATGTAAATCTTCCACTGTTGCTAATTTGTATGTAGAATCAATTTGCTTTGCTTCTTCCTCGTTTTTTGTAATACCCCATTCTTCAATAGTGTCATAAACGAATACTCTTTTTACATCTTCAATAACCTTTGTCATGTGAATCTCTCCCTTTTAAATAAAATAATATTAGATAATTATTAATCATTTCATTTACGAAAATCGGAATCTTACTATTAGTATAATTCCGATTTTCGTAATTTTCAAGTATAATTTTACGATTTTCGTAATTTAATTTATAATTTAGATAAAGAGGAGGTTTTTAGTGATGAAAATTAAAATATTACTAAGAGAACAACTAGAAAAACGAGGATTAACACAGAAGGATTTATCTGAAGCAACCGGAATAAGGGCAGCTACTATCCACGATCTGTATCATAATAAAAGCAAACAGCTTCCTATAAAGGCTATAGAGAAAATTTCTGCTGAGTTGCATATAGTAGATATTGGCGAACTTATAATTTTAGAAGAGATTCATCAGCAAGACTCTGAATAATGTATCCTTATTTTATGTAGAAATATCAAAGACACCATTACAATCATTAAAAACAATAAAAAAATCACCAATAATTTGATGATTTTAAATTTTTGCTTTATAAATAAAATTATTATTTAGTCAGTTTAACAAAAAAGACCATCGAATAGTTGATGGTCTTCATTTATCATTTCCTTTTATTTCTTTCATTATTTGTTCTGCTTCTTGTTTCTTTTGAAGTTTAATTGATTCAGTAATCTCGTTTATATGGTCTTCTATCTTTGGAAGTTCTTCTCCATTTAATGAACAAACAAAGGAATCCCAACAAAAATTAAATAATTCCTTATTATGATTTATACCAAATGCACGTAATAAGTGAATATACTTTTCTTTTACAAAAAGTTCATAAAATTGATAACTAACAGCCTGAGAGAACTCTTCTTGTACTTCAGCATAAGTATGTTCTTCCCCACTTGGATGCTCATATGATACTTTTAATGTGAATACTGAATCTCCAACAAAACATCGTTCTTCTTCTATCCATGAAGACTTTTCCTTATCGTAATATACTCTAATTTTCTCATTCTTTTTCTTTAAACCTAACTTATGTGCTTTCCTTAGTATTTGCTTGTCAGTTTTGTGTGGCAATTTATCCAACATTTCTTCCCATGGTGTATCAACAAAATTTCCTTTTAAAATCCTTTCCTCATTAACTGTCCAATTTTTTTTAATCAAATATTACACCTCCTAAAGATACTAAAAATTCAATAGGATTGTACAATAAATTATATCTATTTATCAAAATATTCAGTTAATAAATAAAATTATTATTTATACGTGAAATTTTACATTAAGGGTATGTCTCAATCATAAAAATCAACTCCTCAAAAGCTACTTGTTAATCTAACTTTTTGAGTATGGATAAAATTACCTCATTTTTGATATAATTAACCTATATGCAGCTTTAGAAAGAAGGTGATTTTCCATGATGATTTTTACTGATACAATTTTACCATTGTGTCTTGCTATTTTATTTTTTATTCTTTTCCTCTCAAGTGACAAAAAGGATAAAAGTACATTATTCATGTCAATTTATTTTGGTGGAATGTTATTTGACAACTGGATTATTAATAGTGGCTTAAAATATACAAAATTCGGTACAGCTTGGAGAATATTTTATTGTATTATGATGGTCATTTTTATAATTGTTATGATTCGTTACTCTATACAGAATACAAAATACATCTTAAAAAAAATGAAGAGACACAAAGTGTTAAAATAAAAAGACAAAAAGAAACCGCTCTTGTAGGCGGTTTCTTTTTCGCTTATACCATCAATCACTCTAAAATTGATACCCCTACTTAAGCGTCCTATCTTTTTAAATACAAATTCTCCTAAAATAAATTACCAACTTTTTCTATAATTAATTCATACTTAAACGAATATATAAGGTGGTTGACTTTAAATGGGATCAAATTTTACGAAGTTAAATGAACAGTATGGAGTTATTGAATACCCTGTAACACTTGTAGAAATGGGAGATATCTCGAAAGAGTTTCCGAAAACAGAACGTAAATTTTATGAGTTTGCATTTAACGCTTTGAATAAGGTAATGAAGAAAAATGAAAAGATTTACACGTTTGAAGTCGCTCACCCAAAGTTGACGAAAACGGGCTTTATTGTAGTCGGAGAGCATAATCTTTATTTCGTTACGATGAAAGGCGGTCTATTTGGCGGAGCTGATGCGGAACTTGTAAAATATAAAGATATTAAAAACGTAGACTTCGATATTATACAAGGTCCTTTCGGTGTGTCCTTAATGAATACAGGTATTATATATTTAGAAATGAAAGGACTTTTCGGAGGCAAAAAACGCACAATCCGTAACATTCCAGACTATAATCTTGATTCCGTAGTAAAAGCTATTCGTGATAGATTAAAATAAGTAAAAAAGAAGCCGCCTCCAAAGGCGGTTTTAATTTACATTTATTTCTTCTAAACTCGCTTCCATCTCATCTAACACATTTTCCTTCAAATATAAAAGTGCTGCTACCTCTTCCTTGGTCATACCACGATAATCATGTATGCCGTTTAATAACAACCATTCCGCATTACCTACTATATTTCGATAACGTTTCTGATCTATCTCGTTTGGTATCATCATAAGCATTTCTTCAAGACTAGTAATCATGAATCTACTATGATCTTCACCAATAAAATACACTGTGATACCATCAGTAGCTTTATGAATTTCGAAACGATATGTACTGTTACCACGTTTAACTTCTGCAATGTGCCATATTAACTCTTGCCCTTCTGATACGGATACATCGTACATTTGTGTTTGATTCATTTGTTTCGTCTCCTTTTACTGTAATTAGTTACATGTAAAATTTTAGCGAACAAATATTAACAAGCTGTAAATGTAGTATAAATTTTCCATTAATATAACTACCTATCTATTATTTACTAATATGGTATAATTTTCTTGGCAAATACTTAGACAAGGGTGAATTTCATGGTACAAATAAAAGTGACGCATGAAAAATTGGAAGTAGTAGAAAGTTTAGAAACTGTCCTTCACCATCAACGTCAAAAATTAGCACAAGAGGTGAAGGCATGAGTTTAAACATGTATCTAGGAGAAGTGCGAGCTCAATCACAAAGTATGAATGCGTTGTGCGTTGCAACCATTCAAGGCATGGAACAAGCCATCAATTCGATTGACGCTTTTGTCTTCGATTCTGTTTTGCAAGGACAAACTTACGACAGTGCAAAAACATTCTTTGCACAAACCTTTCGTACTTTAGCGCAAGGGATTATTTACTTATGTGAAGAACTAATTCGTCAAAATGATGCTTTTCCGAATGACTTTCAATCACAGGTAGCCTCAACAGATGTCATCGAACAAGAAATACGAGATCAAATTCGAGAGCTTGAGCAAGAGATAGCAGCGCTGGAAGCAATAAGTGCATACATGCCGGGCACGCAGGCGATGCTACAGATCTATTATGCGATGAAACGAAAGCTTCAAGAAAAGTTGGAACATCTGTATGCATTCAATTATACTTCTAGTAGTAACTATGATACAGCACTCCAACTAGCTACCAGCGTCGCGCAAGGTCTTGCGCAAGTTCAAGGCGGGAAAGGTTTTAATGTCGCAAGCGGTACATTTAGTATACAAGAATTGAATATGGGATGGACGGCATCTATTCAAAAGATTACAGAGGATAAGGCTCGTGAAGTTGAGAAACTTGCGTATAGTGATTTAGCTGGAGAAGAAACAATAAATGATGAAACTTCATCAGAATCGAAAAAAAAAGATTTTGATGGTAAAAAGTTAGCTAGGGATATAGCTGGTGAGATAAGTGGTGAATATGATGTTCGTCGTGCTTGGGATGGTGTTGATCCATCTACTGGAGAAAAATTGTCTACTTGGGACAGGTTTTTAGCTGGTGGAATGGCAGTGGCTGGTCTTACACCTGTCGGAAAGATTGCAAAAGTTGGTAAAGGTGTGAAAATGACTGCTGAAGCAGCTGAAGTTGTTAATATAGCAAAAAAAGCAGAGCAACTACGTAACGCCACAAAATACTCTACACGTATTGAAAATAAAATTATAGACATTGAAAAACAAAATATACCGGGAAGCCTTGCTTCAACTTTTAAAGATAGCAATTATAGAACAGTGAAAACCACAGAAGATGTTACCTTTTATCGAGCATTTGGCGGACATGCTGACGCAGGAGGAACATTTGTTACTACTGCTCCTGCCTCAAATAAAATTCAAGCTAAAATAGACTTAGCATTACTGCCAGAATGGAAAAACACAAGACAATATGAAGCTGTCATAAAAGCTCCAAAAGGTACAATATTACAAATAGGACGAGCTGAAAAACAAGAAACTATGGCTGGAACTATATTAAAAGGTGATGAAGATCAAGTATTATTACCTTTAGGATATCCTTTAGAATGGATACAAGAGGTAAGAAAAATTCCAAGCAAGTAGGAGGACTTATAAATGTATAAAAGTACAAAATCATTATCCGATCAAATTGAAGTAGTCATTCAAATCGTAAAGAGTAAGAAACTGGAAGAAGAACATCCCTTTTATGATAATGTATTAAAGCGCTTAGACACTTTACTTAATTATTTACAAAATGGAAATCGTACTAATGATGAATTAGAATTTCGAAAGGTCAAAGGAGCATTAAGAGCTTATCTTGATACAGCTCTTGTAAAAGGCTACGATGATCCTTTAGTGATTGAATTAGATAATTTGGAAACTATGTTGAATGAAAAATAAAAAAATCGACCGCCCGTAATAGGCGGTTTTCTTTTATTTACTAACAATATACTTTTGATTTAAATTTTAGAAAGTTTTGTCATGTATTTATTTACATAGATTTCTTGTTGTGTATTTAAAAATTTGATAAATGAATGTAGCACATAAGCAATTTGTTCTATTTTTTTTATATACTCATTCGTCATCCAATCACTAGATTGTACATTGCAATTATTTAGTCTATCAACAATTTGCTCTATAATTGACGAGTAAATCTTCTTTAATTCCCTTAACACTTCTGGGCTTATATGTACTGCATAAGAATAACATTTTGGTCTCAATTTATATAACTCGCCTAAATAAGATTTCATTTTCCCAACTATTTCTGATATCTGTTCACTCTTAGCATTTTCCTCCATTCTCCTGCATACCAATATATCAATTTGTATGTCCTTCAATGGATCAACTAGTTTTAATAACGTAGTCTCTAATTCAAATATCGACTCTAAACGTTTTTCTCTTAATAGTCTTCTTTCTGTAGCCTTAGATACTCTGTATGTAACAAAACCACCTGTTAAAGCACCAACTATAGCACTTCCAAATGGAATAAAATTCTTTAAACTATTTAATTCAAAATCCATACCAGGCTACCCTCTTTCATTCTTAACTTTCATGCAAGAAAAATCATAACATGAAGATATACAAATAGAAATAAGGATTTCCTAATAATATGAATCTATAGGTCTATTTAATGTTAAAATGCTCTTCTTTTACCCAACAATTATTACCCAAACACAGCCAGCCATTTTGTCTAGCCCAAATAGCATAACTGGTAGTAGAAGAAATTGACCCTGTATAGTTTCCGTTTGGCGCATCGTATGTATTAATCCCATATCCTTCAGGGAACTTGGAGTAAGCATAGAACCATTGCACTTTGAAATGCTCTTGTTTTACCCATTGACGATTACCTAAGCAAAGCATGTTATTGTCTCCGCCTAACCAATGTCCGGCTAAGATTAAATAAGGAATCGGATCAGTGATAGTACCTGTGTATGTTCCATTTACAGGATCAGAATAAGTATTAATTCCGTATCCTTCAGGATATTTAGATGTTGCAATACCGATACCGCTTGCTTGATTTGGTTTACTTTCTGCTGGTTGTTCTACACTTACATTTCCACTTCCAAAAGTATCTGTACCGTAACCGTTATAATTATATTGTAGGTGCGGAGAGTCTACGAAGTCACCTGTCCAGTCACCACCCCATTCGAAGCCAACTTGTTTCGCATATTTGATTGCAGAAGCCCAAGGCTCTTTCCAATATCCGTTCCAATCTTCTTTACCATTTGAATTAATCGGAACGAAATCAAGAGCTTGGCCAACTAAATGATAACTTTTCATTGTTTGAGAAGCGCCATTTGCTACGTTTTTCTTTTGCTGTTCTAATGTTCTAAGTGTTTCATAAATGAGAACTTCTACACCATTATCAAGACAATATTGATAAAATTGTTTCGCCTTAGCACGAGTATGTGGAGCAAGTTTTTCCAAGTTTTCCATATTACGAGTATGATAAATCATTATTCAACATCCCCTCTGATTTCTTTTTTACGTTCTTCTGAACGAGTTGTTTTTGCTTCAATTTCAGAAGAAAGTTTTTCTAATGTTTTTCGAGAAATCCATTTATCCCAACCCGCGCGTGAGCAATTGGCAATGGCGCTTTTAAGGATATGCCAAATCAACCCACCAGCAAGTAAATTAAAGAATGTGATTACTCCTTCTAAACCAAATGCCAGGTCTAAAACATGGCCCATGAATGGAATGTATAGGATTGTGATAGTACGCTTAATTCCTTTGATTCCATAGCTGCTTGCATAACTTCCATCTTTGTGTGCGGCTTCTGTTCCGGTGATCCAGTCGAAACCGATGACCGTTCCGAGCGCTAAAATCATTAAAAAATTTTGCGTACCATAAATAACATCCATAAACCCTCCTAGAAAACCAATAATTGGCCCAACAATCGCTGTATCTTTCGTTACATGCATTGCTTCATCTCCTTCCACAATTCAAAATAAAAAGAGCAGCCGGAGCCACTCTTTTGTTTTAAATGCCGTATTTTGTTGTGTTTTTGGCATAAAAAATACACCTACATTGAATGTGGTGTTTGTGTCACTTTATTGTCCTACTTTGACATTAAGCACTCTGTTATATGTCATTGTGTCGTCATATTCTTGCTGAGTAATCCATCCTTGTGACAATGCGTAGCCAATTTGTTCATTAGTAAAATTGTTAGCTCCATATTGTTTAGCCGATTCAATATAGTTTTGATCAATCTCTTCAAATTTAGTGTTACCGTAAAGATAAATATTTCTAGAATATGTGCCTGTTCGAAATGAGTAAATAGTTGCCATTATTGAATCACCCCACTATTAAATACTAAGTCCATAAATCCCTGAAAATCCGCATTAGTTCGAGCTAATTGATTCTTTAAAGAATTATTTTCATCGGATAATTGACTTAATTTTTTCTGCATTTCAATAGGATCAACTGCAAAGTTAGGGTCTATCCAACTTTCATTTAAAGTAAATCCGTTTATTTTATTATACTTATATTTATAATCTTCGTAATCCCCCGGAACATCAATAACCTCAACTATTTCGCTATAAGCTGATTTTGCAAATCGCTTATTTGGAGAAACCGCTACTGTATTTTCATCTATTATTTGTATATTGTCAGAATATCCAATTACTAAACCATCATTATTTATAAGAATACTTTTTGCCATTAATATCATCCTCCTAATAAAAACTTTGAATTTATCATTTCACTTAAAATGCACTTTACTGCACTACCTTGTGTTGCGTTCTTAAGGGCAATTCCATGTATTATATCAGGTTTTGATATAACCATAGCTGGGCTTATAACAGCAGAAAGTTGTGCTGCAGCAGAAATTTTAGCTCTAAATGAACCTGACCCACTATAATAAGAATATTGTGTTCCAAAAACTTCTGCTTTTAAATTATCATCAATATTTACAAAAACAGTGCCATCTATATAATCACTGAAGCTTATTAGCTGTTGAACACTTCTTTTTGCAGCTAAAAGTGAATTCATATCCGAACTAAAATAATAAATAATCGGAAATACTTGAGTAGGCGGAGATGACGAACCTTCATTTCCTGCAACTGTAATAAAAGCATTATTACCGACAGGTTTTATTATATTTTTTGCTTGTGGATTTAAAACGTTAATTCCTTTAGTCATATATTTTCTGTCTACAGTATCCATTAATTGACCAAGAAGAAGTTTATAAACCACTGATGGTGTTCCTATAGTTGTTTTAGTTACCTCATTTGTTGTTTTATTGTGCGAATATTTAAATACAGCACCTTGAAAATCGAACGTTAAAGCACTACTTCCGTTAAACCAAATGAATGATTTAAGCGTACTATATCCATTGGTTGCACCTGTTGATTTTAATACAGTTAATATTGGCGTGCCATTATTCCAGTCTAAAGAATAATCCGCATTAACTGTCATAAAAAATAACTTCGTTCCATCATCTGAATATCGAATATTATAGTAAAAACCATAAGCCTCTGATGGAGTATATTTTATCGTATTATTAGACGATAAAATGCTTATAGATGAAAAATCAGAACTTACAGAAATTTTTCCATAATAAGTAGTTGTATTATCACCATATCCATAGGAATTATTCCCTTTACCATAAATGATAAATCCAGTTAAATTATTATCACTCATTGGAATATAGTAAAATGTTTTATAGTAAATATCTGAAAATAATACAATATCTTTTATACGGATTGGCTGTCCTGTTATATCATCAATTCTAATAATAGTTGCTGTTACTCCTGTTGAAGTATCTGTTTTATTTGCATGAAAAATAGCAAATGTATTTCCATCTAGTTTAGTTACTGAATAAATCATACCATCAAATGAAAATGCATAATTTTTCGCAGATAACTTATTATTTGCATCATAATAAGGTTTTAAAACGTATATAGAAGCATTATATGTTCTTAACATTATCATTTTTCCTGAATCTGATGTTAATGAATACAATTTACTAAAATCTAAACTATAATTATTTGGTGACATATAATCATATGGGGTGTGTATATAAGTAAATGTAGGTGCGTTAGTAGGCTGGTTAATATCACTATATAACCCTACGAACTCACCTTTTTTTATATTGTTTCCCGCTAACAAAGATAATTCATTTCCGATAGGCTTTAATAAATTACCTCCACCGAAATTACCACCATGCTCTCGAATATCAATCATGATTACACCTCATTTACTAAGTCATCATCGGCATCATACGTAAGAGAAAAAGTTTCTGTTTTATCAACTGTGATTCCGTCTGGTTTGTAATATGTTATTGTTCTTGTTGTATATCGTGGGCTTGTACCACCACTTAAAACAGATTTTTTAGCTAATGTTCCGTCAGACTTTCTACGTTTTTCAACTGTTGTATAAATGCCGTTTGAATCTTTGTTGCTCTTTGTCGTTTTATACGAGGTTTGTTCTACTTTTGCTGTCGCACCAGAAGGGGTTTCTTTTTCATTCCAAGATTTTCGTTCTGCTGCTGTTATATGCTTGGTAGTATCAGCTTCATGAGTACTAATTTGATTAGCTAAGTTACCGGCTACATCGCCGGACAAGGTACCCTTAACACTGTCAAACCAAATTTGAAACTCTTGTTGTTTGAGAGATGTCCATGTAGATATATCAGTCTCACTCTTTTGTTTTGTCATTTCAAACCATGATTGAAATTGATTGAAAATTGCTGTTGTATCCACTTGATCTACAGTTCCATGTACAATTCCACACAAGTCTTTGTTCAGACGTAAATCAATGATATTGGCTTGGGAGATACTTAGTACACCTTTACCTACATAAATATCAGCAAGCGCTATTTCATACACATCGGCATCACGTTTCAAAGTTGGAGCAACAGGACTTGATGCGAATGTACCTTTTTTAATAACAGGCGCAATACTTCTGTTTAGGTAATTGAGTTGTAATACAATGCGGTCAATTCGATTCAAAACACCGTCAGCTACGTCAATCTTCATGAAATAGTCATCTGTATTCGTGATATAATATCCATTAATCCATGCTTGTCCTGCTTTTAACAATACATTCATATCCCCATTAGCGATTACTTGAAATCCTGTGTTTGGATTAGGAAATACTCCATTACCTATAAAACTAGCAAAATAGGCCGCGAAATCTTCCGCTTTGTAACGTCTATCACCATTCACACTATTAAATATTCCGCTTTTTATCACTTTTTCACCATCTTTCTAACCTTTTCTGTAAGTGTAGGAACTGACTTACCAACTTTAACGAATGTCTCTTTTGTTTTCTTGAAAACCTCATCAGCTTCTACAACTCTGCTATTCATGATAATCCCTAACTTGTCGTCTCGAATTGTAATGATGTCACCTAGAAAAAAGTCACGACCGTATTTTGTATTTTCTTTTGTAACATCCATCTCACAATCAAATGAAATAAACTCCTCATAATCGAGAAGTTTTTCTAGTCCACGCTGACGAAGCAATAAATTGTATTCAGCATCGGGTATTGACTCTTCTATATTATTTACGGTCTTTTTATCAGATATATCGCGAGCATCTACAAATAGTTCACGACGATCAAGACCTGTTCCTTGTTCAATACTAGTAAATTTTCTAGCCATCCCCTCGCCAGCTCCTGCTACTAGACAGGTGTTTTTAAAGTCATTGTCAGCTTCCTCGAAATTTCGTTTTAAAATATTCGAAAAGTCTTTTGATAAAATACAACGAGGATTTACACTTTGATTAACTGTACGATCTACCCCTTTGTAAAGGTCGTAAAACAACTTTCTACCATCAAACTGTGATCTTATTCCGATTTCATATGTGTTACAAAGCGCTTCACCTTGATCAAGTAAATTAGCATATGAGACTTGTAGTTGTACAACGGTTCCAAATCCTTTTGCTGCAGCTAATTGAATTTGCGCTATCTTTCGTTTACTATCACTTGGATTAATACATTCACTCGTAATCATGCTTCGAATAATTTTCTCTGGTGTATCATTATAGTTATACCTTCCCCACAATACTCGTCTATCTAGCCATCTGACAAGTGAAAAACATTTAACAACTAATTGATCATTTCCTTCATCATCTTCATCAAACCCACGATAATAGATAAACATAGCTTCATTATCATCTTTGCGAAATAAGATATTACCTTTTCTTAAAAGATTTATATTATCTGTAGTCGCATCAACATGTAATTCAGCTTCACCATGTTTACTATAACGTTTTCGCCATAACAGATAAGAAAACTTACCAACCATACCAAGTCTATTAAAATTTGAATCACATACATAAAGTTCCACGATTACACCCCCACATACTGAGGTGTGAAGTAGATGCTGACCTCTAAATTATTTGCATTTGTTGCTGCGTCATAACGCAATAAATTATCTCCTACATTTATTGCTAAGTGTGGATTAGATTCTAATGCCAAGTAATTAAATGCATTTGTTGTGACTCCATTTCTTGTGAGTCTCACATACTCATTTCCTCGTTCGGTATTTATGCTGATTACATCACCAGCAATCATTTCTTTCTCAATCATTATCAATTCACGAGTTTCAACATTAATAATAGAAGGGTTAGTTAATGTACCTAACGATTTAAATTCGAGCCTTAAAGGCGCGATATTATCACTTGTATTATTAACATTGACAATAAGGCTTGGTTCCCTGTATCCCATCTGTATGCCTATATCTTGTGGTATTTCCAACGGAAATTCAAAAGTCCCTACCCATAAAGCGATATCTGTTTTGATCTCCTTTGTATACCACCAAGGCTTAGGGCACAGCAATGAAATCATAAACGATGGAAATGGTTCTTTATTAATCACAGGTGTTTTCTCAATCTTACATTTTATAAATCTTTCAATCTCACCATTTGTATACTTTAATGTAAAGTCATGTTTTGGATTAAAAAAACGAATCATCTTTGAGCGATTAATTTCTTTATCAAAGCGAATACGCCCTTTGATAACAATATTTCTATCCTTAACATTAGACCCTGTGACAGATACACCATCTTCAGCATAGCCTTTAGTTGTATAGAATGAGTTTTCCATGGATTCTAAACCATCTGCTGAATCCAAGAAAAAAGGGCTCAACACTGATATTTCAAATGTTTGCCCTTGATTATTATCGAATATTAATTTTTCTTTTCGGCTAAATGATTCCAAGTAACCACCTCCTACACTTGCAACGCTAATTCTCTTAATGCATTTCTATTCATACGTGCCGTTTCGTATGGATCAAGAGCTTTTGGAGAGTTAAAAGTCATATTATAGTTATTTTCAATAGTTGTATTGTTTGGTATTGTTATGCTTTGATTTGAAGTAATACTATTGTTACTTCTCATCGTTTTACTCGCATCTCCAATTATTTTTCTCATATCGTTAACTAGTTGATTAATACTGCCAGTAATACCTAACGATTTCTCTCTTGATGATAATGGCGTAACAGATACCTTGTTTCCCTTTTTAGTGAATAACTCTGGGCCAGCTTCACCCGCTATGAATTGACCATCTCCAAGAACATGACCACCTGTAGCCAACATCGGAACATGTGGAATAGTTGGCGCATCTACACCAGGTATTTTATTCAATAGATTAGCTGGTGTATTAAATCCATCAATAAATGCATTAATTATGCTGATAATTCCGTTTATAACTACTTTAATTCCAGATTTTAATCCTTCCCACGCATTAATAGCACTTGACTTCATACCATCAAATGCTTTAGGTACTGCTGAAGCTATTGCATCAACAGGTGTCATTATTGCACTTTTTACACCATCCCAAACAGTCGATGCTGCTGATTTAATTCCATCCCAGATGCCTGATAATGTTGATTTAATACCATTCCAAACATTACTGCTTGCATTACTTACGGTATCCCAAACAGTCGTAATAACCGTTTTAATTCCATCAAATACAGATGAAGCTGCTGTTTTTATTCCATTCCAAACGCCACTTAAAACGCTAGAAATCGAATCCCATACAGAACTTGTCGTTGATTTAATCTTATCCCAAATATCTGATATAAAGCTTTTTATCGCATCAAAAATAGGCTTCATTACTGAAGAAATAGCATTCCAGCATGTTTCTAAGAAACGCTTAATTGCATCCCATGCTGTACTTGTAGCTGTTTTGATAGCATCCCATATTCCAGATAAGAAATTTTTCATATCTTCAAAAACAGGTTTAACAAAGTATAAAATGGCATTCCAAATTGCTTGTAAATATTGAGAAATAAAATTCCAAACCGATTGTACAACTGTTGAAATAACGTTCCATGTCGCTTCTAAAAATGAAGCTATACCTTGTACAATTGGTGTAAGAAATGCAATGATACCATTCCAAATTCCCATGAAAAATTCTGAAATACCAGTCCATATTTGAACAAACAAATCAGAAATACCTTGAAAGATCTGTATTAAAAATTCTACTATTCCAGTCCACAATGTTGTGAAGAATTCAGATAAAGATATCCAAACACTTTTTATCGCTTCGACAATAGCTGTCCAAACTGTAGTCGCTATTTCCACAATCGAATTCCATAAATTAGTTAGAAACTCAACAATAGCATTCCAAGTATTTATCGTCCATTCTCTGATTGAATCCCAATTTTGGGTTATAGCAACGACCAATGCGATAACGGCAGCTATAATAATTGGCACGAGCGCAACAATTCCAGCAGCAATACCAGCTCCTACACCTAATGCTGTCATTACACTTGTTAATGTTACGAAAATAGGAGCAAGAGCCATTGCGGCACCTGCAACAATTCCGACTATCGTGGCGATTGTTGCTAATGTTGCTGCGAGCTTTGGATTTTCTGAAATAAACTCAGCGAATTTACTTATTACACTTGTAACTACTTCTAATACTGGTTCAAGAGCAATTTTTAAATTAGCGAATGCTTGCTGCATTTTAACAGCAGGAGAAGCATCCATCTTTTTTACAGATTCATTTAAATCATCTTGATTTTTCTTAAAATCAATAGTTTTATTCGATGCATCAATTAATGTATTTGTGATGTTCTGTCCTTGATCTTCCCACATTGTACCGAAGAGTTTTACCCCTAACTCATTTCGTTTCGTTTCATCTTCGACGTTAACTAATGCTTTAGCAATCTCTGTCATAGCAGTAGAACCTTCTTTACCGCCTTTAGCTACAGATTGCCCCCATTTTTCCAACTGTTCAGCGGAAATGTTAGTGCCTTCAAGGGTTTGCTTCATAGCATCGTCAACACCTTGTCCGAATTCAGCCGCTTTTATACGCCCTTCCTTCAAACCATCTAAGAGATTATCGATATTCCAGGTTCCTGTTTCGACTCCAGCCGCCATTATCGCTTGGACTTCTTCAGCACTATAACCAGCGCGTGTTAATTGCGACCCATATTCAGCTACGATATCTAGCTGATCTGGTGGAAAACCTATCTTAAATAGAGCATCAACTAAACCTAAGGCTCCTTCTTGTGATATCCCTAATTCACTAGCGATTTCGTTTGTCTCTTGAATCAATTCAGTAAAATCAATTCCATCATATGAACTAGCAATAACAGCCGCACTCTTAACAATTGCTGTATTTGCTTCATCTGAAGCTGTTTTATTAAGAGCCCATTGTTTTCTTACACCTTCTAAAGAGGCTTCAGCATCAACTCCATATGCTTCAATACCTCGCACAGCTTCCTCTACAGATTTTTTAGACTCCTCTGGAACATTAAATGTTATATCAATCTTCGTCTTTAACTTTGAAGTATCAAGTGCTTGTTCAATTGCCCCGGATATACCTCCACCAGCAATTGCTGCACCCAACATATTTTCTAAATCTATATCTAATTCTTTAATTTTACTTTTAGTTTGTTCAGCTTCTTGTGATAATTTCCCTAATTCTTTTCTTACATTCTCTACAGAATTACCATCATCCACAGAATCTAAAGTGGTTTTCATTTTTTCTAAATCCGTTTTAGTTCCTAATGCTTCCACACCAATTTTATTAATTGCATCATCAAGTTGTTTGGATGTTGCTGTACCATCTTTAATGGCATTCACAAGCCTACCACCTAAGACGCTTGCGAAGTTATCTACACTGGTTCCTGTGGCTTCAAAAAGTGTTTCCAACTGTTTTGTGGATTTAGCAGCTTGATCTTGTTCCGTTTCTATTGCGCTCATTTGAGTTTGAAGACTCTTTAAAGCAGTTTCAGTTGCAACAACTTCACGGTTAAATGCTCTATATTGTTCAGCAGAAATTTTGCCTTCTGAAAACTTTTGTTCAACTTGAGCTTGCGCATCTTTTAATTTGTTCAATTTTTCAGTAGTTGTAGCCACTTGTTCGGCTAATATCTGCTGTTTTTGTGCAACTAGTTCAGCATTACCAGGATCAAACTTTAAACCCTTTTCAACCTGTTTCAATTCTTGTGATAAAGAAACAGATTGTTTGGTTATATCTTTTAATGCATCACCAAGACTGGTTGTATCTGCTCCAAGTTCTATCGTAATACCTTTTATGGATTTATCCATGCATTCACCAACTTTCAACAAAAAATAAAACGACCACCAATACTAGCTGGTAGTCGTTTTAGAATAAATCAAAATCATCTTGATTCGCTGTTCTTACTTTTGCTTTCTCTTTTTGTGGATTTTTCAATTCCATATACTCTGAAATGTAGTCCAGACACATTCCAATTGTCATGTCCTCTAAATTATCCCTTGTTAACTTACATGCGTAACATAAAGCAAGGAATGTTTCGGTTGTGAATTCTTCACCACTGTCATTTCCTTGCTTATCGTTTACATCTTTTTTTTAGATTGAATGGATGACATAATCATGTCCATTAATTCTGGAATAATTTCAAGCATTGGAAATACCTCGAAAGTATCTAACCATGTAATAGGGTCTTGTATACTATTATCTGCAGTTTTTGCCATGGTCCATGCAATCTCGTAAAATATCTCAAAATCTAAACCATCTAAGTCAGCAGATTTTATATTCTCAGAATTTAAATTTCTTAGCATATCAAGGCTGCTTAATTTCATTATTTCCGCAAAATAATCTTTACAGAATTGTGCTTTAAAGCGTATAGGAGTTGCACCTGTAGACTTAAATCTAACCTCTTTATCATCAATTACTATTGTTTTTTCCATCTAATTAGGCTCCTTGTACTGATTTTTCATACACTTTTGTATACCAAGCATCATAAATAGCAGAAGTTGTAGTTGCTGTTGTTGATACTTTTACGGCTCCATCAGATGGACGTTGCGCTGCAACGAATGATAGCTCAGTTGTATTCGGTTCTGTTTTATCACTCTTCGTTGAAGAAGATGCACCAGGTCGGGAAACAGATACGTTATATAGCAAATGACGTGTAGCTTTCACATCACCATCAAACTCAAACATAAGAGCGATTTTCTTAATTTTAGCGTTAGCATTTTCTGTGATTACTTTATCAACAGAATCTAAAACTTCTCCTAGGACTTCTGTACGAAATGCCTCTGTAATTCTAGCAATAGTAAGAGTCCCTTCATAACCCTGATTGCTCGACTCTGTATAGTAATTACTATCATCAGCATAGAAGTCTGTTTGTTCTCCTTTTGGATCTAGCTTCATTTCCACCGCACCAGGTAATGGAGAAGGTGTTCCATATGTGTGTTTGCCTGTGGCATCTTCTGTAATTACAGAATAGCGAACATTCTTTAAACCAAATACTACTTTGTTTTCAGCCATATTAAATTAACCTCACTTCATAATTTTTTTGGAATAAATTTTCACTTTCTATAAAGGTTTCTGTTGATTGCCAAACTATCTCGTTTTGTTCTAAAACAGTTTCGAGTTTACTTTCAGCTGTTAAGTCTTTTTTTATTGTGTATAGTTCAATTTGGAGATTGTCTATTTTCTTGTGTACCTTGTTATCAGCAATAATGTTTGATGAGTAAGCGACTAAATACGTAATATAAGGTGGAGTTGGTACAGGATTAGTAGTTGTTCCTGTGAAATGCGAATAAGCCACCGGATATCCCGTGGCATCAAGTATCTTTTTTAATTCAGCAAGCGTCATCCTCTTATTGCTCCTTCTACCTTCGCTGTAAACTCTTCTATAGCTGCTTGTTCAACTGGTCTAATATGTGGTTTTCCAGCGACGCGGCCGCCGTTCTTTTTAACGTGTCCGTATTCAAGCAAGTGCGTTAGTTGGTAGTTTGTTGCATTATGAACAACAACATCATTACCAACTTTCTTAACTCTCCATCCTTTACTATATTTACCACTAAGTTTAGGACTTTTTGATTTCAATTCACTAACAGCATTTTGGGCAACTTCAACCTTTGCTTCTTCAACTTTTTCTTGAACTTCTTTTGTATACATCTCTACTTGTCTAGCGATTTCATTAGCTAAGTTACTAATACTAGTCACTAGCTTTCACCTCACAGTACAGTTCTGTAAGACCATCTGATCGCATAAATGTCCTGTAAATGGAATATTTCTTTTTCTCATATTTCAATTTTTCTTCTTCGTCATACTCATCTGAATCTGCCACCAGCATGATTTGTGGTTTACGATTCAATTGTCCTGCCGAATAAAACTCTGATTGAGTAATGCTTAATTTAGAACAAAAAATTTGCCTTTCTTCTTCACCATCTACGATTGCCTGGCCAAGATCATCATTAATTATTTTTGGAGAAATCAAAAAGCACACATCATCTAATGATATGCGCTTCGAATTTCCTACACTGGATTTAAGTGACGGCATTAGTAATCCCCGCCTTCTTGATAACTCTATTATTAATTCTCAATTGTAGATTTCGAGATAAAGGTGTATCCTCTTGCCTATTTCGATAGGACCACGCTGCATAATCAACAGTTAACATTTGATCATCGATGTTTTCAAAGTCTAATACAATTCCTGTTCTCTCAATCTCATTTTGTGAACTAACTAATAAATTATTAAAATAAGCATCCCTCAAATCGTGAGTGATGCCTAAATCAAGTTTTAATAGATTTAATAGAGTAGATTTTACTTTCTCATTCATTGCCTTCTAATTCCTTGATTAAAGGCTCACCTCTAAGGTTTTCGCTCCCAGAAAGTTCTTCTACTCGTTCTTTCTTAGCTCGTCCCTTGTGGGGATAATGATCTCCTTTGCGATAAACATGATTCTCATCTTGTAAGTCTGTAAAATCTTCTAAGACTACATACTTAGTCATTTATAATCACCCTTTCCTTATACTCCAGCTGGTGTATATGTGATGTAATATCCAGCTTGCGCATCAACTTTTTTAACATCGAAGCGTACAAAACCAGCTAATAATTGACCGTAAATGTCATTATCAATCCATTTAACAGAAGCTTGTTTACGATTGAATAAAGTACAGAACTCTTTAGCATCTCCTACGAAACCAACTAAGTCACCAACTTTTGTTCCGATGATATCATCATCTAAAACAACTACTTCTTTATCTTTAATACGTTTACCGGATGCAACAGTAATATCATCTTGTAATAAATAACGACCATTTTTATCTTTTAATAGGTCCAATGCGTTAAATAGTGATGATGATACATAGGCTTTTACATTGTATACATTTTTAAATCCAGTATTTAATAAAGTAACAATTCCATCTAGTCCAGTAACAGGTTTAGCCGTTGCTGATTTGAAAATAGCTGCAATTTGAGCATTTTTTGTATTTAAATCTTGATCTTGAATATCTTCTGCAATTAAACCCGTGATATCATAATCTGCATCATCGATTACCTCTTGAGAAACAGGAATGTAACCACGGTATGTCGCGATATCATACGTCACTTCTTCAAAAGTTGGTTTTGCAAGCTCCGGATTTTTCGCAAGTTCTGCAACAGAAACCATTTTTCCATTTGATTTTTTGATAATTGGATACTTACCAGAACCACGATTTACTGAAATCGTACGAATATATTGTGTTAAATCGACTGTATCAACAAGTTCTTTCTTTGGAGCTAATAACTCTTCTGGAATTAATGCTCCACCTTCCACAGATGTGAATCCAGCGCGTGTTTGGTCTTTAGTACGCACATAAGCATTAATTGCTTCGCGTGTTTCAGTTTGTTTTGGCATATTTCGTTTCGCTCCTTTGTTTGGTGATTTACGATTAGATGCTTCCAGTTCCTTTTCAAGTTCCTCGATTTCTTCAGTTAATGTCGTTTTTTCATCTTCTGCGGAAGTAATAGCATCATCATTTTCTTTAATATTTGCTTCAAGCACTGTTAAATCTTCTTCATTATCGATGCCATCAATAGAAGCTTCTAGTTCACTACGTTTTGCAAGTAATTCAGTTAGTTTTCCTTCCACAGATGATAAGGAATTACGTTTCATGTTTAATTTCGCACCAATTAATACTGGATTAGGCATTGGTTAATCGCTCCTTTAATTGTTTTTTTCTTTGTTCTAACTTTTGTTTTTTAATACTTTCAACATCTTTTTGTCGTGCTGCAATATCTGTTTGTGGATATGCCGGAAATGCAGTAATTGAAACTTCATGTAATTCAGCTTCAGTGATTCTCCATTTCATTGTTCCATCATCGCGTGTAATTTGTTCTTCTTTTGTTGGATAAAAACCGAATGAACAACCACGCACTTTACCTGTCTGCACTTTTCGATATGCACTTTTTGCATTTGGATCTTCTAAATCAATGATTGCTCGTCCCCATAATCCATGATTATCAGATTTTAATTCAAGCGTATTGCTTCCAATGCTTGCTAAAACCATTCTCGAATCATGATTATCCAAGCACATAATGTCATTGCTACGTAAGCTTGCTCCAAATGCTCCCGGTGCAACTTCTTCAAATGCTCCTGGCCATAATTCTGTTTCTTGGTTGTAAACAACAAAATAGCCTTCAATCACAGCTTCATTTTCATTTTCACTAGCCCTTGTTTTTAACTCGGAAGTGAAATGCATATGACGTTTATCCATTGTTATCACCACCTTTCAATTTGTTTTGACTACCAATCTTGTTAGCTGGAATATAGTTTTCTAAAATGATAAGTTCTTGCATTTCTTTATCAGGATCTAGTCCAATCCAATCACGTAATTCATTTCTTCTCATTGCATTACGGTCAACCATTTGTGTACCAGCTGTCACCATTTCACTTAAATCATATGAATACAAGCTGCGTGGATTTAAGCGAAAGAACCAATTCGGACTGAATAATAAATCACGTGTTAATGTTTGCGATATGATTTGTCCTATCGAGAAAATACGAGTATTAATGAAGTTGTTATATTCTTCTTTGTTAAACTCACCAATACCTAAGAAAAAAGCCGGAATCCCAAAGAGTCCAGCAACAGTTTTCTTATCTAATTCAACACCTTCATTAATGGCGATATCCTTTAGTGATAAAGGTTTAACTTGTTCAACTTTGATTAAATCAGCTGGAATAATCCAAGGCTTGCCGCCTTCTGTCTCCGCAAAATATTTAGCCATGATATTTTCCCGACCTTCTTTACTAGAAAGTTCTTCTGTCATGGCATCCACAGAAATGATAAGTGATGGCATATATTTACCACTCATAAAGTTATTCTTTGTTTTTGTAGCCTGATTTAAATTTTTAACAATTTCTTTTAACGCCACTTTGTACCCGGTCCCTCGATATGGATAATTCGGATGAGGATTAATTACAAAGTGAATCACCTCGTCTGGCGTGTATGTTGTGCCGTTGAAGTTGATGAGGTAGTTGCCCTCCACATCTTCATAGCTCACAGCTTGCATTTGAAATGGCGTTAAATCATTAATCAAAGTCGTTTTTGGATCAATACCAATGTGGACGATAGAATTACCATCGCCATGAAGTAATAAGTCGCTGACAATCTTATAAATCCAGCTCTTACGCGTCATATTTCGATGTGGTTCAATATCTATCTTCCTAGACAATTGATTTCGCAAACGTTTATCACCTTCATCGGTGTTTTCCATGAGATGAATGGTCATATTTGAAACTAAATCCGCAATTTTATCTACTGCTATTAATACGTCTGGATTATCCGAAAGCCTTGTATAGCCAACTGTTTCAACGTCACCAATTGCAAATGGAATCGTAACAGATGAACGTGTTTTTTTCTTTCTCCAAAATTTCAAAGGTTACACCTCCTTCCACAATTAATTTTCTAGCCATGTTGAAGCATCAACGGATTTCTCAAAGTTTTCAAGCATACGAATTGCACCAAAAACAGATGCATCAAAGATATCAATGCGTTGGTTTGGCATAACTTTTTCGTATTGGATCATGTCGTCTGTCTTTTCAATGGCAGAAACGTTTTGCACACAATACTCAAACGCTTGTGAATGTAAGTAATAAAACTCTCCATCCTTCGTTTTCTTTTCAATACGTCTGAATCCCTCAGACTTTTTATGAAAATATTGTGGCTGGTCAATCATTGCAAAGCCTTTCTTTTTCATCGCAAGGAAAAACTCACGACTAAACTTTCTATCAAAACCGACTTGCTTAATTTTGAATCCTTTTTTCTTCATTTCGATAAACCAATTAACAATATCGGAATGATTTACAGTTGGTGTATTACACATTGTCAACCAACCATCATCTTTCCAGCCGAATAATGGAATGTTATCATCTTCAGCTTTTTGAGTCGCAGCCACAATTGGGAACCATGCATGAGTAATAACAATATCTACTCCTTGATAATTTCCATATAAAGCGGCTGCCGTTAAATCATGCATTTTTGATAAGTCAGCACCGCCAAACCAATCAATTTTTAACTTAGATAATTCTTCAAGCGTCCAATTATACTTTTTATCAGAAGCTTTAAACTCATCCAAGTTGAAATAAGCACGAATTGCAGAAGTATAAATGTTTAATGATTTCGCTAAAAAGTCCTTTCGTTGTTGTGGATCGTTTTGCGCTTGTAATGCATCGTTCATAATGTCATTTGGACGAATAGAAACACCGTAAGCAGGATTTGCTTTTTGATGTTCAATTGGATTTGTGTAGTCCACATTTCCCTTTTCATCCTCATCAGCCTTTGCAATGAATACAAAATAAGCTTCGTCTTTCACAGTGCCATCAAGTATCTTTTTACAATACTGTAAGCGCTGGTAACAAAAGCTTGTCATATCATCTCCGGCTGTTGTTATACCAATCATTAGCTTATTTGTATAAGCTTTCATGGCTTCTTTGATGATGTTATATTGTTTTGGCGTTTTATAAGCGTGTAACTCATCGGCAATTGCAATATTACAGTTTAATGAATCCTGTTTATCAGGATTTGCCGCCAGCGCTTGAATATAAAGAGAACCATCACCAAGATCACCAGAAATAGAATGTTCTTGATTGTTATCGATAACGCGGAAATTTTCTTTTTCTCCCATTTGATCTAAGTTGAAATTAATAAAGTTGAAACTTTCAAGCGATTGTTTCAACGCAGCAGCCACAATATAAACTTTACTCCCTGACTTTCGATTCAATAAACCCAAAGCCCAAGCTAATGCAGCAGCAAACGATGTTTTTATATTTTTCCGTGGAATATAAATAAACGCTTCTTTAAAGCGTCTAATTTTTGTTCCTTTATGATAAAAACCAAGCAAATTATAAACCTGGTATTTATGGAATGGTTCTAACAAAAAAGGCGTTCCACGTAATGGCGTACCATCTAACATCTCACCTTGAGCATGTACAAATGTTTTTTCAATGATTCCTATAACAAATTCAGCATCTTTTGGATTAAATTCATACTCAGGATTCTCTAAATCGTTGAAAAAACGTTCACAACCTTGAATTTGTTCTTTATTTGCTAACTTTTTTCCTTCAACAATACTTTTGGCATATTCCATTACTAAATCATAATTTTTGTATTTTTTATTCAAGTCTATTCAACACACTTGCTAATTTAGATTTTGTATTATTTTCAACAGTTACTGTTTCAAGAGATTTAGGATTCAAACAAAGACGATCCGAATAGGAAGCAATATCTTTCCTTAAACTCTCCATCGCCGTCAGAAGTGGGACTTTCCTTTCATTTGTGGCACCAGCTTTATTTGTGTACGATTCTGTGATTTGAAATCCTGACTCTTCAAATTTATTTTCAAATATTTGGTATTGATATAACATTCCAGCATAAATTTTAATAACTTGATCATACTCTTTTTTGTAAATTCCAAGTTCTTTCATTTTTCGTTTTATTTCATTTTCGACTGCTCGTTTCGTTTTCGCCATGTCATCACCCCTTTTTCTCTAGCATTTGCTCTATTGGAAAAACCTCCCCTCCTCGTTCCCCAGAGTGGTTTTATTTTTAAAACTTAGCTAGGGGGATACGTTTCTTCTCCCACAATCTTAATTTCTACACCAAACTTTCTTTTTAATGGAACAAAAAAAGAAGGACAGAATTGTTGATAATTCTTTTTATCCTTCTTCAATAGTTCTTCGATTGTTGAACTGATAAGATATTCTCTTGAATAAAACATAGGTTGTTTACCATACATTTTGTAATACTCGAAATGACTTACATCACTTCCTACTACATCACGTTCCTTAAGATATTCATTATGTATTGTAGTTCCTACAGACAGAAGACCAAGCGCATTAATCTTCCTTTGCAAATCTGTATTGATTTTATCCATTTCCACTCATCCTTTCTACTCTTTCTTGCCATTGCTTTCCTAGCCCTGTCAACTCATCTGTCACTCGATCATGCATCTTTTCGTGACATTTATTGCAGAGACTAATTAGATTCCATGTTGTTAAACGTAACTCGGGTCTATTACTTAATGGATGGATATGATGTACAGTTGTAGCTTCTTTGTTCCTTCCATATCGTTTACATTCCTGACAACGATACTCATCACGCTTTAGTATCCTTGATCGCTTACTCTTTCAGCGTTTTATTTTATAGAAGTTAGTCATTGTCTTTCACCTCACTTATTTAGACATAATAAAAAGCACCCGAATGGATGCTTAGATTAAACTTATTCATTATCAATATCTCTACTTTCATCATTAACTGATTTCGGGTCTAACAAGCTTCCTATATCAGGCGGCAAAGTTAACTCTATACCAGCTACTGGTTGATTATCCTCATTAAAATAATACTTCTTCACCTTATTTAATTCTTCATTTTTCTTATTTTCACTCATATTACCCCGCCTTTTATGTATGATATTAAACACTTTACTTAATATGTACATTGAGAAAGATAATATACTTTTTTTCAACTCTCACACGACTTATACACTTTTTACATAATAAAAGAGCAACCATGCATCAGTTTCCCTTTCACTATTTACTTTCAACATAACTTGGTATAATTTAGTAAATATGACTACTAAAGGAGGAAATATATGATTAATGCAATAGGTATAGCTGTCATCATTTCTTATGATCTAAATATCAAAGACAAAATTTATTTTAAAGATAATAATGCACTTATAGAAATTATCGAATCTAAAAATAAGTTTGATTATGAAGGTAATCCACTATTAGAACTGACATGTAAATATAGTATTTTCATGGAAGAAGACATTAATTGCAAATCCCTTGATGATTATGCAGGACATGTATTTCCCTTTCTAAATTCAAAAGTAAAAAATATGCTTGTTAGAAATGAAAATTACCATTTTTCACATATTAATCAATCAAACTTAAAAAGTATAAAAGAAATAATGAATGAGATTTTAAACAGTAAATAAGGATATATCATGTGCTACATGAAAAACCTATCTAAAATAAAAAAGCACCCAAATAAAAGGATGCTAATTTTCTTCATTTACTTGCCTAGGCACTTGAAGTTCAATACTCCTCTCAATTATTTTATGATAGAACAAAGCTTTTCTACTAATCTGATTGTGCGCCTTATTTACAAAATAACACATACCAATTACACCTATAAGTAAACCTATAAATAATTTCCCTAACACTTGATCAAGAGAAATGTTAACTGAATCAGTTAACATTTTTTGTATTTCATTAATTGTTTTTACTTTATCTTTGTCAGGAGTTAAATCTAAAGTTGCCTTTCCAAATAAATTGAAGATAATTTGAAAATTCGCAGTAAAAAAAGTAAATATAGTAACAGTCATCCCAAGAAGAACTGTACTTATAATATTTAACATAGACTGTAATAGTCCAGTTTGTTTATTCATTTCATTCTCAATCTCTAAACTATCTCTTAAGAGGTATAATTGCTCATCAGAGTGATTATTTCTTAATTTCTTAATTAGTTCTTCACATTGTGTAAAGGTTATATTGCGGAATGTACACTTGGTATCTATATACTCTTTTACTTTCTCGTCCATATATGCAACAGTTTTAATAAATTTCGGTTCTTTTCGTATATACATTTATTACCACCATCTTACTTTTTATTTATATATTAACATATAAAATGGTAATAAACTTGAATTTCACTCATCTTTTTCCTTTTTTAGTAGACAAAAAACATATAATTGTATTATAAAAATAAATAGATTATAAATAGAAAGGTAGAAAATCATGCAAATAAACTTTGAACCACTTCATCCAATCATAAACAACATGGCTATGAAACTTGCAATTATACTATTTGTCCCACTATTTATAGGGTTACTTGTTAAAATCATCCTTATGAAAGTGATAAATGAATCAATTGCTGGTAAAATAGCAGCGCTCGTTATGCTGTTTTGTATGTATCAGACATTTAAACTAGTTGTAGGATAGAAAGGAATTTTTTATGAATTTTAACATTAACATTGGTGATTCAAACGTTAATCATTTTGTGGCTCACTATGGAACTATATTCGCTATTTCTTTTATCATAGCACTTATTGCTAATATAATCTTTTTTAGAAAAAATCTAAATGTATACGTAAAACTTTGGGGTAGCTTCTTAATTTTATGCATTAGTTTTTTCTCCATATTAAAAATTATACAATTATGGGATAAATCTAATAAAATATTCATAGGATGAAAGTCCTAAATACATAAGTGATCTTATAGTTAAAAAAGGGTGCTCATATTGAGTTCCTTTTTTTATTTTGAACAAAAAACACATCATTATTTTCCACTATACTGATAGTGAAAAGTATTTATACTAAATCTTCCGTATAATTTTTATCAATTCACTAAACATTCCATAATATGTTAAATTATATTTGAAAAAGGCTACTTTTTCATTCGTCCCTTATCAAACCTCGAAAGTAATTTGGTAGTGACACTCGTTAGCGGGTGTCTTTTCTTTTTATATAAACAAGACACCGCCATACAGCAGGGTCAGGTATTGAATTTATCCTCTTTTGATTTTCTAAATTCTCCTTTAAAAAGAAGTCGATATAACAAATTTTCATATCTTCTGTATCTTTCTAACAATTCTTCATCACTAATTTTTTCTTCACTTTCAATAAAGAACACTTTATATTCTTTAGGCTTACGTTTTCCCATAAATCTATCACCTCTATTAATCTATATTCGGAGATTAATAGACTTATGTATATGTTAATGATTAAATCTTAATCCTCTATGTATTCATCAATAAGATATCTTTTAACATAATTATCAATTGTTCGCCACGAAACATCTAGTTTATCAGACCATTCATTTACAAAATCAGATCGTTTTGGATTCTCTAATGATTCCCATGCAGTTTCCAAGTCGTCTTTTTCTGATGGTGTTAATCTTCGTGTACTTCTACTTTTTAATCGTTTCTTTGTTTCAATATCATTATATTGATGCTTATGTAACACAGGAATTAAATTAAAATAACTGTTATCTGTCTTATCACCTGAAATATGATGTAACGTCATTCCTTTATCCAAATAGAAATCTTTCGTTATTCCCATATAAGCTGTGAAAATAGCAGCATGCAAACTGATAGGACTTTTTTTACCGTTAGCATCCTTCATTGTAATATAAATATATCCTGTGCGCTTAGAACCTTTAGAACCTTCACCTAACCACTTCTCAGTGAATGTATTAAACACTCTTCCTTCTTCAATATCTGCAAAATATCCCGGATAGTTTGGAATCGGATACAATTCCTTTTCATCAACTAAAATTGTGTCTTCTCTAAATTTATTTTCCATCTATATTTCTCCTCCAATTTTTATATTAATAAATACAAAAAGACTCCCAAAATAGGAGTCTCTCTACACTGATAAATTGAAGGCATATCATCACGACACTCCTTTGAGCCGCCTTTCACCAACTCTGACCTCTCTGTCAAACCTCAATTTATCAATCCAAATTTAGCTTGGATAAATAAATTCAAATTTGAATCTATTTATAGCTTATGTATTACAATCATGATATTTTTAGTAATTGTATATTAAATCAAACACTACTGACGTTATATCCTAATCCTCCATTCATTTCCCTCCTTTTCTAGGTATCCAAATCTCCAGCAAGCAGTTCAGTAAACAGTTACTTGTTGCAAATTTAAACTTTACGGATATACTTCACAAAAATGGGTGCGGTAGCACCCTAATCATTTCTATATAGCTATTCGTTAAATAAAAAAGACGTACCAAATAGTACGCCGTTATTTCTAATAAAAGGTATATTTAATTGAAAATCAAAAAAGTTACGTTTTGACACTATATATAATATAGTATTATATATTTAACTATATTTATTATAATTTAAAATATAGTATTATATATAGTATCAATTTATAACTTTTTCAAAAAAACAATTATGTAAGATTATATATAGTTCCAAAATGTAACTTTTTTATTTTTTAGTTAGAAGTTAGCTGGTAAGAAATCCATTCGTTCATCAACTTGTTGTTTTATCCGTTCTGATTCCTCTAATCGTTTAAAATATGTCTTACTATCTATTACATTTCTTGTGATGTACTTTTGTGGTAAATCCTCAAATGCAAAATATTCATTAACACTGTATGTATTGGCACGTCTATATTCTTCTGATAATCCTATTACAAATTCTTGGTTGATTATAAATCTGATAAGATTAAACTTTTTCAATGAATCAAGGTATCTATTAATTGTACTTCTACTGATACCGGTTTCATCTGCCAATTTATCAAGTGAAACGTCATATCCAGCTCTATATTTATCATTCTTATATTTCAAGTACGAATACAAATAGAATCCAGTACAACTTACTTCTTTATTACTCATACAATACATGAATACCTCAAATGGAATCATATGAGTATTGCTTACATCATAAAACGTTCCGTCTTCATAACCTTCATTATATTCATTTTTCATTTCTTCATCATTAGAGTGTCGGTAAAATGCTTTTACAGGAAATTTAATAGTATACTTTCTAGGTAATTTCCAAAACCCTAATAACTCTTCATGTTCAGAAAGCATACTAAATTCCAATCCTTCTAATTCTTTATATTCCCACGAAACAGGGAAATCCTTTACAGTTTTTGTATATTCTAATTTATCAAGTAGACCATTCTTTTTAGTAAGATAGTCAAGTCCTTTTGTAGTTGGATTATAGCCAAGAATCTCCTTTATTTTACAATTGTTAATTAGTCCATCATTACCCATGTGTTTAACATATCTATACTGCCAAGTAATAAAGTAAATATAAGAATATGCAAATCCAATATGCGGGCTATTAGTAATAGCACTCTTTAAATCTTCAAAAGTTTCATTCGGCATAAATACTTTTGATTCAGCATCATCGTATTGTAATAATATATTTAACACATCATAATTCACGTTTATTTCCTCCTAGTTGATATGTTCACTGCATAAAAATGGGGCTTACCACCCCCATTTTTATGCAACAATTTCAGTAACAGTTAGTTTTAAACTCTTCCTACTTTTAGCAATGTCAACTAACATTTCAGCTTTGACTTTGCTACAATTAAATAAGTTATACTCATCAATCTGTGTCTGATCATTAAACACTCCTAGCAAATCAACTCCATCGAGTGTTAATATAACCCTATTTTCTTTAACCTTTACATCAAATGTAATTTTTCCATTGTTGTTAAATTCTGTTTCAATGACATCAATAGTGTTATCATTAAGTACTTTAGCACGAATATCAGCTTTCACATCAATAAGCTTTAATCTTTGCTTATCAATAATATGTAACTTACGCACAATACCACGGTTATTTACGTTAGCAACCGGAATCTTAATATAGTTTTCATGCAGATATTTGATATCTCCGTTGACACCCTTTTTATATACGTATCTATTACAATTCAGTTTGCTATTTAGATACTCGAACACTGGATAGAATAGATTAATAATGAAGCCTTCTGTACAGTTTTTAAGATTACCGAGTACATTTGCTACTGTAGACATGTCATATTTACTAATAATAACGTCAGCAATCGGTAAATACTTAGCGTCAATCACCTTGTAAGCAGTATTTCTGTCAGCTCTAAACTTGCATAAGTTAAACTTATGCTGAGCATCCTCAAAATTATCCATTCGTCCCTCACGCTCTAATCTGTTTATACGTTTATTTTCCTTTCCTTTTAAGCTCATATAACGTCTATTAGCCTCCTCACGCTCATTAGTATACTTACTGTATAAATCACTTATCTCATCTAAACAAACACTGTATCGGTTAACATCGTATTCTACATTTACCAGTTCACTTTGTATAATGTCTGATCTATCCTCAAATTTTTTAGATGTGGCTTTTATCTTATCCAATAGTCTATTCTCCACAATCCAAGTCATCGAATCTAGTAACCCAAATGTATTTTTATATTGATCGTCATTCACATCATCCTCATTCTCCTTATATTTAAGGAATGCAGCCTTTTTATAATACTTATCATCAAGAATCTTCATGTCTTCATTACTAGGAAAATACAGAGTTTTGGGAGCATCTATCGCAACCATTGAGTTGTACAGTACAATATATATATCCTTTTCATACTCATAGAATCTCTTCTTAACATACTTCCTATGCCGTTCACTAATATCCGGATTACGTGTAAATGTCCACTCACCATTATCAAGTTTCTCTTGAATATATGCTTCGCGTTCACCCTGCTCAACACCAACGTCATACTTTCTAAAAAATGTATCGTTGACAGTATCATAAAAAGCAGGAGAATGTTGAGCTAAAGAGTTAATGTATGCTGATTTCAAAGAAATAGAACCAATTAGATTACCACTTGCTCTGTACGTTGATATGAATCTATTTTCAGTTGTGTATTTCATCTTTACCGCTTGACCGTCATCTGTATTGATGAAGTATTTACCATCTTGTGGTACAACTACAGAGCGTTTAATCATTTCGTTATCTATTGACATAATTGCATCTCCGTCTGTATCAGCTCCAGACATCAGTGACAAAATATCTGACTTCTGATTGAAATAGATAAGTTCACGACATGAGCTTAACCAATTATCAAACAATTTATTTCTCACAAAAGTTACATTATGTACCTCGCTATATGCACATAGTGGATTGCGAGCTATTGTACGTACATCCCCATTATTACAGTCTCCACTATAAAATTGACCAGATTGCAATCCTTCGTCACCTTGATCACGATACATTGCAAAGTTTATGTATGAGATTGGGCATATCCCTATGTATTGATACTTAGCTTTGATTGTGAACTTTCCACACGCAATATCTCTACTTCTCTTTTTAACAATTGACGCTAGATTATTTTTCACAGTTTTCAATTTAACGAATTCTTCGGATATATTTAGTAGTTCGTGTGTCTTTGTTGCAATGTTAAGATTCACACGATCTATCTCTTCATCATCCACATGATTAACAATATTTTTGAAAAATAATCTAATCGCATCCGCATTAATTATCCATTCATCCGTAGTGTCCCTTTCAAATGGTGATACTATTTTTTTGTATGTACGTACATCCTCCTTGATGAGTTGAATGTAGTCCCATTTGCTAATTGCTAGTGCATTGATTAGCTGATAGTTTGTTCTTCGATAGTCTTCAATCTCTTCATCATGCTTGTTAACCTTCGTTACGTATAGTTTGTTAACAATGTCCCTATACTTAGCATCAACATTACTTAATCTTTTCTTATATGTACTCCAGTTCTCATCTTTCTTAGCATCGTAATACTTAGCTAATTTAACCATGCTCTCATTTAATAGGATTGTATTATCAGTTACAGTTTGCCATTCTTTCCACATATCAAGTAACTGATACTGACCATTCACTTTTCTATAATACGGTGTGTCCCCTTTATAGACCTCATCTAGGTAGCCTATAATATTAAACTTGGTAATCATGCCTTTCATTGCAACGCCATAGCCTCGAATGATTGCGAATTCTACTGGATATTTTAACTTTAATTCCTCTTGAATCTGCATGAATACATTAGGAGTAGCAACCCCTCCACCATCAAAAACATCAATTTTGTCATCGAAATGGTGATCTACTAAATCATAATCAATTACATCCTTATCATCTTTTCGTTTTATTACCTTTTTAACAGTCTTGTAGTCCTTTATGATTCTGTATTGTGGTTGTGGCAGTACGATAGTATTAGGCATATCACCAGCCATACAGGAGCTACTTGTTGCTAATGATATGCGGCTAAGAACGTCCTTGTTGATACAGATTTCTTCACCGCTATCAGCTATCTCCTTAAACTTCCCCAATGATATTAGGTGTTCAAATTCCTGTGCAAATCTTGTGTAATCTTCACGTATAAATATTGTTTCACACTTACCAGCACCATTTTCCTTCTTCATACCATTCGTTGTGGCAAACCAAGCATAATATTCGTATCCGTTGAATATTAGTCCTTTTTCCCACTCATGTTTAGCATCATCCTCATTTGCTGGTAGCATTACCTTAATTATCTCAGTAATAAATTGACCGTCTTCTAATGTTTCATCTTTATATTTTTCAAGTGCAAACAGTAGGAAACTATCATTTAGAGTAGTTACGTATTGATCAAGATTTTCTGGATTAATAGTTCCATTTTCTATACAGTTACGATCAAAGTTATACATTTTAAATAAACGTTGTCTCATATATTGTTCTCCCATCAATTTTTTATTGACATTTATCCTGTATGAACTTATAATTTCAATATAGATTACCTATATGTTTTATTTTAAAGGAACAAGAGAAATATAATATGGTATATAAAACATGCAGAATAGCATCTGAAATTGTCAGTTTTTTAGACAGATATGGATACTATTCATTTCAGCATGTTATTTTGTGTTTTTATATATTAAAAAAATAGTAGTGATTTAGATTGATTTAATGTATTAGATGTAGTTATCTTCTTTCTCCTTATTTATTGTGGTAAGTAAAAAACTCAGTAACCATATCAATGCCTGTTTGTCGTTTCCTCAATGCTGATGTGGCAAGCATAAAGGCCAATCCAATTCCCTTACATACCTATTTTCATAACAATGCGTCATAAGCAAATCTATAAAGTCGTCCTTTCCGAATCGTTCACCATAGTTTTCTTTTATGTATTCTAATGTTGACTTATAGTCCCATGAACCATCATCTTCAAATTCTTTAATCGGTGGAAATACCCTGAAAAAGTCCTCTACAGGTGTCCATTGTAGTTTTTTGTTAATGAATTCAATTGTTGCTAATACTATTTCTGGTTCAAATTCATGTCCTTGATCCAAGAATCTGCCGAATCTGATTAATAAGTTGTATGCGTCCATCTAATTAATCCCCCCCCATTTCTTCTGACAATTCCCCTTTTATATGTTTATTTTTGGTGGTTATTTATTCGAAAAATAGCGTTAAAAATCTTAACGCTATATGACTTTATGTTTTTTTAAGACAATAAACAAATCCTTCCAAAGTTCATCGTTGCTTTCTTCAACATTTTTTTCCCATGAAGTATCACGCATCAATAACATGGTAAAGAAATTTTCAATTATAAAAATTTTACTTACATCTTCTTTTGCATATATGTTAAGCAAAAGGGCTAAATCTGTTAAGACCTCCAGCACTCTATCAGAGACGTTGTACCCATCAATCAACAAGCTTTCCACTTGAGTATCATTCCTTAGTAACTTTTCAAGATCATCCAATACCAGTGGAATAACATCATTATACTTCGACGGTTTTTCGACCTTTTCACTCTTATTTAACAAGCTATTAACAGCAATTTGGTTTTGCGCATTAGATTCTTTTTCAAAGTATTCCATTGGAATATCGAAGTAATCTGACAACTTAATTAACTTATCTTTTGGAATAGGTCTTCTTTGTTTTAACCAATCATTTAATACTTGCGGGTATACTTCTGCAATTGCAGCAACATCTTTTTTCTTCATTTCTTTTAGTTTAATTATGTATTCCAGTATTATCATTTGTCCTACCTCCTTTCCATATAATTTTACTTGATAAATTAAATATAATACTTCTATAATTATAAGTCAATAGACTTATAATTATTTATTTTATTCATTTTATAAGTCGTTTTATAAGTCTCCTTATAAATCTAACGCTGTAATCCTATTTAACAAATCCAATATTATTTAAATAACTTAAGACCAATACAATATTTCTTCCACATAATATAGTTTATAATCTTGCGTACTTAAAAAAACAAATAACGCCACTATAAAAGTGACGTTTTATTCTTATACTATCTATAATTTTATCGACTTAAGCGGAGTAAATTGTTTATGAAGCGCGGCTACATCATCGTACATGAATTGTACATACCGTCTCGTCATAGCAATGTCAGTATGTCCAAGAATATGTTGTAGCGAAAATAAATCTCCTCCGTTTTTTAAGTATAACTTAGCGCATGTGTGACGAAATGTATGCGGACTAACTCTTACGTTTTCTATTTTCGCCTCTTTGCCATAACGAGCGATCATCTGGTATATCCCACGTTGTGTTAATGGTTCTCCCGCTATATTACAAAACAATTGATTTGTATACGATTCTCCTCTAATGTTTAACCAACGTTTAATCGCTGCTTTCGTTTCCTCAGTGATTGGAACTTTACGCATGCGATAGGTTTTAGTATGTTTCACCAATATCGTATTTTCTTCCCACAAAACGTCAGTAACTTCGAGATTTAACAACTCGTTCTGACGTAATCCACATTCAAGTAACACGATACATATTGCGTAATTACGTACGCCTGTCCATGTCGTTTTATCTATCGCATTAAAAAAGCGTGTTAGTTGCTGAGGAGTAAACGTGATGATTTCCTTTGTTCTATCCTTAAGTAACTTAACGTTTTTCATCGGATAATTCGGAATCATTTCCTTTTCATACAACCATTTTACAACCGTCCTAAACGCACGTAATCGGATATTAATCGTTGCTGCAGAAAGCTTTTTTATATTCTTCATGTAGAGTATTATGTTATCTTCTACGTTTGTCTTCGTAAACTTATACGGTGGTAAATCGATTAATTCTTGCTCTTCTAAGTATCGAAAAATCATCCGCATTTCTTTTTCGTAATAAAATAAAGTTGCCTCTCTGAGACCACGCAATTCACAGTCTTTCATAAATGATGATATCGCTTGATCCCATGATCCGACATAGTCATGTTTCGCCTCACCAACTAACTCTAACTCTTCGTCGTTTAGATAACGACTGCGTTTTTTCTTCATCGATTACTCCTCCTTTATAGCTTGCGACTAGCTAAAAAGATGAACGTAATCTGTCCGTTGATATATAAGCATTTGTGAGCGATAAATTACACTCGGAGTCAAACACGATCTGCAAAACGTAAACTTACGTTACTTACTGTAATCATGTAGTTCCTCCTAGTAATACCGCTGCATCCAGCGTTTTCTCACTGAATGTCCTAAAAGTCGCAGTTTGCAACTCACTTATTTTAGACTATAGCCATTATATAGTAGAACTTAGATGGAAGGCAATCATAGATTAACTATCAATAAGGAAATCCAATAGAAAATTATTTTTTTTTAATTCAGATTCAATAGAAACCTAAACTTTGAATTAAATAAACCTAGATACATCTTCATCATACACATACACCTTCTAAGTATAATAAAGTATTAAATTGAATTTCAGGGACATACTAAAGAGATTACAAATTCTTTTCCAAGAATAGAAGAACCTCTGTTAGCAATTTAACAGAAGTTCTAATAGAGTGTTCCTGATTATTATCAATGACATAAAAATTTTCCTTTTCTCCTATTTGGGCCAGGTTATAGTTAATGAAGTTAAAGCTCTCCAAACATTGCTTTAAATCTGCTGTAAATGAAGTTTTAATATTTTTTAGGAATATAAATAAACATCTCTTTTTCTACTATATATATAGTGAAAAATATCTATACTAAACATTAGGAATTTTTTATAAAATATTTCTCAATTTACTATATATACCATAATATGTTAAATTTAATTTGAAAAAGGAATACTTTTTCGTCCCTTTTTTAAACCTCGAATGCAATATGATGGTGACACTCGTAGGAGTGTCTTTTCTTTTGTACGTAAAAAACTTTACTATAGAGCATAATTAGGCATTATACTTTTTGGATTTTCTATATTCCCCTGTGTGAAAAACAATTTATATAACAGCTCCTTGTATCCTTCGTATAGCTTCTGTTTTTCCTCTTCATCAATTGGGCACTTCAAAAACTACAAATTTATAGCCATTTTTTGTTTTTCTTTTGGCCATCCCTATCACCACTATTAAATTCGTATTCGGCGATAGAAAAATTTATGTGTGATTTAACGCTTCAATTATTCATCCTTTTATGTAACACTTATAGCGACTATAGATTCATTTTCTACAAGGAAATCAAAGAGATTTCAGCAGTAATTTCCTCGTCTTTCTTTCATAAATTTCGCTTCACTATACTATACATTTAATGTCGTCTAAACACGATTCTCTTCCTATGAATGTATATTACTATTTGAAAGAACCTCAGGAAGCATAACTTTTTGTTCAAAACGCGTAGACAATACCATCAAAATGGTTGGACGACCATACTTATTACATGAATCGCTAAAAGTCTCTAGTGATTCCGGAGAACTTGTAGCCACTTTTAGCAAGTAATTATATTGTCCGCTTATTCTGTATAAATCAATGACATGCGGTGACTGTCTACAAAACTCAACAAATTGATTACAGTTATTTGCTTGAAAAAGAATAAATGCAGTTGTATCTTTCCCTAACTTTTTTCGTGAGACAACAGCTTGATAATTCTCAATAATCCCCTTATCTTCTAACTTCCGAACCCTTTCCTTAACGGCTGGCTGAGTCATATTTACTTCTTTTCCCAAGTCCACCATTGACATCCGACCGTGATTTTGTAGTAACTCTAATATCTTTGAATCAACTTGATCCATATGCAACTCCCCTTTATTTTTATAAACTCAACCCACTTATTTAACAATAAAATGAAAGTAATCTAACTAAAACAACTTATTAATTGCATGTAAATTATACATTATTTCCCATAAAATATCAGTATCAATTAAAAAGTGATCAAAGGAGATGTTAATGTATGAGTTATCGTAACAATCGAAATGGTTCCAATGTTTTAAAGATACAACGCAAAACTTCCAATTTTGATGCTTGGAGATATGAGTCTATTTATAAATATTCTCCTCTATTTTCGTATAAAAAGCTTTTCAAAACTTTTTTTCGTATCTTTTCCACAAAAACAAAAAATTAAATAACTAAAGTTATTGATATGAAGAAAACTATTATAAGTAAACAATTGACTCATCTTTACACCACTAAAGGAATATTTAAATACAACTAATTCTATTAGTTGTATTTATCTAGTTTTTCGACATTTTATTTTTTGAATTTTTCGTGAAATTAAATTATCATGAATTAAGACCTATTGAAGGCGGAGGGATTGTTGTGCAGAGTCAAATTGAGTTTCAAATATACAATTTTTATAAAGAAGATATACTTAGTCTTATTGCTCTTTCAGCTTCAGTTGGTTGGGATTATGACGAGGATGAAATCTATACCATTATGTCAGCAGGTACTATATATGGGCATAAAACAGAGCAAGGTGAAATTATTTCAAGCGCAGCCCTTATTCCTTATGGAAATAAGTTAGCTTCTATAGGAATGGTAATTGTGAATGAAAATTACAGAGGATATGGATTAGGTAAGAAGGTTATACAAGCTTGTATTGATTCAATACCTAATAATGTCACAATTATGTTAGCTGCAACTGAAGAAGGCTATCCTCTTTATAAAAAATTAGGGTTTCAATCCGTTACTTGTATACATAAATTAATAAGTGATAACAATAATTCATTTTACCACATCAAAAAAAATCATGATTACGACATTGTTCCGTTAACTGATACTCATTTTAATGATGTACATAAATTGGATCAACATGCAGTCGGAGCAGATAGAAAATTGTTCCTTAAATCTAGAATTAAACAAGCAAAACAAGGAGTAGTAGTCAGAGCAAAAAATGGAGATTTAATTGGCTATGGATTAAGCATAGAGGGACCAATTCATTTAATTCTTGGCCCCATTGTAGCACTTAATCATGATGTAGCAACTCATATCATTCATCACCTTGCTACAAGCTACAAAGGAAAACTTAGAATAGATGTGCTTGATGGGCAAAGTTCATTTATAACATACTTAGAACAATGTGGATTTAAAAAAGTAAGCCAACCACCAATAATGATTAAAAACTCAATTCAATTACCAAGAAGAAATGGTACACTTTATGGTATTGCTGCTCAAGCTTTCGGCTAAAAAGTTTACCCCGCATTAACGGACAGTAAAACCCCCACTGATGGAAGTTTCACTTTAGCATTTCAAAAATAACTAAATCCTAATTTCTCGGTTTTATAAACGAGAAATTAGGATTTCTTTAACATTGTAAATTCGTATTTTCTCGGCTCTATCCAATTGTATTATGAACGTTTATTTCCTCATTTTTTGTTTTAAGTAAAACAAAAGATAACCCCGCTGATATACAAATAAGTACAGCGCCAAATATATACACCATTCTGATACCTAAGTATTCAGCTATGAGCGCAATTATAAAAATAGAAAGACTCGAAATCGTTGATAATAGAACGCCGCGAGATGCATATACTTTTGGAAGTAATGACACATCTATATTTGTTTGAAATGCAGTTTGCTGCGCAACATCTCGTATTTGATATGCCGGTCCCATCGCAATACAGAGTACAAGGGATAAGAAAGGAATACTACTAAGCCCATATAATAAAGTAAAAATGCTAAATAAAAAAGATCCCGCTGCCATACTGAGTATAAGATTTTTTTGAATCTTTTTTGCTAAATATATTGTTATAACCCCTCCTACAATTGTACCGATATAATAGCAAGCATTAATATAGCCCCACCATTGTTCTCCTTTATGAAGTATTTCTTTTACATAAACCAATGTAATCGTACCAACCCATATTTGCCCTGCAATCCCTTCAATTACATCCATTAACGTAACTAATCGCAGAGTTGAGTTACTCCAAAGGTGAATCCACCCTTCCTTCATGAGAGTCCATTTGGATGCATCTTGATTTTGTGTCATCTGATCATAAAGAAAGCGAATTGCTATATACAAACAAACAATAGAAATCCATAACAAGACAGCCGTTATTAGTAAAGTAGGAGTATGTCCTATTTTTACGACAATAAATCCTGTCAGAGTATAACCGCCAATTTGTACCGCTTGATTGGAAATGCTTAACAAGCTATTAGCTTTCACGAGTTCTTCCTTTAAAATAATTTGGGGGACTATAGAATTTAACAAGGGACTTCCCCATCCTTCTACGAAAGAAAGTATCAATATATAAGCGAATAAAATATAAATATGAGAAGTTAAGAATGTAAATCCTAATAGTAATAAAGTAATCAAAATGGTTTTAGTAATTTGTAAGTTTACAAGTGCTTTTGACATTGAAGTATTTTGTAGGATTAGTGGTGCTGAAAAGCCAGCTAGTAATCTTGTAAGGGCCTTAAAAAAGGGAAATAAAGAAGCGAATAATACAGATTCCGTTTTCTGATAAATGTAAGTCGTAATGACCATGATGTATACGACATCAGCTAACGAAATGCTTGTTTGAGCTATCCAAAATGAATAAAATCTATAATTTTTCATCGCCACCTCCAGATAAGAAATATAATTTAATTAAAATAATTATAAAATAAAAAATATTAAAAATAAACAAAAATATAAGATAGATATAAAATTTTTAGGAATAAGCGATGGACAATTGAACTCTTTTATGTATAGGGAGTAAAAGCGAAACACCTGCCACTTGAATGAATATGAAGATTACAAACAGAGAGTAGAACTTCTATAAGCTTAACTAAATTTCACTTGCACATTTTAATCAAACAAAAGAATATACTATTGCATATATAACCTTTTGGAGTGAACTTATCATGAACCTCTTTCCAACAAGGGTTGTTGCTGGTACTCCTGTAGTAACCCCTTCCGTTCACGTTGCCGCTTTTCATACGGCAAGTCCTGTTGTAGGAGTTGTAACGCCATTCATCTGGCCATATCCACCTATTCACTTATCGGTAACACATCCACAAATCATCTATCATTTCCATCACATTCCTTCAATATATAGAAGATATTGATGAACCGCTTAATTTTAAGAACATAAAAAGCGCTACTTATAATTATATTTAGGTTAGATAAGTGAAACAGTTGAAATTAAAAGGACCACACATTTTAGATATGTCTAATATTTGTAGTCTATTGTAGCTTTGAAATAAAGTCGTACTGTTTATAAAAAAGATGTACCGTTTTAAAGAAAGTTATACCGTTTACTAAAAAGTTGCACCGTTTTATTCCTTTTCGATTAAAGAATTCTAAGTGAGTTTTAATCAAACTTTTTTATAAAACGAAATGTTCATTCAAGAAGAAAAGACGCCATTTTAATTATTCTTTTTTCAAAATGGCTTCTTTTTATTTATCGTAAAATATGGGTTCGCCCGATACTTTTTATTAAATTTTATTTCAATGCAACAAATACTACAAAAGGTAAACAGTTATTTGAATACGAATGACAAGTAAAATTGCTTCTTTTATTCTTTTAATGGAGTATCCACACGATTTTCCGATTTAGGATGATATGAGCAACAATTTAACTTTAAGTGGTTTCCCACACGATAATCCGAATACCCTAAAAAAATAAGCTGTTTTGAAAAATTAATCAAACAAATGTAGATAATTAATAGCTAAATCATTATTTATAACAATAACGATTCAATCAATTTCATAAGTTGCTGTTTTGTCTGATTTAAATAGTTTCTTTTTTTAGAAGAAATTAATAATCCTATAGGCATTTGAGGATTAAATCCTTTAACATTAAATGATATATTACCTTTGTTTAAAATAGTTCCCTTAGGAATAATACCTATTGCATTTCCAAAAAGCATTTGTGGAATAAGATGTAATGCACTACAATTGTAAACTCTTTTAAAAGATAAATTATTTTCTGATAAGAAAGCATTCACAGATTGATAATAATAACAACTATTCTCTCCAATTAAAATAGGGTAATTAATGATATCAGATATTTTAACTGACTCTTTATGTAAAATTGGATGATGAGGGTTATTGACAATAAATTCGATTTGTTCATTGTATAGTGGAGTGAAATTCACATTGGAACTATTCTTCTTGTTTCCACAAACAGCAAAATCAATTTTATTTTGTTCTAATATTTGTGATAAAAGTGCTGTGTTTCCTATAACAAAATCACAATGTATATACGGCTTCTCAGTATCTAAATAGCTTAATATAGATGGAATTAATTTTTTTGCAATGGATTCTGTTAATCCTATTCTTAATGTTCCTTTTTCCTCATTACTTATACGTTGTGCTTGAGATATTGAATAATCCCAATGCATTAACAAGCTATCTACTTCTTCTGCGAATAAAGTACCTTCATCTGTTAATCGAGCATCCCACCCTCGTTCAAATAGAGGGAAACCAAGTTCATTCTCTAGTTTTTTTATATGTGTGGTTACGGTTGATTGGGCATAGTTTAATTTTTTTGCTGCCAGTGAAAAAGTACCTTCTTCTACAATCATTTTAAATGTATTTAACTCTTTTATTTCCATTCTCACACCTCATCTTTATCGATTTTATTGATAATTATATAATTTATTTTCAATTATACAAATCGAGATTACGGAAGTAAAATAAGGTCATAAGAAAGGGAGTGAAAATATGCCGTTTGTTAATATTTATTATCCAGATGGTCAATTGAATAAAGAAGAGCTAAAAAAGGTAAGCAATAATATTCATCATTCATTGATTGAGCATTTTAAAATCCCAGAAAATGATTACTTTCACATGTTTTTACCTTACCGATCTAATCATCTTTTTTATGATCCTCACTATCTCTTAAAAGGTGAAAAAGAGAGAACAGATAAAATGATACATGTTTCCATTACATGTGGACCAGGAAGAACAATAAATCAGAAAAGGAATTTGTATCAATCAATCGCGGAAACTCTTTATAATCATTTAAACATCTCTACAACTGATATTTTTATTACATTAAACGAGACATCTGCTGAAAACTGGTCATTCGGTCAAGGAATAGCACAAATGGTAAATATGAAGGAGGAAAAAGAATAGTGAATGATCGCATCGAATCCAATATACCAAAGAAAATGAGAGAAATTGCTCCCGATTTTGTTGATTACGGTGAAAACATATTATTCGAAAAAGTATGGAGAGATCCTACTTTAACATCAAAAGAAAGAAGTTTGATTACACTGTCTGCCCTAATTAGTATTGGCAATACTGAACAACTGCCATTTCATCTACAATTAGCAAAAAAAAATGGAATTAAAGAAAAGGAAATTATTGCTTTGATAACACATATGGCCTTTTACGTTGGATGGCCTAAAGCGACCGCAACGTTAAACATGATACTGAATTAAAAATGAAAATACGGTATTCCTTTAAAGTATCTATTTAACAATAATAGAAGTAACCAATCTTTTGTATGAAAATTAAAATTAAATCTGTTAGATAAGAAGCCATTTTGGCTAATTTTTTATGGATTCTATTTATGTATCGTAAAATTATGGGTTCGCGCGATGCTTTTACCTTAGATTTTTTATCTAATGATTGTTAATTGAATTAATATACAGATTATTAAATGATGATATCATTTGTTTTACGTTAAAAGGAGGAGATTAGGTGTGAGTGATAAAGAGAAAATTTATTATGAACGAGGTACGCAAGAATTAAAATGGAAAAACTTACGTGCTCAGAAACTTGTTCGAAGATTTAACAATAGTGATATAGAAGATTTCAAACTGAAAGAAGAAATTCTTAAAGAGTTGTTTGGAAGTATAGGAGTAAACCCTAGTATTGAACATAATTTCCATTGTGACTTAGGTTATAATATTCACGTTGGCGATAACTTTTATGCTGGATATAATTGTACTATTTTAGATATGGCAGAAGTTAGAGTTGGACATAATTGTATGATTGGACCAAATGTAGGTATATATACTGCTGGGCATTCAATTGAACCCAAGGATAGGAATAAGAGTGGTTACGGCATACCAATTTCAATAGGTAATGACGTATGGATTGGTGGAAGTTGTGTAATTTTAGCTGGAGTAACTATTGGCGATAATTCAATTGTTGCTGCTGGTTCTGTTGTAACAAAAGATGTACCAGCTAATACAATTGTAGCTGGAAACCCCGCGAAAAGATTAAAAAGCGTTTAACTATCAATTATTCTTTATGCAACAGATGGGAGCGTGTCTCGAATAAAGCCAATTAAAGTAATCAAACTTTTTTATAAAAACTGAACACCCAATCACAAAGAAAGAATCCATTTTAATCAATCTTTGAACAGCTCCCTGTCAAGTAGACATTGGAAATAATAAAAATACTTTAAGCGGCTTGAACCCTGTATTCTAATGGGCTTAAGCCGTTTAATCTTTCTTGGTAACGTTCGTTATTGTAAAACTGGATATAATCATCTATTGCTTGTTATAACGCTTCAAATGTTTCATACTTATTTAGGTAATATTTTTCACATTTCAACGTTCCCAAAAACGACTCCATTGGTCCATTATCTATACATTTTCCTACACGTGACATGCTATGAATCAATGGATGTTCATTCTCTAATTTTCTAGCTGTTGGCGTACGCTGTAGCCACTTATGATAAGCAGCACGAGATACACCGGCAATCTTGCATAAAAGGATTACTGGTAGATTTTCGTTCGCATGTAAATCTTGAATCGCTCTATATTTATTTTGTAGACGAACGCTTGTTAACGACGCCTCCTTTCGAATTCTTCTAACTTAAAAAAAGCATTTTCTGCACGTAATCGTTCATTTTCTCGCTCTAAACGTTTCATTTCCAGTTTAAATTTTTCTTCATCTGTTAATTCATTTTCCTCTTTCTTTCGACCGCGTTTATCTTGTAGCGCTTCTTCACCATGTGCTTCAAACTTCTTTACCCATTGATATACTTGTTGATAAGAAACTTCATGGCTTTTGGCTGTGAGCTGATAATTTTTCTAATGTTGTATACAGTAATTCACAATTTGAATTCGTTCTTCTAATGTTGTTTTTCTTCTATCTGTCATAGAGTTTGTCATTCCTTTACCGGTATCATTTAATTCTCTATGACTATTATACTTTTTAATCCATTTTCTCAAAACTGCAGTACTGGATATATTGTATTTTTGGATAAACTTGCTTAACGAATAGTGTCCTGATAGATAATCATTGACGGCTGCTAACTTTAACTCTTTTGAATAACGCTTCCAAGAAAGCGCCTCCCCTAGGCCATCCTCACCATTCACTTCATACCTTCTCTTCCAATCCCTAATTGTCCCAGGATCAACCGAAAATTTAGCAGTATGTCAGCTATTGAATGATGACCATCTTTATAAAGAGCTAAAATCGCTAATTTCTCAGCTTTAGAATATTTCATTCGAGTCATAAGAAATACTCCCCTTAGATAAACAGATTTTTTTATCTGTCTACCTAATGGGGAGCATATCAAGAATAATCAAAATGGATTCTCTTATAGCATATCTATATGTATTATTTACAAAAAAGTTTAATTAAATCTCATAACGGCAGCATATAAAAGCGTTATCTATGTCTTATTTTATATTCGCTTCATAATGCTCTTCATTAAGTCTCACTACTTCAAGTTCTTTTTTATTCTCATTCAATTTCAATGCTAAACTTTGAATTCCAAAGAATTCTGTGAAAGTATGACTCCCAATGATAAGATTTATCCCTTTAAACTTAGCATATTGAATCGTATACAAATTACATTCACCTGTAATGTATACGTCACACTTATTTTCAACTGCTTCCTTAAGGCAAGTTGTTGACCCTCCATTACCACAGACTAAGCCCACTCGCTTCACCTTTTTGTCATTAAACCGCCAAAATTTAACTGGTTCTTCAAGTAGATTTTCAATATTTTTTACTAATTCATTAAGTTCAATTTCTTCATCATATTCTGCGATTCTACCAAAATATAACCCTTCCCATTCGTGGGTTCTTTTAACATTTTCTAAATTCAATTTTTTTAATAAACTATCATTTGTTCCAAAGTTACAGTCATCAAGTGGCAAGTGATTATAGTAGTGACTTATACCATACTCTGCTAGTTTTTCTATGCATGCCTCTTTTAATCCATATATTTCATCCCATGCATCGTGGTGTGTCACCATCATATCAACTCCATGAATTCTTGCTTCCTCTATAGTTTCAAGCGTTAGATTAACACAGTATCCTAATTTTTTAATTTTTTTATCTGCATGGTATGTAATCCCAGATTCACTAGAATAGATTTCCTTACTTGTTACATTAAAAAGTTCATTAATTCTTTCAACAATATGTGAAACATCCATATACTTACCTCCTCAATTCCATCCTATATTTCTTTGTTATATCATAAATCGTGTTATTTTTTTTCAAAAGAGTTTTAAATTAGCAATTCGAAATATTTAGCAGTTCTTACACAGCATTCCTATAACAAGAAGATAAAGGTTTTTGATAAAAAAAATTATAAATTTGGAGTAAAAGTGAAATAACCACTTCCTGAATATAAAAATTACAAATAAGAAGCAGAACCTTTACAATCCTAACGAAAATTAACCTGCACATTTCAAACAAACAAATGAATATATTATTTCATACATGATCCATTGGAGTGAACTTATCATGAACCTCTTTCCAACAAAGGTTGTTGCTGGTACTCCTGTAGTAACCCCTTCCGTTCACGTTGCCGCTTTTCATACGGCAAGTCCTGTTGTAGGAGTTGTAACGCCATTCATCTGGTCATATCCACCCATTCACTTATCGATAACACATCCACAAATCATCTATCATTTCCATCATATTCCTTTAATATATAGAAGATATTGATGAACCGCTTAATTTTAAGAACGTAAAAAGCGCTGCTTTCACGTAGCACTTTTTACATTCTTTATCTATTTACAACAATTAAAAGAAATCATAAAAAAATGGTTGCTCGGAAGGAATTAGGTTTTCAAATTGTTTTATGTCTTTTTCGGTTCCAAAAATGGTACCTATTTGATTTAATTCCCATGGACTTTTATAGCCGAAAAGAACTGTAGACAAGGCATTAATATTTAGTTGTATACCTCTTTCTTTCAATGTTTCAGCTTCTTCTTTGCTTACCATTACTACTTCTTTATCTCGGAATATGATTGTCTGATTATTCCAAGGTGCAAATGAATCAGAAATATGTAAAATAAGCTCTTCTTCGTTGTTCTCCCATACAAATGGATATTGCTTAAAAAAACGCTCAACATCTACGATTCTAACCATAAAGTAAGGTTTTATTTCAGCCTTAATACGAGGCTCTTGCAGTGAAAACAGCAATGGTTCTTTTTCATGAACAACTATCTCAAGTTCTTTAATCATTGAATCATGCTGGCAAATAAAATTCCATAAACCCGTTCTAGCTTCACTGTTTAACGGCACAAATTCTTCTACTTTCATCTTAGAACTCTCTATTTTATAAAGCATATAACCTGTAGGCTCATCAACTTGATTATAATAAACCGCTGCATGCAGATCACTATAAACAAAATCCAACCAGAAATCCTGATTACGAACTAACATACCAGAATATTTCTTCCCAAATTGCTCATATACGATTTCAATCTCTTTCAAATGTGATTCCTTATTAAAACGTTTTATTCTTCCTTGTACGTGTTCTTTCATTATTAAATCAGCTTTTGATAATGAACATACAAGGTGATTCGCAAACAACTCCCATCCATACTTCCTGTAAAAAGAAACAGAAAATGGGTGTAGCATTGAAACGCTATAACCATCTTGTCTCATCGTATCTAAAACATGTTTTAATAGTTTTTTTACATAACCGTTTCGTCTAAATTCTGGATATGTAGCTACCCCTGCAATTCCACCCATTTTAAATTTTTCTTCACCTAAAAATATTTCAAGCGGGATAAGGTGTAATTTTGCCGCAATCTCTTTTTCTTCTAATATCCCAAATATTTGATGGTATTTTTTAAAAAGCTGCAGACGTTTTTCAATTTGATCTTCTGGTACGTTATATTGAAAGGCGTATTCAGATAGTCTGAGTGCCTCTCGGTGTTGTTCTTCCGATAATTGAATAACTTCCATGCTATTCTTCTCCCCTCATCGTATCGCTAACTGCGCATGTACAATACATTAAATATAACATACTAATCAGAAAAATATAAAAATACAAACTTTACAAACAAAAACCCGGTAGATTCTATATCAATCTACCGGGTTTTTACCTTCAACTTCTCAATCTCTTCAAAAAAGTTTGGATACGATACTCCAACAGCTTCTGCATCCTGGATCATTGTCTCTCCATTTGCAATGCAGCCAGCTACTGCAAGCATCATTCCAATTCGATGATCACCATGACTATTTACTGTATTTCCCTTTAATGATGTTTTCCCATAAATAATCATACCATCATCCGTCGCTTCGATACGTGCTCCTAATTTTGTTAGTTCTTCTACAACTGTATCAATTCGATTTGTTTCCTTCACCTTTAATTCATGTGCATCTTTGATAATAGTAATCCCTTCTGCTTGTGTTGCTGCAAGAGCGATAATTGGAATTTCATCAATTAATCTTGGAATCATATCGCCGCCAATCTCAATCCCTTTTAACTGTGATGTTTCAATTATAAGATCAGCAACAGGTTCTGCAGCATCTGTATCACATTGTTCAATGGTTAACTTTGCTCCCATTTTTGTAAGAACATCAATAATTCCCGTTCTTGTTGGATTGATTCCAACATTTTTTAATGTAAGTTTGCTATTCGGAGTGATGGCACCACTTACTAGGAAAAATGCAGCCGAGGAAATGTCTCCTGGTACATGAATGTTCGTTCCTATAAGCTGTTGCCCACCTTCTATTGAAACTTTTGTTCCATCTCGTTTTACTTGTACACCAAATGCTTGAAGCATTCTTTCCGTATGATCTCGTGATATATGAGGTTCTGTAACACTTGTTACACCCTGCGCTCCTAGACCTGCTAATAAAATAGCAGATTTCACTTGAGCACTTGCAACAGGTGAAATATAATCAATTGCTTGAAGATTTCCTCCTCGTATCGTTAGCGGTGTGTACGTTCCGCATTCTCTTCCATCAATTATTGCTCCCATTAGACTAAGCGGTTTTGTAACACGTTTCATTGGTCGTTTTCCGATTGAAGCATCACCTTGCAAGCAAAAATGAAGGTTTGTATTCGCTAGTATTCCAAGCAATAAACGAATCGTTGTACCAGAGTTTCCAACATCAAGTATACGCTCTGCTTCTTGTAAACCTTCAATTCCTGTTCCAATTACTTCTACCTCATCTCCATTTTGCGTTATCGATACACCCATTTCACGAAAACAAGAGATCGTACTTAAACAGTCTGCTCCTGGTAAAAAGCCTTTAATCGTTGTTTTTCCGTGAGCGATTGCGCCAAACATAACAGAACGATGTGAAATTGATTTATCACCTGGAATAACGATCGTTCCTTGCAAGCCTTCTATAGCTGTTTGTATAGTTTCCATATTTACTACGGCACCTTCTTTCATTTATATACTTTCATATGTTTGATACTCTTCATGCTGTAAAGATTGCGTTGCTTTCATACGGTCTTCTTCTGTTTGAAAGCTAATACGTAACACCCCGAGTAATCCTTCACGCGCTTCTAGTATTTGCAAGTTCGTAATACTAATCTCTTGTCTTGCAAGTATGCTTGTAATATGCGCTAACGCCCCTATTTTATCTAAAACATCAACGTATAGATCATGATAAGCAGGAATCGCCCCACTTTTACGAACTGGCATGGAATCACGATATTCTTTTGCATTTGCAAAGTAAGTGTGTAGTACTTCGGCATCTCCTTCTGCGACTGTATGCTGTAATTGCTTCATTTCCATAATCCATTCCTCTAATAACTGTAATAAATGCGGACGGTTTTGTCTTACAATATCGCTCCACATTTTTGGACTACTTGAAGCAATACGGGTAATATCTTTAAAACCGCCAGCTGCCAACATATGAATTAATGGATTATCACCCGCATGTTTTTCTACTTGTTTGACTAATCCTGCAGCAATTAAATGAGGAAAATGACTCACAACACCTGTTACATAATCATGTTCCTCTGTATTTAACACTAGAAAATGTGAATGCGTTCCCTTTAACCAATCTTTTAATTGTTCGACTTTCTCCGTCTGAACAGTATTCATTGGCGTTAAAATGTAGTATGCATTTTCAAATAAATGTGCCTTTGCACTTTCTACACCCGTTTTATGAGATCCTGCCATCGGGTGTCCACCAATAAACGTAACACCGTTTGTCAGTAACTTTTCTGCTTCCTTCATAATTGTTCCTTTTGTACTTCCAACATCCGTCACAATAACATCTTCACGTAATTGGAATGAAGCAAGTTTTCTAAGTAACTTAGTTGTTTCTTCGACAGGAGATGCAAAGATAATCAAATGCGCTTCTTCACACATTGCCTTTAAGTCCACTCCTACCTCATCGATTACATTCAATCGTTTTGCACGTTCCGCTTGTTCACTTTGAATATCATAACCCGTAATGGTCACACTATGTTCTCGCTTAATTGCTAAGGCAAGTGAACCACCAATTAATCCTGTTCCAATCAATACAACTTTTTTACACATGCGCCTCATCTCGAGACCTGCTATTATTAAAGTGTTGTTTTAACACTGCAATCACTCCTTCATTTTGCTCACTCGTGCCAATTGTAATCCGAACACCATTTAGGAACGGACGAATGATATACCCAGCGTGTGCACAAAGTTCATAAACTGTTTGCGCACCTTCTAACGGTATAAAGATAAAATTCGTTTGAGATGAATAAAACGGAATCTCATTTTTTTTGCAAAAGCTCTCATATTGCTCCAGGCCTTCTCGATTTGCCCGAATTGTCTTTTGTAAAAATGATTCATCATTCCATGCAAGTACTGTAGCTTTTTGTGCGAGTGAAGACACATTAAACGGAAGACGAACGACATTCAATTTCTCGATTATTGTTTCATTTCCAATTGCATAACCAACTCGAAATGCTGCTAATCCGTATGCTTTGGAGAAAGTTCTTAATATAAGAAGGTTCCTATACTCTTTCAGCAATGAAATTGTATCTGGAAAATCACTCGCAGTGACATATTCATAATATGCTTCATCAATGACAACCAATGTTTCTTTATGAACCTTCTTCATAAATTCACGTAATTTTCGGTCATTGACATATGTTCCTGTTGGATTATTTGGGTTACAAATCCAAACAATCTTTGTTTTTTCATCCATGACTGACGCAATTTCGTCCAAATTGTAGACTCCATCTTGGAGCGGAACTTCTTTCACTTTACACCCCTCAATTATCGCATGATGACGATATTGCGGGAATGTTTCTCCAGCCGTAACAACGTTATCTCCTTGGCAAAGCAGCGTTCGGCTAATGATTTGAATGACTTCATCAAGCCCACTTCCACATAAAATTTCTTCCTTCTTAACATGTAGTTTTTCCGCAATCGTTTGACGGAGTTCAATCGCTCCTCCGTCCGGATATAAAGCATGTTCATTCCACTCTTCTTGTAATCCTTCTATTACAAGAGGTGAACAGCCAAATGGATTTTCATTTGAAGCTAATTTTACAAATGAATGAACACCATAATCTTCTTGCATTTGTTTTGCTGATTTACCCGGTTTATAGGGTTGCAGCGTTGCTAATTGTTCTTTTACTTTCATAAAAGTTCCTCCTTTTTAAAATTCTTTTGCGTACTTTTTATGCTGAGCAATATTTTGTTGAATAAGATCCATACGATCTTTCCCAAACTGTTCTACTAATGCAGTTGCCAGCTCCCAAGCGACAACTGCTTCTGCTACGACACTTGCTGCTGGTACTGCACAGCTATCTGAACGTTCAATACTTGCTTGAAATGCTTCCTTCGTATCAATATCTACACTTGCAAGTGGTTTATATAATGTAGGAATTGGTTTCATTACACCTCTCACAATAATTGGCATGCCCGTTGTCATTCCGCCTTCTAATCCACCAGCGTTATTCGTTTTTCTTGTGTAACCCGTTTCTTTATCCCATACGATTTCATCATGTACAGCACTTCCTGGCTTTCTTGCTGCATCAAAACCAATGCCAATTTCAGCTCCCTTAAATGCATTAATACTCATGATGGCTGCAGCTAATTTTGCATCTAATTTGCGGTCATAATGAACGTAACTACCAACACCAACCGGCATTCCTTCAGCAATTACCTCAACAATGCCACCAATGGAATCTCCATTACTTTTCGCTGCATCAATTGCTTCCATCATCGCTTGCTCTGCTTCTTGATCTAAGCAGCGAACAGGTGAGTTTTCTGAAACAATCTGCATCTCTGCTAATGAGATGTGTGGAACTTGATTAACTTTCACACCACCAATTTCAAGCACATGCCCTGCGATAGTTACTCCCAATTCTGTTAAAACCTTTTTTGCAACAGCTCCTGCCGCTACTCTAACGGTTGTCTCTCTAGCAGAAGAACGCTCTAATACATTACGTATATCACGATGGCCATATTTAATTGCTCCATTTAAATCGGCATGCCCTGGGCGTGGTTTTGTAATCGTTCGTTTCATTTCTTTACTTTCTTGTTCAGAAATAGATTCAGCTCCCATGACTTTTGTCCAATGTTTAAAATCATCATTTTTCACAACCAATGTAATTGGTGATCCAAGCGTATAACCATGACGCACGCCGCTTACAATTTCAACAGTATCCGTTTCAATTTGCATACGTCTTCCGCGGCCGTGACCTTTTTGTCGTCTTAATAACTCTGTATTTATATCTTCTGCAGTTAAAGAAAGACCAGAAGGAACCCCCTCCAAAATAACTGTCAACTGCGGACCATGTGATTCTCCAGCTGTTATATATCTCATTTTTGTTTCTCCTTTACGATTTTATCTCGCCCTAACGGTCAGAAAGACTTCCACTGATGAAAGTTTCACTTTATAAAAAAACCCCTACTGAATTAAATCAGTAGGGGCGATGATATCGCGGTACCACCCTAATTATAGACAAGTATGTCTATTTCTCTTTATTGTTAACGATCATATTGACCGTCTTTCCCTTCATAAAGACATCTGCCTTTACTACGAAAAAGATGCTCCAGGGTTGTAATTCACGTTTACCTTTGTACTAATTTCCACCAGCCATCAGCTCTCTGTTACAGGAAGATAAATGCTACTGTTTCCCTTTCAACACAATATCTATTTAATTATGATAACTTATTTTTAAATCCTTTTAACTCTTCCATGAATGCATGGAACTGTGGAATATCCATTTGCTGTGCAGAATCTGATAATGCAACCGCTGGGTCTGGATGCACTTCTGCCATAACTGCATCTGCACCGATTGCTAGTGCTGCTTTCGCAGTTGGAAGAAGTAAATCTTTTCGTCCTGTTGAATGTGTTACATCCACAACAACCGGTAAATGCGTTTCTTTCTTTAAAATCGGTACTGCTGAAATATCAAGTGTATTACGCGTTGCTCTTTCGTATGTGCGAATACCGCGCTCACATAAAATAATTTGATCATTTCCTTGTGCAATAATGTATTCTGCTGCATTTACAAACTCATCAATTGTCGCTGCTAAACCACGTTTTAATAATACTGGTTTATTTACTTTTCCAACGGCTCTTAATAAATCAAAATTTTGCATATTGCGAGCGCCGACTTGAATAACATCAACGTAATCAAGTGCCATTTCTACATCATTTGGATTTAAAATCTCGCTAATAATCGCTAAGTCAAACTCGTCTGCTACTTGACGTAAAATTTGTAAACCTTCCACTCCTAATCCTTGGAAATCATAAGGAGATGTTCTCGGTTTGAAGGCACCGCCGCGCATTAATTTTATACCTTGTTCTTTCATCGCTTGAGCAACTTGACGAACTTGATCTAAACTTTCAACTGCGCAAGGTCCCATAATAAACGTTTGTGCGCCACTGCCTAATAATTCACCCTTTACATCAACAATTGTATTTTCTTGTTTCTTTTTACGTGAAACTAATAATGCTTTACGATTATCATCTTCTTGTAATTCTAAGCTTGCTTTAAAAATTGTTTTGAAAATATGTTGCACTGTAGATGTTTCAAATGGCCCTTCATTTTGTTCAGCAATCATATCAAGTACTTCACGCTCACGAACAGGATCGAAGCGTTTCGTACCTTGCATTTTCTTTTGTTGACCAATTTCTTGAACAACCTTTGCACGCTCATTTAATAAGTGCAGAAGTTGTAAATTAATTTCATCCACCTGTTTACGTAATTGTTCTAATTCATGATTTCCCATTGAAAATTCCTCCTTTTATCTTTTGAAAATATATAATAAGGGATTGAAAATTCCCTATTTTCTGAACCTAACATTTGTAACAAAGCAAGTTTGGTAACGATTCCTTGTATGAAATATACAAAAAACCCCTACTGATCCAATCAGTAGGGACGATTATTATCGCGGTACCACCCTAGTTGCAGACAAATGTGTCTACCTCTCATTTTTGTTAACGATCGTATTGACCGTCTTTCCCTTCATAAAGACATCTGCCTTTACTACGAAAAAGATGCTCCAGGATTGTAATTCATGCTTGTTTGTGTACTGGTTCGCAGCAACCACCAGCTCTCTGTTACAGGGAAACAACCACTACTCTTTTTTCCTATCATCGCGCTTATTATTTTATTTTCATGTAGGTCCGCATATATGCAAAAAGTCCCTACTGATCCAATCAGTAGGGACGATTATTATCGCGGTACCACCCTAGTTGTAGACATATATGTCTACCTCTCTTCTTTGTTAACGATCATATTGACCGTCTTTTCCTTCATAAAGACATCTGCCTTTACTACGAAAAAGATGCTCCAGGACTGTAATTCACGTTTACCTTTGTACTGATTTCCACCAACCATCAGCTCTCTTTAACAGGGAGATAAACACTACTCTGTTCCCTTCAATGCTTTATTTTTATTAAGTATTGATTTGTATTATAAAGTGTTATTTTTAACCATGTCAACACTTTTTTATTATTTTTTGAATTTCCCTCTCCCGCTGCATCGTATATTTCACAATGATAAAGGCGAATCGTTTATATTTTGATTTATCATTCCAATACGCATCATCTCATTTTGAATACACTCAAATAGCATATTTTCGAGCTTTGTATCATCAAATAATTGCCGAAGATAAATCACTTCATTTTCAATACACCCTGCATCATTTATCTTTGTTAATAAAATGAAGAATAATTTTGCATATATACAAGGTTTTTGACGAATTAGCTCACTCTTTTCTAGCATCTGTTTGAACAAACATTTCAATTCCTGTTTTTCCTCATACAGTGAAGAGATAGAAAAATACGATAAAACGGCTTCAATCCCTTTTTCAGCAATAGCATCCATATATAATACAAATCTCAGAAATATGATATACTCTCTCTCTGATACCATACTCATTTTGGGGCGTTCTATTAAAAAATTCGCAAGCCAATCTTGCCAAAATTTTTGTTGTTCTTTTATACTCAATGTTTTTACATAATATGATACATTTTCTATAAACTTTATTTTTCTTACCTCTTCTTCCTGTATAAAAAGAGTGTACAACCAGTCTATTTTTTCATCCCAATATAAAATACACTTTAAAAAGACTAAACTTAGCCATTTCATAAATACCTCTTGTGTTTGTTTATTTAACAAATGTAAATTGCAAACCGCAAAAGAAATGTATTTCTTTGTTTGTATGAATAAAGGCAAATTAATTTGAGTATTTACAAAACCAGCCCACGCATATTTTGTTTCCTCTTCACTTTGCTGCAAATCTAAATATGGAATCATATACTTTCTACACCATTGCTTCTCGATATGATATAAAAATGTTAAATCAGCTGTTAACCTAGCAATCATTATATTTACGTAGTATGTTTTTTTTCGCATCTGCTCTTCAAATAAATATAAATACGCATGTATATTACGATCATATAAATGTTCATATGCAAGCAACTTTAATAAAACTGCTGTTATTTTCCCTACCGGATGCTGAACAGCCTCATTGTAGTAATCCGTTTGCTCTTTTCTTCTTCCTTGCTCTCCTTTCATTACATGAGGAAACAACGAAAAAGCAAGTTGTTTTACTGCCCGAATTGTTTCTTCTTGAAATTCTTCTAAACGATTGCTTTTTTCATACAGAAAACTACTAATAAGCCAATGATAAGTAGCATGTCGAACAAATTGATGTAACAGTGGTAAAATCTCTTGTATTTGCTCATTTGTTAATTGTCGATAATTTCGCCACTCCCGCATTAATACAAACCACACTTCTTTACTCACTTCTTTATATCTAACTAATTGATATGCTAGAGAAATACTCCATTGCACATTTGTTTTGCATGCCTTAGAAAGCATCTCTAAAAAATGATGCTTCTCAAACAATCCTTCATGTGAATATTGAAGAACTTGCCTCAATATTTCTTCCTCTCTCATATGTAACAAACCATCAGCTGTTAAATTGCATGTAATCGTCTGCAACATACGCTCTTCTTGTAAATCTGGAAACTGACTCGACGAAAAATGAGGAAATTTCTGTTTCATAAAATCATATGTTTGTTTTGTAGACTCGTTAGCTGGAGCACACATGTAAAGCCAATCTATTAAGTTGCAAGCTCCAAAATAAGTTTTCGCTTCAAACTGTTTCACTATGTTACTTAGCACTTTTTGTTTTGTAGATTCAGATGCACCTTCATAATGATTCTTTAACAGTTGAAACACTTCATGCTTGCAAGAATCTTCCGTAAGCATTCCATGCTGTAATAACCATTCTATTTTTTCATTTTGCGTTCGAAAAACAGTATGGTTCATACTATGAATTGCAATTCTCTTTTGCAGGATGCTTCCAAATTCAAGCATAAAAGTAATATAAAAATTTGCTTTTTCTTCATAATGGGCACAAACATATTCCATACAGTCTCTAACAATATTAATTAAAAACGAAAACTCACGTGGCTGGCTATCTTGCTCATGCGGTTCAATTGCACTTCGTAATTCACTAACTGTGTCATGAATTTGAAGTGACTGCTGTTTTAACGCTAATCTCTGTATTTTTTCTAATCCAGTCTGCAAAATTGGTATAGCAAAATAAGAAAGATGCGGCTTCATTTTCACTTCCCATATAGACTGCATCCTTGAAAAAGTTACAGCTGACAGATGATTCGTTTCCGCTAACTCTACAATATCCGGCATCTCCTGTTCCCATTGTCGAATTCGTTTTAATTTTAGTTTTCCATCTAACATAAAAGTTAGTAAAAGAACCATAATTTCTTTATGCTCTGGGTACATACACTTCTGAAGTAAAGAAGGTAGATTTTCAATGAAAAATTCATTTGTTTTCGCTTTTTCTAACAATAATAAAATCCATTTCGCAAATGAAACTGTATGTATCGGCTGTTCCATTTCTGCTAAACATGCACATATCGTATCCCATAACAAGGCGGATATTTTCGTATTATTTTTATGCATTAACTGAAATAATTCATTTTGATGACTTACTAAAAAATGATTTACAATCCACTGTGCAAGCAATTGATCTTTCTCAGAAGTCTCGGCTTCTTCCGAAAATAAATTTCGTAATTGTCCCTCTTTTTCCAACCATTCCACCCATTCGTAGTCTCTTGCAAACTCTACAAAATAACGGAGTGTTTCAATTTTTTTTACAGATTGTTTAATATAAGACAGCTGTTCCTGCTCTAAAGATGGTGGAGCCGTTACAATATCACGAATTCGTGTTCTTTTTGTAATATAATTATCCCCCATTAGCTCTGCCCATCGTTGTACTGCCTTTGCTAATGATTGATGATTTTGTGCCTTATTCGGATATACAATTGGCTTAATCCCTAAATGCTCCCAATGATATGTATTTTCTCCTTCTGCAACAAATGCATATCGTCTCGTACTAGGTGGTAATCCAGTTGCTAAATACTTCATAACAGGATCATTATGGCTATAACCAATAAACAAAACCGTATAATTAGAAAATAGGTCTACTAAAAATCTCCTTGCCCATCCTTCTGTTAAGTAAGCCCTTCCAAAATCACCATCTGTCAAAATTAAATTTTCTTTTTCTTGTTCCACATTGCCATGAATATACGCCAATCCTTTAAAAGCTCTTCCAGTTGGAAGTGCCGGGGCATAATACATATTCACGTTACGCTCCGATTCTTCAAGCACAGTTGTAAAATGCTGATCAAAATTTGTAGTCACAATACGAACATTCTCATCCGCCGCAAATAACTGCAAAATAGAATGATGCAATGGATTTGGCTTTGAATACGCTACATGAACAAGGTTCTTAGCAATCTGATGAACATCTTTCGTTTTCGCAATTTTTCCAAGATAATAATCGTGCGGTTCATTTTCCTCACGTCTTTCTACATATAGAGCGTTCGCAATATAATCAACTAAATCATCAAAATTCGGTAAGTTTGAATTGCCTTTCATAGATACTCCAGCTCCAACAAATACTACGAGTTTCCCTTGTTCGAGTTTATCAAATAGTTCATCTGGAATTTCCACCTCTGAAGTAATCCACATCTCGATCTCTCCTTACCTAAAAATGTTAATTTTCTCTTTTTAATATAACATTTTTTGTGTTTTTTTAACATTCAGATAAATGAAAGGTAATAAAAATTTTTACTTTTAAAAATCAGTTCTACCTTTGTAGAATAATATTTCATTTTCCTTTCAGTTCATTCAAAAACCCTTCAACTTAAAGTTAAACAGCAGTTCAAATCACTACATTCATTTAGACAAAATATATTTGAACAAAAGCCCAACTAATATTGATAACACTGGATATGCAATTACCCAAAAGAGAAATGATTCATTTGCATACACAATCATAAAGACTAATGAAAGCAAAAATATGATTAAAGGCATAACAAACAATTTTTTAAACCTTACATAAGCGATTGCACTTAAAATTACCGTAATAACTGGAAACAAAATGAGTACTAAGAACATCGGATTGATTAATAATTGAGTCATTATCTCACTCCTATTTAGGTATATAAACACCTTACAATTTGAACTTTAAAATTCCATGTATAAACTCCCTTTTTTCATTCAAACTAAATAGAAAAAGAGAGGTTCAAATGATGAATCATATTACTATTCTGCTTTTAAAATTTGTATCCTGCATGATTGCTTTTGCAATTGGCTTGGATTTTTTCTTTGATGCAACAATCGTTGACATCTTTTCCTTTAGTCTATTTATCACAATTGCCTCGTATATGTTAGGAGATCTAATCGTCTTACCACGTGCAGGAAATACTGCTGCAATCATGGTTGATTTTCTTTTCACTTATATGAGTGTATGGATTTTCGGCAGCGTACTTCTAGATAATTATATGCAAATTGCTTGGGGAAGTATTTTATCAGCAATTGTAGTTACAGTAGCAGAAGTCTTTGTTCATCGTTATTTACTAAGCCGTATTTCAACTGAGCAAACACGCGAAAGAAAAGGTGTTAATTTCCATCGATCGCTTGCTTATGGAACAGAGTTTGCTGAAGAACAGAATGTTACAGATGCAAAAAAACAGAAATAATACATTTCACACAGCTTTTTACGATAATATTCTATCAAAGATAACAAAAAAGTGATCTCTCACAGGATCACTTTTTGAATTGCAATAGGTTATAGTCGTCAGTAGGCACTGACCTTAAATTCAAAATGAAAGGACGGAAAATTCATAAAAAGTAGGTGTATCAACCAAATTGTTGATACACCTTAAAACTACATTATTAAAAAACATGTGTCGTCGTGTAATAATATTCTCAGGATTTTTTATCAATTTGAGGGAATTCTTTACCGATCTACGATTTAAATGTTACCTACGCGTTGCACTCCACATGAGGGATTATCAAAGCAGCATTTTTCAAATTTTTTTATTTCGACGTTACGGATTTTCTCCAATAACCTTTATCTTTATGATACAAAATAAGAGCAATCACTAAAATTCCGGATGCAATCCAAATAGATTTGATCCCTATATGAGTGGTGGAAAAAGTCCCTAACAGCACGCCTAATATAAAAGAAAAAATGATAACAAGAAATTCTTTAAATCGTTTTTTCTCTTCCTGATCATGTTCTTTGAATGCTAAATATGCTGCCTGCGTTGCAATTCGAAGATTACCTGTTGTCATCGTTGAACTGTAGGCCCACTTGTCTAGTTTATTAAAAGTAGAGATCTGTAAAGATGATACAAATGAAATACATACTGTTACCACTATGTTAGGTATACTTTTTGGTAAGATACCTACAATGATTAAGACAATACATTCTAGTATAAGAATAGAGCGTCTATAACTATGTAATAAATGCCTTATATGAGGAATCTTTACTACTTCTGATATTAAAACACCTAATATAAAAGCTAAAATAGGCGGGATATAAAGTAAAGCATGTTTCCACTCTCCATTAGCTGCTCTTATAGCGAGTAGTACTACATTTCCTGTCTGTGCATTGGCGAATACTCCGTCCCTACTAATGAAAGTGTAAGCATCTAAAAAGCCTCCAACTACAGCTAGCAAAACACCCAAATAAACAGAGTTTGAAGATAATGAGGGGATCGTACTTAGTTTGTCTTTCATATTATTATCTCCTTGTACCTTATATTGAAAATATTCATTGTATAGTTAATATTCTATTTATACAAAAGCAACGTTCCTTTAAAATCCTCTAGAGTAGAATATCAACCTTATCTTGATTTCGCTTTCCTTTTCTTTTTCCCATATTAGCTATAACAATGTATAACCATACCAAGTTTTTTTACTATAATCAATACAATTATTTAACGTATTTTATTTGTTGAATTTCGTTCACATTTAAAGATGTTACCGTTATAACAGAGTATCAAATTGACGGAAAAATTTTTCCGGCATAACAGTTCCTCATCACGTACAAAGCAGAAAAAAAGGATAGCTCTCTTTATCAAAAATAACCCCAAAAGTTTTCTTACACAGAATCACTTTTGGGGTTACCTTATGTTATAGTCATCAGTACTAATTAATTTAAATTTTAATCCGGAAAATTACGTCCATACCTTCCTTAGTTAACTCTTCCCTTCAAGTTCCACTCAAACCATCTTCCATGCCCATCTGTTTCTCCGACAGTTTGATTATATTCTATACCATTTAAAAAATAATCAAGATGCAGTTTTCGATCCCACATATTGTTATAAAGATGAAAAACATCTCTTTTACTACCAATCGTTTTTATTTTTTCTATTAGTTCATACTTAGAATCTTCTGGTATTTGATTTGCAACGTGAGTATGAAAAATACAAATAGCAGTATCATTTGGAAGTTTTTCTGCAACTTCTGTAAGTAATGCCACTCCATCTCCTTCTATAAGTTTTACTAGATTCTCGATAAAACATTTAGCTGCACTTTCAAAAAGTGCTAACCTTTCTTCATGTTCAGGCCAAATAAGCGACTTTAACCATAAATAATCTTCTGAATTGTTTAAGTCACTAATATGTAAGTCTAATCCTACCTTTGAAGCTACTGGAGGACTAGCTAAGAGAAATGACGGCGTATGATTTCCTTTTATTTCAGATGTTATATGGACATTTGAGTCTTTATCTCCATAAATCTCATTTGCTCCATATGAATAACTATACTTGTCCCATAACAATTGCAGACCAGCACTTGTTCCAATTTCTATTAGTGATAACGGTTTCTTTACAACACCATAAATATAACAAAAAATTGGATACAGATACGCAGAGCGTCTTACTTCATTAGTCTGTACTAACCTACTCTTTAAAAGAGAAATAATTTCGTCTCTATACATTTGGCAAAAATCCTTAAAATGAATAAAAGAACCATCTATTCCTCTTGGATTCTTAGTAATACTTGGATAATACTCTTTTAAAACATGTTCTTTTCCTTTTAACAAAAGATAATGAACAGCCCCTAAAAATAAATTAGGAACTGGTTGTCCTTCTCGGGAATTCATGCATAACTCTATCAATTCATCATCCTCTGAAATTTTTATAGATAAATACTCATACAGTTCACTTGAACCTCTACATTCAATTTGGGCAAAGTTCTTAAATCGTTCAGATAGTTGAGTTGTATTCAAATTAATTCCTCCTTACCAGTATGAATTTTCTAAATTTTACAAACAATTTTATTATAACTGAAACTGATGTTACGGTAAATCACTATTGCTACAGTTTTGTTATGGCAATATATGAAACCATAAAGAAACTTATAAAAACAAAAAGTACACCACTTTAGATAAGTGATGTACTCATACAAATAAGTTACTTTAATCTACAATAAAAATTAATTAAAAACTCTTCTTGATTTTATAAGTTATTTACCCTTTTTTATAATATTCTTCCATAATGTGAGGTGGAACCATTCCTCCACCTGTTCCCCACATGATATGCGTTGCTTGCTTCATTTTTTCTTGCAGATAATTTTCTTGTATATATTGCTGTTGTTTAAACAATTGAACCGGCCCGTATACACTTGCCAATGCTGACGGCTCTAACTTGATTCCTTCTGTATCGACAAAAGCTTTTAATAGTCTATATAATTCTTGATCACTAACTGTGTAACATCCACTTAGCAACGGTTCAATTACTTTTCCTACAAATCCCGATGCTCTTCCTACCGCAAGACCATCAGCTTCTGTAACATTATCAATACCAAAGTCTTGGACGGAAATTTCATCGTGAAGGCCTGTCAGTAAACCAATTAGCATACATGGAGAATGAGTTGGTTCCGCAAAGAAGCAATGTACATGATCACCAAACAATAATTTTAAACCAAATGCTACGCCGCCAGGACCTCCCCCGACACCGCATGGTAAATAAACAAATAACGGATGGTCAGCATCAACAATAATATTTTGATCCTGCAGTTGCTTTTGCAAGCGAGAAGCAGCTACAGCATATCCAAGAAACAGATTTTTTGAATTCTCATCATCAACGAAATAACACATAGCGTCCGCTTCTGCTTGTCTTCTTCCTTCTTCTACTGCTTTACTATAATCTGCTGCATACTCAATAACTGTAACATTTTTACTTCGAAGTAAATCTTTTTTCCACTGTTTTGCATCAGCCGACATATGAACTGTCACATTAAATCCTAATTTTGCACTCATAATGCCAATACTAAGCCCTAAATTCCCAGTTGAACCTACTGCGATTGAATATTGTGAGAAGAACGTACGGAATTGATCACTATCTAAAATGGAATAATCATCTTGTTTATTTAATAAATGATGTTCCAGAGCTAAATCTTCCGCATGTTTAAGAACTTCGTAAATGCCACCTCTTGCTTTAATAGATCCTGATATCGGAAGCTGACTATCACATTTTAGTAACAATTCACCTACGATATGTTGCTCATACTCTTCTTCTAGATGTTGTTTCATAGAAGGAGTTGCCACTAAAGGAGATTCAATGATTCCACCCGTATCTTTTGTCTCAGGGAAAGCTTTCGCAATATACGGTGCAAATCGTTTTAACCTTTCCTCTGCATCCTTTACATCATCTGTAGTAAGAGGAGCTTTTTTTATACCTGTTTCAAAACCTTCTTTATTTGGATTAACCCAAAATACTTCTTCCGTTAAAACAAGTTGATTTAGTAATGGGTGCTTGTCTTTCAAATTTTGTATATCTGCACTATCAAATTTCTTCATTTGTATATTCTCCCTTCTTTATCCTTATTAAATTAATATTAGAGTTTGATGTTAACATTTTAAAATTTAATTTTATTTATTATAATTAAACTAAATTTAACACACAAATAAAATAAATTAAATATATATTAATAAATTTTAATTATATTTAACAAACCCTATAGTAATTCATATACAAGGAGAATCAACATGAATGATATAAATGTCGGACAAAAAATAGCAGAATACCGAAAGGCACAAGGCTTGAGTAGTCGAGAACTGGCAACACTCGTCAATGTCACACCTTCTATGTTAAGTCAAATCGAAAAAGGATCTGCAAACCCATCCCTGCAAACCCTTAAATTAATATCTAACGCATTAAATATTCCTATGTTTAATTTCTTTTTGGAAGATACCAGTGCTCAAAGCTTAGTTGTAAGAGCCAATCAACGAAAAAAAATTAGCTTTCCTGAAACTGAAAATTTGTCATATGAACTACTATCTCCCGATTTAACTGGAGCTCTTGAACTTGCTCTTATGACTTTATTACCTCAAGCCTCTTCTTCCGAAAAACTACTAGAGCATAAAGGTGAAGAAATCGCCTTTGTTTTAGAGGGAACTGTTACTCTATATTTAAATCAAGAAACATTAACTTTATACACAGGTGATAGTGTAAAAATCCCATCTTATATGAAGCATAAATGGGAAAATCCGTATAAAGAGAAAGCAGTAGTAATTTTTGCAATTACTCCTCCTACTTTTTAACTGTGCATGACATTGACTAATTTCGGCGAGAAAAACTGTGTAAGGACTTAATGAAAAACTAAATTTACTCATAAATAAGCCATCATTTCTAGGGATTTATGTAGCTTTGAAAAAAAAGTTTGATCAAAAATACCTCGCAATCCTAAATTTTACGATAAATAAACAGAATCCATTTTGAAAAAAGATTGATCAAAATGGATTCTTCTAAGCAGATTTAAGCTTGGTTTTTATAAAAAAGTTTGATCATTTCTACCTATGTTGTTCTACAATCGCACCCGATTGTGGAAGATCGTCGCTTAAATCTTATTCAAGATAAGTACTCAGTTAATGCAATAAGATTTTTTGTCCAGTCACCTTTTTTGTCACTGCTTCAGCAGGAGTAAATGCTCCGTATTGGTTATAGTTTGTCACTATTTGGGTTATAAACCAGTCCTTTTACCTGTATCTGGATTCTCCCCTAAAGCAATGACCTTTTCTCCTTTTCCATAGTTTCGGATCAGTTCGAAATCTCTAAAGATCGCGTAAGTTCCAAACTATCTCGCCGCGCTCGTCCCACGTGCTGTGGTGCCGCTCAAATCCTATCTTTTCTAGCACTCGGAAGGACGCAGCATTCCAAGCGCCTACAGTCGACCAAAGCCTGTTGCGCCCCGTAGCAATCGCAGCGTCCAGGACCACGGATGCTGCCTCAGTCGCATAGCCTTTACGGTGAACGCTGCGGAACAACTCATATGCGATCTCTGGCTCTTCAAGTGTGGAACGACCGATAATCAAGCCACAGTATCCGATGAAATCGCCTTCGTTTCGGCGGCGAATAGTGAGAAGGGAAATGCCATTTTCGACTGCTCTCTTGCGCATCTCGATAATCCGGCTACGGGCGGCGTCAAGAGTCGGCATGTCCACACCACGTTCACCAATTAGTTTTCTCAACCAGGCTGCATCGGATTCCTCCCACATACTCAGATCAAGTCGTTCGGTTTTCAGCTGGAACGCCATAGGTTTAAAGAAAGCTGTCATAGCGGAAACCTCCTAGTTATTATTTTTCTAATTTAACTTTAAATCTTGAACATTTACTATATTCGCAAACCAGGCTAACACTTTATTGTGGTGCTGAATGATATCTTCTGCACGTAATTGCTCTGAATCAAACGTACTATGTGCACCATGAATGAGTGTTACTTTATACCCTTCACTAAAGGCACGGCGAACGGTTGTATCTACACAATATTCGGTTTGCAATCCACAAATATAAAGATGTTCAATTCCTTTTTCTTGCAAAACTTCCCGAAGGTTCGTTTCATGAAAAGAATCAGGTGTTTCTTTTTCCACTACAACCTCATTTGACATCGGAGTAATTTTAGAATGAATGTGCCAACCTGCTGTTCCTTTTTCTAATGGATGACCCTTAGATCCATTATGTTGCACATAAATAACAGGAATTTCATGCGAACGACATTTCTGAATTACCTCCTGCAAATTTTGTAATAAGCTAGAGCCATTATGTACAGGGATACCTACTGTATACATTCCTTCTTGCACATCAATTACTACAAGTGCTCGTTTCATCAGCAAATTCTCCCTTCTTTTTATACTCCATCATCCAACAATCTTCCAATACTCCTTCATGTAATTCATGCTCTTTCAAAACTTTTACTTTTTGAAAACCACACTTTTCATAACAACGAATTGCTCGTTCATTACTTACCCTTGGATCCATCGCAATTGTGACTGCACCTAATTCGTTACTGATATATGTAATTGCAGCCTGCACAAGCTCTGTACCAATTCCTCGGTTCCAGTATGCTGTTTCTCCAATAAATTGGTCCATTCCCCATACATTCTTTTTCTTACCATATCCATATAACGCTTTCCACTCTGCATCTAAAGGATACATTTGTACATAGCCAATAGCTCGGTCTTTATATTCCACAATACACTTTTTCTCTTTACCTTCAGAACTACTTATATAACGCTCTCCAACTTGTTCTACTGATTGTGGTTTGTCTCGCCCTTCATAAAAACGTAAAACTTCAGGATTTGATAACCAGTTTGATAATGTTTGAACATCATCCTCCGTTATGTATCGAGTAGATAGCTCTCCTTGTTGAAATAACATATGATTACTCCTCTCTTGCAACATTACTGTATTCGACTTTTAATGATTTAACCCTTCCTTATGAAATTAAGGGTTGTTAAGAACTTTATATTCCACTTCATTGAGATAAAAGGTTAAAACAGCTAAGTATCGAATCCTTTATAAAAAGTATTTTTTAGGAAGGTGTTTATAATGGGAATTGAAAAAGAGTATTTACGCTGTATATTAAAAACATTTCAGTCTATGAAAAAGTTAGGCGAAGATGCTATGGATCAATTAAGTTACGAAGAACTCCATATATATCCGAATGAAGAATCTAATAGTATCGCCATTATCATCAAACATATATGGGGAAACATGCTTTCTAGATGGACTGATTTTTTAACAACAGATGGGGAAAAATCAACTAGAAACCGTGATGATGAATTTACTGGGGAATTTCCCTCTAAAGCAGCCTTATATGAGGCGTGGAATCAGGGATGGGAAGTTTTATTTACAACATTGAATAGTTTGAAAGAAAACGATTTAGAAAAGACAATTCATATACGCGGAGAGGCTCATTCTGTAATTGAAGCCATTGAAAGGCAAATATCACATTATTCCTATCATATTGGCCAAATTGTATACGTAGGAAAGTTACTTAAAAATGAAAAATGGGAATGTCTTTCTGTTCCTAGAGGAAAATCTATTGAATATACCGAGAACCTCATGAGCAAACATAACAATCTAAAGAATAAATGAGAATCATACTTTTGGGACAATCAAAGGTAAAAATGGCGATAAAATATTGTCCGTTTTTATGATAGGCTCTGTTAAAGTATAGTGTTGATATTTAATACATTCCCGAATCCTTAGTATAATTGTTATAAGAACAAACATTCGTGGAGGAAGCAAGAATGAGCAAAGCATTTAGTAATCTACTAAAGCAAATTGATAAATTACCGCATATCCAAAAAGAACAAGTATATCAGTGGAGGATTTAACTACAATGGTTGACAATAATACAATAATGGAATCTGGTAAATGTATTGAATGTGGAGCAAATGAAATAGATGGACTTTCCTGTTATGAGATGTTTCAATTCCCACTGGTTTGGGAGCATAACGACCCTAAATTATATGATTTACATTTTTGGCTTGTTTCTTGTTATATGATTCAACACCCATCTAACTATACTAAAGATGGATATAATCATTTGATAAGCTTATTCACTGGAGCTTATGATAATAATTGGGATACTAGTTATATTCTTAGAAAAAATAGGGAACTCGTTTCAAAAGTAGGTAAAATAACCAATCCACTGCCAAACCATAAAAGAAAACGTATATATAGAAGATGGTCAATGACAATTGAGGATTTATATAGTGGTGGAGAGAAAAATACAATAAACAACATCAATAAATGGAAAGAAACAATTAGAAAGGATTTAGAAAAATAATGTAATACGTATATTCAACCAACGGATTACATTATTTGAACAATGACTGTAAAATTTAGACAATCATTGTTCATATTCACTTATCAACATTTTAGTTTAACAGAGCCTTTTGTTTCTATATCTAGCCCCCGCTTTTTCAGTCTTCAACTATTTTTCCCTTTGGACAACAATCATTTGCTGCAACCATTCTTGTAATTCTACTTCACTCACATCAGGGCTCCTTTCTCAAAGCTTTCACTCTATATTCTCTCGATTTTCAAAAAAGTTTTATTTTTATTTCATAAAAAAGAGCAACCATATTAGGTTGCTCTTCATTTGAAAATATTCATCATTATAATTAATTTTTCTTTATAAACACTCTATTAAAAATTATATTTTTCAATGTTATCCTTTGTAAACACAACCCGTTCTGGCAATACAATAATTCCATTTCCTTCTGCTTCATAATCGTATCCTTGAATTGAATTTGGTTCCACTTTCACTTTTCCAATACCAGGAACTTCAAAGTTGTCACCGACTTTTAATTTTTTACCCTTTACAACCATTTCATTTGCAACATAGGTTGCAAGTGCACCTTGTTGTTTTACATCCCACAAGCCAAACTGTTGAACTGTTCCGCGTTTTACGTAATCACGCATAACATTAGGTGTTGAAAAGCCAGTCACAACGACTTTCTTATCCACTTTTAAATTTTCTGCGGCTTGTGCCATTGCTGGTAATGCAGTTGCATCAGGACAAATGACTGCATTAATATCTGGATAGGTTTTCAAAATACTTTCACCTATTGCTAGTGATTTTTGAGCATTATTTTCACCATACTGGGTAGTCACAATTTCCCAATTCGGATATTTTTCTTTTATAATTGCTTTCGCTTTTGTAACCCATTGATTCTGATCTGTTACTGTTGGACTAGAATAGAAGAATGCTACTTTTCCTTTATCACCAATTTGCGAAGCAGTCATTTGAATAAGCAAATTGGCCAATTGTTCTGGTGTTCCTTGACTAATATAGAAAGAGCGATCTTTCGGATTAACGTCAGAATCCCATGTTAATACTGTAATTCCCTTTTTCTTTGCCCGTTGCAAAGCTTGTGATAAACCGTCAACAGAAGTAGATGAAACCATAATCGCATCATAGTTTTGATTAATAAAGTTATTAATATATTTTACCTGCCCTGATACACTTGCCTCAGAAGGTCCATCGTATTTTAAATTTACACCGAGCTTATCCGCCATTTCTTTTGCGCCTTCTCCACCCGATGTAAAGAAACCAACTCCAGTTAATTTGGGAATAAAGGCGAATTTCACATCTTTTGATTTTTTTCCATCTGATTTTGTATTTGCACATGCCATCATAGAAACAACAAACACCAATAAAACGATGAATACACTTAGCTTCTTTTTCATGTTGTTTCCTCCCTATGTGAAACAATTTTTTTGATAAAGAAATATCTTATCTTGGAATGGCGTACCATAACAGAAAGAATTAAAATAAAACCGATTACAACATTAGATTGCTCATTTGTTAATCCTGTCATCTGCAACCCATATTGCATAATTCCAATAACAATACTGGCAAGAACAGTTCCTACTATACTTCCTTTTCCACCAGTAATAAGAGCACCGCCTAATACAACTGCTGTAATGACTGGTAAAATTGCTTCATTTCCTAAATCCGCTCGAGCTGAACCAAAGTAAGCCGTTAGAAATATTCCACCTAATCCACCGCCTAAACCAGAAAGCATATATGCTAAAATAACAATTCGCTTCGTTTGAATTCCAGAATATTTAGCTGCTTTTTCATTCATGCCTATTAAAATTACATACCGACCATATTTTGTATAGCGCAGCAGAATAGAGAATATAACAGTCATAATAAGAAGTAACCAAAATAAATTAGGAATCCCTAAAAATATCCCATTTGCAAACTGAACATATGAATCTGGCAATCCGCTAATTCCTTCATATCCAGTTACTTTAGAACCACCCGAAATTACAAGAGCGATACCCGAATATAAAAACATTGTTCCTAAAGTTACAACTAACGGTTCAACAGATGTCATTTGAATAATAACACCGTTCAAAAAACCAGCTAATACGCTTATGATAAGAGCAATTATTACAGCAATGACAATAGATACCCCATTTATCCACAATACACCGATAAGAATAGATGTAAGCCCCATAACTGCACCAACTGAAACATCGATTCCTCCCGTAATAATGACAAATGTCATCGGTATCGCGGCGATTGTAATAAAAATAAAATCATTAATACTAAACAATAAATTCCCTATATTAAAAAAATCTGCATTTAATAAGCTAAAAGCGGTAAACTCCATACATAACAAAAGAAGGAGTGCTCCCTCCCAGCGAAAGAGCCATTGAATAGACTTCATACTTCCACCTCCCTCTGCCTCTGTTTCCTCCATTTCTGTACTACGCTATCAAGAATAATAATAAGTAATAATAAAAATCCTGAAATTGCGTTGTTCCAAAAGGCTGGGATTTTTAGGTATACTAATGAACTACTAATCACCTCTAAAAACAATGCGCCTAAAGCTGCACCAAAAACTGATCCCGTACCACCTTTTAAACGAATACCACCAAGCACCGCAGCAGCGATTACTTGCAGTTCAATTCCTGTTCCTGTTTGATTCGGTACAAACCCAATATTCATAACAAATAGACATCCAGCAATTGCAGCAGTAATGCCTGAAATCATAAAGGCTAAAATTTGCACAAACGATACCGGAATCCCAATCAGTCTTGCACCTTCTTTGTTATCTCCTACCGCATAAAAATATCTTCCGAACGACATCTTCGTTAGGAAAAGATAAGCAGCTATTAATAATATTCCGATGAACCAAACTGTTATCGGAATCCCTAACCATGTTACGGAAGATAATTTTTTATAGTCATTGGGAATATCTTCGATCCATTTTCCTTCTGTATATATAATCATCAAACCTCGAATAATACCAAGCATTCCTAACGTCATAATAATTGCTGGAACATGAAACTTTGTTACACCTACGCCATTTATAATTCCAATAAACGCACCGAGCAAAAGTGTAATTATAATTGCACTAAAAGCATTATTTCCACCCGTCAAAAACATTCCACATAAAGCAGCACATAAACCCATTATTGATCCTACCGAAACATCAATATTTTTTGTGAATAGTACAAATGATTGACCAATTGCGAGAATGATTAGGATAAGACTTGATTTTAAAATAATCGAAAAAGAATCAAATTGAAGAAAATCTTTGTTCATTACACTAACAAAGATAATATAAAGAAATAACAGCCCTACAATAGAGGTTTCACGCATTTTCAATATATATGTAACATGTTTCATTCATTTGAAACCTCCTCTCCCCCATAAGCAGAACGTGTAATGCGATCCAATGAAATGTCTTCCTGTTCTAAATGTGAAACGATATTACCATTTCGCATTACATACACACGATTTGCTAAATTCATAATTTCTTCTAAATCTGAGGAGATCAACAATACCGCTAAACCATTTTCTCTTAGTTCTTTAATCGTGTCATATATTTCTAACCTTGCTTTTGCATCGATGCCACGCGTTGGTTCATCTAAAATAATGAGCTTAGGCTGACAAGCAAGATATTTCCCTAACACTACTTTTTGTTGATTTCCTCCCGATAAAGACTCTATGCTCTGATTTATATCGTGAACCATAATTCGAAAATTTTTAATATACCCACGCGTTAAAGCGCTTTCTTTTTCTTGATTTAAAAAAAATATACTTAAACGATACAAGAGAACAGAGGTCATATTTTGTTGTACAGAAGCAATTGGAAAAATCCCATGCCCCGCTCGGTCTTCAGGTACATATATAATTCCTGCATCAATTCTCTTTTTTGTTGACCACGTTGTAATTTCATTCCCGTCTAATAGAACGTTCCCTTCTGTTGCAGATGTAATACCATATAATACTTCAGCTAATTCCGTTCTTCCCGCTCCCACAACACCAGCAATTCCAACAATCTCTCCTGCTTTTACTTCTAATGAAATATCTCGAAATCTATGACTAGATAAATGACTTACTTGTAACACTTGCTTTAACGACGCTGCCCTGTTATTTAAACTCTCTCGCTTTTGAATTTGCTGGTAACCTTCTGGTAGAAGTCCCTGTAATAGGATATCGTAAGTAAATTCATTTACATTACCTTGGTTAGAAATTACACCGTCTCGTAAAATAGCTACCTGATCTGCGATTGCAAAAATCTCCGGAAACCTATGCGTAATATAAATCATGCCAATTCCTTGTTCTTTCAAGTTTTTCATCACAACAAATAGACTCTTAATTTCATTGGCTGTTAACGTCGATGTAGGTTCATCTAAAATAAGAATCTCTGCCTCTCTTATTAATCCTCTAACTATTTCTACTAATTGCTGCTGTGCAATAGACAACAATGAAGCACGTTCACCAAGCTTTAGATCCCAGCCAAGTTGTCTCATGAGTACATCTAGTTTCGTCCGAAGCTCTCTTTTGCTTTGCCTCATACCTAATAGAATATTTTCTTCAATAGTCATATTAGGAAAAATAAGCGGTTCTTGCGGAACTAAATAAATACCGTTTCGATGAGCTTCAGATGGACTAGAAAATGTAACAGACCTCCCTTTTATTTTGATTTCTCCTTCATCATACGTGTACAATCCTGTCAATATCTTCATTAACGTTGACTTTCCAGCCCCGTTACCACCAACTAATGCAAAAATATCCCCTTTCTTTACTGTTAAATCGATTCCTTTTAGCACAGGTTGCTGTAAGAATGCTTTTTTTACATTTTTAACTTCCAATAAAGGAACTTGTTCCAAGCTTCTTTCACCTACCTTTAATAGGAAACAATTTTTCAGGCGTTAATTTTTTGCTCTACTTGTTTTGTAGCATTGTATATCCTTTTCCTCATATCTAGAACTTATTTTTTCTCAAGTAAATCTCCCATTACAGACGGTATAAATAAAAATATACTTACATATGTTTAAACATCGGTCATTTGTTGAAAGGATGAAAAGCATGACACAGTTGAACTTTGAAGAAAACTTGTTAACAAAAGCTGCTTGGTACTATTACAAAGATCATCTTACCCAACAAGAAATCGCCTCATTACTACATATATCTCGGAACAAAGTTGTCCGTTTATTAGAGAAGGCTCGAACTGAGGGAATCGTTACATTTCATATTAAAGGTACTGGTTTACACTGTTTAAGTATAGAAAGAGAACTTGTAAAAGCATTTCAACTAATAGATGCTTTCATTATTCCAACGCCAAAAGAAAATCTTTCTGATTCACTCGGAAAAGCAGCAGCACAATATTTAGAAACGCATTTGCAAAACGGCGACCTACTTGGTATTGGCTGGGGAGAAACAATCTCAAAAACATTAGAAAATATCAATTTCGATTCATCTATGAATCTTTCTATTGTTACACTAACTGGCGGAGTAAATTATTACCTCCCTAAAAAACAAAATTATCTCAATCAAGTACATGGACAGCTCCATATTATCCCTTCGCCATTTTTAGCTTCTACGAACGAAATGGCGAACAGTATACTTTCAGAACCATCTGTGAAAGACATATTACATGTTGCATCATTTGCAAATACTGCTGTTGTTGGAATCGGCGGACTATCTCCTGATGCAACTATTTTGAAAGAAGAAAAAATGACTCTTCGTGAAATGACATGCATTCGGAATCAAAATGGTGTTGGCGATATCCTTGGACAATTCTACAACATTCATGGAGATATTCTAAATTTATCTCATCATAAACGACTCATTGGTACGCCTCTTTCTATACTTCGAAATATGAGGCATGTTGTTGGAGTAGCTGGTGGAAGACAAAAAGTTGATGCAATTTACGGAGCATTGAAAGGCAGGTACATTCATACATTGATTATCGATGAAGAAACTGCCCTTTCTTTATTGGAAAAGGAGAGTGGAATATAATGGCTGCTCTATTAGCTTATGATGCCGGAACTGGTAGTATCCGAGCTGTTTTATTTGATTTACAAGGTAATCAACTTGCTGTTAGTCAACGAGAATGGGTTCACATAGAAAACCCACGATACCCGGGCTCAATGGATTTTGACGTAAAGGAAAACTGGAAGCTTATTCAAGACTGTACAAAAGATATACTGCAAACAAGTGGGATTCCCCCTTCTTCTATTCAAGGAATTAGTGCAACAAGTATGCGTGAAGGATTTGTTTTATATGACAAAGGTGGAACTGAAATTTGGGCGTGTGCAAATGTTGATAACCGTGCTGCTGCTGAAGTTACACAACTGAAACAAATACACCCTCACATTGAACAGGATGTATATACAATATCAGGGCAAACGTTCGCTCTAGGTGCATTACCAAGGTTACGATGGATTGCAAAACACCAACCAGAGATTTATAAGAAAGTACATTCTATTACCATGTTAAATGACTGGATTTTATATAAATTGTGCGGCGTATTACAAGTTGACCCTTCCAATGGATGTACAACGGGAATTTTCAATTTACAAACTAGAAATTGGGCTCCAGAATTAGCAACCCAATGCAGACTCTCCTCTGTTCTCTCACCACAAATAAATGAAGCCGGAACTCTTATTGGAAACGTAACAAAACAAGGTGCAGCAGAAACTGGATTATTCGAGGGAACGCCTGTTGTTACTGGAGGTGGAGATGCGCAAATGGCTTCTCTCGGTTCTGGAGTTGTCAAAAGCGGGCAAACATTCATTTGCGGAGGAAGTTTTTGGCAACAAGAAGTAAATGTAAACCATCCTGTACCTGATCCAAACGCTCGTATTCGTGTAAATTGTCACGTTCTTCCTACACTTTGGCAATACGAAACAATTGCCTTTTTTCCGGGCCTTGTTATGCGCTGGTTTCGGGACGCTTTCTGTCAAGAAGAAAAACAACGAGCAAAAGAACTAGGTATCGATGCTTACGAATTATTAGAGGAACAAGCAAAGCATGTCCCAGTTGGATCACACGGTATCATTCCGATTTTTTCTAATGTCATGAACTATATTTCTTGGCGCCATGCATCTCCCTCTTTTATAAATTTAAGCTTAGATTCTGAACAATGTGGGAAGAAGGAAATGTTTCGAGCAATTGAAGAAAATGCTGCTTTTGTAACATATGGAAATTTAAAATTAATTGAAGAATTAACAGGACAGTTCCCAAGAGAAGTAGTTTTTGCTGGGGGGGCTTCAAAAGGAAAGCTATGGTGTCAAATTGTAGCTGATGTATTAGGCGTTCCTGTAAAAGTACCAATAGTGAAAGAAGCTGCTGCTTTAGGAACAGCAATAGTTGCGGGAGTTGGTGCTGGTATTTATCATTCAATGGAGGCCGTTTCTGAACAATTTGTAAAATGGGAGACAACTTATATACCAAATATCGAAAATCATCAACAGTATCAAGAATTATATCAAAACTGGAAAATTGTATACCAGCAGCAACTACAATTAGCTGATCAAGGGTTTACTTCTCATATGTGGATTGCACCTGGTGCTCTGTAAACTGTTACATAAAGGAGTGAAAAACATGCTAAAAGTAAATGAAGAAGATTTTTCTTATCGCTTCGGTGATAATGGACCAAAATACTTAGTGAAGGGGCCTAATATTGATATAGGTGTTGTCGTCATTAAACCAGGGCAAGATTTTCAAAACCATTATCATACAACTTGTGAAGAAATTTTTTATGCATTAGAAGGTGAAATAGATTTCTATATTAATCATGTAAAAGTTCCTATTAAACAAGGCGATGTCTTACAAGTTCGTCCCCATGAATCTCACTATCTCATCAATCGTTCTTCTCAAAATTTTAAAGCGCTCTTTATTAAATCGCCTCATTTGCAAGAAAAAGATACTGTGCAAACAGAAAATCCAAAATGTAATTAAGGAGTGATATCCTATGACTTGGGGATTTCAAAATCGCTTAAATACTATTTTACCTGGCGGAAAAGCAGTTATGTTGGCAGTTGATCACGGATACTTTTTAGGACCAATTCACGGTTTAGAACAGCCTCATGAAACAGTAAAAAGCTTACTCCCATACACAGATTCCCTATTTTTAACTCGCGGTATTCTTAATTCTTGTATACCGGAAGATTGTAAAACTCCAATGGTCCTTCGTGTGTCAGGTGGCGCCACTGTAGTTGGAAAGGATCTTGCTAATGAAACAATTGTTACTCCAATAAAAGAGGCACTGCGTCATAACGTGGCTGGAGTTGGCGTATCTGTCTTTGTTGGATCTGATTATGAAACACAAACTGTAACAAACCTTGCCAATGTTGTATCTGAAGCGCATGATTACGGTTTGCCCGTATTAGGAATTACTGCAGTAGCAAAAGAACTTCAAAAACGAGAAGCACGCTTTTTAGCACTAGCTTCACGTGTATGTGTTGAAATGGGCGCTGATATTATTAAAACGTATTACTGTGAAGGCTTTGAGAAAATCACAAGTACATGTCCTGCCCCAGTCGTTATTGCTGGAGGACCAAAATTAGATACAATAGAAGCAGTGCTAACAATTACATACAACGCACTGCAAGAAGGCGCAATCGGTGTAGATATGGGACGGAATATTTGGCAATCCGATCATCCAGTTGCTATGATTCAATCTATTCATGGCATCGTAAAGAATGGATTGAATGTAAAAGAAGCTCTAGAATTATATAATACTATTATAAATTAAATACTCAGATAACATTTATGTTCAATATATTTGTTATTATTAAGAACAAGAAACATGGGTCATCCACATTTCTTGTTCTTTTCTAATTTTAAGATATTCTTTCGCTTGTATAATTGAAAATATTAATTTTTTTCTTTCTCTTCTAACATCCCAATAATTTTATCCAATTTCTTTTCAATTTCAACTAAAGAAGCTCTTTGACCAGATTGATTGACGAGTCGAGATCGTATAAACGCTCCAAGTGAAACAAAAAATAATATGATTAAACCGAAAAAGAGAATACTAAAAATGATATTTATGATTGAAAAATGATTTACCATCCTATCTATCCCCCTGTTTCTTCTTTATTTTTAGGATTTGTTAATTTTTATTGTTAATATTCTACTTAAAAGATTGTTAAATTAAGAGGTTATTCCCTTACAAAACTTTAATGTTGAATCTAATTTTTCTTTCTCGTTCAACAAACCCATTAGTTGACATACAGCTACTGCAAACTCTGCGAACGCAGTACCTTTTGCGGTTATTACTGTGTTTTCCACTTCAATATCTGTTCCTGTATATATTGATCTTTCAAAAAGTGATTTATGATTCTCATATGTATTTTGAAGGCACGTAAATTTTCTACCGTTAAGTATACCTGCTTTCGCTAACAAGATTGCAGAAGCACATATAGAGGCAATAGGAATATTTGAATTAAAAGCACTCATTAACATATTACTAACAATACCTTCATCTAGTATTTCACGAACTCCGTCTCCTCCAGAAATAAGAATTAAATCAAACTCATCTACTCTAATTTCAGGCAAAGACGCTTCAGCTTGAGTCCATAATCCACCAATACTCTCTACTGGTTTACCATCTACGGAAACAGTAGTAATTTTTGCTTTACCCACTTTTCTAAGCAAAAATAATGCGTGAGCTATTTCAAAATCAGCATATTGCGGATAAACAAGAAACAATACTTTTTTCATGCGATAATCCTTCTCCCTTATATTTGTTATTTTATTACTTATAGAGCCTTAATTCAGTCCCCTTATTGGATAATATTGTTATTATCAGACTATCATATGTGGTGTAAGTGTAAAAATAGAAAAAGCGTGTTTTGAAAAAAATTGATTAAAACACGCTTTTTTTATATTCAATTGAATCATCCTTTTATAAAAAAGTTTGATAATTTTTGTGATTCTTTCTCAATTAAAGCACCCTTTAACAGAAGACTCGATTTCAAGATAATCTTAACAGACATTAATATCGATTTTCAGTTACTGCCCCCTTATATGTCCTAGTGACCGGGTTCTTACAATTGACCGTAAAGCACCGTGTTGTCAACGATTCTCCTAATTCGAATTCTCTTCTTTTATGGTTTAAATGTAATGAATTATAGTATTTCTATATACCCTTCTGTTCCATTCACTCTAATCCTTTGTCCATCCTTGATCAGCTTCGTAGCATTCTCCACACCTACAACTGCTGGAAGACCGTATTCTCGGGCAATGACAGCACCATGGGTCATCAAACCACCTACTTCCGTAACCAAGCCTTTGATAGATACAAACAGCGGTGTCCAGCTAGGGTCGGTAAAGGCGGTAATCAATATATCTCCCTCTTCTAAATTCGCATTTTCCATATTTAAGATGACACGTGCTCTTCCTTCGATAACACCGGAAGAAACAGGTAGACCTACAATAGCATTAGATGGCAGGTGTTCCCGTTTATATTCACCTGCAATGATTTCACCATCAGACGTGATAACACGTGGGGGAGTTAGTTTTTCATATAGTTTGTACTCTTCTTTTCGTTTGCTGATGATCTGGTAATTCAGTTTGTTTGTACCTACAACTTCGCGAAGTTCCTCAAAAGTAAGATAGTATATATCTTCTTTTTTACGAATAACTTTGGCTTGTACAAGCTGTTCGGCTTCTTTCATCAAAGCCTGCTTATAAACGAAATAGCGATTAATCATGCCGTATTTTGGATACTCCCGATAACCGATGAAATTCCGGATTAGATCAATCATTCGTTTTGTTTCTTTGGCTTTTTGTTCACCATCCGGTAATTGCTTCAATCGATCTAATAACTCTTGTTCTTTTTTCAAAGCTTCTTGTCGCCCTTGCTCAAATTTCCGCTTGCTAGCATTCGGCTCAAAGTTTTTGATGTTACCCAGAATCATGGGGACAAGTGTAGTTGGTTGTTCGCTCCAACGACTTCTAGTAATATCGATTTCTCCAGCACATCTCATTCCGTATTTGTTGAGATAAGCATAGATAGCGTCTTGGGCTTCCCGTCCACCAACAAACTTAATCAGTTCATCCAAAAAGTTATCATCTTTTACATGTTGTAAATAATCAATTACTTCTGGATATGGACGAATCACATCTGCGACATCCAATAGCGCCAGACCCATTTCCGAAGTAATATTGTTTTGTACAGATTGAGAAAGCGTATCTGCTGCGTTTTTTTCACCTAACCACTTGTTCATTTTTTCATTGACCCATGTTGAAGCATCCATAGCTGCCATAAATACAGCTGAACTTTGTGGATCAAATAAAATCTTCTTTAATTCCTGAATATCTTCTAGAATAAAATCAAATAAATCTGATCCTGATTTCATTTGGATATTTTGTTTTAACTCTTCTATGGATGTTTGACTACGCTTAATCAAAACAGAAACGATTGATGGATTGTTTTCGATTTGTGCCAGCATATCTGTATTGCCTCTTCTGGGATTTGGTGCTTTATTATCATTTGGTAACGATTTTATAAAATTTCCTCGATCAATGATGTTCATAAGTGCGTCTTTCATGAGCGGATCGTGTTGTCCCATGGCATTTAATAAAATGTTTCTATTGATAGATGAAGCCAGTTGATGTGTGACATCAACAAACAACCTCCCACCAGCTTTACGCATAGGAGCAGGAGTCGTTAACAGGAAAAATGACAATCCCAGTGGTTTTATGGGATCGGTCATCATTTGTTGGTGACCGACAGATACATAAACGTGATTTTCTTGATCATTCGCTTCAGGGATGGGGAAAAGAGTCGTGATTGGACGACTCTGGACAATGTAAAATGTATCATCAGCCAAACACCATTCGATATCTTGTGGGCAACCAAAATAAGCTTCGATCTGTCTTCCTGTGCGTGCTAGTTGTAAAATTTGTTGTTCAGTAAGTGTTTGAGTCTTTTGCTGATCGTGATCAATCTGCTGAGTCTCTGTGCCTCCTTCTTTTAAGGCATAGATTGCTAGTTTTTTGGTTGCAATCATTTTATCGATGATCTTTTCTTCTTGCACCTTATAGCAATCGGCAGATACTAAGCCGGAGACAAGTGCTTCTCCTAGTCCAAAGCTAGCATCGATGGATAGCACCTTTCGATTGGAAGTAATCGGATCAGCAGTAAATAAAATTCCTGAAGCCTGTGGGAACACCATCCGTTGAATGATAACGGATAAATACACTTTGCTGTGGTCAAATCCGTTTTGCATACGGTAAATCACGGCACGATCCGTAAATAGGGAAGCCCAACATTTGCTGATGTGCCGCAAAATGGATTCTTTTCCGATGATATTTAAATAGGTGTCTTGCTGACCGGCAAAAGAGGCATATGGTAAATCTTCAGCAGTTGCACTGGAACGCACTGCATAAGCATGTTCATCGCCAAACTGAGAGAGAGAGTAAGCAACAGCTTTCACAACATCGGAAGGAATCTCTACTTCCATAATGATTTTCCGAATCTTCCTGCTGATTTCACCAATTTGATCTCGATCCCCTACTTTTAACAGTGTTAGTTGATCCAGTAATTGATGAAGCTCCACATTTTTCCCAATGACTCTTTTATAAGCCTCAGTGGTAACACAAAATCCTTCTGGCACTTGTATTCCATGAATCTTCGATAGTTTCCCCAAATTCATGCCTTTGCCACCGACCAACATTTGTCTCGTTTTATCGATTTCCCGAAACTCTAGTACATATGGTTTCATTTCTTTCCCTCCCATTTATCGCTCAATACCAAGACGAATCATATGACAAAAATTGTTCATCTAATCAACCAATTACGCTGTCCACTCGTTCTTGCTCCTGGCGAAGTTCCATATTCATATCAAACACTCCTTTAAAAAAATAAAAATAGGAGTTGACTAAAAAGGATTTTATGATGTATAATTAAAATAGGGATAATTTATATAAAAATCCATTATTGGTGCATCTATATAAATTTAACACAGTTTCTCATTTTTATCAATGTATTTACACGACCATAATTGTCGCAAATTCAAAGGAAGAAAATCCCCATTTTACAAGATAAATGACGCTACACGAAATGATATCCAAATATCCAATCATTTCGTGTAGCGTCAGGAAAATACGGATTTACAACGTTAAGAAATTCCAATATTAAAAGCCCAACTTCTTAGTATTAATATTAAGAAATTGGGCTTTTTTCGTTACCCTATTAAAGCGCCCAGTTGTGGAAGATCTTATTGAAGATAAGCACCCGTTACTTTAAGTGATTCATTCACAATATTATTAAGTAAATTCCCTTTTACTTTCAGTAATGTACTGAAATCCATACAGTAAAAACACCATCTACAATTGCGTTGAGTAATATAAACAGTTTGAAATTTCCATATGTCCATCTTAATATCCATATAGAACCTACCAAAAACGGACCAATATGAAAAGGAAATTCCCCTAATTCCCCGTCCCTAATTTGATACTAATAGCACAATTCTAATCATATTCTTATAAAAGAAAACTATAAGAAGGAGTGTAAAATTAGTTGATAAAAGTTAAGGTTCGTTTACGCCCCATTGTAAGTAAGATAAATTTACCCACTGTTTTGAAAACAGCTATACTTCCGGGTGACTCAATTGAAAGATTATTTATCGCAACCCAGGTAGGAGAGATCTTTTACATAGGAGACGGAGTTATAAAGACTTTTTTAGATATTCGCCCCCGAGTCATAAAATTAGGTACTTCTGAGGAAGGTGTTTCTGGTAGTGGATATGATGAACGGGGATTGCTAGGGCTAGCATTTCATCCAAAATTTTATTATAACGGTCTGTTTTATCTTCATTATTCAGTAGCTGGAACACAAGGTCCAGGTGCTCTTTCTGAACATTTTAAGCCTAACCCGTGTGATCCCAGAACTTTAAACCTAAGGTGGACAAATAGAGAAACGGGGTATGATCATATTGATACAGTTGAAGAATGGATTTTACAATCGAATGGTCAACCTCAAAAACGACGGACATTACTTAACATAAGAAGACCATTTTTTAATCATAATGGTGTAAATAGCTTAAACTTTTCACCTGAAACCGGAAAACTTGTTTTAACAACTGGTGATGGTGGAGCAGGATATGATCCATTTAATTTAAGTCAGGATAATATGGAAATATTCGGTAAAATAATTGAAATTGATGTAGCTAAGAATACATTTATCAATAATCCACCCGTAGTCACGCGTTTTAATGAACTTCCCGCACCTATTCAGGAAACGCTTACGGTAATTGCCAAAGGGGTTCGTAATATAACAGGCATTTCATTTCAAAGGTTTTATAATCAGTATATCAAATATGTAGGGATTGTCGGACAAGATTTGGTAGAGTCGATTTTTTCATTCGTACATTATAAACCAATACCGGTTACTCAGCTTATTCAAGCTTCTTTAATGGAATCTAACCCTGCCCCAGACGGACTTATTAATTTTGGTTGGCGGGGGTGGGAAGGTGCTTTTCCTACTTCGTTTATAAGGAGCTGCTCTGAGAATCCGCCTTTGAATGAGAAAACAATTGCTTATTACGATGAAACAGTAAAAACTTCAGTGAGGCGTCTACAGCCTTTAACTAGTTATTTTCATACAGATCCCAGACCCGATAAGTTTGGAGGAACTGCACTTACAGGACTCCAGCCATATATGGGGAATGGAATCCCAAATTTAACGGGAAGCGTTGTGTTTACAGATTTTGCCCAGAAAGAAGAATCTCGACCTCCGGTTAGAGGGGTTTTAGCTTATACCAAGGTAAGTACAAATTGTAAACTAAATGATTTTAGTGTTATTGAAACTGATTATAATTTTGGGTCTCAATCAGCTTATTATGTTAGTTTGGGAACAAATCTGGATCAAACTAGACTATATTTAGGGGCTTACGGCTCTATGAAAGTGACTGATTTTAACCAAGGTACTGTTTTTGAAATTGTTCCGTGATTTATAACTATAAAATTCGACGACTGGAATATTCGTCATATATTTACTATATTTATGACGATAAAGAAGTAGGAAATTTCAAAATAGGGCGAATTGCAGCTTTGGAATAAAGGTTGTTCAAAAATACCTCGCAAACCCACATTTTATGATAAATAAAAAGAAAACATTTTGAAAAAAGATTGCTCAAAATGTTTTCTTCTTCAGCAGACTTTAGTTTGGCTTTTATAAAAAAGTTTAATCATTTTCCACCTGTATTGTTCAACAATCGTGCCCGATTGTTGAACAGATTTAAAAAATTGAATGGTCCATAGACAAAGCAAAGTTGCCTGACTGATCTAACTCAAAAATCAAAAGCACACCCGTAAAATGATGGGCTTCTTTGGGATTCCTGCGCAAAAAGAACACATTTCGTATCACAACGTTTTATTTAAACTGTATAAGCCTTCTTCAAAAGTTCAATAACTTCTTCTATTGTAAGACCAAAGGATTTGTAGTATGAAATGTCGCTAACCATTTGCTTCATGACCATTTCGTTGCGTATTCGCAGTATCTCATCGGGTGAGAATTCGGCTACAAAGCACCCTTTACCTGTTATTGTATTTATCAAACCGCATCGTTCGAGTTCTTCCCAGGCTTTCTTTACAGTGATGATACTAATACGAAGTTCCTTGGCTGCTTGTCGAATTGGTGGTAAACAATAGCCGCTTTCTAATTCGCCTTTCAAAATTTGGGCGCTGATTTGTTCGAAAAGCTGCTGATAAATTGGCTTTTCAGATGTGTTCGAAATTGCTATGTTCATTGTATCTCCACTTGTAGGAATCGCTTATACGCAATTCGATAAGCAATCATGGTGAATGAAATAAATATCAGGATTCCCGCGATCAGGATGGATATTTGAAGCGTCATATTGTCAGCACCGCTACCATTGAAAATGTCAGACACAAAAGAATTCTGGATTCCAAGCCATTGTGCAACTACGGCAAAAACCATGGCAGCTGTAACGGATGCGAAGGTTGCTTTACCAGATTTATACGCTGTCTTATAATACATGGAAATAAAGAAGATGTTGAAGATCGCGAGCATAACAAAACATAGTCCCCAAAAACCCATGTGCGGTGCGAAGAAATAGTAAGTTTGATTCGGATATAAGCGAATATTAAACATTCCAAAGATAATTGCACTAACAATATGCAATAATTCCAGAATGACAATAACGAACACCCTTGCCTTCACCATGTCTTTTCTGGTTACAGGCATCATAGTGGTAAATATCAAATCGTTCTGAGTTCTATATCCTGCAAACATAATCGGTATCGTTATCCAGCAAAAATACAGAATGACAATAAAATATAACCAACCGGGAACAAGCATTAATGCACCTGTCAAAACAGGTAATACAAAAAACATGGGATTAAGGCCTAATTTTAAATCCTTCATCACTAAGTTATACATACATACCCTCCTTTTTTGAGAAGTAAATCATGATTTCTTCGAGACTCGGCGTAGTTGCTTTAATATCGGAGGAGGAATCGAAGTCTTTGGAGTAAATCAATCCCGTAAAACCAAATGAATTTATTTTATAGGAAATCAACTTTTCTTTCACCTGATTTAGTTGGTTTTCGTTACCATTTAGTAGGCGATATGAAGCAATAAATTCATCTTTCTCAGAACTGTTGATAATTTGACCGTTTTCGATAAAGGTAATAAAATCTGCGCATTTCTCCAAGTCGGATGTAATATGAGTAGAGAAAATAATGCTGATTTCTCCATCTATCACGAGCTCTTGAAAAATATCCAACAGATCATCTCTTGCGGCTGGATCAAGTCCACTTGTCGGTTCGTCTAGGATGAGAAGCTTCGCCCCATGGGATAAGGCAAGGGCCAAACTGTACTTTACCTTCATTCCCGCCGACAATTCACATATTATTTTGTTCTCATCCAATTTAAATCTTTGTAAATAGTTGTAATAGGTTTCATCATCCCAATTCGTGTAGAACTTCTTAATCACATTTGTCAACGTCTTCATTTTGCTTCGAGTATAAAAGTCAATGCCGCTAAATGCGTATCCGATTTCCTGTTTCAATTCAATCTCGTGTTCGGCAATGTTCTTTCCTAAAATACGTACCTCGCCGCTATCAAGATGAATCATATTCAAGATCGATTTAATGGTGGTTGTTTTTCCTGCGCCATTGGCACCGATAAAACCCATAATATACCCCTTTTCCAGTTGAAACGATACATCCTTTAACTCGAAATCTTGATATTTCTTATTTAAATTTCTAATGTCTAATGCCAGCATACAGAACCTCCTTATTAATTGTGTATACCGTATATGCACAATATATGCCAGAGTACTTATTAAGTTGACTATCAAATTTTCCAATATGCACCCATTTTTCATGCATCACAATAGTAGGTCAAGGATTAATAGATAGAGACTTACTAAAGAATCGTGAACATAAGCAAGCAGTTATGATAAACAAAAACATATATAAAGAGTATATAATCTTTAGGAAAGACGCTCTTAGGGTCATGGTAGACGGAAAACGGAAAACTAGAAGAAATATATGTAGGTGATAAAACATGTAAGAAAGCAGAAATGGGAGATATATTCGAAGTCATTAAGTACAATGGTAAAATTGAAGTTAACCCTAAGTACGACTATAACGAGTAATATGTGTAGAGTGTTGCTTTGGAATAAAGGTTGTTCAAAAATGTTTTGCAGACCTTTATTTAGTGGGAAACAAAAAGAAACCATTTTGAAATACTATGGTCTTTAATATTACATAGTATTTCAAAATGGTTTCTTATCCAGCAGGTTTATGTTTCGGTTTTATAAAATGGTTTTCTTCCAGCAAGTTCACGAAAATCACAGTAAATTAGTAAAGTAAAGAAGAGAATATCCAAATTAACATTCTCTTCTTTAGGTTTACCCTTTTAAAAAGAAGGTAAATTATCTAAGTTATTTTCTTTCATACCATCAGGTTCACTACGTATAATATCCCTGCCATACTTATGAAATACGTCCACATGAGCTAACTTCCCTAATTTTGCTTCATCAAGAGCAGTAATATAATCTAATTCTCTTCCACTACTTGTTTTAAAAGCAATAATATCATCCTCATCATTTTTACGAACTGCAATAATTTGTTCTACTCCTGAATCGACTTCCTCAACTACTTCCAATTGAGCTTGGTCTTTCCCTTGTTGTAAGTATTCACTATAAATTTTTTGAAAGTCTTTTTTATCCATAAACCCCACCTCCAAAACATTTTATTAGTATGTTCGGAAGCTATTCGTTTTATGTACTATGCCCCAGTAAACTTTGAATCACATCAATTGGTGCACCGTTATTTATCATATGCGTTGCATAGCTGTATCGTAATTAATGCGGATGTATACTCTTTTTAATTCCAGCTCGCTTTTCCAGATCCAGGAGTAGTGCCTTCATTTCTAATCCACCCCGATAGCCAGTTAATGAGCCATTCTTTCCTATTACACGATGGCACGGTACAGTAATTAATACCGGATTAGCCCCAATAGCCGCGCCTACAGCACGAACAGCTGCTGGTTTATTTATATCATTTGCAATGTCGGAATAGGATTTCGTCTGTCCATAAGGAATTTCACAAAGTGCATTCCAGACTGCTAGTTGAAATTGCGTACCTACGTACTCAAATGGAGCAGTAAAGGTTTTCCGCTTTCCTTCTAGATACTGAGTGATTTCAACGACATAGGGTTCAAGCTTTTCATCATCTTCAACAAGAGGACTTCCTGGAAAGCGTTTCTTAGCCCATTCGAACAATTCCTCAAATGGTTTGTTCTGTGAACCTACAAACACAAGCCCCTTTGAAGTTGAAGCAATATAAAAATTCCAATCCTTAAACTTTAGTAAACACCAATAAAGGGTTGGTTTATTCTTTGTTTCCATTGTACTTTTCCTCCATTTTACTCATTTGACGAAATTGTGCTGGTGTCTGTCCAGTTTTCTTTTTAAATAAAGTAATAAAGTAAGGCGCGTTAGCCATACCCACACATATGGCGATATCTCCAATCGCTTTATTTGTCTGAATCAAGTACTTTTTAGCCGCGTGTACTCTAACTTGTTGCATGTACTCAACCGGCGTAATGCCTTTAATCTTTTTAAATGTTCGATGCATATGATACGGACTCCCATAACAAATATCTGCTAACGATTCTAGAGTTAATTTTTCTGTGAAATTTTTATCAATGTATTCAGTAATTAAATCAACCCACTCGCTATCAGGCAGATTTTCATTAGTGGGCTTGCAACGTTTACACGGGCGAAAATTTGCGCAGAGAGCTTGTTCTGCGTTTGGAAAAATGCATACATTTTCTTTTTTCGGAACGCGAGATTTACAGGATGGTTTACAGAATATCCCTGTCGACTTTACAGCGTAGAAAAATTGATTATTGTACGCTGCATCATTATTTATAATTGCTTGCCACTTTTCATCTGTTATCATTTCTACATCATTCGAAATTCTATGATCATGGCTCTCTTTATGTCCGTTATTGATACTATCCAGCATTTCTCTCACCTCTCCTCACAATATACTCCCTATAAATTCAGAATGTACAATTCTAGGAATGGAATAGCAAGATATTGAAGTTTAATTTTTATTTAGAATCGTGAAAAATGATTCCAAGACCGTATCGTTCCCCAGAAGTAACCGTGCTTACTCCGTGACGAACCGTATTTTTGTAATATCCTTTTTTACCTAGAACAGGTCTATGGTTAGTAGGAAAGATCAACGCACTGCCTTGTTCTAAAGCAATTACATGTCCCCTACTCTGAGCACGAGGAATTTGTTCCACTAATAGAGATTCTCCACCGCAAAAGTCTTTATCTCGTTGATTTAATACAAATACTACTTGAAACGGGAAAAATATGTCGCTATATAAATCTTGATGCAAACAATTAAACCCGCCTGTTTCATACTTTAGTATTAAAGGTGTCGGTCTAGTTTGTTCATATTCTTCACAGGTGTTCAAAAAATCTTGAAGATGATCTGGAAACTGTTCTGTTTTCTTTAAATAATCCAACCATCGATTGGCTATTTTGGCCAATTCTAGATAAAAGGACTCTCTTAAAATTTGGATGATTTCAGGTAATGGATAGGAAAAATATTTGTACTCCCCATTCCCAAAGCGATATCTCGTCATATCGATTGTCGTTCTGTATGACCCTTCCTCACAATACAATTCTATGAAGAATTCACATTCCTCCTTTGTTAAAATCGCTGGAAGCTTTGCAAATCCTTGTTCATCTAATTCATTTTGAATTGAATCCCAATTTAAGTTTTCGACACGTGTTTTTATATCTTGGGCCATTTTTACCCACTCCTATTTAGCATTCTTGATAACTAACACTATAACCTCATAAATAGAAAAAAATAAGATATTTAGAATGTAATAGCAAGATAACAAAATTAATAAAGATTATTATGTGATAAAATAAAATTTCAATCAGTGTTAATTTTCTTGTAATTATTTTGTAAAGAGTATAGAAAATCGTAATAAGGTGAGGAGAATGAAAAAGTGACATGGCATGAAGTCAATGATGTTATTGTAATTACATTACCTGAAGATTTCGACATAAATGCTAACCTAGACTATCTAACAAGGGAAAAAAATGAATGCATGTATGAAATAGAGAACGATATAATTACAAAAGTTATAGCCGTCGGGGAAATTCGGTCCTTAGTACAGGTAAGCGTAATCAATAATAAACAAATGGTTGTTCAATTCCTAAATGATTCTAGACCCATTGAAAAGTGGAAACGGGAAGAGATTGTAAAATATATTCATGAATGGTTTGATCTTGATAACGATTTAACGCCATTTTATGAAATGGCAAAAGCAGACCCATTACTTAAAATGACTGCCCGAAAATTCTATGGATTGCGAGTTATCGGCATTCCCGATTTATTTGAAGCCTTATGTTGGGGAGTTTTAGGGCAACAAATCAACTTAGCCTTCGCGTACTCCTTAAAGAAGCAATTTGTAGAAGAATTTGGCGATTCCATCGAATGGAACGGTAAAAAGTATTGGGTGTTCCCACCGTACGAACGAATTGCACAGTTAACACCTACCGACCTAGCAGATATTAAAATGACGGTAAAAAAAAGTGAATATATCATTGGAATTGCCAGATTAATGGCAAGTGGAGAATTATCGAGGGAAAAATTAATGAAAATGAACTTTAAAGATGCTGAAAAAAATTTAATTAAAATACGAGGAATCGGTCCTTGGACAGCCAATTATGTTCTAATGCGCTGCCTCAGGTTCCAGACAGCTTTTCCAATCGATGATGTGGGCCTTATTAATTCGATAAAAATATTACGTAATATGAACCGAAAGCCTACGAAAGATGAAATCTTAGAAATATCGTTTCCATGGAAAAACTGGGAATCATACGCTACCTTTTATTTATGGCGTGTCCTTTATTGAATAATTACAACTCAAACCGGAATGTACTCAATAAAAAGAGAATGAACATTAAAACCTAATCCCTTCATTAATTAATCCTATATAAATATACAAGCACCTTGTTTAGGAACGACAAGTATAAGACAAACTTTTTAAAAGGTGCTGTTTGCCTTCTTAATAGGGATTGGATTTAACTCCTAGATTAGGGAAACCCTAGCCTATCTGGAAGCCTTGACTCTTCCAGATTATGGCCCGATTATTGAACAAAGCAATACTCTATATTGTCTTTGAGTTAGGAAACAATGTATTTATAAAATTTTTTGTCCACTTGCATGATAGGGAAATTGGTAGGTAACTTGTTAAATTCTATATTTTCGAAACGATGTTTTTCATAAAACCTATGGGCTGCTACAAATTGCAATGTCGTTCCTAAATATATTTCTTTCACTTCTTTTGTTCTTGCCCATGTAATTGCATTATGTAATAAAAGACTGGCCGTTTGAAATGTCTTTCCTCTAAAGTCCTTTTTTACAAACATTTTTCTTAATGCTACTTGATAATTGCCAATATCTAAAAGAGCGATAGTACCTACAACTTTTCCTTGATAAAGTGCGATCCAAAAGTTACCGCTTCCGGATTGGTAAACACTTTCTATACTAACTAAATCAGGTTGGTCTTCTTTTGAAATAGGAATATTATATTCATCTTGTTGGATGGAGAGAATTAAATCTAAAATTTGAGATTGATAATCAGAAGAATATTCTTTCAAGGTAAGGTTATCGTTCATATATAACACCGTCCAATATAGTTTTAGATTTAAAATAAAGTTCGATAATTTATAAAAAAGTGTGATCATTTATAAAAATTTTTGATAAAAATATATATTTTGTAAGACCTAAAACTAGAGGTTTAGGTCTTATATTGTCTTTATTCATATTCATGTAATTAACGCACTTTTTGAAATAATGTTGCCCATTCTTCCTGCAGCAACGAATACATAATCGCATCGTGCTCGACATCATTTTGAATCATATATTTTCGAAGTAACCCTTCTTCCGTAAAGCCTGCTTTTTGTAATAATTTACGAGATAATTCATTTTCTGGGTATACAACAGCTGAAATCCGCTTAAAATAAAGTGTTTCAAACCCATATGTAAGAATAGCTTGTAATGCTTCTGTCGCATATCCCTTTCCCCAATATGTTTCATCTAATTCATAGCCGATTTCAGCACGTTTATGCTTGTGATTAATTAAATGAAATCCGCACGAGCCAATTAATTGATCTGTTCCTTTTAATACGATCCCCCAACGAAATGCAGATCCCTCTTCATATCTTTCTCTAAAATTCCGAATCACGTTTTTTACTTCTTCTATATTTTGAAACGAATCCATTCCAAAATAACGAATAACAGGTTCTTTCGTAAAATAATGAAACATCGCATCTGCATCTACCAACGTTAATTCCCTTAATTGCAAACGATTTGTTTCTAAAATAGGAAACTTTCGCATACTCTCCCGCTCCTTTAGTCTAATGAACTGCAAATTTCAATATAATTTCCATCCGGATCAGAAACGTAGGAAACTGTTTGTCCCCATGGTTTTGTAACAGGCTCTACTAACACCGTTACTCCTTGTTTTTTGAAGTTATGTATTGTTTCCGTAACATCATCGACCACAAATCCAATCTCAAATGTAGATGATTCCGATAACGTTTTCGGAATTGATAAACCCGTTAACTCTTGAACATCATTTCTACTATTGATTGCCAAAATTGTAGAACCTGTATCAAATTCAACATATGTACCGTGCTCACCCTTTATCGGTAGCTGTAATATATCACGATAAAAACGGATGCATTCCTCATATTGCTGTGCATATAAAATGATGTATTTCATTTGAAGTTTCACATTCTTCTCCTCCTTTACATTCTTACTATTTTGACAAAAAATGCAGAAATCCTTTATAGGGTTTTTCCTTATGAATAAACTCCGCCATATCAACAAATGCTAACAATGGAGGTGTGTTGATATGGAACCAATGCTTTGTCCAAATTGTAAAACAAACCGAACAAGATTTAATATCATTGAACAAACAGCAAAACCAGTAAAATTAAATCCACAAACTGGTCAAATCGAGGAAGAGTATACAAACGAAAATATGAGTGCATTTCATATGGCCTACAAAGGTCCTACATATCGCGTACAATGTGCTGCATGCGGCTTAATTGAAAACCCAGAACAATTCATTAAACCGGCACAAAACCAATCATTTTAGTCTTTTAAATAAAAAAGTTGCTTGTAAAATAAGCAACTTTTTTCACTTTCGATGAAGTTCAATTTCTCCCGCTATTCCGTGGGCAATCCCTCCCTATAAAGTTTGATCAAACATACTAATGGAACGAGGTTTTTTTACAATAAACAAAAAGGAATCCATTTTGAAAAAAGATTGGTCAAAATGAATCCCTCTATATTATTGATAAATGTGGACCTGGATGAGTTCGAAGTCACTTGAAACAAATGAATAATCCTTGGAAAGAATATAAGACATAGTATTCTTTTTCCAAAAATATATTTTCTAATACCATTAAAATATCAGACGGACTAAGGCAGCTACGGTCCCACTAAGTCTAAAGTTCCTAAAATTTCAACACTACAATTATCTTTCTATTAAAATCCTTCTTTTTTCCTAACCTGTAAGGAGGTTTCAATAATCATATCCAATAGCTTACTATAGGTGATCCCCACCGCATGAGCACTTTTTGGTAGTAAGCTATTTTTTGTCATCCCCGGCAATGTATTCACTTCCATTACATATGGGATTCCATCTTTTATAATCATATCAACCCTAGCATAAACACTGCATTTTAATGCTCTATAACACGCCATTGCAGCCTCAGCGACACGCTTTTGCGTTGTGACCGGAAGTTCTACAATCTCTTCAATCGTAGCCGCATCATCATATTTCGCATGATAGTCAAAGAACTCGGCCGTATGTTGAATCGAAATAATCGGCAAAAGTTTTCCATCCAAAATAGAACATGTAATTTCTTCGCCCTTTATATATTTTTCAATTACGATTTCAGAATCCCATTTCAATACATCCTCAAGAGAGGATAGTAAAGACTCCTTATCGTATACGATCTTTACCCCTACGCTGGAACCACCCGAATTAGGTTTTACCACTAACGGATACCCCATTTTTTCAACTTCATCAAACTGAAGTTCTTCCATATTCGAAAGATGAATCCAATCCGGGGTTTGAATTCCTTCATAACGAATCAATTTTTTCGACATATTTTTATCCATACAAATACCGCTTGATAACATGACACTTCCTGTATATGGAACACCGAGCGATTCCAGTGTACCTTGAATTGTACCATCCTCCCCATATTCTCCGTGAAGCGCCAACAAGGCAATATCGATATCCCTTACCTTTTCAATAAGCTCTTTTTTGTTATTTAGTTGAATAGGCACAATTTCGTACTTACTTTTATCCAAATGTGCAATCATTTCTTCCCCAGTCATGAGGGATACTTGTTTTTCGGAGGACACGCCTCCCATAATTACGCCAACTCTCACTTTTTTCAACTCCCATTTTCATTTTTCAATGTATCTCCAATTACCTTAATTCCCTTAAGAATATCCGCTTCTTTTAACCGAGAGAATCCTAATCGAAACGTATTACTTCCCCTTCCATCCGTGTAAAAGACGTCCCCAGGAGAAAAAACGACTCCCTTTTCATAGCATTTTTTCAAAAGTGTACGTGAATTCATTCCTTTTTCTAACTCTAGAAAAAGATGAAGTCCCCCATCCCCAGTCATTCTTTGAAAAGGAATATATTGATGACAAGCATGAACAGCTAGTTCATATTTTTTCTTATAAACTGACTTGGCCTTTTTTAAATATTTTTCAAAATAACCATCATGTAAATATTGATACAGCACTGCCTGATCCAGTGTAGATGTATGAATTGTTCTTGCCCTTTTCACACTTTCCAAGCAATGAATTAATTCTTTATCTGCTAAAATCCATCCAACACGTAATCCTGGAAAAAGAATTTTTGAAAAACTGCTGATATAGATAACATTGTTGCCGGACCCAGCGAATGTTAATAGGGGTGCTAGATGAGAACCCGAATAACGCAATTCCTCATTAAATCCATCCTCCACGATAGGGATTCCATATTTCGAAAAAAGATTCATGATTTCAGTCCTTTTTTCTGAGGATGTGACAATTCCAGTCGGATTATGATAAGACGGGATTAGATATGCGAAATCAAAATCCATTTCGGATAAACTTTTCTCAACTTGATCAATATCAATACCATCATCCTTCATTTCAATCCCATGCACATCAAGTCCATGTAATCGAAACAGTTTTAAGGCAGCATGATGGGTCGGGTTTTCACATATAATACGACCGGATTTCTTCGCTAAAGAAGACAATAAAATATCCAGCCCTTCGGTGAAACCATTCGTAATCAAAATATCCTTATTGGAAATATTTACCCCTTTCATTTCCATATAGTGAAGAAGGTAATCAATGAGAGGTTTATAGCCTTTTGCATATCCGTAGTTCAAAACGATATCCCCTTCAATGGACATTCGATTCAGAAAAGCTCTTTTAAAATTTTCAACATCAAAAAGCTTTTCGTCTGGAGCAATGCTATTAAATGAAATCATGCCTTTTTCCCAGCGAACACCGTGCTTCATTAAATCTAATTCATCAGCTAACAAGGTAACTTCATTGACCTTTTCTTTCCAGTTTAGTTCGATGGATGGAGTTTTGGATGTTTTAACTTTTCCTATAAAATTTCCTTTTCCCTTTATTGCATAGATTAAACCTTCTTGTTCTAAATCTGCGTAAGCAGTGAGAACAGTATTTCTGCTGACCGATAATAATTTACTAAGTTCTCGGGTAGATGGAAGCTTCTGGTGTTCCAGCAGATGTCCTTTCATAATCATTTTTTTCAAATAATCCTTTAATTGAATATAAAACGGACGATCATCCACAAGTTTAAAATCATTAAACACTCCCTTGACCCCCTTGCTATCATTTTTGCATAACTATATCTATCCTAAAAGGTCCACAGCATATGTATTTTCTTTAATCAGCGGTATGGTTTTAGGAATCATTCCTACAATTTTAAGATGAAGCATGTTGCAAATTTAATTTCACTTCACCTACTTATCCCATTATAAATTAAGCTTTTTTTATATAGTGTAGTGCTATCCTAAGGGAAAGTAAAAATTCCCTCTTAGTAATAGTACTATTTTTATACCGTAAACAGTTGTTTTTTATCTTTCAAAACACTTACAGGAAATTAATATTTTTTAAGTTTTAATGTAGCTTTGAAATAAAGTTTGTTCAAAAATACTTCATAAACTAGCATTTTACGATAAATAAAAGAATCCATTTTGAAAAAAGATTGATCAAAATAGATTCTTCAGCAGATTTAAGTTTGGTTTTTATAAAAAAGTTTGATCATTTCTACCTATGTTGTTCAACAATCGCGCCCGTTTGTTGAATACAATGATTAGTATTTTTTAAACAACTTTATTATTTTTTTAATGACTTTATTGTCATTTCACAGTCACATATTAGTTATATGTAATATGTGATATCCTTTATTTTTGATAACTTTTTACCTTTTAGGTCTTGATAACCATTTGTTGCTACTCAACAGTACCTTAATCCGCCTTTCAGTTTAGATCTTCTTTTCACTATAAAAACGCCCCTTTAGATAAACAGATCCAAAGGGGCAAAACATCGTGTCTTTTTTATAAACACCGTGACTTTATTTAAAAGCAACATTAGCTCTTTCGCGTATAGTATGTGGTCTTTTATTTTTAACTAATTTATTCTGAAAAGACTACGGAAATTATCGAACCTTATTTAAATGATATAATCATCATATATAGAAAGAGGTGATTGTAATACCAACATTACTAGATACAGAAAAAAACTTACTCCACGAAAACGAAACGATCCTTTTTTACACACAATGTTCTCTCTCTTTATTTCTGCATAGAGGGCCATCCATGCCAGGAGTAATACTAGCAACAAATAAAAGAATGCTATTTGTATATAAGGAGAAAAACAAATTTAATTCTCAAAGATATGAAGAATACTTATATGAACGTATTGAAGAAGTAAAAGAACATCCCTATTTTTTCAGCTCTCATACGTCTATTTATTACAACGATGATTGGGTACGTTTTGAAAAAATATACGATCAAAATATAAGAAAACAACTTTGTTCAATCATACAACAGCAAATTGTAAGTAGCTCATTAACATAGGATTACAAGTTTCAATCAAAATCAAAAAATGATGCGATTAATATCAGTTACAGCCATTGCAATTATTAGTTTTTTATTTGTACCTATACTCGCCTATGTACGAATAATTATTGCTTATGTGATGCAATGGATTGCTTTAGGGATGGGTTATATGTTAAATCCGCTCTTTCTATCAGCTGAACTTAGTCATAAAGCCGATTCTTTAAATAGCAAATTAAATAAGGGTGACGCACCCCCTCCCCCACTTCCAGAAAAATATAATCCATTAAATTTACAATCTATTACAGTTTTTATTATCATAATCATCGCCATATATGTAATGTGGAAACTATTTAAGAGACGTCATGAAATCAACTTTGGGCGTATGTCTTCCTATGAACCTATCATTGTTGGTCCAGAACAACGAAATATACAAAAGCGAAACCGAAAGTTACGACCACCAAACAATGCAATTCGCAAAGAAATTTTTAATTTGGAAAAGAAACTAAAACCACCATTAAATCGGCTACGCGGTGAAACAGTTGAACAATGGATGGAACGACTTCATAGAGACGAAGAGGTCGCCATTCAATTTGATGTGATTATCGATGCATATAACGCTACAAGGTATGCAAATCGTGATGATACTGAACTTCTCCAGAAATTAAAAAAAGAAGTTCATACATTATACAAATATCGAAAATGATTGAAAGAAAAGAAAAAATAAGCTTGAATCTCAATACTAGCTAAAAACCTCGACTTCTCCTACTGGAGTCATCGAGGTTCGTAGTAATATGATAAGGGTAATATAAATTCGCTTCCCCCTATCATGCTATTTTCTCTTATATTTTTTGCTTACATAATAAAAGAAGAACACCTTTTGTGCTCTTCTTTTATTATTACTCATATTAATGTAGCAAGATGCTGCTTTGCATCGTATTCCTCTAAACTTTCCCCATGTTTAACACGATGAACAAAATCCGGATTAGAAATCAATGGTCTACCAAATGCCGCTACATCAATTGTACCTTCTTGTAGTGCTTCTTCTGCCTCTTTTGGATTTAAATTCCCAACTCCTACAATTATACCATCCCAATATTTACGAACTAATTGATGTAAGTTTTTTCCGTCAGCTATAACTTGCGTATAATTCATTGTTGAAGGATGAATCATCGTTAATCCTACTTCACAGAACATCTCTACGAAAGTTTGAATTGCTACTTCAGGATTTTCCCACATGTAGCTAGGGTTATCACCTTTAAATGCTGAAAAACGAATAAGCGTTTTATCTGCACCAATCGCACTTATAACGGCTTGCAATACTTCTTTCATAAATGTTAACCTTTGTTTTAAATCTCCGCCATATTGATCATTTCGATGATTCGCAAATTCATAAGCAAATTGATCAATTAAATACCCATGTGCCCCATGAATTTCCACCCCATCGAAGCCTGCTTCTATCGCATTCTTAGCAGCTTGTGCATACTGTTCGATCGTCTCTTGAATTTCTTCTATTGTCATCGCTTCTGGCGTATCAAAAGGCTTCCGAAAACGTGGGACATTTCCTTGTGCCGCAATAGCTGAAGGTGCTTGTGGTAAGAATCCACCTGTTAGTTCATGATGGCTCATACGTCCTACATGCCATATTTGCGCAATAATTGTTCCACCTTCTTCATGTACTGCATCTGTTACTGACTTCCAAGAATCAATTTGCTCCTTGGTATAAATACCTGGAACACCTGGATTCCCCTTCGCTCTTGGGCTAATTACTATTCCTTCTGTAATAATTAGACCGACACCATCTGCCGCACGTTTCCGGTAATAATCGGCTACATCAGCTCCAACTACCCCTGTCTCATCATTAGCAAAACAACGCGTCATCGGTGCCATTGCCACACGATTACGAAGAGACCAAGCCCCAATTTGAATCGGATCAAATAACTTTGTTTCTTCCACGTTTTGAAATGATCCCCAATTGCTTATATTCGTGCCTTCATAGATACTGGCTATTTTATTATTTGAATTTGTCATCTTTCTTCCCCCTTAATTAAAAATGCCACTTACATTTCATTGAAACGATGGAAACTGTCTATAACCGTATCATAATTTTTCACAAACTAGTGCGTCAATTTATACGATCTCCTTGTTATTACCCTTGTAGTGGTTTTCCATCAAAAGCTTTTATATCTAATGGTGCAACTAGAAATTGATTTGCTTTGCCAACAAACGAAGTGAAATGCTCACTCTTATTGTGATTAGCAACTACTTCTGCATTTTCCCACACTTCTACCATTGTATAGACATTTTCTTTTTCGGTATCCTTGTACAAATCATAAGACATATTTCCACTTTCTTTTCTTGAACCACTAATTAGTGGCTGAATCTCATCTAAAAACGCTTCTTGTTTTGCTGGATCCACATGAAATTTAGCATGGATTATAATCATAGTACTGTCTCCTCTCACTTTTCTACTTGTATTTGTATATAAAAAAGTCAATCACGCAAATGATGAAACCTTGTGCTCTTCTATCAATTACTTCCACTGAGCAATTTTATCAATTGGAAGACGAACTGATGGGTAACCACTGTTAGCTGCTTTTCCAATTGATATTAACATAACTGGTACATAACGATCCTTATCTAAACCAAATACCTCTGCAACTTTGTCTTTTTCATATCCACCGATTGGACATGTATCGTATCCGTGAGCACGAGCTGAAAGCATAAGTTGCATCGCTGCAAGACCTCCATCAATTAAAACTACGTCTTTCATATCTTCTCGAGAAATTGTTGAGAAATAACCTTTAAGCTTCTCCATTTGACTTTCTTTTACGTCTAAAGGCATATATCCAAGTTCAACTGCTTTACCGTAAATTTCTTCACCATTTTCAAAATTATTCAAATCACCAAAAACAGCAATCATTGCTGCTGAAGTTTCCACTTGACGTTGATTAAATTTAGCAAGTGGAGCAAGCTTTGCTTTTCCTTCAGCACTATCAATTACTAAGAAGCGCCATGGTTGCATATTTACAGAAGATGGTGCAAGAGTTGCTTCCGTAAGGATCTCTGTCATTTCTTCTTTACTAATTTTCACAGTAGGATCGTAATTTCGAATAGAACGTCGACCTGTTATAATTTCTGTAAAATTATTTGTTTTTTGTGTGTTAATCATAGTTGAATGCTCCCTTTTTCTGTCTAATAATGATATTAGAATTCTTTTATATTTTTTTGAATGCGATTTAACATATTTAGAAGGTTATCCCGTTCTTCTTCGTTAAAATCCTTTAACACAGAAGTGGCAAATCGCTCTTTTTCCTCTTGAAAGGAATGAATTTTATTCCGACCAGCATCCGTTAAACTAACAAGGGTTATTCGATTATCATTCGGATTTTTACGTCTTGTAATCATTTCGTTAGCTTCAAGTTGCTTTAAATGTCGGGTAATTGCTGCATTGTCAATATTGATTTCTTTTTGAAGTGCCTTTTGACTTATTTCATCTACTAGATAAAGTTGATGTAAAAGTTCCAATCTAGACTGGCTAATCCCCGTACAACCTTCGAATTTCGAACTAATGTCTTTATTGAGGAAATGTAATTTATATAAAATGACTGCTTCCTTTGAACATGAATCGCCCAAATTACCACCCCTTTTTTATACTGACTAAAAATTTGACATATCAATAATTGATACATCAAACAATATACATGAGTTTCATTTGAAAAGCAATAATTTTATTTTATCCTCCTTTTAATGGGTAGCTATCCCTTCTACTGCTCAAAATTATATTTACTATTCCCGTTGCTCACCAGAATTATTATTCAGCTTTATTTCCACATGTACAACTTAGAATCGGATGTCTTATATGCTAGACAAAACCATAATTCACCCTTCTTATTCTCCTCTGACCTATATCCAATTTTTAAAAGATAGGATTTCACAAAAAGAGACTGCCCCAAAAGGCACATATGTACCTTTTGGGGCAGTCTCTTTTTGTTTGAAATTACACGTAACCTTAACCGTACTGAGCCATCTTTCTTTTAGTTTGTCACAATATGTTCTACACACTGCGGTAAATGATCTAGCTTTGTTTTTAAAAAGGCAGGCTGCATATTAAATTGATTGATCTCCTCTAGTGGAACCCATTGAAACTCAAATTCTCGTCCACCATCTTTTCTTATAAAAGAATCCGTTTTTGGAATAGAACAACCTGTTAAATGTGTTTCATAATAAAAGCCTATTTCATGAAACTCATGATTATCATAAGTAAAAAACTTCTCAACAATCCACATTAATCGTTTTACATTTGCATCCACTTCTAATTCTTCTTTCAGCTCTCTTTTAAGAGCAGATTCACTACTTTCAAGCATTTGAACTCGTCCGCCAGGTAGACACCAAAAGTTATCTCCCTTCCCGCGATGAAGAAGAACCTTCCCATTCTCTATACATACAGCTGCTACGCGATAATTAAAGCGTTTCCCATCCTCTGTGAAAACAATATCCATCTCGATTCTCCCCCACTTATCTAATAAATAAAAACCCACAAATTCCATTATAAGAAATTTGTGGGTTTTTTTCTAATTATTCAAAGAAACCTTTCGCAACTTCTCTCGCGTGTGCCATTGCTTTTTCTTTAATGCTCTCTGCCTCATCTGGCATTTGATTCATACCTTCTACAATAATAGATTGTACATCTTCAATTCCAACAAAGCCCATAATCGCTCGAAGATAACGATCTCCAAATTCTACTTCTGTTGCTGGCCCTTCTGAATATATACCACCGCGCGCTTGAATATGAACGGCCCTTTTACCAGATAACAAGCCAACAGGACCTTCTGCTGTATACTTGAATGTTTTTCCCGCCATACAAATTGTGTCAATATATGCTTTCATAAGCGGTGGAAAGCTAAAATTCCACATCGGTGTTACAAATATATATTTATCTGCTTCTACAAACTGATCTGTTAATTTATTAATTGCAGCGATCTTACTTTGCTCTTCTGCAGAAAGATTTTCAAACGCTGTCCCTTTTTGTAGCTTTCCCCATCCATTAAGTACATCCGCATCAATATATGGAATATTGGTTTTGTACAAATCAAGATCAATAATTTCATCATTTGGAGCCTCGTGACGATATGCTTCTAAAAAAGCTTGTCCAACTGTAAGACCATACGATTGATCAGTTGGTTTCGGATTTGCGGTAATGTATAGAACTTTACTCACTTGCTATCCTTCCTTTCGAAATATAAATTCAACCCTCCTTATATTGCCTTTTATCTTAATTTTTATTAAAAATTTTATATTTGTTCGAAAGAATCCTCATTAACTTATCATGATGTATACTGCAAAAGTGCGATTATTTACTACAAATTCTACTTCGGACTACACTGATATTATGTTTTGCGAGCGCTATCATGGATACTGTTTTTACAAAAAGGTTAAATCGTTTATAAAAATAATGAACTGAAATATCCTATTCTGATTAAAATAGACATTTCAGTTTTTCTTCTTAAACTAACGAAGCAAGATTCTTAAGGAAAGTATGGTTATATAAAAAAGTGGATAACTACAAACAGTAGTACCCACTTTTTATTTAATAGCGTTTATCCCGCACTAACGGGCAGTAAGATCCCCACTGATGGAAGTTTCACTTTATGCTTTTCTTTTTTTCACAGGAATCCATATTTCACTTTTGAAATTAGGTGCAGAAGTAGCTTTACCTTCAGTCCATAACAATTCTGGACCATCTACTGCTTCATAATTAGAAGAAGGAAACCATTCAGAATAAATTCGTCCCCATACATTTTGAGTGTCTTCTGGAAAATTTCCTTCAATTTTAAAAATAGCCCAAGTTGCCGCTTTAACTTCTTGTGTCTCAAAATGATGCATTTCTTTAGAGGTTATAGCGACACCTATTAAGTGATCGAGCTCTCCCTTTTCTTCCATACGTTCTTCAGAAAAGTTAAACGATGCACTAATGAGTCCTTTCGGTTCTGTATTTGAAAGTTGGTTTAATTGTTTAATCTTTTCAGAATCTAATTCTGCCCACATTGCTGTAATTGCAGTATTTTCCCCCTTAAACACAATAGGTACTCTTTTTTTGATTCCTACAAGTGTAAAAGCTTCTTTATCCTCTATACGATAATTCATTTCTACTCCTCCTTGAATCGTTAATTGGAAAGTCATACGCGGAAATGCTTTTAACGAATGTCCACGCTGTCTTACTTCTGAGGGCGTTAAACCATGCAATTTATAAAATGCCTTCGTAAACGAATCTGGAGATTGATAGCCATATTTTAGAGCTATATCTATAACTTTGACGTTCTGAGAACTTAACTCAAAACCCGCATTAGTTAAACGTCTACGCCGAATGTATTCTGCTAAAGTTATTCCAGCTAGAAAAGAAAACATTTTTCTAAAATGGTATTCTGAACAATGGGCAATGCTCGCAATTTTTTTATAATCTATTTCATGTTCAAGGTTTTCTTCAATATAAGCTAACGCTTTATTCATATTTTTTAGTAAATCCATTTGCATGACCTCCCTTTCATTTATAGATTATCATTCTAATAAAATAAGAACCCGATATTTTATGTTCATTTCAGACGGGTTATAAAATGAGTTAAAGTATTATATACGCTTAAAGTAACCGATGCTTTAGTGTAAAAAGGATTTCAAAATGATCAAACTTTATTTCCAAATTACCAATAACTTTTTATGAAAAAACATCTCTCAAGAAAAAACAAAAGTATATACTTTATAATAAAAAAGCAGCATAACAATTTTATATCGTTTTGCCGCTTACATCATTTATAAATGTTTTATAAATAACACTCGACTTCCACCTTGTCCATCATAATTTGTATGTACAGATACACCCTCTATTTCACTATCACCTTTTTCAATGTCAAAGCCTACATCAAGATGAAATTGAATGGATTTTTGATTAACAGGAGATGTTACTGCTTTTACAACGTGACGACCATTGGAACGAACGGCATCAAAAAAGGAGGAATACAGTGCTGATGCAATCCCTTGTCTTCTAAATTTCGGATTTACACCAATAAAATGAACGTATGCCTCGTCCTCAAAAGTTTGCGAGAAAAAACCACATAAAAATCCTGCAATTTCATGATCTTTTTCAATAATATAACTAGTGTCTTGAAAATGAACAAAAAAGAGCTTTGGCAGCATGTCTGCCATCTGTCTCCCGCCCCACCAATCATTCATAACAGACTTAATGATAGTATAATCCTCTGGCGTAATTTTTCTAATATGCATATGTCATGTCCTCTCATTTCTCACTTAATATTTACGTTATTCGACATGGAGGTGTGCTTTCCTTTGTAGCTTAGAAATTCAGCTTTGGATGTTCATATCACCATATGCGATAATACAATTAAAACAAATGAAGTTAGGTGAAAAGTGTGCAAATGAAACCTTCTTTTGGCGATAAAAAACAGGATATAGAATACACCTCACGTCCGAGCTCCTATGCCATTATTTTCAAAGAAAATACCAATAAAATAGCAATCATTCAAAAAGGAGTAAGATATTTTTTACCGGGCGGCGGAATAGAAAATAATGAAACAAAAGAAAACTGCTTACACCGTGAATTATTAGAGGAATTAGGCTGGGAAATTGAGGTACACCACTATATCGGAAATGCTAAGCGCTACTTTTATGCCGGAAAAGAAGATATACATTATTTAAATGATGGCCATTTTTACATATGCAGCAAAATACGAGAACATCATGTTCCTATTGCAGATGATCACATCTTATATTGGGTATCTTCTTCTGAAGCACAGCAACTTCTTATTCACGATCATCAACAATGGGCCGTGAAGCAAGCAATCTTGTTATGCAAACAAAAATGACCACTCCTCTCAGGACGTGGTCACTTTTCATACTAACTTACCTTTTTTAAATTGAGTGCCGGCTTTTTCACTGTTCCTTTTTTCACAACATATAATCCAGCGAAAATAACAAGTCCACCAAACAATTGCATAATGTTCACCTGTTCGCATATCGTTACAGCTGCAAATATAACCGCGAATAATGGAACAAGATACATATAAACCATTACTTTTGTTGAACCAATTTTACTAATTCCAACGTACCACATTGCAAGCCCAAAAATCGTTGCAAATACAATAGAATATCCTAAAGATCCCCAACTCAGCATATCAGTCGGCCATGTTAAGGAGTCTACATTCATAAAGCAATATAAAACAAGCGGAACAATTCCTAATAATGTTGACCAAGCAGTTACTCGCATAGCAGAATATTTCGTAATTAGCGGCTGAGCAAGAATCGGATACCAGCCCCACGCGATCGACGCAACTAATCCAATTATATTTCCAAGCCAAGCGTATTCATATGTAGACTGATTCGTATGTCCTGTTAATAGCACAAGCGCTGCCCCGCAAAAAGAAAGCATAGATCCGATTTGTATTTTCAGAGAAAAACGTTCTTGTTTATGCAATACAGCTAAAATTCCCGTAAAGATTGGTGACATTGCAATTAGTAATGAAGCGTTCGTCGCAGATGTATATTTTACTGAAAGCATAAACAAAGTTTGATATAAAGTTGTCCCAACAATACCAACCACTAGAAGTCTCATCCAGTCTTTTCTCTCTATACGTAATGAACGTTCCATAATAAAAGTGATAAGTAGCAAAATTGGTGATGCAACTAAAAATCGCATACTATTAAATTGAATGGATGACATATATGTCACGCCGTATTTTCCTATCGTATAGTTTGCTCCCCATACTAAAGCAACTGACATTAGAAGCCATTCCATTTGCCTTTGTTTCATCCAAATCTCCCCTTCCTTATTTAGCATAGTAAAATTGGACCGTTGGCACACCGTCCAATTGGCTGTTTTTTCACCCAGCCAATTTGTTATAATGATTATAATGAAGGAATAAGGAGACATTACAATGAAATGGAAGTTAGATTCAGATAGTAAAATTCCGATCTATCAACAAGTTGTCGATTATATTGAAAGACGTATTATGTACGGAGAGCTTCCACCTGGAAGTTTTCTCCCTTCAGAACGTAAGCTAGCAGAGCAACTTCAAGTGAATCGAAGTACAATTACAACAGCCTATAACGAACTACGTGCAATGGGAATTGTTGAAAGCACAACAGGAAAAGGAACAAGGGTCAGTACACAGATGTGGGGTGTATCTCCGAAATTCGCACCAAATTGGAGAGGATTTGTGGAAGGCGGGACGTTTTTGCCTAACTTACCACTTCTTCGCTACATTCGTGAGCAAGTGCAGCAAAATGAAAATATCATTGACTTTGCAAACGGTGAGCTTGGATGTGATTTGTTTCCGCATCACTATTTACAAGCAATTTTACGCGAACAACCGTTAACACAATCATTAAGCTATGATCATCCACAAGGCTACCTCCCTTTACGAAAAATTGTAGCTAAATATATGAAGGAACATTTACAAATTGATGCAACTGAACAATCGATTATGATTACTTCTGGTGCACAACAAGCACTGCACCTTATTGTGCAATGTTTATTAAATCCAGGCGATGCAGTAGCATTTGAAAGCCCGTCGCATTGTTATTCCTTACCGCTTTTCCAATCGGCAGGCATTCGTATTTTCCCATTACCTGTCGATGAACATGGCATTCATCCAGACGATGTACATGAACTTTATCGAAAGCACCGAATTAAAATGATTTTCTTAAATCCCAATTATCAAAATCCAACAGGGACACTCCTTCATCCAAAAAGAAGGGAAACACTTCTATCCTTATGTGCCGATTTACGAATTCCAATTGTTGAAGATGATCCTTCTAGCTTATTAACATTAGAAAATAAAGAACAAGCATGTTCAACTTTAAAATCAATTGATACGAACGGAACAGTCATTTATGTTCATTCTCTATCTAAAATGATTGCACCAGGATTACGAATCGGCTGGCTCGTTGCTCCGCAGTCCGTTGTTGAACGACTATCAGATGCGAGGCACCAAATGGAGTTAGGCTTAAGTATCTTTCCGCAATGGCTTATGCAACAATTTTTTGAAACAGTTCCGTTTGAAACACACTTACAAAAGCTACGCTATGAATTATTACAAAAAAGAAATGTACTAGTAGACGCATTACAATGCTCATTACAGAGAGAACTCTCATTTCCCATGCCAACAGGTGGCATTTACATATGGGGAAAATTGAAACAACCTGTTCAAGAAAAGCAGCTGATTATGCAGAGTTTAAAACAACAAGTTGCCTTTATGCCTGGCAGTATTTTCGGTGCAGAAGATGGTTATATTCGTCTATCATACGGAAAAGTAGATATAAACTATATTACTGAAGGGGTCTCTCGACTTCAAAAAGCAATCAATTTTTGTTATTCGTAAAGGCTTCCAACATTACGATTGGAAGCCTTTCGATTTATACCAATTTGGGATATAAGATGTAAATCCGTTATGATCATCTATAATCATATTCAAACGTTTTTTCATTATATCAACACGATTTGGGGTCATTTTATAAGACCATACAATATCCGATGGAAAAATCATTGCAGCATATAGTGTGTATAGCTTCCAAAAATATTACTTCGTTTACCTTGATTCCCCCTAAAATATGTACATACCATTCGATATCTGATATACACTCGTATTTTCCTTGCCTCCTTGAAACTCTACAGCAAATGGTATCTCCCCGCAGTTCTGTAATTGATTCTGAACTACTCCATTCCCTATCGGTTCACAAAATTGAATTGTTATTTTCCCAAGAGAAAAACTTCGAAATACCGCATTCCACTCTTTATCTATTTTTGATGTACTCATTTCTATTTGCAATAACTCTTCCCATAGTTTGCTTGTTTCATTTACATTATTAACAGCATAAAACACCGTTTTCATTCCAATTACATTATTGTCATGAAGTGAAATCGCTCCTTTTTTCTGTAAATCTGTTCTTCTATTTTGATCCGATTCACCCCACTCAATAAAAAACGGGAATCTAGGACCACTATCTTCCTGTTCAATGAATAGCATTTTCCAACTTAATAGAGTACCATCTTCCCTTAAACGTTTTCCCTCAAACGGACCATTTATACGAAACCCCTTTTCCAACAATTTCTTAGCAAGCTCCTCCATATGTTCTGTACGCAGTGCAATTTGGATCATCCCTTCCCCTTTTTGCAACTTATGAACAGTTTGCTGAATGAGGGGATTCTCTGCCCTGTTTGCAACTTCATTGTTCTGAACAGCTAAAAACTCAATATACGCTAAATCAAAATAACATAAGCTATTATATGTCCCCCAATTCGTATGCTCTCCCCCTGGAACTGTATGAAATCCGAGTCCCTTCATTTGATTTATTACATCAGCTGGAGAGTATTGAACTACGTGAACAAGATGATCAAACTGTAACATCTTCTCACCATCCTTATTTTTATCCCGCTACTTTGGGGTAGTAAGCCCCGCTACCTTAAGATCCTGAGAAGTCAAAGAAGATAGATGGGGAATAACTATCCCTATGAGCCCGATTGGACGGGCTTTCCATCAGAGGTGAATGAAGAATAGCGCCACTGATGGAAGTTTCACTGTATCCTTTTTAGTGTATTACTTCTCACTTATTTCTTTCAATTCAAAATTTTTAATTAAAAACCAGTTGTTTTATATGATTAAATTGTTCCTTCTCATTTACTTGGAGTACTTGCCGGAGGACTCATTATTTTGACCAATATCCGTACGCTCTTAACAACTTTTAAAGTAAATCAAGATATAATATTTCTTGCTTACATTGCAATATGTCTTGTCGTTACAATCGCACTGATTATTACGATTCGTAATCAATCACAACATACAAACAAAAACAAGTTTCCCCATAAAGGGAAGCTTGTTTTTGTTTTAGTCTCCTCTTCGACAATATATTTTGTCGAAATTTATTTGTCTCAATTTTCTGTTAATTTTAAAGGATTTTTTGAAACATAATGCGAAACTATTGTATAACCTTTTTCATCGGGAGGTTACTTATTACATATTTTTTAGGATCGGGACGAATTTTGAAAGCGCTTTTCCAAAATAACCATTCTTTTTCTCTTTTTTTCTACAAAAAAATCCTTGCAATATTCTCAGAAAATCATTACAATTGCGATATATTAAAAATCATAGCAATAGAGAAATCCTCATCAATCCGATGAGGTAGAGGTTGCGGCTTTTATTAGTAGTCCGGACGAGACACAGAGAACGTCAATAACTCCGAATGAAAGGAAAAGCTGCCGAAGTTTATACTTCTTCTCTGGAAGTATATGCTGGGGCTGTTTTCGAATAGGGACAGAACTGTCACGTTTACAAAATTACCGTGTAAGCGTGGGGCGCTATCTTAACGGAAGGTATGATGGGGTGGTTATTTTTGAAATGCTCCGCTAAAGTCCTTTGGCGGTTTTTTTTATTCCCCCCGCTCCTTCCTATCTTACAAGAAAAGGAGTGTTGAAAATGAATGGCGCAACTACAAAAGTTACCTCTACGTCTACAAATCAATCTGCACAAACACATGGCGAGCTAAAACGCGGATTGAAATCTCGCCATCTTACAATGATTTCACTTGGTGGTACAATCGGAACAGGTTTATTCCTAGCAAGCGGTGGTGTTGTCCACACGGCTGGTCCTGGCGGTGCTCTCGTCGCCTATGCTGCAATTGGTATTATGGTATATTTTTTAATGACAAGTTTAGCAGAATTAGCATCGTACATTCCTGTAGCAGGATCATTTAGCACCTACGCAACAAGATTTGTTGACCCATCTCTTGGGTTTGCATTAGGTTGGAACTACTGGTATAACTGGGCTATCACGATTGCAGCTGAACTCTCTGCAGTTACATTAATTATGAAGTTTTGGTTCCCAAATACCTCTTCCCTGCTTTGGAGCGGGATTTGTTTAGCTATTATGTTCCTTTTAAATTATTTATCTGTCAAAGGATTTGGGGAAGCTGAATACTGGTTTGCACTTATTAAAGTTGTAACTGTTATTGCCTTTTTAATCGTCGGTTTTCTTATGATTTTCGGTATTATGGGTGGAGAGCCTGTTGGTTTTAAAAACTTCACAGTTGCAGATGCACCGTTTAGCGGCGGCTTCATGGCAATTATCGGTGTATTTATGGCAGCTGGATTTTCATTCCAAGGAACAGAATTATTAGGAGTTGCGGCTGGTGAAACTAAAGATCCACAACGCAGTATTCCAAAAGCAATTCGCAGCATCTTTTGGCGAATTCTACTGTTCTATATTTTAGCAATTCTTGTAATTGGTTTACTCATTCCATATACAGACAAAAACCTTGCAGCAAGTGATGTGACAGTAAGTCCATTTACACTTGTATTCGCTAAAGCAGGTGTTGCCTTTGCGGCATCAGTAATGAACGCCGTTATTTTAACAGCTGTTCTGTCTGCTGGTAACTCTGGTATGTATGCAGCATCACGTATGCTTTGGGATCTAGCAAACCAAGGTAAAGCACCTAAATTTTTAGGAAAACTAAATAGTCGTGGTATACCTGTAAATGCATTGATTGCAACATCATTAGTTGGATGTGCTGCTTTCTTAGCTTCTTTATTCGGTGATGGCGTGGTCTACGTATGGCTCTTAAATGCTTCTGGTATGTCAGGCTTCATCGCTTGGATCGGAATTGCGATTAGTCACTATCGTTTCCGCAAGGCATACATTGCACAAGGAAAAGACTTAAATGACTTACCATATAAAGCAAAATGGTTCCCATTCGGTCCTATCTTTGCATTTACATTATGTGTAATCGTTATTCTTGGTCAAAACTACGGTGCATTTACGGGAAAATCGATTGACTGGAACGGTGTACTCGTTTCATATATTGGCCTACCTCTTTTCTTAATACTTTGGCTAGGTTATAAATTTACAAAGAAAACAAAAGTCATTCCATTAGATAAATGTGAACTTTAAAAATAACAACCGATCAAACCGTTTTATCAAGACCTAAATTCAAAAAACTTAAAATATAAAGGTCCTAACATATTATATATGTCTAATATGTTAGGACCTTTTATTTTTGGTAATGATTTTTGAAACTGAATTGGAATAGTATTTTTCTCTAGTTAGATAGAAATAAAGCACCATAAACGGTCGTTTATGGTGCTATCGGATTTACTAAAAGTATCTTTGGAACAGGGAAATTATTCTTCCATTTTTTCTGCAATCGCCAAGTTACGTAAATAATCCAATAAAGGTTGCACTTCCTGCGGAGCTGTTACATCGGTAAATGAAAAGGATTTTGACTCTTTTCCATCTTCTATCCTTAGCTGATAAGAAAAAGCATCGGCTCCTTTGGTTGTAACAACCTCTAATTCACTTGGTTTGAGATTAAAAATATTAGCTTGCTTGATTAAATCAAGTAATTTCTTAGCTATTTCCTTTGGTAATTCGACCGTATTTGTCTGAAAGGTTAAATGGAGATTAGCGATCCCCCCAATGCAGCTAAACTGGATATGCATATTAATATTAAGCCTCCAATTCATGATAAAGAATATGTCTAAGAAGGTAGTCCCACCGTTTTAAAAGCAGATTCTACTGTTTTTGCAGCCGTTTTAGGAACTTTTCCACTATCAACAAGTTTTTGCGCTGCTTTAATTACGATTTGTGCAAATTGATTGAAGTTTGTAGTTGTAAATAAATTTTGTATTGCATTATACCATATCAAAGCTGCCTTATCTGTTCCAATCTCCATAGATACTAGATAAAACACCTTGTTTGGTATGCCACTATTGATATGGACACCATGGTGATCAAGATCTCCTTGATAATAGTTTTTCATATGATCAGGTTGCATATCCTTACCCATTAGTCGGTTATCAAATGCAGTACCAGGTGCTTTCATTGAACGAAGGGCTTGTCCTTTTAGTGTTGGTCCCATTATATCAGCACCAATTAGCCAATCCGCATCTCGTGCTGTTTCCTTTAAATATGATTGCTTAATTGCTATTCCGAACACGTCCGAAATATGTTCATTCAAAGCTCCAGGTTGTCCTTCATACTCTAATCCGTTAGTGAATTGAGTAATACCATGTGTAAGCTCGTGCCCAATAACATCGAGTGAATTTGAAAAACTTGTAAAAATAATTCCATCTCCATCACCAAACACCATTTCATCACCGTCCCAATAGGCATTTTGAAAGTTATGCCCATAGTGAACATTCAGAATGAGATCTAGCCCATTATCATCAATAGAATTACGGTGGAACACATTCTTAAAATAGTCACGCACAATTCCAGCATAATCGTACGCATGGTTAACGACAGTATCCCCGCTTGATCTGTCTCCTTCTTTTCTAACCTCATTCACTCTAAGATTTGTTCCCCCTTTGCAATCGTATACATGGCGAGCAGACTCACCTCGAGTTCCTGTTCCAGCATCAGTTAAGGAGACAACACCATCAATATCATATTCTTTAAAAATTCTATAATTTCGAACTTTCAGACTTTTATCTAAAGTAATTCGTGCTGCTTCTACTTCATTTTGTGCTAAATTCTCCAAAATATAGTTAGGAACAATAAAACATTTGCAATTATTATGCGTACACCGTTTTGTATGCAAGTTTTACACCCCTTCCTAATAGTAGTAAAAACAACCCGATTAGCTTTCTCTTATTACATTAGGTTGAAAGTGCTTTTCTAATATCCTAATCTTGCTTGTATATAATTCTTCTACTATTTATATAGTAATTCCTTGTTTCTTTCCTATTTTATATAAACATCGTGGCTTTATTTCAAACCCAGAAAATCGAAATCTGTATTCCCACGAACAACTATGGAGAGATGAAATTTTCATTTTGGGAAACAGTAAATTTCTTAACTTGATAGCGATAGGACAGTACCCCTAATAATTTTATAGTGTGTTTAACAAAAGCTGATAAGTTTTCTTATGTGCACGAGTAGCCGGTTTATTATATTTTTGCCATAATAGAATAATAGTTTAAGAAAAGGAAGGGATTACATGAATATTCGTGTTACAAATACAGCAAAAGAAAAACTGGAACAATCACAAAACGAAGGAAAAATAGTTATTAGGGTAAAAGGAACTATAGGCAATACATGTACTGTCTATGTAAATATCGATTTAATTGTCGATGAATATCATGCCAATGATGTCGTATTTGAAGACGAACAGCTTGTTATTCAAATCGATGACTTCACAAAAGATTATATCGGAAACACAATGACGCTAGATTACAATACAGGCTTTAAAATCACAACACCAAGTGAAACGATTGTTTATGGTTTATCATTAAAAAAATAATATAAAGTGAAATTTCCATCAGTTTTTTTCACCCCCACCTCATAATCTTGAGGTGGAGGGCTTACTTCCCATTAATGCGAGATAATAGACTCAATTTTCATAACAAGCAACTCTCTTATTGTGAATTAATTCCTAAATAATAAAACAAATAACGCATGGATAAAAGAAACCAACCATGCGTTATTTGTTCTTGCTTCTTATTCTATTAGGGGTAACGCTAACATACCCATCAAGCTAATATTTTGAGACACCCCCATAACAAAAGTTTTGTTTCCATTTGGATAGAAAAATGCTAAATATTATCGTTTAGGGAATTATCAGTTAGTTCTATTCAACAGTTGATCTAGTTTTTGGATTATCTCTATCGTTTTAGAATCCGTAAAGCCTTTTTCAAGGGCAATAAACATCATTAGTTCCCTAATTTTTTCTATTTCTGCTAATAACAATTGATATTGGAGACAACATGTCTTAGTTTGTTTTTTTAATAACAAGATCATCACCTAGCTAAAGTTGGATTTATATATAAGCTATTTGGAATTACACCCTAATCGGTCATTAAACAGCCCATTCAGATTCTATGTCCTTATCAAATGTTTTTTGTACCAGAATTGTGAAACATATCAGAATTTATACTAAAACAATAGGTTTAAACTCACCCTTTACTTCTTGATAACCATTATTGCTTTCATATGGCTTCTCTTGCTCAAGATCGAATTTTTCCATAATCGGTAAATCGTTTACAGAGAAGAAGAACGTATCTTCTAACGCTATGTGTTCATGGACTGCCCAGTTCGGAATAATAAAGTAATCTCCTTGTGACCAGTCAAATCGAACGCCGTTAATTATGCTGTAACCAGAACCTCTAAATACTTGGTAAATCGTCGAATGCGTGTGGCGATGAGCTTTTGAATGAAATCCTTTTGGAAGCTTCTGCATCCATGCTCCAATATTTGGATTCGCCGTTTGACCATTTGATGGGTTAATAAATTCTACAGCATAACCATCATATGGATCTGGCTCAAAGCGCGATAATCCCTCAATAGCTTTCAATGTTTGATTCCATTTATAAGCACCAAGTGGAGCTACCTTAGGATGACGATCAGAAATTGGGCGAACCATACCGCCTTCATATCGCTGTGCAGAATAGTTATCTGGTACCTTCGGTTGTTCGATTCTTTCGGGATAAGGCTGGAAAAACGTACCACCCATCATATAGATTGTCGGGATATCGAGAACATCCATCCAAATCATCGGCTCTGTACCTTCATGACCATGGCCATGCCAGAGGTTTTTTGGAGTAATAACGAAATCTCCTTCTTCCATAAAAATACGTTCACCTTCAACAATAGAATAAGCGCCTTCACCCTGTGTAATAAACCGAAGGGCATTTTGTGTATGACGATGAGAAGGTGCTACTTCATTAGGCTGAAGCAGTTGGATTGCTGCGTAAAGCGTTTGAGAAGTAGATGCCCATCCCCACGGCTGACGATAGTCTAAACCAGGGTTTTGAAGATAAATTGCTCTTCGTTCACCACCGCGCTCAGGAGTGAAAATTTGTGCCGCTTCTCCTAATTTTTTCTCAAGTAAATCCCATTTCCAGAGGTATGCCTGTGCATGTGGCTCCGGCTGATGATGCATCAATTCTGGAATTGCCTCCCAAAGTGGCCCGAGATTGTATTGTCGAATATCTTTTGTAAAGTCTTGAACTATTTTACTTTTAAAAAAATCCATTTTTTCAGCCATTCCCTATTCCTCCTGTTCCATTACTTATTGGCTTTGAATAAATTGCGCTCGATTTGTCCTAAATGCTTACTCGTATGTTCAACAAGTAAATGATCCACGATAAATAAAATAGGCTTTGTACCAAAACGAGGATTTCGGCTAGGTGCCTCCATCGTTAATTTCTCCTCATCTAATTTGTTAAGCGTTTGTTCTACTTGTGGTTTTAACGCTTCTAATTCGTTTAAAACATCGGATAAAGAAGTGCTGTCAACCTTACCTTTTTTTACAGCAGCTAAACGATCCTCATTCTGCAAACCCCGCCCCCACTCTTTACCTGGAGCCTCTAAAAGCTGTTCAATTTCATCAAGCCAATAAGGAACCGCTTCAACGAGATGACAAAGAATTTGCATAACAGACCATTCTTCTTCATTAGGGTTCCAACGAAGTACATCGTCGGAAAGCCCTTCTGCTTTTTGGATCACCTGATCAAGCGATTGTTGAACGGATTTAACGGAATCTTTAACCTTTAAAGTAGCCATCACTTTTTTACCTCAGCTACTTCTTTGATACTCATTACACGGTTTTCAAGAGCACCAATTTTATCAATCTCAATTTTGACAACATCCCCATCTTTCAAGAAGACTTGTGGATCACGTGCAACTCCTACTCCTCCTGGAGTACCTGTTAAAATGACATCTCCGGGCTCAAGCGTTATTAAGCTTGATAAAAATTCAACTAAGTACTGAACAGAGAATACTAGATTAGCAGTATTAGAACGCTGACGTTCTTCACCATTAACATTTAAAACAACTTCTAAACCAGCAGGATCTTGAAGTTCATCAGATGTTACTAACCATGGCCCCATTGGTGCGCTTCCTTCAACAGTTTTACCTTGCAGCCATTGGAGAGTGCGTCTTTGAAGATCGCGGTACGTTACATCATTAGCAATAGTGTATCCAGCTACGTACTCAAGAGCCTCTTCTTGTGATACGTTTCTTGCACGTTTTCCAATTACAAAAGCAAATTCTGCCTCATAGTCAAGCTGTTCTGAAATTGGATAAAATGGAATGTCATCTTGTGGACCAATGACCGTATTAGCAAATTTAGCGAATACAACCGGGTATGATGGAAGCTCGCGTTTCATTTCTAAAATATGCTCGCGATAATTGTGACCAACACAGATTATTTTTCCAGGTACCGGAACTGGCGCTTCAACTTTTACTTCATTTAAATCATATACAAGTCTGTATCCATTGTCGGCTTTATTTTCTAGTGCATAACCAATTGCATTTTGGGCAAGCTCTATACTTTCTCTTCCACCTTGTAAAAATCCAGTCATGTCTGCCGGAACAAATGCATCGGCAATTTGTTGGGCACGAATTTTTCCTTCTGATGCAAGTAAAGACTTATAGGCAACATGCAGATCGATGACTTCTTCGTTAACGATTGCTCCAACACGTTGTGTTATACCTTCGCGGCTAAATGTAACTAACTTCATTTCCATATCCTCCATTCATATCATTCTTCATTATTAACAATTCCCTTTAGTCGCTAGGAGATATCCTCTAATCCCGTGAAAGATAATAAATTACTTTAAGGTATCTATATAGCTAGCAACATATATGGCAGGCTCTTCCAAACAACGATTCTCTTATTCTATAAAGCTTCTTCATGTGTCTTAAACAAGATAAAATGTATTCCCTTCTGGTCCAAGTGGCAGGTAACCTGCTTCAAGCAGTTCTACTATAGGTAAAAAAAGATTCGGTTCTTCAGCCAGTACAGCTGTGCAAATCAGTGTACTGACATACATCGCATGCCCCACAAGAAACTGCACCGTTTTTTCTTCACCAAACGTACGAAAAGCTCTTGCAAAAGCATTATGAAATACTGCTTCTGGTACGATATCCACTACCTTTTCAAGCAATGACTCATTACCGGTTTCATTTATTTTAACTTTCAGTTGATCTGGTACTTTTTCTAAAATTCTCCAAAGGCTACTTCCCTCAAAGGTAAGACGTTGGATGGCATCGGACACTTGATCTTTGGATAACCATTTTATTTCATATTCATTTACACCCAGTGTTCGCATAAATTGATTTATCTTCTCCACTGCACCTTCTTGCTGTTGACCTACCTGTTTATACCAATCAATAGCTAGTAAACGTTCTATCCAATCATTCACTGTACGAGCACCCGTCCCATGTTTTTCCTCACTCAGCATAACTACCATTAAGTTCCTCTCCTTTTACCTTTGTCCTGATGATCAGATCCGCTTTTTTGCGAGAATTAGCTTCTCTCTTTGCATTAATATTTCGTCGTCAGTTCAGGCGGACCAAATTTCGGACCGTACGGACCTTCATCAAGCCAGCGACCAAGCCTTGGGACAATGGATGTGAGTGAAGCAGCGACTGCTCGTTTCATATCAATTTCTTTTGCCTCTCCCTGCAAATGGTGGAGTGCGGTAGTAGATCCATCACGATTCCACTGGGCAGCAATTCTACGCTCTGTTGCTGAAGCTCCGATCGCTTCACGACGCATTTCCTCCGTATCTGTCCTAAGGGCTTTTTCGATCCCGCGTACCGCAATAATCGCATCCGGCACACCCGAATTCAGTCCGCGGGCACCAAATGGTGCAAACAAATGAGCCGCTTCTCCAGCCAAAAGAACCCGGTGCTTTTCATCCGTAAATGAATTAGCGACTACTTGATGGAAACGATAAGAAGATATCCAGGTAATGCGCTCTGCATATTTCGGATCCATTACTTTAGACAACCACTTTTTCACACCTTCAATATTTGTAAATTCTTCAACGTCGTCGTCTTCAAGTAATTGAAGATCAACGCGCCATCCACCTTTAAAAGGAACGAGCATCACGTTACGGCGACCCATTGCTGGGTGATGATAATGGAAAATTCGTTCAAGAGGAAGGGGATTTTCTTCGTCCTCCTTGACATCCACAACGAGGAATGTATCGTTTGTGCGTGGCCCTTCCAGCTTAAGGCCCGCCTGTTCACGAACCACTGAACGGGCGCCATCTGCTCCAATAATATACTTTGCTTCCCTAACATCTCCTGATTCAGTAATTAATGTTACCCCATTGTCCTGAATGTTTAGTTTAGCGACAGGTGCTCCCCATACAAACTTCACTCCGGCTTCAATACAGGCGTTATAAATATGTTTTTCAATATGGTCTTGGTGAAGCGCAGTAAAATGCGGCAATTTATTTGGATCCTGATTGTTGGTGACCCCATAATTTTTCACATATACTTCTTTTCCTTTATAGAGCGTTCGCTTTACTGGCCAGATAATTCCGTTTTTGGCTAATTCAAAGCCTAGTCCTTTTGATGTTTCTTCCAGTAGTTTTAATGTCGCGCTGTGTAGATAGATTGCACGGCTACCTGGACGCGGACGGTCTTTTGGTTCCGCTTCGATAATCACGCATGAGATTCCCTTTTTTTGTAGCGCCAACACAGCTGTCAACCCAACTGGTCCTGCTCCAACCACAATCACATCACATTTGTTTACACTTTTCATGAAATTACGCCCCATTTCTAAGTTTTATAGAATATATAAAGTTATAACTATGAATGATGAATTTGCTATAATCTATTATTGTTTTAGAAGTATCATCTGAATTAAATGGTAAAAAAGTGATTCTCTTCTTTCTTATCCGTCAACAATTGCTTCAGTTCTTCACGACCCCTACATTTTCAGGCATCATTTTTTCTCGGATATGGTTCGGAATCGGATGAGCTTTCGGCTTTTCTTTAAACGATGTCCAAGCCCGAATTTCATATCCTTCTGCTACCATCGTTTCATCTTTGAGAAACATGTGGCTTATTTTGAATACTTTTTGGTGCATTTCCGCGACTGAACTGCGAACGGTCACATGATCCTCAAAAAATAGCGGCCTCTTAAACTGACAATTCGCTTCAAGAAGCGGAACACTGATTTGCTGCTCAACGTACAAGGTAGATGATGGAGACCCTATAGCAGCTAAAAACTCATGCGTGGCTTCGTCCATCCATTTATAAAAGTTCGGATAAAATACAATTCCCGCGGCGTCGGTATCTCCCCATCTTACTCTAAACTTGTAATCTACAATCATTTTTACCAACTCCTTTATACTTTTATTGTTAAGCATCTATATATTTATAATATTCAAAAAGTTAATAATAAAAAATCCCAACATTCTATTTCTGCAAGATTTCACAAAATTATTGACGGGAATACATACTTGTGTTTCTGTCAACTAATTTATCGCTCTATTACAATCGTTCCCAAATTGATGCTATCCCTTGTCCCCCGCCTATACAGACAGCAGAAGCTCCATACCTTTTGTTACACCTTTTTAATTCATAAGCAAGAGAAAGAGTAATTCTTGTGCCACTAGCTGCAAGTGGATGTCCTAGCGCAATCGCACCGCCATTCACATTTCCTTTCTCTGGGTCAAAGCCTAGCTCTTTCTGACATGCTAAATACTGTGCAGAGAAAGCTTCATTGATTTCAATTAAGTCTAAATCTTCCATTCTTAATCCCGCTTTTTGTAAAGCATTTTGAATTGCAGGTACTGGTCCAATACCCATGTATTTTGGATCAACACCAACCACATCCCAGGAAACCAGTCTCGCAATAGGCTTCAGGCCTTTTTCTTCAGCATATTCACTTGAAGTGACAATAACAGCCGCAGCGCCATCAACCATTCCACTCGCGTTTCCAGGTGTTACAACGCCATTTTCGATAAAGCGAGCTTTTAGTTTACCGAGCTTTTCCATGCTTGTTTTCCGAACATGTTCATCATCTTCAACCACTCTGCTTCCTTTTCTGTCCGGAACCGTTATCGGAACAATTTCTTCCTTCAAATATCCTTTTTCCATCGCTGCCAGCGCCCGCTCATGACTTAATAATGCATGACTGTCAATCTCTTCACGAGTGATTCTATATTTTTCTGCTAAATTTTCCGCAGTAACAGCCATACTACATCCACCATACGTATCATATAATCCATCCCACACCCAATCTTCTATAGTAGGCCCTCCCAACGGGCTCCCCCATCTCATTCCAGGAATCACGTGCGGGACTTGACTCATACTTTCCGTTCCTCCGGCCAACACCACTTTTGCTTCGCCGTTCATAATATAGCGTGCGGCCGTTAAAATAGCTTCTAAACCAGTTCCGCATAAGCGATTAATCGTTAATGCGGGTACATGAACGGGAAGCCCTGCCTTTAAACCTACATGACGAGCAAGATAATGTGCATCTTTACTCGACTGCTGAACATTTCCAAATACGACTTGATCTATTTCCTCTGGGTCAATTTTCGCTTTACGAATCGCTTCTCGAGCTGCTTCTGCTCCTAAATCTGTTGCGGAAATCTCTCTAAACGTACCTGAAATTTCTGTGAATGCAGTGCGTGCTCCATCTATCAGTACGATATTGCTCACTCTATCCATCTCCTCTTCATTTAAACATTTTCATTTCAAACTATTTTTTTACTTTTCATATAAATCTTCAGTTAATTTTGCTTTCATTTCAAAACGCGGTAACGATTCTTCTAGAACGAGTTGAACATCAGCTGTGAAAAATAGTTTAGCTCGTAACACAGATTCGATTTCTTTCTTCAATGCGCCTTTTTCATTTTCATTTAAGCCTTTTGAATACTCCACTTTAATTGGAAGTGGTGACTCCGCTAAAGGTGGCTTCTCTTTCAGTAGAATCCGAATTTCACCTGTTGTTTTCGGCCTAAAACTATTTACTACATCCTTGATCGCTGATGGGAAAACATTCACTCCGCGAACGATTAACATATCGTCGGTTCTTCCAACACAGCGCAGACGGAAACTGCGTCGTCCACACTTACATGGTGTTGTATCGACTTGAACTAAATCTCTTGTTCTGAACCGAACAAGTGGGACACATTCACGGTCAATAGCTGTATAAACAAGTTCACCCTCCATACGATCGCTATGTGGAACAACTTCTCCTGTTTCAGGATCAATAATTTCGCAAATGACATAATCCGATCCGATGAAGTGCATACCTTTCTGCTCTTGGCATTCACTGAACATCACGGGAGCCATATCGGCATTTCCCATCGCTTCCACGACTTTGCAACCCCAATCCTGTTCAATTTTTTTACGAACCTCAGGTAATCCCCCACCTGGCTCTCCACCGACAGACATGAGTTTAATGCTTAACTCGGAAGGCTCCATGTTGTAATTTTTCCTGACAAATTCAGCTAAATGAGATGCATAAGATGGCGTACAGAACAAAGCGTCAGCCTCGAAGTCGATGATACTTCTGATGACTCGATCCGAGGCACCTGTACCAATCGGAATAAAAGTAGCGCCTAACCTTTCTATTCCATCCTTGAAGGAACTTCCAACAAAGAAGGAAAGACCCATTGCGAAAACAACTTTGCTTTCTTTTCTAATCCCATGAGTATATGCAGCTCTTGCTAGCATTTCTGTCCAAACATCATAGTCATGTCTAGTAATTCCAACATAAGTCGGTCGGCCAGTCGTACCGGACGATGAATGCACACGAATAACTTCTTTCATATCGACAATCGCATGCGAACCTAGTGGCGGCAATATATTTTGGCTTTCCCTGATTTCATGCTTATAGGTAAACGGCAGTTTTGCTAAATCAGTTAACTCTTTAATATCGCTTCTTTCAATACCTAATTCTTTAAACTTGTTCTGATAGAATTTCGAATTCCCAAAAATATAATCCAGTTGTTTTTGAAGTTTTTGAGATTGAATATCCTCTACGTGAATGCCAGGCTCCATAAACATTTCTTTTCTCTTTTCAGAAATCATCATTATCGTTCTCCCTTTAATATAATTGCTTTCATGATTACTATTTTGAATGTTATCACAATATTTTGTCATTTATAAAACGAACATTCTTCTATGTGGCAATTTGTATTTTTATTTTTAGAATATTCAATTAAATACACTTTCTAGCGCTTTCCTACTTATAACGAAAAGGTATCTTTTTTCTTCTAAAAAGGATATTTCCTTGTATAAAACAATTTTCATGACCTAACCTTTCTTCGTCGCTTTGTATTGCTACAAATTAACAAGGTGAATGGTTAAAGGTGCATGACATAAAAAAGAGTTTTCCGCATGTCAGAACAGTCGGAAAACTCTTTCGATACTTCTTTTTTATTAATTATTCCTGTATAAGGATTTTTCCAATTCTCTCGTGGCTTCTATCACCATTTTTACATATGTATTAACATAGGAAGGCCGAATACGTTGCTCAGGACCAATTAATTCAATAGCTGCTATAATGTCTCCGCTCTCATTTTTTACTGGTGCAGCAATTGATGTTAATCCAGAGGAAAAATTGTTATAACTAATTGCATAACCCTTTTCTTGAACGTGCAGTAACTCTGTTAAATCATACTGAAGCTTATCTGTTTTATTAAATGTTGCTTCCATAGAAATAATTTCCTCTATTTTTTCTTCCGATTTAGTGGAAATTAACACCTTTCCTGCGCTTGTACTTAAGACAGGCTGAGATTTTCCTACGTACGTCAATCCGTCATAAATAGGACGATCAGAATCCACTGTATTAACATAAAAAGTTTGATTATTATATAAAATGCAGAGTGAGGATGCCTCATTCACTTTTTTAGCCAGTGAATACAAAATTGACGTAGATGCATTATATAAGGCCAAATCTTTTATTAAAACGGATTCTAATGCGCGTATAGAAATACCGAGACGATATTTATTATTTATAGTATCTTTTGCAATGAATCCTTCTTTTTTAAGCGTGGACAGCAATCGATGAGCTGTACTGTCAGCAATCGAAAGCCGATCTGCAATCTCTTTCACACTAAAATCTGGTTCTTCAACGCTAAATACCTCCAGTATACGTAATGCATTTTCAAGTGATGAAAAGCTTCTTTGTTTCATTACCTTCCCTTCTTTCTTATTCCATATTCATATTAATAAATATATCCAAGGCTTTTCGAAATGTCTTTTCCTGCTTTCACCGTACCTTCTACAATTTGTGGAATATCTATCCGGTTACTAGGTCCAGTAATACTGATTGAAGCGACGACAGATTCATTATAATCGTAGATAGGAGCTGCTATACTGGTTATGCCTTCACTAAATTCATCTATACAAACTGCATATCCTTGCTTTTTGATTTGACTAAGATGACTCTCTAATTCTCTTGCATTTCTAACCGTTTTTGAACTAAACTGATGAAATCGTTGCAGTTCAATCGTTTTAATGATTTTTTCCTGTTCTGTTTGTTCTTTAAAAGCAAGAATAACTTTTCCGCATCCAGTGCAATATACTGGATTATTCTTTCCAATGTGGGAAGATAAACGGACTGGATGTAACCCTTCCATTTTGTCCAAATAAATCGTTTCTGTTCCTTCTAAAACTCCAATATGAACAGCTTCACCAAAATCGTTGACTAGTTTTTTTAAAATCGGACGAGCTTCTCTGTGAATTTCCATTGTTGTTTTGACAATACCGGATAATTTTAAAATCGACAGACTAAGCCTATATTTTTTAGTTCCTGCCCCCCTCTCCAAATACCCATAGTTTTCCAATACATTCAAAAGGCGCTTTGTAGTACTGATACTCATGGATTTTTTTCTAGCAATCTCTGACAATGTCCATTCCCGTTTTTCTACTGTGAACAAACGCAAGATTTGCATAGCGTTTTGCACAGTCTGGATTGTATAATCTCTATTAATGTCATTCACCCCTTTAAATTCTCTACTACTTTGTAATACATATTGCTTTCTTTATATCCGATTTTAGCAATTGTTAAATGTAATAAGAAATTTTTTTCCTTTCTCAAAAGCCTTCTATCAATAGAATAACAAAAAGGATAGCTCAAATGTATTTTTTTACCCTATCCGTCTAATCAGGCTCTAGTTCATTGTTTAGATAGATAAGCCTCTTATTGCCGATAAAAATTCCCTGCTCAAAAAGAAATGTTTTAACTGATATTAGTAGTTCGTTTTTAATATACAGTATTTTCTTAATTTTTTAAAAAATAAGCACAATTGTCATATAGCAGAATTTCGTTATTCATATACGACAAAATCACGTGTTACTATCAATCCAATCATTAAAAAGGAGGAATTAATTTGAACTTACAAAGGGAAAGTTGAAGCGAAAAACCAAAAAGAGCGTAATGAGGAGTTTATTAAGCAGATGGATTATGTTTTTAAAAAATCCAACTTTTATAAATAGTAATCTTCTAAACAAGGAACCCGTTGATTAGATATTAAATATTTAGCAGGCCTAAAAATGTTAACGTTTACACCAAAAATAATTACGTAAAAGCCAAAATATGTCTTCCTACTAACAAAATCATCTCTCACAGCAGAAGTTTTGTTAGTTCTTGATGGGATCCTATATTTAAAATGAAGGCGAAACTAACTGAAAATGCTCTCTAATTGTGATTCGAGAAAAGCTGTCAAATCTATGAGTATATCCACCAAAGCAATTTGCTAAATATTGTAGAGCCTAATGATGATTCGTTATTTTAGGAGGAATGTATAATATGAATTCATTGAATCAATCAATTGAAAGTACAACAATCAAAAAAACAATGATACGCATTTTACCATTTACGTTTATATGTTATGTCATTGCTTATTTGGATCGTGTGAATTTAGGTTTTGCAGCTTTGGAAATGAATGCAAATCTGGGGTTATCTGCAGAAGTTTTTGGATTATTATCAGGGATTTTCTTTCTTGGGTATTTCCTATTTGAAATACCGAGCAATATGATCATGCACAAAATTGGCGCAAAAGTTTGGATTGCTAGAATTATGATTTCATGGGGCATCATAGTAGCTTTAACAGCATTTGTACAATCGGCCACACATTTGTACATCGCTCGTTTTTCACTCGGAATTGCTGAGGCAGGCTTTTTCCCAGGAATTATTCTATATTTTACATATTGGTTTCGAAATAAAGAAAGAGGGCGCGCTTCCGCATCTCTCGTTATGGCTTTGCCGATTGGTACGATTATAGGGGCCCCATTATCTACCTGGATTATGGATAACATTGCATGGTATGGGATAGCTGGTTGGAGATGGATGTTTATTCTCGAAGGAATCCCAGCCGTTATTTTAGGAGTTGTCACGCTGTTTTACTTAAATAATCGCCCGAAAGATGCTAAATGGTTAAAAGAGGAAGAAAAAAAATGGCTAGAAAATGAACTGGATAGAGAAAGACGTCAAAGCCTTGCAGTAAATAAAGCATCGAAATTAGAAATGTTTAAAGACTCAAAGGTGTGGAAATTGGCTTTTATTTATTTTGCAAATTATACAGCAATGTACGGTCTTGGTTTTTGGCTTCCGAGTATCATTAAATCATTTGCCACTAGTTCAAATAATATGGAAATTGGCTGGTTAACGATTATACCTGCACTAATCGGGATCCCTTCCATGTTACTCTTTGGATGGAGTTCTGATAAAAGAAATGAGCATAAGAAACATTTAATTGCAAGCTTTCTCATTGCAGCTTCAGGTTTTATTATGTGTGGGTTTGCTCATAGCGCATTGACGATGATCATGTTGATTGCTTTCGCAGCGATTGGACTGTATGGATTTGTAGGCGCCTTTTTCTCATTTATGACCCTGTTTTTCACGGAATCTACCGCACCAGCCGGCATTGCAACGGTTAATGCATTTGCGAGTTTAGGAGGATTTTTCGGTCCAATGATCTTCGGACAATTAGCCATTTCAAACGGGATGTTCGTGATTGGTACATTAGCGATTTTTGCTTGTGCGGTCATCCTATCACTGAGACAAAAAGAATTAGGTGTTGTAAGAGGAAACGAGGATATAGATAAAAATACCCTTAATCAGTAATATTGTGCGAACTGTAATCGTAACTGTAGCGACATAAAGAATCAGATCTAAGATCCCAAACATATTTATTAAAAAATGTTTGATAATTCATTGTGTTCAGTATAAACAGCGTGTAACTATGATAACCTTTACAGTTAAATGGGTTAAGCACTTGATTTCTAATAGAGACATTCCTGTAAATCAAGCTGTATAAATTATTTTTTAGGAGGGTATGCGCATGGAATTAGCAGGAAACCGTCCCTCATCGAAGAAAGAAAAAGCAGAAATGATGAATAAGCCAGTATATGATTCAGCACTTGGAACGAAAAGTATTCCGTTACTATATTTACGGTTTGCTTTGGCTGGAATTATGGCAAATGCTATTTCAGGAATGTTTGCGGTTATCGATGGCTATTTCGTCAGTGGATTTCAGGTTGTAGAAATCGAAGGGATTGGTATTGGCTATACGGTCATGGTCATTACTCGTATGCTTGGCGTTCTTTTTGGTGTGGGAGCCGGTGCGGTCATTTCACTTCGGCTTGGAAAAGGCAAAATTACTGAAGCTAGAAGCATAATGGGTCAAACTTTGTGGTTTACACTCTTTGTCTCTACTCTGCTAGCTTTCATTGGATTGGTCTTTGAAAATCAAATTATGACCTTGTTTGGAGCAAGTGATGCATCGCTTCCATATGCAGTGCAATACAGCCATCCTCTCTGGATTTCATTGCCATTAACGATATTAGCCGTTGTATTAAGTATTTTAACCAATATCGATGAAAAACCTATCTTATCGATGAGCAGTTGGTTAGTTGCAGCAGTTGTTGCATCAATTTTAGAATGGGTTTTAGTAGTGAAGTTTCATATGGGAATGATGGGTTCTTCTTGGGCGAACATCGTTGTGCAATCAATCCCTGTTTTGCTAATTTTTTATTTCTTGCTAGGCAAAACAAATCTTAAGCCAAAGTGGAAAGACATGAAAATAAAACGAAAGACAGTCAGTGAAGTGACCTGGACGGGTTTTGCATCTTTCTCCAGTGTGTTCATGATATTTTTTCTCATTATTTTCTTCAACAACTTACTGCAAAGCTACGGTGGTGGGTTGCACGTTGCCGCTTTCACGATTCAAAACGGCTATATCACAAATCTGCTTGCGCTTGTAGCGCTCGGGGGGGTGATAGGACTTCAACCGATTATTAGTTATAATTGCGGTGCAGGCAACTTTGACCGCGTTAAACAAGCGATTACAATAGCAATCATCTTCACGGTTACTTTATTCGTGATATTGACTGCAATCCTAATCTATTTTGCAGATCCGATTATGTCATTTTTCTCCGGCGGTAATCCTGAATTGCAGAAACTTGGCATCTGGGCAACAACTGTATTTAATTTCCTGTTCACGTTAAATGCTGTTAGCTTACTTATCGCCGGCTATTTCGAAGCCCAAGAGAGAAACTGGACGGCAACATTTATAAATCTAAGTAAGACGCTGCTGTTCTTGTTCCCGTTTCTATTTATTTTCCCGAAATTCTGGGGAGTAGAAGGTATATGGTATGCAGGTCCTGCTGCAGAAATTCCAGGCGTTCTCATTGCCATATACTTTATGAAAAAAGAGTTCAAACGTTTAAAAGATACAAATGTTAAGGCAGTACATTTATAGAACCTATTCCTTCAAAATTACCTAGGAAAAAGAGAAATGATGATCATGTTTTTTGCGAAAAAACTTACAGCTGAAGAAGTGCAAAGATAAAGTGTAGAAACTTAGCACCCATGGATAGGCAAACCTAGTAAAGGAACTTGGCATGTAGAAGAGCGGGAAGTTTTTTATGTGATAGACGGTGAGGTGTTTATTACTGTTAATGGAGAAAAGTATCCTATTACAAAATATGCGATTGTTGCTTATTTTACGGAAATAAAATTCAGAATATTAATAAACTTAGGAGGTCACTAATGAATATGAATCAAAAAGCTGACATTGTTATCTCAAGTAATGCTGTTTTTACAGGTCTTACGGATAAGCCCATTCCTGCTTATATCGCCATTGTTAATAATAAGATTGTAGCCATTGGTTCTGAAATAGAAATAAATCCTTTTATTGGACCGAACACGAAAGTACATCATTATTCCGATCAACTGATTATGGCTGGCTTTCATGATTTTCACTTGCATATGTTATTTGGAAGTCTTGCAGAAGACAGTGTTTTTCTAGCCGATGCACGCTCAGAAGAAGAAGCGATAAAAATGGTAACTGATTTTGCTGATTCAAGGCCGGAAGATTCATGGATTATTGGTTTTTGTTGGGATTCAAACAATTGGGACAACAAGGGGCTTCCCAATCGCGCTGCACTCGATCGCGTACTCCCCGATCGTCCTGTTATACTCTTTCATATGGAAGGGCACTATGTCTGGGTAAACAGCAAAGCGCTTGAGATTGCGGGTATTAATCGAAATACAGATAATCCGCCCTACGGAATTATTGCAAAAGATGAAAACGGAGAACCGACGGGTATTTTGTATGAGACAGCGATTGCACTAGTGTCGAATCATGCATTTAATTTTTCAAGGGAACGCCGTATGAGAATGATGAAAAGATTTCTCGGACAAGCGGCTGCGCTGGGTGTGACGTCGGTTAACGATTTGTATGGATCGCCTGCTATGGAAAAGTTACAGGATTATGAATTGTTTAGTGACCTAGATAAAAACGGAGAATTAACTGTGAGGATTCACCTTTCCCCTCCCTTAAACGGGGATATAGAGCGTGCGAAACAATTGCGTGATACTTATGCATCAGACAAGCTTCGAGTCTCGGGATTGAAACAGTTTGTTGATGGAGTACTAACTGGTTATACCGCGTATTTAGTTGAACCCTATTCAGATAAACCAGAAACCTGTGGGGAAACAGCTGTTTCTCCAGATACGATGAAAAAATGGATAGTAGAGGCTGATCAAGAAGGCTTTCAAATCCGTATTCATGCGATTGGTGACGGTGGAATTCGCCTAACTTTGGATGGTTTTGAGGAAGCCCGGAAAAAGAATGGCAAGCGAGATGCTAGGCATTGTGTGGAACATGTGGAGGTCATTCATCCGGATGAAATCACTCGTTTCCAAAAGCTTGGCGTGATCGCATCAATGCAACCAGAACATTTGGGTCTTAGTAAGGAGCAACGGATAACGTATGTTTCACGTATTGGAAAAGAACGTGAGCCCCTTGTTTTTGCAATGAAAACGCTAAAAGATTCAGGTGCAATGTTAGCTTTTGGTACTGATTATCCGATTGTGCAATTAAATCCGATGCTAGGCATTTACCGTGCGCTAACAAGAATTGGATATGATGGATCACCGGCAGAAGGATGGAATCCGCAGGAGCGTCTGTCACTATCCGAAGTGTTGAGAAATTATACGTTATCCCCTGCCTATGGATCATTCAGAGAAAAGGAATTAGGCACACTTGAAGTGGGAAAACTAGCAGACATTGTTGTATTAGACAAAAATCTCTTCGAAATACCAGTTGAGGAAATACAAGACGTTCGGGTAGTATTAACGATGGTCGATGGAGCTATCGCTTTTCAAGATGATCTAGCATGCAAGAAGGTCCCTTTATAAAGAAAAAACGAAAAAAGGAACATTCGTTCCTTTTTTCGTTTAACAAATCCTACATTTTTAACTAATTGCTCTAAAGCATCAGGTGACATATATCGTTGCAACTCTTTAGAAAACAATTCTAGTTCATCAAAAATCGATAAGTTCATATCAAAAACGCCATCCTTTCCTATAATTCTACAGAAAGAATAGCGTATTTTTTCATTTCCTAACTTAAGGTATTTTTGCTTATTTTACTGTCCCTTTGATCCAATACTCTTCTCGACTTCATCTCAAAACGGGGAAGTGTGCCATATTCAACCGATTCAACCTCGATTCGAAGTCCGATTCTCTCCCGCAAACGAACTTTTAAATCGCTAACAACATCTTCTATCGCCTCGATCTGCACCTTCACCTGATTCATTTCTTCCAACGTATAGTAAACAATACGAAATTCGGAAACCTGCGGGAACTCGCGGACGATCGCTTCAATAGATTGTGGGAAGATGTTGACGCCCCTGACAATCATCATATCATCCGCACGCCCGATGATCCCACCTTCTAAAAAACGGTAGGGGTTCCCACAAGTACATGACTTATTATTCTTTCTTACCATATCCCCTGTCCGATAGCGGATTAACGGAAAACCATAGCGACCTAGATTCGTCAGAACCAGTTCGCCACTCTCCCCGTCCTCAACCGGTTCCAAAGTATCGGGATTGATGACTTCTACCAAAAATTGCGATTCATTTACATGGATTCCGTTTTGCTGTGAGCACGAATATCCATAAGCACCCATTTCCGTCATTCCCACATGGTCATATAGCTTGGCATTCCATAGACTTTCAATCTGGCTACGAACGGATGGGATCGATCCACCCGGTTCACCGGCTGTAATGATCGTATGAACATGAGAGTTTTTAATATCAAAGCCGTGCTGCTCAGCTACCTCTGCAAGATGAAGGGCATAGCTTGGTGTGCACAACAGTATGTTAGCCTTATTTTCCAAAATGCTGTACAGCCTCTCTATAGACGATTGGCCTCCGCCCGGAATCACCAAGGTTCCTGCTTTTTTAGCCGCCTCATAGGCCGCCCAGAAACCGATAAATGGTCCAAAGGAGAATGCCAGAAACAATCGATCGAGACTCGTTACCCCGGACGATTTTAATACCTCCAGCCAGCAATCCTGCCACCAATCCCAGCTTCCCTTTGTATCCAATACTTTAAGGGGCCTACCGGATGTGCCTGACGTCTGGTGATAACGAATATAACTGGATTCCGGATAAGAATGATTGCGACCAAAAGGAGCGTTCTGGATTTGATCTTTAGCCAGCTCTTTTTTTGTCGTTAATGGGATTTTATACATGTCTTCCAAGGTTCGTATGGGTAAGGATACATCTATTAACTTCTCTTTGTAGAACCCATTGCACTGGGATGCAAAAACCAGAAGCTGATTTAATTTCTGCAGCTGATACCGTGCTAAATCGACTTCATTTTCATGAATTCGATACACTGCTTCCTTTTCCATATATTCCTTCCTCCTCAACAGCTTAAGTAAGCCAAACATATTAAGAATATAAGAGTGAGTTTCAACTTGTAAGTAGTGCCAAAGCAACTTAAAATAAGAGCAACCAAAGGCTGCTTCCTACTTAACTTTGGCAATAAAAGAATAAACTCATCCTGGATTTCCTGATTTCCGTTATTTTCCGAATAGATTGCTTCTCGTTGAACTTCAAATTTTCCCATGATCGGCAAGTTGATAATAGTCAAAATATTACCAATATTAATAAGATAAATATTAACTAGTTTTCATTCTGAATATAAGATTGAAATTCTTCTATATGGAACAATTGAAACTATTTTATAGAATTGTAACGCAACCAAAGAACTACTCATCGTTCTTGTCTTATACTGAATCCACAGCCATCATCCACTACTACCATTCCTAATCTTATACAAATGGTCATACGGGCTGGGAATGAAATTTCTAAACAATTAGAACTGAATGAGAATAGGATAAGAAGATAAGGAATTGGCCTCTAGGTTTAGTTGTGATTTGCGTTGCCGCCTCGAATTGACTACAAAGCTGAGTAAGAAAAATTGTGGCTGCTTTTTAATTTAACTGTACACATAAAAAATGATGGCCCTATTACCTTCGTTTTTTCTCATACTTCCTGTTCTAATAACAATCTGGTTAAGAGCAGCAGGCGACATGTATCGACGTAATTCTTTAGCAAATAAAAAGAAATCATAGTTTTTTTCGATCATTCATAAAAAAGCGCGTCATCCTTTCTATAATTAATATAAAAAGGATAACGCGCTTTTATGGGCAAATTTTTTAAGCTTATTGTAATTGTAAACTTTATTTTTGGGTCCTGCCGTATGCCCAGCATGAACCTTTTGTCACTTAGTTTCATTTACTCTGTCTCGTCTACTCACCTGCTAAAAATCCATCCACAAACTGTCCAATTGTTTCATGAAACGCATAATCAAAATACGATTCTTGCCCCGTTCGCTCGTCATTAATAAGGATTGTCGTTGCCCCTATCTCTCGTTTTGCTATTTGCGGGAATGACGCTACAGGCTGTACTTTTAACGACGTTCCCATTACAAGCAATACATCTGTTTCATACAAGCGTTCAATGGCTGTTTGAAATTGAGGCAATGTGTCTCCATATAACACAACGTCAGAATTTAAAATGAAATTACATTTCTCACAGCGCGGCACTTCATGTGCAATCATATATTGTAAGTTATATTTCGTACGACACTTTGGACAATGAGCAGATTGTAATGTACCATGTAAATCAATGACATGTTTACTTCCGCCCAATTGATGAAGTCCATCAATATTTTGTGTTAAAACAACAAGATCTTTCCCGCTCTCCTCTAACTGCGCAATAAATACATGTCCTCTATTCGGTTTATATTGATGAAATGTTTCAATTTGAAAGATTGCCTTATAATGTTTCCAAAAATCTTTCGGGTTTCGATTATAATATCCTCTTGATAAATACATTTCTACATTTGCATCTGCATACAAACCGTTTGCTGATCGAAAGTCTGGAATCCCACTCTCTGTACTTGCACCTGCTCCAGTTAACACTGTAATTTTCTTAGCATTGTCAATAATAGAACGCACTTCTTCATAATGCTGCACAACATTCACCTCTTGTATATTTCTTCTTTCATTATAACAGGCATATGCAGCAATTTGGAAAATTCCCCTTAGTGTGTTGTACCTTCTGCTACTACTATATCTATTTCTACTTCCAAAGCTGTTTGTATTAAAAGCTCTATTCCTTTTGTAATGTTAGAAAGCGACATGCTCGGTTGCCCAGAATATGCACTCGCCTGTTCTGGTAAAAACGGAATATGTACAAAACCACCAGAAATAGAATCTTCCTGTTTTGCTAATATGTGCATTAGTCCATAAAAAAGATGATTACATACAAACGTCCCTGCTGTTTGGGAAACAGATGCTGGAATTCCCCCTTCACGAAGTTGCTTCACAATCGCTTTTATAGGAAGTGTTGACCAATACGCCACTGGGCCATCCTCAATCACTGGTATATCAATCGGCTGATTTCCTTTATTATCAGGAATTCTTGCATCATCTACGTTAATTGCAACGCGCTCAACTGTAATGTCGGAACGCCCTCCTGCTTGTCCAATACACACGACAAGAGCTGGATCTACTTCATCAATATAAGATTCTAGCATTTGTAAGGATGTATGAAAAACCGTAGGAATTTGTTTACTAACAATTGTATATTCTCCTATGCTTTTTTGATCAAGTTGTTTAGCAACTTCCCAAGCAGGATTAATTTTTTCTCCTCCAAATGGTTCAAATCCTGTTAATAAAATTTTTTTCATCAATCCCACCCCCTTTAAAATCGATATACAAGTGCGTACATAACAAGCATATTAATGATGAAAATAGCAATGGCAACTGGCGCTTGCGCTTTAATAACAGCATTTTTATCTTTAAGCTCTAATAACATTGCTGGAACAATATTAAAGTTAGCAGCCATCGGCGTTAACAATGTTCCGCAATAGCCAGCAAACATACCAAGCGCTGCCATAATTGCCGGATTTCCGCCGTGCATTTGAACGATAAGCGGTAATCCAATCCCACCTGTAATTACAGCAAAAGCAGCGAAGGCATTTCCCATTACCATTGTAAATAACATCATTCCTAAGCAATATGCCATGACAGCCACGAGTGGATATTCAGTCGGCAATACTTGTCCAACTAAATCCGCCACTACTTGTCCAACTCCAGATTTAGCAAATATACCGCCAAGAGCAGCAAGCATTTGTGGTAAAATAACGGCCCATCCTACTGCTTGCAGTAAACGGCTTCCTTCTTGAACTGGTTCTGTCACTTTTGCTTTTGTAATGGCCATCGCAAATGCAAAGGCAACTAATGCACCTAATGCGAGTGCAATTAGTGTTACTTTTTCAGGATCCACAATAAATATATTTCCAATCTTCAGTTTCCCAAGAGTGAGCGTTCCGATAATAGTAAACAAAGGGATTAATATAGCTGGCATAAAAATTTTATTGCCTAATTTTGCTGCATGTTTTACACGATTTTCTACTGGTGCTTCTTGTTCATTTGATTTTGTTACTTTGTTTAATGATGCTAAAATAACCATAACTAAAACGATACAACCGACATAAAACGAAGGTATGATATTTCCAAATAAAAATGTAATGGCAAACAACGCCCAAAACAAACTAGAACCAAAACGATTCGGATGTTGACCATCAAAAGCAACACGGATTGCAATAAATGCAACAATAATACCAAGCAGATAATAAATTGTATCGAGTGTAATTAATTTCATGCTACATCGCCTCCTTATCTTGATTCGTTTCTTGTTTCATGACGTCGTCTATATGTCTATCAATTTGACGAAAACGAATCCAACTTACAATAAATGCAGAAATTGCTGTCGGAATCCCCCAAAGTGCCATATCCCACACACCAACATGCATACCGACAGAATCAAAAAATCCTTTCATTAATAAAATAGCTCCCGTTGCAATAAAAATATCTTCGCCAAAAAACCATGCTGTATTTTCTGCAGCCGCTGCGTATGCTTTAATTTTTTCTCTTAATTTCTCCGGAAGTTTTCCATAACGAGCATGCGCCGCCCCTTCCGCCATTGGTGCAACAAGTGGTCTTACTGTTTGCGCATGTCCTCCAATGTTAAGCCCGATCGCTGCAGTTGCTTCACGAATGGTAAAATACGATAGAAGAACGCGCCCAGTCGTTGCTCCTTTTGATTTTGTAATCAGTGTTTCCGCTCGTTCTTTCAATCCGTAACGCTCTAAAATCCCAATAACCGGAAGTGTTAATAGAATTGGCATGGACATATATCGATTTTCTATAAAGAATTTCCCAAATAAACTTATCACTTCATGAAATGACATACCAGATACCATTCCTGTTACAATTCCAGCTACCATAACAACTAACAATGTATTAAGTCGGAATAAAAAACCAATTGCTACAAGTAAAATTCCAATCAATTTCACCATATGTAATCCCCCTGTCTTTTCTACGTGTTAAGGTGCACAAATTTTAATTTGTGCTTGCTGCAGTGCATTGCAAATGCTTTTCGCATAATCCACGGCATGCAAGCCATCCCCATGAATACAAATTGTATGTGCTGCAATTGAAACGATAGTCCCATCAACAGTTGGAACATTCCCTTTTTGCACCATTTGCAATACTTGTCTTATCGCATCTTCTTCATTTGTAATCAATGCATTCGATTCTGTACGATTTGTTAAAGTTCCGTTACTTTGATATGTTCGATCTGCAAATACTTCTTGCACAACACGAAGATTATATTTTTCTCCTGCACGCACAAATTCGCTACTTGCTAATCCGAATAAGAGAAGTTCTGGATTTACTTTATAAATAGCTTTTGCAATAGCATCTGCGATTTCTGAATTTACTGCTGCTAGATTATAGAGTGCACCGTGCGGTTTAACATGGTTCATTTTTCCACCCAATGCACGAATAAACCCGTCTAATGCCCCGATTTGATAAATCATATAATCATACACTTCATCTGGTGAAACATGCATCATTCTTCTTCCAAAACCTATAAGGTCTGGTAAGCCTGGATGCGCACCTATTGAAACACGATGTTCTAGCGCTTTTGCAACTGTGCTATGCATAACTGAAGGATCACCTGCGTGAAATCCACATGCAATGTTTACTGATGAAACATAAGGTAGAATCGCATCATCATTTCCTATGTTATAGGCTCCAAAACTTTCTCCTAAATCACAATTTAAATCTACTACCTTCATGATTTCTCTCCTTTTAGCTTAATGAACATTTTTAAAAGATTTATTGTTTGTTCTTGTTTTATATATAGCTTCTGTGCTTCTATTGCTGAAATTTTTGAAAACGATAGATAATCTCCTGGCTTTAATTGTGCAAGCAGCGGTATATCAATTGAAATTACATTAGCAATTCGTGGATATCCACCTGTCGTTTGACGATCTGCCATTAATATAATAGGTTGTCCTTCAGGTGGTACTTGGATTGTCCCGTGCGTCACAGTATCTGATAACAATTCTAATTTCCCCTCTACCATTACCTGCTCCCCGTCTATACGATAGCCCATTCGATCTGCATGATTGGAAATTTTAAATTGCTTTGTAAAAAAAGAACGAAGACTCTCTCCCGTAAATCTTTCAAACTCTAACCCTTCCACGACACGAATCTCTGGACAATGATGATAGTTTGGTAAACAATTAGAATTTATTCCCCACATCGTTGTATCTCGTCTTTCATTTACAAGCTGCTGTATAAGACGCTTTGCCCAAAGGGAAGGTGTACCTATTTGCAATTGATCCCCTTTTTGTAAAGCACGACCGTGCAATCCGCCTAAACTTGCTCGCATATATGTACTTTTGCTCTTCATTACAGCTGGAACATGAATTCCACCAGCAAATGCTACATATGCTCTGCATCCTGACTGAATTTTCTTAAAACAAAGCATACTTCCCTCTTTAGCTAATACCGGGCGCCACAATGGAACTCGTTTTCCATTTAAAAGCGGTTCCATATTCGCACCGCCAATTGCAATTAATGTCGTCTGCTTAATTAACAGCTTTGGCCCAATAATTGTAACTTCTAATCCAGCTTCTCCTTCTTCATTCCCAACTAACATATTTGCAATTCTAAGTGCAACTGTGTCCATCGCTCCGCCAACTGGTACACCGTATTGTTGATATGTATGTCTACCTAAATCTTGTACAGTCGTCAACATTCCTTGTTGTAACACCTCTATATTCATACATTCTCATCCTCCCATTGCTGAAATTCTGTTTCTGTTATGGGGATGAAACGTAAATACATACCACTTTGCATATAAGTAGGCGGTACTTTTTGAGGACGAAATAAAGAGATCGGTGTGCGTCCGATAATATTCCATCCACCTGGTGTTTCAAGTGGATATATACCCGTTTGACTTCCACCGATTCCAACAGACCCTGCTGGAATCTTTAATCGAGGAGTATGTTTTCGGGGAGTTGCAATCCGTTGCGACATACCTCCTAAATAAGGAAATCCTGGTGTAAAACCGAGCATATAAACAAAATAAGTGGATTCACTATGAATACGAATTACATCTTCTATTGTTAACCCATGATACTTTGCTACTTCTTCCAAATCAGGGCCGTATTCTCCGCCGTAACAAACTGGAATAGATATATATTCATATTCTTTCATTTCCTTATGATTCTCAGCTTTTAAAAGGGACTGCACATGATAACAAACATAATCATATGGTGACACATTCATCTTTTTTTCCCTATACAATGTGTAGGAATCATAATAAATAGTCACAGATGTATAAGAAGGAACACATTCTATCATCCCAGCAAACGGTTCATTTTGTAACGCCTCAAATAAAGATTGTACTTGCTTATAAATTTCCATATTGATTTTCTGTCCAAATGTCACGACAATTGCTTGATCACCTAATGCTGAAAACTTCATTATTCTCCTACCTTCTTTTCTTTCCATCCTAATTCTATTGATACTTGCTTCGTTGTTTGGGTAAGACTTTCAATCCATTTTATAATTGCTGTTTCATTATACTCAGCTTCTAGTCCCGAAATACTCATGCCCCCAACAACCATATCATCACTTCCAAAAATCGGAGCAGCTATAGCCGCTGTATGATTTTCAAGCTCTGAATAACTAATGGTATAACCGTTATCCTTTGCAGTTTGCAACATATTACGTAGTTCATTTTCATCTGTAACCGTGCCCTTTGCAAATGGAACAAAAGTTGTATTATTTATATAATTTTCTTGCTCTTCTTTTGAGAAGTATGTAAGCAAAATACGTGGACACGCTCCGGCATACAACGGAGCTCGCCGTCCAATAGCTGTATAGACACGTACAGGTTGATCACCGTCAATCTTTTCAATATAAATGGCTTCATTACCATCCTGAATAATTAAATTAACTGCTTGTCCAACTTCTTTCTGTAACTTTTTCATATAAGGCTTCGCAATTTTCCGTAAAGATAACCTCTCTGAAACAAGCTGACCAAATCGTAAAAAAACAAATCCTAACCTGTATGCACCATCTATTGTTTTTTGCAACAAACCCATTTCTTCTAGAGATTTAATAAGACGGTGTACGGATGTTTTAGGCATATCAGTCAATTTCACCATCTCGGCTAACGTTAACGTATCATGCTGATAAAATAATTCTAAAATGCTCATTGTTTTCACTGCTGTTTTGTTATAACTCATGAAGCCCTCCTTTGTTCCATATTTCGGAACATTAATCCCAATTTTCGAAACAGAATATCTGTTTTAAATTATAAAATATTCTTTCAATTCAGACAACGTTTTTTTACCCTTAGCTTGAATAAAAATAAAAAAAGCAATCAAACTCTAAATGAGTTTAATTGCTTTTTTCAAACTATTATAACGCTCTAGCATGCTGCAGTGGCCAAAATACCATTGAACCTTTCCCAACAATTTGTTTTTCAGAAACAAAACCAAATGCTCGGCTATCTTTAGATACTTGACGATTATCTCCTAATACAAATACATAGCCTTCAGGAACTGTTTTCTTTCCAGTTATCTCTTCTAACGTAAAGTCAGGAGTCAACTGCCCTCCAGATAGTTGCTTTTTATATTCATCTAAATATGGTTCAGCAACTGCTTTACCATTTACATATAAAACATCATTTTTATACTCAATTGTGTCTCCAGGTAAACCAATCACTCTTTTTACTAAATCATGCCCTTCATTCCCATGAAAGACAATGATAGTAAAACGATTTAACCCTTGTAGACTATATCCAATTTTATTCACAACCATTCTCTCATTATCTTTTAGCGTTGGCATCATAGATTCCCCTTGCACAAGCGACGGTGTAAATAAAAATGCACGACAAACAATTGCAATAATTAAAGCTAGAGCTATACTTTTAACCCATGACATAATCTCACTTTTTTTCATCTAGATATCTCCTTTAACAACTAATCAGTTTTACAATTTCTCGTACATTTTGAACGACAACGTCACAAAAGCACGATTTTCCTTCTCTCACTGCTGTACCAACGTGGGCTTGTGTACTTCCAGTATCGCGTAACAATTGCTGCACATTTTCATTCGTGACACCACTACCAACAACGATTTGTATTTGTCCAGCACTTGCTTGATTCATACTGCGTAAAACAGCAATGTTATCTTCTATTTTTCCTTTTCCACCAGATGTTAAAATATGTGTAATCTTATTAAACTTCCGCAATATTTTTACGCCTTCTACTAAATCTGTCAGTTCATCAATTGCTCGGTGAAATGTCACATTCATTTCATCAACTACTTCTAACAACTTCCCTAACTTTTCTCCATCAATTTTATGATTTTCATTCAAAACACCTAAGACAACACCAGTTGCTCCAAGTTGTTTTGCGATGCGGATATCCTCTTTCATTAACTCAATTTCTTCTTTAGAATATAAGAAAGATTTGGCATGTGGACGAATCATTACATGTACAGGAATGGTAACGGCTTCTATTACACTTTTTATTAATGCATAACTTGGTGTAAGCCCGCCTTCTGTAAATGCTGTAATTAATTCTATCCGTTCCCCACCACCACGTTCAATCCGTTTTGCATCTTCTAAGCATGTTGCAATAACTTCTAACATATGTATTCTCCTTTTCATACACCACTTGCCTTTATTATATACGAAAAGGAAAAACATTTCCTATTTTTCAGTTTCAAAATCTTGCAATGCATGATGCGCTAATAGTGAAATTGTCGCATCATCCATCGGAGGATTATGAAGTCCAGCACGTACGTGTAAGTAATAGCGATGTAACGGATTTTTCTCAGATAAACTTCTTGCCCCAACAATACGCATCGCCTTATCTACAATTGAAATTGCCGCATTTGTCACAGTATACTTCACCGCGGCCATCTCTGCTTGCAAGCTTCGTTTACTTTCTTCTTCATACTGCTTTGCAACACTATACAAAAAAGAACGGGCTTGCATCATTTCTAATTCTATTTCTCCTATTAATCTTTGAACATTTGGTAACGTTGCTATAGGTGCTTGTATACTATTTGGTTGATACGTTGCTGCAAATTGCAAGGCATACCGACGTGCAGCTTGTGCAATGCCAAGATAACAAGCTGGAATATGCAACTGCCATCCTCTTCTCTTTTCCCTCTTACGCGGAGAAATAATCTCTACAAAATATTTACGCGGAATCACTACTTGTTCTAAAACTAAATCATGACTTGCTGTGCCGCGCATAGCTACACAATCCCACGTTTCTTCAATTGAAACACCTTCTGTATTACGCGGGACAAGAAATTCCCCTACTTCCTTTGTCCCTTCTATAGATGCTGAAACGAGAAAGTAATCTAGTACCGGTGCCATTGTTGTAAATGTTTTTCTGCCAGAAATAATCCAAGTATTCCCCTTTTGAATAGCTGTTGTCTCCGGTTTTCCTCCTCGTGTTGGACTGCCCGTATTTCGTTCCGTTGCTGCACGGTTTACAAGTGCTCCGCGTTTCACTTTCTCACAAAGCCAAGAAAACACTTTTTTATCCCATGAGCGATTTTCCGAAAGTTCTTGTATAATTCCAAGGTGCCAACCCATGCATAATGCTGTTGCTCCATCACCTTGTGCAATACATTCCTGAAATAACAGAAAATCATATAGAGATATTCCCGCCCCACCTTCGTCCTGTGGAACAGTCCATGCTGTATACCCAATTTCTTTTAAATCTTCTATATTTTCAAAAGGAAATGAATACAATTCGTCTAACTGCGGTTCTCTATTTGAGAATAGAGTGATATATGGTTGTAATTTACTTAATCGCTTTTGTTGCTCTCTCGATCTTACAAACTCCATTTCATCAGTCCTTTCCATTTCATGCTAAAATTATTATATGCACACTGTTCTCTTTAGCTACCTTTGTTATCTCATACTAATAAACTATCAAGATCATACTGATGGATGTTTCGTTATATACATTATTTCCTTTAAACATATAATCTATCTTTTAATTGTTACACTATTCCGATGAAAAAACAATGTTTTAAATATAAAAAAGATCTCCTAAAAACATTAGGAAATCTTTTCTTTTAATCACCTTTAAAAAAACGAACAGGCAAGGATGCAACATAACCGATATAAGAACATAGTTCTTTGAAAAAGAACGGTAACTCTGTGTCTAAACTACGATAAGCAGACGTTGGCGTTGGTGAAGAATATGCATCCATACCGAGATGCTTTGCAATTTGCATCGCTCGTTTCATATGAAGTGGATCACTTACAATTGTATACGTTTGTAAACCATGTTCTTTTCCAATCTGAAGAGCATTTTTTAAATTCTCTTCTGTATAACGTGATTCCGTTTCAATTAAAATATCTTCCTCTTTTACATTATGCTTTAATGCATATATTTTTGAAGTACGCGCTTCTTCTAATTCCGTTTCAAATTTCGTACCACCTGTAAAAATAATTTTTTTAACGTGCCCATTCTTATAAAGAGAAATGGCATGATTAATTCTCTCGCGAAGTACTGGAGACGGTTTTCCATTCCACGACGCGGCTCCTAATACAATCGCAGCATCCGTATCAACTCGATCTGTCTTAGAACGATAATGCCAAATATCATACGCCGCATAGCTCACAAATACAATAATTGAACCAAGTATAAATAAGAGTGCCTGTACCACCCTTATTTTTATACTTCTTTTTTTCTTCATAAAATTACAGCCTCCGTATTTCCTACATACTTTATATAAAATTCGTTTAATCGAATGTACGTTCAATTTATTTTTTGAATTGATTTGAAAGAAGATGTTTTCCCTCATAGCAGTTCTATAAAAGAGTTTTCAATAAAAAGAGGTTTTTATATTTCACACTTACATTCGTGGTCTATTTATAGTAATAACAACTTATATTTCTCTCAAATTCTAACACTTCTATATTGTAACGAATTTTTTTAAAGAATGGAACGTTGAAACAAAAGTATATAAAATACGTAATCATTTTGTAAGAAAAAATGCCCTTTTGCATCACTGCGAATTGCTAATATGTTTGTAAGTTGTTTCATTATAATCACTCCTATCTTTGATTTGCATTGCATGCGCAGTATACATCACAAATTCAATTTATATGTTTCTCCTAAAATTCTTCACATACAGCCTCTCAATGAAAAAAATATGAGAGGGACATGAGAAAATTCTAATGAATGCCTTATAAATTTCGCATATATACATTAAGAAAGGATGGTGAGGGGTATGTCAGAAGAATTCAAGAACGAAACAAACGATCATGAGCAGGTGGAAGCAAATGAAGAAATGAAAAAAGAACTGAAGCAGGAATTAAAAGAAGAACTTATGGCCGAGCTTCATCACGGTACGTACAAAAGTAAGAAAAAATGGAAAATGATTGGCTGCGCTTGTGCTACGTTGGTGGTAGGATTCGGTCTTGGTTTTGCGACTGGTCATGTCGAAGAGCATCATGAAGGATCTCATCACGGCAAACATGAGGAATGGAACGAACATAACAAACATTTCACCCAAGGAAAGCACGGAGACGGAAAAGGGTACAAAGAGAGGAATGATGTCCGAAAAGGGCAAGGAGCATATATGAAACCTGATAAACCAGAAAAACAACCGAAGCAGCCTGAACAAGATGCAAAACAACCAGCAGATGCTTCGAGATAAAAGTAACAATAGAAAAAGCAATGGAAGAACGAATTCCATTGCTTTTTTAATTTTATTTCACTATTTTTTCGGTTCGTTCGCTACTCTTTCCATCCCAGATTGCGAGCATTGCTGTCTAGTAACTCCAGCACTCTTTACGGATGAATACATAGATTCGAACTGGAAAGGTTTCTTACATGTTAGAAGGCATTTCTCTCAATCTACTATTTCAAAATCCAATATTTCATATGATCTTCCTGTAATACGCAACAAAAACCTGATTTCTCTAACACTCTTGCAGAAGCAGTGTTACTTATTAAACATTCCGCTTTAACCGTTGTCACATTTTGCTGGTTTAATAACCATTGTACAAGGCCTTTTGTCATTTCTGTAGCATAGCCTTTTCCTTGGTAATCTGGAACAATACTATAGCCAATCTCAACAATACCATTTACATCTGGAGCGCCCTTGCACCCCATATCACCAATAATTGTATTGTCTTCTTTATGAATAATAAGACCACTCCATTGACTATTATCTGGTCTTTCACGTAATCGCTCTGCTTGCCACGGTAAGATTTCTGCATAATCAGGCATAGGCCATTGATTAGCAACTTGGTAAGGTATTATTTTCGAAAGTTCCTCAGTTCCTTTTATTGTAGCTTCCACTAGTTCTAGTGTGAAAGAAATCATTTTTAAACGTTCTGTTTCTATATATGGCATCTTTTTCCTCCTACTTATATTTTACACTCATTAATTTATTTTCTAATTGTTCTTTTACACTTGACCAATCTTCTGAAATAATACTATACACAACAGCATCTCTCACATATCCATTTGGAAGTAATCGTTCATTTCGAAGGATCCCTTCTTTTACTGCACCTAATCTTTCAATAGCGCGCTGTGCCTTTTCATTCCGAGCATCTGTTTTAATTTGTACACGTAGCATGCCTAACTCTTCGAATGCATATCGAAGCATCATATATTTACACTCTGTATTTACACTTGTTCTTTGCACGCTTGGACTATACCAAGTATGTCCGAGTTCTGTTGTTTTGTGTTTCTTTGATATGTTGTATAACCGTGTTGTTCCTACAATCTCATTTGTCGTTTGATCAATCACAATAAACGGAAGGTCAACTCCCCTTTTATACTTTTCTACTGATTCTTCAACTAATCTTTCCATATCTTCAAAGCAATCCATTTTTGTTATTAAATATGTCCAAATATCTGGATATTTTTCAATAATGGAGTACAATGAACATGCATCATTTATAGATAATAATTGCAACTTTGCTCGATCATATACAATTTCCACAGGACAGTCCTCATTTCTTTTCATCTCAATTATATAATAATATTAATTGTGTAAATTTTCAAAACAATAAACTTATAATTTACAATACACTTTAACAAACTATCGAGAACTTACATCACTGGAAAATCTCGAATTATACTCTCTTTACGATTTTTCATGAAATCTCTTCCCCATGGATGAAGTTCTTCAATTTTCCCTCCCCAAGCATGAAAAAGCTTTATATATCACCCAATCTCTCTTAATTTTATAAAATATGGAATTTCTTTAAGCCATACCTCATCCAAACAGTTTTTAGCACGATATCCTTCTATAAACGATGTGAGAAATGTATTCGCATATGAACTCGAACTCACAATAGGAGATGCTTAAAATAATGCTCCCGCAATATCATCAATAAACCATGAATACCTACAAGCATCAAAATCAAAAAGATAAATAGAATCCCCATCTAAGGAATGTACAGCCCTAGATATACGTAATCTCTTGTCACTAAGGAAATTAACTCATTGAACTTCCCCAATGATTTTTTCAAATTGTTTATGAGAACTATTCGTTACACGCAGAAAATATTTGGCGCCATCTCGCTCGAAGGATCTAACTAAACTATGCTCTGAAAAATGTGTTATTTGAGTACCCTCAGACCGGATTCCAAACTTAGAAGCAGCAGCATGAAAAATCTTCGTGTGATATTCCTCCAAGTGTTATCCCTCCCAAAATGATTTCCACCTCTATTCTTGATAATACCACAACAGGAAAAATACGGAATATCCGAGGCCAACTAACTCGGAAATAATTCCATTTAATTCTACATTGATCCCTAAATAGTATAAAAAGGAAATAACACTGCGTTATACGTTATATAGCATCGTTGAGCTGAATACATATCAGTTTTCTAGAAAAATATTTCTCGTTTACCAAGTGCTCATCACTATATGTTCTCTGAACACATATCTCTTAACTTATAGCTAACAAATCAATTTATGCCTAAACATACAATTTCTCAAAAATGGTTTTGCGACGCTTTTCACACCTTGAAAAGTAAACTTTTGAATAAAAGTTTACTTTCAATAAATAAATTGATTAATGGGGTAGTACTAACAAAACGCGAATTTCGTACGTTATCAAGACCTAAATTCAAAAAACACTAAAAATAAAAGCTCCTAACATATTGTATATGACTAATATGTTAGGAGCTTTTATTTTTGGTTTACACGATCTTTTTGTGTTAGGTAGTAAAAGGAAAATTTCCAAGTTTATCATTATTATACTTTTGTATTTGTTTTGTAGTTCCATTTAGTAAAATTGAACGAATCATGATTACAATTTCATCAGCTGGGATTGTTTTTTTGTTATCATACCAGTATTTTATCGAAGACAAAATTCCAGAAATAGAGAACTCGAAAATTAACTTGGTGTATTCATTGTTTTCTGATAAATGGAAGCTTTTGAATAAAGCGGGGCGAAGTGCCTTTTTGAATTTCTGTATAAAGTTAGGATCTCCATTATTACCAAGTAGAACACTTAAGTATTCCCCTTTATCCTCGTATAAGGTTGCGATTTTTTGGATAATATCTTCATTACGAGGACTCTGTAAGCTCTCCTGTATACTCTCAGTTATGTAAAAGATGAGTTCTGTTTCTAGTTGCTCAAGAATGTCATATATATCCGTAAAATATTCATAAAAAGTGCTACGGTAATAGCCTGCATTATCAGTTATTTCTTTTATACTGATTTTTTCTATTTTCTTTTGGCAATACAAATCCCAAAAAGAATCCATTAGCTTTTTTCTTGTTAATGCTGTTAATTCAGGCTTTTTTTTCATGAAAACCTCCCCTTTTCTAAATCAATACGACATAGTTGGTCAATCTGTTGGTTGATGAAAATATAGAACGAATTATAATTAATAATATAATACGACAACATGTCGCATTATACAACAGAATAGAGGGAGGGCTATTATTATGAACTTTTTAAGAAGACATTGGTACAATGTTGGATTAGTTGTTGCTATTGTATCTAGTATATATTTAATCTTTGTTTGGGGAGATATGGAGGTTCTTCAAAGGATCTTGTTTATGAACTTTATCGTTCTATTACTTCATCAATTTGAAGAGTACGGTTTCCCTGGTGGTGAACCAGCTATTATGAATATAGCATTACAACCTAGTACAACACCTAATCGTTATCCATTAAATCAAAATTCAGCTATGATTACGAATGTGGTTATAGTTTATATCATGTATTTAGTACCAGTATTTTTTTCTGATGTAATCTGGTTAGGGTTGGCTCCAATGTTGTTTGGTATGATGCAATTTATGGTTCATGGAATTATGACACCAAAAAAACTGGGGCAATTTTATAATCCTGGATTAGGTGCTGTTGTTTTAGGACATATTCCTTTAGCAATTTATTATATTTACTATATCCATTCTAATGGAATCGTAACTGGATGGGATTGGATAGTTGGAATTGTCTATATGATCCTTACCGCTTTTATCGTAGTTAACAAAATGACTTATTCTTGGTTAGCAGACGAAAACTCCCAGTATCCATTTGCAGAAGAGGAAATGAGAAGATTTAATGTCCCTGAAAAATTACAAAGATTGAATAAATGACTTTAATAAACCCCTATCAATTATTGTGATAGGGGTTTATTACTTTTTTTATTAAAGGTGAGATAGCTTTATTGTTCTAATTCATTTTTGACTGGAAGTTTCCTTAACGTACGAAATTCGCGTTTTGTTAGCGCTACCCCATGCCTATCAACTTAAGAATTTTATAACACCCCAAAACAAAAAAAATTGTACATTTTCACATGAAGATGTCAATTTTCTTGTTTTGGAGGTATTTGTATTTCTTAGCTTGATAGCGATGTGACGGTACCCATAAAAAAATCTCAAAAACGGAGATTTTTGAGATCGAATAACGCGACTTAATATGTTCACCTCAATACTCTTTCCTTATCTTTTCCTCGACTTCTTTTCCTAAGCTTTGAGTTTGTGTATTCTCTGACGGTTGTTTTGAAATCAAATGAATGGCCATTAATATCAACCCTATTCCTACAAAGTGGAACAAAGAGATTTCTTCACCTAATATGAGTATAGAAAGAATAATACTGCTAATTGGCAAAACACCTGTTAATACTCCAGCCTTACTTGCAGGAACTTTTGAGACGCCTTGGTACATAAGAATAAAAGCAATAACCGTTACAACGATACCAAAATAGAATATCAGTCCCCACTCTGAAATGGATACTTTTTCAAAATGAAACCGACTGCCCTCGTAGAGAGAAAACGGTAAAAATAACACAGCACCAAAAGCACTGACAATCGTTGAAATAGCAAGAGAACTCACTTGTTGTGCTACAAGTTTCCCTAATATGATAAATAATGCTTCGCCAATAACAGCACCGAAAATGAGCAAATTCCCTAATACGTGAGAGGACCCACGTGCCACATTTGAAGATGATCCGAAAACATTAATTGCTAATGTCCCTAAAATGGCTAACATAATTCCTATACCGATGTTTTTTGTCAATTTTTCCTTAAGGAGAAGGAAGGCAATCCCCCCAGTGACAGCTGGAATTATACTTGTAATAATTCCACCTTCAATGGCTGTGGTTAATTTCAGTCCATATAACATAAAAATATTAAATAAAAACACACCAAATAATGCCTGTAAAAAAAGGATAAAAAAATCTCTTTTACTAATAGAAGGAATCCCCTCAAATTTTATCAACAAGGGAATCAGAATAAGGGTTGCGACAAGAAATCTTAGTTCGGATGCTACGAATACAGGAAAACTTTGAACAATTAACTTACCTGCTACGACTGAACTCCCCACAATAACCATAGCCAAAATAATTTTTACATTGGGGATTAAATGTTTATTCAATATTCCCTACTCCGCTTTGCTGAAGATGAATGTATCATATCCGTCACTGTATGATATAAATTTTCCGGATATTCAGCTATCCGATGACATAAATACAAGTACCACTCTTTCCCGTAAGTCAAATATACTCTAGAGTTATACCCTTTATTTTTTAAATTACTTAACATATCTGGACGAATTCCATATAGCATTTCTATTTCTACATTAGGTTGACTAAGATATTGACGTTGTTCCATTTCTTTAATAAGAATTTCATCATGTGTAGCTATGGACACAGGATGGTTGGTTTCAACTAATTGTTCTACAAGTTGAAGATACCGTTGATTTAAATCAGTTGACCTAGGCATAGCAATATCCGAAACTTCTTGATAGGCACCTTTTACAACTCGTATTTTTCCTGGATAATGAATGAGTTCTTGAATATCATTATTTGAACGATATAAATGTGCCTGGATCGTTATCCCTACATTAGGGTATTGCTCAGTTGTTTTTTTATAGATGGTAAGAATGTCAGCTGTTTTAGATGATTCTTCCATACTTATCATGATTATAATTTCATACGTTTTTGCCCTCTCTGCTAACTCCATTAAATGGATATAAGCTGTTTCCGGATTTATAGACAACCCGATATGCGATAAATCGAGTGATACCGTTTGTTTCATAGACAGAGCACCCATGTCCTCAATAAGATTCAAAAACTCATTTTTTGCTTTACAACATTCCTCTAAATCTTTTGTATTTTCCCCTATAAATTCTAGTGAAGTAAGATAACCTTTTGTGAGCAGTTCTTTTGCTGTTGCAATCCCCTCATGTCTCGTTTCTCCGGTGACAAACCGTTTCGCAGCTTGTAATAATAACGCATAGAGTTCAGTGGATTGTTGTACATAGGATTTTATATGTTCATTTCGTGCAATCGATTTAAGTGCCTGAGCTACTCGAAATTCTGGTGTAGTCATCACATTTCATCTCCTTTAGAACTGTTTGATCCAACTATAGCATGCTACAATGGTTTGTATTAGTACCATTTCATACAAACTTTTATGGTACCATTTTTGATGAAGGGAACATTTATATGCTTTGGATATCTATTGATCGGTCGTTAGATATACCTTTAATTCGACAGGTTTATCACCAAATACGGGAACGAATATTAAATGGAGAGCTACAATCCGGAGAAAAACTACCATCAACACGGGAACTATCTTCTGAGTTAAACGTGTCTAGGAATGTAATTTTAGAAGCTTATGATCAATTATTTTCCGAAGGTTTTTTGGTTGCTCGACAGGGTTCAGGGACATTTATTGCCGAAGGAACGTATTTAGAACAACATAAAAAATCACCTCTATTTGATTCTTTATCTTGGTGCGAAAAAACAAATCAAGACAGTAACATCATTAATTTTCGTTCAGGGATACCAGCATTGGACTTATTTCCACGTAAGGCATGGGCGAAGTTGTCTCACACTATATGGAATGAAACATCTCCTTCTACGTTTGGATACGATATTCCCGAAGGGCGTCCGGAATTAAGAGAGGTTTTATCACGCTATTTACTGAAAACAAGAGGGGTTTTTTGTCATCCAGAACAATTGGTGATTACTTCCGGTGCAACCCAAGCTTTAACACTTGTTTCTAAGTTACTTTTGTCAACGGGTGACGAAGTGCTAGTGGAAGATCCTATCACCAATGACATTCAAACGATTTTTAAAACTTCAGGAGCCCTCCTTTATCCTATACCAGTTGATGATAATGGGATGGATACATCTTTGCTGCCTTTAAATAAAAATCCAAAGTTCATCTTTATTACTCCTTCTCATCAGTTTCCTTTAGGTGGAACGTTACCGATTCAACGACGGGTTCAATTGATTAACTACTCGAGAAAAATAAATTGTTATCTTGTTGAGGATGATTATGATAGTGAGTTTCGATATGAAGGCTCACCTGTAAGTTCATTACAGGGATTGGATCCGGAGCGTGTGTTATACATAGGTTCATTTAGTAAAATCTTATCACCGGCCCTTAGAATGGGATATTTAGTTCTTCCCTCACACCTTATTGAAAAATGTCGCAGGTTAAAATGGTTTTCGGATCTACATACCCCTTCTTTAGATCAGCTTGTCCTTGCTAAATTTATTGCCGAAGGTTATTTGGAACGGCATATTATAAAGATGAAGAAAATCTATAAAAACCGAAGAGACTTCCTTATCCATCAATTAAAATCAGCATTCTCGAATAAGATCAATATTTTCGGTTATTCTACAGGGTTACATCTGATTGTTGAATTCAATCATTTTCAATCCACAAAAGAATCACTTGCGGAAATCCAACAACTTGGAGTGAAAGTATATCCTGTGGAAGACCACGCCATTGAAAAAGGAAAACATCATAACCGAATTATTTTGGGTTATGGACATTTAACAAATGAAGAGATAAAAGAAGGCGTGAGCAGGCTACATAGGGCAATATCTTGTATATACTCTCTTTAACGAATAGACTTCTAAACTCAAAATCGGCTCTTTTTATGTTGAGTTTGTTTAGCGTACATTTTCGTTAAAATGTGGGCGGGATCCCTAGTTGTTCTTACAAATAAAAGTGGCTGTGGTGCAAAAACTCTAGAGTTTTTGCACCACAGCCAAGAAAAAGGCATTATCACAAGCATGTCTCAGAAAAGAAACTGCCATGATAATGCCGTGATGGAAAGCTTCTTCGGACATTTGAAAAGCGAAGATTTCTACTCACAAAATCTAACAAAAGTATTCAACACAACTGTGCGAAAAACTGTATTAGGATACATCCATTACTACAATTGTGTGCGAATTCAGGAAAAATTAAACTACCTATCCCCTAAGGAATATAAGGAACAGGTAGTTTAGGTATTTTAATGCGTGTCCCATTTTCAGGGTTCACTTCACTAAATGGCAGAGCTTTTTTTCTATCCTAATAAGATAATCAAGCCACTTTTACGAACATAACCTCTTTAAGTGTTAATTACCGCATATCTTGTTCTGTTCGCTGAAAAAAAAATTACGTACTTCATTAACAGTCAAGCCCATTCTCTTGGCATCGAGAATTAATTCTTGCCATTCTAAATCAATAAAATCTGGTTCTTGCTCCTGATCTTTAACTTTTTTTCAACCTGATTTTCCATCTAATCCCCCGTTTGCACCGGTAGCCCAGCCATCATAATGAAAATATCATGTTTATCACCTTAGATCTGGAGCTTTGCGTCCTTATCTTTCGATAAGTTTGCCTTTATCGATCATATACCTTCTGTTTATCTTTATGTAGCTACTTATTGATATTATATAAAGAACCTAAACTTATGCACAATAGAAAAACAGGAAAAAAAAACTATTTTTCTATTATAAGCAATTTCATGAAAATACTTAAACGGATGTAGAAAATACTTATTATTTGTTTTCTTTTTCAGTTTTTTTTAACTCCAAAAACGCTTTAAATTCTTCTTTCGAAATACCAGCCTTCTGTAATTCCTCAATTAATAAAATCCAATCCTTATCCAATTTTATGTTCTTCACCTGTATCCTCCGGAAATTTTAATTCATATCATAAGATATTTTACCAAATTAACATCCTTACAATATAGAAATATATCAGTTCAACTTAATTTCTCAGGTTCTGGTACAAAATAACTAGCTTGTTATCAATTATCTTTAGTTCAAATCTTTTTATTCTTCATCCCTTCGCATAATATTCCACTATCTACACATATTACAAACAGGCTAGACCACAGCCTGTTTCTCCTTTGGGATGAGCAGTTAACTTTTGCTAGCTGCTTTTTGTTTTACCAATATTTACATAGATACATTTTTTTCGAAAATTTGATATCTTACAAATAAACCTTCATATGGCTGTTATACCATCTCCCTAGCTAGTCGAAGTTAGGGAGTTTTGACTTTTTCATAAAAAATGAAATTTTTGTTTAGTTTCAGCCTCAAATAATCCAGCCTATTAAAATACCAAGTACTAGGAACGGATTAGATACAACGACCCATAATGCTATCCATCCCATATTCAATTTCTCCCCTGTGACTAAATGAAGTATTTGTTAATAAATTCTAATTTTTATAATAATTAACATATAATATCTTGTTTTCTGGTAATATAAAGATATTTCTTAGGGTTTCCATATTTCTCTGTTAGGACCTGTAGCGTACCTCAGGTCCTAATTAATAGTTGTTTGATAAGAAAGCGAGATGGAATAGTTGAGTAAGTACAATAATTTATATGTTTCACTTAAAAGTATTGATGATCAAGTAATATTGTTTAGTCAAGAAAATTTCAGTACAATACTTGATCATTTGAATAAAGATAAATTTATTATGTTTTTTGAATGTGTTGATGAATTGTACCTTCCTTGTGCAGTAAATACAGATGACATTGTAAATGTTTTCCAAGTGGAAAAGTAGAATAGTTGCGATAGGTAAGACTTTGAAGTTATCTCCATCTTTTCCCCCACTTAACACTGTACGTGCTACTTTCATCGCATACAGCGTCCCATCTTCCCCTTTTTGGGGTAGCACGCCATGCCTATCAAGCTAAAAGAGCTAGTTACCTCAAAACAATAAAAAAGAGAAAAACATACAAAATTTCCGTTTTGGAGGTATTAAAATCTCTTAAGTTGATGGGCATGGGGTGCTACCCCTAATTAACTTTTTGTTGCTCCTGTATCAATTCTCTACTTTCTTTATTCTGTTCCCTCAACAAAAAACAAATAAAAACAGTATTAATTACACCTATTAATCCATAACTCCATAAAGGTGCTTTAATAGTTTCATACCAAATTAAATTTATAAAATAAATCCCGATCATTATTAATAAAGAGTTAACAATAAAAGTAAAAATAATTTTATTATTTATAAAAAACTTATCCAATTTACCAACAGAAATAATTAAAGCAGAAGTACTAGCCATAGTTAAAGACATAATAGCAATTGAACACAAACTTTGTTTATCTTGAAACACGTTTGGAGAAGAAACGATTTCAGTAATCAAATTAGCAATATAATAAAATCCAGTTAAATAAATTGAAACAGCTAAAAATGAAATAGGAACCCATTTACAAAATAAAAAAATTGGTTTTGTATAAACCTTTTGTCTTGCTTCCCTTATAGATTCTCCAATAGGCATAATAATCATAATTAGAGCAATCAAATATAAATCGTGTACAGGTAACTCTCCTTTAAAAATATCAATTAAAAAACTAAAAGCATCTTTTATATTATTTATCATTAAAACGCCCCAACCTTTCACTATGTATCAATTGCGCCATCCATATTCTACCAGAAAAATCCACCTTAACGTAACTTAATATAAAAAAGCGGGTTGTTTGAATCGATAGAACTAAGTGATTTGACTAAAACAATTATTTATTTCTTAATACTTATAAAAGAAAAAGAGTCCTATTAAATTAGGACTCTTTTTCTTTTCAAATGTAAACTTTTAAATATTAGTTTACTTTCATTCCTTTGATTTTAATAAGTTTATATCGATTCATCCGTTTTCTCCAAAATCGCTGACGAAAGTATACATTCAAAACATAATAAGGTGAAACTTCCATAAGTGGGGGTTTTTTCATCCCCCACTTATGGAAAGCTCTCATCAATCAGGCCTTTACGGGCAGTTGCCCCCCACCTATCGCTTCTCTCTAAATCTTGAAATGGGGGCCTTAGCGCCTGCGAATAGCGAGATAAATGAAGAGATTGAAACATTCAAGTCAAAGAAAAAGAAAAACGTAGATTCATAAGAGCACTTTTTAGTATTGGAATAGCTGTTCTCAATTCATAATTTCCTCCACCTTCCCCTTGTATACCATATATCATTGAAGTTTACATGACCTCACTCATCAGAAGTACAAAAAAGACAGCTGAGATCAGCTGCCTTTCTGTTCAAATTCATCTTATTTATTAGTGTTAATTTCTTGCTGTAATTTCTGATTAGATTTTTGTAATTGTTGATCAAATTTGTCTAATGCAGCATTAATAGCTGTTTTGTCTTTCTTTTGAACAGCCGCTTTCAATTCTTTTTGAATACCACGTTCGCCTTGTTCTTTACCTTTATCTTTATCATGATCTTTATCTTCGTGTTTTCCAAAGATTGCTTCTAATTGCTTATGCGCTTGTTCTTTTGTTAATTTCCCATCTTTTACTTGTTGTTTAATAGAATCAATTTCTTGTTTATGAGCTTCGTAAAAAGCTTTTCGTTGTGTTTTCTCTTGTGCCTCTTGTTTTTGGAAACCAGCTGTTTTGTGCAATTGTTGCTCTAAATTTTTATGTGTTGCTAAATCTTGTGTAAGTTTCGTTTTCAAATCAGAAGAAGCGTATTGATTCATGATATTCGTAAGCTCCTTCTCATGGTTACCTTTATGGTGATGCTCTGCTGTTTCATGTGTAACTGATTTGTTAGATGTATTGGAATGATTCACTACTGCACTTCCTGCTGCTGGAGTCAATATAGTTGCTGCTAAAATAGGTGCAATCAAACTTGATCTTAGTTTCATTTGAAATTCCTCCTAAAATACGTAATGATGTTACAAGTAGAATTATCGGACATGTTTCTTAACTTTTCCTTAACTTAAAAAAAGAAAAATAAAAAGGCTAAAAAACCTTATAAATAAAGGGTTCTTAGCCTTCGTTATGTTTTTACATATAAAAAAGAAAATTCTATATTTTTATATCTAAAAATCCTTTTAATACTCCAATTGTTTGCGGAGCTTGTAGTCTCGCTACAATATATGGAAACTCCGGACTGCCATCAAATATCATATGAGCTGTTAATGGAGCACCTACCCACATTATTTCATCATCAATGATAACAAATGGCATCACTTTATTTTGGCGACGTGCTTGTACGTTTTTTATTGGAATTGCACCTTCTGTATATATAATAACAGGTGCTTCTGCACGTACTAACGCTTGCCAAATCCTCTTATCCATACGGCTTGAATTCGGGATGGACACAATAATTTTCTTTTTTGCTGAAATAATATCTTTTAATAATACTTTCGTTTCTTCAGCGCTTGTTTGTACAAACCATCGCAATCTCTTTGTAATTTTCCGCTCTAGAAACGTTCTTGATGTTGTACGATCATATACATTTCCTTGCCTTTGTAGGTGCTGTGTTAAATGAGATAAGGCTTGTTTTCGCGAAAGGTTTTGCTTCATATATTGACAATCTGATAACTGAATAAACTTCCCTCTTGCTCTTGTTACTGCAACATTAACAAGTCGATGGTTTTTTTGATCAAAAAACAGCACACCTGGGCGTTCTTGCGGATAACTATCAACTGTATCGAATAAAATCATATCACGTTCAGATCCTTGAAATTTATGAACGGTCGCTGCTAGCACTGGTGTATTTTTGAACTTTGTTTTTTGAAGAAATTCACGGATACATGTTGATAAAAAACGGGCCTGAGCACGATATGGTGTAACGATACCAATTGACGGTATTCCATCCATCAAGCCAATTAACATAAGTTGCATCGCTATTAGACCTGAAAAAATATTATAACGTGAGCTAGAGACAACATCTTTTAATGAATAAGCTCCGATATTACTTGTATCTAGTAAGACTGCTGCCTCCCTCATGAAAGGCTGTAAGTTTGCAATATCGTTACGGGATGTGACTGATGAATGGTCGAACACTTCATTTTTATAAATAAATTCATTTGTAAAACTTGAAATATGCGGATGCATACGACGCTGCTCTTGCAACATGTATAAATTCGGATGCTTTTTATGATCGTTTACAGATTCTACTATACCTGCATGATAAAACACATCTTCTTTTAACCATTTGTTCACAAGTTCATGATTTGATAAAGCAATCGGTGGTAATTGTAGAAAGTCGCCGCAAACGACAATTCGCTTTCCTAACGAGGCTGCCAATGCTATTTGCGGAACATATGCCATACTCACTTCATCTACGACTACAAGGTCAAACGTTCTTTCGTAAACAAGCGAATCGATTGCACATTTTGATAATGTTGCCCCAATGACTTTTGCATTTTCAATATACTCTTTTTCAACTTCTTTCACTTTTGCTTTTTGCTTTCGAAGTTCTCCTTCTATTTCCTGCATTCTTTTCTTTTCAGAAGAAGTTGCTTTGTAAGAAAGGATTTTTTGTCTTAATTCTTGTCTTAATTCTTCTAAATACAGCCGTTCTTCTTCCCATTCTGCATTTGTCGATTCAACTAATCGCGTGGTAAGTAACGTTTCATGATCGCGAATTTGTTCATTTTGACTAAAACCATAGCGAATAACGTCTCCTGGTACCCATTTTTCTTTTTTCTCAATTTGCTTTGTTACTTCGCTCATTAATACATCAACTGCTGCATTACTATGAGCTAATACAAGAACAGATTTTCCACTTTGATAATGAGCTGCAATAATTCGTGATAAATTGTATGATTTTCCTGTTCCTGGCGGTCCCCAAATGTACGTTGTTGCATTATAAAAAGCACGGTATGCAAGTTCATTTTTCGCTTTTTTCATTTTCATAATATGTTTTGGTGTACTATCACCTTGTAATAACCGTTTCACGCGCTGGCGTCTTTGTTTATCTTTTCTCACTTCTTTTAAACGCTCTTGCAATTGCTCTAACAGTTGCCACGGTTCACTATATAACGCTGCTTCATTAATATGCTGCTGCATGTAACAATTAAGTTTCACTTCAATCTCTAGCCCTTGAACAGATAGCACTTCCCCTGTTGCTTCGTCACCGTCAAATTCAATCCGAATTGGTGTTCCATCCGGTAAACTTACTTCAGAAATAAGCTGGAATATATATACACTACTTTCATAGTCTGTATATAGAAAACGTCCATTTATAATTGATAGTTTACTTCCACCAACCGTTTTCCAATGTTTAATTTCATATACTAACGCTTGATGCCACTCTTTCATCGTCTCTGTTAATGAAGGAGTTTGCGCAGGTGTAATCATGTCTATGTCTCCTTCCTCTACCTTAAAAACATACTTTCTCACTATACCACAAATCATAGCTTATCCCTATCGCTGTTTCATTAGCAGCTTTATCTCATACCTTTAAATAAGATATAATAAAAAAACTACTAGAAATCCTCAAAATCTATCTTAATAAAAAAGGTGATATTATGAGAATTCGTGAAACAAATAATTATGAAATAATTGCAAAGCTAAATGAACCTGTACAAAACTTACATGCATCATTATATCCTGAACATTTTCACCCTTATCGCTACGATGCTGTAAAAGTTTTTTTTCAAAATATGATTGATAGTCCTAGTTTTATTTTTTTACTGTTAGAAGAGTCTAATCAATCTGTCGGATATGCATGGTTAGAGCTTAAAAGTTATCCAGGCAATGCTTTCAAAAAAACATATACATCTATATACATACATCAAATTAGTGTCCTAGAAACATATAGAAATAAAGGCTATGGCACACAATTACTAGATTACATTTACAAAATTGCAAAAAACGAAAACATAAACATGATAGAACTTGATTATTGGCTGGCTAATACTACTGCTAAACAATTTTACGCAAAAAATGGATTTGATTTATATCGTGAATTCGTTTATAAAAAAATATAATATCATGATTTTTCATATCCTCTGTATCTAGAACTAATATTACATAATACTTTTATTCCAATATTTCTAATTAAAATCCAGAATTTTCACTATTGTCATTAAATAAGAATACATACGAAAACAAATGACTTATCGAAGTTTTAAAGAACTAAAACAAGCTGTAGACGAGTATATTCACTACTATAATCATGAACGAATCAAACCAAAATTGAATGGGTGTAGTCCTGTTGAATATCGTCTGATGAAAGCTATATAGGAGATGAAAATTTGAAATCGACATTAATTATTCTTCGAGGAAACTCCGCAAGCGGTAAGACAACAATTGCGAAGAAACTACAAGAATATTTCGGTCAAGGGACACTTTTGGTTTCTCAAGATGTGGTTCGCAGAGAAATGTTGAAAGTTCATGACACAATAGGCAATCTATCTCATGATTTAATTCGTCAAATCACTGAATATGGAAATGGAAAATGTGGATTTGTCATTTTAGAAGGAATACTAAGCAATCGAAAGTATGGTGATATGTTGAGAGAATTAGCGGATTATTTTGATGGTAACGCATATGCATATTATTTCGATTTATCACTCGAAGAAACAATTAGACGACATAATTCTAGGGATAAAAGAAATGAATTTGGAGAAGATTTATTGCGTCAATGGTATACTCCACATGATATAATTAAGGTTAAAAGAGAAAGAATCTTCACAGATGATATGACGCAAAAAGAAATATTCAACACTATTCTTAACGACGTCAAATAATGAAAATCGGAGTGGAAATCTCCACTCCGAAAAAAGTCTAACTTTTGGAGGCAGTATAACTTGCTCCTTTTTTATTATTTACTAAGTGTATAATGAACCGCTAAATGGTACAGTTATTATTTTGTATCTCCAAAGCAATGCCATAACATAATTCAGAGAATCTTTTACGCTTTTGGAAGCTGAATTGTAAATGTGGTACCTTCTCTTTTTATACTATGCACAGTAATAGTGCCTTCATGAAGATCAACAATTTTTTTCACAATCGAAAGGCCTAACCCACTTCCTTCAATTGTTCTATTTCGCGCTTCGTCAGCTTTGTAGAACCGCTCAAAAATCTTTTCTATCTCCTCTTCACTCATACCTAGCCCTGTGTCAGAGATAGTAAAATGCAATTCCGTTTCTTTCTCTTCTCCGTAAAATGAAATGGTCCCGCCACTTTCTGTGAATTTAATGCTATTCGTCAATAAATTTGTCCACACTTGATGGAGCAAATTTTCATCTCCATACACTTGTATACTTGGAACATCCAATTCAATCGCGACATCTTTTTCACGCCATTGCCACTCTAACATAAAAATAACATCTCTTATTTGCTTTCCGGCATCAAACATTTTCTTATCTAAAACTTGTTCCTCTTTATCTAGGGACGCAAGCGTTAATAATTGTTTACACAAACTAGACATACGTCTACTTTCAGATTCAATAATTTTCAAATAACGCTTACGTTCTAATTCACTCATATCATTTGTTTGTAACGTCTTCGAAAACCCTTGAATTGACGCAAGAGGTGATTGAAATTCATGCGAAACGTTTGAAACAAATTCTTGCCGCATTCGCTCTAAATCCTTTAAGCTTTTTGCCATTTTACGAAAGCTGACAGCCAGTGTTCCAATTTCATCTTTTCGATATTCCGGCAGGGCTATTTCATACTCTCCATTTGCAATTTTCTTAGTTGCACCTGTAAAAAGTTGAATAGGACGTACAATAAACCGAGCTGCAATTGCAATACAAATAATACTTAATCCAACAGTTAAGCATATTAATACAGCAAAGAAAATGCGCATTTCTCCAAATTGCTGTTGAATATCAGGACGAATAAAGAGCGCATAGTTTTCCCCATCATGTTGAATTGGAATTCCAATACTATTTAAAAGCTCATTATCAAAAAACCCTGTTATAAATAACCGTGCAGGGTACGTTGAAATACCATTGTATGTGTGTCCTTTTAATACACTCTCTATTGTTTTTTCACTCACATTAATTTTTCGAAATGCATTCCCATATCGCTTCCCTTGTTTTTGATCATCTACAACATAAATTTCAAAACCAAGCTTAGAAATAGATTGTAAATACTCCTCTCGACTTTTTTCATCGGACTTTTCATATAAATGTTTAACTTCTTGAGCATATTTTAAAATCTTTTCACTGTTATATGGTTTCAAATAAATATGATAATACACATTCGATAATAAAAAACCAATCATACTACTGGCTAACATAATAACGATAGAAATCATAACAAATCGTGAATACAATGATCGCATTTTATTTCAACTCCATTTTATATCCAAGACCACGCACCGTCTTAATTTGAAAATCATCTGTTCGCTTAGAAAAACGATCTCGCAATCGCTTAATATGTACATCTACAGTGCGTTCATCTCCCGCAAAATCAACTCCCCATACAAGTTCAATCAATTCTTCTCGGGAAAAAATTCGTCCTGGATAACTTGCAAGCTGTGATAGTAACTCAAATTCTTTTAGCGGTAATAAAATGGTTTGTTCTTGACAACGTACTTCGTAGCTTTTTCGATCGATTGTCGTTCCATGTAATTGAATAATATCTGCATTTAACATTTGATAACGACGTAACAATGCTTTCATTCGAAATAATACTTCCGCTGGTTCAAACGGTTTTACAATATAATCATCCGTTCCAACAGAAAAGCCCTTTTCCTTATCTATTAACTGATCTTTTGCCGTTAACATTATAACTGGTATATCATAATATTTTCTAATTTCTTCACAAAGTGTATAACCATCCATATGCGGCATCATAATGTCTACAATTGCCAAATGAATTGTTTCTTTCTCTAATATAGACTGTGCTACTTTTCCATCTTCAGCTTCCCACACTGTATAACCTTCTTTTTGAAGGTGATAACGTAGAAGTTCTCTTATATGTAAATCATCATCAGCTAATAAAATATGTATCATGTATCTCGAGTCCTTTCCTTCAGTTAGTACGACTTTACATTATAAGATTGATACAAAATATGCAAGAAAAAAAGAGAAAGCAATCTGCTCCCTCTTCTACTCTAACGAATGAATAAATAAACCGCTGCGAAGCTTCGGTTCAAACCACGTTGATTTTGGCGGCATAATTTCTCCTGCATCCGCAATATCCAGTAAATCTTCCATTGTTGTTGGATACATGGAGAAAGCAACAGCCCATCCTTCCTCATCAACCATTCTTTCTAGCTCTTTCAGCCCGCGTATTCCCCCTACAAAATCAATTCTGTCATTTGTACGAGGATCATCAATATGTAAAATCGCATGTAACAACTGTTCTTGTAAAATGGATACATCTAATCTTTTTACAACATTCTCTGCATCATACATATTTGCTTTTGCAGTCAGCTTATACCATACTTTATTCAAATACATCCCAAATGTATGACGCTCTGCTGGTTTATATGGTACTAAATTTGCTTTTTCTACATAAAAAGTTTGAGAAATTTCTTGTAAAAATTGTTCTTCTGATAACCCGTTTAAATCCTTTACAATGCGATTATAATCCCAAATCGATAATTCATCTTTCGGGAATAATACAGATAAAAAGTAATTAAATTCTTCTTTACCTGTATAATTAGAGCATGCCTCACGGCGCATCATTCCAACTTTTACAGCAGATGCTGAGCGATGATGACCATCAGCAATATATAAAGAAGGGATTTCCTCAAACTGTTCTATTAATGTAGCAATGACTCTTTCTTCATGAATGATCCACGCTTTATGCCTAATTGCATCATCTGCCGTAAATTCATAAACTGGGTTATGCGTTGCTTTCCAATTCGCAATGACATTTGCAATTTCACTTTTCCCGCGATATGTTACAAAGATGGGGCCTGTATGAGCATTACAAACGTCAACATGACGAATACGATCTTTTTCTTTTTCAGGTCTTGTCTTCTCATGTTTCTTAATGGTGTTGTTCATATATTCATCAATTGATGTACAAACAACGAGTCCAGTTTGAGAACGACCGCTCATTGTAAGCTCGTAAATATAAAAACATGATTTCTCTTCTTGTATAAACACACCTGTTTCAATCATATGTTGCAAATTGCTCTTTGCTTTCTCATACACAGCGTTATCATAAGGTGAAATAGATGGATTTAAATCAATTTCAGCCTTATCAATATGTAAAAACGAATAAGGGTTATTTGTTGCAATTTCTCGTGCTTCATTACTATTGAGTACATCATATGGAAGAGCAGCCACTTCATTTACATGCTCTTGTACAGGGCGAATTGCCCGAAATGGTTTAATTGTTGCCAATGAAATCTCTCCTTTATCCCGCTATTGGCGGTCAGTAAGACCCCCACCTCATAACTCAAGAGAAACGAGGAAGATAGGTGGAAGATAACTGCCCGTAAAAGCCCGATTAGTTAGGCTTTCCAGCAGTGGGGGATGAGGAACTCCCCCACTGCTAGAAGCTACACTTTATACAATCATCCGAACTGCTACGACACCTGTAATGTTTCTAATTGTTGCAACAACATCTTCTTTAACAAACTCATCTATCCCATTATCAATATCAATCATTGTATATGCAAAAGAGCCTTTACTACGGTTGATCATATCAGCAATATTAATATGATGATCTGCCAAACACGCTGTAATTTGACCCACCATGTTCGGAATATTTTGATGCGCAACTGTAATCCGTTTCTTTCCAATGTAAGGCAGTTCTACATTGGGATAATTAACCGAATTACGAATATTTCCAGTTTCTAAAAAGTCGCGCAGCTGCCGAGATGCCATAACCGCACAATTTTCTTCTGACTCATAAGTAGATGCTCCGAGATGTGGCGTTGCAATAACATTTTTCATTTGTAGCACACGTTCATTAGGAAAATCTGTTATATAATGCTTCACAATGCCCGCCTCAAGTGCTTGCTCTAATGCCGTTTCATCAACAAGCTCTCCACGAGAAAAGTTTAAAATACGAACTCCCTTTTTCATTACTTGAAGTGCAGATTCATTAATTATGCCTCGCGTTTGTTCGACTAATGGAACGTGCAAAGTAATATAGTCACATGTTGCAAAAATTTCATCTAAACTGAATGCTCGCTGCACTTGTCTGGATAACCGCCAAGCTGTTTCAACAGAAACATATGGATCATAACCAACAACATCCATCCCTAAAGAAAGGGCATCATTTGCAACAAGAGCTCCAATTGCTCCTAGTCCAATAATGCCAAGTCGCTTTCCTGCAATTTCTGAACCAACATATTGTTTTTTTCCTTTCTCGACAAGCTGCGGTACCTCTTCCCCTTGCAAGTCTTTTGTCCATACAACCCCATCTACAATATTACGAGATGACATAATTAAACTCGCAAGTACAAGTTCTTTTACCGCATTCGCGTTAGCCCCTGGTGTATTAAAAACAACAATGCCTTTCTCTGTACAGCGCTCAACTGGTATGTTATTTACACCTGCTCCCGCTCTGGCAATGGCCTTTAACTGCTCTGAAAATTCTTCATGATGCAATGAATAGCTTCGCAGCAAAATACCATCAGGCTGCTCAATTGTTTCTCCTACTCTATATGTATCTGTTGAAAAAGTAGAAATTCCTCTTTCAGCAATTTGATTTAACGTTTTAATATGAAACATTTCTTCATCCCCTTATTTGTGTTTCTTTTCAAATATATGCATAAAATCCACAAGCGCTTGTACGCCCTCTATTGGCATTGCGTTATAAATACTAGCACGCATGCCGCCAACGGAACGATGCCCTTTTAATGTTTCAAAGCCATGTTTTTTTGCTTCTTGGATAAACAATGCATTCTTTTCATTTGAAGATGTTGTAAATGGAATATTCATTAAAGATCGATACGCAGTATTTACTGGTGAAGTGAATAAACTTGATTCATCTAAAAAATTGTATAAAATTGCTGCTTTTTCATAATTTCTTTTCTCTATTTCCTCCACGCCGCCTTGCGCTTTCAGCCATTGTAAAACTAATTTTGTTACATAAATACTAAAAGATGGTGGAGTATTATAAAGTGAATTATGTTTACTGTAAGTTTCATAGTTTAACATGGTTGGACAAGACGAATTCGCAAAACCAATTAAATCTTTACGAACGATAACAACCGTTAACCCCGCAGGTCCTAGGTTTTTCTGTGCCCCGGCATAAATAAGGCCAAATTTTGTTATATCATACTCTTCGGATAAAATATTTGAAGACATATCGGCAACGAGTGGGATTTCTCCTGTTTCGGGAATATTGACATAACGTGTACCTTCAATTGTATTATTTGTTGTAATATGCACATAATCTATTTCTCGAGAGAAAAGTGTGCTACTTATCTCTGGAATGGATGTAAATCGGTCATTTTCTGAAGATGCAATAACCGAAACAGTTCCGATTTTTTCCGCTTCTTGAATCGCCTTTTTTGACCAAGAACCTGTATGTACATATGCTGCATGCTTATTTTGTTGCATTAAATTTAGTGGAATCATGGAGAATTGTAAAGATGCGCCTCCCTGTATAAAAAGCACTTCATAATTTTCAGGGATATTCATTAATTCACAAAGCAGATTTTTCGTTTCATCTATAATGTCCTGAAATGCTGTAAATCTATGACTCATTTCCATTATAGACATACCTGTTTCATGATAGTTTAATAATTCTTTTTGTACTTGCTCTAAAACGGGTATTGGAAGTATAGATGGTCCAGCTGAAAAATTGTATACTCGATGCATCTCATTCTCCTCTTTCCTATATTTTTATAAGTTTTTAAACTTTCTGAATTATAACTTATATAAATTACTTGGTCAAACCGTTTTTCTTATTTTATTCTAAGACGTATTGGAACCGTTCTCACAAGTAATTTGTCAAAAAGTAAAACTTCCATTGGTTTTGTTTCTTCATCTCTCATTGTTAGGGAACTCGTCCAATTATTAGATCTACTCTCCTTTACTTATCTTCAAATTTTTGCACTAGAACCTTCATTAATTTATAATTAACACTACAGAATCTCACCAACAAGTACATTGTTTCACAAAAAATTTTTAAATATCAGAAAAGTTATTTTTGAATAAAAATTTCAAGATAATTGTAATGAATCTCTAAACCTTTGACATACTGCTGTGCTAGCCCTACCTTCTAAATATTGAGGCAAGTAAATCAAAATACAAAAAAGTGTTAAGCACGTCTGCTTAACACTTTAAATAATAATTGTATAATTGCTAATTACTTGCAAAAAAGCGGTCGTAGATTTGATACAGTGCAGAAAGACCAATAAGCCAATAAACGGTGTCAACAAGTGCTGGCATAGAACCAAAAAGTTTTTCTACTAGATTAAAATCTAACGCCACAAATAACCAATTCAAACCGCCAATAATCACCAGAATTGCTGTAAGGTAAGACAAAAATTTCATTATGATTGCCCCCTCGGTGAAAAATGGTGAAAGGCCTTTCGCTATATTATATGTGGTATATTCTTAAATTTGCACATTTTTTCTAAAAACATTTCTAAACATTAAAACAGAAATAGAAACTCCTTCGCAAGATCTCTTTATTTTACCTTTCCCTCAAATATTATTTTTCGTCCACACGGCTCTACAACAGTTTTCCCCTCTCTTTTTACCTCATGAAAGATAGGCTCTTCCATTCGACGAGAAGGTGTATATCCTTCTTTTTCCATTCTTTCTAGACACTGCGCAATTGTTTCATCTGGTAATACTTCAAATTTTTTCTTTTTTAATTGTTTTGTCATTATTTTACCTACTTTCTACTTTCCTCACGACTGATTGAATTCTCATATACGTCATATAAATAATCGATATAACTGCCATGACGATCATAACAGCAAGAAAGAAGCTTGTATACTGTATTTTCTCTATAAATAATCCACCTAATACAGGACCCGAAATACTTCCGATACTAAAGGCAATTCCGCACAAAATGTTTCCTGCTGGTAGTAAGTGCTTTGGTAATAAATCTGTCATATAACCGAGCCCAAGTGAAAAACATGATCCAATGACCATACCCCCAATTAACATAAACGCAAATACAAATCCATAATATTCATCAAATACGGCTGCTAACAGAAAAATTAATGTACTAATGCTAAACGACCATGTTAGAATGCGCTCCCTTCCATACCGATCGCTAAGCATACCAAGTGGAATTTGCGTAATAATTCCACCAATAGAAAACGCTGGCAATAAAAGTGAAATTTGTTCAACTGACCAACCTTTCCGCATTACATATACAGGCAAATTACTATTAAGCATCGCTTCCAATGCTCCATAAGCTAATGGCGCAAGCAGTGCAATCCAACCAATCACCAACACTTGTTTATAGCGCTGCAAAGAAGATTCACTTTCTCGATTCACTTCTCCTTGATCCGGAAATGTATTTTGCGTCGGAATCAGTAATAACCAGCCTATTAAACAAAGAACTGTTGATACAATAAATGGGGTTGCAATACCATATTGTACTGTACTTGCTAGGTACGGACCGATTGCAAAACCGATACCGAAAAATGCTCCGTAAATGGAAACTTGTTTTCCTACTTTATGCGGGCTTGCAGTCGTTGTAATCCATGTTTGCGTCCCAACATGAAGCATATGATCTCCAACTCCAACTAAAAAACGAAGAACAAACCACACCCAAAAAGAAAATGTTTGTGTAAATAAAAATAGTGCTCCAACAACAATAAAGCCTCCAATTACTATAATCGGCTTCATCCCAAATTTTTGCATCGGTTTCTCAAGCCAAGGTGAAATAACAAGAATACCAATATATAATGCCGAAGCATGAATGCCATTAAAGCTTGAGCTAATCCCTTCCTTTTCAAAAATCATTGCAATTGCTGGCAACAACATACCTTGTGAAAGTCCAGATATTGCAACAATTCCAATCATAATCCAAAATGTATACCTTCTCCCCATTTTATTACGCTCCCTCTTTGAACTCACATCCTTTATTATAGCTGTTTTATCCATAAATCGTATACTCTCAATTTTCACAAAATAAAGCTAGAAGTCTAAACTTCTAGCTTTCATCCTTTCCCTATTTGAGCTTTTACATATGGCTGTATTCTTTAATCCAGTGAATAACCCTTTAGTTAAAGAAACTTAGTCTACAACTCATTATTTAACCAATTCAATAATTTAAGAATTGTATCTGCATAGTGCCTAATCTCATTTATTGTTTCTGTTACTTGGATCGTTCCCATCTGCTGTTCTTCTTCGTCTGTACATTCAATCCATAAAGAACGTTTTAAATTGTATTCAAGCCACCCTAATTTGCCTAAAAAGCCATTCACTAATACTATTCTCCAGTCTGCTTGTAGTTCACCGTATCTCCTTTTATATCCGTTTATAAAAGAGAAGAATCTTTGTTTATCAATGTCCCCTTTTTTATTTTCAGACCAATAGATTGCCGTTTCGATTAAGTCTTGCATTGGATGTATATAACCAGCTGATTCCCAATCAATAAGGACTGGATTGTATTGGTTCCACATAACATTCTTAGGATCTAAATCCCTATGGCTAATAACCATATTTGATGAAAGAGATTCAGATGCACAAATTGCCTTCGAGTTCCAATTACTAAGGTTATCGAGATTTTCAAGGAGTAACTTAACCCATTCTGAACTATTTTCTTTACCTTTTTGCAAATAATAATTCCAATTAGTCGATTGCCCATTATCAAATCCAGCATTTGTTATGCTTAACTCTGAAAAATCGGCTTTATGTATTTCTGCAAGAATTGTACCTATTTTTTCGCAATGAATATTATTGATTTCATAAGGTTTCAGACTTTCACCTTCCATCCAATCAAATACAAGATAAAACTGATTGTCTACTTTTTGTATGACATCTCCATTAATTTTTTTTGCTGGGAGAGTTGGAATGTTATTAGACAAGAAATTGGCTATTTTTTCTGAATTGATATAGTTTCGCATTGCCGTTGGTCTAAGCATTATTTGAGGATTTAAAAGTTTGATTGCATACTTTCCTTTCGTGGTTTCTACAGCATACATTCTATGTAAAAGCCCACCAGAAATGGATTCGGGGACATTCAATAATTCACCAAGTTGAGATGTTTGACACAAATCTTTAAATTCCAATTTATATTGTAAATCACCCATTTTCTCACCTCCTCTTTAACCGAATAAGCTTTTGTATAAATAACACTATAAAAAGCAAATTATTTCTCGTCTATTTTAAAAGCAACAAACTTTACGAAAAGAGCCATTTCCAAAAGGAAATAGATAGGAATCCTTTACTACTTTTTCAAAAACGCAATCAATTCATTTATAAACACTTCTAAACAATCGATAAATGGAGAATGTCCACAATCCTCTAGTACGACTAATTTTGCATTTGGCAGATGCTTTGCTAGCTCTTCACCAACTGCTTTGGGAACAACATAATCACGATCACCTTGAAGAACTAATGTTGGTACTTGAATGCGATTAATATTCCCATTTCCAGCTACAACTCCGTTATGTTGATCTGATATATTGAATGTTACAAGCGCATAATTTACATCAACAAAATTACGCTGTGTTAACATATCATCAAGATACTTTTCATACCGCTCTGGATCAGGTTGATGCTTGGTGTAGATAAGCAAATTCCATATAGTGCGATAATATTGCTTATTCATTTGTTTTAAAGCTTCCACAACAGGTATAATTTGAACAGGATCCTGAGAAATTTCTTCTTTTGTTTTTAATAAATTTGAAACAATTGGCTGACCGTTTATATCCTTCTTAAAAATCGGATATCCTTTCATCCCTACCGATTCAACTAGTATGAGTTTTTTCACATCCATTGGATAAGAAGCTGCAAACTGCATAGCAACTCCTCCACCCATTGACCATCCTACCAATGAAAAATCTTTCAATTGCAATTCATTCACAAACAGCTTTACATCTTGCGCAAAATCGTTTAAAGAATCTATAGGCTGATGGTAAGTTGAAAAACCAAAACCACGTAAATCAAGAGCATAAATATGATAAGAGTCTTGTAACTGTTCTATAACTAAATCCCAATGTTGCGAAGATGTCATATTCCCATGAATAAGCACTAATATTTCTGTTCCACTTCCCACTTCTTGATAGGCAATTGTTTCTCCATTTGATAATGCTACTGACTTCATACTTGCAGGTTTAATCATTCTCTTTGCCCCCCTCAAAATTATTAATAACACCTAAATAAAATACAGAAAATTCTAAATATAATAATACCATATAGAATATATGTTCTCAATCTAAAAATTAACGTACTTTTAACATAAGCATGGCGAACAGACTACTAGACAATTCAGAAAAAAGAGGCTATAGTTAGCTAGGTAACTAATTAGGAAGGAATAAAAATATGGACGAAAAACAACACTTTTTTCACGTCGTCAGCCAAACTTCTCGAAAATTTTCCAAGAAGTTTAATGAGCGTGTTTCTCCAACTGGTTTATACAGTGCACAGTGGGCTGTAATCTTCAGATTGCATCAAACTGGACCTTGCACACAAACGGAATTGTGTCAATATTTAAACGTCGAATCTCCAACAATGACTCGGACTCTAACCCGCATGGAATCGATAGGTTGGATTATTAGAAAAGAAGGAAGGGATCGACGCGAAAAGCTCATTTCTTTATCAGAAACAGCACAGGAAATGATTCCAATGTGGCAGGAAGAAGTAGACTCATTTGAGGAAAAAGCACTGCAAGATATTAACGATGAAGAACTTCTTCGTGCTTTTGACGTACTACAAAAAGTAATTCGTAATCTTGATTAGAAATTGGAGGGATGACTATGGAAAGTCAAAGACTTTGGACGAAAGACTTCATCGGAACATGTTTGAGTAGTCTATTTCTCTTTTTAACATTTTATATGCTCATGACAACCTTACCTATATATGTCATCGACGGACTAAAAGGAAAACCTGGAGAAATAGGTCTAGTTGCAACAGTGTTTCTAATTTCTTCTGTACTTTGTCGACCATTTACAGGTAAATGGCTTGATGATTTAGGAAGAAAGAAAATTTTATTTATCTCACTCTCACTCTTTTTAGCTGCAACGGTGATGTATTTCGGTGCGCAAAGCTTATTTTTACTGCTTACCCTTCGCTTCTTCCATGGCATCGGATTTGGAATGGCAACGACGGCTACTGGTACAATTGTAACAGATGTAGCACCACACCATCGACGCGGTGAAGCGCTCGGCTATTATGGAGTATTTATGAGTTTACCAATGGTTATTGGTCCTTTTTTAGGATTAACTATCATTTCTAAATTCTCATTTACAGTTTTATTTATCGTTTGTTCTATATTTTCTATTCTTGCTTTTCTATGCGGACTATTAGTAAACATTCCTGAAGAAAAAACAACTGTGAAAAAAGAAACGAAACGTATGCAGTGGAAAGATTTAATCGAGCCTTCAACAATTCCAATTGCTGTCACAGGCTGCGTACTCTCCTTTGCCTATAGCGGTATCCTTTCATTTATTCCGATTTATGCAAAGGAACTTGGCATGGCCGATATCGCAAGTTATTTCTTTGTCGTATATGCAATTGTAGTTGTTAGTTCTCGTCCATTTTCAGGTAAAATATTTGATCGATTCGGAGAAAATGTTCTCATTTATCCCTCTATTATAATATTTATGATTGGAATGTTCACTTTAAGTCAGGCGCAAACGCCATTTTGGTTACTTGCTGCTGGTGTACTTATCGGATTTGGATACGGAACCTTGATTCCAAGTTTCCAAACGATTGCGGTTAGTGTCGCACCACACCATCGACGCGGAACTGCAACAGCTACTTATTTCTCATTTTTTGATACAGGTATTGGTATTGGATCTTTCGTACTAGGTATTATCGCAGCACATTCAAGCTATCATAATATGTATTTTATTTCTTCTATTATCGTTGCATTTACATTACTTATTTATTATTTCCTTCACGGACGAAAACAAAAGTTCAAAAAGCAAACAACCCAAACAAAATTATCTGCTTAATGATATAAGAGAGAGTAAACTTCTATGTTTACTCTCCTTTTTTTGCTCATAAAGATACTTATACCTTATAATGAATGCATAAGGAGGCTTGTTATGAGATTTAAAAAATACCCTCTAATTTTAATCGTTTTGATTTTTTTATTTATATTAACTGGTATGAGCTTTACATTATTCAAACAAAATAAAGTTTATTCCTCAAAACAAACAGTAACGAAAAAAAATTGGTTACAAGACCCATATCTTCGTTGGTCTTATTCACATATGCGAGAATTTGCTTCAACAAAAGTTGTCGCTAAAAATCCAAATTATATATCTTCCCTTCCAACTAACTCGCAAAATTTGGATGATTTACAAATTACAGATGAAAATAACAATGATACGACCGTTCTTCAATTATTAGAAAAATACAAAACAGATGCTTTCATTGTCTTGCACGATGATAAGGTTGTATATGAACGATATTTTCATGGATATAAAGAAAATGAACCACACGGTATGGCTTCGTTATCAAAAGTATTTACAGGGCTTCTCATTAGCACACTCATTGAAGAAGGAAAGTTGCAACCCGATATAACTGCAGAAACTTATGTAAAAGAATTACAAGGAACACCATTTGGAAAGGCAACAATTCAACAACTACTAGATATGCAAGTTTCTGTAAAATATCCAACTCACAGCTTTAAACAAGCTGGATTATCTAATCAAGATGCACAATTATATTTAGCGAGTAATCTTCTTCCTCGCGGCAAAAACTATGATGGACCGTTAAAAATTTATGACATGTTGCTAGAAGCAAACGAAACTGCTGCTCCTGGAGAGAATTTCTCATATAATAACGGTTCCGCCGAAACACTTGGATGGGTAATTCGTACTGTGACAGGAAAATCCCTAGCAGACATGGTAAGTGAACGCTTTTGGTCACAAATTGGAGCAGAAGAGGATGCTTATTATGTTGTTGATGAAACCGGGGTGGAACAAGCAAGCGCGGGCTTAAATGCAACCGCTCGGGATATGGCAAGGTTCGGAAAAATGATTGCGGACAATGGCGTATATGATGGAAAGCAAATTATTTCTTCTTCTATCATTGATGAAATTAAGAATATTAAAAAAGACAAACTTCCAGTTGGAGATGGTGAAGCATATTCTTACCATAATCAATGGTGGATCCCGCATAATGTAGATGGCGCATTCGAAGTACTTGGCAGTTATGGACAACGATTATATATCGATCCAACTGCAAATATGGTTATCGTTCACTTTTCATCAAATGCTAATCATAACGGAGAAATACAATCCGTATATGGAGATATGTATTTACAAATCGCTAAGTATTTACAGCAAAAACACTAAAATTAGACTGAAATTCTCAAAATTTTTGTCACGAAAAGAGCTGTCTTACGGCAGCTCTTTCTCTATAATCATAATTACATTTTTCCATTGTTCTTCTGAAAAGCATAAAGGTTTTAACTGAAATAACATTGAGCACAAATCTTCTATATAACGAACGTTTTCTTGTAAAAATTCCCACCGAAGCAACTTAGGTATATACAAATCTGCAACCTGTTTATTTTGTTCTACTAAAATGTCTACTTCTCTCTCACAAATCCCCATTATAAGATATTCTTCCCGCACTTCTTGTTTGACTTTAGAAAATTGCTTGCTATTCTCTTTTATCCCTAATAAACAAAAAAGATAAGAATAAAACAAGTCATCTTCTCTTTTACATACACTCATAATTTTATAAATCTGTTCCTTATTTTTCATAATTTTGCCGCCTTCTCATATATCTTTTACAGCCATTTCTCTCTTTTTTCTTGTTTACTACTTTTCACAAATTGAAATACAGAACACTTTATGTTACGTATCCCACAAAAGGACAATATTCCTTTCTTCGTCACAACCCATTCAGCTAATCGATATGAAAACTCCCGCCACTTATCTCCTTTGGATCTTGAAGTGGAGGTTTCTCGTGTATCACCTTCAAAGGATACTTAACACGAGCGGAGTTGACACAGTTACAGAGTGATTTGTTTTGTGTAATCCTTGTTCCATATATTTCAAAATAGCAGCGTTGAAACTTGATGGGTTTGGATGTGCGTATACAATCAATATATTCATTGCAAATAACGTATTTTCCATCAATTCCCTTTTGACTTTTCGCGGGCCCACATGCTATTCTAATACATGTCAAAGGGCAAGTCCCTTCGACAAAAGCGACGACACCTATTCGGCGATGGTGTCTTTTTTATTTATTAGCCGAGAACGCCCATCTTTCGGGGCACATTTAATTTTCGAACACTACACACTCAACACCATTTCCTTGTAAAAAGACTGCATAGTACAGTCTTTTTATCTACATACCTCAAAGATAAGTGAATTTTCAAATAAATTATAACATAGTAAAAGAGAGATCAACTCCCTCTTTTCTCTTTTACTATGTAGTAAATCCTCTTATCATCTATATATTGGTGCGGCTCTGCTAAAGTAATTTTCCCATCCAGCTTTAGTTCATCGAGTAACCGCAGTAAATAAAATTGCTGCAGCATCTTTTTCGCGAATTTCCCTTTATGCTCAGAAGCAATATACTCTTGAATATCCAATAACGTAATCGGCTCTTCTTGTTCTTCCATATATTCGTAAATTGCACTTCGCAATGTAATATATTTCTCGATCTTCACAACTATGTCCACTCCTTTCTTCTCGTTGTCCATCTTTCATTATCGGTTTTTTTGCAATAAAAAAAACCTCTTCGATAAGAAGAAGCGGAACATATCTCTTCCTTCTTATCTTTCAGAACAAAACTGTTCTGCTGGAATTAGCACCTGCATTGCGGTTGCTGGGTTTCATCGGGCCAGTCCCTCCACCTCTCTGGATAAGAAAATATTCACTTTATCCTTTACTATAATCAATATAACTAAAAAAGTCAATTCTTATAAGAATTATCAGGATTTATTTTTTTAGAAAACTATTATATTTTGTTTCGTTGTGCTCATACTACAAATGTATAGACCAAAGGAGGTGCAATCATGCAAAAAAATGCACGCGGTCATGTTCAAGATTCTTGCCAAGCATTACATGAAGCAAAAGACTGTTTACAAAGTGCCTTGCAAACAGTCGAGAAATCAGATAATCGTCAACGTATTGAACAATCTTTACAAGCTGTCCAGCATGCGCTGCAACAGTGCGATAGTACGGCAGAAATTTTATCCCAAGAATGATATAAAGTAAAACTTCCATCAGTGGTGATTTTTCTTCTTCATCTCCCGCTGATGGAAGCTCTCGTCAAGCCGATCTCTTACGATTTATTATCCTCTCTAAACGCTCAGAACCATTAGAATTTCCCTTCTATATTTTTCACTTATTCTATCTAATCATAATTTCTTTTTTCTCGATTCTCTTTTTCCCATTCACTTAAGTATGGTACATATCCATGGTCATTTGGTTCATCAGATAATAAAGAAATAAACTCCAGCTTATTTCCATCATAATCGAGAAAGTAAACACTCGCTGCCGGCATCCAGCTTTGGACAATGGGTTCTTGATTCCCTTTTCCTTGGCTTCCGATTACTTCTATTCCTCTCTCTTCCAGCCATGTTTTGGACTGCTTTAGGAAATTCAATTCTACCTCAAAAGCAAAATGATTGAGCTGAATAGAAGTGTCATTTGGCACTTCCCATACCCCCAGCATTTGCTGTTTATCTTCTCCTACCCCAAAAAAGGCCACTTTCCTTTCAGGTGATTTTCTCGCTAGCTTTAGTCCCAGTTTATTTTGGTAAAACTCAACCGCTCTCTCTAGATCCCCTACATATAAATGTGTTTCGTATATATTCTTTATCATGTTTTACATCCTTTCTTGATAAGATGTAATGTGTTACAACTGCTATCAATAATAGTTTCTTCGAATAAACAAAAGAGACCATGTAAAATATCAGTCTTTTATATACCATTAGTATATAAAAATATAATTTCCGCAACATCCATCTGTTGTATGATTCTTCTATCTATAAATGTAATACCATAGTATGAATATATAGGATCCATTCCCCTAAGTTTTTTATTAGAAATGTACGATAAAAAAGACACCTCCTACACAAGGTAAGTAGTGTCTCAAAAGGCAAACGAATATGTAAGTCGCGATCCTACTGTATATGTTTATGTCTTATAAGAAAAACTTATTCCCTATTTACTTGAGAAAACATGCGTTGCATTTCCTCATTCTAATATACCGTACTTCTTCTTAAAGCGTGCCAATATTTTAATCCAGGATGTGCTGAACACCCAAAGAAAAAATACATTGGAGAGTGCATGTGCAAGATCAAAATAAAAACTTGTAATATACGCCTTTATAAAAGTATCCCATGTTAGTTCTTTCAAAAAACCAATAAGAAACCATAAATTCATAACCCAGTTAAAAGCAAATCCTGCAATAAATCCAAAGAGAACTCTTCCCCATAATGTTTTCATCATCCACGTATGACGTAGCAGTCCTGCTGAAAAACCCATCATACCCCAGCAAAACATTTGCCACGGGGTCCAAGGTCCTTGCCCTAGGAATATATTAGAAACTAACGCAGCTGTTGCACCGATAAGAAAACCGGTCTCACTACCAAATACAATTGCTGATACAATAATAACAAACGAAGTCGGTTGTACACTTGGAATAAAAGAAAATGGAACGCGACTAATCGCAGCAATTGCCGCTAGGACAGCTACAAGTACTATTTCACGCGAAACAAAAGCTTTTTTCTCAAAACGCACATAAAATGGCAACATAATCACAATTAAAAAGAAAAGACTGCACCATATATAATATTGATCCGTCACAAAAGACGTAAATAAAAGTGTAATAATCAACACTAAAAAAACGACTACAACTATACCAGCATATCTTTTGGACACGCCTCAAACACATCCTCCCATGTTAAAGCATACGGCAGTTGTTTACGAATAAAACGATTAACAGATGTTGTATAAAAAAAGTTCTCACTAAAAAAGCGGGCCGGTGTTTCTTCCATAATAATTTTCCCATCAAATAACATGATACAGCTATCCACATATTTTGCTGCAAACTCAATATCATGCGTCGCCATAACAATCGTCGTTCCTTCTTTTTGTAATTGCTGAAACAACTCGCCAACCTGTTCTTTCTTGCCTGGATCTAATCCCTTTGTCGGTTCATCTAATAATAATAGATTTGGCTTTGACAATAACACTGTACAAAGAGCGATTAATTGCTGTTCCCCGCCGCTACAATCATGTGGATGGCGATTACGAATAGGCAAGATTGAAAACTTCCGAAGCATTTCTTCTACTTTTTCATTCGCTTCTTTTTTATACAATTGTTGCGCACGGCTAAAAAGCTCGTCCCAAACAGTATCATGTGTAAAATGATAGTAAGGATGCTGCGATACATAGCCAATTTTTTTAAAGCGCTCTGTTACTTCTGTTTTATGAATTAACTTACCTTCCCAAATCACTTTTCCTCTGCGACATTTTTGCAGCCCTGCTAAAAGCGTTAATAACGTTGATTTTCCGGTACCATTTTTTCCAACAAGCGCTGTCCATTGTCCCTGTTTAACCGTCAGCATCAAATCCTGCAAAATGAACGGTCCATGTTTTTCATATTGAAATGAAACATGTTTTGCTTGTAGCAGTACATCCCCCTTTTCTGTATGATGCGGAGGGGTATCATACTGAAATTCATTTAAAATCGAATGAATTTGTTTTTGTGCATCACGAACTGTAAACGGAACATTTTCAGCCTTCCATTCTAAAAACAAACGTGGAATTTGCGGAATATATGGGCGAAATGATTTTACTTTCCACATTTCCGGAATCACTTCATTTGGTTTTCCATCATAGACAATGGTACCTTTATCCATAAAAACAATTCGGTCGGCGAGAGGAACCACTTCGTCTAAACGATGCTCACTCATAATAATTGTAATTCCTAGTTCTTCATGAATTCGTTTCAATAGTCCTAAAAAGTCTTTTGCTGCAATTGGATCTAGCTGTGCGGTCGGTTCATCTAATAGCAACAATTTAGGCTGTAAAACAAGTACAGCAGCTAGATTAACGAGCTGCTTTTGTCCACCAGATAACGTATGTACAGATTGATGCAACATATCTTGAAACCCTAAAAAACTAATTAATTCAGCAATTCTTTTTTGAATGACCGTTGTTTCATAGCCGACATTCTCAAGGGAAAATGCAAGTTCTTGAATCACTGTATCCATCACAAGCTGATTCTCGGGGTTTTGAAATACCATCCCGATTTCTTGAGCCGATAATAAATCTGGTATTGAATGTAAACATTCCCCATCATAATACATGCTGCCTTCTCTCATTCCAATCGGGAGAAGCTCTTTTTTGAAATGTTTTAATAACGTCGTCTTGCCACAACCAGAGCATCCTGCCAACACAACAAATTCTCCGTGAGAAACTGATAAAGACACATTACATAAAGCCGCAGACTCCTCGTCTGCATATGTAAACGACAAATCTTTTATTTCTGCATGCGCCACCATAACCACTCCCTTCCTTCTACTAGAATTGGTAGACTTATATACATAAGAAATAGAATAAAGAAAAATAGATCATTTTGTTGTAAAAGGAGTGATTCTACTTTTGGATAAATTAGTAAAACACCATATCCCATACTTATTCCAAAAAGACAACATACAAATAAAATTACTAACCAAGTAAGGACAAACCAATCCCTATGTTCCATACGGTATCGAATATATGTACTTCGTTTTGTCACTCCAAATCCGCGTGCTTGCATAGAATCAGCGGTTTGAAGGGCCTCTTCTAATGAACAAACTAACAATACTTGCAACAGCTTCATGCCATTTTGTGCCCTTTCTTTCAGAGAACCCGCATCCACTTGAACTCCTTTTGACTTTTGCACAAGTGTAATATGAGTGAGACGTCTCATAAATAAAGGGACGAAACGAACGGTAATCATTGTAAGCAATGCTACTTTCGGAGAAATACGGGAAAATAAATATAAGAACTTATGACTTGATATCATTTCATTATAAGAAGCAAACGTAAATAAAATCACCAACAATGATAACGCCATTGTGCATCCATAAATCACTGCTTCTAATGTAATCGGATTATAATCTATATAAAATAAAATTGTACTGCCCCGGTGTGTTAATAACGGATTTATAATTGTAATTATAAGAGCGAAAAAAAGTGAACTTGGTAACATTTTTTTCATTTTTTCTCCATTACCTTGTATGATATTTAATATAAGAATCATACAAATTGCACCAATTAAAAAAACAGGGTGAAGACATACCATACATAGTATAATCACCCCTACATAATACAGAAAGTTGACGAGCGGATGCATAGAAGAAAATGCTAGTTTCATTGACCCTTACCGATCTTCTTTCCTATAATCTAACGTGTAAAACCATTCAATTTTGTCTCCTTGCTTCACTTTATACTTACCTGCACCCATATTAGCAACAACACCATTTATACTATATTTCCAACCACTTCCGCTTCCTTTATCTTTCTCATATAAATTATTAATCCCTTGAACATATACACCATTCCCTGAACCAGTATATTCCATTTGAATACCCTTTTGCTTCATTGTACGAGCTAATACTTTAAAAACAGTATCTCCCTCTTGAAGTTCTACTTCCGTCCCCCCTAAGACCGTGCTTTGATCATCACGTACTGATATAGTAACCGTCTTTACCTCTGGTTTTGGTTCCGGTTTAGGTTCTGGTTTTGGCTCTGGGGCAGGTTGTACTGGTGAAGGTGTCCCTTCAGAATGGCCCTGTGCAGACTGTTGGTTTTCAGCTGGTTGTTGCACATTTTCCTGCTTCGGGGTTTCTTTCGGCTCATTTACAACTTTAGATTTTTCTTGAGATTGTGCTTTTTGCTCTTGATTTTGTGATTGTTCTACGTTTTGTTTTTGCGCTTGATTCTGTTCGATAGATTTTGAATCTACAGCTTTTTCTTCTTGTGACTTCTGTTCTTCTGAAGATTGCTGTTCTTGTTTCTGTTCCTGTTTCTTTTCATCTTTTTGCTCTGTTTGTTTTGTAGCTGTCTTTTTATCTGTCTTTACCTCATTTTGACTACACCCAGTAATAAAACTAAGTGAGAAAACAAATAACACAAGCCATTTCAGCATTTTCATCATTTCTCACACCTTTCGTAATAAAATTAGGAGCAAATATTTGCTCCTAATTTCGTCAAGCTGCTTTTCTTCTCCAGATTACATATGCAGCGCCAATGCACAGTACGCCAAATGCAGCTGGCATAGCAGTATTTAATCCAGACATACCTGTTTCTGGTAAACTATGTTTTTCTACTTTCGCTTCCTTTTGTACAACTTGATCTTCTGCGGTCACAACAGGCTGTTTATCCGCTTGTTTTTGCTGCTCCTCTGTTACAGATTGATTATTACTAGTTGGTTGTTTCGGCTCTTCCGTTGAGTTATTCCCTTCATTAGTTGGTGTTGAAGCTTTTGTCCAATCGAAAATAGAACCTTTACCATTTAAATAGTTCTTATACTGAACAAGCGCTAACATCGCTTGCTCAGTTGCCATACTATCTTCCTCAGTATCAGTTGGCAACCATTTAAATCCACCATTCTCTAGTTGATAAGATAGTAAATTTTGAACCGTATTATAATTATTTTTTGTATATGTAGTACTTGTTGGATCTATGTCAGCTGCTGCAAGTCCAAGAACAACTTCTGCTACACTGTTAGCATTTTCTACACCACCGGATGTAAATCCACCTTTATCTGTCTGTGTACTCGCTAAATATTTCTTCGCTTTTTCTAATGCTTGCTTTACTGTCGCTTGATCTTGATATGGTGCTAATGCTGAGAAAACCATGCCAGTTACATCAGCATCACTTGGTTCCTCTAATTTCCCCATATACGCCCATCCGCCATCTGTATGCTGTGATTTTAAAATTGCATTTACTAATGTATCGCGGTTCCATTTCGCGTCAGCTGGCACGTCATATTTTTTTGTATCTAATGCAAGTAGACTAAAAGTATACCCTGTAATAGAATCTATTTTCTCAAAGTTATATAATTTTGAAATTAAGTTATTACCAGCAATATTTGTTGGATCACCTTCTACTGCTGAAACTGCTAAAATTGTACGTGCTAACTCAGTGGAAGAAAAGCTGTTTTCTTTCTCTTTAATACGCTCTGCTAATGATTTTAAATAGTTTGATTTTATCTCTTTAGAAACCTCTTGACCTGACTGAGCTAGACTAATCACTACCCAGTCACTATCTATACCATCTTTCATCATCTTTTGTGCAGTTTTTACAATTGCTTCATCAACTTGCTTCGTTAGATCACCTTTTGTAGGTTCCTGTGGTTTTGGTGTATCAGGTTTGTCTGTACCTGGTTTGTTTGTATCAGGCTGTTTCTTACATGTACCAAGCTCATCTAACACTTGCTGCAAAGTTTGCTGACTCATATTGTTCCAGTCTAAAACAAAACGATAAGCTACAACATCTCCAGCTTCTAGTTTATAGCTATCTGCCCCAACCATCGGAGATTTGTTATTCACTTCATAAGACCAGCCGCTCGTTTCACCAGCCATTAATCCATCAATACCTTTAACGTATACGCCATACTTCGTGTTTTCTGCCGTTACTTTACTCCCCATTTCTTTTTGCAGTAAACTATAGGCCGTTTCTCCGTCTTGAATTGCAACTTCTTTTGGACATAGCATAATTCCTTTTTGTGAATCCCCAACAATTGCTAACGTTGCTGTTTTACCTTCAGCAAAGACAATATGTACGGTATTTGCAAATGACGAGAAAACGAATGCAATCGTCATAAATGACATGAATAACCATTTTTTCATGTTTGCCATACTATTTATTCCTCCCTTTCCTAAAAATCGCATAAAAAAATACCCACAAAGGGCGCGCATAAACTCTCTTCAAACAAGGGTTCAATGGATGCACAGCACCTCTATCTCAGTAGGTTGTTGCATTTGCATAGGTAGGGTACCCAGCTTATGAAACAATAACTTTTTGCATCCTCCGATGAAAAATGTAAAAAGTCTTCTCATTTATAGTAGCGAAATAATATAGAAATTCCGCCAAAATCCCTCTTTTACATAGTGAAATACTATAGCCCTATATAATTCACAATATTACAAAATTCTGTACTATTTTACTATTTTTATATTTTTTTGTCTATCATTTCTCATATTTACTTTTTAAGCATACTAATATTCTTGGAACTCCCTTTTTAAAGTCTTATATTGATGTACATTTGTATCTGAAAATATTTCTATCATTATTTACATTCAAATTTCCTTTTCTTCACATCATGACTCATGATGAATCGCTTTTTTACATACAATCACACCATCTTCATCAACATAGACATAATCTCCTGGAATCCAAGAAACTCCCCCAAAGGAAACAGGAATATTTGTCTCTCCTTTCCCTTCTTTCACACTACGTTTTGGCATTGTTGCAATCGCTAGAATACCGAGTTCAATTTTACTAAGTTCTATACAATCACGAACACAGCCATATACAATAATGCCTGCTAATTCTCTTTCCCTTGCAATGTTTGCTAAATTATCACCAAGCAGCGCACAATTTATTGAGCCATCTCCGTCCACAACTAACACTGTACCCTTAGGTAACGTTTCTAGCGCTTGCTTTACAAGTACATTATCATCCTTTACTTTCACTGTTTCAATTTTTCCGTGAAACTGCTTTTTCTTTCCGTATGATTGAAACAGAGGCTTACATACTTGCACTTCAGTTTCATATTCATCATAAAGATCAGTCGTTCTCCACATCTTTTTCCCTCTTTTCTTTTCAAAATATATGTTACATATTCTTGTCCTTTCTCATTTTCCCTGTCTTATTTTGCGAAATTTTGTATACTAAAAAGAAGAAATAAAAAAGGAAGTGTGTAGAATGAGTACTAAAACAAACGCTTGTCGTTTATTAGATAAGCATAAAACTCCATATACAATACATGAATATGAGTGGGATGAGGAAAACTTAGATGCAAAACATGTTGCTAAACAAGTAGATTTACAATTAGAACAAGTCTTCAAAACCCTCGTCCTTCGCGGAGATAAAACTGGGGTAATAATGGCTTGTATACCTTCACATAAAGAACTCAATTTAAAAGCATTAGCGTCTGCAAGTAAAAACAAAAAAGTAGAAATGGTTCCAATGAAGGAAATACTAGGATTAACAGGATACATACGCGGCGGTGTTTCACCTCTTGGCGTGAAAAAAAATTATCCACTCTTTATTGACGAATCTGCTGCAATTTTAAACCCAATTAGCATTAGCGCCGGGAAAAGAGGCTTGCAAATCTTTATTAATGGTACAGACTTTATTAAAATAAGCAATGGCACACTTGCATCTATTACTTCATAAAAAATCTGTCTCATACATGAGGCAGATTTTTTACTCTTACTACATTTTTTTATAAAGTGAAACTTCCATATGTGAAAAGCTTACTGCCTGGCAGCAGCGAAATAAAAAATTATTTGATAATTCAAATTAAATTTGATATGATATTAAAAAATTTAAGGAGAGATTGCTTATGTTAAATCGTAATACTTCTTTCCAACTTCATCATCATACATAACGCCTTGTATCCGAAGAATTTTTTCTTCGTGGGTACAGGGCTATTCCTGTTACCCACGAAGCGACTATAAAGCTATGTGGGTATTTTTATACCTGCATAGCTTTTTTTATTTCCAAAAGGAGGAATAAACATGAATCTACAAAATGTAAAAGGAACAAAAGACTATTTACCAGAAGAACAAGTGCTACGAAATACAATTAAACGAACTTGTGAAGAAACATTTGAAGCTTACGGCTGTAAACCATTAGAAACTCCGATTTTGAATATGTACGATTTAATGGCTTATAAATATGGAGGAGGTGCTGAAATTTTAAAGGAAATGTATACCCTGCGTGACCAAGGAGATCGTGAACTTGCACTGCGTTACGATTTAACAATTCCTTTCGCAAAAGCTATAGCTATGAATCCAGAAATTCGTCTTCCGTTTAAACGTTATGAAATTGGGAAAGTATTTCGTAATGGCCCAATTAAACAAGGAAGATTTCGAGAGTTTATACAGTGCGATGTAGATATTGTTGGAGTTGAATCCGTTATAGCAGAAGCGGAATTAATAGTAATGGCTCTAGACATATTTAAAAAGTTAAGCCTAGATGTAACCATTCAATATAACAACCGCAAGCTATTAACAGGAATATTACAAGCCATACAGATACCTGAATCACAAATACAAGGTGTTATTTTATCTGTAGATAAATTTGAGAAAATCGGTATTGAAGGTGTAAGAAATGATTTAATAAATCGAGGAATACAAAGCGAAACTATTGATACATTATGTAAAACGTTGGAAACATGTATGTCTATGCAGCTCTCTGAGTTTGAAAAGGCATTCTCTAATTCACTTGTAAAGGAAGGAGTTACTGAACTTCAAGAACTTAAACAATACTTAATTGCACTTGGAATTGAATCTAATACAGTATTTTCTCCTTTTCTTGCAAGAGGTCTCACAATGTATACAGGAACGATTTATGAAATCTTTTTAACTGATGGCAGTATTACCTCTAGTATTGGCAGCGGTGGTCGTTATGATAATATTATCGGTGCATTTCGAGGCGATAATAAATCTTATCCAACAGTTGGAATTTCATTTGGTTTAGATGTCATATATACTGCTCTCTTACAAAAAGAACTTGCATCCCCTTCTGTCGATGTCTTTATCATTCCACTTAGAACACAAGCAGAATGTTTAAAAATTGCACACACACTGCGAACAAATGAAAATTTAAAAATAGAGCTTGAACTCACAGATCGTAAACTAAAACGAGCTCTTAACTATGCAAACAAAGAAAATATTCCATATGTGCTTATTATTGGTGAAGACGAAATAAATGCAAATGTCGCTGTTTTACGAAATATGGAGAAAGGGACTGAACAAACTATCCCGCTAGCTTGTATTGAAAATGGAACTTTAAAGCAATTTTTATATCGTTAACGAGTAGTTCTAGAGAACAAGAAGTGGGTAAAAATCGCCCCGCTTCTTATTAGTTAAACCCATCCCATATCTACTTCACCCATATACTTTATTAAAAAATTGTATTATGTATTTTACAACGAATCTTAACTAAAAATAAAAGAAGAAACGTACAAATCTGCTACGTTTCTCCTTTTATAACACGGATTATATATAAGAGAAGATTTATTTTCGCCTTCATTGCCAATTAAAGCTTATTCAAAAGTTGATTTAAATCTTGCTTTGTTTTCGTAGTTAGCGTTTTTATTTTCTTTAAATCTTGTTTTTGTTTGCCCATTTCAACAATTAGTGGGTATAAATTTAGCTCAATTGATTTATAATCGGATGCATGCTTTGTTTCAACTTCTTTCTCCACTACATCCCATTTATCAGTCAGCTGCTTTCCTAAATTATTTACAGTTTCTTGCTTAGGATTTGCTTTCAATTGCTTGTCCACTTCTTCTATTAACTGTACAACTTCTTTTACTCCACTTTTCATACTAGCATTTTGCTTTGCATTTGTTGATTTTGTTTCTTTTGTTCCGTTCTTGTCATTTTTCGTTTGTTCTGTATTCGTTGATTTCGTTTCAGTTTTCTCATTTGTTGCTTGTTCTGCACTTGTTGTTTTTGAGTCCTTCTCTTCATTTTTACTCGTATTTTTTTGTTCTGCGCTTGTTGTTTTCGCTTCTTCCTGAGCGTTTGTTTGTTCCTTTTTACTTTGGTTTGCTTGATCTTTCTCTGTTGAGGTACCACAAGCTGTAATGGAGAGCATAGCTCCAACTGCTAATGAAGCAATCGATATTTTTTTCAAATTCATAATAAGCCTCCTAAAATTACAATTTCACCTCCCAAATAGTTTTCTATATACTTCCAAAAACTCCTTTTTATTATTAATTAAAAATACAAGTTTCTCAATAAAGTGAAGCTTCCATCAGTGGAGTTTTCTTCATCCCGCACTGATTGTTAGTTGAATCAATCGGGCTTTTACGGGCAGTTATCCCCCATCTATCTTCTTCGCTTTTTTCTCAATCTTGAGGTGGGGTCTTACTGCCCGTTCATGCGGGATAAAATCCTCCCGTCGAATGAATAACCTGCCCCGTCACCCACGCTGCTTCTTCACTTGCTAAAAAAGCAATCAACTGCGCTGCATCCTTCGGCTCTCCAACCCTTCCTGTCGGAAATCTTGTTGCAAGATATTGTTTCATTTCTTCATTCATCCACCCTGTATTCGTTGGTCCTGGATTAACCGCATTTACTGTAATCCCCTTTTTCGCAGCAGCAGGTGCAACTGAAGCTGTAAATGTTTCAATAGCCCCCTTTGTTACAGCATATGCAAGCTCATCTGGCATCGGTCCTAAGGATTGTCCAGACGTAAGGTTAATAATTCTCCCGCCTTTTTCTTTTGTAAAATGCTTTATAAATAGTGAACTTAATAAAATTGGTGCTCTTACATTCACTGTATAATGTGAATCTAACTTTTCTACATCGATTGACTCATAATTTGTATTTACAGAATACGTAGCATTATTTACTAAAATTGTCGGCTCTCCCAAACGTTCAGATACCATATATAAAAAACGGTTCGGCGCATAAGACTGTGCCAAATTAATCTCAGTCATATTACAACGTACACCAAAACTTTCAACTTCTTCTTTTAATAAAAACGGTTCATCTCTTTCCATCCCCCAAGGCATCGCCTTATCATAGCGAGGCCAATAAGTAAAAAAGATATCTATCCCTTTCTGAGCCAATTCTTTGCACACAGCTGCTCCAATACCATGTAACCGCGTTGCACCTGTGACAATTGCAATTTTTCTCATAGCGACTTCTCCTCTCACATAATAAATCCTCTGTATAGTAACAGAGGATTTACGATTTATTTAATATTTGCTAGAATGCGTTCAGCACCGAGTTGTAAACTACGAGACACAATAACATTTACAATGGTAAAAACAACTAGGATACTTAAAAACATACCCCACATTCCAATTCCTAATAAGAAGAATAACGCACATACTCCACCTACAGTAAGACCAACTAATAATATATTAACAAGAAAATTCCAAAGCGTAGTATAACGACCTTTAAACATTTTTTGTTCGGTATCCCAGTGAATATCAGCTGTTTGCGCATCCCAGCGTGTACCAATTAAATTGTTTAACCATAACCCATTTGCACAAAGCAAGAACCAAAGTAAGATAAATACTGGTGACACACCGCCTATAAAGATAAGCACAAGACCAAAGATAGCTAAAATAGTGGTATTAATGAGCCAAGCTGTAAATACTTTCGCAAAGAAAATTCCTTCTGCCTTGACTGGTAAATAGCGATTGATAAACCAAGTGCGACCTTCTCTTGAAAAAGAAGTTGTCGCAATAACGTTTGATCCCATTAAAAACATGCCTGCACAAAAAGCAAGACCAAGCGCAAGACTTGCTGTTTCACTATCTTTTGCGAATTTATTTAACCAAGCTAAGTTACCATCTTGCACAAAAACAATAAAGAAAAACATAATTGGCATTACAAATGTTTGCACAATACAGTTAATAAAGAATTGTGGCGTGCGAATCAAAATACGAAACTCTTTTTTCACATATGCTTTCCAATGTGAATTTTGCACAGTAGCTTTATTAAAATTCTCAGAAGAAATCACTTCTTTTTTTGCAGTACTATTCGAAAGTCCAATAACTCCTTTTAAATATGTACGCTCCGCAATATAGAAAAACAATGCATAAAATGCCAATGAAATGGCAGCGAAAAGAAGTAAATATAAAATTCCTTTCCACGAAGTACTTTCTATTAACGCCATTGCACCAAAATATGTTGTCGGAAAATAATTTGTCATTTCTACTAGAAACGAAGATTGATTGTTTGCAAAATAATCTGCAGTCATTTGTCCAGACGCAGCACTTCTATTCTTCCATTGCATAAATATATTGATGCCAACAACCATCAACAACGTAAATAAGCCCATCAACATGTTGCTTCGATCTTTATTTTTTGCGATATTTGTATAACGCATAATGACTGTCATGAGAAGCGAAGCAAGAACTAACGGAATAATCGGGAAAAATATGTAAACAATTAAAACGTAAACATAATATGTAATAAAAGCACCACTTTGCAATCCATACACAATGAAGACTGGAAATAAAACAAACGAAGCCATCACATATTGTGTAATTAAAACTGTAATAAATTTCGCAGTAATAATATGGGCTGGCTGAAGTGGTAATGGTAATAACATTTCAACATCATCACTATAATAAAATACCGTTAAAATTGTCGTAATACTAACTACAAATATCCATATACTAGCGATAGCTAACCCCATACCAATAAGTAAGTTTTCTTGACCAACTTGTTTTAATCCCACGTACATTCCATTTGCAAGCGGACCGATAAACAGAAATCCAACACACATAAGACCAAAAAATGAAAATAAATATACAGCACGCTTCTTCTTATCGGTTAACATGTCAGCATAATTCATTTTTAATAATATTTTTGTTAACATCCAAATTTTATTCATTTCCCGTCATCTCCAAGAACATTTTTTCAAGAGATTCATTAGATTCAAAGTGCTCTCGTATTTCTGCTAAATTTCCTTGAAATTGAAGTGTTCCTTTATTAATAATCGCAACTTGATCACATAATTTTTCAGCTACTTCTAGCACGTGTGTTGAAAAAAACACCGTTTTCCCTTTATCAGCGTGTTCACGCATCATTTGTTTTAATATAAATGCCGACTTTGGATCCAATCCTGTCATTGGCTCATCTAAAATCCAAACATCTGGATCATGCAAAAGAACTCCAATAATAATAATTTTTTGGCGCATTCCATGTGAATAACTTTGAATTTGGTCAGACAATGCACTGTACAAATCAAAACGCTCTGCTAATGTTCGAATCTTTTCCTGGCGCACGTCTTTCGGAACATCGTACATATCCGCCATAAAATTTAAATATTCAATCCCTTTTAAGCGTAAAAACATATCGGGACTGTCAGGAACATACCCAAATAACTTTTTCGCTTCAAGCGGCTCTTTTGTAATGTCTTTTCCATTTACAGAAATCGTCCCGCTATCAAGAGAGTGAATACCCGTTATCATCTTAATTGTCGTTGACTTCCCTGCACCGTTTGGACCTAAAAAACCAAATATCTCTCCGCTTGGTACTGTTAAATTCATATCTTTAACTGCGAATGTACTACCATTATAACTCTTTGATACATTAATAATTTCAATCATTAATATCCATTCCTTCCTTTGTTTACCAAAAATCTACGACTTAATTATAGCATAATATTTTTTTATTTTTATAACTTTTCAGATTCATTAATGATTAATATCTTAGGATTTATCATTTTCAACTTACATACTTTATTAAAAATGATAAAAATCGAAGTGAATTATTTCTAAAAAATCAATAACAAAAGAAAGAGAGTGCTAATATGTTGCACTCTCTTTCTTTTTCTACTACACCTTATTTTTTATCCATAAAAAAATATATACAAAGCTAATCCAACTACCAAAATGACCCCTAGAAAAAGATAAATGATAGAAAGTCTCGCTATATTCCCTTTTGTCGAAGTCCCATAATCTTCTTGCTCACTTTTCCCAACCATTATCGTTCCAATAACCGTTAATCCTACTATTATCATCATTACTAATATCCATTTTAGCATATCCCTATCCCCTCCCTTAGTTACGGATTTTATACTATTTATAGTGTTAACAACGCGGATATATTTGTGAATATTTTGATCATTAACAAAATAACTATAAATGCTATTCTCTTAATTCATTTAGCATCTTTTTTCATAACAATCGGTTTTGTTTGTACGCGTTCAATTGCTCCCGCGATAAGCTGCAATGCAAAAATCGTAAATGTTAGAAAGAGAATAGGTCCACCAACAACCCACGGTGTAACAAAGAATAATTTATATTGCTGTCCAATTATCCCAGCCCATTCATAAGACAGCGTTTTGACAGGTTCTTGCATTGGACTATAATCAATCCAAGTTCCACCAAAAAAAAGCTGCAATAAACCTAGATGGATTAACATAAGAAGCACTTGAATAACTTGTTGTACGCATTGCAAAATCAATCTCGGAAAAATATGTGGCAAGATATGAGTACACAACATATGAAACTTACTTCCACCTAAAATTTTTGCTGCTTCCATGAATTCTTTATTCCACATGTTTTGAACGTCTTTTGCAATAAAAATGGTTAACGGTGGCAGTGCTAAAACTGTTAAAATTATAATTTCAAACATGGCCCGCTTCCAAAAAGGATTTGGGAATCCGTCAATTGGCATCTTTAGTACATTCACAAGTAAAAAATATGCAATAATTGTGAGTGGAACGACATGTAAGCCATCAAATAAACTTTCTAATAACTGTATTCCTTTTTTAAACCATAGTCCGAAAACTATTCCAAAAATCATAGAGATCATCATTCGTAATATAGAAACGATACATGCAATACTAATCGTAAATTTTGCTCCTTGAATCACCATATGCAACACATCTCTGCCACTTTTATCAGTACCAAGAGGTATCGTCCAAGAAGGTGCGAAAGGAGCTGCACCAATTAATTCTCTTTCATTATTATATAGAGCTGTAATATACCTTACTTCTCCACCATTCCAAATCGTATTTGCAACACTTGCGCTTAGCAAGAGGAATAAGAAACTAAAACCAATTATAAACCCCTTATCTTTCCATACATTCATCCACATTTATTTTCCCTCCGTCATAACTGTTGGTACAAACCATTTATAGAAGGTAAATAGTATAAGGAATGGAATGTACAATAAAAAGAACCCAACAAAAAAGACTTCAGATGTAGGATATTGTAATAGAAATGATAATAAGCCATTCACATTAAATACATATTCTATTAAGATTAAATTCGATAACATGAACCATACAATCGTTTTTCCATACGCCATAAGATGAAGAAAAATGTTACGTAAAATATGATGAAATAAAATATACATCTCTCCAAATCCTTTTGCCTTCGCATACTTCACGTATTCTTTCTCTATCTCTTCCCTAATAAGTTGTAATAAGATTTTCACAAACAAAAAAGTGACAGGTATGGAAAGACAAACTACAGGTAAGAAAATGCTTTTCGTTTCTCCAATGGAAGCAATTTGAAAAATCATTATATTTGTTTGCTGAAAAGTCCAAACTACTATGAATTGGAAAGAAATAATGATCAATATATCTGGTAACGACTCTAAAAATATAAACAAAGCTACTATTTTACGAGAAATAGAATGAGGTAAACGTAAGATGATCACTGTAAGAAGAAATGAACCGAAAGATGCTATACAAAGTGCTAATAATAAAATAACAACTGTCTGTTTATACTGAAGTAAAATTTGCGGAAACAATGGACGCGAGATATTTTTTGTTACATATGTAAGATCACTAAAGTGAAGCAATTTGTTACAAAGAAAACGAATCTCTTCTATGTATGATGGAATATGAATCTTCATACCAACAAATAAACTTGGCAATGCACTAATTAAAATCATACCGATACAAGTAAGTAAAAGCTGTATACATAATAACCCAACTCTTCTTCCCAAAGTAGCTACCATAACCCCTCCTAACTTCTTAATTCCCACAATAATTTTACCATAAATAACCAATACGCGTAATATGTATTTTTATATATATATAAAGTTGTAATTTTACTACATGAAAACTAGTAGGATAAAAAAGAGAAGGGCTAAAAATCGATTTCATCGCTTTTTAGCCCCTCTCTCTCCCTTATATCTTATCTTTCTTCTAACAATAGATCACGTTAAGCTTCTAACTGTTCTTTCGTAAAACCAATCCCTTTTTCAGTATATTGCTCCACAGAACCATACACATTGCTAATTTCATCAACTGCTGCTTGTAAATATTCCACTCTAAGCTCAAACATCGCACTTAAAAAGAAAAGATTTCTTGTATATTTGTAAAGGACGTGCACGGCGCCCCTCGAAATACATACGCAATTTGTTCATCCCCAAAATCTTGATATACAACTGTACCTCTTTGGGGATGCACATAGTATTCACAGTTTCCAATCTTTTGCGGGGAACTATAGTTTCTGATCCATGAAGATACAGGACGATAGCTATAATTTGTATGCCGACATGCCCATAGAGCATATAGCTGCTCTTTTGTATCCCAGTATATATACTGTGTTTCATGATTACCAAAACCAACAGACTCTAGCTCCCATGTACATGGTACTAAAAGCGGTAATGGTGCAAAGTCTTTTTCTTCTGGAGGACACCATATAGAACAACGGTTAATTTCTCCCATGCCATCTTCTGTATGAGCTTGAAAACTCAAACGATGAAAGGGTAATTTTATTTGTTGTTTTGCTGTCTCTAATTCAAATGGTTGTAATCCATACAAAAATCCCTCCATCTGATGTTGTTCTATAGCTCCATCATCAATAGAAATTTCAATTTGCATTTTCCACTTAGAAGTGACGTAACTATCGTTCCCTTTATAATTTATACCACGCCAATATGTTAGTGTGTTATATCGAAAACACTCGCCCTGCCCCTGATACAAACAACTATCAGGAAAAGTCGGTTCCATAATATCCAGAAAAAACTGTTTCACACGAAACATTCCTGTAGGTGTTATCACCTGAAACCAATACGTTTCCCACTCTTTTCCCTCCTGGCGTTGTGATATGTGTTCCACATGCCAGCCTGGAAGTAAAAATTCGGGATATAACGGAATTATTCTTTTAAATGTTTGTTTTAACACACAATTCCCCCCTTGATTTATCCCGTAAAGACCCAATTCGATTTGATGAACTTTCCATGAGCGGGAGATGAAGCCTCTCCACTCACGGAAGTTTCACTTTATTTCTTTAAATACTTCGAAGGGGAGCTCTATTTATCCTTGTCCAATCACCCTTGTATATTTCTCCATCTTCCCTAACTGTATACAGTTGTTGTTTGAAAACACTCGTTTCATAGTATCGTTCATCTCATCTGTGCTACCAATGTAATAAGAAGCACCTATTTCTGAAGTGAACCCAAAAAGTTAGACACATATTTTAAGCAACTAATGAGGAATGCGTTCTGTATTGTACAGGACTCATTCCTTTTAATTTTGTTTTAATTCGGTCATGATTGTAGTAGTGAATATATTTTTCTAATTCTAATTTAAAATGTTCCATACTTTCGAACTCTTGTAAGTAGAGTAATTCAGACTTTAATAAGCCAAAGAAATTTTCGATGACTGCGTTATCTAAACAATTCCCTTTACGAGACATACTTTGTGTAATTCCTTTTTCTTTCAATACATGTTGGTATTCCTTCATTTGATAGTGCCATCCTTGATCCGAGTGGAGGATAGGAAATTCACCATTTTTTAATTGTTGAAAAGCCTTATTCAACATCTTTGAGACTAATGGGTAAACAGGACGTTTCTCTATGTTATACGCAATAATTTCACCATTATATAAATCAAGTATCGGGGATAAATACAACTTCTCACCATGTATGTGGAATTCTGTCACATCTGTAACCCATTTCTCATTTGGTTTCGTTGCTCCAAAATCACGTTTTAGTATGTTTGGTGCAATATTACCAACTTTCCCACGATATGAGCGATACTTCTTCATACGGACAAGAGATTTTAAATTCATTTCGCTCATTAAGCGACGAACTGTTTTGTGATTTAATATGATACCTTGATTGCGTAATGTCCATGTAATACGACGATAGCCATATCGACCTTGGTGCTTATGAAAAATCTGTTGGATCATTTCTTTCACTTCGTGATATTTATCTGGGCAATCCATTCGTTTCACCCAGTAATAATAGGTACTGCGCGGAATATCAGCGACTTTTACTAAGTCAATGATTTTAAATTCGTGCCTCAACTCATAAATTATTTGCGCTTTGTCTTGTTCTGTGACTTTTCCTTTTCTTGAATTAAGGCATGTAACTTTTTTAAATACGCATTCTCCATACGTAATCTCTCAATTTCCGCTTTTAATGCTTCTTCTGATCCTTCTACTTGTTGATTGTTCTCTGGCTTCTTTTTCATAGGTGGACGCCCCTTTTCCTTTGGTTGAAGAGCGTCAATCCCTTGTGTTTCAAATAAATGTTTCCACTTCCACACAGTGCTAGAAGTAGGAATATTAAATACCGTAGTAGCTTCTGCGATGGACGCTCCCATCTCGCTTATAAATTTAAGTACGTCCATTTTAAACTCAACAGAGTAATTTGTATATGTCTTTTGAAGACCTGCCAATCCATGTTTTTTAAACTTAGCTACCCATTTTTTTAACATCGTCATATCTACACAATGTTTTTGAGCTATATCTTTAAAGGATTCTACGCTGTTAAGATAATCGGTAACGGCAGATAACTTGGTTTCTAAAGAGTATCTTGTCATAAAAAAACTGCACCTCCAATTGTTAGACTGTGTCTAACAATTGGGGTGCAGTTCATTCTTTAAAATGTACAGTGCTTTTTCATGCAGCATTGTCCCGTATCGTTTACCACGCATATTCGGAACAATACCAAGGTAAAACAATCGTCCTTCTTCTATCGTACCTGGCTCTATATGTGGAAGAATAACTCCTACTGGATCGTCTTCTTGAAAAGCGACTAAACAATGTTCATTCCATCTGCCGCCAATTTCTGTTTGAAAAGCATATAATAATTGATCTATAGATAATGTTTCTTTCGTATTTAAAGAAAATTGCATAGACTCCAGCCAAATTGTTTTAAATACGTCTTCTCCTACTTCATCTATTGTTTTCAGCGTTAACCGTACTTCCACATCTGTAACATCGGATAAATCTTTCAGCACCGTAACACAACTTTTTTGATGCTGGAATTGCAAACTCTGAAACACCTCTTCATAATGTGTATAATTTGGACTTTTTGATGAAATAACGAAATGTAAATGTAAAACCTCTTTACCCATTGCTTTTTCAATCCAATATTGTACAATCTCTGTAACTTGTTCCTTTGTATAGGAAACTATATTATTTTCTTCAATTGTAATATACTGCGGTTCTCCTACCAATACTTTAAAATCTCGTTCCATATTAACGAATTGATTCATTCTTTAACCTCTTTCTGTAAAATTTTTAAAATAACATATTTTCTATTGCATGAGCAGGAGTTTTTATGAATATGTAGAATATTAGACATTTAATGTTTATAACGTAAAAATTCTACTAATAAAAAATTTCTTCATCCTTCATCAATAATTAACCTGAACAATTAGGCTTTTATAAAGTGAAACTTCTATCAGTAGTTTTTTTCATCCCCGACTAATGGAAAGCCCACTCAGTCGGGCACATACCAGCAGTTATCTCCCATCTATCTTTCTCGTCTCTTTATAATCTTGAGGTGGGGGCTTACTGCCCGTTAATGCGGGATAGACACTAGAGTGTCTTATCGATAAAGCTATAACGAGGGGGAGCACCATTGAATACCATTATGTTGCAGCAATTACTAGAAACCATTCAAAAAAACGGATATTTACTACCTCAAAATATAGATTTAAATCAATTAAGCTTACATATGCTAGAGCATATCGGAACATTAGACGGCAACTTACGTGATCAACTGATTTATTCTACATTTTCTCATTTTATTTCACGTGATTATTTTCATGAAGCTCAGTTAGAAAAATTACTGATACTAACTTTAGAAGAAAACTATTTATTTTATGGCATCACTTCAGATAACACAAATAGTGTGTTTACACGTTCTTTTACAACATTATTAATTGCATTAATAATATGCGCAGATAATAGAACAAACTTTTTAACAGAAGAAACTATTATTACCGTAAAAGAAAAATTAGTAGACTATATGAACCAGGAAATTGATTTACGAGGATACATACAACCTTACGGGTGGGCACATAGCATCGCCCATGCATCAGATGCTTTCGATGCCCTTATTCATAATCAAAAATTATCATCACAATATTATGACGAACTAACACATTGCCTTTTAAATAAAATATTCGTTTATTCCATTGTATATCATTTTGATGAGGATGAGCGTATTATTACCCCTCTTCTTTCTATGATATCTCTCGGTTTCTCGCAAAAGCAGCTATTCGATACAATTCGCGTCAAACTAAACTTGCTGCCACTATTTAAATCGAGACTTCCAATCAATGAATATTGCAATTTATGTTCAAATGTAAAAACTTTCTTGCGTAGTTTATATTTTAGAACAGTAAATAATCTTCAATTTACTTATATAACATCACAAGCAGAGGTGATGTTAAAAGAACTACCAACATTTTATTAAAATACGGAGGAAAAAGGCATTATTTTAGCAACATGTCAGGCAAGATCAGGTCATTCTGTTCCAATTTTAGAAAAGTTAGGATTTACTACATACGAAACATACTTACAATTTGCACGTATGTAATATAAACAAAGGAAAAGGTGTATATATGGGATATATTGAAGAAATGCGCAGCCTAGTTGGAAATCGTCCACTCATTTTAATAGGTTCACATGTAATTATACTAAATGAAAACAATGAAGTACTCCTTCAGCTTCGCAGTGATTTCAATTGTTGGGGCATAATTGGTGGTGCACTTGAATGCGGTGAGACGCTAGAAGAAGCCGCTAAACGAGAAGTTTATGAAGAAACAGGTTTACTTGTTAAGCATTTAGAACTATTTCAAAATTTTTCTGGGAAAGAATTCTTCAATGTTTACCCAAATGGAGATCAAGTATATGGAGTTCTCGCCACATATATTTGTCGTGATTTTGAAGGAACATTACGTATCGATCACAATGAATCAAAAGATTTGCGATTCTTCCCTATTCATGATCTTCCTACAAATTTAGGATCATTACATAAATTAATTTTAGACACTTTTTTAATAAGTATATAAATGAAAGGTATGTATATATTTTTATATAAAGCTCTCAAAAGAGAAAAAGACTTAATCCCTGTAAAAAATGGGATTAGTCTCTTTGTTTACTACGTATAATGATATGTTATGTAAACTTCATATGTATAGAGTATGCAAAAGGAATTCCCCTTCCTGAGTACAAAAGTAATAGGGAATTATATAATTATTTTCTAAGGAGTCTATATGAAAATTAGTGTTTTAGGAAACGGTAGATGGGGTAGTTTTTTAGCATGGTATTCTTCAAAAATAGGTCATGATGTTTTGATATGGGGAAGAGAAGATTCAAGAAATTTCCATAATTTAATTAAAACCAGAAAGAATCAATATCTAACTTTACAACCAGAAATTAAATTTACAACTTCTCTTAACGAAGCAATATCTCATTCAGATATTGTTATCATATCAATCAATTCCCAATATTTAAGGGGCTTGTTAAAAAAAGTATCTACAACAAATTTTTACGATAAGATTTTCACACTAAATATGAAGGGACTTGAAATTGATACAGGTAAAAGACTTACTCAAATAGCTAAGGAAGAATTAGGTGTAAATTTAAAAGTTGCAGCTTGGGTTGGACCCGGACATGTACAAGACTTTATTAATGGAGTTCCAAATTGTATGGTAGTATCATCAGATTCACCGGCTATAACTGATTTTGTTATAAGTGCTTTTTCAAGTAAACTGATAAGATTTTACTCAAATCCAGATTTAATTGGTACTGAGATTGGAGCTGCATTGAAAAATGTATTTGGTATCGCAGCTGGAATGCTTGATGGTTTAAACCTGACAAGTCTAAAAGGACCATTAATAGCACGCGGCCCCTTTGAAGCTTCAAGACTAATAAAATATCTTGGAGGTAATGAACTAAGTGCATATGGATTGGCTCATTTAGGGGATTATGAAGCGACAATATTCTCAAAACACAGTCATAATAGAACTTTCGGAGAATCATTCGTAACAAATAAACAGTTTGATTATCTCGCTGAAGGTCTTTCAACTTTGCAATCCCTAAACAATATGTATATCCCCAAAATAGAGCTCCCAATCATTGAGTCACTGAATGATATTATCATTCATAGAGTGGATCCTTTAAATACATTAAATGACTTATTTATGAGACCACTTAAGAATGAGTTTTATTGAATAAATCACTTGAAAAATATACTCATTGACTTCCGATAACACTAATTATGTGAATAAAAAGTCCCTTCAGTTCTTCTGAAGGGACTTTTAAAGGTTTTGCGATACTTTGATTTTATGTTAACAAAAGGTGCTTTCATGTACAGAAAACACCTTTTCAATCTACAACTATTTTTTAATAAGACAAAAGGGACGAAATCTTTTCCTTTTAACACTAACACCCAATCCGTTTTTTTATTTCCACTAAATTCTCCTTAGCAATTTCCCTTGCGCGTTCTGCTCCTTTTTTGAGTGCTTCCTGAAGCAACTGCGGTTCACTCATATACATTTCATATTTCTTTCTTGGCTCCTCTAATTCACGATTAATAACTCGAAGTAGCTCTTTTTTTACATCCCCCCAGCCGATGCCTGTTGCGTATTGTTCTTTCATAATTGTAACTTCCTCAGCTGTCGCAAACTCTTTATACAACATAAATAATGTTTCAAGTTCCTTCGGTTCACTTGGTAAAGATGAATCCGTTTTAATCTTGAAAATAAGCTTTTTCAACTTTTCTGGCTCCTCAAATAGCGGAATAACATTTCCATAGCTTTTACTCATTTTCCGTCCGTCAAGACCTGGTACAATTGCCCCTTCTTCTTGAATGATATACTCTGGCAATATAAAAATTTCACCGAATGCATTATTAAAATACGTTGCGATATCTCTCGCAATTTCTACATGCTGAATTTGATCTTTTCCAACTGGAACATAGTTTGATTGAAATAATAAAATATCAGCAGCCATTAAAATTGGATACGTATATAATCCCATGTTTACACCAGTATCTGCATCTATCCCTGCTTCTATATTTTGATCAACCTTTGCCTTATAAGCATGCGCTCGGTTCATTAAACCTTTTGGAGTAAGACAAGCTAAAATCCAATACAATTCTAAAATTTCTGGTACATCTGATTGACGATAAAAAATTACATGCTCATCTAAACCTAATGATAACCATGTTGCTGCTACTTCCTTCGTATATTCACGAAATTTCATTGGATCTTGCACTGCATTTAATGCATGATAATCAGCAATAAAATATAATGCCTCTCCTTCTCTCTGTTTAGAAAGCTGTAAGGCTGGTTTAATTGCTCCAATATAATTTCCAAGATGCGGATGTCCAGTTGGTTTAATTCCTGTTAACATAACATTTTTATTCACAACTACCCCTCCTTTATCACGCAAAAAAGTCCCTCAATCCTAAAAAGGACGAGGGACTCCCGCGGTACCACCTTTATTAGCTACAAATACATAGCTCTCTTTACAATTCGAATAACGTCGAAATAACCGTCATAGCCTACTCAGTTCAGCATGAAGCTCCAGAGTCCATTCCATATTTTTCTCTTACTGATTCCCACCAAACATCAGCTCTCTGTAAAGTTCCAAATATGTACTCTTCCCCATCATCACTTTTTCTTTTGAATTTTCCTTATTATACCATAGTTATTTTTCATATAAAAGAGAACTTTCTGTCTTATTATGCAGGAATTTTCTTTTTTTTATCTAATTAGATAAAGGTTTACGGAAAGGATTCATACAACTATGGAGGATTTATTATGGTAAAATACATTTCAATTCTTGGATCAACTGGCTCTATTGGGACATCAGCACTAGATGTAGTCGCTGCTCACCCAGAACACTTTCAAATTATAGGGCTAAGCGCAAATCAAAATATTGATATGCTAGAACAACAAATACAAACATTTCAGCCGCGCATTGTAAGTGTGAGTACAAAAGAATTAGCACATACACTGCGCTCACGAATTTCTACTCAAACAAAAGTGGTATATGGAGATGAAGGATTAATTGAAGTTGCTACGCATCCTGATAGTAATCTTGTTTTAACTTCTGTCGTTGGTATAGCAGGACTACTTCCAACAATCGAAGCACTAAAAGCAAAAAAAGACATTGCAATCGCTAATAAAGAAACGTTAGTTGCAGCTGGACACATTGTTACAGAATTAGCAAAGAAAAATCATTGTCGCCTTATTCCTGTAGATAGTGAGCATTCTGCTATTTTCCAGTGCTTAAATGGTGAAAATTATAAAGAAATTGAAAAGTTAATTGTAACAGCGTCTGGCGGTGCATTCAGGGGTAAAACACGCGAAGAAATGGCACTGCTCAAAGCGAAAGATGCGTTGAAACATCCAAATTGGCTAATGGGAGCAAAATTAACAATTGATTCTGCAACATTACTAAATAAAGGGTTTGAAGTAATGGAAGCGCGCTGGCTATTTGATGTTCCCTACGAAAAAATCGATGTTATGATTCATAAAGAAAGCATTATTCATTCCCTTGTAGAATTTGTAGATGGCTCTATTATGGCTCAGCTCGGAGCACCTGATATGCGAATGCCTATTCAATATGCATTCCACTATCCATCGCGTTTACCATCTGCCTTCAAAAAATTAAATTTATTAGAAGTTGGCAGCTTGCATTTTGAAAAACCTGATTTAGAGAAATTCCCTTGTCTCCACTACGCTTATGAGGCTGGGAAAGTTGGTGGCACAAAACCAGCTGTACTAAATGCTGCGAATGAAATTGCAAATGCTTTATATTTACAAGACAAGATTTCATTTTTTGACATCGAAAGAACAATCTATTCTACATTAGAAGCTCATCATAATATTGCTAATCCTTCATTAGAAGAGGTATTAGCAACTGACCGATGGGCACGTCAATATGCTAATGAATTACTTGTAAAAAATTAAAACTGGTTATACGGTAAAGTGAGAATCCTATATTCTCACTTTTTCATAAAGGAGGCCTCTACTTGATTCGAAAATTATCTCCTTCTTCTATTGAAGAAGCTGCTGGAATTTTAGAAGTTCAAATTCCCGCATATAAAATTGAAGCACAGCATATTCAAAACAATACAATTCCTCGATTGTATGACACAATTTTTGATATCCAAAATTGTAATGAAATCTTTTATGGATACTTCATTGATGATACTTTAGCTGGGTTTATTTCATTTCTATATGAGGATGATGTTGTTGATATTCATCGCCTCGTTGTTTCCCCTACATATTTTCATAGAGGAATTGCAACGGCACTATTGCAACATCTATTTCAACTACATGAAGAAACAACACCTTATATTGTACAAACTGGTAAGAATAATACGCCTGCCGTTGCTTTATATAAGAAACATAATTTTATAGAAACAAAAGAAATTACATTACCAGATGGTCTGGTTCTTGTACAATTAAAAAAATCATAAAATAATTTGTTTTAAATAAACATTTTATTGCTAAAAAGCAAGAGAATAGCCGAAACTTTGCAGAACTGCAAGCCTCGGCTATTTTACTATTTGATATAACTTGAACTTGCTTTTCTCTTCGCGCGATGCCTCTTCACTTTTGCAATTGTTCCGCAAGCTCTTCCCCCTTCTCCTTCAGCATACATACCGCACCAGCGTTTACTACCGTTACGAGATTGATCATAAAACACCCACTGACAATCCGGACAAGCTTTCAATCTTCCCCACTGTTTATTTACAATCGCAGAAACAATAATCCGTAACAAAAATGTATATAAATTTTCCTCACCAATTGCTTGATATGTAATCTCATTTTCTCCATCCTCAAGGCTTACTTGTAATGGATACTTCTCGAACAACGGCTTTAATGATTTCTGCTGTTCAACCGCCTCTCGAATGGTAGCGCGGAAACTTTTTATTTCCTCAACCGAACCAAATGATAACTCTTCATTCCATTGTTCATTCATAAACAAATATACATTTTCTTCTGTTTCAAAAAAATCAACCGGTTTTCTCGTTTCATTTGGGATTCTCCATGTATTTAAAAACGCTCTTATACTTTCTAACATCTCTGGTGCAGTTTGGTTGTTACTCAAAATCACCACCGACTTTCCATCGTTTACTTTTTTTCTTATTTTCAGTATAATCATAACATAAAATTGTTAACCACTAAAAATAATAGGAGGTTAACAAAAAGGAGTGGATATTTTGAAATCTTTTTCATTACCTATTCGGTTTGTATTATTTTCTACTTTTTTTATGACGCTTGGTCATTTTGCGGTAATGGCTTTTCTAGCTCTCTATTTATCTAATTCTTTACATTTTTCTGCTATGCAAGTTGGCACAATTTTAACAGCGCTTACAATTACCTCTCGAATCTTTCCGTTATTTACAGGAATACTTGCAGATCGGGTTGGTTATATCATCATGATGATAACTGGAACCATTTTACGAGGTATTGGCTTTCTTTCTCTAGGAATATTTTCTGGATTTTACACTATTATGCTTGCAACAATATTCATCGGATTTGGAACTGCTTTTTATGAACCATCTGCACGTGCTATTTTTGGTTCTCAACCTGCTCATATAAGAAAGGATACGTTTACATACTTAAATCTCTTTCTAAATGGCGGAGCAATCATCGGGCCGATTGCAGGTAGTGTATTGCTTCATTGTAATCCGCTGTATCCATTTTTATTTACAGGATCACTCATGTTCGTTCTAGCATTCCTATTTTTTCCTCTTAGATCTCACTTTCATGTCACTGTGCATGAAACACAACTATTAACAGGAATAAAAGTTGCTGCGCAAAACAAGCACTTTTTATCTTTTTCACTCATTATGGTGTTTTTTTATACGATGTTTACACAACTTACGGTTGCATTACCACTTCATATGAATAACATAAGCCACGATCAAAATTTAGTAGGACTCGTTATTACGATAAACGCTATTTCAGGCTTTTTATTTATGATTGTTTTTAAACATCTTTTCAAAACATATCATCCAATTTCTCTTGTAAAGCATGGTGTATTACTAATGGGAATCTCCTTCCTTCTCATTCCCATCTCTTTTCATCCATATTGGCTATTGGTGTGTGTTATTTTATTTACTATCGGAGAAACACTTGTACTACCTAATGCGGATATTGCTGTAGCAAACTTTAGTAACGAACAATACACAGCAACCTATTTTGGTTTCTTTCAATTATCACTTGCCCTAGGATTTACTATTGGAAACTATACAGGGACTTTCTTTACGAAGTATTGGCAAGACATGAGTTTTCCTTGGATTATTTTTGGTCTTTTAGGCGTGGTTGGATTTTCAATTCTTCATTTTTCGAAACGAAATATTAAAATAAACGAAAATTCATTGAATATAAAACAGAGTATGTAAATATCTTATAAAGACCCAAATTCAAAAAAGCTTAAAATATAAAAGGCCCTAGCATATTATATATGACTAATACGTTAGGGCCCTTTATTGATGTTTGAAACTGAATTTGTTGATAGTCCCTCTCCTATTAAACTAGCAAGTCAGACCCTAAGGTGTTCAACAGAAGAGAATGTTCCTTCTAACATAAAATTAATAAGAGAAAAGGCCAAGCCACTCAGCTTCGCCTTTTCTCTCATGATGCCTGATCATCTTTATTCTTCATTAACGCACGTTTTTTCATCGCTTTTGTTAAATATCGCCCTTGAAAGAGCGAATTTCATAAGAAGCCATAAATGCTTTCGGTGCGATTTCATTAATAATCTCTAACAACTCTTTTTCACGCGAACGTTTTGCTACAATATCTAAACGATAGCGCTCAGAATTAATTCCTTCTCCGATGAAGACTGTCACACCAAATCCTGCATGTCTTAGTGCGATCACAAGTTCTTCGCAACGCTCTAGTAAACTAACATTATACGTAATATATCCAATAGCTAATTTGTTTTCAATATAACCGCCAAGTAACAAGCCAGCACTAAAACCAAGGACATAAGCTACAATATTCATCATGTTTGATAAATCTTGAAATACAATTCCTAAACTAACAATATAGATGACTCCTTCTAGCAACCCAACACCAGCAGCGGACTTTGTTTGATTCTTTACAAGCAGAATAGTACGGATTGTTAAAATTGGCACGTAAATAATTTGCAGTAAGAAAATAAGTAACGCTTGTAACATATGTATCCACCTCTTCCTAAAAGTCTGTTGTCATAATAACATACACAGTTGTAAGAAAGCTATGAATTTTCTTTATTTTCTTTCTATTACAATTCAAAAATTTCAAAAATCACAATTCGTGCTACGGATTAGCGATCTATATCATTCCTAGCATACAGAATCAGTGTTATTGAAGATTATTCTAATATGATAGAATCTCCAACATTTATTTTTCCTGGTTTTATAACTGATGCATAGACTCCAAAATGATTATTTCTTTTTTGTACAACAGTTTTTAAGAGAGTCTTTTCCAATGTTAATGTGTTGGGATCAATGGTAATAATCATGCAGCGTTCACAGTGTCTTACTATTTCTAATTCCGCTTCCCCTATACGTATACATTTTCCAAACCATGTATCTTCTACGAAAGGAATATTTTCATATAATGAGAATATCAAGTTTGGACGAAATCTCCTATGATTCACATCTTGTCCCCACATTGTACCCATTTCTTGTAATGACGTATCAGTCACAATTAATACATGTTCTTCTTCAATTGCACCTAGGGGTACTTGTTGAGGTGAGTATTGTATACCTTTAATTTTACGATTTGATTTTTGTTCTAATTCTCTAAGTAATTCTTGATTTCCCCACTTGTATATTTTTCCTTCAGGAGAAACGATTTTGATTGGTGGATATGTATCCAAAGATTCTTCTCCTATAAAACTCGCTGTATAACCAATCATTTCAGGAAGTTGTGTTGCGGTTAAATACTTTCCTGGTCTTGTTTCATCTAAAAAGGCATGGCTTCTATCTCCATATAAGCCATAGGACGCAATGTAAGTTTGTTGAACATTTTCTCCGCGAAATGACTTTATTGGATGTCTTATAATTTCTTTTAGTTCTCCAATTATCATATCTTTACTCCTTTCTTACTTAATCTTATCTCTTAATTATATAATCAATTGGAATTAGTTACCTTATGAATATAGTATTCATGCTTGGTCAACATAACGTAACATTATTGGTAGTATCCAAAAAAATCTCACTTCTTATCTTTTTTCAGATAAAAAGTGAGATTTCTTGTTTTAGGGGCAACTTGATTTCTTAGCTTGACGGGCATGGGGTATCGTCGGGAAAATGCGGATTTTAAACCCTAAGGATATGCAGGATTTCATGCAGGATACGAGAACGATTTGAACTGCCAAATGCCGTTGTGACAGGGATGTATGAAATCCTACATACAGTGGAGGGAACGGAAGGCTGGCAAACTCTTGGTATGAATGGACTTCTGGGATTTAGTTACTTTGGTAAATCGACGTCTCTGCATTGATAACCCTTTAAGGAAATCAAAAACCGATTTCAAGTTAGAAATCGGCTTCAAAATATAAATTATTTATTTTGTTGAAAGTTCATTTTCTGTTACCCATTTATGATTGGTTATCTTTTCTCCACCAGTAGTTGGAGTATAATCAATCATATAAACAGTAGTCTTTTCCGCTGAATCAATTGTTCCCTTTGCACCCATCATACCTTTCATATGGTCTGCCTCTAAAGTGACTTCAGTACCAGGTTTCAAGGTTTCATCACCTGCGTTTTTAATTTCCTCTTGAATGACCCATTTATGATTGGTTACCTTCGCTCCACCAGTGGTTGGAGTATAAGAGACCGTATAAGCTGTCGTATCGTAAGCCCCCACAACCGTTGCTTTCGTACCGTTCATGCCTTCCATATGGTCTGCCTTTACAATAACTTGACTATCTACTTTATAGGTTGAATTTTTTTCTTCTTTTAGGCCTTTTGGAATTTCGTCAGAGCTTGAATGATTCATGTCACTCATAGTCCCATGTTTCATATTTCCCATGCTGGATTGATCGTTCTCCTTAGTAGCTGTAGAACATGCTGCTAAGGAAAAAGCAGTAACAAGACTAATAAGTAATAACGTAATACGCTTCATTATCAAAAATTCTCCTCCTCTGCACTTTGTCACAAGTATAGTAAAACAAAAATGTGCAGAAATTATGGAGTCCGCTTAGTTTTCGTTCAACTACCCTTCTTCATACTATTTGAATGAAGAAGGGAAAGCTGATTGTACGAATGGGAAGTGACAAAAACAACAAGAGTTTTTGTCACTTCCCATAACGAGAATTATGTATATGTGCTGTCCATATGGGGGGCTTATTGTATTTATTGCTTAGCCTGTTTTTTCCAAAAATGCTGGCGATATCTCATATCCATCAACCTAAGATTTTTAAATGTCTCCAAAACGAAAATTTTATATCCCTACGGTTATTTATGAGCATTCAATTCATTTTTTTCGTTTTGGGGAAGAATGGATTTCTTAACTTGATGGGCATGTATCAGTACCCCAAAATGCATAAAAAACACGCATCCTCCCTGGTACAGGTGTATTTGCGTGCACCTGCCATTCACATGTATTGCAAGGATTGCTGTAGATTTGTTTGGATCTATAGTTTGTAGAACCGAAAAAGTGCTACAGCACTGCATTGAGATCGTATGTACGTAAACTGGTACTCAACTCAATTTGCTATCACACCGCACAGATGCAAGGCATTCCACATAAAAACATTGTGTTGTACTGTTACTAACACACCTGACAATGATCGTCAACATGATATTGGTGTTATATGAGGTTTCAACCTTCCTCAGTTAATATTCAAAATCATTCTGTCCACAATCTCTTTATATCAATTAATTGTTCGTCATTAAATTCCATCTTGTATACATCCGGTTTTGATGTCTGCATTAAAAATTCAAATCCATATTGACTATCAAAATATCCCATCATTAAAGTCATGACAAGTCCATGAGTACCAATTACAATTTTATGACCTTTAAAATTTTTTAATATATCTTTCAATACTGCTACAGATCGGCTCTGACAATCTGTATTTGATTCTCCTCCGAGTAATGAAAAATCTGGATTGGAAAACATCTTCTTTACAACTGGATACAATTCCTTATCTGATATTATCTTATCTTCATTTGAAAACATACATTCTCTAAGGTTTTCGTATATTAATATTTCTTTACCATAAAAATGAGCTAAATTCTCAATCGTCAACACAGCTCGGCTATATGGACTTGAAATAAACGTTTCTACTCCTTCATCTTTCAATAATTCAGTTACTCTATGCGCATCAAGCCTCCCCTTTTCAGTTAATCCACGTGTTCTTTCGTCCCCTTCTATTTTAGGTGATTCGCCATGTCTAACCATGTAAATATATGTATACATAATTCCTCCCCTGAAAATACTTACAAATAATAGATTACTATGACTTTATATAACAACTAGTATCCGCTATACCTTGCTGTGTTGTAAGACTATTACTCTATGACTATATGACCTAAGATTTAACTTGAAGAAAGCTTACAAGACAATAGGTTTTTTCCAGATTCTCACGTTATTAGATTTTCTTTTTCTTCGCTTTTATAATTAAAAAACTTGGCTGTTTCATTAATTTTTCATAAGATGATGGATAATTTCTTTTCAATTCTTCTGTAGGAGTTGGTTCTATCATTTTTTCAATTTCAAAATGAAGAAGTGTGTTATTTATAATGTCTTGCAATGGCCGGCGATAAAAATACATATCAACATATTTACCGCTTTTCTTCCATTTATCATGAAGCAATTCGCGCTTAAAATATTCCTTTTCCTCTGATAAATGTATGTCCATTGCTGGATGATGAACGGAGAACAAAAATGTTCCATTTGGCTTTAATATTCTCATAAATTCAGCAAATGTTCGTTCCCAATCTGCAATATAGTGAAGAGCTAAAGAGCTAATAATGCTATCATATGTACAATCTGCAAAAGGTAACGTATTTTCAAAATCTAATTGATAAACCTCAGCTTTTTCTCCTACTCTTCGCTTCGTAGCAGCAATCATCTCTGAACTTACATCAATCGCAGTTACATCTGCTCCCCGATTAAGAAACTGTTCTGTATACCACCCTGCCGCACAGCCAGCATCAAGTACCTTCATTCCTCTCAGATTATCAGGAAACTGATTCATCATAGCTGGACGTTCGTAATCTGTATTATACGGACTTTCATAATCGACGCTATGTTCATAATGGCCGGCAAGTATGTCATACGCGTCAATAATTTGTTGTTTATTCATATCCATCCTCCTCTAACTTCAAAAGACGTAATTTTCATTTTATCACATATCCAAATAATTAAGAATATTAAATTATCTAAATAAAAATCAATTAATCTCTCACACTTTGAGACACAAGAAGAAGCAGCAACTATACAGTTGCTGCTTCTTCTTGTAAATCTATTTTACGAATTTCAATACGCTTAATTTGATGTGCATCTTTTTCTAAAACTTTAAATTCATATCCTTCTGCTTCAACAAATTGTCCTTCTTGAATTTCGTGATTTTGTGTCATCACCCAGCCGCCAATTGTATCAACTTCTACTTCATCAATGTGTAATCCAAATAAATCTTGAATCTCACTAATTAATACTTTTCCGTCGACAATTTTATGATGCTCATCAACATGATGAATCGGAGGATGCTCATCTTCATCATATTCATCACGAATTTCTCCAACGATTTCTTCCAATATATCTTCAAGCGTTACAATTCCCGCTGTACCGCCGTATTCATCATACAAAACAGCCATTGGAATTCGCTTTTTCTGCATTTGCAGAAGTAAATCATGAATTGGAATAGTTTCCATTACTTCAATGATAGGACGCATAAACGTTCGGATAGATGGTAGATCTTCTTTATCATTTTTCATATAACGAATAAAGAAATCTTTTACATTCACCATACCGATAATATCATCTTTATCTTCTCCAAAGATTGGATAACGTGTATACTTTTCACTTCGGATAATTTTCATATGATCTTCTACTGAATCTTCAAGATAGAAACCAACGATTTCTGTACGTGGCACCATAATCTCTTTCGCAAGACGATTATCAAATTCAAAAATATTGTTTACATACTTATACTCCGCTTGGTTAATTTCACCGTTTTCGTAGCTCTCTGAAAGAATTAAACGTAATTCTTCTTCCGAGTGTGCTACTTCATGTTCAGAAGCTGGTTTTAATCCGAATAAACCAGTTACAAGACGTGCTGATGTATTTAACATCCAGATAAACGGGAACATGATTTTGTAAAATATAATAAGCGGTGCTGCAAACAACATTGTAATTGTCTCTGCTTTTTGAATTGCTACCGTTTTCGGTGCTAGCTCACCAACGACAACATGTAAAAAGGTAACTGCTGCAAATGCAAGAATGTACGATACTGAATTCGCAACCGTTTCTGAAAAATGTAGATCTTGAAATAACGGCTGTAATAAACGATGAACCGTAGGCTCTCCAAGCGATCCGAGTGCAAGAGCTGTAATGGTAATTCCTAACTGACACGCCGATAAATACTCATCTAAATTTGTTGTTACCTTTTTGGCTGCTAACGCGCCTCGTTTTCCTTCTGCAACAAGTTGATCAATACGGCTTGAACGCACCTTAACCATAGCAAACTCTGTTGCCACGAAAAATCCAGTAAATGCGATTAAAATCGCAATCATAACTAAATTAAATATTTCCAAAGAATCCCCCTTAGTTCGAAAACTAAGGTGTCCACCTCCTGTATGAATAATTGCTTTTTTTACTCTCTAAATCTAGAAAATAAAACGCTATACAGAAATTAAAAGGGTGGATAGCTCTACCTACTATAAAAGTAAGATAAGAGATTGTATTAAAGCTGTCGTTTGAGTTGATAAATGTTTCGTTAGTTTTTCGCGCTGTGAATCTGTTAACCCCTCTAATAACGGTTTTAATTCTACTAATTCCGTCTCCAAACGGTGGATACGCTCTGTTACGTTATTTACTTGTTCCGAAACGTTTTCATTAACACCGAGCAGCTTTTTCTCCTCGATCCTATCCTTAATTTCAGAAAGCGGTATATGCATTTCTTTACATCTCTCAATAAAACGTAAAGTTTCAATTGCTGTTTCGTCGTAGTAGCGATAATTAGATTGAGATCGCTCCGCTTTCAAAATACCTAGATTCGTATAATAATCAATCGTTCGTTTCGAAACATGAGCCATGTGAGCCAACTGTCCGATTCGGTACACCTTCCCAACGACCTTCCCTCCCTACATATGTTAAAAACATCATACAATACATAAACTGTACAGTCAAACGTTATGGTTAAAAGGAATGGTTTATAAAAATATTAAGATTTATCTTCACTCAAACAAAAATAAAAAAGAAGCTACTATACATACCGTATAGTGACCTCTTTTTCCAATTACATTCTACTTAATAAAAACTCTTCTGTTTCTATTACTTTCGCAAACATATTATCTAAAGCACCCATAAATGCCGCATGCACATGTTTGGCCTGAATCGTTTCATTGTGAAATATGAGCTCCTTTGTCGTACAAGCATCTTCAATTACTGTGCATCCAAACTCTAAATCACTAGCAGCTCTAACCGTTGTATCAATACACATATGCGTCATCATTCCGCATATAACCAAGTGTTCAATCCCTTCTCGCTGAAGTAACTCTAGTAAATTTGTTTTTCGAAAACTGTTTGGATAATTTTTTTGTACAACATATTCATTGTCAAAAGGCGCTACATCAGGATGAATTTTTACACCTTCTGTATTCGGAAGAAAAAAAGTAGCCCCTTCTTTTACTGAAATATGCTGCACATGAAATACAGGCAAATTCATTTTTCTAAAGAAATCTAACACTTTCTTTGCATTTTCTGCTGCTTTTAATGGTTCATGTAATTCACATCTTCCACCTGAAAAATAATCATTCTGAATATCAATTAATAAAAGACCTACCTTCATTATTAGCCCTCCAATATTTTGAAAATTAAGTTATAATGTTATTATAAAACTTTATTGAATTTGCGATAACATTCTCATGAAAGACTTTAAAGTCATATGATTTCGCCATGAAAGGGTTTGAAACCATGATTGATTCAACAGATTTACAAATACTTGATTTACTAAAGAGAAATTCACGTATACAGTGGAAGGATATTGGAAAAAGCATTCATATGACAGGTCAAGCTGTTGGAAACCGTATTAGAAAAATGGAAGATGAGGGATAGATAAAAGCATATACTATTTTAGTAGATCACCTAAAATTAGGTGTGCAGTATACAGCTTTTATTACTGTTTTCATGAAGACAAATGAGCACGCAAAATTCACTTCCTTTATCACAAATAAAGATTCCATTATAAAAGCCCATAAAATAAGTGGTGAAGGATGTTATTTACTTAAAGTACAAATGGACTCCCAAGAAAATTTACATAATTTATTAAATGAAATTTTAATCTTTGGCAACTATCGTTTAAACTTGTCAATTCACCAAGTAAAATAAACTTACTAAAGATAGAAAGGAGAATAGCGATGTATTACAACAACTTATTCGAAAATGATCAGCCAGTAATCCGTCTCTAAGACGGGCATAAAATGCTTCGTCTTAAGGATATCTATTTCTAATCCTAAAAATAGACGGAGGTCATATGATATGAGACATTCATTACTTGGTGCATTTTGTTTATCGCTTGCTGCAAGCATTTGGGGAGGTATGTATGTTGTTAGTAAGTACGTACTAGACTTTGTTCCCCCGCTTACGCTTGTTTGGTTACGTTTCGTTATTGCCTTTACAATTTTGTTTATGATTTTACAAATAACGCAGCGAAAACAGAAAACAAAGATTCCAATCGAAAAAAAAGATTGGTTATTATTTGTCTGGATTGGTTTTATCGGTTATTTCGTTTCTATTACATTTCAATTCATTGGAACAAAATTGTCTGATGCACATACAGGTTCTTTAGTAACATCAGCAACACCAGCCTTTATGATCATTTTTGCAAGAATAATAGTGAAAGAACGGATTACCATTCGCAAGTTCATTTCCGTACTCCTAGCAACTATAGGTGTTGTCATTGTCATCGGATGGGATATAGAAATCGGATCGTATTTCACCGGAACACTCATCTTAGTCGGGGCTGCTATTACGTGGGCATTATTATCTATTTACGTCAAAATCGCCTCGCAACGTTTTTCGTCCTTAATCATTACAACATATGGGATATTTTTTGCGATTTTATTTATTACACCGTGTATGATATGGGAATTACAAACATACCGCATACAGAACCTTAACGTATTGGTGATCTTAGGAGTTTTCTACCTTGGTATCATTTCAACTGCGGGTGCATTTTTTCTTTGGAACAAAGGTATGGAATTAATGGATGCAGGAATTGGCTCACTCTTTTTCTTTTTCCAACCGCTTGTTGGATCATTTCTTGGATGGTTACTACTGGATGAAGAGCTAAAAACTACATTTTTTATTGGGGCTTTTCTCATTGTAGTGAGTGTTCTTATCGTTACAATTGATAAAAGAGAGACCTCTTCACATAATAAATATACAATTCTATATACCAATGATAAATAAAGAAAACAAGGGTGGTGTAAATGCCATCCTTGTTTTTTTCATAGTTTATTTTATTCGTTACATCTCATCTGGACTATAATAATCTAACACATTATTACCTATTCCTACTTTTGAAAAAATAACATGTGTAACTGTTTCAGAAAATTTTGAAACATCATCGATAAACGCTTCTACTTCTTGAAAGCTTCGAACAGAAATTTTCGCTATATAGTTAGCAGGCCCTGCTACGCGATAACAAAAAACAGCTCTCGGATAAGCTTTCATGTATGCTCTAAACCTTTCACACTGTCCATTTTTTGTTTTCACTTCTAATACAGCATGAATATTAAAACCTAACTTATCATAATTAATTTTTGTCGTATACCCTTCAATAATCCCCTCGTCCTCTAACTTCCGTACTCTTTCAGCCACGGAAGGCGCAGACAAATTAACTTTTTTAGATAGTTCACGAATAGAAAGACGAGAATTTTGATTTAAACATTGTAAGATTTGTGCGTCAATTACATCTATTTTCATTTGTAATGTTCCTCTCATAAATTCGTTTTAAACACAAAGAAAAGTCTTAGAATGCATTATTAACAGAAAGGAAAATAGCTCCATTCTATATTATCATATAATTATAAAAAATTATTTCTCTATGTAAGGAGGAAACCCCGTGGCACTAGAAATGAAAGCAAATTGTCAAACTTGTAACACCACTCTTCGAGAAGATTCAGAAGCATACATATGTGTGTATGAATGTACTTTTTGTCCACCTTGTACAGAGAACACACATCATGTCTGTCCAAATTGCGGTGGCGAATTAGTAAGGAGACCCAAAAGAAAGAAATAAAGATTTCTCTTCCACAAAGTAAAAGCGCAAAATCTATAAGACTTTGCGCTTTTACTTTTGTTTTTTCAACACTTGATTTCTTTTATTTTTTCTAATGATGACTTCTGCTAAATTTTTAAATCCACACTCTCTCTAAAAAGGGTCTTTTTATTTATGTATTAATTTCCCTTCAAGCGCCTCAATATACCTTTTCGCTGATTTTTGAACAGCTTCATTTGCTTTTTCCTTCACAATTCGATGGAATGCATTATACAAACGATTAAACTTTAATTTTTTTACTCTTTCAGCCATCTCTTTCACCTTACTTGCTGGCAATGGAATTAGATTTGGATAACTATACATGAAGCTTACCCAGCTTTGATCAGCAACAACCTGAATAATATCCCCAGTTAATAATATTCCTCTTCCTTCATCTCCAGTTCCCCAATGTAAAACCGAACCACCACTAAAATGTCCGCCTAAACGATGCACTGTAATATCCTCGGAAAGATTTAAAGATTCTCCAGACCAGAATATAATACGATTACTTGGGCGCATCACCCATTCTTTATCATCTTCATGAATGTATATAGGAACATCAAATCGTTCCGCCCATTCTACCTGTGTAGAATAATAATGCGGATGCGATAAAGCAATCGCGTGAATTCCTCCTAACTCATTCACTTTTTCTACTGTCTCCTCATCAATATAAGCGATACAATCCCATAACAAATTAAACTTATCTGTTTGAACTAAATAAGCAGTTTGGCCAATTGCAAATTCAGGTTTCGTTGTAATACTATGTAAATGTTCTTCTTCCATTAAAATCTCATTGTTATATGTCTTACTTTGCTGTAAGTTTTCTAAAGTTGTCCATGATTGTCCCATTGGATTTACATATTGGCGTTCTTCATTACAAATTATACAGTTTACAGGCGGTTCTTTATAAAGTGGATACTGGACACCACACGTTGTACAAACATAATGCTGCATACTATTTCTTCCTTTCTCATTACAATGAATACAAATTAATCCAAAATATTACGAACAATACGTGAAATTAAACTTCCACAGTTCAATAACTTAACGTTTGAGTAACAAAATCCCTCTCCAAACTCTCATTTATATCCATGATATCACAAATTTTCCTTTTTTGTTCTATATTTTCTGAAAACAAACTCTTAATTTTATTGAATATTTAATTTATTATTTTGTTTGTTATATAAAAATAATAATTGCCATAAAATATCATATGATAAACCACTAAAAGAAAGCGCTTATCAATTGTAATTGATTAAATTTTCTATATAATGAAAATGATAGACAAAATAAATTTACGAAAAATTCATTTTTGTCTTGCATAATAATTTATTTTTGTTATTATCGTTAATGGTTCGACAAAAAGCGACCTTACATCGAATTCTTTTGTGTAAAAATTCAAAATATTTTAATTTGGAGGTTTTTTCGTGACAAAAAAAGTGCAAACTTCACATATTTTTGTGATTGGGCTTATGCTTTTTGCTCTCTTCTTTGGAGCAGGTAATTTAATTTTCCCTGCTATGTTAGGACAAACAGCCGGAAGTAACGTATGGGTTGCAACCGCAGGATTTTTAATTACAGGTGTTGGCGTACCACTACTTGGTGTATTAGCATTTGGTGTTTCAGGTAGTGATGACCTACAAGCAATGGCAAGTCGTGTACACCCATGGTTTGCGAGTGTATACACTTTTATCCTTTATTTAGCAATTGGTCCTCTTTTTGCTTTACCTAGAGCAGGAAGCGTATCCTTTGAAATAGGAGTAAAGCCATTTGTAGGAGAAAATAGTGGTCATTTACCTTTAATTATTTTCACTATTCTGTTTTTCACGATTACTTGTGTACTCTCTTTAAACCCTACAAAGATCGTTGATGTTGTCGGGAAATTTTTAACTCCAATTAAATTAACATTTATTGGAATTTTAGTTATTACCGCAGTAATAAAGCCAATTGGTGAATTTCAAGCACCAACACAAGAATTTGTAACAAATTCTTTCTTCAAAGGCTTTCAGCAAGGCTATTTAACAATGGACACTCTCGCAGCTTTCGTATTTGGTATTATCATTATTAATGCCATCAAATCGAAAGGCGTAAGTGACAAAAAAGAGATTATAAATGTTTGTATAAAAGCGGCGATTATTGCAGCTGTCGTATTAATTACTGTTTACACTTCACTTTCATATATGGGTGCTTCTAGTGTTTCTAAATTAGGTCATTTAGAAAATGGCGGCGAAGTTTTATCAAAAGTAGCAAATTACTACTTCGGTTCTTTAGGAAATTTACTATTAGGATTGATGATCTCTGTAGCTTGTTTAACAACAAGTGTTGGACTTACAACAGCATGTTCATCCTACTTCCATAAAGTATTTCCACAAATATCATATAAAACATTTGCTGTTATTTTAGCTGCTTTCAGTGCTCTTATTGCTAATCTTGGCTTAACAGAACTGATTACCATATCTGTACCTGTATTAACAGCGATATATCCTTTGGCGATTATGCTAATTTTCTTAACGTTTTTACATCGATTGTTTAAAGGAAGATCAGAAGTATATCAAGTAAGTTTACTATTCACTTTTATTGTAAGTATCTTTGATGGACTGAATGCGGCAAATTTGAAAGTTGATGCAATAAATTCCTTATTCTCTCGCATCTTACCTTTATATGATGCTGGATTAGGATGGATCGTTCCAGCACTCATCGGAGCTTTATTAGGCTATGGAATTAGTCTATTACGAGTGAAGAATAATCCTAATGTGGATACTTCTCATGATCTTGCACGTAAAAAAACATCCTAAACTTGTTAAGTTTAGGATGTTTTTTGCTTTTAATTTTTTTCTGTCCATTTTTTCAATCGGTGTATTTCTTCGCTAAAACCTATTTTTCGTCCATAACGTACCTGCTCGTAAATAGATATAATTTCATCACTTCTCTTTATACGAGATAACCATCGCTGAATCGTTTCAAACGGACGCCTCTTCTCATATTGCGGCAACGTCTTCTCCCACTCAATTAGAGCCACTCGTATTTCCTCTTCTGGAAGAAACGTAAACTCTCCCGCATTTTCATGATTTTCTCTTTCACTTTCTATAACCTTTATATCCTTTTTCATCAAAGGGTTTACAACTTTTTTCTTTTTACGACGTACAAAATAGGTGATAATAACACTTCCTAGAACAAGTCCACCGATTGTAGTATATACAGCTGTATTTTTCTGAAATAAACCTTCCAAACCATTTTTTCTTAACTTCCAATTTGTAAATACTTTTACTTTTTTTCCATTCGTTTCATCATTTTCAATCTCTTTTCCCATTTCACTTCCAGGAAAAAATGGAGGTCTTCCTTCCCAGTCGACCTCCATATCTTTCTTTGGATGAATAAACTGCTGAAACTTTTCTTGTGTAATCATCGCTCCTTGCGATAAAGCAGTTGCTATGACCAGTAAGCAAAGACAAATCATAGTACGAACAATAAAAATACGATTCTTTCCCAAACGTCATGTAACCTCCCTGTTTTCAATACGTTTATTTAATTTATTTCACCACTTGCAACCATCCCCCATGTTTTTCAGGTGGATTCCCAATAATAATCGGAATAGCTCCAACTTCTTTCAGACGGAAGCCAGTTTGATAGAAATAAGACGAGGACAGCGGAACATCTCGATCTGTTAAGGACGACAATAATTGTAATGTTTTATGTAATTGTTTTCGGTATTTACCAGACGTTATATGGACAATTCCATTTTCGCACATACTATTCACCCATAGCTCAAATGAACAATCTTGTGCTATTAGTTGCCGGCAAACGCCCGCTGTTACTTCAATTAAATACTCTATATCTGGACGCAGTGTATAACCCGTTGAACCTAATACATTTAAATAGACTGCGTACCGATCACCTTGCGTATATTCATATTTTTTTGCACTTAATACACCTGTTTTTGCCGTTGCTCCCCAATGTATAGAACGAAATGATTCGTGTTCATATGCTTTTACTCCAATGATTTTCGTTTCATCATAAAGAGGAGATACAGCCGCAGTTCGAAATCCATGCTTCCAGCTGTTTGTTTCTGGAATATTTACCTTAGCAATGCGAGGATATATACGGAAACACGGAAGATGTTGTCTACTTATCGGTATGTGAATTGTAATAAACCGAAATGGATCGGACAAAATAAGTTCTGCTTCTTGCCAGCTATGTAATCCTCTTTGCTGTGCTGATACATGTAAATCTATTTCTAACGTTTCCTGTTTTTTCAGCTGCAAAGGAATGCGATAAGAATGAACCGATTGTTCTAATTCTCCTTCTGACCATATCCATTTCATATGTTCATCTGAGCGGAACCGAAAGGCAACTTCAAAAATCGGCAGTTTTGTTGCATTTACAATGCGTAAACGGCAATGCCCAGTCTCATCAATAAAGAGACGTTCATGTTGTTGCGTTATTTCACAATATATTTGTGAAGCCTTGCGAACATACCAATGAACAAAACTAACCATAAGCAAATAAAAAAAAGCAAGTACAAACAGAAAGAAATTTTGTACAAATAACCACATTAGTACTGTAACAAAGGCAACTATCACTGCAACATACGTTTCCACAAACGGACGTTTAATTGTTAATTTCTCTTTCATACGTTCTCCACTGGAACAGCTACTTGTTCCAAAATTTCTTTCATTACATGTGCTTTCGTTGTTTTCATATCCCCCTCAATGCTAAGTGTTAAACGGTGAGAACAAACAGGCTCTGCCAATGTATAAAAATCATCAGGTGTACAAAATTCTCTCCCTTTTAATAACGCACGAGCTTGTGCTGCTCGCATGAAAGCTAACGAGCCGCGCGGGCTCACCCCAATTTCAATGAGTTCATGTTGACGTGTCTTTTCCACAATATCAAGTAAGTAATCTTCCACTTCTTCATGAATTTCAACCTGCTTCGCTTTTTCTTGCAAAGAAAGAATGTCTGCAAGAGACACAACACTTTGTAAGCTGCGGAGCGGATCTTGCTGGCGAAAACGACGTAACATTTCCTTTTCATGTATTCGATTTGGATACCCTTGACGAATCGTTAATAGAAAGCGATCTAACTGAGCATCTGGAAGCGGAAAAGTACCCGCAGATTCTAATGGGTTTTGCGTAGCAAGTACAATAAACGGCTGCGGCAGCACATGCGTTTCTCCAGCAATTGTGACAGTACGCTCCTCCATTACTTCTAATAAAGCAGACTGCGTACGCGGAACGGCACGATTAATTTCATCGACCAGCACAATATTAGCGAAAATTGGCCCCATTCTCGTTTTAAAATCCGATTCTTTCATATCAAAATACTCTAAACCTACTACATCGCCCGGCAATGTATCTGATGTAAATTGTACACGTTGGAACTTCCCATCTATACTTTTTGCAAGACTTTTCGCTAATGACGTCTTCCCTGTTCCTGGGACATCTTCTAGTAAGACATGTCCGTTTGCTACCAATGCAATCATAGCTAAATCAATAACCTCTACATTTCCTACAATCACTTGCGAGACATTTTCCCGAATTCTTTCTAAAATTGACATACCCTCTTCATCCCTTCTCTCCGCTTTTGTTTTCTGTTTTTTCTGATATTTTTAGATGTTTATTTGTAGTATATCAAAACCCATATATTTACTGTTTATTTTTTGAGAATTTTTGTAAAATAAGTTTTCTTTTTACATATGATATAGGAACAATACTTGTTGTATTTCTTAGTCAGCTATATCAATCGTATAATCAAAAAATTCCCTAAAAGAGTCACAATTTATTTAAAAACAGGTTTGCAAAAATAATTTAAATATTGTATATTATGAGTCAACATACAAATGTTATAAAAAAGCAATGAAAAGGACACGAGGTATTCTTTACGGTTTTACAGAGAAGGAAGAATTGCTGAGATCTTCCTAACGCAGGAGAATAACTTACCACCTTGGAGCTGTATTGGGGAATTATAGTATCCAATGCCGTAGACGCTACGTTACAGCGCATGGAGCCATCAGTGCTTTTTATAAAGTACGATGGGAATCTGGGTGGAACCACGGGTATTAACGCACTCGTCCCTGTTTTAGGGATGAGTGCGTTTTTTATTTTCTTAATTCCATACAACAATTGGCAACGAAAAGGACATGAGGTATTCTTACGGTTTTACAGAGAAGGAAGAATTGCTGAGATCTTCCTAACACAGGAGAATAACTTACCACCTTGGAGCTGTATTGGGGAATTATAGTATCCAATGCCGTAGACGCTACGTTACAGCGCATGGAGCCATCAGTGCTTTTTATAAAGTACGATGGGAATCTGGGTGGAACCACGGGTATTAACGCACTCGTCCCTGTTTTAGGGATGAGTGCGTTTTTTTATATTCATAAAATGGAGTGATAATGATGAATGAAAAAATGATTCAAATTCGTTTTCCAAATGGTCGTGAACAGGATTACGTGAAAGGAATTACATTAGAAGCAATTGCAGAATCTATTAGCCCTGGGCTAAGAAAGAAAGCTATTGCAGGCAAAGTGAATCATCAACTATTTGATTTACACAGAGGCATACAGGAAGATGCAGAAATTGAGATTTTAACTTTAGAATCAAAAGAAGGCTTAGACGTGCTGCGACATACTGCAGCCCATATATTAGCACAAGCTGTCAAAAGAATACATGGTCACATCAACTTAGGAGTCGGTCCTGTTATTGAAAATGGATTTTATTATGATATGGATTTTCCTAATAGTGTTGCGGTTGAAGAGTTAGTTCAAATTGAACAAGAAATGCAAAAAATTATTAATGAAGATTTGGAAATTCAACGAATCGAAGTGAGCCGTGATGAAGCAAAGCAAATATTTGAAGAGCTCGGTGACCATTTAAAACTAGAGTTATTACAAGATATTCCTGCTGATCAAAACATAACTCTTTACAAACAAGGTGAATTTCTCGACTTATGCCGTGGACCACATTTACCATCTACTGGCTTTATGAAAGCTTTTAAATTAACAAACGTTTCAGGAGCATATTGGCGCGGTGACAGTAATAACAAAGTCCTTCAAAGAATATATGGGGTTGCCTTCCCTTCTAAAAAAGAACTAGATGAGTATGTAATCTTTTTAGAAGAAGCTGCAAAACGAAACCATCGCAAATTAGGAAATGAATTAGAATTGTTTATGTTCTCTGAAGAAGCTCCAGGAATGCCATTTTATTTACCAAAAGGACAAATCATCCGAAATGAAATGGAAGCTTTTTTAAGAGGGATTCAACAAAAGCGTAATTATCAAGAAGTCCGTACTCCTTTTATCATGAATCAAAAACTATGGGAAAACTCTGGTCATTGGGACCATTATAAAGAGAACATGTATTTCACAGAAGTTGATCATGGAAAATTTGCCTTAAAGCCGATGAACTGCCCTGGCCATATGCTGATGTTTAGAAATAAATTGCACTCTTATCGTGATTTACCAGTTCGAATAGCTGAATTCGGCCAAGTCCATCGCCATGAATTTAGCGGTGCTCTAAATGGACTTCTCAGAGTTCGTACATTCTGTCAGGATGATGCTCATATTTTTGTAACACCTGAACAAATTGAAAATGAAATAAAAGAAGTCATTGATTTAATCGATTACGTATATCGTACATTCGGTTTCCAATATGAAGTTGAGCTCTCTACAAGACCGGAAAATTCAATGGGCGACGACGAGTTATGGAATAAGGCAGAAGGTTCCCTGCAAAATGTACTAGAACAACTAAATTTCCGCTATAAAATTAATGAAGGTGACGGAGCATTTTACGGTCCGAAGATTGACTTCCACATTAAAGATGCTTTAAACAGAAGTCATCAATGTGCAACTGTACAACTCGACTTCCAAATGCCAGAAAAATTCAATTTAAGCTACATTAATGAGAAAAATGAAAAACAACGTCCTGTTGTCATTCACCGTGCTGTATTCGGTTCACTTGACCGATTCTTTGGAATCTTAATTGAACATTTCGCCGGAGCATTCCCAACATGGTTAGCTCCCGTACAAGCAAAAATTATTCCTGTATCAGTTGAGGTGCATGAACAATACGCAAAAGAAATAGAAGAAAAGTTAAAGGATGCTGGTGTACGAGTAGAACTTGATCTTCGCAATGAAAAACTCGGTTATAAAATGCGAGAAGCACAAGTTCAAAAAATCCCATATGTTCTTGTTGTTGGCGATCAAGAAGCTGAGCGTAACGAAGTAAATATCCGAAAATTCGGGGAACAACAATCTTCAGCTGCACCATTTGATGAATTCCTTGTAAACATTCAACACGAAATTCAACATAAAAGTTTATAACATAAAGGAAAACGTGAGAAAGCCCAAAAATCATTGCAGCTTTCTCACGTTTTCGTGTATATGATGCACTATAAATTATTTTGTAATTGTATAACCTTTCTTTTTCAGCAAAGTTAATACACCATTTTCCCCTTCTAAATGTCCTGCACCAACAGCGACAAAATGAACATCTCCGCTTATTATAAACGCTTCAAGCTGCGGTACCCACATCGTATTTCTTTCTTTCACTAAATATTCATCAATCTTTTCATTACTTTGCTTTTTGAATTCCTTCTGTACATCTCCTTTTTTATAAGCTTCCATCAACTTTATGAATTGTTCTTTTGCAGCTTCTTTTTTGGGAAGCTCTTTAATTAACTGATCAGCATCCTCATCGGGATATGCTTTTTGTAAAAATTCAAACTGCATCGCGATACTTTCAAGTGATTTATTTTCTAAATTTAATTCTTTTCCTAGTTGAACTAGCTGATTGTCAACACCAAGCGTTGCATCAAATCCACTTCCTTCTAAAGCAGCCAGTGACAAACTATTAGAAACATACCAAGGTCGATAATCTTGTAACGATTCATATGGAATACCATAATCTTGTACAACTTCATTTAAATGCGTTTTTGCCTCTGGTGATAATAAACTATCCAACTTCTTATTATCGCCTAACTTAGGCGCATTCAATAATTGCTCTTGACTTTCTCTGCTCATAACATTATTCATATCAATCTCAGTTACAAGATATTTCGAACTTTTCATTGCTTCTTTTATTTTACTTGGGAATGGATACATCCCTTTTTCTCCTATGTGAACCGTGCCTAATATATACAAATGATTTCCGTTTTTTTCAACTTTATAAAACGGCCACTTTACATTTACCGCCGCTTGCTCTTCCTTTTGTGTAGTAGCAGCACAACCTACTACCATGAAAGATAAAAGAATTACACACAATAACTTCCATATCCCTTTTAACATAACGTCTCCACTCTCTTCCCTTTCGTTTCATATATTAAAAACACTATCATTACAACATAAAGTACAAAGCAAATATTCAATGCCTCGTCTTTACCAATCTATTTACATTGATTTCTTCTTTTCCTCTATATCTATTTTTTGTAATTGTCAATTTCCATACATCAAAAATTTACATATTTTAAAAAAATTCAGTATTATTATGATGGATTTATTTTATATGATTGAGGAGAAAGTGCGTAGAGAAGCCAAACATGAAGAATCCCCTTTATTTTAATTATCAAGATAATGAATCACTTCATTTATGTAACTGTCTAAAGGTTGTCCAGAATCAACAATTAAATAATGATAATCAGATGGTTTTTTACTATTTTCAACCCATTTCTTAAATAATTCTTCAGATTCTACATGCTGAATTTGACTAATCATTCGCTTCCGATTCTTTAGCCGATTATCAATTTCCTGCATATCATTCAGATAACATTCAACATATTTGTATTTTGCATGATGTTTCTTAGACAAAGCTGTCCCCTTTTCCACCATTGCTACATACAAACAAGGACTATCAAGTATCACATCATGTCCTTGTGACAAATGAAAATCTATTAAAGCCCATTCGATGTCATATGAAATTTTACCAGCAACCCTTGTATCGATATGATCTACCCCAAAAGATTCTAGAAGTGCCGATTTCACAATATCATGGTCTATTACAATCGCACCTGTCATTTTTGATATTACCCTAGACAAAGTTGACTTACCCGATCCCGGAAAACCAGACATTTGAAGAAAAAACATAAAATCACACCTTCTATCTTTACATAAGTCTCATTATCAGTTAAATTGATTAATTTTAAATTCCGTTACATTAGTTATTGTTGAACAATATATGCCGTATTTCTGTGACATCTGATACAACTGCAATTGGAATATGTGTAGTAGTTTTGGAAAGGTTCTTTGCATTAACCCAAATGGCGTCCATCCCAGCTTTTATTGGTCCAACTACGTCATGAGTCCAAGAATCACCAATGAAAAGAGTTTCCTCCGGCTTTTTACCAAAGTGGTCCAATGCCACCATATAAATTTCTGGATCTGGCTTTCTATAACCTAGTTGCTCAGCATGGAATATTGTGTCGTTGCTAAATACTTCCGACAGTCCCATTTGGAGAATTTTTAATCGCGGATCATATAATCCATTGCTGACTATTCCAAGGTCATAATGTATTTTTAATTCATGTAACAAGCTTTTAATTGAATTATTTATACCAATACAAGCCATACCTGTTTTAAAAAACAGTGCATCAAGCTCATCAATAAGTTCTACATCAGGTAACACGTTAAAATGAGAAAAAGCATGCTTCCACCTAGCCCTTCTAAATTCCCCTGGAGTTAGTTTACGATTCTTAAAACGCTCCAATAAGGATTTTGGGACATGTAATTTTTTCTCAAGGAATACTGATGCGTCAAGGTTTCTTGTTATAGGATGCATTTCAAGAGTCTTAATTAGCCCAACATTAAACCAAGTGGAATCAAGAAGTGTATCGTCCAAATCGAATAAGAGTAAACTATATTTATTCAATTCTCTCCCCCTTTATTTCTGTTAATAGAAATATATTGTTCTTGAAAATGAGAAGCAAAGCCTCCTACTTGAACATCTGTAAGATTACCAAGGTTAGTAGATACATTTACAACAACCTCTGAAGGTTTATTCATTACATACCCTTGCTCAAAGGTAAAGGTACTATATTTTTTAAAATTGTTATTTTGCCGTATTAAATAACATGCTAATGCTGCATTTGATGTACCAGTAGCGCTTTCTTCTGGAATATCAAACAGAGGTGCAAAGTTTCTGCAATGAGCTGTAGAATTACGTAGTGTTTCCAGCGTAAATACATGATAGCCAGTTACATTATATTTTTTACTTATTTCAGCAATTCTTTTCATATCAGGAGTAATCTCTAGCAGGTTTGAAAGCCTTCTTACAGGTATAATAATGTCGCGTAAGCCTGTAGATACAATTTGAATGGGCATGTCAGGTATTAGTTTTTCCTCATCTAAATTTAAAGATTTAGTAATCTCTTCGCAGGGAAGTATTTTAAGAAAATCAGGAGGATTTTGCTGTAAAGATATCATTCTATTGTTATACACCTGTACACTTAGTATCCCCGCTTTCGTTTTTATTGTGTATATCTTTTTCGTGATTGCTTTAATCTGAGCTAATAAGGAGAAAGCAGCAATTGTAGCATGTCCACATACAGCAACTTCTTCATTAGGTGTAAAGTATCTAATTTCGTAATCTGAATTTGCAGAAGGAAGTACAAAGGCGGTTTCAGAGAAATTTAGTTTGTTTGCAATAGCTTGCATAGCTTCTGTTGTAAGACCTTTTGTATCTAAAACAACCCCAGCTGGATTCCCACCTTCTTCATCTTTAGTGAAGGCATTTAACATATATGTTTTGATCTTCAATCTATTTATCCCCTTCCCCATTTTATTATGTTATAGATGTAGAAAGTGACATATATTTCATACAGATCTAGTTCATCTAAGATATATCCATAGCAAATAAAGAGGCTTGCACCTTATTCTTCAAGGGTTAAGCCTTTTTTGGTGATTTTATACAAAAATATATTAATCTATTACTCTATATGCCCTTCATACAATTGAATAATCTCCATAGAGTTATCCAACTCCTGCAGCCTTTTTACGAAACTTTTCACACCAAATATTTCTGTAAATGTATGACTACCTACGATAAGATTAATATTTTTAAACTGTGCATACTGAACTGTATATAACGTCTTTTCTCCTGTGATGTATGTATCACAGTCACTGTCTAACGCAGCTTGAATATGATCAGTTGAATGTCCTGCTCCTGTTAAAATACCAACTCGTTTTACTTCCTTATCATTATTTTTCCATGCTTTCACCTTTTCACCTAGCTTATTCTCTATTCTCTCGACTAGCTGCGAAAATGGAATTGGATCTGTATATTCGCCAATGCCAGGTAATTCTTCATCATCACAAGAAGAATAACTTACAATTTTATCAATTTCGATTACATGAAACAACGACGTACACGTTCCAAATTCAACGAAATCTAACGGTGAGTGTATCCAAAAGTGATTGATGTTATATTCTTTCAGTTTTCTTATACAAGCTTCTTCCATTCCATACAAGAACTCCCATGCAGCGTGATGCGTAATCATCATATCTACATTCTCTTTCTTTGCTTCCTCAATTGTTTCGAGCGTTAAATTTGTTGCATAACCTATTCTACTAAACTCTTCATTACTCACGTTTGTTAGTCCAAACTGATCTCCGTACTTATGTAAATGTTCTCCAAATATTTCTTCAATGTTTTGCTTGAATTGTTGTATGTTCATATTTTTCTCATCCCTATACTTTTAATGTATTTTAACCCTATACAAATTCTTCACTGTTTTTGAAAAACCTTCCTGTAGTTCTCATGTTATATATATTATTAAAATCATTCGAAAAATATTGAAAATAAAATTCTAAAAATACAGAATAAATGAAAAAGGAGGATGAACAATGAAAGTTATGAATTTAAACGCGACAAGAGAAACGTATTCTGTTCAAATTAAACATTCGATTTTATTCGAAATGGGACTAGGTATTGCGGCTTGTACCTATTATGATTTTCACCATACTTTTGAAAAGCCGATAGATTATTGGAGGGCCATTGAGAAAAAAATACCCGTTACCGTTCAAGAAGAACTACAATACACGCATAAACACAATACATGGTTCGCTTTACTGCAGCTACTTCACTCCCATTCTTTTGATTCTCTTGAAAGCTTTTTTCATTTTCTTGATGAACTAACTGAAGAGGAATTACGTTGGCACTCTCTACCTTATATCGGGTTACAGCATGAAGACAATCGAAGAAAAGCATCACGTAAAGAAGAAACAGCTATAGCTTCCCTCATAAAAGCTTGTCAACATCACAAATTTTTCCCGGTATATATCAAACATATTTCATCTGTCGATACTTCCCTACTTAAACGACACTTGAAAATCATCTCTAAAGGCTGGCATGAAACAGTGATACAGCCTAACTGCATAGAGTTTACTAACATGCTTGAGCGTGATGCCCAGCAAAAACGTGCCCTTCAATCAACTTATCACCCGGAAGAACTTGTCAAATATATAACAGGTAGTACATATCAACCTGAACCTTCTATTCATCAAGTCATACTTATCCCGCAATATGTGTACCGGCCTTGGAACGTAGAAACGACTTTACCAGGGATTAAAGTATTTTATTATCCCATTTCAGACGATAATGTGAGTTTAGTAGAGGATCCTTATTCCCCTCCGTCTACATTAGTTCATAGTTATAAAGCACTTGGAGATGAAACACGATTAAAAATTATTAAATTGCTAACTGAAAGAGATCATTCACTTCAAGAGTTAACCGAGAAGCTCAAAACTCCAAAAACTACGCTTCATCATCATTTGTCTTTACTTCGGGCAGCTCGGATTATTAATGGCAAAGGTTCTCGGTATTATGTACAGCTTGACCACTTAACTTCCCTTCAAGAAAAATTACAACGCTTTCTAGGAAAGGGGTGAAGAGATGGAGCAACATCAATCTGTATTTACCAATCGTTCCTTTTTATGTTTATGGCTTGGGGAAACCATCTCTGAACTTGGAGGAGCGATAGGAGCTCTATGTAATTCGCTGTTATTGTACGAACTGACTGGATCAAAATCAGCTATGGGAACGCTATGGTTAACATATTTTATCCCGTCTTTAATTCTTCAGCTCTTTATCGGCCCTTTCCTTGACCGGATAAGCCGTAAATATATTATGCTGTGTTCTCAAACTTTAAGAGGAATTGTGTTCTTCTTACCCGCTCTTCTTATGTTCTTGGGGCAGATTGAGATATGGAGTTTATTTGTTATTCAAGTGGTACTTGGGATTCTGCAGCCTCTTTATGTTCCAGCTGCATCAGCCCTGCTTCCTACGATTGTACAACAGGACAGATTAACACAAGCCAACGCCTGGATTGATGGAACAATGCGTATCATGAGTTTCTTAGCTCCTACGTTAGGGGGACTCATAATCGCTTACATAGGAACTTTGTCTACTTACATAGTAGTAGGAATTTTATTTCTTATAAGTGCCGGTAGCCTTTCTTATCTCCATGAGCCTTCGGTTATACACGATAATAAAAAGACTACTTGGTTAAAACAAATCATTGCCGGATATCAATACTTTTTCAAACAACGTCCGCTCATATGGCTTGGATTTTTTACTTCTTTAGTGCAATTTAGCGTCGGGGTAACGATGGTAATCAATGCTCCTTATATAATAGAAGAATTCAAAGGAACATCTTTTTCATACGGCCTTTTTATGGGCAGCTTTCCTTTAGGGTATGTGGGCGGCTCTTTCTTAGTAGGTAAATGGAGAAATAAGTGGTCGCTTAGATATATCATGCTTTCAGGTCTATTCATGGGCGGACTATCCTTTTTCTTACTTGGCTTAGTAACATCCTTTCCCTTTGCCCTTTTGTGCGAATTTCTAGGAGGTATTTGTTTTCCATTTTTCAATATTCACCAAACAAGTCTCCTTCAAAAAAACGTTCCTTCTCATCTTATGGGACAAGTGTTTTCTGTTCGTCTCTTTCTAATTCGGGCTACTATGCCTTTAGGTATTTTATTTGCGGGACAAATTGTTGAAGTCTCTGGCATCCGTCTTTTGTATATCATGATTGGTAACTTTATTATGATTCCTTCTTTATTCGGTATGTTACTTCCCTTCTTTTCCTTTTTAGATGAGGAAAAAGATAGTCGTATTCATATTTAGTTTTCTTTATCATATCGAGAAACTGAGACATTTTTGAAAGTTCTCCTTCGAAAAGATCGCAAACAACGTCATTGAACTTATTGAGAATTGGTCTAGAATAGCTTTCGTTGGTTGTGAGGGCTAGAAATGGTTAATTCATTAACATAGCCCATGCCCACATTTTAACGAAAATATACGCTAAGCAAATTCGACATGAAAGAAGCCGATTTTTCCTACGCTAAGGAATCATCGGCTTTATTTTTATAAGGTTTAAAGCTGTCTTAATCAATCAAGTGAATGTCGAGTAAATAATGAGTACTTGTGTTTAGTGACAATAAAGTTGTTTAACTTACAATAAAGTTCTTTAAAAAATAATAAAGTTGTTTAATTCTTATTGAACTAAAGCAGCAGGCTAGTGTAAGAAAAGTACTTGCAATGCAAGAATAAATATAGTTCAAGTGAAAAGTACTGTATAATCTTGGTAAGGGACGAAATTCATAGCTGGGGGGAATTACTTGTATTATAAAGAATTTGGAGTAGAACATGAAAGAATGATGGTTTATATACATGGTGGCGGAGTAAGTAGTTGGATGTGGGATAAACAAGTTGATTACTTCTCTCAAAATTTTCATTGTTTAGTTCTTGACCTACCTGAACATGGATATAGCAGAAAAGATGAACAATTTTTTTCAATTGATCATGCAGCAGAGCAAATAATTAAATTAATAGAAGAAAAAAGAGAAGGTAAGTCTGTTGTGGCAATAGGTTTCTCTTTAGGTTCCCAAGTACTCCTTTCAATGATTAGTAAGAAAAAAGATTTAATTGATTTTGCAATGATTAACAGTGCTTTGGTTAAACCGATTCCTTTTGCAAAAATATTAAATAAGATAATGACAATAGCATTACCACTGGTAAAGAATAAAACATTTTCTAAAGTTCAAGCAAAAACCCTATATATAGGCGAGGAGTATTTTAATCTTTATTATCAAGAAAGTCTACAAGTAAACAAAGACGCTTTTTTAAGGGTTATGAATGAAAATTCTTCATTTAAAATACCTAAAACATTCAGGGAATACCCACACAATATATTAGTTACTGTTGGTGAAAAAGAGAAAAAAATAATGAAGGATTCAATGAAGGAAATTATGGCTAAAAATCCCAATTGTCAAGGAGTTATCATTCCTAAGATTGGTCATGGGATACCTTTAGCAGATCCAAAACTATTCAATAAGATGTTAGAAGAATGGTTAGATAGTAATTTAATTATAGATGAAGTGAAATTGGTATCTAATTGTTGAAAATTTAGGTCTTTAATGCTCCTTCACCATTTTATGATTTTGATTTACTTATATCCGTTGTAGAGTTTCCTACTTATTAACTAACAGGGGCGTTTGCTCGGTAAAAATTAAACAACTTTATTATCTTTTTCATGAATGAAATTGTATAGATCAATTTAGTATTATGTAGATTTGAAATAAAGTCGTACCGTTTGTAAAAAAGATGTACTGTTTTGAAAAAAGTTATACCGTTTATAAAAAGGTCGAACCGAAATGTTATTATTTCAGTTTTCCTTCTTCCACAAACGGTTAGTTTAATAGCTTTATTTGGGCATTGCGTTCAAATTAAGATAATATTGATTTGAAAGGCGTTAGAATTAGTAGTATAAAAAATAGGAGATGCAAAACAGTGAATGAATTTTATAACGCGTTAATATATGTAAATAAAATGTTTTACGAACCCAATCACTTAACCATAAAAGCTGTCCAAGAAGAAGCTCAAAATTCAGATTATGGGGCTGGTATATTTCAGCTAAATTCAAAATCGATTAGATTTAGAGTCGCAAAAATAACACCTACCAAGATAGGACAGTTTGTTGCTTTTTGGGAAAAAGATGGGGATAATAAAAACCAAGCCTTTTCATATGAAAAAGCTACTGATTTATTGGTTATCAATACTTTTACTAGAAATAATAATTTTGGACAATTCGTTTTTCCAAAAGAAGTACTTGTAAAACAAAATATCCTTAAAACAGCCACCACAAAAGGAAAAATGGCAATTAGAGTTTACCCTAGTTGGGAAAATCCCACTAGCAAACAAGCTATCGAAACACAGAAATGGCAATTAGAATATTTTGTTGGGATGAACAATACAACTAGTTTACCAATACAAGAACTATTAAAGCTATACTCTAACTAAAATTGGATAGCCCTAAATGTGGTTTTAAAATAAAGTTCGATAATTTAAAACAAAATATTCCATTCCCGTAAACAGGTGCGTTAGTGGAATAAGGAGTATTAAAATAATGAAACTTTTTTATAAAAATTTCATTATTAGTTAAAAAGAGAAACTCCATTTTAATCAATCTTTTTTCAAAATGAAGTTTTTATATTTGCTTTTAAATAAAGATTAAAACACATTTTTTAATCAAACTTTATTGCAAAGCTACACTAAAAATAAGAGCCGGATTTTTCTTAGAGTAGAAAATTCAGCTCATTTTACGTCGAAATTTGCTTAGAGTATATTTTCGTTAAAATGTGGGTGGGACCCCAAATAAAAAAAGCGTGTTTTGAAATAAGATTAATCAGAATACGCTCCTAATATTGGTAAATGTTTAATTATTTTTGCGCTCCTGATTCCATTAAAGCATTTGTTAATCTAAGAGAATATTTTTTATGGTTAACTTTTTGAGTATTACACAGTGTGATTCTGGATTGATAACCTTTGAGTCTTACATATTTGTGAAAGAAATATTCATCGTAACTCCTAATTTAATGCTCCATCATCTCATGGACAATATCATGTCCATCCATTTTTGATGGGTAGTAGGTAGGCCAGTGTATGACTTCATCCAATAAAGCTTTACGATCGTCTCCCCAATAAAGATGGTAATGACTAGCTTTATTGGGATAGATACTATGATCACTAAATTGAATATACTGAGGAACTCCTTCAGCTTTTTCTGCTAGTTTAAATATGTATCTTACACCTCTATTTCCCGAATCATATGTCAGAATTTCGTACCCATCATAGATATACTTACCAGAATATTCTTCTCCATTTTTGAAAAACGTTACAATATTCCCTTGAATCACAATACGGTTAACATCGGTTTGATACCCTTCATTATAATACTCCTTATATTCTTTAGCTGTCATTTTACCTGTATGTTTCGCTTTATAAGCAAATACCTCATCAAGCGTTCCATCTTGTAAATATGGATATACAGATTGCCAGTCTCCTTCCCAATCGGAGAGTGATCGTTCTTTCACTTGGCTGTCTTCAAAATATCCTTCATAAATTTTTTTTGTTTCTTCATCATGTACATGACTATGATCGTGCTCATGGCCGTGATCGTGTTTGCTTTCATGTGTGTGACTTTCAGATGTTTTATTAGACTCGCCTTCGGATGAACTTGAAGTCTGACAGCCTACTAATACTAGTAGTGAACTAATAGTTAATATGCCTACCCTCTTTACAAATAAAATCTTCATTAATAACACTCCTTAATTTAAATCGTAATAATTACGATTTAAATTATACATATATCTTGTGTAAACATCAAAAGAAAAATACCTCAATATCACTGAATAAATGATCCTATCCCTAAATCTTCGTAGATTATTACAAATGGTTCTGATACAAAAACTTCAGGGCAATTGCAATGAATCTATAAAATTTCGATAATTTAAGACCATTACGAGACAAAAACTCCACCAAACGGCAGTAACAAATAACCAGTTGCTTAACGTACAGGGAATCGGTTATTTTGTGTCTAAAATGTGTCTAAACGTACAATTTTCTTTTTTTGATATGGTGACCCCATGCCCATCAAGCTAAGATTTTGAAGTATCCCCAAAACGAAAATTTTATTATTTTACAGTTTTTTATGAGAATTTAACTCATTTTTTTTCGTATTGGGGAACAACCAATTTCTTGATTTGAAATTAAAAATATAAACCTTTGCCTACTGGCTGAACAGTTTCTAACACAGTGTCAACCATGTCTTCATTAATTAGGGTTCTTATAATCCAAACTGAGAGATCTTGAGCAGCAAAACAACCTGCAGCAGTCGAGATATTTCCTTCGTTTACGAAACTTTGTTCAATAACATCTACATCAAATTCTTTTAGCTGTTCTACTACGGATGGATATGTAGTTGCTTTTTTGCCAGTTAACAATTTTTTAGCTCCTAGTAGTAGAGAACCAGAACACATAGAGCCTATTAATTGTCTTTGAGGATCTACATGAATACTATTAAGATATTCTTGATTTTTATATAAATCTTGTACACCCTTACCACTTCCAAATATTACAGCGTCAGCAGAAGGAATATCAGATATGCTTCCAGTCATGGGAATACGTAAGCCTGACATGGATATATGAGTTTTTTCCGTTCCTAATAGTTGGACATTCCAATCAGAAATACCGCCAACTAAACGTACACGATTTAATAAATCCCATGGTAAAAAAACATCTATATCAGTAAAGTTATCGAAACAGATTATTGCAATTTTCATTCTCTAGCCCTCCGTTGTTTAAATATTAAAAACATTTTAATTATAACAATTTCAAGTGGCGGTAGCGAGGTTTAAATTTTTTTAATAACCGAGTATCCCACCAGCGCCATCAAGCTAAAAAATTGTATCCATAAAACGAAAAAAACGCTATTCTTTTTGTAGAAATATACAGAAAGGATGGCGTTTTTTATGAATCTATCGATTCAAAATGAGTTTTATTTATTCGCTGAAGAACTACAGCAACACCTATCTCCACATGTTCTTCAACAACTCGCACAGGAGACAGGATTTGTAAAACGTAAAAGCAAGTATGGCGCACGAAATTTAGCTGCTTTATGTATTTGGATCAGTCAACATATAGCAAGTGATTCTCTCACTCGATTATGTAGTCAGCTTTATGCAAATACAGCTACACTCATGAGTCCAGAAAGACTTAATCAACGCTATAATCCAGCAGCTGTCGCATTTCTTCGAGAAGTCTTTACTTCTCTTCTCACACAAAAACTCTGTTCAAATCACTCACTTTCTGCACACGTAATCTCTACTTTCAATCGTATCCGTATTTTAGATGCAACAGTGTTTCAACTGCCTGACCATTTTGCCACTGACTATCAAGGTTCAGGTGGGAGTAGTAATACGGCAGGCGTGAAAATCCAATTGGAATATGATTTACTTAGTGGTCAATTCCTTAACGTGCAGCTTGGACCAGGAAAGAATAATGATAAAACATACGGTACCATCTGCCTTGAAACCGTAGAAGTGGGCGATTTGTGTTTACGTGATCTTGGTTACTTCGATTTAGGAGACTTACAAACCATTCATGATAAAGAGGCTTACTATATCTCACGGTTGAAGTTGAATACACGCATTTATATCAGGAACCCTGAACCACAATACTTCAACAATGGTACGTTAAAAAAACAAACAGAATACATCCAGCTTGATATGACACAAATGATGTCTGGTCTAATCCCTGGTGAAACGATGGAAATCCCTGAGGCATATATTGGCCAAAATCAAAAGCTTCCAGCACGTGTCATTATTCATCGTTTAACCGATGATCAAACGCAAACACGTTTGAAAAACCAAGCAATACGCGAAAAGAAGAAAGGCATTGTCATGAAGGATAAAAGTAAACGTTTAATGGGCATGAATGTATATATCACGAACACATCGCTAGAAGAAGTACCGACGAACTACGTGCATTCATTATATTCACTTCGTTGGCAGATTGAAATGTTGTTTAAAACGTGGAAGTCATTCTTTGAAATTGATGAATGTAAAAATTTAAAAAGAGAACGCCTAGAGTGCCATTTATATGGACAACTCATCGGCATCCTCCTCTGTTCTTCTACGATGTTTCAAATGCGTCAGTTTCTGCTTGAAAAGAAAAAGCAGGAGCTGAGTGAATACAAAGCGATTTATATGATTAAAGATTACTTTCCGTTACTCTTTCAAGCGATGGCTGTTGGAACAGAAGAACTTTTAAAAATTCTGCATAGCCTTTATCAGCTGCTTAAAAAGAACGGTCGTAAATGTCATAGATATAAGAAGATGACTGTCTTTGATATTCTAGGGATTGTGTATAAAACGACGGTGAAGCATAGACAAGCTGCCTAGCGAAAAAATCACGTTTTAATAGGCTTCTTTAGCATGCCTACTTTTCTATAAATTGCTAGTTTTGAAACAAGGATCGTTTCATATCTAGTAATTTACTTGGTTAGCTTGATGGGCATAGGGTACCACCAGCAAAACGCGGACTTACAACGGTAAGGATATTTCTGTATTAAAATCCCAATCTCTCAGTGATATAAATAAGAAATTGGAATTATTCAATTTAATAATGACAAAACTACATTTCTATTTTTGTTTACAGTGTTACATGAAAGTAAGAATCCGCGACCAGTCCCTTGTTAATTCAAGCTTAGAAGTAAACTTTCCGGCGTCACGTTGAGCAAAAAGGGGCTCGGTTCGCCTACACTGTAAATTTGTAAGTGATGCATAGCCCGGGTGCAGGCGGTGTAGAACAATCTGCGCAGGCTCTCATCACCGTATACTTGTGCCGATGCATCATAAATGATGACGGCGTCGAATTCGATGCCTTTGGCCAAATACGCTGGTATGACAACAACGCCTTGTTCATATTCAATCGAGCCGCTCTTCACGAGTTTAATTTTATCAACGTCGCTAAGGGCCTCGTATGCAGCGATGCTTTCCGCAGCGGATTTACATATAATCGCAATCGTATTATACTGCCGCTTCCGCAAGTCTGTGACTTTGGCAGCGATGCAGCGGTGCAGTTCGGCACGATCAGATAATTGCGTCAGCACAGGCTTCTCGCCGTCGCGTTCAAAAGCGGCAATCCGTTCGCCGCCAGGTATGAGTCCGCGTGTAAATTCGGTGATCGGTCTTGTGGATCTGTAGCTGCGGGTCAAGTTGATTGCATCCGTTTCATCCGGTCCATATAAGCCAGTAAGTGTGTAGAAATCGACCATTTCGCTGGCATGGGCGAATATCGCCTGGTTAAAGTCTCCAAGTACAGTCATCTTTGCCGAAGGAAATAAACGTTTCAAAAACTCAAATTGAAACGGAGAATAATCTTGTGCTTCGTCTACAAGCACATGTTTGATTGAGACGTTTGTCTGAAACCCTTGAATCAGTTCTTTTAAAAGTAAAAATGGAGTAGCATCTTCGTAAAACAGTTTTCCTTCACTCAGCATTTTCAGCGTCAACAGGCAAATATCCTCCCACTCTTCAGGTGTTTCCCCGGCAATCCACAGTTTAATCCGTGCTGGATCGGCGAAAAGCTGCTTGTATATTCCCGTAAAATCGACGAAACGAAGCGTTCGGATCCATTTGCGCAGCGGCTTCAACTTCTTGCGAACGATCATACGTCCGAGCACTTTGATTTCTCTCTCATAATCGTCAAGCGAGTCTTCTGTAAAGCCTCGTTTTTTCTGTAAGTAGGTATAAGCCTTTTGATACTCATCTTTGCTAAGCAACTCGATTTCTTCCTGTACCCATGACTTGTTCAACTCGAGTTTTTCAATTGCATCTATTTGCTCGCTTAGCCATTCTATCAGCTTCTCAATCCTGTTGTGAAAGCGAAGCGAGGTATCACTGCTATAAAACCTTTCCGCGATTTGTTTGGCAGAGACGACCGGTTTTCCTCTGAATTTAATTCCTTTGAATAACATGCCCGATAATTCTAGCGACTGCCTGTATGTTTTGATCGTCTCGAAAAAACGGGTCGATGCCTTAAATCGGATGCTCGCAGTCCTAGTCCGGTAGGAGGAATCATCCGATGCAGTCAACACATATTCCAATTGCTCATAAGGACCCTCAACTTGAAATGCGTTGCTCAGCCGATGGTTCAAATATTCCTGGAATGTGGCCTGCTGCATATTCTCTTCCCCGAGTTCAGGTAACACATTGGATACGTAGCTATTAAACATCGAGTTAGGCGAAAATAAAATGATTTGATCGGCTTTCAGTCTATCTCGATACTTATAGAGCAAGTAAGCGATCCGCTGCAGGGCGGCCGATGTCTTGCCGCTGCCAGCAGCACCTTGAACAATGAGCAGTCGCCCGCGATCGTGCCGAATGATCCGGTTTTGCTCCCTTTGGATGGTGGCTACTATGCTGTGCATATGTTTGTCTGTGCCTTCGCCAAGCACCTGCTGTAAAATCTCATCTCCAATGGTGAGACTCGTATCGAACATTGATTTAATAACGCCGCCGCGGATGATATATTGCCACTTTTGATCTAACAATCCATGAACTACTCCTTCTGGTGTAACGTACTCAGCTGGACCGGGCGCGTAATCGTAGTAGACGCTCGATATCGGTGCCCGCCAGTCGTAGATTAGGAAATTCTCTCCTGTTGTATCCGTAAGTGTAGAGACTCCGATATAGATACTTTCCACTTCGGAAGTTCCTTTTTCGATGAAATCAATTCGACCAAAATAAGGTACTCCCTTCATTCGGTTCAGTACGGACAGCCGATTGAAGGCGTGCCTGTGGGTACTTTGGCTTACGGACAGGGCTTGAGCCTGTTGTCTTAAGCCGATGATCGTCTCAAGATAATCGTCAAAAGTATCTATGTTAACCTTGACGTCATCCCAAAAGTGTTTACGGATATTGATTACTTCTTTTCGGCGCTGGCTGGTTTCGTCTTCTATCTTGCTGATTTGCTCCGTGATTGTCTCCATTACGCTGTCCAATCGTTCTTGCTCCTGACGAAGTTCTGTGTTCATATCATGCACTCCTTAAAAAAATTAAAAATGAAGGTTGACTAAATAAGATATTTTTTGTTATAATAATAATTGGGATAGTTTATATTTTTTAAGTTTAAAATTGTGTTTCTATACTAATTTATCACAGTTTCTCAAGTTTATCAATGTATTTAACATCACCACCGCTATGATAGATCATAATTGTTGTAAATTTATAGGAAGCAACAAGCTATTTTAAAAGATACATAACTCACAAAAATGATATCCGACTATACGATCATTTAAAGTAAGGTCAGATGAATTATAATTAATTGAGAAACCCTTCAGAGAACCTATCGAGCATTATACAATATTACGGTGAATTTTCTGCGTGAAGTATAAAAAAACAGCTATTCCATTGAGGAACGGCTGTTTTCGTTATTCCATTAAAGCCCCCCACTAGTTAAATAGTTTTTCGGAAAAATTCATAACTTACATATAGATTACTTAAAGTATTTCCTTTGCATCAGAAGGTAAATTCCTCACATGTTTAACATATTTCGTCATATTTGTATCGTCATCAATTGGATATGTAAACAATAAGTGATCTGCCACATCTTCTGCTAAAGTTCTAAACAATTCACAAGTGACAAATATAGAATTCCAAAAATTCTCATAATCATTATCAGAATACGTTTTTTCATACGTCTTCCAATATGATTCAGGAAGATACTTTTTGAAATACTTACCCATTTTTCCCGTTGAAACATGGAAGTCATGTTTTAGACCAATCCACCAAGAAACCATCTCATCCAATCTAACCCGTATTACATGTTCAAACATTTGCTTTGCATACGGCAATTCATCACGCCAAATTCCTTTTGCAACGTTTTGCAGGCACCACCAAAAATCACTACAGCAACTCATAAACATTGGTTCTGCTGGCTCTTTTACATGATAATCAATATCTGTGGGAGCAGGAATAAGTGGTAAAATGTTGTCCTTATCTAATAATGGAACTGTAAGTTTATCACTGACATATCCCTCAATCATTGTATCTTTCGTTTCAACATGAAGGTCTATCCGATTCCCATCTGTAAATAGCATTAAATACCCATAAGTCTTATCAAAATCCATATTCATACCAACTGATTCATTATTTTTATCAGGCTCTTGTATCATAAGTAAATCTCCAAAAGTATGAATCCATGTCTTATCTTTTATAAAAGATGCTGTTTCCGTCACTACGTAAACAATATCGTAATCCTGAAAAATATCTTTCGGAGCATTAGCATTTGTTCTTGAACCGTTCATATAGACTGCTCGAATTCGTTCATCTTTTTTAGCTACGCCTAATATTAAATCAAACATTTCTTTTTCACTTCTCATTGCTATTCACCTCAAACTCCCGTTTCTATTGAGCAACTTCTCTTTATAGGTATTGTTGAAATATCCTGTACCTTTCGTTTAATAGCACAGGTTCATGTCGTTCTTCTAACTTGTATACTTCATCCCATTCCATAAGTAACCGCAAAAAAACTAGAATGTAATTTAAATTAGATATTTAAATACTTAAAAGAGGTTGTCCAAGTGAAATTATTCAGAAAATCTTTTTTTGATTCAACAATTCAATATTTCTTTTAACATTTTAAAATTTTGTTGATAAATCTCTGGCGAATCCCACTTTTTGTAGTCATGAGGTAATTTAATATTTTCGATGTCATTGTTCTCTCGTGCAATTACAGTTAAATCGACTATATAGTCTATTACTTTTGAAAGATTTGTTTTTGTTCCAATTGAACCATGTCCTGGAACCGCTATGTCAATATCCATCTCCCCAACTTTTTTCAAAATATGAATCCAATTCTCTAGATTCGATTCTTCAAAAAATGTTGGGTGGCAATCAACAAATAATAAGTCACCCATGAATATCACTTTCTCTTCTGGAATATAAAGAATTGAATCACATAACGAATGTCCTCCGCCTAATGTGAAAAGCTTTGCACTACGCTTACTCCCATAAAAAGTTATTTTATCTATAAATGTTTGATGCGGTAATACCAATTCAAGAGTTGGCAATGAAACTTCCAATTCACTTAAAAAGTTTATTTGGTGTTCTAACTTTATATTATTGGTTTGACTTACTTGATGTTGTAAGGAATGAATATAATTTCTTAGACCTTGTATATCATTTTTTTGCTTATTGATTCTCGATGGATGAATATCCTTCATTTTTTCGTATGTAATTTGACTTGAAATAATATTACTTTCTTTAAATGTTTGGTTACCTCGAATATGATCTCCGTGCCAATGACTATTTACAACCCATGTAACTGGTCGATTCGTTATTTTTTCTGCAATATACTTTAAATCTTCCGCAGCTTGTTGTGTGTTACATGTATCAAAAACTATTGTTTTATCCCCCAAATCAATAAAACCTGCATTTGCTACAGCTCCACCACCTTCTCTTGCTATTGCAACGTATATCCCTCCATTAACTTTTTCAAGGCTAAAATGTTTACTAAAATATCCTTCATTCATTTTCCTCTCTCCTCGAATTCTAATTTTACCTATTATTTCGATATTTAAGTAAAGATGCCTTTAAAAAATTCATTATTATCGTAACAAAATTTTGATTAAACTTTTTATATTAACTGTGCCATGATTATTGGAATAATAAATTATACTTAAAAATTCTAGTTTAATATGTTTAATTTATGATCTTATGTTTTTAGGTGGGAAATTTGTAGTTTTGGTAATGAAGTATGTAAGTAGCTTATACAGAGATTTATAAATGGATCTAAAGGAATACCATTTCCACTCTTTGTTAGGATAGCATAAAATAATTGCGAATTTACAACGCTAAGCATATTTCTTCATGCTACCCCCATTATGTTTAAAACCTAGTTATAGATCCTTTTTTGCATATATCTTTAGAGATATAATCATTGAAATAAAACCAATGACTAGCGAAATGAAACAAGGAATCCATGCCTGAATAGTTTGTGAAAATGGAAATGTGATTGTAAAACTAATATGACTTGATTGAAACCATTTTATAAGGGTAGGAAAAACAAAAGGTGTTAAAAAGATAATAAAAAACGAAATAAGTTTTGTTTTGTCATAGCCAAATTTAAATTGAACAGGAATTAGTACCCCAAATATTATACTAAGAATTAAACATGTTATTCCAAGGGCATTGATGTTTAATTTTTCTATGGCCGATGGCACGATAACTGATGTAATAATATGGATGATGACACTACAAATGAAAATAACAAAAATAAAGAGATATTTTGCTTTTACAAATGCATTTCGTGTATATGGGGTCGCACAAAGATAAGCGGCCCCCTTGTACTTATCCTCAGATTTGGATACCGTACCGAACAAAATATACTCCAATAAAAGCACTGTTAAGAGAAAACTGACAAGACCATCGTCGCTTAATTCTAATTGTGAAGAAATGTAAATAGGGGCGATGACAGCAAAAACAAGTAAAACTAACAAATACTTTTTGACTAGCATCAAATCTTTTATTACTAGATTAATTAACATTTTTATCACCCCCGATATAAGTAAGCATAATATCCTCTATCGTTGGTCTTTCCATCAAAACATCAGGTATGAGTCGACGTACTTCTTCTTTTTTATTGGTAATCCCCTTAAATCCATATGGTGATTGATGCAAAGTTAAAAAAAGTTTTTGCGTTTGTTCATTAATAAAGCAATTATCCCCTTTTACCAATGCATGTGTATCCAGCAACTCATCTTTCTCTTCATTAAGTAAAATCCTACCATCATCAATTAAGATGACCATGTCAGCAATTTTATCTAAATCAGAGGTGATATGAGTGGAAAAAAAGACACTTTTCCCTGGCTCTTTCATAAAGTCAAGGAGAATATCCATCAATTCACTTCGCACCAATGGATCTAGACCGCTTGTTGGTTCATCCATAATTAATAGATCTGCATGATGAGAGAGCGCTAAAGCGACCGCATACTTCATTCGCATACCTTTTGATAAAGTGGCAATTTTCTGATCTAACTTTAAATCAAACTGGTTTATGTAATCTGAAAAAACCGCTTCGTCCCAGTCAGTATAGCAAGGAGCAATCACATTTTTCATTTCTTTCAATGTTAATTCTTCATAAAAATACCCTTCATCTAACACGATACCGATTTTATTTTTCGACTTTCTCTCATTATCACCCATATCCTTGCCTAAAAAATTTATTTTTCCGGAATCCTTCAAAATGAGACCTAGGATTGCTTTGATTGTCGTAGTTTTCCCTGAACCGTTAGTACCGATAAAGCCCGTAATGCAGTCTTTATTTAGTGCAAAAGTAACATCTTTTAAAGAAAAACTATTATAAGCTTTATTTAGATTCTTCACCTCTAAAACAGGGTTCATTTTTCATTCTCCTCCTCTAAAATTAAATCCAGCATTAAATGAAGATCATCTGTATTAATCCCTAAACCTCGGGCCATTCGACAGACCTCCGCTAGCTTTACTTCCACCATATGACGCTTGGATTCCATTAACATCTCTAAGTTTTCTGGTGCCACATAGGATCCTTTGCCAACTCTGGTTATAATAAATCCTTCTGCTTCCAGTTCGGCATAGACTCTTTTGGTTGTTAGGACGCTTACATGTAGATCGTTGGCCAATGAGCGGATTGAAGGTAGTTGCGCCCCTTCTTTTAATTCATTATTAAAAATTGAGGTTTTAATCTGATCTTTTATCTGCTGATATAAAGGCTGATCTGATACGTTATTTAAGATAATTTTCATTAGACACCCTCTTTGTTCATAACTGTTATGGTTCAAGATACACAACATACACACTATATACACTTAACATTATAAATTATTAGAATTGGAATAACAAGGTATTATAACAGAGAGAATTGAAGAAGAACTAAATTATTGGATTAGCAAATATTTATGAAATAAATTTAGAGCAATACTTTCATTTGAAAAAAGAACTAATATAAATAAGCCATCAGGCTTAGAAACTGATAATTAACCTGATAAAATATAAAAGTTACTATTACTGCAAATACTTGAAGCATTAAATAAAAATAAGGGCACCTCCTTTTAATCGGAAGTCCCCTTTGTTATTTCATTAAAAACGACAAAATATGATAAATTCATTTTTATAAAACAACTTCAAACTCACCCACATACACTGCACTTCCTGAAATCTCAATCTCTAAAGTATCATTACGTTCTTTACTTACTATTACTCTCACCTGTCCATCTTTCCCTATTTCATGCCCTTGCTCTACTAAAAATTCTCTTCTATCTTTGAATTCATCATCAATGAATGTAATATAGTATGCTCCCATAACTCCAGAAGCTGTACCAGTTACCGGATCTTCAATAGTACCAGCATATGGTGATGAAAAATGACGTGCGTGCATATGAGCATTTGAATCATATGCTTCTAAACAGAAAGGATGAATCGAAGCTCGAGGCATTTCTTTTAAAATAGATGGAAATAACTTGTTGTTTGGTTTCATCTTTTTAAACGACGCAAGCTTTTTCACTGGAACTAATAAAGTCCAATTCCCTGTACTTCCGTATACAATTGGCAACTTATCTTCTAAATCATTCTCATGCAGACCTATGGAAGCCGCTAATTCTTCCCTTGTGCCATGGAATTTTTGAAACTGTGGATTTGCTTGTTTCATCGTTATGTATGGTCTGCTATTTAAATCCATCTCTACTTGTATTGGTAAAACTCCTGCTTTCGTTTCAATTGTGAATTTTCCTGTCTTTTCTATTAAATCTCTAGTTTGTAATGCGTAAACAGCAGCTACAGTTCCGTGACCACAAAGATCCATTTCATATCCTGGCGTAAAGTAACGGATTCTCCAGTCCGCCACATTGGACTTCATTAAAAACGCAGTCTCATTAAATCCAACTTTATAAGCGATATTTTGCATCTCATCATCTGTTAGTTTGTCAGCATGTAAAACAACTCCTGCTGGATTTCCCTTATTTGGTTTATTGCTAAATGCATCGTAATGATAAACTTTTACTGTATTCAATTGATTCATCCCCTGACATAATATTCGTAAAAGCCAATTAATTTATTAACTTATTGCTATAGCTGATACACATTCTTCAATAATCTTTCTATATAATATATAAAAATCCCTCTCGTTACAGGAATGATATAAACTACAATTGAATAGTTACATGGCACTCTATTCATTATCTGCAACACGTAACACCATGTTAATGTATAAGCAAAAAATATAAATCATTAATCTATTAATTTCCGAAAAATACTTTTAGGAGAAATTTACATATGACATATAAACGCAATCGATTACTGTACGCAATGATGACCATCATTGTAATTGTATTAGGACTATGCTCAAGAAAAATTGCTCATGTGCTACCACATATTTTAAATACATACTTAGGCGATGCACTGTGGGCGTTAATGATTTTTGTTGGTTTTGGTTTTCTTTTTAAAAGGGCTAATACAAAAACCATTGCGTTACTGGCTTTATCATTTTGCTATACCATTGAATTCAGCCAACTATACCATGCTAGTTGGATCGATCATATTCGAGAAACAACTTTAGGCGGATTGATATTAGGTTATGGCTTTTTATGGAGCGACTTATTAGCTTATACGATAGGCATTGGAATAGGTGTGATAAGCGAAATGTTATTTGTACTGATTCGAAAGCCTAGCAATCTCACATAAGCTAACTTTTTATTGTTCTACCTTAATTTTCGATTGTATCTTTTTGTCATCAGCAGCCCTTTTCATTAATCAACCATGCAGGAAGTTGCTGATTCATAACGAAATAAACGATAAAAGGAGGCAGTATATATGTACATTTATCATAACGGACTCATTATTCGCGAAGGAACGAAAGGAATACCAGCTTCTGCTGTGAAGAGTTTGTTTCAGGATGCTGGCTGGGTTGGAAATCATCCCCCTACATGGCAAGATGAACGTTTCACTTTAATATTCGAAAACTCTACTTGGGCTTTTACAGTATGGGATCATGAGGAAATGATTGCGATGATACGAGTCATCTCAGACCAAATTATGGCTGCTATGATTATGGACGTAGTCGTAAAAAGTGACTATAGAGGACAAGGTATCGGAAAAAAGCTCATAGAGTTATGCTTACAAAAATTACCTCACGGTGATTGGTTTGCAAATACTTCAGCAAATAACTTTGATTTTTATAAAAAATGTGGATTTGAAGTAAAAGATCTTTCTCAAAATGGCGCTTGTGCATACTATGGATTTTCAGAAGCAAGAAAACAAGGACACAGATAAAATAAGAGGCATCAAAAGGTTACATACCATACACTTTTGATGCCTCTTATTTTCTACTTATCTCCTACTTACAATTCCAAAAATGAATTTGAATTCATTACGGTTCTTTCTTAATTTCTTAAAACCTTCTTTTGTATCTACAATGAAACAACTTTTTCCTATCCAACACCTCATATACGCAGATTCAAAATGAATCGGCTTCACAATACCACGCTGCTCTGTCTCAGTTCCATCCTCATATTCTATTTCTGTCCTAACAAGCCACTTATTCCCGATTCCAAACTCAATATACTTCAATTGTCATTCTCCCTGTTTAAATGTTTATCGGTTTATTTATTAACATAATTATATTATGTTAACTTTCAGCTCTTACATTCTCTCACAGCCGTTCTATAAATAAAATATAGAATCCTTCTTTTATCTCTTATTAACCAACCATACTAGTTCCATTTAGGAAACTCACTACCACCAAAACTATCAATGCATTGTCATAACGTTCATTTGTGACAATGTATAAAGTAAAACTTCCATCAAGGGGGATTTTTCTCATCGCACACCGATGAAAAGCCCGTCCAATCGGGCTTTTACTGGCAGTTATCCCCTACCTATCTTTATTTTGAGACGGGGTCTTACTGCCTGTTAATACGGGATAAAAGTATAGGTAAACATTTCGAATAAATTCAATTGAAATACTTTAGTACAGGTCTATAACCTCATCCTCTCTTTCAACACGAATGTTTTTAAAATTAGGAGGAGCTCTTCTCTAGTACTCTATTTATTAGCTGGCGGAATGCTCTGAGGAAATTTGAAAATATTTTCCGGATCGTATTTGGCCTTCACTTGAGTCAACTGTTTGAAGTTGCTGCCGTAGTAAGCTTCGGGCCATTTCTCAATTGAGAGGTCCGGTGTATTGACGTACACCCCTCGAGTAAATGGAAGCATCGCCTTACGGAAGTCTTCTACCCATCGGATGCCTGCAGCAGCCCCATCAGGTGTATCCCATGTGGAATATATTGACATGTTTGATAGTGCTTTGCGATAGAAATATGCTGTGTTCTTGCTCGGCACCTTGGCTACAGCTCCACCCAGGCCGTGGAACAAGACGGCTACCGAAGAAGTGGGAGGATCGCTAATAAAGCGCCGAATTATGTCGATCGCTTCATCTGGAAGCAAACGTTCGACGAAAGGACCTACACTCTTGAATGGCTCAGGAGATACCGGCTGGGTAACTGCTATTCGTTCCACCGCTTCAAGCCAAGGAATCTCTTCGATGAACACCTCTTGTGGTGAGCCAACTTGAAGAAGTGGTTGCAGCAATTTGCGAAGCCTTTTAACCGAACCGAGAAACACCCCTTGCATGAGTAGAATCGACTGCAAGCCTGAAGCTATCGTGAGAAGAGGAGTGAGTCTTTCGTCAGCGTCAGAAGCTGTATAGTCTTGCCAGGTTCGCAGCACCGGCTCTAGGTATCGTAGATCCCAGCTGATGTTAGCGTAGGCGACCTTATCAATTCGATGTGTGCGAAAGCGAAAGGAAGTGCAGATACCAAAATTTCCGCCACCGCCTCCGCGCGAGGCCCAGAACAGATCGGAGTTGTGATCGGCATTAGCGCGGAGCACTCGGCCGTTGGCGTTGACCATCTCCAGCTCAAGCAAATTGTCACAAGTTAGGCCGAGCGACCGTGCTACGATGCTCTGACCGCCGCCCAAAGTGAGACCTGCAATACCTGTGGTAGCACAGAGTCCCCCCGGTACCATTAGCCCCTCGTCTCCGAGAGTCTCATATAAAGCAAAATCCCGTAATCCAGTCTGCACAGTAACAGTACCGCGCTTGCAATCAATATCTACCCGGTTCATCTCACTAACATCGATCACTATACCGGCGTCAACGACCGACAAACCCTCGTAACTATGACGGCCGGAGCGTACACGGATTGGTACATCTCGATAACGTGCCCAACTTACAGCATTGGACACGTCCTGAGTATTTTGGGCAAAGACGATAACCAGAGGAAACTTATTGAAAAAGGTGTTGAATTCCTGTCGGGCCGCATTATATTCCGAATCACCTGGTATAACGATACGTCCAGTCAGTTCGGGTTCCCTTTCCCATCGATTCGATTTCTTTTCTCCGCTCATCCCTATCACGTCCTTATCATTTAAGAATTTTCTGGTGCTCAAATTTCTTAAAAGAACAAAAAATTGTAATAAGGTTGTCAAGCTAATGTCAAATCATTCATGCAGGATATGCTTAACCTTTATGTCGTATAGTACACCTTTAATCAATGTATTATAATCTGGAAGAAAGTATGTAGCTAAAACAGAGTAGTTTTATGGAGAGTAAAATCGAGTTCACTCTGCTTTGGAACCGATGTATCTGGAAGATTACATTCTCAAGGTACTTAGAGGAAGAGGAATTGAGTAAATAACTATAGATACGAATTGAAAAGTATGCTTTTTTTCATTGGACACACTCTTTTCTTATTTTGCATACCGAAAAGAACATACGTTTCTATTTATACACTTTAAAAAACAAAAAAGCGATTCATCCCCCACCTCCGCTTTGCGCTTGAGCTGGGGGATAAATCGCCAGATATGATAAACGATATTCCATAAAGTCTTGATGGTAATGGGGCAAAACCAAAATTAAAGTTTTTTAAACCTAATTGGACTTACCATTAAAAGAGCGAGGATTAAGGTAATCCATGCATTACTATATGAAAAAAATCCCATACCAGCCAATGGTAATCCAGCAGCTGGAATAGGTAATCCCTTAAAATATCCAATGGTTGGTTTCACACTAAATTTAGCTAATCTTAAGGCACCCATCGTTGGGAAAAGGATAAATGCCAAAGAAGTTAAAATAGATGGTGCTGCTATCGAGTGAAATAGAAGTGCAGGAGCAACTCCGAAACTAACAATATCCGCTAAGGAATCCAATTCTACGCCAAACTCACTATTCACTTTTAATTTTCTTGCTATCCTTCCATCAAGAAGATCTAATACAGCCGAAAAGAAAATAAAAATGGAGGCTATTTCCCAAAAGCCACTCATATTCAAGGTAATTGAAAAAACACCGCACAATAAATTTCCGAGCGTAAATAAATTAGGTACAGCTTTTACTATCCGATTGAACAAGGTTGTCCCCCCTAAGTTGATCAAACTTCCCATTTATATAGCATTTTCTATATATTCTTCCATTATTCTTAAAATTACATGACCACTGTACGCTAAGCATATTTTGACAAGAAAAAAGCCAATCTCCCGTACGTTAAGGAAGATCGAGCTTATTTCATTTTTTATCGTATTTTCACCATTAGTAAAATCACCTTACTCTACTCACTGCTTTCCTTACAAACATATATTTAATGTTGTTTATAAACATCCGCCGCCAATTCTTGCAGTAAAGACTCGTCTATTACTTCAAAATAACTCCCTTTCTTTTCTAACGCACCTTTATCACAAAGAATATTTAATGTCCGTAGTAAATGTCGATAACTTGTTCCTAACAACTCTGATATTTCCGTTAAATTCCCTTGAAATATCATTGTTTTTTCTTCATCCCTAACCCTTTCACCTGTCGCAAGAATGTAACTCGCTAATCGACTCTCCAGTGGATAAAGTAAATTAATGGAGCTATTTTGAGCAAGTCTAGCAAGTTTATGGGCTAAAGAATCACAAATAAAACTTAAAAAAGTTGCATCATGAAGCAAGCGCGTTCTAATTTTCCCCAGTGGAATTCCAATGCAATATGAGTCCTCTATTACTTGAACATTTGAAAAGGTTTTTTGAGAACGAACCAATTCTACATCTCCCATTACTTCAAACCCATTATAAAAAGTTAATAATAAAGATTTACCGTTACTTAAAGTCGTATATACCTTTGCTTTTCCTTCTACAAAGAAGTAAAGGTAATGAAGCGGTTCATTTTCTCTACATATGTATTCATTCTTTTTAAATAACAACAGTTCCATCACAGATTTTATATCATGACTAAAAAAATCTTCAATATTATTCTTTTGAATATACTCTTCTAACTTCTTCGGATCATATATTTTTTTCATAAATTCCCAAATCCCCTCTTCACTATGACATATGTCATAATACCCGATAATCCAATCATGTTAAATTAAACTTAAAAATGCAAGGGGGAAATGCTATGTACAAATTGCTTTCTGCACTTATTGGTGCATTCATCGCACTTATGATTCCACTAAACGGCATCTTAGCAGAAGTTATAGGAAATTATAACGCCAGTGTTCTTATTCATACTGTTGGATTAATTGCGGTTATTATTATTTTACTAGTGGGTAAATTTAAAATTAAGATTCATAAAGGAATTCCGCTCTACTTATATAGCGCAGGAGCTATCGGGGTATTCACTGTACTATTTACCAATATTAGCTTTTCAGCACTCGGTGTATCCTTAACAATCGCTTTAGGCTTACTCGGTCAATCGATTACTTCTATTGTCATCGATCATTTTGGGTTATTAGGAATGAAAATTGCGAAGTTTGAAAAAAAGAAAATGGTCGGCTTACTACTTATTGCTTCTGGAATTGTTGTCATGAATATTTTTTAATGGAGGAGAAATGATGTTATATATATGTATTGCCATTTTAGCTGGATGTTCCGTTGTAATCGCAAGGGTAATTAACGCAAACTTAGCAACACAAATCGGAATTTTCCAAGGGACTTTTTTCAACTATATTACTGGCCTCGCTTTTTCTTTATTATTTTTAATTTTTAGTAATGAATCTTTTAACATGTCCTACACAACATTGCAATCCATACCCTTTATCGCTTATTTAGGTGGTTTAGTAGGTGTTGTAGTAATTGGATTATCAAACTATATTATCCCTAAAATATCTTCCTTTTATTTGACATTACTCATTTTTATTGGTCAATTAGGTATGGGAATTGTCATTGACTTTTTCAATTCACATGAACTATCGATTGGTAAAATCGTTGGAGGTCTATTAGTATTAATGGGACTCACATATAATTTAATCATGGATCGAACAGATATATCTGTTCAAAATAAGAAACAAGCCTATTGAGGCTTGTTTCTGTTATTTTCATCCGAAGCTTACTCCTTCTTATTTAATAACTTCTTTTCCACCCATGTATGAACGTAATACTTCCGGAATCACAACTGATCCATCTTCTTGTTGGTAATTCTCTAAAATAGCTGCTACTGTGCGCCCTACCGCTAATCCAGAACCATTTAACGTATGCACAAACTCTGGTTTTGCACCTTGTGTACGGCGAAAACGAATACCTGCACGACGAGCTTGGAAATCTTCACAGTTTGAGCAAGAAGAAATTTCACGATATGTCTCGTAGCTTGGTAACCATACTTCAATGTCATATGTTTTTGCAGCTGGAAATGCCATATCAGCTGTACATAATGTGATTACTCGATAAGGTAATTGTAACAATTGTAGTACTTTTTCAGCATTTGCTGTTAAATTTTCTAACTCATCGTATGATTCTTCTGGCTTTGTATATTTGACCATTTCAACTTTGCTGAATTGATGCTGGCGAATCAATCCTCTTGTATCACGTCCTGCACTACCAGCCTCAGAACGGAAACATGGAGTATGAGCAGTAAAGTTAATTGGTAATTCTTCGCCGTTTAAAATCTCATCACGATAATAGTTAGCTAACGGCACTTCTGCGGTTGGAATTAAAGAGTAATCTGTATCTTCTAATGTGAATACATCTTCCTTAAACTTTGGAAATTGTCCTGTACCTAATAAACTATCGCTATTTACGATAAACGGAGGAATCACTTCCGTATATCCATGTTCTTCAACATGTAAATCTAACATAAAGTTAGCTACCGCTCGTTCTAAACGAGCCCCTAACCCGTTGTAATATACAAAGCGGCTACCTGTTACTTTTGCTGCTCGCTCAAAATCTAATAGCCCTAATTTATCAGCAACTTCCCAATGCGGTTTTGCTTCAAATGAAAATTCTTTTATTTCTCCCCACTTACGCATTTCAACATTATCATCCTCTGATGCTCCCACAGGTACTGTTTCATTCGGAATATTTGGTAATGCCAATAATATAGAATTCAACGCTTCTTCGACATTACGTAACTCATCATCTAATGTTTTAATCTTATCGCCTACTTCACGCATCTTAATAATAAGTTCATTAGCATTTTGCTTTTCACGCTTTAACTTAGAAATAAGCTCAGACACTTCATTACGTTTACTTTTTAATTCTTCTACTTCTACTAACAATTCGCGGCGCTTATGATCTAATTCCTCAAACTTATCTAATTCAAGAAACTCTCCGCCGCGAGTGATTAATTTTTTCTTTACTTCTTCAAAATTTGCACGTAATACTTTTACATCTAACATGTTTTATCTCTCCTTTAATAAAGATCCATCCTAACTGTCATCCTCTTCATTCCCGTTAAATTTTAAAGTAAGGAATTTTTACTAAGTAAAACACAAAAAACTCCCGTCCCTATAAAAGGGACGAGAGTTAACCCGCGTTGCCACCCTAGTTGAAAGCATAGAAAATATATACTTTCCACTTAAAACATTAACGACTTTTAGCCGGAAACGATTACTAACTTCACATTTGAAGCGTTCCACATTTCGCTCAAGGACGGATTCACAAGCTTTTTCTATCGGTTTACACCAACCACCGACTCTCTAAAAGAAAAACACCTGTTACTAATTCCTTTCAACACTTTCAGACAATATAATTTAATTATCAATACTTTATAATAATTCTGTATAATTATCAAGAAATAATTTTACAAAAAATCTCTCTGATTACCATTAGAAAATCTTTTACCATTCGTTAACAATTCATATCATATGTTCATGAAAATGATTTGAAACCATTGAAATTATTTTTTATTACAATAATCAAGCTTGTATTAGTAGACCATTTGGACGAAGACGACTCATCATAATTTCATCAATAAATTTACCGTTTGCTTTTAAATTCCCCTTCTTTAGCCCCTCTTCCATAAACCCAAACTTTTCATACAGCGCTTGTGCGCCAGGATTTGTTGTAAGAACGCCAAGTTCCACTCTTTCAAGCATTAGCCAATTATCTGTAAGATCGAGAATTTTTGTAAGTAATGCTTTCCCAATTCCCTTCTTATGATATTCGCTATCTACACCAATAAATATATCTCCCGAATGTGATCTTCGGCCTTGTCCTTGTGTTAAACCTACAAATCCAACGACATTACCATCGAGCTCCGCAACAAATTCAAATTGATTGGGCCCTAAATTACGAATTCTATTTTCCATAGCATCTACTCGCATACTTGGCATAAAAACCATATATGGTAAAACCTCATCTTGTATACAAATCCGATGAATTGCACTAGCATCTTGTATCTGAATAGGACGAATTGTTACTTCCATTTGAACATCTCCTTCAACTAAAAAGGTAAGATCATTTTGGAATATTCTACACAGCATCCAAAGATTCCCACTTAGTCCTTACTCATTTCTTCCATTCTCTTGTCAAATTCGACAAAATTTTTCTATTCAATGAAGGAACATTATAGGTACTGTCGAATATTCCCATTTAACACACTATATAGTATTCTAATGTTCAATTAATCCGAAAAGCAAAGAGAAAACTAGTTTTAACCCCTTGGACGGAGGAAAATAATGATACATAAATCTTTTTTACAAAATGTGAATTTACTCATACAAATGCATGCCGAAGGACTTCTTGGAGGTGAAGTAATGCCTGAAGATGCCCTCATTGGCATTGTTCCTGAAGACGAATTACCAAACGTATTGACGCTTGGAATGTCTTTAAATTATCAAAGGAATTCATATACGTTATGGCAATCAATTGCACAGGCTTATCTTGATGATAATTCTCGATGGATTTTTAATCCGCACGTTGTATCCAATAAAGACTTAGAAGATTTACGTCATGTGTTGCTTCATTACCGAGTTGCTTTACAACCTAATCGTCACCCAGAAATTTGGAAGCGCGTCTCTAGAGGAATCGTTCAGTCGTCTCCTAAAGGTGATGTCTTAGGATTAATTAAATCTGTTCAATTTGATATTTTGCCCTTAAAAAACATCATACAAAAAACACGAAAATCAGAATTCCCCTATCTCTCTGGTCCAAAAATCTTCAATTACTGGCTATATATCCTGGAGACTTATGCAGCAATTGAATGAAAATCTCGTGAACTTATCACAGTAGCTCCAGATACACACATCTTAAAAGCTAGCGTAAAATTGGGATTATGTTCTTCAGAAGTTTTAAACGGGACAAATGAAGATCGTCAAACTGTAGCAAAAGCATGGGAAAAAGCACTAACTGGCAGTGGGCTCGCTCCCATCGACGTTCATACACCCTTATGGTTGTGGAGTCGTGCAGGTTTCCCATCACTTTCGGTTTCAAAAACATTATGAGGTAAAAAATAGCTTGGAAAGATGAGAGGATTTACAATGAGTAAATTATTATTAACTTCAAATGGCTCCTTTACAGAACAAATCAAAAAACAATTTTTAAAAACTTTTGAAACTTTGAATAAATGTACTGTTGTAAGAGTTTCAGATAGCCAGTCCAGCTTAATAGATACTTAAACAGTAAAGAAGCTGAATCAAATGTTGTTGAAAAACGACTTTTCGAGTCGGCTTTTCTTTTTTTAAATTGTTCATCAAAATTCTAGAAAACTTGAGAAATAAATTATTTGAATTTTCGTTATTTTATTACCAAAAACTTAATGCTACTATTAATCTGTTCTCTTTTTTCAAAATTTTGGTTAGGGGGAAAAAAATAATGAAGAAAAAAAGTCTAGCGTTTGTGTTAGCGGCTGGAATGGCAGTGACAACGTTTGGAGGGACAAGCTCTGTATTTGCGGATTCAAAGAACGTACTTTCCACAAAGAAATACAACGAGACAGTACAATCCCCAGAGTTTGTATCAGGTAATCTAACAAGTGCATCAGGAAAGAAGGCAGAATCTGTTGTATTTGATTATTTAAATGCTTCTAAAAAAGATTATAAACTAGGCGAGAAAAGTGCAGAAGAATCTTTTAAAGTACAAAAGGTTATAAAAGATCCTGTTGGAGAAGCAACAGTTGTCCGTTTACAGCAAATGTATGAAGGTGTACCAGTATGGGGATCTACTCAAGTAGCTCACGTTGGAAAAGATGGTGTATTAAAGGTTGTATCAGGCACAGTTATGCCTGATTTAGATAAGAAAGAGAAGTTGAAAAACAAAAATAAAATTGAAGAAAAAAAGGCGATTGCAATTGCACAACAAGACCTAGGATTCACTCCAAAGTATGAAGTAGAGCCATCTGCGGACTTACATGTATATCAAAATGGTGCGGAAACAACATATGCATATGTTGTAAAATTGAATTTCTTAGATCCAGAGCCAGGAAACTATTATTATTTCATTGAAGCTGATAGCGGTAAAGTTTTAAATAAATATAATACAATCCATACTGCAGCGAATGAAAGTAAGGCACCAGTTGAACCTGCAGCTGGGGCTACCGCTAAACCTGTAACGGGAACAAATAAAATTGGCACGGGTAAAGGGGTATTAGGTGATACAAAGTCTATTAATACAACATTATCTGGATCTAGCTATTATTTACAAGATAATACACGCGGTGCGGCGATTTACACATACGATGGAAAAAATCGTACGACTCTTCCAGGAACGTTATGGGCAGATACAGATAACCTCTTTAATGCTACTCGTGATGCAGCGGCAGTAGATGCGCACTACTATGCTGGTGTAACATATGATTATTATAAAAAAACGTTTAACCGCAATTCTTATAACGATGCTGGTGCAGCATTAAAATCTACGGTTCACTATGGAAAAAATTATAACAATGCCTTCTGGAATGGATCACAAATGGTGTATGGTGATGGAGATGGAACTACATTTATTGCATTTTCTGGAGGAATCGATGTTGTCGGTCATGAGTTAACACATGCCGTTACAGAATATAGTTCAAACCTTATTTATCAAAATGAGTCTGGTGCGTTAAATGAAGCAATCTCCGATATTTTTGGAACATTAATAGAATACTATGATAACCGTAACCCAGATTGGGAAGTTGGAGAGGATATTTATACGCCTGGTAAAGCTGGAGATGCGCTTCGTTCTATGAGCGATCCAACAAAATATGGTGACCCAGATCATTATTCTAAACGTTATACAGGAACAAGCGATAATGGCGGCGTTCATACAAATAGTAGTATTATCAATAAAGCTGCTTACTTATTAGCAAATGGCGGTACACACTATGGTGTAACGGTGAATGGTATTGGTAAAGATAAAGTAGGCGCAATTTACTATCGTGCAAATACACTATACTTAACTCAATCTGCAACTTTTAGTCAAGCACGCGCTGCCTTAGTACAAGCAGCAGCTGATTTATACGGCGCAAACTCTGCAGAAGTGACGGCTGTGAAGCAGTCTTATGATGCAGTTGGTGTAAAATAGGTTCCACTCCCCTTTATATAGTTAAAGAGGCTGTTCCAAAAGTGAAACTTTTTGTCAGCCTCTTTCTTTGTATATAAATCGTATTTTTCTGATATAATCAAGTCACCACAGCCAAACCAATCAAAAGGAACGATTCTCTTGTGTTTATCACAAAGTCCCTATGTATGCTAACCTTTTCTCGATTTTATTGGGTACCTTCAAATGCATAAAAAGCTAATGTTTTATTAGAATCAGAATTTATTTTTAGCCTCTCAAATAAGGAAGGCATTATTTCCTTTACTGTTTCACTATTTGCCCATCTTACTTCAACAATATCATGATCAGGGTCATTGATGTTTATTTCTCCATCAATGATTTTTGTATGAAAAGTAATGATTAAAGCATGATGACCTCGTTCTTCGAAGAACACTTCTCTAACGGAACTCAATCCAGTAACAACAATATTAAATCCTGTTTCTTCTTTTACTTCACGGATTACAGCCTGTTCTAAAGTTTCTTCCCCTTCTACTGCCCCGCCTGGAAGACTCCAATAAAAAGAATCACCCTTTATGTTTTTAACTATTAATATATTACCATCGTCATCCTGAATGAAGGCAGAAACCACGTTAACTCTTTTCAAAAACAACTCCCCCTTTTGAAATTCCTCCTACTGATAGCTATATCAATTATACTAAAAGCAAAGTAAAGAATGCATGAATAGACTCGATTCATTCTTTAAAAAGGGAAACTTAAAAGGAGCAAGCCATCAAATATTCATTTAATGTTCATAAAGGATACCAAAACGAATTAAAAATTGTGAGTTTCAAATAGATAGCAATAATCAGAGTGCATATCCCAATAAGAAGTGCCATATAATCAAGAGGCTGCATTTCCGTCCTATAGTACCAAGTCCGCTTCTCCTTTTTTCCAAAACCGCGTAAATCCATAGCATTCGAAACAGTATCAATTCGATCCAATGAATGTATTACAAGCGGCCAAAAAATCGTCATTCGATTATTAATGCGTTGAAAAAGGGATGCTTCTCCTTTATGAAATGGAATTCCCTTTGCTTCCTGTGCATGTTTAATGAGTTCGTATTCCGTTTGTATATTCGGAATGTAGCGCAGTGCAATATTAATCGCATAGGCAATTTTATAAGGCAGTCCAATTTTGTTTAAGCTGCTTGCAAATTGACTCGGATGTGTTGTGTAAATAAAAATAAGTGTAAACGGCAATAAGGTAAAATATTTTAATGATAGTGTTATTGCATAAAAAAGAGTTTCCAGTGTAATAGTCGCATAGCCAATATGGAGAAATGAAGTATATGTACCGGTTAGCTCCGATCCATGTGTTGGAGTAATGAGTAAAATCATGACGGAATTCAGAATACTAAATGTGAAAATAACACTAAAAATAATCAATATGCTGCGCATTGGAATTTTTGCGATGCCTAGCAATATGCAGCCGATTAGAAATAAGCATAATAAAATACGAAAATCAAAAAATAAGAATGTGAGAATCATCCATATAATAAATAAAATTAGTTTTACAGCACCATCCATACGATGGAAACACGATTTGCCTTCTGTATATATTGTTCCCATCTTACTCATGAATGATCCCTCCTCCTCGCTTCCATATAAGATTGAACAAATAGCTGCGGAATTGGCATATTCCCATGTTTCGCTAAGCTAGTAAGTGAGCTCTCACGGAGGTTTGCCTGCTTTAAAATACGCTCGTTTGCCAACACGGTAGTTACTGCATCATCAGCAATGATTTCTCCGTTATGCAGTACAATCGCTCGATTTGCGTATTCTAGCGCTAAATTCATGTCATGTGTAATGAATAAAAAAGCCATTCCACGTTTTGCTAATTTTCGTATAAACATCATAAACTCTTTGTAATGAAAATAATCTTGTCCTGCAGTTGGTTCGTCTAAAATAATAAGTTTGGGATTTGTAACAAGAATCGAGGCTATCGTTAAACGCTTTTTTTGTCCATAACTTAATGCTTGTACCGGCCAATTTCGAAATGGATATAAACCACAAATTTGTAATGCATTTTTTACTTTTTTCTGCATTTCTTCTGAAGCATTCTTCAGTTTTACGGCAAATGCAGCTTCTTCCCAAACAGTTGCTTGTGTAATCATGTGATTAGGATTTTGCATCACATAAGCGATGACCTCTCCCCGCTTTCGGATTGACCATGTTGTAATATTAGTTCCTTCTATAAAAATCTTACCTTGATGGTTTTTTTTCATTCCCGTCATGATATGAGCAAATGTTGATTTTCCAGCACCGTTATTTCCTAAAAGAGCGAGTACTTCTCCTTTGTATATAGACATAGATACATCCTTCAATGAAAAATTTCTATTTGGATATGTAAACGTTACATTTTCTATTTTACATATACATTCTTTTTTAGATATTGCTGTATGTATTGAGTTTTGTAACATCCATTTTGATAACGTTTCATGTAATGTATGAGAATTAATATTTTCTATTGGATAAATCTCTTCATTCGAGAATGGATATTTCAATGTTTTTAATGCTTCTATATATACAGGCTCCCTCAGCCCCGCTTTTTGTAAAACATTTGTATGTAATAGATTACTCGGTGCTTCGATTGCGATGATACGGCCATTTTCCAAAAGAATAATTTTATCTAAATCGAGATCGAGCATTTCTTCAATGCGATGCTCAATAATGATGATCGTTTTATTCGTTTGTCTATGAATCTTCTTCATAAGTTGGATTGCTTTTTGACTGCTTACAGAATCTAAATTCGCTAAAGGTTCATCAAATAGCAAGATCTCAGCATTTGTAGCTAGTATGCCTGCTAGCGAAACGGATTGTTTTTGTCCCCCTGATAAATCGTGAGGGCTATGTGAATGGAACTTGATCATGTCTACTTCTTTAAGTGAACGTTTCACAATTTGTTTTATTTCCTCTTGCTCCGTACAATCATTTTCCATTGCAAACGCAACGTCTTCTTCAACTGTTAATCCGATAAATTGGGAATCTTGGTCTTGCAGAATCGTTCCAACACGTTGACTTAACTCGAATATACTCGTATGCCTAGGGTCTATACCACACACTGAAAGCTCTCCTGTACTTGTCCCTTCATAAGAAAAAGGAATGAGCCCATTAATACAATGAGCTAATGTAGATTTTCCTGATCCGCTTCGACCAGCGATTAACACTTTTTCACCAGGATAAATCTGAAACGTAATGTCCTGTATCGTTGGTTCAGCTACGCTTTTATATTGAAATGTGAATTCTTCAAAAGAAATAATCGGTTTCATATGTATATCCCTACTTCTCAATCTTTAATTGTGTATTCTTTTTATTCGCTTTCACAAGTCCTAACACAATTGGTAAGCCGAGGATGAAAAATACGAGAACATCTGCGATAATCGCACCGCCTACTTGAATAGCAATTTTATCGAACGGTTCACCCATAATGAAAATGTCAAATGCACCCGCAAATATGATCCCTAAAAGAATACCAATTACACCTGTACTAGAAAGGTAGATAATATCTCCTTTACTGTACGTCCCATTTTTCACACTAAATGTAGCGCGCTTTTGGACAAATCCCATAAATAAACCTATAATTCCTGAGCTTAACACCCAGCCCCACCAAATGCCCCAGCCAGCAATGGCATCTGTGATTGTATGACCAATTAGTCCAATTAATAAAGCTGCAATTGGTCCAAAGATAGCACCGAAAATCGTTAATAAAGCAAGCGCTGGTTTAATAAAAGTATTCGGCGCAATGGAAAATCCCCATAATCCTAATACACCGTATATTGCTGAACCGATTCCAATTGCAACAACTAGTTTTGTAGAAAGCGTTTTATTCATTTATTGTCCCCTCTCGTTATATAAACTTACTTTGAAATAACTTCTATGATTTGTATAGACGCTATCAAATTTATATGATGCAGCATGAGGATGTATGTCTATAGTTTGTTACATGTTTAATCTTAAAATGTGATGAACCTCACTTTCCGGTATACACCGTCTTCCGATACACTCATAATTTTCACTTCTCAAATGACTTCATAGATATTTTTAATTCGGTAAAAATCAACAAATACAAAAAAATGAAAAAACCAATTCGCATCAGCTTTTTCATTCAAAATAAAGCATATTAATTTCCCCTCTACTAGTAACGAGTATTTTTATCCCTTTCCAAATCCTCCCCCCCTATAACCCAGCTGACCTCTGTAACCTTCTCGCAATTTCAAAGAAATCTTCCTGCGATATCCCTGGAGCAAATTCTTCTGGTAATTCATCTAAGTCTAGCATTGGCGCACCTTGAGGAGGACCATCAACAACTTGAAGCGGTTGCCCATCTTCCGGATGCTTTCCTTTCCAAATTTTATTTAAATCTGTGTAATCATTATCACTAAAACGGTACAGTCTTAAGTGGGCACCTTGATCTTCAAAGCGTTTTGCCGCATCGTATGCTTTGTTAGATAAGTTTGGAATTGGGAGCATTTTTGTCACATCCACACCTGTTGCTACTTCTAACGCTTTAGCATTTGCCAAAACATGAACGCCGCCGCGGACAAGTAAATATCCAATGGCTTCTTTCGCTGTTGGATGATCTGTCATTTCATAAACACGCATTTTGTTTGTCCGTGCTCCGCATTCTAGGAAAAAGTTATGCAATAAGTCTAGTATTAAATTCCCACTATTAAATACATAATCTCCATTCCATGCTTTTCCCATCGAGTCACCAACAAGAGTTGTTTGTGCTGTTGAAATAAAGTGCTGTACATTACGTTTATCTTTCGCAGCTTTCATTGATCCAATATCAGGATCTCCGGCATGCGTTGTTCCAGTTAAACAAAGGTTAATTGCAATTGAAATCAATTCAACATGTGCAAATTCTTCCGTTGTTATATTGGAAATTAAATCATAAAATGGCTTTAATTTCTTCTTCCCGCGAAAGTTAAAAGATTGAAACATATAGTTATTTAGTGTGGACATCTCACCAAAGCGACCACCTAGCAATTCTTGCACCGCAGCTGCTGCATTTGCATCAGCATACTTCGGATCGGGGAGTGGAATAATTAATTTATCAATTCGTTTAAACATCAGCATGAATCCCCCTTATCTTCATCATTGCCATCATTACTGATGTATGAGGGATTAAGGTTGTTTCATGCACATGATCATTCCGGCATTACCCAAACAATTTGCTGCATCCGAATAAAGAAAGGTGTCTCCTTTTCTTCAATTACAATATGATCTGGTTTAACAGCTCTTAATATGCCATGTACGCTACCACGCATTGTATCCACAACAACATTTTTTCCAACAATCATTTGTAACGTTTGCACAACATACGGATCAACACTAGAAACCACTTCTCCGCTCAACTCATAACCATTTCGAAAATCTCCATGCACATCTTCATATGAATAATCATCCATAATTATTACCTCCTCTTTCTACAATTCGCTTGTATTGTATGAAAGGGATTAGATAGATGTGCCTATCTAACAAAAACGAGATGCCATAATTATGGCATCTCGTTTTTGTTTCATAAGCTGAAAAATTTACTTTTCTAGCTTACGATTCCCATTTATACGTCCAAAATTGTTCACTCTGTAACCACTTTAATGTCGCTGGATCTTGTTTTTTTAGCTTTGCTTCCATTTCTTCCAACATCGCTTCTGTTTGTGAACGATGTGCACGAAGCGCCGCTAATTTTTGCTCTAATACGTCGCTTATATCGTTAATTACATCTGGCTTACCTAATACTTCTTCACGATTTTTCGTAATCGCCACTGCATGAATAACTGGACGTTTTTCTTTTGGCATACGTTCTACCGCACGAACAGCCGCGCGTCCAAATGCATTATGATCTGGATGTACACCGTGCTCTGGGTAGAATGTAATGATTAGAGAAGGATTCACATCACGAATCACTTCTTCAATTTTATCCGCTACAAAGTCAACATCTTCAAATTCTAATGTTTTATCATGGAAACCAAGTAAACGTAAGTCTTCGATGCCCATTGCCTGGCAAGCTTCTTCTAATTCCTGCTTTCGAATGCTTGGAATCGTTTCACGATTTGCAAATACATTTTTCCCCATATTACGTCCCATTTGCCCAAGTGTTCCGCAAGCATACGTAACAGGTACTCCATTATTTCGATATTGACGAATTGTTCCTCCCGCTGCAAATGATTCATCATCTGGATGCGGAAATACTACAAGTACGTGTCTTTCCATAATCTCCACTCCTTATGCAAATGGCGTTAAACTTAATTGCAGCGCAACTGCTAGACGCCCTTTTTCATCATGACCTGCTAATAAAAGACGATTTTTTTCATCTTTTTCCCAATGCGTCACACCTTCTGCATATACCCAGCCATGCTCCATTTTCAAACCAATACGGTATGGATTCGTTCCCGTGATTTTACCGCGTTCAAAACGAATTACTGCATTACGCACAAATGCCCCAACTGTCATCGCTTTTTCATTTATATGCGAAGCATATGCGCCGTTCGTCGTTTCTAAATGAAGGTATACATCGTTATTTAGAAAACGTTCAATTTCGTTTTGCACGACAGAAGTATCTGTAATTATTTCCATCGGATTTCACCTCTTTTAATCAGTTTACGAAAAAACAATGTAAATTGCTATCTCTTATAATAGAGGACAATGGTTACTTTGCCTACTTTTTTGCTTTTTTATTTTTTAAATTCAATATGGTATGTGAAATTATATATATTTGATCTATTCTGTATATCCATTTCTTTCTGTATGCGAATTTGCTACAATAAAATTTATGCAGAGGGATATATTTCGACAATTTTATACACCAACATGTATAGATACTTAATAAAGAAGGTGAACACATTGGAACATTCAGCACATGAAGTTGCAAACTGGCAATATTACTTTGCCATTGCTGTATTTTTAGTAACATATGGCTTTATTATCTCAGAAAAAATTAACCGTGCTGTCATTGCTTTGCTTGGTGCTGCCATTATGGTGATTATGGGAATTGTAGATCTACATACTGCCTTTACTACACATATTCAATGGGAAACCATTACTCTATTAATTGGGATGATGATTCTTGTACATATTACAAGTCAATCCGGTGTCTTTGAATATGTGGCTATTAAAGCCGCAAAAGCAGCCGGCGGAAAACCAATTCAAATTTTACTGCTCCTATCCCTTTTAACCGCAGTTGGTTCTGCCTTTTTAGATAATGTAACAACTGTTTTATTAGTTGTACCTGTTACATTATCGATTACACGTATTTTAAAGGTACCTCCTGTTCCGTATTTAATTTCAGAAGTATTATTCTCTAACATCGGCGGAACAGCGACACTTATTGGAGATCCTCCAAACATTATGATTGGATCTGCAAATAAGCATCTTGATTTTAATGCGTTTTTACTGAATTTAGCACCGATTGTTGCTATTATTGCTGTCGTTACATTACTTATTTTATATGTTATGTATCGCAACAAATTAAAAACAACAGACGAACAAATTCAGAAACTAATGTCTTTAAATGAAAAAGACTACATTCGTGATCGCAGCTTGCTTGTTAAGTCCTTATCTATTTTAGGATTAACAATACTTGGATTCATCCTTCATTCTATTATTCATGTTGATGCTGCTGTAATTGCGATGACTGGTGCTGTCCTTTTAATGCTAATCGGTGTAAAAGAACACGAAATAGAAAATGTATTTGCTCATATTGAATGGGTAACAATTTTCTTCTTTGCAGGTTTATTCGTTCTTGTCGGTGCACTTGTTGATATTGGACTTATTTCCTCACTTGCAAAGAAAGTATTGGATGTAACAAACGGAGATATTGGCTATGCATCCATCTTAATTTTATGGGTATCTGGTGCTGCTTCTGCCACAATTGATAACATTCCGTTTGTAGCAACAATGATTCCGCTTATTCAAAACTTAGCAAGCGGACTTGGACTTTCAGCGGATTCTCCGCAAATTGAGGTACTTTGGTGGGCGTTATCTCTTGGAGCTTGCTTAGGAGGAAACGGTACGCTAATTGGTGCCTCTGCCAATGTCGTTGTAGCAGGAATTGCAAAGCGTGAAGGATACGGCTTCTCTTACATGGAATTCTTAAAAATCGGGTTGCCATTAACCATTGTTGCACTGCTTTTATCACACGCATATATTTATTTACGCTATTTAATGTAGAAAGGTTTGCAGCATAAGCTGCAAACCTTTCTTTTTCACCAAAAGATACCTATAACTGCAAGAGCCCCTATAATTATACCTCCAACTTGACCAATCATTGTTGGTGTCCATTCAATTCCCTTTTTCATTTGTACAACTGGTCTTTCATGCCGCAGTTGCTGCACTTCTGCTTGCAGTTGATGGATGGAGCCATGCAATTCTTTCACAAGTTCTTTCAATTCTCCTATTTCCTCTTCAGCTGACTTCTTTTTTTCTAAATTCATTTTCAATACCCCTTTTAAATCAATAAATTGAATAATGTTGGATTGTGATTGATTTCCATATAACGTACTCCCTGTTCCTCCATTCGTCTAATAAGAGGCTCATAATCTTCTTTTTGTTGTAGTTCGATTCCAACTAGAGCTGGACCATTATCTTTATTGTTCTTCTTCGTATACTCAAAACGAGTGATATCATCATTAGGCCCGAGAATGTTATCTAAAAACTCACGCAAGGCACGGGGACGCTGCGGAAAATTAATAATAAAATAGTGCTTTAGTCCTTCATAAATTAACGATCTCTCTTTCGTTTCCTGCATCCGACCAATATCGTTATTACCACCGCTCACAATACAAACAACTGTCTTTCCACGAATTTCATCTTTATATAAATCAAGCGCGGCAATCGGCAAGGCACCAGACGGCTCTGCAACAATCGCATTTTTATTATAAAGTTCAAGCAATGTCGTACATACTTTCCCTTCTGGTACAGCAACAATATCATCTAATATACGTTTACAAATCTCATATGTAAGATGACCAACTTGTTTAACTGCTGTTCCATCTACAAACGAATCAATATGCGGCAGCGTAACAACCTCTCCTTGTGCAAACGCCTCTTTCATAGAGGCAGCACCTTCTGGTTCAACCCCAATAATTTTCGTTAAAGGACTAATCCCTTTTATGTATGTTCCAACTCCAGCTGCTAAGCCTCCTCCGCCAATTCCCATAAACATGTAATCAATCGTACAATCCGTATCATGTAGAATTTCTACACCAATCGTCCCTTGTCCTGCAATCACATTTGGATCATCAAACGGATGAATAAACGTTAATCCCTGCTCTTCACAATATTTCACAGCTTCTCCATAAGAGCTATCAAACGTATCCCCTTGCAGCATCACCTCTACGTAATCTCCGCCAAAAAAGCGCACTTGTGATACTTTTTGACTTGGTGTTGTATTTGGCATAAAAATTTTTGCTGGAATTTGTAATTTATGACATGTATAAGCTACACCTTGTGCATGATTACCCGCACTAGCGCATACAACGCCTTTTTTTAACTCTTCCATCGGTAAATTGCTAATACAGTTATAGGCACCGCGTATTTTAAAAGAACGAACAACTTGTAAGTCCTCTCGTTTTAAATATACGTTACATTGATATTTCTCTGATAAAATAGGATCTCGCTCTAAAGATGTATTTCGAATCACATCTTTTAACGTATTATACGCAACGAGAATATCTTCAATTTTAATCATTTCTTTCACATTCTTCATATCTTTGACCGCCTCACTGTAGAATTTAAAAAGTTTTGTTTTACATTATACAGAATAATCTAAATATTTCAAATGAAGTTTAAATAAAAAATGAATCAACATAGTACCTATGTTGATTCATCCTTTCATGATTGCGTTTCCATTTTAAATATTTGACCTTTGACATGTACCAAATTTATTTTTTCATTTTATAAAAAAAGCTATTAATCAACCTCTTGTCCAGAAATAGATTTCCATCCAGCAGCTGTAACACCCAATTCTAAGCTAAGACCATTCACCACTTTTTCAATTACAGCTGTTTTCTTAGCATCGCAATGTAAAGCTGCTCGAATCATGATTTTTTTACCTTCTTCAATCTCTTCACTATGTAGTTCTCTTAATTCTATTGCTTCTGTATTTAGCATTTGTATTAGCAACAACCTAATATGCACTTCGTCTTTATAAGAGCACGTTGCAGATAACACATAATTCATTTTCTCTGGCATTTGATCAGTTGATTTTTTATTCATAAATAACGCAACTGGACGAAGGAAAATATTAGCTAATAAAACTCCAAACGCTCCTAGTATAGCTACTTTTAGAAAGCCTGCTCCGACAAGAGTCCCAACAGCTGCAGAACACCATAATGTTGCAGCAGTATTCAGACCACGAATACTAAAGCCATCCCGAATAATCACGCCTCCGCCTAAAAAACCAATTCCACTAACAACTTGAGCTGCAATCCGTGTTGGACTAGATTCCCCTGTCACAATAACTGACAATAAAACAAACAAGCATGCTCCTAATGAAACTAAAGCATTCGTTCTTAGCCCTGCCATACGATGAAGCCACTGGCGTTCTGTTCCAATCAGTGCTCCTGCCAATATAGCTACCAATATACGAAGTGCCATCTCTTGCAGCATCATCTTTTTTCACCTCTATCTATGTATAAAGGAGGATTCTATATAAAATCCTCCTTCTTATATTTTACCTTAGTTCTCATGAGAAGGGAATTAACTGCTATTTATCCATGTTCTTACGCTAGCATTAAAACAAAAGCAACACAGAAACTGTGCTGCTTTATAACGTAAACATTACGATGCATAATAATATCGAAATGAACTTTTTAATTATTTGTTCGTTTTGTTAAAAGAATAAAGCTAAGCATCGCACCGATATGACAACAAACAACTGTAATTCCCATCGGTACAGCTGTCTGTTCTCCTTGAATACCAACTAAAGGTGCTACTACAGCGCCGGATATAAAAGGTAAAAGTCCTAATAAAGCTGCGGCGCTTCCTGCTGCTTTCTGCTGATTCTGCATCGCTAACGTAAATCCAGTTGTCCCAACAATCCCTACGCTAGAAACAATAATAAAGAAGCAGATTAACACTCCTATTAAAGAAGGTACCAGCAAAATAATAAGAAGAAGAGTGATGCCTCCTAGCAATGCAAAAAGAAGTCCAGCTACCAATAAAGTACGTTCTTTCATTTTCCCTGCCAAACGCCCTGTAACTTGGGATGCAATAATAATACCAAACCCGTTAATCGCAAAAAATAAACTATATAATTGCGGCGAAGCACCAAAAATATTTTGAATAACAAATGGTGATCCTGAAATATAAGCAAACATTGCAGCTGTGATAAACCCCTGAGAAAGTGCGTATCCCATAAAGACGCGATCTTTTAATAATCGTTTATAATGAGATAAACTCTCTCCCCATCCGCCTGCTGTTCTTTTCTCTTCATGTAACGTTTCTGGCAAGATAAAAATAACACTTAATAACATAAGTCCACTTAATACACCTAATACAATAAACACCCAGTGCCAAGAAGCAAAGTTTAAAATTTGTCCGCCCATAATAGGCGCGAAAATTGGAGCCGCTCCGTTTACCAGCATTAAAGCAGAAAAGAATTTTGTGAGCTCAGATCCCGTGTACAAATCCCTCACAATAGCACGAGAAAGTACAATTCCTGCTGAACCGGCTGCACCTTGAATAAAGCGTAATACAATGAGCAACCATACAGACGGTGTCAACGCACATAAGAAGGATGCAACCGCATAAATAACAAGACCAATTACAATCGGTTTTTTCCTCCCTTGCCGGTCACTCCATGCACCAACCCACAATTGGCCTAACGCAATTCCTAACAAACATGCCGTTAAACTTAACTGCGTAAGTGCGCTTGTTGCGTGCAAATCGTCTGTTAAAGCTGGAAAAGCTGGAAGATACATATCAATAGAAAGTGGACCAATCGCAGATAGACTTCCAAGAATGATCGCTAAAATGATTCGTTTATCTTTTGCGACTTGTACTTTCATTTGTAATTCTGTTTGCAATCATATAACCTCCTTTTTATTTACTCTACTAAATAAGAATATAGAATAACAAACAAGATGTAACTATACTAGTTACACTTTTGTTTTTTGTCAATACATTTATCCGATATTTTTCCAATTCAACAAAATTAAAAAAGATATCAACAAATGTCGATATCCTTTTATCTTCTAGAATTTCAGTCAAATTCCCTTTATATTTGTCAGCAGCTGCTCATACGTATCACTATGACAAGTATACATCGTTGTCTCATCTTCTCTTCGAATGTGCCCTATATTAATTACAAATATTTTGCTTCACTGAAAACAATATTACCGAATTAGACAAAACACTCCTGACAATTCCTAATTCGTACTGATGCCTCGCGCCGTCCAAATACGATCAATTTCCGCACCGTGCTGGCCTCCGTAAAGAAGAGCATCCGCTTGTTTAATTGCTCTCGCGCCATCACGGAACGTAGCGTTAGGAGTAAGGGACCAATGCGATTGCAAAATGATTTTTGTCGCAATATCGCGTCCAAAAGCTTGCGCCATATCATACTCACCTTGCGACCAAATTTCGCCGTCTGCATGAACTTCATTTACAATATCTTTCGGATACACTTTATTATTGTCCAATCTACGAAGGCAAGTCGGGTTCGTATTTGAATAAGAAGTTGAATCCCATTCTCCGATGCACGCTTTTCCGTAATCTGTATTTGATACAGCATCTTCATAAGTAGCTCCCAAGAAATCTCCAAAGCCTTCTCCCATGGCTCCGCCTTCCGAAGAATTCCCAAATCCAGCAACTTGATTATCTTGAATGGAATGACCGTATTCATGAGCAATGACTCCTGCATCTTCCGCATCATCAACTCCGCCGGAACCGAATGTCAGCGCCTTAGTCGTAGGAGAATAAAAAGAGTTATCGGCTGTAGATGTATTTACATTTGCTTTAATAGAACGGTTGTTAATATTATTAAAGCCCAGTTGTTGTATATATCGCTGCAGAGTATCAATGTGATAATATGCCATAACATCTTCAAATCTATCATTTGAACGTGTGTAATTATATTGAAGAGAAGCGGAATACGTTTTTACTTTCGACGCAATTGTTACATAATCACCAATTAAATATCCTGATCCATTGAGGCCTTTTAAAGTAACTGTTTTGAGTTGATTATTCAAAGCAGCCGAGTCTGCATCATTATTATCAGCTAATCCAGCCAAACTTCCGCTCGTTACTACAGGATTTGGCAGGAACACTTTTCCTTGTCCATCTACTTTTCGGTTTAAGTCTTTTTTCTTAAGCAGCTTTCCGTTTTCCGCATCAATAAATGTTTCCCACGCACCGAACGGCTTATGAGAGTGGATAACAATCCGGTACACCGGAATTGCCACACCTTCTTCGATTAAATACCCAAACTCACGTGTAGTCGGAGCCCATACATTTGTATCATCAGCTTCAATATACTGAGTAGATTTACCTTCTGCTTCCTTTTCACTCAGCTTTTGCTAAATTTGCTTAACACTCTGTACAGGAAGGTAATCTGAAACTGCCAGTACACCTTGTCCTCCTTTGTTGAGTGTGACTGTTACTTGTCTAGAAAACACAGGAGATCCATTTACTGTTTGTTGAAATCTAACATAAGATGCCACCTGTGTATCTGTCGTAGAAACATATTGCAAATCTGATAAATCTGCCTTTAAAGAATATTGAGCAGCGTTCGCTTTTAAATATTCGGTTGCCTGTACTTGAGGCGAAACTGCCTGTACCTTTACTTGTGTTTCCTCTACCGCAGAAGCAGTGGACATAATACCAAAAACCAACGGAATTGCCGTTGCAACCGCGACAACTTTTTTCAACAAAACTATCACTCTCCAATTTTAAAATTATTTCGAACGTACGAATAATTCTATAGGAGATAATATTTTACCTTTCTAATTTCTATAAACCTAATGAAAGTAAGATTTTCTCAATATTTTTATATAATACAGGAAATATTTCAAAATCTATTATTCATGATAAGTTGAAATAATAGTATTTATAATATGTATTGCTTTCTTAGATTATTTTTTGATAAGGCTAATAATGAGCAATAAGGCATTACTTAAAATGCTTACTACACCTATCCAAAATAGCCAATTTGTTGCGGTTAGCCAAGAAACAGCTATGATAAGTAGCGCAATGGAAATTGATACACAATTGCCAATCCAGTTTCGTTTCTTATTGCGGTGAAATTTATAGTTGGCCTGAGAAATAGATTGCTGGACTGTATTCTTAACATAATAGATCTTTTCTTTAACCTTATTCTTAATATCTTTTGCTTTCTGATGAAGCGTATTACTAATATAAGATTCATTCACAATCCGCACCCCCATATCGGCGTTTTGAAAACTCAGCCAAGATTTTTTCTTGATAGGAGTTCAACTGTTTCTGCTCATCAACTTTGAAATTTGCATTTTCTTCAAAACCGTCTTGTTCTTCGCCGTCGAATCGATAGAGCTTTTGTAATAATCTCCAAAATGTTTCAATTTCGTCAGTCGTGAAATCGTGAAACATATCCGCTAAAAAATAGGTGGACTTTTCCGAACAAACAATTAAAGCTTTTTTTCCTTCGGGAGTAATCTCAATATTGATAGAGCGTTTATCTATTTTACTCGGCACAGTTTTAACATAACCTTTTTTCACAAGGCTTGTAATCAACTTGTTAGTGGTCTGTTTTGTTGTACCTAGCTTTTTAGCGATATTAATAAGTGTAGTTCTTTCAATTGGCAAATGTGCAATAGCAATCAGAGCCATATGTTGTCGGGCAGTTAATATCTCCATATATTCGTCCCCCCGCGTTTGAACCTTATTGACAACCGAAAACAAAGTCGCGTAACTTTGCTGCATAAAATGTAGTTCTTTCATTAAAAAGTTAATATTCATATTTAGCTCCCCCTCATATTAGTCACCATGTTTACAAATATAAAATACTATATCTCACAAAACATGTCAACATGGTGACCATTTCTACTTGTACTAGCTTTCCTAGAATTAACAATGATTTTTTATTCATTTCCCTAAGTCTGTATAAATGCAAAAAATCCCCACTATTTTCAAAAGTAGGAATTTCTTTTGTTTAAAGATTTTTCTTTTTTCTCAAAGCACTACACTACATTTAAAAAGTTTTGTTAAAGATTGCACCAAAAGTTTAACGAATGTAGTGTAGTGCTATCCTAAGGGAAAGTAAAAAATCCCTCTTAGTAATAGCACTATTTTTATACCGTAAACAATTGTTTTTTAAGCCCCTTACTTCCCTTTTTCCAGCTCAGAAATTTTTCTACCAATAATGATAACAGACCTTATCCCCGCAATAATTACACCGGTATTCATATTCTCAAACTATGATTTCCCTTTCTTACTATAAATTCCAGAAGCAATAACTCCAAATAAATAGCCTATTCCAGTTCCTAAACTAACTGTAAATACTAGAAAGTTTGGTTTGAAAAACATGCCAAAAATTACACCGATAGCACAACCAAAAATCATTCCCATTGGTATTAAACTATCTATTAAATCTTTAGCGCCTCTTGACTTTTTCATACCCAATGTTCCTTTCTGTGTAAATAAATCATCAAATTTTTTCCAAATCAACAACAAGCTCTTTCCATGTTAAATTGGATAGTTGTTTTATAAAAAGGTTTGAACGGTTTGCGTTCCTACTTCAACTAGTACATCAATTAGCTTAATAGTCTGCTTTAAAAGTTACTAAATACATTTATAATAAAAAACCGTTGTATGTAATTCTCCGTTTGCCGATTCGGCATAGCATGGAATCTTCCCCGCTTCAACAAATCCTAATGATACATATAGTTTATTGGAAGGATCTCCTTCTCTTGTATCTAATACTAACAAAGATCTATTTTCTTGATTTGCCCTTTCTTCTACTTTTTGCATAAGGGCACGTCCAATTCCATTGCGTCTGAATGTAGGATGTGTCATTAACTTTCCAATTTCAGCTCGGTGACTCCCATTTTGCTTCGTACTTAAATGCAATTGTACGCTGCCTGCTACTTCATTGTTGATCCTTGCAATAAATAGTATAACTTCAGGACTTAACACGGTTTCCCAATACTTTATCGCCTCATCTTGTTTCATTGGCGGTAAAAAGCCTATTGATGCCCCGTCATCTACTACTACTCTCAAAAGCTCTGAAAGCCCCTCAATATCTTCGTCAATTCTTTTCACTTCTTCTATTTCCATCTGATGAACCAATTCATCATTCCCCCTTTTCATATATAACGTAACTCATTTGTTTTAACCAAAAATATTTTTAACCACCAGCCAACTACACCATCTTTTATTAATTCATTATTTTACGAAAATTCATTCGACAAGATATCCTATTATCCCTCTTTTTGTAAATAATCCACTCTTTAACACATAAAGTGAAACTTTAATCAGTGGGGGTTTTCTTCATCCCAATCGGGCTTTTACAGACAGTTTAGCTCCCACTTATCTTCCTCGCTTCTCTCTCAATCCTGAGGTGGGGGTCTTACTGCCCGCGAATAGCGGGATAAAAAAAGATAAGGTAGAAACCTTATCTCATAGTATATTTACTATTTTTTGAGGATACGCCCGCACTTTTGAGATTGTGAGAATCAATATAAGAACAACTTTTTTATAATGATTCAAGTATTTACAGATTCCCTTCTCAACCGCATCCTTTTATTTAGAACCTGGAAGAGAATAGTCTTAATTCCCAATCACTTACTTGTCTAATATATTTATCCCATTCTGATCTTTTTATTTTAATAAATTCCTCCCAGATTGACCTTCCAATAGTTTCGGCCAAGATTGTGTCTTCTGCTAAATAGTCTACTGCTTGATTTAAGTTTCTCGGACCCCAAGAAATTCCTCTTTCTTTTAATTCAATATCATCTAATTTACTTATATCTACATCCATCGGTTCACCTGGATCCATTCTGTTTTGAATCCCATGAAGACCCGAAGCTACTAAACAAGCCGCAAGCAAATATGGATTGCACGTTCCATCAGCACCCCGAAATTCAAATCTTCTTGCTCTTGCTTTGTCAGGAATTCTTACTAGTACTGAGCGATTTCTGGCTCCGTAACAGATGTGGGCTGGTGCCCAAGATCCGGACTGCATCCGTTTATACGAATTAATGCTAGGGGCGCCGATTGCAATTAGAGATGCTCCATGTTTTAAAAGTCCACCTATAAAATGATAGGCTTTTTCAGACATATCTAACCCTCTTGAATCTGTGGTATCTTGGAAGATGTTCTCACCAATTTTATCAAATATACTAATATGAACATGCAGTCCATTTCCCGGTAAGTGTTGGAACGGTTTAGGCATTAATGTGCCTATCATCCCCTTATCCCTAGCAATCTGTTTAAATAAATGCATAAATGTTACTTGATCATCCGCCGCTTTCAAAGCAGGAGCGTATTTCAAATTTATCTCTAATTGCCCAGGACCATACTCGCTGGAAACTTGTTCTGTTTGAACACCCATCTTTTCCAAGGAATAAACAAAATCTTGAACAAAATCTTCTTGAATGTCTATACCATCTGTAGAAAAACAATGGCTTTTATCTGCTGGCTCTAGTTTTCCATCTACTTCTTTCAGTAAATAGGCTTCCTGTTCAAATGCCATGTACATGTTTCCGCCTAAGAGTGTTTCTGCTTCCGAAAGCAGACGTTTCAATGCGCTTCTCGGACATCCCTCCCATGGTTCTCCGTTTTCATCAACTAAATCACAAAGCATTCTTGCTGTATTTTTCCGATAAGGAAGGATAGCGAAAGTACTTGGATCAGGTACCGCAAAGAAATCTCCATCGTTTGCTCCATACGTAGGGTTGGGAATATATTCATCAAAACAATCGAAACTCATAATTGCTGTACTAAAGTTAATTCCTTTTTCCATTGCGCTGTTAAGCTGAGAAGCACGGATTGTTCTTCCTCTCGTCATGCCAGCATAGTCTAAAAATTCCACTCGAATAAATTCAATATTTTCTTGTTCGACGATTTTTAAAACATTTTCTTTTGTTAACATGTTGATTGCCCCCCTTTTAGTAATCTTCTTAGTACACTATAAGTAAAGATCTTAACGCCCACCGAAATAATCTGATCATCAAATTGAAACTCAGGATGATGTAAATCATAACAGGGCTGATCTGTTTGTCTAATACCTAATCGGAAATAGGTACTCGGAACCTTTACAGCAAATGCACCAAAGTCATCTGCACCCATTGAGGGATCTTTCAATACATAAACTGAATTCGCACCTAATAATTCCTTTATTCCTTCTTCGATGCTATGAGTTAATACTTCGTCATTTATCACCGGCGGATGGCTATATGTATATGTAACATTGGCTTTGGCTCCATATGAATTCACTATACCTTTAACCAGTTGAATAATTTGTGATTTTATCTTCTGTCTCGTTTCCATAGTTATGGTTCTTGTTGTTCCTTCTAGGACTACCTGATCCGCAACTACATTACTTGCCGTCCCGCCTTGAATTTTCCCGACATGAATCACTACAGGCTCGATAGGATTATGGCTTTTCGTAACAAGAAGAGAAAGAGCCTGAAGAACATTAGCGCTAATGGCAATAGCGTCAATACCTTGGTGCGGACGTGCGCTATGCCCTCCTTTTCCCACTATTTCAATCACGAAATTATCACAGGAAGCTGTAATAGCACCGTCCTTGATACCGACCGTTCCAAATGGTAAATGGGGCCATAAATGAAGAGCAATCATTTCATCGATCGCAGGATTTTCCAATACTCCTTTTTGTATCATTTCTTCTGCTGCGCCATCTGCTTCTTCACCAGGTTGAAAAATACAACGTACTCGTCCACTAAATCTATGTTTGAATTGAAATAACTGATAGACTGTTCCTAATAAAATAGCGGTGTGACCATCATGCCCGCAAGCATGCATGACTCCATAATTTTGAGAAGAAAAGGAAAGGCCCGTTTTTTCTTCAATCGGCAACGCATCAATATCTGCTCGTACCCCAATGTGCAATCCCTCTCCCATTTCTCCGATAATATCAACGACAATCCCTGTTTCTCCAACTTTTTTGTACGGAATCTTCCATTCTTGCAAGCATGAAATGATATACTCGCACGTAGCGTATTCCTGAAAGGAAAGTTCCGGATACTGGTGGATATGTCTTCGAATACAAGTCAATTGTTCCGTTATTTCCTCACTCAATTCTATGTCTTGTTTTTCAATGGTTTTCAATGTGTTCAGAACCCCCTTTTTTAATTTCTATCTTCCCTGCTTTCACTTTTTGAAGCACAAACATATATACGGCCCCTATAAGAAGCCAAACAGATCCGATTTCAATCGCAAGCCGATCCATTCCATACACTACATAACCAATGATAATTAACCCAAAAAGAGGAAATACAAGGTGTTGAATAAATTTTTTTGATTTTTGGCGAATGATATAATGATTAATTACTGAAATATGCAATATAAGAAAACCGATCAACGCTCCAAAATTAACAATATTCGTTAACATCCCAATGCTATTTTCAAACGCCATTCCTACAGAAAAAGAAACAATAGCGACTAGAAAAGTACTAATATATGGTGTTTGAAATTTCGGATGAACTTTTGCGAATACAGAAGGTAGTTTACGGTCACGCCCCATGGAATAAAGAAGTCGGGAGATGGCTGCCTGAGATGCAAGTGCGCTGGCAATTCCCCAAGAAAACACTGTCGCAATGAGTGTCAAATTTTTCAGCCAGCTCCCCCCAGCCAATTCAGCTGCTTGATAGAAAGCTGTATCTAAATTTTCAATTTTTAATCCGCGGATAAGATCACTTGCGACCCATGTTTGAGATATAAACAATACGCCTGCAATCAACAAAGTAAGTACTGTAGCTCTACCTACAATTTTGTTACCCCCTTTTACTTCTTCGGAAAGTGTGGAAATAGCATCGAAACCTAAAAAGGATAGCACTGCTATTGAAACTGCCCCCATAACCATGTGTAGATTAAACTTGCTGGAATCATATATAGGCTTGATTGTTAGACTAGTACCGCCTACTCCTTTATATAAAGCAACCAGCCCGAATATTAGAAAAATAGTTAAAACCATAAATTGTAAAACCAAAATAATTTTATTTGCTTTTGCGGTAAATTCTACCCCGCGAATATTAATGAAGGTATTAAAGGAAATAAAGAGAACCAACCAAAACCAAACCGGCACTTCTGGAACCATTCCCGCTAATGAAACTGCGCTGACAACATAAGTTAAAGCAGGTACAAGAATGTAATCTAGCAAGATTCCCCAACCAGCAAGAAAACCAACATACTCATTAATCCCTCTTTGTGCATAGGTGTAAACGGAACCTGCCATCGGAAAAGCTTGGGACATTTTAGCATAGCTCAGGGCCGTAAAAACCATTCCAATCATACCAATGATATAAGTTAAGGCCACCATCCCCTTCGAAGTGTCAGAGATATAGCCAAACACACCAAATGGAGCAATAGGAACCAAAAAAATCAGCCCATAAAATACAAGATCCCAAAACGTTAATGTCCTTTTCAATTCCTGTTTATAACCGAATTGTTCGATTGACATCTCTAGCTCCTCCTTCTATCAAATATTCAATTGCAGATTCTTTTTATAAACCCTTTCAAAATTTCTAAACAAAACCATTTCGCCAATCCATTGGGCTGTCTCTACATTCATATAATCAGAATCAACCCAATTATTTAAAACGTTCTCAAAACATTCCTTAAATAAATGCACTCCAAACCAATTCATTTCAGGCACAGTAAAAGCATCTGACCCATACATGACCTTATCGAAAGGAGCAAATTCAAACACTTGAGAAAGGATTCGTTCAACTCCATGACCTGCGAAAGGATTTTGCAGCGAAATATCCATATAAACATTTGGGAGAATACTTACAATAAAAGCCGCTTCCTCTACCCAGGGATATCCCCCATGAACAAGGTGAACCTTCGTATCGATGTATTTTTTATCCCTAAGCATGTTTATTAAAAAACTCGGACTCGCTTTCGGCAAAACAACTTCTCCATCTCCAATACCAGTATGGATATGCATAACCTTATCTGCAGTTGTACATTCTTCCATCGCAATATGAAGGCAATAGTCACGAAAAGCTTTCACTTCTGCTCGGTCGTTCATTTGAAATTCTCCGTATTGATCCCGAGCCATCTGTTCATTCATCTCTGAAATTTCCAGTCCACTTCTATACGCAATAATCGATTTTAAACCAATAACATCAGATTTCTGTAAAGCTTGTCTTAAATCTAGACGGTACCTTTCACTAAATTCCTCAAAACGATCACATTCTTTGCATAAATGAACCATAACAGGTTCAATTCTATGAATTTCCCATATTTTTGACCCACACAGATCTGCAAACTCATCTTTATTTAACATTGGCATTGGATATCCAAAATCAGTTACAACTCCAGTAATCTTAGCGTCCTGAAACAAATTCCTTGTATATCTCCTAAAATCACCAGCATATTTATTTCTGTTATTTACTACTTCCACCAGGTTAGGCTCACATGAAAAATATTTTGCAAGTCGTTGAATCAAAATCTGAACCCACATATTAATTCCCGGAAAAGGTTGATTCTTATTTTGCATATAGTTGTTTGTCGCACGGGTAGGTATAACAGATAAAGATAGTTTCCTAACGAACTCCTCTACTGTGTAAGGTTCTTGATTAGCGACAAAAGGATGCGCATGTACATCAATAGCATGAATATGTTGTAAAGATACTTTATTCATAAATAACCTCCTCTAATTTTTTAATTATTCTCTATGCAACATTCATGCCAAATAAAAGATACTAATTATATCAATATTTATCAGAATTTTTAAAATAAAAATATGAAAAATATTCTCCAAATGAAAAATATTCATAGAAAAATATTTTTCTATGACCACCAACAAAAAATTTATAAGAATCAGATTATCACTTTTTGGTATAATTATAAATATTCGGATTATTTATAATTTCTCTATTCTATTGAATATTTATAAAGGTGGTGAACGCAATGACTGATTTTTCCTTTCTTCCCTTACATAAGGTTTGGAATTCCAGTTTTGATTGTATGATTCTCACTGGTGAACAAGGGGAAATCCATTCTTTAAACCGATCTGCCGCACGTTTATTTTCATCAAGTCCAAGTAACATAATCGGAACTTCTATCCATGAAATATTCCCTTCTGAGGAATTGAAAAAAAGTTTTCAATTCAAAAAAGATAAAACAGGCATCACACTTTCTCTTGGTACCCGGCAGTTAATTGTAAATACTTCAGTTATCCAAATCGATTCTGAAACTGTCTACTACCTTCTTAATCTCAAAGACAATACCCAGATTCAGCAATTGCAATATCAACTTCAACAAATGAATGAAACAAGGCATTTATACGAAGTAATATTAGATCAACTTGAAGAAGGAATCACGGCAATTGATCAACAAGGAAAAATTATATTTTACAATCGAAAAATGGGAGAAATTGATACGGTTGAACCTGCATCGGTACGAAATAAAAGAATATTAGATATATGGCCAATGGAGGAAAATTCCAGTACTCTTCTTACGGCTTTGAACACAGGGAAGACACTCAGCCATCGAGAAAATCATTTTACTACCAATGGAAAATCGGTCACAACTCTTTCAAAAACCGTTCCTTTATTTCTAGGGAATAAAAAAGTGGGAGCTTTAGAAATTGCAACTGATATTACAAAGCAAAAACAATTAACTGAAACCATTTTTCAATTACAACAACAAACAAAAGGAAGTTCTGCTCCTTCCGATTCTATGTTAGCTCGAAAAAACAATACAAGATTCCAATTTGATAACATTATATTTTCTAGCAAACAATTGAGACAGACGGTTGAACAAGCAAGAAGAGCTGCACGGTCTAATTCAAACGTCTTGATCTTCGGTGAAACTGGTACGGGAAAAGAATTATTTGCTCAAAGCATTCATAATGAAAGCCCCCGGAAAAACAAGCCCTTTATAGCCCAAAATTGCGCAGCATTACCTGAGTCATTGCTTGAAGGATTGTTATTTGGAACAAGTGTAGGGAGCTTTACCGGAGCAACAGATAGAGCAGGACTATTTGAAGAAGCTCACGGAGGAACTTTATTGCTTGATGAAATTAATTCTATGGGAACGAACCTTCAAGCAAAGTTACTTCGTGTTTTACAAGAAAGAAAACTTCAACGCTTAGGTTCATCTAAGGTTTTAGATATCGATGTACGAGTTATTACTACAATTAATGAAGATCCTCTTGAGGCTATAGCCAATGGGAAGCTGCGAGAAGATCTTTATTATCGGTTAGCGGTAGTAAATATTGTAATTCCTCCCTTACGAAATAGAAAAGAAGATATACCTACTTTAATAGAGTATTTCATCAACAAACATTCTACTTCCTTAGGCGTTAACGTCACAGAGGTCGATGAAGATGTTTATCAATTTTTCATGAACTATCAATGGCCAGGTAATGTTAGACAATTGGAGCATTCGCTGGAGGGAGCTTTAAACTTGATTTACGATGAAAACGCCATTTCATTTGAACATCTTTCTCCTACTTTTAAAAACAAAATGATTCAACAAGTCAATCAACCATCCGTTCAAGAGCATTCAATTCTTTTCAAAAGCCTGCCCGAACAAATTGAGCATCTTGAACGGATCATGATTGAACAGGCAATACATGAATCTCAAGGAAATATTACCAAAGCAAGTGAACAATTAGGAATTCCAAGACAAAATTTAAATTACAAAATCAAAAAATACAAAATTACCTATCTCAAAGGATCATTTCGATAAAGTGAAACTTCCATCAATAAGGTTTTCTTGATCCCCCACTGATGGTCAGTTAAACCAATCACGGTCTTACTCCCCATTAGTGAGGGATAAAATTTAACAAACAAAAACAGCCATCATCATTTTTTAATGAAGACGGCTGTTTTTGTGAAAGGAGTATTCTGTTTTCTATGAAAACCTTTTTCAATTATTACTTTGATTTCACATTTATTTTTTCTTCCATCGCTCCAATGTCAATTAACAAGCTCCATACACCCCAGTATCGTTATGTAACTCCGTAAGTTTTTCCTTAGAATATGCTCATCACTGCTTGGTGGTATCGCTCTTGAATTTGTTTAAAAACGTCTCACCTAATTCAGTCATTCTGCCTCCAATAATAATGAATTCTGGATTCAACATATGTGCAATATAGACCAACCTAGTAATGATATACTGCAAAATTGATCATATACCTCTTTCGATTCTCCGTTTTTGATATACTCTATAATTCTCTCACTATTCATTGCAGTAAAAAATAATTATCTAAATATGTAAAAAAAAACAAAAAGGAAACTGGCATCCTTAAAAATTCATAATATAAATAGTAATATATTTATGTTAATATTGTAAATATTCTTTATAAAAGGGGTATGAAAATGAATGTTACATTAGTAAAACCTACACTTACATTACAAAACGAATACTTAGATTTCTATCAAGAATGGAAAGATAGCGGCGAGGATATGGTACCATGGGTCATTAGTAAAGACCCTTCAGACTTTCATGGAATGATTCAGTTTCTACTAGATTCAGAGAAAGGTGAAAATATCCCCGAGGGCTGGGTACCCGATTCCACTTATTGGTTGGTTACAGAAAATAAAAAAATTGTTGGTGCTGTGAATATCCGCCACCAATTAACAGAAAAATTATTGAATTGTGGCGGACATATTGGTTATGGTATTCGCCCTTCTGAAAGACAAAAAGGATACGCTACTACTCTGTTAGCTTTAGCATTAGAAAAAACGAAAGGATTAGGCATTCAAAAAGCTCTTGTTGTCTGTGATGAGAGTAATGTCGGTTCTGAAAAAACCATTATTAAAAATGGCGGCATACCTGATTCAAACTATATCGAAGAAGATGGGAATGTTATAAAAAGATATTGGATTGAACTATAACATATGAAGTAACGATATATTCATATGAAAATCTTTAAACAGGAGGAACTCCCATGCCTACATTAGCGTCTGAATTAGAGAGTATTGTTTGTAGTGTACCTACTAAGTTTGACTCTCTTTCTCATGTGGATGATAAACCTAATCCATCTAAATGGTCTAAAAAGGAAATATTAGGCCACCTATGTGATTCTGCGAGTGTGAACCATAAACGTTTTGTTGATATTCTCATTTCTAAAGAACCTATTACACTATACAAAACATCAATAAATTACATAACCAAAAAAGGTGCTTACATAAGAAGCACCTTTTTTGGTTATTCATTACAATCCGCTATTTTTCTTTATTCCAATCCCTTCGACTCACACCTTTTAAAGGAATGAAGTACTACATTTATCCCGCTATTCGCGGGCAATAAGCCCCTCCCCACCTCAAGATTGTGAGGAATCCGAAGAAGATAGGTGTCGGATAACTGCTGGCATGCGCCCGATTGGTGAGAACTTTCCATTAGTTAGTGAAGGATGCCCCCCACTGAGGGAAGTTTCACTTTATCTTACAGCACGTATCTCTGCGATCAATTTTTGACCTTCTATATACATCACAAGCTTAACTGGGGTATCATTTTGATTTTCAAATACTAAATCTAAATAAGGATACGCAATCGTTGCATCTCTGCCTTTAGGTACATAGCCTACTTGTTTGGAATGTGTTGATCTCTCTACCATTGTTAATCCTGCTTGATCTGCAGCATTAAACAGCGTAGAAGAAGTTTGACATACACCACCGCCATATCCATCTACTAATTTACCATCTACAATCTCTTTTCCTAATTGGTACCCTTTATCAGGTGTTGTATCACCTACTAAAGCATTAAAGGAAAATCTATCTCCCTTTCCTAATACAACTCCATTGACAGTGCTTGCAGACAAACGAATATTTTCTATTCTACCTCCCGTAGAACCTCCTAAATTCGTTTCATATCTCCCTAAAACTGCTCCGTTGCCACTTCCATCTTCTGGTGTTGCTACAGGCTTTTTCTCTACAATCGGCAGCTGATAAGAAGAATCCCACAACCCTACATTCGTCAATTGATCGATTAATTCTTTTTCCATTAATTCATAAGAGGGTTTTCCCTCTATCCATTTACCATCACTTGTCATACGAGAAGGAACCATCTTTGTATCAATACTCTTTCCAATTTCGCTAACAACCTTAGTAACTTCCTTTTTAAATTTCTTCTCATCTTCAAAATAGCCTAAACTTGCTAAATCGATTTTTTTTACTTCTTTTCCACTTCTTCCATCTACTAAACTTATACTTTTATTTACTTCTTCTTTAGCTTGTGCAACATTCCCACTTGCACCACTCACTAATGTAACCTCGCTAGCCTTCGGACTACACCCACTAACTACACTTATACATAGTGCTCCTAACATCAAACCTCGAACCTTATGTAACAATCTACTCTCTCCTTTTATTCTCTATCTTTTTCTATTTCCAATTCAAACAAGTCTATGTATGATCACATTATTTCACAATATTACTTTTATTACATTATCATTACATTTCTGTCATACTTTAAATTACTCTTTTCTTTCTTAAATGTCTACATATATTTACTAAAAAAATCTTTAACTTTGTTAAAAATTTTATCCACCTTTTCTATCCATTATATACCAATGAACGCATTGGAGACAATTTTTATCCATCAATATTTTACTATATTAATAGTACGTATATTTCTAATGAATAACGACTCATTTTAAGGAAAAACGTTATAATAGCCATACGGAGGGAAAAGGTACCCTGTCATAATGGGTTTCCGCCATGTCGACCATCCTCTCCCGTATATACAGTATGATGGGTTCAACTAATTTATCCCGCTATTCGCAGACAGTAAGCCCTCCACCTTATTTCCAGGTAGTGGCGGCCGTGTAAATGCGCTAGAGAAGTAAACCAACTTCAACAAGTTATAGAACGTCAATCACGCCGCTTACATAGACTAATTCAACGTCTACGCGTTGTTGAAAACAAATTAAACCTTCCATTTACAGCATACGAAAATGAATTTTAACATGTAAAACAAAAAACTAAGAAAGAAAGGACCTCCCCTCTCCTTCTTAAATTGACGAATGTTTTCTCCATCTCTATACTGAAAAGAGTTAACGAAACGAAACAAGGTGATAATCATGGATTTTGAAATCAATTTTCTCTCCTTTTACGTCGTACAAGTAGACGGACAAGGTGAACAGGCAGATAAACGCTATAAGCATTTTCAAACGTTAGATACAGAAGAATACGAAGACAGTCCGCTAAAAGACTTTCTAGACGGTGAATTATTAAAAATCTCAAAACGAAAAGTAGACCGTCATCCCAAAAGCGAACAAGTACCAACAAAAATCGGCCGCTTTATCGTTGAAGTTGGACATGAACTAGATTCAAATCCGAACTACAACCTATTTAACCGCATCCGCTTTGCAGAAACGAAAGAAACATTCAAGGATGTAAACGAACCGCTCGTTTATACATATATTGATACAAGCGCTGTACGGGGCGGTGTATTTCTCGTTGCTCAAGCAAAGCTTCGCAAATACTTCGACGATCCGTTCGTCTTTGTGATGAAATGTGACTTCGAGCCAAAAGTCGCTTCTATCTCTGATGAAGCAACACTAATCCGAAACGTCGAAATGGCAATCACAACGAAAAACATGAAGTCGATTCAATACCCATACATGCCAGAAGAAGGCATCGTGGAAGATGGCGAACTAAAAATCCACCAAGCATCACACGCCCGCTACTTCGAAGACTTCTTAAAATTCGTCGAATACGAGCGTTCCATGCCAGAAATTATGAAAACACAAGTTATGGATATGGTATACGACCAAATTGAAGACGTCTTTGAAGAAGGTACAGAAGAACGGGAACAATTCGACCAAGCAATGGAAGTATGGGCAGCGAGTCCAAAGCGTGAAATTATGGAGCATTTCACAACAGAAGAAGTAATGGAAGCAACCGCACAAATTGTAGAGCATACCCCTGAGATAGAATTAAAGCTAAAAGCAGACCATATTTCTGTGAAAGCATTACTTGCAGATTTTGGAGACCAGATTCATATTGCGAAAGTTAATGATAAATATGTACTGATGATTGAGGCGGATTCGCTTACGTTTGAAAAAGGGTTCTCCCCTGTTGAGTTTTTGAAACCTGATGAGTTGGAGAAAGTTGTAGAGCGGATTGCGAGGAAGTTGTGATTTGAGTACGTTTGTGACCAAAAAGAATTAAATAATACGACCCTATTGTTTGTACTATAAGGTTTCCATTCAATTAATCATTGATATTCAGATACTCATACTATTTTGCAATAATATAAAAATAATAAAAGACTATGGATAAATTTATTATTCGTAGTCTTTTTTATTTACAAGGGAAATACATACGTACGTCTTCCAATTACCATAGCATAAGCAAACTTTTGTATTATATAGCATCTCAATTTCAAACTTTAACTTTTCGTTTACCTCTTATCCTACTTTGATTTGGAGTATTACACACATACTACAGGCTCTACTTAGTATAGTTCTCATCATCCTATCCTTAGCCCAATATTTAGCTACGATTGATAAACTAACTACACGCAACGAGAAATTTTTTCTGGCAGCAGAAAATTTAAAGGCAAACAAGGAATGATTCGTATAGATTTTGGCTATCCCTTCAATATTCTTTTATTCCTAGGATTAAATACCAATTGAGCGCCACCTTGACAGAGTGGAGGTCGCTGGTTCGAATCCAGTCGGGATCATTAATACAGAATAATAAACCCCCTTGATAATAAGCGATAGTGTTTCATAATGCGTAATACCTTTTTATGATTGATACAAATCCTCATTTTTCTAAGGGTGGCTGTAATTCTTCGATATCCATAACAGAGCTTATGACGTAGACAAACTCTCTTAATTATCTCCTCAATTTTATTTTTAGAGCCCTGTACCATTCTTATCTAACGGTAAAATATCAAGCGCGGTAATTCTAACACTTTACACAATTCTTTTGCTTTCATTTTATGTTTCACTTCATTCCATAGCTGAACGACTAGAATGGGTTTCAACGCCTTTAGATTTCCAGATACTTTCCCTATACAAGTAATTTGGGTTTCAATTATTTATTATTCAACTGTAGTTGTACTATTTCACTTAATTCTTGAAATCCCTTCCCATAAGAATATTGTTTTCCTACTGGCTGTTGAAAACGGTACGTCTGGTTTTTACACTACCAGTTCATCCAAGTTTTAATTTGTGCTTTATTTTTAATTCCTAATTGATCCATAATTTCTTTGTTTGTGTACCCTTGTTTTTTCAGCTCGATTGTTTTCCATTTAATTTCTTCTGAATAAGATTTTCTCGTTCCCACAAAAGAAACACCTCCGTATATTCGCATTTAAATTAAATACGAATATACGGAAGTGTTTTTTCCTTGTCTTATTTCATTGGGTCACTTCAGTGTTTTTTCATGTCCCACTAATAAGGTTCACTTTAATCTAATTGATAGCTATTTTATATTTTTTGACTCTAGAATCAATTTTTTCTACATCTCTCAGCGTATTCTAGAACTAATCTGAGAAAATTCATTCACCTATGGAAACTGGAAGTATAATATCAACTGTTGTTCCCTTATTCATTTCACTTTTTATATTTATACTTCCTCGATGATCTTTGATAATCTTATAACTAACCATTAAACCCAAACCGGTCCCATTTTCCTTTGTTGTATAAAAGGGTTCACCCAACTTAGATATTAAGTTATTTGGGATGCCAGGCCCATTATCAATAAAACGAATACGTACGCTATCTTTTTTTAATTGTATAACCTTAATATAGACTTTACCATTATTCGGAACAGCTTCTATTGCATTTTTAAAAATATTTATAAAAACTTGCTTTATTTGATTTCTTTCACATTTGACCAAAATAATGTTCGGTTCAAACTCTTTCATGACCTCTATATTTTTAACATTGGCGATTGTCTCAAGCAAAGTTATTACATCTAATAATAAAGATGTGATATTTTCATTCTGATAGGTAGTAACTTGAGGCTTGGAAAGTACTAAAAATTCACTAACAATGAAATTGATACGCTCGATTTCTGATAACATAATGTTATAATAATGTTTCTCTTTATCTTCTGAATCCTTATATTGAAGTAATTGGAGAAAGCCTTTTATAGATGTTAAGGGGTTTCGAATTTCATGTGCTACAGCTGCAGCTAATTCACCTACAATCGAAAGCTTTTCAGATTTCCTTATAAGTTCCTCTTTATCTTTTAATTCTGTAATATCTCTAATAATTACAAAAATGCCTACCATTTTATCCTCTATTAAGATAGGTACACTCTTCATACTTACTAGTATACAATGTCCGCTTTTGATCATACACCTACACTCTATCATTGAAGACTTACCTTTTCCTATTTCTAAAAAGTGCTCTTGAACTTTATACAAATCTTCTTTGTTTATAAGATCTTTAAAAGACATTTTTGTTAGCTCTTCTTCACCATATCCCGTTATTTTCTCGGTTACATCATTAACAGATATAAAATTTCCATTTAAATCCAAACGTATTATTGCATCCATATTATTTTTAATAAGGCTATTTAACTGCTGCTCCCGATCCTCAATATCTTTAATATTTCTTTGAATTAATTTATATAATAAAAATCCCGTTGCAATAACAAAAAGACATCCTTTTCCAATACTTATCCAAACAACACCATACGTATTAAACTTTATTAATGTCCAATCAGTTATACAAATCCAGAAAATACTAAATAACATATACATACTAGATATTTTAAACGAGAGTTTCCTACTACGGCTAACATTATTCTGCATTTACAGCTCCCTTTCCCAATTGACCAATACTTACTATAAATATCTCAAAATCCCGATTTTTTTGATAAGTTAGTTTTGAGCCATTTTTATACGATTTGATTACACAAAAAAGGAGTCACCTGATTTCCAATCCTATTAATCTCATCTTATGATAGTAACTAAACTTACTTCATATGAGAGGACGAAAAGGATGATCGAGATTGCTCAATTTCATAATATCAAATTCTTAAAAGGGGTTGAATGCTTATTGAAAATGCAAATCATAGTAAAATTATTAATATCTTTAAAAAATGTAAATTTTAACTAATGGCATGTACCTAAAAATACCAATTGATGTTATCAGTAATTTTTATTTGCCGTAAACGGGATCTTACCACATCGCTATCAAGCTAAGAAAATACAACTCCCCCAGAACGAGATTTTGTCCTAACTTGTAATAAAAAAGCTCATTTTTTCGTTTTGGGGTGGATTTGTTTTCTTAAGTTGATGGGCATGTATGGTGACCCCTATAGGCATAACCATAAAGCCGTCTTTTACCAAGGAAACCCACTTAAAAAATGGGATTAGAAAAGTAGCCCCATCTTTAGATGAGGGCACTCCCTATTTTTGTCTAAACTGAAACCAACAAGAAGATAGGGAGAGGGTATGGTGTTAGTGGAAAGACAGAGCGAATTATCTATGTACAGTTCCCTGTACGATGTTGTATGAAGCATTCTATCAGTTTTGACTTTTTAAATGAACTGTTGGCAGAGAGCTACTGTAAACATTTTGGAACACCCGCAAAAGAACCGGAACCTTTCTTTTGGCCCTTATTTCTCCAAACACTCTACAATCTATCAGACGAACGGATTATTGAAAAAGCTCAGGTGAATCTTGCTTACAACTGGTTTCTGAGTCTAAACCCTGAAGATACACTTCCAGATCCAAGTCTATTATCAATAGTTTCGTCGACATCCGGTTGGGATTCAACAGGTGGAAGCCGTTCTATATGATTATAAAAGAAGCATTCGACTGCTGTTCGCGAAAAAAGTCCTTTACCTGGACCTTAGCCCGAGAAAAATATAGTCTTCGGACGATTGTATTAATTTACCTTCTCTCATTATACTTGCATTAAGAAGTTAAATAATAATTAATACTTAACTAGAAAAAATCAAGGGAGAGAAGGCAATTGAAAAAAGTATGGCGTTTCATCGTGTATATGTGCGTCTTCGTTCTGTTTGTGGGAGGAACCGGAGCAATCGGTTTCATGAGCACGATGCAGGAGGTTATGTCGGTTTACGATAAGCCGGTTCCTGCTTCTTTACAAAGCATCCGAGCTCCTGCCTATGATTCGAAAAAGCCGACAGTGGCCGTTATTTTGGCAAATGAAGTGACCGAGGTGTTCGATTTTCTCGTACCATACGAAATGTTCTCCATGACGAACTCGTACAATGTGTTTGCGGCAGCTCCCAATAAAAATATCAAATCGTTGACGGGCGGCCTTGATGTCTTACCGCATTACACTTTCGACGAGTTGGACAAATTGACGGGCAAAGGTCCGGATATAATCGTGATCCCTTTCATGCCGATTTTGGATAAGGCGAAATACAAGCCTGTCCGCGATTGGATAAGGAAACACTCCGGCAAGGAAACGACCTTGTTGTCCATCTGCAATGGCGCGGAAAATTTGGCGGATACCGACCTGCTGAACGGGAAATCTGCGGCAACGCATTGGGGAGATATCGACAGATTGGAAAAGAAATATACCGAGATTACCTGGAAAAGGGGGCAGCGTTACGTGCCTGACGGCAACATAGTCTCCTCGGCCGGCCTGACTTCGGGCATCGATGCCACGCTGTACGTCATATCCCGGCAAATGGGAGAGCCGGCAGCGGAGAAAGTCGCAAAGGAAATGAATTATCCTTCCTATGATTTTGTTCAACATCCGCAAATGGAGCCTTTCACGGCTGGATTGAGTGATATCGTCTATGTTTTGAACAATGCATTTCAATGGAGCAAGAAAAAGAACGGGGTCCTGCTGTATGACGGAGCCGACGAGCTGATGTTATCCTCGGCTTTTGACACGTACGGGGCTTCTGGCACGACGACAACATTGACGATATCTAGCAAACGCGAGGCGGTCGTTACCCGGCACGGTCTGAATCTGATCGCCCGATATCAAATAGCGGATGCTCCGAAACTCGACAAAATGATTTTTGTGGGGCCGGACGTTAAGACGCGCGCTGCGGGCGATATCCGAAACTGGAAAGAGAACGGCGGAAAGGCTGAGCAGCTTTACCTGAACAGCGATGCGCCGGAGCGTTTCGCGATGGAGCCTGCGTTTGAAGATTTGGCGAAGCAGGAAGATATCTGGACGGCGAAATTCGCCGCCAAGCGGCTCGAGTACCGTGCCACAAGCCAGCTTAAGCTTGAAGGAGCGCCATTTTCGTACGAAGCGTTCGGCATACCGATCAGTGTCGGCTTGTTGTCTCTGTTCGTCGTTTATTTGGCAGACAGACGTTTCATAAGGAGAAAGACTGTTTCCGTGTGAAAAAGGAAAACGAAAGAAGCATCGCAGACGGCCACTTCTAATTGGTGGAGAACAACGGGAATGGAGTGATAAAACAGTATATCTATGCTTTAATCCAGGTATCGTCCCCTGCTAATTTGATGGCGATGTGGCGGTACTCTATGCCCATCAAATTAAGAAAAGTAAACACCCCAAAAACGAAAAAAGAGCTGACTCTCCAAATAACTAACTGTAGAAAAAGGAAATTTTCATTTTAGGGATACTTCAAAATATTAGCTTGATAGCAATGAGATCACGTCACATACCCATCAACTTAAGATTTTAAAGTACCCCGAAATGAAGAGAAAGTTGTTACTCTATGTTTCTAACTAACATTTTTGCACCAGAACCAAATCAATTATATTACCTTTGGAATTTATCGTACGATAGAAATACAACCATTGCGATTTTACCTTGATATATGTTTCATCAACTCACCAAGAATCATTAACTTTCTTTAATTGACGACGTATCCGCTTGTCCAATTCAGAACTATACTGATGTATCCATCGTATAATGATCCTATGAGGGATAGATTGTCCCTGCTCTTCCATCATTTCTACGAAATTACAAAAGCTTAAATTGTACGGAAATCACTATCACTTTTACTCGGCTATTGCTGATCGAATAGCATTACTAAATTTCTCCATCTTAGAATTATCATTCTTAAGTTCGGTACGCAAAGCAGTGGTGAGCTCCAATTGTGCACCTTTTAAAGTTTTACCCTTATTTACGATATTCTCCGGGTTGGTCCCCGCGAGATTGTCAGGTGTAGTTCCAATACTGAAACCTGCGCTGGATAATTTATTCGAAATCTTCGTCTTTAATTCTTCATCAAGTCCGCCCATGTAAACTAGTTTTTCTGTTCCTTCCGCACCATGAATAGAAACAACTTTGTTCTTTTGTGCTACCATTTTCAAAGCTATTGGGTCGTCATAATGGGTAGAAGTTAGATGCAAATCATTTCGCCCATCGTAATTAGAGTCTACATATTTTTTAGCATTAAATATGTAGTAACTGTAATCACCTAGAGCAACTTTTTTTGCTATTTGGTCAGTTCCAGATTCGATCGCTCCACCGTGAATTGCTAGAATGATTGCATCAGAACTTGGTATATCTTGGGTTTCGATGGTATAATCTATACCTTTTTGGTAATGCGTCGACAATTCTTCAAAGTTATCGTATACATCTGATGCGGCTGAAGCTATAGACACTGAGAATGCTGAAGCAGTGAACAAAGATGTCAGAGCTATCATGAATTTTTTCATTTCAATTCCCCTTTTTATTTGAACTCTCACTTGTATGATCCTGAATTCGGAAAATGAATACGTGGTCATCTCAAGTAAACAAATGACTCCTGGAGAGTCAATGGAACGTATATCAAGGTAAAATCGCAATGGATGTATCCCTGTGGTGCGGTAGATTTCGAAGAACAAACCATTGATTTTTATCTGTTGTGCAATTGCTTGTTTTTTAATCATAAATTCACTTATTTTTTATATGAGGATTAATACATACAAAAGTAATTATAACTTATTTTCACATAATTTACCATATTTATCCATATATTATTGTAACATAACTTCAATCATATGATATTAGGTATCGCCATACATGCCTATCAACTTAAGAAAAGTAAACACCTCAAAAACGAAAAAAGAGAACGTAGATTACCTCCACATTCCCTTTTCAATTTGCTATATGTTCATTAACAGTTGCTTAATAATTTCAAAAGTTACACCAGACCCGGAAAAACACCCTTATAAGGATTTTTTTCTTAGGCTAGCAAAAACCCGTTTAAAATACTCTTCTAATGCCACTTCACCCAACTTAGGCTTAAAATTCAAATCCTGTCTTGATGTAGTAAGGTCATAGTGTCTATTTATTCCACCATAATATAATTCTACTTGACTTCTAAGTAGTGATGGCTGAGTATTCTTTTCCTTTGCTTCAAATTCAAATTTATCAGCTAAATTTAACAACTGTTCTTTAGTATATTTTTGTGGTATCTCAAGATTAGGAATAAATTTTTTTGCAATTTTAATGATATCATCTGAAGTTACAGGCTCTTCATTCGCCAAGATATATCTTGTACCCCTTACACCTTTTTCCGCTGCAGCAATCATACCTTTCACAACATCAGTTACATCTATTGGCGTCATTTCACTTATATAGTTAACTTTCATCTTTCCTAAAAGAATACTATCGAAGCCCAGTATGGTTGGAGTTTTCTTTAAAAACTCTCCACCAATCATTGCACCAGGAAGAACGCTAACCATATCCAAATCATATTTTTCTGCCAGCTCCCAAGCTGTTCTTTCAGCTCGTGCTTTTGAATCAAAGTATGCATTTCCATGACTGTTTTCAAGCCATGTAGTTTCATCAATTTTACCCTTTAAGTTTGTCTTGTCCAATGACAATGCTGCTACGGAGCTTACATATACTATTTTTCTTACATTTGCTTCTTTAGCAGCCTCCATTATATTTTGAGTTGCCTCAACATTAGGAATAATTATCTCTTTTTCAGGATCTTGTGCCCAATGTTTAAATACAGCAGCTACTTGATATAAGGTATTCACTCCATCAAGTGCTTTATGAAGTGAGTCTTTATCCCTCAAATCGGCGTAGACGATCTCACAATCAAGGCCTATAAATGGTTCTTTGTCATTTAAATCTCGTACACTTGCTCTAACAGTTTCTCCTCTTTTTATTAATTCCCTTACCAAGTTGTTACCCAAATGACCATTTGCACCTGTTACCAAGGAAATTTTCTTCATAAATAAATCCTCCTAAATCAGTGATTACACCAGTTATCATAATGCGATAATAGCCTGTTGTAATTGACATATGTAAATTGCAATAAAAAAACACCAAATACTTTTATTTGATGTTTCCTAAAAACATTTATTCTATTTTCATACTTCTCTTAATTCTACTAAGTGAGCTTGCTCTAATTCCAATATAAGAAGCAATATATGATTGATTTATTCTACTTTCTAAAGAAGAATACTCTCTTTTAAACTCCATGTACCTTTCCAGTGCATCTTTCATAAGTAACGCCTGTTCTCGATTTAGCATACCAACAAGAATCTTCTGTATATAATTAGCGAATATAACCTTCATTTGATTAGTTTTCTTCATACCTTGGTCTATGGCATTATACGGAATAACTACACAAATGCTGTCTTGCAGGCTTTCTACACTAAATCTAGCTTCTTCAACTCTTAATAAACCCTCTGCACAGGCAAATTCCGTTTCAGCTGCAAAACATTTTGTCACATCATTCCCTGCAGCATCTATATAATAGCCTCTCATAATTCCTTTATGAATATAATACAGTGAAGAAACTCTTTGCCCCTGCCTTAAAACAATTGTACCCTTTGGTACCATCTTTATATCAGCTGTTGAATTAAATAAGTATTTTAAATCTTCTTCCAACTCCAGCTTCAAACCAGCTTCAATATAATCACTCGGCTTATTAAGCATAATTCATCACCTCTATAAATATATAAGGCATATCCTTTATCCATAATTTACTATTATAGCATTTAACCATGTCAAGCAACATAATAGATTTACTTAAAATTCAATACAATCAACGATTAGCACTTATTTTATTGGTGAGAAAGTTGAGTAAATAAATTCTAAAAGGCGTACCACCAACATTTTAACGAAAGTATACGCTAAAGGTATGCAGGATTTCATGCAGATTGCGCGGCTATTGTGACAGTAATGTATGATACCTTGCATACAGAGAAGGGAACAGAAAGGTGGCAAAATCTTGGTATGAATGGCTTTCTGAGATTTGGTTACTGATGATAATGATAGGTTATGTAAACTTATAATGTATACGGTATGCAAAAGAAAAAGACCTTTCAACGTACGAAAAGTCCTTTTCTATCGCTTATTTACCTGTTTCAGCAAATTCTTTAATACGTGCCCCAATTTCATCACGAACACGTTGTAATTCAGACCACTCTTTCCCTGCCGGGTCATCAAAGCCCCAATGAACACGGTTTACATGCGAAGGTGTTGTTGGGCAAACATCATTTGCATGACCGCAAAGAGTTACCACCAAGTCTGCATTATTTAAAATGTCACGATTGATGACATCAGAAGTTTGGTTTGTAATATCAATATCAACTTCCTCCATGGATTTAATCGCATTAGGATTTACACCATGTGCTTCGATACCTGCAGAATATACATTCCACTTGTCACCTAAATGCTTCTTCGCCCACCCTTCTGCCATTTGACTACGGCAAGAGTTTCCTGTGCATAAAAAGTAGATTGTTTGCTTTTCCATCTGTCATGTCTCCTTTAGTACGTAATGTATTATTGTTCCTCATGCATAAACTTATAAACGAAAGTCGCTGCAATCGCACCTAATATGGTAGCAACAATATAAATCCAAAGATGTTCCATGTGACCTGATATGATTGCCGGTCCAATGGAACGTGCAGGATTCATGGATACACCGCTTATCGGTCCACCAAACATGGCTTCCAGTCCAACCGTAGAGCCAATTGCAAGTCCGGCGAATGACTGAATCGCTTTTCCATGAACAGCCGATCCTAAAATGATCATCATTAGAAAGAAGGTAAGAATAAATTCCAAACCAAACGATTGAATCTCTGTTCCTCTTGGTAATGTTGCGCCTAACTTGGCGACATTTCCAAATAACAAGAGCATCGTCATACTTGCCAGTATCGCACCCAACAGTTGAACAATAATATACGATATAGCATCCCGCTTGCTTGTATCCCCAAGTAAGAAAAATCCAATCGTGACAGCTGGGTTAAAATGCGCACCCGAGATATGTCCAAATGTGTAAATAAGTGCAGTCACGACAAGTCCGAAGGTTAACGCAATTCCAACATGTGTTAAACTCTGTGTGATTTGATTGATCACAATGGCTCCGGTTCCAGCAAAAACTAAAAAGTATGTTCCTAAAAATTCTGCGGTTAGTTTCTTCTTCATGCATGAGCTCCCCCGTATTCACACTATCTATTCATTACAACATGTATTTGAAGCGCAATTCTGCATGACCTGTATCTTATCATGCTGATCTGGTACATGTTCTAAAATATCTTCAATCAGTGCATACAAATCACTTTGTGAGTTTAGGGAATAATAAATCCATTGGCCTTTCCGTCTTTCTTTCACTAATCCCGCATCCTTTAATTTACGAAGATGCTGACTAATAGAAGGCTGACTCATGTCAAATACTTCAAGAAATTCACATACACAACACTCTCGTTGTTTTAAAATCGCAACGATGGTTAAACGTGTTTTATCTCCAAGCAATTTCAACACTTGTGCCGTTCGCTCCATATCTACAAATGTTTTTTGCATATAAGCACCTCCTTGTGTAATTACATAATTATTTACTTATATATTCAACGAAAGGTCTTATATCTACTACTGATTACAGATCAACTTCATCTTCAGATCAGATAAACGTTATTACGCCAATATAGATACGTCTTCTTTCTCATTTATAAGTATATAATCAAATACTTATATAACAAGAGAAAAGAACAGACCTTAACATATTCTTTACAATTTCGCTCTTCATTAACTAACTTCCGAGAACGAATTTTACGTCAACTAGCTTCTTTTGTAGAGGCTAGTTTTTTTGCTTAGCGTGGGTTTTTTACGAAATGCTGACGGTACCCCTGTCAGCATTTCGTGAATTAGATCGAGAAATGATTAAGGAAAAACAAATTGCTGGAATCAAACTTGCAAAACAAAAAAGAGTGTATCGAGGTAGAGTAAAAAAATATACAGAACAACATGCTGGTATGAACCATGCGATTGAATTACGCCAACAAACAAAGAAAACAATTAAAGAAATTTGTGCCATCACAGGTGTAAGTCAAGCTGCTTTATATCGGAAATTAAGAGAATTGAAAAAAGATGAAAAGACGACTCTTTAATATAGAAAAGAATCGTCTTTTTATATAAAAATATTCCTTAACATACAATTTTCTTTTTTCGGTCGTGTGACCCCTAATTAAACCTTATTTGGCTTAATTAGAAGAAAAATGTAAATAAAAATTTAGTTTTTTATTTACATTGATAATATTTCGACTCTTTATACTGTTTTTGTCTATCTCTATAATTTAAAATTTTAGTCAGTAATAATTAACACATGTACTATGATACGGTTATTGAATTATGATTTAGTTTCTGATCGAATGAAACGCCACACTAAAAATGCTGCTGTTAAATAAGCGATAGTCATAGTTATGAATGTATTACTTGCACTACTATACCAGCCTCTTGATAAGTGAATGATAACTCCCATAACTGCTACACCAACTAAGGCACCAATTTGTCGATTTGCATTTAATGTAGCTCCAGCCATATTTGCATGAGATGGTCCTGCTGCTTGCATAACCGTTGCAGTCATTGCTGGAACGGTTACACCTACTCCTAAATTGATTATTGAGAAAATTACTGCTAATAACCAATATGGCATAGATGGCGAAATAAAGATCACCAATAACAATGAGCCAATTCCTGCTGTAAATAAAGCCACGAGCATAGGTAGTCTTGAACCTAAACGGGTAGCTACTTTAGCAAATAAAAGGTTACCTACCACGAAAACCGCCATCATAGGTAATAACTGTAATCCTGCTATAAAAGGACTTGAACCACGAGCTTCTTGTAAGAATAGACTCAGCATAAAGACGCCACCAAAAAGAGAGAAGTTAAGCAAAAAACCTACCATATTTGCCGCAGAGAAAGGGGGATTCTTAAATAACTGACTTGGAATTATTTGGTTTTTTGTCTTACGTTCTCTTACAACAAAAAGAATTGCAGTTAAAAGTGCTATAATGACTGAACTAACAATTGGAAGAGAGAACCAACCCATTGAAGGACCTTCAATTAGGGTAAAACACAAACCAGCTAATGTAATAATGCCTAAAACATGACTAATAAGGTTTAGTTCACTCTGTACGCGAGGTGACTGAGAAATAATCTTGTAAGTAAAAAATAGGGCAATAATACCAATCGGAAGATTAATAATAAAGATACTCTGCCATCCAGCCAAATTTACTAGAACCCCACCAACAAAAGGACCTATGCCGGCAGATGTAGAGACTATGGCTGCCCAGATACCAAACATTTTGACTCTTTGTTTCTCATCTGTATAAGAAAGTGCAAGTAGACTAAGAGAACTTGGCATAAATAATGCTGCTCCAGCACCTTGAAGAAGGCGAGCTGCTATAAGAATATTTGCGGTCTGTGCTGTAGCACATAATAGTGATGCAAATACAAAGAAACCTAAACCAAGTATATAAATATTTTTTGCACCATAGCGATTGGCTAGTGAACCTCCCGCAAGTAAAAAAGAAGCAAATGTTAGAATGTAGCCATCTACAACCCACGTAATTCCAGTAAGGTTAATTTCAAGAGAGCTTTGAATATCTGCAATTGCGACATTTACTACCGTTGTATCAAGGGTTGCCATTACGAATCCCATTGCCAGGATAACAAGTTTCCAAATGCTAGTGGATGGTTGCACTTCAACCTTAGATGCTTCCATGTTTATATTGTCAGCACGTTGTAATTTCATTTCTAATCAAACCCTCCATTCAGTTACGTTCTTTCAGTTATAAAAATTTTATTACACAAGGTCAATTAAAGTGTAAGGGGAATAGAATGGATTATGTATGTACATAACCCATTCTATTAAGAGATTTACACGATAAAGCAGTGATACATTTTGGAATTTTTAATTTAATATAATAATCCTAATGCTTATAACATAAATTCAATAGAATTGTTATTCTTGCTTCGTTTGGATTGCATTAGAATTCACAATCCTTTAAAAGAAATTATGGTATACCTGTAGAAATAAGTGATAATTCGGTGTTATGAAAACTTTAGTTCATCAACGTCTTCTCACGTATCCACTCGTCTACTTTTTCTACATCATAAAATTCTTCGATCTGCTCCATTAATGTTGTTAATGTTTCTTCACTCATAGCTTGAGCCCACTTATCCTCTACTTTTTTCATAACCCTTGCTAAAACACAGTCTTCTTGAGGATGAGTTTCTTTTGAATCAAAAACAGACAGAGCCATGCCTTTTCCCTGAAAAAAAGCGCCTCTTCCTTCGACTGCTTGGAAAATATCATACAAAGTAATCTCTTTTGGAGATCTTGCTAATGAAAATCCTCCTTTCGTTCCTGTTATTGATTCTACTAACCCGGCCTGTACCAGTAATCTCATTAACTTCTTCAAATAAGATGGGGATACATCTAAACGTTCACTTATTGCTTCGGAAGTTAGAGTATTACGGTCAGGTACTCTTGTTAACAAAAGTAAAGTATAAACAGCTTGTTCCATTCCAGATTTTATGCGCATAAATTAACCATCCTTAAAACAGAATCATTTATGGATAATAATTATCCATAAATGATTCTAATCCTAAAAAGGTATACAGTCAATTTATAAATGGGAATTTTAAGAATTTTTTCCAAAAAATCAATCAATTAAACTTCAAAAAAGGGTAATAAAGAAAGGGAATAGCTATTCTTATAACATCCTAGTGAGAATAATACTAAAGAATTCAAGTTATAAATATTTTTTTAAAAGTTCTTTCATGTAGAATTCATGAGGAAATGTAAGTTTCAATAAGCCTTTTATTCTATCGCATATATATATATCAATGATATATCCTACAAGCCTGTAAATTTCAAAAAAAATATTCGAAATTTATTGATGTATTATATTTTATTACCATATAACCCCATTAGGAGCTCGGTGGAAAAAACACCTGAGCCCCCTTATATCTCTCGTGCAATTGAAACATTGCGGAATAATGGCATTCATATTCCAGAGGAATATATTCAACACATCTCTCCATTAGGCTGGGAACATATTGCACTTACTGGTGATTATATTTGGAATTTAAATCAAAAAGTGAATTTTGAAAACTTACATCCATTACGAAAAAATGGAATAAAGAAGAAATAAAAAACACAGGGAAAATCATTATCCCTGTGTTTTTTATTTCTTAACAATATGTAAAAATATTCCTTAACGTACAATTTTCTTTTTTCGGTCGTGTGACCCCTAACAAGTCTCTAGGCTTTTTTATTATCGAAAAGAGCAAATGTCACGTCTGCTTCACAAACAATTTCATCATCTATTGTAGCAATAGCATGTGCTTTGGCAATTAAACCACGAACACGTGTCATCACTACTTCTAAACGTAGCTGATCACCAGGCCGAACTTGTTTTTTGAATCGGCAATTATCAATACCAGCAAAAAGACCAATCTTTCCACGGTTTTCTTCTTTTATGAGCATAATAACTGCACTTACTTGTGCTAAAGCTTCTACAATTAAGACACCTGGCATAACTGGATAGTCAGGAAAGTGACCGTTAAAAAATTCTTCGTTAGTTGTAACATTTTTGATTCCAACTGCGCGTTTTCCTTCTTCTACTTCAATAATATGATCTATCAGTAAAAAAGGATAACGATGCGGAATAATCTCTTTAATTTGTTGAATATCGAGCATAAATTTCTCTCCTTTATTATTACATGTTCCCATTATTACACTTCTTGTATTTGGAAACAATAAGAGAATTACTACAGGTAATCCAACTTTATAGATTTCGAGATATATGGAATATCGATAAGTGGTTTTATGAGAACTAGTAGTATGTATCCATAACCTGTTTATTTACAGTGTTTTTATAACAAATTAAACCCTTTAAATGAACTTGAGATCCAATCCATACCAAAAATAATGCTGGCTATACAAACTATATTTATGGCTTATTTTGTTAACTATCCGACCATATTTGAGATTAACAAAGCTATGTTTCTTTGGTTATATAAAAATCAATCTAAACTTACAAATACAATAATAAGATGCTCCGTCTAGTACAAAAACCATAATAAAATTTGTTGCTGTTGTACATCATGGCAAATACCTATTAGTAATTGGACCCGATTCTCCTTAGGATAGGAAAATCGGGTTTTTATATTCAAAAAAATGTATTAGCGTACGATATCAGCGTTTTGACGTCAGGACCCCTTAGAGTAGTAAAATCAACGTTTTTTCGTGTCGAAATTTACTTAACATATGTTTTCGTTAAAATATGGACGGGACCCCATGCCCATCAAGCTAAGATTTTGAGAACCCTCCATAACGAAAATTTTACCTTTTTACAATTATTTATGAGAATTTGGCTTATTTTTTCATTTTGAGGTAACTTGTTCTTTTCAGCTTGTTGGCGATGGAGTAGTACCCCTTATGGAAGGTGACAATTTTGTAAGAATACAAGCTTAATTTGTAAGACAAGTACATGTTTTCTTTAACCATATTCTTCTAAAATAATATACGATCTAGTACAACAAACACTACAGTTCAATTGAATAATGTATAAGGAGGAATGAAAGTATATGAAGACATTATTACGTGTTACAACTGCTACAACTGTAATGCTATCAATAGTACCTTGGACTATTGATAGTGTATACGCAGAGCCTACTCTAAAGATTGGAGAAGTAGTTACCGTAAACGACACACTCTTGAAGGAGAATGCCAAGAAGTTTGTATATCTATTACAGACGGGAAATTTAGAAAAAGCCCTACAATACACAAATAATACATTCACTGAAAAAGATATTCCTAATTCCATCATTTCGTTCATGAAGAACCTATCTTCTTATCAGATCGTACAATCAAATTTTTCTCGTAATAACGTGCATTGTACAGTCACTTTAACATTTCAAAATCAACAGTCTACCATACCAATAGAAGTGAAATTTGATAAGAGAGGGAAGGTCGATGACTTTTATGTTAATTTCCTATATTCTAAGCAAGAGTACCAGTTACCTAGTTATGTAAATCCTGATGTCTACGTTGAAAAGGAAGTGACGATTGGAAGCGAAAAGGACGCTGTACCTGGAACACTAACAATTCCAAAAGGAAAAGGTCCCTTCCCTGTTGTCATACTTGTTCAAGGAGATGGAGAATTAGATAGAGACTCCTCTATATTCGCCTTAAAACCATTTAAAGATATAGCCCTAGGTTTAGCTAGTCAAAGGGTAGCTGTTCTTCGATACGAGAAAAAGACACGCGAACATTATATACATACTTACCGAACATACTCAGTGCAAGAAGAATTTGTAGAGGATGCTTTAGCATCTTTGCAACTTCTAAAATCCATGCCATTTATTAATAAAAATAGCATATTTGTTGCGGGACACAGTAGAGGAGGATTGATGGTTCCACAAATTATAAGTAAAGCTCCCCCCGGTAGTTTTGCAGGTGGAATCATTCTTTCGTCCCCTAACCCTTCTATTACGGAGATCGAGTCCTATTTTGAAGAAGATTCAGGAGGAATGATATCAGAGGGAGAAATGGAATTTTACCGAAGTCAGTTACAATTGCTTAACCAACCAGATTTTGATCCAAGCCACCCACCGGAGCAATTCGTTTTACCTCCAAATGCCCATTGGTGGTATAGTATAAAAGATTATAGGCCAAGTTCAGTTGTAAGAACCCTAAATATACCCTTGCTTGTCATGCAAGGAGGAGCAGATTTTCAAGTTCCTAGTTCTCACTTAGAAAAATGGCGGTCAGCGTTGCAAAATACTACAAATGCAACATTTAAACTGTATCCAGACCTTAATCACGGATATACAATAGCGGGAGAAAACAAAACCGTTCAAGACTATATGCAACCCAAGCACGTCCCCTTTTATGTGTTAAATGATATAAAACGATGGATAACTTCCATGCCATAAAATTAATTTCATGGAAAAATACGAGGCGTCGCTATAAAGCTAACAAAACAAAATTCCCTTAAAATGAAAAAATACGCTATTCTTTCTATAGAATCATAGGAAAGGATAACGTCTTTTTTGCTTTATGGGTAGTGTAAAACCTTAGCCTGATAGTGATGTGGTGCTACCCATATATAGTCTTTATCAAATTTATTCTTATAATGAAGCTGAAACTTTTTGTTTTCTTTTCAAACGTAAGAATCCAGAAGCTGTTAGAACTCCTAAAATAACTAAATATGTACCTACTATTTGAGGTAATGAAATAGTAGCACCAGTTATAACAGAAAGAATCATCGTGACTACTGGAACTAAGTTGAAAAATAAAGACGTGTTACTTGCACCAATAGTGGCCATACCTTTATTCCACCAAAGGTAGCCTAATACGCTCGTAAATAGGGCCATGAATAAAATAGCACCCCAAGCTGAAAACGTAACGTAAGATAAAGGGTGAGGACTTGGTAAAAAGACCGTTAGTATCGTAAGACAAAGAGACCCAATTACCATCGTATAGGTGGTTGTCTCCATTGAAGAACTACCATTTAAATATTTTCTTCCTAATACACCGTATAAAGCCCAACATATATTCCCTGCTAAGATCAGTAAATCACCTTTAGAAAAAGATAAAGTTCGAATAATTTCTAATGAACCTTGAGTGAGCACCAAAATAACACCTACTAAAGCAAAAGCCATGCCAAGCATTTGCTGTTTTGTAATCGGATTTTTTAAAATAAAATATGCAAAAAGTGCAGTTACTAAAGGATTAGTTCCCATAATCAATGCCCCATTTAAAGGCGAAGTATACTTCATCCCTAAAAAGAAAAAAGTGTTGAATCCAAAGATGCCTATAATACCAAGTAAGGTATACATTTTCCAATGGGTCTTAATGATTCTTATCTTTATTTGTTTTTGAAATCCCAAGATAAGTACCATAACTAATGCAGCTATACCAAATCGCCATGCTGCAGCACTCACAGCTGAGAAATAGTGAACAGAATACTTAGCCAGGTTGAAAGTAGCCCCTGTAAATACAGCAAAACCTATTAACATAAGATATATCTTACTCTTCACCTTTTAAGCCTCCAATCATCGTTTCATATGTCTCTAATTTCACCTTCGCCACATTCATAACCGTTTCAATCTCTTGTTTCTGCTCTTCTAAAAGGAGTAGGTGTTTCTTTAAAATATCTACTCGGATTTGAATCTTTTTTAACTGGATGTCATTAGAATCAATATTTTCTAGAAGACATCCATCCTTTAGAAATTCTTGGATATCTTCTAAAGACATTCCTGTTTGCTTTAACATTTTCATGAATTTAAGTAATCTAATTTCACCTTCTGTATATCTTCTTTTCCCACCCTTTCTTAATGGAGAAGACAATAGACCAATCTTTTCATAATAGCGCAAAGTATGAGCCGTGAATCCTGTTTTTGTAGCCACTTCTGATATACTATACATTTTCATTTCCTCCTTTCTTTACATGCTACTACTTCGACTCAACTCTAAGTCAAGGATTAAATAACAACTGGAGGAAGAAAAAATAAAAAGGTACGGAATTTTTCCGAACCTTTTCGTTTAATTTACATAAGTCCCATTATCAGTGGCATAAAATTTTTGTTATGGGGGTAATTAAAAATCTTAGCTTGACGGGCATGGGCTACGTCCCCCTAAAAATATTAATTAATATCCCTCTTCTTATAATTTGAATAATCATTATTTTCCGCCTTTAATGATACTAGGCTCTTATAGGGAAGTAAAGTGTACACTTAATATTAATGTATACTTTCGTTTTTTCATTTAGGGTATACATAGACTCACCATTCCTTGCACGAAGACATTGTATACAGGTTTTACATATCACTCATAAATGATTGATAGATTTTTTCTATCTTTGAGACCATCACATCTTGCGTAAGATGTTGTTGTGAATAGGCCTGAGCCTCTCTTCCTAAAGTTTCACGAAGACTCTTATTCGTTAAAAGCAATTTAAGAGCATTGGAAAGTTGTTGCACATTTCCTGGGTCACAAATGATCCCTGTTTTTCCGTTTTGGATCATTTCTGGTATACCACCACAATTTGTTGTGATAATAGCTTGACGAGAAAGCATAGCTTCAATAACTGAAATTGGAAAATTGTCGTTAATGGTAGGTAAAACATAGATTTCAGAAGAAGAAAGAATTTCTGGTATATCTGTTCTTCTGCCAAAGAACTTAATATTGTCGAGACCAAGTTGTAGCACTTGGTTTTCTAATCTTTCTCTCATAACACCATCACCAACAATCCACACCTCTACATTAGACAAATCTTGTCGAATTCGCGAGAGCGCTTTCAAAAAAATATCATGACCTTTTCGAGGAGAAAGACGGGAAACACAGGAAATTACAACATTATCATTACACTTCTCTTTAGATATAGAAGGTAGATGAAAATGTATACCTGTATGAACAGTAATCAATTGTTCTGTCTTTGCCCCATATTCTTCTAAAGGAGAATGAAAGGAATTACTGATCGTTATAATTTGATCTGAGGCTCTTATTCCCTGTTTTTCAATTTCACTAAAATACGCTTCTTCAATTGATCCTTTTGTTATTTTATCGAATTTTAATCGACTTCTTGTAAAATGCCCATGTGGTGTAAAAAAAAGAGGTTTTTTATATTCTAAATTTAGTTGTCCTAATAAAAAGACAGCGAATAAATCTTCTGCATGAAACACATCATATTGTTCTAGACTTCTTTCTCTTAAAAAAGACTTAAACACGTTCAAAAAGCTCGTGTTTTTTATAATTTTTTCATTAGATGTACCATATCGTTGTAACATAAAATCCCTTGCATGTTCAGCAGCTTGCGGAATATCTTGTTCTAGATGAACTGATGTCATTTGAGTAGGAGAGATAACATCTACGTCATGACCATATTTTTCAAAACCTGTTTTCAAGGAAGTAATATAGTTTGATAATCCCCCTGTATTTGGATATCTAAAAAATGTTACATAAAGAATTTTTAATTTTTTTATTTTACTTGGTATACTATCTTTTTTGACCCCAAATGTCTGAAACGGTTTGATTCTATAATTTTTTTTACTATCTATTTGATAGTATTCATCCATGATTTTTAGCAGACTCGCATGGAAAGGATAAATAAGTTCATTTCGCTCTTCCTTTGTTGTATTCAGAAGTATCTCCTCCTAACTCAGCTGATGGTGAAAGTTTTATATATGCTATAAACCTAATTCTTTTCCCCAGGTTGAAATTTTTTCAAGGTGATACGGCAATAACTCACCGCCGCGGTTATCGAATATTCTTCGTAGCTGGGTATGCAGTCCCTTTTCTAATGTTCTCTGCAAATATGCCATTTTATAAAGATCAATTGGAGCATTTTTAAATGTAATACCATACTTTTTCATTTCTTTTGCATAAAATTCCACACAATGTGTGCGAATTTCTTCTGCATTGCTCTGCCAATCTTTTCTGAAACCTAATAATATTTCAACTAGAACAACCATATCAAACCAGACTGGAGCATATTTAGTTGATTCCCAATCGATAAACTGGATATTCCATGGTGCATTTAATGTCATATTGTTACTGCATATATTTTGCATATGAAGATCACCATGTGTTATCGATGAACCATTTTCAAATAGTTCCGGAAAAAAATCTGGTCCCTTATTACATAGTTTTATTAGCGATTTATAATGAGGTTTAATAACCTCCCTTAACCGGTCGTCTTTCATCGCATCATCGAGAAAATCAATTGTCTTTCTAATGTATTTAGCTCGATCGCTCCTCATGCGGCTTGATTCATAAATAGGGAGCCAAGATTCCCAAACATCTTTATGTTTTTTAACCTTGTCTTCAAATGTGTGTGCATGAAGCTTGGCAACAGTGGGGATAATGTAGTCAAAATGTTTCGGGGAGAAGGTGATCTGACCGCGTACTTGGCGCACAAATTCCATGAATATCCATGTTTCATTTCCATTTTGTTCAATGAGATATATTTCAGGAAGAAATTCTTTTAATATAGGATAAGCTCTATCATATATATTAATCTCTACTTCATTTTTGTAATCTGCTGAATTATATATTTTTAAAATGATAGGATAGTAACCAACTTTTGTTTGAAGAGATAATTTGTATATACTGCTTCTTCTTGTTGATTTTAGACACTCCATTTTATCAGGATCGATTACAACTCTCTTATCCATTGAATAAGAGAGTTTTTCTGCAACTTTCATTTTTTCAAAATGATAAGATAATGTTTTTGCCTCGTACAAATGTTTTCATTCCTTTCGCTTTCGTTTCCAGGCGTTTTTCAAATGCGACCATGTACTTCTAATGAATGGCATTGGATCATCCCACGCAAACAAAGCAAACTCTTTTTTGCCTCGCAATCCTTTATAAAAGTCCTTCAACGTCATTTCATCTCTTTTTTTCTTATGGCGGAATGTTAAATAATACCGTACAAGATAGATCCATTTGATACCGTCTATTTGTTGGAGTCTTGGCGCTGGATTTTGCTTAGTTAAATATAAATAATACATGTAAACAAAATCGATGCCAGCAGGTCCTGTTAAACTATGCGTTAACCAAAAACGAGGGTTTATTTCGATAAACTTATAAACACCATCGCGAGGGTCCTTTTTAAACTCTGCCATAGCGATCCCTTTAAGGTTAATACTTTCGAAAAAAGGTAAGCATATATCCACTAATTCTGGGACTTGTTTACTAACGATGTGAGCCCCTGTTCCAAATTCTGCTGGGAATTGATGATTCTTTTGTAAAGAAAATAACGCTAGTAACTCCATGTTATCGTCATAAAATGTGGCAACTTTATAAAAACATTGATTATCGCCAGGAATAATTTCCTGCAGAATGAGTTTTCCATACTGTCGATACGATTTATACTCATTTCTAAGTTGGTCTGGATTTTGTATGAGAATAGCCTTCTTGTTTATCTTTTTTCGAAATTCATGTCCTAAAATCGGCTTTAATATACAAGGGAAATCGAGGCTCAGTATCGCTTCTTCCAATTGTTCTCCCTTCTCAATCACATACGTTTTCGGGCATGGAATATTATGTTTGACTGCGAGTTCATACATTTTATATTTATTTAGCGTTTCTTCAATCAATGAATGCTCAGGAAACAAAAATAAATAGTATTTAGACAGCTCCATTCGATATTTTGAAATGAATACCACATAATCATCTGCACCTGTATACAAAACGGGTTTCAGTTTAAATTCTTTAGCCAAGTTAATTAAAAAAATGAGCAATTTCTTTTCTTCATATAAAGGGCTTGGGCATATTCCACATGAAGCGAGGCGTGACTTTCCTATTTTATAAGGTTTCTCTACATCAAATGCATACACGCTAATTCCTTTTCTCGCTAAGCTTCTAATAATTCCGATTCCGTTGGCACTTAAATCCAGTACAACTGCTGCATGTTCATGATTCATAGAATCCTTCCCCACCTAAATACTTTTGTAGATTTTTTCGATATTTGCTACCATTGTCTCTCTAGTTAAATGCTTCTTAGCGAACGTTCTTGCATTTTTACCAAGCTGCTCTCGTGCTTGCTCATTTTCAATAACGAATTTTAATGCGCGTGCCAATTTTTTTGCATCTCCTGCATCGACAAGGATGCCCGTCTTAGAATGTTTAACCAGTTCAGGTATACCTCCCGATGGCGTCGAAATGACACAAACTCCACTATGCATGGCCTCAATAATAGAAATAGGTAGGCTATCATTTAAAGTTGGAAGTACAAAAATATCGCTTTTACTTAAAATGTCTGACACATCATTCCTTTGTCCTAAAAATTCCACCATGGAAAGATTCAAATCATCAACTTTCTCTTCTAACTTATCTCTCATCTCACCATCTCCGACAATGAGCAATTTAACGTTATTAGTATATTTACTTCCCATCTGCGAAAGAGCGTCAAGTAATACATCATGCCCTTTTCTTGGACCTAATCTAGCCACACATGTAATAACGAGTTTTTTATGCTCTGATGTATTTTTTGCACGATACTTATCAGGATAATCAATACCTGTCAGTACAGTTGTCATGTTCTCTTGTTTTGCCCCCAACTTCATTAATGGCTCACGAAATGAATCACTGAGAATAATAAGGTGATTAGCAAATTCAATCGCCTTTCTTTCCAATACTGTATGATAGGCTTCTTCTAGCGAACCTTTTTGAAATAAGCCAAATTTAAGTCGGTTAAAAGTAAACATCCCATGAGGTGTAAATAGTAATTTTTTTCCGTAATATTCATTAATTCTTCCTAATATATTTGCTGTAAACAAGTCTTGCGCATGGAGGATATCATATTTTTTAATTTTGATATTTTCAAGCAGCATTTTTTCGAAGGTATACATATTTTTGAGGTTCCTGACAATTGTACTATTATAATTTTCATAACGAGTTTTTAAAAACTTTTTTAATTGTGGAACAACTGCTTCACGCACGTTTTCTACTCGGCTTTGGGAAAATTGGTTAGGTGAGACAATGTCGACGTGATGGCCCTGTTTTCTTAAACCTTCACTTAGTGCTGTAATATAATTAGATAATCCACCGGTATGAGGATAGTCCCAAAACGTAGCGATTAATATAGATAGATTTTTCTTTTTAGACATCTTTGCTTCTGTATTTTTATAACGTTCTTGCTTTGTACTCTTCTTTTTTTGTGATGAGTATGAACGAATCCCAAAATATTCATCCATTGTTTTGACTACATATGGATATGGAAACTCAAGCTTCATTTTCATTTCCAAACCCTCCTTATCACTTCGAACGCTTCGGCGTATGGTACACCAATTGTCATTCCCCTAACTCTTCCTAAGTATTGAATTCCTTCGTATGAACGTGGATGAGGAAAATCTCTCATTTCTACATCATAGTGTTTAAGCGCAGCAATCTTTGAATCTATTTGATCTGTAATGTTGACAAAATAATTAGGCTTGAAAGATTTATCATTCGTGTGGATATTCCACTCACTAGAGGAAACGGTTTCAAATGTAATCAATTCTATCGGTTGTTGGTTTGGTAAAGGTCGAGTCGCAGTCAAAACCGCTTGAAAAGTAATATGATGATCAATATTGAGGTCTCCATAATGATGAGTGAAGATTTTGTTTGGTTTATAAACCTGTATAAGTTTTTCTATTTCTTTCGTTAATTGATGTAATGGAATTAACTCTAATTCTAAATTAGCATTCTGGAGAAATATCACTTCTTCAATACCTATCGCTTTATTTGCACATCGGCCTAGTTGCTGTATGTGATGAGCTTCCTCTTTTCTTCCTAGAGCAGTAATAATTGAAACTACGTGATGCCCTTCATCTACTAATCTTTTTAAAGTTCCGCCAGATCCTAATAACTCATCGTCAGGATGTGCGCCAATGACTAAAATACGTTCTTTCATTAGTATTCTCACTCCTTGTACTTCTTAATTTATGATTGATACCGCAAAAAGAAACCGTCATTAGCGGAAAACCTGCTTTTATTTATTACTAATAATAAATACTCCAGCTGTATAATCTATTGAGGTTTACATGTGTATTTCCGTCTTACATGATATAGAAATCCTGCCATTTTCCTCTCGATCTTGAGGGAAGAAGCCTTATTGCCTATAAATTCTGAAAAACAAGCGTTCAGTGGTTTTAACATTAAAAAGTATTACTTCCAAGACGCCTCGTTTTTTATCGATATTACATCCATTTATCATAAAGAGAAGGCTGCATATTCTTCACATGATTCAAAAAATCCTGTGCTAGTCCAAATTTTTCAAGCCCTTTTAATAACTTAACTGGAACCTGAATATTTGCAGTAAAAGCCCTTTTATGGTCAATGACTTTTAGTTGACCCTTTTCATTTATTAAAACATGTCTCACCTCTGCATCCCATCTAGTAAATCCTATCTTTTTTAACTCATTCAGCATCATTAAGATTTTCTTAGTTAATTCTTCTGTCATTTTTTGTTCTTTTTTTAAGTAACCGGCAAGAGAAATACCATGTATATACTCCATAACAATATAGTTTTCTCCATACTCATAAAGCCGTGGAATAATAGGTGATGATTGTCCAATTATCAAAGCTTTCAACTCTTTTTTTTGAGTTTCTTCCTGATAAAACATTTTCACGCATTTATCATAGGTTAATTCATATACTTCTCCATCTCTCCCATTCCCAATGAGCTTACATTTTTCCACATCCCCTCTACTTATTCTTCTTTTTTTAAAGTATGATTTCATTTTATTGCCCCTTCATTATAATTTTGAAAAATTATATATCATCTCACATTCTATGATTTATCCCTTACATATGTAACCTAAACTAATATATATTTTTATAAATTAATTCAATTCATATATTTTTTAGTAGATATTATTTTAAAATCCTAAAATATATTAAAAAACAATAAAGTAACAAATGAAAAGGATCATTCATATTAAGAAAATAGGAAGTTTACAACTTATCGTTTGTGGGTTATTTTTAGATTCAATAAGAAGCAACTTTTCATTATTGAATCTAAAAATAGGAATTGTTATCTTCACAAATCCACGTTTCTATTCCTTTGTATCGATATAAAAAAATAAGTATTATTTGAATATATAGAATTAGAGTTTTTGTCTTAATGTGTATGTTTATCCCGCATTTACGGGATAAACAATTCCTTTCATAACAAACCATAATATCATTTCTTTTTGCTGTCCCCTTCACAGGAATACTATTTCAGAATCCACGTTCTTCTTATAATTTTTAGTGTGTTTTATTCCCTTGATCATTATTATTCATTGCAGCCAATACTTGAAGTTGCTGTTTAGCTTTCCTCAAAGCAGTATGAAAGTAATTTTGTAACAGCCGTAAGGTCGTATGATCGAAATAATATTGATCAGATACATTCTCCCATGTCTTGCTATTTATGAATGTATCCCATGTAAGGTGGGAATATCCATTTTTCTTTACTTCTTTAAATACCCATCTCTTCATTTTCTTTTTACCCTTATCTGTTAAAGAGCCATTTTTTACGAGTATGAGTTCTAAGCTTTTCTTATATTGTTTATGAATATCCTTTTGTTTAGCTGCGGTGAGAAATATATTCGCGGTGTTCTTAGCATCCGAAAAGGCACGGTGTTGTTTTCCTTCCCATTCTAAAGCCAATTGTTCCACTGCAAGTTTCAAACTTGGTGGATTTAGAAATAATCCTTCATATGCATGAAAGACAAACCTCTGTAAATCAAATCTTCTTTCTTTCTCAAGATCAGGACATTCCACATTGTGTCGTACACAATCTTCCGTGAGAAATCCATAATCCTCTTTCCCCCACGTTACAAACATATAATCTTCTCCAACAAACTCCCGAAATCGCTCAATTACCTTAGGGAATTTTTCTACACCTTTTACATCTTGCTTTGTAATTCCTGTTAATTTGGTTGTATGACGAGATAGAGATGCCGATGGTTTCACTAACGAAGAGAAAAACTCGATAATGCTCATTGTACTTGCTTCAATCTTGATAGCTCCAATATCAACAATTTCCGTTGGAGCATCTGATTGGTAAGGTCTAAAATTCCGCTCAATATCAAATACAATATAATATTTTGGTTCATACATACTACATACCTCTTCCTTATCTCTTCTTAACATTATATCCCCAATCTCTAATATGTATTAAAAAACAATATTGCAGCTATTCTATTTTAAGATACAAAAAAAGAGAAGGGAGTTCCCTTCTCTTTCATTTTAATTCAATTATTTTTTTACTACGTTAGTAGCTTGTGGTCCACGGTTACCTTGTTCAACTTCGAAAGTAACTTCTTGGCCTTCTTCTAAAGTCTTGAAGCCTTCGCCTTGGATAGCTGAGAAGTGAACGAATACGTCTTCTCCACCTTCAACTTCGATGAAACCGAAACCTTTGTCAGCGTTAAACCATTTTACTTTACCGTTTTGCATGAAAAAATCCTCCTAAATTATGTACCTTCATGTACATGTCCATTTTCAACCACTTTACAAATAATAATTAGACATTAAAAAAACTGCAACCCAGAGAAGATTTAACATTGCTATCCCCTCTTAAGTTACAGCTTATTTAAATCTCTATGGTATTAAAAGTAAAATGGTTTAACACCACTATACACCTTTATTAGAATAAAAGCAAACTTTTATTCCATGTTTTTTTATAACCTCAGTAGTTGGTTGACTAACATCTTTCATTTCTTTATTTTTTCTATTGAATTAGCTTGGATTTCTTTTCTCTTGCCCTCCCACCACATAATGTGCATTCTTGTTACTAAAGCTTCAACGTTCACTTTTTTCATTCACTCATTCATTCATTATTTATCTGACTGTTTTCATCATGATTTAGCGATTTACATTCATATTTACCTCTTGTCAAATTACTCGTATCATAATATTGTATATTAGTCTACAAATCAAATAAAAAACGGCTTGCTACACATAAGACTAAATAATGAATTATATAAGAGGAGTTCACGAAATGAAAAAATATCTCAAAAGAGCAATAAAAATATCCTCCATTTTATTACTTGCTTTCATTTTAATTGGTGCTGGTATTTTGTTTGGTACTCCCTATGGACATAAATTACGTGTAATTGCTGCGGAAAGTATTCTAACCTCACAACACCGTGATTTAGCAAAGTTCACTTTCTTATCACAACAAGAACTGGATGATATTTCAAATTCCATTAATAATCCAAAATGGCTAAATAGCGAATCTCTTGGTTTGCAGAAGCTTTCAAAAAAACAATTGGAAGAGAAAAAACATATGCCGCTTCATGTGAAAATCGAAACCGTTCAAGAAAAGTATGCGGATCACTATTTCGAAGGTAAGCTTATGACAATTAGTAATCCTTTTAATGTAAAACTTGTAACGCAACAAGGTACAGAAGGTAAAGATGTTGGTGAAAAAATTTACGTGATGGCAAAGCGAAATCACGCACTTGCTGCAGTAAATGCTAGCGGATTTGCAGATGAAACGGGACATGGGGGCGGTAAAGTCGGCCTAGGTATTGTTATCGCGAACGGACAAGTTATCCATACACCAAAAGATATAAGTTCACCGACTCTTATTACTGGTTTAACAAAATATGGGCAAATGATAACAGGTAATTACTCTGCACAGCAATTACAGAATAAAAATGTTGTTTCTGCAGCTGGTTTTATGCCCCAACTTATCGTAAATGGCGAAAAAATGCTTACAAATGACGGAGGCTGGGGATATGGTCCGCGAAGCATTATGGCTCAAAAGAAAGATGGCACGATCATGTTTCTTATCGTAGATGGTAGACAACCTCACAGCATTGGCGCTTCTTTAAAAGATTGTCAGGACCTTTTATATGACAAGGGAGCTGTAAATGCGATGGCTATGGATGGTGGTTCTTCTGCAACTATGTATGCTCTAGGAGATATATTAAACATTCCTTCCACTTTATCTCATAAGTCTCGTTATCTCCCAAACTGTTGGGTTGTAACTGCCAATGAAAATCAAAAAGTGGATGTAACAATTGACGGTCACGCAGCAGACAATACAAAAATTGCACAAATTATGGGAACATCTACTGTTGCTTCTAGCGAAACAAAAAGCAACTAAGTATCTTACAGATACTTAGTTGCTTTTTTCTGTTTCATTTATACTGTTGTGGTTTATTTTTTGAAGATACCAAATGGCTTACCAACAGGTAATACAACTTTTCCGAAGTGCGTATTTAATACTGCAGCTGCTGATCCATAGAATGAAAACAGTGAAATAAGCATTTCAGAAATTGCTGCTAATTTATGCATCGCATGTGGCATAACACCTAAAGTACTAAATGAAAGACCAATAAATAAGAAATCAATAAGTACAAAAATCATAAATAATACTTTATGTGTTTCCATTGCGCCAATTGTCATAAATAAGCTAAAAATTAAGTAACCAACAAATGCTACTCCAAGTTGCTTTGGATCCACAGTTGCTGCTAGTTTTTCGCCAAATACTCCAAGTTGAATTAACCATGAAGTACCAACACCAAACCAGAACAATGCAAATCCACCAAACGCTGTTGTACCAAATGTATTATTGTGCTTTGCATCGTTAATGCATGCAAATAATTGAGCAAAACCTCCTAAAAAGATTGCCCATGGCAATACAAATGAAACACCACTTGTAAAGCCAAGTTTTTGCGAGGACGCAACAAGTGTAACCATTGCAAGTCCAAATAATCCAAGTGCAGACGGATCTGCTGTTGTCATTTTCACATGATGTGTAGTTTGCTTTTCCATAAAAACCTCCTGATTTAAACACATACTTGAATACAATACTGAAATCAGAAGGCACTGTCAATCCTTTTTATTAATATCTATTAATTGCGAATCTTCATATAGTTCATACACATATTCCCCTACTTCTAACGGTTTAATATTTATGTTTAATAAGTCCTTTACCGAGACCCATATCGGAATATATTCGCCTCGTTTCCTATCATTTTTCACATATTCCTCACCTTGTCCGTTGCCAAATGTACCACCAACAATTATTGCTTCGTAAAAATATTGTGTTCCGTTGTACTTAACTGTTGTTGCAAGTTTTTGGAGCTGTACATGTAAGCCAAGTTCTTCATACACTTCCCTAATTATCGCTTCTTCAGTAGTTTCTCCTTCCTCAATTCCGCCTCCAGGAAAGACGTAATATACCTCTTCATCCCAAATGCGTTTTATAAGAGCTAATTTTCCTTCTTCTACAATAATTGCTGCACTTCGGTCTCGCATCCTTATAGCACCTCCATATAACTAACATTTTCTTACTAGATTGGATCATCTCAAATACTTGATCGTATGAAGTGAAACGTTCATCAGTGATTTTTTCACCCTCCACCTATCTTCCTCGCTTCTCTCCCAATCTTGAGATGGGAGGCTTACTGCTTGCAGATAGCGGGATAAACCCATTTTATGTATTTTTGTTTCTTCCAGAAATGTCATTCATTGATCATAAAAAAACTAGACAAAATTGTCTAGTATCCTTAAGTTAGGATAGAGAAGATAATAAAAAACCAAAGCGTATAGCATGCTCTATTTCGTCTGTCATCGCCCGAAAGAAAACATCTCGAACTGCTAAGTTTTGCGTTAATAAATAAGCATTTCGGTAATCTTCATACGCTTCCAGTTCATCTTCATAAGCACGTTCTAACCCTTCTTTATAAGAAGAATATTGAGTTTGCACTACTTGATACGTTGGTTGCTGTCCAGTTAGTGTTGTATACAATTGTATAAATTGTTGTAAATGTACTTTTTCGTCTTCCAATGCATGTAAAATATCTTTTTTATGTCTCGCATTTGGTGCTTCGTTTACAAGCCGACTATAAAAATCAATCGCAGCAGCTTCGCCTTTAATAGCTTCTAAAATAGCTTGTGACACTTGGTTATACATTCCCTCATATACCCGGTATAGTTGATTATACGAATTAGGGATTACATAGTACATACCTACTCCTCCTCGAAATCATGCATTACTTTATTGTATGTAGACGCATTCATTTCGTTCAGTTTAGTTTCGCTTATTAAAAAGGAATATCTTATACTATTACATATATAGTGAAAGGAGCTTTAAATATATGCGTTATGTAATATTAACAGGAACTTCTCGGGGATTAGGTGAAGCAATTGCTACACAATTATTACAACAAGGAACGAAACTCATTTCTATATCACGTAAACAAAACGAACAACTTATCGAAAAAGCAAAATACCTTCATATTCCATTTGATTTTTATTCGTTTGATCTACAAGAGGTTCATCAAATTGAAGCATTGATGGAAAATATTTTTTCAAACATCGATGTAAAAACGGCATCTTCTATTCACCTTATTAATAACGCTGGTATGTTAGCACCAATGAAACCAGTTGAGCGGTCAGAAAGTGAACAATTAATTGCAAATGTCCATGTAAATTTAGTAGCTCCTATGTTACTTTCTTCAGCCTTTATGAAGCATACGAAAGACTGGAATGTGGACAAACGAATCATTAACATCTCTTCTGGCGCCGGACAAAAACCATACTTTGGCTGGGGAGCATACTGCACCGCCAAAGCTGGTATTAATATGTTTACAAAATGTGTTGCAGCAGAAGAAACTGATAAGGGCTATCCTGTAAAAATTATTTCTTTTGCGCCAGGTGTTGTAGATACAGAGATGCAAACCGAAATAAGAGAAACATCAAAAGAAGACTTTATTCATGTAGACCGTTTCTTAGCTTTGAAAGAAGATGACCATTTACTTTCACCAAATTATGTAGCAAAAGCCGTTATTAACTTATTAGAAACAGATAATTTTCAACAAGGTGGCGTTGTACGCATTGATGAACAATAAAAAACTCGCTAATAGCGAGTTTTTCTATTGTTTAGATTTTAAAAATAATAGAATTGACTCCATAATTAGTTCATAACCAATTTCTTGATAGATTTTGTTAGATGTAGGATTAGCTAGATCAGTATATAATGAAGTCGTTGCATACCCATTGTCTAACATATATTGACTGAGTACTGATACACAGTTTAAAGCATAACCTTTTTTACGTTCTGCCTTTGGAGTATATACAAAATTTATTGTGATATTATGCTTTGTTGGTCTTGTAACAGCTGCCATTGAAACTAATTGTCCTTCTACTTCCCACCCGAATAAACGCTGACTTTCAATTAATTCAGCGGCAGTATGCACTGCTTCTTCCTTTGTAATTGATAAATTTACTTCTTCACAAAAGCAGTATACCCAATCTTCAATTAGATCTTGTTCTTTTAATTCTATTCGACGGAAAACCCCATTATTTTCGGCTTTTTTCATTACCTGCTTTAACCCGTATACCCCTTGCTTCATTTTGATTTGAATCGATTTATTTTGAAAATCCGCGAGTTGTTCTGCTAAACATTCTACCATCTGTTTTTCTCCAATTAATCCGGGCACATCAGCATATGCAATTGCTAGTTGCTGTGCAATTTCTCTTATTTCATCCTTTTCTAAAGGCGCAGACTTTGCTACAATGGCTTGCTGATGATGCGTTTGAAGCATAACGAATACAAGCTCTTCCCCTTTTGTAGCCGTTGCCATAAATAAGGGAAGCTGCGAAGACCGTAACACACCCAATATTAAATTATTCTCTTGTTCATATGCTTCTAAAAAAGGAAGAATATCATTTTTAAATTGTACAAAATTCGTATATACATTTAGTTGTATCACTATAATCTCTTCTTTCTTTCCTAATCTATAGTGATATATTGGCGATTTACAAGTTAAATCCTTCTTTTATTTTATAAATGAAGGATAGTTGCAACAAGTTTATTAACTTGTTCTTCAGCTTCAGCAAGTTGTTTCTTCACGTTCTCTAGCCGCTCTTCCTGCTTTGAACGATTCTCTTTTCTCTCTTTAATCATTCGCTGCATTTGTTGTAAACTCGGTCCACCGTATACAGTTCGCTTTGCAACAAACGAATGCGGTGAAATGATTTCATTCCACTCTTCTTTTGTTAATACAACCTGTAATTCCTTTTGTAAATGCATATTAACATCGACAATATTTAGTTCGTGTAAATCTTTTTTCTGTTCTTCCGAAAGTTTAGCTATATAACTTGCTGTATAATGAGCACGGCGAAATGGAATATCATACTGCCGGGTTAGTGTATCAGCTAACTCAGTTATGGTAATCGCATGCTTTTTTGCACGACCTTGTAATATTTCCTTTTCAATTGTCATCGTGCGCACTACCGCATTCATTACACAAATAACTCGAATCGCTTTCTCAAATCCTTCATATAAATGGGGCTGTAAATCATCTTCTGTATCGACAATATCTCCAAACGGTGTATTATGAATCATTTGAAAAACAGTAAATGCTTCTCCCCAAGCACTACTTGCAAGAGACCTTGCATGCTCAATTGATACTGGATTGCGTTTTTGCGGCATAATACTACTAATTTGTACATAAGGATTTGCAACTGTAATACCGTTATACTCTTTCGTAGCTAATAATAAAAAATCTTGGAGCCATCTGCTTGTATTTGTCATCGTCATCATAAGCGCGCTGCTTGCTTCTAATAAATAATCTGTACTTGCAATTGCGTCGTATGAATTTTCAATTACCTTCGAAAAACCTAGAAGATCCGCAACACGCTTTCGATTAATTGGAAAACTTGTGGTCGCAAGCGCTGCCGCTCCTAAGGGAGATTGATTTACAGCATGATAAGCGGTCCATAAACGCTCCGTATCACGTTGCATCACATCATAAATAGCAAGCAGATAATGACCAAACGTTGTTGGCTGAGCTGGTTGTGTATGTGTATATGCCGGCATAATCGTTTCCATATGTTCCTTAGCTCGCTCTAGCATACTCTCTTGCAGTAGCATAAAATGCTCGATGTATTGCAGAAGATAACGTCGTAAACTCATACGATACATCGCTACTCCCATATCATTTCGACTTCGCCCAATGTGCATATTGCTAACCACATCACTGTCTGCTTCTTGTTGAATCAAATGCTCAACTAGAAAAAAGAGATCTTCATACTCCTTTCTGTATACTAGCTCGTCTAATGGGACAGTTTTTACTTTTTCTACCGCTGCTACAATTTGCTTAGCATTTTGTTTTTTTAGCAATCCTTCTTCTAGCAACATAATGACATGTGCATGATGAATATGAAACATGTCATCCAATAAATAATTCTTTTGAAAACAGAATATATGTTGTAGTATACAATCAGCATATGTTCTCCCTGGAAAGACTACACCTTCTCGCTGTAAAAACTCCTCGCTTCCCTCCCGCATTTTAAATAACTCCCCTCGCTTATTGATTATTAATCATCATACCCAGCTACTAAAAAAATGTGTTTATCCAAAGGAAAAAACCGATGTATATACATCGGTTTTACTTAATAACAGTTGCTTTATATTTATCGTTTTGTAATATCTGAAAATGTAAATTTGATAAATGCTTACGTAATTCAGCACTGTCTTCCTCATTTATATTATTTGCCAAAAAGACAATTTCTGTGCAGTTTCCACGTTTGTCTGTTGCATATACAGCTTTAGATAAAGACCATGGTGTATACCCATTTTTTTGACCTGCATGTCGAAAATGTTGACGATACTTTTTCCCTTCCATATCTGACTCTACAAGTTGTGACCATTCTTTTTCTTCCTCTTTTGTAAAACCTTTTTGATGGTTTACTTTCTCTAATAAAATCATATAGTCATTTGCAGAAGCAGCCGGAAGTCTATCTGACCAAATTTTCTCGTACTTTTCTCCTAAGAAAAGCGGAATTTCATTTTGCAGCTGCGGACCTTTTTGTTTTAAACGCTCATGTATTAGCATCGCATAACGACAATATTCTTCTTGCGGCATCGTTCTTAAAGTATGTGCTAATTGTTGCTTTGGAACATGTAATTCCTTGTATAAATAGCCCGGAATATACAAGGATGAAACAATTGGGAATAATGGCTGATGTGATGGTAATCTCAACTTATTTATATTTCCATTAATATTCTCTATACCAAGGCGATCCATTAAATACTCTGTATTTGCATTTGAGCTAAATTTCATCATTCCTCTTGCTACTTGTTCTAAAGTAACTACATTTTCTTCTAAAAGCCCTTTTTTCATTAAAACATTTTGCCATTTCTCATGAGCACCGCCATCCGTATTTGGAACGTAATAACGATTTATATCGTCTATCGACACAAGCTCATTTGGATCAATTTTCCCTTCCCCTACTTGTTTTGTAAACTCCAACGCTACAATGAGCTTCATCGTACTCGCTACAGGTAATACAACATTAGGGTTTATAGAATACACCAATTTATCATTTCGCTTCACTAGCAATGCGCTGTTTTTTTGATTTTTATTTTCTTCTACAAATGATGCAACATATTGTGCATCATCATTATTTGAACTCCATGCTTTTTTCACAAAAAAATTACCCGAGATAATAAATACGAATAAACAAAGTATTCCTATACATAACCCAATTGTCCTCAAATGGAATTCCTCTCCTAAATTTCGTCTTGTAATCTATTATAATATATTATTCATATGCAAAACAATAGAGGCAATCTATTAACAGATCGCCTCTATTATAACTTGTATACTGTCTACGTCATAACTCGAATAAAATCTTCAAGAAATTTTTTATAATGTAATTCCCAGCCAATTCTGACCCATTTATTCATCGCTTCTGCTTTTGGCTGCGGTCTAAAGTCGGCAATACTTTCACCTTTTGCAAGACCATCAACATCAACTTGAACACGACGATATACATATTCTATCAAGGAAGGATTAACAACAGCCATCATTGTTACAACATCATGAATTGGACTTCCAGCTATGTGCGGATTTAATTTTTTATAGGCTTTATAGTAATAATTAAAAATTGGTTCGATTAATTTATTAAAATTTGTTTTTGCATTCTTTGTAATATATGTAACAGTATCAGGAGTAATGACTGCTTCATTTGTTACGTTCAGCGGAATTAACGAAACATTCTTAGCATATTGCATTACTAAATTTGAAGCAATCGCATCTCCGTGAAAATTTGCTTCTGCAACAGAGGTAACATTACCTGGAACAAGAAATGCCCCGCCCATTATGTAATACTCTTTTACGCTTTTCATCAATTCTTTCTCTAAAATAAAAGCCGTTGCTAAGCTTGTTGAACGCCCCGCATCAACAATAATAAGTTCTCCCTTGTATCTTTTAATAATCTCAAATATTTCACAAAATGGTTCCACATTCGCTTTAATCGTTTCTGGTGGACGAATAGGTCCTAATCCCTCCTGTCCATGTATTTCTGGATAGTATGTTATAAATTCTCCTGATAAAGGAATTTTTGCCCCATTAATAACTGGAATATCTTCTCTTCCAGCTATGTGCAATAAATAAGCAGCATTATTTGTCGCCTGCTCTTGAGTAACGTTGCCATATCCTGTTACAACACCAACAATATCAATATCAGGGTGTAATAACCCATACATGATTGCTAACGAATCATCAATACCAGGATCTCCAAGAAACAGTACTTTTTTCAAAGCATTCAACTCCATCCTATCAACTGCTATTACTATATGAACGAAAAAAAATGTACAGAAGTAAAAAGCAAACGATTTTTTATCCGATACGAAAAAGATCTTAAACAAAAAAACATACTGATTTTTATGATACTTTTTTAATAATGTTAGATCCTTATGCCCGAGAAGTGATTAATAAAAAATATCCAAATCGTAGTAATGGATTATGAAATGCAGAAATATTTGAGGTTACACGAATAACAGATGGATTTTCTCAATTTGATTTTATAGTGAAAATCTAATATGACACTTATACGGTTCCACATAATCCATCAGTAGGTCTTGTTACTATAACTTTTGATGTAAAAATTGAAGGGGTTACTGTAATTGAAATCAAAGGATAATTTCTGAATTTATTATTCAGCTAGCGGATGCTTTAATTTAATAAAAAGGACAATACATATTAGTTATATAAAATATGTATTGTCCTTTATGAATCGAGATTTTTTTAATTTAGTTCTTGATAAGAGACAACTCTTGCTCTTTTTATATAAAGACTTTAAATTTGTTGCTGCAACTTACGTGAAAACAACGTGCTTCCTATAATATAAGCAATAAATGCTAAACAAACCGGAAATACAACCGTATGAACACCAAGAGGATTAGGAAGCAGCAAATGAAATCCCATATAAGAGCCAACTCCAACAACAATAGAAGCAAGGGCTCCGGCAGCATTTCCCCTTCTCCAATACAACCCAAGCACAAGCGGCCAAAGGAACGCTGCCTCTAAACCACCAAAGGAAAATAAATTTAACCAAATTAAGAAATCAGGCGGTTTAATCGCTGCAGCATAAACAAGTAATCCAACAATTGCTGTAATCCATAGCGTTCCTCTTTTTACTGTTTGAGCAGCAGCATTTTCGTTTATGTAATTTACATAAATATCTTTAATAATGGAAGAACTCACAAGCAATAACAATGAGTTAACTGTCGACATAATAGCCGCCATTGGAGCTGCTAAGAAAATACCAGCAAGCCAAGGGGGCAATACTTTCATCGCAAGCAATGGCATTACTTTATCAGGCACACTCACTCCTGGTAAAACAACACGGGCAAATACACCCGTTAGATGCATACCAATCATAATTGTACCGACGACAACAGTCCCAATAATTAAAGCTTGATGCATCGCTTTTGAATTTTTATAAGACATGGCACGTACACTAATTTGCGGCAAACCTACCACTCCAACACCAATCAAAATCCAAAACGAAGACACATATACCTTTGTTAAACTCCCATCTGCGCCAAATGGCGTAACTAAATTGGGATTAATCTGTACAAGCTCGTGCATAATATTCGAAATACCACCGCCCGCAATAATTGTACCAATTAAAATAATTGTTGTACCGAGCAGCATAATAAGACCTAATATTGTATCTGAAAGCGCAACAGCACGAAATCCGCCAATCAAAACATAAACAAGTACAAAAAATGTAAAAAGAAATAAAGACGTTGTATAAGAAAGACCTGTTAACGATTCAATTAATCTTCCGCCGCCAACCCACTGTGCAACAGTTGCCGAAAACAAGAAAATAATAATACATAATGCTGATAAAATAACAACAGCTTTATTGTTGTATCTTCCTTTCAAGTAATCAATTAACGTAATAGCTTCCATTTTTCTTGCAGTAATCGCAAATTTCTTTCCAAGTACAGTTAGTACAATGTAACCCGTTACAACTTGAATAGCCGACAACAATACCCAGCCAAGCCCCATATTGTATGCAATTCCAGGCCCGCCGATAAAGCTACTTGCGCTACCATACGTCGCAATCATCGTCATTGCTAATAACAATCCACCAAGTTCGCGCCCGCCTAGAAAATACTCTTGCAAAAATTTGTTATGCGCGGTCGTTTGAACACGTCTCGCCGCATATACACCAATTAAAAACACAACAACAAAAGATAACATCATTGGAATAATTACATACCAGTTCATTTTCATTCCTCACTCTTTTCTTCCTCATCAAACGAAACATCTTGAAATACGAAACGGACAACAAATACAATAAGTAAAACCATTACAATAAACCCTACTATACAACTATAAAAGAACCAGGCCGGAAACCCTAGTATATATGTATATTCTTTGGGATTGCCACTACCTAATCCATATGCGAAACCGTACCATATTAGAAAGTTGATAACAGCAAGTCCAACTCCGATCCACGCTTCACGATGTGCGATGCGAAAACGCGGATCATCATGATGTTGATTCATTTCTTTCTCCTCCTTTCACGATGTATTATTGTACCATTGTTTGTATCGTTTTTCCTATAAAAAAAAAGCAAAATGAATATCTCTTGTGAATCATATTAGACTTACATTACAAAATTACATATTTTTAACAATTTTAATATAAATAAGATTGAAATTTCTGATTTTTTAAGTTACGATTGAAATTGGATGTCCTTCACCTAGTTTATCCCGCACTAACGGTCAGTAAAACTGCTCTCTCGGGATTTTGAGAGAGCAAAAAAGATAGATGGGAGATAACTGTCCGTAAGAGCTCAATTGATTGGACTAACCATCAGTGGGAAATGAAGAAAAAACATTGATGGAAGTTTCATTTTATCCCGCAACTCCTCTTTTCTTTGGAATAAATGCAGTATTTTGCTGCATTTACATTATATATTCTTAAGGGGGTTATACAATGAGTCAACTAGCTGTGAATCTCCATGAAAAAGTAGAGAAATTTTTACAAGGAACAAAGAAACTATATGTAAATGGAGCTTTCATTGAAAGCGCTTCCGGAAAGACATTTAAAACACCAAATCCAGCAACTGGCGATACGTTAGCTGTTGTATATGAAGGCGGTCGTGAAGATATCCATAAAGCAGTCATAGCGGCACGCCAAGCATTTGATGAAGGACCATGGTCACGTATGAGCGGAGCCGAGCGCAGCCGCTGCATGTACAAGCTTGCTGATTTAATGGAAAAACATAAAGATGAGCTTGCACAGCTTGAAACACTTGATAACGGAAAACCAATTCAAGAAACAACAACTGCAGATATTCCTCTTGCAATTGAACATATGCGTTATTATGCCGGATGGGCAACAAAATTAGTCGGTCAAACAATTCCTGTTTCAGGAGATTATTTTAATTATACACGCCATGAACCCGTTGGTGTTGTGGGTCAAATTATCCCATGGAACTTCCCGCTTTTAATGGCGATGTGGAAGTTGGGTGCAGCACTAGCAACTGGATGTACCGTCGTACTAAAACCAGCAGAACAAACTCCTCTTTCCGCATTATATTTAGCTGAACTGATAGAAGAAGCTGAATTCCCAAAAGGTGTTATTAACATTGTACCAGGATATGGTGAAACAGCTGGTCAAGCTCTTGTTAGTCATCCTCTCATTGATAAAATTGCTTTTACAGGCTCAACTGAAGTTGGAAAACACATTATGAAAGAAGCATCCCAATCATTAAAACGCGTAACATTAGAGCTTGGTGGTAAATCACCAAATATTATTTTACCCGATGCTGATTTATCACGTGCAATTCCAGCAGCACTTTCTGGCGTTATGTTTAACCAAGGACAAGTATGTTGTGCTGGATCTCGCTTGTTCATTCCAAAGAAAATGTATGATAATGTTGTTGCAGATCTTGCCTTATACTCAAAGAGCTTAACGCAAGGATCTGGATTAGATCCACAAACAAATATTGGTCCCCTTGTATCAGAAGAACAACAAAATCGAGTAATGGGCTATATTGAAAAAGGAAAAAATGAGGGAGCAGAAATATTAGTTGGTGGAACTAAACCTTACGAACAAGGTTATTATGTTGCTCCAACAATTTTCGCAGCTGTACAAGATGAAATGACAATTGCGAAAGAAGAAATTTTTGGTCCTGTCGTTGCTGCAATGCCATTTGATGACATTGATGAAGTTATTGAACGTGCTAACAAATCAGCATATGGATTAGCTGCTGGTTTGTGGACAGAAAATTTGAAGAATGCGCATTATGTTGCAAGTAAATTAAGAGCTGGAACAGTGTGGGTAAACTGTTATAACGTCTTTGATGCGGCCTCTCCGTTTGGAGGTTATAAACAGTCAGGTCTTGGGCGTGAAATGGGTTCTTATGCGTTAAATAACTATACAGAAGTAAAAAGCGTTTGGATTAACTTAAACTAAAAAAGGTCTTACCAATTGTTCTATTTAGATTCAAGAAATTTGAATCAATCTTTGTTTCACCAAGAGCAAATATATAATGTTACACATTATATATGAAAAAAAGAAGAGGATAGATACAAGCAGAATAATTCTGTATGTTCTATCCTTTTTTGTACCACAAATGCCCTCATTTATAGAGAAGCTTTTCAAGAGAAAATACCTTCAGTATCCACATAAAGTTCATAAGGTTTATTTTTTATTTAACATTGTTATTAAATTGATAAAATTTTGATAAAGGAATAGTGTTCTTTTTCAGTAAAAATCTTTATTACTTAGTAAAGGACTTTTTTCCTTTTTCATAACTATGAATTTGAAATAGAGTTACGATGTTTGTGAAAAAGACGCAAAGTTTTGAATAAAGTTACGACATGTATAAAAAAGATAAGATGCTTTATCTCTTAACTCAAAGAAATCGAAATGAGTTTTGATTAAACTTTTTTACAAAACTGAAAGATTATTTAAAAGAAAGGATTCATTTTGACCAAACTATATCCAAAATGAACCCTTTTCATTTACTGTAAAATACGTGTTTACGAGATACTTTTGATCAAACTTTATTTCAAAGCAACAATTAAGCTAAAAGGGTAGCAAGACATTTTCCCTGCTCTATGCCTTACTCCTTTTTATACTTGTAACCCACCACTTACATTTAGTACTTCTCCAGTAATGTAAGAAGCAAAATCTGATGCTAGAAAGGCAGCTGCATGTGCAATATCTTGCGGTGCCCCGATTCGCCCCGCTGGAATGGCTGCAATCATCTTTTCCTTTACTTTATCCGGTATGGCTTGCGTCATATCGGTATCCATAAATCCAGGACAAATTGCATTACATGTAACACCAAATCCAGCTGCTTCTTTTGATGCTGTTTTTGTAAGCCCAATTACACCTGCTTTAGCAGCCGCATAGTTTGCTTGGCCGATATTTCCTTGCCAGCTAATTGAAGAAATATTAATAATACGTCCATATTGTTGTTTACGCATATACAAAAGTGCTGGTTGCATACAGTTAAATACACCCGTTACATTTACTTGCAATACTTGCTCCCATGCTGTTTTTTCCATTTTATGCAACATTGCATCTCGTGTAATTCCAGCATTATTTACTAAAATATGCAATGCACCGTATGTTTGAATCGCATACTCAATTAGCGATTTTGCATCCGTATGGCTGCTTACATCACAAACATACGCCCTTACATCATATCCTTCTTGTAACAATTGTGTTGTCGCACCGTTTAAAGCTTCTTGATTCATATCGCTAAGTAATACTTTCGCTCCTAACGCGCCAAATACACGTGCAATTTCTTTTCCAATCCCTTGTGCTGCACCTGTAACAACAGCTGTTTTCCCCTCTAAAAAATTCATCTTTCTCCCTCACTTTTTCTATGTATTTTCTATATATTTCGTCTTATATATTTCATTCTCCTTTTTTGCATAAAAAAGTCTATTTGTGTCACACTATAATTGCAACTTAGCAAAACACAAGGAGATTGTGTGAGATGAAAAATAAGAATTTACAGCAAAACAAAGTATCTGATGGCATTGATGTTGAGTTTTCTCAAGAACTCGCTGACCAAGATGACTTAGAAGCTCAAGCTCGTGCAGATGCTGCAGATGCACGTCAAAAACACCAACCAAACAAAAAATAAACCGAGGACATATTCTCGGTTTATTTTTTATATTTTTTCACATAATGCGCAAAGGTAAGTAAGGGAAATAAGCGATGATAACTATGATAACGAATATAAAATTCCCCAGGCAATCCTGCTCCAGTCGGATATTCAATATGTTCTAAAGAATGCTCTAACAAATAATTGATTCCCTTTTGAATACATGCTGTTTCTGTATCATGTACAGCGATTAGGGCATCTAAAGCCCATGCCGTTTGAGAAGGTGTACTAAAAGGTATTGAAATAAACCGCTTTTCTTTACTACTCCTACACGATTCTCCCCAGCCTCCATCACGATGTTGAATCGTTTCTAACCACCGCGCTGCTTTTTCTAACGTTGGATGATTTGCTGGCAATCCGTTTGCACGCAGACCTGTTACAGCAGCCCATGTACCATATATGTAACAAACTCCCCATTTTCCATACCAAGAACCATTTTGCTCTTGAGTACGGAGGAGCCATTGCATTGCCCGGTGTAAATCATTTGCACTTATTTTATTTGGCGCATAAGTTCCAAAAAACTCAAGTATCCTCCCTGTTAAATCTGCTGTAGACGGATCAAGAATCATATCTTCTGCACTATCGAGAGGAACATGCGCAAACATATGCTTATCAACATCCTTCTCAAACGCTCCCCATCCTCCATCTTTATTCTGCATTCCAAGAATCCACTGTATCCCTTTATTCCAAGCTTGTTCTACTTTCCTATCTTTCTTCGCAATGTAAGTAAGTGAACGTAGCGCCGCTGTTGTATCATCACAATCTGGCACAATGGTATTCGTATCAGTAAATCCCCATCCGCCAGGAGGTAAAGAAGGTGCATGAACATGCCAATCCCCATAAGAAGTATGCTGCTTCTTTAATAAATAACGATTTGCACGTTCAATCATCGCATCATCTTCTGACACATTTGCTTCTTGCAAAGCATAACTTAAAAGAGCAGTATCCCACACTGTTGAAGGTGTGTTTTGCAAATGGGCACCATTTTTTGTATTCCATATGTACGACTGTATCCCTGATACAGCTTTCTCAATAATAGGAGAATGTATAGAATGACCGAGAGCAAGGAGAGCGTAAATCATATAAAAACTAGCGCTAGCGTATGTGTAAAGTGTTCCATTTCCTTCTATACGTTCTAGCATAAAACGTTCCGCTGCTTTATATCCTTTTTGATGAAGAGAATAAGGATAAGAAATGAGCTTTTTCCCTTCTGATAAAATTGTTTGCAGAACAGAAGAGCGTTTATTATGAAACCAACTTGATTTATTCGCACCCGCTATGTAATTAAGATTAGGAATCATATTTTCTTCTATTACAAATTTCTTATTCATACAAATGAGCGTAGGAACGAAATGAATACGTGCAGTATTACTCAATTCATACATACTAAACGGGGAATGATCTGGTAAAAAGAAAAAAGGCATGGGAAAATGAAACAATGCAGGGTAACCGTATTGCCCATGTAAGGCTAACATAAACTTCGTCATAAAGTGAGCGCTTGTAATGCCACCTTGTTCAAGAATAAATTGTTCTGCACGACGCATCATATGATCTTCTTTCTTAAATTTCTTAGAAGCTAACAATGCAGCATACACTTGAATTGTAGCAGAAAGATTTCCATTCAGCTCATCTTCATACAATTTCCATGTCCCTTCATTTGCTTGTAAAGAAATAAGTCTTGTCACAAATGGCTCTATTTCTTTTTCTCTTCGCAACATACGTAATAATAGAATCATATGACAATCGGTTAACGGGGATCCTTCAAAACAAAAACGCCATGTTCCATCTCTTTGCTGCATCGTACGTAATGCTGTAACTTGTCTCTCCATTTCCTGTTTTACTTTTTCATACAGCAGCATAGATGTCCCCCCTCTTTATTGAATCCATATACAATATTCAATAACATACGTAAATATGTGTAAAACAAAAAAGCAAAGTGAAGTTCATTCTTCACTTTGCTTACGAACAATACCAAATCGCAACAACAATTCCTAAAATTGCCCCGACAACGACTTGATATGGCGTATGACCGACAAGTTCATTCAATTTTTTATACTCCGTTTGTCTCCCATGAAAAAAGTCATTTAAAATTTTGGCTTGTTTACTTACAGCAAGCCTCACTCCGGATGCGTCATACATGACAATAATCGCAAAAATCGTCGCGATTGCAAATACAGAGCTCGTAATTCCTTCTTCAATCCCAATTGCTATTGCTAATGCTGTCACAGTAGAAGAGTGAGAACTCGGCATTCCACCAGAAGCAAAAAACTGTGCAAAATCAAATTCTCTCTTTTTTACTAAAGTGATTATAACTTTTGTAAGTTGTGCTAAAAACCAAGCAATCACTGCAGACATTAATGGATTGTTATGTAAAATTGTTTCCATAATTTGCACCTCACCGCTTATAATGGAATATCCTTACTTACATTATAAAGAAAACGGCATACATAATACTATGCCGTTTTACGAAACTTTTGCAGATTTATTTTTTATAAATTTTGGCTGCTTATTTAACATAAATTTCGTTTTCGCTATCGAAAATGTAAATAACGCAATCCAAATAAAGAAAAATGCTATCATATGAGTCCCTGTAAAATGTTCATGAAAGACGAAAATTCCTAATACAAGACTAATTGTGGGTGCAATATATTGCAAAAATCCGACCATTGATAACGGAATAAGCTTTGTACCTTTTGCAAAATATAAAAGCGGTAATGCAGTAACAATACCAGCACCAGCTAAAAGTAACGTCGACGTAATTGAAACTGATCCAAACGAACCAATTCCTTGAACACCTAACATCCCTAAATATATAAGAGCAATCGGCATTACAATCATCGTTTCCATCGTGAGCCCAATCATTGAATCATAATCTAATAATTTCTTTGATAAACCATATAAGCCAAATGTACATGCCAACGAAATCGCAATCCACGGAATGGATCCATAGCGAACTGTTAAAATTGCAACCCCAAATGCCGCTAACCCTACGGCAACATATTGCCAAAAATTGAGTTTTTCTTTTAAAACGAGCGTGCCAAGTAAAATGCTAACAAGCGGATTAATATAATAACCTAGACTTGCTTCGATGACATGATTATGATTAACAGCCCATATGTACACAAACCAGTTCCCGCTAATTAATATAGAAGCAGCAGTTAATGACATGAATAATTTAGGACGTTTAAAAAATTGCACAAGCTCATTCATAAATTGACCAAAACGTTTGCAAATCACTAAAACAAGTAACATAAAAGCGAATGCCCAAACGATCCGATGAGCTAAAATTTCTTCTGCACGAACCTCATCTACCAATTTCCAATAAAGCGGCAGAATTCCCCACATCATATATGCACTTGTTGCATATATGATTCCCTTTTTTTGCGCTTCCATTTGACTCCCCTCTTTTCTTTTTTCTTCATTATAAATTGTCCTTCTACCTTTTTACAATTTTCCGCTACATAACTTTTTTACACGGACCGCCTAACTATAATATCCAAAAGATATACACCCCCGCAGCCGCAAGAAATGGAATACCAAACACAAACTTATTTTTATGTGTTTTATGATGAAACACATACATCCCAATCCAAGCTCCAATTCCTCCCCCTGCTGCAGCAACCAAAAACAACGTACTCTCCGGCGTGCGCCACTGTTTCTTCTTTGCTTTTCTTTTATCTAGTCCCATCATCATAAAAGCGAGAACATTAATAATTACAAAATAACCCCATTTCAGCATATTATTAAACCTCTTTCATACATTTTTTCAATCAATTATTTATCCTGCATTAACGGGCAGTAAGCCCCCACTGATAGGAGGCTCAATTTATTATACACTCATTTAATTTTTTAGTTTTATACATATGTAACAATGATTTTACCTAATCAAACAAAAAATATTGACTATGATAATATTTTTGTGATAATATAAATAATTTTACTTATCATCTTATATATGATAAACTTAAAAAGGTTACCATATGGAGGTGGATTATTTGTTTCAAATTGGCGATAAAATTGTTTATCCAATGCACGGAGCAGGTGTGATTAAAGCCATAGAAGAAAAAGAAATCCTAGGAGAAAAACAAAAATATTATGTAATAAGAATACCTATTAGTAATATGGAAGTAATGATTCCGATGAAAAAAATGATACAATCACGTATACGATTAATTGCTGATATGCTTACATTAGAAAATGTATTACTTATTTTTCAGTACGGTGAATCAGATGATTCACTCTCATGGAAGCAAAGATATACCCAAAATATGGAGAAAATGAAGACGGGTGAAATACAAGAAGGTGCTGAAGTAGTTCGCGACTTAATACGTAGAAATAAAGTAAGGGCGCTTAATGCAAGTGAAAAACAAATGTTAGACAACGCACAAAAAATTTTAATTAGTGAATTAAGTTTAATTAAAGGAATTACTGAAAATCAGGCAATTGATTTGTTAAATACGAAAGTCGGTTAGGTAAAGAAATCCTTCTAAAACCGTTTTGAACTTGATTTTAAATTATATAAAATACCTAAAACGACAAAATAGCCTAACATCTATTTTGTTTTTTTTTGCTTTATGTACCTCAATATGATATGATTACAAATACGATTTGATTATAGAAACATTACCCTCTAAGAAAAAATTCTTTTTCCTCTAAATGAATTATTCTCACCACTTTTTATTCTCATACTTCTAAGTATACGATGAGATTCATTTATCCAAGCATTGTTTTTGGATATCCCGATTCATACTGGCACGGTCATCGGAGCCGTAAGGACGAAAGAGAGGTAGGGCTTTCGTTGTTTTGAGGTTTCAAAAACGATAATGAACATTTACTGTTCTTATCTTCCATTTTAACGTAAAAATGATAACAGATTTAAATATATGCTTATATTTGCTCGGTTCATATAAATAGGAAACACATCTTTAGTAATATTTTAAAAGGTTTTTATATGAAAACAATCAAGACAGGAAAATGGTTTAATAGTGAAAAAGGATTTGAATGTAAGAAGTACCAAATGATAGTAATGTTACAGTAATTTGCATTCAAACAAGTTAACAGAGGTCAAAATCTAAGAATGTTGTAAAACTATAAGAAAACGAAAAGAACATGCAGTAATTTACTGCATGTTCTTTATCGTTTTTCTACAGTTTCTTTTTCATCTCGATTCATACATTCATCAATAGGTTGACTATCTTTTCCCTCCATACAAATCATCGCATGATAAATTTCTGAATATAAGCCAAACACTTGATATACACTTCCAAGAAATGGCATGAGAATCCCTCTTTTCCAAATAATAAATTCCAAAGTTAAGGATTCCCTATCTTTTCCTAAACATTCGCATTAGTATCTTCCTCTTCTATTTGAACGTTAAGAAGATGTAACCATTTCTTATACGGTGCACTGTTTGGATCCACAAATTCTTTTGCATATGAGCGATTCCATAGTTGCTTTACAAATAAAGTCGCTTCTTTTTTTGCTGCTGTTTCCGCTCCGGTCCCGTAATAAGCTTTAAAATATTGTTCAATTTCATTAACAAGTAATCGTAACAATTCGTCAGATGTTTCTTCTAATGTCGGATCATATTTTGCTTCCTTATCGTACATCAAGATAACATCTAAAATATTGTGAACATGTTCTTTTCGGAGCCATTTTATATCTTGCGCACCTAACAGAAAGGAATGTGTATATAAATGTCCTCCGTGCTGCAATGCTTTTTCTTGTTCCTCTTCAAAACGAGAAATGATATTTTCATATATAAATGGGTTATGAAGCAGTGCACGATGCAATTTATATCCTTCATTTGTTACATTTTTCCCCATGGATTGAATAAGAGAACTTCGCCCTACTCCGTTATATTGGTAAACAAACTGACCGTCCACAGCGGCAAGACTAATCCAACGATATATATATGCGTACAATAAAGCACGATTACACTTATCATAATCCAGTTTTGTTTGTGTAGCATTTAAGTCAGGCATAAAAGCAGGTAAGTGCCAATACTTATCAAGATGCGGTGTTAAATTCGATTTACGAACGTTTAATTTATTTACGCGGCGATAATAAGACTGAAAGTAATCTCCCTTCTCATTCACATAACCATTTGCAATATGTCCAGACGATAATTTCGGAAAATCTTGCAGCGACAATCCATAATGCGCACGGTAACATACAATTTCATACGGTGAAAAGGCTGCATCAACCGTTTCCTTTTCCTGGAACATCTCTTGTAACGTTTCTTCATTTAATCCTTGATGAACGAGCGGATGAATACCCCAATATTGCAATTCACGATGATGCGCAACTTTCGGTATAAATGGGCTTGCTAGATGCAGCAAATCTTCAATTTTTTCACTTACATACTCTGTCATATCACGCTTTTGAATAGCCGCTTCTTTCCGCAATGCATCAATAATATTTAATTCTAATTTATCTCGGTAGCGATCTTGTAATTCCTGCTCACAATATGTCAAAATATGTTTCCGATAAAAATCTTCTACTTTTTGTGATTGCCCTTCCTCTGCTTGTGCTCCTCTGCAATATTCACGATATAAACTCATATAAATTTCAGCAGATATCTCTTTTGGCAGCACACCATTGTTTACATGGTGATGAATATCCTTCCACATCTCTTCCTGCATTCGCTCATCTGCTAATACATATACATTTGTTGGATTTGTTTTCCCTTCAAATTCTTTACTACGTTTTTGAATGTCTAATAATAAATTTTCACGAGTTTCTTGTAAATTATCAAAGAAACGCTGCCAATATTGAATCATTTTCTCTACAGCTTGATATAAAGATTGATATACAAGCTCTAGTAACATTTCTTTTCGATATTCATTTAATTTGTGTATATATTGAGTTATAATATCTTGAAATTCTTTTCGAAATGTCCGCTGGTCATTATGAAATATTTTTCCAAACCAATTTTGCTGCTGCGCCAATTCAACACGTCTAACGGCTGTTACCGTTCCTTCAATATTACTTACATTAAACTTTTTATCATAATTTTGGATAAGACTGCGCTTTTGTTCATTATTTTCATGTAGGCGATTCATTTTTTCGGTTAACAATTTACGAATTTCGTATAACATGTAGCGTGCAGCCACAGGGTGAACAGGATCTGTTTTCTTTAAAAACCATGTATTCAACTGATATGACTGTCCCTCTGAGCCGCTCGGTGTAAATCGATCAGCTTCAATCATATCATATATCAACGTTGTTACATGCTCATGCACACGACTTGGTATCGCATACGCATATAAACGCACAGCATGGTCTACTCGTGCCACTTCACCTTTCATTTGTTCAGCAATTTTCAGCTTTGCAGCTGAAATTTTACACTCTCGCTGCAATCGATTTAACTCTTCATCCTTTTGTACCGTACGCTGCACATAATTTTCTACTGCTTCTAAAAATAATTTTGATTTTGATACACCAATCTTTCCGCCTTCTGCTCCTTCACGCGTTTCATAATACATTTGCTTATAAAATACATGTGCCTGTTCTGGACGAGTCGCCAAATGCTCTAAATCTTCTAAAAAACTTTTCCCCCGCTCAGGCTTTTCACGCTGCATGCCGCGGCGAACGTCTTGTTCATACCGATTTTTCTTATCTTGAAAAAGTCGATCTAAATGAAGCCATGATTCATCTAATCCTTGTACCGCCCACTTTAAAGCGCAATAACGAAGAACATTTTCGTATGGATAAATAAGTTTTGCAGCTCCTGCTCCGCAATAACGAGCTTTACCATTTGAATCAGCAAGTTGTTGAATTTGATTATCTTCTTGTGCAAAATGACTCGTTGACATCGGACTAAATAATTGTAAATAAATTGTATTTGTCATTTGTTCCATATAATCAGACAAACTATGCAAATGATGACCATGTAAATTTTCATAATCATATAAGAAGCAATAATTATATGGTAAATGATGCTGCATAATGGTATGATTTGTGCGTCCATCTTCATCCACTTGATCAGGACGATATTCTAGCTCAATTGTAACGCCCCCACGACGTGATAATTCTCCTGTAGATCCTAAAGTAATTGCATGTAATTCTTTTAATGATGCATATCCGTTTGCCTGCACTGATTCAAATTCTTTGCCGCTTATTGTACGCGTTTTAACGAGAACATCAGGAAGTAAAAAAGCACCGCGAATTAAAATGTTATGATGTTGCAACTTTTTTCGAAGCATTTCTCGTAAATATAGAGCAATTTGTAGAAACATACCAGAACCTGTGCCACCAGCTAATGACGTAACAATAATAACGCGCACACCATATTCCGTTGTATCACTTGTTACGGGGAAAATCTTCTCAATTTCTTGCCAAAAAGTTGTTAATTTATCTTCCTTCATCGCTGCGCGAAGTGCCAATCGAGAAATAACCCGAAGTTGACCAGCGCCTTCCGTTAATGGTTTATCTAGTACAGTCGGGTCAATCGGAAACCAATCTGGAATCGTTGGATCTTCTGCCATATATTCCCGCGGTGTTTTACTGGAGCTCGTTTGTGTCACAAATTTACGAATATGCTGAAAGTGACTTAACGTATTAATATCTGTATCAAATACGTGCATCGCTACTTTTTTACGCCGTTCCTTCGGAAGTTTCCGGTAAATATCATGTGTAACTGTACTTCCAATTCCGCCAAGTCCAATTAAAATTGTTGGTACTTGAAAATCCATGTGAACCACCTTCCTATTTATTCACATTCATATCTGTATACTTCTTTTCCATAGCCGCGATCAATAACAACCATTTCGTTCGGATATAACGTTTTATGCTCGCGTCCTACTTCTTCATCTGTTAGAAACATACCATCAATTACCATGCCTGGTACTTGAGAATCTTTCGTAACAAATATAGATTTTGATCCTTTTTTTGCAATTAACGTAACAGACTGCACTGTTTTCCGCTCCGCTCGAAATGGAATACCAAAATAATGATTCCACCATTTCGTTCGCAGTGATTCTGGTTCAGATTTATATAACCAATCTTCCGCAATAGATTGATCCCATTCATAATACATAAGCGCTTTTCTATGAAAACGAGGACGAACTATCCACCCAATGATAAGAGTTACAATAATGAATAAGATGATACTAAATGGTAAAACGAACTGAAAAATGGTCGCATAACGCTCTAAAAAAGGAACGTCAATAATAGACAACGAAATTTGTTTACTAACTTTTTGCGATTGTGAATCTCGTAATGTGATGGTAGCTTCTATGATGCCGGTATCTGTAAAATTAAATGTGTTGGAGTAATAAGGACGAGGATATACATATATTTGATTTCTATTTTGCTTTAACTCATAGTTGATAGATTTATGAAATGTAATAGTAGCTGTTTTCAACAATTCCCTTACTTCTGCTTCTGGCATTGATTCTTCATTTAACAGTGGCTGTATAATAAATGGTGCGCTATGTTCTAAATTTGTAACTTTTTCTTTATAATTCGTTGTAACTACTTTTAATGATAGTTTTGGTTTTGGAACAGATTGAATACGAAATTCTTTCGTTTGGCGATAAAAACCTTTTATATTCATGTACACATTTCCATGTACCGCATCTTTCCCTATCTTTGTTTCGTAGTAGAAGGCTTTTCGTTTCCCATCCCATTGCATCGAATGCATTTGATTATTTATTTCTATTTGAGCAGTAAAATATGAGGCATCCACCGGTACATTTGTTGGTTTTGCTTCTATAATTGCTGTTTGATCTTCATAGATTTGTTCTGTCTCTTTTTTCTGCTCCTTTCCTTTTTCATATACAGAAACGGTATAATCTAATGCTGGTTCTACCAGTGCTTTCATATTTTCCTTTGTCACTGCTTGATCAATTTCTACTATATATTTCCCCGGTTCCATTACAGCATTATTTTTAGGTATTATATGTGTAATTCCACCATATAATCCGATTCCCGCTGGTGCTTGAATCGAAAATCTCGATTGTAAATTAAGCAACCCTTGTATATTTTGGACATGATACGGTATGTTCTGAGAAGATTGACTAACAAGTGTAATTCGTTTTAACGGAAATGGTGTTGTAATTTCAATCTTGTTTTTTATTATATTTGTTTTCACCGCTTCTTCTACTGTTGAAAACGGATCACGATTTGCTATTAAGGCAGCCGCTTGGTTGACACTGTGGACAACACCATCTTCTCCACTTGTAGGGAACACGATTCCATTCATCTGTTGTTTCCAAATATCTTTAAAGACGTTCATTTGCGCATATTCTTGCACCCCTAAATTTTCTTCCATTGTAATTAATACTGCATGTAACGAAATGTTTTTTGCTTCCATTTCTTTTTTAAAAGTACTGAGCGTTTCTGAAATCCTTTTTTTTCCACTATCATCTTGTTTTTCTAGCTCATTAAACGCTCCATCTGTTAGAATAATAAGCCAAAATTCACGATTCGCATTCACTTGAACTTGCCTCTTAATAGATTGGATAGCTGTTTCCACCGATTGAAAAGGTGTATTAGCACTCTCATTCCATGCTTGAATTTTTTCAATCTCCCCTTGCCGCTTACTATTCTCCAACGAAACTGCTATATCTTGCGATGGATGACTCATTGGAACATAGGAAAACGTATCTTTTTCATCTAACAATGCAATCAAACTTTGCAATGCATAATTTGCATATTTCCAACGATCATTATTACGCATACTACCAGAATCATCATATACAAGTGAAACAACGCGCTGTCTCGCTTCTTCTCCTTTCGCTAAACTAGAACAAGGACTAATACATATGAGTAGTAAAAACAAAATAGATGTGGCTATGATTCGAATATACATGTTGAAGCTTCGCCACCTTTGTAGACAAATTCCTATGTTTAAACTTATGAGAAGAAATACAAGATATGACTTGTATTTCGAAAAACGAACAGGTATATAATATTATTATGTAAACTTAATTTAATAAAAAACGATACTATGCAGTTTTTTATTTTCTTTTAAATTCCATCATAAATTTCTTTCTCATCCTATATTTCTGCCACTTCTCATTGAAGTACACTTCAACTTCCTATGCTATTACAATATGTCACTTTTCGGTTTAATTTATATTTGTTTCTATATATTAATGAAAAAACTGACATCTATACTTTGGAGTTTATATGTAATAGTAATAAATAGAGCTCCACTCTATAACTCATTTTAGTTTACATAATTAAATTATTTTAAACTAAAATATATCTTTTAGATTTTCATAGAATATAGCCTCTAATTTTCTTTTCTCTCTCCCTTCCATCGTTTCCGCCATACATAAAGCATTCCATATTGCCTCTTCTACAGCTTCAATTGCCATCGCAAATATGTGAGAAATTTCTTCTCCATCTTCACGTAAAAATTGATATTGTAATAATTCAGTAGTAGACGTATGAGAAATACGATTTGCTGTTGAAAAGGCAATAACGATATCTCCACTCCCATGTGCTCCGTAAGAACCTGCCTTTGCAAGTCCAAAAGTCGCTCGCTTTGCTATGCGCTGTAATTGTCTATCACTTAATGGTGCATCAGTTGCGATAACAATCATGATAGAGCCATCTGGCATAGTTTCCTCGCTCTCATTTCGAATATATAAATCTTCTTTTCTCCCAAAATTCGTAACAACTAACCCCCCCACTGTATACGTTTCTTTTGTAAAGGTTATTTTGCGTGAACTTGTACCAATTCCGCCTTTATATCCAAAACAAGCCATTCCTGTACCGGCTCCCACACACCCTTCTTCTACTAGACCATTTTTTGCATTTGTAATGGCCTCAATTGCGTGCTTTGGTCTTACATAAAGCTTTCGAATGTCATGTAAATATCCATCATTACACTCTCCAACAACAATATTTACAGTTCCAGTTGTATCACCAATTTCTTCATTCTGCTCTAGCATATATCGTAATGTTCCTTCTAATACCGGAGCAACTCCAAATGTATTGGTCAACATAATCGGACTTTCAAGTACACCTAGTTCTTGTATTTGAATCGTTCCAATCGTTTTTCCAAAGCCATTAATAACATAAGAACTAGCAAATACTTTTTCACGAAATATATTTCCATCATGCGGTAAAATCGCCGTGACACCTGTACGAATATGCATTTCTTCCTTCAAAGTAACATGACACACTAAGACACTTTCAACATCAGTAATGGCATTCCATTTTCCTACATCATATTTTCCAATTTTGACTCCTAGTTCACGTAACCGCACTCGCTTCATACTTTCACCTTTTTCTTAATTTTCTATCTTTTATTATAACAAAAATGAGAGTGCAATCTACAAGCACTCTCATTGTTTTACGTATACTTCTACAACTGGATTTTCTTTGTGATCAGCATGAAGACGAATGTTACTTTCTTTTACATTGTAGATATCCGCCAATAGTAATACTGTTAATATGTTTGGAAATTTGCTATCTGTGCCATATTTTCGTTCAAGTGCTTCCTTATACTCAAATGCAAGATCTCCTTGTATGTATGTATACACTTCGAATCCATCTTGTAAATCACATACAATGGTATCAATAATATCAGCTCCTACTTGACGTGTCATCTCTTTTCGAAGTGCATCCGTTAATGCATCCCATGACATTTCATACGTTTGAAATGTATCTGAATGATTCATTTTTTCCGCTCCTTTTTATCTCACCCTAACAGGGAGTAACATTTTTCATTACTAGAAAACAGTCCTTCCTTATCATTCCCGTTTTTCACGGCAATTATGATGGAATAGACAAACGTACAAGCCACTCCTGTCCCTTTATCATATCGTAATATTGGAAAGAGAAAGGAGCAAAATTATATGAGTTCTCATAAACATTATCATACATGCCGGCGATATTATGGACGAGTCGTACGTATTGAAGATCATAAAGGCAAGATCCATATTGGAAGAATTGTTGATCTAACAGGTGAATCAGTATGGATTGAACCCGTTCATCGCAAGCGATTTGACCACGGGTTCGGATTTGGTGGCTTCGGCTGTGATTTCTGTGGTGGTTTAGGTGGATGTAACCATTGTGGATGTGGATTTGATGACTGTAGATCTGGTAGATCTCGTAGATCTCGTGGATGTGATAGATGTGGATTTGATGACTGTAGATGTGGATTTGGTGGAGGATTTGGTGGATTTGGAGCCGTTGAACTTGGTCTTGGATTTATTTTCGGTATTTCATTAGCTGCTTTATTTTTCATTTAAAGAAAAGCCAACGTTATCGTTGGCTTTTTTTAATAAAGTGAAATTTCTATCAGCGTTTTTTCATTCCTCGTAAAAGCCCGCTTAATCGGACTTTTACGGGGAATGAACTTCAACATTAATCAAAAATTCCACTTTATTTTTGGCAAATAAAAATCCGGTGTCCTAATATATGCTTGTATTGATGTACAATTTGTTCATGCGCAATCCATGCGTAATACAGATCTTGTGAAATAAAATCTGATATATCCCATTCTTGTTCTTCTACAGGTGCAGAAATTGTTGCTGCAATGGTTCCGCCTCCAAGTACACGTACCGTTTTAAAATTTGCTTGTTTAAAGAGTATAACCCATTCTTGCTCTGTTAATAACTCCTCCATTCCATATAAAGTTACTATATTTTTTTCCTCATGTACTGGTAAATGATGCTCAATTACCAATTCAATAACAAGCAGCGCCCCGCCATATTGTAATACACGATAACATTCATTTATCGCTTTTCTTTTATTTGTAAACGCAAGAACGGATTCTCCTAATACAATATGAAACAGTTCATCATGAAACGGCAGTTTCTCTGCTTTTCCTGCAATGAGTTCAATATTCACTCCATCCTTATTCCATCTCTTCTTTGCTTTTTCAACCATCGTTTGATCCATTTCAACTGCACTTACAATTGAGCCATATTGTTTCACAATATAAGAAGCTGTCTTACCCGTTCCACATCCAATCTCTAATAATTTTGTATGCTGGTCTAATGAAAGCTGCGCTAACAATTGCTTTGTAAGCGCAAAACCTCCTGGATGTGCACTGCCAATACCAAACGCTGCTAGGAAATCTAAATAAGAATATTGTTTCATATCCATCTCCTTCTATCTCACATGTAACGGGCATATTAAAAAAAGAGCTATCGATAGAAGATTCTTGCCCGTAAAGACCCAATTCGTGGGGTTAACTATCATAAAGTGCAACATTTATTCATGAATGTTGCACTTTATTTCGTACTGCATATGTATTCATCACACTTCAAAATGTGCACATAAAGAAAGAGGATACGTCACCGCATCCTCTTTTCAAATAATTATTTACTGTCTTTTTCAGTGATATATGCCCATTTGTAGCTGAAATCACCACCAACATTATGCTTGATAATGTTGTGTACAGTTGGACGTTGTAAGTAAGAAGTTCCGCGTTGGTACAGCGGTGCAATTGCAGCATCATCAAGTAACATCTTCTCAGCTTTTCCAAGTTGTTCCCAACGAGTTTTCTCTTGCGTTAACAATGTTGTTTTACCTTTTTGAACAATGTCATCATACTCTTTATTTGAGTAGCTCATTTGGTTATGAGAGTTTGTTGTTTCAAACATATCAATGTATGTCATTGGATCTGCATAGTCAGGACCCCAACCAGCGTAAGAGATATCAAAGTCTTGATCTGTTTCTAGTTTTAATTTTTGCTTAAATGGTTGATTTTTCAAGTTGATTTTTAAGCCTGGTAAGTTTTTCTCTAATTGCTCTTTTAAGTACTCACCAATTTTCTTCGCATTATCAGTATCGTAGTTCAATAATTCAAGTGTTACTTCGTCTTTACCTAACTCTTTCTTCGCTTCATCCCAAAGTTTTTTCGCTTCTTTCGCATCATACGTTACAGCTTTTACATCTCCATTCATTTTACGGAAATCTTTATCATCTGGACCTTTTACGAAATTAGCTGGTACAAGATAGTCAGCTGGTTGGGAACCATCATTTAAGATTACATTCGCCAACGCTTTCTTATCGTATGCTTTTGCAATTGCTTGACGAAGTTTTTTGTTCTGAAGCGGTGTATCTTGTTGCTTCAGACGTTTTTCATTTAGGCGCAAGAAGAATGTAGACGGCTCTAAATAGCTTCCAAATTCATCTTTCTTCGATTTATATTTATCAACATATTCAGCAGCCAAAGTAACACGATCAGCTTGACCACTTTCATATAAGTTAACACGAGTAGATAACTCTTTTACAACACTAAAGTTGATTTCTTCTAACTTAACTGATTTCTTATCCCAATATTGATCGTTTTTCTTCAGCTTCCAACCTTGTTCGTGTTTCCATTCTGTCATAGCGAATGGACCATTGTATACTATGCTGTCTGCTTCTAGGCCGTACTTATCGCCTTTTTCTTTTACAACTTTTTCATTTAATGGATAGAAAGAACCAAATGTTGTTAATTCAACGAAGTATGGAACTGGGTTGTCTAATTGTACTTCTAATGTATAATCATCAACAGCCTTTACACCTAAAGAATCAACTGGTGCTTTCCCTTCGTTGATTGCCTGTGCATTTTTCACATCATACATAATAAATGCGTATTCAGCAGCCGTTTTTGGATCTAATAAACGTTGCCATGCAAATACGAAATCTTTCGCTGTTACAGGATCGCCATTTGACCACTTCGCATCTTTACGAAGCTTGAATGTATATGTTTTACCGTCATCGCTCTTTTTAAATGATTCAGCCATACCTGGAGTTGGTTTTTGGTCTTTATCCAGGCGATATAATCCTTCCATTACGTTGTTTAACGCAAGGAAAGATACTTGGTCTGTTGCTTTAGAAGAGTCCATAGACGGAATTTCTTGCGTTTCTAGTAAGTTTAACACTTGTTTGGATGCTAACTTACCTTCTGTTTGTTTCTCATCATTTTTTGGCTCTGTGCTTGCTTTTTTGTCCCCTGACCCTGAACACGCTGTTAAAGCCATGCTCATCGCCAGCACTGGCGCTACTACAGCTGTGATTTTTTTAATCTTTTTCATTTTGTACCCTCCCTAATTTTATGTACGATACTACTTGTGAGAAACTTTTTGATAATTTTATGTTTCTATATAGTTATCAGAAAATTTCTATTAATTAATATTCTACTAATTTTTTAGATTTTGTAAAGTGTTATTATTAAAAAAATTTAAAAAATTATTTTTTTACAGTAATATTTATAATCATTCTGTAAAACAACTCAAGAAAAAAGGCATCCCTTTACTATATGGATGCTTAGGTTCTTTTATTTTATTACTATTTTAAAAAAAACACACAAACCAATTATTTACAAAATATCGAATTCTTATACATATCCTCTTTGTGATATTTTCATTTTGTACTCTTGTATTTCTAACAAAACTTTCTCATTATTAAAAGTCTTAAAATCATTTCATTACAGTAATATATGATCATTCTATGAAATAAAGTAGAACTTCCATTTAGTGTACTGCGTATGTATTCATCACGCTTCAAAATGTGCACAGCGAAAAGAGGATACGATATCGCACCTCCTCTTTTCAAATAATTATTTACCTTCTTTTTCAGTGATATATGCCCATTTGTAGCTGAATCTGCTACCAACATTGTGCTTATAAATATTGTGTACAGTTGGACGTTGTAAAAATGCCTTTGAGCTTTGAAACATCGGTACGATTGCTGTTTCATCCTCAAGTAGGATTTTTTCAGCTTTCGCCATTTCTTCCCAACGTTTTTTCGGATCTGTTAGCCATTCACCTTGAGATTTCTTAATGATGTCGTCATAGTTCGCATTTGAATAGCTCATTTCGTTTTGTGGATTTCCTGTTTGGAACATATCTAAGAATGTCATTGGATCCGCATAATCTGGGTTCCAGCCCGCATAAGACATATCATAATCTTGTGCTGTTTCTAATTTTAATTTTTGCTTGAACGGCTGAAGTTTAATATTGACTTTTAAACCTGGTAAGTTTTTCTCAAGCTGTTCTTTTATGTACTCACCAATTTTCTTTGCACTATCCGTATCATAGTTTAAGAACTCAATTGCTACTTCTTCTTTACCCAATTCTTTTTTCGCTTCTTCCCAAAGCTGTTTCGCTTTCTTTACATCAGTTTTTACACCTGTAGATTTAAATGTTTCACGGTAATCTTTTCCATCTGGGCCAGCAGCAAACTTTTCTGGAATAAGAGCGTCTACTGGTTTAGAACCATCATTTAAGATAACATTTGTTAATGCTTTTTTATCAAAGGCCATTGCAATTGCTTCACGAGCTTTCTTATTCTTAAGTACTGTATCTTGACCGTTACGCTTTTGATTTAAACGTAAGAAGAATGTTGCTGGTTCTAACTGCGTTCCAAATTCATCTTTTTTTGCTTTATATTTATCAACATATTCAGCTGTTAAATCGACGCGATCAAGTTGGCCGCTTTCATATAAGTTCACACGAGTAGATTGTTCTTTTACAACACTCCAATTGATTTCATCTAACTTAACATTTGCTTTATCCCAGTAGTGATCGTTTTTCACTACTTTCCAGCCTTGCTCATGCTTCCATTCTGTCATTTTAAATGGTCCATTATAGACCATCTTATCAGCCTCTAGACCATATTTATCTCCATTTTCTTTTACAACTTTCTCATTTAATGGTAAGAAAGATGTAAATGCTGTTAAGCCAAGAAAATACGGAACAGGATTATCTAATTCTACTTCTAATGTGTAATCATCTACTGCTTTTACACCTAAAGAGTCAACTGGTGATTTCCCTTCGTTAATCGCTTTTGCATTTTTTACATCATACATAATGAATGCATATTCAGCAGCCGATTTTGGGTCTAACAGACGTTGCCACGCAAATACGAAATCTTTCGCTGTTACAGGATCACCATTTGACCATTTTGCGTCTTTACGAAGTTTAAATGTATATTTTTTACCATCATCACTCTTTTTATAAGATTCTGCGACACCTGGAGTAGGCTTATTATCTTTATCCAGACGATATAAACCTTCCATCGTATTCCCTAACATAAGGGAAGAAACTGTATTTGATGATTTTGAAACATCCATTGTAGGAATTTCATTTGCTTCCACTAAGTTTAATACTTGTTTTGCCGCTAACTTACCTTCTGTTTGTTTGTCCCCATTTTTTGGTTCTGTACTTGCTTTTTTGTCCCCTGCCCCAGAACATGCTGTTAGTGCCATACTCATCGCTAATACTGGTGCTACTACAGCTGTGATTTTTTTCATCTTTTTCATTTTATACCCTCCCTAATTTTTATGTACAATACTAACTAAAAAAATTTTCCGATAACTCTATGTTTCTATATATTTATCAGAAAATTACTACCAATTAATATTCTACTAATTTTCTGAATTTTTTAAAGTGCTATTATTTAGAAAATAAAAAATTATTTTAATACAGTAATATTTTTAATCATTCTATGAAATAAACTAAGAAAATGGCATCCCCTCCCCCTTCAAGATACGGAATACTATAACTCTTTTATTTATTACTACTTTGTTAAACTAATATAAGACAATCATTTGAGTGCTGTTGTATTTTTTTATATATCTTCTATTTAGCACTTTCCTATATTCCTTTCGTATTGCCGAAAAAACTTTCTCATGTTTTATCAGACAAATTCATCTTTACTACTCACAACAATAGCAATCTTCTTATTCTTTCTTACACTAAATAAACCTATTTTGATGTTTCAATATGTAAGCTGTCGCTATACATAGCCACATACTCTCTCCCACCTAAATTTATGACGGTTTTTCCACGTGAATATATTATTTTAATTAATCTTTTTCAGAATCAAATATTTTCTTGAAAATTAAGTAATTATTACAAGAAGAAAAGATCAAAAAACAACCTTATCTCAGTTAAATAGTGAAATAAGGTTGTTTGTATTTTTTATAATGTTTACATAAAGTGTATTGCATCTTTATAAAGGCAAGTCTCTTCTCTTAAACAGCATAATAGCCGCTATAAAAAGAAGAAAAGATGCTGCAAGTAAACCAATACTTGACGGCCATATATTATAGCTTCCATCAACAATTTCTTGCGGTCGATACAAGTTAAATATAGATAACTTTCTCATCCAGTCCAATTTATCACTCAATTTCCCTAACATATCAAGTCCATAAAACAATACTGTTATACCTGTAGAAATGCTTAGTGCTTTCTTTTCATCATCAAATAAACAGGAAAAGAAAAATGAATATGCACAAATTACAAGAAATACAAGTCCACCAAGAAGATTGAGTTTAAAAAATAATACTTGATCAAGAGATACCTTTTCAATTAGCCATTCTGCCCCGACTAAACCGCCAAGATAAGTAGCTATAACGATCGTAAATAACCCTATGATTAAGACAGATGCTTGTGTCAAAATTACCTTTGTACGTGAAACAGAAGTAGATAATAAATAAGCCATTGATCCTCTATCAACTAGATGAGCAACTAGTTGTGTTGATGCTAAAATACTATATATCATCAACAATAAAACAAAGATTAAACCATAATATTCTCCAGCTAAAAAATCATTCAATTGTTCAATCCCTTTTTCGAATCCCACTGCTTTTAATACCCCTTGAGGCATCGCTTTCAGTATTTCATCTAATCCCTTTACAGATGAGAATGATGGAAAGATCCAAATTAGTAACCATAAATAAAGAACTGAACCGACAGCATAGTTCAAAATCATTTTGGCATTTGCTTTTAAACTAGCAACAAGTAACGCTTTACTCATAACCGATTCGCTCCTTCCTCATCATAGTAATGCATAAAGATATTTTCTAAATCCATTGTTCTCATCTGAAAACCAATTACATCGTGCTGCGCTAATGTTTGAAGAAGCTCATTATAATTTCCCTGTACAATAATCGAGGCTGTATTCCCTTGCACACTATCAATTTGTAGTATCGTTTTCTGTAATGCTTGCAATTGTTCTTGTGAAGATACTGTCACATCAATAACTTGCCTTTGTTTCGCTCTCAAATCATGAATATTTTCTACTGTCAGTAACTTCCCGTCTTTAATAATCCCTACCCGATCACATGTCCGTTCGATTTCTGTAAAAATATGAGACGACATAAAAATTGTTTTTCCTTTTTGTTTCTCTTCTAATATAAGATCAACAAATAACTGTTGCATAAGCGGATCTAATCCTGAAGTCGGTTCATCTAAAATGAGTACTTCCGGATCATGCATAAAGGCTGCTACAATCCCTACTTTTTGCTTCATTCCTTTAGACATTTTTCGAATGGGCGTTTTCACGTCAAACTGGAAGCGCTCAATTAATTCATCACGTCGACCATTACTTTTCATACCACGCATTCCTTGCATAAGTTGCAGAAATCCCAATCCATTCATTCCTTCTATAAAAGAAATCTCTCCTGGTAAATATCCAACCCTTTTTTGAATTTCAGCCGCATCCTTCCAGCAATCCAATCCGAACATCGTCGCTGCTCCAGAAGTAGGTTGTATAAATCCCATTAAATTACGAATTGTTGTTGATTTTCCTGATCCGTTTGGTCCTAAATAACCAAATACTTCGCCTTCTTTTACTTGAAATGAAATATCGAATAAGCCTTTTCCATTTGAAAATTTTTTCGTGACATTTTGAACGATTAACATGATTCCACCTCATTTTTTGAAATATTAAACATTTTATATTTCAAAATTATTATACTCCTCCGTTATAAGAGAATCAATATTTTTTGAAATTTAATAAAGTCTATATTTCAAAAATATTGTTTCCTTTCTTATCATCTTGTATATTTAAGTGGAGGTGATTCATATGAACGGTTTTGAAAAGGTGAAAAAAAAGAAAAAGCAGGCTATTAAAGCAGCTGCATTAGAATTGTTTTTTAAATATGGATATAAAGAAGTAAAAATTGAAGATATTGCAAAACAAGCGAAGGTTTCACAAGTTACAATATATAATCATTTTGGAAGTAAAGATGCTTTATTTCGTGAACTCATTCAAGAGTTTACCATTCAAGAAGTTCATTATTATGAAGAACTGTTCACGAGCGACTTATCTTTTCAAGAAAAAATACATCGTATTATGACTCGAAAATTACAAAGTGTGACTCGTTTACATCCTGAAATGATTGAACAAGCAATGCAAACAGATGAAGAATTGCGTAATTTTCTATTTACATATCAAATGGAAAAAGCGCTTCCCCTTTTTCTTCACTTTATTGAAGAAGCACAGCAGAAAAAAGAAATTAATCCAGATCTTTCAAAAGAAATGATTTTGTTATATATCAATACGTTTTCTAAAATGAGTGATCAATTCGTTGCACACTTAGTTGGTGAACATCGCGAACAGCAAACAAAAGAAATCCTCACAATGTTTTTCTATGGACTTTCTAATCCAAACTAAAAACCCGGCCTCGGCCGGGTTTTTTCCTTATTTACTTACCTCTCCTTCTTGCGTTCCTGGATATTTCGCACCTTCATACTTATAAATGTAAACCTTCGCAAATTTGTTATCACCTTTTTCATCGAAAGCTACTTTCGTAATAACACCATCGTATTCTTTAATAGCACGAACTGCATCACGTACTTGTTCACGTGTTGGATACTTTCCATCATTTTTCTTAATAGCATCTTTAATTCCTTGTAAAATAACGCCAGCTGAATCATATCCATATGCAGAATATGCTTCCACATCTTTTTTAAACTTCTCTTTATATTCTGTTACAAATACTTTCCCTTTATCTGTTGCTGTTGGTGCTGTCGCTACTGTTGTATAATACGTATCTTTTAACCCATCTTTTGCAACTTCTGCCATCGTCGGAGAATCAATACCGTCACCGCCCATAATTGGTGCTGTAACCCCTTTTTCACGTGCTTGTTTTACTAAAACAGATCCTTCTGAATACATACCGCCAAAATACACAAGATCTGGCTTTTTCGCGACAACTTGGTTTAGCACACCACTAAAATCTTTCTCACCAACTGTAATCCCTTCATAACCGACAATTTTTGCTCCTAGCTTTTCTGCTTCTTTTTTAAATGCATCGGCTAATCCTGTACCGTATGCTGTTTTATCTTGAATTACAAAAACATTTTTTGCCTTTACTGTTTCAAGCGCATATTTTGCTGCCGCTGGACCTTGGAAATCATCTCTTGCAACAAGGCGTGCAACAGTCTTTAATCCACGTTCTGTTAATTCAACTGCCGTACTCGATGGCGATACCATAACAAGATTTGCTTTCTCGTATGTTTCAGAAGCGGCAATAGATACACCTGACATTAAATGTCCGACAACACCTAATACATCTTTATCAGCTGCGACAGACTGAGCATTAGCAACCCCTTTTTTCGGGTCACCTTGATCATCTTGCGGAACAAATTGTAATTCAAAACCTAGTTTTTTAAACTCTTCTTTTTGTTTATCTACTGCAAGCTGCGTTCCAAGCTTAAGGGCTTCTCCAAACGCAGCTGATCCACCAGAAAGAGGGGATTCAGAAGCAATTTTAATTACTTTACTTGTCCTTGCTTCATTTTTCGTAGAAGCTGAATTATCAGTTCCTTTACTCGTACACCCTGCCATCATTCCCGCTAATAAAACCCCTGATAACAAAAGCGATATCTTTTTCTTCACAGTACTCCTCCCGAATTCATAATATTCCTAATATTTAAAATATTAATCTATACATAAAAGTTGTACAATAAAAATCGTTAGCGTTTTCTCGTAAAATTCCGACATGATTTGCTAACATACAAAAAGAAAGAGTCAGCACATACACTGACTCTACCATTTCACTATCATTCCTTGCTTACTACTTTGTAAACAAGCTGTAATAACACGAATTACATTTAGAGCTTCCTCAGCAGTAACAGGTGGCTTTTCTCGTTTCATTATCGCATCTCGGACACCTTTATAATAGTTCTCATAACACCCGATTTCTGTTGGAATATGAATTTCTTGTTCCTCTGTAGAAAGAACAGTATACATATGCATAGCATCTTCTCCATATCCTTCATCACCAGGTTTCTTTCCTGCCTTTAGCTGCTCTTCTTGGGGATCCATTCCATATTTAACAATCGAACCTTTTTCACCGTGAATGCTAAAATGTGGTCCTGCATGTTTAACGTGACTACCGCTATGAAGAATCACACGCATTTCTTCATAATGAAGAATAATATGAAAATAATCATCTATTTGTGACCCCAGACGCTGATTGACAATATCTGCATAAACTGCTTCCGGCATTCCAAATAGATGCAACGCTTGATCAATGAGATGTGAACCTAAATCAAACAACATCCCTGATCCTGGTAAATTATGTTCTCGCCAGCGATCGCGAACATGGGGGCGAAATCTATCAAAATGAGCCTCATACGTATAAACTTTACCGATTTTATCATCTTGTAATAGTTTTTGAACCGTTCTGAAATCGTTATCAAAACGGCGATTATGATATACACTTAACACAACACCATGCTGCTCTGCTAATGCTATCAACTCTTCCCCTTCTTCAACAGAAACAACAAAAGGCTTTTCAACAACAACATCTTTACCGTGAAGAACTGCCTTTTTTGCATATTCAAAATGCGTTGTATTAGGAGATGTAATAATAATAAGATCAATGTCCTCTTGCATAACAAGCTCATCGATTGTTGTCACAACTTCTGCATGTGGAAATGATGCTTTTACTTTCTCTTCCTGTGAAGAAACAATCGCACGGATTTCATAGTCTTCAATTGTTTGTAGCAACGGAATATGGAAGGTTGTACTAGAAAAGCCGTAACCTACAATACCAACACCTATTTTGTTCATAAAACCCCTCCAGGTTATGTATGGAATATGATGAACTTTTATTATATCAACTTATCTTTTTTCTACATAATGTTTTGCTTTCTATATAAATCCAAATTAAAAAACCGATATAAAACCATTCTTTTTAGGTGGCCGAGAGCATCTGGCCATGCATAGAAGGGGTCAGGGCCTTTTTCTGCCACATGCGAAGTTCAAACAAAGGGAGAAAACGAATGCACACTCCTCTTTTTCTGCATAGCATAGCATCAATCTGTATATCAAAAAATTAAAATCTAATTATATAAACAAAATTGATAGTGGTAACATAGATTATGAGGAACTTCTCTTCTACATGTCAAAGAGCCACCCTACTTAGGGTAGCCCTCATACTATGCTAAATACGCTTCTTTCACAAATTCATCATGCATCAATGATTTTCCTTCTCCTACCATTTTAATTTCCCCTGTCTGAATCACATATCCACGATGTGCAACTTGCAGCGCTTGATACGCATTTTGTTCAACAAGTAGAATCGTCATTCCTTCTTTATTAAGCTCTGAAATAATTTCAAAGATTTGCTCAACAATAATTGGCGCAAGTCCCATTGAAGGTTCATCTAACATAAGTAAATGAGGCTGGCTCATGAGCGCACGTCCAATTGCAAGCATTTGTTGTTCACCACCACTCATCGTACCACCCTTTTGTTCTAGCCGTTCTTTTAGCTTTGGAAAATAGTGAAAAGTGCGCTCCATCCGTTCCTTCACTATTCTTTTATCCTTTACTGAAAATGCCCCCATCTCTAAATTTTCTTTTACTGTGAGGCGTGAAAAAATGCGTCTCCCCTCTGGTACATGAGCAATTCCGGATAATGCTGTTACATGCGGGGATTGTTTCGTAATTTGTTTACCCTCAAACAAAATTTCTCCTGACTTCGGTATAACAAGGCCACTGATTGTCTTTAATGTCGTTGATTTCCCAGCCCCATTGCATCCAATAAGCGTTACAATTTCACCTTTTCCTACAGAAATATTAATACCTTTTAACGCGTGAATGCCACCATAATACGCATTTATATTGGTAAGCTCTAGCAAAATACTTCCCTCCTTTTTATCCCTCATTACTTCTCTAACACTGCACTTTTCCCTAAATACGCTTCAATAACTTTTGAATTATTACGAATCTCTTCCGGTCTTCCTTCTGCAATTTTTTCACCATGATCTAGCACAATGATATGTTCAGATATCTCCATAACAAGTTTCATATCATGTTCAATTAATACAATTGTTAGGTCCAGCTCTTCACGCATACGATAAATAAGCGCTGTTAATTCCTTCGTTTCCTTCGGGTTCATCCCGGCCGCTGGCTCATCCAATAGTAGCACTTGCGGTTTTGCCGCAAGCGCCCTAGCAATTTCAAGGCGCCGCTGTGCCCCGTACGATAAATTTTGCGCTTCTTCATTTAATAAGTGAGCTAAACCAACATATTCTAGAAGTTCGTATGCCGTTTGCTGGGCTTTTTCCTCTTCTCTCTTTACCCCTGGCAGGTGTAACAAAATCCCTAAAAGATTACTTTTCAAATGATTGTGAAGTCCTACCATGACATTTTCAAGTACTGTCATATTGTTAAAAAGACGAATATTTTGAAACGTACGAGCAATGCCATACTTTGAAATACCATGCGGCTTCAAACCAGTTATTTTTTCTGCACCAAGTAGAATATCCCCTTCATCGGGCTTATACACGCCTGTTACCATATTAAAGAAGGTCGTTTTCCCTGCTCCATTCGGTCCAATTACAGCAGTTATCGATCCTTTGTTTACTTTCATATCAACACTTTTCACTGCAACAAGCCCGCCAAACCGCTTTGTAATATTCCGAACTGTTAAAATCGTCATATCCTCACCCCTAGGCTCCAAATACATTCTCTTTTTGTGTTTTCGATTCGATTTGTTTTATCCTACCTTTTTTCAGCTGCTCTTCATTAAATTTCCGATTTTTCGCAGGTATGAGTCCTTGCGGGCGATACAAAGCAAATAAAATTAAAATTCCCCCAAAGATAAAACGCTGCATTTTAGCTGGAGAAAGTGCATCCGGAATTGCAACCGTTCCACTTAAGTTTAATTGGTTTAACCAGTTTGTTAATTCAGTAAGTACTTGTAAATTTAAAATCGTCATAACTGCTGCTCCTAAAATAACCCCTGGTACACTCCCCATACCACCAAGTAATACCATGACAAGAATAGTAATCGATTCTAGTAACGTAAAACTGGTTGGATCGACGAAAGTTTGTTTTGCTGCAAAGACAACACCCATCATTCCTGAAAATGATGCACCGATTGCAAATGCTAACAGCTTTGTTTTCACAAGCGGAATTCCCATCGCTTGGGCGGCAATTTCATTTTCACGAACGGCCTTCCAAGAACGGCCTATTTTCGAAAACTCTAGTCGTTTTACAATAAAGATCACAAGTAGTAAAATACCGAGGACAATGTAGTACACTTGACTTGATTGCAAAAATGTAAATCCAAATAAAGAAGGTGGTTTTACAGAAGATAAACCCATTGCACCGTTCGTAATATTAACCGGTTTATCTAGATTATTAAAAATAATACGGATAATCTCCCCAAATCCAAGTGTTACAATTGCTAAATAATCGCCTTTCACACGCAACACCGGGATACCAAGCAAGACTCCAAATATTGCCGCAATAAAACCGCCTAGTAAAATAAAAATCCAAAAGCTTTCTCCTGACAATGGATATTGACCGAATGGCATAAAATTATTTGCTTGAGCTGTTGCAAAAATACCGTATGTGTAAGCTCCTATTGCAAAAAAAGCGACAAATCCTAAATCTAGCAATCCTGCAAAGCCGACAACAATATTTAACCCTAGCGCCATTGCTATATAAATTCCAACTAATGTCGCCACTTCCATATAAGACTGATAAGCAGGACCACCACTGGCTGTGAATGGAAGCAATATAACTAATACAAATAACCCTATTAACCATTTCCATTTACTGTGTAAATTTGTGTAATACAATAATAAAAGAGACAATAATAATAGTAGAAATGCCGTTACTGACTTTTGTGCAAAATATAGACTCGCAGCAGTTATGCCCATATAAAGGACTAATAATATAAGTTGCATCCTCGTACTTTCCCTTATCATTTCTAGCCATTTTGTCATTATCATCACCTACACTTTCTCGGCAACTGCTTTGCCGAAAATACCTTCTGGTTTAAAAATTAAAACGAGAATTAAAATTCCAAAGGCAAACACATCCTTATATTCAGCTCCCAATATTCCAGAAGACAAAATCGATAAATTTGCAGCCGCAAACATTTCTAACAGCCCAAGCAATATACCGCCAACCATCGCACCTCGGATATTACCAATTCCGCCCAGAACAGCTGCTGTAAACGCTTTTAATCCTAAAATAAAGCCAATGTACGGGTCTATTGTTCCATATTGTACAGCAAACAGGACACCTGTTGCTCCGCCAAGCGCGGAACCGATAAAAAACGTAAGGGAAATCACTTTATTCACATTTACTGACATTAACGAAGCAGTATCACGATCTTGCGCAACAGCACGCATCGCCATTCCCCACTTTGTTTTATTAACGAAAAAGTCTAGAGAGAGCATCATAATAACCGCAAGAATGAGTAGAATAAGTGAAGATGTTTTAAGTTGAGCATTATTAAAAGAAGATATAATTGCTGAAGCTTGTACTGTAATTTGATCATTGAATAAAGTAGGACCTGTTATAATGTAGTTTCCCTTTTTTAATTCAGCAATAAAACGAACGATATCTTGCAGCAAAAAAGAAACACCAATCGCTGTGATTAACGTAATAAGTTTCGGTGCTTTTCGAAGCGGTCGATACGCGACCCTTTCAATCCCCATCCCAAGAAAACCCGTTATAAGAGATGTTGCAACTAAAACAAGTAACAACGCTAGCAAAGCTGGCATAACCGTCATCCAACCAAACCCCATAAAAACAAGGAAAATTGTTGTACCAATAAAAGCACCCGTCATAAAAATTTCTCCATGAGCAAAATTGATAAGTTCTAATATTCCATATACCATCGTATATCCTAACGCAACAACTGCGTACACTGCACCAAGTGTTAATCCGTCAATTAGCACTTGAGGAAGTGTATGCATGATTTCTCCGAACATAAAATTTCCTCCTTTTTATTTTTCTTTAAAAAAGGTACGGAACATAAGTACCGTACCCATATCACCTTACTTTTTCTCGACTTCCCCTTCTTGTCTACCTGGATATTTTTGCTCTGCAAATTTATAAATATATACTTTTGCAAACTTATTATCACCTTTGTTATCAAATCCTACGTTTGTTACCGCCCCTTCAAAATTATTTGTTTTCCGAACAGTATCGCGCACTTGTTCTCGAGTTGGCATTTTGTTGTTATTTGCTTTAATCGCATCTTTCACTCCTTGCAGAAGTACACCCGCAGCGTCATAACCATAAGCTGAATATCCTTCTACTTCTTTATTAAATTTGCTCTTATAATCATCTGCGAATTTCTTTCCTTTTTCCGTCGTTTTCGGATCAGCAGCGATAGAAGTGTAATACGTATTCTCAATAGAGTTACCTGCAATTTCTACCATCGTTGCTGAATCCATACCATCACCGCCCATAAAAGGAACCGCAAGGCCCTTTTCACGTGCTTGCTTCACTAACAGTCCACCTTCTGCATATAGACCACCAAAGTAAATTAAATCAGGTTTTTTCGCTAGTACTTTATTTAATACACCATTAAAATCTTTTTCTCCAACCGTAATAGATTCATAGCCTGCAATCGTTCCACCTAATTTTTCAATTTCTGTTTTAAATGCTTTAGCTAAACCTGTTCCATAAGCTGTTTTATCATCAATAATAAAAACGCTTTTTGCCTTCAGTGTTTTTAATGCAAATTCTGCTCCAGCAGGACCTTGAAAATCATCTCTTGTGCATATACGATTTACTACTTTCAAATTACGATCTGTTACTTCAACAGCAGTATTTGTAGGTGATACCATAACAACATTGTTTTTCTCATACACTTCAGAAGATGGAATCGCAACTCCTGAATTCATATGTCCAACGATACCGAGTATTTCTTTATCCGCGCCAATAATTTGTGCGTTCGCAACACCTTTTTTCGGATCAGCCTGATCATCATATGGCACAAGCCTTAGTTCATATCCTAATTTTTTAAACTCTTCTTTTTGTTCTTCTATCTTCAACTGTGCACCAAGTTTAATTGCTTCCCCTTGCGTTGCTGAACCACCCGAAAGCGGTGATTGAGTCGCAATTTTTATGACCTTTCCACCTCCACCTCCCGTACTTGCTGTGTCAGCATTACCACTTGTTTTATTGCCGCATCCCGTTAACAAGCCAAACATACATACCGCTGAAAGAACAAAAGCAAAATTCTTCTTTTTTATCACCCATATACCCCCAATTTCATTTTTCTGAACATTTAAAATATTTAGTTAAATAATAATAGAAGTATTTTATTTGTACAACTACTATTCTTCAGACAAATTTAGACAAAAACGCCCGACTCATTATATGAGTCGGGCGTTTTTTACTGTTCTTTTTTCTGCGGCCACGTTTCCACAACAAGACCAACATCACTTACATCTATTAATAAACTTCCGTTACTGTAACGATCCTTATTACGAAGTGTATTCGGATCAAGTTCTTCTATTATCTGTTTTTCTGTTCGCATACAAACAACTTCATCTGCTCGAACAATTTCTACACCGACAATGCGATATGGATTCTTTTTCAATTCTTTAAAGATAACGAGTCCTCGTTTTGCTCTCGTTGATTTTTCAATTTCTGTTGCTTTTAATCGTTTTACTGCGCCTCGTTGCGTAACGAGAACGAGCTGATCTTTCTCAGAATTGATAGGAAGACCGCATACAACGTAGTCATCTTCTTTCACATTCATTCCTTTTACACCAGCTGCTCGCACGCCAACTGGACTCACTTCTTCTTCATTGAAAACAAGTGCATATGCACCATGCGTTGCAAGAAGAATATCTTGTGTTCCATCTGTAACAAAAATATCAACGACTTCATCATCTTTCTTTAAATTAACCGCGACAAATGCACGTGAATAACGCTGCACTTTATATTGATTTAATTCTGTTTTTTTAATCATTCCATTTCTAGTCACAAACGTAATAAATCGCTTCTCTTCGTCAAAATTCGGAACAACAGTTGCAAAGACGAGTGTTTCATCTCGGTCAAGCGAAACAATATTCGCAACGTGCTGACCTAAATCTTTCCAGCGAATATCTGGCATTTCGTATACCGGAAGATAAATATAATTCCCTTTGTTTGTAAATAAAAGAATTGTCGCGGTTGTATTTGTATCAAAGCGTTCGAGTAAGATGTCGCCCTCTTTCATACCAAAGTCTTTTCCGTTCGATGCATTATGCGAGCGCCAACCAGTTCGCTTTACATATCCTTCTTTCGTTACAGTAACGATGACATCTTCATGTGGAATCATCACTTCCACATCAATTTTAATTTCTTCAATCTCTTCCTCAATTACAGCACGACGATTATCACTATACGTTTTCTTTACTCTCTTTAAGTCCGATTTAATCACTTGAAGAAGTCTTTTTTCACTTTGTAAAATCGCTTGTAATTCTGTAATTTTCGTTTGTAGCTCTTCGGCCTCTTTTTCTAACGCTGTAATGTCTGTATTTGTTAAACGGTACAATTGCAGTGATACAATTGCTTCTGATTGTGCTTCTGTAAAAGAGAATCTTGCACTTAAATTATTTTTCGCATCACGTTTATCTTTAGAAGCACGAATTGTTTCAATGACCTTATCTAAGATTGATAAAGCTTTCATCAAACCTTCCACGATATGCTGACGATTTTCCGCTTTTCGCAATTCATATTGCGAACGACGTGTTACAACTTCTTTTTGATGCCCAATATATGCATCTAAAATCTTTGGTAATGTCATTAGTGTAGGGCGGCGATTATGAATTGCTACCATATTGAAGTTATATGGTATTTGTAAATCTGTATTTTTATATAAATAATTTAAAATACCTTCTGCATTTGCATCTTTTTTCAATTCGACAACAATACGAAGACCTGTACGATCCGTTTCATCACGAACTTCGGCAATTCCATCTAGCTTCTTATCTAAACGTAGCTCATCCATTTTCTTTACAAGATTTGCTTTGTTTACTTCGTAAGGAATTTCTGTAATTATGATTTGCTGCTTCCCACCACGAATCGTCTCAACTTCTGCTTTTCCGCGGATGATAATTTTTCCTTTTCCTGTTTCATATGCCTTCTTAATCCCATCAAGCCCTTGGATAATCCCACCTGTCGGGAAGTCTGGCCCTTTAATCAGCATTAATAAATCGTCTACAGTACTGTTTGGTTTATCAATGCGCAGCATTGTTGCATCGATAACTTCTCCAAGATGATGCGGCGGAATTTCTGTTGCATAACCGGCTGAAATTCCCGTAGATCCGTTCACTAAAAGATTTGGAAACATAGCTGGTAATACAACTGGCTCTTCACTTGTATCATCAAAGTTTGAAACAAACTCCACTGTTTCTTTATCAATGTCACGTAATAACTCAGAAGCAATTGGTGATAAACGAGCCTCTGTATAACGCATCGCCGCTGCCGGATCACCATCGACACTACCATTATTTCCATGCATTTCAACTAATACATTTCGTACTTTCCAATCTTGGCTTAAACGTACCATCGCTTCATACACGGACGAATCACCATGCGGATGATAGTTACCAATTACGTTACCAACTGTTTTGGCAGACTTACGAAACGGCTTATCATTTATATTTCCTTCTACATACATAGAGTATAAAATACGACGTTGTACTGGTTTTAAACCGTCGCGTGCATCTGGAAGCGCACGGTCTTGGATAATATATTTACTATAACGTGCAAAGCGGTCACCAAGCACATCTTCAAGCGGGAGGTCATGAAACTTCTCTGCTTGCATGTTATTCCACCTCCGTTGCTATAATCATTTCATTTTCTAAAATATTTCCTTCTTCCTGCATACCAAATTGAACATTGCGCTCAATCCATTTACGGCGCGGTTCTACTTTATCCCCCATCAATGTAGCAACCCGGCGATCTGCTCGTGAAGCATCATCAATTTTAACGCGAATTAATGTGCGCGTCTCTGGGTTCATCGTTGTTTCCCATAATTGGTCCGCATTCATTTCACCAAGACCTTTATAACGCTGTAGAATATAACCTTTTCCGACCTTTTTCGTGACTTCATCAAGCTCTTCATCAGACCAAGCGTATTCAATGACTTCACTTTTCCCCTTCCCTTTACTCACTTTGTATAAAGGAGGAAGTGCAATAAATACTTTACCTGCTTCAATTAGCGGCTTCATATAACGATAGAAGAATGTCAATAGCAGTACTTGAATATGTGCACCATCTGTATCGGCATCAGTCATAATAACAATTTTGTCATAATTAATATCTTCAACAGAAAATTCCGCTCCAACACCGCCGCCAATTGCATAAATAATCGTGTTAATCTCTTCATTCTTAAAAATGTCGGCGAGTTTTGCCTTTTCTGTATTAATAACTTTACCGCGCAGTGGAAGAACAGCTTGGAAGCGACGATCCCGGCCTTGTTTTGCAGAACCGCCTGCAGAATCACCCTCTACTAAATATAATTCGTTCTTTTGTGGATTACGCGACTGGGCTGGTGTCAGCTTTCCGCTCAATGTTCCTTCTGAACGTTTTTTCTTTTTGCCGCTGCGCGCTTCTTCACGCGCTTTTCGTGCTGCCTCACGAGCTTGTGCTGCTTTAATTGCTTTTTTCACAAGAAGCGTAGCCACATCGGGATTTTCCTCTAAAAAATACGCCAAATGCTCTGACACAACAGCATCAACAGCTGAACGCCCTTCACTTGTTCCAAGCTTTCCTTTCGTTTGTCCTTCAAACTGAAGCAATTCTTCTGGAACACGAATGGAAACAATGGCAGCTAACCCTTCACGAATATCCGTTCCTTCTAAGTTTTTATCTTTCTCTTTTAACAAAGAAACTTTACGTGCATACTCGTTAAATACACGTGTCATTGCTGTTTTAAATCCAGCTTCGTGCGTACCGCCATCTTTCGTACGCACATTATTAACAAAGGAAAGAATGTTCTCAGAGTATGCGTCGTTAAACTGAAAAGCCAATTCCGCTTCAATTCCATTTTGCTCTCCTGCAAAATATACAACTGGATGCAATGGGTCTTTCTCTTCGTTTAAATAAGAAACAAACGCTTCAATACCCGTTTCATAATGAAACACATCTTCTAAATCGTTGCGTTTATCCTGAAGCACAATTTTCATGCCTTTTAATAAAAATGCTGATTCACGTAATCTCTCGCATAACGTTTCATAATTATAATTCGTTGTGCTAAAAATCGTTCGATCAGGTTTAAAATGAATCGTTGTTCCAGTATCTTTTGCTTTTCCGATTTTCTCAAGTGTCGTAACTGGAACACCACCATTTTCAAATCGTTGTTCATATACGTAACCATCTCGTTTAATTGTAACAACAAGCCACTCCGACAACGCGTTTACAACTGATGCGCCAACACCGTGCAAACCGCCACTCGTTTTATAACCGCCTTGTCCAAATTTACCACCTGCATGAAGCACAGTTAAAATGACTTCTGGTGTCGGTTTTCCAAGCTTATGCATTCCTATCGGCATACCGCGCCCTTTATCTACTACACTTATACTGTTATCTTTATGTATTACAACTTTAATTTCATCGCCAAATCCCGCTAATGCTTCATCAACGGAGTTATCTACGATCTCATATACTAAATGATGCAATCCGCGGCTATCCGTACTCCCGATGTACATACCCGGGCGTTTCCGAACGGCTTCAAGACCTTCTAGCACTTGAATTGCATTTTCATCATATTGAAATTGACGCTTAGCCAAACTCCTTGCCCCTTTCCTACCCAAAAAATCAGAACATATGTTTCCTATTATAGAATAACGCCTTTTACTCACTTTTGGCAAGTTACGTTATTTCTTTTATATACTATTTTCATAAGAAAAATCCTTGCTTGTCACAAGGATTCCTCTACGCTACTATTTCAGAAAAGTAATCGTTTGTCAACGAAACATGGATATGTATTCCAAAAACAACTACATACTCCACCATTTAATAATCAACAAAATGATAATAATCCAAAATGGAGTGACAAGCAGCAATCCCCAAAAACAACCTTTAAAAAACTTCATGATGAACACCTCGTCCATCTGCTCCTCCCTATTATATGAATAGGAGCTCAATAAACTTCAAAAATACGATCTATCCCGCTATTTTGAGCAGTATCTCCCTCAAAATCCAGGGCGAAGTGAGGAAGATATGCGGGGAATAACTCCCCGTAAAAACCCGATTAATGAGAGCTGTCCATCATTGGAAGGCGAACCGCCCCCCAATGATAGAAGTCTCACTTTATCTTGTCATTGCATGTTCAACTTTAATGCAACGATCCATAATGACAGTATAGCCTTTTTCTTTCAAAAAACGATATGTTTCCTCATCTTGTATACCTAATTGTGCCCAAAATGTATCCGCTTCAATCGCAGTAAACTCTTTGGCAACATCCATTAAAAACTCAGAACGACGAAATACATTAACGATATCAACATGCTCTTTTATTTCAGCTAACGATTTTACCGCTCGTTCTCCTAATACAGTATCTACGTTTGGATTAACAGGAATAATACGGTATCCTGCATCTTGCATCGCTTTTGACACCATATAAGAAGTACGTCCTGGATTATCAGATAATCCGACAACCGCAATAGTCTTACTATTTTTTAAAATCTCTCCAATTTCCGTACGAGTTGGATTTTCAATTGTCATATGTAATCCCTCCTGTTAGTTTAGTATAGCCGATAAAGAAAGTCTCTTTCAACATGAAAGAGACTTTCTTTATTAATTCGTAGTACCACTATCAGCTAGTGTTAATGTTTTCGTTATTTTCTCACCATTTCGATACGCTGTCACTTCTAGTTTGTCGCCTACTTTTTTCTTCTCATATAAGTATTTACGGAATTGAACTGCATTTTCTATTTTTTGACCATCAAAGGCAACGACAACATCATATTGCTGTAATCCTGCTTTTTCTGCTGGTGATCCTGGAGTAATTTGTCTTAACAGAACACCACTTGTTACATCTTTAGGTAACTTAAATTGACCTAATGCATAACTTGGGATTTCATCAAGACCCATTACTGTAACCCCCATAACAGGTCGTTTTACCTCACCATATTTTTCAAGAGAGTCAATTACTGGTTTTGCTACATTAATTGGAATGGCAAATCCAATTCCCTCTACTGCTTGCTGTGCAATTTTACTAGAGTTAATACCAATTACTTCACCGTTTTGATTGAATAGGGCACCACCGCTATTCCCTGGGTTAATCGCAGCATCTGTTTGAATAACTTGTGCTTGCCAATCTGGACGGCCATCCCCGTTAATATCAACCGGGATTTCACGATCTTTACTACTAATAATCCCTTCTGTTACACTTCCATCAAAGCCAAGTGGGTTACCAATTGCAATCGCAGATTCTCCTGCACGAATTTTATCTGAATCGCCAAGTGTTGCAATTTTATTAACATTTTTTCCATCAATCTCAACAACCGCTAAATCTAACCAAGGATCTTTTCCTACTAACTTCGCTGGCACATTCGTTCCATTACTCAACTTCACTTCTAATTTATTTGCACCATCTACAACATGGTTATTTGTCACAATAAGTGCCTTATCTCCAACTTTTTTATAAATAACACCTGATCCTGAACCAGCTTCAGCTTCTTGTCCTGCTGATTGAGAAAATGGATCCATATTTTTTTGGAAATTCATTACACCTACAACTACTTCTTTTGCTCCTTCAATCATACCAGGGAGATCTGTTGCACCTTTTGTTTTATTAACAACTGGAACCGCCGTTCCCTCTACTTTTGTTCCAGAAGAAGATGAAATCACAGAGTTATTTGTCCAAGGCATATACGGAGCTGCAAAACTAATTGTAACGGCACCAATAACAGCACCGACAACTCCTGTAAAAAAGTATCCTTTTTTGCTGCTCGATTTTACTGTTTCCGTACGAGTTTCATTCGTTTCTGTTTGATTATAATATCCCATAACTTATTTATCCCCTCTCTACTTAAATCGTATTTTTAGTATAATCACGGTTTGTGTCCTTTCTGTGAACTCATCGTGAAATCCAAACAAAAAAATACAATCATATTTCATAAATAATCAAGTATAAAAAATTGTACATACAATTAAGTATAAGAATGTATAGATAGGCACCAATATTACTCTTCAAACTTATATCCGACACGAATAACTGTACCAATATGTGTTGCTTTATCTCCTAATTTATTACGAAGTTTCTTAATATGTGTGTCTACTGTACGATCATCTCCGAAGTAATCATACCCCCAAAGTTGATCTAATAAATGTTGACGAGATAATACAATCCCTTTATTCTCCATTAAATAAACAAGAAGCTCAAATTCTTTATGTGTTAATGTAATCTCTTCACCGTCTACCATTACAGTACGCGACAAACGATTCACTTCGATACCTGCAAGAGAAAGTGTATTCTCTTCAGCTTGCCCTAACGCACCATCCGCACGTTTTAATAATGTTTTAGCACGTGCAACTAAAATTTTCGGACTAAACGGTTTTGTTACATATTCGTCTGCTCCTAATTCAAAGCCAAGTAAAGTATCATCCTCATCAGAACGAGCTGTTAACATAATGATTGGTACCGCTGATTCTTTTCTTACACGTCTACATACAGACCAGCCATCAATTTCTGGCAACATAATATCTAATATAATTAAATCTACCGTATGCTCATCAAACCGTTCTAATGCTTTCTTTCCATCTTCAGCTTCAATAACTTCAAAGCCCTCATTCCGAAAATAATCACTAACAATTTCTCGCAATCTTTTTTCATCTTCAACAAGTAAAACTGTTTTATTCAATTCTATCCCGTCCTTTTACTCCTTCAATCGTATAATACGTTGATTCGAACTTCCGCGAAACGGTAATGTAAGGTCTCGCTTCGCTAGCTCAAACCTTCCATCTACTAATACATCTGCATACTGCAACAATTCTATCATATCATTATTTCGTGAATTCTGTATCTCCTCTAATGTATAACCTGTGTAAATCCATAAATTTTTTCTCATTTTTTTTACTGCTTTTGCTATTGCTTTCACTTCAGCAGCTTGAAAAAATGGATCTCCACCTGAAAATGTTACATCAGTAAGGGGGTTTTTTTCAATTTCTGTTATCATTTCTTCTTTTGTAATCTCAGTTCCATTACAAATATTCCAAGACTGTGGATTATGGCAGCCAAAACAGCGATGCGGACAGCCCGCAAAAAATACGACTGTCCGCAACCCTTCACCATCTACTACACTATCATGAATGATATTCATTACTCTCATATATGTTTCACCCGATCCGCTTCTTCACTTCGCTTCGCACTGTTCCACTTTGACATATCTCCTACAAGGTATCCAGTAATGCGGCGAATTCTTTCAAAATAATATTTATCTTCATTACTACAGCTTGGACATTCATTCCCAATCACACCATTATAACCACAACATTTACAGCGGTCCACTGGGTGATTAATGGAGCCATACCCTACACCATTTTGTGCCATTGCCTTTACAATTTGCTGTAATGCTTTTTGATTATGAACAGCCGCCCCGTCCAATTCAATATACGTAATATGACCACCATTACAAAGTGCATGAAACGGTCCTTCTAAACGAATTTTATCAATTACTTTAATAGGATAATAAACTGGAATATGGAATGAATTTGTATAATAATTATGATCCGTTACACCTGTAATCGTTCCAAATTCAGCTCGATCTTTTTTAATAAATTTTCCTGATAATCCTTCTGCCGGAGTAGCAATTAACGAGAAATTCAATTGATATTTCTCTGTTGCTTCATCCATTTTCTTTTTCATATATTCAATAATTTCATACCCAAGCTTCCATGACGCTTCATCTTCCCCATGATGTTTTCCTGTTAAAGCAACTAAACATTCTGCAAGGCCGATAAAACCAATACTTAATGTACCTTGTTTTAAAATTTCAGCAACACAATCTTCAGGTTGAAGTTGTTCACCACCACGCCATACTCCTTGTGAATATAAGAATTGAAAATCTCTTGCTTTTTTCGTCGATTGATAAGAAAACCGTTCTAATAATTGACGAACACCTAGGTCCACATAATCATTTAGAGCTTCAAAAAATACTTCTTTTGTTTCACTGATGCATGCTAATTTCACTAAGTTAATAGATGTAAACGATAAATTTCCTCTTCCAATCGCTGTTTCTTCCCCATGAATATTGGACATAACACGAGTGCGACACCCCATATAACATACTTCACTTTCAGAACGGCCATCATAATGTTCCGCATTAAATGGTGCATCTAAAAATGAGAAGTTTGGAAACAATCGTTTCGCTGTCGTTGCTAATGCTAGTTCAAATAAATCATAATTTGGATCTTTTTCTTCAAAATTTACACCTTTTTTTAATTTGAAGATTTGAATCGGAAAAATAGGTGTTTCTCCTTTTCCTAATCCAGCCTGCGTTGCTCGTAACAATTGTTTAATCAATAATCTTCCTTCTTTTGATGTATCCGTTCCGTAATTAATCGAAATAAATGGAACTTGTCCTCCGCCCCTGCTATGCATGCTATTCGAATTATGAATAAATGCTTCACATGCTTGGTACGTATCATTTTCTGTTTCTTTCCACGCAAACTCTTCTACTTGTTTAACTGTTAATGGATATGTTGCTAAACGTTTTTTATTTCTTTCAAACGTTTTTCTCACATATGGTGCTAAATCTATATCAAACAGCGCAAATGATTGACCACCATGCTGCATATTTTGATTCGCTTGAAAAATAATAGAGGAAAGTGCCAACGCACTTTTAATATCTTGTGGCTGTCGCATATATCCATGGCCTGTATGAAACCCATTTTCAAGCATTTGAGCTAATGGAATTTGCGAACAAGTTGTCGTACCTGTTGCATAAAAATCTAAATCATGCGGATATAAAATATTTTGATCAATTGCTTTTTTCACTTCTTCAGAAAGTAAATGTTCAATCGCATAATACTTTGCACTCTCAGAGGCAAATTTCCCCATCATTCCCATCGGAGACCGGCCATCAACATTCGCATTTTCCTGCATTAAATCTTGTTCATTTGCATAAACGATTTTCGTAAAAATATCCTTTAGGTTCTCTTCATATTTACTGTTTTTTTCTATCACTTGCTTCATTCCTTAACCCCCCAACAACATCTTGTTCATTTACTATCAAAATGATACAACATATAGTAAGAGCAGGTATGTGAAAAATGTAACATTCTGTGAAAATTTTTTAAACATTCATCGAACCTTTTATTTTTCCCGCATGAACGGACAATAAGAGTCCCATTAGTGAATACTCTCTATCAGTGAGAGATGAGGAACCCACCACCAATAGAAGTTTCACTCTATAAAAAAGAAATGTGTTCTTTACAAATGTATGGTACAATATATGGGAAAAACTCTTTTTACCCTTTATCAACACATTTGAATAAAGGAGACTGAACTTATGCTTACATATCTTTTATTTATCGTTGCCTATTTACTTGGCTCGATTCCATCTGGGCTTGTCGTTGGAAAAATTGGCTATGGAATCGATATTCGCGAGCATGGCAGCGGAAATTTAGGAGGAACGAATACATTTCGTACATTAGGGAAAAAAGCGGGTTTCATTGTTACAATTGCTGATATTCTAAAAGGAACATTAGCTACAGCTCTACCGATGATTTTCGGTTTACATATCCATCCTCTATGGTTCGGATTAGCTGCAGTACTTGGTCATGTATACCCAATCTTTGCAAAGTTCCGCGGAGGAAAAGCAGTTGCTACTTCTGCTGGCGTACTATTATGCTACGCGCCAGTTACCTTTGTAGTACTAGCCGTTATCTTTTTTACCCTACTATTTACGACGAGATACGTTTCACTTTCTTCTATGTTAACAGCTATCGTTGCTGTTATTGCAGCAATTATAAACGGGGATAAAATCTTCATTGTTGCGATGTGTTTATTAGCTGGTATGGTTATTTATCGACATCGTGCAAATATTGGACGAATTATAAATAAAACAGAGCCAAAAGCAAATTTAACAAAGAAACAACAGAAACAAAAGTAGGATTGTAACCCACATAACGCAAAAAGAAAACGCAAAGCATATAAATGGCGTCTTTTTGCGTTATTTTTTATACTAAAAGAAAAAGTGATTATGTTGGAGGAACACAGATGAACATTTCAGTATCAAAAGAAGCAGTAAGCTGGTATAAAAACGAACTTGGTTTACAAACAGGCGATGCTATTCGCTTTTTCGTACAATACGGTGGATGTAGCACTGTTCAAAAAGGACTTTCATTAGGAATTCGTAAAGATAATCCAGTTACCCCTGCTGTACAAGTTCAAGAAGATGGCATTACTTTCTTTATTGAAGGCGATGATGAATGGTTCTTTGACGGACATAATTTATCTGTTACATTCAGTAGCGATGATGATTTTCCGCAATTTCATTATGAAAAATAAAAACGTGGCCTAAGCCACGTTTTTTCATTGTTTTTTAATCTTCTCGTATGTTTCATACCACTCTGGGTACAATTTTTTAAAGGATACCGGACGAAAACCTTCTTTTTTTGCACAAATATTTGTTGTAGATGCTGTAATACAACGTTCGCCGTTCCCATTATAAATTTCATAGCCGTATATAACGCGTAGTGGACTCACAGACTCCACCCACGTTTTCACAATTGCTTTTTCTCCGTAACGCATTGCTTTTCGATATGTAATTTGCAAATCAAGTACAGGAGATACAATCCCATCATTCTCCATTTCAACATATGAAAATCCTAAATCTTGAATTAACTTTGTACGCCCAAGTTCTAGCCATACTAAATAATTCGCATGGTAAACAACACCCATTTGATCTGTCTCTGCATAACGAATGTCAATTTCGTGTTCTGCTACAAACATATTTTTGTCTCCTTCTCGCTTGCATTTCTTTCTACACCTTTAATCATAATACAGAGAAACTGAAAATAAAATAGAAGCGGCGGATCTTTTTCCTTAAAGGAGTGAGCATATGCTACAAATTATAACTGTGCGAAGCGGTGATAACGTATATAAATTAGCACAGCAGTACGGAACAACCCCAGAAACAATTGTGAGAGATAATGGATTAAATCCAGCTCAAACACTCGTGATTGGGCAAGCATTAATCGTGAATACGGAAGGAAATACTTATTATGTACAGCCTGGCGATAGCTTATATAAAATTGCCTTAACCTACAATGTCCCTGTCGCCAGCTTAGCAAAAGTGAATCATTTATCATTAAAATCCGCACTCCAAGTCGGACAGCAGCTATATGTACCAAAAGGAACAAAAAAAATCATTGAATCCATTGCCTATTTACAGCCGTCCACAATTCCTATTAAAGAAAGCTTAGTTACTTCCACCAAAGCTATCAATCCATATTTAACTTACTTAGCCTACTTTAGCTTTGAGGCAAAGCGTGACGGAACGCTAAAAGAACCTACACAAATATCTGAAATCGTCACAATTGCAAAACAAGGGCAAACGATTCCGATGCTCGTTATTACAAACCTTGAAAATGGAAGTTTTAGCCCTGAATTAACAAGCATTATTTTACGCAATGAGACAATTCAAAATACGCTCATTACAAATATTTTACAAACAGCACAAAAATATGGAATGCGTGACATTCATTTTGATTTTGAGAACCTTGCACCAGGAGACCGCGAAGCATATAATCAATTTTTACGCAAAGTAAAAACACGTCTACCAAGAGGATATACGCTAAGTACAACTCTCCCCCCAAAAACAAGTTCAACTCAAAAAGGTGCAGCTGCAGCTCAGGACTATAAGACACAAGGTGAAATTGTTGATTTCGTTGTCATTATGACATACGACTGGGGATGGCAAGGTGGACCGCCTCTTGCAGTTTCTCCAATTGGTCCTGTCAAACAAGTCATTCAATATGCAAAATCACAAATGCCGCCGCGTAAAATTATGATGGGACAAAACTTATACGGATTTGATTGGATTCTTCCATTCAAAGAGGGAAATCCTCCTGCAAAAGCACTTAGTTCTGTTGCTGCTGTTGCACTTGCTCGGAAATATAATGTGCCCATTCAATACGATTTCACTTCCCAAGCTCCGCATTTCAATTATTACGATGAAAACGGAGTGAAACATGAAGTATGGTTTGAAGATGCTAGGTCTGTTCAAAGTAAGTTTAATTTAATAAAAGAACAAGGAATTCGCGGTATCAGTTATTGGAAAATCGGCTTACCATTCCCGCAAAATTGGCGTCTCCTTACTGAAAACTTTTCCATTACAAAAAAAGGCTGACAATTGTCAGCCTTCTCTTATTTATTACGATATGCAGCTTCCTCTTTAATTTCTTTTCGCATTCCTTCAATACTTTCCATGCGGCGCTCATTTTTCGCTTCGATTTCTGCGCGATCTTTCGCATTAGAAAACTCCGCAGCTTCCCTTGCTTCGTTCATATTTTCAATTGTGTTATATACTGCCTCTTGCAATTTCTCAACGTTATCACTACGATCATCTGGATTTGCTTTGTTTTGTTCTGGCATGCTTTCTTCCTCCTTTATTGAAAATACATACAACATTAGTTTGTAAAAAATATCTTTAATTATGTATGCAAAAAAAGAAGGAGAATGCTTCCATTCTCCCTCTCTTTAACCGTTATCAACAATCGGTTGTTTCCCTGATTTGTCTTGCATTTGTTTTCCTTTATTACCGCCAGCTGCTCTCGATTGCATTCCAATCTGGTTTGGAGCAAAATCTTGTGGATGTTTCTTTGGATTACCCATAATATCGCCTCCTTACAACTAGTATTATACTAGCTATAAGAATTATTCAGCCTGCTTGAAAATACGCGTTTCAAATCGCTTCTCTAATTTTTCTTCAATCCGTTCAATTGCATCACGATCATTAAGTAGCTGCCGCTTATTTTCCATCACAAGTTCTTCAAACGTTCTCCGTCGATTTCTTCTCATACTGTTCACCCTTTCTCTTTCGTGTTACTAGTATGAACAGTTAAAAAACTCCCTAATCAGATTTATGTGAAAATTTTATTTTTAGCATAATTAATCCATTTAACCACAATATAAACTGAAGTATTGTAAACAACCTTTGCACTTATCTTGCTATTCATAGGCAATAAAGTGCAACTTCCATCAGTAGGAATCTTACCGCTCGTTCATGCAGGATAAAGTTTTAAAAAACAAAGAAAACAAAGAAAACAAGTGTGGGATGCCCACACTTGCAGAAGTTTCATTTTATGAACGCTGCAAAGTCTTCATTCCCTCCTCATACGCGGCAAGAATGAGTACTTCAAAAGCAACCAAATCCTCAGGCTGATCAATCATAATTCTTGTAACACCTAATTCACTTTTTGTAGCAGGTTCACATATAACAGTTGGATACACAGCTACTATTTCCTCTTGCTCTTTATTCGTTAATACGTATTTTTTTCTTCCCTTTAGTTTGATTCTTACAAATGAATAAAGGGCTTTGATATCCAAATAATTCCCGACACAAGCATGGCGAATAACTGTTGTGTCTTTGTTATGCATTTCCAATATTTCTTTTATGATTTCAAAGGCTCTTTCTTCTTCCTTTGTTAAACCTTGAGAAATCACCTTCTTTTCTTTTCCATTCTTCTCTTCTACACATTTTTGATATACGGCAGCGCAAGTGAAACAATCATCTAATGCATTATGAGAGCGTACTTGAATATGTAAAAATCGTTTCAATGTTTCTAATTTATGATTTGGTACATGTTTTATATATCGTTTTGCTAAACTAAGTGTATCCAGCACTATATTTTTTGGTGTGCCGAGTCCTAATTGTTCCATATTACTCTTTAAAAACCTCATATCAAAAGAAGCATTATGAGCAATAATCGTATCTTCTCCAATAAATGCAATAAATTCGGGTAAAACTATATCAATTGTCGGAGCACTTGCAACATCAAAATTCCGAATACCTGTCAACATTGTAATACGGCTCGGAATCATCTTCTCTGGATTCACATACGAAACAAATTGATCGGTACATATATGATTTCGATACCGAATCGCAGCCATTTGAATAATATTATCTTGATAAGGGTTAAATCCTGTTGTTTCAAAATCAATTACAACATAATCACCTGTGAAATTCCCCATAATCTTCTCCTTAGCTTTTTATTTATATTATAACTTAACGTAATGAAAGAAGCTCAATTAGCCTTTAAATAGAAAATAGGAATGGCACATATACCATTCCTATTTTCATCTTTTATTCCGCTATTCGCGGGCAGTTATCCCCCCACGCGGATGGAAGTTTCACTTTATTTTAATTTCGCGACTCTTTTCTCCATTTCCTTCACCGTCATTGGTCCGATAAATTTATCCTGGATAACTCCTTTTGTATCAATAAAATATGAAGTTGGAATTGTAATAACTTTATAAGTAGTCGTTACTTTTATATCTGTATCAAGAAGAATCGGAAAAGTAAGCCCTTTCTCTTGTGCAAATTTTTGGACCTTCGCTTTTCCTTCAGCCCCTTCTGACGCTGTATAATTCACCGCCAATACTTCTACATCTTTCTGATACTTATCATAAAATGCCTGTACATCCGGCATTTCTTGCTGACATGGACCACACCACGTTGCCCAAAAATTCACAATAACTTTCTTACCTTTTAAATCAGAAAGCTTCACCTTTGTACCATCAAGCTTGGACAATTCAAAATCAGGCGCTATTTTTCCAATTTCAATGCCATTTTGTGCAATTGCTTCTTTTACATTCTCTGTACTTTGCTTTTGATTGTCTGTTACTTGTGCTTTCTCTTTTCCAAACTGCTCATATATTGCATAACCAGCTAAACATACTAACACAACAACAATAGATATTTTCCGCCACATATGCACCATTCCTTATATTTTATCTTTATCCCCAAGATCCTCACTGATGAAAGTTTTACTTTATTTTAGCTTATACGGACAAAGATGGAAATATTCTCTATGGAAAGAAAAGCATATTTTTATCAAAATACATAAATTCCCTATTTATTCATTGTATAAATGAGAAAAGCTTAAGTTTACAACCCTCATAATAAGAGAAAACAGATATTTTCTAGTGCAATTTTATGAAAAAACATCGTATTTCATTACATACGGAGACTTATTTCCAAAGCAATATCATACAAATTAATAAATGATATCTTTCATACGCAGCATGACAAAATTCCATGTGAAATACAATTAGTATAAACAAGACATTAGTGATCTTTTTGTTTGTTATCACTACTGTTCATTTATTTGTACTTAAACGTATATAGTCTAATATATTCAAAAAGTAGGAGGAATGAACCCTATGGAGGAGCAAACGATTGCTAAAGAATTACGATTAATAAGAATATGTCTCGTTATACTCATCATCGTTATATTATTTTCAAGCGGACTCAAAGTAATTAAGACTTCTTCAAGCCATCAAAACGTTCCACCTACAAATAACGAATTATATGACAAAGACAATATGACACAAATTAGAGAGAATACATTCGTTGTTAGAAACACTGATCCTAGCAGCGGCGGTTACAATACAGTCAAAATCTTTACATACAATCCAAAAACAAACAAAATAACCCAAGTAAAAGAATTCAACCTTGAAAACTCCTCCATATATGTATATCAATTAAATCGAAGTAAATAGAAGTATACAAAAAGGGGGTCGAGTAATGATCTCTTTTTTATATAGGTGTAAATCTAAGATAGAAAAATACAAGTTACGACCCACTTACATCCTTCCCGATGAAATGAGCAGCTGATAAAATAAAAACAACAGATAACGTCCAGCCAATAATCCCTGAATAAGGAAGGATACCTTTTAATAAGAAACTACTTAGTGCCGCACAGCTGCTTAGCAATAAACAACTTACACCAATTTTTCTGTTTGTCGACATACCGCTTTCTCCCCCTCCGTTTATAAAATTATGTACTTGCTCCCAATCTATCAAAAACAGATTCGTTTTAGCCTAATTCATTAAAAATCTTTCCTAACTTTGACTTTGTCCAATACCAGGCAAATCAATCATATGCACTTGGTAAGAATCTTTTACAGAATCAGCTATATGCAATCCTATATCACCTGACCAACCTGTTCCTGGCAAAAAGATAATTGGCTGACCATTTCCTACAACCCTTACAAAATGTTCATGCATCCTAATTTTCTCCCTTAGCAGTTCTATATTACAAATTATACAATATATTACCATAAATGAGCGAATATTCATTTTATTCTTTCGTATTTACTCATATTTCAATACATGATTAGAGCAGGAAAGATTATCCCATCTATCGAATACATTTTTTGTAAAATGAGAGTCGCTTTCAAGAAACATGTACAAATTACTTCAAACCATGATGTTCATTAAAGCAATAGCAATCGTTAGATGCGTGACATATACCCAAAAGGAGTGATTACTATTTCAGAAATCACACAAATACTGATTATTTGGGCTGGATTCTTCGCTCTTATATTTCTCGTAATAAGAACTGTAAGAGTTTTACAGTATCGCAGCTGGAGAACATTTATAACCGTACATTTCGGAAAAGATTTTATTATTACTATAAATATATGGATTATCTTACTTTGGATTTTTCACGCAAACTTTCCAGGCCAATTTACTTACATATTAGATTTCTACTACAGAGACTCCATTCTATTTATAGCTCTGGAATCATTGTTTATCGGAATGATTTGCGGAGCAGCTATTTACTTCTTTACTAAAAATAAATACGGCAGTATTCTTTTAAGCGTACCATTTAGTGCATTGTATCTTTTTGTTATGTATGATCACTCATTTCACATCTTCTTAATGGTTATTGAAATAAGTACGCAATATCTTTTCATCAATTGGATTGAAAAGATATACAAATAAGTACATTAAGCTTGAGGATTCCTATAATATGAGAGACTATGGAGATGATGAACATAGAAAATAATAGTATGATGATCCAAGTTTTACTCACTTGCTATTGGAGGGATTTCCCTAATGGTTGATAATATTCAACAACTCATTCAAGAGCATAGACAATTTTTCCATAATGATTATACAAGAAGTCTTCAATTCTGTCTTGAAAAGTTAGAAAAATTAAAGAATTCTATTCAAAAATATGAGAACCAATTGCTGAGCGCATTATATCAAGATTTACACAAAAGCGAGTTTGAAGCATATGCTGCAGAAATTGGTTTCGCATTTAACAGTATCAACTTTATTATGAAATACCTAAAACAGTGGATGAAACCTCAAAAAGTAAAAACACCTATTCATTTTGTACCTTCCAAAAGTTACATAATAAAAGAGCCATATGGTACAGTGCTAATTATTGGACCTTTTAATTATCCATTCCAATCATTAATGGAACCTCTTATTAGGGCAATTGCGGCAGGAAATTGTGTAGTCCTCAAACCTTCAGAAAATGCACCAAATGTTTCAGCTGTAATTAACAAAATAATAAGTGAAACGTTTGATAAGCAATATATTCGTGTAATTGAAGGAGATAGAGAAACAACTTCTTTATTGATTCATGCGCCATTTGACTATATCTTTTTTACTGGCAGCGTTCAAGTTGGAAAAATTGTCATGGAAGCTGCGGCAAAAAATCTTGTACCAGTAACATTAGAACTTGGTGGAAAAGGACCAGCTATTGTCGATGAAACAGCTAACCTCGATATAGCAGCCAAACGTATTATCTGGGGAAAATTCATAAATGCTGGGCAATCCTGTATTGCACCTGATTATGTTATTGCACACAAATCTATCAAGGAAAAACTGATTTCAAAAATGAAAGAAATCATCACAAGCTTTTATGGATCAGATGTATCAAAAAGCAATGATTATGGTCGAATTGTCAATGAGAGACAATTCGATAGACTTATTTCTATATTAGAACAAGATCAAAATTATATAATATTTAGTGGGAATTCATCTAGAAGTCATTTATATATTCAACCAACACTTCTTGAAGTAAAATCATGGGATAATGCAGCTATGAAAGAAGAAATTTTCGGACCGATTTTACCGATTATGGAGTACAATGATTTAGATGCGGTCATTCATATGGTTAATAATCATCCCAAACCGTTAGCCTTGTATGTGTTTACTGAAAATAAAAACGTTGAAAAACAGGTATTAGGACGAATTTCTTTTGGGGGAGGATGCGTCAATGATACAATGTCACATATGGCTAATCTCCACTTGCCTTTTGGTGGAGTAGGAAATGCAGGGTTCGGTGCTTATCATGGAAAACATAGTTTTGATACTTTTACACATCGTAAAAGCATTTTAAAGAAAAGCTCAAAGATAGATTTAGAGCTTGTATTTCCACCGTATAAGAACAAAATTAAAATTTTGCGGAAGATTTTTAAATAATTAAGAAAGAAATTGTTTACTGAACATGGGGTATGGAAACCAAAAGTAAAATAGGAGTGGGATACATAATTTAACTATTGCCATTATTATTTATGAAACCTGTCCCCACATTCTTAATACTAAAAAGGCATCCACTGAGAAACAGCAGATGCCTTTTGTGGTTTTAGCGTATTCGACTTTTTATGTAGGTTTTTAATGACTTCCTCATGGTATTATTGGATTATATAAAAGTATTGGCACTCAAAAATCAATAATAAAGTTGTTTAATTCTTATTGAACTAAAGCACCCGTTACTCTATTTAGTTAGATAAGTTATTTATTAGAAAGATTGTCAATCACTTGAATAGCTAGTTTCAACGCTTTTATTCTTCTTTCTAAAAGCGTTCTTTGGGGACTACCAGCCTTTGACTTAACATAAATGTTCTCAATTGATGGAAGCAAACCAGTAAGAACATTGCGAGCTTCTGTTAAATCTTCCTGGGTGTAATGATGGGGTCTTTGATTCCAAACGTTTTCTAGCATTGCTAAGCCGATGCAAACAGCTTTGAGTCGTTTCTTTACTAAGGTAGTATTTGCGCCTTTCTGAGTCATCTGTGACAAGGCATTTTCGAGTTTACTGATTGTCGATTGTAAAGATTTTATTGACTCTAATTTATCTACATTTGATATGTCTTCCATGTTAGTACTGTCCCTTCTTCGTTTCTGAATTATTTTGCTTGATAAAATCGTTAAGAACCTGATTTCACTCGCAATATTTTAACATAAATAACCAACACTCTTTGAGCGAGATTCTCAACAAACTGGCCCAATTGTTGAACACAAGTTAACTAACACTCTTCAACTAACCTGTCAGTTAGTCCAATAGGAATTAAACAACTTTTTGTCACTTAACATAATGTTCCTTATTTCACTAACGCACCATCTCAAATTGCTATTTTTTCCACAATTAGTTATTCAAGAATTTGTCCCGATACATAAAGAATAAGCACGATTCATGCTACAGAATTGCGCCCGAGTGCGGAAGTTACTTTTTTAGGAGGAATTGTTTCCCCCCTTAAGCTCATCGAAATATACCGGTCTACAAACCCAAATTCTAAATATAATTTCCAATCACACCTCATGAACTGACTTAGGTTCTCCAATCAGCTAGTTTTCTTTACCTGCTTCGTGAAAGTTGCTCTCCAGGAATCTCCTGTAATTTTTCAGTATGAACGAACATATTCACTGCTGGCATTTGTACTTGATTCTCATGGAATATAGACATTAGTTCAAACCTTACTTGCCTGGAGGTTTCAAAGTACTCCTCAGGTTTAACCAAACCTACAATACAAAATTCATACCCAACATATTTAAGATTTGGATTTAAGTCTGTAACACCAACATATTGAAATGATTCAACAGCCTCGTCCCCTATCCTATATAGGCTTTGTTCCAATTTTTCATTGCAGACAACACATACTTTTTCTAACAATTCCTTTATTCTTGTAGGATCTTCCTGATAACTTACCGTAATCCGTTCAAGAACCCGCATCCAGCCTTTGTTAAAATTTTGTATCGTTCTAATCTCTCCATGTGGGATGGTAAGGAGTTTTCCCGACCATTCACGAATTTGCATAAAGCGAATACCGATTTCCTCAATGGTACCTGAACTTATTCCGTTAAAAGTAACAAAATCACCGACACGAAACTCTTTGTCCGTTAATCTTGCGAACCCTAATATAACATCTTTTAGCATCTGTTGTGCAGCAAAACCGATGACAACTCCGGCAATCCCTGCACCTGTAAGAATACCTTTTATATCTACAAATTGACTAATTAGATAAAAAGCAAGACTGATTAAAATTCCGTACCTTAAAATTGAGCGAATTACACTTTGAATCGTCTGTTCTACTTCTTCATCAAAAAAGCTTGACTTCCTAAAGAACCAATCAATAATACGGTTTATGACAAAGGAAAAAGCCATGAGAACCAAAGCAAATAGTATAAATCTTAAAAGTAAAAACTCCCTTACATAATTAAAAAATTCCTCAGTAACAGTCAATAAATTCATCCATCCACTTCCTTAACTATGTATTTTGATTTTTATTCACAGTTCATTTTCAACAATATGAACCTTTAACGAAACAAATTTTTGTCACTCAACAGTTCCTTAATCGATCTTTTAATTCCAGATGTTCTTTTCTTTTTACTATAAATATACCCCTTTAGATTATCTAAAGGGGTATAAAGGTGCAATTTTTTATAAACGGTACGACTTTATTTCAAATCCACATAAGTAATATTTACTCGTGGTAAATATCTAATTAAATCTATTCGTAACAAGGAATCAACAAAAAACGAGGACACTTCATTTAAACAAAGTCCTCGTTTTTTTGTTCACTATAATACTTATTTGATAATACGTAACCTCTGCTGTCTTACTTGTGTTTCAAGATCAGCTAAATATGTTCTTGAAATATGTTTCCTACTTCAATTGCGAATTTTTCATGATGTTGCTTCCCAACCACCATTGTTATAGTGAACATAGCCCACTCATAACCCATTAATGATTCGTATATGATAAAACAAGTTTTCCAATCCATATAAAAATAATTAGCCAAATACTAATAATAAGAAATCCTGTTATCCAATTCTTAGGTTTATTCATAGATGATTGTCCTTCTATTTTCCTTTTACAATCCTCTAATACTTCTTCAGGAATAAGCTTTAACGCCAAGTAAACGCCTAAAGGAACAAGAATGAGATCGTCAAGATACCCTAAGATTGGAATGAAATCCGGAATTAAGTCAATAGGGCTGAAAGCATAGGCAACAACAAATATTGTAAATAACTTAGCATACCAAGGGACTCTTTCATCTCGATATGCCAAATACAGCACAAAAAGTTGTTTCTTTAAGTTTTTAGCCCATTTTTTCATTTTCTGTATAGTTGATAGCCCTTTTTCTGTTTGTACTCGTTTATTCTGACTCAAAATATCTCCTCTTCATTTCATTTTTTTATAGTTTTCTATTCTGCAAAAAGGAATAATATTAGAGGTTACCTTCTTCCTCCCAATCTGTTTTCAAAATGGCATAAACTAAAGCATCATTTGATTGCTCCCTTGATAAATGTAGCCTCTCAATAATCCTTCTTTCTGAAAACCTATTTTCAATAATAAATGAGATGATGCCTCATTTTCAGGATAGGTAATAGCTCCAATACGAAACAAATCTAACTCTTGAAAACCATATTCTAAAACTGCTTTAACAGCGTCAAATGCATACCCTTTTCTCCAAAAAGAAGGATGAATATCGTAACCAATTTCAGCTCGTTTACTCCAAAGTTGCAGATTATTAAATCCTACTGTACCGACAAAATCACCCGTTTCCTTCACAACGATTCCCCAGCGAATCGCACGCTTTTCTTGAAAATTTTTCGCAAAAGAATCAATCATTCTAGCTGCCTGTTCTATCTCTTTAAAACAATTCATGCCATAGTAACGCGTTACCTCTTCAAGTGAAAAGATATCATATATATTTTGGCTATATGATTGGTTTATCTCAACTAAACTTAGACGGTCGGTTTCTAGAACTGGGAATGTCATTGAAATTCTCCTTTATTCTGTTTTTCATTTATTATATCAAAACCCTTTTTATTTGCATGATAATTCAAGTAATAACAAAACGTATCCTCTAAAAACAATTAATAAGAAAACGAAAGGAATATATATTGGTATAGTGGAATGTATTATTAAAAAAGAACGTACGTTAATATAACCACAGAGAATGTAATACAATGAGTCTAAAAATGTGACCTCAAAGACCTTTTATAAATAATACGGATACAGTTAATAAGGATAAAAAAGGAATCTATTTGTTATGCAGAGGTGATTATAGTTGTGAAAAATCGTATCAGTAATTATACTGGAGGAATTTCGTCTGTAGGTATTTTTTCGCTTTCGATAATTTTCCTTTATCTTAACCCTTATACTGCGGAACCACCCAATCAACAAACTATTTTTAGTGTTTTCATTATGCTATTACTTCCTTCTTGTTTAGCATTGGTTGCATTAATAATGATGAGAAGGCTAACTTTAATGAGTATTTTTTTCACATGGCTGTTACCGGCTACTATCTATTTAGGCATTGCTGCAATTCCAAGTATTTGGAATTTATATATTATTCTTCTAATCATCTACCTTATTTCTATCTTTTTAGTAAAAGCTGATAAGTAAAAATCCTTACCAATACGATGTATTATTTCAATAGTATATAGGTAACGGTAATGAACTACGGGGGGGATCTTCCTTAAGTTTTAAAGTAAAAGCAAATTAAACATAAAATAAAAATTGCATTGGAGAAATCCGCTGCAATTTTATTACGTTTTGGAGTTATTGCAAATACAAAGCCATCATAACATTATCTGCATATTGTCCGTTCTCAAATTTAATCTGTTTTTTCTCTCTACCTTCTTCTTTGAAACCTATTTTTTCATAAACGTTTATCGCCCGTTCATTTGTTGATATAACACCTAAACAAATTTTTTCTATGCCATCTTGAGTTTTTGTCCAATCTATTAATTGTAAAAGCATTTTTGTTCCTACACCTTGATTACGATAATTATCTAAAATCCCTACTCCAAATGAGCCGGTGTGATTTAAGCGCTTCATTGAGTTTCTTGTAAACACTAAAAAACCAATAATACGCTCACCGTCTTCTGCAACAAATGTTACACCGCCTTGTTGACTATTTGTAATGGTTTTCTGTTTCTGCATTTCAATATCTACATGAAATTCTTCACTTGTAGCAAGAAAAAATTTATTTTGAGAGATAATACTTTTGCGAATATGTAAAATGCCTTCTGCGTCTTTTTCTGTTGCCTCTCTTATGAACAATCCAACCCCCTCTTTCTTATTTCTATTTCTCCTTAATTTTAGCTCCCTTCGCAACACTGTACGTTTGCATTCTTTATTTCCTGTAAATTCGACAGTAAGTTCACTGACTCCCGTTAAAAAGAAAACGCGGCATAAAAAGAGTCAAATTGTATACATAGTTAATTCAAGAATCATTATTTTGATTCTTTCACTTTCACAGGCATACTTCCAATCACATTCGCTCCATTTTTTAAAGTTACTTTTACATCCCCTGCTTCTTTAAACGTATAAGGAGACACTTCATAAATTTCTTTTATTTTAAATTTCTGATTCAAGTCTTGTATAGATCTAGCCGTAAGCAAAGACATTTTAGGTTCCCAAACTTCTTCTTTTCCAGATGGATACGTAATGAACATTCGAACATCTGCTGGGTGAATATCTTTCCAAAGTACTATATACATTTGCGTTTCTTGCCCTTTTTTAATCAATGTATCCGAATAATACCCTAACTCTCCAACGTTTCCAAAAATAGTATGTTTCTCATTGTTTACTGTAATATCAATAAACGGGAGTTTGTATGTCATTTTATGATATATCCCGTAAGCTATACAAAAAATAGAAATAATCGTAAGTCCTAGAAGAAATTTTTCCAGTTGTTTCCCTTGAAAACTTACCATCATAACCGAGTTTGGAGCGAATTTTTCTGCTAATAAAAAGACAAGGATCACAATTAAAATTCCAATCCCAATAAGAATATACATACAATTCCCTCCCGCTTGATATATGTAAATTTCACCCCTTATAACGCTCTTTCACATCGCTCCATCGTTTTCCTTCCTTACTGCCATAAAAATTTTGAAAGTGAAGCAACTCACTCTTCTACAGCGATTCAATATTACTTACAAGATGTTTTCTGTGAAATAATATATATATGAGGAATCTTATGAAATTAGAAAAGAACAGGCCGTTTATTTTTGAAGAGGATAAACATAATAATTTTTAATCCATTAAAAAATGGAGCCATAATACATACAGCTCCATTTTCCATATATCACTATTCATTTATAGTTTTAAAATGTTTCTAATACAATTTTTCCGATCGTACTTCCTGTTTCAATCATCGCATGCGCTTTTCTAATATTAGCAGCGTGAATTGGCGATAATGTCTCGTTTAATGTTGTTTTAATCGTATTTTGCTCAAGCAATTCACTCACTTGATTTAATAAAAGGTGTTGGTTAATCATATCTTCTGTATAGAACATAGGTCGTGTAAACATGAATTCCCAAACAAATGTAGCACTTTTACTTTTTAATAAACCTAATGCTAATGGTTTCTCATTTTCTACAATCGAACAAATCCCTCCTTGTGGTTTGATTACTTCTGCCATACCATTCCAATGTTGATCCGTATTATTTAAGCAAAAAATGTAATCAACTTCTTCTATTTCAATCTGTGACAATTGTTCTTTAAATGATTTATGGTGATTGATTACATAATCAGCACCTAAGCTTTTCACCCAATCTTTCGTTTCATTTCGAGAGGCTGTTGTAATGACGTTAAGACCCGCCCATTTTGCTAATTGTATCGCAATAGAACCAACACCACCTGCACCGCCAATGATTAAAATATTTTTTGATTTGTTCTTTTCCTTATTATTAAAATCAATTGCTAAACGTTCAAACATTCCTTCCCACGCTGTAATAGCTGTTAAAGGTACAGCAGCTGATTGTGCGTGAGTTAAATTTTTCGGTTTTGTTCCAACAATTCTTTCATCTACTACATGATATTCACTATATGTACCAGGTCTTGTAATACTCCCTGCATAAAAAACTTCATCACCCGGTTGAAACAGCGTACAATCTTCCCCAACTTCTACAACAACACCACTAGCATCCCATCCAAGTATTTTCGGCTCTTCTTCTTTTTTATCTTTTGGCGCTCGAACTTTTGTATCAACGGGATTAACAGAAATGGCATGGATTTTAACGAGTAAGTCTCTTCCTTTTGGCATAGGTCTTGGCAATTCAATATCAATCAAACTATTCTCATTTTCGATAGGTAGATATTCTAATAAGCCAATTGCTTTCATGTTCATTTCCTCCATTTAATGAAATTTGTCTTCTCCTTGCATTATAAATTGCAACATTAAATTATGTAAGAAGGCACATTAATGTAGTATAGTATCATTAGTGTTACTATTATTATTACTATGGAGTGCTGTCTTTATGAGGAATAGAAAAAGCGGTTATGGTTGCCAGGAGGGGTGTCCTGTTGAAATAACACTTGATGTTATCGGCGGAAAATGGAAAGGTGTTATTTTGTATCATCTATTAGATGAAAAAAAGCGATTCAATGAGTTACGAAGATTAATCCCCGGCATTACACAACGAGTGTTATCTTTACAATTAAGCGAACTAGAAAATGACGGAATTGTACATAGAAAAGTTTACCCAGAGGTTCCCCCTAAAGTAGAATATTCTTTAACTGATTTCGGAAGAACGCTAGAGCCGATTATTGTCCAAATGAGGAATTGGGGAAAAATGTACAAGTCAAGGTTAGCGGAAAAATCAGAAACACTATAATAATAACTGTTTAACCCACATGTTTTCTTGCAATGACATAATTATTTTTCAGCACATACCAGCTGTGAATTATATTGGGTCACAATACGAAATTGATAAATAATAGGAAGCTAAATTACGTCAGCTTCCTATTATTTATCAAATGACATTTTCACAGTTCTCTAGTAATAATAATTAAGTATAGCTATTTGTTTAATTGCTTCAATTCTAAGGACATTCTAATAAAGGTAACTGGGAATTCTCGGAATTTATGATTAAATTCCTTTTCAACTTGAAATCCCTTTGACCTGTAAAACAATAAACTACTTTCATTTCCTTTTAAGACATGTAGCGATAGTTTATTTAATGGCTGCAGCATTCGTGTCCCTTCCTGCATTAACTTTGATCCGATCCCTTTATTTTGATGATTAGGATGTATGTAAATCGATTCTAACAATGCTTCCCCGTTTTCTTGTTTCTTAGAGAAAAAAGCATAACCAATTATCCTTCTTTCTTCCTGCGCGACTAGCATTATAGAATTATCAAATCTGTATTGCATCGTCTCAAGAGAATAAGCTTCTTCCAATGTCTTTTCTTGAATATCTAAAGGAAGGATATGTCCATATGCATTCTGCCAAGTTATTTTTGCTATTTTCTTTACTTCCTCTGCATCGCTACTATTCATTTGCCGAATAATATAACTCAAATTTTTCTCCCCTTACTTTAAAGAATTTGATAAGTGTTTCGTGATTAAATTCCCTAAACTCTTTGAAGTGTATTAACTATGGATAATAACTCTCTTAAATCATCAATTACATGTTCATCTGTAAACTGATTTCCCCAAAATACATCCTTCTTCCATATTGCATGCATTCCCACATTCCGAGCTCCTATTACATCATTCTCTGGATGATCGCCTACGTACACACTTTCTTCAGGAGTAATACCTAATCTTTCTATAGCTCTTAGGAAGATTTCAGCTTGAGGTTTTTTAAGCCCTTCTTGCTCTGAAACTAATATGACATCCATATACTTATCAATCCCTAGAGCACGAATATTCAGTAGCTGGAATTCAGTGAATCCATTTGTAATCATACCTAATAATATCCCTCTATTTTTAAGCTCTTGTAATACGTGCTCCATGTTAGAAAAAGGAATACAGTGATGTTGAAAATTGCTTATGTAATCCTCTAACAGCTGCTCCCAAGTTAAACTAGAGATAACATATTCTTGGAATAATTGCTTATATACTTTATCTTTCCAAACATAGCCCTTATTGTCTAATTCAATAAATCGATTTACATATAACTCTTCAGGTATATGTTTTAGTTCATTGATGTACCTCTTATATTGATCTTTAATGAAGAGTTTAAGAGAACTATCTCTATCTAATAGAGTTCCATCTAAATCGAAAATTACAGCTTTAACCATTCTTTCGTCCCCCTACTTAAGCGATTGTTACGCATCTGATTTTTGAGAAATCCATCCTGTATTCTGGCCCCATTTATCCGCTTTTCTAAGAATCTCCCAAATTAGAGAATCTTTTGGCCTTTTATGGTTGCCTTAATCATTATTTCTCTGATTGGAATATATTTTAGAAAATCAAGCATACACCCATACAAAATTAAATTGAAATAGGAAGCTGCATTATATCAGCTTCCTATAATTTCAAAAAATATATTTAAGATTAGCTCCCCACATGTTTTTGTGACGAAATTGAAGGCTGACTAGAATTTTCTTGTTTTGTGATGGGAGATACGAAGATTGGATTACTTTTAAATAACACACTGACTGCATATGCAACGATTACATTTAATATAAGAGCAATAAGGCCGATATTTATATTGTAAATACTAATTTTTCCTATACTCATTCCAAGTACCGCCACATCTCCGACAAGAATACCTGCGGCAATTCCAATTGGAGTAAGTTTACGGATAAAGAAAACACCGATAAATCCTGGAAGAATCTGTCCAAATCCATAATAAGCTGTATTAACAAGAGATATCATTAAGCTAGGGGCAAAAATCGTTATGGCCATAGATAGCAGTAAGTATAAGATGACTACACCTTTAATTGATTTTAGCTGCGCTTGTTCCGATATATTCTTTATAAGATTACGAGAAACTAAAGCACCAATGACAAGGCTAATCATAGATAGCACTACAATGCCTGATAACACTGCTCCTGCTGCAATGACGCCAATTAACCATGGAGGCAGCAAAGAAATTGCCGTAGCCATAAATGCACTGTTAGGTTTGTCTAGATTTGGTATTGTAGCCAGAGCAAAATACGAGATGATGATTAAAAATGGAAACATAAACATATAGAGCGGCATGACAATCTGTGCTTTTTTTACCGCTCGTTCAGAACGGCCAGTAAAAAATACACCTGTAACATGAGGAACTGCATAAAATGCAAATGCTTGAAAAATGATAGTTGAAATTGCAAAGTTCATATCCATTGGCTTATCAACTTTGACTAAAGCCCCCTGTTGTTTCGCCATTTCAAATAGGTGGGACACACTGCCAACCTTGTGTAAAACTGCTCCGCCTACAATCACAATAGCAAGAAACATTAGGATATCTTTTACGATAGAAATAATAGCCGGTGCTTTGACGCCTGATACCGATATGTATATATAAGCCATAACTCCAGCGATAATAGTCGCTACAGGAGCTGATAAGTGAAACCCCAGTGCATTTAAAGAAACAACCAGGCCTTCGAATTGTAATTGAGCCCATGGAATTAAAAAAATGAGAGCTGTTATCGTAACAGTCAATTCCAGACCTCGATGTGAGTAATGGCCTTTAAAAATATCTGCTATGGTCATTGCACCGTACTGCTTACCTGCCCTCCAAATTAAAGGTGCAAAGAAATAGCCGACAGCATAAGCCAGCAGGATATATCCTAAAAACCATATTCCATAACTTGGCCCTTTTGCATATACACCGCCTGGGAACCCTAAAATAGTACCTACACCGTAAATTTCACCCACAGCTAAGAAAAATAGCAATATAGCGTTAAATTTTCGGCCTCCTACTAAATATTGCTCTACGCTGAGTTGCTCACTCTTCTCTCTTGAATATACAGCATACAGAATAGTAGCAAGTATGATAACAGAAAAAATAATTAGTGACACACGATAGCCCCCTTTTCTATAAATCCCCCTTCAGATTATGACGATCATACAACATCCAAGATAACCAAAGACAAAGCGATGTAAGCGGCAGCCATAGAAAAATCCAAAAATAAACGATTGGGAACCCCATGATGCTTATATTAGATGATGCAATAAATGGTAAGACACCAACAATAGCTGCAAACGGAATAATCATTCCAATAAAAACACTGCCGAACTTCATAGTGTACACCTCCTTTCAAAATAATATAACAATTTACAGAATTATCATTTTCTACATAAAATGGTAATTTCCTTTTTTGATTAAAAATTAATAACAATGAATATAGACCAAAACATACAAAAAGCACAGCCGATGAGAACAATCGACCGTGCTTTTTATAAAGTCATAACTTTTCTTACACGATTTTGGTGATATCGAAACATAAGAAGCCAAGTGATGCTACAAATAGGAAAAATTGCACATTAGTACGAATTAAGATTATAAGGGCCTTGCCCATCCTCCTGATAGATTAAGTAAATAAGCAGTTTTCTTCATTTTGAATTCTAAAACCTATGTTTCTTATTTTTTTATCACTCCAAAAGTAATTTTCATACTTGGAGCGTAGATTAAAGAGGAATTACTATTAAATACTTTAGAAAATCGCAGTTCTGCTTCATACTGATCTTGTGCTTCGGTAAATGTAGCCCCTCGATTGATTAGATGCTCAATAAATTCTTTCCTTTCAGTAGGAGCTGCACCTAATCCTTCTTCTTTGAGTGAATCGTATAATCTCTGCTTATCTGTTTCATTTATATTAGAATCAAGAAAATTAACTTTATCACTAACTCGGCAATCAATGTTTTTTACACCTAATTCGCTCAGGTAGGTTGGTAACTTAATCCCGATGTTTCCATCTTTTCCATTTCGTTTTGTATCTTCTTCAAATAGTTTTTGAAGAAAACCAAGCTGAATAATTTCTGATTGGTCGTGTTTGTTAAGGTTGTACGAAGACATATTGGAAATCCAGTGCGGTTCAAAACATATGATATTACCTTCATCAATGACTGAATGAATCATTTTCTGCAGCATTTTTATTGGATCAGCCATATGTAACAAAAATGCATGACACACCGCTATGTCATACTTACTCTCTAATTCAATTTCAGTAATATCAGCTTCAATAAATTCAGCTTCGTACGGAAGGTCCTGAAATAGACTCTTTGCTGTCTGAATCAATTGTTGCCCTTTATCAATACCTGTATATCTTGAACCTAGCGGTAACAAAGGTAACAGTTTAAGTCCTAAATATCCATACCCGCACCCAAAGTCAATAATATGTACGGGTTTAAAAATTTTCCAAACTGAATTCACTAAAAATCCTAAATAGTCATCGTTATAATACAAATCTCTTGTATTCCTTAAATAATCCAATCTTTTATCCCAATAATAATCTTCCAATATAACAAGCTCCTTTCTCCATGTTTAGTTAGTATTTTGAGTTAACTTAAGTCACAAAAGCAGAAATTAATTTCAGTGAAGCTTTATCCTTCATCTACGAATGGTTATGTTCTCTTGAAATTCCCTTTCCTTTCTCCTGTTGAATACCGCAAACAATATATCAAGACAGAAAGAACCTATAAAAGATGTGAGAGCTCAATCATCCACGCCCTTATCAAAAAGTAAGACTAAATAGAAGAGATTTTAGTTGTATGCTATATATATTCAATTAGCATAGCCTACTATTTTATGTATAATTAAATGGTATATTTCGGAAACTACACAAATTGTAATCTAAAAAATGGGTTAAAAGAATAGGAGGAGTATTATGACTCGTTGTACAAATTGTAAGGCGAGATGGAAAGCAAAAGATGTATGGTCTCTATTTTTCCAAAATGATGGTAAAGATTGTCCGTATTGTAATCAAAGACAATATATTTCAGCCGAAACCTTTCGTTTTTCAAGTGAAATTTTACGCGGCCTCTTTTTATTCCTTTTTCCTTTCTTCGTTGAACTAAGCGATGAGAGCCCTTTAGAAGACTTTAAGAAAAAATAATATAGATTTACTCCGTTTTACCTCCCCTTCTCTTTTAAAAAAATAGCCCTGTTAAATTTTAATGTTGATAATTGAGTAAATTAGAGGGAAACCCTTATATTTTGGTTTCCCGTTTTTATACTTTTGACTTTTTCGCTGTTAAGAAACATTTTTTAGCCAAGTAATAATTCGAAGTACCTGAGATGGTTCAAACCAAGTAATTAAAAACATCACAACGAAGAAAGAAATAAGTGATATGAATTTTAATGTTCCTTTTTCCCGTTTAGCAACTGCTATAAAACTTAGTACAATTCCAACTAAAAAAGAAATAAAACTAAAAAGGACAATCGGTTCAGAATAGCCATCTATTATCGAATTTAATCCGAATAATAATAGCCCTATAAACATCAAGACTATCGACAATATACTGGATTTTTTCATAATTACACCTCCAAATATGATTTTACCATTTTAAGGAGTAAACGATAATTATTTTTTGTTGCATATGAATTAACAATTACACGATAAACTTAGATAAACGTAAGCTCTCATACGTATCAATCATTTCATACACAAATGACGATAGGAGAAATTCTTTTATATTGTGTTTAGTGCTTTCGTTACTGCAACTATCAACAAATAAAAACCAAGCGAGATAGTTATCGAGATATTTTGTAGCCACGCCTTTAAATCGGTCTATCCATTGTTTCATACGAGAATGGAGACCATTATACTTTCCAAACCTTACAACGTGTTCAGAAGCACAATGAGGGCATTCAAATCCCTCTTTGAAACGTATTTCACGCATTTCATTGATTAAACGACCATCGACAGAGGAAGAAGGCTCTACATAACGTTTTACCCATTGCAACACTCGCTCTTTTTCTATGTGGGATAATTTGTCGATATGTTTTAATGAATTTCTGAACGCTTCGCTCAACCTTGCCACCTCCCGAATGTTCGTTCTTACTATACTTAGTTCCAGGAGAGTTATCAAATATCAACATTTACCTTTAACAGAACCAAAAAAATTAACCAAAACATACTTTTATTTATAAGAAAAAACGTATCTTTAATTTCGCTATAAACGAGAGGTTATAGTGAAAAAAATCCTAAGTGTAAGAAAATCAAGAATGCCACTTCCAGTAAATGTCTTAACGTAGAAAATGTGATATTTAGTTGAATGTACCCCATGCCCATCAAGCTAAAGTTTTATTACACCCCCAGAACGAAATTTTTAGAATTTCTTGTGAAAAAAAGCTTATTTATCTTTTTGGGGGTAACCTGCTTTCTTAGGTTGATGGCAATGGGATGCTGACGGCAAAACGCGGATTTTAAACGCTAAGGATATGCTGGATTTCATGCAGATTGCGAGAACGGTTTGAACTGCCAAATGCTGTTGTGACAGGGATGCATGAAATCCTACATACAGTGGAGGGAACGGAAGGCTGGCAAACCCTTGATATGAATGGATTTCTGAGATTTGGTTACTGCTAATAATGTTACGTTATGTTAACCTAACGTGTATATGGCATACATTTAAACTTTGAAATTTTTGCTTTTTGCTACGTGGTATAATTAGGAAAAAAAGGAGGGATATAATGATTCGTTTAGCAGAAGTAGAAGATGCACATTTGGTTCATGACGTTATGATGTCTGCATTTGAAGAGTATCGACATATAGATATTCCATCAAGTGCATTAAGCGAAACAGTAAATTCTATACAAAAATCTTTATCTGATAATAAAGAGCAAGCTTTATTATACATACAAAATAACATTCCAATCGGCTCAGCAAGATTTAAATTAAGTGAAAATTCCCTTTATTTTTCCCGTCTCTCTGTTTGTCCAGAAAAACGAGGGAAAGGTGTAGCAAAATATATGCTTTCATGGTTAGAAACATATGCTCGTCAACATGGCAAAAAAGAGATTCGTTGCCAAGTACGTATGTCTGCCCCACAAAATATAAAATTATACAAATCAGTTGGATATGAGATTTGTGGAGAAGAAGTAGTTGTAAAACCAAATGGAAGTGAAGTAAAAACAGTGTTCATGAAAAAAGACGCTTAGTTAAACAGTAACTTCTGATAACAAGAATTATGTGAACACAAAAGTCCCACAGTTAAACAATCTGGGGGACTTTTAATAGTCTCTTAAATACATTGAATCCCGGTAATGATACGTTATGTTAACTTCACATGTATAGAATATACATTATTATTTACATAGGATTTAAATATATTCATAGCGAAATAAACTAAATACAAAAGGAGGAGTAACCATTATGTCATTTCCAGTTCTAGAAACAGAAAGATTAATACTAAGAGAAATTACAAAAGAGGATTCAACGGCTATTTTCGATTATTTTTCAAAAGAGGATGTAACACAATTTTATGGTATGAATTCTTTTAAAGATTTAAAAGAAGCTGAGACTCTTGTAGAGAACTTTCAGAGTGCTTTTCATGATAAAAGAGGAATTCGATGGGGAATTGTTACAAAAACAGAAAATAAATTCATTGGAACAATAGGGTTTCATGCTTGGAGTCCTCAACATAAACGTACAGAAATAGGTTATGAGATTCATCCGGATTATTGGAGAAAAGGATATATATCAGAAGCCGTAAGAACTGTTATTACATATGGATTTAATGAATGGGATTTAAATAGGATTGGTGCAATTATTTTTACAGACAATATCGCCTCACATAGGTCAGTACAAAAATTTGGTTTTAAACAAGATGGAGTATTAAGAGAATATATGTACCAAAATAATTATCCGAACGATGTTATCAGTTATTCTCTAGTAAAAAGCGAGTGGAATAATTAAAATCATTCTACTTCCGCTAACGAATTTTACGTCAACTAGCTTCTTTTGTAGAGGCTAGTTTTTCTGCTTAGCGTGGGGTTTTTCCGAAATGCTGGCGGTACCCCATACAGTTCTAAAGAAGGCTACAGAAGCCGAATTAAATCGTCGATTAAGTCCCTCTAGACTTAATAAAACTCCTGTTGAAGTTTCTAGTTGACTACAAAGTTGAGTAAGAGAGGTAGTAGCGACTTGTTGATTTAACCATACACACAAAGATAAGAAATGGTGCCCGTGGCACTTACGTTTTCGTTTCATCCCGCCTGCTTCTATAGCTAATTGATTAAGTGTAGCAGGAGACATATATCGATATAACTCTTCGGCAAATAAAGCTAATTCTTGTTTTGGGTTCATATTCATAAAAAGCACGTCACCCTTTCTCATTAACATAAGAGAATAGTAACGTGCTTTTAACTTCAAAAATAGTCTAAATCCTTAAGTTGATGGATGTGTGGCGCTACCCCAACATGGATACATTCTAAAATCTTTATTTTTCTAAAATGACCCGATTGTATAAAGGTTGTACTTCACGGGAATTATCTAAATAATATTTTTGAAAAGTTTGTAGCTGATTTTTTGAAATTTCTACTGGTTGTTTTAATACATACCATTCAACATTTTCTGTATAAGGTGCAGTTGTTAATGATCCTAAATAATGATAATAATTTCTTTCTTGTGGAAGCAATTGTTGTATATTAATAGTTGTTGTAGGTGGTAATTCTATTTTTTTGTTTTTTTGAATTTGGTCTAAAATAGTTTGAAATGCTTCATTTTTCGAGCCAATTGTGAAAAATACACCTAGAACAGCAAGACGACCGGATGAGCTTTTGTTAACAAAGTGAAGCTCCATTTCATATTGTTTTCCATCTATTGTATGTTCACTTGGCGCGTGAAAATGAAATTGTGTTAAAGAAAATTGTCTACCATTAATATTAGCAATTCCATCCTGATTTTTTACTTCAATAGTATGGCCATTATCTTTTACGGAAACAAATGAATTGTTGTAATTTAGATCTAATGTTCCTATATCATTCATTGATTTTACATTATTAGATACAATATTAATCGGTGATTGATATTTACCCGATTCAATCATGTTAGATTTCGATTCGTTTTTTTCTTTTGTTGTTTTTAAAACATCATTAGAACAAGCACTAATTATAATGCTAAAAACAATCAAAAATGAAAATAACTTTATTTTCATAATATTTATACACATCCTTTTGAATTATTTAGAAGAGCATAAAAAGAAGTATAGTAAATCATATCATGAGTAAAAAAAATAAAAATTTCATTACATGGAATTTGTAATTATTTTCATAATGATTATTTTTATCCTAACAAACGGTGAATCCCCCTTTCACTCTTCTTTATATTTTTATCTTACACAAGAAAAATTTCTTTTTTCTTATCCATTCCTTACAAATTTCTTACGTTCAAACTAGTTTCTATAATTAGGATAGCAGAAGCATCTGTGAACATGCTTTTTCAATAAATATATTAATCAAAAAGAAACACAGAAGTTTTTCACTTCCATGTTTCTTTTTTCGTCCTTTAATTATTAAAGATTCGATTTACTCCGAACGAGAGTTCAGCCGCATGTCCATCAACTTGAGAAATTAATTGTTCCTCAAAAAGAAAAAAATGAGCTGAATTCCCATGGACAACGATGAAGAGATAAAAATTTCATTTTAGGGGGTATTTTATTTTGTTAGCTTGATGGCGATGTGGCGGTCCCCCTACATGTTTATAAAAAAGTTGGATTTGTGGTGGAAGGTGAGCTTCTAGACGAGTTTTTCGTTGATGGTAACTATCATAATGCGATAAGAATGTGTATGTTTCAGAAGCAATATTTTGAAAGTACGTAGTTGATTGAATTGAAAGTAATATTGACGCTTCGCAAAACCACCGTATGCTAAAATTCCTTTTAAGTATTAAGGAAGGTGCAGAACGTGCTTGGGGTCACATCACATGCCCATCAACCTAAGGTTTTAATATCCCCCCTAAATGAAAATTTTCTTTCTCTACAGGTAGTTACTCTGAGAAGTCAGCTCATTTTTCGTTTTGGAGGCATTTATTTTTCTTAAGTTGATGGATATGTGGCGGTCCCCCTTCAGGGGAAATAAAAATTCGATTCAAAATCAGATTGGAGATAAAAGTAAGACTATAGCCTGTTTTTAGACGTATCTCGGCTGTACCCCTCATTCACATAAATTTCAAAATTATTATATAACAAATATTAATATTTGTTATATAATAATAAAATCATTAAGGCATTACCCCTAAGGTTAGTATGTCTAATGAAATTATTTATTTTTCCCTAATATGTACTTTAACCCTAAAAAGAACTTGTAGTGATTTCTACAAGTTCTTTTTGTATTTCTGATTAAAAATGGATACGATAGTATGTAATTCTGTGACGTGTTTGATAGGCATAGGGGAGCAACACAATCCATTGAATTTCCACCTCTCTAATTTTTGATTCTTTCTTCATACTGTTTGGCAAGTTTATAAAATGAAGAACGTTTGATGCCATACTTTTTCATCGCCCCTACTGCTGTAATTGAACCGGATTTCCATTCCTTATAAGCTTCAATAAATGCTTCTGTTATTTCGACAGGAGGGCGTCCCAAGTGTTTTCCTTGTTTTCTGGCAAGAGCAATTCCTTCAGCTTGACGTTGTTTAATATCAATCCGCTCTTTTTCTGCAAAGGCTGATAATATTGTAAGGGTTGCTTTTTGAATTGCACTCTGAATAACATCATTTGTACTTTCACCAGTATAATTGACGTTAATGTATGGTTCTTTTATAAATTGTAAATTCACTTTATGTTTTTCATAATATCTAAATTCTTCTAATGTATCGTTCATATTTCTTCCAAGTCTTGTTAAGGAATCAAACACAATCGTGTCCCCTGTACGAGCAAGACGTTTTAGCATTTGATAATTCTCTCGCTCCATATTTTTTCCAGATTCTTTATCAATGAAAATATCTCGATCCTCTATTCCTAAATCCTTCATATTCTGAATTTGTCGTTCTTCATTTTGATCTTTACTTGAAACTCGTACATATCCAAATTTTTTATGTTTCATATGCTACACCTCACTGTTAATTTTACCAATCATGTCCGTAAAGGTATATGAAAAATACAGATGTCTGTAAAGTGAGAAATAGACATTTATAGATGTGTTTTTTTATAGTATTCTATATATCTGTAAAGGTATACTTTTACGAACGAATTAAGAGATCCTAATTCATAAAGTAAAAAATGTATCTAAAGGTGTACCTTTTGGTGCAAAAAAAGAATCCTTGTAATATAAGGATTCTTTACAGAAATAGTTATAATTATATATGGTACAACTTGTTATAAACAAATATACATATTTAAGAGCTCATAGTATAACTGAATTTCTCTTCTTTTTAAGAATATCTATTCCTTTTCTAGCCAAGAAATGGGAATTTCTTTTTCGCCAGCTACTTCAAACTGAATTTCTCCATTTACTTCAAAAACCCGTTCGATAATGGGTATTGTAATCATTTTATTTTCCTTGCTCTTTCTCTTTCGTACTAGTTCTAAGTCGATAATATTCATGATGAAATCCCCTCTGTATATGTAAGACAGCAAAAAAAGCACCCACATGAGTACTTTTTTAACTTGAATCACCATTTTACTTTTTGAGCTGTTACTCTATGTATATTTTACCATATTTATCTCTGACATTTATTGATAACTTTATTTTATTCCAAATAAAGTTTATTTACAATGAAAAACCTGGCTTTGTCTACTATGAGTTAACCCTAACCATCCGTTGATTAGTTACTGAAAACACTTCGTTTCAATTGTGTGATTATAGATAAAAAATTCAATTTTAAATCATATTGAAAATAAAAGTAATCCTATAACCTATTTTTACACGTATCTCAGTTGTACCCCTATTAGAATTCAGCTCATTTTTTTCGTTTTGGGGAACAACAGATTTTTTAACATAATGGTTATGGAAAATGAATGTCTCTTCTTTCTTGTAATTTTTTGAATTAATCACACCTCAATATTCAATCATTATTCGATTAAGTTAACTCAAAAGCTTCTTCCAATGCAGCTGTATCTTCAAAGAATTGAAATAACTTAATCTTCTCTTTTTCAATTTTACAAACCACTGCCCAATCACTCTCAAAAGTTTTTCCAGTTACTCGGACTTTGATTCGAAAACTTCCCCATGCAAATGATGTATCTTGATCACCAATTATTTTATTAATGACAAACATATCTATTTGATATGCTTCCGCTAAAATATTTAAATATTTTTTTACTCCCTCTTTACCTTCGTATGTACCATATAAAGGGATTTTTTTAGATGGCTCTTTTTTAAGAATAATAAATTTTGCTTCATCGTGAACTAGTTCAATCACTCTATCAATTTGTTTACTCCCTAATGCATTATAATAATTGGCTAAAACCAGTTGGGCATTATTCATCATTCCAAAACTCCTTTCTTAAATTTTACAGTTTTCATCCCATTGTTTGAGAAATTAGTAAAAATCATGCAAATTGAGAAAAAGGAAAAGTTTTTCCTTACTATTTTACAAAGAGATTTTTGGACAAAGCAGACTTTCATCGCTAGTTTAAAAAGATAGAGGGTTTCCGTCTCCAATCCTAAATTCACCTATATCTCTAAACTTGTCATAACGTTGTTGTATAAGCTCTTCTAAAGATAATGATACCAATTCTTTTAGAGAAGATTCGATTGTAGATTCGATCATTTTCGCTTGTGATTCTACATCATTATGCGCTCCACCTTTAACCTCAGGGATTAAAGTATCAATAATTCCTAATTCTTTCGCATCTGCTGCGGTAATTTTCATGTATTCAGCTGCTTTAGGAGCTTGAGCAGAATCTTTCCATAGTATAGATGCTGCACCCTCCGGGGAAATAACTGAGTACCATGAATTTTCTAACATATGAATATGATTACTAACACTGATACCGAGGGCTCCACCACTTGAAGCTTCGCCGATTACAATAGATACGATTGGTACTTTGAGATTGCTCATTTCAAAGAGATTCCGAGCTATTGCCTCTGATATTCCACGTTCTTCAGATTCCTTTCCAGGATACGCTCCTGATGTATCGATAAATGTGATAACAGGACGTTTAAATTTTTCAGCTTGCTTCATAAGCCTTAGAGCTTTTCTATACCCTTCTGGATGTGCCATTCCAAAATTTCGTTCGATACTTTCCTTTGTATTTCTTCCCCTTTGTTGACCAATGATAGTAACAGGTACTTCTTGAAACTTAGCAATTCCACCTATGATTGCTTTATCATCTCCATATAGTCTATCACCATGAAGCTCCAAAAAGTTCGTAAACAATAGGGGAATATAGTCTAATGTTGTAGGTCGATTACGAACTCTTGCGATTTGAACTCGTTGAAAAGGGGTAAGGTTATCATATATCTCATTTTCTATTTTATTTAAACGTTCTTGTAATATATCGATTTCCGATGATAAATCCAGATCGTTTTCTATCATAAACTTCTGTATTTCAGAAACTTTTTTTCTTAACTCAATTATAGGACGTTCGAAGTCCAGACTCATGTTTGTCCCCCTTTTACAGTGTGAATAATTGTAAATTAATGAGAGTATATTTTGAAATTTAAATACTGTTTTTAATTTTCTCTATTTGTTTTGCACGTTACTTCGGAAATGGATTTAATAAGTAATTCGAAGCCATCAACAACCTTCTTTTGTTCTAATTCAGATAAATTCATTAGAACGTTTTGATAAAATTCAATTGATTGTTCCCTTATTTGATGAACTGTTACTTCACCTTTATCTGTCAGAGAGAGGTGAATTTCTCTTCTGTTTTTCTCGTTTATTTCACGACAAACGACCCCTTCTTTTATCAATTTGTCTACTAATCGGCTCACTGACGAACGCTCTAACATAAGTTTATTAGCTAGTTCCCAAACCGTTAATTTGGTAAATTCTAATTCTTCTAATGCCATTACCTGAGAAACTGATAAAGATCTTCCTAACGGTTTATTCAGAGAATCCATAAACCCAAACATTCTTACAAATTTCAGGATATCCATTCTTAATTTTAGAGCTTCCTCTCTTTTCAAACATATCTCCTCCTACAATGATGTATCGCACAACTAGTGTATCATACAACTATTGTATTATACACATAAAGTTCATTAAAAGAAATAGGGGTCACGTCACATCGCCATCAACTTAAGAAATTGATTGTCCCCCAAAACGAAAAAATGAGTCGAATTCTCATAAATAACTGTAAAAAGGTAAATTTCTCGTAATGGGGATGTCTCAAAATGTTAGCTTGATGGCGATGGGGTACCGCCACATTTTGGAAAAAATCCCCGCTAAGCAAAAAATACAATAAGCTGCCCATATGGACAGCTCATTTACATAATTCTTGTTATCGGAAGTGACTATTCTTAACAATCGATCAATCTTAATTCTTGCTTTATTTCTTCAATTTGTGCCAAATGTCGTTTCTCATGTAAACCAATAAACTCTACCCACTGTTTTACATTAAGAGAACCAAAAACAGGATGAGGCAGTGAGCGTTTTAGCATTTTTTCTTCTTCAGCATTCACAAGAAATTCTTTCAGAGAAGTACGTGATGCAAGCAACTTTTCTTGTATTGTAGCAAATGTTGAAAACTCATTGGACGGTGTCATGGATGGCGGTGCTGTAAATTTGTGGCTACGGTTTGTTGCCTGGCGGAAGGATTTGTTCTCTACGTTGGTCTCTTCATCACTTGCCATGACCACCTTCATTTTATGTACAATGAGGTTCTCAGTCAAATATAGGTGTTCCAATACCTGCATGATACTCCACTTGCTCTCTTGTTTTTCATTCAACTGTTCATCTGTTAAACCGGAAACACTCTGCAACAATTCTTCACGGATTTCTTGAATATCGTTCAGCAATATAATACCTCCTGTTTATTTTATTATGACACATTGTTATCTACACTGAATCTTTCCATCATTTGCAAACATAACGAAATCTCTTCAATCATAACTCATCCGTCGATAACTATGAAACGAAAAACTTTTCTGTATGGGGTAGCACCACATCGCCATCAAGCTAGCAAAACAAAACACCCCCTAAAATGAAAAAAATTGATTAAAACTCACATAGAGTTCTTTAATCGAAAAGGAATAAACCGTTGCAACTTTTTATGTAAACGGTATAACTTTCTCTAAAACGGTACCTCCTTTTATAAACAGTACGATTTTATTTCAAAGGTGCAATTCGTTTTCATAATTCACATAAATTTCAAAATTACAATCTTGAAATGTTAATATTTGTTATATAATAAAATTATTAAGACAGTTCTCCTTAGGTTAGTATGTCTTATAAGATTGTTTATGTTTTTCTATTTTTTACCCTAGACCTAAAAAGAACTTGTAGTGATTTCTACAAGTTCTTTTTGTATTTCTGATTAAAAATGGATACGATAGTATGTAATTCTGTGACGTGTTTGATAGGCATAGGGGAGCAACACAATCCATTGAATTTTCACCTCTCTAATTTTTGATTCTTTCTTCATGGACTCACCATATCAAAAAAAGAAAATTGTACGTTACGACACAATTTAGACAAATTTTAAGTTGTATACTGTACGCTAAGCCTATTATTGCATCATAAACTGTCATTGAACAGTCCATATAGGTTCTATGTCTCTATCAAATATTTTTGCACCAGAACCTCTTCTTTTGACCTAATTGTGCTAAACGCGTACGAGGAACTTAAGGGATTGATTACGAAGCTACACGAAGACCCAAGCGTCCCTGCCTAGAAAAAAGAATAACGAAGAAACGCTTCAACGTTATATTGGGGCGTTTTTTTATTGACATTTATATACAATAATCTTACAATATAAGTAAAGGTTTGTTGAATCTTAATATTTAATTATTGAATTAAGATGCTTATTTTCGTTTGAAGATGGTGGTATGGACGTGCTGCTGTCTTCTTTTTTTTTGTAAACGTATGAAAAAGAACGCTAAGACATTACGTCAAGGCGTTTTATTATTACTTATTCTTTTGGATAACTTGGGGTACAGCCGAAATACGTGTAATTTCGAGATATAAGCTTACTTTTATTTCCAGACATAATCAAATTGACGTTTTCTTTATTATTTTTGAACCTATTATCACACATCCTAATCATACAATTGAAACGAAGTGTTTTCAGTAGCTAACTAATGGATGATTAGGGTGTACCCATAATAGACAAAATTGTATTTATAAGCCCTATAAATCTCATATGGAAATAAAAGTAAGTCTATGACCTATTTTTACACATATCTCGGCTGTACCCCACTGTATATTTCTACAAAAAGAATAGCGTTTTCTATAAATTATGCGTATAAATTCATCTTAAGTTGATAGTAATGTATGGTGACCCCTGATAGCTAGATATTTTTGGTGCCTCATCATTGAAAAATGACAATTTCTATAGAATAACATTGAATCCAACTATTTATAAACCATGAAAAATAGATCTTTATAAACTACTAACAATCCGTTCTGCTGCTTGGCGAGCTCCAGAAATATTACGAGCAATCGGTCCCATTTCAAGCTCTGCTAAAGCTCCAGTTACATATAAATCTGGTCCCCATTGTAATGATTTTGATATGATGGGATAGCCACATTCTGCACATTGTAAATGGTGTTTGTAAATCATTGGCGTCAACCATTCTTTTCCTGGTAATGTTGGCTTAAAGCCTGTCGCTAATAAAACGGTGCCCGTCTGATGAATCATATTGTCTTGATCATCATACAACATGACCTGACCGTTGCTTACTATGGCCTGTTCAACCTGCCCATCTGCTATATGCAGCCTGCCTTGCTGAAGGCAATGTAATAGTTTTATGTGTAAATCACGCGGAATAGAGCCTCTATGGCGCGCATCAATAATTTGTTCCCGGCGTTTCTTATAGCTTACTAATTTACGGAAAGACTGCTGATTTTTGGGGCCTAACCAGGCAGGATCACTATCAAAATCATAAAGGCGAAACGGATGTCGTTTTAATAACGTTACATCCATAGGAAACAAAGCACTTAATTTTATGGCTAGGTGAACAGATGTAATGCCCCCGCCGATAATCGTGAAGGGACATTTTAGCTGCTCAAAGTTTGGCAAATCAGAATCGAAAATATGATACACGGAAGAACCCGATTCTTGTTTTAACCTTTCTGCCCATTCGGGCCAAGACGGCTGCTCGCTAATTCCTATAGCTAATACTAGATTTTTCCCTTTTAGTTCCTGTCCATTATGTAGTTCGATACTCCAGCCGTTTTCCATTCGATTAGCTTCTTGTACACGCCCTTGAATCCAAGCCTTATGTAGCAACAAATCGTCAATGATATGTTCACAATGCTCATTAAATACTTGCAGAGAAGGACGTTTATATCGTCCGTAAAAAGCAGTATTCCAATCATGCGAGTTACTTTTCACAAATGCTTGCAGACTAAACGGTTCAACATCTAGATGATGAACAGACGGAGAGCGCAAATAAGGCATTGAGATAATATTTGTGCAACGCTTCCAGTTTTCAATCGGTTCAGAATGCGGATCGATAATGGCAAGCTTATCAATTGATGTTTTCTCTCGGTTAAGTAAAAAAGTAGCCATTGTAATCCCCTGAATACCTCCGCCCACAATAATCCATTCATACATATGTATACCCCCCCTTATTTAAATCAAAATAATTACGATTTATTTGGGTGCAATTGATCATTTATCACTTTTTTAAATGAACAAAACGCTTTATCTTTTGGTTTTATCGAATGTTACAGAGGCATAGGCGTCATGAAGATGGATGGATTCTTCATTGCGACATTCTACTGTAAAGGATTGGATAAATGGCATTTCATATAAATCAGCAGCTACAAGACGCACCATATCTTCGACAAAACGAGGATTTTCGTATGCTTTCTCAGTCACTATTTTTTCATCAGGACGTTTTAAAATCGGGTGAATCATGGCGCTGGCATTAGACTGAGCAGCGTATAAAAGTACAGCCTTCCAATCATCTGATTCCTTATAATCATCAGTTAACAATGCCATCATCTTTACATAGCCTCGTTGGTTATGAGCACTGTATTCACTGATTTCTTTAGAACAAGGGCATAAGGTGGTTACAGCACAGGTTAATTCGACCAATTTTTCTACTATCTTTCCCTCTTGATAAGATAACGAAATCTTGGCATCAGCATGGTTCAAACCCATAAGAGAAGACGCAGGGGCTTCCTGTTCGTAAAACCAAGGGAAACTTACTTCAAGCTTTGCATCTCTTTGGCCTAAACGTTCCGATAATTCTTTTACAAAATCTTGTATTTGTGAAAAATTTAAATTAAATCCTTGTCTACGATATAGCTCCAATTGTTCAGTAAAGCGACTCATATTTGTTCCCTTTGCATCTCGTGGAATCGTAGAAGTTAGAGTAAAAATAGCGATTGTAGTTTGTGTTATTGGATTTAACGTTGAAGTGACAGAAACAGGAATTTTAACGTTTGTGATACCGACAGCATCAATCTCAAACAAGAAATCCTCTCTTATGTTTTGTAAATCAGGCATATGTTCTTTTTCGCTTGGTTTCGTTTTTATTCCAGGCTCCATAGAACCAAACAGCTTTAATCGTTCATTCTTTGGGGGTAGTTTAAAATCCTTCATGCATTATCCTCCTTACAGTCAGTAAACATATATAACTATTTAAAAGGAACCTTTTCGATTTAATCGTTTTACTATTCACTGTTCTACTTCAAATCTTTACGTAGTTCCCGCACTACTCCTATATCTTCTAGATAACTAAGCATACGAAATATTTCACCAAACCCGCTTAGTTCCTTATCCAATAGATTACGAACAACTTCTACGGTGACATCCCGTTTTACAATACCGGTCCCACCATTTATCAAGATGACATCAATATCATGATCTTCACAACCTTCAATAATCACTTCCCTTATTCGGTCATAGTTATCAGTGACAATTCTATATCTACAAACCGCGTGGCCATTTTCTTCTAACATATGTATCATCATGTTTCTACTTCGATCCGTTTCTTGTACACGTGTATCGCTAACCGTAATCACTTGACAATGAACCCTTTTCGGCGCTTCTTTTTTATGTTGCTTTACGCTCATACTTTTCTTCTACTTTTATTTCTTTACGACTGGTCAACTCAATCCGCCTTCTATTCAAATTTTTAGGCGAATTACACTCTGGATAGTGTAAGAGTTATGTGAATGGATCATAAAAATGGGCCTGTATCGATTGTGTTGCCCCACGTATAGATGTCCTTGACTTCAAAACACATTTCCACTAAGAGTGAAATAAACCATAAAAAGTTGGTGTCTTTTCTATTTTGTTTCGCGATGTAAAGTATGTTTTTTCAAACGAGGACTATACTTTTTCAATTCCAAACGATCTGGATTTGTACGTTTGTTTTTTGTCGTAATGTAATTTTTGTCTCCCGTTTCTGTACATGCTAATGTAATTTTTACTCTCATCATGATTCCTCCTCATATTTTTCCTCTACTGTAACAAACGGTGGAAGAGAATCTTTAAATCAAGACCTGTCCTTTGCTAAAATCACTTACTAATAATAAAACGTAATCATTCCTATTTGCAAGTGTTTTATAAAATTTGATTCTTAAACGTCAAGGGGTTCTGGTGCAAAAACTCTAAAGCTCTTGCAAGTAATCTCCTAAACTTGGACATACTGATAGTATTACTCTAAAAAAAGGGGTGTGATTACATCTCCATCAACTTAAAATTTTATAACGCCCCCCAGAACGAAATTTTGTGTTAACTTGTAATAAAAAAAGCACATTTTTTTCTTTTTTGGGTTAATTCATTTTCTTAAGTTGATGGGCATGTGACATGACCCCTTATATAACATTTTTCGAATGTATACATAAATTAAAGATTAGTTCTTCTTTACCGAGTAGCATCCTCATGCCCATTAAGTTTTATGGTTACTGAAAATGAGGTACAGGCTGGAAGGAGTGGAATAATGTGAAGAGCAACAAGGGGTCCCGACCGCAAAACGCGAATTTTGTGCGCTAAGACATTTTTTTGATGTAAAAAAGCAATTTTCCCTATGCTAGGGGTGAAATCGCTTCTTCAGTTTTTCTTGTTCAACTATCCTGGCCCTTTAGTTCAAGTAAAAGCAAACGTCACTCACTGTACATCTTTAAACGTACTGCGTAACATCCCTTTAAGATTTATTAACTATACATAATTAACTTCCACATCTATCCTCTTTTTCTAATAAACCTCCATAAAAAGTTGTAATTTAGGATGTTATTGTTGTATGAGGAGGTTTAAATATGTTAAATACACCTATTAAGCCGATGCTTTTGCAACCAGCTACAGAAATCCCGAAAAGCAATAAGTATATCCACCAATTAAAATTAGATGGTCACAGGGCTTTATTTCACTACGATAGAGGCAATATAAAAATTTTCACCAGATACCTAAATGAAGTCACCTATAAATACATTGAGCTACAAGGTATCAAATTGCCTGTAACGACTTGTATTTTAGATGGAGAAATGATTTGCTTTGACGGAAAAGAAAACCCTCCAAAACCTTGTTTCGACAGTTTAATGGTACGTTTTTCAAATGTCTAATCAGGAAAAAATCAAAGAAATAAAAGACCTGTTACCTGTTCATTTTTCTTCATTTGATATTTTGTATTTGAATGGTGAATCTCTTATAAACAAACCTTTATCTGAACGCTTAGATACCTTGAACACCATTGTAGAAAACACTCGTATATATCTACTTGTCCTACTTATTCAGACGGTGATGAACTTTATAACAGAGTAGAGGATTTAGGACTGGAAGGTGTGGTTTCTAAGAATTTAAATAGACCTTATACATTGGATTCAAGACCACAAGACGTATTTCTCAAAATAAAGAACTATCAATATGATTCGGTAAAAATAGGAGAAATTCGCAAGAAAAAATTTGGTTGGTTAATGTTAGATCAGGATAATCAATACAAAAGCATATTAGAATTTGTTCCTCCAAAAGAAAGAAAAGCCTTTTACGAAATATCTAAGCAGCTAATCACTAACGAGGATGAGAACTATTTTTATCTTGATCCATTAATAAAGTGTGAAGTGAAATTCCAATGCTTGTCTAAAAAGGGACTTATGAGAAGCGCAAGTTTTCAAAAATTTATCAATTAAAAATGCTGTCCATATTTTTTGTACAGCATTTCATTTTTTTGTCCAAGAGTACAACCTCTTTTATGCACAATTTACATTCACAGTTTGTGTCAATTGCGATATAAAAACCCACCAAATTGGGAGCCGTTTTAATCAACTAACGCACCTGTTAGTTCTATAAGCAACCTCGATAAGTTAAAAAAACAAACACTTTCTACCTAAAGAAAGGTTTGTTAGATAAGACTAATTATTTTAATTTAAGTATTATTTTTCCTTTTGCTCTTCCCGCCTCTGCATACTCCAATGCTTTTTGGGCATCTTCGAAAATAAAAACTTTATCAAGTGTAGGCTTAATCACTTCTGACTCTAACATTTCTGTTAAAATTCTCAACTGCTCTCCACTATGCTTCATAAAAAGAAACGTATATTGGACATTATGTTTTTTTTCTAGCTTCGTAAGTTTATAACTTGCAATTGAAAATAAGTTTTTTTTAAATGAGCTAAATCCGTTTTCTTTAGCAAAGCGACCATTCGGGATTCCAGATATAGAAACAATCTTTCCTCCTTTTTTTAATGTTACAAATGATCTCTCTAACGTCGCCCCCCCAATGGTATCAAGAACTGCGTCGTAGTCACGAATCGAATGTTCGAACTTTTCTGTCTTGTAATTAACAACTTCGTCAGCGCCAAGAGATTTTACTAAATCACTACCATCACTAGCTGTAGTTGCGACAAAAGCACCCATATGTTTTGCAAGTTGGATAGCAAATGTTCCTACTCCCCCTGATCCTGCATGTATTAATATTTTATATCCTTTTTCAATTCGCAGAATATCATGTAAAGCTTGGTAGGATGTCAATCCGACTAGAGGGATGGAGGCGGCTTCTTCAAAACTTAAATTTTTAGGTTTTAATGCAATATCTTCTTGGTTAACAGAGAGATATTCAGTAAAAGTTCCCATTTTATTTGCTCTAGGTCGACCATATACCTCATCACCGACTTTAAACTTCGTGACACTAGTACCTACTTCAACAATTTTTCCAGAAAAATCGTTTCCTAAAATTAGCGGCATCTTGTATTTCAATAATAATTTTAATTCACCTTTTCGAATTTTTGTATCAAGAGGATTTATACTTGCCGCATATATCTCAACTAAGACCTCGTCATTATTTATTTTGGGCATAGGGAAGTCTAAAAAATTTGGTTTTTTACCGTAGTTTTCAATTGCTAAAGCTTTCATTACAATCCTCCACATTTTTATTTAACGCACATGTATCTTTTCATAACGAACCTAAGAAAAAGATTATGAATATCCCTAGATGGGATATTCATATTAAATAAATTATTTTAAGAAAGGATAATCTGTATAACCTTCTTTTCCTCCTGCATAGAGCGTGTTTTTATCAGGTTCGTTTAGGGGAGCACCTGATTGAATCCGTTCTACAAAGTCTGGATTAGCTAGTACCCAAGTGCCTACTGTGACAACATCTGCAAGATTATTATCTACATCAGACGAAAGTTGATCTAGAGGACGACTTGGACGGTTAACAAGAAGTGATTGATCCCAAAGTTGACGCACATCTTTTAGGAATTGCTCGTTTCCAAAGTGCATTAAATGTAGATATGCAAGGTTAAGCTTATTTAATTCACTTATTAAATAGCGATACATCTCAAGGCTATTTTCCCCCTCATCAATGCCTTGCAGTGTTCCTTGAGGAGAAAAACGGATGCCTGTTCTTTCTGCTCCTATTTCATCAACAACTGCTTTAGCTACTTCAATAGCGAATCGAGAACGACCCTCAATCGTACCACCGTATGCATCTTGACGATGATTGGAGTTTTCGCTAAGGAATTGTTGGATCAGATAACCATTCGCTCCGTGAATTTCAACTCCATCTGCACCAGCTTCAATTGCTGAGCGTGCTGCTAAACGAAACTCATTGATAACATCTTTTATCTCAAGCTCACTCAATTCTCTTGGTATTGGAATTTCTTTCATTCCTTCTGCCGTGAAAATTTCTACACCAGGTGCAATAGCTGACGGTGCAACTGCTTGGCGGTGGTGAGGTGTGTTATCAGGGTGTGATACACGTCCCACATGCATAAGCTGAACAAAAATATGACCTCCTTCACTATGAACTTTAGAAGTTACTTTTTTCCACCCTTTAATATGATTTTCTGTATAAATACCAGGTGTATTAGTGTAACCTTGCCCATCATCTGAAGGTTGAGTTCCTTCGCTTATAATTAAACCGACTGAAGCACGCTGACCATAGTACTCTGCTACTAAATCGCTCGGCGTACCATCTGGTAAAGCTCTACTTCTAGTCATCGGAGCCATTCCTATACGATTTTTTAAGTCAATGTTTCCGATACGAACTTTTTCAAATAATCTGCTCATATGAATACTCCTTTTTAATAAGAATTAGAATCAAGAAATAAATTTACGTGTTCTGCAAATAGTTCTGGAAATTGAAACAGATGCCCGTGACCAGAATCAGGATATATAATCAGCTGTGCTTTGGGTAATTTCTCTGTTAAGATATAACTGTTTTTAGTCGGTACCATCACATCATTAACACCATTAGTAACAAGTACAGGGTGTTTGATGTTTTGTAACCATTCATAATCATGATTAGATTTTTGTTTAGCCCATTTTGCAATGGCTTGTAATTGTGCCTCTTTTACTTGTTCTGAACTGTTTACTTTTTTCTGATTAAAAATTCTTTGTAGTGAAGCCATTCCTGCAGATTTACTTGTTTCGGTTTGTTCGTAGAAAAAGAACATAAAATCATTTATTCCATCTTCTTCCGTTCCGCCGTGACGATTCATTCTTTCAAAAATCTCTGGATTTGGATTAATACCAGATTCAGGCGAAGTACCTGCCATAATAATTTTTCTTACTAAATCTCCTTCTTGTAAAGCTAGCTCTTGTGCAACCATGCCACCAATGGAAAAACCAAGAATGTCAACTTGTTCTAATCCAAGAGCTTTTATAAATGTTGCTGTATCTTTTGCCATATCAACAATTGTAGTAGGCGTTAGTCCATCGGTCTCACCAACCCCTTTATTGTCAAATAAGATTACTGGGCGTGTATTTGCAATAGGTTCAAGCATGTTTGGATCCCAGTTTTCCATCGTTCCTCTAAAGTGAACAAGAAATACTACTGGTATACCATCTTGTGTACCAAATTTTCTATATGCGTAACGAGTTCCATCTGCTTCAATAAATTCTGATTCTGTTGGTATTTTAAAGTTTGTCATTTTTGTGTTCCTCCTTAGAAATTAAAAAACGATTTTATAAGTATGCATTATGATGGTTTGTTTCATATCAATTTTAGAATGAACGTTCTAAAAAAGGTAAAAAAAGAAAGCTAGTCCAACACTGAAAGTGCTAGAGTGATGATGCCTTCTAATTCTTTTTTATTGTAATTAGTTTTTATTAGTACTCTTATACCTACCAAATTGTTGTGTAAGAAACGAGATGTGTTATCAGAATCGATTTCTTTTGATAGCTCTCCACTAGTTTGGCCCCGTTTTATAAGGTCATTAAACATATCTTCAGTACGGTTAAACATTTTTGTAACTATGCGCCCAATTTCTTTGTCTAACAAAGATAATTCAATGGCTGCATTTACTGATAGACAACCTTTTGGGTATTGTTCAATGGAATTCAGTATGAAAATAAAAACATCACGTATCGCCTGTTTAATGGATGAAGTGCTACTAATTATGCTTTCCATCTCATTGACGATGAGCTCTTCATAGTGATTAAGGGAAGCTAAAAACAATGAACGCTTGTCACCAAATGTGTCATATATACTCCTGCGGTGTATCCCCATATGATCCACCAAATCTTGCATGGATGTTTTTTCATAACCCTGTTCCCAGAAAAGCTCCATTGCTTTTCTTAATACTACTTTCTCGTCAAACTCTTTACTTCTAGCCATTTTATTTCTCCTTAAAAAAATCCATGAACCAATACTAACAAAAACAAACGTCATAATCCATTATAGAATGAACGTTCTAAAATAAATACATGAATTTCAAACCATGATTAAATAATACCCTTTTTAGAACGATTAGTAAAGAATTATAACTAACCAATAATCCCCAACACATTTGCTACATATCACAATGTTATCCATTAACTTTCACTTAGGGGTACCGCCAAACATTTCTTCTATTCGTTTAGTTTCTTCAGGATTGTTTTCTTCCACTGTTTCAATTAATGGATCAAACTCTTCTACAGATGCACTCATACCAAATAAACAAGAAACAGCAATTAGAAAAAACCATCTGAGCCCTTACTCACCCAAACTGCCCCGTTAGTTTAAGTACATCATTTCACAATTTCTTCTCTACCTTAACATAAATATCCATTTATCTTTTCATAATAACCCCCATAAACGATAAATATTGGTGTAAGTTCTTATGTCTGTTGTGATAAGTACTTATTTGCATGGTTACCACTCTTTTATGTACAATGAAAGAAAAACATCATATGAGATGGGAAGAGGAAAACCCATGTCCAGCCAACAATTAGTGAATTTACGCATTGATTTTGCTTTTAAACAATTATTTGGTACAAGTGGAAATGAAGATATTTTGCTTGCTTTTTTAAATGCTATGTTACAGGATTCTTTAGAATCACCCATCGTTTCCTTGCAATTAGAAGATCCACACTTGCACCGAGAACATGAAGAAGATAAATTATCGATTTTAGATATTTCCGCTACATTAGATACAGGCACAAAGGTAAATGTAGAAATACAGTTGAATAACAATCATGACATGATTAAGAGAAGTTTATATTACTGGGGAAGGCTATATACGTCCCAGTTACAAAAGGGAATGCCATATAGTTCTCTTCACAAAACAATTACGATTAATTTGTTAAATTTCGTCATGTTTTCAGAATATGAAGCATTCCATACAACAGGAATCCTATGGAATCAACAACAACAGAAGGTATTAAGTGATGATATTGAAGTCCATATTGTGGAGATTCCGAAACTCATGCAACAGTGGCGGAATGAACAAGTCAATCCCTGGGAAGATTCGTTTGTTCGTTGGTTGTTATTACTTCCAGCGAATGAGGATAAACAATTAACCCAAACATTGGAGGAAATTGCGATGAACCAAGATCCGATTTTACAAAAGGCAATGAATAAATGGGAACGTATGAGTCAAGATTCTTCTTTCCGACAAGCATACGAAGCAAGGGAAAAAGCTCTTATGGATGAGGCTGCAAAGTTTGCTCATGCTCGTAATGAAGGAAAAAAAGAGGGTATTCAAGAAGGGGTTCAGCAAGGAAAAATACAAATGATTAAAGGTATGCATGAACTTTGTGTACCAATTGAAACGATTGCTAAAGCAAGCAAGTTAAGTGTTGATGAGATTGAACGTATTCTAGAAAAAAATAATTAACAAAAAAGAAACGAAGTCAATTTGACTTCGTTTCTTTTTTAATATACCCCCTTATTAAGGCGCAGCAACTATTACTACTTTTAGGGGCCATCCTTTCCTATAATTCTACAGAAATGATAATGCTTTTTTACTTGTATATTTATAGCGTTGTAGCGGTGCCTCATATATCCGTTTAATAATTATTTCTGTTACCTTTATATATTTACATAATTCCCGTTATTGGAAGTTAGTGAAAACTATGGTCTCGTCACATATAAATGCCCATATTGTTTATACCTATCTATTTAGTTCTGTTAGAATGGCTTGTACACGTTCCTTTTTGAAAACAAATTTGAATGATTGGTTGTCTTTTAATGTAATTTGAATTGCTCCATTTAGAACCCCATTTGCTTCTTTACACTCTGCTATGTCAGAACGATGAATACCTATGGCGAGTTGAATCTCTGAATTGATTTGTTGTTTATATACAAGTAGCCTCTGATTTGTAATTGCCAACACCATTGGCATATTTTCTTTTGTAAGCCAAGAGATTTCAGGAAGTAGTTTCATTACCCAAGTAGTAGGTGCAGTTCTTCCAGCAACTACATCAATAATTTGCTCATTCTGTTCTAAATCCTGTTTGATTCTATTCTGATACTTAACTGCAATGCTCATTATCATTTCCCCTCTCATAGTTACAGCAAACCCCTCCCGCTTGGAGAAGGGTCACAGCATGTCTTTCTGAATGATTATATCTTTAGAGATTTTCTCGAAAAGTTCCAAAGGTAAGGTAAACTTCGTTGTTTTTTCGTTTCTCCAATATGTGACGATTTCTACTCGATCCCCTTTTTTCTCAACTTCTAATAAGGAGTTTTCACTCTTGTCTCTTACTGACACAAGATATCCTCCATTGTTTTTCACCTTTTGTTTGTAATCATATTCCACCAATATTATTCCTACTTTCCCTTATTATACCATTTATTAAGAACGATTCGTTTGGATTTTTGGATGTATATTCTATTCATATGAGGTTAACATAACGTACTATTATCGATATTCAATACATCTAGGAACTTACTAAAAACCCTTCAGTTGAACGATCTGAAGGGTTTTCGTGTTCATATAAGATTCGTTATTGGAAGTTACACATTGCTAGATGGGGTCACCTTATCGAAAAAAGAAAATTGTACGTTTAGACACAATTTAGACACACTTAAGTCAACACCCTGTACGCTAAGGGTAAAATAGACCCAAAGAAAGTGTTGCAAAAATTAAGGTTTTCTGAACAACTATCTCTTAACGTACATAAAAATAACAGTGATTTTATACTTCACTGTTATTTTTATTCCTGCTGTTGTTTTACTTTTTTTACCCTTACCCCACTTGGATCAATATTAAAAGTAATTGTTACTTTGTAATTTGGTGGATTATGAGCATTTACATAAGTATGATATTCAGCTGTGACAAGAAAATTAAAAGTTGCTTTTGGATATCGCTCAACTTTTATAACTTTTGTCTCTGTTAAACTATATTGATGATATGTTCCAAGTTGCTTTCTAATAACTTGACTTGCATATGGAGCCAATAAAGTGTTATAAGAATCATAAAAATCCTTATTACACGTACTGGCTGCTTTCCCTTTCAATGGAGATATAAAGAAAAATGTTATTATAATTCCACAAAATATTACGGACAATTTATGTTTTAGCATAAGGTTCTCTCCAACCTATATCATAGGATAAGAGTTAGGATATGTTGAAAAATAGTAATTATTCATTTTAATTTACCGTACAGGGAATTGGTTAATTTGTGTCCAAATTATGTCTAAACGTACAATTTTCTCAGAATGATATGGTGACCCCATGTCCATCAACTTAAGAAAACAAATCCACCCCAAAACGAAAAAATGAGATTTTTTATTACAAGTTAGGAAAAAATCTCGTTCTGGGGGGAGTTGTATTTTCTTAGCTTGATAGCGATGTGGTGCTACCTCAAAAGGAAATACCGTAATACGGAGTTAAAACATTTTACTTCCTAGTGGAGTGAAATGTGGTTTCATTTCTACAACTTTCCCTGTTTCCATTCTTTATTATGAATATCTAATCCTTCTTGACCAAAGAAATGGAGAATAAACTCTTTTTCATCTCTATCAGTTTTTTTGGCTAGGTTAGATCGCTCCGCACTTTGCTTTTTTCCAAAACGTAAATAAAGAAGTTCTCTATAGTCTTCAACTGCAGATTCGAAATTTCCATCGTACCATTTGTTCAGAATAGATTCATATTTTGATCTTTCATCATTATTGATAACATTTAAGTTGTTTTTTAAGTATTGAATGTTTTCTTTGGTCATTTGAAATCGACCTACATCACGGGTACCAGGAACATGAAGATTATTCCCATTGAATGTGAGTTTTTGGAAAGACATATGTATCATCATGTCATTTATAGTTTGCTCGTTTTGGATTTCTCCAATAGACTGAGCTGCTTTAGATAAAAAGATTGTAATTTTGAAAGTTATGTGAATTATGTTAAATGACAAAAAAGTTGCTTAATTTACAATAAAGTCCTTTAAAATATCTCATGTCTGATTCTCCTAGATCCTGTTTTCTAGAGTGTAGCTTCATGTAGAAAATTTTGCAACAGAACCAATCTCCTTGAAAAGAATGGTAGGGGATGAAGAAAGTAAAAGAGCAGCTAGCAAAAGCTAACTGCTCATCCCAAAGGAAAAAATAGGCTGTGGTCTAGCCTGCTTGTAGTATTTGCAGATGGTGAAATATTATGCGGAGGGATGAGAGATGAAAAAATTTGAGTTGAAGATAATCGATAACAAGCTAGTTATTGATTTAAACAAAATGACTGATGATTATATGGAATCCTATGGGTATGATGGATTGCCAAATAGGTTCTATATTCCTATTAAGCTATTTTTGCACCAGAACCTTTAAAGGTTCAATAAACACATCTACTTCTTTTAAATTATAAACTCCAATCATAATATCTAATATTGGTTTAGCTCCTAATCCTTCAACAGATGTACTTCCAATATGTTCAATTGTAATAGCCTTATCTCCCATTATACCTTTTTGAAGCTTTTATTCTTCTTTAAATTGTAGTACCCAATCAGGTATATACTCCTCAATAACAACAGGTCTTTCCATATTTCTAATCCCCCTTATGTATTTTACGCTTGAACATGATATCAAATTTAGATGAGCAAAGCTACTTCAAATGAATAGAATCCACTCTTTAGGAATACATAAAATATATACGTACAAGCTTAGTCTAATCACTACATCATTAGTGAAAGTAGGATTCTATAAATTTTGGAGGAAGACATATGCAAAAAAAGGTTCTCTTGTTTACAGATTTGGGAATTGATGATGCATTTGCTATACTGTACACCTTTTTTCGTAAAGATATTCAACTTGTAGGGATTGTCGCCGATTATGGAAATGTATCAAGAGAAAATGTAATCAGAAATATTAACTATTTGAAGTACATAGCGGGAAGAAAAGAGATACCTGTATTCCTTGGTGCTTCTGTACCGTTGACAGGTATATTGGTTCAGTATTTCCCTGAGGTACATGGAAAAGTCGGATTAGGACCTATCATTCCCCCTGAGATTTCTTATCCAGTTTATCCTTTAAATGATATTTATCAAATTATACATTCAAATTTAGAAGACCTTACAATTATCAATTTGGGAAGACTTTCTTCACTAGCTACGACCTTTGTATTAAACTTAGAAACAATGCGAAACGTAAGAGAATGCATTTGCATGGGCGGAGCTTTTTTCTATCCAGGTAACGTGACTGCTGTGGCTGAAGCGAACTTTTACGCAGACCCTTATGCAGCAAACTTAATTCTGCAGCATGCGAAGAACTTAACAATTATTCCGTTAAATGTAACTCAACATGCGATTGTTACACCCGAAATGGTCCAGCAAATCGATGCATTTCATCGGAATACACAGGACCTTGCAGGACTCATCATCAAACCTATGTTAGACTATTATTATAATTTCTATTCCAAGTCTAATCCTGGTATAAGCGGAAGCCCTATGCATGATTTTGTAACAGTGTGGTATTTACTGAATCAAGAGGCTGTTAGCCTTTCAAGAGTACCCATTAAAGTTATTCCTGATCAAGGAGACGGATTTGGTCAAAGCATTGCAGACTTTCGTTTTGTTACTAATCCAAGCTATAAAACACATAATGTAGCTTTTCAGTTTGATTATGAAAGATTCAAGAAGGATATTATGGAAACGTTCTTAAAGAAGAGAGTGTAACATACTTTATTAATTTCAGATAATACAGATTATGTGAATGAAAAGTCACTTCACTTTTTTAGGTTGAAATTCGTTTAGCATACAAAATTTCCGAAATGTTGGCTGTACTCCATCACTATCAAGCTAACAAAACAAAATCCCCCTAAAATGAAAAAATTCGCTGACTTCTTAAAGTAATTAACTATAGTGAAAGAGCATTTTCATTTTGGGGATACATTAAAACTTTGGTTCTGGTGCAAAGATGATTTCAAAAAAACATAGGACATGAATTTCCTATTAACTTACGGATTATGCTGAAATGCCAAACAGTTTATCAATGAATTCTTTTCGATTTTGGGCAGACTTCACCCCTTGGTGAACTTGCCCTTTTTTCATCATATGCATGGCTTCAATGCCACGTACTATTGAAGTAGCAGTTTCATACGTTTTGAATCCCAGCATAGAGCGTACTCTTTTCTTAATGAAATGATGATCTTGTTCTACGATATTATTGAGATATTTCACTTGTCTCATTTGGATGCCTTCAGGCATCTCTCGCTCGTCTTTTAACTGTTGAATGGCTGGATTTTTATCGACGGTTATGACACGAGGCTTAGAAACATGAAAAGACCGCAAAGCTTTCTTGAAGAAGCACTTTGCAGCCTTTTGGTCTCTTGTTTTGCTTAGGCAAAAGTCAATGGTGTTTCCTTCGGAATCCACTGCGCGATATAAATACATCCATTGATCTTTTACTTTGATATACGTTTCATCCACTCTCCATGAATCATTTGTATGTTTTAGATGACGACGAAGTCGCTTGTCTAATTCAGGACTATACTGATGAACCCAACGCATAATCGTTGTATGAGAAATGGATAAGCCTCGTTCCTCCATCATTTCCACTAAATCACAAAAACTGAGGTTGTACCGTAGGTACCATCTTACCGTTAACAAAATAATATCAGGCTGATAATGCTTCCATTTGAACTCATTTTCCTTTTCCATACTGATCACGCCCCTTTTTAGAGTACTAGTATCAGTATGTCCAAGTTTACTAGATTTCTTGCACCAGAACCCGTTATGTTAACCGAGCATGAATTTTTATTCATCACCATTTTCATAGTTTAAAAGGACAACTCGTACCCATTTTTTTAAGGATAGAGGGAACAATCATGACGTAAAGTGCAAAACAAGCCCCTTAGAATATTGATTCTTTACTCCCACCAATGTTTCATCTCACTAATTCTAACGTCCCACAGCTTAGCGTTTCCGGAAACGCTAATGGTCAGCTTGTTTACCTTGTTAAAAGGCAACTCCCGTAAAGCCACTGCTCCTTGAGAAGTTTGTTCGTTTAATCGATATACTTCTTGTCCATCTACGATTATTTTGGCTTCACCCTTAAAGTCTACATTGTCCGGAATGCCGAAATAAAAATAAAGCCAGACATTTTCTTTGTTCCCAAGAATATAGTTGTATGTTTTGGTTGATTTACCTTCACTGCTATACACGTTCATTTTCGGCTCTATTCGCTCACCTGCTATGATGAAACTTGGGAGATTCTCAGTCATAGGTGTAGTTCCTGTCATTTCTTTCATAACAGTTAATGTTTGAATAGGGCCTTCTCTTTTTTTGTTGATTTCAGAGACCACCATGACTCCAATTATAAGGACAACAATAGATAGAGCCGAAGCCATGAGCTTTTTATAAGAAATTTTTGAAGAAAATCCAACTCTATAGGCAACATAGCCAATCATTGCACCTAATGTATTGGAAATAACATCATTTACATCAAAGCTACCAAGATATGTTAAAGCCTGAATAGTTTCTAGAACGAGAATCGCTAAAACAAACAAGGATATGAACTTCCCAAATCTGACACGATACAATAGGGGAAATAGTATTCCAAAAGGGATAAAAGCAGCAATGTTTCCAAAATCAACAATCCATGAATAATTTAGTTGTGGAAATTTAAGTGGTACTCCTTCTGGAACAAGGATAAAGGTGTACCGTTCTACACTGGTTACACTATCGAGCCTGTTAAACGCAAAGAACATAAAAAATAAAACTAAAATCGTATAGCATATGGTGCCAGCTAAAATGATTTTCCGTGATTTCGTTTCCATAATATCTCCTTAATTTCAACATATTATTTACTACAAATATTATAATACCAAAATATCAGTTTTTTTTTTAAAACCGGGAATATGATAATTCCAGCCAAAATCTAATTTTATTTATACTAGGAATATATCAATATCATTTATAACTCATACTTTGTTTGATTTATTTGTGTTTACATTGTTTTTTATACACAAATGAAAGCAAATAATTTGAATCGAACGATAAGTTTGCGGCCAAGCTTATCGTTCGATTTTTTTATGGAAAAAATATCGTTCTAGGGTTTCCAAGAGAAAAAATAGAGTACAAATCAGGGAAACTATTTTGTAAAATGATAATAAAATTGTTGAATTTTCATAAAAGCCTTCACGCAATGATGATTGCATGAAGGCTTTTGATGTTTTCTTATTTTTTTGTCTCGTTCACCCATGTAATAATGTCCTGGATGACGTACTCGGGAACATTTGCAGGGATTTCGTATTCACTAGGAAGACTTAATTCCCCATCACCCTCCGTAAAGAAATGATTCAATTTCGGGTATTCTTTGAACTGAACATTCCTGCGGTTTGAAAGTCCTTCCTGCCATTTTGTATATTCATTTTTTACTGTTACTTGATAATCGCGTGCCCCTTGCAGAATCAGTAAAGGCTCTTTTCGTGATTTTGCCACCTCAACTGGATGCCACCTAGAAACATCATACATAAAATGAGGCGACCCCAAATTGTAGCCAGCTGGCGGATGGTCAGGATTGAAAGTAGGATCCTGGATAAAAGCGAACTGTCTTTTTAGTTCATCAATTACTTCCTTTGGCGCCCCAAGGTATTGATTCACATCAATGGCAATGTCAGTCAAAGGGCGTGCAGGTGGTGCGAGTAAGATACTTCCTCGGACAAGTGAAGAAGGTGCTTTGCTCAGTATACGCGGCATTGTGCCAGCTCCTAGGCTATGTCCGAGAATGAAAATATTATTTGGATCAATGCCTTCCTGCTGCGCTGCTGATTTTGCTGCATATATGGCATCATCTGTAGTATCACGGTCTAACGTAACAGGTTCTGCACTCATCTTTAATGCATGTTCTAAGGTACGTTTTTCATAGCGCAACACTGCAATTCCGTTGGATGAAAGGCCCACCGCAAGGTCTCGTAAGATTTTTGTTCCCAAATAGGTAGCATCGCGATCATGGATGCCAGCACCATGAACAAGAACAACGACGGGTACCTTTTCACCAGGCTTATGTTTCGGAACCGTTAATGTGGCTGGTAACGGATAAGTAGAATTTCCAATGACGATTTCACGTTCTTGATAGGAAGCAGGTTGATCATAGCTAGGGTGCGGGATGGTATAAGATTCCTGGGGCGGCCTTTCCCCAACTTCATCTACTTTCCCGCCAGGTGTGAATTTAATGAGTAGCGGTATGGTAGTTCCTTTAATAGCTCCTGAAATTTCCACCGTCTGATGGACCAAGTTTCGTTCTTTTATTACAGGTGTTCCCATGATTTTTATCCCACTTTGTGTCCACCAGTTTTGTAATGTGTTCGCTGTAAACTTGGATTGGAAAGCAGCAGACGTCAACTGGAGTGCCTCTGCATACTTACCTTGCTGGAGATATTCAAAGAATAATGATGTACGCTCCGTTAAAGAGACTAATTTCTTTTCTGCAGATTGTTCCTCACGTGTATCTGCGTGAATAGCTGTTGTAAGCGGGAAAGATGAAACGCCTAAAGAAAAGAGTAGGATAAAGGAAAGTGCTGATTTTTGTATTTTCTTTTTTTTATTCATGTTTTAACCTCCAATATGTGATGGTAAAAAAACAGGTATGGTAATTAGGGTTCTGGTGCAAGAAATCTAGTAAACTTGGACATACTGATACTAGTACTCTAAAAAGGGGCGTGATCAGTATGGAAAAACAAAATTTATTCAAGTGGAAACATTATCAACCCGATATTATTCTTCTTACTGTCAGATGGTACCTACGGTACAACTTGAGCTTTCGTAACCTTGTGGAAATGATGGAGGAACGAAGATTATCGATGGCTCATACGACCATTATGCGTTGGGTTCATCAGTATAGTCCTGAATTAGACAAGCGACTTCGTCGTCATCTAAAACGTACAAATGATTCATGGAGAGTGGATGAAACGTATATCAAAGTAAAAGGTCAATGGATGTATTTATATCGCGTAGTGGATTCCGAAGGAAACACCATTGACTTTTGCCTAAGCAAAACAAGAGACCAAAAGGCTGCAAAGTGCTTTGGTCTTACCCCTGTCAAGTGGACAGATTCAAAAAAGACTATGCAATCAGTGTGTTCCGATATTCGATTGGAGCACACTGATTCAGTTTTTTCTGAAATCGTTCATGATTATAGAACCAAATATAATCCTCAATGGCTCGATAGAGATCGTTTTCTGTTTTACATCCAGAAAAATACATATTCTCTGTTTTGACATGTGAAAAGAAGGATTCAATGCATGCATTATCTAGACAGTTTCCCTTGCGAGAATGACTACCTATTATCCCGAATGTTTTAATTTGATCATTGTATGTTTTAGATGTATACTGGAAACCCTGATCTGAATGAAGGATTGCTCCTTGTACTTCTCTTGTTGTAGCCAGTTTTTTGACAGTATCACTCACCAGTTTCAAATCATTTCGTTTGGATAGCTCCCACGCGACGATTTCATTATTAAAAAGATCTTGGATGGCAGACAGGTAATAGAAACGATCTCCAAGATCTAGATAGGTTATATCTGTAACATAAAGACGGTTCGGTTTATTCGTTTTAAATACACGATTGAGTCGATTCGGTTGTATGATAGAGGCCTTCCGCCCAAAGAAACGGCGTTTCTTTCGAATTACAGACCGAATATTCAGCTCTTTCATTAACCTATACACACGTTTATGATTCACATGAAACCCTTCTTTTTTCAGTGCTATTTGCAAGCGGGGACATCCATAAAAAGGACGTGTATGATGGATAGCCATTAAATGTTTCTTCAAGAGTTGTTCATATTGGTACCTTTTTCTTCGAACTTTCTCCGTTTCTCTCCATTTATAGTAGCCAGATCGGGAAACACCCGCAATCGTTACGATCCAGGTAATAGGATAATTCTTGTGTAATTCGTGAATGATTTCAAAACGTTTTACTTTTGGAACCCATCCTTCCCATGTAGATTTGGATACTGCTTTTTTAAGTATTCAACCTGCGCTTTTAAATAATCTCTTTCTTCCTCGATACTTATAAATGTTGTTTTAGATAAGCGATGAAAGGGATTGAGTTCTCTTGATTCTCCCCCTCGTTGATCAGCCAAAGGCTCACCCTGCTTATGCTTCTTTACCCAATCTTTCAATTGAGTAGGACTTCTAAGCCCTAGTTCATTTGCCAGAATCTGATAACTCTTTTCTCCATTTACATACAGCATGACTGCCTTACGTTTGAATTCTTCTGTATACGGTTGAAATGTTTGTCCTTTTTTAGCCAAAGAAAATCCCCTCCAAATAGAGTGTAACACTTACTTATCAAAAACAGTCTTTTTACACTGTCTACTCAAAAGGGATAATACCACTTCTGTAAGAAAGCTTTGCGGTCTTTTCATGTTTCAAAACCTCGTGTCATAAATATCGTAGAACAAGATCATCGTTTCATTAAGAAAAGAGTACGCTCTATGCTGGGATTCAAAACGTATGAAACTGCTACTTCAATAGTACGTGGCATTGAAGCCATGCATATGATGAAAAAAGGGCAAGTTCACCAATGGGTGAAGTCTGCCCAAAATCGAAAAGAATTCATTGATAAACTGTTTGGCATTGCAGCATAATCCGTAAGTTAATAGGAAATTCATGTCCTATGTTATTTGAAATCATCTTTGCACCAGAACCCCTTTTTGCCTACTTCTTAAATTCAGCAAGTAAAATATTTTTAAAAGGATCAGGATTGTCAGCTTTTCCTAAGCAGTTCGAATTGACGGCTAACGTATGCTTACCTCCAAGTGTACCTCCAGCAAAAGTAATAAACCCTGGAATGCCACCTCCATGTCCCCATATCGAGACACCGTTTGGAAGCTTAGTTTCATAGATTCCAAGACCATATCCATCAATTTCTGTTCTTCCTGTAGGAACTGTAGTAAGCATTTGTTTTAGTTGCTGTTCCTTCAGTAATTTGCCACCGAGTAAGGAAGAGAAGAATTTGTTTAAGTCATCTGCAGTAGAAATCATATCTCCAGCCGAGCTACCCATACTTGGGTTATAATAAGTAACATCCTTTGGCTCACTTGCGCCGTCTAGTTGAATATATCCACGGGCATGCTTGGTTCCTGGTATCACGCTTGAATTTCCAGGTAAGAATGTATCCGATAATTCAAGCGGTTCAATAATCCGATTTTCAATTTCTTCCGCATAGCTGTTCCCAGTTACTTTTTCAATAAGAATCCCTAGTAATACATATCCTGTATTTGAATACGACCAGCTCTTCCCTGGAGCAAAATCTGGGGGCATGGAAATTCCCATCTTTACTAATCCTTCAGCAGTATAAGATTTTTTTGTATCCATCATATTAAAATCCTTTGACCTTGTGTACTCAGCGATACCACTTGTGTGGTTCAATAATTGCCGAATAGTAATCTGTTTATCATCATATCCATTTCCTTGAATGACACCAGGCAACCATTTTTCAATAGAATCGTCTAGGTTCAAGCGGTTTTCTCCGGCCAATTGCAGTACAACTGTTGCAGTGAACGTCTTTGTCACGCTGCCAATTCGAAAACGAAAATCTGTTTTCATTGGTTTCTTGGTACTCAGATCCGCTATCCCAGCTGCATAACTCCATGTTTTTCCACCCTCAGAAGTTTTAGCAAGTATCCCTGGATATCCATATTGCAATGTATCCCGCATTGCCTCTTTGACGGAATTACGGTCTCTTTGAGTGCTTGTTTGTAACGAACTAGATACATTTTGAATGGACTCCGCTTTTACAATTGAGGTTGGAGTTGTATATAACAGTGAACCTCCAGTTATTAAAAGTGCTAAACCTGTAAATGTAATTTGACGATGCTTTTTCATCAAAATATTCCTCTCCCCTATTCATATTTTATAGATGGTTATTTGCTGTTTTTAAACTAATCCGTCTTAACCAAAGACAAAAGGGCGATATTAAATTTGTAATCATTCTTATACCTATTATTTTACAAACGAATTTCTGACCTAAAAAATGGTCTATCCCTTTTTTTCAGATGTATGTTAACTTTTGTAATGTCTTTTTTCCTCCATACAAGTCTTATTAATTGATTTGTTTTTTTATATAAATATATAGTATTTGTTCTTCCTCTCACTCTCCTTTACATTTTAATCATACACACTGAAAATCTCTTTTTTCTTACCTATTCCTTACAAATTTCTTACGTTCAAAATCACTTATATAATTGGCCTAGTGACAGGGTTCCTGCTCTAGTCCGCAGTAACATTTCCTAATAATGGATTTTTATCAATCAATATACATAATAAATTTTCTAAAATCTCAATTCTAATATTTGAAACAAGTCATATGAGACACTTTAGACTTAGGAAAATCAACAACAGAGTTATTATCCCAATAAAGTAAACCCTATTGATACAAGATTTCTATCTCATCTAGTAAGCCTCAACATACATGTCCATCTCCCGAAAAGAGGTAATAAGAAAAAATAACGTTTTTTTGTACTTAGGGGTAGTGAAAATTCCTAAGTTGATGGGCATGGGGTCCCGCCAACAAAACGCGAATTTCGTATACTAAGGAATTTTCCAGTTAAAAAACTTGGTTTTACCGTACGTTAAGAGTGTTCCATAAACGATATTTAATACTTTTTATGGTGGTTTGTTTTTGGTAATGAGTTTTGGAACTGATTTTTGATCGTATTTCTATCAATTTTATTAGAAATGCACAAAGTTCCTTAAACGTTCGTTTTTGGTACTTATAACGAAAACATTGTTATATCAAGGAGTTTAGCCTTAACGTACAGAATCCGCGAAATGTTGGTGCTACCCCTAATATTTACCTCCTTTCTTTCTCTAAATTTAATTATGAAAGTTCCTGAATCTGTAAGAAACCACTAATGATCGATGCTACGCCAATACCAATACAAAGTAATCCAATTGTTTTTAAGTTTTTATTTGGAGATTTTTTTATCATTAAAAAGATGCCTATAAGAGCTAGGATGGCTCCTGCAATAATATTTCCGTATAAATCCCCGGGAGTAAGACCTTCTAATTTCCCTTCTATGAATTTCTCCACTGTATGTTCCATTACAGTTATACCTCCATAAGGTTAATTTTTTTCATTACATTTCTTGCAACAAAGATTCCAGCTAAGATTACTATTACCATCAAAACAGGAGAGAGAATATTGGATTTTAAAGAGACAGTTGAAAAAATATTACTTAAACAGGAACAGAGTAAAATTGCTGAGACGATAGTTGTAGGGATTGATTTATTTATAAAGCCTAATCCCATTGAAATGATACTTAACCCGACGGCCATCACAGCCATAATAATTGTTGTCATAATAGATTTAGATATAACTTCAAATGTAATGCTGTCATTTACTAAAGGGAAGAAAGTTTCAGTCACACCAAAGATAGAAAATATGATGACATCACTAATCGTCATTGAGATTATAGTAAATAATGAAACAATCATAATTTTTGAAAGGAAAACTTTACTTCTGCTTATAGGATAAGAGAAGAGAAGTATTACGCGTTTTCCTCTATATTCTTCAATTACAAATCGAGAATACATAACAGAAGCTAATACACTAAAGACAGCCAAATTGAGTATACCGAATAAAGAAATGATGTTTTTGTATCCAGAAAATAAGTGTATATTTGGTATATTTGGTTCTACTCGTGGTTGTAAAATAGTCATATAGAGCACTACCAGCAGGCAAATTGAGATAACGAATGTTGATTTGATGTATGTGCGGATATTAATTTTTTTAAGTTCAATTTTCATTAAATCAAGCATTTACCTTCCCTCCATTACCAGTAATAATATTGAAGAAATAGTCTTCTAGTCCATCTGGGAATTGGTCTTTAATGGATGATAAAGATACTTCCTCTACAATTCTTCCGTTTACAATAACTCCAATGGTGTCTGCAATATGCTCGATCTCACTTAGAATATGGCTAGAAATTAATATTGTCATTTTTCGTTTTTTTACTAGGTGGAGAAATAGTTCCCTCATTTCACGTATACCCATCGGATCCAATCCGTTGATAGGTTCATCCAAAATCAATATCTTAGGATTGTGAATAATGGCTCGCGCAATCCCGAGACGTTGTCTCATACCAAGTGAGAATTTTGATACTGGTAGATTGCCCGTACCTTTAAGCCCTACCATCTCTAAGGTATTTTCAATGTGAGGATTGACTATGCCCATATAAGTAAGGTGAATCTCTAAATTTTCCTTTGCAGACAAATTTTCATAAAACACAGGAGTTTCAATAATACTTCCTATATTTTTTAGGATTTCATATTTATTATCAACATTATCAACTCCTAAGATTTTGATATCACCTGCATCAAGTTTGAGTAATCCAATTAACATTTTAAACAAAGTTGTCTTTCCTGATCCGTTAGCTCCTAAAACGCCATAGATTGTACCTTTACGAACCGTCATATTACAATTCTGAATAACTTCTTTGCCGTCAAATGTCTTAACTAAGCTAGTGGCTTTTATAACAAGTTCAGCTGTCATGATAAACCTCCTTCAGATGTTTATTTTTTAACATACATATATATGTATGTATGTAATTAAAAAACAAACTGTCTTATGACAGCCTATTTTTATCGTAGTTTTCCCTGTGAAAATTTTCAAGAGAAGTTAGTAGTTGGTCATCAAGAATTGGCAAACCAATACTGTTATATAGTTCTTGTAAGTGTTTTGCCTTTTGCATATATTCTTCAGTACTCACTGAAAAAATAATTGGGCTTAACCAAATGTTCGATAGCAGCATAAATGTTTCAGCGGTTTGTTTTGGATATTGAACGGAAATTGAACCATCTCTTACACCTTCCTCAATGACTGATTGTATACTTGGTGCTCCAATTTTGATACATTCCATTAATTGATTGGCAACAAGTGTAGGACTCTTTAAAATAGATGGAATTGATTTAATCACGTCCATCTGTACGTGATAATGAGGAGAGGAAAGTTGAAAAGCAAATTTTAGTTTCTCTAAACCATTCAAACCATTCATCTTCTCTGCTTTCTCAAAAGGATTATTTTCAGAAGCCAACCGTTTAAGAACTGCATCTATAAGATCTTCTCTAGATTTAAAATGATGGTAGAACGCCCCTCTGGTTAAATCTCCTAATTCATCAATAATATCCTGGATTGTTGTCTGGTCCCATCCTTTTTCAAGGAAAATTCTAGTTGCAGCATCTAATATTCTCTGTACCGTTTTTTCAGGATATTTATTACGTGCCAAATTATCACCTCCATACATACATTCATATGTATGTATTATATTTTGTAATTATTTGTATGTCAATAGATAGGGGTACAGACCGCAAAACGGAAAAAAACCACGTTAAGCAAATTTCGACATGAAAATAAGTGATTTTAACAGCGTTAAGAGTATATTGATGCAACACAACATCATTTGTGTTGCATTACAAAGAAAAAAACTATCAAAATGGTGTAGCTTTGAAATAAAGTCGTACTGTTTATAAAAAAGATGTACCGTTTTAAAGAAAGTTATACCGTTTACTAAAAAGTTGCACTGTTTTAGGGGTACCGTCACATCGCCATCAACTTAAGAAATTGATTGTCCCCCAAAACGAAAAAATGAGTCGAATTCTCATAAATAACTGTAAAAAGGTAAATTTCTCGTAATGGAGATGTCTCAAAATGTTAGCTTGATGGCGATGGGGTGCTACCCCTAATTAACTTTTTGTTTCTCCTGTATCAATCCTCTACTTTCTTTATTCTGTTCCCTCAACAAAAAACAAATAAAAACAGTATTAATTACACCTATTAATCCATAACTCCATAAAGGTGCTTTAATAGTTTCATACCAAATTAAATTTATAAAATAAATCCCGATCATTATTAATAAAGAGTTAACAATAAAAGTAAAAATAATTTTATTATTTATAAAAAACTTATCCAATTTACCAACAGAAATAATTAAAGCAGAAGTACTAGCCATAGTTAAAGACATAATAGCAATTGAACGCAAACTTTGTTTATCTTGAAACACGTTTGGAGAAGAAACGATTTCAGTAATCAAATTAGCAATATAATAAAATCCAGTTAAATAAATTGAAACAGCTAAAAATGAAATAGGAATCCATTTACAAAATAAAAAAAATTGGTTTTGTATAAACCTTTTGTCTTGCTTCCCTTATAGATTCTCCAATAGGCATAATAATCATAATTAGAGCAATCAAATATAAATCGTGTACAGGTAACTCTCCTTTAAAAATATCAATTAAAAAACTAAACGCATCTTTTATATTATTTATCATTAAAACGCCCCGACCTTTCACAATGTACCAATCTCATCATCCATATTCTACCATTAAAATCCACCTTAACGTAACTTAATATAAAAAAGCGGGTTGTTTGAATTGATAGAACTAAGTGATTTGACTAAAACAATTATTTATTTCTTAATACTTATAAAAGAAAAAGCTAGATTTATACTAGCTTTTTTTACATAATTTTTGTTATTAGAAGCAAAGTTAGCTAAAAGTTTTTAAAAACTAAATTTAGTACCACAAATAGATCAATTATGGTAACAATGATACATGCTTCTATGGTGTGCTTTTTACTTTCTTTTGCTAGTTGTACTTGCTCTCTATATTTCTCTTGTATTTCTTTTTTTTATCTTTTGATTTCATATGTACTCCTTAAGAAATGATTGCTCTATAGTAACCCCCTCATTCGGAGAGAGATTCCAAGCATATCTTTTTACTGTTTAGAGTGACAATCTTTACAATGAATTTTACCTTCGTTATCAAGCCATTTCTTTATTTCAGTCATGCCAGCATAATGAGGATAGTGTAGCTCTACATAAATAAGTTCTCCACCTTGAATGTTTTTTCCGCAACTTACACATTTAGGTTTCACTTTTAACATGATATATTTCCCTCCCCTTCCTAATTGTACCATCAAGGAGAAACGATTTGTTAGGATTTTTGGATGTATATTCTATACATGTTAAGTTGACATAACATCCCATTATCGGGATTCAATGTATTCAAAAGACTATTAAAAGTCCCCCAGATCGTTCAACTGGGGGACTTTTGTGTTCACATAATTCTCGTTATCAGAAGTTAAAAGTGCCTATGTTTTAAAGTTCTGTGAAGAGTTTTTTCCATTTTTGTGCTATTTCACTATCTGTATTTATGCCCTTTGAATCTATGAAGGTTTCCCATTGCCAGATCTCAGCCCCAATTAAATGTAAATCAGTAAACTTTTCAATAAACTCAATAAAATTATCTGCTACATAAGTGACTAAATCTTCTTCATGATCCCAGTAAACAACAGCTGCATCTTCGTTATTAGAATTCAAATCTAAAGCAAGATAATCACCGTTAGTAACGGTATAGAATGCTAATTTTTGTCGTAAGTTTTCACCATAATTATCTCCTACATCCTTTAAGCTATCTGCAACTTCTGTTAAGTCCTCAATCGAATCTAAATTCCAACATAGTTCACCTGCAAAGATAGCATCAAATTCAGCTGGTATAGAAAGTTCATCTGGAAAGGACCATCTAAGCTCTACTTGCTTTGAAAATTTCACTAAAACCTCCCTGAAGCTACTAGGGAGAGCATAACCTAATTGGTGTTCTATTAATTTAATTTCTTCTTCTGTTGCTGATTTTTCAACAACGAAAGATTCAATCTCCCCTTTAATTTTTTCTATTTGATGAAACGTTTCGTTCCAGTTATTTATCCAATTTTGACTGTTCAACATAGCCAGTCCTCTCTTTTTGTGTATTTATAAGATTAGATTATCACGGTAAAGCTTCTTTGTATTAAAGTTTTTTAATGAATACTCTATTCATGTTCAGTTAACATAACGTCTCATTATAGGTAGCAAGGAAAACGCACAAACCATTGAACCAATTGGGTTTGTGCGTTTTCTCTTTTTATGATGCTATACATGATTTCATAAATTACCGCTATGGCGCGGGTTTTCGGTTTCTGGTTTGTTACTGGATTAGCGCAAAAATTGTATAAGCTCCTGCATGCTCCTAGCATTATTAAAACTACTTATTTTTATGTTAAAAACTGCTTAGTGTGGCTTTGAAATAAAGTTTAATCAAAAATATCTCACAAACATGTATTTATTGTAAATAAATAAAAATCCATTTTGAAAAAAGATTAATCAAAATAGATTCCTATTTAGCAGTTTTAAACTTTGGTTTAATAAAAAAGTTTAATCATTTTTGACTTGTGATGCTCCACGATTGCGCCCTTTAATGGAACAAAGCATAATAATGTCTGTAAAATTTAATTAAGCACGATGTTTAATATATTTCATAATCAACTTATATTTCATCAGCCATTTTCAAAATAGCTTTTATTATTACATCAGGTTGGTCATACATTACTGAGTGACTACTATTAGAAACTAAAATGAATTCACTATTAGTGGATAAATTGGTCAATTTTTTTTGAGAATCCATCCATATCTTTTCAAAGCTATCCGCTTCTTGTTCTGAGAATCCTAATTCTGTTGCCTGCAATTCTACGTCACTCGGTGTGATAATTGTTAAAGGCTTATCTCCTAAAGAGCGAGTACCTTCCAGTAATTTCTCATTGATTTTTATTTGCTTGATTTCTTCATTTAATACTTTAAAAAATGAAGTGTCCCAATGAACATTTACATACTTTTTTGCAGAAAGGTAATTTGGCATTGAATCTGAAAACATATTTTCCCCAAATAGCCGTACTATTCCAATTTGAGATAATATGCGATTCATCGATTGGTCTTGTGTCTCGAAAAACTTGTCATTAAATGATTTTGCTTGTTCTGAAAAATATTCATTTCTAGAATCAACAAGCACTAATCCCGAAACCTTTTCTGGGTACTTTTCTATAAAGAGACGAGAATAGATCCCTCCAACAGAATGACCCACTAATATTACAGGGGTGTCAATTTTAGAAGATTCAAGAATCTTACTTAAATCATTAATCGTCGTATCGATAGAAAATCCATTAGGAGGTGGATCACTCCATCCATACCCTGCTCGGTCATAAGTGATTACTTGGGTATGTTTTGATAGTTCTTTCTGAATGTTAGACCAATCATAAGACCAATTACCAGTTCCTGTTTCAATAACAACAGGTGGCAAACTCGTTTTGGTTCCTTTAATATTCATATGTATTTCTCTGTCTCCGACATCAATCATTTGTCCATCTGGAGGGTAGTTGCTTTTAACATTTTTGTAACTGATATATTCATAAAGAAACCCTGAGACCAATGTTAGTAAAATGATTGTAATCAAGGTCATTCCAAGTAATTTCAACCTTCTAAATGGTTTAATAACATTCGAATATTTAACCTCCAAATCACCATATCCCTTCACTAACGCTTTTATTTTAATTATTTAACAACCCATCACTATCCATTTAAATTTCAAACTTTTTCTGAACCGATATTCCGTTAAATGGCCCCTTTAGTTTAAATTATTTCTTCACACTCACACCCCATTTTAACATAAATATCCATTTTTGTTAATAAGTCTTATTTGTTGCTTTAGAATAGTGTTTGACCAAATTGATACCAATAACCTTGATAAACGAAAAAACAGAAAAAGCGTGTTTTGAAAAATAGTCAATCAAAACACATTCTTAATATATTCTATTGAATCATTCTTTTATAAAAAAGTTTGATTTATTTAATGTTACTTATTCCACTAACGCACCATCTCAAATTGCTATTTTTTCCACAATTAAACTCCTTATGTTCTCTAAATAAATAATAAAAGAAGCCGGTAATCCTAGCGTACAGAATACCGGCTTTATTCTAATTCAAGTTACCTTAGCGTACAAAATTCGCGTTTTGCAGTCGGGACCCCTTATAAAAATCCTTCATACGTCTAATCTTTTATTTGTTAACTTATTATCATAGGTTCTGGTGCAAAAACTTCAGGGTAATTGTACTAGAACCTGTGACGTAGCCCCTAATAGAGAATACTATCTGTGCATCATCCTGGAAACAAGGGATCTTTAATCGCATACTCTTTCGGTGGTTCTATTTCCATTAGGTTTCGTATAAAATAATCCCATCGTCGACGTATAAAGTAAATATCTTCTGAAATCCCATGCAACCGATTCGGAAGAATGAGTAGGTCAAAGTCCTTGTTTTCTTTAATCAAAGCATTCACCATTCGCATGGTTAAAGCAGGATGGACATTATCATCTAGGTCTCCTGTCACCAAAAGTAATTTTCCATTTAGGTTCTTAACCAATTTCGTGTTATCTTGTTCACGGTATAGTTCTGAATCAAAAAGTCCCTGAAACCGTTCTCCCCAAGCCGCTAAGTATAAACGTTGATCATGGTTCCCGCACCCTGATACTGCTACCTTATATACATCCGGATAGGTCATTATAGCCCGCGCAGCTGCATACCCTCCTCCAGACTCTCCATAAATACCTACTTTTTCTGAATTTAGAAAAGGATACAGCTTCGCAAGTTGTTTAATAGCTACTACATGATCCTCAAGTCCTGCAGACCATTCCAACTTCCCGTTAGAAAAGTCATGGAATTCCTTTGACCTATAAGGAGTACCTCTTCCGTCCATTAGAATAACAGCAAATCCAAGTTGTGCAAAAGATTGAGCACCGCCCACTTGATCAACTGGTAGTCCTAATGCATACTCTCCCCCCCAAGTAAATTCTTTCGGTGTGTGAGTTATTTGAGGGCCACCATACATATAATCTAGAATGGGATATTTACATCCTTTGTTCATTTTTGCAGGAGGAATCAGTATTCCGTACAAATCCGTTATCCCATCGGCAGCCTTGACAGTGAAACGCTTTGGAATTTGATATCCATTTGATAAGAGAAGTTCAACATCAGCTTGCTCCAATGTACAAATTAATTTTCCGTCTGTTGAACGCAAAACTGATTTAGGTGGCATATCCACACGTGAAAAAGTATCTATAAAAAAACAATAATCAGGAGAAATAGACACATTATGCTCGGCATTCTCCGGTGTAAGGAGCACTAAGTCTGATCCATCTAGCCGAACTCGATAAAGGTGCTGAAAATAAGGATCCCGCTCCGGTTCTCGGCCACTTGCAGTAAAATACATCCACCCTTCTTTTTCATCAATACCAATGAGTCGACGAACTGTCCAAGGTCCAGAGGTAATTCTATTTTTTAGTCTTCCTGTACAACTATCATAAAGATAAAGGTGCGACCATCCGTCACGCTCGGAATGCCAAATAAAAGAGTTATCATGGCATAGCCATTGAACATTGATACCTCCTTTTCCACTTTTAATGTTATAGAAATCTGTAAATAGGAAAGTTTTGCTTTTCTCCTCTAGCAAAGTTTGAACTTCGCCAGTTTTTACATTAGCAACAACAAATTGTACAGATCGATAATCGCGAGCCATTTTTATAAAATAAACAAAGTCGCTGTCATTTGTCCAAAAAGCTGTTTGACAACTTGGACTTAACGGTGATAATAATCCAATGATCACAGGTTCTGTATCCAACTGAATCATGGATTGCTGTTCAATATTACAAATTACAAATTGAACCTTTGGAAGATGCTTATCTCCAACTAGCGGATAACGATATGAATGAATGACAGGTGGCTTTGCATCCCCAGATGGAACTGATTGTAGAAGAGCCATTTTTCGTACCTTACGCTGATCCAACCGGTGTGTCAGGATTTGTTTGGAATCCGGCGACCACAATGCCGCTGGTGGCATCTTTTGGTTATATAATTGTTTAAAGACGGTGGAAGTTTCTGTTTCCGGTTGATTACCATAATCATAGTGTCGCTTACCATCATGAGTTAATTGGATGATCTGTCCTGTTTCTAAAGAACGTACAAATAAATTATATTCTTTGATAAATGCAGACCAGCGTCCGTCAGGGGATAGAAGTTCATGCGCTGGCACTTTTTTAGTTCGGATTTGTTTACAATGATAATTAGTCAAATCGCAAACCCACGTGGATTCATCTACTTCAAATTGAATAGCCTTCTCGTCATTGATATAAATAAAGGAGGTGAAGGGAAGGTTATCTGGATCAATTTCAAGGTTAATAACATTTGAGAGGGACTTTGCAAGTTTAGCATGATTGAAAGCAGATTCTTTAGTATTTGACTGTGGATTCATTAATACAAATTGTTTGCCACGTTTGTTTTCTTTTTGAATATCCTTTTGATACCAAAAACGGTTTCCTTTATCTAACCAATTCGGAAAGACTTTACCGTTAAATACATCTTTTATAGCGTTCCAAGAAAGCAGACGCTCCGCTTTCTCATACTGTTCATCGGTTACTGGTAATGTCATATCTATCACTCCTTTAATAATTTTTAGTGCAGTAAAAACATAGAACCTTTCATTTTTCTCATGTTCAAACACTTCCATAAAATAATAATATAAGCAGATTATGGATGAATCCTTCTTATTTTAGACAGGTCTTATTGTGCTTTGCACCTACCTTTTCATTAAATGCATTATTTCAAGCCACTTGACATGTAAGTATCGCGACTTACATGTCTTTGATATTAGCAAGGTGTTTTAATCTTACATTTCTTTGTAAGATTTTTGAGTTCTCTTTCATGTAGGATAACATTATCTTACAATTTTACTCTTTCTCCCAACTTTCATTTATCTTACAATAATCTTACAAAAGGAAAAATTTAGTTTTAACTTAGTAGAAACGGAGAGGGAAGATGGAGAGAAATATTATAATCGTCGATGATGAGCCTGAAATCATAGAGGTATTAAAAATTTTTTTGGAAATGGAAGGCTTTTCGATACTAGAAGCACATGATGGTAAATTAGCTTTAAATTTGATACAGAAGTATAAAATTGACTTGGCTATTATTGACATTATGATGCCGAAAGTGAATGGATACGAATTGATTAAACTAGTTCGAAAAGAGTACAAAATGCCTATTATTATTCTTTCTGCCAAAAACCAGGAAATGGATAAAATTATGGGGCTTGGGCTAGGAGCAGATGATTTTATATCCAAACCATTCAGCTTGTTGGAGGTATTAGCACGAATCCAAGCTCAACTTCGAAGAACATATGATTTTAATGTTAACCCATCAAATCATAAGCACTCTCAAACGCACCTTAACGACTTGGTGTTGGATCACCACTCTTGTACCCTTTACAAGCAGGGAAACGAAATTAAACTTAGCGCCCTAGAGTATAAATTATTGAAGCTATTTATGGGGAAGCCAGGTCGTATTTTCACAAAAAAACAAATCTTTGAAAACGTATGGTCTGATCATTATTATTCGGATGACAATACTATTATGGTTCAAATCAGTAGGTTGCGAGAAAAAATAGAAGATTATCCGAGAAATCCAGTATATTTAAAAACTGTACGAGGCTTAGGTTATCGTTTTGCGAAGAAGGAAGAATTGAATGAGCGATAAAAATAAAATATTTAACACCTTAATTAAAACGTATGTTTTCTTCTCGTTAACTGTTGGAATTACTGTCGTTATCCTACTTGTCATTTTAAATTTTCAAATAAAACAGAAGTTCGATAATATTGTCTTATCTAATTTAAGGGCGAATGAAATTGTACGACAGGACTACTCAAACATTCGCTCTGACGCAATTGAGTCATTTAATGGTTGGATAGAAATTCTAGATGAAAATTTGTACGTTATTTATGTTAAAGGGAAAAAACAAGATAATTCATTCGCCTATACAGAAAAAGAATTAAACAGCCTTTTTTATGACCAAAAAGAAAATTTGTATCAAACTTCTTTAGCACCATTTAAAACAAAAGATGGGAAAACGGTTTATTGTCTTATTAAGATTCCTAAAACATATATAAAGCAAGAATTCATAGTAACAAGTGCAGCGAAAGACCATATTACAGCTTTTACAACGTTGCTGGTTCAAACCTTTCTTATTTTTCTCCTTTTATTCGGGATTAATGTCTATATATATAGCCGCTGGATGGCTATGAAAATAACCAATCCGTTACTTTCAATTGCTAATGGAATTAGAAACATTACGAATGGTTATTACTACAAACGGCTTCATTTTAAGGCAAACTATGAATTAATGAAAATACAAAATTACTTTAACCTTATGGCTGAAAAACTAGAAAAAACAGAAAAGGATAAAAAACAGTTAGAAGAAAGCAAACAACGCATGCTTGTCCATATCTCTCATGATTTAAAAACTCCTATTACAACTATTCAGGGCTATGTTGAAGCACTGCAAATCGGTCTTATTAAAGAGGAAGCGAAGAAAAAGCAAGCTTTACATATCATACATACAAAAACACGACTCGTTACAGAATTAATTGAGGATGTATTTGAATTATCTAAACTTGAAAGCCCTGACTATCCATTTGCAACTGAATCATTGGATATTTCAGAATTTATTCGTGAAATATCTGCCGAGTATTATGGGTTGTTTGAAGAAAAATACTTTCATTTTCAATTTGAAATCCCTCCTCGAGAAATACTTGTTTCTTTTAATTATACATTGTTATATCGAGCCGTTTCTAACGTACTGTCCAACGCCTTAAAATACAACCCAGAAGGAACAAATGTTTTTATTTCGCTAATTGAAGATACCCAAAAGATACATATTAATATCATCGATGATGGTATTGGTATTCCTAGTCCTATAAAAGAAAAAGTATTTGAAGCATTTTTCAGGGGAGACCAGTCAAGACAAAGCAATGGGGGAACAGGCCTGGGTTTAACCATTTCAAAACATATTGTGGAGAAACACAGAGGTCAAATTTATTTACATATAGACGAAGGGAAAACGAAATTTCAAATTACCTTGCCTAAAGCTGGTTACAATAAGAATCTAGCACAAAATTAAAAGGACTTATGTAATTTACTCGCATAGGTTCTGGTACAAAAATAATTCGCTAGAACAATAGAACGGCAATATCCTATTAGCCTTGAGATTGAGTAGCTAACTTAAATAACTTATGAATGACTCTAACCTTATTTTGGGCAGATTTCACCCTTTGGTGAAGTTGCCCTTTTTTCATCATATGCATAGCTTCGATACCTATCAAAATCAAGATTGCTGTACGAAATGATTTCAATCCTAACATGGAACGAACCCTTTTCTTTATAAAACGATGATCCTGTTCCACGATATTGTTGAGATATTTACATTGCCATATCTGCATAGTTTTTCCTCTTTTAGGGGTTCTCCCCCATCGCTATCAAGCTAACAAAAAGAAATCCCCCCAAAGTGAAAAAAATACGTGTTCACGAATAATATAGTTGTTTAAAAATAAAACCGATACTAGGAGATTTAGTGTCGGTTTTTTCCATATCGTATATAATGATTATATAGAATATTCGGTAATCGGATATTTAACACAAGGACAGTAATTAGAATTTAAAAACGGAGGGGAATTTATGGATATTGATTTATTAGTAAATCGGCCAGAACATATAGAAGATGTTGCAAAAATGGTTTACAAAGAATTTGTTGTACCAACTAGCAGTAAAAAAACATATGAAGAAGTTGTCGATTTTTTTAAGAGAACATATGCAGATGAATTTCCAATCACTTTTATAGCGAATGTAGATGGACAATGTGTAGGAACAGTATCCATATTTGAAAACGATTGGAAAGAAAAACCTCAATATAAACCTTGGTTAGCATCTTTATATGTTGAACCTTCATACCGAAGTCAAAAAATAGGGTTTTATTTAATCAAAGACTTGCTAAAACATATGAAAAAAATAGGTTATACAAAAGTATTTTTAAAGACAGAAAATGCTTCAGCTTACTATGAAAAAAGAGGTTGGGAGCGCATTGAAACAGTTCTAGATGAACAAGGTGAAAATGTCGATATTTTTAAATATGTATTATTGAAATGATGGGGGCCATCATTAAAGATTTAGCTCTCAAATTAAACAACTTTATTATTCATTTTTTCTAGTAGTGACCGTAGGGATTTTCAATAATTAAATAACTGTATTATCTCTATACAATACGTTATTCTTTCCATAGAATCATAGGAAGGGATGGCGTTTTTGTATGTCTATTTCTGTATCTGATGAATTACAACTATTTGCTCAAGAGATTCAAAGTTTTTTATCTCCAAATACCTTACGGGATCTTGCTAGAGATGTTGGTTTTGTACAACGAACCAGTAAGTACCAAGCAAAAGATTTAGTAGCTTTATGTGTATGGATTAGTCAAAATGTTGCTAAAACCTCTTTAACTCAGTTATGTAGCTGTTTAGAAACATCAATAGAAGTGCTCATCAGTCCTGAGGGACTGAATCAACGATTTAATGCCACAGCCGTGCAATTTCTACAACAAGTGTTAGCGAAACTTCTCAACCAAAAGTTATCTTCAACTAAGCTGCTCACTTCTCCATACACTTCTATTTTCAAGCGTATTCGTATCCTAGATTCAACTGCATTTCAACTTCCCGATGTATTTTCATCTGTTTATCCAGGTGCAGGAGGATGCAGCCATACAGCGGGGGTGAAGATTCAGCTTGAGTATGATCTATTAAGTGGACAGTTCCTACATATTCATACAGGTCCAGGTAAACAACATGATCGAACCTATGGTTCTCTGTGTGTCCCAAATGTGACAGCGAATGATTTATGTATCCGAGATTTAGGTTATTTTCACTTGAAAGATTTTCGACATATACAAGATAAAAAGGCTTATTATATCTCACGTATCAAATCGAATACACTTATTTATCAAAAAAATCCTAACCCTGATTATTTTCAAGATGGCAGAATTAAGAAAGGTACAGAGTATATCCACATAGATATGGAGATTGTAATGAACTCTCTTCAACCAGGACAAACATGTGAAATATCCAACGCTTATGTAGGAATGACTGATAAAGTCCCAACTCGTGTGATTGTTCATCGACTAACAAAAGAACAACAACAAAAACGATTACAAGATCAGACTGTAAGAGAAAAAAAGAAAGGAATGAAGTATTCTGCTCGTAGTAAACGACTTAGCGGTATCAATGTATATATGACAAATACCCCTATAGATATTGTCCCAATGGGACAAGTACATGATTGGTACTCTTTACGTTGGCAAATCGAGATTATATTTAAAACATGGAAATCATTCTTTCATATTCATCATTGTAAAAAGATAAAACGAGAACGATTAGAATGCCATTTGTATGGGCAACTGATTGCCATTCTACTCTGTTCTTCTACCATGTTTCAAATGCGGCAATTACTTCTTATAAAAAAGAAACGAGAACTGAGTGAATATAAGGCCATGTATATGATTAAAGATTACTTTCTTCTTCTTTTCCAAGTTATACAGAAAGACACCCAAGAATTATCAAAGGTTCTCCTTCGTCTGTTTAACCTCCTACAGCAAAACGGGCGAAAATCTCATAGGTATGAGAAGAAAACAGTCTTTGATATATTAGGTGTCGTTTACAATTGTACCATGTCTAATAATCAAGCGGCTTAAATCAAAAAATTGAAACCCATTAGGGTTTATTTCGTATGCAAATCTTTCAATTCCCTACACCTAGCCTTTAGAAAAACGAAACAAACTTTACTATAATTGACGTTGTATGAGCTTAGCTTGATAGCGATGTGGTGCTACTCCACATCCATCAACTTAAGAAATTGGTAGCCCCCCAAAACGAAGAAAATGAGTTGAATTCTCATAAATAACTGTAAAACAATAAAATTTTCGTTTTGGGGGCACTTCAAAATTTTTGCTTGATGGGCATGGGGTCCCACCAACATTTTAACAAAAATATACGCTAAAGATATTCAGGATTTCATGCAGATTGCGAGAACGGTTTGAACTGCCAAATGCTGTTGTGACAGAGATGCATGAAATCCTACATACAGTGGAGGGAACGGAAGGCTGGCAAACCCTTGATATGAATGGATTTCTGGGATTTGGTTACTGCTAATAATAATGCGCTATGTTAACTAATTTTGTATAGAGTATTCAACTAACGGGGGAATTATAATTTAACAAAGATAATGGTTATTTGTGGTAAAATTTTAAAAAAATGATTGTTTAATTTACAGGAGGTGTTTAAGTGCAAGATAACAAAGAAACTCCTGAACAAAAAAGAGAAAGATTAAGACATGAAGAATTGAAAAACAATCCAACGGGGAATATGAACGATGCTTTTAATAAAGCGAACAATGGAAATCTCACTGATTTAGTTGGTAGTTTAAGTTGGAGAGGTACGGGAATTCTTATTCTTATAATCATAATTGGTTTTATTATTATATCACTCTTCTTCAAGTAAAAATCCTTTTTTAAGGGATATCAAACAATTTAATTAATTTGGATTTTAAAAAAATAATTTACTTCTCCATTTTTACTTTGTCTAAATACATGTCCTATATACACACCATCTTCTTGAGGTAAATTATATTTATCTATATTTCCTGATTTAATTATTTCACTTGTATTACTACTCATTCTTATTACTTCACCATCCTTTATTAAATATAGTATCTGAGTTACATATCCATCCTCATCTTTTATATCACTGTATATTTCTAACTTTTCTTTCTTAGAAATCATAATAGGTGTTTTATTTTTTATTACATCCAAATCAGATGCATTAGATCCTTTATAAGCATCTAATGTCATCCCTCCAACTTTAATTTTAATTTTAGAAAGAAACATGCTTTTATCTGTATTTATACATCCACAAAAAAAAGTTAAAAAGAGCAAAGAACACATAATATATTTAAAACTCTTCATAATCTCACTCCACTCTTAATATATTTAATACCTCGTAAGAAATTTATAAGTTTAAATATTTATAAGTGAGAAAATAAAATTTATGTTAATTGATGGAAAATAAAAAGCCCTATAGAATCCTAAAATTTAGTAACTTCCTCTAACGAAAATTATGTAAATATAAAAGTCGTCCTGATGATGATGATGGACGGCTTTTATATTTTTTGCTTAGTATGTTTTTTTCCAAAATGCTGGTGGATACTTTTAATCGACGATTTTTAAAGTTACCTCGATGTTTCCTCTTGTCGCATTAGAATATGGACATACCTGGTGAGCTGTTTCTACAAGTTCCTGTGCTGTTTCTTTATCCACACCTTCTATTTCCACCTCAAGGTCAGCTGCAAGTTTAAATCCGTTGCCTACTTCATTTTTTAAAATAGAAATATTGGCAGTTACTGCTGTTGCTGTCACACCTTTAACCCCTTTTGTACGAATCACAAGGTTTAATGCCGAGTCAAAGCAAGCAGAGTAACCTGCTGCGAATAATTGTTCTGGATTTGTCCCGTGTCCACCTGGACCACCCAGTTCTTTTGGTGTTTTTAAATCCATATCTAATACATTGTCAGAAGAAACTACTCGTCCATGTCTGCCGCCTACCGCTGTTGCTCTTGCTGTATATAATGCTGTCATTTTACATTCCTCGTTTCTTTTTGTAAGTTTTCTAAAACTTGTTTCATTTGTACCAATAAATCCGCATATTGCTCCTGTGTAATACCATAATGTGGAGAGCACATTTGTGGTATACATATCACTTCTTTCTTCAGTTCATTTGCTTTCACTGCTAACTCAATCCATACCTTCCGTTCATCATCCATTGCCCTTACACGTTTAACTAAGTCCATCGCTTCCATCCGCTTTAGCATTGGAGTCAATGTACCACTATCAAGATAAAGTAATTCTCCAATTTCCTTCACCGTGAGACGATGATGCTCCCAAAGTACAAGTAACGTTAAATACTGAGGAAACGTGATATCAAATTGCTCAAGGACAGAACGGTATAATCAGTTTATTTCACGGGAACAAGCATAGATAGCAAAACAAAGTTGATCCTCAAGCTTTAAATACTCATTTGGATTCAATTTTCTAACCTTCCCCAAATTAAACGGTTTTTCGAAATTAAATTGTGTGCAATTGAATTTTACAAAATTGAATAAAGGATGTCAATCACCTTTTATATTTTTTCATACATTCACACAAAATATTCATTTTTGAGAGAGGATGTGTTTGTCTTGTCCTTTTATTTTCGCAAGAATAAAATACTCTCTTTCGTGTATTTTATATACGGGGTCCCGCCACATGGCTATCAAGCTAACATTTTGAAGTACCCCCATAACGAAAATAAAGATTATTTTTTGGATTGAGTAATCATCTATTTCTTAAGTTGCTGATTATGGGGCGTCTTATTATATATGTTGCATTGCGACATATATTGTTATACGATGTATATGGGGTGATAATAGTGGATAAAGAAATTTTAAAAGGAAGTATAGATATTTTATTACTTTCTATCATTGCAAAACATGATACATATGGATATGAAATAGCTCAAAGTCTAAAACAGGAAAGTGAAGATTTGTATAGCATGGGGCAGGGTACTTTGTATCCTGCTTTAAAGCGATTAGAAAAAAAAGAGTTTCTTCAATCCTATTGGAATGAATCTGAGAGTGGTATGAAAAGAAAATTTTATACTATTACAGATAAGGGGAAAAAGGAATTGCAGAAAAAAGTTAATGCTTGGGAACGTGTAACATCACTAATTCAGGCGTGTCAGAAAGGAGTTATTTATGAGTGAGTTTGACGAGTATATCAGGTCTATTTTATCCTTTTCAGAACTTAATAATATTGAACATAATGAGTTATACCTAGAAATTTATGATCATTTGACCAGCTTGAAAGAAGAATATATAGCGCAAGGTATGACTGAAAAAGAAGCAATCGATAAAGCAATTCAAAGTTTTGGAGAATCACAAACAATTGGTCTGGAAATTCATCAATCAGTATACGAATTTCCTAAACCGTTAAAGATACTATCAAAAATTTTGTGTATTCCCTACATAATTATGTGTTTCGTTGTTTTTATAGGAAGCTTTATTTCAGTATCTACATTTGACTCTCTTCGTAATTTAACAGGCGGCGGACTTGTCTATCATCCGATGGAATTTTGGACACAATTTTTACATATATCTGATGTAGGTACTTTGTTACAATTCTTTGGAATATCCCTTTGGGAAATTAAGGACTTTATTTCACATCCAGGACCATGGGGCAACTCAACATATTGGCTAATGGTCTTACAACATATAATATTTTTGATCCCATTCGGATTCTTTATTCCAGTATTTTTTAATAAAATAACCAACTATAAGAAAGCTTGTAAGTGGTATATTATGACCTTTATTGTTTGGGAAGTTTTACACGTATTAACTTTATCAGATGTCTTTAATGTGGGACGGATAGCTATAAATATGTTAGGTGCATCAATAGGATATATTTTATTTGTAAGTGTTATACAAATAAATAATAGTCTGAGGGTTTTATTAAAAAAGACGTTTGAAAATTAATTTTGTCTTGTTTAGTTTTTATGATGTAATAATATATTTTCTTAAAACCAAGATAAATTTGTATCCATGTTCCTCCAAAAACGCTATTCTTTTTGTAGAAATATACAGAAAGGATGGCGTTTTTGATATGAATTTATCGATTTCTGATGAATTAAAATTGTTTTCCGAAGAATTGCAACGGTATATGTCACCCCATGCTTTAGAGCGATTAGCTAGAAAAATCGGATTTGTTCAGCGAAGAAGCAAATATCGTGCACAGGACTTAGTAGCTCTATGTGTTTGGTTAAGCCAAAACATAGCTCATACTTCATTGACACAACTATGTAGTCGATTAGAAGCTAATACAGGCATTTCTATGAGTCCAGAAGGACTCAATCAACGTTTTAATTCTCAGGCTGTTCAGTTTTTACAACAACTCTTAGCACATTTACTTCATCAACAATTTTGTTCTTCTAGCAAGATTCCAACTTTGTATACAAACTATTTTCGGCGTATTCGTGTATTAGATTCTACACATTTTCAGATTCCAGATAAATTCACTTCTACATATCAAGGTTCAGGTGGTAGTGGTCAAAATGCTGGCGTAAAGATTCAACTAGAATACGATTTACTAAGTGGTCAGTTTCTGCATGTTCATGTCGGATCGGGAAAACACAATGATAAAACGTATGGTTCTACTTGTTTAACGTCTCTTCAACCGAACGATGTATGTATACGGGATTTAGGATACTTTGACTTAAAAGATCTACACACCATAAGCGAATGTGGTGCTTATTTTATTTCAAGATTAAAACTCAATACTCGTATATATCAAAGGAATATGGAACCTGAATACTTTCAAAATGGAACAATAAAAAAGCAATCTGAATACATTCAATTAGATATGGAGCAATTCATTTACCAATTACAGTCAGGTGAAACATATGAAATTCCTGAGATTTATATTGGAATGTATCAAAAACTTCCTGCAAGACTAATTCTGTACAAATTAACTGAAACGCAAATGAAACGTAGACAAAAGGATTTAGCATCTAAAGAACATAAAAAGCAAATTACCTATAAAGAACGAAGTAAACGGCTTAGTGCAATTAACTTTTACATTACAAATATTCCTTTGGAATACCTGCCAAAGGAACAAGTATACGATTTCTACTCTTTACGATGGCAAATTGAACTTATCTTTAAAACGTGGAAATCATTTTTTCGTATTCATCACTGTAATTCTGTGAAATTAGAACGGCTAGAGTGTCATTTATATGGACAACTAATTAGCATCCTTCTTTGTTCCTCCACCATGTTTCAAATGCGCCAATTACTCCTCATCAAGAAGAAACGAGAATTAAGCGAATATAAAGCAACTTATATCATAAAGGATTATTTTCCACTTATTTATCAATCTTTACAAAAAGACATCCAAGAATTAACAAAGATATTGTTTCGTCTGTTCAATCTCCTACAGAAAAACGGGCGAAAATCTCATCGGTATGAGAAGAAAACAGTTTTTGATATCTTAGGTGTCGTATACAACTTTTCTATGTCTCACGATCATGTAGCGTAATCCAAAAAATTGAAACCCGATAGGGTTTATTTGGTATGCAGGTCTTTAAAGAACTTACACTGGATCTTTAGAAAAAAGAAAGGATTTCACATGAAATTAAACTTATATAAGCTTAGCTTGATGGGCATGGGGTCCCGCCAACAAAACGCGAATTTCGTACGCTAAGGAATTTTTAAGGTAAAAAACTTGGTTTTACCGTACGTTTAGAGTGTTCCATAAACGATATTTAATACTTTTTATGGTGCTTTGTTTTTGGTAATGAGTTTTGGAACTGATTTTTGATCGTATTTCTATCAATTTTATTAGAAATATATAAAGTTCCTTAAACGTTCATTTTCGGTACTTATAACGAAATCTCTATCATATCAAGGGATTTCACCTTAACGTACAGAATCCGCGAAATGTTGGTGCTACCCCTTATAAAACCCTATAGCTTTTAACAAACAAAATAAAAAAATAAACAGCTAAAAATTAATATAATTTTTAGCTGTTTATTTAAAAGAACTAATACTATCCCAAATTAATTATTCTAGAAAATGAATTTTGTAAATCAATATCATGAGTAACAACAATAATTGTTTTACCTTCATTATGAAGCGTCTTCAATAGCTTAATTATTTGATCACGATTTTCTTTATCAAGAGAACCCGTAGGTTCATCAGCCAAAATAATATCACATTTTTTCAATAAAATTCTAGCTAATGCAAGTCTCTGTTGCTCACCACCACTTAAAGTATAAACTTTAGTTTTTAAAGAACAAGATAATCCAACTTGTTTTAATGCATCTTCTATTAAAATCTTTTTCTCTCTTTTTGAGATTTTTTGAAATTCAAGTGCAACTTCCAAATTCACATCAACTGTTTCATTATCCATTAAAGCATAATTTTGAAATATATAACCTAACTTATTTTTAAAAAACTTTTTTTATTCTTATTGGGATTATCATTTCCTTGAATAATAACTTTACCACTATCTGGTTCATCTAATAACCCAATTATATTAAGTAATGTAGATTTTCCTGTACCACTTTTCCCCATAATACCAACGAACTCATTATTATAAACACTAACATTAAAATCATTAAAAATATATCGATCCCCGTACTTTTTGGTGATGTTCTCTAATTTAATTCCTATTTCTCCTTTCATATACTCACCCCTCTTTTATAATTTGTACCATTTTCTTATGTTCACTTTTCTTAATCAATAAATAAATGAATGAATTTTCTAAAAAAACGATACAAAACATAAGATATATAAAATCAAACTTCCCTAATATACATAAAATCAATATTGAAACAAGCCAAACAAAATTAGTAAATATCAAATATAACTTATGTCTTTTAAAATAAGAATAACCATGTATTATCTTAATAGTATGTTTCAATTTATATTGCTCTAAATAATTTAATGTTGTAAACATACTTATAAATAAATAACCTAACAAAACAACAACTAAAATAACTAAAAATTGATATGCTCTTTCCATATGCATCTGAATTCTACTTTCAACAGCATCATAAGCATTATAGAGTTCTAGATAAAATTCTTGTAATCCTAAATTTTTAATCTGATCTTTAATATTATTATATGGCACTTCTTTATCTAATAATTTTATAAAATAATCCTCACTTCCAACAACTGTATCATACCATGCAGCCTCATTACCATTTGCATTAGTTAATACCATTGCAATACCATTATAAAAACGATTATTAGTACCTGCTGCGAGATCACTGGAAAAAGTAAAATACGATTGATTATTCTTTATCCAAATTATATTTATCACCATATCCTCTTTAAAAGGAAGCTCTTTACCAACATCTTCTAAAAAAGTATTTTTAACTTTATATTTTTGAAGATAATATTCTTTTTCAAAATATCTTCTTAATTCTTGTTCTTCTTTTTTATACTTCTCTGGAACTAAAACCGTAAGTCTATCATCATCTTCTTTAATATCAATTAACTTATTATCTAACCCATATATCGGATTTAATTTCAAATAATTATTATTTATAAGTATTGTTTTTTCTTCATAACCAGGAATACCAACACCTTTAGGTTCTATTCCCAACTGTTTTACTTTATACTCATCAGAAAACCGTACTAAAACCGCACCCCTATCATTTGTATACTTAAATAATTTATATTTTTTATCAAACATTTCAAGAACAGCTTTAGGATCATTACTACCTGGTAAATGCGCTTTAATTGGCATAACTCCATATGACTTCATTTGTTTCCATTCGTTTGCGTTTTTATAATAATATCGATAGGAATCCAAAAAAGCACTATAAGAAAGAAAAAGTAAATATAATATAATCACTGAAAAAATTACTTTTACCAAACTATTTACAATTTGTATTTATTTTAAAGGCTTTTTATTTTTTATGCTTGCAGAAATCGAAATTTTTCCAACTCTTACAAAAAGAAGAGACATAATAAAACAAACTATCATTCCGACTATAGATTGGTAAAACAAGTAATCAATAATTATCCTAAACCAATACAAATTAAATAATAAATTTTTTATTGTTATAAAAATCATAACAACTATAGTAGAAATAATTAATGCCAAAAAATACAATTTAGATATTTGTAGAAAATATTTTTTCCAAATATCTACAGGTGCATAACCATTTAATAATCTAATAGCAGAATTTTTATACTCTAAAAAATAATAATAAATAATCATAAATAATGATAAAATAATAGGAACAATTTTTAACCAAGATGATGAATCAATAACAGAATTATATTCATAACTAGAATAATTAATTCTCATACCTAACTCTCTCTGTAGCTTATTTATAAAAGGATTAATTTTATTTTTATCTTTTAAAGAAACTATATAATCTCCCGCTACTGACCTATCTTTAGGAAACGATTTCAATGGCTTAACACTAAAATCAATTCCTTCTTTATAAGAAAATATTTCTCCTGTTACACTCTCATCTTTTGATGTGGAAATATTAAATTTATCAGATTTATTATCTGGAAATACTCCATCTAACAGCAAAAATTTTGTAAAATAAGAATTTATATCATGTGTAAAATAAACATATTCCACTGATTTTTTTTCTGAATAAATAGATTTAAATACATTTGCATTATAATCATCAGAAACCCTAAATAATAATGATAAAAACTTCTCCGAATCAATTTTCAAAGCGTTTTCATTAATGGTAACAACGAAACTATCTTCTTTTCCTGCTTTTTTCATTGAATCTTCTTGTTTACTAGAAATCAAATCAAAATATATAAAAAAGGAAAAAGAAAAGATAACTATGTATAAAAAAAATAAAAATCTTTTCATATATACTCTCTCTCTTTAAATTAATTATAATTACTAAATCAATAAAAAAGAGAGCAAAAAGACATTATAAACTAAGACTTTTTTATATTCTCTTTTTTCTATCTAATTAAATTACAAACAAACTATTGAACATCATAATATGATTTATAAGTATTTAATGAATAAAAATATGGTGATGTAGCTTTAGCTGGGGTTCCTGGATCTTCCCAATAACTATAACCATATTCTCCATTTGCCATAGCTGTTGCTTTATGTACTCGAGAACTATGTTCATAGTTAGAATATTGAGCTAAATCGCCCCAAATACTCAATTTTTGACCTTTACACCAATATCCACCATCTACATTAAGACATATACCTGAACCTAAACTTTTAACATCATTCGTTTTTTTGATCCCTTAATAACAGGTTGTTTTCCAGATTCAACATTTGTAAAACCATGTTCTGTATAAATCATGTTTGGTGAAGAAGATGTTTTTTCTTCTGTTGCAAAACTAGTTACAAGTGAAGCTAATAAAGCACCACATAATCCCAAAGATAAAATCCCCTTACCTAAAATTCCCTCATTTCTCTAAAATATTTTACTAGTTTCAACTAGCACAAAAAAATTTAACATAAAATTACAATATGGTAAATTTTTACATATTAAGATAAAGGTTCTGGTGCGGAAATAGCTTAATAGGAATATAAAACCTATTTGGCAATCCATCATACCCATAGGATTCCATATAATCATCAGTCATTTTATTTAAATCAATAACTAGCTTGTTATCGATTATCTTCAACTCAAATTTTTCCATCCCTCATCCCTCCGCATAATATTTCATCATCTGCAAATACTACAAACAGGCTAGACCACAGCCTATTTTTTCCTTTGGGATGAGCAGTTAGCTTTTGCTAGCTGCTCTTTTACTTTCTTCATCCTTTACCATTCTTTTCAAGGAGATTGGTTCTGTTGCAAACTTTTCTACATGAAGCTACACTCTAGAAAACAGGATCTAGGAGAATCAGATATGAGATATTTTAAAGGACTTTATTGTAAATTAAGCAACCTTTTTGTCACTTAACATAATTCACATAACTTTCAAAATTACAATCTTTAACTGTTAATATTTGTTATATAATAAAATTATTAAGACAGTTCTCCTTAGGTTAGTATGTCTGATGAGATTGTTTATGTAGCTCTATGATTTACCCTACCCTAAAAAGAACTTGTAGTGATTTCTACAAGTTCTTTTTGTATTTCTGATTAAAAATGGATACGATAGTATGTAATTCTGTAACGTGTTGATAGGCATAAGAAAGCACCACAATCCATTAAATTTTCGCCTCTCTAATTTTTGGTTCTTTCTTCATACTGTTTGGCAAGTTTATAAAATGAAGAACGTTTGATGCCATACTTTTTCATGGCTCCTACTGCTGTAATTGAGCCGGATTTCCATTCCTTATAAGCTTCAATAAATGCTTCTGTTATTTCGACAGGAGTGCGTCCCAAGTGTTTTCCTTGTTTTCTGGCAAGAGCAATTCCTTCAGCTTGACGTTGTTTTATATCAATCCGCTCTTTTTCTGCAAAGGCTGATAATATTGTAAGAGTTGCTTTTTGAATTGCGCTTTGAATGACATCATTTGTACTTTCACCAGTATAATTGACGTTAATATAGGGGTCCCGTCAGGAAAATGCGGATTTACAACGATAAGGAAATTCCAATATTAAAAAACCCAACTTCTCCATAAATTTATAGAGAAAATTGGGTTATTTCATTGAAAGCACTCTTTTATTGAATAAAGGGTCAATGTGCCTACAGTTAGAATTTACCGTGTAAGGGACTTTACTTTTGCTCAGCTTCATATTGCGCTTTAATTGACTTTCCTATTTCTTCTAAAAAGACTTCCTCTTCCGGTGTCAAAATGGTAGGGAACTTAAAATCGACTATATCTGCTTCCATTGATTCCTGTGCCTTTTGCATTTGTTTTGCCAGTTCCTCTTTGTTATCTACATGTTTCATTGCGATCTCAGACAATTTTACGGCCACATTAAATGCTTCAGGCGATTGCGGGGAAGCTCCGTCATTCATCAATTTCTTCAATGTTGATAACCAGTCAAGCATCTCTATATCCATTTGGTGTCGCTGTTCTTTCGGAAATGATGAAAATTGTTCGGCAACGTCTTCTGAACAGTATTCTTTCACCCATTCTATTTGGTCTTGTTCATTTTCCATCTTAAAAAGAAGTGAACTTAAAACTGCCCATGTGATTGGCCTCCCTTCTTTCAAAAGGAATTGTACATGCTCAACTGCTTCGATGGCTCGATTTAATTCACTTTCTTTTTCTGTAAGGAGTTTATGTTGCCAGGGTAATGACTTTTCCAGTTGTTTAGATGCATCCGAATCATTATCAATTAAATTTTTGATTTCCTGTAATGAGTATCCTAAAAATTTTAAGGACTGGATTTGCTGTAATTTCGCTAAATCTTCAAGCCCATACAGCTTGTGGCCAGATCCATTTTGCTTTGCTGGTGTCAGTCATCCTAATTCTTCATAAAATCTTAGCGTCCTTACCGTTGTTCTTGCACGCTTTCCAAATTCACTAATTGTGAAAACAAGTTCTTGATTTTCCATAAAATTATCCCTCCATCAATATTGGTATAATTTAAGATTAGCGTATGACGTAACGGAGGGAGCAAGCTAAATTATAATAATCTGTTCCTTTAATGGAATACATGAGGACTATTTGTCTCCTTCTGATAGCTTTCTATATAATGAAGCTCTCGATACATTTGTAATTTCACAAATTTGATTTACAGTCATACCTCCTTCTGGTTCTGGTGCAAATACTTCAGAAGAGATATAGGGGTCCCGCCACATTGCCATCAACCTAACGGAATATGTTACCCCCAAAACGAATAAAAACTAGCCTACTTACTATAAAAGGAACAAAATCTTCGTTTTTGGGGCGGCATAAAATCTTAAGTTAATGGGCATGCTTATAGAATAAATTAATTGAATCAACATATCTTGGTACGTTTAAAACAAAAAGAAACCGATTGATACATCAATCGGTTTCTTTTTGTCCAAACATTTTATTTTGTAAAAAATCAATAAAAACAGATTTAGGTTTACCTTTTAAATAAATAAAATCAATACTAATATTTATTTTCACAGGTGGTGTCATCTCTACTCGAAATAATTCTCCATTTTCTAGTTCTTGTTTGACACAATGTTCAGGTAAGAAACTAATGCCCATCCCCTGTATTACTAATTTTTTTGCTGTTTCCATATTATCAACTTCTAGGGATATATTTGGGTTTACATCATTACTTGAAAATAGCCGATGAATCATAAGCCAATCCATGGATCCATAATCAAAAAAGATAAGAGGATGTTTACTTACATGTTCTATTGTTACTTTTTCTTCTTTTAAAAAAGCATGATTTCCAGGAACAAAAAGACTGATAGGATCATTATAAAGACGAATTGTTTCTACTTGAGGATGTGTTTCAGTTCGTACAATACCAAAGTCAACTTCTTTATTAATAACCCTGTGTAAAATGTCTTTAGAATGGCCAGTCATAATTTTTATTCTGACATCCTTAAATTCAGATTTAAAAGCAGGTAAAATTTTAGGGAGAACGTTGTTAGAGATTGACAAAGCACTCCCAATCACTAGTTCATAAGGGATGATTACTTGTTGTAATCCATACTTTGCTTCCTGATAAGATTGGAGAATTTTTTGTGCGTGCGGAAAAAAATATTCTCCTTTTTCAGTTAAAGAAATCTTATTCCCCTTTCGGTGAAAGAGCTTTATATCAATTTCACGTTCAAGGGATTGAATACGTGCTGTTACAGACGGTTGAGATAAATAAAGAGCTTCTGCTGCTTTATTGAAACTACCCAGTTGACAAACATAGATGAAGGCTTCAATATTTTCAATATTCATATCTAACTGCTCCTTATTTTAGTTCACCATTATTTTTATCACCTATAATACATCCATATACATTGTACATTTAAAAGATAAGAGAGTGTTAATATTCACATCTTCTCTCATCTTCAAAATTACACCAATTGTATTTCCTTATCTGTTCCATTAGCTGTTTTAATCACCATTTTGGCTAAAATTTCCGTTGGATCAATGACACAAATATCTTTGGATGATTTAAGTACAAGGGGAACCTCTGTACAACCCGCTATAATAGCTTCTGCCCCTCTCTTTGTCAATTTATTAGCAACTGTTGAAAGGCATAAAAGTCCTGTTTCTAAATCACCACTTTTAATGGCATATATTCCTTTCATCACTTCTTTTTGCATTTCCACATCTGGCTCAATAACCTCAATATCATAGTTTTGGCAACTTTGTTGATACAAATTTGTATTAATAGTTCCATCTGTAGCTAACAAGCCCACTTTTTTAAAATTATTTTCTTGTAAAAACTTGGCCGTTTCTGCAGGCATATGCAAAATAGGGACACTAACAGATTTTTCAACTGATCCAAAGAAAAAATGAGCAGTATTACACGCAATAACTAGAAAATCTGCCCCAGCGTTATGTAGTCGCTGTGCTGATTGTATAATATATGGGGTGGGATCTATTCCCTTACCCAAAATGGCCGTTGTTCGATCAGGTATTTGAGAATAGTTATCAGCGATGACATGGATATGATCTTGATCCTTCATTGCAGGCGTATAAAAAATAATTTTATTCATTAAATCAACTGTCGCCAATGGACCCATTCCACCAATAATTCCAACTACTTTCTGCATTTTTTTCACCACTTTTAAAGGGATTTTAAAATTAAATTTCAATAAAATTCTTATTATTTCTGTAAAGATGTTTTAAATACTTTTCTTTATTATAGTTTTTCTTTTAAGAGACGAATTATAGAAATAATCTATACAGTAATAGAAACTATGTATTGATAAATGGTGCATAAAGGGGGATTTTGATTAAGAAGAAATTTAATTATGCTAGAAGGGGTAACACCTTATGCCTATCAATCTAAATTAAAATTGTGTCCTCAAAATGCAAAAAACGCTATTCTTTCTGTATAAATATATAGAAAGGATGGCGTTTTTATATGAATCTATCAATTTCTGATGAACTACAATTATTTTCTAAAGAATTACAGCGACATATGTCACCACATGCTTTGGATGAGTTAGCTAGAAAAGTAGGATTTGTCCAACGAAAAAGTAAATACCGCGCACAAGATTTAGTATCCTTATGTGTTTGGTTAAGCCAAAATGTAGCTCATACATCGTTGACACAATTATGTAGTCGATTAGAAGCTAATACAGGCATTTCTATGAGTCCAGAAGGACTCAATCAACGTTTTAATTCTCAGGCTGTTCAGTTTTTACAACAACTCTTAGCACATTTACTTCATCAACAATTTTGTTCTTCTAGCAAGATTCCAACTTTGTATACAAACTATTTTCGACGTATTCGTGTATTGGATTCTACACATTTTCAGATTCTAGATAAATTCACTTCTACATATCAAGGTTCAGGTGGCAGTGGTCAAAATGCTGGCGTGAAAATTCAGCTAGAATATGATTTACTAAGTGGTCAGTTTCTACATGTTCATGTAGGATCAGGAAAGCACAATGATAAAACGTATGGTTCTACCTGTTTAACGTCCCTTCAACCTAACGATGTATGTATACGTGATTTAGGATACTTCGACTTAAAAGACTTGCATACTACAGAAGAGTGTAATGCTTATTTTATTTCAAGATTAAAACTCAATACACGTATATATCTGAAGAATAAAGAGCCTCAATACTTTCAAAATGGAACAATAAAAAAGCACTCTGAGTACATCCAATTAGATATGGAGCAATTTATTGATCAATTACAGTCAGGTGAAACATATGAAATTCCTGAGATTTACATTGGAATGTATCAAAAACTTCCTGCAAGACTCATTCTATACAAATTAACTGAAACGCAAATGAAACGTAGACAAAAGGATTTAGCATCTAAAGAACATAAGAAGCAAATTACCTATAAAGAACGCAGTAAGCGGCTTAGTGCGATTAACTTTTACATTACGAATATCCCTTCGGAATATCTACCAAAGAAACAAGTATACGATTTTTACTCCTTACGATGGCAAATTGAACTTATCTTTAAAACATGGAAATCATTTTTTCGTATTCATCACTGTAATTCTGTGAAATTAGAACGGCTAGAGTGTCATTTATATGGACAGCTAATTAGTATCCTTCTTTGTTCCTCCACTATGTTTCAAATGCGCCAATTACTCCTCACCAAGAAGAAACGAGAGTTGAGTGAATATAAAGCGATTTATATCATCAAAGATTATTTTCCACTTCTTTATCAAGCATTACAAAAAGACACCCAAGAATTAACAAAGATATTGTTTCGTTTGTTCAATCTCTTACAAAAAAACGGACGAAAATCTCATAGGTATGAGAAGAAAACAGTCTTTGATATATTAGGCGTCGTATACAACTTTTCTATGTCTCATAATCATGTAGCGTAATCCAAAAAATTGAAACCCGATAGGGTTTATTTGGTATGCAAATCTTTAAGAAACTTACACTGGATCTTTAGAAAAAAGAAAAATCTCACTTAAAATTAAACTTACATAATCTTAGCTTGATGGGCATGGGGTCCCGCCAACATAACGCGAATTTCGTACGCTAAGGAATTTTATATTTAAAAAACTTGTTTTTTCCGTACGTTAAAAAGGTTCCATAAACGGTATTAGATGTTTGGTATGATACTTTGTTTTTGGTAATGAGTTTTGGAACTGGATTTTAAACATATTTCAGTCAGTTTTGATAGATATAAATAAAGTTCCTTAAACGACCGTTTTCGGTTCTTATTACGAAATCCTTGTTATATCAAAGGTTATAGCCTTAGCGTACAGAATCCGCGAAATGATGGTGCTACCCCTAGTTATACTACAACTTATTACATCGGCTCTTGGAGTGATTATTACAATACTTATATTTATCAAGATTATGTATATATATATTCTTCGTCTTCTAGATCATCTTCAAGTTTACAGAGTATTAAAATCAGTAGTCCAAAAGTACTTTCTGAATATAACTATTATACGACTGCTAATTAATAATTATAATACGAGGAGGTCTCTTTCATATGGGTAAAAAAAAGTTACTCACTTATGGTATTGTTGCTACAAACTTTATACATGTATTAATAGGTATGTCGAGTGTAATTTTACTTATAGGGAGAGAATTAACCCCCTTTAAAAGAATGTTACTTATTGTTATATTTTGTTTGCCAATTATTTTTCGAGAATATTTAGAGAATTTCTTTACAAACAAAATGAAAATGAATAAAGAAGCATCAGAACAATTTAATTTAATAGTTCTCAGTGGTGCTATTTTTATTTCTGCTTTTAGTCTTACGTTATTACTTAAATAAAATCTCTTGTTAAAAATGGAATCGTTCAGATCATTCTCTTTTTTACATAAAAGTATATTAAGTAAGTAAACGTCAAGTAACTCCAAAATATACAATAAAAGTTGATTTTGGAGTTATGTTTTGTCATCACCTATGGCTTATTAGTAAGTAATGCTCTTATTTTTTTATCCGCCCAATTTATCTTATTCACATAACTTCCTGTAACGATAATTATGTGAATACGAAAGTCCTCCAGTTAAACAATCTGGAGGACTTTTAATAGTCTGCCAAATACATTGAATCCCGATAATAGTACGTTATGTTAACTTTACATGTATAGGGTATACAATACCCCCCCAACTTTTCTTCTTATCACATAATAAAATGGTTATAAATGTTATAATATGAAATAATTAGAAAGTATATGGGAGTTGATTATATGAAGAAAGTGAAAAAAGGATTAGGATTACTTGCAACTATAATAATTGAAGCCGGGATTGTGTATGTATTAGCTAAACTCTTGGGATGGAGTTTTATTGAACTAACTTTCTTCGTTGGATTATGTTTTGTTGTTATTACATATTACTTTAGCAGTAAAGGCGGATTTTCTAGCAACAGTGTTCGACTTCAAGCTCAAGCTAAATTTGGTATGAAAGTAGAGGAAGAAAAATTTGAATTAAGTGTAAATCCTATTTTACTAGGATCTATTGTCTATACAATATTATCTTTAATACTTGTAGTAATAAGTTATTGGAGTTATTTTATCAAGTGATTTTTACTTTCAATACTGACATTAATTAACTTCCAATAACGAGAATTATGCGAACACAAAAGTCCCCCAGTTAAACAATCTGGAGGACTTTTAATAGTTTTCTAAATACATTGAATCCCGATAATGATACGTTATGTTAACTTTACATGAATACCCTATACAACCAAAATTACATGACATATCACCCTTCTCTCGAATGGTATAATAAGGAAAAAAAGGGGGAGTCTCAATGAATTTTCTCATGCAAGTTTTTGATGCTATATTCAGTGTACTTTATGCGTTTTTTTCAAAGGGAATTTGGATAGTCCTGTTCTTCTTTTTCTTGAACAAATTGTACGAGAGCCAATGATTGGTAGCAACATCACGTGTAATTATTGCCGTTCTTCTTGGAGTTTATCTTTTATACACGATTGTAAAACTGCTATACCATCCTCTTTGATAGGGAGGAATTTGCTGTATTTAGAAGGAGGAGACATTTGCTATGGAAATAAAAAGGTCTCTACTCTGCTTTGTTACGGTATTATTTGTTGTTCTACTCGTATCCTGTAATACAAAAGCAGATTCAGTAAAGACGAAGTCTTATGATGGGAAACCCCTACATATTGCTGTAATAGGGAAAATTCCAGAAGTACGAGAAAAGCAGGTGAAGTTTAGTAAAATACAGTTTTCTAACTTAGAGAAAACTGCATTTGATTCAAATTATGATGCTGTTTTTATTACAAGAGAAAACTTATCTGAAGCTGCGGAAGCGAAATACGCACCTATCTACAAGAAGTCCCATATCCCATTCTTTTTTATTCAGACGACTAAAGGGAATCTACCTTTTGTAGATGAGTCCTTATCCTATAAAGATGCGCCTGAGGTGGATGATGGTTTCTATGCAATAGGAATCTTCTATCATGAGGACCATCTACAAGGCTGGGGCTATGGTTTATACAACGACATCAAAAACGAAGCAAATGTGAAAGATGTTTATTCAAGAATCTTTGAAACTATTTCCAAAAACAGTAGAGCAGATTAACTTCCGCTAACGAATCTTATGGTGACCAAGGAGGAATAAAAATTAAGCAATATATAAGATGTTTAATTATATTTAGTTCAATTATTATACTAATGGGCTGTTCTTTTAAAAAAGACGTAGAGCTTAATGATGGTCCATGTGCTAAAAGAAAAGTCAGTGGGAATTTTACTGATGAAAGTGCAAATATAGGAACTATAGAAAGAAAAGACGAAAATGGTGTATTTATAGTATTAGAATCCTCCAAGATAGGATCTAAGGTATCAGCTGAAATAGTCAATAAAAGTGACATAAAAAATTTACATAAAGGGGATAAGGTTAAAGTTTGGTTTGTTGGACCTATATTAGAATCTTCTCCAGCCAAAGCATGTGCTGGCAAAATAATAAAATATCATTAATTTCTTACAACTTCCGCAATCGAATTTTACGTCAACTAGCTTCTTTTGTAGAGGCTAGTTTTTTTGCTTAGCGTGGGTTTTTTCCGAAATGCTGGCGGTACTCCATGCCCATCAAGCAAAAATTTTGAAGTGCCCCCAAAACGAAAATTTTATTGTTTTACAGTTATTTATGAGAATTCAACTCATTTTCTTCGTTTTGGGGAGCTACCAATATCTTAAGTTGATGGATGTGTATGGTGACCCCTACTAATTAACGTAGATCAGTTTTCCCTTGAAAACGACCAAATCGATCCCGTATTTTTTTCAATCTTGTGTGGTACTCCAAAATCTTAATTCTTGCTTTTTCAGCTAGAGGTGCAATTGGTCGTAAATCTTTTAACCTCCAATAATCAACTACTACATCAAGTACTTGATCAAAATATTGTAGTGGCCCATAGTTAGCTTCTTTTGCAATCACAGCCATTCTATTTTCAAAATCAGGCATGACTGCACCTGGCATTTTAAAATTCATAATCACATTGGCAATATGATAACAATAATTAGGTTCCAATTCCAAATGTGTTCGAATCACGTCTCGATAAAACGCATAATGAAGGGTTTCATCTTTTGCAAGACGGCGTAATAATGTAGCAAGATCTGGATCATGCTTACTTGCAAACTTAGCTACATTATTGTAAAACACCATCGTTGCAAGTTCTTGTAGCGTCGTATACGTCATGGCTTCGATTGGCGTGTGAAAATCAGGCTCAAATCCACCTTCAACGACTGACTTTCTTAATTCGTGTAATCGTTTAGGGTTCACGCTTCGAGTAAGTAGTAAATATGTCTCCAGCAAATTCGAATGTTGATCCTCTTCTGAAGTCCAAGTATGAATAAAGTCCGTAATAACAGAAAGGGACCCTTTAAAAGTTGCAGATAAATACGTTGTAAACCATGGTAAATTCACTTCTGTTAATAAAGCTGTTTCAATGGCCGTAATTACACCAGAAGGAAGGGCAACCTGACTTTCATCCCAAGGAACTTTTTTAAAGTCCATCCCCTTATCCCATGGTAAAAACTCATGATAACCCCAATCTATCTTCCGTGCTCTTATTCTATGTTGTTCATACAGTTCTTTTAAGCGTGGTTCTAATCGGAAATCTAAATCATTTGTTAGCATATGTAAGTGCCTCCTTTTCTTATCATAGATAGTCATTCTATAATTACATTCGTTTTTATCTTTTAAAATTTTCTTTAAATAGATATTAATTTCCTTTTTTGGGGTTCAGCCGCATGCCTATCAACTTAAGAAAAGTAAACACCCCAAAAACGAAAAAAAGCTGACTTCTCAAATAACTAACTGTAGAAAAAGGAAATTTTTATTTTGGGGGTACTTCAAAATATTAGCTTGATAGCGATGTGGTGCTACTCCTAAAAGAAAAAGAGTCCTATTAAATTAGGACTCTTTTTGTCTTTTCTGAAAGTAAACTTTTGAATATTAGTTTACTTTCAATACACTTTTCAACTAAATATTTTTCTTTAACAAAATGAGTTGATTTTTTCTATCCCTCGTGAATTTCTTTAATGCTTTTTCCTTCTAAAAATGCATGTCCTGTTTTAATTTTCTCTACTGTTTCAAATCCATACTTTTCATACACTTTTTCTACTTTTTCGTTAATTGGAATCACCCAAAGATTATCTAGTCCTCTATTCATTACTTCACTTTGAATAAAATGAATAAGTTCACCTATTAACCCTTTACCTCTAAACTTTTCAATTGTAGCTACACTTTCCATTCGGGCCTGTTTTTCATGTTCAAAAATACAAGCGATGGAACATGCTACGCCATTATATCTAAGTAGATAATGAGTGAATGCTGGATGTTGGAATTCCTCTTGAAAAGCTTTTTTTCTAACTTCGCCTCCTCCAAACTCTTTTATATTACATTCAATATCTAAAGCTTCTTCAAAGTTTAATTCAGATACCTTTTCAATAGTAACTTTTTCATTTTTATCTTTTTTAATTAATTTCTTATTCCATAATTGGACTGGACTTATTAATTCTTCAAATCCAAAATTATTTATTTGTAATTCAGAAATCAGTTTTTCTTGCATATCTAAGTTATATATATAAAATCTAGGTACTATATTTTTAGTCTTATAGAAATGGATTACTTCATCTACTATCAGTTGTGGATCTAAACTTACTACACTTACATGTGCATGATTCGCATCATAATAATATGGGTTACTTTCATTACAAAATATAGAACCCCATGATTTCTCTATTCGGCTAGTAAAGGTTTCAAGATATGCAAAATCAAGCTCAAGAACATTTTTTAAACTAGTCATACGATATTCCCTCTTCTCTATTTATTTCTTCAATATCTTCTGTACTTTATTATACATTTTTAATATTTTAATTTTCAGTTTTTTAATCGGAATATATCTCATAACCTTCAAAAAAATATTTTCAAGAAATATTGTCGGACGACACAAATTTGGTAAGTTCCACGACAAAAATTTGGGTAGTAAGAAAATGAATAGAAATAATACTGCTATCGGACAGAAATTCGGGTAGTTCCATGTTAAGATATCAAGATAATGAGAATAAAGGATTTCAACCCATTTCCTAAGAAGTTGTTAATAAGTTAGATCAATATGTACAAAGAATTGATGGGAAATTTATTTTAAATGCCCCAGATTCGGTTTTACAAACATTAGATCAAAAAACATTAGACATGGTTAAAACTAACATTGATAAAATGAATGGAATATAGGGATACCGCCACATGCCCATCAACCTAAGATTAAGTAAAAGTCCGTCCAACTAGATTTTTTCTGTTTTCTAAAGAGGTGATATCAGCTATCTAAAAATCTGCATACCAAATAAACCCTAACGGGTTTCATTTTTTTATTAAGCTACATGATTATGAGTAACGAAACAAGTGTATATGACACCCAATATATCAAAGACTGTTTTCTTCTCATATCGATGAGATTTCCTTCCGTTTTTCTGCAAAAAATTAAACAAACGAAGCAAGATTTTTGATAGTTCTTGAGTATCTTTTTGTAGAGCTTGATAAAGAAGTAGAAAGTAATCTTTAATAATATAAACCGCTTTATATTCACCCAGCTCTCGTTTCTTCTTGGTGAGGAGTAATTGACGCATTTTAAACATAGTAGAGGAGCACAGGAAAATAGCGATTAGCTTTCCATATAGTTGGCACTCTAATCGTTCTTGTTTTACATTACGATAATGATCTATTTTGAAGAGTGATTTCCACGTTTTAAAGACAATCTCTATTTGCCAACGCAAAGTATATAACTCATGTACCTGTTCCATCGGAACCCATTCCCAAGGTGTATTCGTCACGTACACGTTTAATCCCGCTACAACTTTACTTTTCTCTGAGTACGTTCTATTTTTGGATTTTTCTTTTTCTGCGATTTTTGCTTGTTGTTTTTGAAGTTGCTTTTCTGTTAGTCGATTAAAAATAACACGTGCAAACAGCTGTTGTTTATCACCGATATAAGCATGTTTTAATTCAAATGTTTCTCCGGGCTGTAGTTGATTTAAAATTTGTTTCACATCTATTTGTATGTATTCTGATTGTTTCTTAATTGCACCATTTTTAAAGCATTCTGGGTTTGGATTTTTCACATATACATTCGTATTCAATTTTAAACGAGAAATATAGTATGTACCTCGTTGATCCATTTGATCTAAGTCCTCCAATGAAAAATAACCCAAATCACGAATACATAAATCCCCAGGTCGTAAGGTATCTAAGCATTCTGTACCAAAAGTTTTGTCATTATTTTTTCCTGGTTCAACTTGAAAGTTAAGAAATTCCCCACTGTGCAGATCATATTCTAATTGAATTTTGATTCCGGCTGTTTGGGCACATCCTCCAGAGCCTGGATATATATTCTCTAAAGCATTTGGCACTTGGAATAAGGTAGCATCTAGGATACGAATTCGCCCAAAATAAGAGAAGAGATGATTAGAAAATTGCGTTTGTTCACATACTTTTTGTTGTAACAGTAAAGAAAAAATATGTTGTAAAAACAAAACTGCTTTAGCATTTAAACGTTTATTTAAGCCCTCAGGGCTGAGTAAAGTACCAGTAGCTGCATGAAGCCTACTACATAATCGTACTAAGGGATCACTTGCTACTCGTTGACTGATCCAAATGCAAATTGTAGCTAAGTCTGAGCCAGAAAACTTACGTTTTCGCTTTATAAATCCGATTTCTCTTGCAAGTTCTTCTAAAAATATAGGTGTAACATATCGTTGTAATTCTTTTGCAAATGGTAGTAGTTCATCTTGAATCGAGAGATTCATAAGAAAACGTCATCCTTCCCAATTTAGCTTGTTTAGAAAGGATAACTTTTTTTGTGTTTGAGGGTATTAAAATCTCTTGAGTTGATGGACATGTATGGTGAGACCTTATAGGAAACATGTTGTCTAGGTGTTTTTTCTTTGGCTCACCAAATGGGGTCAGACCAGACCATATTAAATTGCAATAAAAGGTGTTTTATGAATATACTCTTTATTATCAATCTGGCTAATTATAAAATTTGCTATTTCTTGATTTGAAATCATTGTCCCAGGCATATCGGTAAGACTTTCTTTGACCGCTCTTACTTCAATACCCTCTTTTACAAAAGGCAGTCTTATTAGTGTCCAATCAAGGTCTTTATTTTTCAAAAGAATATTCAGCTCTTCTCTTTTATCTTTCATCATTTTGGAAAAGAGCACTTCAAACATTTTTGCTCCAATCTTATTTAAAGGACTTTTTTTATCTCCTATAATGTTGAGAGAAGCTCCTGTAACTCCAATATATCTCTTAATATCCTTTTCTTTCATTACTTCAAGTATATCTCTGGTAACTTTGCTATATATAGGTGTATCTCTCATAGGTTGACCAAAGCAATTTATAACAATAAGACAACCTTCGAGTAGTTGTCTTATTGCATCTACATTCTCCGCAGTACCTGTTACAATCTCAATTTTATCATCGTTGTATTTTAAATTTTTAGGATTCCGAACAAGCATACGAACTTGGTAGCCATTTTTTAACGATTCTGAAGCTATATAACGTCCTACCTTACCAGTGCCACCAATTACAGCTATTTTATAAGGATTATCCATTCCATCACTCCTAAGAATATATAAATAAACTCAATCCTTCCGAATTAGATTCTTATTTTACAATCTTGTCTTTTTCACAGTTAATAATATTTATCATTTTTCTTTATATTTTAACATAAATTACCTATTTGTTCTGGGGTTTTCTTTTAATGCCTTAAATAACAAGATAAATCGCAACAGAAATGGAGGTCTGACAATAATTATTGTCACATTGTTAAAAGCAATGCTAATTATAATTTTATTTTAGGAGTCCCGCCACGTTGTCATCAATTTAGTACTTTGAATTGTCCCCAAAACAAAAATTTTATTATTTTGCAGTTATTTATGAGAATTTAGCTCATTTTTTTCGTTTTGGGGGACAATCAATTTCTTAAGTTGATGGCGATGTATAGTGAGGCCTAAAAGCGATTCACAAATCAAGGAAGGCCTCCACGCATCAAAAGGTCAACGTAGCTATTCAGCGGCTCGTGCGAGCCAATGAGGCTATTAATTTCAACAGTGTAGCGAGCGAAGCTGGTGTGGCGAAAGCGACACTGTACAACAACCGGGAGTTGCGTGGTCGGATTGAGACATTACGCCAGCAACAAGCACAAGCGCCTACACCAAAACAGATCAAAAGGGAGATAAATGACAATAACAAAGATGCCATCATCGCTTCTTTACAGCGCCGTATCAAGAAACTGGGGGATGAAAACAAACAATTACGTGAGCAATTGAAAGTGGCGTATGTAGATATATACAAAAAGATTTAGGTAATGAGGAGAACGTTGTTCTCCTTTCTTGTTTCACTAACGAGCAGGTTAATTGAATTAATAACCATTCTTCTCTTTTTTTCTTGTTATTATTGAACCTATAATTCCTAAAATTGATAGGGCTAGAGAAATTAAACCTAAAATAGTAGTTTTATTAATTGGTGTTGTACCATTTGTTGTTTCAAGTGCTGCTCCCATGTCATTAACATATCCAATTAATAATACAAATAAAGAACATATAATACCCAAAATGCTACCAATTATACCTAAAATAAATCCGATTTTCTTTTTCATGTAAATTCATCCTTTTTAAAAAAAGTTTCATATGTATTTATATAGGGGTACCGCCCCATGCCTATCAACTTAAGAAACACATTCTTCCCCAAAACGATAAAAATGAACTTCGATGCTATAAAAAACAAAAAATTTCCGTTTGGGGGATACTTTAAAATCTTAGCTTGATGAGCATGGGGTAGCGTCAGGAAAATGCAGATTTACAACGTTAAGGAAATTTCAATATTAAAAAGCCTGATTGCTGAACTAATCTTGAACGTTATCTCTAAGTTCTAAAACCCTTCATTATTATGCTTTCTTTATATGCGTGAGGAATAGACTTGGGATGAAGATTACCGCAAGAACGATAGTGGAAACTAAGAATCCAGCATGATAACCTTTTAAACCATTGGCAATCGTTGGTTGCAATCCTTGTATGACTGTTGCGACAACGGTGGCGATAACAGCTGAACCAAAGCTTGAACCAAGATTTTCAATAATATTAATACCGACACCTGCTTCTGGAAGTTGTTTGCTGTCAAGTCCTGTATAAGCGTCACTCGTCAACGGAAGCATAATTCCTCCAAAACTGGTACCACGGATAAACAATACGATGGAAATCCAAACCATACTTGTTTTATCAGTGATAAAGATAAGCGGAATAGATCCGATAAGCGAAAGAACAAGACTGACCATAACCACGTATTTCGCACCGATCTTGTCAATCATTTTTCCGATTATTGGTCGAGTAACGAGCATCCCAACTCCTTGAGGAATTAACGCAAGAGCTGCTTCGATAGCCGTGAAATGACGGAAGTTCTGAAAGAACAATGGAAGTATTAACATGGGTCCCATGACGGCAATATTCGCTAAGAACAAACCGATGCTAGATGCCAAGAAGCTCTTGTGTGCAAACAAATTCATCGGAAGCACAGTTTGATTCTTTCTAATTCGATTATATACAAGGTAAATTACTGCTAAAACAAGGCCAATGCCGACCCATAGGATTGTTTCGCTATTGTTAAATGATGTATGGTCTGCTGCTTTCGTAATTCCGTAAATCAATGCCGCACTCATTAAGGATAAATCGATAATTCCAAAAACATCAAGTTTACTATCTTTGTTGAATGGTTCAAAGTCTGGAATAGTTTTCATCATAAGTGGCGTGGCAATCAAGACAATGAACACGTTTATGAAGAAAATCCAATGCCATGATGCACTGTGAACGACGCCCCCCCCGATTACAGGTCCTAAGATTGGACCCAAGATCATAGGTGTACTGACGATTGCCATTACTTTCCCTAAATTTTCTGGGCCGGCTGTTTTAACCAAGAGGGTTGACATAAGCGGGGTAATAATCCCTGCGCTAAATCCTTGAATCAAACGGAAAAAGATGAAGCTGGAAATGTTCCAACTAATTCCGACGCAAACGGAAATCACACCAAAGGCAATGACTGCGCCGATAAAAATTTTCTTCCCGTTAAATTGGTTCATTAGCCAGCCGGATACCGGAACAGCAATTGCTAGTGCTAAAACATAACCTGTAATAGACCATTGAATTGTATCCAATGTCGTGTTGAAATCTTTATTTAGTTGGTCGATGACGATATTCACCATAGTGGAGTCCAGCATGGGAGCAATTGCTCCAAGTGCAATAGCCCAGGCAGCCGTTAGAATTTCTTTTGGTATTCCTGGTTCCTTTATTTTATCTTTTGACATATTATTCTCCCCTCAGAAGTTATCTCTTGTTTCCTTGTCAACAAAAAATAACACCATTTTATTTCCTTGTCAACAAAATACTAACAATAAAAAAGGCAGCCCGTTCACCATAGAGTTAGGTTGCCTTTAGTTTCATTGTTCAATTTTCTTCTCATTCAATTAATAGTTATACCTTGTTTCTTTATTTCTTCATCTAAATGCTTACTATACTTTTCCACGAAGTTAAGCATACTGTCAAATTGTTTCTCGGTTACTTTTTCAAATATAACTTTGTCCCGTTCTTGAAATTCTTTGTGAAGTTCCTCATGAATGTCATAAATTATTTTTCCTTGCTCAGTAAGCCGGAAATAGATTTCCTTCTTGTTATCCGGCTTTTGGTAGCTTTCGATAAGGCCTTTTTTTATAAGCTTCTTAGTTAATTTACTTATGGCACCTCTAGTCATATAAAGGGCCTTCGCAAGTTTTGTCACATTGGTATCTCTATTTTTTTCAATAGATTCGATACAATGTACTTCAGAAGGCATATACCCCTTAAGCCTGTCTTCCATCTTAAACTTATTTAGCCAAACCATCTTGTCAAATAAGTCTCTTACATTCATTATGAACTGTTCCTCTTTGGTCATGGCATGTCCTCCCACTCGTGGTACTTAAATAATAATATACCGAATTTTATTTCCTGTTCAACAATGTTAAAGATTTATTCAAATATAGGGTTTCTTTGCCCATCCCCCGAAAAAGGGTAATAAGACAGAAAATACCAATTAAAACCTATCAGCGTAACAAAAAGGTAGAAGATTTATATTGTGACAAATTATTTTTGAGACAGTCTTTAGTTACATCTAAATTCAATACAATCTAGTTTAGAATTTAAAAAGAAAAAATGTAACATAAACGTTCATTTTAGTTACAATCCTTAGCGTACAAAAATCAGAGTTTTCACTTCCAAAAAATGTATTATTGTAGGTTTTATGTCATTGGTTGGCGGGACTCCTTTTTGATTAAAGAATTTTAAATAGATTTTTTTATAAAAAGGAATGTTTATTCAAAAGGAAATTGTCCTCATTTGGAGATTTATCAAGAATTTTTGTATATTTTTTGGAAAATGAATAAACATAATCTTAAACAGAGGAAATGACATGAAAACACTAAAAATTTCGATATGTTTATTGATACTATTTTTCACCTTATATCTTGTCGAAGAGGCTTAGCCCACGCCTCACGAAAAGGGAGCATCCTGGAGTTGTAATCAACTTACGCATTCTTAAATAGCAACAATGTATACGAAAACATCCTAAAATAAAAAATGATTTAATAAATTGATTGAATATTCTATTATTTTAATAAAAACCATTTTTTTTATGATAATGTTCAAATTCCTTTTTAATTCCGGCGAAAATATGAATAATAAACGTTTGCATATAACAAACGTTCGTGTATAATCAATTTTGTAATTAACTAAATTATTTAACATCATTCGTATATTCTTAGAAATATGGTCTAAGAGTTTCTACTAGGTGCCAAAAAACCTAACTACGAATGGGTGGAAATACCCTACCCATTTGTAGTTAGGTTTTTTTGTTACTTTAAGATTTTGACGAAAATTACTATTAAAATTATTCTTTTAGGAGTGTATATCATGGAAAATGTATTTGATTATGAAGATATTCAGCTAATCCCTACTAAATGTTTAGTTAACAGCCGTTCTGAGTGTGATACTACTGTAACTCTAGGAGGTCGTCAATTTAAACTTCCTGTTGTGCCAGCCAATATGCAAACAATCATTAATGAAAAGATAGCCCTTTATCTTGCTGAAAATAATTATTTTTATATAATGCACCGCTTTGAGCCAGAAAAACGAATGTCATTTGTAGAGAATATGCAGGCAAAAGGATTCTACGCTTCAATTAGTGTTGGAGTAAAAGAAGAAGAATATCAATTCATTGAAGAGCTTGCAAAGGCAGAGCTTACCCCTGAATTCATAACGATTGACATTGCACATGGTCATTCAAATGCTGTCATTAATATGATTCAGCATATTAAAAAACACCTACCTGAGAGCTTTGTCATTGCTGGTAATGTTGGTACTCCTGAAGCTGTGCGAGAACTTGAGAATGCCGGTGCTGATGCGACAAAAGTTGGGATTGGTCCTGGTAAAGTATGTATCACAAAAATTAAAACGGGATTTGGGACTGGAGGCTGGCAGTTAGCAGCACTTCGTTGGTGTGCAAAAGCAGCAAGTAAACCGATTATTGCTGATGGAGGAATACGAACACACGGCGATATAGCCAAATCAATCCGTTTCGGTGCATCGATGGTCATGATCGGCTCCCTATTTGCCGGGCATGAAGAATCACCAGGAGAAACCATTGAAAAAGACGGAAAGTTTGTTAAAGAATATTTTGGCTCTGCTTCTGAATATCAAAAAGGTGAAAAGAAGAACGTAGAAGGTAAGAAAATATACGTTGAGCATAAAGGTTCCTTACAAGATACGTTAACTGAAATGGAACAAGATCTTCAATCTTCTATTTCATATGCTGGTGGAACCACTTTAGACTCCATTCGTCACGTAGATTACGTTATTGTCAAAAACTCTATTTTTAATGGGGATTGAGTATATTAAAGCCTTATTCAAATAAACATTCTAAAAACAAGTATTTTAATTTAATGGAGAGAATTAGATAGACAAGCACTACAGCATACTTAATCCGCAGTGATTAAATATGCTGTTTTCATTTTTATTAGAAGTTTCATCGTGATACTTACATACTCCCCAGGTGGCTCATGATGTCATTTAGGGGTAGCACCCCACATCCATCAACTTAAGAAATTGGCTGTTACCCAAAACGAAAAAATGAATTTAATTTTCATAAATAACTATCAAGAGATAAAAATTTCGTTTTGGGGGTACTTCAAAATGTTAGCTTGATAGCCATGGGGTCCCGCCAACATAACGCGAATTTCGTACGCTAAGGAATTTTATATTTAAAAAACTTGTTTTTTCCGTACGTTAAGAAGGTTCCATAAACGGTATTAGATGTTTGGTATGATACTTTGTTTTTGGTAATGAGTTTTGGAACTGGATTTTAAACATATTTCAGTCAGTTTTGATAGATATAAATAAAGTTCCTTAAACGACCGTTTTCGGTTCTTATTACGAAATCCTTGTTATATCAAGGGTTATAGCCTTAGCGTACAGAATCCGCGAAATGATGGTGCTACCCCATGCCCATCAACCTAAGGTTTTAATATCCCCCCTAAATGAAAATTTTCTTTCTCTACAGGCAGTTACTCTGAGAAGTCAGCTCATTTTTCGTTTTGGAGGCATTTATTTTTCTTAAGCTGATGGATATGTATGGTGACCCCTAATAGCTGAGAATTAATTTTATTATTGTCTCAAGTTTTTTGTAATCTGTATACGAAAGCCCCCAACTTTTTGAACTAAGTCCGGGGGCTTTCGGGTTTTTATAAGTAATATGTATCTAATTATGCATTACTCTTTACGGTTTTTACATTTTGTGGTTTCTCATTTGAATTACTTAAAATTCCACTCACTTTGAAAGTGAAGGCAGACAGAAGAAACATAATGGTTGTAAATATGCTAATAGCCTGAAACCCATTATAATATGCGTATAAAAATCCTCCAAGAGATGCTCCTATAGTGGTACCGGCATACATGGCTGTATTAGATAGTGCTGCTATTGTTCCTCTAGCAGTAGTAGATAGTGATTGTAACAGGCTCATAATTAATGGGAAAATTAAGCCTCCTAAGAAGAACATCAAAAAGAAATTTATTTGAACTATGGTAATGCTTGTAGAATATGGTAAAAAGACATAGAAAGCAGCTAATAGAATAATTCCATAAAATAAAGAATGTGATTGCCCAAGCTTTTTAATAATAATATTCCCCCAGAAACTACCGATAGTGTTTCCTAATCCTAAGATTAGCATAGCAACACCAACTTGTGTCACATTTAACTGAAAGTCGTCAGATAACCATGTACCAAAGAATGAGAAGGCCGCAAAGTTACCTGTCTGAAATAAGAAATAAGCAAAAAATACTTTTGCCGCTTTAGGTTCTGAAAATAATAATTTATAACGATTCAAAATAGATTGTTGATTAGTTGTGCTAGCGTTTGGTTGAATACTAGGCAAAGTGAATCCAATAGCAAAGATAAGAATTAAAGCACATCCTGAAATTGTAAAAAATGGAATAGACCAGTTATATGATGCCAAATATCCACCTATTGGCAATCCTAACATTTGTGAAACTGATAAGCCTGCTGTAGCAACTCCCATACTTTTAATAATTTTTTGTGGTGGCACTAACATAGGAATAGACGCCCATACTTGAGGTGTAACAAATGCTGCACTGACTCCAGCAATAAAGCGAAATATTACCATTTCCCCAAAATTAGGAGTTAATCCACATAAAAATGTAGATACAGAGAAAGCAATCATCCCATAAATCATTACTTTTTTGCGATTTAATCCATCAGATATTGGTCCTGCTATAAGTGCGAAAATAGCATAGCCCAAAGCATAGGAACTTACCATCCAACCTGAAATATCTGTTGAAACATGATATTGTTCTCTAAGCGTAGGAAGTAAAGGAGAAATTATAAAAGTATCAGTTCCAATAACAAACATGATAGAAAAAAATAAAGTTAACACTTTTTTCATAATAAAGAAACACCTTTTTCTTATAGTTTTACAACTTTAGAACTATCGAATATAAATTGAAATTTAGAGACTCTTCTTTAAAGAGTCTCTAAAAAACCTGGAAGATAAGTTTTAAAAACTTCTAAGTTAAGCTTAACATACTTTGTTCGAGCGTCTTTTCTCACAAGCGTTAATCCTGCTTCACGTAAAGTCTTAAAATGATATGAAGCAGTAGTTTTATTTATATCGCACCTTTCACCTACCTCTCCACAACTTAGTTCCTTATGGCTATGATAAAGCGCACGAACAATTTTAATCCTAGATTCATCAGCGAGTGCTTTAAAAATTTGACTTCTAATTTCATCATCTTTTAGTTTGATAATCATGAAACTATCGTACAATTTTCAAATTAAGAAAGCAAGAATTTTTTGGAAAAAGTTAATTCTTGTAAAAATAATACAAAATTTATAATAGGTGTCCTGCCGCATGCCCATCAAGCCAATCTAATGATGTGCCCCTAATCCATAAATACGCTATCCTTTTAGTAAAATTATTGAGAAGGGTGGCGTTTTTATGGATATTTCACTAACAGAAGAGTTACAACTCTTCGCTCAGGAATTACACTACCATTTATCCCCTCAAATCCTTCAGAGACTCGCAAAAGATGTAGGATTTGTCCGTCGGACAAGTAAATATAACGGGAAAAGTCTTGTGTCGCTATGTGTATGGTTGAGTGACAAAGTGGCAAGCAAACCTCTAAATCAACTATGTAGTGATTAGAGGCTGGAACAGGTGTACTCATCAGTCCACAAGGATTGAATGAGTGGTTTAACCTTGCTGCTGTTCAACTCTTACATGACATTCTCACCGAGCTAATGCAAAAAAAGATTGCCACAGAGCCTGCTATTTCTAGTATTCATACAGAGCATTTCCATCGGATTCGTGTGTTAGATTCTACAGTGTTTCAACTACCCGATGCGTTTGCAGATAAATATGGAGGAGCTGGTGGAAGTGCTCATACTGCGGGTGTGAAAATTCAATTTGAATGTGATCTGTTAAGCGGAGATGTACTTCATTTACATGTGGGAGAAGGAAAAGAAAATGACCAAGTATACGGTTCAAAGTGTATCGATTCTATAGAAAAAGGTGATGTCCGTATAGGAGACCTTGGTTATTTTTCAATAGAGGATTTTTGGAAGATTGATGGAAAGAAAGCATACTTTCTTTCTAGATTAAAGCTTAACACACGAGTTTATTATAAAAACCCAAACCCAGAGACGTTCCGGAACGGGGCAATTAAAAAACAATCAGAGTATATCCAGATAGATGTAGAGCAGTTTCTGGATACATTACAGCCAGGGGAAACAAGAGAATTATCAGAAGTCTATATCGGTATGTGTGAGAAACTGCCTGTTCGGGTCATTCTGTATAGACTGACGGAACAACAACTGCGTAACCGTGAGAAAGATATGGCGAAGAAAGAGAAGAAAAAAGGCATTACTTATAAAGAAAGAAGTAAACGCTTAAGTGCTATTAATCTATACTGTACAAATATTCCAGCGGAATATTTAGCAACAGAAATGATTCACGATTTTTATTCCCTCCGCTGGCAAATAGAAATTCTGTTTAAAACGTGGAAATCCCTCTTTGCCATTCATATGTGTAAAGAAGTGAAGCTGGAGCGTTTAGAGTGCCATATTTATGGGCAGCTCATACGTATTCTTATTTGTTCTTCCACTATGTTTCAAATGCGGGAGTTGCTCCTACGAAGAAAGAAAAAGGAGCTGAGCGAATATAAGGCGGTGTATATGATAAAAGACTATCTTCTTCTCTTACACAAAGCCATACAGCAAGATGCCGAGCATCTCACAAAGGTACTCCTTCGACTCTATTCACTTCTAGACAAGAACGGTCGAAAGTCTCACAGGTATGAAAAGAAAACGGTCTTTGACATTTTTGGAATTGTGTACGAACGAAACGAGAAGATGAAACAAGTTGCATAATTTTTAAAAAGCACCAGAACTGGGGCTTTTTTGGTATGCTTATTTTTAGGAGGAATCAGGAATCTTATCTAAACATGAGCTTTTTAATTGTTGAATTATCCCCCAGTGGGTATAAAAGCCATTCTTAGGTTGATGGGCATGTGAATGTACCCCTAATATAAGACTAAACAAAAAATGAGAGCATGTATAACAACTCTCTCATCTGAAAACAAATTCTATTCAGCTGTCTTGTTACGAAACTTTCGTATATCTTTCATGATAAAAAGGACAGATAGGAAAACAACAGTATCACAGAGAAGCATAAAAAACATATTAAACATCGAGTTCCCTCTTGTTGATGCTATGGCACCTCCCAATCCAAAAAAGAGAAGCAAAGAGTTTGACGGATATAGATAATTCCTACGTATGATAACAAATACAACACTAAATATGACTAATATATATGTAACGTATTTCAACACTTCTACCAGCACTTCCATTACTTACTCACCCCACCCCATTCCTTTATATTCCATTTTATCATGTAATAAACAGAAAAAGTATATTGTATTCATGTGGAATTAACATAACAACTCACTACATTACCCCCCTCGTTTTGTAAACAATCATTTACAATAAACAGAAGAAAACGTTTATTTTACCGAAAAATAGTAATATAATATTTACTAAATTGATGAAGGGAGAAAAATGATGGAGGATAAAGATTTAGTAAACGAATACTTGAATCTGTTGATAAATATGTTTGGAACTTTCAAATTATTATCCGAAAAATCAGCAGCATTTACACATATAGAACAACATATAGTTGAGTATGTTTCCCAGCAAGGTAAACCTGTAAATTTGAAAACAATTGCTCAAAATTTAAATATACCGAAGCAACAACTTAGTGTTACAGTGCGTAACCTGGAGAAAGATGGCTATATAACAAAGAAACAAGATGATTCAGATAAACGAGCAATTTTAATTTCGCTAACGAAAAGAGCAGAAGATGTACAACATGAACGATGGAAACAAATATATAACAATTTCACGGATAATCTCGAAAAACTATCTGATGAAGATCGACGTGACTTGTTGTACGGGTTGCATAAAACAAATAAAATGCTAGCAAAAATGGTCGAGGATAATTAATCATGAAGTAAAGAGAACGTGTCTCGATTAATGGAATCGAACACAAAATCCCTTACGTAAGAATAGGCTGAATTTATTTTCACAAATAACACTATTATTGATTTATCTTCTAGTACAACAGGAGTTCTGATACAGCAGTTTGAAACGGAGGATTTTTATGGTAAAAATGATAGATTTACAATCGGTTCAAGGTACTATGCTCATTCCCCTTTGGGGACGTGCCAATGGCAGCGAGCAGAATCCAGACATTTTGGATGACAAGGAAGCTATTAACATTATCAAAGGATGTGATTTTGATTTTGCCGATATAGCCAAAACTTTTGGTGAATACGGCGGGATAACCTACATCGTTCGTGCTCGTAAAATTGATGACACAATCCGCAGATTCATCACTAAGTATCCTCGTGCTACCATTGTAAACATCGGCTCTGGGTTAGATACCACATTTTCAAGAATCGACAACGGGACGATCAATTGGTATAATCTCGATTTGCCCGATGCAATAGCTTTTCGTAAAACACTAATAGCAGATTCACCGAGAAATGTCAGCATTGCCAAATCTTTTTTTGATATTTCATGGTTTGATGACATTAAGTTTAATAAGGATGATGGAATACTCTTCGTCTCAGCAGGAGTTTTTTATTACTTTCAGGAAAGTCAACTTAAAGAAATGTTTTCCGCCATGGCACAGCGCTTTCCTGGCGGCGAATTGTATTTCGACGCGGAATCAAAATTTGCGCTTGGACTTTCAAACCGCACAGTTAAAAAGTCTGGCAACAAAGGCGCCATGATGTACTTTTACGTCAACAATCCAAAATCTATGGAAAAATGGTCACCAAAAATAAAGGTATTAAGCTGTGAATCGTTCTTTAAAGGAATACCTACAAAAAAACAATGGGAAAGCAGCACACGCGTAATGGTACGAATTGTTGATTTGATAAAGATGCTAAAATTCGTCCATCTACGCTTTGAGGACAGATGAAAGTAACCCCGGAGACCTAATAAGATTACAAGGTATGAAAAATGCCAGTATAATTGACGGAATATTGATAATGGAAACAATGAAAAAACATGGCAAAGAGTTAAATATCTTTTAGGGATATCGATTTGTCTAATTGAATATATATTATGGAATCATTCATCAAAAAGGGGATATATGATGACAATATCAAAACTGATTCAAACCTTGTCATTATTAAGTGCTGTAGCTGTTCTTGTTGTCTCTATTTATGGTTTTATTACTGAATCAATCAGCTCCAATATTTTAATGATTCTACTATTTGTAATGACCGTACTTCAAGCAGTGAGAGCTTATCAAATAAAACAAAAAGCTACATTTATGCTTACCTTTTGGGTGGCTATATTTATACTCCTTGTATTAGGAAAAATATACTTCTTATGATACAAAAATGAAGCCTTTACTAAAGGCTTCATTTTTATTAAGTTAGAATTTTAGGGGGATGACAATGAATGAGATACAAGTGATGGTATGGCTTTTTCCAATACTTTTTATTTTTCACGATTTTGAAGAAATAATTTTCATACAACCATGGATAAGGAAAAACAGAGGCTATTTATGTGAAAGATTTCCTACGTTATCAAAAAGGTTATTACCCCATTTTGATAATATTACAACATCATCTTTCGCCCTTGGAGTGGCAGAAGAATTTATTTTAATTAGTATAATCACAATTTTTTCCTATGTAATGAATTGGTATAGCTTATGGCTAGGTTTGTTTATTTCATTTACTTTACACTTAGTAATACATTGCTTTCAAACATTGATCATACGAAGATATGTCCCTGCTATTATTACAAGCATTATTTGTTTACCTATCTGTATGTACATCATTAAGCATATAGTACAGTTATTCCCATTAGATACTATTGTCTTGTATTCAATTTTAGGCTTTATAATCATGGTGGTCAATTTAGGTATCATTCACAAAGTGATGGATATATTCAACAAATGGTTAGCACAATATGAACAGTAAAACATCACTCCAAACATAAATGAAATATCAGTTCTTTATGAACCCTTAAATAATCCCATACTTTCTTAGAGCAAAGTCGATTCCATCTTCACCTGACTTTTTCGTGATAAAATCTGCAACTGCTTTTAATTGTTCATTGCCATTTCCCATAGCAATTCCAAGTCCTACTAATTCCAACATGTCTATATCATTTCCTCCATCCCCAAACGCAATAGCCTCTGATTGATCAATATCAAAATACTGTAAGACACTTTTGATGGCTAAAGATTTAGATACTTCTTCTTGCAATACATTTAAGACAAAGGGATGCCATCTGCTAAACGTTAAATGCGGGAACTTGTGAATGTATTTCTCTACCGTTTCATCAGCAGCATACAAACACATCAAATAGACCTCTTGATTATGAATATGTTTATTTATAGTTGGATAAGCATTCAATGACAACGTTTCATTCAATGCTGCTAGTATTTCTTTATCTTCTACACCGTTCATACTGAAATCTTCCGTAAAGAATGACAGTCCATTATTCTCGATATATGCAAATTCAGCCACTTCTCGAATGATATTTTTATCCATTGGTACTTTATGAAGAACTTCTTGCTTGTGCTTCACATAAGCTCCGTTTGCTGTGATGAACGTATCTACTCCTAATTTTCTTATTTCATCGCACATGGATAACGGTCTTCCTGTTGCTGCAACCACTCTTAACCCTTTATTTTTCAGTGCTTTTATAGCTTCTTTCGTACTATTTGAGATACTACCATTTTCATGGTGTGTAAGAGTTCCATCAACATCAAAAAATACAATTCTATAATCCATAAGATAGCTCCTTTAAAAATCAATAAATAAGTCAAAAGGTATGTACACAAAAAAACAAAAATATTCAGAAAAAATATTCACTTAAATAATATAAGCGTAAATATTTTAATTAGCAACATTTCTAAAGATAAGAAAAACATGACTCATTGTGAAATAAAATCAACGTCTGATTTTCTAACAGACACAAATTTCATTCTAAATTTTTATTGTTTCGCTCTGTTAAAGATTATTGTTAATATTTCACAAAAAAGAAAAGAACCAATTTTTTGGTCCTTTTGTATGTCTTCTTGAACTTACGCACCCTTTAGTTCAATTTCCGATTCGGCTTTCCATATCTCACTAAAACGTGCCATAATAATTTTAATTCCTGAAGCACCTCCTCATAAGTTCCGCGATCGCTCCAAGATACTGGATTGCGCTTCAAGTCCATTACAGCAGATCCAATTATGTTCGCATCAATAAAATCATTTCGTGCAATGCGTCTTGCCAAGGAAGGCATTGTTGGACCTCTAAAATCCGCAGGCACCTCTTCTACCATAAGTACAAAGCCCATGTGCCAATTAAGATTAATAGAATACTTAAGGCATATTTGTTCTAAAGTTCTCCCTACTTGAGTGTCCTTGAATGAAGGATCTGCAACAAGTACTTCCACATCTTCTTTAAGCGAAATATCCCCATGAACCTGGGCTTCAATATAGTGGTTAAGATTGCGGTTTGCCTCTTTGTTTGCTAGGTCCGTAAACGGCCTTTCTAAATTAACCAATAAATGATTGATTAATCTTGCTGGCGTCAGATTTCTTTCACCAATTGCAAAATCTCTTAAGAACGCCTCTTCCAAGAGAGCAGCCAAAATGATGTCAAACTCTTCATAAGTCCCCTTTTCTTTTGGGTCTTGATGCGAATCCAAATACGTGTATGTAGAACGATGAGAAACCTCAGGGGATAATAGAAAATAGCATGATCCAAAACGTGGAGCAGGCCCATCTGGATGTAACATCAAATTTAGTGCCCCATATTTAGGCCGTTGGTTATTGGTTGTGCCCTCCAGTTGATATGCTCCTCCAAAAATCCTTTTCTCCCAGAGGTCTCGTTCACCACCAGGGTAGGCGGAGACGCTGCCATTAGATAAAAATGTTTCAAACTGACTCTTATATATTCCCTGCTCAAGCAGTGCTTCAGCAACGCTTTTCATAGTCGAATCTGGTCTATCTGGATGAAAATGTAGACCAATCTTTGCGTGAGACTTTAAATTAGCAACAGCATTCTCAAAAATTTTATCCGAGATATTAGACATTTTAAGTATGTGATTAATTGTTGCTTTAGCCTCATGTTTATAGTTCCTTGCATACTTTGTAATATGCTCTAAAGCCAATAGTTGAGACTTTGATAATTCCATAAATAGATCTCCCCTTTCAATAAATTCCCTTAGTATAATTTGTTCTCCTTATATTTCAAATGAAGTTTGATTCACAATCTATTCCCCAAGCCATAGATTTAAAAGTACTTAGCTAAATTTCAATATGAGATTGAACGAATCCTTCTGAAAAGTATTTCGACTTATTCTTTACGGAAAGCATTTCAAGTGTTTATGAATGGAAAAATATGAATTATTATTCATGTGGGTACACCAACATGGTGTGATATTCACAGTGCTGGTAATATCTTCAGCAAACATCTGTATATTGACTTTTATGCATAACTTAACTATGATTAAATATCAAGAAGACAGTATTTTCTAAAAATTCTATATTTTATAGTTAAGGAGGTGAAATAACGAGGAAATAATGTAACGAACATCTAAATCTTGTGTTACATTTTCAATTTTCTAGCTTACTTAGAAAGCGGGGAGAAAAGATTGAATTTCTTATAGGTTCAACACTTTGTGGAATATCACAAATCATAACCACATTACTTCACTTTTGGGATGAACCATTCAAAATGTAAAAGAAGTTATTATTTTTGAATTACATAAAGAATGTTTCATTTTATCAATTGTTATTTTACTTACTTGTTTCGTTTCAATGTAAATAAATCTACTATAGCTGCGCTAATATATCCATGAAAATAAGGGGGCACATGATGAAGAATAACTATAGATATTTTATCATTTTAATGATTGTTCTCATGACTGTTATTAATTATATAGATAGAGGTGCTCTTTCATATGCACAATCTGCAATTATAAAAGAATTCCACTTAAATCCTGTAAGTTGGGGGGCAATTCTTGGCTACTTTGGATATGGATACATTTTTGGTGCCTTATTTGGCGGAGCACTTGCAGATAAAAAGGGACCGAAATTTATGTGGATTCTTGCTGGTGCCAGCTGGTCAATATTTGAATTAGGAACAATATTTGCTGGGCAAGTAGGCGCTGCGCTATTTGGCGGTTCAGCATTAGCTGGTTTCGCTGTGTTTCGCGTATTATTTGGTTTTGCGGAAGGTCCTACATTCTCAACGATGAATCGAACAATGGCTAACTGGGTTTCGCCAAAGGAAAAAGGCTTCACTGTAGCACTTGGATTAATCGGAACACCAGTAGGTGCTCTCGTTACTGCACCAATTGTTGTTGGTCTTCTCTCTGTTACCAACTGGAAGATCACGTTCATTATTTTAGGTATAGTAGGATTGCTATGGACAATCGTATGGTCTAAAGTCTTTACGGATTTGCCTGAAAATCATCCAAAAGTTTCAGAAACAGAGCTGCAAGAAATTCGAAATACAGATAGCTTACTTGCTGGTGAAAGTCAATTCGAAAACAATCACCAAATACATACACCTTGGTACCATTTTTTCAAAAACCCTACCTTAGTCATGAATGCCATTGGGTATTTTGCGTTTTTATATGTAAATATTTTACTATTGACCTGGACTCCTAAATATTTGCAAGATGAATTTGGATTTTCATTAGCCTCGCTTGGTTATTTAGGAATGATTCCATGGATTGGTGCTATTTTCACAGGATTATTAGGTGGGAAAATTTCAGATAAAATACGTGAAAAAACGGGTAATCTGCGTCTTGCAAGATCTTGGTTTACAGTTACTTCTTTATTTTGTACAGCTATCTGTTTTATGCTCATTCCGACTGTTAAGAGTCCTGCAATGGTACTCACCTTAATGTGCATAGGGAATGCATTCAATTACTTACCGAACTCAATTTACTGGACAGTTGTATTAGATACTGAACCAAATAAGGCGGGCACATTTGGCGGCGTAACTCATTTCATTGCAAATCTCGCTACGATCATTGCTCCAACTTTAACAGGAAGCCTTGTTGTCAAATATGGATATCAAGCAATGTTTATTGCTGCTGCAATTGCAGTCATAATAGGCATGATAGCCATGATTTTTGTGAAACCAGGGAAACAAAACTCTTCATTAAGAGATTCTAAAGTTGTCCATAGTCAAAAAGCATAATGTGAATTGTTTTGATATCTCAATAACCCAAAGACAAAATTGCAATATCGACATATAAAATCGCAATCCATCTAAAGATATCTGATTACTACAAGCACGACGATTACAAATGATTTGCAATTAAGAAAAAGGAAGATGACTCTCGTCATCTTCCTTTTTAGGTAAAAATAAATTTTTATATAAAATATTGAAAAGAAGATAATATGAATTTATGAAATATCAAAAAATCATTATTCTTTCTAAGTACCACTACAACTGTTGTGTTTTCTTTCCTATCTGGAATTGATATTCGAATTGTAGGTTCTTATCGTTATTTTAGCTTTCCGTCCCAATGGTTAGGATATTACAGGGAAAACAATTCAGTTTTGAAGTGTTAGGTTTATTGCTAAATTTTGTCGCATACCGCATTCGTGATCAGCAAGGGAGGGACATCCTTATACCTAATCTTATGTACCAATTTCACCCCATGCGGATAAAATCCTTTTGTATTCCGCAACAGTGTCGAAATAGAGGAAGTAAATGAGCCTCACATATCTATCTAGTTGCCTGGATGCAGATGCGCATTGATCATGATCGAAAGTAGAAGTTTATGTCAATGAAGATCTATCTTTCATCTACGCTTGTTTATTCCCTCTTGAAATTCACTTTCAATTTTCCTGTTGATTCTTTGTACAAATATCGCTAACAATAAACCAACACTGAAGGAACCCATAGCCACTGAAAGTAGAGAGAATTCGACAATCCACTTCCTTATCAAAAAATAAATCCCCACTACAAGATAGATACAGATTGTAAATTTGAGAAACGGAATCTTATACAAGAAGTATTGCAGAAAAAAACCGACTGGTATTGCAAACATGAACAAGAATACCGCATAAATACTTAAAATAAATAGGATATCTATGTATCTCCACCTCCAAAAGGAAACAGTAATCTCCTCGCAAAGAGCTACTATCCAATTTTGTCCTACAAACTGTATTTACTGTAATTTTTAAAAGAAAAGTAACGTGACCATTAACGCTATACCTATACATACATAAAAATCTTGTTTCCATGTACTCTTTGCAAACAAACTCCACTTTCTCCCGCCAAGAAAACTCAGTATTCTGGCAATCCGAAACATAAATACAACTAAACTGCAAAACATGATTGCTTTGCCCATGTTTACTTATCTCCTTTTTCGTTCCATTTTACCATATATAAGGAAATGAAATGTGGAATAATTTGTTTTTATTCATGTAGCGCATGAATCTGATGCTGGATCTCCTTCCGTACCACAAGTAGATTGGAAAGGAAATCATTCAATTTCAAAAACTAGAACCCCAATATCCCCCGCTTTTTCTGAAAAAATTCAAACAAATTAACATCGAATATTAAATATTATTTCCCCTGGAATATATTCCGAAAACCCTATTTTGAAAACACGGCCGCCAAGGAATATCGGCCGTGTTTTTTTGTAAAATCATAACCTTTTTTATCAGAAGTCAACATATCTGGAATTCAATATAAAACCCCTTCATTTTAAAATTGAAGGAGTTTTATAAACCACTAAATATCTATTTCATAGGGGTTACTATTTCTTCCTTGTTTATTACTTCAATAAAAATAGGAGGAAATTAGAACGAACCTATTAATCTGACATATAATTCATATTATTTCTTACCATAAAAAACTCGTAATTGAGTGGTATCTTAATACAAAGGTCTTCTTCTTATCCATTGCGTCGCAACCCATTTTTCACCTTTGCTAACAGGTGAACTGCCATGTAAAGTGAGCTTGTTTAATGATGCATCCTGATAAAAATATTCGAAATATACCGCCATTCCTTTTTTCGGAGATACAGAAAGGTTGAGTTTTGGAAAGAAAGTCTCTCCGCCTTCTTCTACATCATTTAAGTACATAACAAGGGTACTAATACGATTGTTATTTGCTGCCGCACTGTTTTCTGCAAAAAAATCATAATGCGCTTTATATTCTTGGCCAACTGTATACTTTAAAATATGTAACCCCTCTCCATGTTCAACAGGAACATTCATGATTGAAGCGATTCGTCTTTCGATTCTAGTAACGGCCTCATTTTCTTCTAAAAACGTACCACTACTCGTCCGAATATCATTTATTTTGCGCGAAACACCAATTTTAGAACGTTTCATTTTATTTTTAGACATTTCAATTAACGTTTCACATTCTTCATCACTTAGTACATTTGCTAACACGACAATAAGAGGCTCTTCTAATCTTGAAATAATTTGGATTCCTCTATCCTCTGTTACAATTGTGTTTCCAATGTGGTTAAAAATCGTTAGTTCCTTATTTTCCGCTGTCATGTTCCCATCTCCCTTAAAAATGATTGGATATTATGAATATATCATATTTTTCCCTCTATTCACCTTATTCTGATAATAATAACGAGAGCTTTTCCGTTGTATGTTTTAACACAGGAAAAAATCTCGACTTAAACGGGAGCCGAAATTCATATTCTTTTCTGTTTCTTGCATTGTGTTAAGGAGAGATGGTTAATGAAGCAGAAGAACCGTACTGGTAAACATGCTTCATAAGCTGTTCGGAAAGAAGAATCATGGCCCATATTTCCCCATTTATTGATTGCCTTTTGCAAAATTGGATCTTGATTCATCACAATCTCCTCCAATGTTTGAGTTGAATATTCATCTTCATAGGCTGGTAACAGTAACATCATCGAACAAATACATTTTCCTACGGGTTTACTTTTTCTTCACGCCACTATTTGATTAATTTCGGTATCTCTACAAAATGAAATACAATATCGCCACTTAATACTTGTTGCGATTTTATATTCCACAATTGTCCGATACATTTTAGGATTAGTGAAAGATAGAATGGTTGCAATCATCCATAATAAAAATACAAGTACTATCATACTTTCACCCCATTATTCGGATTCGAATAAAATCGATAGCATCTTGGGCAATTTTCTTACGATTAACTACAATTCCTGAATGACCACAATTATATACATACCGTCTAGGTCTTCCCCACGATTCCCATAAATGGCTTGTATCTTCAATATGAACGTATTGGTCATGTTTTGCTGAAATGAGTAAAATATTATCTTTATTCATCATAGGAATAGCTTGACTAGGATCTACTATCTTCCAATATTCAACTAAATCTTTATAAGTGACTCCATTATCTTGTAAATCAGCTTTGATGTATTTACCAGGATTCGTCTTCCATATTGAATAAGAAAGACGGTTCGCATAAAATACGGAAACTAACACATCAATTTCTGATTCAACAAGAGCCGTTAAATTAGTAATAAATCCTCCTAAGCTAACACCAATTAAAACCACAGGCCCTTTTTTATTTTTCTTAATCCATTGTATCAATCCCCTTAAATCGGCTACGGCCTGTTGGGTTGATTGTACTGTTCGCTCAATATTGGCACTAATCATGTATTCTCCACTATATAGTGAACACTCCGGTTTTCGTTCAAAATGATATGGCAGCGTATAATAATACATATTCCATCCCAGGTCAATCATTTGATTATGAAATATGTTTTTGACACGTTTACTGGAATCCATTCGCCACCCGTGAACCAAAATAACATTAGTTGCATCTTCATTTCCAGCTAAAAACGCTTCTCCTGGTACAATATCATTGCATGAATACCCTGTGACTTAACATTACTATTATATAAAAATTTAACGATTTTATAATTTTGTTCATTCGAACCTTCAATACTGAATTGAATATCTACAGCTCCTGTCTTATAAAAAGTTCGAACATCTTCTCCACCCAAATTTGCTTTTGGAAAAGAAGAGAATTGGTATTCATTACTTCTTTTTTTATGCAAATCATATAAGGTAAATTGATCTATTATTTTTGAGAAAAACAAAAATTCTTCCTCCAATTCTATAATTAATCATGAAATATCGTAACTAGCAATTTAGTTTATCATCTCAACAAATCTCTGTAGGGCAGCTGAAAAAAGTACATCTGTTCTCATAATAAAATAAGTTGGTACTTTGGAATATTTCTGAGGTAGAGAAGTCAAAATTAAAGACTGCTCATGGTCTTTTAAAATTGATTTAACCATGACAGCTATTCCCATTCCAGCCTTCACACAACCGATGATTGCTTCGATCGTACCGAATTCTAATACACGCTTGGGATAAATACCTTCCTCTTTTAACCACTTTTCTATCATGCTACGATAATGGCAGCCATCACCAAAGGCTAACAAAGCAACTTTATTCAGCTCTTGGATATCACCTAAAGGCTGGTGGCTAATAATAATTAATTCTTCCTCACAAAACAGAATAGAAGTTAAATCTGGATGATGAACATCTTCGACAATGAATGCTCCTTCAAGTTTACGTTCGAGTACAAGTTGAGTTAACTCGGTGCTTGTATGAGTCTCCAATACTAATTCAACATCAGGATAATTTTCATAATAGTTTTTCAGAAGAGGTGGTAAGCGGACTGCAGCTGTAGAGTTGGTAGATCCAATCTTCAGCGTACCAAGAGGTGTAGAATGATTACTTTGTACTAATCTTATTGATTGTTCAGTTAGATCTAAAATCTTCCTAGCATATGTTAACAAGATCTCGCCATTGGAATTTAAAATTACTCCCTTTCCATTACGGTAAAATAACGGGACTCCTAATTCATCTTCTAACTGTTTAATTTTCATAGTCACATTTGATTGAACATATCCTAGTGATTTTGCTGCTTTCGACATGCTTCCTTCTTCGGCTACTTTTTTAAATATAGTTAAATCTTTAATATCCACATAACTCACCTCCCAAGATATCAATTTTTTTGATGTTTTTTATCTTTATTATTTATTTTACATGATATCTTCATATTCATACAATAAAAGAGAAAAGGAGGTAATGATAAAATGCTAAAGCAAAAAACAAGAAATGATTTCACTAGCTCATACAGATGGATGATCCTATTAATTGCAACTATTTCACAAACATTCGCTACGTTTGTTACGTACGGAATTGGTCCTTTAGCTTCTTTCTGGCAGCAAGTACATCACCTATCTCAGTTTCAAACAGGATTGCTTGTATCAGTTGTAAACATCGGACCTATCTTTTCTATGTTGTTCTTCGGAAACTTAATGGATCGACATGGAGAAAGATGGATTGTAGGAGTAGGGTCTGTCTTACTTGGAGTGAGTATGTTGTTTGCCTATCAAGCTGCCAATTATACATATCTAGTTGTTATTTTACTATTTGCAGGAATCTGGTATGGAACGGCACAACCTGGAGGGAGTAAAGCTATTATAAAGTGGTTTCCTCCTGAGCGTAGAGGACTTGCAATGGGGATTCGTCAAACTGGAATTCCGATTGGAGGCGCTTTGGCTTCTAGTACGCTTCCTTTCTTTTTTTATAAATATGGACTCCCTTCTGTAATCCTTATGCAAGCAATTGTAGCTATTAGTGGAGGCTTATTGTTCATCCTATTTTATCGCGAGCAGCGTTCTTCTACTCAAAAGGCTGAAACATTTTCCTTCTTAGCAAAGTTAAAGAAGATACAAGGAAACTATTCTCTCTACCCTATCTTTCTAATTGGAATAACAATGATATCCTTACAAATGGTGCTTGTTGCACATCTAATGAGTTATCTTACTAATGAAGTTCAAACAAATTTCTATCATGCTGGGACGTTATTAAGTGTTGTTTTGCTAGGTGGAATGATTGGAAGAATACTTTTAGCATGGGCTAGTGATCATGTATGTAAAGGAAATCGTATAATTCCATTACAGATAACTATTGGTATCACTGTCTTATTACTCCTTTGTACCAGCTATGTCATGTCTTATATGACTTTTTGGTTACTCGTAATCTTATGCTTCTTTCTTGGTTTCTTTGCTATCGGATGGTTTAGTTTATTTATCATATTGGTGTCAGAAAAATCAGATCCGCAATTTATTGGCTTAACTATAAGTTTTGCTTTAACATTAAATCAATTCGCTATTGTGCTTGCACCTGCGTTGTTTGGCATACTGGTTGATTATCTACACAGCTATAGTGCTCCGTTCAGTATCCTAGCTCTTTTCATTGCCTTAAGTGGAATATGGTTAACAATTATCGAGTATCGCAACAAACAATTACCTATTCAATTCACTGATCGAATCTAAAATAATGCTTGCTCAACAATTCCCCTAGAGAACGTATATCTAGGAGAATTATCCTTCTATACTCATTCGCAAAGGTTCTAATACAAAGATAAAATAAAAGAGAATAACGTGTATATACTCTTTACGGAATTGCACCCAAACTCGAAAATTGCTTCAAAAAATAAAAGTCCTCGAAGAACAAAATGCCATTTGATGACGCTCTTGTATCAAACATACAAAAACACGGCCGACAAGTAAAAACGGCCGTGTTTTTGTACAATCATAGCTTATCCTTTGCAATTTTGATAATATCGGAAGTCACTAATTTATAGAATTCCTGTCATCCCCATAAAAGAATAGATAATCAAACCTATTTCCGTTAATCCATTTCCTTTTTCAACAAAAATACCCATACCTTTAGTGCTAGCTTAAAAAACCAATAAAACACAAAAAAGTTGAAGAAAAACCCCAATGGATTAAACCCAAATTCCCATCTACCAAAATAAATAAAGTTTTCTGCAGGTATACCGAAGTGAAGAAAATCCCCATCATTTTGTCCTATTGTAGGAATAAAGGCAAAAACAATAGCAAAAATCAGACTTATAAAATACAACTTCTTTTTAGTTGAATCCATTTTTCTGTGGCTTAACACATGAAAAGTTATTGAGAATACTATCCCTAAAAAGAAAAGTATTACCCCCATTTGACAACTCCTCACTATATGTTTTTAATTCAATAATTTAATACTGTCAGGACCAATATCAAATGTTAGCCGAAGTTGTTACTTGGGTAATTTTCTTCGTTTTTTTCTTGGTTTGTATATTGCATCAAAATGTGAATCTAAGCATTCCTTTATCAATAGTCAATCTATTTAGAAACCTAGAAAAGTCAATGTTTTTAAAAATTAATGCTAATACTGATTAAGTTTATTCTAGAAAGTCCCTAGCCAAAAGTGGATGTTTAATCACTTTGTATGAATGATAATTTTGGTGAGAAGCTTTACTTTATCGCTTATGGATAAAGAATTATCTTCGTGTTTAACTAGATTTTAAGTGAGTACAAGAAAAGGAAAAATAATGAGTTTATGCTCTTTTCTCATCGGTCTTTCTGTGCCTTTGTCAGTCATAATCATTAGATTAATTGATAAATATGTTTACGATATGCCTATGTTATTAGAAGGATTATTAGCAGAAGCCTTGCACATTCCATCCTTGCTATCCCAGTCTTTAATAAAAAAATAAGTAAATCTATGCAGCTTGTATGCTGTATTTGTTCCTTTTTCCTTATAATTACTGTATTCTTCATCTTCGGATTGTAAAATCGGTAGTTACAATTTCGTTATAAAATAAAACATAAATAAAAGCTCAGTTGACAAGTAAAATCAGCTGAGCTTTTTGTATATTCAAAGCCTATCCTAGACGATTTTGTTTCTATGATTAGCTCCAAAAATTTAAATTATCCGAAAAAAAAGTTTCATTGATACATTTACTTTTGAATCTCCTCCTGTACCACAACCGGTAACTAACTCTGTGTCCAGAGCCCCCGTTAGCTCAATAGCAAATAAATTACAACTCGTTATTTCTCCCAAAGCTCAATCAGTCGACCTTCAGGATCTTCAATCCAAATAAACTTTCCAAATTCACTAATCTCTTTTTTCTTTGCAAGAGGTACACCAATATGTTCAAGATGCTTAATAGTCTCGTTTAGATTATGTACTTGGAAATTTAACATCACTTGTTGTTCTGTTGGAAAATAACTGTCATTCTCGGTAAAGAAAGAAAAGATAGTCTCATTTCCTAATTGGGGTTTTATCACAGTCCCATTCCAATTTTCTATTTCAATCTTCAGCACTTCACTGTACCATTTTTTTACAACTTCAAGATTCTTAGTTCTCCAAAATATTCCTCCGAAACCTTTTATCATGGTATCTAACTCCTGTCTATCATCAAATTTTTAGCTATCCGATTACATTGTATTTTAATAAATTGCTAAACGCCTTATCCATCCTTACAATTCTCCGAATATTTGTTCCTATATTAATTATATAAGGGGAACGGTGAGGTTTCAATTATCAACCTTTACCTTTAACACAGCCTTAATAAAAAGTCCCCGTTATAAAACGGATTTTTATGTAAAAAATCGTTTAGCGTACAAAATTTGCGTTTTGTTAGCGGCACCCCATGCCCATTAAGCTAGGATTTTGAGACAGCCCCATAACGAAAATTTTACCTTTTTACAGTTATTTATGAGAATTCGGCTCATTTTTCTCCTTTTGGGGAACAATCAATTTCTTAAGTTGATGGCGATGACCTTTCCAATTAGTTATGTCGCCACACTTTTAAATCGTTCAATCCAATGACTTAAATGAGCGCGATAACCGTTCACAAATATTCAGAGGTTTTAGTAACAGTTCTTTTTGTAAAGTAACACTTATTTTTGTCATTTCATTTTTTATAGGAAATAAAAAAACTTGGCTGAATAAATCCAGCCAAGTTTTTTTGTCCTTTACATTTCAATTTAATGAAAATGCAAAGCTTGAGTTACCTATTCACAATCACTGAAATTCATTTGTTATCGAATGAATAATTGTATAGATACACTAATAATTGTCGCTTTTCAACTAGTGTCGAGTGACAATTATTAAGTATACTCGCAATGCATACAAAGTGCATAAATCTGTTTTGGATTTTATGCACAGTAACAATAATTAAGTATTTTTGATTTACATAAAATGCAAATCAAAAATACATGTGTGACAATTATTAAGTATACTAATTCCACTTCAAAAAATGAGTATGTATATTTATTGTATAATAAAACACATCTGGTACGAGGGTAGTAAAATTATTTATTCATTTATGTATTTTATAACTTCCAGAATATAGTAATATTTTCGCTCCAATTGTTAAATAATATTCACTTTTCGCAAACGCTTTACAAACCTATAACCAGTTACTTCGTAACCAAGGAATTTATATAGTTCGTGTGCTTTTACCCTTCTTTCACTTTTTCCACTTAGAAGATAAATAAAATCAGATCCTCTTTTCAAAGACCATTCTTCTACATATTTCATTAACGCTTTCGCAATGCCTTGACCGCGATATTCTTTCTTTGTAACTAGCGATGTTATTTGAATCTTTTCATCGTTGTTTGTGTACGTTGTATGAATTGTTATTCCTATCATCCCTACTAAGTTATTATTATTTATTGCAACAAAAGTGTAATAATTTGGATTGGATTCGATACGTTCCATTCTTACTTTCATTTCATCTAATGAACTAGGATAACCTAAATCTGGCATTAAATCTGTAAATTGTTTGATGTCATCCGAATTATATTTTCTTATCTCCACTAAGGACCCCTCCACATTTTTTGTTGGTGCTGCCTCTATTACTTCATCCCACTGATGTTAGCCACCTTGCCCTTTTATGGGTGCGAGTGTCAAGATATCTTCTGTGATGTTAACCCTCCTCCATTTTTATAATATTCTAATATATCACTTAATACCATCCCGTTTTTTTGTTCTGTTTCATAGAACATTTATTCCATCGAAAGGGGGATTTTGTTTATTCTTTCAGGCAAAAAGGCCGATGAAGTCATTAAAAGGCTTATAAGAACCATACAAACGCTGTGGTAAATGAGGACATATTTTTAAGTCTTTCTCTTATAAAAACTATAATATTATATAAAAGTTATTGTTTTAATCAATGATATCCTCGTTTTTCTGTTACTTAATAAAATTAACTAAAAGCAGGGATTTTTTCATTAGGCAGCTGATCATCATTTCCTTTAAGCACCACCAACACCATTCAATTGTTTTATATTTATAATCTCAGTCTCCCATCCCGCCCATTGAGGAACTCCCTTTGAAGCATCCTTCATAATTTATTTGCCCTTAAACTGTACCTAGTGTTGTTGTATTTAGAGGCTGCATCTTAACCCTTAATCAGGACATCCTATGACAAGGAGGGATAATCAATGGTAATGAGGGTTTTATTAATAATATTAGTCTTTTTTTGTTTTTCAACAATAGCTTCTGCTGAAGCACCCCTTAGAGCTGCTTTTATCCGAGACCATCAGCTATGGATAAAAGAGGGAGATAAAGAAACACAACTCACAAAGGATCGGCATGTTTACTCTCCCAAATGGTCAAACGACGGTCGGTTTATTGCCTATTTGGATGGTGATGAACATGCTACAAAAACATATTTGTTTATTTATGATTCAAAGCAAAAAGAAAGCTACCAACCATATGAAACAATTGAAACAAGAAATTTTCAATGGTCACCGATTTCAAATCAACTAGCCTACAATGCGGGTGGTGTACTAAACATTACAAAAACAAAGAATGGACGACCAAAAGGCTTTGAGAATGTTTCTTTAGGTGTAAGCGACTTTGCATGGTTTCCAAACGGAAAAGAGTTCGTAGCTTCGTCACAATCCAATTTACTCCCTACTGGATGGGAACCAGTTCACCTTTTTAAAATTCCAGTAGACGCTAATCTCGATTCGAATAAAATAAAGCCTTTTTACACCATTCAAACAAATACAACTGACTTATTTGCGATTAATGCCGAATATTTCAAGTGGAGTTCTGATGGTAAATGGGTTAGCTTTCTAGCTACACCCACAGCTTCTTGGTCCAATGATAGCAATACACTGTGTGTCCTATCATCAACAGGAGACCACTTTCAAGTTGTAGGAAAAATGCTCTGGTATGAAGACTGGATAAAATGGGCTCCGACAAAAAATCAACTAGCCTACATATCTGGTGAAGGTAGATTTTTCGTTGAAAACAAAAAAACAACCGTTTCCGACATTCCAATCTTAAACCAACAAAAGGAATATACACCAAAAGGGTATGTTGATCTTGATTTAGATTGGTTCTCCCCAGACGTGGTGATCATTGCTCGTGCAAAAGAAAACAAGGAATGGAAAGAAGGACCTGTTCCAACAATGTTTACAACTCTATATGCAATTAATATAAAATCAGCAGAACAAAAGCAGATTTCCTTTCCAAAGGAAAATGAACTAGACCGTAAGCCTCAAGTTGTTGGATCATATATTACTTGGTATCGAAAGACTCAAAAGGAAAATCAAGGAGAAGTATGGATTAAAAATGGAATAAATGGGCCTGAACATCGCTGGTTAAAAAATGTAGACTCTGCTCCAATTTTTTCCACTACAAAGTAACAGAATCATCCATCGCTTCCACATTTATTGTAAAAGAATGAGTTTGTTGAATTACCATAAGATTACTTAAAAATGAGATAAAATCAGCTGCGCTTTTTGTACATTCAAAACCTATCGTACACGATTTTGTCTATATAATTAACTACAGCAATTTAAATTCTTCGCAAAAACAAATTTTCATTGATACATTTGCTTTCAAATCTCCTCCTGTACCGCAAGTGGTAATTCACGCGGTATCCAAAGATGCCCTCGATCACGAATTGATGTTTCCAAGAGCTTGATCCCTTTCTCACGTAATTCCTCTGCTACAAAGCGCACTTTTCGTATATGAAACATCTCCGTCGTTTCTACAGGCTGTTCAAGATACGCTTTTTCACTAACATAACACCATTTTTAACGAGGATAAGTTTAAAGTCAGTTGAATAATTATCTTGTCTAATTGGTTAATTTTGGTGTAAAATCATAAGGGAACATAAGTTCTTATTATAATAGGCTATATCAATTGTGATTGGGGTGTTATAGGATGCAAACAAAAAAAGTTTATCTTTATGTATTTAATACAATGTCAGACTGGGAATATGGATATTTAATTGCTGAACTAAACTCAGGGAGATATTTCAAAAAAGATTTAGCGCCTTTAAAAGTAGTTACAGTAGGAGCTAATAAAGAAATGATTACTACGATAGGAGGACTTAGCATAAAACCAGATATCTCCCTTGATGAATGTACTATCGAGAGTAAAGACCTTTTAATTTTACCTGGAGGGAATACTTGGGGAGAGGATATTCATCAACCTATCTTAAAAAAAGTTGGCGAAGCTTTAAATATCGGCACTATTGTTGCTGCAATTTGTGGCGCAACTGAGGGACTGGCAAATATGGGATATCTAGATTCTAGAAAGCATACAAGCAATGACTTAAATTATCTAAAAACGGTCTGTCCTAATTACAAAGGAGAAAAATTTTATGAGATGGAACCTGCAGTATCTGGTGAGAATTTAGTTACTGCATCAGGAGTAGCTCCTCTGGAATTTGCGATGGAAGTATTGAAACAATTAGATGTATTTGCACCAGATACATTACATGCATGGTATAACCTAAATAAGACTCATCAATCTGAATACTTCTTCCAGTTAATGAATTCAATAAATAGATAAAGCAACAATTTATGCGAAAAGAGCCTAAATGAAAGAGGGATTAAATGAACCCCCGTAGTGTTCATTTAATCCCTCTTTCAGAATACTTTTTATATCAACTTTTTCTTTAAGAAATTCATGAACACGGTTTGTTTTCCAACCTCTTGGGCGACTTCTCCTTCCTGACGATGGCACGTTACCTACTTACCTACTTCTAGCCAAGGTTTATATTCTTCCTTATATCCCTGCCCTCGTCCTTCTTTTAAATAACAGTTGATTCTAGCTTCAGTCCACTGATATTTACTCTCCATAATTCACCTCTTATATATTCAGTATTATCAGTATCATTAAAATCAAACTGGTTATGCTGTATTTATTTTGAAAGTTTCTTCCCAAAAAGTCAAACGTATGTTCGTTATTAACATGATATTTTTCCTACTATACATGTCCAACTCTTGCTACATGTATATGCGAATATACTAAAAATACGCCCCATTACTGAAAGTAACACTCCCTTCCATTTGAACAAACAAGTAAATGAACATATAAAAACGTTTTATATTTTTAGTCTGTTAATGGACATTGTTGATATTCTTATTGACTTAATGGAGAAGTTTCATATAATGAAACATTCAGGTAAAATTAACATACATACAGAAAAAGCGTTAAAGAGAGGATACGAACTATGTGGAAGACTTTTATCAGCAATGTTTCAACAGATTTTCAATTTAAACTTCCTGCAACGAAAGCTGAAATATCCCAAATAAAAGAAAAGCTTAATGTTGAATTACCAACTGATTTATCCAGTCTATTGCATGAAACGAATGGTGTGTTAGATGAATATGACTGTCCTTTCATTTGGTCAATTGAACAAATCCTTGAAGAGAATCTAAATATGAGAAATTTTGAAGATTTTAAGGATTTGTATATGCCTTTTGATTGTCTGTTGTTTTTTGCAGATGGAGGAAACGGCGATTTGTTTGGATATACAATATTAAATGGATCCATACAAAAAGATGATATATATGTTTGGAATCACGAAAACGATAGCAGAACGTGGGTTGCCCCATCATTACAAACATTTGTTGAATGGTGGAATGATGGTACCATTACTGTTTAATTACAATTTTCAAGCTAACTTTTATATCGAAACCAATAAACTAACCTGAAGTGAAGCAAATTAGATAAAAAAAGATACGAAAAACATGATGCATTGTGAAGATAACAGTTTATGTTCGCTTCGATGTAAGAGAATAGAAAAGATAAGATAAAATCAGAAATGACATATCGTGATAAAAGAAGATTTAGCAAAAAACAAAAACCATCATGATTGCATGTTTCCTGACTTTAAAAAAGATACGAATTTCAAAAAAAAAGAGCATTGAAAACAAAGTTAAGTAGTTCCGATAATGTGGAGAAAACCCAAAATCACAGGTTAAATAACTTATGAATTAGCAACATACATAACAATATAATTATCACACAAAAAAGCTTGGGGTAATTTAATGAAGCGAACCTCCAAGCTTTTTGATTTTAATGTGTGTATTGTTTATTGAATTAAAGCCCCCCGTTAGTGAAATTATGCTATGTAATATCCGTTTATTTAAAATAAATTGTTTTTATTATCTTTCGATGGCTGAGCATCCTTGATTTTCAATTTCTTTAGAACCAAATATATGATAATTATAGTCTCTTTTAGGTTTTCCATCTTCTTGTACAGATCCATTAGCACCAAAACGTATTTTATCCTGTGGTAACTCTTTTATTTTCTTGCCACTTTCATCTACATAAAATGCTTTTAATTGGAATGCTCCTGAGTGTTTTTTATTAACCCATCCAAATTCCATCGGGGAAGAAGTATTTATTATACCGTCTTTTGGTACTTTATAGATAATTTCATTATTTTCTATCTGCAAAGGTTTTGCATCTTTCACATCATAATTTATAACTACACATCCCTCAAAACCATTCGGTAATAAGTATGTTTGATCAACTCCTTGTTGGTTACTATTTAAAAATAAATAAGTTGCTCCTACTACAACTAAAAATAATAAAACTATTCCTATTTTAGCTTTCATAAATACACCTCATTTTTTCAAACTTTATACTTATGATATTTACCATATTTCTCCGCGAAAGCGGGACTTTTTATAATTGGATAGAATTCAATAAACAAACTTAAAAATCAAGAAGAGAAACGAAAATTAGATAACATAAGAGAAAATAAAAAAAGATAAGTAAAACACGATGCGATGTTTACCCTTTATGTTTTACTAACTGCTCATGTTCGTTTTAAGGTAAGAGAATAAGAGAGAAAAGATAAAATAAGATAAGATAAATAATATAGCTAAAAGAAGATCTAGCATAACACTTTATTCATTCGAGCATACTTAATTATTGTTCATTTAGATCAGTCAACTGACTAAATAACCAGGTAATAAATTCTATAAAACTCAGATACTTAATTTGCAATTATCCCCTTTTATTGTAAAATTACACTAAATTTATAATCACAAAGGGGAGATAGTTATCAAACTGTTAGGTATATTATTAACTGTAATCGGAACAGTTTCTTCTATCTTTGGATTAATACCAGTAATACTTATATATCCATACAAGCATTGGAATTATGCTTCTGAATACTGGGAATTTATCTTGTTTCAAGACGTGAACAGAATATATTGGCAGATAGGAATGCTTCTATTTTTAATTGGTGTGTACTTGCTTTATAAAAAAAGAAAAAATAATTAAATAAACAACCTTTTTATTAACATAACATCTCACTCTAGATTTTTTGATTATTCCGATATCGCTACAATTAAAAGACAACATTGCGATATCCTTAGATGGCATCGCAATGTTCATAAGTACAAAGATCGAAAATGGCTCGCAATCATAAAAAAAGGAAGGTGATACAAGCCACCTTCCTTTTTGGTTTGGGTAAAAATAAATTTTTATGCAAATTGATGAATTGTCATACTTAATTCATATTTCATTCCAGTATACCTAACTTTGTCACAGTATACTTAATTATTGTTCATTTAGAACCATGGGCAGTGACAAAAATAAACGTTACTACGAAATCCGCAAACCCGCATCATTAGATGGCGGTTTTTTTATTTGTTACAAAAAATAGTGTTACTGAAATTTTTTCAATTTTTAATATATGTGACAAAAATAAGCGTTACTAACGCAACCTAATCATTCCACATTCAATTACATTTGCATAAACATACCGTATTACAAAAATATAAAAAGCTCACCATTGATAATATTATTTATTTAAGATAAAAATTAACACGGTTGTTTGGACTTAACGGGTTCGCTTTTCGAGTACAAAACAGTAAATAGCGCACAAAATAGCAGTCGAATTCTCAACTGAATTGGACTGCTTATTTTTATTGATATTACGGGGATTATGGTCAATATGAAGGTGAAATAGCACACTAATACGCACCACTTTTAGAAAGGTGACAGAAATAATTGTCAAGCTGTGAATTCGTATGTTAAAACGGTTGTTAATTACCTTGCTAATTTGGTTTTATAAAGAAGGTTTTCTGAATTTATATGTTAAAATCAAAAAGGGAACTATTCGATTAAAGAGGGTGTATTGCTATTAATAATTATATGAATAATCATTTCCCTAACTTAAAACTAAGACCACCTCTTTTTTATAATTGGGATGTAGGTATTCGGTTTGAATTAGGTAATCCCGATGAAGATGATAAATTAAAATATATGGAGCGTGTCTATCACCGTTCTTTATACTTATTTAAAAGTCTCCATTCTTCTAATGATGAAATAATCATCGTAGCCAATGTACATCATGCTAGAGAAGAAAATATTTTAAGAAGAAGAAAGTTAAAGATATTTAGTAACTATATAAAGTCCAAAAAAGTCTTATTTAAATTGCGACATCAAGTTATTCCATATGTCTTTGAAGAGGCATACGACATATACGACTTTGAAACTCACAGATACACTCTTGAATGTAAAGTATCAGACGTAAAATACACTAACTTAATTAAGGCAATTTGTAATCGTGAGATGGATATTAAACCTCAAATTTTTTACGATGTGTTTTTTATCAACAAAACCAAAAGTACCATCTATCATGTTTATGATGACAGAGGTTGTGATGTTATAGCCCTAGAAAAAGTGGCATTAAATGATTTGTATAAAACCCTCAATAGTTGGGTTTTAGAATATGACAGAGAGAGAATTGATAATATATTTCAATAAGTAAAAAATGCTCAGTACCTTAAAAGGATCTGATCATTTTTATGTGTTAATGTTCTTGATTAACTGCTTATGAATTATGTGTTAATTTTGTTGCTAATTGTGATTTTGTACTTCAAAACCGAACCCGTTAGTTTGGACTACCGTGTTGTTCTTAATTCCACTTTTTCTCTTTTCTATATTCTTCTCTTTCTATTGGTGATAAAACTTTTGCAATGTTAGAACGTTTAAATGGTGATAATAAAATTTTGTCAAAATAATCTTCTTCATAGAAAACGTTCCACGGAAAAAGTCCGTAATAAGCATTTGCTAACTTAAGAAGAATACCGTCATTACAACTCATTGAACCAACATCACCTAGTCCGCGATGTTGCCAAGGAACCTTCTCTATATCAATCCTTACATCTGCATTTCCAATCACCTTCCAATCACCCTTGTCTAACGAACTAGGAAGTAATGTTAATACGGAGATAAAAGGATGATTTGAAATCTTTGCTACAGTTGGGATAGTCTCTGTATTTAAATCAAATAGTCCACAAACGGGACTACCAAAAGGTTTCCATAATATCTGTCCAAACCCATATGTACCATTACTAAGATTAAGCAAAAATATGTCTCCCACTTTCCACTTTTGTTTTTTAGGGCGTTTGTGAGAAAGGAGTTTCTGTTCGATTTCCATAATTCCCTCTTCTGAAATCGTAACATTAATCAGTCCATTAATAATTGCAGCAATCTTAAGTATAGTAAGAGCATTAGTGGTACGAATTACTACCTCACTTGAATCTTGACCAAAATCGATACGCTTGTATAAATCTTTTTCTATCTCGTTTCTAAGTATTTTACGAAACTGTTTTAATGCATCGTAGTTTGTTTCTACTTTTAATATCCCCGCTAAGTCCTCGACAATAAAAAAGTATGAGGATGTTGCATCTGGAAGAAAAATATCTATTTTACCTAATCGGACAGTCATATCTAATTCATCTCCCCCAAAAATAATATACATACTGATTTTCTTTAAAATTTATCATGTCGTACCCTTTGGGCACAAAAAATAGCAGTGATATTTCTTTGGAGAAAATTTGTTCTAACAAAGGAATGATTTTCACTCCTTTGTCTATCCGTTTTTACATTATTCATTTAAATAAGCATCCCAATCATAATCATCAATTTTATAAAATTCGCCTTTATCATTTCTTTCGTATGCACATAAAGGCGGTTCTTGAATAAATTCTAAAATGGAATCGTCCATATTCAGGATTACTCCAATAGAAATAATATGAAAGTTTTCAGGATCACATAGGTAGTCATCATCTTCATAGCCACTTAATATTGACCAACCAGAGTCGCCTTCTTCTCTTGAATTATCTCTAAGCATAAAGTTAAATTCCCTTTTTTCAAGAACATCATCGCTAACAGTTACCTGAGTATCAAAATAAAAATCCCAATCACATGAAGTTGGGTCCTCATATTCCGTATCGCATATGTTTTCAACTCCAAATGAAATTTCATCACCTCTTTTTAACGATAAACGATAGGGTTCATTATCCAGTTTCCCTATAAATTTCTTCTCGTTTATTTGGGTGATTTCAACCCACATTCTCTCAGCACTAAATCCATCATCTTCTTGTGTCTTAGTTACAAAGATTAACTTTACCAAATCCCCCACTTTTAATTTGTTCAATATCTCTGAACTAGGAATATAAAATGTATATGGCGATTCTTTGTTTAGCTCGTAAACATTATCTAAATACCAGGACATCCTTTTTGTCTCTCCTTAAAATGGCAAAAATTTAATTTTATTTATTTGTTTGTTTATTATATAAAACTCTAATGGCACGGTAAACAACATTTGATTATGCCACTATCCTTCATTTGCTTCATTATTACATTTTTTACAGCGGCTACTGTGACACCCCGTTGCATCATCATCTACTCTTCTTTACAATTAAAACAAGAACATACGTTCTTGTATATCATTTTATAGAAGGAGTACCATGTCCCAGCAACATCGAAATACAACGGGTGTGCAAGCATACAATAGAAAGAAAAGTTTAGAAGCGGCTGCTCGTGTTCATCACGCGATTCAAGCATTGCTTCGAGAAAATCGTTCTGTAAACTTTCATGCGGTCTCTGTACGCTCTGGCGTTTCCAAATCCTATCTGTACCGCAATGAAGAGTTATTTCAGCAGATTGACAATTTGCGAAAACAGCAGTACGACTACGATTCACCCCTCGATGAGTACAGTCTCATTGAAGAACAATATCGTACCCAAATTCGAGAATTGCTTCAAAAAATAAAAGTGCTCGAAGAACAAAATGCACATTTGGTGACGCTCTTGTATCAAACATACAAAAACACGGCCGACAAATAATGGGCCGTGTTTTTTAATAAGTCATAATTCTCGTTATCGAAAATCATTTGATTTTTTCTAGTCTCCAGATAGTTTGTTTTAATTCCTCACAAACATCTTCGTCATACTCCTCTAACAACCTATTATGTAATATAGGCAAAACTGACTTATCACCAATCTTACTTAATGCGGAAGCTACATATTCTCGAATTTCATCGTTTGGATCGTCAATACAAGTCAATAAAGAGCTAACTAACCTTACATCTGGAAAGAATTTGGCTAATTCTGTTCCCCAGTACCTTCTACCTTCATGTTTATCTTGTATAGCTCTAATTAGGTGTGGAACTACCTCATCATTACTAAATTCACGTAGTACACATGTTGCATGTTCGTATACACCATAACAATCATCTAAACTAAAAGTCATCATGATAGATTCTATACAACTCGGATGGGGATTGTCCTCGAAGTATGTAATTGCACTTGCATACTCATCTATCATTTCTTCAGTTAAATTCTCGTCATCAGGCATAGGAGAGTATTTCTTAAGTACCTGAAGTGCTTTTTCTCGATTCATTAAATTCACCCCTATTGTGTCCATAATTCCCGTTATCGGAAGTTAAAGTACCTATGTTTTAAAGTTGCATGAAGAATTTTTTCCATTTTTGTGCTATTTCACTATCTGTATTTATGCCCTTTGAATCCATAAAGATTTCCCATTGCCAAATCTCAGCCCCGATTAAATGCAAATCAGTAAACTTTTCAATAAATTCGATAAAATTATCCGCTACATAAGTGACTGAATCTTCTTCGTGATCCCAGTAGACAACAGCTGCATCTCCATTATTAGAATTCAAGTCTAAAGCAAGATAATCACCGTTGGGAACGGTATAGAACGCTAATTTTTGTCGTAAATTCTCACCATAATTATCCCCTACATCCTGTAAGCTATCTGCAACTTCTGTTACATCCTCAATCGAATCTAAATCCCAACATAGTTCACCTGCAAAGATAGCATCAAATTCAGCTGGTATAGAAAGATGATCTGGAAAGAACCATCGAAGCTCTACCTGCTTTGAAAAATTCACCAAAACCTCTTTGAAGCTAACAGGAAGAGAATAGCCTAATTGTTGTTCTATTAATTTAATTTCTTCTTCTGTTGCTGTTTTTTCAACAACGAAAGATTCAATCTTCCCTTTAATTTTCTCTATTTGATGGAACGTTTCGTTCCAGTTATTAATCCAATTTTGACTGTTCAACATAGCCAGTCCTTTCTATTTATAACATTATTAGAAGTAACCATTTACTCTTTTTCTTGTACATTTAACCAATCCCAATATGATTCAGACAACTTATCGTGTAAAAATAGTTCCTCTTCTTCTTCATCTTCTTGTTTTTCCTCTAGTTTTAAACCAACCCATATATCTTCCATATTTGCTACGGTCGGATCACTTACTCCATCTAGTAAACTTAAAGCATCATGGAACGCACCCATAATATTATCACGCACTATTTTTTCAATTGCAGTAATACTTTCAGGTGTAAAAGATTGAGATTGTAAAGCTACAAATTCTTCTTTTGTTAGATTAAACTCCTCCCACATTAATTCTTTTGATGGATTTGTTAATTGGTTTCCAACCATTGAGTATTCTTTAATAATGTTATGTAATTCCAATAAAAAGGCTTGTGTAGCGTCCATTGTTTTCTCCCTTATTAAAAGACTAATTATATTAATTTTAACAGATTCTTTGTCCGTAAATGATTGTATATCCTATTCATGTGACGTTTACATACCATCTCAGTGACAAAGAGTGTAAAGAAACAGGTAGTAGTTCAATTAATAATCCACTTCTTCTTTGACTAATGCTAACAGGAAATCCCCAAAGTTATTTGCGATCCTATCATACTTTTGTTCATCTGGTTCAAGTCCAGAATCATATGTAATCACAAGCGGCTCACCTTCGGCATTACATTGGTTAAAATCCAAGCAGTACCATTCACCCATCCCTGTATCAGTGATGACTAATACATTTTGAGGAAGATTAGATTCCTTACGCTCCGTAAGAGTAACCCAAATGGCATCGGGAACAGATGAGTTTTCAAAGTCTTCTCCAATAACGCCATATATTTCTTCACCGCCAAAGTTACCTGCGCCATATCTTTTTACAAAATCACGATACATATTTGAAAATCGAAGTCCTAAAGCCTGTTCGGCTTTCTTTACTACATCCTCGGAACGTTCTCCTACAAAATCACATTCGTCTTCATATTCCGCCATTAAAGTAATAGCTTTCTTATAATTGTCCCAACTCATTTTTTGCCTCCACATTTCAAATAGAAGATGTATCGAGTATATACGTATTATGATCTCGCTACAAATCATATTTTTGTCTTCTTGCACTATCCTGCTTCGTTAGCAGAATAAGGTCAACACTTTTTAAAAACTCCTGCCGATAATAAATGATTTTCCAAATAACGGTACTTCTCCTTACCCCCAAAAAAAGTTTATACGAATGAAAGATATTAAGTTTGATTCGCCAGAGTTGCTAAAAAAAGCACTGAAAATGGGCAGTATTTATCCAGGTAAGGATTGGGCTAAAGGTTATAATTTTATGCTCAAAAAAGACACAGAGAGAAATATTAACCTAATATTAGTGATAGGTTGGAATAGTGACCAGACAAAAATGAAAGCAGTTGGCTTTAATATAACAACAGGAGAATATATTCCACCACAGTTTTGAATACGTCTTTATTGAACGAGGGCGTTAGTTGAACAAGAATGGAGGAAACCCTAATAAATAGGGTTTCCTTTAATTTTTATGCAATTATTAACACTAAAATTTAACAGAGCCACAAACAAAAAAACTAACTAAGTAAATCCAGCCAAATTTTTTGTACCCTTTACATTCCAATTTAATGTGAATGCAAAGTCTGAGGTACCTATTCAAAATCACTTTGTTTCATTTGAATCAGGCACATTAATAATTGTATAGGTACACTATTAATTTGTTTAGGTACGTTAATATTTGTGTAGATACACTATTAATTGTCATTTTTCATTCGATATCGTTATAATCCAGAAACAACATTCCGATATCGATATATAGAATCTCAAGCCATCTAAGGATATCCGACTACAACAAGCATATCGATCGAAAAATGATTCACAAATATAAAAAAGGAAGGTGACACAAGCCACCTTCCTTTTTGATTTGGGTAAAAATAAATTTTTATGCAAATCGATAAATTATTATACTTAATTCATATTTCATTCCAGTATACCTAACTTTGTCACAGTATACTTAATTATTGTTCATTTAGACTAGTAAATCTATAACTTAGTTCGATACCTTAGACTCTTCTAATTTCTCACGAAGAACCATTTGTAAGATACCGCCGTGACGGTAGTAGTCGATTTCTACTTCACTATCGAAACGTGCTACTACTTCAAATTGTTTTTTGTTTCCTTCTGAGTCAGTCGCAACAACTTTTACAAGGTCGCGTGGTTTTACTGTTTTATCAATTTGAATTTCAAATGACTCTTGACCAGTAAGACCTAATGTTTCTGAACTTTCACCATCTTTAAATTGAAGCGGTAATACGCCCATTAATACAAGGTTACTGCGGTGAATACGCTCGAAGCTTTCTGCGATAACTGCTTTAATGCCTAAAAGGTTTGTACCTTTTGCAGCCCAGTCACGTGAGCTTCCCATACCGTAATCTTTACCAGCGATAACAAGAAGACCTGTTCCGTCTTGTTTGTATTTCATTGCAGCATCATAGATAGATGTCACTTCGCCTGTTGGCCAATATGTTGTGAATCCACCTTCTGTGCCAGGAGCAATTTGGTTTTTAATACGAATGTTCGCAAATGTACCGCGCATCATTACTTCATGGTTACCACGGCGAGAACCGTAAGAGTTAAAGTCAACTGGCTGCACACCATTTTCTAATAAGTAACGGCCTGCTGGTGTGTTTTTACCGATAGATCCTGCTGGTGAAATGTGGTCTGTTGTTACAGAATCACCAAATTTACCAACTACGCGCAGTCCTGAAAGTGTTTCCACTTCACCTGGCTCTTTTGATAACCCTTCGAAGAACGGCGGGTTTTGGATATATGTTGAGTCGTTATCCCAAGTATATAACGCTTCGTTTGAAGTTTGGATTTCATTCCAGCGTTCGTTGCTGTTAAATACTTGTGCATATTCTTTCTTAAATAGTTCAGAAGTTACAACATTTTGTACAACTTCTTCGATTTCTGCCGCTGTTGGCCAGATGTCGTTAAAGTAAATTGGGTTACCCTTTGCATCGTTACCGATTGCATCATTTTTCAAGTCGATATCAACTGTACCAGCAAGTGCATAAGCCACAACTAATGGTGGAGATGCTAAATAGTTTGCTTTTACAAGCGGATGAATACGACCTTCAAAATTACGGTTACCAGAAAGGACAGATGTTACTAATAAGTCATTTGCAGCAATAGATTCTTCTAATTCTGGTGCTAATGGACCGGAGTTACCGATACAAGTTGTACAACCGTAACCTACTGTTTGGAAGCCTAATTGATCTAAGTAAGTTGTTAATCCTGATTTATCTAAGTATTCTGTAACAACTTTAGATCCTGGTGCTAATGATGTTTTTACATAACCAGGTACTTTCATTCCTTTTTCAATTGCTTTTTTCGCAACTAAGCCTGCACCAATTAACACATATGGGTTAGATGTATTTGTACAGCTTGTAATTGCTGCGATTGCAATTGCACCTGTTTTCATTGTTACTTCTTGATCTTGTAATACAACTTTCATTTCTTTATCAAATTCTTGCTCTGAGAAGCCGAATCCTTGGTTACCAACTGGTGCTACAACAGCTTTACGGAACTCACCTTTCATGTTAGAAAGAGGAATTAAGTCTTGTGGACGTTTTGGACCAGAAAGGTTAGACTCAATTGTATTTAAATCAATTTCAACAAGATCTGTATAGATTGGATCTTGACTATCAGCTGTATAGAATAAGCCGTTCGCTTTACAATATTCTTCAACGATGCGAATTTGTTCTTCGCTTCTTCCTGTTAAACGTAAGTAATCTAATGAAATATCATCGATTGGGAAGAATCCACAAGTTGCACCGTACTCTGGTGCCATGTTAGAAATTGTTGCACGGTCAGCTAATGGCATGCTTTGTAAACCGCTGCCAAAGAACTCAACAAATTTTCCAACTACACCTTTTTGACGCAATACTTGTGTTACTTTTAATGCAACGTCTGTTGCTGTTGTACCACTTGGAAGTGTACCAGTTAATTTCACACCGATTACTTCTGGAACTGGGAAGTATGATGGCTGTCCAAGCATACCAGCTTCTGCTTCAATACCACCAACGCCCCATCCAAGAACACCAATTCCGTTAATCATTGTTGTATGAGAATCAGTTCCTACTAATGAGTCTGGATATGCAACAAGTTCACCTTCGGCATTTTTCACTGCATGAACAACTGGTGCTAAATACTCAAGGTTTACTTGGTGAACGATACCTGTTGCTGGCGGAACTGCACGGTAGTTATCAAATGATTTTTGTGCCCAGCTTAAAAATTTATAACGTTCTTCATTACGTTTAAACTCTAAGTCCATGTTAAATTGAAGCGCGTCTGGTGTACCCGCTCTATCTACCTGTACAGAGTGGTCAATAACAAGATCAACTGTAATTTCTGGATTGATTTTATCAGGATCTCCGCCCATATCTGCCATTGCTTTGCGAAGAGAAGCTAAATCAACAACAGCTGGAACTCCTGTAAAGTCTTGTAAAATAACACGAGATGGTTTAAACGGTACATCGATATCTTGAATATCTTTCGTTCCCCATTTCGCTAAATTTTCAACATGTTCTTCTTTAATAACACGGCCATCAACTTGACGAAGTACTGATTCAAGTAATACTTTAATTGAATATGGTAGCTTAGAAACATTACCTACCCCTGCGTTTTCAAGCGCTTTCAGATTATAATAGTGATACGTATTTCCATCTACTTCAAATGTTGCGCGAGTTTGAAATGGATTGTGTTTTACCATTATGGTTACCCCCCTGTTAAACGTGACTGAAATTGTCTGAATATAAAATGTAGACAAACTTTTCAATACCTTACGATAATATATTATTACAACTTAATGGATAAGTAAATAAGAAGAAACTTATAGTTTTTCATAAGTTTTCTTTATAACTTCGTTGCTGCATATTAAATTACTGGTTAACAGATACTATTTTTATAAAGTGAAACTGCTTTTTAGAAAGCGTCTTTCTTTATAAAAATTGAACTATCTAGGTTCTTATGGTTAGTTTTATTTTCATTCTCAACCAAATTTCCAAGCCAAAAATATTAGGGGGAATCATAATGGGAAAACGTAAAGCAAATCATGTCATTCCAGAAATGAACGCAGCCTCTGCACAAGGACAAGGTACAGGGTATAATGAGGAATTTTCGAATGAGCCATTAACAGCAGCTCAACGTCAAAACAATAAAAAGCGTAAAAAGAATCATTAAAACAAAATCCCAAAAGATTATCTTTTGGGATTTTTCAATGCTTATACTTCAATAACTCCGATACTTTCACGAATCGATACCCTTGTTTTTGCAAAGCTGGTAAAATCTCTTTTAATGCTTCGACAGTTTGGCTTCTATCGCCTCCTCCATCATGCAATAAAACAATATCACCACTCTTCGCATTATTTAAAACGTGATTTACAATCTTATCCTTTCCAGGATTAGACCAATCTCTTGGATCTTGATGCCAAGACCATAATACAATTTCATATCCTGCTTCTGTTGCCGTTTTAAATACAGATTCATTAATATATCCACCAGGTGGACGAAAAAGAAGAGGTTTATCTATCCATTTTTGTAAATACCGTTTTCCCTCTAGAATATCATTTTCGAGTTTTTGTCCTGTTGCACTGCGTGCATACAAATGATTCATTGTATGATTACCAATTTCATGCCCTTCCTTTAACGCTTGATCAATTAAATATGGATTACGCTTAACTCGGAATCCAATCATAAAAAAAGTTGCTTCAGCATTATATTGGCGCAATATATTTAAAATTTGAGGTGTATATGTAGAATCCGGGCCATCATCGAATGTTATTGCTATTATTTTTTCATTAGTTGGCACTTCCCATGTTACGTGACCAGTTGGTTCTAACTCTTTTCTCATTAACATTTTTGCATCAACATGTTCAATTCCTATCATACTTAACATAACAATAATACAACTAATTATAATGCATTTTCCTTTAATTATCATGAGCTCGTCTTATGTGAAAAGGCTGCTGAGACTACTCAACAACCTATTAATCACGCACTTCCTCCACATTTTGCATAATATGTTGCAAATCTTGTTCATATTGTTGCAATTGCTTTCGCTGTGTTTCAGAAGCAACTTCTAATGCATTTTGAATTTGTTCATATGCTTCATGCACTTCTTGACGTAAATGTTTTAAATCCTGTGCATAATTTGGATCGTTTTTTACAATGTTGTTATATACATTTTCTGCATCCACCGTTCCTTGCTGTGCAGCTTGAAATGCTTGTTGCTTATCTTTATGATACGGCATAATCATTCCCCTTTCTGTTATTACTCTCCATTATCTTTTACCTTTACCTCAAAAAACATTCTCGTATAAATTTATGAAGTTTTCTCATCCTAATATAGAGCGGAATTTTAGACTTGGTACTTTCCTTCCGCTAATTCATTTCGCTAATCGAACTCTACTGTTCATTTGAATAACCACTAAAGCACAAGAAAAAGAGGGGTATAATAATGGAGAAAAATAACAGAAAATCCACTCGTAAAAATTCTCCGCAAGGACAAGTTTCTGGTGGTCAACCAGAACCGTTAAGCGGATCACACAAAGTAAAAAATAAAAAACATACGCGTCAAAAAAATCATGCTCACCATGACATGTAAAAAAGCAGACAGTGCATGCGCACTGTCTTTTTATCATATATTTCTAATATCTTCTCTTCTTTTTAAGCACATTTCCCCCTTTCTTTTTCACCTCTATTCTCAAAGTGAATATCGTAATATGAATGAATTTTTATGGAGGTTTTCTTACAATGGGCAAGAAAAAGAAAAAAGACTGCCTTTTTCATGTTGATGGCTTTGAAGAATGGATGAATCAATTTTGCTCCGATTTATACGCAAATTCCCCCTCTCCAAACGGTATCCATGTTGACCTTTTTGAAACAGAGCAAGAATATATTTTAGAAGCCGATATTCCGAACATATTAGAGCGAAATATTCTGATTAAAAAGATGGAGACAGGCCTACAAATTAACATATTTTGTAACAATTCTGCCTTGCAGCATATGATTTTCTTACCAACCAATATTATATATAAAAAAATGTTAGCCTATCTTGATAATGGTCTTCTTACCATTCACATTTCTAAAACAGAAACAGCGCAATTAACAGAACAAACTGTCCTCTTTACAGAATGAATAGTCATATAAAAATCTAACACATGAGATAAGAAATACCCTTTTTTCTACAAAATAAAGTGAAATTGCCATCAGTGAGAGTATTACTGCCCACATATGGCATGATAGAGCAGAAAGTAACAGAAAATTTGAAAGCGATTAACACCTTAAAACTACTATTGCACTGGCAATAATAAAAGGAGGCTGATTTTTAAAATGATCAGCCTCCTTTATTCATAAAACTTTATTTCGTCCCTACACGCATTACATTTGCGCTTCCCATTTTTCTTCTATCGTTCTTTTACGCAGCAAACTTCTTGTCAACAACAGAATCGGAAATGCAAGCATTGAAAGCACCGCCAAAATTGTAAAAATCGTAAAACCATTATGGTAACCGTAATGATCTAACAGCAGCCCGCCAAACCATGGCCCAATAACAGCTCCAATTCCTGAGAATCCCATTGCCCCGAAATATGTTCCCTTTAAATTTGCAACAGCAATTTGATCAATAAACACATCTGTCATAGAAAACATTAATACTTCTCCAATTGTAAATATGATCGTACAAACGAAAACAGCCCACATTGATCCCGCAAATCCAAATCCACATAATCCTACACCAACAAGTAATGTACCAACCATAATGGATACAAGCGGTGTATACTTTTTACAAACTTGAATGAGTGGATACTGAACAATTACTACAGTAATAGCGTTTAATGTTAATGCATAAGAAAATAATTTCACTCCATTTTCAAATAGATGGGAGTTCGCGAAATATTGAGAAAGCGTTGATGAAAATTGTGAGTATCCTGCTGTACTAATAATAATTCCAATTAATGCAACTAAAAAAACAATGTCTTTTCTTATAATGCGCAAGGAATCCATAAAAGTAACTCGTTCTGTCTCTTCTGTTTTTTCTTCTCCAACATGATACTTTCGAAGTTGTAATGCGAGTACAATTGTATAAAGAGCATACATAATAGCTGCTATAAAAAATGGTGTTGTTGATTCAGCAGTTCCAACCTGAAGACCAACAAGCGGCCCAATCGCAACACCAACATTAATAGCACCATAACGTAAGTTAAACATCATTAAACGATGCTCCGGCTTTGTTAAATCGGATAATAAGGCGCGAGACGTTGGCTCAAAAAATGAACGACACATCCCATTTAGCGCATTTAGTAAGAAAAATGTTAAAACATGCTCCGCAAATCCAAATCCAATAAATACACAAATCCAAACAATAATAGATGATAACATAATCTTTTTTCGTCCATAACGATCTGATAAATTCCCGCCAATGAAACTTGTAAATACACCTACTAATGCGCTCGTTCCAATAATCGCTCCTGTAACTCCTGCTGATATTCCTTTTGCATTCGTCAAGTAAATTGCTAAAAACGGAATACTCATTGATGTTGCAAACCTTGCAAATAATGTTCCAATAATAATAGTCATCCCGATAGGATGAATATGTTGTAACTTCCCCTTCATCTCTTTCACCTTCTCTATCTACAAATACAATACAAAGAAAAAGAAAGCTGAAAAGCAGCTTCCTTTGAAAACATGATTTTTGTTTTCCTAAACGCGAGCCGTTCGTTTTAGCTCCATATCAATACCATATGTAAATTGTAATTCTTTTAATACTGCCTCTGCTTCAATGTCTATATTATGTTTACTATTAAACTCAGCTACCCAACTCTCTACTTCTTCATGTGTATAGCTATATTCTCCAGCTATCCAACTTTTCATATCAAAACATTCATTAATACAAACCTGAATAAGCAACTGATCGTACATAGCGATTACATCTTCTTTCTTCCATAACAATTCTTTCACATATAACCGATCAAACGTTACACTTTCTCGGTTACATTCTGTTAAATGCCGGGTCATTTCATGCAATTCTCGGTATATCTCAGAAATATTCGTATTCAGATGAATCAGTTTACGTACACCATTTTCATATAACATTTCATCCACCCCCGTTATGTTCCCCTTTTTCTTATTATAGCAAGAAAATTCTAAAAAAGAGAATTTTTCTTATGAAATATTAGGAAAGTGATACGTATTGTTTTACAATGAAAATAGTTACATTTGAAAGGAGTATAGACGTGAACCAAAAATTATATTACAAAGATACATACTTACAAACATTCGCAGCTCAAATTACAAAACAAACGCGTGACAACGATGGTAATATATATGTCGTATTAACAGAAACAGCTTTTTATCCAACTGGCGGTGGGCAGCCACATGATACGGGACAGTTAAATCAAACTCCTGTTATAAATGTGGAGGAAATAGATGGAGAAATTCGCCATTACATTACTAAAGAAATACATACAAATGAAGTAACAGGAGGTATTTCTTGGAAACGCCGTTTCGATCATATGCAACAACACGCTGGACAACATATTTTGTCTGCTATATTTTGGGACCATTTTAATATTCCAACAATCGGTTTTCATTTAGGAAGAGAAATCGTAACAATTGATTTAGAAACTTCCGACCTTTCTTTAGAAACTGCCGAAGAAGCTGCTTACCTTGCTAATCAAATTGTTTTTGAAAATCGTCCTATTACAGTTCAATGGGTAAACCAAGAAGAAGCAAAACAGCTTCCCCTTCGCAAGGAACCAACTGTAACAGAAAACATTCGTGTTGTGATTATTGAAAATCTTGATTATAACGGCTGTGGCGGTACACATCCAAAACAAACTGGTGAAGTCGGCCCGATTCAGATTATCGATTGGGAGCGTCATAAAGGAAACATTCGACTTACATTTGTTTGCGGCTGGCGTACAATTGAACTTATGAAGCGCAATCAAGCTCTCGTAAAAAGCGCAGCCCAGCAATTACATAGTAAAGAAGACGATATTCCAAACAAAATAAATCAGCTCCTTTCTTCTCAAAAGGAAAATGAAAAAGCACTGCAAGCAGCCAATGAAAAACTCATTCTTGTAGAAGCAAATGAATTATTACAACAAGCAGAGAAAACTTCGTTTGGAAAACAAATTGCAGTTAACTTTACAGATCGCTCTATGCAGGAACTGGCTAAATTAGCAGCTCTCATTACAGAGCAAGAGGAACATATCATTACACATTTTGTTACACAAAACGGTGAAAATTTACAATGCATTTGCGCATGCGGTAAAGCCGTTGAGCAAAACATGAATACTCTTTTAAAAGCAGCTCTTCCCCTTATAGAAGGAAAAGGTGGAGGGAATCAAAAAAGTGCACGCGGTGGCGGAAAAGCAACCATTTCAGGTGAAGCATTTTTAAATCATCTCATTCACATACAAAAAGAAACGCAAGAAGCATAAATAGCTTCTTGCGTTTCTACTATATTTGGAGACTCTTCTCTTTCATAATATGAAGGAGTTGATGATACGAATGAATATAATAATCTGCACCTTGAATTGCTAAATTTTGAAAGGTTATGATTCCTAGCTTTCTACCTTTTCGAACAAAAGCACAAGTCCAATCCCTCCGCCAATACCTAACGTTGCAATCACGTATTTCATCTGTTCTCTTTGTGCTTGATAAAATAATCTTGTCACAAGCATTGCTCCCGATGCACCGTACGGATGTCCAAGAGCAATCGCTCCGCCGTTTACATTTAATTTTTCATAAGGAATGTTTAGCTCTTTCGCACATGCAACTATTTTGGAAGCAAACGCTTCATTCATTTCAATATAATCAATATCTTCCATGGTAAGATTCATCTGTTGCAATAATTTTTGCACCGCAAATATCGGTCCACTACCGGGAAAATGAGGATCTACACCAGCAACGACACTATGCACAAATCGTAGCACCGGTTTATAACCAAGCTTTTCAGCTTGCGTTTCATTCATAATAAGAAGTGCACACGCTCCATCATTCACTCCACATGAATTACCTGCCGTCACTGTTCCCTCTTGTAAAAAGGCAGGGCGTGTTCGTTTTATAATTCTTTCATAATTCATACGAGGCTTAATCGTTTCATCTTCTATAATATGAGAAACTGGTACAATTTCTTCTTGTAAATATCCTTTTTCTAATGCTGCTAATGTTCGTTTATAGCTTAAACATGCATACGCATCTTGCATCTCTTTTGTAATTTCGTAACGCTCAGCTATATACTCTGCAGCAACACCCATATCAGGATCGCCAATATGTTCAGGTGAGAAGCGCGCTCGTTTCTCAAATAGTGAAGTGCTTACACTTTCGGCTCCACCTGCAATGTAACAAGTTCCCGCTCCGCCCTGAATTAGATGGCATGCCAATCGAATCGCTTCCAGTCCAGCTCCGCACTGACGATCAATCGTCACACCTGGTACAGCATACGGGAGACCTGCTTCTAATGCCGATAACCGAGCTACATTCCCACCAGGCCCGACAACATTTCCGAATATAACATCATCAATTTCTTTTTCAATACCTTTACTTATATATGTAAGTAAAGGGGCCGCTAATTTTTCAACCGAATAATCTTTAAATATCCCATTTACCTTTCCAATCGGAGTGCGTTTCGCTTCAACAATTACTGCTCTATTCATACATAAACTCCTGCTTTTCAATGATTTCTTTCGCTTCTGCCCGTGCAACTTTCCCGCTGCTTGTATGAGGAATTACATCTACAAAATACCACTCTTTCGGAATTTTATAGGAAGATAACTTTCCAAAACAAAATGCCTTCAGCTCTTGTTTTGATACCGCTCCTTTAACCAGCACTACCGGTTTTTCTCCCCAATACACATCTCTCTTACCAACAACAACTGCTTCATCAACATTTGGATGCATCTGCAATACACGTTCAATTTCTTCAGGAAAGATGTTGATTCCACCATATATAATCATATTTTTTTCTCGTCCTACAATATATAAAAATCCATCTTCATCAACATACCCCACATCATGAACTGTCATCCAGCCATCACTCGTTACGTGACAAATTGGTACATCATCGATTATATACCCCATAAAAAACTGTTCACTCTTCACATAAATTGTGCCAATTTTTCCTTGCTTTACTTCTTGTCCGTCCCCATTACGAATACTAATCTTTACATTATGACATGGTCTTCCAACTGAAGATGGTTTATTTTCATTATCATGATGCGATAGTGCTGTAACAAAGCTTAATTCAGACGCGCCATAAAATTCATATCGCTTTGCCTTTGGAAAGACCTGTTTTATTTTTTGCTTTGCTTCAGCTTCCCATTTTGCACCTGATGAAATAATCTTTATCTCTCGTTCTATAACTTTTTCTTCTTTGTATAAGGACTCTAGCATTGTTGGAACTGTGTACATAACAGAAATAGCTTCATTTTCTAATATTGAAAGAACACGGTTTGGAATGAACTTTTCTGTCATATATATTGTTTGTCCTAAAAATAAAGCACTCATTGCACCGTATAAAAAGAGAGAGTGAACGAACGTTCCGGCGAGCAATACTGTATCATCCTTTTGCATATGAAAATCATGAACGTTACAAGCAAAGCTTTCTACCCATGATTGTTGTGAACGAAGAAACGCTTTTGCTTTTCCAGTTGACCCTGATGTGAATCCCATATAAAAAGGTAACTCTTCTACCTTTTCTACACAATTTACTGTAATAGAAACATTTGCTATTCTTTCAGACCACGTACTGATAGAAAATACTTTACTATTTGTTTGAGGCAACTGATTACATTTATGCTGTGCTACAACTATAATAGAAGGCTGTACGATTTGTAGTCGTTCCTCAAGTTCATGAATATTCCACTTTGGATCAAGTGGTACACAAATCCAGCCTGCCATAGCAGATCCAGCAAAAATTTGTAAAAACTCCACACTATTATCAAGCAAAATCGCAATCTTTTTATTACTTGATTCTTCCTCGCGAAGCCAATTGGCAACTTGGCATACAGATAGATGCCACTCTTTGTATGTAACTGCTCTATCTTTTATTTTGATTGCAATTTTATTCGGTTGATATTGAGCATGCACTGCATACGTTCTTGTAATTCCCACCTATTCCACTTCCTTTTCTATAACAAAAAGAAACACGTTTTAACGTGTTTCATAATGTGTACTATAAATTGTTCGTTTCAATGAACGTTGTAGTCTCGTAACAAGAATTGCTGCAAATACAGCCTTCAATATATCTCCTGGTAAGAAGACAACACTTAGTTTCGCCGCTTTTACTACACTTATATCCATCACAAAGGCCTGTACGATAACGCCGACGAAATATACAACGAAAATACCACCAATAATATTAATTAAAAATGATTTCAAAAATGTTACGTTGCGAAGGCGTTCTGCGAAATATCCAATAACAAATGCTCCGATTACATATCCCATTAAATAACCAGCACTTGGTCCTACAAAAACCGAAAATCCACCGCGTCCACCAGCTAACAATGGTGCACCCGCTGCTACAACAAGTAAAAATACGAGTTGGCTAAGAGCACCTAGACGTGATCCTAACAAACAGCCTGAAAGCATGACACCAAGTGATTGTAATGTAATCGGTACAGGTGTAAATGATAACGCAATTGGCGGTATAAATCCTAACACTGCCATAATAGCACTAAATAAAGCTACAAAAACTAAATTTCTTGTATTCATATTATGTTTTCTCCCGTTTGTAAACTATAAATTAAAATAAGGTAACATATCACATGTGATATGTTACCTTCCTCTTCTTTAATTGTCAACTAAAATATAATTATAGTTAACATTTACTTTCAACCTTCTATATAATATTGCTCCAATTCTTTTCGAAGTGCTTGCTTTAAAAACTTTCCGACTGAAGTTTTCGGAATTTCTTTCATAAAGACAATCTCATCTGGTAGCCACCATTTTGCAAATTGTGGTTTTAAAAAGTCATATAATTCTTCTTTTGTAACAGACTTACCTTGTTTTACAACAATGCATGCAACAGGACGTTCTTGCCACTGTTTATGTGGTACTGCAACAACAGCTGCTTCAAATATCGCTTCATGCGCCATCAAGGCATTTTCTAAGTCAACAGATGAAATCCATTCTCCCCCGCTTTTAATCACATCTTTCGTTCGATCCACAATTTTAATACATCCTTCTTCATCAACCGTAACGACATCTCCTGTATATAACCACCCATCTCGAAATCCCTCTACTGTTCGTTCATCTTTATAATAACTTGCTGCAATCCACGGAGCACGCAGGCATAGCTCACCCATTTCTTGTCCGTTCCATGCTATATCTCCGTTTTCTCCAATAACTTTCATTTCAACACCAGGTACTAAATAACCTTGCTTCGCACGAATCGTAAGCTGTTCTTCATATGGTAATTCACGTTCGTAACTTTTTAAACGTGCAAGTGTGACTAGTGGGCTTGTTTCTGTCATCCCATACGCATGCACAAATGGGACATTATATTTTTGTTCAAATGCGGCAATGACACTTTTCGGTGCAGCTGCACCGCCGCATAAAATTCGTTTTATATTTGATAAATCATAACGATTCTTTTCTAATTCTTGCAGAACACCAAGCCAAATTGTTGGGACACCAGCTGCTATTGTTACTTTTTCTTCCTGCATCATTTCTAATAAAATCTTCGGTGTAAACATCGGTCCTGGAAGAACTTGCTTTGATCCAAACCATGTTGCTGCAAATGGTAATCCCCAAGCGTTTACATGAAACATAGGAACAACTGGCATAGCAACATCACTTTCAGAAAGCGCCGTTGTATCTGCAAGTCCAAGCGACATACTATGCAAGACAGTACTGCGATGTGTATAAACGACACCTTTCGGATTACCTGTTGTAGCTGATGTATAGCACATACCAGCTGGCATATTTTCATCGATATCTTTTAAAAACAGAAAATTAGGATTTCCTTCTTCAAGAAGTTGTTCATAGTGGTATGCTGGTTGAAGTGAAGTTTCTGGAAGCTCTTTTTTATCGGTCATGATGATATAAGCTTGTACAGTTGATAATTCCTCTTGAATTTTCTCAACAAGTGGTACCATATCTTCATCTATGAGTAAAATGCGGTCTTCTGCATGGTTAATAATATAAGAAATATGCTGTGAAGATAAACGAATGTTAATTGTATGTAGTACAGCACCAATACTAGGAATCGCAAAATATGCTTCTACATGACGATGATGATTCCACGCCAGTGTGCCCACTCTTTCCCCTTGCTTTACACCTAGCTTTTGCAATGCACTAGACAGTCGTCTCGTTCGCTCCCCTAGTTCCTTATACGTTAGGCGTGTAATTGTACTATGTGTACGAGAAATAATTTCTTTCTTTGCAAATAACTTCTCTGCCCTTTCTATCATCGAGCTAATTGTTAATGGTACATCCATCATCATGTTTTTTGTCCCCCTTTATAAAAACGCTTTCATTTTTTTGAACAACTTCATAACGAAACAAATATAAAAAATAAAAGCTACAACTTATTACTATTTACTTGTTACTTTACATGATCAGACACTCCATCTTTGTTCACGAATACTTTTCTTTCATTTGCTTTTTTCCAAACAAAATACCCTGCTGTTACTACGATTAAAAACGGAATACCCGTTGTAAGAGTTGATTTAAACATGTCAGTAAACCAAGTTGTTATTAAAATTGCAAACATTAATACGGCTCCTAATGTAGTGAAATATGGGTATCCCCACATACGAACTGGTAAATCCCTTCCTCCGGATGCAACCCACTTCTTCCGAAAATATAAATGAGTAACAAAAATCATCATCCATGTAAACATAGCTCCGAACATTGAAATACCCATCATGAGCATGAATGCTTGATTCGGTGAAACAATTGTTAAAATTGTTGCCAGCGCAATACCAATTGTTGAGAAGAACAAAGCTGAAACAGGAACTCCTCTCTTGCTTAGTTGACCAAACCTTGCCGGTGCATAACCAGCTCTAGATAACGAAAACATCATTCGAGTTGTAATATATAATTGACTATTCATTGAAGACAAAGCTGCGATTAAAACAACAAAATTCATAATGCCAGATGCACCTGGAATATTTAATAACTCCATTACTTTAACAAAAGGACTCTTATCAACACCAGCAGCTTTCCAAGGAACAATCATTAACATGAAAGCCAATGTTAAAATATAAAAAATAATTAAGCGATAAATAGTTGAACGAAGTGCTTTAGGAACTGCTTTCTCTGGATTCTTTGCTTCGCCAGCAGTTACAGCAATCATTTCAATGCTTAAATAACTAAATAAAGCTACACAAACCGCAACCCACATGCCCCACCAACCATTTGGCAAAAATCCACCGGCATTTGTATAATTTTGAATTCCTATTTCCGGATTCGTGTTAATACCAAATACAACGTAAGCACTTAAAAGAATAAAACCAACAATAGCTACTATTTTAATTATTGAAAACCAATATTCAATCGTTCCAAATAAATTTACACTAGTGGCATTCACAAAAATAAGTAACGCCGAAAAGAGAATAACCCACATCCAACCAGGAGCAGTTGGAAACCAATATTTCATATACACTGAAACCGCTGTTACTTCAGTTCCGACCGCTACTACAATACTTGCCCAATATGCATAGCGCACAGTAAAACCTGCCCAAGGACCTATGTAATGTTCAGCATATGCTCCAAATGACCCAGAAGTAGGGTGCGCTACTGTCATCTCTGCTAGACACCCCATTAATAAAAAAGCAATAATAGCTCCAATCCCATAACTAAGTATTACGCTAGGACCAGCCAAGCCAATAGCCATCCCACTTCCTAAAAATAAACCTGTTCCAATTGCTCCGCCGATTGCAATCATAGACAGCTGCCTCGTAGATAGTCCGCGGTGCAAACCTTTCTCTCTTTCTATAATTTCTTGAAAATGCGTTTCTTCCTTCTCCATATAGCCCCTCCATTCCTACTTATTAGTAAAAACTTAGATAAGTATGAAAACTCCCGCCACTCATCTCCTTTAGATTTTGAAGTGGGGGTTTCTCGTGTATCACCTTCAAAAGATGCTTAACACGAGTGGAGTTGACACAGCTGCCTGATGGCACAACCCCTCTATTCCATCGGTAAATGCCTTTGGAACTGCTTTTTTTAAGATGTTATAGGAACCATTCACATCTGCGTTCAGTAGTTTATTCTCTTTCGTGCGATACAAACCACGTTTGATACGTTTCCCACTGAATACAGGAATGTCTTCCTCACCATAAGTGGGGATTACATCATCGTCTAGAAAGGATGCCTTACTTGTATATGATTCTTCTACGACTTGTACGGCAATACCTTTTGTTTTTGCCTTATAGGTGATCATTTCAATGAGTAGATTATGCGGGATATGGCAGAACGATTGATTCTGTCGTTTCCCCATCTCACTATTTTGTTTCCATGATGTATTTTTCCCGATCACAATCATAGAAATCTCCTGTTGAATCGCCAACTGGACAATATGATAACTCATTTTATGAAAGAGATCTTTTATTTTAACAGAGCGTTTTTCATGAAGCCTCTCTAAACGCTTCGTTGTGTGTGGTCCTTCTTTTGGTTCTTTTCCATGACGAAGAATCCCTAGCAAGTAAGCCTTTTTCTTGTTGTAGGATTGATTGATACTTTTGATCACATTGCCCTTTACTAACACAGGAGTGGCCCCGGTATTCGTTGTGATAGTTGCAATGTTATTGATTCCTAAGTCAATACTCATATAACGATTATTATCGGCATGTTCAGGTGCTGAATCGGACTGTTCTGTTATAATTTCTACTTTAAACTTTCCATAAGCAGGAGCAACACGTACCTCTTTCAGATTTTCGATATGCCCAAACAATTTACCGATATTTAATTTTATACTTGTTTTTGGAAAACGAATGTACTTATCTTGGAGTTTACATACTTGATTCGTGAAAACAATTTCTTTCATAGATGATTTCATATATTTTGGAATGCAAGGTCTGCCCGTAAAAGTGGAAGGATGTTTCTGATATGCTTTCATGGAAGCAAAGAATGATTTCCAGTTTTGATATAACTTCTTCATAACCGCTTGATTCGTTTGCGCCGGCAAATTCATATAATCTTGTTGTTTCATTGTTTTAAACAAACAATCTAGAAAATTATAGGATAGAAACGATTTCTCTTTTGTCGGGAATGCAAACAGATTACATTTGATTTCTTTCTGTTCTTCTACCAGTTTTTCTTTTTGCTTTTGCACACGTTTTTGGTACGCACGAAGTTGATTTTTATTCATATCTTCAATATGTGCTTGCAATGTATGGAAAACTTCTTGTTGAAGAGGCTGTAATGACTGATCAGTACGTAAGGCCGTATACACTTGGCGAATATAGAAGTTTGTTGTATTGTAGAGATTTTTTGCGTTTTGACACATTTCTAGGAAGTAAGAGTATAACTTATGACCTTTCTTGATCCAAATTTGATAGGTTGCATATTCTTTTTCTTTCGTCATAATTTTCACCTCCTTCTTTCTTTCATGATACTACAAAACACCGAAAAAGAACGGTATATTCATTAATATTTTTAGAAAATTTAGATAAATATTTATACATTTTTTTCTTGTCTTCACCTTTAAAAACAAAAGGAAGAGTAAGCCCTACACTACTCTTCCTTTTGGGTATTGTATTCATCCTGCAAAATAGCATACATTTTCGTATCTCGATATGCCCCTTTCACAAACATATCTTTTTGAAACGTTCTCTCATATTGCATTCCTAAGCGTTTCATCACTTGTTCTGATTGAACATTACTAGCATGACACCTTGCTTCAATACGGTTTAACTGTAATGTTTCAAATCCATAGCATATAAATGCTTTCGCTGCTTCCGTCGCGAATCCTTGTCGCCAATAGTTTTTCGATAATGCATACGCCAATTCTGCCTTGTGATGATTCTTGTCATATTCGATGAAACCGCACGTTCCAATCATTTTCTGTTCCTTTTTCAACTCTATTCCGTAAGCTGCAACCTCTTCTTTTTCATATTGATGTAGGATTGATTGAATGAACATTTGTGAATCCTGTAGTTTTTCATGTGGATACCATACCGTATAGGTTGTGATTTCTGGATTTGAAGCATATTCAAATATATCAGCAGCATCTTGTATTGTTAACGGCCGTAAACATAATCGTTCTGTAATGAGTGTTGGATATTTTTCTGAGATATTTCTATACTTCATTCATGTCAGTTCCTTTCTACATCCCTACTTAAAATGCTGTGTAATTACTCCTTTACCCTCTTCCACTTCGATTTCTGCAAATGCTCCGTTTATAAATGTAATTTGCGGAGGCATATGACCACAATCTACATCATAAATAATTGGAATTTGAAGTTCATCAGTAAGTTCTTGATATACATCTTCGGCAGTATAATCATTGACTTGATGGTTTGCAGCACTGCGGCCAAATAAAATACCTGAACAATTATCAAACCAACCAGCCAGTTTCATTTGAACCAACGTACGTCGTAAATCAGTAGTAGTTAACTCACAATTTTCAAAGTACCAAATGAACGGATCGTCATGAAAATACTTCTTCCTAAACTCTTGCACGTTACCAAATGGTGTGCCAATAAGGTGTCTAATCACATCGATACATCCGCCAAGTAATCGACCTGCAATTTTCACATTTTTATGCGGAATTGTTTTCCAATTTGTGTCTTCTGTTAAATGAAAAACACATGGAGATGGATTATCATGCTGCCATTTCTTTTGATATTTCTCTGAGGAGTATTGGATAATTGAAGAACCTGTTTCCGTTGATAAAACATTTTGCCACATCGCTGTTGTATCATCGGAGTATTCGCCCCTTAAATCTACTAAATTTGTTCCGTGAGCAGTCGCTATTCCTGTGTTTAAAGTTATTGCTAATAATAAGGTACTTGTATCCGAGTACCCTAGTATCCATTTCTTGTTTATCTTTTCAAAATCAATTTCTTCTAGTATTTCAATTAATAGTTCACCACCCCAAGGAGGAATGATTATATCAATGTTTTCATCTTGCATCATTTCTATAAATTCATTTGCTCTCTTTTTCGCACTAGAGGACTTAGCTTTCTCCTGTGTCCAAACTGTTTCTCCGCAAACGACTGTATAACCTTTTCTTTCCATACTTTCACAAGATTGTTTAAACATATTATGCAGTGCTACATCTACCCCAGACGAAGGTGCTGTTACACCAATCGTTGCTCCTTTTTGTAAAAATGGATATTTTATCATATGTATTTCCCCATCCTTTTCTATATATCTAGATTTACATTCGTTGGACTACCCTTAAAACCCTTCATTTCAAGCAATCACCGTGTCAAATCATTGTTTCTTATTCTTAAAATAACTTACTCATAAGCTTAATTCGAAATAATATAACATTCACATTTTAGGTATAATAAATTACTTATATATTCAAATACTAACAACAAAATCTAACAATTAAAAAGGAAGCAGGAAAATTATGTCGTATTAAGTAATAATAAAAAAATCCGTAAATAACCAGGAAAGGTGAATAAATAAAAATATGAAACATGTTATGAACGTAGAGTTAGCAAAACGATTAGAGCAATCTGAAATAGCTATGATGTATTCGAGATTGAAAACCATTCAAGAACAAGAAAATAACCCAATGAGAATTGATATCCAAACTTTCGGAAGTGCAATGGCCTTTTCGGCAAAAGGAATCCCAGGGCCTTCTTTCAATACCGTAAAAGGTGTAACGTTTACTGATACAAACAAAATAGATGAGATAATCGATTATTACGAAAAACAAGACATTCCTTGTCGCTTTGAAATTACTCCCGCTCATTCAACTCCTGAGCTATTTGAGTATTTGTCCCAAAAAGGGTTTTATCAAACAGACTTTCATACCACTCTTTATGGAGATGTAACAAAAAATACTATTTCAAATGAGATCATTGTTCGAGATTTAGAAGAATATGAGTTTCACCTCTTCGGAGATATTTATGTAAAAAGCTTTGGTATGCCTACTTTCACCATAGACGGTGTTAGTCAAAATAACAAAATATTATATGGGCAAGAAGGCTGGCATTTTTATTTAGCCCTTATTGAAAACACTCCAGCTGCAATTGGTGTTTTATATGCTAACAAATGCGTTGCTTCTTTAGCCGCTTCAGCTACTTTACCTCATTTACAAAGAAACGGCTGTCAAACCGCCTTACTTAAACATCGAATGAATGCCGCAAAACAATTAGGTTGCGAATTAATTGTTGGACAAGCGCGTTTCGGAAGTATTAGCCAAAATAATATGGAACGAGCTGGAATGAAAATTGCTTATACAAAGGTAATTTGGACGAAAAGAGGCTAACTCACTAGACTGCGAGTTAGCCTCTTTCCTTAGTATAAACCTGCTACTTAATTGGTTTTTCTAATACGTATAAGTCTTCTTCTAAATTTGTAAGTTTATCTGCGACCAGCTTTCTAGCGTCTCCTATCCCTTGATTATATATATGCGGCCCTAGTTCTTTTATCATTTCTTCAATTAAACGTTCCGCTTGAAAACGACCAATCTCTTCTAGCCCTTCCTCTTCAAAAAACTGTTGAATATGTTCTACAAGTGCTTCTTTTTTCTCATTTGGTAATTTCATAAAAATCATGCTATAAATCTCCTTTTTCATTATTAGATAAAATGAAACTTCCATCAATGGGGTTTTTTCATCCCCACTGATGGAAAGCTCTCACCAATCGGGCTTTTATGGGCAGTTGTCCCCTACCTATCTTCCTCACTTCTCCCTGAATCTTACTGCCCGTTAATACGGGATAGACTGCTGCGCAGTTCTGCCATTGAAAAGCGCGTTCCAGGACACATCTTTGTTACCCCGTCTAACTCACGATGACCAAGAACCTGATCACTATCCAAAGTAAACTGACGCATTAATTGTTTACATAACCAATGTAAAGAAATCATTTGCACTGGCGTTGGATCATAGGCGTCAAAATTTCCAGATATGCAAATTCCTATACTCTCAGTATTATATCCTTTCGCATGAGCCCCTATATATAATCCCCTGCCCTCGTAAATCGTACCATCTTCTTCAATAAAGTAATTATATCCTATTCCGCTCCACCCTCGTTTATTTTGATGAAAATCATGTGTCTTATATATGTCCCAACCATTTTCCGCTGTATGATGAATAATAATTTTTGTAACAGCGTGCAATGGTTGCAGCGGATCGTGAAAAGATAGATTCGCTTTCTGAATACGCATAGTCTCACCCTTTACAGATGAATGATAATTGCTGTTTTATCATCTGGATGAACAAACTGTTTCGCTTCTAATTCCTCTATTATTTGTATGTATTGTGCAATACCATGTTCCCACACAAATTGTGCACTTTTTTCTAACGGCCACTCTAGATGAAACAAGCCATCTGAACAAATAAATAAATTTGTAATTTCTTGTCGCAAAAGTTTCCCTTGCTGAATAAACAAAACTGCTTCATTCATCCCATTTGCAACAGAATATCCATTTGGAATATTTGCCATATAACGATTGTAGCTTAATTGCGACTTTCTATCATCAAATATTGTTTCACTCGGAACAAAAAGCCCTTTTTTACGGTCTTCTTCACGCTTTTGCTTTGCCCGTTTACTAATTCCTTTCACAGTGTCTTTCGTAAGTACTTGAACTGTTCCATCAATGAATTTAGCAACAATCATACAATCTCCAAGTTGCGCATATTCTATTGTTTTATCTGTTATATGAATAGCGGCAATACACGTACACCAAAGTTGCTCTTTTTTTGTTGTATCAATAGGATAAGATTGCATTTTTTCTTGCAACAACTGATTTGCTTTAGCAACTTCATTTCGCAATGAATCCACACTTGAAATAGATTCAAAGTATTGCTGAAACAAATGCGAAGCTAAGTATGCTCCATTATGCCCATTCTCATCTTGAAACTCAATAAGTGGCGTCGCCCCATCACACACACCATATAACTTTAAACCTTCATTACAAATTAGTGCATCTTCACATTCTCTTTTCAACGGACTTTTTTGCTGAAACACTTGAATCTTCATACTTATCCTCTCCCCCTTTTCAAGAACAGAAATCGCTTCCATTTTTCAAACTAATCTAATTTCCCTAAATAAACTGTTTTCCCTCAAATCTTACAAACTCATATATAATTTTGAATTAATATGAGTTTGTTTATAAAGCATTTTTAGTGAAGGACGGGAAAGATATGTATCGATTACTTGGAGTGATTTTAGGTTCTTTAGTTGTAGCACTTTCTTTTAATCTTTTCCTTATCCCCCACAAGATTTTAAGCAGTGGGATTAGTGGAATTGCAATTATCATTGGAATCTTAACCCCATTTAATACTGGAATAGTAAACTTTTTATTGAACTTACCTATTCTTATTTTAGGGTATATTGGACTTGGAAAACGATTTATCGGTTACACAATCGTATCAGTTATCACACTTTCGGCAGCTTTATTCGCTATTCCTGTGCATGCAGTGGCAACCGATGCACTACTTTCTTCGTTATTTGGCGGTGTAATTGCCGGGGCAGGTATTGGACTTGTTTTCAACTGCTATGGTTCAACAGGCGGGTTTGATGTTATCGGTATGTTACTTTCACGTAAAAAAGATATTCAGCTTGGCGGATTCTTAATTGCACTTAATACTATTGTAATCATTATTTCTGGATTTTTCTTCGATTGGGATACTGCCTTAAACAGCTTATTATCTATTTTTGTTACAGGAAAAGTAATTGATGCGGTTCACACAAAACATCGAAAAATCACTCTAATGATTGTAACGAGTCATGCAGAAAAAATGAAAGAAAAGCTCCTTTCCAGTCTTGTACGCGGGATTACCTTACTCGACGGAGAAGGCGCATACTCAAATGAGAAAAAACACGTATTAATGACCGTAATTTCTCGAGAAGAACTAGCTGGAATGAAATCTATAATTTCTGAGGTTGATCCGCAAGCGTTTGTAAACATTACAGAAACAGTCGAAGTATTAGGGTTATTTAGAAGAGGTTAAAAGCGAGATGGAATAGTATCCATCTCGCTTTTTTACAGCGCTTTTCGTTCCATAAATTCAATACGGTTTCCAAATGGATCTGATACATAAAATCTTGTAACATCAGGGCGTGCTGCATCGACTATAACGGAAACCCCTTTTTGCGTTAAATCCTCTTGAAAATGTTCAATGTGCTGAACATAAAAAGCAGGATGAGCTTTTTGGGCAGGAGAAAAATTTTGTTCTACTCCAATGTGAATCTCTTGATTTCCGCATCGAAACCAACAGCCTCCTCGCTTTCTTAACTCTTCAGGTTTTGGAATTTCTTCTAATCCAAGTATGTCTCCATAAAACGCGCGCGCTTTTTCTTCACATCCTGCTGGTGCTGCTAATTGTACATGATCAATCCCTTGAATCTTAAACGTCATAATATTCCCTCCCTTTACTATCCTTATTATATCAAAAGGTATTTTATAAATAACTTATATACTTATTATGAAGATGTATAAGAAAAACGAAAGAACATCTGATATTTTCAATTATGAAGTGAACCTATCAATAGAACGATTACAGATAATTATTCCTTTCCTATCATCTTCGTTTTCTCAAAATCTTAAAAAGAAAGACTTACTAACCGTTTTCAGAAAATAAAACTTATAATTTAGAAATATACAATTGAAATTGACTATTCATACTTAGCATGTCTATACTCTTAAAGGATATAACATTAGGAATATTAAATATTTAAAACAAAACATATAAAACAGTAAATCAGCTATCTAAAATCATCATATATATACAGAATATTTATCCGGGGGAATAATGAATGCGACGGAAACGATTTACGTCTTTTAAAAAAAGTATACATCCAAAAAGACGCTCTATTATTACAAAAAATAAAATGACAGAATGTATAAATGCAACCGAGCATTGCACATCTCTTTTCAAACATAATCCTGATGGTATCTTATCTGTCGATTTACAAGGTAATATATTATGTGTCAACCCTGCAGCAGAAAGAATGCTAGGATATACAGCTAAAGAATTTGAAAAGATGGCAATCTATTCTTTCATTACTCCACAACATACAGAACAAAATTTACAAATCTTAAAACATATAATGAATGAAAAACATCAAGATTATAAATTATCTATGATACATAAAAATGGTTATCCTGTCGAAGTGATTTTAAAAAGTTCTCCAATTGTTGCTGATCATAAAATAATCGGAACATATATAATAATGAAAGATATCATGAAGATAAAACAACTAAAAGAAGACGTTATATTAACAAAGCAACAGCTGGACTCACTTCTAAAAAATACAGTAGATGCCATTGTTGTTCTTGATTTAAAACTTCGGGTAATGAAAGCAAATAAAGCTTTTAAAAATCTTTTTGGCTGGACTGAACAAGAAATGCTCGGAAAAACAATACCTACTATCCCAGATTTTTCAAAAGAGAAATACAACAAAATCTATCAAGAACTTGCTAATAACAAACTTTTCACATCGCAAGAAACACTTAGAAAGCACAAAAACGGGAATTTAATTAATGTAAGTAATTTTATCTCTCCTATTGTAAATACATTCGGAGAAGTAGTAGCGTTTGTAAGTAGTTTAAGAGATATTACAGAGCGTAAAAAAATGGAACACGCATTAAAAGAGAATGAAAAACGTTTACGGACTCTTATAAATGCAATGCCAGCATTTATCCTTTTGAAAGATGAAGAAGGAAGATGGCTTGAAGCAAATGATTATGCCATTTCTAGTTTAAATTTTGAAAATGTGCCATATCGCGGCAAAAAAGATAGTGAGTTAATCCAATATAATAAACTATATCGTAACTCCTTCTTATACTGTGAAAAATCTGATGAATTTGCATGGGAGAAAAAAGAGAGCATACGTGGTGAAGAAATTATTATGCATTCTAGTTCCACTCCTCTTATTCTCGATATTATAAAAGTACCTCTTTTTCATCCTGATGGGTCCCGAAAAGGAATCGTCATTATGGGACAGGATGTTACAGATTTGAAGAAAACAGAAGAACTATTGAGAAAATCTGAGAAACTAGCAGTTGTTGGGCAACTAACAGCTGGAATTGCTCATGAAATACGAAATCCATTAACTTCTTTAAAAGGATTTTTGAAATTGTTAGAACCCGATATTATTGAAAAAAACAAATGGTATGTTGATGTCATGTTAAATGAAATTACTCAAATGGAATCGATTACAAATCAATTTATGGCAATGTCCAAGCCACAAGCTATATCTATAAAGTCCTGTCAAATTCAAACGTTAATTGAAGAAGTAGTAACATTTATTTTACCAACAGCAATCATGCATAATACACATATCAATATGGATTACGGCTCTGTTTTACCAACAATTCATTGTGATGGAAATCAACTGAAACAAGTATTTATCAATATCTTAAAAAATGCGATAGAAGCAATGCCACAAGGCGGAAATATTTTCATTCAAACAATGCAGATAGAAAAACATTCTATCTTAATCAGCATTACAGATGAAGGCTGCGGCATTCCACAAGATCGTATCTCACGTTTAGGTGAACCTTTCTATAGTTTAAAAGAAAAAGGAACTGGATTAGGTTTGATGATGTGTTATAAAATAATTGAAGAGCATAACGGAAAGTTACAAATTACAAGTAAGTTAAACAAGGGAACAACTGTAGATATTCGGTTACCTATCATTTCTGAAACAAAAATGAAATAAAGCGAAACTAACTATTAGTGGGAAGTTCTTCATCATTCACTGATGGAAAACTCTCATCAATTGGGCTATCCCCTAGCTATCTTCCTCGTCTTCTCTTAATCTTGAGGTGTAATTATTACTGCCCAAAAGTAGCGGGATAAATAAGAAAAGAAAACAGAAACGATACTTTTATTTAGATCCAAGAAATTTGAATCAATCTTGGTTTCAACAAGAACAAATATATAATGTTATACATTATATAAGAATAAAAGAAGAGGATAGATACAAGCAAAATAATTTGTGGATTTAAAACAAAGTTCAACCGTTTATAAAAATGATAAACCGAAATCTATCTGTGATTTCGGTTTTTTCTTTATGTATGATAAAAGTTGATATTTAAGAGTGTAACTAATCGCTTACCAACAACCTTTTCAGAAAAGGTAAAATGCCTCTCTTCTATCAGTTAACAACTATTCATTTGTAATCAGTCCTTTAAAAATGATAGCAGTGCTTCATTAAATTCTTTGGCATGTGTTGCATTTAACCCGTGTAGACCACCCTTTATTAAAGCTACCTTAGAATTAGGAATTGCTTCATGTGTTAGCTTCCCACTATATTCAAATGGAACAGTTGCATCTGAATCACCATGAATAACAAGAGTAGGTATATTAAACTTGGCTAAATCCCCTCTGAAGTCCGTTTTGCTGAAAGCAGCGATACAATCTAGTGTTCCTTTAGGCGATGCACCCGCTGCAATATCCCTATTGTAAAGTCGGAATGGTTCACTGACTAAGTCAGTTCGATCTCCAGCAGCAAAAAACCCTCTCGTAAACTCATCAAGAAATGCTAGACGATCACTTTTTACTCCATTTTCAAATCCTTGAATTGCTGCATCATCTAATACTCCCTCAGGATGATCTGCTGACTTGTAAAGAAATGGTGGTACAGCTCCTGCAAATACAGCCTTCTCTACTCTATTTGTTCCATAGTTTCCGATATAGCGAGCTACTTCTCCACCACCCATTGAAAATCCGACCAGTGTGACATCTTGGAGATCCATATGGTCTAGTAACAGATGTAAATCAGTAGCAAACGTATCATAGTCATAACCGTTCCATGGCTGAGAAGATTTCCCGAACCCTCGACGGTCATAAGTTATGACCCTGTATCCAGCCTCAACGAGAGCAGGAACTTGGTATTCCCAAGATCGACCACTTAATGGCCAACCGTGAATTAATACTACTGGCTTCCCTGTACCATGATCCTCATAATATAGCTCAATGGGTGTTTGATTTTCGGTTCCTACAGTAATTTTTGCCATTCTTCTACCTCCAAAAAATATTCTAATATATATCCTTTTCTTCAATAATCCGGATGAATCTCGTAACCTATTTATGCACGTTTATGTTGTGGACTCTAAGCATGAAACTCTATTGTTCCGATGAATTCATTTTCTGTTTTTGTAACAATTCCCCATCTAATACCTTTTTTCATCATGAAATAATTGCTGAGGATTCCTCATATTCAATTCTAATAACAAAAATAGGTGACTATCAATATTGTTCTATCTATAGAATGTATAGGTAAAACCAATCAATTTTATGGTGAAAATAATTATAGTTACCATCTATAGAAATTATAGGTAATTTAGAATTGATTAATGAATTGGTTTTCAAATACTATAAATTTGTATAGCGCTTCATGTTCTGTGAATGATGCTATAACTAATATTAACGGTCAGTTTAGTTATAAACTAATCGTAACAAACGAAGAAATTTATGATAATATTCCATTGTTTAAACTTTCTTCGATTACTTAATTTTTAGGAGGAATACATAATGTCTGATCTCTATTCTCGTATTAACAAAGATGATGCTGTCGTTCTTTTAGTGGATCATCAAACTGGCCTTATGTCCGGACTAGTACGTGACTATGGTGTTGATGAATTCAAGAACAATGTTTTAGCTCTGGCTCACACTGCTAAGTTTTTTGATTTACCAGTTATTTTAACTACAAGCTTTGAACACGGACCTAACGGACCTTTAATGCAAGAACTGGTTGATCTATTTCCTCACGCACCAAAAATAGCTCGACCTGGACAAATTAACGCATGGGATAATGATGATTTTGTAAAAGCAATCGAAGAAACTGGAAAAAAACAACTTATCATCGCGGGCGTAGTTACGGATGTTTGCGTTGCTTTCCCGGCACTTTCCGCTATAAAAGCTGGGTATGAAGTATTTGCTGTTACTGATGCTTCAGGAACTTTCAGCAAGCAAGTTGCAGATGCTGCCAATACGCGTATGGCACATAGTGGCGTGCAACTTATGAACTGGTTTAGCGTAGCGTGCGAATTACAACGCGATTGGCGCAACGATGTCGAAGGTTTTGGCAATTTGCTTGCTAGTAATCTTCCAGGTTATCAAAATATAATTGGAAGCTATATGGGAGCTCAGCGAGATCTTAGTAAACAAAATGCATAAATTTATTCCTAAGAAATAGCTATAAATCACTTTTTTAAAAAGTGGATAGCATAAATTTAGCGCTGGCTAAATCAGCGCTCCTTTTTAAATTAAGAAGTATAGCAAAGCTTTTATTTTTACGATTACAGCTGAAACTAATAGAAAATATAATTGTTTCAAAAAACTTTATTTGAAACAATTTTAAAAAAGGAGAGTTTTATCATGAGTAATTTAGAATTGTTAACTCCGGAAAACAGTGCATTAGTTTTGATCGATTTTCAGCCTCAAATGACTTTTGGAGTTGCAAGCATTGACAGACAAACATTGATTAATAACGTTATGCTGCTTGCTAAATCAGCAAAAGCTTTTAACGTACCTACTATTCTTACTACAGTTGAAACACGTAGCTTTTCTGGTTATTTTTGGCCACAAATTCTTGACATATTCCCAAACCATGAAATTATAGAACGTAGTTCAATGAACTCTTGGGAAGATTCAAAATTTGTTGAGGCAGTTAAAGCAACAGGTAGAAAGAAATTGATATTTGCAGCACTTTGGACTGAAGTTTGCCTTGCATTCCCTGTACTTGAAGCAATTAAAGCTGGCTATGAAGTTTATGCAGTTGATGATGCTTCAGGTGGTACTAGTTTGACAGCACATAATGCTGCTATGCGTCGTGTAGAACAAGCTGGAGCAATTCCAGTGACAGCAATTCAAGTTTTACTTGAATACCAACGTGATTGGGCACGCAAAGACACTTATGATGCTGTTATGGAAATTGTAAAAGAACACACTGGCGCTTATGGTCAAGGCGTGGAATACGCATATACTATGGTACATGGCGCGCTTCCAAGCAGGAAAATATGAAACAAGAAAGAGTAACTGTCGGAGAAACTCATACAGGGAACACGATGGATGCTGGCGGTGCAGTAACAACGATTGTTACATGGAAAATTCAAGAAGGTAGAGAAAAACAGTTTGAAACATGGAGACATGAAATCGAAGCTGCCGCTACTAAATTTCCAGGGCATTTAGGCGTAAATCTAATAGTCCCCAATAACGGATCCAGGGAGTATACTGTTATTTTTCGCTTTGATACTTATGAACATCTACGTGCTTGGCAAGAATCAGATATTCGTCGAGATTTGTTAAAAAAGGCAGAACAATTTCAAGCTACTAACCCAACTTACAAAACTGAAAGCAGTTTGGCTTATTGGTTTGTTACTCCGAAAACACCAGTTCCACCGCCAAAATGGAAAATGTCTATTGTTACCCTTCTGGGTGTATGGCCTCTTAGCATGTTGGTTCCTAAAGTGATAGGACCTATTATAAAAAATATGAATCCTATTATGTCAGCTTTTTTTGTTTCTGTATGTATAGTGTCCTTACTATCATGGGTAATCATGCCGATTCTCGGTAAAGCATTTCATCCATGGTTACAGAATAATAGGAAGTAGATGAGGTGTAAACATGAATTTACCGGATATGATCTTATATAACGGAAAAATCACTACCCTTGACCCATCTCAACCTGAGGTATCGGCTATCGCCATAACTGATGGTTTAGTCACTGCAGTAGGTGGAGATGAACTTCTTAATAGTGCCACAGAAAAAACCAAAAAAATAGACCTTAAAAGAAAGAGAGCTATTCTGGGCTTGAATGACTCTCATATACACGTTATTCGTGGAGGTCTTCATTATAATATGGAATTGCGCTGGGAAGGTGTTCCATCACTTGCTATTGCTCTGGAAATGCTCAGAGAGCAGGCAAGGCGTACACCTGCTCCTCAGTGGGTAAGAGTAGTTGGAGGTTGGTCTGAATTTCAATTTAAAGAGAGACGTATGCCAACTTTGGAAGAGATTAATGCTGTTTCTGAAGACACACCTGTCTTTGTGCTACATCTTTACGATAGAGCACTTGTAAATCGTGCTGGGCTGCGTGCACTGGGATACACAAAAAATACCCCAGACCCTCCAGGCTGTTTAATTGAGCGGGATAAACGAGGTAATCCAACGGGTCTTTTAATTGCCAATCCTAACGCTTCTATTCTTTATTCAAGTTTGGGTAAGGCTCCAGTACTTAATTTTGACGACCAGATTAACTCAACTCGCCATTTTATGCGCGAATTAAATAGATTAGGTATTACAAGTGCTATTGACGCAGGTGGTGGGTTCCAAAATTATCCTGATGATTACAAAGTTGTTGAACATTTAGCCGAGAAGGAACAATTAACTTTGCGTATTGCGTATAATCTATTTACGCAAAATCCAAATCATGAATATGAAGACTTTGCTTCATGGGCAAAAATTGTTTCTCCAGGTCAAGGAAATGATAAGTATAAAATGAATGGTGCCGGAGAAATGTTAGTATTCTCGGCAGCCGATTTTGAAAAATTTCAAATGCCGCGGCCCGAACTAGCTACGGTGATGGAAGCTGACTTAAAGAAAGTAATTTCTCTATTGGTGGAAAACCGTTGGCCATTCCGTTTACATGCAACTTATGACGAGTCAATAACACGTTTCTTAAATGTTTTTGAGGAAGTCAACAGAGAAATTCCTTTTAATGGTCTACGCTGGTGGTTTGATCATGCAGAAACAATCTCAGATCGTAGTATGGAACGTGTTAAGGCTTTAAATGGCGGTATCGCCATCCAAGATCGCATGGCTTTCCAAGGTGAATACTTTGTTGATTTATACGGAAAAGAAGCTGCAAAGCGCACTCCTCCGATCTATCGTATGCTAGACCTGGGTATACCTGTTGGCGCAGGTAGTGATGCAACCAGGGTTTCCAGCTATAACCCTTGGGTTGCTCTTTACTGGATGGTTGCCGGAAAAACCATTGGTGGTCTTTCGATATACGATGAAAAAAATAAACTTGATAGAAAAACAGCCCTGGAACTATATTCCAAGGGAAGTGCGTGGTTCTCTGGTGATGAAGGTAAAAAGGGAACCCTTGCAGTAGGTCAGTTTGCTGATATTGCTGTATTGTCTGCTGACTACTTTACTGTGCCGGAAGAAGAAATCAAAGACCTTGAATCATTACTCACCATTATGGGTGGGCAGGTTGTTTATGGAAATGATGAATTTAAAAATTTGTCACCTGAATTGCCGCCAGCATCACCTGATTGGGCACCAACGGGAGTTTATGGTTATGGTGGTGCTAACCTAGCCCACAATATACTTTCTCACGATACCCATGATCACAAATTACATAGTTGCAGTAACCCTCTCCATCAACACACTCATACCGTAATAGGAAAAGATGGAACTAAATGGGGTATTGGTTGTACTTGCTTTGCTTTCTAAGTCAGAACCACCGGTCTAATGCCGGTGGTTTTCTTTCTACAATAAGGGTTTGGGGCCGAGGACGGACCCAAATAGTAATGGTAATATGGGTTCTGGTGCAAAGATACAATAAAAGAGAATATAGCTTATATATTTCTATCGGAATTCTATTTTATGCTGTAGGTCCAAACAATCGATGGATGAATTCTTTCTAGTTTTGAACAGACTGATGCCGTAAATTAATCTGTTCTTTTTTGATCATTTGCATGACTGCTAATCTCAAAATAATAGATGTAGCCGTGTCAAAAGACTTGAACCTTAACATTGGAAGGACTCAGCTCTTATTGAACTCCCTCCACCTATCGTTTCGCGCTTGAGGTGGGGGTCTTCTCGCCAGATATGATAAAATGAGGAACAGGCGCATATGAAAAGATACTTGGCTGATTTGATTTTTCCATTTTTCCTTAAATAAAAATCAATGGTATTCCCTTTTGAACCGACTGCACCATACATATACATCCACTGCCCTTTGACTTTAATATAGGTCTTATTCCAAGATTTATAGACCATTTTCAATTTTCTTTAAATTCTTGCACTAGAATCATTATTGTTTCTATTATACTGATGCTTTTTCAGGATCATTTAACTTCTGCATAAAGATACGTGCTGCAAAACTTAAAAATTTATCATCAAAGTGAATAAGATTAATATCTTGACTTGGTGTTGGATCAACAATACGAACTATGCTCAAGGAATCATTATTAACATAATCAACCAGTGAGAGTGGTATTATGGCAACCCCATGTCCATTGCATACAAGACTCAATAGAGAAATAGAAGATTTTGTTTCTATATTTGCCTCAGATAAAGATAACCCTAAATTTTCACAATATATCTTAATTGATTCACGACAACTGCTTGAAACCATTATTCTACTTAGCCCTACTAATTCTTGAAAAGAAACAAATAATTTTTCATTCAAAGGATGATTTTTTGGAATCACAAGGACGAGCTCTTCGCTATACAAAAGAGTACTTGTTAATGTGTCTGAAGTTTGAAAATTACGTGTGATCCCTATATCAATATTTTTTTCAACGATTTGATTTACAGCAACTTCTGATTCTATAATTTTTACTAAGATGTTGGGATAATGCTGTTGAAATTGCATTATATAAGGTGTTAAATAGGTGAGGTCCTCTAATAACCCTCCTATAGTAATCACACCTCTTTTCACACCCTTTAATTCAAAGATCTCATTATGAACCTCATCAAATAGCTGCATGATAAATTTACCTTTATCAAATAGTAACTTACCTGCTTCTGTAATTTTGATGCCTCTTCCAACTCGATGAAATAAAGGTGTATCAAGTTCACCTTCTAACACACGTATTTGTTGACTTAAAGTCGGCTGTGAAATACCTAGAACTTCCGCAGCTTTAGTAAAACTACCATTATTACAAACTTGAATAAAATACTCTAAATGACGTAATTCCATTCTTGGCACCCACTTTCAGCTTTATGAAAGATTCACACTTAAAAGAACACTATGTATGCGTTGGTATAACAACTATCTTCCCTGCTTATACTAATTGTAATCCCATGATTTCTTTATTTTGGATACCAATAAATGTACTACATTTATTGATTTCTCCCCTCCTGTTTATTTACTTTTATTTAATTTATATTTAATTAAGATATTACTAATTCGAGATATATGTTTGAAAATTTATAGTTCTTGCGCATAATATCCTAATTTTTTCAACTGTTCGATTATCACTTTTTTCTCACCAGAGTCCAAACCACCAAATATTTGCCGAATCCCCTCTTTATGCTGAGGGAAAATAGTATCCATCAATTCAATACCTTCTGAAGTAATTGACGCATACGTGACACGGCGGTCTTTAGGACATGGTTTTCGTATTAAGAACCTCTTCTTTTCCAACTTATCAACTACATACGTGATACTGCTACTTGCAAGTAATATTTTGTCTCCAATTTTTTGTATAGGCTGATCGCCTTTATTGTATAGTAACTCAAGAACTGCAAATTCAGTTGGATTAAGTCCATAACTTTTTATATCTTCTTCAATACGCTTTGTGATTGACTGTACTGCTCGTGATAATATAACAAATAACTTTAAAGATAAATTCTCATCATTATTAATCACACTCATAATCACCAATCCTTTGTAAAATACTTCTAATTCGAGATTTATTATATGATCGTCAAAATATTATGTCAATAATTCATTTTAGTTTTATCAAACCACTTATAATTTATTTCTCAACATGAGACGTATGGAATCCTAATAAATTAATTGGTAATATATAGACATCTCAATTGCGTTATTTCTTTATTACGGAGTTAATAGGCGAAGGGCAGTTTGATTCAAAATTGGCTAAGGAATATCGTACCCGATATTTTCAGCCCCGGCGACTCCAAGCTAAGCATCTTCTGGAGAAGGGAATTCAAAGAGGAGAATTGAAAGAAACTCTCGATATTGAAATAAGCATCGTTCTCATTTACGGGCCGATTTTCTATCGTTTGCTCGTAACTGGCGAAAAGTTGGATGATTCCTATGTGCATCATTTGGTAATGAATGCATTTGAAGGAATCCGATTGACCTGAATAACATTCGAACAAAAATTTATTTACCACGAAATTGCCGATTCTCTACTCTCTCGATATAAACCGTCATGACCTTTCATCACTTTAATATAGCTGAGTGTTATCGACCACCGGGGAATCTGTTTAGATAACGCAGTCATTGAAAACTTCTTTGGCTTATTAAAGTCTGAATTACTTTATTTACAAGAGTTTGAAAGCATGGAGCATTTTACGTTGGAATTAGAACAATATATTCATTACTACAATAACAATCGAATCAAAACAAAATTAAAAGGTATGAGTCCTGTACAATACAGAATTCATACCTCGCAAGCTGCTTAAAAATATGTGTCTAACTTTTGGGGTTCACTTCATAAGTCAGTTCCTTTTCCACTTTTCTTTATAATATATAGAGTTTTATAATAGTAAAAAAACAATATTTCTCCCCTGTCCCTAGTATCGGCCCCACCTACGCCAGATACCTTGATAGCCACTCGTGCCATCCTACCCAGTATTATCATCATATAAGGAACCACTTGCTTGGAGTATTTTCTTTTCTAGTAAATAAATTTTATATTAGAGTTACTAAGATTTATGTAAAGGTTGTTTATTTAATAGTTTGTATAATGCTTGGGTTCCATTATCTTCTGCTCCTTTGTCAGCGAGCTCATCATATAATGATTTAGCTAATTGTAATCCTGGTGTTGATAATCCCATTTCTTTTGCTGATTCAAGAGCAATTCTCATATCCTTTATAAAATGTTTAATATAAAATCCTGGTTCAAAATCTCCATTAATCATCCGAGGAGCTAGATTACTAAGAGACCAACTTCCTGCTGCTCCTGTTTCAATACTTCTTAATACATCTTTTGGATCAAGACCTGCTTGCTTAGCGTACACCATTGCTTCACAAACCCCTATCATATTTGAAGCAATAGCAATTTGATTACACATTTTCGTATGTTGTCCTGCCCCAGCTTTTCCTTGTAGGATAATATTAGTTCCCATTAGCTCAAATATAGGTTTCATTGCATCAAAATCTTGTTGTTCTCCTCCTACCATAATGGCTAAAGTTGCTTTTTTGGCCCCAATATCTCCCCCTGACACAGGGGCATCTAATGTATAAATTCCCTTCCCACGGGCTATTTCGTAAATGTTTTGCGCTAAAATAGGACTTGATGTAGTCATATCGATAACATATGTACCTGGTTTAGCGTGGTGTAAAATCCCTTTTTCCCCGAAATAAATTCCCTCTACATCTTTCGGGTAACCCACCATTGTAATAATAATATTCGCTTGAGCAGCAATTTCAGCTACAGTTTCTTTCCAAATGGCACCATTTTCTATTAACTCTTGAGAACGGGCAGGAGTTCGATTATAAACTAAAACTGTATATCCTGCCTTTATAAGGTGGGTAGCCATACTTTTTCCCATAACACCTGTACCAATAAATCCGATGATTGCATTTTTAGTATTATACATACTTTACTTCATCTCCTATTTTTGTTTTTAATCATTCTCAAAAACAAAAAAGTATTTGATTGTTAAGTTACTTACAATCAAATACTTTTGCCCAGGCGTACGACTATATGAACTATACGCTTCCTCGTGGTACTCCACGCTTCGCCAGTTACGTATAGAGGAATTACACTTAGTCTAATTATAAAGCAACATACAAAAAAAATCAAATATTTAGATTAATTTCCCACAGGAAAAAGGGAAAGAAGAATAATGAATATTCTATACATATACGATTAACATGACATACCATTATCAGTAGTTCTCCTACTTCCCAAACCCGCATTATTCCTATAATTTATACAGTCCATAAAATTTCAGGTTGTACATGTTTTTGTGCAATACAGAAACAACAAGGATTTTAGTATCCTTACCATTTATTTCCCAATCCGAAATTGTATAAAATCTTGCATAAAAACAAAAGGGAAACATTGGAAATTAACTCATGCTATAGTATACTTTAAATGTGCGAAATGTAATTTTGATCCTGAATAAAGTAATAATGTACCCTCTGGGATCGAGGCATGCATGATATCTCCATGCATGCCTTATTTTTTGCGCCGAAACCAGCCAAATATGCTGTTCTTTTGTTGTTCTGTGGCCGCAATGATTTTCTTTGTTTCCTGCATATCACGAATAAGTGACATAAGTTGTTCATCACGCTTACTTTCTTTGTCAAACGTTCATGTTCTATTTGAGCTTGTTTTTTGCCTGATTATGAATTATTTCTTTTAAGTGCTCATTTTGAGCTTTTATATCTTGTAATTCTTGCTTTATTATTGCAAATTCAACTGCCATTGTTTCTATATGTTGAAATATCAGAGCCATTAACTTTCCATGCAGAACATGAATTTAAAAAACAAGTCATTAAAATGGCGACGGCTGCAGGTTTAGGGCAAGAAGAATTTTTATTTCAAGCTGTTAAGACATATATGAATACATTTAAAGAAGGAAATAATTGAAATCTCCATGATGGATAGTGCTCATTTTTCATCAAGGAACAACTTTTTTAGTAGGAAGGAGAAGTATAGAGTATAACTTTTGTTATACATTTCTTCGGGATTATTCATATTTATTATATAAAAATTATACAATTACTATTCATTCTAATGCACTTTATAAATAAAATAGGGGGTAATTCCCCTACCTGAGGCCCCGTAAGGAAAATGTGGATTTACAACGCTAAGCTCATTTTCTTGACGAGGTTTCTTTTATAAGATTCGCTTCTGTTGCCAGAAGTATAGTATAGTAGGAGTAGTTGAAAATATATTCCAGGAGGCTACAGCCATGTCACAGGAGATTTGGATTAACCTGCCGGTCAAAGATGTTGAGAGGTCAACTGCCTTTTTCAATGAGATTGGATTCCATGCGGCGAGCGTTGGTAACGAAAGAGCCAAGCTTGCCATAGGACAAACAACGATTCTACTGTTCCCGGATGCGGCATTTGAGAAATTTACAGGTTCAAAAACCGCAGATACTTCCCATAGCGCAGAAGTAATATTTTCCATTGGCGCTGAAAGCAGAGAAGAAGTAGATGCATTTATTCAAAAAGTAGAGTTTGCCGGAGGAAACATCTTTGGCAAGCCGAGTGAAATTGATGGCTGGATGTACGGCGCAGGATTTGCTGACCTGGACGGTCACCGCTGGAACCTGCTGTACATGGATGAGAGCAAAATGCCGAAACGCTAATATGGAAACGCCGGTCACCTACTTAAGGTCACCGGCGTTTTTCTACGCCTCGTATAATCTCATATCTGTCATTCAATCTAAAGTCGTTGCTTAGAAGGAATTTACAATCTCAATTGATTGACAGTAACTTATTTACATCAACCAAGAAATCAAAAAGGGAAGGGTGACGAGAGACATAAGCGCACTAATAACAAAAGCAGAGGCTGTCTCACCTGCTAGACTGTCAAATTTCGCAGAAATCATAGCAGCTACTGCAGATCCTGGGAATGCTACTAATAAAACTAACTTTGTTACGTCACCTGAAGATAATCCTATTGCAAGCGCAATTCCAAGCATGACAAGTGGTTGAACAATCACTTTAAGTATTGCAATCCCCAATGCAGTTGGGCTAAATTGAACTTTACGAATTCCGATTGTAACCCCAACAGCAAATAACGCTGCACCCGATGTAATACCACCAATTTGCTCTAAACTCGTCACTAATAAATGTGGTGATTGGAACCCGAATAGCACAAGAACAACCCCAACTAAAGGAACACAGGCTAACGGCTCTGAAAGACCATGTAAAATTGACTTAATAGTTACTTTAAAAAGACTTTCTTTCTCACTGGTCTCTTTATTCTGATGTTGACCTATTGTACCAATAATAGTAGCTAATGGATCTAGCATGGCATTCACAACGATTCCTGTAATGGCAATTGGAACCGCGACCACACTTGCTCCAAATAAACTTCCTAAAACTGGAATTCCCATAAATGCAAAAGTTGGTTGGGTTGAGTTTAAAGAAAACATTGATGCTCCTGTTAATGAAAATTTAAATAGGTATTTAGCAATTAACAGGAAAACAATATAAAAACCTACAATACCAATAACTAAGGCAAGTAAAAATGACCATTCTTCAATTAATGTTTGCTTAGGGGTTGTTGTAATCGCCACAAATAGATGGGCTGGTAATGCAAATTTAGTTACTAATGTATTTAATCCTTTTGATGTCGCCGCATCAAATTTTTTAAAATATCCAGCTAAATATCCTAATAGGATGGTAAAGAAAATAGGTGTTAGAATAATAAAGATTTGACTAGTTCCCATTTTAAAATCCTCCATACTTCACTTCGATCTAAGCACATATATCTTAAATTACGATTTAACTTCAAAGTGAACAATTCCCATTAAATAGCTATCCCCTAATTTTCACTAGCTTTGATTGATTTATAAGTTGGATGCCACAGGGCATCTTTTACAGCTTGTTCAACATTTTCTGGAACGTGTTGAGCCACGCCATCTTGAATAGCTGCTTTTGCAACTTTAATTGCTACTGCTATAGAAACAGAACGCAAGTCCTTTGTACTTGGAAGCAATGAAGCACCAGTTTTACGACTATTAGTCATATTAGCTACAGCATTTGCAGCAGCAGTAAACATACCATTTGTAATTACTTTCGCTTTTACGACAATCGAACCAAGTCCTAAACCGGGGAATACAAATGCATTGTTAGATTGACCAATTTCGTATACTGTACCTTTATAAGAAATGGGTTCAAATGGACTTCCTGTTGCAATTAATGCTTTTCCATCTGTCCAAGTAAGTAAATCTTGCGGAGTTGCCTCTGCTAATGGCGTTGGGTTTGACATTGGCATAATGACTGGGCGTTTCACATGTTTGACCATTTCTTTTACGATTTCTTCTGAAAAGGCTCCCGTTACACCTGATGTTCCAATCAAAATAGTAGGTTTTGCTTGTTTAATCACTTCCAGAAGAGTTATTTTACCGGATTCATCACGTGCCCAATCTTTTACTTCTTCCGCTTTTTGTAAGTAAGGTTTTTGGAAGTTTAAAATATCATCCATATCGTCTGTTAAAAGGCCTCGGTAATCAACGGCCCAAAATCTACTATATGCTTCTTCTGTCGGAAGACCATCGAACACCATCGCATCATGAATTTGATCAGCGTTACCAATCCCTGCAGCTCCTGGTCCAAATACCACTACTCGATGTTCTCGTAATGGGACGTCAGTAACTTGAACAGCAGAAAGAATAGCTGCTAACGTAATAGCTCCAGTACCTTCAATGTCATCATTAAATGTTAAAACCTTATTTCCGTATTTCTCAATAATGTTGCGCGCATTGACATTACCGAAGTCTTCCCAATGTAATAAAGCATTTGGAAACATTTCTAATACTTTTTCAACATATGCATCAATAAATTTATCGTATTTTTCGCCTCGAACACGTTCATGTCGATTTCCAATATAAAGAGGATCTTGTAACAATTCTTCGTTGTTTGTCCCTACATCTAATACAACAGATAACACACGACTGGGATCGATACCTGCAGCTGCCGTGTAAACAGCCAATTTACCAACAGAAATATTAATTCCATTTGCTCCCCAATCTCCAATACCCAGAATACTTTCAGAATCTGTAGCTACAATTAAATCAATATCCTCTGCTTTAACTCCACTATTTGCAAATGCCTTTTCAATTCCATCTATATCATTAATAGAAAGATAAACACCGTCTGGACGATGATATTCATGACTATACTCTTGAATGGCCTGTCCAACAGTCGGAGTGTAAATGATAGGTAACATTTCACTAAGATGATCTGTTAGTAATCGATAGAATAATACGGTATTACGATTAGATAAATCGTTTAACCAAATATTTTTCCGTAAGTTATTAGGTTGTCCTTTAAATTGTAGATAAGCACGTTTAACTTGTTCTTCTAACGTTAAAACTGTTGGAGGTAATATCCCTTCTAAGCCAAGATCTTTACGTTCTTGTTTTGTAAATGCTAATCCTTTATTTAAGTAAGGTTGAGCAAGAAGATTTTTCCCTTTCAAATTTGTTTGAATAGATCCATCATTAGAAAGATTAAATGTATTCATATGATTATTCCTTCTTTCTTAAACTCTTAATGTATTTATAAAGTGTCTTATTTGATTACGCCAATCATGATTACTAATAGTAACTTGCGCCCCCCTGACACCTTTTATCGTTTCTACCTTCACAAAGCGCGCCTAAATAATAGCATCCACTGGTTGGAGAAGTATAAAATCTGAAGTTTTCTCCAATCCTTCCCACTGCAAGCAATTCTTTTGAAACTAAACTTCCATTTTTATATACGCCAAAACCAATTTACATTATTCCAAGAGAATCATTTTGCTAGTCATATTTGACCGTATTCCCAGCATAAAGATAGAGATTTGGACGCAATTATTAAGAACATCAATGAAGTTGATATTCTAACCAGGTTGGTACGAGAATATTCACTTGAAACATAATAGAGTGTACTTTTCCCTTATTCCCCTTTTTCGAGGGGGATGAGCAAAAACATCCTATTAGATGCTCATTATGGGGTACAGCCAACGTACTAACATAAAACCCACGCTAAGGAAAAGAAAGCTTAATATAAAAGCGTTCCTTGCGTAACAAAAAGGATTACGATTAATAATGTTACAAATTATTTTTGATACACTATTTTGTTACAACTAAATTGGCTAAATGAAGGCTAACCCTTATTAAAACCTATGTTGTAACAAAAACGTTCATTTTAGTTACAATCCTTAGCGTACAAAAATCAAGGTTTTCACTTCCCAAAAATGTCTTAACGTGGATTTTATGTCATTTGGTTGGCGGGACCCCATTATTCTCACGAAGTAAAATAACAAATGGAAACTCTTCTCCAAGACGTTTTCTATCCAGTGCTTCTTCTATAAAGGATTTCATATCGTCTAATCAGCTCATTTTTTTGTTTTGGGGAACGCCTTATTTCTTAAGCTGATGAGCATGTATGGTGACCCCTGTTATGTAAACTCCACATGAATACAATATGCATAATTTTGTTCTTTTTTGGAAATATAAAATAGTTCCATTTATATGAAAAAACATGGAATAATGAACCTTCTAAAAATAGTAAGCTTGAATTATGGATAAGGAAGTGATCCACGATGATTACGAACCCAAAAGATCGTATTACAACAATTCAAACAGCTGTTATCGTTACCAATTATACACTTGGAACGGGGATTTTAACCTTGCCACGAGCATCTACAGAGAAAGTGAAAACACCAGATATCTGGTTAGCTGTAATTTTAGGTGGGCTAATCGCGATGATACTAGGCTTTATTATGATCAAATTAGGTCAACAGTTTCCTGGAAAAACCTTTTATCAATACAGCCAAGAAATTGTAGGGAAATGGATGGGCGGGTTACTAAGTTTAATCCTTGTATGTTATTTTGTAATGATGAGTGGGTTTCATACCCGTTCATTAGCAGAAATAACCAGTTTCTTTTTATTGGAAGACACCCCGTCTTGGGCCATCGTGATGCCATTTATGTGGGTGAGTCTCTATCTAATCATGGGTGGCATAAATCCCATTGCACGCTTGCTTGAAATTATCCTCCCCATTGCGATTGGATTTTTTTTGTTGGTTGCTTTTATGAGTCTCAAAATATTTGAGATAGATAATCTCCGCCCGGTACTGGGATTGGGAATCATACCAGTACTAAAAGGAATCAAAACAACCGCTCTCTCATATACAGGTTTTGAAAGCATGTTGATTATAATGGCGTTTATGAAACAGCCAAATAAAGCAGTAAAAGCTGTTCTAGTTGGAATTTCTATCTCACTGATCGTTTACTTGATAACTGTTATAATAGTCATCGGTGTGTTTTCCATCGATGGAGTGATAACAAGAACATGGCCGACGGTTGACCTCATGCGAAGTTTTGAAATACCTGGTTTGTTATTTGAACGATTTGAGTCTTTTTTGCTCGCAATATGGATTATGAAAATGTTTACTTGCTTTAGCATTGGTTATTATGCTGCTTCTTTGGGACTGGCGCAACTTTTTCAAAAGAACATTCATCCATTTATATTTGGCTTACTCCCGGTTATTTACATCATTTCTATGATTCCGAAAAATACTAATGACCTATTTAAATTCGGGGATGTGATGGGCAACTTTGCGTTTTTTTTATTTGGTTTACAACCGCTGTTACTTCTGCTTATCTTAAAATTGAAAAAGAGCAAGCGGTTTAATTGAAAAAAGACAAAACCCATCAGGGTTTATTTGGTTCTGTTGCAAAATTTCCACATAAAGCTACACTCTAGAAAACAGGATCTAGGGGAATCAGACATGAGATATTTTTAAGGAAAACACTTCAAGAAAGATATTATTTTAGTAGCTGTCGGCGATTCTGGTGCAAATACTTAGGAAAGATATAAAGAAGCAAAAGTTTCCTAGTGGAATCTAGTCTTAAGCAGAAATTCCAAATAGTTGATGAATGAAATTCACTTGATTTTGGACAGACTTATCCAGTAAAACAAGTTGCCCTTCTTTTACCATATGCATAGCTTCTATTCCAGAAATAATGTATGTAGCTGTGCGAAAGGATTTCAATCCTAACATCGAACGAACTCGCTTTTTAATAAACCGATGATCTTGTTCCACTATGTTATTGAGATATTTCACTTGCCTTAGTTGGATGCCTAATGGCATCTTTTTTTCTTTTCTCAATTCTTCAACTGCTATAGGATAGGCTGGATTCTTATCGACCGTCACGACACGAGGCTCAGAGATATGAAAAGACTGCAAAGCTTTCTTGAAGAATTGGTATTATCCCTTTTGAGTAGACAGTGTAAAAAGACTGTTTTTGATAAGTAAGTGTTACACTCTATTTGGAGGGGATTTTCTTTGGCTAAAAAAGGACAAACATTTCAACCGTATACAGAAGAATTCAAACGTAAGGCAGTCATGCTGTATGTAAATGGAGAAAAGAGTTATCAGATTCTGGCAAATGAACTAGGGCTTAGAAGTCCTACTCAATTGAAAGATTGGGTAAAGAAGCATAAGCAGGGTGAGCCTTTGGCTGATCAACGAGGGGGAGAATCAAGAGAACTCAATCCCTTTCATCGCTTATCTAAAACAACATTTAAAAGTATCGAGAAAGAAAGAGATTATTTAAAAGCGCAGGTTGAATACTTAAAAAAGCAGTATCCAAATCTACATGGGAAGGATGGGTTCCAAAAGTAAAACGTTTTGAAATCATTCACGAATTACACAAGAATTATCCTATTACCTGGCTCGTAACGATTGCGGGTGTTTCCCGATCTGGCTACTATAAATGGAGAGAAACGGAGAAAGTTCGAAGAAAAAGGTACCAATATGAACAACTCTTGAAGAAACATTTAATGGCTATCCATCATACACGTCCTTTTTATGGATGTCCCCGCTTGCAAATAGCACTGAAAAAAGAAGGGTTTCATGTGAATCATAAACGTGTGTATAGGTTAATGAAAGAGCTGAATATTCGGTCTGTAATTCGAAAGAAACGCCGTTTCTTTGGGCGGAAGGCCTCTATCATACAACCGAATCGACTCAATCGTGTATTTAAAACGAATAAACCGAACCGTCTTTATGTTACAGATATAACCTATCTAGATCTTGGAGATCGTTTCTATTACCTGTCTGCCATCCAAGATCTTTTTAATAATGAAATCGTCGCGTGGGAGCTATCCAAACGAAATGATTTGAAACTGGTGAGTGATACTGTCAAAAAACTGGCTACAACAAGAGAAGTACAAGGAGCAATCCTTCATTCAGATCAGGGTTTCCAGTATACATCTAAAACATACAATGATCAAATTAAAACATTCGGGATAATAGGTAGTCATTCTCGCAAGGGAAACTGTCTAGATAATGCATGCATTGAATCCTTCTTTTCACATGTCAAAACAGAGAATATGTATTTTTCTGGATGTAAAACAGAAAACGATCTCTATCGAGCCATTGAGGATTATATTTGGTTCTATAATCATGAACGATTTCAGAAAAAACTGAATCAGTGTGCTCCAATCGAATATCGGAACACACTGATTGCATAGTCTTTTTTGAATCTGTCCACTTGACAGGGGTAAGACCAAATCGCTTTGCAGCCTTTTGGTCTCTTGTTTTGCTTAGGCAAAAGTCAATGGTGTTTCCTTCAGAATCCACTGCGCGATATAAATACATCCATTGACCTTTTACTTTGATATACGTTTCATCCACTCTCCATGAATCATTTGTACGTTTTAGATGCCGACGAAGTCGCTTGTCTAATTCAGGACTATACTGATGAACCCAACGCATAATCGTTGTATGAGCAACGGTTATGCCCCGTTCCGCCATCATTTCCACCAAATCATGAAAACTTAGATTGTACCGTAGGTACAATCTTACTGTTAATAAAATAAGATCAGGCTGATAGTGTTTCCATTTAAACAAATCTTTCTTTTCCATACCGATCACACACCCTTTTAGAGTAATAGTATTAGGATGTCCAAGACTTAGAGATTACTTGCAATTACCCTGAAGTTTTTGCACCAGAACCCCCTCTCATCTATGTTATTTACTACTAGTATAGTTTCAATAACAGAAAATCATCAAGGAGGCAAAGGCAGGTAAAACAATTTTGGGTTTTTTACATTTTATTAAGATTCATGTGACGGACTAGAGCAGCAACCCTGTGATTATCCCTAAAAGAGTTGTTTTATATGAATTTGACAAAATTGTGGCAATAATTCTTTGAGAGGAAACGAGTCTCTTCTTAATTATATATGGCGTAATATGACCATCTCTTTAATGATAGTTATTATTGTTTATTGATAAAATTATAAAAATATGCATAATTTTGTTTTTATTTGTTTTTTTTTGTATTTTATCAATATACTTACAAAGTAATTTTATAACGGCTTTACCTTTTTTTGTTAATTTAAATATCAAACTGGATGAGCCGTAAATTATACTAGGAGGAAAAGTCATGTATGCAGAAATTATTGAAAATAAGCTCGAATCTTTAAAAAAAAGTGGACAATATCGAGAATTTGTCACAATTAATCGGATACGGGGCCAATATCCTTTAGCACAATTGAATGGTCAGGAAGATGCAGAGCCAGTTGTCGTTTGGTGCAGCAATGACTATCTAGGAATGTCTCAGCACCCAGTAGTTACTGAAGCAATGCACGATGCAATTCGAGCGTTTGGTGCTGGTTCAGGCGGATCTCGAAATATAGGTGGTACACATTATCATTACGCTGCACTTGAATCTTCACTTGCGGAATGGCATGGTAAAGAAGCCGCACTAGTTTTTCCTACAGGATATGGATCGAATGATGCAACATTACAATGTTTACTTCGTTTATTTCCAAATTGCATAGTATTTTCTGATGAACGAAACCATGCTTCAATTATCAATGGTATACGTAGCACTCAAGCCGAACGAGCGATATTTAAACATAATGATGTTGACCATTTAGAAGAGTTACTTGCAGCTCAACCACATGATCGAGCAAAAATTATTGTATTTGAGTCAGTATACTCAATGGATGGTGATATCTCACCGATTCAGAAAATTGCGAATCTCGCAGATAAATATAATGCTTTAACATTTCTTGATGAAGTACATGCAATCGGTATGTATGGTCCTCGCGGAGCAGGAATAGCTGCTAAACTAGGTCTTGTGGATCAATTGGACTTTATTCAAGGAACAATGGCAAAAGGTATTGGAGTAATCGGGGGATACATTGCAGCTTCGGCATTACTAATTGACGCTGTTCGTTCTTTTGCATCCGGTTTTATTTTTACTACATCTTTACCACCAGCTGTTGTTGCGGCCTGTCATGCTAGCGTTGAACACTTAAAATCTTCAGATAACGAGCGAAATGTCCTGCACCAAAAGACTAGCATGTTAAGAGAAGCACTTGCTCAAGCAAATATTCCGATAATGGATTCAAGTGAAACACATATTCTTCCTGTACTAATTGGTGAGGCAAAAAAATGTAAAGCTGCTGCCCAGCGTCTACTTGAACAACATCACGTCTATCTGCAGCCTATTAATTCACCAACGGTTCCTGTCGGCACAGAACGCTTCCGGGTTAACGTTACACCGAATCACACTGAGGAACAGATAACGCAACTGGCTGTTGCATTAACAGAAGTTTTTAATTATTTTGATATTCCTTTTGCACAGGAGAACAACGTGGTACATGTATGACAGCTTTTATGTATATCTTCTGCTTAATAGTTTGGGGATTAAACTTTATTGTAGTAAAAATACAAGGTACACCTGTAAGTCTTGAATTGTCATTGACCTATCGCTTGATGGGGGCTGCACTAATGTTTATTGTTCTCATGTGTGTGGTACGTCCAAATGGTAGGCCTTCTCGTAAAGATGTTTTCCCCCTTGTTACTTTTGGGGTATGTAACTTAGCCCTAAGCTACTTGTGTTTATACTACGCGACAATTTGGATTTCTGCCGCACTAGTAACGCTGCTGTTTTCACTGAAGACAGTTCTGACACCGATTGCACTTCGTATATTTCTAGGTGAGCGTCTTCATCCCCGAATTCTAATAGGGGGAATAGTCGGTATTACGGGTGTTTCTATATTGGTTTATCCATTACTAATAAAGAGCTCTAGTACAAGTGACTTAAAAGGAATAGGCCTTGCATTGATTGGAACTATACTTACAGCTATTGGTGATGCAGCTTCAGCCCAAAATGCACGTCGTGGTATTAATGCAGTTTATTCGAATAGTGTTGGCTTTGTTGTGGCTTCGATACTTTTACTTGCTATTTGTGTTTTTCAAGAACAGAACTTTACACTACCAACGTCAGTTTCTTATCTTGGGGCTTTGGCATTTTTAACTGTATTTGCTTCCTTTGGGGCATGGATGTTCTACCTCAAGCTAGTAGAACGAATCGGTGCATCAGTCAGTAGTTATATGGTGGCACTTTTTCCTGCAATAGGTGGTGTCGCCTCTGTTGCGATTGGAGACTCTACACCTACTCTCTATTTACTGTTCGGATGTTTATTTAGTTGCATTGGAGCAGCAATTGCACTAGGATTTCGCTTACCATACAGGAATCGGAATGTTATGAAAAATGAAAGCCCATGGAATTAAAAAATTCCCATGGGCTTTATTTATAAAATATAATGCTGTTTTCTTCTATTGTGAACAGATCTTCAAGATTTCTAGTGTAATTGTAAATAAGGCGTAACTATCTAGTAGAGTGCATTCTCTATTTATTGATTTTTTAAATAAACATGATTGTTCATCTTTAATACTGATAAATAAATCAATACACCTTTTTATTAAAAATTATTGTTAAAAATATCAAAAAAAACCTTTAAATTGGATACAAATCCTGATAGGAGGATGGATTGTTTATTATAGTCATTATTTTCGTTAACTTTTAGTTATGAAATATGTGTAGCTTTGAAATTAAGTCGTACCGTTTATAAAAAAGATGAACCGTTTTTAAAAAAGTTGCGATGTTTTGGAGAAAGTTTAACTGTTTTAATGGTGTGAAAACAAATTAAATACAGTGATATCAGCTTTTATGTGAAATTTTGATTAAACTTTCTTAAAAAAGTAAGTTACTAAAAATAACGGATGATTCTTATTTTGATCAAACTTTATTTAAAATAACAACTGACCATATATCAAATTCTTAGTGGCTGCGAGATTGCTTTTAATTGAACTTTATTTCAAACCAACAATATGTTCTTAATACAAAAACATCTTATTAATACATCCCTACTACTAATATTAAGGAGAATGAGTAATCATGAAATATAAATCAGTATTTGATATTATTGGTTCTATTACTATTGGAACACCTAGTGCTTATGGAGTAGAAGCAACAAAGATAGGACATATTGTTCGTCAGCTATTTTTAAAAGACCCAGAAAAAATTGAAATTTCTTTATATGGAGCATTCAAAAAAATTAATTGCACTGTTGGAGCCGATGTAGCAATTGTTGGTGGTATTTTAGGCTTTGAAATGGAGGACTCACTATTCTCTAATGCACTTACAATTGCAACAGAAAGAGGAATTACAATTAATTGTATAGAAGAGATTGCAAAACCGTCTTATCCCAATACAGTAAAGATTACTTTATACAAAGGTGAAGATAAAATTGAGATGATTGCTTGTTCGGTTGGTTGGGGAAAAATCAAAATTATTGAGATTAACGGTTTTGATTTGAAGTTAAATGAAACAAGATCAGCTCTTCTTATTATAAACAATGATCATTTTGGTACAATTTCGTCTGTAACTTCTATATTATCAAAACGTAAAATTAATATTAATATGATACGTGTATCGCGAAAAGAGGAAGGACAAATATCTCTATTGGTAATTGAAACTGAGGAACTATTAAATCATGAAATAATCGAGGAGATTAAAGGATCATCAAAGATTTATCAAACACTAGTCTTAGATTAAACGGTTTTAGTGCAAGGAATCTATAAAACTGGAGGAAGGTTCTGGTGCAAAGTTTCTTCACACACAAAACGGCTGAGATGATTGCTGGTAAATGTTATGCAACCATTATTAACTTTTTTAATTCTTTATACGCAGAAAAAAGCACAGTCTGTTTGAAGGCTGTGCTTTTATTGTGCGCCTAGTATGCGTCTATTTTCTAGGGTTCCAGTACCGAATCGTGAAGGCAGTAGTAACGATTAGCTTAAGACAAGGGTGTGTCCGTGGTGACGCGGAATCTGAAGGAAGTCGGCGGCAAATCTCAAGTCTGAGGAACACGAACTTCATATAAGGCTAGGTCACTGGATGAGCTTGCAACGCAAATCAAAGTGGCTTGAGCACAGGGTTCTTGTCATAGACCGCAAAGTAGAAGACAAAGAGAGTACCTATAAATTACCTAAAAGGTGTTCAAACATATAGGAGCCAAAAATGGCATTAACTAGTCTCATCTATACCGATTTCTTCTCTATATACTTCTGTTTTCAAGAGTATTCGTATTTTAGATTCAACTGCATTTCAACTCCCAGATTCCTTTTCATCCGTTTATCCAGGTGCAGGAGGATGCAGCCGCAGAAATATCTGTCATTAAAAAATGCATAGAGTCTAATAAAGCTATTATAGGAGTTTGTTTGGGTGCCCAGTTAATTGGTGAAGCCTTAGGTACACCTTATGAACATAGTCCAGAAAAAGAGATAGGAACCTTCCCTATTACTTTAACTGAAGAAGGAAAAACGAATGAGCTTTTCTCTCATTTCGCTACTACAAGTACGGTTGGCCACTGGCACAATGATATGCCTGGTTTAACTAAAAATAGTAAAGTATTAGCGTTTAGTGAGGGGTGTGCACGGCAAATTGTGGAATATAGTGAACTCGTTTATGGTTTCCAATGCCATATGGAGTTTACACCTGAATTAATAGAATTATTAATTGAACATTCTGAACGATAACTAGAAAAGTATAAGGAAAATCGTTTCGTTCAGTCTCCAGAGCAATTAAGAAAGAATGATTATACAGCAATGAATAATCAGTTATATACTTTTTTAGATAAACTTACTAACCTTTATCAGCAAAAATAAAATATTAATTATTTCACCTTTATGATACACATAAAAAGTATTATAAAGGTTTTTTTATAACAGGGATTGGTATGAGTTTGTTTTACTAAAAAAAATAGAAAATAAATAAAGTTGGAATACATTATCTCTAAAAATACAATCGAAGAGAGCTCTCTTCAGAACAGCAATGCTATAGAAGATATTGATTATTTAGAGGTTACATATACATTTTTTCCTGCCCTCATACCTGTAATGAAAATGATTATTGATGTGGAAATTAACATCAATAAAGGGGTAGTCCAATTATGAGTAATATCGTGTAGCCATCCGAACAAAATAGGACCTATAGCTGCTAAAAGATACCCTAATGATTGAGCCATACCGGATAATTCTGAAGCTTCCTAAATATTTTTGGTACTTAAACTAAAAAACATCATTGCTAAGCTAAAGGCAACTCCGACTCCAATCATGATAATCGACAAAGGAATAAGAAGTGAGCCTCCATATAGGATTCCCACATGCCCATCAAGCTAAGATTTTAAGATACTCCCCATAACGAGAATTTTCCCTTTTTACAGTTATTTATAAGAATTCGGCTCATTTTTTCCGTTTTGGGGAACAATCAATTTCTTAAGTTGATGGCGATGGGGTAGAGTCACATGCCTATCAACCTAAGAGGAATTTATATCCATAATTCATAGAAAGCGTTATTCTTTTTGTAGAAATATACAGAAAGGATGGCGTTTTTTTTCACTTTAGGGGGAATTTTGTTTTGTTAGCTTGATAGCGACGGGGCGGGACCCCGATATAAATTTTTTAATCACATTTCGTTATTACAGTAAACATTCCTGTCATACTAGGTGAGTAATCCTTAAAATCATATTTTTCATAAAATCTTTCTTTTCCCTCTGATGCGAATAATCCTACAAACGCTTTATTTGGTGCGTTTTCTTTTAGATACTCTACTAACGTATTCATAATTTTTTTGCCAATACCCATTCCTTGATAATCTGGATGAACTACCACATCTTGAATGTAAAAGTAAATAGCTCCATCCCCAACAATTCTTCCCATTCCTATGGCCTTACTCTCATCCTTAACTGTAACGGAAAAAACAGAATTTTTTAATGATATTTCGGCAACATCAAAGTTCATATAATCTTCCCAACCCACAACTGAACATAAATATTTATATTCTTCTAATGTTGGTGAAAAATTTGAGATTGTATATTGTCTTTCCATAAATCCTCCCCCTATCTCTCAATAATTTCAAGTTAGCATTTTTGTACCTCTTTTTTCCGAATGTTCAGATTTAAGTATATATCATATTCATGTAAAAGTTAACATAATCCTTCATTGAAATAGAAGGAACATCTATACTAGGAAACGTAAAAAATTTTAAAAAAGGATGAACTTATAGGGGGATCACCCCATATACACCTTGTTTATAATTATCATATAATGGTATAATTTCAATTGATTTACATTTAATCATCTATGTTCCACGCTAACGAGTTGGGAATGACAATTCATTCCCTTGCTGACGAAGTCGAAAATTTTTTTGGGGTTGGGGTGATCTTATGAAAAAGAGAATTGGATTAAGTTTTATTCTATTTGTTGGTATCACATTATCCGGATGTTCAGGTATAATAGAAAATTCTTTAGATTCAAGTGATAGAGGTGCTTATGAAGTTGCTACTAAACAAGAAACTGGAAACGGAAGTATTGAATTATTAACACCGACAATTACAACAAAAGATAATCAATTAGAATTTATGACTAAGGGAATTGATGAAAATAAAGTGACCTTTATTTTTGTTGCCAATAAAAAAGTATTTGAACAAAAAATAAAAAATGATGAATCCTACAAACTTAACATTAAGGGTATTAAAGATGCTCATAGGACGGACTACAAACCAAAAGTTCAACTTTTGCAAACTAAAGATGATGCCGAAAATGGAGACATAGTAACCTTTAAACAAGTTAGATATACAGTTGAAAAAGATTAGTTTTATAGTTATTTAAATTCAATTTGATAAACAAAAATAAACCTACATACTATATTACTAAAATTAATAGAGTACTAATCGAGACTTATTTGTTTAGTACTAGTGCTAGAGTTAAAGTCTACTCACGATTTCAAATATTGCTCGGATCAGGCAATATCCATCGATGGCGGGTTAGAATATTCAAGGATAACGGGAGAACTTGATAATTTTGCCGCTCTTACAGAATGGGAAGAAAATGTCCAGTAAAAGAGGTAGCTGCTTGGGTATGTCAACGGTACCGGACCGAACTCGAAAGAGATCGGGAGGATGAGGAGTTGACATACTTACTATACAACCCTCTTGGTACTGAACAATTCACTTCAAAATTTCAATATAAATTTGTTATTTTAACTATTGGGACGAACTAGGAAACATTGATATACAAGACTTCTTGCCTCATATCCCACTTATTTCCCAACAATATAATTCGAATCTACCTTAATAAGATGCTACACGCATTTCATATTTCATTCATGATTAACGTAATCTTACGAAAGCACAAGCACGATTGTAGCTTTTCACAATGCATAAAACAAAAGAATTCCATAACCATACAATAACGTTAACAACAATACTAGTTAGACTCCCGATTAAGGCACTTCCTATAATATCAGATGGATAATGCTGTCCACTCCAAATACGTGAGAATCCTGTTAAAAATGCTAACAACCACATAACGCACCCAAGAAAACGTTTATAAAAAAGGATAGAGGTTGCAACGGCAAATGAGAGCATCGTATGTTTGCTCGGAAATGAAGAATTCATTCTTGATGGAATCGGAGGCAACATATGCACATTATGATTCAAAAAAGGACGAGCTCTAAAATAGAATTGTTTTATAAAAAAATCAATAAGTAACGTTATACCTGCAGAGAATGTTGCCTGTATCGTAATTTTTTTATAAAACTTGTTACGAAACCACATTAGGATTAATAAAAGAGTATACACATAGCGCGCTTTTTGAGAAATCATTACCATAATAGCATCGACAGATGGATAACGACCAATCAAATGATTAATAATTCTAAATATTTTATAGTCCATAAGAGTATCTCCTTCTATGTCATTTCAAATATTATTCTTAGCATTTCTATTTAAAGAAGGAACTATGTATTATGTCCCACATCAGAAACATATTATATTAAATGTTATCCAAAAGAAAAAAGAGCTAACAGTCAAAATTCCGTTAAAACGAAACTTTTCATTAGCTCTTCCAATAATTCCAAATACAAACAATAATTCCGGGATACGTAAGTTTATAAAAGGGGAAGGTGCGTCACCCTCTCCTTTCTTCCCCTTATATTAACGCACCGTCATATCCAAGTTTATAACCATTAATAACGGTATTCACTGCCATTGAGCCATCTTTGTAAAGATAATACCACTTGCCTCCTACTGACACCCAGCCTGTTTCCATCGCTCCACTGTTATTCAAGTAGTACCACTTACCTCCTACTGATACCCAGCCTGTTTCCATCGCTCCGCTGTTATTTAAGTAGTACCATTTACCTCCTACTGACACCCAGCCTGTTTCCATCGCTCCGCTGTTATTTAAGTAGTACCACTTGCCTCCTACTGATACCCAACCTGTTCCCATCGCTCCGCTGTCATTTAGGTAATACCATTTGTTCCCTATTGATACCCAACCTGTTTTCTTTACTCCGTTATTATCGTAGTAATACCATACACCTTGGTCATAAACCCAACCAGATGCTCCCTTTACAATTTGAATTTCTTTTACTGTTTTATTACCACTAACATCAACAAGTTCAATCTTAAATGTATTTACGCTATCTTTTAATGGTACTTCAATATTTTCGACAGTATGCTTAAATGCCCTCATTTCATACGGCTCGACAAATGCATGTGCGTACTCTTCGCTGCCATTCACATATAAACGTGCTTCATCAAAATTGTCTTCAATATCAACACTAATTTTCGCTGATTCTTCATTTTTACCGACATACTTTGGTGCACGTGTTACAGTAAGTTTTGGCGCTTTCGTATCAACGATAAATTGGCGCTGAATAGAAAATTTATTTCCAGAACCATCTCTTGCATACACATCTACAGCATGTATACCATCTTCAAATGGTAAAGTTGTTTTAAACGAATATAGATTTCCTTTTTCGTCTGGTTTTAATTGAATATCTTTTCCGTCAATTTTAAACTCAGCAATACCAGATTCATCAGATACGTTTCCTTCAAAGACAACGTCCTTTGTATTCCACGCCTTCAATGTTTCTGGAGATTTCAAATCAATAACCGGAAGATTTGTTTCTTTCTTGTCATTTACAAATGACACAGTCGCATTATTTGCATAGTCAAACGCAATAACTGCTACATGTAGTCCTGCCGGCACATCTTCTGGTAATGTAAATTTCTTTGTATCTGGCGCTAACATCTCTGGGAATACTTTCGCAATGTTTCCATCTTTATCAACGTAAGCAACGCGTAAATAGTTCACACCCGCCCCACTGTCTTGCGCTCCAATTATTACATCTCCATTGTCAATAAACGATGTTACCACCGGTGCTTTCGTATCAACAATTACCGGATATTTTACCGTTTGTTCTTTTCCATTTAATGTTCCTTTTAACTGAATGTAGTACGTGCCATCTGGGGCTACTTTGTTGTTTATCTTGCCATCCCATGTATAATTATCCGAGATATAAAATTGTCTTTCAGGGCGACTGCCATCATAATTCTTTGTTAACAACTCATCTGTACGAATTTTTCTAAGCACTTTTCCTTTTTCATCTACAACAGCAACTTCTACTTTTTCCGCATTACGTAATAAAGAAAACACTGGTGTTACACGATCATTTAATCCGTCTCCATTTGGAGAAATTGCAACTTTATCTTTTTGGAGCTGCTTTGTAATTTCACTTTTCCCTAAGTACTCACCCTTTTCATTTACTAACCCTGTGCGTCCATAGTATGACTTCTCATCGTATACACCGTTATCAAAAATTGGTGCTTTGCTCCAATCTCCCTTAAAACCAACAAACGGAACATGTAACGTTGGCTGTCCATCTTTATCGGCTGCTTCTAATTTAATGAAACCATCAACAAAGTATCCGTTTGGGAATACAGTTTCTGGTGATACTTGTGACGATAGTGAAGAATCGAGAACTGTCACTTTCGATAAATCAATTGTTACATCAAAAGATTTTGTTTTCCCAGCTTCTACTTCAATTGCGGCTGGAGCATTTACTTTGGCACCCTTTAATTCTTGCGACTCAAGCGCCATATGATCAATGCCGTCTTTTTCTTTTACAACTAAATCTGTTTGTACATTCCCGCTCACTTTATACGTTAACGGTTTATCACTAAAGTTTTGGACAGCTAACGTGAATGTTGCTGTATTTCCTTTAATCTCTTTTAGTGCAACTTTTGCCTCACCAGTCTTTTTGTTATATACCATAGCTGGTGTTTCAACAGCTGCATGGAGTTGCATAAGTCCAGCACCTTCACGACGCGGAGATGCATAATTTTCTAAACCTAATTGTATATTATTGTCGCCTTTCTCCAAAACTGGCTTTGAAGTATTCATTAATAAATTTTTCGTACGTAATACTTTCTCCGCGCCTGATAATTTAAATTCTTTCTCAACACGCTCAAGAACAAGTGCAGCCCCCCCAGCTACGTGCGGTGCTGCCATAGATGTACCGTTCATTAAACCATATCGGTCGTTATTTAGTGTAGAATAAATCTTTCCTCCTGGTGCTGTAATTTCTGGTTTAAAATCTAAATTTGGTGTTACTCCCCATGATGTGAAGTCAGACATTGTGCCAGCTTCTTGATTTACAATCTCTAGACGAGATCCATCAAATGTAACTGATGCCTTTTTACCTGCTGTTAACAATTCTTTTAATGTATTTCCATCTTTAATACTTACAGAAGCAAGTGGGATTTTCGGTGCATCCAGTGCCATAGACACGTAGTCACCGTGAGCAACACGCGGGCGCACGATAATACCAGCAGCTCCTTTTTCTTCTGCTTTCTTTTGGATTTCCGTATAATTTGGATTTGCAGCATCACGAATCGCTACAACAATTTTTCCTTTTACATCTTTTCCTTCGTAATCTTTCTCAGCTCCATCACCAACATATACAAGCTCTACTTCTTTATCTTTCACTGTGTCTAAGAAATTAGGACCTGACTGAGCTTTCCAACCTAGTTTAATAGTTTTATCTCCATCTACTTTCACTTGCATAGCATCTAATTGAATATGAGAATTTTCTACAGAAGCTACTTGCAGAGAATCATGGGCAATGCCTGGAGAGCCAACTGTACCATAATCAGGATTAGAAGCAAACGGTGTATCCTTTCCTGAACCTGCAAACGCAGAGTTTCCAGCTGAAATAGACATAACAATTCCATTATCAACCGCATTTTGAATGGCTTCTGATTCAGGATTGCTATCAATAACAAATCCAGCAGATGAACCTAAACTCATATTTATAACATCCGCGCCTAACTTAATCGCATCATCAATAGCTTTAATGTAAATATCTCCAAATGTAGACTCATAGTTTGGATCGTTACTAAACACTTTTAAACCTAATATCTGTGCTTCTGGTGCAACACCTTTAATACCGCCCGCCTTTTCGTCACCATTTGCCGCAACAGTTCCTGATACGTGTTGACCGTGCATACTTGCCCCAGGTCCTATATCACGCACTTCTTCATTATTATCAAAATAATTATATCCGTATGGAACTTTATCTGTATAATACTTCCCTTTCATATCATTTTGATCAACTGTTTTTGCTACTTTTTCTTTCGTCAAGCGCTCTTTGGAAGGGTCTGACAATTTCATATCTTTATGTGTATAATCAATTCCTGAGTCAATTACAGCTACAACCATACCTTGTCCTTTATAACCATAATCCCCCCATGTTTGCTGTGATTGTACCATCTCTTTACTTGTAATCATATCTGGTTTCACTTCTGGACGTTTATATTCATTTACAATATGTACACTTTCCACTTCTGGAAAGTCTTGTATTTTTTGAATCTCCTCCGCTTTTACACTACCGCTGAAACCATTATATACAGTATCAAAACTTTCCTTATAGGACATTTGAATGCCCTCTTTTTTAATCTTTTTCTTTACACTGCTTTGCTGACTTTGCACCTGATTTTGAATTTGTTCTTTTTTACTTTTAGAAGTTTTTGCATAGTCCATCCCTTTTTCTTGTGCATATTCAAGAACAGACTTCTCTTTTAATTTCACAATAACTCGCACTTCTTCTTTCTTGTTAAACTGTACATCAGGTGAAGAAGTATTAGCTAGCTGTTGTTTTATCTCTTTTGCTACATTCGCTATTTGTACTGCTTGTCCCGTTTGATTTGTTTCCGCGAATGCCGTTGTTGAAAACAACAAAGGCACTGTAGTAAGCACCGCTACAACCGCTTTATTTTTCTTTTTTTGTCCCATAACGTCTTTACCCCCATAAAACGAAATAAATGGTTTCCATAATATAAATTTTATATCCATAACTGAAAAACCAATTATTTAGAATATACATTATTTTCTAATAATTGTAAATATATTTCGACAATTTAAATAAAAAAATATCATTTTTCAACATAAAACATAACCCTTCACAAATAAAAAACAGAAAAGCCGACTGATTGTTAGCTTTTCTGTTTCATTTATACATTAGTATGATATCTCATCCATGGGGCAATTTCACTTTTCACAAGAAGCAAATACCGTTTCGCGCGCTAGTAAAAAACTCATAATTACCTGTGCTGCCACGCGGCTTGTCATATCGCGAAAATCCAGCGTTGGATCGATTTCCACAATATCCATACCCGCCACAAGAGATTCTTGCCCAAGTACCGTCATTGCATCAAGTAACGTGGTGCTATCCATACCGCCTGGCCCAATTGCCGGACACCCTGGTGCAAAAGCTTGATCTAATACGTCCATATCAACAGAAATATAAATAGATGTAACACCTTGATGGCGTAGTAATTCAATACTTTCTGTAATAATGTCCTTTATATGACGCTCTCTAACATGTTGCATCGTATATACGGTTACTCCATGTTCTTTTGCATATTCATGGTAGGTACGGGCATTAGAAAAGTTTCGAATCCCAATTTGCACCAATTGTTTCCCTGTAATCACATCATTCTCTAGTAAACTACGAAATGGTGTACCGTTTGACGGTCCGCCATCTTCTAAATTTCGCAAATCATGATGGGCATCAAATTGAATAATCCCAACTTTGCCTTTGCTTTTTGCAAAACCACTTATACTTGGAAAACTAATAGAATGATCTCCGCCAAGAACAACTGGTACCATCTGTGGATTCAACTTTGTAAGACTCTCTAACGTCTTCGCAATACGAGCATGACTTTCTTTTATATCCGTGACATGCATCGTAATATCACCGCAATCATACAGAACACTATCTTTCATATCATGCTCTTCTGTAATTGCATACGTACTATAAGCATCTAACATCGCTCGAATCGTGTTCGGTGCAAAGCATGCTCCTGAATGGCTAATGGATGGTTTTGAAAGCGGAGCACCAATTAATGCTGCTCCGAAGATTTCTTCGCTTTCATCCCATCTCTTAATCATATCGCTCCATTTCGTTACTTCACGGTCAATAAACTTTGCATTTTTCTTTAAATAGTGGCCTTGCTCCACACCTTGTCACCTCTTGTATACGCAATATTCCCTTGCTTCCATACTGTATTTACATGACTAACACCGTAATGGTACGGTACATACGCATAATTGTATGCATCCCATAATACGATGTCCGCCTTACGCCCAACACGGATTTTTCCAGCTATATCACCGCGATTAATTGCATACGCTGAGTTTACTGTTACAGCATTCCATACTTCTTCTGGTGTCATTTTTAACTTTAACATCGCAATACTCATGATGAGTTGAATGTTTTCTGTCGGCGAGCTACCAGGATTGAAATCAGTCGCTAAAGCTACTGCTACACCATCATCAATCATTTTACGGCCTCTAGCAAAGCTTTCTTTATTCAAGTAGAATGTTGTACCTGGCAGCAGTACAGCAACTGTATTTGAATTTGCTAACATCTCAATCCCTTTATCAGATGCTCCAACTAAATGGTCAGCTGATGCTGCACCAATCTCAGCAGCTGCTTCCGCACCGCCAAGTGGATCAATTTCGTCCGCATGCATTTTCACATCAAAACCAAGTTCTTTTGCCTTGAGTAAAAATTCTTTTGATTCTTCAACAGAGAATACTCCTGTTTCACAGAAAATATCAACAAACTCTGCTAATTGCTTTTCCTTAATTTCTGGTAACAAGTCAAGCATCCACTGTAAAAATTCTTTTGATTTTCCCTTATATTCTTTCGGCACTGCATGAGCCCCTAAGAACGTTGACACAACATCAATTGGATGCTCCTTCTGAACTTGTGCTGCCGCCTCTAATTGTTTCCACTCAGTTACGTCATCTAATCCATAACCGCTCTTCGCTTCCATTGTTGTTACACCAAAAGACAACATGCGGTCTAGGTGGAATTTTGCCTTTTCAACAAGTTCATCTTTTGTTGCTTGTTTTGTAGCATTTACAGTAGAAAGAATTCCGCCGCCTTTTTCTAAAATCTCTAAATACGGTACACCTTGTAGTTTGAGAGCAATTTCATTTTCACGAGAGCCGCCAAATACAAGGTGTGTATGCGGATCCACAAGACCTGGTGAAACCATTTTCCCCTCGCAATCCACAACTTCTTTTGCATGTAGTTCCTTCGCTTCTTCCATTGTTCCTACGAATGTGATAACACCATTTTCAATACCTACCGCACCGTTTTCAATGACAGGAAGCGTATTCATCGCTTCCCGTCGTAGTAATCCATCTTCTTGATCCATTGTTAATAATTGACCGATATTCGTTAGTAAAATGTCTAGCATAGTTTCTCCCCCTTACTTCATCATCGGAATATTAACGCCTTTTTCTTTCGCTGTTTGCACCGCAAGGTCATATCCAGCATCAACGTGACGAACAACACCCATTCCAGGGTCAGAAGTTAAGACGCGCTCAATTCGTTTTGCCGCAGCTTCCGTTCCATCCGCAACAATAACCATTCCCGCATGAAGAGAATATCCCATACCAACACCGCCGCCGTGGTGAACAGACACCCAGCTCGCGCCGTTTACACTGTTAATTAACGCATTTAAAATTGGCCAGTCAGCTACAGCATCACTGCCATCTTTCATTGCTTCCGTTTCACGGTTTGGCGAAGCAACAGATCCGCAGTCTAAATGATCACGGCCGATAACGATTGGTGCAGATAATTCACCGTTCGCTACCATTTCATTAATAATACGGCCAAATTTCGCACGCTCTCCGTATCCTAACCAACAAATACGAGATGGAAGTCCTTGGAATTCAACTTGGTCACGAGCCATACGAATCCAATTACATAAATGCTCATTATCAGCAAATTCACGTAAAATAACTTCATCTGTTTTATAAATATCTTCTGGATCACCAGAAAGTGCTACCCAGCGGAATGGTCCTTTTCCTTCACAGAATAGCGGACGAATAAATGCTGGAACAAATCCTGGGAAATCGAATGCATTTTTTAAGCCTTCATCAAATGCAACCTGACGAATGTTGTTACCATAATCAAACGTAATTGCACCGTTCTTTTGCATATCAAGCATTGCTTCCACATGCTTTTTCATGCTTTCTTTTGATAATTGTACGTAGCGCTCTGGATCTTCTTGACGAAGCACAGTAGCTTCTTCTAATGAATAACCAACTGGAACATAACCATTTAACGGATCATGTGCAGATGTTTGGTCTGTTACTAAGTCTGGTGTAATGCCGCGTTTTACAAGCTCTGGTAAAATTTCAGCTGCATTACCTAATAATCCAATGGAAATAGGCTCTTTCTTTTCTTTATATTCCTTCGCAACAGCTAATGCTTCTTCAAGAGATTCTGTATACATATCACAATATCTCTTTTCAATACGGCGATCGATGCTGCGTTTATCAACGTCAATTGCAATCACAACACCGCCGTTCATCGTAACAGCAAGCGGCTGTGCACCACCCATACCGCCAAGACCAGCAGTAATTGTTAATGTCCCTTTTAATGAACCACCAAAATGTTGACGTGCTGCTTCACCAAATGTTTCATACGTTCCTTGTAAAATCCCTTGTGTACCAATGTAAATCCAGCTACCAGCTGTCATTTGGCCATACATCATTAAGCCTTTTTTCTCAAGGTCACGGAAATGCTCCCATGTTGCCCATTTTGGTACTAAATTTGAGTTTGCTAGAAGAACGCGCGGTGCATCTTCATGAGATTTGAAAATTGCAACCGGTTTCCCAGATTGAACTAATAATGTTTCATCACTCTCTAAATTTTTAAGAGATTCTACAATTGCATGATAGCTATCCCAGTTACGAGCAGCACGGCCTATACCACCGTATACAACAAGCTCTTCCGGCTTTTCTGCTACTTCAGGATCAAGATTATTCATAAGCATACGAAGTGCTGCTTCTTGTACCCAACCTTTTGCATTTAACTCAGTACCTCTTGGTGCGCGAATTGTTTGTTTTACATTTTCCATTGTAATCTCTCCCTTATTATAGTGTTGTATTTGCATTAATGCGGTCCATTGTCCAATTTGTTGTTCTTAACCAATGAGCCGTGTTTTCAATATCTGTTGAAAAAATACGATCATTTTTAATAGATGGTACGATTTGGCGAACTTGGTGATAAAACGCTTTCGTTTGCGTGCTCATTTGTTCAATACCGCGGTACTCAGCTGCTTGCATCGCACAAATTGTTTCAATTGCTAGCACGCGGCGTACATTTTGAATAATTTGATGTGCATGACGCGACGCAATTGTTCCCATACTTACGTGATCTTCTTGATTTGCTGATGATGGAATAGAATCTACACTCGCTGGATGAGCTAACGTTTTATTTTCTGAAACAAGCGCTGCTGCAGCATATTGCATAATCATCGCACCAGATTGAAGACCCGGTTCTGGACTTAAAAACGGTGGTAAGTCGTTTAGCTGCGGATTGACAAGTCTCTCAATACGACGTTCAGAAATATTTGCAAGCTCTGCCATTCCTACCTTTAGGAAATCCATAGCAAACGCAATTGGCTGTCCGTGGAAGTTTCCACCAGAAATTACTTTTTGACCTCCGTCAAAAATAAGCGGATTGTCAGTTGCAGCATTCATTTCAATTTCTAACTTTTCTTTCACATAATTCAACACTTGCCAAGATGCTCCGTGCACTTGTGGAATGCAGCGAAGTGAGTACGCATCTTGTACACGAAGTTCCCCTTGTTTCGTAACAAGTTTGCTATCATGAAGCACATTACGAATACGATTTGCAACTTCTACTTGCTCTTTATATCCACGTGCAAGATGAACATCTTCATCAAATGCATCAATAATGCCTTGTAATCCTTCAATCGTCATTGAAGCAATTAATTCCGCTTGATAAGCGATTGCTTCTGCTTCTAAATACGCTACAATCCCTTGTGCAGTCATTGCTTGTGTTCCGTTAATAAGCGCTAATCCTTCTTTTGCTTCTAATGTGATTGGTTCTAAACCTTCTTTTGTCAAAGCGATCATCGTGTGAACACGCTCGCCTTTATAAAACACTTCCCCTTCTCCTAGTAAAGCAAGAGCAAGATGAGAAAGCGGTGCTAAATCTCCACTCGCTCCAAGTGAGCCTTGCTGTGGAACAACGGGATGAATTTGACGATTCACAAGTTCAAGAAGCATATTTACAACAAGTGGTCTAACACCAGAAATACCCTTCAACATTGTATTTGCACGTAACACAAGCATAGCGCGTGATACTTCTTCAGAGAAAGGTTCCCCAACACCACATGCATGAGATTGGATTAAATTATGTTGAAGCGCTTTCACATCTTCTTTTTGAATTAGTACATCACTAAATTTTCCAAATCCTGTTGTAATGCCGTAAACTACTTTACCTTCTTCAACAATTTGTTCTACAGCTTGCCTACATTCTGTAACTTTTTGCATGCTATTTGGACAAGCAGTTACCTGCTCTCTTTCAAACAGTATTCGTTTCATTTCTTGTAATGTTAATGAATGTCCAGTTAACGTAATCATAATTTTCCTCCTTTTAAAAAAAGCAAAAGGGGACCTTATCTTTTTAAGACAGACTAATGTCCTAAAAAGTAAGGCCCCCTCTTAACTAATTAACTATGGGCAGTTTTTTATATGTGATTAATACCTAATCCAATCGCCTCATGCTCAGATCCTTTCACAGGCGCACCTATCGTACCATATAACGCCACAGCAACCCATTCGCCTTCTTTTTCACCGTCGTATGGTGTGCCGCGCACAATCGCAAATCGAAGCCCTACTGTACGAAGAACGTCTGCTAACTGAATCTGTCCTCTCGTTACTCCGTACAACGCTTCCATAATTGCATGGTAAAGCGCGTGTGTTTCTCTGTAAACGTCTGTTTGAATAACATGGTTACTACGTGCAGCTGTTTCCATTGCAGCAACAACTTTTTGCGAATTCATTGAACCAACTTTGCCCGTACAATATGTCCATCCTTTTGGAAGGGATAAAATCGGACTCTCGTGTTCCTCCGCAAGTGCAAGAAGCATCGCCATGCGACCAATTCGTTGTGTTCCATGAAGAAGCATGTGACTCTCTCTTTTCTTTTGAATTGTTTAAATATTTCTTAATTTAAGAATAAATGAAAACGTTTAAATCGTCAATGGTTTACTATAAAAATTTTAATAAAAAATATTTATCACACATTTTTTTACAAAAGTAACCTGCAATTGTGTACACAATTTGTTTACAGCAAAATTTGACGCATGCTATATTCTCTCTAACGGCTTAGAGGAGGAAGAAAATGGTCAAAAGAAAAGATATTCATTTTAGAATATGTAAAGACTTGCTAGAAAGATTTGATTCAGCTTTGGCATATGAAGGGCTTAACAAAACAGAAGTGTTAACGCATGCCATTCGAAATTTTTGTGTGCAAGTGGAATCTCAAAAGATGAATGATGTAAAACGGCAATATACAGTGAATGACCATCTGCAAGTACGAGTCGATACACATCTAAAATATGAAGAAAAACCAGTAGATTTAGATAAAATAGTAATCTCTCAATTGCAATTAACAGCACAAGAAAAAATATTAGACATTGGCTGTGCATCTGGAAAGTTTCTTATAACATTACAAAAATTTGGTCACCAAGGTCAGCTTACAGGGTTAGATCAATCCCCCACTTACCAGTCTCCTCTAACCATTTTGTAAAACAGTATTCCACTTCCTCTACTGACTTTGCATCTACATTCAAATACGTGACTGGAAATTGTTCATACCATCTTTTCTCTATTTCTATTAATTTTATTTGTTCTTCAAATGTACTTCGTTGTCTTACATCCAATTCTTTTCTTTTTTGTAGCACTTCTTTTGAAGCAATTAAATAAAAAATAGCCTGTGAACGACATTTCCGTAGCTCTCTTAATTCATCGGACATTTCTTTTTCAATATCCCAATCTTTCCCTATTAATTTCGGATAATACAATGTATAAAATTCAATATCTTCGGGTCCGCGATCAAAAATGGTAATACCATTAGGTAACTGCTGAAATTCTTCTATTTTCGCTTCAATAAAAAGTTTCTGATTTGCGATAAATCCTTCTTTTGTACCAATATCTAACTGCATTTCTTTCCTCTTTTGGACAATTGAATACGGATTTTCGTACACAATCCGTATTCCCTTTTGTTCTAACTTTTTTGCTAACGTTGTTTTTCCACTTGCCATAGACCCTTGTAATGATATAATCCCTCTCATTTTCTTCATCCTTTTTATTATTCTTTAAACCTATTATTCAAACAGTTTTTTGTTTAACCATTAATCCGATTGCTCCTTTAATTGTAGTTGGATCCCCTCAATCTTCTAAAGATTTATTAACAGCTTCAACAGCATGTATGAAAGCCGTATCAAATAATGGAACGCTAGAATCCTCTGGTTTTACTAATAATCCAATCTCTGTACAACCTAATATAATTCCTTCAGCTCCGTTATCAACTAAGCGTTCAATTACCTTTTTGTAGTAATCTCTTGATTTTTGACACACTTTCCCTAAACACAATTCTTCGTAAATCACTTTATTTACAATTTCTCTATCATTTTCATTTGGTACTATAACCTTTATACTATTGAATTCTAATCGTGATTTATAAAAATCTTGCTCCATCGTATATTTTGTCCCAAGTAAACCTACCTTGCTAATTCCTTTCTTTTTTACTTGATTAGCTGTAGCATCGGCAATATGTAAAATAGGAATATCGATTTTTTCTTTTACGTCATCTACAATTTTGTGCATCGTATTTGTGCATATAATAATAAAATCAGCCCCACCTTTTTCTAATGAAAATGCAGCTTCCCCCAACACTTCACCTGCTTGTTTCCAGTTATCCTCTGATTGATAACGTTCAATTTCTTCAAAATCAACGCTATATAAAAGACACTTTGCTGAATGTAATCCTCCTAATTTGTTTTTTATTTCTTCGTTAATAATCCGATAATACTCTACAGTTGATTCCCAGCTCATTCCACCAATAAGCCCAATCGTTTTCATAATTTTCCTCCCTACAAAAATCTTCTCTATTAATTATATGGAATTTTCAAAATTATAAGCAAGATACTTCTTACCTTGTTTCCTTTTTCCATCTGTCTTATAATAAAAAACAGAGATTAAATTGAACGTATTTTTCCGTTATGTAAGCTTGAAAAACCAAGCTTACATTATTTTTTGCTTTTCCTTTTCTTTTAAAAGGAGTATACTATATAGGAACATATGTTCTTTTTACTACATACAGTAAGGAGCTTGAACAATGGTATACGACACAAAGGTACGATCATGGAACGAAACATTGAAACAATTACAAAAGCGTTATACTGGAGAAGCAGTTGAAAATCGCAAGCAGTTTGAAGACATTGAACTTATGACTTTCTTTCAAAACAACGAATATATTGCCCTTCCTACACATATTAGCGGCTTATCAATAGCACGCTTTACTTCTTATTCTATTTTCACTACCGAGGATAAAAATCGCAAAGTTGGCACGCTAATCATCGAATATTTCGAAGATGATACAGAAACATTCCGAATTGAACAATTATACTTTGTATAAGAAAGCTTGGCCAATAGGTCAAGCTTTCTTGCTTTCTATGAATCTCACTGCTTATAATAAAAAAAAGAATCGGTTTCTAATAACATAAAGGGGGAATTATGTTGCTTGAAGGATGGTTCAGTTGGTTTATTGTCATATGGACAGTTATTTTACTAGGGCTCATGTCCATTGGTGGATACTTTATGTTCCGAAAATTCTTAAAACGATTACCGAAAGAAGATGGTATGTCCATTTTAGATTGGGAACAACATTATATCGATGAAACGAGGCATTTATGGAAAGCTGAGCAAAAAGCTTTATTAGAAGAACTTGTCAGCCCTGTTCCAGAGCTATTTCGCGACGTCGCTCGGTCTAAAATTGCTGGTAAAATTGGAGAACTCGCCTTAGAAGAACAAGCATCACAAATAACGGAAGATTTAATCATTAAAGGATATATTCTAGCAACTCCAAAACGGGATCATAAATTTTTAATTAAAAAATTAAAAGAAAAGCAAATTGACTACTCACGTTATCAATCATTGCTAGCCAATTGAGCTTCCCCGCACCTAATGCTTCGCGCTTGAGGTGCGGGGATGAATTACCATGTATGATAAAAACCTCAAGAATTCTTGAGGTTTTTACGTTAATTTCATATCGTTTTTATTATAAAAATCATCTTGTTTTTTCATTTCTTTTTGCAACTTCGTAAACGAACGATACATTGCAACGCGCCAAGATATAATCATAGCAAATGCAAGTAAGAAAAACATTCCACTTAATTGTCCTACATCAAGTGACTGACTTAAATATGATTTAAACGCAATGCGAACAACAAGTAGACCGATTAAAATAAAGACAAACGCTTTAGAACGTTTTAAATAAATCTCTTGTCCACGTATTTCAAATTTTGATGTTTTAATAAGAAAAATAGAAAAGATTAACCCTACAATAATTGCTTCTAATATTTCTTGTCCTGTTAGACGAAATTCAGGGAGAAGATACATAATTGCACCCGTACTCATAAAGATTGGTGGAAGTACAATTTTCTTCAAAGTAGCTGGTTTCTTTGCTGCTTTCAAACGAATAAACATGACTCCGACAGCCATACAAACCGCCATAATACTTGATAAAAGAGCTAAATTCATTCGTACTCACCCTTTATTTTGGAAATATAGTCTCATTATATGCTTTTCTTTTAGTATTGCCAGTTTTCTATAAAAAAAACTAAAATCCTTTAAATCCACCAAATAAATTCGAAAAGAATATAGTGATTTTTGTAAGACCATTAAAATAAAGTAATACACCCATTGCAATCATAATATAACCGCCAATTTTAACGAACGATGCACTATGCTTTTTAATCCAAGTCATTTTTGTAATAAAGAACGACAAAATAAAGAATGGAATTGCAAAACCAAGTATGTAAGCAATCATATATAACATCGCTGATTGTGGATTTGTCGCAGCAAGTGCAATAACTGACACTAAAATCGGTCCTGTACAAGGTGTCCATCCCGCAGCAAATGCGATTCCAATTAAAGTAGAGCCAAAGTAACCACTCGGTCTACTTTTAAATGTAATTTTTTTATCTTGCATTAAGAATGTTGGTTTAAACACCCCTGTTATAACAAGACCAAAAGCAACAATAAAAATTGCTCCTAATTGACGAATTAGATTTTGATAATCTACAAAAAATGTCCCTACAAAGCTTGTTCCAAAACCGATTGCAATAAAAATAATCGAAAACCCAATTAAGAAAAATGCTGTATGCAACATACTTCGTTTACGAAGCATGGCATTCTCCTCTTTTAAATCAGAAATAGACATCCCTGTTATGTACGATAAAAATGCTGGGTAGAGCGGTAAACAACATGGAGAAATAAACGATAAAAAACCTGCCCCAAACGCTAAAAAGATATTAATGTCTTGCATATTCCGCCTCCTCTCTTCTCATTTATTGTAGCAAAATTCACAGCGAATACCATGAAAAATTCATGAACTTACTATTATCACTATGAATATCGTAAAATTCTATTCGTAATATTGATATTTACTTTTTTATATAAAGTGAAACTTCCATCAGTCGGGAGTCTTACTGTCCGCGAATAGCAGGATAAATCCATTTTGATTTTTCAACATATAAGTCGCTGCTATGCATTAGATGCTTTTGCCCACCTAAAAAGAAAAAGGGTTTTATGTCGTTTTTTAATTTGGACTTATATATTTCACTTCATTTATTATTATAAAATATTTTTTTATAATGAAAGTTATATTCATATTCCTGTTATATTCTTCAGCAATATATCCCTCGTTTTTCATCATTATGCATAAATATCATACTTTTATTATTATTCTATAAAATGTCACACTTTTCTTTCAGTTGACCCTACATTTTTAATTTTGTATACTTCCATCTAGCTATATTTGTTCGTTTTGGAACATAGTTACTAATAAAATAGATTGGAGGAATATAGGGTGCTTCGTTATTCATTACTCGTTTTATTAGGAGCATGCAGTTACGGTATTTTAGCAATCTTTGTTAAATTTGCGTACAGTGAAGGATTTACACTAGGAGAAGTAATCGGAAGTCAATATTTGTTCGGATGGCTCATTTTACTTGCGATTACATTAGTAATCTCTAGGCATCGTGTACCATTAAAGCAAATGATTATTTTATTTATCGCAGGCACATCAGCCAGCTTAACAGGTATTTTTTATTACGGTTCCTTACAGACTGTACCAGCTTCTATCGCTATTGTTTTATTATTCCAATTTGTTTGGATCGGGATTATTATTGAAGCAGTTGCAACAAAGACATTTCCTTCTAGAGAGAAAATGATTTCTGTACTTTTCTTACTAGCTGGAACGTTTCTTTCAAGCGGATTACTCGAACAATCGGCAGGAAGTTTTGATATGAAAGGTATCTTCTTCGGATTATTATCAGCAATTGCATTTGCTTTTTATATTTTCGTGAGCGGAAGAGTGGCAGTAGAAGTCCCATCATTACCTCGCGGCGTATTGCTTATGGCAGGCGCGTTAACATTAGTAATGATTACTTTCCCACCAACGTTTATATACAATGGTGCACTTACAAATGGATTATGGAAATATGGGCTAGCATTAGGAACATTTAGTATTGTGATTCCCACCATTACATTTACAATCGGAATTCCCAAAATCGGTTCTGGTTTAGCTACAATTTTAGGTGCTGCTGAATTACCTGTTACAACAATCATGTCGGTAGTTCTTTTAAAAGAAGCTGTACTTACTTCACAATGGCTTGGTGTTGCGCTTATCCTTGTCGGCATTACAATTCCTCAAATTGCATATAAAATGCGCGGCCGATACACAAGACAGCATACACATAAAAAAGTGGCAGCATAAAATGAAAACCGGACTTCTCTAAGAAGCCCGGTTTTCATTTTATATTATGTTTAACATATACATCAAACATTCATAATTTGCCAGTCACTTCATTTGAATCTACACTACTCAATTGATACACACATCGATAACATTGTCCCGCTGTCAATAAAATAATCATAATAAATGAAATAACTGTATACAAAAGGCCATATATCGTAATCGGTGCACTGCTTATTCCGTGACAACCCGTTACTCTCAAAATAACAATAGTAAATAACTTTAAAAATAACATACCATGAAGAAGCCCTACTATAAGCCCTCCTCCCCCTATCATAAATTGCTCATAGCATAAAATAAGCCCTATTTGCTTTCTTTTCAGGCCAGTTAATCGATGCGATTGTAATTCTTTTTGTCGCTTTTTCATAAAACAAGCATGTACATACAGTATGAAAAGACATGAAAAACCGAGGGCTATTGTTGATCCATAATATAAAGAATTCATTAGTAACGATCTATGATTTATTGCCCCTACAACAGCTTTATTATATTGAATGGATACGAAAAGAAAATATACAATCACACTACAAGAAATAACAACAAAATGTTGTATACGTTCTACTGCATGCTCTTGTATATTTTTTCGTGCTAATTGAAATAACGACATAACAACTCCTCCGTACAACTTCCTATACTACAAATTAGTATATAAAATGATATGTGCCTTCGCATCGAACTCCAATAGGAATTATATCTAAGTCTTTAGACTTAGATTGAAAAATACATATTGTATTGACGATAAAAACAGCGATGTTACAAAGTAACATCGCTGTTTTTATCGCATAATTTGCTTTTTCAGTTGTAAAAAGTATCGTTTTTTTAATAGTAAAAAGTAACATGTATGAACGAATAAAAATACCCCCATAACAATAAGTGAAGAACGAAGAATCTCTGTTATGAATAATTTTTGCAACGTCATTAAAGCTACACTCGTATGTAAAACAGCTATGAGAATCGGAACAAAGAATAATGCTCCCATTTGTACAGTCATAATTCGTTTCATTTCGTCTTCGCCCATACCTAGTTTCATAAGCGATTGATAGTATTGTTTATCCGTTTCTAAATCAGTAAATAAACGAAAATATAAAAAGCTGACAGCAGATAAATAAAATATCACTCCGACAAACAAACCGATAAATAAAATAATGCTTGTCATTTGTTTAATCTCATTATAAGTTGTAATGCGTGATGAAAATTCATATTGCCCTTTTTGGTTTATTTGTTTCTCTAATTGCTCTGCTACTTGCGTCGTTTCTTCCCAGTTCTTCACTTCATACGCTGTATAACTTACTGTTTTTTGTCCCTCTGTAATCAATTGTTTCATTTCATTAGAAACAACAAGAATTTGTCCCGGAAATACAGCGCCGGAAAAAATATTATGTTGCAACACACGAGAAACATGAAATTGTGTTTCGCTTTCTTGTAACGTTACATCTGTTTCTTTAGAAGTATCAATAAGATTACTTTGTCCAAAAGAAGGGACACGAGCTATTTCTTTCCCTGTTAATGCCACCGTTTCATAACCAAGCTGCTTTGCAAATATATTATAATCAGCCTGACTCATAATAACCGCTGATTGCGTCTGATTAGAAATTGCTTGAAAACTCAACTTTGCACTGACCTTTTTATAGATAATTTTTTCCTTTTGAAAAGTAGCTTCAATTTCTTTTTCGTATTGTTCTTTCTGTGCTTGATGTTCATTATAAGTCATCAAACTAAAAGCAAATGGTATGTTATTCATCGTTTCATTCTTTTGTGCTTCTAAAAAAGCAGCAAACGTTCCAATGGCACAAAAAGAAACAGTCGACACAATCGTTACCATAAAGAACATACGTGCATTATCTTTCATGCGGTAGGCTAACATAGAAAAGGATAATAAATTTGTTTTCTTCCAATATATATGTTTCCATTGTTTTAAAAACCTTATGATAAATACACTAAGTTGTGAATATAAAAAGTAAGTACCAATAATTACAATTGTTGTAACAGGTAATAATAAAAACATGATAGTACCAGGTGTTGCTGCCATAGATAAAATATATCCAATTGCAATCAGACCTGCTGCAACTATAGATAATAAAATAGAAGCTTTCGGTTCAGGCTTGGGCTTCTTATTCCCTTTTAATAGCGCAATCACTTTTTTGCTTTGCACAAATAAACTTGTCATAAAAGCAACAATGAAAAACAATACCAAAAACACAACCGCTGTTAATTTCATAGCTTGCCATGGCATATAAAACGGCAAACTTTTTAAGTTCATCACTGTACTTGCTAACATGAAAAATAACTTTCCAAATAAACAACCGAAAGCAATACCGCTTATAAGAGCACTTATACCGACAATCATATTTTCAAAGAATATCATCCGAATCAATTGCCGCTTTGTAATACCATGAATAACAAAAATACCAAACTCTTTATTCCTAACCTTTAAAAATGAACTAACAGAGTAAAAAATAAAGAAAAAAGAAAAGAAATAAATAATGTATTCTGCAACAAGCATTCCTTGCCGCACAGCACCCGGAAATTCCTTACTTCCATAAATATCAGGATGAAAAATAAATAAAGCATATAAAAAGAAAATCATAACTGAAAATGCACTGCTTAAAAAATACGCGGCATATGCACGTATATTTCGACTAACGTTTTTAAACGCAAGTTGAGAAAACGTCATCTCTTTTCCCCTCCCACGCTTTTTCTATTTTTATCAAAATATGTATCTTCATGAGCATGACATCTCCTTATTCTTTCTTCTCTTTCACTATAATAAAAAAAGAATGAGGAAAACATCGAACTTCCTTACATGCTTCAGTACAGTCTTACAGTTTTGTCATTTTTCTCGTCATTTTATAAAGTGAAACTTCTATCAGCGGGGGATTCTTTACCCTCCACTTATCTTCTACGCTTCTCTCGGAATTTTGAGGTGGAGGTATTACTGCCCGTTCTTCTCCAGCCTTACCGCCCGTTAGTGCGGGATAACGTGAAACTTCCATCGGAGTGCCTTTTCTCAGATGGTTAGTTGAACCAATCGGGCTCTTACGGGCAGTTTTCCTTCCTGTTCTTCCGCAGTTTTACTGCCCGTTAGTGCGGGATAAATTCATTCTCCTTGCTTTCGCTATTTTCAAAAACTCTTGTAATTCTGGATTTATATTTGCCTTTCGATACGCAACCGCTAGTTCCGCCACAAAATTAGAATCACATATTTCTTTATATACAACTTCTGATTGATATAATTTATTTGCAGACACTGGTATTACCGTTATCCCAATTCCAGCGGCAACAAGTCCTACTACTGTTTGATACTCTGTTGCCTCTTGTACAATTTGCGGACTAAATCCTGCATCTCGGCATAAAGAGAGAATATTATCATATAATGTTGGCCAAACATTTCGAGAAATAAAAACAAAGGATTCTTTTTGCAAGTCTTCAATATATATTGCTTGTTTACTCGCAAGCGGATGTGCCTTCGGTAAACAAAGTGTACAAGGAAGATGTTGAACTGTTTCCAATTGTAATAACTGACTTGTAATAGGTGGACGCAGCATCCCGACATCAATTCGATTATCATGAAGTGCATCTACTTGTTCTGGTGTAGATAATTCATGCAGTACAACGGATACATTCGGAAATTTATTTCGATATTCTCGAACAATTGGCGGCAAAATATCATACATTGCTGAACCAACAAAACCAATAGACAGCGATCCAATCTCTCCTCTTTGTGCCCTCTGAGCAACTTCGACCGCTTTCTCAATTTGCGTAAAAGCTTTTTTCACTTCCTTTAAAAACAATTCTCCTGCTTCTGTTAACTCTACTCTTCGTTTCGTTCTTGAAAATAGTGTAACTCCCATTTCTTGTTCTAATTGTTGAATTTGTTGACTAAGCGGTGGCTGCGTCATCTGTAAGCGAGCTGCCGCTCTTCCAAAGTGAAGCTCTTCTGCTACAACAATAAAGTATTGTAAATGCCGTAATTCCATATAGAACACCCTTTTTTATTAATATATATAATAAATTAATAACATAAGAATTATATATTAGACAAATATTTTTAAAACGCCCTCAATGATGGAAAGCTCTCACCAATCGGGCTTTTACGGGATTTAAAAAAACGTATACAAGGGAGTCCTAATATACGTTTTCTTTTATCCCCTTCAATATTTAATTATCTCCCTTTATCCATTTTTGTATTTCCTGCCTCAATCATTTCCTAGCATATACACAACTGACACAACAACTCATAATCTTCCGGAAATGAAAGAGGAAGATTTTTAAGTTCTTGAAGCGGCTTCCACTCAATCCTATAAATCAATCCATCCGGATCTTGAATTTTTCTTTCTCCCCCTACTATTTTCACAACATAATAGTGAACTTGTACAGGAATATTGAATGTAACACCTATTTTTTCGTGCACTTTTTCAATAACTTCAACACGATACCCTGTTTCTTCCCATACTTCACGTATGCAACACTCTTCTAACGTTTCTCCTTTTTCTAGGCCACCTGAAGGTACAGACCAACGTTTTTCTTCTTCTGGCTTTCCTTGTAAGACCATTAATACTTCATTATTATCATTCATACAAATTGCTGCTGCTCCAATCCAACGCTTCATCCTCTATCCCTCCCATACATATTATTCTGTCTTTCACCTAATTTTTCCTCGAAAAAAGAGGAAGAAGCTTGTAATTTATCGAATACTTTTAGCAACTTCAAAGACAGCGCATTCCTAAAAAACAGAAAGGAAGGATTCTGTGAAAATTTCTAAGTATGTTGTGGATTGTGTGTTTTGTGAGGAAAATCGAGGAACACGACAAACATTAGTAACTGTTGCTGCTTCTTCTAACACATTGGCAGTTCAAAAAATAACTGAAGAATGTCAGCGCCGTTTTGGAAAAGCATTATTATTGAAAACAGAGATTGTAAAAGAGGACATCATTGCAGGAAAAAAAGAAAGCTGACCAAAATGGCCAGCTTTCTTTTTTCCGATTGTAAACGGAAGAAACATTTATGTTTTCTCCGTACACATTATCACATGAAGATTAGGGGCATCCTCTAGGAAATCGGGATTTTTTCCATTATGTACGTTCCATAATGGATATCGAACAATATTTTCCGTACAGGAAAAGAAATCAATCGAGTTCGCATTTTTAAAAAAGGGATAGGGATATTACCGGTAATACATCAAACATTCAAATGTTACATTTATTATAGTATAGTAATCTTCTTTATATGTGAAATATGTATTACATATATAATTAATATGTAATACATATTAATCTCTTATTTCATCTTTCTATCTTGTACATTTCTAAACAATAGTAGAGCTAAAATTGCACCTATTAGCGCTAAAGTCATATCCCACTGTGTATCCCATGGATCTCCTTGCGTACCTAAAAAGGCACTTGCTGCCGTTCCTGTCAATTTGGCAACTAAAAATTCAAGCAATTCATATAGTGCACTAAATGCTAGACACATAGCAATTACAAGGATTGATAACCATCCTCTCTTTTGAATTTCTACCACTCTAATGAGAACCTCACGTGTTAAAAGAGCAGGAACGAAGCCTTGCGCAAAATGACCTACGCGGTCATAATAATTTCTTTCTAAATGAAACGTATCGCGTAACCAGTTAAAGAGAGGTACTTCTGCATATGTATAACGTCCGCCAATAAGTAATATAAGCATATGAAGCCAAATCCAAACATACGTAAATGTCGTAAATCGAAAACGATGATATGTCGCCGCTAAAATCAATACAAGAATAATAGCCGGTAATACTTCTAGCCACCATGTAAACAAATCTTTCGGCTGTATTCCTGAGATAAATAAAGCGATCCAAAAACTAATAAATAATAACATATGTGAACGATGTATCGTCAAGTTCTCCTCCTCCTATAATTAAGCTATTTATACCATATTTCAACCCATCCAAAGAATATTCGTTCGATTAAAATATAAATTACACCATTTCATACAATCCTTATTGTTAAGTAATGAATGAACAAAAAACAAATATTTAAATCCTATTAAACATAATATAAAAACTTTCTGGGGATCCAGCATTAAATTTAATATGCTCATTTTAAAAAAATAAAGCCCTCAAAACCTTGTTCTTACAAGGCTTTCTGAAGGCTTCCTTTATTCTGCAACAAATACATATTGTAATATAACCCCTGTTGCGTCAACAACTCTTGATGTGTTCCTCTCTCAACAATTTGACCATCATGCATCACGAAGATTTGGTCAGCATCTTGAATTGTCGATAAACGATGCGCAATTGCAATAGTTGTTCTCCCTTTTCGCATACGCTGCAATGCCGTTTGAATTGCTTCTTCTGTTTCTGTATCGATGTTCGCTGTTGCCTCATCCAGCACTAATACTTTCGGATTTGTAGCAACAGTTCTCGCAAATGCTACAAGCTGTCTTTGACCGCTTGAAAACGCCGCTCCTCTTTCAACTACCTCTGTATCATATTGATCTGATAACTGTTCGATAAATGTATTAGCTTGCACAAATTTTGCAGCTTCTTCCACTTCCTCATCCGTAATACTTTCATCATACATGCGAATGTTTTGTTTAACTGTTCCAGCAAATAAGAAAGCATCTTGTAATACAAGACCGATACGTTTTCGTATTTCCATCTCTTGAAAGTTCTCTAATCGAACTCCATCAATTACAATTTCTCCTTGATTAACATGATAAAAACGCATCAATAAGTTCATAATTGTACTTTTCCCACTACCTGTATGCCCAACAAAAGCAACAGTTTGCCCCGGTTTTACATGAAAAGATACATTTTTCAGTACGTCACGTTTTCCATCATAAGAGAACGTAACATTTTTAAACTCAATTTCCCCTTCCGTCATGAAAGGAGTTCCATTCCCTTGTTGTACTGGTGCTAAATCTTTTTCATCCATTAAATGAAACACACGCGATGATGAGACAACTGCTTGCTGGAAGAAAGATAATTTCATCATCATTTCGTTTACTGGATCAAAGAAACGATGAATGTAGTTAACAAAAGCATATAATACACCAACTTCAACAGGACTATGCATTGCATCAATTCCAAACAGCGTCAACACCAATACAATTGCCAAAATATGAACAAGATCAGTCGCCGGACGTAAAAGCAGTGCATCTAATTTCAAATTGCGGCGTCCTGCTCCGTAGTGTTTTTCATTTACTACTTCAAATTCTTTACGCATCCGTTTTTCTTGGCGGAATACTTGAATAATGTTCATACCTTGAATAGATTCATTCAATTTTGCATTTAATATGCTTAATTGATTGCGAAGTTCTAAATAAAAGACTGAACTCTTGCGACGATAAAAAGCCATAATCGTAATCATAGTTGGAATAAGAAGTAATGAAAACAAGGCAAGCTTCACATCTAGTAGAAACATAGATATTAAAATACCGATTAAAAACACAATATTTTTTACAAAAGTAGATAATACACTTACAAAAAAATCTTTAATCGCCTCCGTATCGTTCGTTATCCGAGAAACGAGCGTTCCAATTGGTGTACGATCAAAGAAGCTAAGCGATAAACTTTGTACATGTTCATATACCTCTACACGCATATCTTGCACAATTTTGAAGGCAATGTTTTGGAAATATAATAAATTCAAATACGTAAAGAACACTTTTAATAAATGAAAGACTATATACACAACAAATAACGTCACTAATACATTTTGTTCAAAACTCTTCGGAACTAAATGCTCATCAATAAATTTCTTAATTAAAAAAGGGCCCATCATTTCCGCTATAGTTGCACCAACTAAAAATAAAAACGCTAGCGTCAGCAGTTTCTTATATGGCTTCATATAGGATAATAGACGCCATAGGTCACTTCGCTTTTTCTCGTTCATCATACCCCTCCTTTCTCAACTAGTGATTCTAATTGTTGACTTTCATACATGTCTTTATACCAGCCGTCTTGTTGCATCAAACTGTCGTGCGTTCCACGCTGTACAATCTTTCCATCGTCAATAACGAGAATTAAATTTGCATGCTGAATAGCGCTTAACCGATGTGCTGTAATAATAGTTGTTTTATTTTCACGTTCACGCTTTAATGCCGCTAAAATCGTTTCCTCTGTTTTTGCATCTACTGCTGATAAACAGTCATCTAAAATTAAAATTTCAGCATTTGTTAATAATGCACGCGCAATCGAAATACGCTGTTTTTGGCCACCTGATAAAGAAACGCCGCGTTCACCAACCACTGTTTCATATCCTTCTGGGAATTTCGTAATGTCCTCATGAATACATGCAATCGTAGCTGCGTGTACAATATCTTTATATGTAGCATCCGGTTTTCCAAATGCGATATTTTCTCCTATATTTGCAGAAAATAAGAAATGATCTTGTGGTACATACGAAATAGCGGAACGAATGGCATGTAACGTCATATCTCGAATATCGGTTTCTCCAACACGTACCGCTCCATCAAAATGATCATATTCTCGAATTAAACACTTTAATAATGTTGTTTTTCCTGCACCGGTACGCCCTACAATCCCTAAAGTTTCCCCTTTTTGTAAAGAAAAATGAATATCTTGTAGATTTATCACTTCATTTTTCTTGTACGAGAATGTATCAATATCAAACTTGATATTACCACTTGCTACTTCTTTACTTGCCCCTTCTCTATCCACAACATCCGATACTTGCATGAATAATTTTTGAATACGATCATAAGAAGCACGCCCACGCTCCATAATATTAAATAGCCAACCAAACGCTAACATCGGCCATACGAGCGTCCCTAAATAAGAAGTAAACGTAATAAGTTCTCCTATCGTAAGCTCACCACGAACAACCAATACAGAACCATAACATACTGCAATTAGGAAAGAAAAACCTACAATTAAAGAAATTGTTGGGTCAAATAATGAATCAATGCGAGCAACAAGAATATTTTTCTGTACTACATCTTCCGATTTATCACGAAATGCTTGTAAATCTTCTTTTTCTTGACCAAGTGAACGAATTACCTTCATTCCACTCATACTTTCCTGAACTTTATCATTGATTTCTGAAAAAGCCTGCTGCGCTTTATGAAAACGACGATGTAACAACGTTCCATAATAGTTTGTCGCAACCGCTACGATTGGCATTGGAATTAAACTGATTAATGTTAACTTCCAACTAATCGTAAACCCCATCGCAACAAGAACACATCCGCCCACCGCTAATGAGTCTACAAGCGTTAACACCCCAGAACCAGCTGTTTGCTGAACTGCTTGAATATCATTTGTCGCGTGTGCCATTAAATCACCAGTACGATGCTGTTGGTAGAATGATGGGCTCATATTTGTAAAGTGCTTATACAATTTTTGACGTAATTGACGGGCTAACTTTAAAGAAGAGCCGAAAATCATTATGCGCCACACATAACGCAAAATATACATCGTCACCCCAGAACCAACTAAAATCCCTGCCCATTGTAATAGCTTCTCAGCTGTTAATGAATGATTGCTAATTTCATCAACAACAATGCCGATCACTTTTGGTGGCACAAGTTCAAGAAGAGCAACGCCAAACAATAAAAAAATACCAGCTATGTACGCTCGTTTCTCTTGTTTAAAAAACCATGCCAAATCTAAAAAAACTTTCATTTTATACCTCCTATCCCAAATGAGCGATGTTTTCAGTTTATCAAAATTACTGAATTTTTTAAAGTTTAAAACATTTTCAAGAAACAAAATAAAAAGGCACTCGAATACGAGTGCCTTTTATAGCGCTTATTTCAGTTGTTGTTTATTCATTGCGCTCATCATTTGATTGATTTTCTTTTGGGATGGTTTTTGTCCCATTTGCATCATCATCATTTTTAACATTTGTTCATTAATTGGTGGATTTTTTTGTAAATAGTTCATCATATATTTGCGTGCGATGAAAAACCCTAACGCAACGCCTGCTACTAGTGCTAATACGCCCACTAGAACAACTACCCAAATTGACATATATTTTCCTCCTTCATGTTGTCTACCTTACAGTGTACTAAAACCTTTTCAATAAGACAAGATTGTATTCGACATTTTTTATATATAAGTACGCACTTGTTTGAGAGGATTTAACCATCCGTATTGTTTACTCTCATAATCCATCGCAAGAAATGTTAATTCACATTTTCTAAGTACTTCAAAAATGGCTGTTTCCATTTCAACATTTTTAGAAGTACGCATTCGAATATATTGTGGTTTAATACTCACTTCTCCATACACATTTTCATTGGATACAATATGCATATGCTCATTTCTTTCATGTTTCCCGTAAGTTCGTAGTACCTGTTCTATTTTATGATGTAATTTCATTACTTGTAAGGGCAACGTAATATACTTCATTTGTTTATACAACACTTTCTTTTCTGAAAGGGAACGAGACTGTGCAAAACTAGCAAACAAATCAAACAATAAAAACTCACGACCGAAATATAACTTCGTAACATCTTCTTGAATTAAGTACAGTTCATACGTTCTCATACTTTCCCTCCCGCATTGGACAACTTCATTTCTTTTCATTATATAGAAACAAATATGCAATGATTGTCTGACTGCGGAGAAAGAAAAAACTTTTTCTGTCGAATAAAGTGACACTTTCATCAATAGAGATTTTCCCCCTCCATTGATAGAAAATTCTCACCGATTAGATTCTTACTGCTCCTGAGCAACGGAATAAACTCTTTTATATAGAAAAATCTCTCCATGCCGGAGAGATTTTTCCAAAATCATTAAAGCATTTCTTTTACTTTGCGAACAACGTTTTCTACAGTGAATCCGTATTCTTCCATAATCTTTTCACCAGGAGCAGAAGCACCGAATGTATCGATACCTAGTACATCTCCTTCAAGACCAACGTAACGATGCCATCCGAAAGTAGCACCCATTTCAATTGCGAAACGTTTTGTTACTGCTTTTGGTAATACAGATTCTTTATATTCAGCAGATTGTGCTTCAAAGCGGTCCATAGACGGCATGCTGACAACAGCTGCGTCAACACCGTCTTGCGCTAATGCTGTTTGCGCTTCAATTGCTAAGCTTACTTCAGATCCAGTTGCAAGTAAGATTACATCAGCAGTTTCTTTTTTGCTTGCAGAAATTACGTATGCACCTTTTGCTACTTTTTCATACGTATCGTCTTTAGCACCTTCTAATGTTGGAAGATCTTGACGAGTTAAGATTAATGCTGTTGGTGTTTTTGTAGATTCTAACGCTAGCTTCCAAGCTGCAACAGATTCGTTACCATCAGCAGGACGAAGAACAGATACGTTTGGCATTGCACGAAGAGCTGCAAGCTGTTCGACTGGCTCATGCGTTGGTCCATCTTCTCCAACTGCGATACTATCATGTGTGAACACATATGTTACTGGCAGTTGCATTAACGCAGCAAGACGGATTGCTGGACGTAAATAGTCAGAGAATACGAAGAACGTACCACCGTAAGTTTTTAAACCGCCATGAAGTGCGATACCGTTCATTGCTGCACCCATTGCGAACTCGCGTACACCGTACCAAATATTTTTACCGCTGTAGTCTTCTCTTGTGAAGTCTTTTTCTTTGTTCATGTATGTTTTGTTAGAACCAGCAAGGTCTGCAGATCCACCAAAGAATGATGGTACAGATTCAGCAATTGCATTAATAATTTGTCCTGAAGATGAACGAGTTGCTGTTTTTGAACCCATTTCGTATGTTGGTAAGTTCTTATCCCAACCTTCTGGAAGAAGACCTTTCATTGCTGTTTGTAGTTCAGCTGCTAATTCTGGATAAGCTTTTGCGTATCCATCAAGCATTGCATTCCACTCAGTTTCTGCTGTTTGTCCAGCATCTTGTACTGTTTTACGGAAGTTTTCATACACTTCTTTTGGTACATAGAAATCTTGTTCAAATGCCCAAGTATATGCTTCTTTTGTTAATTTCGTTTCTTCTACACCTAGTGGAGAACCGTGTGAAGCTGATTTACCAGATTTGTTTGGTGAACCGAATCCGATTGTTGTTCTTACTTCGATTAATGTTGGACGTTTTTCGTCAGCTTTTGCTTCTTCCAGCGCTTTCGCAATCGCTCCGATATCGTTCCCATCTTCAACACGAATTACTTGCCAGCCGTATGCTTTATAGCGATCCTCTACGCTTTCAGAGAAAGAACGATTTAAATCGCCATCTAATGAAATATCGTTAGAATCATATAACACAACAAGACGGCCTAATCCTAAATGAGCCGCTAATGAAGATGCTTCAGCAGAAACGCCTTCCATTAAGTCTCCATCACCGCAAATTGCGTATGTATAATGATCAACAACGTTATACTCATCACGATTGTACTTCGCTGCTAAATGTCTTTCAGCCATTGCCATACCAACAGCTGTTGCGATACCTTGTCCAAGTGGACCTGTTGTTGCATCTACACCTGGTGTGTGCCCGAACTCAGGATGACCTGGTGTTTTACTTCCCCATTGGCGGAAACTCTTTAAATCATCCATTGTTACGTCATAACCAGATAGATGAAGTAAGCTGTATAGTAACATTGAGCCATGCCCTGCAGATAATACGAAACGATCACGGTTAAACCATGTTGGATTATTTGGATTATGTTTCATAAATTGCGTCCATACTGTATATGCCATTGGCGCTGCACCCATTGGCATTCCTGGGTGACCAGAGTTTGCTTTTTCAATCGCATCAATGGATAATGTGCGAATCGTGTTGATAGAAAGTTGTTCGATTGAATGTGACATGCTATTCTTCCCTTCGTTTATAGTAGTAAACGTTTTCGTTTTACACATCTATATGATATCTTTCCTTGCAAGATTATACAACATGTACGGACAAATATGTTGATGTTTTTTCGGATTTGTTCAAAAAACGTACTAAAATTGATGATGTATATCAGCTATACTCTTATGTCCAAACCTTTCTTATACCCCTGAATTCTTTATTTCTTACACTAATCAATACTTACATATAATTCCTCATTATCTTTAAACATTGCATCCGAAATGATACACATATTTTTTCCGTATTTTTTTATGATTTAAACGATCGTATTTTAATTATAATTCATAACCACACTACATCTTCTAATGGAAAATCCAATTGTTTCTTATTTCACAAACAAAGGGTCCTATTCTCCCAAATGAAGAATAGGACCTTTAAAATTGTAAATATACATTTTACTTCTTATTACGCTCTGCATACACTGCCATCGCATCACGCATAAACTCCGCCAAGCCTTCACCGAATTGATCAATATTTTTTGTAAAACGTTCATCATCGACATACATTTGTCCTAGACCTTTAAATGCATCCAATGAATAATGACCAAAGTTCTGCAAATAATCATACCATTCTTTAATTGTTTTTTGAGCCTGCTCTGATTCAGGTAAGTCGTTACGAAGTGCCGCAAGTTTCCTATAGATTGCATTATATTCTTCTTGTTTTTCTCTCGTCATGTTTGCTGCTGTTTCATTTGCTTTGTCAACAGCTTCATTTCCCCATCTTTCACGTGCTTCTTGCTCATATGGGTTTTTACTAAAATCAAACCCTTCAAATTTTTCTTTGTTCGTCATTTGAATTTCTCCTTTCGAATGTTGAATCGTCTTATCAATCGTCGCAATCACTTTATCTAGTCTAGAGCGCTTCTCAAGCAGCATTTTACGGTGCAAAACAAGTGCCTCTTCTCGATTAAATGAAGGATCATTGATAATTTCTTTAATTTTCTTTAAAGGGAAGCCTAGTTCTTTGAAAAACAGGATTTGTTGCAATGTCTCCAAATTATTGTTGGAATAAAGGCGATAACCAGATTCGGTAGTCTCCTCCGGGGTTAATAACCCAATTTCATCATAATGATGCAGTGTGCGCACACTAATACCAACTAAATCTGCTACTTCTTTCACTTTCATTGTCATCACTTTGCCCTCCCTCATTTCCTACAATAAAGTATAACGTAGCGTTAGGGTCAATATAAAAATATAAAAAAACACCTTCTATTCATTCACATGAAATAGAAGGTGTTTTCAATGGACTACCAATCTCCCACCATTTGCAATCCTACTGATAGAAGCTGAACTTTATACAATCCGCTTTCGAATTGAGCTAGAAATAAAATCAATGACAATTACCATTATAATAATTCCTAGCAAAATAATTCCTACACGAGACCAATTTCTAGAGCTCAATGCAAAAATTAATGGTGTCCCAATTCCGCCTGCACCAACCATACCTAAAATAGAAGCAGAGCGGACGTTAATTTCAAAGCGATATAGCGTATACGAGAAAAAGTCGGGTAATACTTGTGGTAATACAGCATACCAAAGCACCTGAAAACGATTTGCTCCAGTAGCAACTAATGCTTCTGTAGGCCCTTTATCGATATTCTCAATGCCTTCCGAATATAATTTCCCAAGCATTCCAATTGAATGTAATCCTAACGCTAACACTCCCGCAAAAGAACCTGGGCCAACCGCTTTTATAAAAAGAAGCGCCATGACCAATTCAGGGAATGTTCGAATAAAACTTAATACAAATTTTCCCGAGCCAGAAGTTACTTTTCCTGTACTCATATTCGTTGCTGCCCAAAAGGCAAACGGCACACAAAGGAAAGCGGATATGAATGTTCCTAACACAGCGATTGCTAGCGTATCAACAAGCCCGTGCAGCAAATCCTCTCCGTCTGGCAAAGAGACATAATCCCAATCAGGATTGATTATCCCCGTCATGATTGCTTTTGTAATTTGACCAGCAGTTTCTTTTATCCCCTCCATTGGAACACCTGAAAATGCCCATATGTATATCATCGCTAATGCACCTATGATGATCCAGCGATATAAACTTAGTTTCTTTGGCTTTGAAATTACGTATATCGCCCTACTCATAATAATTTCTCCCGTAACGCCCTACTCATAATAATTTCTCCCGTAACACTGTACTTATATAGTCAATGATTAATACAACAATTAGTGTATAAATAATAATAGAAGCAGTTTGTTGATATTGTAAAAAACCGAGCGTTCTGTCGTAATATAAACCAATTCCTCCAGCACCAACTAAACCTAAAACAGCTGCTGCTCTTACGTTTACTTCAAATGTATACAACACGTAAGAAATGAAATGAGCTGCTACTTGCGGAATAACCGCATAAACAATCCATTGTACTTTATTCGCCCCCACTGCCGTCATTGCTTCTAGTGGGCCTTGATCAATCGATTCAATCGATTCATACAACAATTTCGCGACAATTCCAACAGAAAAAAAAGTAAGAGCCAAAATACCTGGAAGTGGTCCAATCCCAAAAATCGCAACAAAAATTGCCGCGAGTAGCAAATCGGGTATCGTCCGAATCAAATTTAAAAGAAACCGAGCTGGTCCATAAAAAAAAACAGATGAAAACACATTACTCGCTGCCAGTAAAGCAAGCGGAACGGCAAGAATCGCACCTAAAGTTGTTCCGATAATTGCCATTCGAATCGTATCTAACATAGCAGGTGTAATCGTGCTGAAGTAACTCCAGTCTGGTGGTACCATTTCTTTCAGTAAATCCATCATATTCGGAAAACCGGTTACAAGCTTCGAAAAAGATGCCTCAACTTGCACACTACTTCCCCAGAACAATAGCATCAAAAGAATAAAGGTCAACATATGTTTCAATTTACTTGGAGGCTTTGGGATTGTTTGGGCTTTTATTGTCACATCATTCATTTTGCTGCCACTCCTAAAAACTCTTCTTCTTGCAAAGAACGACCATAAATCTCTGCAAATTTCTCATCCGTTGCTTCTTCTACCGGGCCATCGAAAACGATCTCACCTGCATGTAATCCAATAATACGAGTTGCATAATCTCTTGCTAAATCGATAGAATGTAAGTTTACAATCGTTGTAATCCCGAACTCTTGATTAATGTTCTTTAAGTCGTCCATCACCTGTTTCGTTGTGAGTGGATCCAAAGAAGCAACCGGTTCATCAGCTAAAATAATTTTGGCTTCTTGTGCTAATGCCCGAGCAATAGAAACACGCTGCTGTTGTCCACCTGATAGCTCATCAGCTCGTGAATATGCTTTTTCTAAAATATTGACACGGTCTAATGCACGGAATGCTAGCTCCACATCTTCTTTTGGAAAACGTCCAAATATTGTCCGAAGTGTCGAGTGATATCCAACACGTCCAGCTAATACATTTTTTAACACAGTAGACCGCTTCACAAGATTAAAACTTTGGAAAATCATCCCGATGTCCCGGCGAAGATGGCGCAACTCTTTTCCTTTCGCTGCTGTAATAGACTGTCCATCAATTAAAATTTCTCCATCTGTAATTTCGTGAAGACGATTAATAGAGCGAAGTAACGTCGACTTCCCTGCACCAGATAACCCAACAGTAACAACAAATTCCCCTCTGCGTATCTTAATATTGATATTTTTTAATCCTTTTGTGCCATTGGAATATACTTTAGAAACATTGTGAAACTCTATCACAAACCTTACCTACTTTCTCAATGTTATAGAAGAAAAAACTGAAAAACGGCTAACTAGCAGAAAGTGAAAATCATTTCAGCCAGCTCGCCATCTTCAGCCATCATTTCAAAACGACCGGTCGATTACTGCGTTTTTACTTTCTTTCCGTAATCACGAACAATATCAAATTTGCTATCATCAGACTTTACATACCCTTCATGTGAGTATACTTCTTTGATAATTTTATGACCTTCTTCACTCTTTCCAATTTCAATAAACGCATCTTGTAGCTTTTTCACCCAATCAGCATCCATATCAGATCGTACAGAAATTGTATCGTTTGGAATTTTCTCTGTGAACTTTACAACTTTCGTTTGATCAAATACATTTGGATAATCTTTTTTCACAACGTTACGAGCATCTTGGAACACAACTGCCGCATCCACATCGCCATTAAGAAGAGCGATAATAGATTGGTCATGACCCTTTAATGTTACAGGTTTCACATCTTTTAATGGATCAATTCCCTCTTTCATTAAAAGCGCCGCAGGCCATACATATCCAGCTGACGATGTCACATCTTGATAACCAATCTTTTTATCTTTTAAATCTTTAATACTATTAATATTCGAATCTTTCTTTACAACAAACTCAGACTTATAATAATCTACCAAGTCCTTTGTTGATTGCCCTGTTGCATCATCGACCCCAAATCGTTGTGCTTGCAGTATCACATTTGCTGCTTTCTTTTCATGAGCCAGCACATATGCAGTTGGAGGTAAAAAGCCTACATCCACTTGCTTAGATGCCATCGCTTCTACAATTGTGTTGTAATTCGTTGAAACACTAACTTTCACAGGAATATTGAGTTTATCGCTTAATAATTTTTCTAACGGTTTTGCTTTTGCTTCTAACGTATCAGCATTTTGCGAAGGAACAAATTGAACATTTAATGTTTTAGGAACATACCCTTTTTTCGTATCTTCACTTTTACTTGCACTCGATTCCTTTGTCCCACAACCACTTAATAGACCAACTGCTAATACAACTGTTGCACCCATTGCGAAAAATTTCTTAAACATGTCAAATCCTCCAATTTTCTAAATTATAAACAATTTTTGTAAACATTTAGAAATATAGCACATTATTTCTTACATTGACTGTAATTTACAGAAACTTTACACTTTTAAAACATTCAGAAAATATTTTATTAAGATTATTTGTTATGATTTATCATAAGATAACAATAAAGAAGGTTGATACTATTGAATCCAAATAATGTCGTAAATATAAATATTTTGCTAACAAGTGATGTACATGGTACGGTTTATCCTATTCACTATGGAAATAACGAAAAAGCAGACTTCGGGCTTGCAAAACTCGCAACACGGATTGCACAAGAGCGCACCCAAAATGATCATGTCATCCTAATTGATAACGGAGACTTTATACAAGGTACTCCGTTCACTTACTACTACAGCAAATATATGCAACAAGAAAAGAACCCAATGGCCATCATCGCCAATCATATCGGTTATGACGCAGCAATTATCGGCAATCACGAATTTAACTACGGAATGGATGTATTAAACAAAGCTGTTGAAAATGCACATATGCCCTATTTAGCCGCCAATATTTTGAATCGGCGCACAATGAAGCCTTATTTTGGAAAGCCATATATCATCCAACATATCCATCCCAATCTAAAAATTGCTATTCTAGGCGTAACAACGCATTACATCCCAAACTGGGAACAACCGCATCATATTGAAGATTTAATATTTGAAGACGCAATGGAAACAACGAAGCAATGGGTTACCTATATTCGTGAACAGGAACAACCACATCTACTGATCGTATCCTATCACGGCGGTTTTGAACGTGATTTACAAACGGGAGAACCAACGGAAATGTTAACAGGGGAAAATCAAGGATATGCCATGTGTCAGGAAATTGAAGGAATCGATATATTATTAACCGGGCATCAACATCGCTATATTGCTCATACGAAAATAAATGGAGTAACTGTTTTACAAACTGGATCTAATGGACAATCATTAGGAAAAATCCATGTCACCTTACAGCAAAAACAAAATCAATGGATTGTAAAAGAGTGTAATTCAGAATTGTTGTCCGCTGCAGGCATTCCCGCAGATGAAACAGTACTTTCACTCGTATCTACCTATGAAAAACAAACGCAACAATGGTTAGACAAGCCAATCGGTACCATTACCGGGGATATGCTAGTTCACGATGCGATGCAAACACGTTTACAAGATTCTGCCTTTATCGAATTTATCAATAAAGTACAAATGGATGTAGCTGGAGTTACTATTTCTTGTACAAGCCTGTTTCATAATGATTCTACCGGCTTTCCCAATCACATTACAATGAGAGATATTGTTTCAAATTATGTATATCCCAATACGTTAAAGGTCGTTCGTGTTACAGGAAAAGATATAAAAGAGGCACTTGAACTATCTGCTGAATATTTCTCATTAGATACAGATGGAAATATCATTGTAAACCCTGCATATATCGAACCAAAACCACAGCATTATAATTACGATATGTGGGAAGGGATTTCATACATACTAAACATTTCAAAACCAGTTGGGGAAAGGGTTGTTTCCTTACAATATGAGGGATCTCCGATTCAATTTCATCAAGAATACGATGTGGTCATGAATAATTATCGTGCAAGTGGCGGCGGAAATTATTTCATGTATCAAAATAAGCCTATTATAAAAGATATACCAATTGATATGTCTGAGCTCATTGCGAATTACATATTAGAACGAAAAACGATCGAAGCGACGACTAATTATAATTGGAAAGTGATCAACTAACAATTTTTTATCAAACTCAAAAAAGATGGGCGACGCCCATCTTTTTAATTTAACTTTGCACGATTTTGCTTTTTTAATTCTTTTAATTTCTTCGGTGTTACATCTTTGCCTTCTTCGTTAACGACTTTGATTGCTTTCAATTCGTTTAACATATTTTGGCGAAATCCTTTTAAATATTGTTCACGGAGCGATTGACGCTCACGTTGCTCTTCTTCAGTTAAACCTTCTGTTTTTGCTTTTTTCGCTAAGAAATTAATGCGTTCAATGAGTTCGTGACTTAGCATCTCGAATCCCCTTTCTACTAAAAACTGATTATTATCATACAATAGTTACTCTTGTTTATCAAGCAATTGCTTCGTGTACTCTACATACCGGCGATGTACAGTCGCTTTTGATACTTCATGACCAAAACCACGGAGCGTTGCCGCAATTTCTTCAAATGTCAATTCATTGCGGCGCAGACGAACAATCTCTTCAATAGGCACTTCTTTTTTCTCCCGACCGGTACTTAAATGACGATTCTTTAAATTTTTCTCTGGACGAAATCCATTCTCTACGGCTCGCTTCATTCCGCGTTTAATCTTTAAATTATGAATCTTTCTCTGGTATTCTTCTACGATACCAATAATATCAAGTACCATTGAATCTGAGTCAGAAAGCTGTAATTCACCATTATGCGCATGGGTATATACTTTTACTCCTTCTTTATGTAAACAATGCATTAAGGCAATTTTCGCATTCCCTCTCCCAAGACGTGTTTCATCTTGAATGAGAAGCACATCAACATATTCATCGCGAATAGTATCTAACACTTCTAAAATACCATCTCGTTCTATACTATACCCACTTGCTTTCTCTTCTACTACTCTTACAATATTCATTTGATACTGTTTAGCTAAATGCAATAATTCATCCTTTTGGCGTGCTAATGATGTTTCCTGCGCTTCTTTCGTCGTGCTCACACGTGCATAAATAATCGCATTCATTTCATACCCTCTTCTCTATCTCACTTTTCACATCATAGTGTATCACAAACAAAGCATTTGTTCGAACTTATGTTTGTAGAATATTTTTTCGCATGTTATAATACAAGTAAGAAAATTTAAAGAAAACGAGGTGTGAAAAACATGGAGAAGTTAACGAAACGACAGCAAGACATTCTCGACTTCATTAAACAAAAAGTACAAGAAAAAGGTTATCCGCCTTCCGTACGTGAAATCGGTCAAGCAGTCGGTCTTGCTTCTAGCTCTACTGTGCACGGACATTTATCTCGCTTAGAGGAAAAAGGATACATTCGCCGCGATCCAACAAAACCGAGAGCTATTGAAATTTTAGGAGACGCTAGCACCGAAACGGATACACAACCAGTCGTTCATGTACCGATTGTCGGAAAAGTTACAGCTGGTTCACCAATTACAGCAGTTGAAAGTGTAGAAGAACATTTCCCACTTCCGGCAAACCTCGTTTCAGGCTCAGATCAAGTATTTATGTTACGCATTTCTGGAGACAGTATGATTGAAGCTGGTATTTTTGATGGAGACTTAGTGGTTGTTCGCCAACAGCAATCTGCTTACAATGGTGAGATCGTTGTCGCTTTAACAGAAGATAACGAAGCTACGGTAAAACGTTTTTACAAAGAAAAGGATCACTTCCGTTTGCAGCCAGAAAACTCTTCTTTAGAGCCTATTATTTTAGATAACGTTTCTGTTATTGGAAAAGTAATTGGTGTCTATCGTCATTTACATTAAAAACAGACCAGCTTAGCTGGTCTGTTTTTAATCCGCGTCGATTTTTACAGATCCTGCTGCTGTTTCCCCCCTAATTTGTACATTTCCGTTCCCTAAAGTAACTTCTTTATTTTCTTTCCCGAAAATCTTTACATTTCCTGCATGAGAAGAACCTTTTACAACAGCATCTTTCGGTACTTCCAGAAGTTGAATATCGACATCTCCTGCTGCTGACTCCGCATCAATACTATATTGCGGGTTGTGCTGCGTTACTTCTATTCTTCCTGCTGCCGTCTCTGCACGCACTTTCCCTTCTACTTTATGAAGAACAATCTTTCCCGCACTAGATGAAGCTTTTATCTTCTGCGCTTTCATTTGCTTCATTTCCACATTCCCTGCTGCTGTATGTGCAGATATATCTTCACTTTGAATATCTTGTACTTGGATCTTTCCTGCTCCTGTCTCTAATTCAATTTTATTGTATACGCGTTCAGGTACGATAACTGTTAAGCTTTCATTTTTAAAACTAAATGGTGAAAAAGAAAAATCAAATATATGTTTCGTTTTTGTTTTCACTTCCACTTGCAGCGTTTCGCCGTTCTCATTTATGTCTAACTTTCGTTTTTCCTGATCACCGCTATACCGAACTTCAAATGAATCAGTTTTTCCTTTTTCAATCACAACATCTCCTACATCTCTGTCAACATGGATGTTTTTAATTTGTTGATTTTTAAATTGTTTCTGTTCCAATTCCTTTGCTTCTGCTGACCCAGTCACAGATTTCATAAAAAAGGCTGATCCTGTAAAAAATAATCCGATTCCTCCAATCGCAATACAAACAAATGCTATGAATACAATTTTCCTCATCTCATCTACTCCCCTTTAATTACTTTCAAATTCCAATTGGCGTATTTGACAAAAAGCGTTTTAAACCAAATTGTACAATAATACGCACCTATCCCTAAAAGTAAACCAATACCGAAGAGTATAATAGAAGCAAATACATCAGATAAAATAAAAATTTGAGCAAAAATAATTTTTGTTAGCAAAAGTAAAGGTGATAAAACAAATACAGTACTAACCATCCAAAGAGCGAAAATAAGACTTCCGATCGCTAATAACGGAGCTAACATAATAACCAAGTTTAGAAAGCTAAGTCCAATGATTGCTACAATCGCTCTTGTTACATTAGAAAAAGTTGGATTATGCTTCACCTGCTCTAAACGACGGGACGCTAACGTCTCCTTAGCAATTGTTTTAGGTGAACCAAGCGCTTTTATAATTTCCGCTTCTGTTTTCCCTTCTTCTATTCCAAATTGAAAATGTTCCTCGTAATCATATAAAATATCGTTTCGTTCTTCTTCTGGCAGCCTTCTAAGGTGTTCTGATAATTCATGAAGAAATTGTTCTTTAGTCATTTGCTACACCTCTTCAATAATTTCTTGTACTCCCCTTGCAAAATCACGCCATTCTGTCATAAGCGCATAGAGTTGCTCTGCACCTTGATTTGTTAACTGATAATATTTCCGCGGAGGTCCTTCCGATGATTCCTTTAAATATGTCTGAAAGTACCCTTCATTCGTTAGCCGACGTAACAATGGGTACACTGATCCTTCTGATATTAAAAACTTATTTGAAATTTGCTGAACTAATTCATAGCCATAGCAATCTCGTTTCCTTACAAGCGCAAGAACGCAAAGCTCCAATACACCTTTTTTAAATTGAACATTCAAAGGCAATCCTCCTTCCCATTCAGTACTATTTAATGCAAGGTACTTTATTAACCATAATATACCATTTAGTACTGAATATTACAAGGTACCATTGCCATTTTTATAAACAAAATGAAAATTATGTAATTTTTATCTCTCCCGCCTGATTGAAATATAGATCTTATCATCCATTAATACGGGTGATAAACAAACTACTCACACTTGTTCCTCCATAACCAAACTGTAATCGTTGGCATATAAAAATTTTAAAGGGATTTCTATATTCCCTAAGGAGGTATCTCAATCATGTATTCTTTTCATCCACTCAAAGTCGTATTTCCCAATCAAAGCAATCCCTACAATCATATGTCGCCTTGCTTTCTTCCTTCAATGGTTTCATATTCATCAATTCAGAATGCATTTTATCCTTTAGATTATATGAAATCAGTTCCTGTTTCATCACAAGCCCCGTTTCCTTTTCAGATTCAATCCAAGGAAGAAGCAACGAGAGGATCATGGACTCCTTTTCCTTGGGTTGAAAAATACGCATACGCTTTTGCAGGACCTTACAATAAAGCCGAAGTCGCTCTCACATTTGATGACGGTCCCGATCTCATATATACTCCACAAGTATTAGATAAGCTAAAAAAACATGGTGTAAAAGCTACATTTTTTTTGCTAGGTGAAAATGCCGAAAGATATCCTGAAGTTGTAAAACAAATTGTTAATGAGGGACACATTGTGGGGAATCATACTTATAATCATCCTAATTTAGTAAAAATAAGTGATGAGCAATATCATGAACAGATTTTAAAAACAGAAAAAATACTTCAAAAGCTAACCGGCTACTCCCCTAAATTCATCCGTCCGCCTTATGGCATTATAAATGAAAATCAAGTTAAGTGGGCTACTGAACAAAACTTTATGATCATTCAATGGAGTGTAGATACGTTAGATTGGAAAGGCTTAAACGCCGTGGAAGTTACTAACAAAGTATTAGGAAATACTTTCCCTGGAAGTATTGTCTTGCAACACGCTGCACCAGGCGGGAAACTGCAAGGTTCTGTAAATGCCCTTGATCAATTTATTCCTGACCTTACATCTAAAGGTGCACGCTTTGTGACTCTTCCAAAAATGTTTAATACTTCAAAACAGAGGAAATAAAATTTCTATCAAAGGTCTATCTCGCCATCTTCAAAAACGTATCCAACGGCATAACCACCAACCACGGTTTTCTATCTGCCTTAATCGCTAATGCATCTGGCTGTCCCCATCATCTTCCAACCAATTGTAGAGTGTCTTGAATCCGTCCTTCCTCGCCTTTACTTCGCACTCAAGTCCTAATCCCTTCACATCATTTGAGTACCCATCTACCGCATCAGAGAGAGGTACACGAGTCCCTCCTATCAAACTAGCAAATTCTCGTTCACGTCTTTCCTTTATCTCGCTGACTTTTTCCCACTGTTAATTTCTCCATTTCTATAAAAGGATTATTTTGTTTAAAAAGCCGATTTTTTATTGACAATATACACGCACTTTTTAATTCCACACCACATAATGTAATGTAAATTCGCCGTGAAAATTACAACTTTTGCTCTCATTGTTTGTTTCCTCATCAAAAGGAGGAATATAATATGGGTTTTGATGGTGGTCGTGGAGGCTTCCGTGGCGGATTCGCCTTAATAATTGTGTTATTTATCTTATTAATCATAATCGGTTGCGCTTGTTGGGGCGGCGGATATGGTGGTGGATACGGCTACGGATGCTGCTAAGAGAAGGCACTCAATTTGAGTGTCTTTTCTTAGTGAATCAATACTTCCCTGTACATACTACAAACAGGCTACCTCCATGAAATCACATCTTGTGGTCATCTTTCCTCTTCAAGGGTAAGCAGTTAGCTTTTGCTAGCTGCTCTTTTGTTTTTATTGGGTTACTACATAAACTTCTTCTGCGTATGAAGTGTATTTTAAATAATGCCTAATTGAAAAAAAGTCGTTTCTACGCTTATTCAATATCAACTCATTCAATCTGTTAATTTCACAAACATTGTGATGAGTAATTTCACCTAATTCCTTAAATTGCTTTACTCCTTCTCTCCATTTGACAATTACAACATCTCCCTTTTGTAACTGATCAAATTGCTCTTGTGTTTCATGTTTCGTAAATTTCATATCCATCCCCTTTCCAATTGGACACATTTACCAATATTTTTCTATAAAATTCATGTTATGGTAATTTAGTCTAGTACGTCGTTACTTGACAAAATACCTTTAGAAGCCCCGTTGATAGGCGGGGTTTCCTTTGCTACAAAATGAAATTTTTGTTCACGATATCGTAAAATTTAACATATACAGTTGTGTTAATGTATATGTTAAAATCATTACATAAACCAATTAATAATCCTTGTTCAAAAACCCCGCAAGCCCTGACGCCCCCTCATCCAGTCAGGGCTTGTTTTATATTAGAATGAAGTTTTTATTAACCAACTTTGTATGCTTTACAAACCCATTCTTCCGGAAAACTATCATAAAAATGTTCAATTGCTGCACCTAAATCACACCGATCATTATCATAGCTTCTTTTATGTACTAACAATCTGTTTATTCCTCCTTGCTACTAAAATAGCGTTTTTGTTTATTTTTATAACTGCTAATCCTTTGCTCCCATTTACATTTCAAAAGTATAATATAGTAAAATGTATTTAACAGTTAAACTACATTGAAAATAGGAGGTTGACGTATGAATAAAAGACTTAAGATATTAATGAAAATTACACCTTTCCTAAGTTTGATTTTCATCTTAACTGGATTAGTTATGGCAATATTAGGTGCACTAGGTCATAACCTCAAATTATTTACTGGTTCACTATTCCTAATTGCACAAACTGTCCTTGGAATAACCTATTGGATGAGATTTAAAAAAATTGGCTTCTAAACCCTATAACGTTTAGTACCAGCTAAAATGTTAAAGTATATCTACTGAACATTTCAGCTGTCACCTTCTATTCAAATAAGGATTTTGTTATAAATCACTCGTATTCATACGCTTGTCCAAATCCTTTTGCATTTCAAACAGTTCGCTAATATCAAATCTCTATTCCCATATTAGCTATAAAATCGATAGAAGATCTATCACTGAATTTGAAGCATATATAAATGACATTTGGAAATGAAGTTTATTTTTGCTATTTTTGTGGGTGAATTGTGGGTAGATGAGCTTTATCATATTAAAAGGTGTTTAATACACAAAAAGAAAAAGACCCCAATACCAGTAGTATCAAGGCCTCTCACTCTTAATAAAGAGTCATATATTGATCGCGTTCCCATTGGTGAACTTGTGTGCGGAACATATCCCACTCAATTTCTTTTGCTTCGATGAAATGCTCAAGTAAATGTTCACCTAATGCACCGCAAATGATTTCATTTGATTTTAATTCATTTAATGCTTGTGCTAATGTAGCTGGTAAGTCAATGATACCTGCTTGTTCACGTTCTTCTGGTGTCATTACATAAATATTGCGATCTACTGCAGGTGGTACCGCTAGTTTATTTTTAATTCCGTCAAGACCTGCTGCTAATAATACAGCCATTGCTAAGTATGGGTTTGCAGCTGGGTCAACGCTACGTACTTCTACACGTGTACTTACACCGCGAGATGCAGGGATACGGATTAATGGACTACGGTTTTGCGCAGACCATGCTACGTAACAAGGTGCTTCATATCCAGGTACTAAACGTTTATAAGAGTTTACAGTTGGGTTTGTTACCGCTGTAAAGCTTGATGCGTGTTTCAAAATACCTGCGATGAAGTGGCGAGCATCGTCGCTTAATTGTAAATCACCGTTTTGATCATAGAATACGTTCTCACTACCTTTGAATAGTGATAAGTTACAGTGCATACCAGAGCCGTTTACACCAAATAGTGGTTTTGGCATGAATGTTGCGTGCAGACCGTGTTTACGCGCAATTGTTTTTACAACAAGTTTAAATGTTTGGATGTCGTCACACGCTTTAATTGCACTTGCATATTTGAAGTCAATTTCGTGTTGTCCTGGTGCAACTTCATGGTGAGATGCTTCGATTTCAAAGCCCATTTCTTCAAGTTCAAGAACGATATCACGACGGCAGTTTTCTCCTAAATCCATCGGAGCAAGGTCAAAGTATCCACCGTTATCATTTAATTCTAATGTTGGATTTCCTTTTTCATCAACTTTGAATAAGAAGAATTCTGGTTCTGGTCCAAGATTGAAATCAGTAAATCCTAATTCTTCCATTTCTTTTAACATACGTTTTAAGTTGTTACGTGGATCACCATCAAACGGCGTGCCGTCTGCATTGTAAATGTCACAAATTAGTCGCGCTACTTTTCCTTTTTCAGCAGTCCACGGGAATACTACCCATGTATCTAGGTCTGGATATAAGTACATGTCAGATTCTTCAATACGAACAAATCCTTCAATAGAAGATCCGTCAAACATCATTTTGTTATCTAGAGCTTTTGTTAACTGACTAACTGGAATTTCTACGTTTTTAATACTTCCTAAAAGATCCGTAAATTGTAGACGGATATACTTTACATTCTCTTCTTTCGCCAAGCGGAAAATATCTTCTTTTGTGTACTTTGCCATTTTAAATTCCTCCTTAGTCCCTCTAAACATGTTCAAAATTATCAATCATTAATGAAAGAACCTTGAAATATCACCTTGTCGTAAAGACGTTCGATTAAATCTGCCTGTATGTTGCAGTTCATCTCGAAGAATTTTACGAAGCTCAGATTTCGAAATTTCTTTCACTTCTTCTCTTACTTGTATTACTTCTGATTGATTTTCCTTCATTTGTAGTACTTGCTTAATACCAGCCATGTTTAAACCTTGATCTAACAAATCTTTAATTTCTAACAATTTATCTACGTCGTTAAATGAAAATAATCTGCGATTTCCTTTTGTACGGGTTGGGGAAATCAATTTATGTTCTTCATAGTAACGAATTTGACGCGCAGATAACTGTGTTAAATCCATAACTATACTTATTGGAAACAGCGGGGCAGAACGTCGATCTTGTTGTGTCACTTCAGTTCCTCCTTCGCCTTAACTTGATTCTCATTTTATATCATGTTATGTATTGTGTCAACAGATGTTAGATTTTCTTACATGATTTTTTTAAAATTTTTTTCACTCTTAATTAAAATGTCTCAATTACCTACTTATATACAAAAAAAGCTACCAAAATTGGCAGCTTTCATTTAAGAAATTACTAATAGATTTTTTTCAATAAGCGCATCAATAGCAGAACAAATCGCAATCTTCACATGCGAATATGTTAAACCACCCTGCACATACGCAACATAAGGCGGACGAATCGGTCCATCTGCTGATAATTCAATACTCGCACCTTGAATAAATGTACCTGCAGCCATAATCACATCATCCTCATATCCTGGCATATAATTCGGATACGGCGTAAAATGCGAATTAATTGGTGATGCATATTGAATCGCTTGGCAAAATGCAATCATGCGTTCTTTATCATCAAATTGAACAGATTGTATTAAATCTGTTCGCGGTGCATTCCAAGTTGGCGATGTATTCATACCAAGCTTTTCTAAAAAGGCTGCTGTAAAGATTGCACCTTTTAACGCTTGACCAGCAACATGAGGCGCTAAGAAAAACCCTTGATACATCTCTTGCAAACTATATAAAGATGCACCAGCTTCTGCTCCGATACCTGGAGATGTTAAACGATATGCACACGCTTCTACATATTGCTCTTTCCCAACAATGTAACCGCCAGTTTTCACGATGCCGCCACCTGGATTTTTTATAAGTGAACCCGCCATCAAATCTGCACCGACATGACATGGTTCAAGCTCTTCTACAAATTCTCCGTAACAGTTGTCTACGAACACAACAACATCATGCTTAATTTCTTTTACAAATGCAATCATTTCTTTAATTTCAGCAATTGTAAATGATGGACGAGTTGCGTATCCCTTCGAACGTTGAATACCAATCATTTTTGTATTTTCATGAATCGCCGCTTGCACTGCAGTAAAATCGACACGTCCCTCTTCCGTTAAAGCAACCGCCTGGTAACCGATGTTATACTCTTTAAATGAGCCAACACCTTTCCCGCGAACACCAACGATTTCTTCTAACGTATCATACGGCTTCCCGGTTATATATAACAATTCGTCACCAGGGCGTAAAATTCCAAATAACGCTGTAGAAATTGCATGAGTTCCAGAAATAATCTGCGGCCGTACAAGACCTGCTTCTGCTCCAAACACATCAGCATACACTTTTTCTAACGTATCACGACCGATATCATCATAGCCGTATCCTGTTGTCGGAATAAAGTGTGAATCACTAATTTTATGACTACGAAAACTTTCTAACACACGAAATTGATTACTTTCAATTACTTCATCAATACGTTTATGTATGTTTGTAATTTGCATTTCAACTTCTTTTACAATTGGAGCAATCTTTTCCCCATTCTTCAATCGATTAAACATCTTCTTTCTCTTCTCCTTTTCTTGCTGAATATCTATTGATTTGTCCGTTTAGCGGAGAATGAGCAAAAATATACCCTGTACATTCGTATGCTTGCTTCTCTTCCTGAAACGCCATTTCTGTTAATACTGTTTCTGTTCTTAAAAGCGTCAACAATCTACCTTCGCTTACCGGAATCATTAATTCATATGAATCCATCCGCTTCATCATTTCTATTTCTACAACTTTTTTTAATTTCTCTAAATCCGCCGCATCAAAAGCACTCGTCATAATAAAATCATTGTTTGGGAATGGGATGAAGTTCGGATGTAACTTATCTTTTTTATTGTACACTGTAATCATCGGAATTTGGTCAAACTCAAGATCTTGCAGTAATTTTTTCACTGTCTCCTCATGCCCAATGTAATTTGGATCAGCTGAATCGATAACATGCAAAATAACATCCGCTTCGTTTACTTCTTCTAACGTGGAACGAAACGCCGCGACTAACGATGTCGGTAAATCTTGAATAAATCCAACTGTATCTGTTAATAACACTGTATACCCACACGGCAACTGCATTTTACGCGTCGTCGGATCAAGTGTGGCGAACAGTAAATCTTCCTCAAATGTATCAGCAGCCGTTAACCTGTTAAATAACGTAGATTTCCCAGCATTTGTGTATCCAACTAAAGAAACTTGAAAAACCTGATTTTCTTTACGACGTTCACGATATCTCTTACGGTGCTCTACCACACCAGAAAGCTGCCTTTTAATCTCATCGATACGAGAGCGAATATGACGACGATCTGTTTCTAACTTCGTTTCCCCTGGACCTCTTGTACCAATCCCACCGCCAAGGCGAGATAAAGCTTGTCCTTGTCCCACAAGACGAGGCAACGCATATTGGAGCTGCGCAAGTTCCACCTGTAATTTACCTTCTCTTGACTTCGCGCGCTGAGCAAAAATATCTAATATAAGCTGTGTACGATCAATGACTCTCGCGTCTAACTGTGCTGATAAATTTCGAATTTGACTTGGTGTTAATTCATTATTAAAAATGATAGCATCTGGTTCTAGTTCTTCTGCAAGTAGAGAAAGTTCTTCTAACTTTCCCTTCCCAACATACGTTGCCGGATGAAACTTAGAACGCTTTTGCATCGTTGAAACCAACACTTCTGCTTGTGCTGTTTTCGCTAATGATGCTAATTCTTCCATCGATTGTTCAAAACGTTCATTATCATCTTGCGGCAATTGACAGCCAACTAGTATCACTTTTTCTTTTTCTTCTATCAAATATACTCACTCATCCTTTTCGAAAATTAAACCTTCTAATATAATAGCAGAGTAAGAACATTTCATCTAGTTAGTGAGGGAGAATTTCATGGCATGGGATTTATTTAGCATCATTGGTACAATTGCATTCGCTTTAAGCGGAGCAATCATCGCAATGGAAGAAGAATACGATATTTTCGGGGTTTATATTTTAGGAATGGCAACCGCATTCGGGGGAGGAGCACTGCGTAATTTATTGATCGGCTATCCAATTGATGCGTTTTGGAAACAAGATATGTTATTTGAAATCGCAATCTTATCAATGACTATTATATTTTTATTCCCAAACAAACTCATCAAACATTGGAAACGCTGGGAAAATATTACCGATGCAATCGGTTTATCTGCTTTTGCAATTCAAGGTGCATTATATGCAAAAAAACTAAATCTACCAATTAGCGCAACCATTGTCGCAGCTGTACTAACAGGAATTGGCGGCGGTATTATTCGTGATTTATTGGCACGTCGTAAACCACTCGTACTACGAGCTGAAGTTTATGCATTTTGGACGATTTTAGCTGGATTTTTAATTGGAGCTAAAATTGTTACAAGCGACTGGGCATTCTATGTTTTATTCGTTCTTATCGTATGTTTCCGTATGATTTCTATTCATTACAAATGGCATCTACCACATCGTAGTGCAGAAAAGATAGAACATTTCAGTGATAAAGCGAAACTTTAATCAGCGAAGTAGTCTTACTATCAACGAATAACGGCATAAATAACAGATCAATCCTTTACTTTTGTAAAGGGTTTTTCTATTTTACTCCGTCCTAACCATATGTGAAATCTTAATTAATAGTGCTGACCATCCATAAAGACAAAAAAATACCACTAATAGAAGTTGTACTTTATTGCATGTTTTTTGTACTTATCCGTAAATACTATTTCTTAAAGAGAGGTGAGATAAGTGACAAAACATGTAAATAAAGGTGCACAAAGAAGCTCCGTAGATCAATTTGGACATGATTTAAATTCCGCTCACGAAAAAAGTAAAAAAATGGGGAAATATCATAGAGCGTACCAACAAAAAGTCAAAGAAGATTAGGAGTGATATTGGATGGCAAAAGGAAACAACAAAAGCAATCGAGGACAACACAGTAGCGTTAATCCACAAGGAATCGCATCAGATGTAGCAGATCAAAGTCCAAAAAGTAAATTAGAACAACGCGCAAAAACAAAGAATACAAAATAAAGCACAAAGCGTAACGCTTCGGGCTTTATTTTAAACAATTTATCCCGCATTAACGGGCAGTAAAAGCCCGATTGGTGAGAGCTTTCCATCAGCGGGGATAAAGCCCCCACCGATGGAAGCTTCACTTTATAAACCGTGCCCTTCTTCTTCAAGCGTTAAATCACTACTTGAAATTGTAAGTAAATCGTATTTATCATACGCTTCTTCCTGAAGTAATCTCATCGCTTGTGTACGAATGGATTTTTCCACAATATTACGAACATAACGTCCGTTGCTAAAAGAAGTAATTTGCGATGAATATTTTACCGCATTTAAATGCTCACGAAGATTCCACTCTGCCTCTTTGGATAATTGATACTCCCGTTCATCATACATACGTTTTCCGATTTCTAGTAATTGATTGACCGTGTAATCAGAAAACTCAATAATGAAAGGAAAACGAGATTGCAGCCCTGGATTCAGTGACAGAAAATGGTTCATCTCACGTGAGTACCCTGCTAAAATAAGTACAAAAGCATGCTGCTTATCTTCCATATGTTTAACAAGCGTATCAATCGCTTCTTTTCCAAAATCTTTTTCGCCGCCACGCGCAAGCGAATAGGCTTCATCAATAAACAAAATTCCCCCCATTGCTTTCCGAATAAGATCACGTGTTTTTTGTGCAGTATGCCCAATATATTCACCAACTAAGTCAGCTCGTTCCGCTTCAACTAAATGCCCTTTCGATAGAACATTCATTTCAAACAATAATTTCCCAATCATTCTAGCAACAGTTGTTTTCCCTGTTCCCGGGTTACCTTTAAACAACATATGAAGGACTTGCTTCTCTGATTTCAGCCCCATTTCTTGCCGTTTTTTATTTACATAAATCCATGCATAAATTTCCTTTATAATTTTTTTAATTTCCTGCATTCCAACAAGCTTGCTCATTTCTTCTTCAATCCGTTGCAACATTTCATGTTTTGTAACAGTTTCACTTGAAAGATTTGGCTTTTGTTCTGGCGAAGAAGCAGAAATTTTCTTTCGGTGATTTAGCACAATGTTAATTTGATTATTATTCTTCTTTCGCATCGACTGTTCCATACAATCACCTCACCTTTATCATTCCATTGACGATTATTGTCAAAATTTGCGCTTTCCCAAGAAATAAACCTTTTCTGAAAATTTTTGGTATAATGTAAGAAAACTAGGGTGGTGGGATTATGACAACAAAAGAACTTGATGATACAGTACAAGCTTTCTCTGCGTATTTAATCAACAAGGGACGGAAGCCTTCAACTATTAAGCGATACGTCTATGACATTGAAGATTTTGTTCATTGGTTACAAAAGAACAAAAAAATTTCTTCTAATAATATATGGCGGACTCTTTGTACAAAAGACTATGAAGATTATTTTTCAGACTTAAAAATGAAGCGTCATTACTCCGAAAAAACAATGCACCGTGTTTTTATTGTGCTAAATCGACTATATTATTTTTTAAACCTACCTAGCCCACTAAAAGATATGGAACTTGTTATACAGCCAGATCGAGCATTGCGAGATGAAGACTTCATTTCAACACAAGAGGAACAGGGTTTAAAACATATTTTAACTTCTTTAGAAGGACTTTCAGACAAACAACGTCCTGTACGTCCGTTACTCATGGATCGAAACGTATGCATTATTATGATTTTGCTTGATTACGGTTTATCGTTACAAGAGCTCGTTTCACTAAATATGCACCACGTTCATTTTGAAAATAATACATTATCTATTCCCGCTGTATCTGGAATAGAACGAATTATTACATTAACAGAAGAAGATAAAAAAAAGCTATATCATTACTACAAGAAAATTCCCGAACCCGTACGTCCGAGATACCATAGCACAGACCCATTATTTATAGCTTTTGATTTTAACCGAAATACATTTCGCTGGGTATACGAAAATGACGCCCCAAAAGCATTAACGGAAATCGCTGTACAAAAAATGATTCGTCTTGAAGTTGCACGCGCCGGGCTGCGAAAAGGAATTTCTGGTCAACATTTAAGAAATACATTTATTTTACGCCTCATCCAAAACCATGTTCCAGAACAAGAAATTATAAAACGAATTGGTTTTAAATCGAAGATTTCATTAAAAAGATATTATAACTATGCAAAACAAAAAGAAAACGCCTCATAATAGGCGTTTTTGTTATTTTTCATAGAAACGGCTCGTTCTCCTATCCCATTTTATATACTACTTGCATCTACTATGATAGGTTTTTAACTATCCCTATCAGGAAGGAGACTTTCAATGTCTAATTTTAGAGATAATCAGAAAAAAATCTCAAAACCTTATTTTCCAAAACAACCTCGCCGACTTCCAGCTGTTCATTATACCCCTAATCGAGAATCGTACGGCACCCTTTTTTCAAAAGCATTAAGTGACTTAACTGATATAATTCCATCCGCATTTTCAAACCCATCACAATATAACACGAAAAAACTTATAAACACCTTAAAAACAATAAAGGGGGGTCTGAAACATTTAAGCTTAACACTTACACAGCAAGAAACTGGCATTGCGATTGTCGAAAATTTAATTACTATTTTGAACGAGAAACCTTTTGCAGCAAATACAGTATATATTGAATTACAAAATTTATTCAACTTTTCACTGCATATTACAAAATTATCCATGATGAATCATCATGAATTCGAAAATATCATTGAGCAAACAGAGGAATTACAAGTAACTTTACTACAAATTACGCCAATCGGAATGAATGGCCAATTTCAAAGTAAACAGGTTTTTCTCGAGCAACCTGAACCTCTAATTCAATCAAATATTCTTGAACAACCTGAGCTTCTCGAACATTCAGAATCTCTAATTCAATCAGATTTTCTCGAACAGCCAGAACTTCTTGTCCAATCAGATACTCTCGAGCAACAGGAACTTCTCGTTCAATCAGATACTCTCGAGCAACAGGAACTTCTCGTTCAATTAGATATCCTCGAACAACCGGAATTTCTCGTTCAACTTGAGCTTCTCGAGCAAACAGAGCTTCTGGTTCAGCAGGATATTCTTAAGCAACCTGAACCTCTTGTTCAACAAGCTCTTCTCGAACTACTAGAGCTTTTTGTTCAACCAAATATTCTCGAACAACCTGAACTTCTCGTTCAATCAGATATCCTTGAACAGCCTGAGCTTCTAAATCAACCAGATACTTTCGAACAGCCTGAACTTCTAAATCAGCCAGATACTTTCGAACAACCTGAACTTCTAAATCAACCAGATACTCTCGAACAACCTGAACTTCTAAATCAACCAGATACTTTCGAACAACCTGAACTTCTAAATCAACCAGATACTTTCGAACAACCTGAACTTCTAAATCAACCAGATACTTTCGAACAACCTGAACTTCTAAATCAACCAGATACTTTCGAACAACCTGAACTTCTAAATCAACCAGATACTTTCGAACAACCTGAACTTCTAAATCAACCAGATACTTTCGAACAACCTGAACTTCTAAATCAACCAGATACTTTCGAACAACCTGAACTTCTAAATCAACCAGATACTTTCGAACAACCTGAACTTCTAAATCAACCAGATACTTTCGAACAACCTGAACTTCTAAATCAACCAGATACTTTCGAACAACCTGAACTTCTAAATCAACCAGATACTTTCGAACAACCTGAACTTCTAAATCAACCAGATACTTTCGAACAACCTGAACTTCTCGAGCAACAGGCTCTTCTTGACCCATCAGAACCTCTTGTTCAACAAGCTCTTCACGAACTACTAGGATTTCTGGTTCAATCAGATATTTCCGAACAACCTGAACCTCTTGTTCAATTAGATATTCTCGAACAGCCGGAGCTTCTAAATTAACCAGATACTCTCGAACAACCAGATATAGCTTCCTCGCCATCAAACAGTGTAATCTTTTTAGCTTATATATCCATTAAAAGATTTCCCATTAAGATCCCTATATATTTTGAGCATAAAAAAAGAGCGAATGATTCGCTCTTTTTGCTATGTACAATTCTGTACTATTCTAATTCGATTGAAACGTTCTTTTGCGGAACAAATGTAGAAATAGCATGTTTATAAATAAGCTGTTGCTTACCTTCCGTTTCCAACAGTACAGTAAAATTATCGAAGCCTTTAATCAGACCACGAAGTTGGAAACCATTTAATAAGTACAGCGTGACAAACGTATTCTCTTTACGGAGTTGGTTTAAAAATTGATCTTGAATATTGATTGATTGCTTCATGTCGAATCCTCCTCTTTTTCTCTACTTACTTATTATTCGACTTAAGTTGTAGCTTTCCTTCTATATACTCTAAAATTTCTATGGTTTTTTCACCACTTGTAACGTCAAACCAATTAACATCCATTTTATTACGGAACCAAGTTAACTGCCGTTTGGCGTAGCGGCGTGAATTTGTTTTCAAAGCCGTTACGGCTTCTTCTAACGAAGTTTTCCCTTCAAAATACTCATACAATTCTTTGTAACCAATGGCTTGAATAGATTGACAATCACGAACTCCATCTCCATACAAATATTCAACTTCAGCTAATAAACCTTGCTCCATCATAATATCTACACGTAAATTAATGCGACTATATAATAAACCTCGATCCATCGTTAAACCAATTAAAGCAACATCATAAAGCAACTCATTTTCCTGTTGTTCTAATTGATCGCTCATCGTCTGTCCCGTTGTATGAAAAATTTCTAAAGCACGAATGACACGTCTTACATTGTTTGGATGAATTCGCTTTGCACTTATCGAATCAACCTCTTCTAACTTCCTATGTACATACTCTACACCATATTCCTCAGCCTGTTGTTCTAACTGTTTACGATACACAGGATCTCCCGGCTCGTCAGAAAATTGGTAATCATATAACACCGATTGTATATATAAACCTGTTCCACCAACAATAATAGGAAGTTTACCACGTTTTGTAATATCTGCTATATGACCACGCACAAGTTCTTGAAACTCAGCAACGGAAAATGAGTCTTCTGGATTTTTTATATCAATCATATAATGCGGGATTCCATCCATTTCTTCTTCTGTAACTTTCGCCGTACCTATATCCATATTGCGATAGATTTGCATTGAATCGCCACTAATAATTTCTCCATTTAACGCTTTTGCCAGTTCAATACTAAGCTTAGTCTTTCCAACTGCTGTTGGCCCAATAATAACAATAACTTTGTCCCGTTTTTCTTCTCCCATATACTTCAACTCTCTTTATGTAAAGTTATCCATCTGCTTATTATATCCAATCTTACCAATTTTAATAGTCAAAATGCAAGTTATCTTATTACGGTAATTGAAATTACATGTATTCGTTAAAAATATAATCTATTTTGCATGTTTTGTCCAACCACTTCATATACATGTTAAAAATGAAAACGGAGATGATACTATGAAAGTTGGACAAGTTACTATTGATTTTTGCTCGTTACTAGAGGATTTAATTTTAGCAACAGCAACAAAAGAAAAAAATTGCTCTCAGGAAGAATTATACTTCGCACTAAATTGTTTACTGCGTTCGTTTCATACGATGCTTGTAAGTGATGAGACAGATGCTAAAACTACCGAATATACACAAACACAATTTTGCTCCGCATATAACATCGTGACAGGGCGAACGATATATCCATTCTAAATCATATCTCTGCTGTGAATACCCCCTCCTGCTGCTTTATAAACATAATTTATAATAATATTGACTTCTCTTCACTAATTTCCGTTTTATCATCAGTCTTTCATTTTATAGTGAATTTTCATTGATATTTAAATATTACACTAACATTTGTCCCTGTAAATAAACAATAACCTTTCCAGTTCCTTCTCCCTTCACAACAACTTTTGCATATTTAAGAAAACGAACTGAAGAAATTGTTTCCATATAAGGCTATCTCTATTACAATAAGCGCTTCCTTAATAGTTGCTGGTGTGCTTTCTACCAATGCAAATATATGTTGGGGGAAAAATTAACAAATAAAAAACACTTCAATAATAAAGAAGTGTTTTTTATTTGCTTATAATGATGCTTGATAAATATCTAAAACATCTTGTTTATTTAGCTTTTTAAATTGCCCAAATTCACCATATACCATTGCTTTTTCTGCCATAATATCAATTTGGTCTTCACCAATCTCGTAATCAGCTAAGCGAGATGGCGCTCCAATAGATGTCCAAAATTGACGCAATGCTTCAATTCCTTCCAATGCTATATCAACATCAGTTTTACCTTCTGTTTGAACATGAAATACTCGAATCGCAAATTGTTTAAAACGATCTACGTTTTCATGTAAAACATGTTTCATCCAATTTGGGAATAAAATTGCTAAGCCACCGCCATGCGGAATATCATACACCGCCGAAACAGCATGCTCAATATTATGCGTTGCCCAGTCTCCGCGTACACCCATCGCTAAAATACCATTTAACGCCATTGTACCGCAATATAAAATCGTTTCACGGTGCTCATAACTTTCTAAATCATGTAGCAGCTTCGGAGCTGTCTCAATAACCGTTTGTAAAATAGACTCACAATAGCGATCTTGCAGCATTGTATTCGTACCTTGATGGAAATATTGCTCGAGTACGTGCGACATAATGTCAACAATCCCGTAAATTGTTTGGTTGCGTGGTACAGATACTGTATGATTCGGATCTAAAATAGAAAATTGCGGGAATGTTACTGGACTACCCCAGCCATACTTTTCGTTTGTTTCCCAATTTGTAATAACAGAACCTGCATTCATTTCAGAACCTGTTGCCGCAAGAGTTAACACTGTTCCAAAAGGCAATGCTTCTTTTGCAATAACTTTTTTCGTAACAAGATCCCACGCATCTCCATCGTATTTGCTGCCGGCCGCAATAGCTTTTGTGCAGTCTATTACACTGCCACCACCCACAGCTAATATAAAATCGATATCATTTTCTTTACAAATTTGAACTCCTTTGTTTACTGTTGATAAACGCGGATTAGGTTCGACACCACTTAACTCAAAAATTTCTGCATTCATTTCTTTTAGCATAGATATCACGTTATCATAAATTCCATTTTGCTTAATACTTCCGCCGCCATATACGAGTAAAACTTTTTTCCCATACTGTGGCACCTCTGTTTTTAATTGCTCTAATTGACCTTTTCCAAAAATAAGCTTTGTTGGATTACGAAACACGAAATTTTGCATACTTTTCATCCTTCCTAACTAAAAGTAACCATACTTTTATATATCATATATTTAGCTTTTCACAAAAATATTTGCTTACACAAAAAAAAGAATCTCAGCTAAAACTGAGACTCTTTTTAATAATAAGGTGAAATCATTAAGTATACGATAACACCTGAAAGACTTACATATAACCAAATTGGCATTGTCCAACGTACAATTTTACGATGACGAGTCAGTTGGTTTGTAAATCCAAATACTAAAGAAAATAATGCAAGCGGTACAATAATAGCAGCAAGGAAAATATGTGTAATTAAAATAAAGAAATATACATATTTAATGATTCCTTCTCCACCAAAGTGCGTTGCTGGTGCTAAATAATGATACGTTAAATACGAAACACAAAATAACAATGTAGTTGTAAATGCTGCAAGAATAAATCCCCTATGTAGATTCACATTCTTTTTAATAATTGAAAACAATGCTGCAATTAAAAACACAAATGTAAAACTATTAAAAATCGCATTTAACATCGGCAAAATTTTTACATCAAAATGTACTTGTCCTTTGTAACCAACCGGTCCAAAAAATAAGAACAAAATAATTGCATTGACGACCACAGAAAGCGTTATTACAACAGGAGCATAGCTCTTCTGTTTAACAGAACGATCAGTCAAATTGTTCACTCCCTCATTCTTCTTAAAGTATATAGTAGCTTCATTATTTTAACATATTATCAACAGTGTAAATGTGACAAATGTTTGAAATAATTATATAAAGTGAAACTTTCATCAGCGGGGATCTTACTGCCCACGAATAGCAGGATAAAAATAAAAAATCCTCCTTAAGTTTTTTACCACTTAAGAAGGATTGTACCGTTTCACATTAAACATTTCAAATTGTAACGTCTATTTTAGTTTTTATTTAAAAACATATCAGTATACGCTTGAAAAATCTCAGTTAATTGAAATCCTATAAGAGACATTGCTGTTAATGAAAAGAATCCAATTAATACGAAACGAATCCACATACGAATCTCCTCCTTGTATCATTTATTTAAAATCTAAATGACAAATCGGATTACAGTGGTCGTCTCCTTCTTTTTTCTTTACAACAGCAGTAATATAACGAATAAAGAAAATAACGATTAAAGGGAAATATACATGTTTTATATTTGTTTGCTTTAACGATATTTTCCCTTGTACGTCGGATGGGGACGTTAAAGAAAAATCAGCGCCATTCATTTGTGCATATAAAAAGACGAATTGGAGACATAATAAAATATTTACAATTGAAATGATATCTTCCCAGTCAGTTGTACTCAAAAAATTATATACATCTAGCACATATTCCTCCAACGTTACCCCTCCCTTCCTTTTTCCCTATTTTCCTCGTGTTCGTATAAAAAGTCAAGAAAAATATTTTATATTCACTATGACAATAGGGATTACATATAATGGCATTCCCCTTATCGCTTGATCTCCACTTAGCCAATATAGAAATTCATTTCCTTTACTTCCCTTATTACACATGGTACCTTTCAGCCTCTCATCAAATAAGAGTGATTATTATTAATTACATATGTGCCTAGAATACAATCATTTTAATAAAAAGAAAAAATCCCTATCACCCATACATCTTTTTTGAAAAATATTTTACATTTTTTTACATTTTCATCTTTGGAATCTTGCTCTTATATTCACAAATCCGTACATAAACACTCTATTCAGGATATACTGATTTCAGGGGCGATTATATGAAAAACGAAAAAATTTTTTTAGGGAAAAAATCAAGATTACAACCAAATTTTTGCTAGTTGAGATACTCCTTCTATTTTGAAAGTATTCAGGCTCATTATTCTTTTGATATATACATGTATTGAGCTTTAATCTTGAAATAAAATAAGCATTACACTCTTCTATAGTATGTAAGTCTTTTAAATCGAAGTATCCTAAATCACGTATACATACATCGTCCGGTTGAAGAAACGTTAAACAAGTAGAACCATACGTTTTATCATTGAGCTTTCCTGATCCTACATGAACATGTAGAAACTGACCACTTAATAAATCATACTCTAATTGAATTTTTACGCCAGCATTTTGACCACTACCACCGGAACCTTGATATGTAGAAACGAATTTATCCGGAATCTGAAAATGTGTAGAATCCAATACACGAATACGCCGAAAATAGTTTGTTTATAAAGTTGGAATCTTGCTAGAAGAACAAAATTGTTGGTGAAGTATATGTGCTAAGAGTTGTTGTAAAAACCGAACAGCTTGGGGATTAAAACGTTGATTGAGTCCTTCTGGACTCATAGAAATGCCTGTGTTAGCTTCTAAGCGACTACATAATTGTGTCAATGAAGTATGAGCTATGTTTTGGCTTAACCAAATACATAGGGCCACTAAATCTTGTACGCGGTATTTACTTTTTCGTTTAACAAATCCTACTTTTCTAGCTAACTGCTCCAAAGCATGTGATGACATATATTGTTACAACTCTTTAGAAAACAATTCTAGTTCATCAACAATCGATAAATTCATATCAAAAACACCATCCTTTCCTATACTCTACCGAAAGAATAGTGTTTTTTCGTGTTATGACTACAAAATTATTATTTTTATAAATCAAAAAAAATGCCCATAAGGGAATATATAATTACAGTCGAAAACAAGATAGTCATATGAAGAAGGGAATAAACAAACATTGATTTTGCCCATTTCTCTGAATCCATTTTTTTATAACCGAAGATACTTAAGGCGAGCCATAAAATACTTAAAAGAAGTGCTACTAACATAAGGCCGAGGCTTAAAGAACTAAAAAGGAAACTCATTGCAATTAAAATGATTAAATAAATATTAGTTTGCATATATGTTCTTTTGACACCTTTGACTACTGGAAGCATAGGAACTTTAGCAGCCTTATACTCATCGTGTTTGCGAATAGCTACGGCATAGAAATGAGGCATTTGCCAAATAACTGTAATCACAAAAAGACCAAGAATAGCAGGATGTGTAATGTCTGGATAAATAGCAGCCCATCCAATGAGGGGGGGCATTGCTCCTGAAATACTTCCAACCTCCGTATTATAAATTGTTCTTCTTTTACTCCACATTGTATATGGGACAATATAAAAAAATAAGCCTAAAAACCCTAAGAATGCTGCTAGCAGTGTTGTTAATGCAAGAGAAAACAACCCCAAGATGGTCATTAAAGTGCCTAGCCATAATACAGCTTTGGGTTTTATTTCTCCTGTCACAGTTGGTCTATTTTTTGTTCTCTCCATAATAGAATCAATATCACGATCATACAAGTTATTAAAAGCTCCTGCTGCACCCATTACTAAAATAGAGCCAATCAAAGCAAATATTATTTCTGGAAGTTTCTCAAACAAGCTAATCTGATATGTATATAATGCCAATGTCAATCCAGCAAACATTGGAATCAGATTTGATTTAATAATCCCGGTCTTAACTGTTTGCGCTAAAATTTTTACCGGAGTCTGTTTCGGTATTTTAAGGGTTTCTATCTTCTGCATTATTTCCCGCCTCTCCTTTTACTAGATTATCTATAATTTTCATACTTTAATCTAAAATGACATTATTTCTGATTATTTAATACATAGATACCTTTCGTATTTTAAATACCATATAGAATTTATATACTATATGGTATGTTAGTTCTATATGGTATAATTGTCAAGATATGGAGGAAGAAAAATGATTAGACGAAGATTAACTCAAGAAGAAAGAAAAAAGGAAACACGGCAATTGCTTTTAGAATCAGCTGTTGAGGTCTTTGCTCAATTAGGCTTTCACGGAGCTTCTGTTGATAAAATTGCAGAGTATGCCGGGTTTAGTAAGGGAGCCGTTTATGCTCATTTTAATTCCAAAGAAGAGCTCTTTCTAGCCATATTGGAAAAACAAATGCATTTACACGTGCATAACATCCATCAAATAATAGACCAACAGCATTCATTATCACATTTTATTGAAACTATGGATGAATATTCCCTTTCAATTAGGCAGAAAAATCGAACATGGAGCATGCTTAACATGGAATTTCTTCTTTATGCGATGCGTGAAGAATCGGTGCGCCATAAATGGTCTAATATGATAACAGAATCGGTAGAACAAATTTCCAAAGCCATCGAGAAATTGATGTCGAAGGAGAATGAATCTACACTATCTGCGGACGAAATGGCATGGACGATTCTTTCATTAGAAAATGGTATGGCCATATTTTATTATATTAGTGGAGAACGTGTGCCCTTAAATTTATTTGGAAAAGCATTACAAAATATACTCTTGCCCAAGCAGATTTAAGATATACAAAACCAAAAAATATAATGCATTTGTAAAAATCAAATATCGAATACGATGTATAGCGCTAGTGTACAAGTAATCTAATAAAAACTGGAAAGTATCTTAACGTATATTAACTATACAATAATTATTAGGAGTACCGCCCCATCGCTATCAAGTTAAGAAATTCATTGTTTTCCAAAATGAAAAAATGGACTGAATTCCTATAGATGACTATTAAGGAGATAAAATTTTCATTTTGGGGATACTTCAAAATCTTAGATTGATAGGCATGGGGTCTCGCCACATTTTAACGAAAACATACGCTAAGACAGTTTCTAAAAATGAAATTTCATCTTTGCTACTGTAAAAAACAACTAGCCCCTCTTTCGAGGGGCTAGTTGACGTAAAATTTGATTGCGGAAGTTGAATTTTATCCTATTTTTCTTTTTATCATATTCTTTTGTTAACCACGACTTATTCTCTTTTATTTTAATTATCTTTCACCCATACCAAAAGCAAGTAATGAAAGATACCCGATTATAAAAATTGCAATAATGTTAAGTATTATTAGTAGCCATTTCATTGAACCTTTTTTTGCTTTTAGTCCCAAAAAGGTTCCTAATAAGGGGAACAGAAACATTGCAATAATAAATGGTTTACCTAATGTTCCTAACGACACACCACTCAACATTGTATAAAACAAAATAATGAAGATTACTAAAGTAGCAAGTGAAAAAACACTATATTTATTCATATGGGTTCACCTCCCGAAAGTTAGTTGTTATTTCCAATGTATAATAAACGCTCAGAGCTTTTATGTCCTGAGCAATTTTAATGCCAATTATTGTGTATCTTGTTAATTCAAAAGCTATGTTGTTGTAAACACCCTTTTTTGAAATTGTTGTTGTTGTATATAAGGTCATAGAGGGGTATATATAATAAAAAAGTACATCACTCTTATTGAGCAATGTACCAATACATATATAATGTGTAACATTATATATGACCTCTTATCTTTATGAATAAAGATAGATAATATCACTTATTTATTTTACAGAGTAGGCTTGTCCTTGTTCCATGTCACCCGGCGAATTCAAACGGCAATCACACAAAGCCGCTATTCGCCCTAGATCTATCACCCCTGCCACAACGCAGGCTTTGTCACCATGAACCATAACATCGCCATTAAAAGAACAATGTAAATCCAAACAGAACGCCGCAACAATTGAATCAAGGCGTCCTTGTCTTGGCCCGTTTCGCTGAATTTCCGAATGGTCGGCGAAAAGGCGCGGGCCAGGAAAAATAATGAACTCGCCATGAGAATAAGGGTCATCACTATCCAAGGGGTCTTCCAAGTCCAAGGGCCCGCCAGTACAAGCAGAACCCCGGATGCAACCAGCACATGCCCGGCATGCTTGGCCAGCCTGACCGAAAATCGGAATACATCCAGATAAGCCTGCCGCGCGTGGGTCTCTGAAGCCCGCAGTTTTTTGATGAGCGGAAGCAATACAAAAAACGGGCCGATGGATAAGATTACACTGAAAATATGTACATACAGAAGCAGTCGATACAACATGCCCATCCTTATATCACATTAACCTTCGATGGGACGGAACTCATGAACCCAAACTCTCATATTTGGCAGCCACGGCATGCCAGGGTGAAGAGACAGGATAGATTGCTTATATTCCTCCACATTCGCATAACCTTCTTGACGGGCATGCTCATCAGTCAATTCGCCAAGTGACTGCGAATAGACCTTCTCCACAACGTACCGGTGACCTTGAAGCTCCATCACTTCCCCGACATCTGCATATCTCCCGTTGCGTCGAGTAGCCGTTTTCTGTCCTGCAAGCACTTTTTCAATGTCCTCCTGAATCGTGATAAGACGTTCAATCGTACATGTTTTTGGCGGTAAAGCGTTCGTTTCATTTTGGTTTGTCATCTGGGTCACTCTCCTTTTTTTATTTAAACATAAGCCTACTTTATCATATAAAAAAATTATTCTATATAGCAAGTTTCTACTTAATAGGGATAACAAACTTTCATACAATGTTTATACGATAAACACCAATAATTAATGGGAAAAAGCATTACTATCCGGGTTTATTTCTTTTAAGCTTTCTCTTCAAATAACCGTGCAATTTCGATAATAACTTGAACAGCTTTTTCCATATTATCTACAGAAATATATTCAAATTTACCGTGGTAATTTTCTCCGCCCGTAAAAATATTTGGTGTCGGCAGACCCATATATGATAATTGAGAACCATCTGTTCCACCGCGAATTGGTTGGATATTCGGCTCGATATCTAGATTTTTCATTGCTTCATAAGCAATATCAACAATTTCTTTCACTGGTTCAATTTTTTCAAGCATATTGTAATACTGATCATTCATCTCAAGAATGATATTTTCCTCACCATACTTCTCTTGCATCTGTTTTGTAATAGCTGTTATATTCTCTTTTCTAGTATTAAAATGAGCGCGGTCAAAATCACGAATAATATAGTTAGATTGACTTCGCTCAACATCACCATTTAGAGAAATAAGATGGTAGAAACCTTCATACCCCTCAGTATGTTCTGGTGCTTCTTCTACTGGTAGTTGTCTATGGAATTCCATTGCCAATTTGGTTGCATTGACCATTTTATTTTTAGCTGTACCAGGATGAGTGCTATTCCCTTTAAAAACTAGATTAGCACCAGCAGCGTTAAAGCTTTCATATTCTAATCCACCTAGTGGACCTCCATCCATTGTATAAGCAAATGCAGCTCCGAAAGCCTCCACATCAAAGTGAGATGGACCACGACCAATCTCTTCATCAGGCGTAAATGCCACTCTAATTTTCCCGTGTTTAATTTGTGGGTTATGTAATAAATAATTCATTGCTGTCATAATTTCTGTAATTCCTGCTTTGTCATCTGCACCAAGAAGTGTTGTTCCATCAGTTGTAATTAATGTATGTCCTTTGTAAGATGGAAGCTCTGGGAATAATTCCGGCGTTAAAACAATACCAAGTTCCTTATTTAACGTAATTGCCTTACCATCAAAATTTTCATGAATTTGCGGCTTAACATTTTTCCCTGTAAAATCTGTAGCTGTATCCAAGTGAGCTAAAAAACCGATTACAGGAACCTGCTTGTCCGTGTTAGCAGGAAGCGTTGCCATTACGTAGCCATTCTCATCCATCGTTACTTCTGATAATCCAATCGACTTCAACTCTTCTACTAGTTGTTTTGCAAACTCAATTTGGCCAGGTGTTGATGGTACAGTATGGCTTTCTGCATCAGATTGTGTATCCACCTGAACATATCTTGTAAAGCGCTCTATAATTTCCTGTTTCATTCTACTACACTCCTTTTTTATCCATCTTTATTTATTATAAGCCTTTATTACAAATTTTTTTATTTCTTTTGGCTTTATCTTTTATATTTCATTGAACACTCAAAAAAAAGCAGACCTTTGTTATAAAAACAAGGTCTGCTTTCCTATATTATTCACCTAAATCAACATTGTGGTACACTTGTTGAACATCTTCTAAATCTTCTAATGCATCAATCATTTTCTCAAATTTCACTTGTGCATCTTCTGGAAGTGTTACTTCACTTTGTGCAAGCATTGTTAGTTCTGCAACTGTAAATTCAGTTATACCAGCATTTTTGAATGCCTCTTGCACTGCATGGAACTGGTCTGGCTCCGCATAAACGATAACAGATTCCTCTTCTTCTAAAATATCACGCACATCTACATCTGCTTCCATTAAGATTTCAAGTGCTTCGTCTGCTGTTTTACCTTCAAGACCAATTACAGCTGTTGCATCAAACATATACGCTACTGATCCGTTTACGCCCATGTTACCAGCATTTTTACTAAATGCAGCACGTACATCTGCTGCAGTACGATTTACGTTATTTGTTAATGTATCTACAATTACCATTGATCCATTTGGTCCGAATCCTTCATAACGAAGTTCATCATAATTTTCTTCTGAACCACCTTTTGCTTTTTCAATCGCACGATCAATAATTGTTTTCGGTACGTTATACGTTTTTGCACGCTCAAGTACCACTCTTAAAGTCTGATTGGATTCTGGATCTGGTTCACCTTGTTTTGCTGCTACATAAATTTCACGTCCAAATTTTGCATAGACGCGGCTTGTATTTGCATCTTTTGACGCTTTCTTGTCTTTAATATTGTTCCATTTACGGCCCATATTTCTTTCACTCTCTTTCAGCTTTGAATCTACATAAAAATAGTAATATGAAATATGCTACTTCTTCAACACTTTTTCAAACTAAATATAAAAAGTTCGTTATATTTCACATTACCGACAAACAATATGCATTGAAGAAGTCCTATTTATTTACCATATTGTATTATACCTCATTACAAGTTTAATAATCAAAAAAAGACAAATAGTTCTCATCCATAAATGTAAAAATATTGAACTATTACAACTACTATTGGTATATCCTTTTACGTAAAAGAGCTAAGAGATTCTCTCTTAGCTCTTCTCATATTCTATGAGACTATCGCTCAGTTTCATTTTTTATTTTACTTCATTTGCAAAGAAATGCTCACATACACTAGAAATACGAGTTAAATCAACATTTCCACCAGAAATAATCGCTGCTACTTTTTTCCCTTTTATATATGGATCAACTTTACCTGCAAGAAGAGCAGCTGTTGCTAATGCTCCAGCACCTTCTACAACAACTTTTCCACGTTGTAATAAATCTTTCATTGCTACTTCTAATTCATCTTCTGATACAGTTACAATGTCATCCACTAACTCTTTCACAATTTCAAAAGTTAAAGTTCCTGGAATTTTTACTGCGCATCCATCAGCGATAGTAGGTGCTTCATAATGCTCTACGATTTCACCTTTATCATACGAAGCTTTCATTCCATGAACATTATCAGCTTGCACACCAATTATATTGATAGAAGGATTAAAGGATTTAAGTGCTACCGCGATTCCGGCAATAATTCCGCCACCACCAATTGGTACAAGTACTGTATCAACATCCCACATATCATCAAGAATGTCTAAGCCAATTGTTCCTTGACCTGCCATTACTTCTACATCATCATATGGATGTAAATATGTTTCTCTCGTTTCTTTTATAATTTCTTCACATTTTGCTTTTGCATCATCAAACGTATCACCATATAAAATGACTTCTGAACCATATCCTTTCGTTGCTTCAACTTTTGCTTTTGGAGCAGAAGTTGGCATCACAATTTTACTTTTAATTCCTAGTAAATGTGAAGATAGTGCAACACCTTGTGCATGATTTCCAGCTGAACAAGCAATAACTCCGCGAGCTTTTTCCTCATCTGTTAAATTAGAAATTTTATTAAATGCCCCGCGAAATTTAAACGATCCTGTTAATTGCATATTTTCTAATTTTAAATATATTTCCCCGCCTGTTTTGCTTGTTAAATAAAAAGATTTAACAAGGGGTGTTTTTCGAGCATTTCTATCAAGAACTTGTTTGGCTTTTTTTATATCAACAATGTTTAGCGGCAAGGTTTCGGTAATCATACTAACACCTCTTTCAATTGTTTATAATCTAATCCTAACGTTGTTCCTAAATTTTCATAGGTAATGGTTCCTTTATAAATATTGATACCGTGTACTAATGCCGGTTTATTTTGTAGAGTCTCTTCTAAACCATCGTTAGCAATCGCTAATAAATAATCGATGTTTCCATTCGCTAACGCCATAGTAGAAGTACGCGGTGTTGCTCCAGGCATATTTGGTACAGCATAGTGTATGACATCATGCTTAATAAATATAGGATCATTATGTGTTGTATAGTGATCAATCGTTTCAACTGTTCCGCCTTGATCGATTGCAATATCAACGATAACACTTCCTGGTTTCATAGACTGAACCATATATTCTTTCACAATTTTTGGTGGTCTGGAACCCGGAATTAAAATGGTTGAAATGAATAGGTCTGCATTTTTAATTGTTTTCTCTAAGTTTTCAGTATTAGATTCCATGATTTCAACTGGAGCATTTGCATATTTTTCTTGTAAATAAGTAATCTGTGTTTTGTTTAACTCTAAAATCGTTACATGGCAACCAATTCCAACAGCCATATCACAAGCATTAATTGCTGCATTACCGCCACCCAAAATGACAACATTACCAGCGGGAATACCATCTATTCCTGATAATAAAATACCTTCTCCTTGATGTTGTTTTTCTAAATAGTAAGCTCCCATAAATACTGCCCGGCGTCCAGCAATTGCACTCATCGGTTTTAATAACGTTAAAACTCCATTTTCACTAATTGTTTCTCCAGCAATAGCGGTTGTTCCCGCTTTTCTCATCACTTCAACACACTCTTTTGAAGCTGCTAGATGTAAAAACCCCCAAACAATTAAATCTTTCTTAAAATATTTATACTCTTCCGCTAAAGGTTCTTTTACTTTTACTACCATATCAACATCCCAAGCTTGCTCTTGATTTACTAAAGTAGCACCTGCATTCGTATATTCTTCATTTGTATAACCTGATCCTACACCAGCATCTTTTTCTATTAAAACTTCATGTCCAGCTTTAATTAATTTCTGGGCATTTTCTGGTGTCATCCCAACACGTGCTTCACCTTTTTTAATCTCTTTTACTACGCCTATTTTCATGTTGACACATCCTTTTAAATGTAATATTCATTACATTATTTGTTATACGATCCAAATAAAATTGCGGAATATATTAAACGTTTCAATATTTCCTTATTTGTCTGAATCGCCTGTTTACACCTACAAGATAGCACTCAGAAAAATAATGAGTCAACATTTTGTGAAATATTTCACAAAATGTTTTTATTTATTTTGAAATATTTTTTTCGTTCAAATAAGCATTGAATCCGTTTTCAGCTTGTGCTAGACTTTGTCACGAGTAACATCTCTTATGAATTCAAATGAAATGCAATTTTATTTTTTTACTTACTTTTGTGATTTTTTTCACATATGAACGTAGAAATACTTTGTAGTGATTTTTGTGAATTATATCACAAATAAAATTAAATTTTATCAATATAAAGCACTATTAAAAAAATGAGAGGATATACTATTTAAAATTGAGATAAAAATGAATTCATCAGAGAGTGCATGTATTTTTCCAAACAGGAGTGATAATTATGTCACAAGAACAACTAAAAAAAGAAATCGGCTTCTTTGCTGCATTAACCACTGTTATTGGTACCGTTATTGGAGCAGGTGTATTTTTTAAGCCTACTGCCTTATACGGTGTAACTGGAACAGCGAGTTTAGGCTTACTTGCATGGGTAATAGGTGGAATACTAACTGTTTGCGCAGGTTTAACTGCTGCTGAATTATCGGCAGCTATTCCTGAAACTGGTGGAATGATGGCATATTTAAAGCGTACTTATGGAAACTTAACTGCTTTCCTACTAGGCTGGGCACAAACAGTCATTTACTTCCCAGCTAATATTGCAGCACTTGCTATTATTTTTGGAACACAAGCAGTTAGTTTATTTGGATTAAATGCAAATGAACATAAAATGATGATTATTGGAATTGCTGTTGTTACCGCAACATTCGTAACCTTGATGAACTTCTTAGGCGCGAAAGCAGCCGGAGGAATTCAAACTGTATCGACTATATGTAAACTATTGCCTTTAGCCTTACTTATTATTTTTGGATTATTCCACAAAGGCGACGTAACTCTACAACTGTTTCCAGTTGAAGCAGGACCAGGTAAATCACTTATATCTGCACTTGGATCGGGCTTACTTGCAACAATGTTTGCTTATGATGGATGGATTCATGTAGGGAATATCGCTGGAGAAATGAAAAATCCTAAAAAAGACTTACCTAAAGCAATCGTAATCGGATTATCTACTGTCATGGTTGTTTACTTACTTATTAATATTGCTTTCCTTATGGTTATGTCTGCAACAGCACTTGCAGGAACTGATACACCTGCATCTGAAGTAGCGACAATTCTGTTTGGAGCAATGGGAGGAAAATTAGTTACAATCGGTATTTTAATTTCCGTATTTGGAACAATCAATGGATATATCATGACAGGAATGCGTATCCCTTATGCAATGGCATTAGAAAACAAACTACCTTTTAGTAAATGGTTTGCGACATTATCTAAAAATAGTCGAATCCCTTATAATTCTGGATTATTTATCTTATTTGTTTCTATCATTATGATGGTTATCGGTGGATTTAATACTTTAACAGATATGTTAGTGTTTGTTATATGGATATTCTATACAATGACATTTATAGCGGTATTCATTTTACGTAAAAGGGAACCAGAACTTGTGCGTCCTTACAAAGTACCTCTATACCCTATTATACCAATGATATCTATTATAGGCGGATCATTTATCGTTATTAATACACTTTTCACACAAACGTTGCTAGCATTATGTGGTATAGGCTTAACTGCTTTAGGTCTTCCCATTTACTTTGCAATGCGGAATAAACATGTTCAAATTAAAAATAATAATTAGTAATAACTCAATAGTTCACTATTATATCAATTGTTTCTTATAGTGCAGACGTGTATTAGATTCTTACTCTAAATAGATGATGGATCTAATACACGTTTCTTTTTTGTATATACAGTTAATTTTTTTATAAAAAATCCCCCACCTATGCAAATAATACAAACTCCTAATTAATACAACTATCATTCCATAATAGTAACACGCTGTCCGATACCCATCAAATTAACATTTTAAAGTACCTCTAAATTATGAGTTTACTCCTGCTTCGGTTACCTATAAGAATCTAGTTCGTCTTTTCGTTTAGAGAACAAAGAATTTTTTAATTTGATGAGGACATATATCGCTAATATTTGAACCAAAACATGCACTACATCTTATTTTTTATTCTGATAAAAATATTAAATTGGTCTGAATGAAATCTGAAAGTTTGCAAAATCCCTACTCAATACATTTCAGTTCAATTCCAAAATATGCTATTTCATTTTCAGCTAATTTTCAGTTTCAATTCAGGTTCATCTCAGTTTTACATTCCATAATAGCCTCATAGAAAGCCAAACAGTACACGAATAGAAAATAAACCTTAAGAAATATGCAACTTAGCTAGACCTAAAAAAGAGAGGAGTAGAATGAATAATGAGTAGACATAACAAATATGCAATTTACAAAGGGAAAGAATATAGAATTGTTAAAATGGGTGGTCACTTAAGATTAATTTCTAAAGATAAACAAGATGTCGAAAATGGGTTTCTACCTTTTAAACTAAATTCAGATTTATACTACAAAAAAGTAAAAACAACCGATTTAGAAACAGCATATGATGTCATACCGTTTGCACAGTATAAAGGAATTGAATTTCAAATAATAAGAGTAAATGAAGAAGAAGGAACCGTATTACTATATTCCATTGATTCTAAAATAGGGCGTGAATTTGGAATGCACTCACATGTCGGGGAAAAATTCGAAAAATATGTGAAAACAGAAGAAGTTGCATTAATCGAAAAGAAAAAAAAGATTTTGGGATTTATATGAACCATATAAAACAACTTAAATTAGGCAGTAGTACCCTACTCTAGTTTGAAATAATAGCTGAATTTTACTTAAAATAGAAAATTCAGCTTATTTTATATGGAATAGAGATAATACTAATTGGATGTTAGGATTACATTTTTTCGTACAGCTAAATCAACTCTTTGCAAAATAATAGAAGTAATGCATCAACTATTTTAAATACCATCCTTGCCCCAAAATAAATCTTTGCTCAATTACTTATCAAATTAAAATCTATTATAAAATTTCTACGAATTGCTTAGCCTGTCGATCTAGAGCACTTGCCGATTCAGAAATAGATTCAAATTCATTAACTGTTTCATCAAGTAGCATTTTTCCTTCTTTCACACTTAACGAAACAGCCTCTACACGCTTTGACATTCGATCAATTTCTAATGTAATGCCTTCAACAGTGTTTTTAACTTCACCAATGGAAAGAACTTTATCAGAAAGACTCCGTACTTCCTTAGCCACAACATCGAATCCTCTACCATACTCTCCTGCACGCGCCGCCTCAATTGCTGCATTTTAAGCCAACATATTTGTTTGTGCTGCAATATCTTGAATAGTTTTAACGATTCCTGATATTAAATTCGCTTGTTCATGAAGTTGAGATAAATTCGTTACGTTTTCATCAGATTCATGATTAATTTGCTGCATCTTACTGAGCAGGGCCAAACTTCTCTCTTTTCCAACTTCAGATTTTTGAGAAAGTGTTTCCGATAAAACTTGGACTTCATTAGCTGTACGTAAAATACTATTTTGTCTTTTCGTTATATTTGTAGCAATTTTCGAAATCCCCACCACTGTTTTCCCATCATCCTTAAAAATAGGCATATATGTAGCTTCCAACCAAATTCGATTTCCTGCTGCATCCATACGTTCAATTTTATCTTGATAACTTTTTCCGTTTAACAAATCATCCCAAATTTCTTCGTAACTAGGACTGTTAGTAAACTCAGGGAAGCGAAATTATTTATGCAATTTTCCAACTATTTTAGTTGGAAATTATCCCATCGTTCTTGCAAAAAGATCGTTAACATAAGCAACTCGACGATTAACGTTAAAGCGAATAATCGCAAGATTTCGCTCCATCGCTTTCATAACTAAGCGATCTAATGCCTCATCAGTGGATAAATCCTGTCTATCATTTATATCATTCATAATATAACCCCTTTCTCTTTTAGCCATAAGCCACATTACGAAAAGCCCCCATATAATCGTTATATCAAAAAAATATAATAATGTCTACAAATCCCCCATGCCAATCAATTTAAGAATTCAACTAAAATGTATTTCTGTCTCTTTGTTCTACAGCAAGATAAACTATAACCTTTTCCCTTTCAAATATTAGTAATAAAAATATCTCCTATCTTGCACCTTCAGCAGCAAACTCTTTCATTATGTCACTATAATAACTTTCAATAATTCCATAATGATGCTCTTCATGTATCGCTAAAAGTTGAATAGCCTGAATTAAGTTAGGATAGTTGGCCATTGGATCAAAAAAAACAATATGCCCAGCAATGTCTTCTTCAATATTTATAACTAACTCTCTCAATTTATCCGTTTCATTTAACAGCAATCTCTTTAACTCTTCTTTATCCATAGTATGAATCACTTTTTTCGGTGGCACTAAAATGAAAGGCGCTTTCATCCCTCTTCCATGCTTTTCTTTATATTCTGCATAAATATCATGTATTTGATTAGCAAATGCTTTCTTTCTTCTCATTTTTGCATACGGAATAAGAACAAAAGAAAATTTTGTTGCAACTTTAACCATTCTTAAAATTAAATATAGATGATAAATATGCTCACCAATAGACCATTTTCCTTCTTTTTGATCCCATAGTTTATCATTTGAAATAAATTGTACTTTTTGAAAAAAACAATGCCGTTGCTGTCTTAATGTTTGGAAATAGTGTGTCATACTTTCAGATTTCATCTATTAACTCCCCCACTTTATTTCATAAAAATTACTCTAATGAAATCTATCTAAAAAGTAATTTTCTTATTTTTTCATTATTTTCATCAATGAAAAGTACATATGCAACATCTACTCTTTTCATATACACTTATACCAATAACCGATACTACTTATTCAACAATCCGGTCCGTTTGTTGAATAAGTATCTTCATAATCTCATGAATATTTTAACATAAATTTCCTAATTACCCTTATCTTTTCTTCTTAATATCTAAATTAATACCCTAAATTACATATTAAATGTAGATATGACAACAGAAATCGTTAACTTATTAACAGCACTACTATTTCGAATGCTATTTTAATAGTTGAAATGCAATACACCCTTATAAAAATATAAAAATCGAGTATAAAATCTATGCGATTTCACACTCGATTTTCTATGCTATTTAGATTGTTTCTCTACTCTACGCTATAAAACAAAAATACTAATTGGTAACATTTCATCAACTTACTTTTGTATTAGCAAGGTATAATGATAGAAAAATGTGTTCCCTTTCCTTTTTTACTCTTTATTTCTATATCTCCGTTTAATTCTTTAATGATGCTATAAGCGATCATAGTGCCAAGTCCTGTTCCTTTTTCTTTAGTTGAATAAAATGACATTGCAATTCTTTTCATTTCTTGAGAAGACATTCCTATTCCTGAATCAATAATATCAATTACAATATTATTTTTTATTTTTTGTATATTAATTTGTAATACTCCACCATTTTGCATAGCTTCAATTCCGTTTTGTACAATGTTGATTAAACATTGTTTTAGCTTTTCTGGATCAGAATTTATATATAGGGAATTTTCAATGTTACTTTTTATTTCAACATTGTGTGAAAGTGCAAATGGTAAAATTATATTTTTTACTTGATGAAAAAGCTGCTTAATATGTATTGATTCGTTAACTATGTTTTGCGGCTTTGTTAAAGATAAATAATTATTAATAATAAATTGTACTTTTTCCAGTTCAACTAACATAATTTCCGAGTAATTATTCTGAGATGCTTTTGTGAGTTCATTTTTATGAAATAATTGAGTGAATCCATATACAGTAGTGATTGGATTATAGATTTCATGTGCAATAGATGCGGCCAAGTCGCTAATTAGACAAAATTTCTCTGCTCTTTGAATTTTTTCTTTCATCTTAAACTTTTCTATCATTCCTTCTACTAAATAAATAGATAATAATCCTGTGAAAATATTAATTATTATATAATTAGCTAATAATTTAATAAAACCAACTTCTATTTTACCAATTATTTCAATCTGATTTATTACAGCAAAAACTGAAAGAAAACTGGTACAAATTAAAATACGTAGTATGTTGAATACTATTTTTTTTCTTTCGAAATGAATGAGGAAAAACTTATGAAATATTGTAATAGTAATTATAATAATACCGTATATAACAACTGATGAAAAAAAACCAGTTCCACCTAAGTAAAATCTATATAAAAAATATACAATACTGATAAAAATTAGACTTCCTGTGTTTCCATATAGTACAACTAAAAGAATAGGAATAAAGCGCAGATCATAAATATACCCAGCGTGAAAATGAATCGGGAAGGTCATACAAAGAATAATTGCAATGGATGAAAGAAAAGAAATTAATATATTGTTACATGCTTTTTTTTCAGTTTTGTCTAACCAAAACACTTGATAACCAAGGATACAAATTATAATAATGAATGTATTTAATAGTAGTGTAGAGATCCACATCTTTTATCCCTCCCTAATTATTTGTAAAAAAATGAAAGAAAAGGTAAAAAAGCACTTTTCCAAGTGCTTTTTTACTGCTTATTTAGAGTTGATGGCAAAAAAACATTCTTTAAAGGGAAATACAAGAAGAAAGTAAATAACAATAACGACTCACGATTACTAAATTTATAATATTCCGTTAATTTTTAAGGTATATCACCACCTTCTGTGTGATTGCTTTTATACTAACATGAAAATCGTCATGTTACAACAAAAAAATCAGAAAATTCCATCTTTTTAGTCGTTTTTTGTATAAAATTGTAGAAAGTTTCGTTTTCTATATTTTTATATAAACTATTGATAGCATTAATTATGTAAATGAAAAGTCCCTTTAGATTTCTAAAAGGACCTTTCTAGATTATTACAATTCTTGTTCGTTTAAAAAGATTTCTACCCAAATTTAAGACAACACCTGACACAACCTATTTATGAACATTCTACAAAGCTCTGCGAAGATCCAACAGTAAAGAAAACTTAATATACATATGAATCCAATAACCTTTAGATCCATAGTTGTATCAACCGTAGGACCTAAAACTGGAAAACGGAATACGTACAGATTTATCATAATCCCCACAAGTAAACATGCTGCTGAAAAAGAAACAACTGCAATTCTCCTCTTCAATTGTAAAAAAGCTACACTCAGCGCTACTCCTAATAAACCTGTTGTAAAGGGAAAGATAATAAGTTCACTCGGCTGGATAATAAATAAGAGGAAAATCGTAAGGATATAAGAAAGGATTCCTTGACGAATTGAAAAGTAAGTGACTAAAAAAATGGGTAATGTTGCTAAACAACTAATCAGAAACCCTACCCCTGGCATAATACCCCCTGCTGATTGAAACATGGCAGCAAATGTACTCAATAAGGCTGTGATTACCAACTGGGTTGCAAGTGCCATCTTTCTTACATGAAGAGAATTTGAACCTGTCTCTATTATCGGTTTACACCAATAACGAACAAACCGTTTCATGGAAACCCCTCCTCAAAATCTCCCATTTGCCACTTCCTATAATATTCACTGCCTTATGTTTTATGCAGTATTACCTACTAGTCATACTTTTCAATCACTTGGAATGAAGACTACTCTTCTATGAATAATTAAAAATAGAAGCTTTTCTAAGGGGGGATACGATTAAAAGAATTATTAAACTAGAAGATATTTTAGTCCCACCAGGATATAAAATCGAAGCGTTTGCTGAAAAGCTTACAACTCCTATTAATTTAACGTTCACAGATTAATGAAGATAAACATCAATCTCTTAGGTTTAAAATCATTTATTAATCAAGGTGATAATCACTCACTAGTTTCTTATATTACTTGAAGGCTTCTTTCCATCACTAATTGCTTGAATTGAATCAATTTTTACATTGATTCTATTTGGTGATTCTATAATGTTACCAGTCGAATTACTATTCACTGTAACATTTTGCCCACTAATCGTAACTAGATCTTTGCCGATATGCATTATAAAACCTTTAATATGGATTTGATTTAAAAATAATGTGATACGTAAATGGACTAACTGGTAATCATATAAAAGTTCTCTAATTTCATTTGTTATTTCTTTCATATCACTAGACAAACTTTTTGGATAATGAGAAGATTCTTCAGTTAATAGCAACTGTGAATGATCTTTTGTCAATATAAATCTTCGGGATTCTAATGAATCACCAAAAAGCTTTGGTAATTTTAATAAAACATTAGAAGCTTTTGGGGATTCTAATGAGTCACCAAAAGGTTTTGGTGGTTTTGATAATTCATTGGGTGATTTTTGAAATTCTGATGAATCATCAAAAGATGTTTGAGGTTCCAATGAAACAATAAGAGGAATAGGGTTTATGTCAAACAATCTAAATCTAGGTTTACTATTTTCTTGATTTGAGCATAACAGACACACTTAAACACCCCCTATAATGAAAAGGTTGTATTATATAATAAACACAAGCTGTGAAAAGGTGACAATAAAAGCATAAAAAAACACCTAAAAATTGTGTACCATATTTATTACATGTAATAAATATGGTACACAATTTTTAGCTTGATTCATATATAATTTTATATTTTCTATTTAAATCAAGGTTTTATACTGTATTCATGTAAAGTTAAACTTCCATCAGCGGGGGTCTTACTGCCCATTAATATGGGATAAAATTTATGCTTTTTTATTTTGCATTTTCCTTAAACCACAAAAAAATGCACTGGGCGTTTAATAACCCCAGTGCATTTTTTGACGTTTATTTGCTATTATGCTCCTCGATCATCACTAACTGATAGAATGTCGCTAATTTTCACGCTAATTTGGTTTGGATTTTCAAGAGTTATACCAGAATCATTACTTTCTACTTCAACACCCTCTCCATTACCACGACGAAGAGTAACAAAGTTTTTTTCAATTCGAGTAATAAAACCTTCTACATGGAACGATGGTAAAAATAGTACCACCCTTGCTCCTACTAATTGAAATGCCCGTAACAATTCACGGATTTCATCTTCATGACGCTCTCCCATTTACAACTTCCTTTCTTTTATAAATTTAAAAAGTAGTGAAAAAGTCTTTGTAACTCAATTTATCACTACTCTTTACGATAGAATATGTTTAGGATTTAAAAATGGTAATGGACAATTTGGCAATTCGTTCTAGCACTATCGAATTTTATTGAAATCAGGTAATGAGCCATTGAGGGAGCAATCGTGCCGTAAAGCACAAAATAACTTACGGAAAATATAATAATATAGGTAATTTCATATAATTAAAGTAATCATTTTAATAGGTACACTTTACACTTCCTAACAAAAATACTTCTCCTATCCTATATAAAAATTCATTAATATATTAAATAAAAAAACAGATAGTTGCTTTTCAGCAATTATCTGTTTTTAATAGAACATTATTTAAATCATATTTTTGGAGTTACTTTACGTTTACTTTTAGAATGTAATAAAAATTTAAAATGCTCACGCTACGCTGCGATAATTTTCTTGTTTTTCTTTTTGCTGACTAGGTGGTCGAATTAAAATAGCGATAATAAATGACACGACACACAATGCGCCAATCACCATAAAAGTTGGTTTAAATCCACCTAGAAGTGCACCGATAAAGGAACCTGCGAGTGCTCCAAAACCAAAGCCTTGATACACGATTCCGTAGTTTTTACTATGATTTTTTAGACCGAAGAAATCACCAACAATGGCTGGGAAAATCGTGATATTTCCACCAAAACAAAAAGCAACGCTTGCTACACAAGCGAAATAAATGCCATAATTTAAGTTCATAAAACTAAGAACAAAGACAGACATAGCTATAACGACAAACGTTGCGGTAACAATTTTCAAACGGCCGATTTTATCTGACAACGGTCCTAAAATGATTCGGCCAAGCGTATTAAAAATCGCAACCATAGCGACCGCATTAGCTGCTGTTGCTGCGCTGAGTCCTACGAGTTGAACACCGATATCTTTTACCATCCCAATTAAGTATAAGCCACTCATACATGATGTAAATAACATAATAAATAACAGATAAACTTCTTTTGTGCCTAGCATTTCTCTTGTTGTAAAGTCATGACTTTTTGTTTCATGAACTGTATCTTCTTCAGCGGCTTTATGGATTAAACAAGCGCCTATCACTACCATAACCGCGACAATTAAGCCCCAATATAAAAACGCTTGTGATACACCAACTGAAGCAATGAACTTTGCGTTAATGTATTTAAAAATTAGGCTACCCGTTCCATATGCGGAGACAGAAATACCAGAAATTAAACCTTTACGCTCTGGAAACCACTTTATTAAATTGGATAGTGAAGTAATATAGGCTGTACCATCTGCGTAACCTACAACAACTCCTGCTAGTACATAGAGCATTGGTAATGAGGACACTTGCGAACTAAGCATCAAGCCAATTCCTAAGGCTAACCCGGCTATCATAATGAGTTTACGAAGTCCCAATTTCTCTTGTAATTTACCCGCAAACAAAGTTGAAAATGCTAAAGAAAAGCTAGTAATTGAGAAAGTTATCGCAACAGCGTTAAGACTCCAGCCATATTTACTCACTAAAGGTTGATTGAATAAGCTCCATGTATATATCGTTCCAAGTCCCATTTGGACAATGACTGTACCGAGGACAACAAGCCATGGATTAATAGATGAACGTTTCATACTATCCTTCCACCTCTTTCGATTTGATAGCTTTATTGTATAGGATGTAAATGATTGCATAAGCACTTACAACACAGAGCGTCAAATATATGAAATCAGTTACAGAAAAAGAAGGATGAAATGCAAAAAGCTGCTTGTTAAATACGAAGCAGCTTCTTTAATTCTTTTGCATAAGTACGGCTTACAGGCACTTTTGAATCCTCTTTCATAATTAAATTATACGTAGAGTTAAACCACGGCTGGATTTCAGAAATATGATTTACATTTACGATAAAACTGCGATGTACACGCATAAAATTCATTTGTGGCAATTTCTTTTCTAATATAGCAAGCGTATCGTACGTCACATACGTATCACAAATCGTTTTCACAATTACTTTTCCGTCTAACAATCCAGCATATACGATATCTTCTATATTCACTAATACAATCGATTCATCAATCGGCAGCGCTAATTTTTCCATTCTGCTAGATACATCCGGCACATGTACTTCTTGTTTCTCCGCCATTTCATGCTGTTTTCGTTTTTTAAATTTCTTAATCGTTTGGACAATGCGCTCTTCGTCAAACGGCTTTAAAATATAATCTAAAGCATCTACTTCAAATGCCTGAATGGCATATTGATCATAGGCCGTTGCAAATACAATAGCAGGTGGCTTTTTCATCTTCTTTAGTATATTAGCAATTTCAAATCCATTATCATCCGACAACTGAATATCTAAAAAAACAAGATCCGGTTTACTTTCCATCAACTTCTCTAACGCTTCTTCTACGCTGTCTGCCTCATCGATTATATCGACCTCTTTCGTTCGATATAATAAATATTTTAATTCGTCCCGCGCCAACATTTCATCATCGACTACTAATATTTTCAATATCGCTGCCTCCTTTTCTTTGAATTGGAATCGTGAAGGAAACCTCCGTCCCTGTTTCCAGTTCACTGACAATATAAAGCGTTGTACCTTTTCCAAACAACCCCATTAACCGTTCATTAATATTATATAATGCTGTTCCCGTCCCTTTTTTTGACGATACAATTGCTTTTCCTAACCGCTCTAATCGCTCCGGCTCAATTCCTTGACCGTTATCTTTTACTTTGAAATGCACGCTGTTTTTCTTGGCATAAACATGAATTTCAACTTGGCATAGAGGCTGTTTTTTAGGAAATGCATGACGAAGAGCATTTTCTACTAATAATTGCAGCACAAACGGTGGCAGCAGAATAGTATGTAGTTTGTCTTCAATATACATTTTCACTTCATATTTATTCGGAAATCTTGCTTGTTCTAACGACAAATACGCATGCACATGATTTAATTCTTGTTCTAATGGAATGAGAAGCTGCCTTGCACCTTGTAAATTGCAGCGAAAATACACGCTTAGCTGTAACAATAATTTCCTTGCTTTCTCTACATCTGTACGACATAAAGCAGAGACTGTATTAATCGCATTAAAGAGAAAATGAGGGTTAATTTGTGCTTGCAGCGCTTTTATTTCCGCATCTTGCAATAATTTACTTTGCAGTTCTGCTTCTCCAAGTTCAAGCTGCGTTGAAAAGATTTTCGCTAATCCTTCTGCCAGCTCTTCCTCTACGGGACTTAATGAATTGGGATTTTTAAAATAAAGCTTTAACGTACCGATGGTCTTTCCACGAGATGTGAGTGGAATCACGATTGCCGCTTGTAATAAACACCCTTCATGCTGACAATTAATCCCTTCGCGCGACTTTGCTTTCATAATTTTCCCGGTCTTTAACACCTCTTTTGACAATTCAGTAATTAAGCTATGGGAAGGAATATGATGATCAGATCCTAATCCAACATGTGCTAATATTTTTTCTGTATCTGTTAAAGATACTGCATCTGTTCCTGTAAAGCGATGGATAATTTGTGCCACCTGCGTACATGATTCTTCCGTTAATCCTTGGCGAAAATACGGAAGCGTTTTATCAGCAATGCGCAATACTTTATGCGTTTGTAATGCCTTCGCATGTTCTTCTTGTCGTAAAATGGACTGAATCATTGACAATAGAATAAAACTTCCAAAACCATTTACGAGAATCATTGGGAGTGCAATTGTTTTCACAATGCTCCAGCCGTCATCAATTATGAAAAGAATCATAAGCATTTCCAGCGATACCATACAGATGCTAAGCACTGCAGAAAACTTTGGGGTTACAACGCGATTCCGTTTTTGATATAAATAGCCAATATAACCTGTCACAATCCCAGCTAAAATAGAAGAGATTGCACAGCTTACTGCAGTCGTTCCCCCTAGCACAAAACGATGAATACCAGCTATAAATCCTACTCCTATTCCAACAATTGGACCTCCAAGTAACCCGCTAATTCCAATTCCCATAATACGCGTATTCGCAATCGTACTAGAAGAAGAGACACCCTGTAGCCAGTTATCATTCATAATCGTATTACCAGAAATCTCAATCCCTGTGTAGTTGCTTACAATTGTAAATAATGAAAATATGCCAATTAACATAAAGCTACCTTTATAGCCATCTTGCTTATGTAGCAGCCAACGGAACGTCTTAATATGCGAAAGTAAATATCCTAAAATAACGATTAAACCAACGCGTTCAATCATCATCAATAATAAATCTCCCATTTTATGTCCATCCTTCATGTATTCACTTCATTTCATTCAATATATTACATCATTATGTCTATACCGTAAATGTTAATAAAACCCAAAAAATACCATAAAGATTGATTTTAGAGTTACCTTTTGTTTACTTCACTATTTTCGGCCTTTACAACTAAATGGTAACTTATATAAAAAAGTTCTTTACTAGCAAACCGCTTAATCATTACATTCTCGAATGAGTAAAGATCTTTTTTATCTCCTGCTGTATAGCAACCTCCATCATCAAATTTATGCTGATTTGGAATAAATTCTGATTAACGGTATGTTAAGGACGTTGATTTTATAATTTGTCGGTCCTGGCGTAAACGTAATAATAAAACAGTAAATCAAAAAAGATGTAATATTCATGAAACAAACTCTTTTCAAGTTTCTCTCATTGAATTATTACATCGATTGTTTAAGTTTCTATAGTACAAAATTGCACATCTATCTTATTTGATTTTTCAACCCTGTTAAAAGTTATACTACATATTTTTATAAATGATTAAAGAATTATGCCTGAGAAACTTCCTTTTAATACTTCTTTTTCAAGTTGATTCATACATGTAAACGCCGCAGTAATTTTTGTGCGATTTTTTTCATCCAGTTCAAATTGTTCAATAATTACGTCACAACGGATCGTATCACCACTAAAGACGGGGCGTAAGAATTCAAAATCCATCTTACGAGCCAATACATTATAATCACCGCCAACTTTCGTAGGGAGTGTTGATGTTAAAAGTCCTTGTACAACAAATCGTCCTTGTTCATCTGGTGTAACATGATGAATCCCCTGATCCTTAGATATCTTCGTAAATAAGACAACATCTTCTTTTGTAAACGTTCGCTCAAAGGTGATTTTTTCACCTACTTGCAATTCCATCCATACCCCTCCTCGTTAGTTTAATTTTTGTCACAATTTTTTTCTAGTTTTTCCTTAAAAATGAACGGTTCTTTTTTAATGTGAAATCGCTCTTTTAAAAAGCTCCTTAAAATTCTCCCTATCTTCTGATGTAAATGGTTTTGGCCCCTTTGTACGCTCTCCGCTTTTTCGAGCCATTGCACTCAAATAACGTGTTTGTAATAATTGGTCAATGTTTTCATTTGTATAGCTAGACCCATTATGGTGAAGTACTGCACACCCTTTTGCTAATCCTAGCGAAGCAAGACCATAATCTTGCGTAACGATTATATCTCCTTTTTCTGCTAACTTCATAATCCGATAATCCGCAGCATCTGCTCCAGAATCAACATAAATGGTTTCCACTCCTGATGGTTGTTCCGCATTAGAAAAATGAGAAAAACTAGCAACAAGGATAACAGGAATTTTAGCATTCGTACCTTCAGAGATAATGATATCTTTTACCGGACAAGCATCTGCATCAACATAAATTTTCATCTTAATCTCTCCCCGTAAATAAGTTTGAATTGATGATAATGGCAAATTTAGCCTTTGTCAAACGATAAAGATGGTTTACCTAAAATCATTAAAAAACAGTTGTTCTGTTAAAGGGCGCTTTAATTGAGCAAGGATAACAAAAATTATCAAACTTTTTTATAAAAGGATGATTCAATTGAATATAGAAAAAGCGTGTTTTGATCAATCTTTTTTTCAAAACACGCTTTTTCTATTTGCCTCTTTTATTAAGGTTTATTAGGTTAATTTAATTAAACTTTATTCCAAATCTACATTTAGCTTTCATAGGATTTTACTATATAGTAAAAAACTTTTTTATTCAGTAAACAATTTTTTTATCTTTTTATAACACCCTACATCACCCGCTTAAACATCTTCTCCAGTTCATACGTCGAATGGTGCACAAGTATAGGTCTACCGTGCGGACATGTATATGGATTTGTTGTTGTTCGCAATTCTTCTAGTAATGCAAAGATTTGATCATTCGTTAAATATTGATTCGCTTTAATTGATGCCTTACAGCTCATCATAATAGCTGCTTCTTCGCGCAGTTTTTTGATATCGACTTTTTTCAATTTCAATACTTGCTGCATCATTTCATCAATGATTTCCATCTCTTGTCCTTTTGGAAACCATGTTGGATGTGAGCGTACAATGAACGATTGATGGCCGAACTGTTCTAGGAATAATCCTACTTTTTTTAGCTCTTCTAGTTGTTCTTCTACTCGTAAAAATTCATTGAGTGATAAGTCAATTCTATATGGAACGAGCAATTCTTGTACCTCTGGTGCAACTTGTCCTACTTTATCACGAAAATATTCATAATTGATACGCTCCTGAGCGGCATGCTGGTCAATCATATATAACCCTTTATCATTTTGAGCAAAAATGTACGTACCGTGCATTTGTCCAATTGGATACAGGGGTGGTAAATCGTTTCCGTTCATTTCGATTTCTTGCATTTCTTCCAGTTCTTCTAACTCAAAGTCTTCCTTATTCTCTTCCCACTCATTCTCTTGTGGAAGTGGTTCTTCTACAACCGGCTTGGACGGTTGCCAATTATTTTCTTCTTTTACAAGAGATTGTGGCGGCTGCCATTCTTGTTTTGGTGGATTCCAAAGCAGCAGCTGTGACTTCGGTTTTTCCTCTGGCTCATCCATTCCACTTGGCAAAACGATATTTGGCATCAATGGTTCTTTCGTTTTTGTATGCTCAAACTGAAACTGCTCTTGGACACTTTCATCTTTTTCTTTTTTCTTTGTCGTAACACCGGCATCAGGAATGAGTTGAATTTTTTTAAATGCATCTTGTAATGCTTTTTCAATAAGTTGCAATAGTTCCTGTTCTTTACTAAAGCGAACCTCTAGTTTTGCCGGATGAACGTTCACATCAACTAACATTGGATCCATTTCAATTGATAAAAAGCCAATTGGATAGCGTCCAACCGGTAGCAATGTATGATAGCCTTGCTGCACAGCTTTCATTAAGACATAGTTTCGAACGTAACGACCATTTACAATCGTTGACATATAGTTACGAGATGCACGTGTTACTTCTGGTAACGTTACATAACCACGAATAGTAAAGTCTAGCGATTCTGCTTCAATTGGAATTAGTTTTTTCGCAACTTGAATGCTGTAAATTGCAGCAAGAACTTGTCTTACATCACCATTTCCTGATGTATGAAGTAATTTTTTCTCATTGTGAAACAAACGCAATGAGACTTCTGGATGTGACAATGCAATGCGATATACAATATCCGTAATGTTTCCAAGCTCTGTATGAATTGTTTTCATGTATTTTAAGCGTGCTGGTGTGTTAAAAAACAAGTTTTGAACCGTTATATCTGTTCCTTTACGGCTCGCTGTTTTTTCTTGTTTCAAAATCTCGCCACCTTTAATAACAAGGTGTGTTCCTGGTGCATCCCCTGTACTCGTGATTAACTCTAATTCACTAACAGATGCAATACTCGGCAATGCCTCACCGCGAAAACCAAGCGTCCGAATACGAAACAAATCATTTTCATCTTTAATTTTACTTGTTGCATGTCGTTCAAAGGCAACGATACAATCTTCTTCAGCAATGCCATCTCCATTATCGATGATGCGAATTTTCGATAATCCAGCTTCTTCTAAGTGGATTTCAATAGATGTACTATTCGCATCGATGGAATTTTCGACAAGTTCTTTTACAACCGAAGCAGGTCGTTCTACTACTTCCCCTGCCGCAATTAAGTTAGAAAGTTGATCATCGAGTTTGCGAATTTTCCCCATCTACTTACTCATCCTTTCTTCAACTTTTTCTGTAAACGGTACAGTTCATTTAACGCTTCTAACGGTGTCATATCAAGTAAGTCAATTTTTTTAATTTGTGTTAATACCGCTGTTTCTTTTGAATCAAGTACAGGTTTGTCTTCTTTTTTCACTTGTTGTTCCGCTGCAAAGAAGGATAGCTGCGATTCTTCTTCCACTTCTTCTTGCGGCAATACCTCTAGTTCTTCTTTCACGACTACAGGTTCTTGTACGATTTCTTCTGGAACTTTTACTTCCGTTCGTTTCGGAATCGTAATCTCCTCTTGTCCTTCAAGCTGTGCTAATACTTCTTTAGCACGAGCGATTAAGCTATCTGGCAGCTCTGCAAGTTGAGCAACGTGAATACCGTAGCTCTTATCTGCTGCTCCTTCTTGAATTTTATGCAAGAACACAACTTTGCCGTTTTCCTCAATTGCTGAAACATGTACATTTTTAAGCTGATCTAAACTTTCTTCTAACACTGTTAATTCATGATAATGTGTTGAAAATAACGTTTTTGCACCAATTTGATCATGAATATGCTCAATGATTGCTTGCGCTAATGCCATACCGTCATACGTAGATGTACCACGGCCAATTTCATCAAATAAAATTAAGCTTCTTTCTGATGCATTCGCAATCGCGTTTTTTGCTTCTAACATTTCGACCATAAACGTACTTTGGCCTGAAATTAAATCATCAGCTGCCCCAATTCTCGTAAAAATTTGGTCAAACACAGGAAGTACAGCTTCTGCTGCTGGTACAAAACAACCGATTTGCGACATAACAGTAATCAATGCTAATTGACGCATATACGTACTTTTACCAGACATATTTGGACCGGTAATTAAAAAAACATCCATATTTTCAGGCATTATACAGTCATTTGGAACATATAACTTGCCGTTTAATACTTTTTCCACAACTGGATGACGACCATCTTTAATAAAGATTTCTCGTTTACTTGTTAATGTTGGTTTTACAAATTGCTCTTCTTCACTTACAGTTGCAAAGCTTTGAAGTACATCTAGCTCACTAATAATTTTTGCTAATTGCTGCAATTTCGGAATAAACACTTTTACTTCTTCGCGAAGAGCCGTGAATAAATCATATTCTAACTGAACGATTTTTTCCTCTGCTTCTAAAATCAACGTTTCTTTTTCTTTTAACTCATCTGTAATAAACCGCTCTGCATTCGCAAGTGTTTGTTTCCGTTCATAACGTCCTTCTGGAAGTGCAGCAAGGTTTGCTCTCGTAACCTCAATATAGTAACCAAAAATACGGTTGTAACCAATCTTTAATGATTTAATTCCTGTTATGTCACGCTCACGTTTTTCAAGCTCTGCAATCCACGTTTTTCCGTTTTTACTTACATAGCGATATTGGTCTAATTTCTCGCTATAACCGTCTTTTATAATGTCACCATCTTTTATAGAAAGCGGTGGATTTTCTTGAATACTTCTCTCTAATAACACTGTTAAACTTTCACATGGATCGGCACCTTGAATTAAGTTTGCAGCATAGGAATTATCTAAAAGACTAACTGCCTCTAAAATAGCCGGAACTTGCAATAAGGAACGCTTTAATTGCAGTAAATCACGCGCATTGACACTACCATATGCAACTTTTCCTGCTAAACGTTCTAAATCATACACTTCTTTTAGCTTTTCTTTCAAATCTTCACGTAAGAAGTAGTCATTCACAAATGTTTCAACCATTTCTAAACGTTCTTCAATTTTTTCTTTTTGGATGAGCGGACGTTCCATCCACTGTTTTAGCATGCGTCCCCCCATCGCTGTTTTCGTCTTATCTAACAACCATAATAAGGAACCTGTTTTTTCTTTTGTTCGAATGGTTTCCGTTAACTCTAAGTTACGTTTAGAGTGAACATCAATCTTCATAAATTGATTTGTATAATAAATTTCAACCAGTTGCAGGTGATCTAGTGAACGTTTTTGTGTTCGTAAAACATAGCTAAATAAACGTCCAACTGCTGCAATTAATTTTGTTTGCGTTACATTTTGAACGAGGTGCATAAGACTCTCTGGAACTTTCGTTTCTTCCTCATATGAAACTGTCATTTTCAATGTTGCTAACATCTTGTCCAATTCTTCCTTAGAGAACGTGGAAGATACGACAATTTCTTTCGCACCTGTTGCGTATACTTCTAGTAATACATCTTCAAGTGTTCCGGTTAACAATGTTACTGTATTTTGACCTGTCGTTAAGTCATTACAAGCCAATGCATATGAACCATCTTCAAAATGTGCTAGTGCTGCAAGAAAATTATTTTCCTTTTCATCTATTGTACGACCTTCCATCATCGTTCCTGGTGTAATTAACTGAACAACTTCGCGGCGCACAACACCTTTTGCTGTTTTTGGGTCTTCAACTTGTTCACAAATTGCTACTTTATATCCTTTTTCAATCAATTGTTCAATGTAGTTTTTCGCAGCGTGATACGGTACACCGCACATCGGAATCCGTTCGCTCCCGCCCCCATCGCGACTCGTTAATGTAATTTCAAGTTCATGTGCTGCTTTTACAGCATCCTCGAAGAACATTTCATAAAAATCGCCTAATCGAAAAAATAAAAAGGCATCTTGATAATCTGCCTTGATCTTTAAATATTGCTGCATCATCGGCGTGTACTGTGCCATTTTGATCCTCCATACGTCTTTCTTTTTCACTTTAAAAATATATTATAACACAATTATACACGAATGATTTTGAACCATCATCTGAAACACATAGAAAAAGCTAGGAAGAGGTTCTCCCTAGCTTCAACTCATTCTTCTTCCGCTTCTACGATAAAGTTCGGATCAAGTTCTTCAAACTCTTCATCATTCACTTCAATTTCATCTTCAACTTCAGCTTCAAATTGATCATCATCTTCTTGACAGCCCTCTGGATTCACACTCACACAAATTTTTGTTTCGCCCACGACTTCGGTTACAAATTCCCGTTCCACAGTGACAGCCATTTTATTTCCATTTGGTGAAATAACAGCTTCTAAACAATTTGGATGTTGTATGACACGTGCAATAATTTCTTGATCTTCCCCAGAAAAATTCTTATCACGATAGCCGATGTTCACATCATCTGTGTAATGTACGCGTTCTGTCACAACTTCTGTTTTCGTATTTTCTTCATACGAATACCATGTGTTAATATCGTAGAATCCTTCGATTTCTACATACTTCCCATTTTTCCTTGCTTCATATGCGTGGTTAATAACCCAGCACCCCAAAATACTTGTCGGGGGATGATTCGGTGCAACAGTGTGAGTTTCTTTCATATACTTACGGCCTTTGCCCACAACTGCTTTCGTAATAATCTCTCTAAATTCAGGCATACGAACCCCTCCTCAATGAATGTTCAATTCATTATATGCGGGACAAATGCGGAATGTGTTATTCTTTTTTTAAAATGACCTGTCCTGCTCATTATGTAACATGAAGCTTCTATTTTCCAGAAGAATACAATACATGATTACCTGCTAAAATGAAACAAAAAGAGATGTCGAATCCGACATCTCTTTTAACAGCCACACGTGCCTTTTTTATTCGCTACTTCAGCACCTGTTTCTCCTTTTAACACATCTCCACCAGTTGAAATTAAAATTTCATCTGTGACTGTGTTTGAAATTGTACTTGCAACAAGCTGCAATAAATCATTTACATATGTTTGAGAAGATTTGAACTGCTGTACAACTGGAATTTCATCCAGTTTATCTTGCAACGCATCAATTTCTGATTCTACTTTTTTTAGCGCTTCCCATTTCCCATAATGTTGTAGATTCACTGCTTGTTTTTGCAAAGCTTTAATTTCATCAATCGTACGCTTTACATTCTCATTTTTATGAATTTGCGCTTCTGCACGTTTAAAGAAATCTACTTCTTCTGTTTCAGAAATCATTTTTGCTAATTCTTTCGCTTGCTCTACAATTTCATCTTTTGTAAAGATTTTCATCTATTATTTCACCTCGATCGGCTCCTCAACCAATTCCCCGTTTAGAGACCAAGTTTTTGCTTCTGTTATTTTCACTTTTACAAGCTGACCGATTACAGATTTTGGAGCTACGAAGTTTACAAGCTTATTGGCACGTGTATAACCTGCAAGTACTTCAGGATTATTTTTACTTTCTCCATCAACAAGCACTTCAACAATTTGTCCTTCATACGTTTTATTCTTCTTCGCAGAAAATTCATTTACTAACGCATTTAAACGTTGCAAGCGTTCCTTTTTCACTTCCATCGGTACATTATCTACCATTTTTGCAGCTGGTGTACCTTCACGTGGTGAATAAATAAATGTATATGCGCTATCGAAACCTACTTCGCGATATAACGACATCGTTTCTTCAAATTGTTCATCTGTTTCATTTGGGAAACCGACAATAATATCAGTCGTTAATACTACATTTGGAATCGCTTCTTTAATTTTACGTACAAGTTCTAAATAATGCTCACGTGAATATTTACGTGCCATAATTTTCAACATATCCGTACTTCCAGATTGCACTGGTAAGTGAATGTGTTCAACTAAATTGCCGCCTTTTCCAAGTACTTCGATTAAATGGTCATCAAAGTCACGCGGATGACTTGTTGTAAAACGAATACGTGCTACGTCAATCTTACGAAGTTCATCCATAAGATTTCCTAAACCATATTCCATACCTTCAAAGTCTTTTCCGTATGCATTTACGTTTTGACCTAGTAGCGTAATTTCTTTATAACCATTTGCCGCTAAATGACGTACTTCTTTAATAATATCTTCAGGACGGCGGCTTCGCTCTTTACCACGAGTATACGGTACAATACAGTACGTGCAGAATTTGTCGCATCCGTACATAATGTTTACCCACGCTTTAATATCCCCGCGGCGTACTTTTGGAAGATTCTCAATGACATCTCCTTCTTTTGACCATACCTCAACAACTGTCGCTTTCGAGAACATAGCATCTTTTAAAATGTATGGTAAACGGTGAATGTTATGTGTACCAAATACCATATCTACATGCTGATGTTTTTGCATAATTTTGTTTACGACAGATTCCTCTTGTGACATACAACCGCATACACCAACTAAAAGATCAGGATTTCTTTGTTTTAAGGATTTTAAATGACCAAGTTCCCCGAATACTTTATTTTCAGCATTTTCACGAATAGCACATGTATTTAATAGAATCACATCTGCATCTTCTGTAGAGAATGTTGGTTCATATCCAAGAGCTGTAAAGATACCAGCCATTACTTCTGTGTCATGTTCATTCATTTGACATCCATAAGTACGGATATAAAACTTTCTTCCTGCACCAAAATTGCGAAACTCTTCTGGTAAGCCAAAATCACGTTCAATTTTAACTTCTTCTTTTCCGCGTTTTTTCGCATCCTTTAAAGAAGGTGGCTGATATACACTTTCAAAATATTTACTATAATCTTTTTCTGCTTTTTTAGTAGTTGAAGTTGCTTGTTGCCCTGCTAATCGTTGCTCTTCGTTCATGAATAATCTCCTTTCAACCTTACATATACACAGTTTTGATTTTTAGTTGTTGTTTATTTTGTCCTTATAAAAAAGCTTATCGCTTCATTCCTATACACATTATTATAGTATAAAGCGTTCAGTCAAATTAAACAATAGAGAGACCTTGCATTCATGAACGATTTTACTTGATACTAAAAGGAAGGGAAGAGCTCATATTTAATGTAACTCTTGTTTATTATTTTATCATTCTGAATTTTCTTAGTAAAGAAAGTATAACCCATCACGCAATCACTTTATCATAATTGTGCATTAGAAAAGGCTATCGAAATTTCGATAGCCTTTCATATATTACATAAACTCTGCTATAAGTTCATCAAACATTTTTTGGTCCATTTGCAAATCAGCATGAACTAATGGTTTTTCACTATATCCTTTTACAAGCTCTTGGTAAGAAGGCTGCTCTGTATTTTGATAAATTAAACCTGTTACTAAACCTTTGTTTTGCATTAATGTTTGCATAGCAACCATACGATTAGATGGATCATATCCTTCTACTTCGCTAAGTTTTGTTAAATTCTCTTTGAACCAATCATACGTATTTACCTTGTTGTATGTTACACATGGGCTAAATACGTTAATAAGTGAGAACCCTTTATGTTGAATACCAGCTTCAATTAGCTGTGTTAATTCTTTTAAATCACTAGAGAAACTTTGTGCCACAAACGTTGCCCCAGCAGTTAATGCCATTTCCATTACAGATAGCGCTGGCTCAATCGATCCTTGCGGCGTACTTTTCGTTTTAAAGCCCGCTTCACTACGTGGTGAAGTTTGCCCTTTCGTTAAACCGTAAATTTGGTTATCCATAACAATGTACGTAATATCAATATTACGACGAATAGAATGAATTGTATGTCCCATACCGATTGCAAAACCATCACCGTCACCACCAGATGCGATAACTGTTAAATCACGATTTGCCATTTTTACACCTTGTGCAATTGGAAGGGCACGTCCATGAATACTATGAACACCGTAAGAGTTAATATAACCAGAGATACGACCAGAGCAACCGATACCAGAAATAACCGCTAGTTCATCAGGATTTAAACCTACATTTGCAGCAGCACGCTGAATTGCTGCTTGTACTGAGAAGTCACCGCAACCTGGACACCAGTTTGGTTTTACACTATTCCGAAAGTCCTTAAATGTTGCCATTTAAAACAACCCCTTTTTTGCATTCGTTGTAAATTTCTTTTGGCAAGAATGGGTTTCCGTCATATTTCAACAGACTAGAAATTTTTTCACCATAGCCAAGATTCATCTTCATAATATTAGCAAGCTGTCCAGTTGCATTGTTTTCTACAACGACAACACGTTTTGCATCTTTCACAAGCGGCAGCATTTCAGCCGTTGGGAACGGATGAATTAAGCGAACATGAGCATGATTTACTTTTAATCCTTCTTGCTCTAAACGTTCCATCGCTTCTTCAATCGCACCACGAGTTGAGTTAAAGCCTACTAATAATACATCAGCGTCATCATATTTTGCATTTTTGTATACAGGGGTATTAAACTTGATATTCTCCATTTTACGGAAACGTTTGTCCATTTGTGCATTTCGGTTAAGTGCCGACTCAGATGGTTTACCTGTTTCATCGTGTTCTACTCCTGTTACATGGTGAATACCATTTTTCATACCAGGTACAACACGTTGTGAAATCCCATCTTCTGTTACTTCATAACGTTTGAAGTATGCTTTATTTTCACGCTCTGGCAACTCCGCCTGTAAATCAAGTTTACCGCGGCGAATTTCAACTTTTTCTAATTGAAGCGGTTCTACTGTTTGTTTACCTAAAGAAAGTTGTAAATCTGTTAAAAAGATTACAGGGACTTGATATTCTTCCGCTAAGTTAAATGCTTCTACAATATCATAGAACGCCTCTTCAGCAGTACTTGGTGCCATAACGATTTTCGGAATCTCACCATGCGTTCCGTAAATCATTGCCATTAAATCAGATTGTTCTTGTTTTGTTGGTAACCCTGTACTTGGTCCACCACGCTGTGTATCAACAATTACAAGAGGTGTTTCTGTAATCCCAGCTAATCCAATTGCTTCCATCATGAGTGATAAACCAGGACCTGCTGAAGCTGTTAATGTACGTACACCAGCATAGTTTGCACCAATTGCCATCGTACAAGCAGCAATTTCATCCTCAGTTTGAATAACAGTTCCTCCTACTTTTGGAAGCTTCTTAATTAAATATTCCATAATCTCAGAAGCAGGTGTAATTGGATAAGCAGACATAAAACGAGCACCGCCAGCTACTGCACCAAATGCGATTGCATCATTCCCAATCATAAACATACGTTTTTTTCCATCTGCTTTTTCAAGTTGCATCATATTTACTTTTTCACCGAGCAACTCTTTCATATATTGAGAGCCACGTTGAATTGCTTCCATGTTCTTCTGAACAACTTGCTCTCCTTTACGACCGAAAATTCCATCTACAACTTCTAAATACACTTTTTCATCTAGCCCTAATACCGCACTAGATGCTCCAACCGCAACCATGTTTTTCATTAAAGATGTACCTAGCTCAGAAGCGATATCCGTAAATGGAATTGCATATAAAAGTACATCCGTTCCTTCAGGAATGCTTGGATTGAATTTTGCATCTGCAACAACAATTCCACCAGGACGTAGTTCGTGGAAATTAAAATCAATAGTTTCTTGATCAAATGCAATTAAAATATCTAAATCATCTGATATCGCACGTACCTCTGTTGTACTTACGCGAATTTTATTGTTTGTATGCCCACCTTTAATTCGTGATGAAAAATGGCGATAACCATATAAATAATAACCTAGTCGGTTTAATGCAATACAGAAGATTTCTCCTGTACTTTCAATTCCTTCACCTTGTTGGCCCCCAACTTTCCATGAAAGTTGACTAATCATTTCCTACACCCCTTTAACTGCATACATTGTAGTGTATTTTTTTACAGTACTAGTTTAGCACTTTTTAAGACAAGAAACTACAATGGACACAAATAATACCTCTTCTGATTTCAGTAAATGTTTTGTATAATATTAATTCGTTTACAATTCTAGCTCTACCACAGTAAAATTGCAAGAATTTGATACAATTTTATTGTGTATTTTTCAAATTTTCTAATATTTATTCTTTCCTTCTATAATCTTTTATATAATAAAAACTTAGAATGAAATATGATGTATAAAATTACGATATATGAAATTGTTCACTTGCTCTTCTTTATATCGTTTTAATAGTTCATTTATGACATATTCATAATGTTCATACCGTTCTACATGTACCACTGTTTCTGTTATTCCATCAAAATCTGATCCAAATCCAACATTCTTTTCTCCACCAAGCATACATACATGCTCAACATGGCATAATATATCATCCACACAAACAGACTTGTTTGCTGCTAAAAACATCGGTACAAATGTTATCCCAATCATTCCATCTTTTTGGATCAATGCTTTTATTTGTTCATTCGTTAAGTTTCTTGGATGCGGACATAACTCGTAGCTATTCGAATGAGAAGCAACGGGATGATTTGCAAGTTCCATCACGTCCCAAAACCCTTTCTCTGACAGATGAGAAACATCTGTCCATATCTTGTAACGATTTAAATCTTCCACTACTTTTTCTCCAAACAGTGTTAGACCACCAGCTCGAGACTCTAACGCTCCAGCAGCAACTAAATTCGCGTAATTCCAAGTAAGTCCAACAGAACGAACACCAAGATAGTACAACGTTTGTAGCTTTGTTAATTCTTTTCCAATTGCATCGCATCCTTCTAAAGTTAAAAGCGCTCCTATATCATCTGTACCTAATTGCTGAATATCTTCTTTTGTCCGAATCCATTTTATATTCGGCAGTGTCAAAATTTGTTCGTGAAATATATTTGCCATCTCTAATGCAACTACAAATCGCTGTCCATATGGCACTTCTTCCGGCACATAAATGGCAAAACACTGAACACTGCCGGCCTTTTGTTTTAACTGATTGTACGTAATATGTAAAGAAGATTCATTTTGAAAGTTTTTTTTCCCTTTCCCCATCCATAACTGCCATAATACATCACAATGCGCATCAAAAATTTTCAAGATTCGTCATCCTTCCTTCTTGAGGTGGCATTATTTTCTATTATATTTTTACAGTTGGAAGTAAATCTCTTCTCACAAAAAATAATAAAGTGAAACTTCCATCAGTGAAGGAGCTTACTCCGCCCGTTAATATAGGATAAAAATGACCTGTTTGCAAATGCAAACAGGTCATCCAATTTAACGAGGCTCTACAATTAATTTAATCGCTGTGCGTTCTTCACCATCAATCATAATATCTGTGAAAGCTGGGATACAAATCAAGTCCACACCACTCGGCGCTACAAATCCTCTCGCAATTGCTACTGCCTTCACGGCTTGATTCAATGCACCTGCGCCGATTGCTTGCATTTCTGCTGAGCCACGCTCACGAATAACTCCAGCAAGTGCACCAGCTACAGAGTTAGGTACCGAAGTTGCTTTAACTTTTAATATTTCCATTGCACGTTTCCTCCTCGTTTCTTTAAAAAAGTATTAGCGATTGAATTCACTTTTAACTTATATTCACGAGCAATGGTTCATATTCCTGCTAAAACCCTGTGATTTTTCTAAAAAATTAAAATATATTTTCTTTTCTAATTTTTCTTGTTTTTTATTCAAAAAATGGCTGATCATCATTAATTAAAATACGATCAATTTTCTTAGCTTTTCCTGTATTTGGATCCACGTCAATTAAAACGGCACTTAACTGTGTTCTTCCATTCGTCACTTCAAATCGTACTGGAAGGTTTGTTAAAAATTTCTTCAGCACAGCTTCGCGTTCCATCCCTAAAATCCCATCATATGGACCTGTCATGCCAACATCTGTAATATAAGCTGTTCCCTCTGGCAAGATACGATTATCAGCAGTCGGAACATGTGTATGCGTTCCAACAACTGCTGTAGCGCGTCCATCTACATACCAGCCAAGTGCTTGTTTTTCACTCGTTGTTTCAGCATGAAAATCAACAAAAATAATGTTTGTACGCTTTTTCGCAATCTTAATCAATTCATCCACTTTACGGAATGGACAATCGATTGGCGGAAGGAATGTACGGCCTTGTAAATTAATCACTGCAACTTCTATACCATTACAGTTTACAAAAATAAGTCCTTTTCCTGGTGTTCCTTCTGGAAAATTTGCTGGCCTTGCAAGATACTTTGCATCATCGATAAATTCAAAAACTTCGCGGTTATCCCATGCATGGTTTCCAAGTGTAACAGCCTGTGCACCGCACTCTAAAAAGTTACGATAAATTTTCTCTGTAATTCCACGTCCACCTGCAGCATTTTCTCCGTTAATAATTGTAACTGTAGGTGTATACTTTTTCTTTAATGCAGGCACGTAATCTTGAATCATTTTTCTTCCTGGTGAGCCTACTACATCCCCAACAAATAAAATTCTCATATTTCTTACCCTTTCTATCTATACATTCTTCGTAGTTTATGTTCCTAAGCTGTAAACTCAATTTATAAAAAATACAGATGTACTCTCATTATCTTTTTTCATAAATTGTTTCCGATTCTACAGGCTTTTCTATATTGTGTCCATTCCCGGCACAAAAAAATAAAGTGGTGTAACACCACCACTTTATTTTGCGTATTCAACTGCACGTGTTTCACGAATAACAGTAACTTTAATATGCCCTGGATAATCTAGTTCATTTTCAATACGTTTTCGAATGTCACGCGCTAAACGATGAGCCTCTAAATCATCAATTGTATCTGGTTTCACTAGGATACGAACTTCACGTCCAGCTTGAATTGCATAGGATTTCTCAACACCTTCATAAGACTCAGAAATCTCTTCAAGCTTTTCAAGACGACGAATGTAATTTTCAAGCGTCTCACTTCGTGCCCCAGGTCTTGCTGCTGACAGTGCATCCGCCGCTGCCACAAGAACTGCGATGATAGAAGTCGGTTCCGTATCACCATGATGAGATGCAATACTATTGATAACAACAGGATGCTCTTTATATTTTGTCGCAAGCTCAACACCAATTTCAACGTGGCTGCCTTCAACCTCATGGTCGATTGCTTTTCCGATGTCATGTAATAAGCCAGCACGACGAGCAAGTTTTTCGTCTTCACCTAGTTCAGCTGCCATTAGTCCAGCTAAATAAGCAACTTCCATAGAATGCTTTAAGACATTTTGACCGTAGCTTGTTCTAAATTTCAAACGACCTAAAATCTTAATTAAATCTGGATGTAACCCGTGTACTCCTACTTCAAAAGTCGTTTGTTCTCCAACTTCACGAATATACTCATCCACTTCACGTCTTGATTTTTCAACCATTTCTTCAATACGTGCCGGGTGAATACGTCCATCTTGTACAAGTTTATCAAGAGCAATACGAGCAGTTTCACGACGAATTGGGTCAAAGCCTGATAAGATTACCGCTTCTGGTGTATCATCGATGATTAAATCAATACCTGTTAACGTTTCTAGCGTACGAATATTACGACCTTCACGTCCGATAATACGTCCCTTCATCTCGTCATTTGGAAGATTTACAACTGAAACCGTAGTTTCAGCAACGTGATCAGCAGCACATCTTTGCATAGCTAAAGATAAAATCTCTTTCGCTTTCTTATCTGCTTCTTCTTTTGCACGTACTTCAGTTTCTTTTACCATAACAGCGATTTCATGCGAAATTTCATTTTCAACTTTTTCTAGGATAATGGCTCTTGCTTGCTCACGTGTTAGGCTAGAAATACGCTCTAATTCATCTTGCTGTTTTTGTACTAACTCTCCCACTTTGCTTTCCAAATCTTCAATCTGCTGTTGTCTTACTACAAGAGATTCCTCTTTCTTCTCTATCAATTGTTGACTTTTCTCAAGCGATTCGTCTTTTCGATCAAGGTTCTCTTCTTTTTGCATTAAACGATTTTCTTGTTTTTGTAACTCGCTTCTTCGGTCACGAATTTCTAATTCCGCTTCTGTACGAAGTGTATGAATTTCATCCTTTGCTTCTAACAGCGCTTCTTTTTTCAGTGCTTCTGCTTGACGATTTGCATCTTCTACAATACGCTTCGCTTCATTGGCCGCACCGTTAATCTTCGCTTCTGCAATGGACTTTCGAACAAAAAATCCAACAACTGCACTGACGATGGCCAGCAAAATGGAGATGAGTATCCAAACTACATTACTCATAATTTCACCTCCTCTTGCTATGAATGAAAAAAGACTGCATGGATGTACATTGTTTGCACTTGCAACGTACAGCAATGACTGTCGTCCCGCCTTTTCAAGGGACTTTCTTCATTTCACAATTAAAATAGACATATGCTTATTTCGGAAAGTATAAGTCCTATCCGAATGTTACTTCTCTTCTTGAGAAGAGTGTATCGTATATATTACAAGAAAAAATATACATTATCATTGTATCTACCGCTATTTTCATTGTCAAGCGTTGTCTACTTTTACTTTCTTTACCTCTGCAAAAAAATAAAAGACACGAAACCGTGTCTTTTAACCATCAAGAAGATTCATATCTTCTCCGCTTCCAGATGCCGCTTCTTCACCAATGCCATGATGTTCACGAATAAAGAATGCAATTTCATCTGTAACTTCTGGATTTTCTTTTAAAAATTGCTTCGCATTTTCACGCCCTTGTCCTAAGCGTTCTTCATTATAAGAGTACCAAGCTCCGCTCTTTTGAACGATATCAAGTTCAGAAGCCATATCTAAAATTTCGCCTTCTCTTGAAATTCCTTCTCCGTACATAATATCAACTTCTGCTACACGGAAAGGAGGTGCTACTTTATTTTTTACTACTTTCACTTTTGTTTTATTACCAACAATGTCATTGCCTTGCTTTAACTGCTCAGCACGACGCACTTCAAGACGTACTGTTGAATAGAATTTCAACGCACGACCACCTGGAGTTGTTTCTGGCATAATTCTATAGATTTTCCATCTCTATAGCGTGGACTATCTCTTCATCTCTTTACAGAGAGCCTTGCACTTCCAGCAGGAGCCTATCTTCTGCCGTACCCTACTCAGTTAACTTTAAAAGTTCTTTTCGGTAGTCTCTACACCTTCTTCAAATAAACATGAAGCTTGGCACGGTATTACCCTATTATTTGGAGGGCTTCACCGTTAGCAGCTATATAGCTACACCCTTAGGCAATAAGGTTCACAAGGTTTTTGAACATGCTATCACTAGCAAGGGAAACCCATAGTAAACTCCTTAATCTATAAAGATTAAGCAACCATTTGTTGATTTCCAAACATAACCCCAACTTTTTCACGAATTTGGTTAATAAAGATTGCAATTGTTTTTGACTTGTTAATCGCACCAGATAATTTACGAAGAGCTTGTGACATTAAACGTGCTTGTAAACCGACGTGAGAGTCACCCATTTCTCCCTCAATCTCCGCTTTTGGAACAAGTGCTGCTACAGAGTCAATAACAATAATATCAATTGCACCGCTTCGTACTAATGCCTCTGCAATTTCTAATCCTTGTTCTCCCGTGTCTGGCTGAGATAATAATAATTCATCAATATTAACACCTAGTTTTTGTGCATATACAGGATCCATTGCATGTTCTGCATCAATAAACGCTGCTTGTCCACCTTGGCGTTGTACCTCTGCAATCGCATGTAAGGAAACTGTCGTTTTACCTGAACTTTCAGGTCCATAAATTTCAATAATACGGCCACGTGGATAACCACCCACTCCAAGGGCAACATCAAGTGCTAACGAACCACTTGGTACAGTAGAAATCTTTCGTTCCGCTTGCTCTCCTAGTTTCATAATAGAGCCTTTACCGAATTGTTTTTCTATTTGTTTTAACGCCATATCTAATGCCGCTTGACGATCACTCATTCAAAAATTCCTCCTTAACTTAAATGCTAATCTTATTATAATATCTTCTTTCCATTATGCCAACAAAAATCGAACGTTTATTCGATTTTTTATTTTCCAGTAGACGAAAACCTGTATTCCTCCATATAAAATAATAGAAGCTAGAAGAGATTTATATCTCTTCTAGCTTCTTATACAGATGATAAAATCCATATTTGACAGTTCGTTCACGAATTTGCTGGCGACTTCCACTTAATGTAAGCGGTATAACAATCGTCGGCTGTTCATCCATTGCTAATCCAATAAATACTGTCCCAGGCTCTTTTCCTTCAGACGCCTCTGGCCCTGCTACTCCAGTAAAGCTAATTCCGATATTCGCTTGCATAAGTTTTTTTACATTTTCAGCAAGATAGCGAGCACATGATTCACTAACAGCTCCATCCGTTTGTAAAATCTCTTCTGGGACATGTAAAATATGTTGCTTTACGTCATTGCTGTAACAAATTACGCCTCCAGTAAACACAGAAGACGCACCAGCAACTTCAGTAATACGCTCACCAAATAATCCGCCTGTTAAACTTTCAGCACATGCAACCATCAAACCTCTTTGTTTTAACAACGTAATTGCTTTTTTATGAAGAAGATCTTGATTATATCCATAAAAAAATTGTCCTACCCTTTGTAAAATCAATTTTTCTATATCATTTATTAGCGTTTCAGCCTCTTTTGCATCATGATGCTTTGCAGTTAAACGAAGCGTTACTTCTCCTTCAGAAGCAAGGGGAGCAATCGTTGGATTCGTTTGAGCATCTATTAAGTCTTGAATCGTTGCCTCTAATTGTGATTCCCCAATTCCAAAGAATCGAAGAGTACGAGAATATAGATTCTCACCAGATGTAAAAGGAAGTAGCCAAGTTTCTACATAACTTGTATACATTGGATTCATTTCTTTAGGTGGTCCCGGAAGTAAAATATACACCTTGCTATCTTTGCATAATCCCATCCCTGGAGCCATTCCATGATCATTGGCAAACACAGTTGAACCCTTTAAAACAAGAGCTTGTTTTTTATTATTTTCCGTAAACTCTCTTCCTGTTCGTTTATAATAGTCCGCAATTGAAGCGAGCGCTACTTCATCATATACAAGCTCTTCCTGCAGAGAAGAAGCAATTGTTTCTTTCGTTAAATCGTCTTTTGTTGGTCCTAATCCACCTGTAAAAATCAATATATCTGCACGTTTTTGAGCAATTTCAATTGCTTGACGCAAGCGATTATTGTTATCTCCTACAACAGTGTGATAGTATACATCAATTCCGATAGCTGCCAGCTTTTCTGATAAAAATTTGGCATTCGTATTCGCAATTTGTCCAAGCAATAACTCTGTACCAACCGCAATAATCTCTGCATTCATCTGCTATTCCCCCATAAGCCGTTATTTCGAATTGACAAAAACCTCTCTATTTTTCCAGAAATAATCCCATCCTGAAATAATCGTAAAAATAAGCGCAATCCATATTGAAATTTCTGCAATTGGAATATGAATTAAATTGAATGGAACATCATGCAACAAGTAGGCAGAAATTGCAATAACTTGCATCCACATTTTAATTTTCCCAGGCATTTTTGCAGCCGATACTTCCCCAGTGCCAGCTAATACGAGACGCAAGCCTGTAACGGCAAATTCTCTACTAATAATAACAACTGCTATCCAAGTTGATACAAAATGTAAATCTACAAGCGTAATTAATGCTGCAGATACCAATAATTTATCCGCCAAAGGATCTAAAAATTTCCCTAGGTTCGTTACAAGATTATGTTTTCTTGCTAAATGCCCATCAATCCAATCTGTAGCAGAAGCAATAATAAAAACGATAGCTCCAGCTAAGTGTTGAATTGGCAATTCTACATCTCCAATTGTGTATGCACCCCAATCAAATGGAACGAGCATAATAATTAAAAATATAGGAATTAAGCAAATTCTTGATACAGTAATTTTATTTGGTAAATTCACAGCTATTCCTCCATCATGTCAAAAACGGTTTGTGCATTGAAAAAAGTCATCGGAACGATGACTATTATTGCGCAGGTTGTTCTCCTAAGTTTTTAATCACCCAAATTTGATGATACGTGTCTTCTGGCTTAATTGGGTAAGCAACAACTTGCCCATTAATTTTAATGTCAACATTTGGAGCACTACCAATGTTTAACCGCACAACATTTTTTGACCATAAATCCTGTTGTTGAGTTTGCCCTTCTGTTAAAGTACCCTTATAGAGTACATTATTATTTTCATCTTTAATATCCACATAACTTGTACCTTTTGCAGTAACTTCTAATTTGAATGCTTTGTTATTGCGAAGTTCCAATGTAGATACGTTATCTTTTGTCTCAACAAATTTAACCTCTTCTTGACCCGTAGCTGGTTGTTGTTGCTTCGGCTGTTGCTGCATTTGTTGAGTTTCCCCTTCTTTCTTTTGATCTTCTTTCTTTTGATCAAGAGGTGAATTTTTCGCTTTCTCTACTTCTGTTTGTGCACTTTGCGCTTGTTTTACTTGGCCGCTGTCTTTGTTTGATACAAATCGGAAAACAAACCAAATTGCAACACCAATTGCAATGATAAGCACTGTAATTAAAATTTTAGGCATATGATCTGCAATCGGTGATGAAGTTGCTCTTTGTACAGTTTCCTGCGTTTTTTGTCCTCTTGAAATTTGCGGAACATCTTGAGAAGCTGACTGCGGTATCTCATGCTTATACTCTTCTAATACTGCCTCTCCATTAAGACCGACCGCTTCTGCATATTGCTTTATAAAGGCACGCGCGTAAAAATCCCCAGGCAATATACTGAAATTTCCTTCTTCGATACTAATCAAATAACGTTTTTGAATTTTCGTAACTTCTTGCAGCTGATCGATGGAAAAACCTTTCTGTTCTCGTGCTTCTTTCAGCTTTTGTCCTAATTCCGTCAATGCTAACACCTCAATATTTCTTTAAAAGTCAAACATGGAAAAATTATTTTGATTTCCTTGTTCAATTTCATCTACTAGGTTGTATTGAATTTCTTCATCGTAATCATTTCGTAACTCAATAATGTAATCAAAATCCTCAAGGGTATATTCTGACTGACTCACAAATATATCTGGATGCTCTACAACCTTTGTCGCTGGCAATCTCATAATTTCGCGAACAAGCTGCCAGTGCCGTTCATTTGCGCGCTTCGTTGAAACGATTCCATCTAAAATAAAGATATTATTATCATTATATTCATCTTCAATTAATTGACTACGCACCGTCTGTTTAATGAGAGTCGATGATACAAAAAGCCACCGTTTATTCGCACAAACACTCGCCGCAACAATAGACTCTGTTTTTCCAACACGCGGCATTCCGCGAATTCCAATTAATTTATGGCCTTCTTTTTTCATGAGTTCCGCCATAAAATCCACAAGCAAGCCTAGTTCATCACGAACGAAACGAAATGTTTTCTTATCATCCGCATCTCGCTGTATATACCTTCCATGTCGAACTGCTAACCGATCACGAAGCTTCGGTGAACGATATTTCGTTACGGTTATATTATCCATCGTATTTAGAATTGATTCAAGTCTAGAAATTTGTTCTTGATTATCGCACATTAACAATAGTCCACGCCTAGCGTTGTCTACCCCATTAATTGTTACGATATTAATACCAAGCATACCGATTAACGAAGAAACGTCACCAAGCAAGCCAGGTCGGTTTTTATGTATTTCATACTCAAAATACCATTCAATCATTTGATGACACTCCCCTTGCTTACTTTACACCTACGTACTATATTATATGATTTTCCTCTAATAGGAAAGCGAAATGTATAATAGAACTCGATTTAATCTAGAGATTTTTAACATCGACAAAAAAGGGAGGATTCCTCCTCCCTTTTCTTACTTATGGTTTACCATTTTCACCATTAAGTTTGCGATTGTATGTTGCTCTTGCTCATCTGCAACTTTCCAAAGCTCCGCCAATAATTTTTCTTGGTCATTACGCGCTTCTACTTCATTTGCTAAATAATCACCAATGCGATAAGCCATGTCATTAATCGCTCCGCCATCTAGCCCTTTTCCTTGCGCTTGTTCTAAACGCTCTCCTAAAAAGCCTTTCCATTGTTCAAAGTTTTCTAATACTGACATTATTAAGCACCTCACTATAAAGTAATGGAGTCATGTTTACTATTTGCTATTATGTTCTTTTTTATGTATGAACAAAAAGCACAATACAATATTCCTTACTTTAGTAATTGTTAACAATGCCAGCCCCCATTAACCCCAATAATTTGACCTGTTATATAAGATGCTTGTGGAGAAATGACAAACGCTACCGTATTTGCAACTTCTTCTGCCATTCCTAATCGCCCAAGCGGAATTTCTTCTGCAATATCTTTCTTTTCCTCATCCGAAAACACACATAGCATCTCCGTTTCAATTGCACCAGGAGCAACAGCATTCACTCGTACACCGCTTAGTGCAACTTCTTTTGCCAAAGCTTTTACATACGAATTTTGCGCTCCTTTTACCATAGAATATAACACTTCACATGAAGCACCTATTTGTCCCCATATGGAGGAGATAATGACAATATTTCCACTTCGATTTCGAATCATTGAAGGCAGTGCAGATGAAACAAGTTTATATACATTTTTCACTTGCAGCTCCACCATCTCATTTAATTGTTCATCTGTAATATCGGTCGTTAATCCAAAGATACTTTTTCCAGCTGCATATACTATAGTATCAATTGGATAATGAATTTGAGACCATAGACGCTCAGCACCATCCGCTTCTGATAAATTAGCTTGAATTGGAATAATACCTTCTAGTTCAAGCTGTAACTCCAGAGCTTTATTTTCACTTCGGTTATAATGGACATATACCGTATACCCATCTTTCACTAACCGCCTTACAATGGCAGAACCGATTCCTCCGCTTCCCCCGGTAACTACTGCATATTTCTTCATTCTTTTCCTCTCTCTACTACATCATTTTTTGGGAAGAACTTGGCAAACACTTAACCGTTCTTCTTTTAAAAAGTCCTTCGCGGCTGTTTGTAAATCTTCAACTGATAAACTTTCCAAAACAGATAATGCATCAAATAAACTGGAGCCATTAAATGCATAGCGTGTGAATTGATTTGCAATATATTCAGGTGAATTTAACGAACGTAAAAAACCACCTATTTTTTTCTTTTTCACACGCTCTAACGTTTCATCGCATAACTCATCATAATTTGTTTGCAATAAAATATTTGTGATTTGCTTTGCTAATTCATCCGGTTGTTTCGTATCTCCGCCAATCATCGCAAAACCGAAACTGCTTTCTTCTGTATAGTCGTACGAAAATGTATCATCAATTAAACCTTCATTATATAATGTTTCATAATGAGTGGAACCTTTTCCAAATAAATAATCTAATAGAAGGGTTAAAGCAATTTCTTGTTTCAGCAAATCTTTTCCTTCTTGCTTTAAGTCCTGTGTTTTCACACCAACTAAACATTTTGGTGTTTGTACCGGCATTGTAATAACCATTTTTTTCTCGTTTACTTGTTCTGGTTCTTCATCAAAAGACCGAACAATTTCAGATTGAGCGGTATAATTTTTCTTCGCTTGATTTTCACGTACTAAATTCATTGTCTTCTCTGGATCAATAGAACCGACAATAAATAATAACATATTGCTTGGGTGATAAAATGTATGATAGCACTCATACAGTAAATCTTTCGTAATTTTGCTAATAGAATCAATTGTTCCGGCGATATCAATCTTTACAGGATGTTTCCTATATAAGCCGTCAATTAATCCAAAATATAAACGCCAATCAGCATTATCTTGGTACATTTGAATTTCCTGGCCAATAATTCCCTTCTCTTTTTCAACCGTTTGTTCAGAAAAGTACGGTTCTTGCACAAAATCCAATAATGTCTCTAGGTTTGTTTCAACGTTTGATGTGCAAGAAAATAAATATGCAGTTCTTGTAAAAGATGTGAATGCATTTGAAGAAGCTCCTTGTTTACTAAATAATTGAAACGCATCATGGTCCTCTTTTTCAAATAATTTATGCTCTAAAAAATGTGCAATTCCATCCGGTACACGGAGCATCTCATCTTTTCCAAGCGGCACAAACATATTATCAATAGAACCATACTTTGTCGTAAATGTTGCATACGTTTTATTAAAACCTTGCTTCGGAAGGATATATACTTCTAAACCATTCGAAAGTTTTTCGTAACATAACGTTTCTTTTAATTGTTCGTATACGATTTTTTCCATCTTAAACACCCTCCGTTCCGTGTAAGAAGTAAATTGTATCTAGCTGGATATTTTTAGCCACTTTAACAATTGCATCTTTCGTTACCCGTTCAACCCCTGTTAACCATTCTTCTACAGGGCGTTCATAATTTGCAATTACTTCATGATATAGAAGTTCCACAAGACCGCGCGGTGTATCAATTGTCTCTAAAATTTGATTTTTAATTACACTTTTTGTTTGTACGACTTCCTCATCAGTAAAATCACCATTTTGCATCGCTGTCATTTGTTCTTTAATAATCGTAACAGCTTTTTCATAATTTTTACCCTCAATTCCAGACATCACGAACAGAAGTCCTTTGTGACTTTCATAACGAGAAGCAGCATAGTATGCCAAACTGTTTTTCTCACGTACATTAACAAATAATTTTGAATGTGAAAAACCACCAAACAAACCATTGAATAACTGCAATGCAAAATAGTCTTCATCACGATACGTAATATATGTGCGGTATCCAATATTTAATTTACTTTGTTTTAGTTCTTGTTTTTCTACAACTTCTTGTTCTTCTTCATTTTTCTTATGCAACAGTATATTTCTTTCTTTCACCTCACGTTTAGAAATAGAGAAATACTGTTTCACAAGGTCAAGAGCCCCCTCTTCAATATCACCTATAATATATAAATCCATTTCATCTTCTTCTAACACTTTTTTATAATATTGATACAGCGTTTCACTTGTAATAGCAGAAACACGTTCTTTTTGACCATTCGCACTTAATCGATATGACTCTACTTTACACATCTCTTCAATAAGGCGTTCATTAGCATAACGCATTTTATCATCAAACGTAGATTCAATACGCTGCACAAGCGCACGTTTCTCACTTTCCACAACCGTTTGTAAGAAACCATTTCCTTCTGTTGCTGGTTTTAGTAAAATATCAGCAAGCATAGCAAGCGCTTTTTCAAAGAGCGGCGGCGCTTCTTGTAAATACGTTTCATTGGCAATGTCTATATAAATAGAAATAATATGATCTTCACCTTTTTTACTTACGTCTACAGCTAATGAAGAGCCATATAACTCCTCTAAATATTGCCGAACACGAATAACAGATGGGTGTGTTTCTGTAGCACTTTGTAATACATAAGGAAGTAATGCTCGCTCTGTTACTGTTTCTTCACATAACGGCGCCTTCAAGCGCAATACAAATGTATTCGTTTTATACTTGTCTGTTGGAATCATATGTACGCGTAATCCACCTAATTCATGTCTTTCTTGTTTTATAAGCTCCATTGGTAAACCTCCTCTAAAAAGGAATTTTCTTCTTCAATATACAGTTTTCACAAAAGAAATTGCAACTTTTCTCATGTATTAACGTTATTGTATGTAAAAAAGCTTGCACTAATGTGCAAGCTTTTATCGTTTCCCTTTTTCATATGGTGTTCCAAGCGCTTTTGGAGCTTCGGAACGTCCAACAAAACCGACAAGTGCAAAAATTGTTAATACATATGGTAATATCGTTAAAAAGACACTTGGAATTTGATCTAAACCTGGAATTGTACCGCCTGTAACGCCAAGTGATTGTGCGAATCCGAAAAATAACGCTGCACCTAAGGCTCCAATTGGATGCCATTTCCCAAAAATCATGGCCGCTAACGCTAAAAATCCTTGTCCTGTAATTGTAGCACCCGAAAAATTATTTGAAATAGATGTCGCGAATACAGCACCACCGACACCTGCAAACATACCTGATATACAAACTGCAACATAACGCATTTTATATACGTTAATTCCCATTGTATCAGCTGCCATCGGATGCTCTCCAACTGCACGTAACCGTAAACCAAATGGTGTTTTATAAATCACATACCAAACAACAAATGCTAAAATAATTGCAATATAAGAAGTTAATGGTACATCAGAAAAGAAAATCTTACCAATAACTGGAATGTCAGAAAGACCAGGAAGATCAATTTTTTCAATACGGTATTTGATAAAGTCAGTTTGACCTTTTCCGAAAATCTTTTTAATTGCAAACACTGTTACTCCTAATGATAAAAAGTTAATCGCTACTCCACTAACAACTTGATCAGCACGGAATGTAATCGTCGCAACAGCATGAAGAAGTGCAAATAACCCTCCGCCAATTGCTGCAAAAATCAGCGCAATCCACGGCGTCATCGCTCCCCACGTATCCCCCATTAATAAAGTTGTAATAACACCAATAAACGCCCCAAACAACATTAAACCTTCTAATGCAATGTTAACAACCCCGGAACGCTCACTAAACACGCCGCCAAGCGCCGTAAAAATAAGCGGCGCTGCCGTATATAACGTACCTGTGACAAGAATGGCTACAATATCTAGGAAACTCATTTATTTCCCCTCCTTGCTAAAACGAGAAAGTGCCCATCGTAAAACGTAGCTGCATGCTACAAAGAAAATGATACAAGCAACAATGACATTAATTAATTCAGATGGAACATTCGCTTCAAAGTTCATTTGCGGCGCTGCACTTTTCAGCCCGCCAAATAAAAGTGCTGCTAGCAAAATACCAAATGCATTATTTGCACCAAGAAGAGCAACAGCAATACCATCAAATCCTATTCCTGTAAAAGAAGTCATCGCTGTCATACTTTGGAATGTTCCAAGCCCTTCCATCGCACCGCCAATTCCAGCAAACGCACCAGCTATTGTCATTGACAATATAACATTACGCGACACTTTCATCCCTGCATATTTGGAGGCATGTTGGTTAAATCCAACTGATTTTAGCTCGTAACCTAATGTTGTTCGTTCTAATAAAAACCACATAATAATCGCCATAATAATTGCTACAATAATTCCCCAGTGCAGGCGAGAACCGCCTGTTAAAGATGATAACCAAGAAGAAGCTAGAGATGCACTCGCTTGTATATCATACGATTTTTCATTTCCTTCATGTAAAAAACGTTTAATAATATCATAAGTTACATAAAGCGCGATATAGTTCATCATAATTGTAACGATAACTTCGTTCACCTTGTATTTCCCTTTTAAATATCCAGGAATAAATCCCCACAGTCCGCCAGCAAGGGCTGCAACTAATATCGATAACGGAATATGTAGAAAGGCTGGCAGAGAAACGGCATAACCGAACCAAACAGCAGCGAGCCAACCAACTAATAATTGTCCTTCTACCCCGATATTAAACAAACCTGTACGAAACGCAAATGCTACCGATAAACCCGCAAGAACAAGTGGAATCATCGTTCGCAGTGTTTCTCCTATCGCGCGTGGATTTCCAACCATTCCATCCCATAATGCAGCATAGCCGGCGATTGGATCGTATCCGGTCGTAATCATAACAATGGCTCCAACAAGTAAACCAAAAATAACGGATAATACAGGTACTAAAATATTAATCGTTCGCTCCGTTAAAAACTTTTTAGCCATTTGTATTCACCTTCTCTTTCTTCTTTCCCCCAGCCATTAATAGACCTAGCTGTTGTTCATTTGTTTCTTTCGCATTCACAATGTCCACAATTTTCCCTTCATAAATAACAGCGATGCGGTCACTTACATTTAAAATTTCGTCTAGCTCTAGCGAGAGTAGTAGCACTGCTTTTCCTTTATCACGCTGTTCAATTAGCTTTTTATGAATAAATTCAATTGCCCCGACATCTAAACCGCGTGTTGGCTGTGCAGCAATCAATAAATCCGGATCACGGTCCACTTCACGAGCAATAATTGCCTTTTGCTGATTTCCTCCAGATAACGCCCGTGCCGGTGTATGCTCACTCGGTGTACGAACATCAAACTGTTGAATTAACGACTTTGCTTTTTCATATACTTTCGAAAAATTCAAAACACCTTTTTTGGAATACGGATTTTTATAATATGTTTGAAGTACCATATTATCTCCAATAGAAAAATCAAGAACGAGCCCATGTTTATGACGATCTTCTGGAATATGTCCAACGCCTTCTTCTGTAATGCGCCTAACCGGCCAATTCGTCACGTCCTTCTCTCTTAGCGTAATAGAGCCTGACTCAACTTTTCGTAAACCAGTAATCGCTTCTATTAATTCACTTTGTCCATTTCCATCGATTCCTGCAATACCAACAATCTCTCCTGCACGAACAGTTAAGTCAAGTCCTTTTACGGTAGGTAATTGACGTGCATCGTGCACAACAAGATTAGAAATCTTAAGTACATCTTCACATGGTTTGGCGTCTGACTTTTCAGTTTTAAAATTCACTTGACGTCCGACCATCAATTCTGCAAGCTTGTTTTCATCTGTATTTGCAACGTCTACCGTACCAATCCCTTTTCCCTTACGAATAATTGTACAACGATTACACACTTCCATAATTTCTTTCAACTTATGTGTAATAAGAATAATAGATTTCCCTTCTTGTACAAGCTTTTTCATAATATGAATAAGCTCTTGAATCTCCTGCGGTGTTAATACAGCTGTAGGTTCATCAAAAATTAAAATCTCCGCCCCGCGATAGAGCGTTTTCAAAATTTCTACACGTTGTTGCATTCCAACAGAAATATCTTCTATTTTCGCATATGGGTCTACCGCTAATCCGTATTGCTCAGATAATTTTTTAATTTCTTTCGCCGCTTCATCAATAGCAATTTTACCGTTTTTCTTCGGTTCATTTCCTAGAATAATATTTTCTGTGACTGTAAAATTATGAACAAGCATAAAGTGCTGATGTACCATTCCAATCCCGAGGTCATTCGCCACATTCGGATTTGTAATTTTTACAGGCTGCCCTTTAATTTTAATTTCTCCTTGTTCTGGTTGATACAATCCAAACAAAACATTCATAAGTGTCGATTTTCCAGCACCATTTTCTCCAAGTAAAGCATGAATTTCTCCCTGTTTCACTTGCAGCGTGATATTATCATTCGCTACAATCCCCGGGAATACTTTTGTAATATTGTTCATTTCAATTACGTATTCCATATTATTCCTCCTTGACAGGACAAAGTTCTTTATATATACAAAGGTTAGTTCTAAGAACTAACCTTTGTTATTTCTCTAACATTATTTTTTAAGAGAAGCCTCGTAAGTTTTGTACTCTTCTGGAGTAGATGGTACTTTAATTTCACCGTTTATGATTTTCTTTTTATATTCTTCTACTTTTGTTAAAATCTCTGGATTTACTTTTTTCACATTATCAGTTGTTTTTGCAATCCCGATACCGTCATCTTTTAAACCAAACTCTTCTGTTTTACCGCCTGTCAACTTGCCATCTTTTGCTTCTTGTGAAACTTTTTCTACTGCAACATCAACACGTTTTACCATTGAAGTTAATGTTACATTTTCCGGCATACCTTCCTGGTTTTGGTCGCGGTCAACACCGATTACCCAAACATTTTCACCTTTTTTCTTACGGTTTTTCGCTTCTGTGAATACACCGTTACCAGTTGCACCAGATGCATGATAAATTACGTCAACGCCTTGGCCATACATTGCAGAAGCTAATACAGACCCTTTTTCTGGTTTATCAAATGCTTCAGCATATTGAGATACAACTTCAATATTTGGATTTACAGCTTTCACTCCAGCTTTAAAACCAGTTTCAAACTTTTCAATTAACGGGCTTTTTACACCACCGATAAAACCAACTTTATTTGATTTTGTTGTCATTGCTGCAACTACACCAACAAGGAAGGAACCTTCATGGTCTTTAAATACAATGCTCGTTACATTCTTTTTGTCCGCTACTGCATCAACAAGTGCGAATTGACTTTTCGGAAATTGATCTGCCACTTTTTCAATTGATTTTTGCATTAAGAATCCAATTCCGAATGTTAAGTTATAATTTGTTTCTGCGAATTTTGTTAAGTTAGGAATATAGTCTGCTTCCTTAGCAGATTGTAGGTAACGATACCCTTCGTTTTCTTTCAATTTACTATCTTTACCAAACTGCGTTAAACCTTCCCAAGCGGATTGGTTAAATGATTTATCATCTACTCCACCAACGTCTGTAACCATACCAACCTTAAAGTTCTTATTTTCTTTTCCCTCTTTTTTGTCACTTTCCTTATTCGTGTTACCACAAGCTCCTAAAAGTGTGCTTGCTGCTAATGTTAATGATAATAAAATTCCAGCTTTTTTCTTCATAGTAAAATCCCCTCCTAAAATATGTATCTTTCATTTATATAACCATGTCCCCGCTTCCTTGCTGTCACCTCCCTAAAAGGAAACACTTTACATTCGTTTTCTTAACACATGAAAGCTAAATTTATCTGCTCGGAAATAGTTAATAGAATATAAAATCGGTTCATCATTTTGATCATAGTGCATTTGCTTTAGTACAAGTAGTGCTGTTTCTGGCTCACACTCTAAAATTGGTGATATTTTCGGATGATAGCCAATCGGTTCAATATGAGCAACAGCATACGTAATGCGTTTATTTGTGTTTTTATGAATAACCGTAAGTAATGATTCTTCTTTGTATTCTGACAAATCAGGAAGAACCTCTTTCGGCAGCTTATCAACACAATATACAACAGGTTCCCCATCTGCTGTACGAACGCGTTCAATCATAACTGTTTCAAAATCATCTTCACTATGAAATTTCTCTTTTTCTTCTTCTGTTAAATTACCTATGGATGATGATAAAAATACTGTACCTGGCGTTTTCCCTGCACTAGTAATCATATCTGTAATACTAGATAATTGTTCAATACCTGAAGAAAACAAAGGTTTTGCATTTACAAACGTCCCTACACCGTGCCTACGAATAACAACATTTTCTTCTTCTAAGATTCGAAGTGCTTCTCGCAATGTGGCTCTACTGACGCCTAACTCTTTTGCTAGATCAAATTCGGATGGTAGCTTTTGCTTCTCTTTATACACCCCGTTTTTAATCTTTTCTTTAATGTGGTCAATCACTCGTAAATATAAATGTCGACTATCTGACTTTACTGACATAAGACTCCCCTCGCACTTCACTTATTCGACCTCTGATGTAAGACCTCTTTTCTCTTTTTTCCACAATTACTATATCATGGATGCCCTTAATTAAAAATAAGAAAATTTAAATTTGTCGAATAAATCCTAATAGTTTTTTTAGGTGAAATTTTCTTTCTTCAACCCATAAAAAAAACTTTGTACACCTACATTTCTCATATGCTGAAAAAGTCAGGGACAAAGTTATAATACACCTTGTATTTACACTTTTTCCTCATAGTCTAGCTAATTTATGGTTGCTAGGTAGAAACTTATGGACCTTATTTCCAAGATTATATGAGGTTTATTTTGATTCCGAAGTAATCGTACCACTTGATATGATTGCTGTCAATACAATCCAACAAAAAAATCGAACGTTGGAATTAAATAATTTATAACCATTCGTATTCTCATCAAAACACGCCATTAGTAAGCGTTATCATTTTTATTTAATAAAGAAACCGACTAGAAGTATTTCTAATCGGCTTTATTATCTCGCATGAACAGGCAATTATCCCCCATTCATGGAAGTTTCACCTTACCCCGCACTAACGGGCAGTAAACCCCCATCTCAAGATTCAGAGAAAACGAAGAAAATAGATGGAGAATAACTGCCCATAAGAGCCCGATTGGGCAGAATTTTCATCAGCGGGGAATAAAATCTCTCCTACTGATAGAAGTTTCACTTTATTACGAACTTTTCTCTTGAATATCTTTTACTAATACTTCACGGGGCTTACTTCCTTCATACGGCCCGACAACACCATTCATTTCCATCGCGTCAATTAAACGTGCTGCCCTTGTATACCCAATACGGAACCTCCGCTGCAACATAGAAACTGATGCTGTCTGCATATCGACAACAAGCTGAACTGCTTCATCATATAAGCTATCCTCTACTTCTTGTGTTGTTTCTGGTACATCTTGCGGGATCATATCCTCTTGGTACTGCGCTTTTTGCTGCGTAACAACGTATTCTACTACTTTCTCTACTTCCTCATCCGATAGAAACGCTCCTTGCACACGAACCGGTTTAGAAGCACCAATTGGTACAAACAGCATATCACCGCGTCCTAATAATTTTTCTGCTCCCCCTGTATCAAGAATCGTTCTTGAATCAATTTGAGAAGAAACTGCAAAAGCAATTCGCGATGGAATATTCGCTTTAATAACACCAGTAATAACATCCACAGATGGACGCTGCGTTGCAATAATTAAATGAATACCAGCTGCACGTGCCATTTGTGCAAGACGCATAATCGCATCCTCTACATCTGAAGAAGCAACCATCATTAAATCCGCCAACTCGTCCACGATAACAACAATATAAGGAAGTTCGGGTTGCTTCGCTTCGGATTGTTCGTTATGTTGCTTTATATACTCGTTATAACCTTCAATATTACGCGTTCCACTATGAGCAAATAATTCGTAGCGACGTTCCATTTCACTGACCACTTTTTTTAGCGCTTGTGACGCTTTCCTCGGATCTGTTACAACAGGCGTTAATAAATGCGGAACACCATTGTATACATTTAACTCTACCATTTTCGGATCAATCATCATTAGTTTCACTTCGTGCGGCTTAGCGCGCATTAAGATACTAGTAATAATTCCGTTTATACATACACTCTTTCCGCTACCAGTTGCTCCTGCTACAAGTAAATGAGGCATTTTATTCAGACGAGCTAGTACAGCTTCTCCTGTAATGTCACGCCCAAGTCCAATTAATAACTTTTCTTCTGGATGATTATTTGCTTTTGAATCTAACACTTCTCTTAACGTAACGATTGCAACTTCTGAATTTGGCACTTCAATCCCGATAGCTGATTTCCCCGGAATTGGGGCTTCAATTCGAATATCTTTTGCCGCTAAAGCTAATGCCAAATCATCACTTAAACTAACAATTTTACTTACTTTAACTCCCATATCAGGATACACTTCATATTTTGTAACAGCTGGTCCTCTATGAACCTTTGTTACTTTCGCTTTCACACCGAAGCTTTGGAATGTTCGTTCCAACTTACGTGCATTTTCATAAATCGTTTCATTTTCATTGGTCACTTGCTTATTCTTCGGAAACTTTAATAGCTCTAAAGAAGGCAATTTATAATCTTTATTTTCAACATCTGAAAAATGCATTGGCGGTGCTGCTGTCTCTCCAGCAAGAGACTCAACAATTTTCCCGCCTTTCTTCTGCTTCGGCTGCTCCTCTTGCATAGGCAGAGATTCTTCTAGATTTGTTTCAGAAATAAGCGATTCATTTCTTATTGGATCTGGTGTTGCATAGTTTTCAGTAAAGTTTGATATAATTGGCGGCACTACATCAACCTCTTCTACACTCTCTTCTAACTCCGGTACTTCTTGCACATGACGTTCACTTCGCGTACGAGCAATCTTTTTCTTTTCTGTTTTTTCAGCAGCACGTTTTGTTTGCCACTCTTTGTAATCGCCTTGCATCGTTTCAAATTGCCCTCTGAGTATACGCCCAATCGGTGCAAGCACCTCGCCTATATGTTTATTTGTAATACATAGTACACCAAGTAAAATGAGAATCATTCCAATTATGTATGCGCCAACCTCATCAAATAAAAAGTAACATGTCGCAAACATAATAGCCCCAAACATTCCCCCGCCTAAATGAACCGTGTCGACTCCTTTTTTCATTTCATGAAAAAACAAATCTTTCGTAGTCACAATAACAGATGAACTTTGTACCGCTCCATCTTTTGTTAGGAGGTTGACTAGTGTAATATGACTAAACATGAGCACAGCTAATGTGATTAAATATATACCAATCAATCGTTTGTGCAATAAATTTGGCCACCCTCGTTTTATAACAAACGCTATAGAAAGAGCAATAACTCCGAGTACTCCAAGTATGTACCATTCCCCAAAGAAAAAGCGAAAAAATAGCACGAATGCTTTTCCGACAACACCTAGCTGCATAATTGTAATGATGGAGAGCGCAAAAAGAGTCAAACCGACGATTTCGTAGTACAAAGTTGGCTTTATGGTACGTCTTGCTTTTGTTTTCGTCCCTCTTTGCTTTTGTTTTGCCATTTCTTCACCTCAAATTCCAATTCAAAATATAACTTTTTGTAAAACAAGTGTAGTTTCCATCCCGCTCTATTGGCTGTAAATCTTCTTCACGTTATCTTACCAATGGATAATTTTAAACCAAATACAAATAAAGTAAAATCTCCATGAATGCAAGGTTTCATCCCTCACATCGTTAGCCCGAACAATCGAGATTTCACTGGAAATTATCCCGCTCCTATCTTCTTTGTTTTCTTAGAATTCTGAGGTAGATGATAATTTCACGCGAATAGCGGGATAAATTGAAGAAAGCAGCCTATACACGGCTGCTCCACCTTCTTGTTTTTTATATTATACCATAGCTCATAAACAAAATCCTGCTTTTACGAAAAGGATATTTTCTGCCCTGGCTCATATTGTAAAAAATGCTGGGGATCTGTACTTAATACACGTACAACAGAATAATCATTTTCATTCCCCATTTCAACAACCATATCAATACCATCTACATGTACAAGTTTCTGCCTTGTAAATTCTGTATGATCCATCGGATATATGAGTTGTTCTGGCATAATAGTATACAAAATCATTGTAATAACGCCCCGCTTTGTTCAGCTGATGCTTTCGCATCAATTAATTCATTTAATTTTTTGACCGCTTGACCAATTCCTCCAACATCATCAATTAAACCATACTTCACCGCATCTCCACCTACAACATTTGTACCAATATCTCTAGTCAAATTCCCTTTCGCAAACATTAACTCCTTAAAACGATCTTCCGTTACTTTTGAATGCTTTGTTACAAAACGAATGACACGCTCTTGCATCTTATCTAAATACTCAAATGTTTGCGGAACACCTATCACAAGGCCTGTAAGACGAATAGGATGAATCGTCATTGTTGCTGTTTCTGCAATGAATGAATAATCTGTTGATACAGCAATCGGCACACCAATTGAATGACCTCCACCAAGAACAATCGATACTGTTGGTTTTGAAAGAGAAGCAATCATTTCAGAAATCGCTAGACCCGCTTCTACATCTCCTCCAACTGTATTTAACAAAATTAATAGCCCCTCAATTTTAGGATTTTGTTCAATCGCTACAATTTGAGGAATTACATGTTCGTATTTCGTTGTTTTATTTTGCGGTGGCAATTGTACATGCCCTTCAATTTGCCCTACAATTGTTAAACAATGAATACGCGATTCATTTAATTGTGGAACATTTGTCTGTCCAAGTTGCTGAATTTTCTCTAGCACAGAAGCTTCTTTCGTTTCTTCTTTTGTCTCGGCCTCTTTTTCTTCATTTTTCATTTCATCACGCTCTACCATATCGTATCCCCTTTCTCACGTATACAACTATTATTTGTTAAGTTGTGAATTTCATTCGACGGAGAAAAAAAGAAAAAGCTGCCTACAAATAGGCAACTTTCTCTTATACTTCCATGATAATTGGTAAAATCATCGGTTTTCTCTTTGTTTTTTCAAATAAAAATTGTCCGAGTAACTCACGAATATTTTGTTTTAACGTTGACCATTCAATAGAATATTCTTTAATAGATTGTTCTACAATTGTGCGTACAATATCAGTTGATTTTTCAATTAAAGCTTCTGACTCACGAACATAAACAAATCCTCGTGAAATAATTTCTGGTCCAGAAATTATCTTTTTCTCATCTTTCCCAAGCGTTACAACAACGACTAAAATACCATCTTGTGATAACATTTTACGATCACGTAAAACGATGTTTCCAACATCACCAACGCCTAATCCATCAATCAACACATTTCCCGCTGGAACCTTACCGGCAGGTTTTGCCTCTCCAGCTGTGAAGGAAATCACTTCACCTTTTTCCGTGATAAAAATACGGTCTGAGTGAATACCAACATCTTGAGCTAAACGGGCATGCGCCTTTTGCATGCGGAATTCACCATGTACAGGCAAGAAATATTTCGGTTTCATTAAGTTCAACATTAGTTTCAATTCTTCTTGACTACCATGACCTGATACATGAACTTTCTTTTCACCGTAATACACTACATCAGCACCTGCTCTAAACAATAAATCAATTGTCCTTGAGACAGATGTTTCATTCCCTGGAATCGGCGATGCAGCAATAATAACCGTATCACCTTTACGAATTGCAATTTGTTTATGGGCTTGTCTTGCCATTCTAGAAAGAGCTGCCATTGGCTCACCTTGGCTACCAGTCGTTAAAATTGCTACCTTTTTCTCAGGATAATTATCAACATCCTGTAGTGAAATTAACATACCTTCTGGAATATTTAAATACCCTAGATTATTCGCAATATCAACAACTTTTACCATACTTCGTCCAACTACTGCTACTTTACGCCCAGTTTCATACGCTGCATCAAAAACTTGTTGAATACGATGAACGTTAGAAGCAAATGAAGCTACAATAATACGGCCCTCTGAATTATAAAATACTTTAGAAATCTCCAAACCAACTTCTCTCTCGGATCCAGTATAGCCAGGACGTTCTGCATTGGTACTATCAGATAATAAGCAAAGCACACCTTCATTTCCGATTTGCGCCATCTTCCCAATATCTGAACCATTATTTCCAATAGGAGTTTGGTCAAATTTAAAATCACCAGTATATACAATTGCACCTTGCGAAGTATGGAAGCAAACCCCTACTGCATCTGGAATACTGTGTGTCGTTTTAAAGAAGGAAACGGTCGTTGTGTCAAATTCTACCGTAGTATTAGAATCGATCGTTTTTAAATCCACACGACCTAACATACCCGCTTCTCCTAATTTTTCTTTCACAAGGCCATTCGTTAGCTTCGTTCCATAAACTGGAATATCCAATTTTCTTAACACATAGACAATACCACCAATATGATCTTCATGACCGTGTGTTAAAAATAGTCCTTTAACTCGCTCTTTATTTTCCACTAAATATGTAATATCAGGAATAACAATATCTATTCCAAACATCTCTTCTTCCGGAAACATAAGTCCCGCATCCACAATAAAAATTTCAGAATCAATTTCAACGCAGTACATATTTTTTCCTATTTCGCCCACTCCACCGAGAGCGAATACTTTTACAGTATCTATCTCTTTTTTCTTCATGTTGTTGCCTGGTTTAAAAATGTTGTAAAAACTGATCCCACTAACATTGTAGAGAAACCAGGGGAAACTCCACCATCATTTTTCAGCATCTAAAACGAAGGTCTTATCGCTATGCGATATCACGTTTTTTCGTTTTTAAACCAGGTTCCACCTCTCTTTCATTATATAAATCAAATATTTTATGTAATTTCATTTAAAATCCGATAATCCGTAAAGTTTTCCCATTTTTGCTAAGTGTACCCGTACAAAGCTACTTAGCCATATTATAACTGATACAAGAAATAGAACACAAGCTAAATTATAAGAAAGAAAAGAGAAGAATATGTATCAGATGATAAACTGAAGTCATTTCATCATTTCCTCTAAGTAATAAAGCGAAACTTTCATCTGTGGAGATTTTCTCTGTAGACAGAGGATTTTACACTGCCCTAAAGTAGTGAGATGGAGTAGGAAACATAAAAAAGTGACTTAGTACATTCCACTAAGCCACTTTTTCTATTAACGAGGAATAGATTGTATAACTTCAAGTAATTGCATTCTTTCTGCTTCAGTTAATGGTAGAAGAGGTAAACGAACAGAACCAACGTCTAATCCTACGATTTGCAGTGCCGTTTTGACAGGAGTCGGACTTGGTGCCATAAAGAGCGCATTCGTCACTCTTACTAACAATTGATGAAGCGTTTGTGCTGTTTTCATATCACCAGTTTGGAATGCTGCAATCATGTCTTGCATCTCATTACCAATTACATGCGATGCAACAGATACAATACCTTTCGCTCCAATCGCCATCGCTGGCAATGTTAAGCCATCATCGCCGCTGTATACAGCAAAACTATCATCAGTCTTTTCAATGATTTCTGTCATTGTTAATACATCGCCGCCTGCATCCTTAATTGCAACAATGTTTGGAATTTGCGATAAACGAACAACTGTGTCAACAGAAATTTGTACAATAGATCGGCCTGGAACATTGTATAACATAACCGGCAGTTTTGTACTTTCAGCAATTGTTTTAAAGTGCTGATACATACCTTCTTGGCTTGGTTTATTGTAATACGGTGCAACTAGCATAATTGCATCTACACCTACTTCTTCTGCTTTTTTCGTAAGCTCCGTAGAAGCATGTGTATTGTTGCTACCAGTTCCAGCAATTACAGGCACTCTTTTATCGACAACAGATACGACATGGCGATATAACGCTACCTTTTCTTCAGATGTTAATGTAGGAGACTCACCTGTTGTTCCACCTACAACAATCGCTGTTGTGCCGTTATCAATTAAATAATTTACCATTTTTGTTGTCTTTACAAAATCGATATTTCCATTTTTATCAAATGGTGTGACCATCGCCGTTGCAATTGTCCCAAAATCTATCATGGTCTCACTCCTTATAATTCCAGTTGCTTTTCTTTTGAAAGCTCAAATGCGCGATGAAGCGCATTTACAGCATCTACAAGTTTCTCTTCTTTAACAAGCACCCATATTGTTGTATGGCTATCTGCAGATTGTAATATTTGAACACCGTTTTCAGCTAACGCTGTTACAATTTTTGCAGTAACTCCCGGAACACCTGCGATACCAGCTCCAACAATGGATACCTTCGCGCAGTGCTCAGTTACAATTGGATGATATCCAAGCTTATGCAGCACTTCAACAGCGCGACCTGCAACATCATCACTAACTGTGTACGCTACACCAGTAGGAGAAATGTTGATTAAATCTACGCTAATCTTTTCTTTTGCCATTTCTTTGAACACTTCTGTTTGTAAATCGTATGCCCCGTCCTTCGCCAACACTTTAATTTGCGTTACATTGGAAACATGAGCAATACCAGTTACAGGACGCTCTTGTACATCGCGACCTTTTGTTGCGCCATCATACGCTGCAATTAGAGTTCCTTCGCTATCAGAATATGTTGAACGCACACGCAGAGGTACTTTCGCATGCATCGCAATTTCAACTGCACGCGGATGAACAACTTTTGCACCTTGATATGCCATATTACAAATTTCATTATATGTTACATTTTCAAGGTGACGCGCATCTTTTACAATACGTGGATCAGCAGTCATCACACCTTCTACATCTGTAAAAATGTCAATATACTCAGCATGAAGTGCAACACCTAACGCTGACGCTGATGTATCACTACCCCCGCGCCCAAGTGTTGTCGTATCGCCCTCATTCGTTTGCCCTTGGAAACCCGTTACAACAATTACATCAAATTTTTCTAATTCCTTCAAAATACGGTGACAATCCATTTCAATAATCTTTGCATTTGTAAAGTCATCATTTGTAATGAATCCAGCTTGTGCACCGTTAAACGCTGCGGCCTTTACGCCATTTTCATTTAACATATTTGAAAACACAATTGCCGAAATTAACTCACCGCAAGATAATAGTAAGTCCTGTTCACGTTTTGAAATGAACGATTGTTTTTCATTTACAAGACTTAATAATGTATCCGTGGCATAAGGCTCACCTTTGCGGCCCATAGCAGATACAACAACTACAGATTTATAGCCTTCTTTTAATGATTTTTGAATGTGATGAAGAGCATGCTTTCGACCACTTTCATCACGCACAGATGTACCACCGAATTTTTGGACAATAATTTTCATTTTTGCACCTTCTTTTAGCCGTTTACACTAATTGTAATTTCACTAATCGTTCTGCAATTTGAACAGAGTTCCATGCAGCACCTTTTAATAAGTTATCAGATACGACCCAAAGATGGAATCCTTTATCATTGTTTAAATCTTTACGAATACGACCAACGAATACTTCGTTTTTACCAACTGCAGTTGCTGGCATTGGGTATACTTGTTCTGCTGGATTATCTTGCAGTACAATTCCTTCTGCGTTCGCTAACAAATTACGCAGTTCTTCTACCGTTACACCTTCTTTTTCTACTTCAATGTAAACAGATTCAGAGTGACCTGATACAACTGGTAATCGTACACATGTTGCCGCTACTTCAAGTTCTGGCATATGCATAATTTTCTTCGTTTCATTAATCATTTTCATTTCTTCAAATGTAAAGCCATTATCTTCGAACTTATCAATTTGCGGAATCGCATTGAATGCAATCTGATAATGTTTTTCATCACCTTTTACAGGTAAAACATTTGCTTTTACTTCTTCACCGTTTAAAATAGCTTGTGATTGTTCATGAAGCTCTTCAATTGCAACAGCACCTGCACCTGATACAGCTTGATATGTGGAAACGATTACTCGTTTTAAACCAAAGTGCTGACGAACTGGTTCGAGAGCAACTACCATTTGAATTGTAGAACAATTCGGATTTGCAATGATTCCGTTATGTTCTAATAAATCTTTTTCGTTTACTTCTGGTACAACAAGCGGAACATTTTCTGTCATGCGGAACGCACTAGTATTATCAACGACGATTGCACCGCGCTTTGCTGCTTCTGGTGCTAATTGTTTTGATACAGATCCACCCGCACTAAAGAGCGCAATATCCACTCCTTCAAAGCTTTCAGGAGTAGCCTCTTGCACGATTACTTCTTCTCCTTTAAATAAAAGCGTTTTGCCTGCAGAACGTTTAGATGAAAGTAACGTTAATTTTTCAATTGGAAAATCACGTTTCTCTAAAGTATTTAACATTTGTTCACCAACTGCGCCGGTTGCTCCAACTACAGCGACATGAAAAGATTTTTTCTTTTCCATCACTATGCCCCTTTCTAGGTACCAATCTTTCTATAGTTAGAATAAAAAGGAGTAACAAATACTCCTTCTAATTCTTAATAGAATTAATTTTATCATATTCTGGGATAAGAGTGATGGTTTCATGAAAAAAATTGTCTGTTTTTTGTTTGTTAATTCATGTATCTGAATTTTTCTACAACTACAGGTTGCAGTTGTTTCCCTTCCATCGCTTCAATCATTGTATCCTGCAACAATTCCATACGCGCTACCATAGAATTCGGTTTATTATGCGGTGCATCTTGCCCAAACGGTACAAAATAAATATTTTTTGTTGCCATCAGACGCATCATATTCACTCCGTTTAATCCGAGAGCATCATTTGTCGAAATAGCTAATACAACAGGTTTACCATTTCTTAATGTCGCTTTCGCTGCCATTAGTACAGGAGAATCTGTCATTGCATTTGCAAATTTACTCATCGTATTCCCTGTTAACGGCGCTATAACCATACAGTCCAGCGGAATTTTCGGACCAAGCGGCTCTGCTTTTACAATAGAGTCAATTACTTTATGACCTGTAATAGTTTCTATCTTTTCAATCCACTCTGCCCCTTCACCAAACCTCGTATTTGTCGTTTGCAATGTATACGATACAACAGGTAACACTTCAGCTCCTTCCGCAACAAGCTTTTCTAAATGCGGCATAACTTCTGCATACGTACAATGCGAACCTGTTAATCCAAAACCAATTCGTTTGCCTTTCACACTCATTTTTTATTCTCCTTTCTCACTTCTATATCTGCCTTTAATAAATTAGAAAGGACATTCGCAAGAATTTGCCCGGCTGTTTTTGGTGCAACAATTCCTGGCAGTCCAGGTGCTAATAACGCTTTAATGCCTCGCTTTTCAGCATAGCGGAAATCTGTTCCGCCTGGTTTAGAAGCTAGATCGATAATTAATGTATGAGCTGGCATTTTTGAAATTACACTTGCCGTTACAATAAGGTGCGGAATTGTATTAATTACAATATCGACATCTTGCACCTCTTGATCTATATCTCGCATTTGAAATGGCGTAAATGTCATCTCTGAGATACGAGCGATATGTTCAGAGCGCCGGGCACCTACCTTCACTTTCGCTCCTAGCGACTGAAATGCTCTTGCTACGCTCATTCCAGTTCTCCCAAATCCCAATACCATTACCTTAGAGCCATGAATTGTATAATCTGTATGTTGAATGACCATCATAATAGTCCCTTCAACCGTTGGAATTGAATTATAAATTGCCACATCATCACGATCAAACAATTTGATAAGTTTTCGATTCGTAGAAGAAGCAATCGTATCTAAGTAAGTATTACTAATACCTGAATATATCGTAAAATGTGCTGGTGTTTTTTCAATTTGTTCTTTCGTAATAATTACTTTTTTATTAGAAAAAATTGTATCGATTTGTCCGTTTGCATCAGTTCCAGCTACTGGTAAAATGATGGCATCTAAAGAAGTAAAATCGAGATTCTGCATACTCTCTTTTGCTGCTCCTGTAAATCCATGATCAAGTTGATCAAAGCCTACTAATGAGAGTTTTGCATCAAGCTCAACTAGCTTACGAATAACTTCAAGCTGCCGTGCATCTCCTCCTATGACAGCAATATGGATATCAGTCAACATCCTTTACTTCACCTTCTTTTTCTCTCATTATAAGAAAAGCGCCTACTTTTTTCATTTTCCTCCACATCATATGTAATATACGAGTATAAGGTGATTGAAAAACAAAAAGTACGGATGATTTACATCTATGGATTCCTACAATAAAAAAAGACAACCACAATGGTCATCTTTTAAACAGAATCAGAATAATTAGCAAGATCAAAAATAATCATATCCTGCCCCACCTTTTTTATTCTACTCCACTCCACTCGCACTTCTTGTTGCCCTCGTTTGAATCCTCCCCATTTCCCGACAGGAATAATGAGCGCTTGAACCTTACCATCTTTCTCATCAATCTCTAAATCCGCATGTCCAAGCACTCCCATTCTTTCCGCACGTTGTAAATCAACAATTTCTTTCCCACTTAGTTCACTTAATCGCATTCCATCCTCTCCTTATGTAACATTCTAATTAAAAAGTTTCTTTTATCCGCTACTTTTGGACAGTATGACTCCCACCTCAAGATTAAGAGAAAGCGAAGAAGGTAGGTGAGGGATAACTGCTAGCCTTTCCATCAGTGGAGGATGGAGCCCCCTACTGATGGAAGTTTCACTTTATATTAAGTACCTATTCTAGTCTTGCAAAAAAAATACCCACAAGTTTTGCCACCTTGTATAAAAAAACCGTTTCTCCTTAATAAGAAACGGTTTCATAGATATATTTATTTTGTTCTTATCCCTTTTGGAAGTTCTCCATTTGGACTAATAAGCGCTGCTGAAAACTCGTCTGTAAACATATTACGAATTAGCGTGTCTACATCCGCTTTTGTAACACTGTTTACACTTTCAATAATTTCATCTAATGAGCGGTGTTTTTTCAACAGCAACTCATTTTTACCATTGCGGCTCATACGACTATTCGTACTTTCTAAGCTTAACATAAGATTTCCTTTTAGTTGCTCTTTACTGTTAAGTAACTCTTTTTCTGTGATTCCTTTATCTTTTAGTGCATCCAGCGTTTGTTGAATGGTTTCATATAATGTATCCAGCTGCTGACTACCCGTTCCTCCGTAAATTGTTAACATCCCTGTATCTTCATAAGAAGAATGATAAGAAAAGACAGAATATGCTAACCCTCGTTGCTCACGTACTTCTTGGAACAGGCGGCTACTCATGCTGCCACCTAAAATATTATTTAATACAATTAAATTATAAATACTTTCGTCACCCATCTGTAATCCTTTAAATCCTAAACATAAATGCGCTTGTTCTGTTTCTTTTTTGCGCGCTACTTTATTTGGGTGAAAAATAGGGTTATGTACTTGTTCGCGATTTGTCGTTCCTTCATAATTCCCAAAATATTGTTCGACGATTTGAACAAAGGATTCGTCAATATTACCAGCGATGGAAACAACGACATTTTCTGGCGTATAATGATCTTTTATATATTGACGAAGCGTATCACCTGTAAATGTATCAAGGGTTTGTTCTGTTCCTAAAATCGGATATGCTAGCGGATGTGTTTCATACGTCGCTTTCGTTAGCATATCATGAACAATATCATCCGGTGTATCTTCATACATTTTAATTTCTTCGAGCACAACGTTCTTTTCTTTTTTCAATTCCTCTTCAACAAACGTTGAATTAAAGAACATATCCGCTAAAATATCAAGCGCATATTTCGCATGCTCATCTAATACTTTCGCATAGTAACATGTATATTCCTTTGATGTAAACGCATTAACCTGTCCGCCAATGCTATCGAAGGATTCTGCAATTTCTCTAGCACTACGTGTTTTCGTTCCTTTAAAAAACATGTGTTCTAAAAAGTGAGAAATCCCATTATTCTTTACATTTTCATTTCGTGATCCCGCATGAATCCATACTCCAATTGCAACAGAACGTACTGTTGGAATATTTTCCATTACGATTCTTACTCCATTTTTACACGTATATTTTTTGATCAAATGCCTTCCTCCTATTGACAAATTCTCTGTAAAAAGATTCTATTATATAATCATAACAAGTTTAACAGCGATTGTCATGCAAATGTGTTTAATCAATACGCTTTTCGTCTACTAAAGCAGATACGTCCCCTACCGTATACCCTTTCTCTTTCAGCTTTGAAATCAATGTATCCAGTGATTCTGCTGAAGAAGAAGTAGGATGCATTAAAATAATGGCACCAGGATGTACTTTACTTAACACTCGTTGTAGCAATACGTGCGGTTCTGGCCGTTTCCAATCAATTGTATCTACCGTCCACATAATGGTTCCCATTTTTAATTTTGCAGCAGTATGCACAACATCATCGCGAAAACTCCCACTTGGCGGTGCAAACCAGCGTACCTTTTGATTCGTTGCTGCTTCAATGACTTGATTTGTTTTTTGTAATTGTTCATAAATCGCATCAACCGATAAAGTTTTCATATCAGGATGCGTATATGAGTGATTTCCCACTTCCTGATTTGCATCTGCAATCATTTTTGCAAAACGTAAATTTTCCTTTACCCATCTTCCCTCAAGAAAAAAAGTTGCTTTAACTTGATGTTTTTGCAGTACTTCTAACATCCGAGAAAGATATTCGTTCCCCCAAGCAACATTAATAGTAAGGGCAACCATTTTTTTGCTTGGATTTCCTCTATAAATAGGAGCAGGAGATAAATTTGTTAAATGTACTTGAGGTGATACTTCCCGATATACCAACTGTTTCTCATCGAAACTCCCCTTCCTCTTCATGTTATCATAGGAAGCTCTTATATCTACTTCTTTTCCATTGTAACCTGGCGTTGCTTTCCATATTTTATCAATACATGCATTTTGTGCTGGAATCTTATATCCTTCAGCTTTTTCTTCAATTTCTTCGTACAAACGGTCTTTTGCATATGATATATGGGAAACATGCTGAGCAGAGAACAATAATATAACTATAAGTAAAATAATGCGAGTTTTCATAAAAATACCCTCCAATAAAATGAAACTTCTATCATTAGGCGTGACCTACATCCGCCACTGCTATTTAGCCCGATCTCACTTCTTCTCTTCCCCTAAATACTGAGACGGATTTACTTCTCGTTAAAGCAGAATAGTAAAAATCTCCTTTTTCTTTTCATTGTTAATTTAAACGTTCTCGCTAAAACTATACTCTGTTATATACAAAAAAACCTTGAGATATATCTCAAGGCTTTATACATAGTAAAAAAGCCAAGGAGTTCCTTGGCTTTTCGTTTATTCTTGTTCCTGTTCTTGTTTTTGCTCTTGTTCTTGCTTTGCCGCTTCTTTTTCTTGCTCTTCTTTAAGCAGTACTTTTCTAGACAAGTTTACACGACCTTGTTTGTCAATCTCGACAACTTTTACTGAAATCTCATCACCGATTTTCACAACATCTTCTACTTTGCCTACACGCTCAAGTGCTAGTTCAGAGATATGAACAAGACCGTCTTTACCACTAAATAATTCAACAAAAGCACCGAATTTTTCAATTCGTTTTACTTTTCCTAAGTAAATTTCACCTACTTGTACTTCACGAACGATATCTTCAATAATTTTCTTCGCTTTTTCGTTCATTTCTTGATCAACAGATGAAATAAAGACTGTACCATCTTGTTCAATATCAATTTTCACGCCTGTTTCTTCAATAATCTTGTTAATTTGTTTACCACTTGGTCCAATAACATCACGGATTTTATCCGGATTAATTGTCATTGTAATAATTTTTGGAGCATACGCAGATAACTCAGTACGCGGCTCAGCAATAACAGATAGCATATGATCTAGAATATGCATGCGTCCAACTTTTGCTTGTTGCAATGCTTCTTCTAAAATTTCACGAGATAAGCCTTCAATTTTAATATCCATTTGAAGTGCTGTTACACCTTTAGCTGTACCTGCTACTTTAAAGTCCATATCACCTAAGTGATCTTCCATACCTTGGATATCTGTTAAAATTGTGTAGTGTTCACCAGACTTCACAAGTCCCATTGCAATACCAGCAACTGGCGCTTTCAGTGGTACACCAGCATCCATCATCGCTAAAGTACTACCACAAATACTTGCTTGTGAAGTAGAACCATTCGATTCTAAAACTTCAGATACAAGACGAACTGTATACGGGAAGTCCTTTTCAGATGGAATAACAGGTTCAAGAGCACGTTCACCTAATGCACCGTGACCGATTTCACGACGACCTGGTCCACGCATTGGTCTTGTTTCTCCAACACTAAAGGACGGGAAGTTATAATGATGCATAAAACGTTTTGATTCTTCTACACCAAGACCATCTAAAATTTGCACATCGCCTAATGCACCTAATGTACAAATACTTAATGCTTGTGTTTGTCCACGTGTAAATAGACCTGAACCGTGCGTACGAGATAAAATACCTACCTCTGATGCTAAAGGACGAATTTCATCACCTTTACGTCCATCTGGGCGGATTTTTTCAACTGTAATAAGACGACGTACTTCTTCTTTTACAATTTTATATAAAATCTCATTTACTTGTCCTAATGTTTCAGCATCAGCTTCTTGTGCCTCATAATGCTCAATAACACGTTTTTTCACTTTATTAATTGCATCTTCACGTGCATGTTTTTCGTGCACTTGAATTGCTGAATGCATATCTTGTTCTGCCATTTCACGTACAGCTTGATCAAGTTCAGCATCCACTTCATAAAGTTGTACTTCTGTTTTCTCTTTACCTACAGCTTGTACAATCTCTTCTTGGAAAGCAATTAGACGTTTAATTTCTTCATGACCAAACATAATTGCTTCTAACATCGTTTCTTCAGGCACTTGATCTGCCCCTGCTTCTACCATGTTAATTGCGTCTTTCGTACCAGCTACAACAAGATGGATATCACTTTTCTCTTGTTGTTCTACTGTTGGATTAATAATGAATTCGCCGTCAATACGACCAACTGTTGCACCCGCGATTGGACCTTCAAATGGGATATCTGAAATCGATAACGCTAATGAAGAACCAAGCATAGCTGCCATCTCAGAAGAACAATCTTGATCAACACTCATTACGATGCTGACAACTTGTACTTCATTACGGAAACCATCTGCGAAAAGCGGACGAATTGGTCGGTCAATTAAACGACTTGCTAAAATTGCTTTTTCACTCGGACGGCCTTCACGTTTAATAAAACCGCCTGGAATTTTCCCTACTGCATATAAACGCTCTTCATAGTTTACTGTAAGTGGAAAAAAGTCTACATTTTTTGCCTCTTTTGATGCAGTTGCTGTAGATAGAACCGCTGTATCGCCATATCTTACTAATACTGCTCCGTTCGCTTGTTTTGCAAGCTGACCTGTTTCAATTGTTAGCTGACGACCAGCCAAATCTATCGAGAAGACTTGCTTTTCGTGACTCATTTAAGTACCCCTCTCAATTTAAAATATTCAGTTCTTCTATGTAAATGAATAATATATCACAATATCCTTCCTCTAGTATTACCGAAAATTCAGTAAGCTATCAAGAGTCAAAGATATATTTTTACCTAACAAAAAAGCGGGAATATTCCCGCTTTTTTGACTATCGACGTAATCCAAGCTTTGTGATTAGTTCACGGTAGCGAGTGATGTCTGTGTTACGAAGGTAAGTAAGTAAGTTACGACGTTTACCAACCATCTTTAAAAGACCGCGACGTGAATGATGATCTTTCTTGTGAGTACGTAAGTGCTCATTTAGAGTGTTAATTTGCTCTGTTAGGACAGCAACTTGAACCTCTGGAGAACCAGTATCAGTCTCATGAGTTCTAAATTGTGCAATGATTTCATTTTTACGCTCTTGTGTTAAAGCCATCCTATTTCACCTCCTAAGTAATATATCCCCAATTACCTAGCAAACGTCGGTGAGTCGTAATGCCAAGCAATGGTTATTTTAAAGTACATAAGATAGAATACTACTTTTCATTCGAAAAAGCAAGTATATTATTTGCACGGTTAAAATAATCTTCTGCTACTTTTTTATCTTTTGCAATTTGTGCAACTAATTCATCAATACCATTAAATTTCTTTTCTTCACGAATTCGCATATGCCACTCTACAACAACAGATTCATCATATATATCACGCTGAAATTCAAATAGATGTACTTCAATAGAAAGCTGCTTTTCACTTTCCTTAAAAGTCGGTTTATATCCGATATTACATACACCTTCATGCCACTCATCATTTACTTTCATTCGAACGGCGTATACACCAACAGGCGGTAAAAGGTATTCATCATTTAGAGCAATATTTGCTGTCGGAAAACCAATTTGGCGTCCGCGCTTATCTCCATGAACAACTGTTCCTTCAACAGTATATGGTCTGCCTAAAATAGATGGTATTTGTTCCATTTCTCCATTGCGAATATGTTTTCGCAATAATGTGGAACTTACTTTTTCTTCTTGAAATTCTACTTTTTCAATCACGGTTTGTGTAAACTCCCCTCTTGCATGAAATGGCAAAGTTTCCATCGTCCCTTTTCCTAAACGTCCATATGAATAATCAAAGCCCGCTACAACATGCTGTACATTCAGCCCAATGATATAATCATCTACAAATTGTTGTGGTAATAAATTTGCGAATGCTTCGTCAAATTTCACAACATATAAAATATCAATTCCTAAACTTGCAATTACTTTTTCTTTACTTCGTAAAGGCGTAATATACTCTACATGCGCTTCCTTTTTCCCTAATACAACAGACGGATGCGGATGAAAAGTCATAACAGCACTTTTAAACCCTCGTTCTTCCGCTACCTTTTTTGCAGTATGAATGACACGTTGATGACCTAAGTGAATACCATCAAAATACCCTAATGCCATTACAGTAGGCTCTATTTCCGCTTTGTCTAATGCATGAGGATGAGTTAAATGAATGAGTTTCACGCTTAAATTCACCTTTTTCTATAATAATCCTTCTAATTATTCATTATAGCTGTAATTCTTGATTATTCACAAGTACTTTCATCGGTTTCAACATCCCTGGACGTTTTGGATGATGCTCATAAATCGCTAAACAGCGTTTATTTTCATCAAAGACTGTAATAAATGGCGCTGTCAATTGCTCTTTATTTGGTAAGAACATACCATTTTTTACTTTTTCTGCTTGTTCTTCATTAACAATTATCTTTGGAAACTTATGTAATGCTTCATCAATGGAAATAAAGATAGATTCCACTGTTCCATTTTGCACGTTTTGCTCAATTTCTTCAAATGATATGCAATCATCTAAGTGAAACTCTCCTGATGCTGTTCGTACAAGATCTGACATATGCGCCGGGAATCCAAGCTTTTCACCAATCATCACAGCTAATGTTCTTACGTATGTGCCTTTACTACAAGTCACTCGAAAACGGAAGGAAATTGTTGCCCCCTCAAACACTTCACGGTCATCAAGTAATGTGAATTCATGAATCGTAATGGTACGAACCGGACGCTCTACTTCTATTCCTGCCCTTGCGTATTCATATAATTTCTTTCCATTTACTTTTACAGCAGAGTACATCGGTGGTACTTGTTCAAGTGTTCCTGTTAAATTCTCCAATACGGATTCTACTTCTTTACGTGTAATCATACGATTTACATCCTGTTTTTCTACAATTTCACCCGAAGCATCTTCTGTAGTCGTCGAAAAGCCCAGCGTAACTTCGCCCTCATATGTTTTTGTTTCACTCGTTAAAAACTGAGCGATTTTTGTAGCACGTCCTACACAAATCGGTAATACACCTGTCACATCCGGATCTAAAGTTCCTGTATGCCCTATGCGTTTCTCTCTTAATATTTTTCTTAACTTAAATACGCAATCATGCGATGTCATTCCTTTTGGTTTATGTAATAACACTACACCTTCCATATGTTCACCTCATTGTTATACTTTTGTATGTCAAATTTACTTCAGATTGAAAAAATGGATAGACAAATGTCTATCCATTATTCTTCACGTTTATCTTCTTTATTAATTTCATGTAAAAGCGTATCAATTCGATGACCATATCCAATCGATTCATCAAATTCAAAGGAGATTTCAGGTGTTTTACGAAGACGAATACGTTGTCCAATTTCGGAACGAATAAAGCCTTTCGCCTTTGCTAAGCCTTTTAACGTATTTTCCTTCTGCTCTTCGTCTCCTAAAACAGAAATATATACTTTGGCAATCTGTAAATCCCCACTTACTTGCACATCTGTTACCGTCACAAAACCGATACGTGGATCTTTAATTTTGCGACTGATAATTTCGCCTAATTCTTTCTTCATTTGCTCGCCCACGCGATTTGCACGTAGCTTCATAACTAATCACCTCATTCAATACCATTCCAATTGTGTTATCGTACGTTCAATCTCAGGAAATGAGTCAATATACTCAAGTACACGATTCATTTCTTTTTCGCAGACAACACGATTTGAGGATACGGAAACGATTGCAATTTCTGTACGTTGCCATACATCCTGGTGTCCAACTTCTGAAACAGATACATTGTAACGCTGTTTCACACGAGTTAAAATACGCTGTAAAATTGCTCGTTTCTCTTTTAAAGAATGCACATCATAAATCATACATTCGAATGAGAGTGAAGCGATAATCATCGCTTCACTTCTTCCATAATGTACGCCTCAATGATGTCCCCTTCTTTAAGATCATTATATCTTTCAATTGTAATACCACACTCATAATTTTGTGCAACTTCTTTTACGTCATCTTTGAAGCGTTTTAACGTATCAAGCTGTCCTTCGAAAATAACTACGCCATCACGAATGATACGTACACCGCTATCACGTGTGATTTTACCATCAGTTACGTAACATCCTGCAATTGTTCCAACTTTCGTTACTTTGAATGTTTGACGAACTTCTGCTTGACCGATTACTTTTTCTACGAATTCAGGATCTAGCATACCTTGCATTGCTGCTTCAATTTCTTCAATTACTTTGTAAATAATACGGTGTAAACGAATATCAACATTTTCTAATTCAGCTGTACGTTTCGCGTTTACATCAGGACGTACGTTAAATCCGATTACGATTGCATTTGATGCAGAAGCTAAAATAATATCAGATTCTGTAATTGCACCTACGCCAGTATGGATGATTTTCACTTTTACGCCTTCAACATCAATTTTACGAAGTGATGCTGCCATTGCTTCTACAGAACCTTGTACGTCCGCTTTCACAATTAGGTTAATTTCTTTTACATCGCCTTCTTGAATTTGTTGGAATAAATCTTCAAGGCTTAGTTTAGATTTTTCACCGCGCTGTGCAAGCAATGCTTGTTGTGCACGTGATTCACCAATTTGACGTGCTTTCTTCTCGTCAGCAAATGCCATAAAGCGATCGCCAGCTTGTGGTACTTCGTTTAAGCCTGTAATTTCAACAGGAGTAGACGGACCAGCAACTTTTACACGACGACCAATATCATTTACCATCGCACGAACACGGCCGAATGATGTACCAACAACGATTGGGTCTCCTACTCGAAGTGTACCGTTTTGAACAAGTAATGTCGCGATTGTTCCTTTACCTTTATCAAGCTGTGCTTCGATTACTGTACCAGTTGCATAGCGATTTGGATTTGCCTTATATTCTTCTACTTCACTTACAAGAAGAATCATTTCTAATAAGTTGTCAATTCCTTCGCCTTTAATCGCAGCAATCGGTACGAAAATTGTATCGCCGCCCCAAGCTTCTGGAACTAACTCATATTCAGTTAACTCTTGCATTACACGGTCTGGATTTGCTGATGGTTTATCCATTTTATTCACAGCAACGATAATTGGTACTCCCGCTGCTTTTGCGTGGTTAATCGCTTCAACTGTTTGTGGCATAACACCGTCATCAGCTGCTACAACTAGAATTGTAATATCCGTAACTTGCGCACCGCGTGCACGCATTGTTGTAAACGCTGCGTGACCTGGTGTATCTAGGAACGTAATTTTTTTGTCGTTTACTTCAACTTGGTATGCACCAATATGCTGTGTAATTCCGCCCGCTTCACCAGCAGTTACTTTTGAATTACGAATAGAGTCAAGTAATGTTGTTTTACCATGGTCAACGTGTCCCATAATTGTAACAACAGCCGGACGTTCTTTTAAGTTTTCTTCATCGTCTTGCTCATCCATAAATGTTTCAAATTCTGTTTCACTAACAATTACTTCTTCTTCTACTTCAATACCGTAATCACCAGCAATTAGCTCAATTGTATCTTTGTCTAAATCTTGGTTAATTGTTGCCATGATTCCAAGCATAAAGAGCTTTTTAATAATTTCAGACGGCTCTTTGCTTAATTTTTTTGCAAGTTCGCTTACAGTAAGCGAACCAGAGAAAGTAACTTTATCTGGCGTTTCTACCGTTTGCGTTTGTTGTCTTCCAGCAAAGTTCTCTTGACGTTTGTCTTGATTCCCTTTACCTTTTTTCTTATTCTTATTGCTGTTCTTTTTGCTACGAACAACTTTTTCCTCTACTTCAAACTCATCTGCAACAGAAGTTTTTTCTGCTCCATCATTATATTGATTATCTAACTTGTTTACTACTTCATCATCTAACATCGCCATATGATTAGAAACCTCGATATTCATTTCTTTTAGTTTTGTAATAATATCTTTACTTGAGATATTGTGTTTTTTTGCATATTCATATACTCGAATTTTACTCATACCTTCACCCCCGGTAAGTTGTATCGAGCATGCTAAGCAGCTTCTTAGCAAAGCCGTCATCTAACACCGCTACAACGACTCGTTCTTCTCTCCCAATCGCATGCCCTAACTCTTGTCGATTTTCGACTTTTCTCATTGGTACGTTGTAGAACGTTGTTTTGTCCGTAATACGCTTTGTTGTATTTGCAGACGCATCTTCAGAAAGCAATACGAGCTTTGCTTTACCGCCTCGAACTTCTTTTAAAACAAGCTCTTCACCCGATATAATCTTTCGAGCCCGATTAGCTAGCCCTAAAAACGATTTCCAATTGGACACTTACTTCGACTCCTTCTCAACAAGCTCGATTAGCTCTTCATAAAGAGAGTCATCAATTTTCGCTTTTAGGTGATGTTCCAAGACATTCTTCTTTTTCGCCTGAGAAATACATTCTTTATCTTTCGATAAGTATGCACCGCGTCCTGACTGTTTGCCTGTTAAATCAATAGACACGACTCCCTCTTTGGAACGAACAATGCGAATGAGCTCGCGTTTTGATTTCATCTCTTGTGTTACAACACATTTTCGTAACGGAACTTTTCGATTGCTCACGTTCATCACCTCTATTCGATTTCGTCTTCAGGAGAATCGAATGCGATCATCATATCTTCTTCTGTTAAAAGTCCTATTTGTTTCGCATCAGACTCACTTTTAATATCAATTTTCCAGCCAGTTAACTTCGCTGCAAGTCGTGCATTTTGACCACGCTTACCAATCGCTAAAGAAAGTTGATGATCTGGAACAATGACAGTAGTTGCCTTTTCTTCTTCGTTTACAAGCACTTTTACAACTTGTGATGGGCTCAATGCATTTGCTACATATTCAACTGGATCATTTGACCAGCGAACAATATCAATTTTTTCACCTTTTAGCTCATCTACGATGCGTTGTACACGTTGTCCTTTCGGCCCTACACAAGAGCCTACTGGATCTACATCTATGTTTTCAGAGTACACAGAGATTTTAGAACGATCTCCAGCTTCACGTGCTACAGAACGAATTTCTACAGTTCCATCATAAATCTCTGGCACTTCAATTTCAAACAGACGCTTTAAAAGACCTGGATGTGTGCGAGATACATAAATTTGCGGTCCTTTTGTTGTTTTCTCTACTTTTGTAATGAAAACACGAATGCGATCATGCGGTTTATATTGTTCGTTTGGCATTTGCTCACTTACAGGTAAAAGTGCTTCTACTTTTCCTAAACTTACATAAATAAAGCGAGCATCTTGACGTTGTACAATACCAACCATAATGTCTTCTTCACGATCGCTAAACTCAGAATAAATAACGCCACGCTCTGCCTCGCGTACACGTTGCGTTACAACTTGTTTTGCTGTTTGCGCTGCAATGCGTCCGAAATCTTTTGGCGTAACTTCAATTTCTAGTACGTCGCCCTCTTGATAGTTCGGATTAATTTGTCTTGCTTTTTCAACAGAAATTTCAAGACGTGGATCAAATACATTTTCCACTACATCTTTACGCGCTAGTACTTGAATAGATCCAACTTCAGGATTGAAGCTAACGCGAACATTTTGCGCTTGGTTAAAATTTCGTTTATAAGCAGAGATTAAAGCTGCTTCAATAGCATCAATAATAATATCTTTGCTTATACCTTTTTCTTGTTCTAATACGAGCAAAGCATCTAACAACTCAGTGCTCATGAAGATCCCCCTTCTTACTAAAACGTAACTGCAAGTCGCGCATTGGCAACTTTATCCACTGGAATTTGGATTTCTTTTTTACGTGTTTTAATTGTTAATAGTAATGTGATTGTTGTTCCATCGTACGCGAGTAGTTTTCCTTCAAACATTTTCTCACCAACGATTGGCTCATACGTTTTAATCGCAACTTGTTTTCCAACTGCTTGCTGAAAATCTTTTTCTTTCTTTAATGGACGTTCCGCTCCTGGAGAGGATACATCTAAAAAGTAAAGATGAGGAATTGGATCCTCTTTATCTAAAGCTTCACTTAATCGCTCACTTACCGCACCGCATTCCTCAATATCTACTCCTGTATCAGAGTCAATGGATACGCGTAAAAACCAATCTTTTCCTTCTTTCACATACTCTACATCTACAAGCTCAAGACCAAGCTCTTCGACAATTGGCTGCGCAAGTGCTTCAACAACTTCTGTAACTTTCTTATCCATAAACAGCCTCCTTTCTGCCGCCATGTACCGTTTGAAAGATTTCACTCTGCGTATAGTTAACCAACGCAGCTTGTATATTCTTTCTCGTTAGCTAACAAAAGCCCCTGCCAATAAGCAGGGAATATCTGTCTTAGTATTACCAAATTTAAGAAGTAAAACTTGTAACAAAATATGTATATACGACAGAAGCGCCTCATCTATCGTCTTGGCGCAGAAACATAGATAGTAACACGAAAGAGTGGGTTTCCCCACTCTTTTTTTAAAAAAATATACATGACATGGTTATCTCGCTTACTAGTATATCATAGCAACCATGGTTTTGCAAAGACTTTTCCTACCTATTAGAACAGTGACAGCTGGTTTTGATCTGGTAGTTCTCCTAAACAACCTTGACTGTCTAAATACTCAATAATTGTTTTTGAAATCTTACTGCGCTGCTGTAAATCCTCTTTGGATAAGAATTCACCATTTTCACGTGCTGCTACGATATTTAGCGCAGCATTTGTACCGAGGCCAGGTATTGCATTAAATGGTGGAATTAATGTATTCCCATCAATAATAAAATCAGTTGCACTAGAGCGATATAAATCAACCTTTTGGAATGAATAACCACGTTCACACATTTCTAATGTCATCTCTAATACTGTTAGTAAACTTTTCTCTTTCGGCGATGCATCTAATCCTTTTTGCGTAATTTCATCAATTTTAGCACGAATGGACACTGAACCTTTTACCATCGCATCTAAATCAAAATCGTCTGCACGAACAGTAAAATATGCTGCGTAGAATAAGAGTGCGAAATGCACTTTGAAATATGCGATACGTACAGCCATTAGGACATATGCCGCCGCATGGGCTTTCGGGAACATGTACTTAATCTTTTTACATGAATCAATATACCATCCCGGCACATTATTATTGCGCATTTCCTCTTCCCACTCCGGAGGCACACCTTTCCCCTTACGTACAGATTCCATAATTTTAAACGCTAAAGATGGTTCTAAACCTTGGTAAATTAAATATACCATAATATCATCACGACAACCGATTACTTCACTCAGTGTACATGTACCATCATAGATTAACTCATTTGCGTTTCCAAGCCATACATCTGTACCGTGAGATAATCCAGAAATTTGGACAAGCTCGGAGAATGTCGTTGGCTTCGTTTCTTCTAACATTTGACGAACGAATTTTGTACCGAATTCCGGGATACCAAGTGTCCCTGTTTTACAGTTAATTTGCTCTTCTGTTACGCCAAGCGATTCTGTACCTGAGAAAATTTTCATTACTTCTGGATCATCAGTCGGTATTGTCTTTGGATCAACTCCACTCAAATCTTGCAACATACGGATAACTGTCGGATCGTCGTGTCCAAGTATATCAAGTTTTAATAAGTTATCATGGATGGAATGGAAGTCAAAATGTGTTGTTCTCCATTCCGCATCTAAAGAATCTGCTGGATATTGAATAGGTGTAAAATCAAAGACGTCCATGTAATCTGGTACTACAATAATACCACCTGGATGCTGTCCTGTCGTCCGCTTAACACCCGTACAACCCGCTACAAGGCGATCAACTTCTGCGCCTCGAATCGTTAAATTATGATCTGATGCATAGCCTTTCACATAACCATACGCTGTTTTTTCAGCAACTGTACCAATTGTTCCGGCACGATATACATTATCTTCACCAAACAGCACTTTCGTATAGTTATGAGCGCGAGGCTGATATTCTCCCGAGAAGTTCAAATCAATATCGGGAACTTTATCTCCTTTAAAACCTAGGAACGTTTCGAACGGAATATCATGACCATCTTTTTTATATGCAGTTCCGCAGTTTGGACAATCTTTATCAGGTAAATCAAATCCGGAACCGACCGACCCATCATTAAAAAACTGTGAATGTTTACAATTTGGACAAACATAATGCGGCGGCAAAGGATTTACCTCTGTAATTTCCATCATTGTCGCAACAAATGACGAACCAACCGAACCACGTGAACCAACAAGATAGCCATCAACAAGAGATTTCTTTACTAACTTATGTGAAATTAAATAAATAACAGCAAATCCATGTCCAATGATACTTTTCAATTCTTTTTCCAAACGGGCTTCTACAATTTCTGGAAGCTCATCCCCGTAAATACTCCGCGCCATTTCGTAACTCATATCCCGCGTTTCATCGTCTGCACCTTCAATTTTTGGAGTGTAAAGGTCATCTTTTACAGGCTTTACTTCACCGATCATCGATGCAACTTTTTGCGTATTTGTTACAACAATTTCTTTTGCTTTCTCTTCTCCTAAGAAGGAGAAGCAGTCTAGCATTTCATCTGTTGTTCGGAAATACACAGGCGGTAATGAATGACGATTCAATGGATTTGCTCCACCTTGCGAACTTACTAAAATTTTACGATACATTGCATCTTCAGGATTTAGATAATGTACATTTCCTGTTGCAACAACAGGCTTGTCTAACGTCTCACCTAACTTTACTAGATTAGAAATAATTGTCTTTAATTGACCCTCATCACGAACGAGCTCAAGCTCCACCAAATGTCGTAACACTTCTGGAGGCATAACCTCAATGTAGTCATAAAACTGTGCAACTTCCTCTACTTCTTCTGGTGCCTTTTGCATCATTGCTTCAAATACTTCACCTTTATCGCAAGCTGTACCAACTAATATACCTTCACGATACTTCTTTAATAAAGAGCGCGGAATACGCGGTACACGGTAGAAGTATTGAAGATGCGCGTAAGAAACAAGTTTATATAAGTTCTTCAGCCCTTCATCCGACGTTGCAAGCAGTGTCACATGACTTGGACGCCCACGTTTATACGCATCACCTTGTCCCATACTGTCATTTAACTGATCGTGATATTCAAATCCCTTTTCGATTACACTTTTTAGCATTTTCACAAGCAAATAACCAGTTGCTTCTGTATCATAAATGGCACGGTGATGTTGCGTTAATTCAATATCCAGCTTTTTACACAACGTATTTAAACGATGATTTTTCATCTCTGGAAATAAGAAACGAGCTAACTCTAACGTATCGATAACTGGGTTTTTCGTTTTTTCTAAACCGCTTTTCTTAAATCCAACATTTAAGAATCCCATATCAAAGCTCGCATTATGGGCTACAAGTGTATGATTACCAATCCATTGTTCAAACTTTTTAAACACTTCTTCTACTTCTGGTGCATCCGTTAGCATATCATCTGTAATACCCGTTAATTCAATGATTGTTGCTGATAACGGCTGATGTGGATTTGCAAAGGATTCAAAACGATCGATAATTTCTCCGCCTTTTACTTTTACAGCAGCAAGCTCAATAACTGTATCATATACGGCTGATAACCCTGTCGTCTCGACATCGAATACAACATATGTTTCATCTGCGAGTAATCGATGTTCCTCATTATAAGCAATTGGAACACCATCATTCACAAGATTTGCTTCTACACCAAAAATCACTTTAATTCCCGCTTTTTTCCCAGCAGAATACGCTTCAGGAAAAGATTGTGCAACAGCATGGTCTGTCACAGCTACTGCCTCATGTCCCCATTTTGCCGCTTGACTCACAAGTGCAGATGCAGATGTTACAGCATCCATTTGGCTCATAGGCGTATGCATATGAAGCTCTACCCTTTTTTCTCCTTCAGGTGCTTTATCTTTCCGAGACGGTCCTGTTATTTCATTAATATCGTTTGCAATCATGACTAAATCTCGAACAAATGTATCATTTTGAACAGATCCACGCGCTTTTACCCACATTCCTTTTTTCAACGATTGTAGAAGTGGAATATCTTCTTTATCGCGTGAGAACATTTTAATCATAATGGAATCGGTATAATCAGTTATCTTTAATGTCAATAACGTACGTCCGCTTCGCAGTTCTTTCGTTTCAACATCAAATACATAACCTTGTACTGTTTTTCTTCTTTCCTCATCTTGAATTTCACGAAGCGATGTAATTTCTTCATCAGGCTTAATTAAATAACCAAGAACAATAGGTCCCTCATGTACCATTTCATTTTGTTCTTCCGCCTGTCGTTTTGCCATTTCTTCCATCGCTTGCATTACACGCTGACGATCTTCTTGCTGTGTTTGTTCACGAAACTTTTGCACTTCCTCATCATTTTGCTTCACATTTGTCTCAAGTTGAAAACGCGGAAACCCAAACACCTCATATTGATCTCCAATTGGTTTCGCAAGATTTTTCTTAACCGTCTGTGCTTCTAAATCGTTATTTACATCTAATAATAATTTGACACCATTCGTTTGTGGCGGCTTCTCTTTTAAATAAGCAAACATTGGAGAAAACGTAATTTTATTTGTACAAATTGGCCAATACGCTTGGACATCTGCTTCTGTATAGTTCTTATTTTCTGTGTCTATCATAAACGATGTTTTTGCAATATGTGAAAATGACCGTTCCAATTGCGCTTCTAATATTTCATATACTTGCGCTGGTAAAATACGTGGAACTTGCAAATAAAAACACCAGCTCTTATTCGCTTTATCAACAAGTAATTTTTGAATACCGCCACCTTGCAAATATTCATGTACAAGATTTTCAGGAATTTGTAATTGCTCAAGCAAAATTCGAAAACGCTCTTGTTGTTCGTTTGTTAACGACATATGCAGCCTCCTTTCATCATATCAAGAAACTTCCATTGCTCTTCTCATAGCAAGAGAAGGTACCTCATAACGAGGTACCTCTTCTTATTATAAAATATTAGCAATGTATGTGTGAAGTTCTTCCACTTTCACTTCTGCAGATTCATTTGTTGCACGTACTTTTACTTCAACAATGCCTTCATCGGCTTTTTTACCAACTGTTACTCGAACTGGAAGACCGAATAAATCTGCATCAGCAAATTTTACGCCTGCACGTTCTGCACGGTCATCTAATAATACTTCATATCCTTGCTCTTGTAATGAATTGTAGATATTTTCACCGACTTCACGCTGTGCATCAGATTTCATATTTACTGGAATCACATGTACATGAAATGGCGCAACTGCCTTTGGCCAAACTAAGCCATTCTCATCGTTAAATTGCTCAGCAATCGCTGCAACTGTACGAGATACACCAATTCCGTAGCAACCCATAATGATCGGTTGTGTTTTACCGTTTTCGTCCAAGAATGTCGCATTCATAGATTCACTATAGCGTGTACCAAGTTTAAATACATGTCCCACTTCAATACCGCGAGCAAAGCGAATTGTTCCCTTGCCATCTGGAGAAAGATCTCCTTCTTGGATGAAGCGTAAATCTGTATATTGGCTTACTTTAAAGTCACGTTCTGGGTTTACATTCACGTAATGGAAGCCTTCTTCATTTGCTCCGCAACATCCATTTACGATAGCTTGTACAGCATAATCAGCAATTACTTCTACTCCTGTTACACCAATTGGACCTAAAGAACCGACTTCACAGTTTAATAATTCTTTTACTTCTTCATGAGATGCAAGTTCGACAACAGAAGCACCGTATAGGTTTTTCACCTTAACATCGTTCACTTCATGGTCTCCGCGAACAAGAACACCAATAAATTTCTCGTCTGCTTTAAAGACCATAGACTTAATACAATTTGATGCCTCGATATTTAAGAACGCAGATACTTCTTCAATTGATTTTTGATCTGGCGTTGCAACTTTTTCAAGTGTTTTTTCTACCTCATCGCTCTTTTCATAAGAAGCAATAACAGGTGCCATTTCAATATTTGCAGCATAATCAGATGTATCAGAATATGCAATTGTATCTTCTCCTACATCTGATAACACCATAAATTCATGTGTATCTTTTCCACCCATTGCTCCAGAGTCAGCGATAACAGCACGGAAGTTTAAACCACAGCGCACAAAAATATTAGAGTAAGCTTGGAAAAGACGGTTATACACTTCATCTAAACTCTCTTGCGTTGCATGGAAGGAATATGCATCCTTCATTAAAAACTCTCTTCCGCGTAACAAACCAAAACGCGGCCTTTGTTCATCGCGGAATTTTGTTTGAATTTGATAAAGTGTTAAAGGTAATTTTTTATATGACTTAATTTCGTCACGTACAAGATCAGTAATCACTTCTTCATGTGTTGCTCCTAGAGCGAACTCACGATTATTTCGATCGTTCATACGCATTAATTCTGAACCATATGAATACCAGCGTCCAGATTCTTGCCATAATTCAGCTGCCTGAAGAGCTGGCATTAATAATTCTACAGCACCAGCTTTCTCCATTTCTTCACGAACAATACGCTCTACTTTATGCAACACTTTCAGACCAAGCGGCAAAAAGCTATATATACCTGAAGCATTTTGACGCATAAATCCTGCGCGTAGTAGAAGCTGATGGCTTTTAATTTCCGCATCAGCTGGTACTTCACGCAATGTAGGACTAAATATTATACTTTGTTTCATTCTATAGCACCTCTTTTATAAGAAAAACTTCCGTATATCATTCCATGTTACGACTAACATCAGTAACATTAATAAAGCAAAACCAATAAAGTGAACCATTCCTTCTTTTTGACGGTCAATCGGTTTCCCGCGGAGCGCTTCAATTAAGAAGAAGAAAAGGCGTCCCCCATCTAATGCAGGAACAGGTAATAAGTTAAACAAGCCAAGATTTATACTTAGAACAGCTGTTAAGCTAAGAACACGAATCGTACCATATTCTACAACTTGGCCTGTTAAGTTGTAAATCCCTACTGGGCCAGATAAGTCGTTAATCGAAAAATGTCCTGTAACGAGCTGAACAAGGGAAACAAAAATAAGTTTTGTCCATCTGTATGTTTCATCAAATCCCGCTTTAATAGAACCAACCAGGGACTTCTCAACAGGCGATTGTACCCCGAGTCTACCAACCGTAACATTGCCCTCTTTTTCAGCAGCAGGCGTAACTTGTATCGTCATTTTTTTACTATCACGAGTTACATCCATCTTAATTTCTTTTCCTGGATTTTCACGAACGATATTTACTACATCTTGCCAACTATTTGTCGGTTTATTATTAATTGACGAAATTTTATCATCTTCATGTAATCCAGCTTTCTGTGCCACGCTACCAGATACCACTTTTCCAATTATCGGTTTATCCACAGGAATCCCTTGTATAAAACCAATCATAACAAATATAACGAAAGCAAGAACAAAGTTCATTGCAGGACCTGCAAAAATAGCAAGCGCTCGTTGTCCTAACGTTTTTGAGCCAAATTGTCGATTATACGGCGCAATCTGCGTTTCCTCTCCTGCTGAAACATAACGAGCTTTCTCGTGAATCCGAAATGTTTGTAAATCTTCTTCGTACTCTTCATATCCAGATATGATTAACTTGTGTTCCAAGTCAGCTTGTTCCACTTCAATAACACGAACATTTGGATATTTTTCACGATTATCCAAAACAATTTTCGTAACCTCTTCTTTTTCGTTTAAAACAAGTCCAACTTTTGTACCAGGCTTTAGTTCAATGGTTTCTGGATCCTCCCCAGCCATTCGTACATAACCACCAAGCGGAAGTAAACGAACTGTATAAACTGTTTCATTTTTTTCAAACGAGAACAATTTTGGACCAAAACCAATGGCAAATTCACGACACAAAATACCAGCACGTTTGGCAAAGTACAAATGTCCAAGTTCATGGAAAAACACGAGTGCACCGAAAATTAAAATAAAGACAATCGCTGTATTCAAGTTCCATAACCACCTTTGCTAAATTTGTTCCATCACAAATCGTCTTGTGGCAGCATCGATTTCCTGAATTTCTTCTAAGCTTGGACGCGCAATGACATTGTGATGGTGCATTGCTTTTTCAATGAGGTCTTCTACTGTTAAGAAACTGATTTTCTTTTGCAGAAAAGCTTCTACAGCGGCTTCATTAGCTGCATTCATCACAGTTGGCATACTTCCTCCCATTTTCCCAGCTTCATATGCAAATTGAAGACAGCGGAAACGTTCCATATCCATTGTTTGAAAATGTAATGTTCCAATTTCCCATAAATTCAGCTGTTTAGCGTTTGGAAGTGAAAAACGATCAGGGTAAGTAAGTGCATATTGAATTGGAACACGCATATCTGGTGTACCAAGTTGCGCCATTACACTGCGATCTTCAAACTCAACCATTGAGTGAATGATACTTTCTTTATGTAATACAACATCGATTTGCTCATAAGGGATATTAAAAAGCCAATGCGCTTCAATAACCTCTAATCCCTTATTCATCATTGTAGCAGAATCAATGGTAATTTTCGAACCCATAGACCAGTTTGGATGACGAAGTGCATCTTCTACTGTTACATATTGAAGTTCATTCCTCGTTTTATCTCGGAAACTTCCACCTGATGCTGTCAATATTAATCGAGAAATACGCTTCTCATTTTCTCCGTTTAAACATTGAAAAATAGCAGAGTGTTCACTATCTACAGGAAGTAAAGATACGTTATGCTTTTCTGCAGCTTCCATAACTAAATGCCCTGCTGTTACTAATGTTTCTTTATTTGCAATTGCAATCGTTTTTTTCGCCTCAATTGCTCGTAACGTCGGTAGTAATCCGACACTACCAACAACAGCGTTTACAAGTATTTCTGCATCCGGATGAAGTGCAACTTCAAGCAGCCCTTCATCTCCATATACAATTTTCGTATTTCCACAAACTGTTTGTAATCGCCAAGCATCTTCCTTTTGTTGTACAGACACAATCTCAGGAGAAAATTCTTGAATGATTTGCTGAGCAAACTCAATGTTTCTCCCCACAGAAAAAGCAACGAGACGGAATTGGTCTTGGTGCGAGCGCAATACATCTAATGTTTGCGTTCCAATTGATCCACTTGCACCTAATAAACTAATGGTTTTCATTACTCCAACTCCTCGTTCGTTCATTAAATGAAATGTAAGAAATGTAATAATGGTAATACAAATAACCAGCTATCAGTTCGATCGAGAATACCACCGTGTCCTGGTAAGATTGTACCCGAATCTTTTACACCATAATGACGTTTAAATGCCGACTCTACTAAGTCTCCGATTTGACCAAATACCGATATTGCAATGGTAACTGCAATAAGAACAGCTATATTCGAATGAACCGGTAAAAATACATTATACACAAGAGCGACAACAATTCCACATAAAATACCGCCGATAGAACCTTCTATCGTTTTATTTGGACTAATTTCTGGCCAAAGCTTTCGTTTCCCGATCGCTTTTCCAATAAAGTAAGCCCCGGAATCCGTTGCCCAAATCACAAACAATGCATAAAATACATATTGAATTCCTGCAAGACGAGTTTCATTCAAATAAAAGAAACCCATCGCAACATAAGTTGTTGCCATCAATAAAAACGCAGCATTGTCAAAAGTAAATGTATTCTTAGAAAGGACAGTATATGATAAAAGTAATAAAACAATTACAAATGTAATTTCTACTTTTGTTAAACCAATTGTTTCAAATACACCCGTTACATTACTTGGAACTAAAATAGTCCAAAGCAATAATGCTGCTAAAACTGTAGGCATAGAGATAACCGTTAGTTTATTCATTCGAATTAATTCATATAATCCAACGGAAGCTAATGCATACACTAAAATTGTAAAAGGCACGCCACCGTAAAATACGATGGGAATGAACAGCGCGGCAGCAATCACTCCAGTAATTATTCTCTGTTTCACTACCAAACCCTCTCTTTCTACACGCCTCCAAATCTGCGACCTCTATTTTGGAAGTCAGTAATGGACTGTAATAAATGTTCTTCTGTAAAATCCGGCCAATTTACATCAGTAAACCACAATTCTGTATAAGCAATTTGCCACAGCATAAAATTACTAATACGGATTTCACCACTTGTTCGGATTAGTAAATCAGGATCAGGCAATGTTCTTGTCATTAAGTACGAAGAAATAGTATCTTCTGTTATTTCTGCAGAACGAAGTTTTCCTTCTTCACTATCCTTAACCATATTTTGCACAGCAGATACAATTTCATCACGACTTCCATAGTTTAACGCAAAATTTAAGATTAATCCCGTGTTATCTTTCGTATCCTCAATCGCTTTTTCCATCGCTCTGCGCGTATGAGTTGGAAGGCGATCCTTTTGTCCTATGACACGTACTTGTACATTTTCTTCAATAAGCTCTGGCAAAAATGCACCTAAAAATTCTTCAGGAAGTTTCATTAAATAATCCACTTCTAATTTTGGTCTTTTCCAGTTCTCTGTAGAAAAGGCGTAAAGAGTCAGTACTTTGACACCGAGTTTACTAGCAAACTTCGTAATTTTCTTTACGACTTGCATTCCTTCATGATGACCTGCAATGCGAGGCATCGCCCTTCTTTTTGCCCATCTTCCATTACCATCCATAATGATTGCAATATGCGCTGGGATTTCTCCTTTTTTTGCTTCTTCTACGAGATGATCAAACGACGCGATCTTATTGCCTTTAAAAAAAGGAAGTTTTCTAAACATCATTCAAACCCTCCAACGAGCAGACATATGCCTAAAAGTGTAAAAAGACCCCCTTAAGAAGAGGGTCATATTTGCGAAAGCTTCGCGATTACACTTCCATAATTTCTTTTTCTTTGTTTTTTGTAACATCGTCAACTTTTGCGATATATTTATCTGTTTCTTTTTGGATATCTTCTGTATATCCTCTTAAATCATCTTCTGTAATGTCGCCGTTTTTCTCAAGTTTTTTCAATTCATCGTTTGCATCACGACGAACGTTGCGAACAGCTACTTTTGCATCTTCAGAATATTTTTTCACAACTTTCACAAGTTCACGACGACGTTCTTCTGTTAATGCAGGGAATGCAATACGAATAACAGTACCATCATTAGAAGGATTTAATCCTAAATCAGCTTTTAAAATTGCTTTTTCAATATCACCGATAGATGTCTTATCGTATGGCTGAATAACTAGCAAACGTGCTTCAGGAACTGTGATGTTTGCTAATTGTACAACCGGAGTTGGTGCACCGTAGTAATCTACTTGTACTTTATCTAATACAGAAGCACTTGCACGACCTGCACGAACTGTTGAAAGTTCACGAGAATATGCTGCAACTGCTTTTTCCATTTTCTCTTTTGCATTGCTTAACACTTGTTGTCCCATTATTATTTCCCCCTCACAATTGTTCCAATATTTTCGCCCAGAACGGCACGTTTAATGTTTCCTTCTTCCATGATAGAGAATACAATTAACGGAATATCATTATCCATACATAAAGAAGAAGCTGTAGAATCCATTACACCCAAGCCTTCTTTTAAGACGTCTAAATATGTAAGTGATTCGTATTTTGTTGCTGTTTCATCAATTGTTGGATCCGCACTATATACGCCATCTACATTATTTTTCGCCATTAAAATAACATCTGCCTCAATCTCAGCTGCACGTAGTGCTGCTGTTGTATCGGTAGAGAAGTAAGGGTTACCTGTACCTGCTGCAAAAATTACAACACGTTTCTTCTCTAAGTGACGATTTGCTTTACGACGAATGTAAGGTTCCGCTACTTGGCGCATTTCAATAGAAGTTTGCACTCGTGTTTGAACTCCTAAATTCTCTAAGCTGTCTTGAAGAGCTAAAGAATTCATTACCGTTGCTAACATTCCCATATAGTCAGCCGTTGCACGATCCATTCCCATTTCGCTACCAATCTTACCGCGCCAAATGTTACCACCGCCAACAACAACTGCAACTTCTACGTCTAACTCAGCAATTTCTTTCACTTGCTCAGCAACAGATTTAATAACAGACGGATTAATTCCAAATCCTTTATCTCCAGCTAAAGCTTCACCGCTTAGCTTTAATACTACACGATTATATTTTGGCTTACTCATAATGAACCTCCATTGCCTACATCTTTATTTTAAAAAAGGGAACACAATGTGTCCCCCAATCTTTATTAGTTGCTGCCTTTTACTTGGTTCATTACTTCTTCAGCAAAGTTGTCTTGACGCTTTTCAATACCTTCACCAACAGCGTAGCGAACGAATCCTTTTAATGTGCCGCCTTTAGACTCAACGAACTGACGAACTTTCATATCAGGATTTTTAACGAATGCTTGGTCAAGTAAGCAAATCTCTTCGAAGAATTTACCTAGGCGACCTTCAACCATCTTAGCAACGATTTTTTCAGGCTTGCCTTCGTTTAAAGCTTGTTGTGTTAATACTTGACGCTCATGCTCAACTTCTTCAGCTGTTACAGCATCGCGGTCGATGTATTTAGGGTTAACTGCTGCAATGTGCATTGCTACATCTTTAGCAGCCGCTTCATCTGTAGAACCTTCAAGAACTGCTAATACACCAATGCGTCCACCCATGTGTAGGTAAGCACCGAATGCATCTGCATCAGTTTTTGATACGATTTCAAAACGACGAAGTGTAAGTTTTTCACCAATTTTAGCGATTGCTTCGTTGATGTGCTCTTCTACTGTTTTGCCGTTTGCAATTGTTTGAGCCATTGCTTCTTCAATGTTAGCAGGTTTGTTAGCTAATAAGTGAGCAGCTAATTCTTTAATTAATGTTTGGAAACCTTCGTTTTTCGCAACGAAATCAGTTTCAGAGTTTAATTCTAAAATTAAACCGTCGTTACCGTTTGTTTCGATGAAAGTTAAACCTTCAGCAGCGATGCGGTCTGCTTTTTTAGCAGCTTTTGCAATACCTTTTTCACGTAAGAAATCAATTGCTTTCTCCATGTCGCCGTTAGTTTCTGTTAAAGCTTTTTTGCAGTCCATCATACCTGCGCCAGTTTTTTCACGAAGTTCTTTTACCATTTGTGCAGTGATTGCCATACTTTTCATCCTCCTAAAATATGTATATATACCTTAAAAAAGGTGATAAAAGGCCGAACCCCTTATCACCTTTCCAAATTTGTTACGCAGTAACAGTTTCTTCACCTTGTTTTGCTTCAAGGATCGCGTCTGCCATTTTAGATGTAAGAAGTTTTACAGCACGAATTGCATCATCGTTTGCTGGAATTACGTGATCGATTTCGTCTGGATCACAGTTTGTATCAACGATACCGATGATTGGAATGTTTAATTTGCGTGCTTCAGCAACTGCGATACGCTCTTTACGAGGGTCTACTACGAATAATGCATCTGGAAGACCTTTCATATCTTTAATGCCGCCTAAGAATTTTTCAAGACGCTCTAATTCTTTCTTAAGTTGTACAACTTCTTTCTTAGGAAGTACTTCGAAAGTGCCATCTTCTTGCATTCTTTCGATGTCTTTAAGGCGTTTAATACGCTTTTGAATTGTTTGGAAGTTTGTTAACGTACCACCTAACCAACGTTGGTTAACGAAGTACATACCAGCGCGAGTTGCTTCTTCTTTAATAGCATCTTGTGCTTGTTTTTTTGTACCTACGAATAATACGTTACCGCCGTTAGCAGCGATGTCTCTCATTACGTTGAATGCTTCTTCAACTTTTTTCACAGTTTTTTGTAAGTCGATAATGTAGATACCGTTACGCTCTGTGAAAATGTAACGTTTCATTTTTGGGTTCCAACGACGAGTTTGATGTCCGAAGTGAACACCAGCTTCAAGCAATTGCTTCATAGAAATTACTGACATAATTTAGTTCCTCCTAAATGGTTTTTGATATCCTCCGTTCACTTCATCTTTAAGCGAAACTACAAGCGTAGCACCAACACTTAAATCAATGAACGTGTGTACTTTGTACTGACACCACTGACAACTATATCACAACAAAATATCACAATCAAGTCGAAAATACATACATTATGAAACTTTCTTTTCAGTTACTTATTTTTACTATCGAATCATATTACAGTATTGCCATTCTCCCTTATTTTTAAGCTATTTTAATAATAAAACGTTCCTCTCATTAAGATTTTTTTCTGCTGAGCACATTAAAAAAGAGCTCTTCTGCACAATACAGAAGAGCTCTTTTTCTCTTAACATTAGTTTGTTTTTAATTTTGCAAGTTCATGTAAAAATTTATCATTCAATACTTTAATGTATGTTCCTTTCATACCTAAAGAACGAGATTCGATTACACCAGCACTTTCTAACTTACGAAGTGCGTTTACGATTACAGAACGTGTAATACCTACACGATCAGCAATTTTACTTGCAACAAGCAATCCTTCTGTTCCATTTAACTCTTCAAAAATATGCTCAATTGCTTCTAGTTCACTGTATGATAATGAGCTAATTGCCATTTGTACAACCGCTTTACTACGTGCTTCTTCTTCAATTTCTTCTGCTTTTTCACGTAGAATTTCCATACCTACTACCGTAGAACTATATTCAGCAAGAATTAAATCATCATCTAAGAATTCTTGACCAAGACGCGCTAATACTAATGTACCTAGACGCTCACCGCCACCAACGATTGGTACGATTGTTGTTAAACCTTGACCAAACAACTCTCTGTTTTCTACAGGAAACGCTGTATACTCACTGTTTACTTCTAAGTTTGGAGATGTTTCAGTTACATTGAATAAGTTCTTTGTATATTCTTCTGGGAACTGACGCTCAGCAAGCATTTGTTTCATGCGCTCGTTTTCGATTTGCTGGTGGATTGCATATCCTAATAATTTTCCGCGACGACTTACAATAAACACGTTCGCTTCGATTACTTCACACATCGTGTCAGCCATTTCTCTAAAGTTTACTGGTTTACCTGCTGCGCTCTGTAATAACGCATTCAGCTTTCTTGTTTTTGCTAATAATTCCATTTCAAAATTTCCTCCTACATATTATTCACATAATTTTAATCACTTGGAAACTAGGGCGAGTCACCTGATGATACTATTACAAAATAAACTGGCTCACATCTTTATTTTTAGCAATCGTCGCTAACTTTTCCTCTACATACTGAGGTGTTATCGTTACCTTTTCTAACGTAATTTCAGATGCTTCAAACGATAAATCTTCAAGAAGTTTTTCCATGATGGTATGAAGCCTTCTTGCTCCAATATTATCTGTGTCTTGATTGACTTGATAGGCAATCTCGGCAATCTTACGAATAGCTTCGTCAGAAAATTCAATTTCTATACCTTCCGTTTCCAATAATGCTATATATTGTTTTACTAAAGCATTATCTGGCTCTACAAGAATTTTTATAAAATCGTCTGCTGACAATTTCGTTAATTCTACTCGAATCGGGAATCTTCCTTGTAGTTCTGGAATTAAATCTGACGGCTTTGACATATGAAAAGCGCCCGCTGCGATAAATAAAACGTAATCCGTTCTTATCGGTCCATACTTTGTCACAACAGTCGATCCTTCCACAATTGGTAAGATATCCCGCTGTACGCCTTCACGTGATACATCAACGCTATTCGATTGTTTACCAGCAATTTTGTCAATCTCATCAATAAAAATAATACCAAGCTGTTCAGCACGATAAACAGCCTCTTGTGTAACTTCATCCATATCAATTAAGCGCTGTGCTTCTTCATTTGTCAAGACTTTTCTCGCTTCTTTTACAGAAAGTTTACGTTTCTTCGTCTTTTTCGGCATAAAACTTCCAAGCGCATCTTGAAAATTCATGCCCATTTGTTCCATTCCTGTACCTTGAAGCATATCAAACATAGATGATTGTTGTTCTGTCACTTCGATTGTAATCGCTTCATCTTCTAGTAAACCTGCAGCAAGCTGCTTTTCTACTTCTTTTCGTTTCTGTTCAATTTCCCGCTCATCCTGCTGTTCCGATACTGAAGTTGTATTTTGATTTTGATACCCACCAAATAACATTTCTAACGGATTTTTAAATCCTGATTCTTTTTGTTTATGCGGTACTAAAATTTCAACAATTCGCTGATTTGCTTGCTCTTCCGCTTTATCCTTAACATGAACCATTTTCTCTTCTTTCACAATTCGAACAGAAGTTTCCACAAGATCACGAATCATAGATTCAACATCACGGCCAACATAACCTACTTCTGTAAATTTTGTCGCCTCTACTTTAATAAAAGGAGCACCTACGAGCTTTGCAATTCGTCTCGCCACTTCTGTTTTCCCGACCCCAGTCGGCCCAATCATTAAAATATTTTTGGGTGCAATTTCATCGCGAAGTTCTTCCGCTAATTTACTGCGGCGATAACGATTTCGGAGCGCCACTGCAACCGCTTTCTTCGCGTCTTTTTGACCAATAATATATTGATCTAGCTTCTCTACAATTTGTCGCGGAGTAAAATGTAAATGCATATAAAATGCCTCCCTTACAGTTCTACAATTCTTCCACAATAATATTTTCGTTCGTATATACACAAATATTACTAGCGATTTCTAAACTTGCTTTCGCAATGTCTCTTGCTTTAAAATGATCACCTGCATGCTGTTTTAAAGCACGCCCTGCTGCAAGTGCATAATGCCCACCAGATCCAATCGCTAAAATGCCATCATCAGGTTCAATCACTTCACCTGTTCCTGAAACTAGTAATAACGTACTTTTGTCCATAACGATTAACATTGCCTCTAATTGGCGAAGCATTTTATCTCCCCGCCACTGCTTTGCCATTTCTACAGCAGCTCGCTGCAAATTACCGTTGTATTCTTCAAGCTTCCCTTCGAACATTTCAAAAAGCGTAAAAGCATCTGCGACAGAACCCGCAAAACCAGCTAACACTTTACCGTGAAATAACTTTCGCACTTTACGAGCTGTATGCTTCATAACAACAGCATTTCCAAGCGTAACTTGCCCGTCACCAGCCATTGCACATTCTCCATTATGGTGAATTGCAAATATCGTTGTAGCATGGAAATTTCCCATAGAAAAAACTCCTTTATTTGTTTTTATAGCTTCTAAAAGCAATTTATGCGCGAGGATGATGCATCATGTAAACAGAACGTAACCTTTCCTTTGAGACATGCGTATAAATTTGTGTTGCCGATAAATTTTCATGTCCTAATAGCTCTTGTACAGTTCGTAAGTCTGCCCCTTCATTTAACATATGAGTCGCAAATGTATGTCTTAACATATGAGGGCTTATATGCATTGTAAGGGAAGTTTTTTTTATTAGTTCATTTAAAATATATCGAACACCCCGATCTGTTAACGGTGTACCTTTCACATTTAAAAACACCATTTGGGAGTGTTTCTCCGATTTTTTCTCTAATCGTTTTCTCCCATTTTCTATGTAGGTTAGTAAAGCATCTTGTGCATAACTCCCAAAGGGAACATAACGCTGTTTCTTTCCTTTCCCCATCACCAAAATCGTCCCAATTGAAAAATCAATATCGGTAAGTTGAAGATTCACACATTCACTGACACGAATACCCGTCGCATACATGAGCTCCAATAAAGCTTGATCTCGCTGCCCTAACGGTTTGGCAGTATCGGAAACTTCAAATAACCGCTCTAATTCTTCGGCGTACAAAAATTTGGGGATTGACCACTCTTTTTTAGGGAGTGACGCAAGTGCAAATGGATTATCTTCTCTATATCCTTCACGCATCAAAAAACGGTACAGACTTCGTAAACTCGAGATTTTGCGCGCTACAGATTTTCTTGCTAACTTTTCATTATGCAAAGTGGTTAAATATAAACGAACATCAACGTACGTAATATCCGCAAAAGAGGAAATACCCTCTCGCTTCATAAATTGCACAAAATGTTCTAAATCATTCTGATAACTTTCAATTGTATATTTTGAATAATTTCTTTCAATTTGTAAATATCCGACGAATAATTGTAACATTTTATTCACATGTTCATCCATACTCTTCACCTCAATAAAGGCTACTAAATCGTATCACAATTTAGTAGCCTTTGCAAGAAATTTAACTAAATATTTACAAAATTTTGAATTGTTTCTAAAGCGCGATTTGCATACGCTTCATTACGTTCTTGCTTCTTCTTAATTTTCTTTTCTAGCGGTGCAAACAATCCGAAATTTGCGTTCATCGGTTGGAAGTTTTTCACATTCGTTGTTGTGATGTAATTCGCCATACTCCCCATTGCTGTTACTGGCGGTAGAACAACCGGCTCTTCACCTTTCACAAGGCGAGCTGCATTTATACCTGCCAACAAGCCTGAAGCGGCTGATTCTACATAACCCTCTACTCCAGTCATTTGTCCAGCAAAGAATAAATCATTTCGATTTTTATATTGGTATGTTGGACGCAGTAGTTTTGGCGAATTAATAAATGTATTACGATGCATCACACCGTAACGTACAATCTCTGCATTTTCTAATCCAGGAATTAGTTGTAACACTTCTTTTTGTGGTCCCCACTTTAAGTGAGTTTGGAAACCAACAATATTGTATAATGTTCCCGCCGCATCATCTTGACGTAATTGAACAACCGCATATGGCGTTTTCCCTGTTTTCGGATCTTCTAATCCAACTGGTTTCATTGGTCCAAACAGCAATGTTTGTCGCCCACGGTTTGCCATTACTTCTACAGGCATGCACCCTTCAAAGAAAACTTCCTTCTCGAACTCTTTTAATGGCACTGTTTCTGCAGCAATTAACGCATCATAAAAACGGTTAAATTCTTCTTCTGTCATCGGACAGTTTAAATATGCTGCTTCACCTTTATCATAGCGAGATTTTAAATAGACTTTCTCCATATCAATGCTATCTTTTTCCACAATAGGTGCTGCCGCATCATAGAAGTAAAAATAGTCCTCACCCGTTAGTTCTTTTAGTTGTGCTGATAGCGCTGGTGAAGTAAGCGGCCCTGTTGCAATTACAGTAGTTCCTTCTGGAATTTCTGTAATTTCCTCATTCATTACCGTTACGTTCGGATGATTTTTCACATATTCTGTTACTTTCGCCGCAAATTCATGACGGTCTACAGCTAAAGCACCACCCGCCGGTACAGAACACTCATCTGCTGCACGAATAATAACAGAATCCATACGGCGCATCTCTTCTTTAATTACCCCAACCGCATTTGTTAATGTATTCGCACGAAGCGAGTTACTGCATACAAGCTCAGCAAATTTATCTGTATGATGAGCTGGTGTTTGTTTTACTGGTCTCATTTCATATAATCTTACTTGAACGCCACGTTTTGCAATTTGGTAAGCTGCTTCGCTTCCTGCAAGACCTGCACCAATTACATTTACTACTTGTGTTGTCATTTGTCTCACCTTTCTTTTTTCATTTCCCGAAAAAAATGTGAGCTGGTAGGCTCACATTTGTTGTTCTTCTTCATAATCACAAGAAATACACTGTACTTGAACGCCTTTTTTCAACTTCTTCTCAACAAGCATCCCTTCACACTTTGGACATTTCCGGCCAATTGGCTTATCCCAAGAAACAAAGTCGCACTCAGGATATGTGCCGCAGCCGTAAAAAAGACGTTTCTTTTTATTACTTCGACGCTCAATAATTTGTCCTTCGTTACACTTCGGACATGTAACACCGATTTCTTTAACAATCGGTTTTGTATTTCGGCAATCTGGGAAATTAGAACAAGCCATAAACTTTCCGAATTTACCCATTTTGAAGACCATTGGGTTACCGCACAGCTCACAATCTTCTCCGGCAGGCTCATCTTTAATTTCTATTTCGCGCATTTCTTTCTCCGCTTTCTCTAAACGCGGTTCAAACTCTTTGTAGAAATCATCAACAATTTGTACCCAATTTGCTTTTCCCTCTTCTACTTCATCAAGATTTTGCTCCATATTAGCTGTAAACTCGATATTAATAATTTCTGGGAAAAACTCTAAAATAAGTTCAATTACAATTTCGCCAAGCTCAGTCGGAATAAATCTCTTATTGTCTAACCCTACATATCCACGTTTTTGAATCGTTTCTAGCGTCGGTACATATGTAGATGGTCTACCAATTCCAAGTTCCTCTAACGTTTTTACTAAACGCGCCTCTGTATAACGTGGTGGTGGCTGAGTGAAATGTTGTTTCGGTTCGACATCTTTAGAAAAAACTGTTTCTCCTATGTCCAACTTAGGTAACATTCTATCCTTCTCTTCAGCTCCATCATCTTTTGCTTCCACATATACTTTCATAAATCCTGGGAATTTCACAACAGATCCATTCGCACGAAATTGAACAGAATTGTTTATCAATGTAGCTGTAACGGTATCCATTATAGCAGATGCCATCTGACTTGCAACAAATCGCTCCCAAATCAGTTTGTATAAACGATATTGGTCACGGCTCAAACAGCTTTTTAATTCATCTGGTTTACGCAAAACAGATGAAGGGCGAATCGCTTCATGCGCATCTTGTGCATTTGCATTTTTCGACTCTTTCTTTTTTTGTGTCCCTATGTAGTCTGCCCCAAATGCTTCTTCAATATAAGAACGTGCTTCTTGCTGCGCTGTTTCTGAAATTCTCGTTGAATCTGTTCTCATATATGTAATTAATCCGACTGTTCCTTGCTTTCCAATGTCAATTCCTTCATACAGCTGCTGTGCAAGCATCATCGTTTTCTTTGCTCGCATATTTAACTTTCTCGCAGCTTCTTGTTGCAGAGAAGATGTCGTAAATGGTAATGCAGGATTACGTTTTCGTTCTTTTTTCGTTACACTTTCAACTGAAAATGCATTCCCTTGCATTTTTTCAATAACTTCATTTACTTGCTGTTCATTTGTTAACTCTACTTTTTCCCCGTTTATTCCATAGAAGGATGCTTCAAACGTCTCTTTTCCTTTTACAAATTCAGTTTTAATCGTCCAGAATTCTTCTGGTATAAACGCTTGAATTTCTTTTTCGCGCTCTATAATTAGGCGTACTGCAACAGACTGCACACGGCCTGCACTTAATCCTTTTTTTACTTTCTTCCATAATAAAGGACTAATGTTATAACCGACAAGTCGGTCAAGCACGCGTCTTGCTTGCTGCGCATCCACTAAATCCATATTAATCGCACGAGGATGTTTAAAAGATTCTTTAATAGCATCTTTTGTAATTTCATTGAATACAACACGGCAATCTGATTCTACATCTACATTCAGCGTATTAGCTAAATGCCAAGCAATCGCTTCTCCTTCGCGATCTGGATCGGCTGCGAGATAGACTTTTTTTGCTTTTTTTGCCGCTGTCTTCAAATCTTTTAAAACAGGCCCTTTACCACGAATGGTAATATATTTGGGAGTAAAATTATTTTTCACTTCTATTCCCATTTGGCTTTTAGGTAAATCGCGAACATGGCCCATAGACGCGACTACTTTGTATTTTTTCCCTAAATATTTTTCAATCGTTTTCGCCTTAGAAGGCGACTCCACGATTACAAGGTAATCTGACATGCTAGTGCCTCCTTAAGAGGTGGATTCAAGTCTTCATCTTCACTTACACAGATGCTCCTTCCTCAAAGTCCCTAAAACTTTTTGGATGGATTATTGACTAATATTATTGATTTCCCTCATTTTTGTCAATCAACAATGAATATAACATACAGTGACAATCTACTATTTGTCAATAATTGTTTAATAAAAACATGAAATATACTAGCAATTTGAAAGTTCTTCTATCACATCTTTGGCACATTGAACTAATTTCGCCCCTTGCTGGATGAGCTGATTCGTTCCAATCGCACTCTCAATATAGTTGGGTCCCGGCAAAGCAAACACTTCTCTATTTTGTTCTAAAGCAAAGTCCGCTGTAATAAGAGAACCACTCCGAGCTTTCGCTTCTACTACGAGAACACCTTGACAAAGTCCACTTATAATACGATTTCGCCTCGGAAAATACCATTTTTGCGGTGCATAATGCGGGGGATACTCCGTTACAAGTACGATTTGTTCTTTCCATTTTTCATAAAAAGATTGATTCTTCTTTGGATACATATATTGTAAGCCGTGTCCTAATACTGCAATTGTCGCAAAACGGTGCTCTACGGCAATTTCATGCGCAATTGTATCAATGCCACTTGCAAGCCCACTCACAATTAACCATTCATTTTTCATAAGCGGTTGTAAAATAGATTGTATGTTGCCTTTTCCGTATAAAGACGGGTTTCTCGTCCCAACAACAGCTATTTTTTTTGCCTGTTGTAGCAATTCTTTTTTTCCCTTTCCATATAAAACAAACGGAGGATCAGGAATTTCGCGCAATAAATTCGGATAGTCATCATCCCATATCGTTATATAAAAAATGTGTTCATCTTGTAATTTTTGAATACAGAAAGAAGGATGTGTTTTTTGAAGATAAGAAAAAAGTGCAGAGGCTTTTTGCATAGACAGCCCAAGATATTTTTCAATTTGAGGAACTTGAAAGGAATAAATGTCAGTTAACTGAGGATCGATATAAAGTAAACGCCGGAGTACTTTCCACTGATCCGCCAAACAGTAGTGAAGATGTAACAATCTCTCACGTTTCATATTTATTCTCCTTACCCATAATTAACATTATGTAAACAATGAAAGGTATAAAAGACACCCTCTTTTACAGAAGGTGTCTTTCTAAACTATTAATAATTTTTACAAGTTTCAAATAAACCTTTTTCTTTTAAAACAGAAATTAAAGTTTCACCCATAACAGCTGGTGTTTCAGCAACTTTAATACCACATGCTTCCATTGTTTTGATTTTTTCAGCAGCTGTACCTTTACCACCAGAAATAATCGCACCAGCATGGCCCATGCGTTTTCCTGGAGGTGCTGTTTGACCACCGATAAAGCCAACAACAGGTTTCGTCATGTTCGCTTTTACCCACTCAGCAGCTTCTTCTTCTGCTGTTCCACCAATTTCACCAATCATAATAACAGCATGTGTTTCTTCATCTTCGTTAAATGCTTTTAATGCATCGATGAAGTTTGTACCATTTACAGGGTCACCACCGATACCAACTGCTGTTGATTGGCCGATTCCTTCTTGTGTTAATTGATGTACAGCTTCATATGTTAACGTACCTGAACGAGATACGATACCTACATGACCTTTTTTATGAATGTATCCTGGCATAATACCAATCTTACACTCATCTGGCGTAATAACACCTGGGCAGTTTGGTCCAAGAAGACGTGTTTTTTTACCTTCCATGTATTTCTTAACATTTACCATGTCTAATACAGGGATACCCTCTGTAATACATACTACTAAATCAAGCTCCGCATCAACAGCTTCCATAATTGCATCAGCAGCAAAAGCAGGTGGAACGTACACAACAGAAGCGTTTGCACCCGTTGCTTTTACAGCGTCTTCTACTGTATTAAATACTGGTACACCTTCGATTTCAGTACCACCTTTACCAGGCGTTACACCACCGACGATTTTTGTACCATATTCAATCATTTGTTTTGTATGGAATAAACCTTGAGAACCTGTAATACCTTGTACAATAACTTTTGTATCTTTATTAACTAATACGCTCATTTCTTCTCCCCCGCTTTCTATTAGCCTACTAGTGAAACAATTTTTTGTGCACCGTCTGCCATAGATTCTGCTGCAACAATATTTAAACCAGATTCATTTAAAATTTTCTTTCCTAATTCCACATTTGTACCTTCAAGACGAACTACAAGCGGTAATTCAAGGCCCACTTGTTTCGTTGCTTCGATAACACCTTCTGCAATTACATCACATTTCATAATTCCACCGAAAATGTTAACAAAAATACCTTTTACATTTTTGTCAGAAAGAATAATTTTGAAAGCTTCTGTAACTTTTTCAGCTGTAGCGCCGCCACCAACATCTAAGAAGTTAGCTGGGTCACCGCTATAATGTTTAATGATATCCATCGTTGCCATCGCTAGTCCAGCACCGTTTACCATACAACCGATATTTCCATCTAATGAAATGTAGTTTAAGTCATATTTAGAAGCTTCCACTTCTTTTGGATCTTCTTCATCAAGATCACGAAGTTCTAAAATATCTTTATGACGATATAAAGCATTAGAATCGAAGTTTAATTTTGCATCTAACGCCATAACTTTTCCGTCGCCTGTTGTAACAAGCGGGTTAATTTCTGCGATAGAGCAATCTTTTTCAATAAACGCACGGTATAAGCCCATCATAAACTTCACAGCTTGTCCAACAAGCTCATTTGGAATATTGATATTAAATGCAATACGACGCGCTTGGAAGCCTTGTAAACCTACCGCTGGATCAATATATTCTTTAAAGATTTTTTCTGGTGTTTTCTCTGCTACTTCTTCAATTTCTGTGCCGCCTTCTTCAGACGCCATTAATACAACTTGAGAAGTTGCACGATCTAATACAAGACCAACATAATATTCTTTTTTAATGTCGCATCCTTCTTCGATAAGTAAGCGCTTTACCTCTTTACCTTCAGGACCTGTTTGATGAGTTACAAGCGTTTTCCCCAGAATTTCCTCTGCATATGTACGAACTTCTTCTAAGTTCTTCGCTACTTTTACACCGCCAGCTTTGCCGCGTCCGCCAGCATGAATTTGTGCTTTTACTACACATACACTCGTTCCTAATTCTTTCGCTGCTTCTACAGCTTCTTCTACTGTAAAGGCAACCTTCCCGTTCGGAACGCTTACCCCATAGTTTCTAAGGACTTCTTTCCCCTGATACTCGTGGATATTCATGGTCCCATCCTCCCCTATTTTCCTGTTTTACTCGAAAAGTTTTTTAATGTTTTTAAACACTACATTAGTCATTGTATAAAATGATTGCCACGCTGTCTACAATAAAGTGTCAGAAAACTGAAATCGCTTTATTCTTTTTTTAAAAATAGTAATGTTAATATACAAAAATAAAAAAATAAGCTGTAGATTAGCTTATTTTTTTATCATATCTTTAATTGGAGCAAACGATTTTCGATGTTCATCTAACACACCGTAAGTTTCAATCGCCTGTAAATGCTGTTTCGTTCCATAACCCATATGTTGCTCAAATCCATACTGCGGATATCGTTTTCCAAGCTCCTTCATCATACGATCACGTGTTACTTTCGCAATTACAGATGCAGCCGAAATAGAAATGCTTTTCGCATCTCCTTTAATAATAGACGTTTGAGGAATTGAAGTAGGAAGTTCCATCGCATCAATTAGTAAATGTTCTGGCGTACAAGATAAATTTGCAACAGCATCTAACATCGCTTGTTTCGTCGCTTGGTAAATATTTATTTCATCAATTACATTAGGTGGGATAATCCCAATCCCGATTGCTAATGCCTTCTCTTGAATTTCATCATAAAACCGCTCACGCTTCGCCTCACTCAACTTTTTCGAATCATTTAAACCTGGTATATAGAAATCCTCCGGAAGCACAACAGCAGCAGTAACAACAGGTCCTGCTAACGGTCCTCTTCCCACTTCATCAATACCCGCAATAGATACAATTCCTTTTTGACGGAGCGCACTTTCATAAATCGACATCTCAATAAATTTTTGTTTTTCTTTTTCTTTATCCCCTTTTTGTTTTTTCCATTTTGTAATGAGTCTTTGCACACCTTTTCGTTCGTCTTCTAATAACATAACAAAACGCTCGTCGTCTTCTTGTACAACTTCTTGTAATAGAGCTTCTATTTCTTGAATTGTTTGTTTTTTAGACATACGCAGTTCCTCCTCCAAATAAGAAAAGGCGTGCAAAAGCGCGCCTTTTCTTTCCCGTTTAACAAGTAGCAAGCCTTATCTCTGTATTCAGCAGAATGAAAGACACCGAGCTTAAAATAACTACCAGTAAAAATTCAATGAATGCAACGAACCAACTAGAAGTCCGGCTTTATGTCGCTTCCCCCACCTCAAATTTCAGAGAGTAGCCAAGATGATAGGTGAGGACTAACTGCTGGCATGTGCCCGATTGGTGAGAGCTTTCCATCAGCGGAGGATGAAGACAATTCCAACTGATAGAAGTTTCACTTTACGCTTCTTCTATTGTTTCTTCTGGTGTTTCAAAGGTCATTTTCCCCAGTTTACCACCACGAAGTTCACGAAGAACAAGTTCTGATGTTTTGTCATAATCAACAAGTCCCCCACCCATTAAACAGCCTCTATTCTTTCCAATTGCGTCAAATAATTCCACAATATCTTCTGGAATGTCATTTAACTTATAACGCTCTTTCAAACGTTCTGGGTACTGTTTCTCCATAAATCGAAGTGCATATACAGCCACATCTTGTAAATTTAAAATCGAATCTTTAATTGCACCAGTCGTTGCAAGACGAAGTCCAACCATTTCATCTTCAAATTTCGGCCACAAAATACCCGGTGTATCTAGTAATTCCATTTCTTTTCCTACTTTAATCCACTGCTGTGCAGTCGTTACACCCGGACGATCGCCTGTTTTTGCAATATTTTTCTTTGCTAATTTATTAATTAATGTTGATTTTCCAACATTCGGAATGCCAACAATTAAAGCGCGAATTGCTCGCGGTTTAATACCTTTTGCAACCATCTTATCAAACTTTTCTTTCACAAGCTCCTTACATGCTGCTGTAATTTCTTTCATACCTTGTCCAGCTTGTGCATTAATAGAAATTGCTTTATGACCTTTTTCCTCAAAATACGCAATCCATGCCTTTGTTACACGATCATCTGCCATATCTGCTTTATTTAAAACGACTAGCCTTGGCTTATGCGTAATAATTTCATCAATCATCGGATTTCGTGATGATAAGGGCAATCTTGCATCAACAAGTTCAATTACAACATCAATTAATTTTAACTTTTCTGTTACTTGTCGCCTTGCTTTGGCCATATGACCTGGAAACCATTGAATTACCATATTTCCACCTTCTTTTCTACGTTCATTTTACAATACGAGCATCTTTTAATGGCCAATATAACATATTAGCTTTCCCAATCACTTGGTCCATTGAAACTGTTCCAATTGTACGACTATCTTTACTAAAACGGCGATTGTCTCCTAATACAAATAATTGCCCTTTTGGAACTGTTGTCTTCCCTGTAATTTCTTCAAGCTTAAAATCATATGTTAGAGGACCTTCAGAAAGCTGCTTTTTTTCCTCATCTAAATACGGCTCTTTATACGGCTTTCCGTTAATATAGAGTGTGTCATTTCGATATTCTACCTGATCACCCGGCAAACCAATAACACGTTTAATGTAATCTTTATCTTCCGTTGCTTGAAACACAATAATATCAAAGCGTTTCGGTTCTCCAATGTGGTACCCAATTTTGTTGACAATCATTCGATCACGATCATGAAGAGTTGGTGACATAGATACACCATCTACAAGAATCGGGGCAAAGAAAAACTGTCTAATAACCCAAGCTAAAACAACAGCGATCAAAATGGCTTTTATCCATTCCCAAAGCGTACTTTTTTGTTTCGTCATGCGGTTCCCCTCCACAATTATGTAAGCTGTTTGTATACGAGCAATATACAGCCAGATTGGAAAAAGGGAGCTTGCAAATACAAGCTCCCATACATGTCTTATCGAATTTCTTTAATACGTGCTTTTTTACCGCGAAGGTTGCGTAAGTAGTATAACTTAGCACGACGTACTTTACCACGGCGAAGTACTTCGATTTTCGCGATTCTTGGCGTGTGAACTGGGAATGTACGTTCAACACCTACACCGTAAGAAATCTTACGAACTGTGAATGTTTCGCTAATTCCGCCACCACGACGTTTAATTACAACACCTTCAAAAATCTGAATTCTCTCACGAGTACCCTCTACTACTTTTACGTGTACACGTAAAGTGTCACCAGGACGGAATGAAGGTAAATCAGTTTTTAATTGATTTTTTGTAATTTCTGCGATTAATTGTTGCATATTCAATTCTCTCCTTCCAAACAGATGCTCATGCAAAGTCATTTCATAAATTACAGCGGAACACCGTTGTTAACGGCTACTCTCTATAAGTAGCACAAGTGTTATAATAGCATATTGCTCGTTCTGTTGCAATAGCATTTTTTTACTTCTCTTCTTTAAATTCTGCTAACCATTTTTCTTCTTGTTTTGATAAACTACGTTCCTCTAATAAGTCAGGACGGCGCATATACGTGCGGCGAAGTGATTCTTTATGACGCCATTCTTCAATATATTTATGATTACCAGATATAAGTACATCCGGTACTTTCATTCCACGAAAATCCGCTGGTCTTGTATAATGCGGGTGCTCGAGTAAGCCTGTACTAAATGAATCTTCTATTTGCGATTGCTGATTTCCTAGGACATCAGGCAATAGACGGACAACACTATCTGTAATAACCATAGATGCCAGCTCTCCGCCTGTTAATACATAATCTCCTATTGAAATTTCATCTGTTACAAGATGCTCGCGAACACGCTCATCATACCCTTCATAATGACCACAAATAAAAATTACATGTTCTTCTTGCGCTAACTCTTCAGCTTTCTTTTGCGTAAAACGCTCTCCTTGCGGACACATTAACACAACACGTGGTTTACGCTCTGTTTCCTTCGTAAGCTGTTCTACCGCATCAAAAATCGGCTGTGGTGTCAACACCATTCCAGCTCCCCCGCCATACGGATAATCATCGACACTATTATGTTTATTAGTTGAATAATCACGAAAGTTTACAACTCTTAGCTGTACAGCTTCTTTTTCTTGTGCTTTTTTCAATATAGAAGAACCAAAAACACCCGTAAACATTTCTGGAAACAATGTTAAAATATCGATTTTCATTACAGTAATCCTTCCATTACTTGAATGGTTACAAGCTTTTCATCAATGTTTACTTGTAAGACAACTTCCTCGATATATGGGATTAAAACATCTTGGCCTTTTGGTTGTTTGATGACCCAAACGTCGTTTGCGCCAGGAGAAAGAATTTCTTTAATCGTACCAATTGTTTCTCCGTCTTCCGTTACAACGGTACAACCAATAATTTCGTGATAATAATATTCTCCTTCAGGCAATTCTCCAAGCTGCTCCTCTGGGACTTTTAATAAAGAGCCTTTCAATTGCTCTACTTCATTTATATTGTTATAACCTTCAAATTTCAGTAAATCAAAAGATTTATGCTGACGATGAGAAGTTACCTTTACAGCTAGTGGCTCAGCCACTTTCTCTTGCCATATGTATAATATGTTTCCTACTTTATAGCGCTCTTCCGGAAAATCTGTCCGAGAGATTACACGTACCTCTCCTTTAACACCTTGAGTATTTACAATTTTCCCTACATTAAACCATTTTGTCATAAACAGCACGTCACCCCTGTTTGTTATATGTCGTTAGCATCTCCATTCTCTTTGCTGAAGATGCGATTTATCTTAAAATGTTAAAAAAGGGTGAGGAACAGATCCTCGCCCTTTTTATGCTTATTGAATTTCCAGCGTTACTTTCTCATTTTGATGATGTCCCGCTGCATATAAGATCGTTCGAATTGCTTTTGCAACTCGCCCTTGTTTCCCAATGACTTTACCCACATCCTCAGGATGTACGATTAATCGATACTTCATCTCTCCGTTGTACAGTTCCTGTGTAACCTTTACATCTTCAGGATGATCCACAAGGGGTTTAACAATTGTTTCGATTAACCCTGTCATAGCCATTGTTCGAATTACTTACCTTGTTTAGATAAGTGGAATTTCTCCATGATACCTTGTTTAGAGAACAGGTTACGAACTGTATCAGATGGTTTCGCACCGTTTCCTAACCATTTTAATGCTGCTTCTTCGTTGATTTTAACTTCAGCTGGTTGAGCAACTGGATTGTAAGTTCCGATTTCCTCGATGAAACGTCCGTCACGAGGAGAACGAGAATCTGCAACAACTACACGATAGAAAGGAGATTTTTTAGCTCCCATACGTTTTAAACGAATTTTAACTGCCATTTATAAAGCACCTCCGAATATATTTCACACAGATAATAATATTAGCAAAAAGAGTGACCCTTTGTAAAGTATTTTTTCTTAACAGAGCCATCTTTTTTTCCTTACATAAATGGAAACTTCAAGCCGCCTAGTCCTTTTTTCTTACCTTTTTGCATACCAGACATCGTTTTCATCATCTTTTTCATATCTTCAAATTGTTTCAAAAGACGATTGATCTCTTGTACAGTTGTACCGCTACCTTTAGCGATACGTTTCTTACGACTGGCGTTAATCATTTCCGGTTGTTCACGCTCTAATTTCGTCATTGAGCGAATAATCGCTTCAATGTGTCCAATTTGCTTTTCGTCAACTTGAACATTTTTTAATCCCTTAATTTTCCCGGCACCAGGAAGCATATTAAGAAGTTCATCAAGCGGTCCCAATTGACGCACTTGTCCTAATTGCTCTAGAAAATCATCTAACGTAAAGGAAAGTGTACGCATTTTTTGCTCAAGTTCTCTTGCTTTTTCTTCATCAACTGTCGCCTGCGCCTTTTCAATTAACGTTAGAACATCACCCATACCTAAAATACGAGATGCCATACGTTCTGGGTGGAATACCTCTAATGCATCTAATTTCTCACCCATACCAGCAAATTTAATCGGTGTGTTTGTAACAGCTTTAATAGATAGTGCTGCACCTCCGCGCGTATCACCATCTAATTTTGTTAATACGACACCTGTTAAACCAAGCTGTTCGTGGAAGCTTTGAGCCACATTTACCGCATCTTGTCCTGTCATTGCATCAACAACAAGGAAAATTTCATCCGGATTGGCTACTTCTTTAACTTGTGCTAATTCAGCCATGAGCTCCTCATCAATATGCAGACGACCTGCTGTATCAATCAGAACATAATCATGGTGATCTTCTTTAGCTTTCGCAATCGCTTGCTTTGCAATTTCAACAGGACTTACCTTATCTCCTAAAGAGAAAACTGGCATATCCAATTGCTTACCAAGTGTTTCAAGCTGTTTAATTGCTGCTGGACGATAAATATCAGCCGCGACCAACATCGGTTTACGATTATGCTTTTTACGAAGCAAATTCGCAAGCTTACCTGTTGTCGTCGTTTTACCTGCACCCTGCAAACCAACCATCATAATAACAGTTGGCGGACGGTTAGAGACAGCAATTTTACTTTGCTCTCCACCCATTAATTCTGTAAGTTCTTCCTGTACTACTTTAATAACTTGCTGTCCAGGTGTTAAACTTTTCATTACATCTTGTCCGACAGCACGTTCAGACACACGCTTAACAAAATCTTTTACTACTTTAAAGTTAACGTCTGCCTCTAAAAGAGCAAGACGAACTTCTCTCATCATTTCTTTTACGTCGGCTTCAGTTACTTTCCCTTTGCCGCGAATTTTTTGCATTGTCTGTTGAAGTCGGTCGGCTAATCCTTCAAATGCCATATTGCCGCCCTCCTAATCTAAATTTTCGATAGCTTCAACAACTTGTTTCACTTGTTCATCTACATGCTCTTCTTCGCTGATTAGCTGCTTTAACTTTTCAACAAGTTGCTGCCTTTCTTGAAACTTTTGAAGTAACAATAACTTTTCTTCATATTCTTCAAGCATCGCTTCTGTCCGTTTAATGTTATCATACACTGCTTGGCGGCTCACTTCAAATTCTTCTGCAATTTCACCAAGCGAGAGATCATCAAGATAGTAAAGTGACATATAACTTCTTTGTTTTGGCGTTAACAACGAATGATAAAAATCAAATAAATAATTCATTCTCGTTGTTTTTTCGAGCATGTTGAATCACCCTTTGTTAAGTGAATTACCTTTACATGAATTAGTTTACATGGAGTAGAAAAGAGTGTCAAGTTTTTTTCTTAACATCTTATTTTAATTTAAAAAGAAGAAGCGGCAAGCACCGCCTCTTCTTTTTTTACCACATACCTACCAAAAACATTTCCTACTTAGATATACGTAAGAGCATGGAGGAATTGAGCAAACTATTAGGAACATATAAAGTCTCTCACTAATGAAAACCTTACTTTATTCTACTTCTGTTTCTACAAAGTCTGCAAATAGTCCATATACATATTGTTCTGGGTTAAATTCTTGCAAGTCATCCATTTTTTCTCCAAGGCCGACAAACTTCACCGGTACATCCATCTCATTACGAATTGCTAATACGATTCCACCTTTAGCAGTTCCATCTAATTTCGTCAGTACAATTCCTGTTACATTTGTCGCCTCGCGGAATGTTTTTGCTTGACTTAAACCATTTTGTCCAGTTGTCGCATCAATAACAAGTAACACTTCATGAGGAGCACCTGGAATTTCACGCTCAATTACTCGTTTTACTTTCTCTAACTCTTTCATTAAATTGACTTTGTTTTGCAAACGACCTGCTGTATCGCATAATAAAACATCAACTTTTCGCGATTTTGCGGCCTGAATTGCATCGTACATAACAGCTGCCGGATCAGAACCTGATCCTTGTTTAATTACATCTACACCAACACGTTCGCCCCATACTTCTAGCTGTTCAATCGCTCCGGCACGGAATGTATCACCCGCCGCCAATAATACAGACTTGCCGTCTGCTTTAAATTTATGAGCCATCTTTCCAATTGTTGTTGTTTTCCCAACACCATTTACCCCAACAAATAAAATAACCGTCAATGTGTTATCTTGTACATTTAATTCATTATTAAAATTACCATCGCCTTTGTAAATCTCAACTAATTTTTCAGAGATAACAGCTTGTACTTCTCTTGGGTCCTGGATATTACGACGTTTCACTTCATCTCTTAATTGGTCAATTAATTCCATTACTGTGGACACACCCACATCCGCACCAATTAAAATTTCTTCTAACTCTTCGAAGAAATCTTCATCAACCTTGCGATAACGATATACTAAGTCATTTACCTTTTCAGCAAAAGAGTTTCTCGTTTTCTCTAAACCGTGTTTAAACTTTTCTGTTACTGTATCTGTTTGCTTTGAAATTTTTTCTTTTAATTTTTTAAAAAAGCTCATTCTTTCCCATCCTCTCTATTCACTTGTCACAACTTCTGCTCCGTCATCTAAACGAACAGATACAAGCTTGGAAACACCAGATTCCTGCATCGTTACACCATATAGTACATCTGATTCTTCCATCGTTCCTTTTCGATGTGTAATGACTATAAATTGTGTTTCATCACTAAACTTTCTCAAGTACTGCGCAAAACGAGCAACGTTCGCTTCATCCAGCGCTGCTTCGACCTCATCAAGTACACAAAACGGTACAGGACGAACCTTTAAAATACTAAACAGTAATGCAATAGCTGTTAATGCTCGTTCTCCTCCAGAAAGAAGACCTAAATTTTGCAACTTCTTTCCTGGTGGCTGTGCAACAATATCAATTCCTGTATTTAATAAATCCTGCGGGTTCGTCATAACTAAATCCGCTCGCCCTCCGCCAAACAATTCACTAAACACAAGCTGGAATTCTGTACGAATTGCTTGGAACGTATACGAAAAGCGTTTTTTCATTTCCTCATCCATCTCATCAATTACTTGATGCAGTGTTGTTTTCGCCTCTTCCAAATCATCACGCTGCTCTAGCAAGAACGTATGACGCTCAGATACGCGCTCGTATTCATCAATCGAACCTAAGTTTACTGTTCCGAGTTCTTCAATGGATAGTTTAATTAATTTCACTTTTTTACGAGCTTCATCACCAGACATTGTCATCGTATACTTTTGTTTCGCAGCTTCGAAAGAAATGGTATATGTTTCTTGTAAGTGCTGCAAGCGATTTTCTAACTCCACGTCTAAACGATTGATTTTTACTTCTTCATCTTTTAATACATCGAGCAAATATTTATGTTGACGTTTCGCTTCTTTTACTTCTAAATCTAAATATTCTAGTCGCCCTTGTAAATCAAGACGCTGCTCACGGCGTGAACTAATTAGTTCGACTGTTTGATTTCGATCGTGGGTTTTCTTTTGAATCATACTTGTAATTTGCTCTTCGCCACTGGAATTCGATGTCATTTCTTGTTTCAAGAATGCTAAATCTTCTTTTGTCTTTATAAGATTCTTTTTTGTCTCATCTTGTTCTTTCATGAGGCGGTCTACTGTCTCTTTTTGATTTGATAATTGTTGTTGCTTTTCAGCTGCTTGTACTTTTAACTCCGTAATTTCTGTCTGCACTTTTTCTTTCGAAGAATGTTGCTCACTCTTTTGCTTCGTTAATTCTTTAATTGTTGTATCAAGTTGCATAATTTTTTCTTGCAGCTCAGTAAGCGTTTCTTCTAGCTCTGTTTTCCGCCCTTGTATCTTCACTTGATCTTGCAAAAATCCTTCTAGCTCTAAATCATAAATAGATAAGCGCTCATTAATACGATGCTCTTCTAGTTCTAGCTGATTAATCTCTTCCTTGCATTTTTGTTCATCTACACGCTTTTCATCGACACTTTGTCGAATTTCTTTCATCTGCACTTCTTTTTCTTGTATTTCTTGTTTTAGCGCTTTGACGTAGCTTTCTAATTTTGCCGTCTTTTCTTCCATATCTGCCAACTTTTCATTCCACTCTTCTAATTCACGTTGACGTCCTAATAGAGAGGAATTCGTTTGCTTCACGGCACCACCCGTCATTGACCCCCCCGGATTTACAAGGTCACCTTCTAATGTAACAATGCGATAACGATATTGTAGCTGCTTTGCTAATTCATTCGCTCCTTTTAAATCATGAGCAACAATTACCGTACCTAATAAATTTGTAATAACATTTTCATATTTATTATTGTACTGCACAAGCTCTGATGCTACTCCTATAAATGATGCGTGCTGATTTACAATACGAAGTTGCTCTGCATTAAGTGCTCTCCCTTTAATTACACTTTGCGGTAAAAAGGTCGCACGTCCATGGCGATTTTGCTTTAAAAATGCAATTGCTCGGCGCGCATGTTCTTCTGTTTGTACAACAACCTGCTGCATTGCTGCTCCAAGCGCAATTTCCATTGCCACTTCGTATTTTTTCGGCACAGTCAGAAGTTCTGCAACTGCACCTTCAATACCATGCAACTGGCTATCACGTGCCTTTAATACTTCACGAACTCCTTGATAAAATCCCGAATAATCCACTTGCATTTCTTCAAGCATTTCTTTACGAGAACGAGCTTGTTGAACATATTGATATGCTTGGTACAACTTGCTCTCATTTTCGCTATATTGTTCTTTACATTTCCCAAGTGCAATGTCCGTTTGCTGCATACTTGACAGCAGATTTGTAATTTGCTCTTTTATATGTTCATATTTTTCAACGAACGTTGATTTTTTCTGCGCAATTTCTATGCGCATCTGCACATATTTTTCATTTTCTTCGTCAAGACGCTGATTTTTGAAATCTCTTTGTTTAAATTGTTCCTCTAACATAGAAAGTTCATTTCGGTAACTTGCCTGTTGATTTAAAAGCTCAATATAATCACCTTTTAAATACTCGATTTGCTCATCTAAATTTTGTACATATGTAGACAACAATCTTTCACTATCATGCAGTTTCTGTTCTAACTCTTTCACATGATTTGTTAATTTCATTAATTCGTCAGTTCCTTGCACAACACTTCCTTCATATGCAGAAACCTTGTCTGTTAATTCATGAATGAGTGCTTCTAACTGTGCACAATGCGTTGTCGCATTGTGCTTTCTTTCTTTCAGCAGCTCACGTTGCCCTTCTAATTTTTCAAGTTCTTTACTAGAAAGAAGAAGAACCTCTTGCAAAGATTGAACAGATTCATCAATGGCTTGTACGTTTCCACGCACTTCTTCTAAATCCGCTTCATTTTTTTGAAGATGTGCTGATAATTTCACTTCTTCATCTTTGTTATGTTTAAATTGCTCGCGAAGCGCTTCCCATTTTTCATGTAACTCTTCAATTTCATATACAATTAATGCCGCTTCAACTTTTTCTAATTCTTCTTTTTTCTCAAGATAATCTTTTGCAATAGAAGCTTGTCTTTCAAGAGGTTCAACTTGAGCACTCAATTCATGAATAATATCTTCTACACGATTTAAATTATCTTGTGTCTCCGCTAATTTCCCTTCCGCTTTCTTTTTACGAATTTTATATTTCAGTACACCAGCTGCTTCTTCAAAAACACTACGACGGTCTTCTGATTTACTACTTAAAATCTCTTCTACTTTCCCCTGGCTGATAATAGAAAATGCTTCACGTCCCATACCAGAGTCCATAAATAAATCTACAATATCTTTTAAACGACAAGATTGTTTGTTAATCAGAAAATCACTATCACCTGAACGATATACTCGTCTTGTTACACTTACTTCGTTATATTCAATCGGCAAACGCTGATCCTCATTATTTAATGATAATGTTACCTCAGCAACATTCAACGCTTTACGTGTATCACTGCCTGAAAAAATAATATCTTCCATTTTCGCACCGCGCAGCGACTTTACAGATTGCTCACCAAGTACCCAACGAATGGCATCTGTAATGTTACTTTTTCCACTTCCATTTGGACCTACTACAGATGTTACACCTGGTACAAAGTCAATCGATACACGTTCTGCAAAAGATTTAAATCCTGCTATCTCTAACCGTTTTAAAAACACGAAAGACCTTCCCCCTTTATGCACAAGGAATCCCCCTAAGTATAAGGGGGATTCCTATGAATGCTCTTTTAATTTTTCTAACGCTTCTTGGGCGGCATGTTGTTCTGCCTCTTTCTTAGACTTTCCACTTCCAAGTCCTAATGCTTCGCCGTTTAATGTAACACGCGATACAAACTCTCGATTATGGGCTGGTCCTTTTTCTTGCAAAATTTGATACTCTATATTACCACTACCATCACGCTGAATTAATTCTTGTAGTTGACTCTTAAAATCCATCACATGAGAAAAAGCACCTTCATTAATTTTCGGATAAACAACTGCTTTTAAAAATCCCCATACCTTGTCTAAACCTTGGTCCAAGTAAAGTGCCCCAATAAACGCTTCAAAGACATCCGCTAATAACGCTGGACGTTCGCGACCTCCTGTCATTTCTTCCCCTTTTCCTAAAAGGACAAGATTACCAAATGATAGCTCATTCGCAAAACGAACAAGAGAAGGTTCACATACGATAGCCGCGCGAAGTTTTGTTAATTCTCCCTCGCTCATTGTCGGATATTTTTGAAACAAATATTGCGAAACCGTCAGTTCTAATACCGCATCACCAAGAAATTCAAGACGCTCATTATCTTCATGTGGCTTTTTCCGATGCTCATTCACATACGATGAATGCGTAAATGCCTGAATCAACAATTTTTCATTTGTAAATGTAATACCTATTTTCGCTTGAAACTTTTTAAAAGCCTCGCGATATTTCGCTTCATACTTCTTATCTCTATACTTTCTGTACGGCATAGGTCCCTCCAGATATATATGCTGAGAAAGCCCCGTATATAAACGGGACTTCATCAAGCATTATAGATGACTCTCTATGTAAGTCACAGCATCGCCAACAGTAGCAATTTTTTCTGCTTCCTCATCAGAAATTTCCATTTCAAACTCATCTTCTAGTTGCATTACAAGTTCTACTACATCTAGAGAATCAGCACCTAAATCTTCTTTAAAGTTTGCAGCTGTTGTTACCTCTGTTTCGTCTACTCCTAGACGATCAACGATAATTTTCGTTACACGCTCTAAAACGTCTGCCATATTCATTCACCTCCTTTAAAGAGTATTGACAATCAATCACTTTTTAATTTTATTTATAGATTAGATCACTATTTTTCCGATCTTCTCAAGCCATTATATTTAATATTGTACAGAAAAGCTAGATGAAATCAACCTATTTCTGTAGTTTTTCCTTTTACATCACCATACCGCCGTCAACATGAAGTGTTTGTCCAGTGATATAACGACTCGCATCTGATGCTAAAAATGCTACAGCATTTGAAATATCTTCTGCTTCTCCAAATTTTGCAATCGGGATTAATTTTAGCATTTCATTCTTCACATCTTCTGCTAATACATCTGTCATATCTGTTACAATAAATCCAGGAGCAATTGCATTTACTGTAATATTACGACTTGCAAGCTCTTTTGCTGAAGTTTTTGTTAACCCAATTACACCTGCTTTTGCTGCAACGTAGTTTGCTTGACCCGGGTTTCCAGTAACCCCAACAACAGAGGCGATATTAATAATACGACCATGGCGTTGACGCATCATATAGCGAGATACAGCTTTTGTACATAAAAAGACACCTTTTAAGTTTGTATCAATAACAGCATCCCATTCTTCTTCTTTCATACGCATTAGTAAATTGTCTTTCGTAATACCAGCGTTATTTACAAGAATATCAATTTGACCAAATGTATCAACTGTTTGTTTTACCATATCAGTCACTTCTTCGCTACTAGCAACATTTGCTTTTACTGCAATTGCTTCTGATCCTAATTTTTTAATCTCATCCACAACTTCATTTGCTTTTAATTCGTTTCCTGCATAGTTTACAACTACTTTCGCACCTTGTTTTGCTAAATCTAATGCAATTGCACGACCGATTCCGCGAGATGCTCCCGTTACTAATGCGACTTTATCTTTTAATAACATTAGCCTTCTCCTCTCAGTTTTGAAATGGTATCCTTCATCGTCTCTTCATCATATATCGCATATACTTTCGCAGATGGAGCGATTGATTTCATAAGACCAGCTAAAACCTTTCCAGGCCCAATTTCAATAAATGTATCCACACCAAGTTCTACCATCCGTTCAATGGATGGGTACCATAATACAGGGGAATAGAGTTGTTCAATTAATTTTTCTTGAATATCCTCTTTACGAGTAATACAATCTGCTGTTACATTTGCAACAACGGGAACCTTCACATCTTGAATTGAAATTTCATTTAACACACCGCGAAACTTCTCAGCCGCTGGTTTCATAAGCGATGAATGAAACGGACCGCTAACGCGTAATGGAATTGCGCGTTTTGCACCATTTTCTTTCGCTCTTTCTGAAGCCAATTCCACACCTTGCTTCGTTCCAGAAATGACAATTTGCTTCGTGCTGTTCATATTCGCAACTTGTACAGCATATCCTTCCTGTGTCACCTCTTCGGTCACCTGCTTTAACATATCTGGATCCGCTCCCAGAATAGCTGCCATTGCACCTTCGCCATTTGGCACAGCTTCTTCCATGTACTCACCGCGTTTTCTTACAGCGTATACCCCATCTTCAAATGACATAGCACCCGCTGCTACCAGTGCACTATACTCACCTAAACTATGTCCTGCAACATAGTCAGGTTTAATCTCATACTGCTCCAATGCCTTTAAAATTGCAATACTTGTCGTTAATAATGCTGGCTGTGCATTTGTTGTTAACGTCAACGTTTCTTGAGGCCCCTCAAAAATAAGTGATGAAAGAGAATCTTTTAAAATTTCATCAGCCTGATGAAATACTTTCGCAACCTCTTCATGACTTTCTGCTAATTGTTTTCCCATTCCAACTGCCTGTGAACCTTGTCCTGGAAAAAGAAATGCCAGTTTTCCCATTTCAAACCCTCCTCATTATTGAAGCGGCTCCTCCTCTATTACACTCGTAATAGTAGGAATAACTTCCTTCGCTACCATTTCTCTAGTTTGACGAATCGCACTAAAAATCGATTGGTCATTGGAGGAACCGTGCGCTTTGATGACAGGAGCTTTCAATCCAAATAAAGCCGCTCCTCCATACTCTGAATAATCCATTTTATCTTTTAACACCATAAGCTTTGGTTTTAATACCGCCGCCGCTAGTTTACTTGTAAACGAACTCATCAATTGCTCTTTTAGCATCGAGAATAATGCAAGTGCAGTACCCTCTAACGTTTTAAGGGCAACATTTCCGGTAAATCCATCACAAACAACCACATCAGCTACGCCGTTTAATAAGTCTCGTGATTCTACATTTCCAACAAAGTTAATCGGTGCATCTTTTAGCATTGCAAAAACTTGTTTAGAAAGCTCGTTTCCTTTTCCATCCTCAGTTCCAACATTTAAAAGACCTACGCGAGGATTAGCAATTCCTCTCACTTTCTCTGCATACACAGATCCCATTACAGCATATTGGTATAAATGGATCGCTTTTGCATCAACGTTTGCTCCAACATCTAACATAACAAAGCCTTTACCGTCTACTGTTGGCATAGTAGGAGAAAGAGCAGGGCGTTCAATCCCTTCTATACGTCCAATTACAAATAATCCAGCTGCCATAAGAGCCCCCGTATTCCCTGCGGAAATACAAGCATCAGCTGCACCTTCTTTTACTTGTTGCGCAGCAAGTACCATGGAAGCTTGTTTTTTGCGACGTACCGCTCGTACCGGCTCATCTGTCCCTTCGATTACTTCATCTGTATACAGTACAGTAATACGCTCTTCACTTGTTAAATACTTACGAATTTCGTCTTCTTTTCCTACTAATGTAATATGTAAATCTGAATATTGTTTAATTGCCTTCATTGCTCCGAGTACGACAGATTTTGGCGCATGATCGCCACCCATTGCATCTATTGCGATTCTCATAAGTTGTTACCTTCCTCACTATAATTACTAGATCGATACATTTCAAAAGTGCCTTTAAAAACAAGTTCATCTCCGACAAAACTTTGCACTTTTACAACCGTCCGTCCTTTATCATTCTCCACATCTTCAACACGCGCTTTTGCAACAACACGCTCTCCTAATTTTACAGGACGAATATATCGAATGGTGGACTTTGCAGTTAAAGCTAGTTCTTCATCAATAACAGCAACAGCTAATGAGTTCGCTTGTGCAAATAAATGATGCCCACGAGCAATTTGATTACGTTTAAAGACATGTTCTACCTTCACTTCAAAAATTGAAATCGCATGTCTATCTAATTCTATATCAATAATTTCTCCTACCACTTCATCAAGCGGTAAAGATTTTACATCTTCTTCATGTTGTTTCGTTGCTACATGTTTAATTCGTTCTCGCAATTCCGGAATCGAAAGTTCCATACGATCGAGACGAATCGTTTGAATACTCACTTGAAATTGTTCAGCTAATTCTTCATCCGTAATAAACGGATTTGCTTCTATTGTATGTTGTAACAACTCTTGTCTTTCTTTTTTCCTTCTTTTTTTCATTCCGCACCATCCATTTTTATGACTAGGTACTAACAGTAGTATATAAGCATTAAATACAGAATGCAACATTTTTTTGTTTCTTCCGCTTTAATCCAGCTTTTCTCCTTGAAAAACACCTGACTTCTCTAAATATTTCCGTAGCATTTCATACTGCCCACTTTGCCAAAATGCAGTTGAATCCACAAGTAAAGCAGCATCTTGCCTAGCTGTTTCTAATGCTCGATAATCATGTACCATATCAGCTACTTTAAATTCAGGTAAACCACTTTGCTTACTTCCAAAGAAATCCCCAGGACCACGCAGCTCCAAATCTTTTTCTGATAACACAAAGCCATCATTTGTCTCTGTCATAATACGCATGCGCTCTTTTCCCGTTTCTGATTTCGGATCAGCAATTAAAATACAATAAGATTGTTCACTTCCACGCCCTACACGACCACGAAGTTGATGAAGTTGTGATAATCCAAAACGTTCCGCATCATAAATAACCATTGTCGTTGCATTCGGTACGTTCACACCAACTTCTACAACTGTTGTCGAAATGAGAATTTGTACTTTATTTTCACTAAATTGTTGCATTACTTCATCTTTCTCCTGAGAAGAAAGGCGTCCATGCATTAATCCAACTTGAAATTTCCCTTGATAATGATGAGTCAGCATACTATGCAAATCAATTGCATTTTGCACATCCAGTTTCTCTGATTCTTCAATTAGCGGACAAATGACATATGCTTGTCGTCCTTTTTTCACTTCTTTCTCAACAAATCCAAGAACACGCTCAAACATATCGTGTTTCGCCCAGTACGTTTCAATTACTTTACGACCTGCCGGCATCTCATCAATAATTGATACATCCATTTCACCAAACGCAGTAATCGCCAATGTACGAGGAATTGGTGTTGCCGTCATAAATAAAACATCTGGACTTTCACCTTTCTCTCTCAAAACCCGGCGCTGCGCTACACCAAAACGATGTTGTTCGTCCGTAATAACAAGTCCAAGCCTATGAAATATGACTTCATCTTGAATTAAAGCATGCGTTCCAACAAGAATATCAATCTCTCCTTGTTCTAGTCTAGCTAATACCTCACGACGACGCGCTCCCTTTACAGAACTTGTTAATAATTCAATATTCATATTAAAATGAGCAAACGTAGATACGAGCGATTGATAATGTTGCTCAGCCAAAATTTCTGTCGGTACCATTAATGCTCCTTGATATCCAGCTAATTTCGCCGCATATAAAGCAATGGCAGCAACTACCGTTTTCCCTGAACCTACATCCCCTTGTAGTAAGCGATTCATCCGATACGGTGACTGCAAATCTTTCATAATTTCCAAAACTACACGATGTTGCGCATTCGTTAAAGGAAAAGGAAGTGCACCTATAAACTCTTCTAGCAACTCAAGAGAGACATCTTTTTTTATCCCTTTTGAACTTTCTCGTTCCATTTTACGAAGTGCTTGCATTTTCAATTGGAACAAGAAAAATTCTTCATATACAAAGCGCCGGCGCGCCTGTTTCATATCTTCTTGTCCACTAGGAAAATGCAAGGCATATAGCGCTTCGTAACGAGATAATAATTTATAACGAGACAACAGTCCATCTGGCAGTACTTCTTTCACAAAAGAACCGTATTCTTTAAATGCTTGTGCAATAAAGCGCCGCATCTGTTTTACCGTCAATTTCCCTTTAACCGAATATACCGGTTCTACTTCTTGTTGACGGACAATAGGACCAAAGTGCAGTTCAGATACCGAGATTGTTTGACGATGTTGATCCCATTTCCCAGTTATCGTTATTGTTTCATCAATATTTAATTTCTGCTTATAGTACGGTCTATTAAAGCATACGGCTGTAACTAAATAACGCCCAACGAGAACACGTACAGTGAGACGAGATTTCTTCTTTCCATAATACTGCAACAACGGCGCACTATGTACTTTACCTTCCACCGTTACACGTTCTTCGTGCTTAACTTCAGCTAAATCTTTCATCGCATAATCTTCGTATCTATATGGAAAATGCTCTAGTAAATCAGAAACCGTAAAAATCCCCATCTCATTTAATAATACAGCTGTTTCTTCTCCAATTCCTTTCACATCCGTAATCGGAACTTGCACAACTTCATTCAAGATCTTCACGCTCCGTTAAATCTTATTCCTAACTCTTCACATACAATACGTATCTTCTTTACTTGTACGTTATATCATCATAATGACTACATATCTCCATTCGCATTTTAAATACGCAATCTCTACCTCTCCTATTCTACCATAGCATCAGTAAAGCGGAACAGTCGTTTCCCCCTTATCTAGCCGCATATACCAATCCAAATTCCAGCTACCTATTTCCATTTCCTACCACATTCTTCATATACAGCACTAATTATAAAGCGGCATTTCCATCAACGGGGTCTTACTGCCCGCGCATAGCGGGATAAAGTGAAACTTCCATCAGCGGGGAGGGGGGTGCTTCATTCCCCACTGATGGAAAGCTCTCACCAATGGGACTTTTACGGGCAGTTATCCCACACCTATCTTCTGTAGAAAAGCGGAAGCGGTTCGCCCAGAATCGCAGGACGCCCACGCCCAAGGCAGAGAGGTGCTTTTTGCCTCGTCCGAGGGGGCGAAACGACCGGAGATTCTAGCCGCTAGAGCTGGACAACGATTTCCTCCGAATCTTGAGGTGGGAGCTTACTGCCCGTTCATGCGGGATAAACAAGAAAGAGAGCCTCACTGCATTAGCTAGTAAGGCCCTCTCATTATTTATATTGTCTCACCCTATGCAGAGCAATCCCATTTTCGAAGGAGATACGCTACATACAAAGTTCGATCAGCGGAACTAACCACTAGCAGGGATGAAGTTTCACTTTATTCGACAGAAAAAATGAAGGAATATATAGGTTGATTTCCGTTATGAACCTCTACCTCTACATCTTCAAATTTTTCTTCTACAAATGCTACCAATGCAGCTACCTCTTCTTCCGATGCATCCTCACCTTGTAAAACCGTTAAGATTTCTGCATCTTCATCAAGCATATTTTCTAACAGCTTTTTCGCAGCTTCTAATTTCTTTGCATCCGTTGATACAATCTTCCCATCGGCAATGCACATGAAATCATCTTTATGAATTGTTACACCATCAATCTCTGTATCACGAACCGCATACGTAATTTGGCCTGTCTTCACATGAGTAAGCGCCTCATTCATATTTGCTGCATTTTCTTCCAGCGTTCCTACTGGATTGAATGCTAGCATCGCTGCCATACCTTGCGGAACTGTTTTCGAACGAACAACGATTACCTCTTGGTTCAATACAGAAGCAGCTTGTTCTGCAGCCATTACAATATTACCGTTGTTTGGTAAAATAATAACTTTTTCTGCATTTGCTTCTTCAATTGCTTTTACAATATCCTCCGTACTTGGATTCATCGTTTGACCGCCTTCAATAACTACCGTCGCGCCGATGCTTTCAAACAATTCTTTAATACCAGATCCCATCGCTACCGTTACGATTCCGTAAGGCTGCTTCTCTGCAGATTGTTTCACTTCTTCATGCATCACTGCAGGCTCATCTAATAAAGCAGTATGTTGTTCACGCATATTTTCTACTTTAATATTAATTAGGCTACCATAACGTTGTCCGTAGTTCATTGCATCTCCAGGATGCTCTGCATGAATGTGAACTTTCACGATTTCATCATCAGATACAACCAGCAATGAATCACCGTACACGCTAATATCTTCACGGAATTTTTGCTCAGAGAAGTTATGTTCTTTCATCTTCTCTTCGTCTAGTTTGACCATAAATTCTGTACAGTAGCCATATGTGATATCTTCTGTACTCAATTGGCTTTGTACACTACGGTGATGTTCTGCACGTACCATTTCATTCATAGATGGTTGCGCTGGCTCATCAGAAGTAATTGTTTCACCTTTTAACTCAGCTAAAAAGCCTTCATACACAACAACAAGGCCTTTACCACCGCTATCTACAACACCAACTTGCTTTAATACAGGTAATAAATCCGGCGTACGATTTAAAGATGCGTTCGCCTCTTTCACAACTTCTTCCATAAACAAAACAAAGTCGCGTTGTTTTTTCGCAACTGTGACTGCATGTTTACTCGTTTCTCTTGCAACAGTTAAAATCGTTCCTTCAATCGGTTTCATAACTGCTTTATATGCAGTTTCTACACCAGCTTCTAAAGCATCAGCAAAATCAACTGTTGTTAACGTTTCTTTTTGCTCAATAGATTTTGAGAAACCACGGAAAAGCTGAGATAAAATTACGCCAGAATTCCCACGTGCTCCCATTAATAATCCTTTCGCTAGGCTCACTCCGACTTTCCCAGCATGCTCAGAAGGATTTCTCTTTACTTCTCGCGCTCCTGAAGTCATCGATAAATTCATGTTTGTACCGGTATCGCCATCTGGAACTGGAAAAACGTTTAAAGCATCAACTAGCTTGACGTTATTTGTTAAATTATTTGCCCCTTGCAGAATCATTTGGGCTAAACGCTTCCCATCAATTTTTTGAATTGACACAGATTTTCCTCCTTAATGCACATTACAAGTTTGTTACTTTTACTCCTTGCACGTAGATGTTTACAGAATCTACTGCTAGTCCTACTGTTTGATCTAATGTATACTTCACTTTCGTTTGAACATTGTGTGCTACCTCTGAAATTTTTGTACCATAGCTCACGATAATATACATGTCAATATGTACTTCATCATTCTCTTTACGAACAATAACGCCTCTTGTGAAATTTTCTTTTCGTAAGATTTCTGTTAATCCATCTTTTAATTGATTTTTTGACGCCATACCAACGATGCCGTAGCAATCTACTGCAGCGCCTCCAGCAATTGTTGCAATTACATCTGTACTAATATCAATTTGACCGAACTTTGTTTTGATTTCAATTGACATCTCGTTTCCCCCTTTAGAAATGGTGAAAGTGAGCTAGACTACTTTAATTACTATCATATAATCTTTTCAAAAAAAATTCCAACGTTCTTTACTTTCGCTCTCGTATTTATAGAATAATATAGCAATTCTTTTTATGATGAGCACAATAGTCCATTTTTATTATACAACACATATCCATATAATATGTCAAGTGATTTTTCTTGATTTCCGCTTTTCTTACATATAGTGTCAAGTAATTTTTCTTGATTTCTTTCTTATACACTGTTGCATTCTCTTTTTAGTTGTGTTAAATTATAGTAGTGTTTTTAGCATCGCATAAAAGACTAACATTGAAAATTACGTAGGTTACGGTAGTTAAGGGAGGGAAATATAGATGGCTCGTGTTTGTGCTATTACTGGAAGAAAAGCTCGTTCTGGTAACTCTCGTTCTCACGCAATGAACGCTACAAAACGTAAATGGGGCGCTAACCTTCAAAAAGTTCGCGTACGCATTAACGGTAAAGTTCAACGTGTTTACGTTTCTGCTAGAGCATTAAAATCTGGCAAAATCGAACGTGTTTAATAATAAAAAAGAGAGCCTTTTGGCTCTTTTTTTATTATCCTCATGAAAAAAGCACCGGTAACAGGTGCTTTTTTTATTCCTTTTTAAAGGTATTCAACACCGCGCGAACAATTCCACCAAGAAATTTCGGCAACTTAATTGTATAAAATCTCATGGTTTCCCTCCTAATCCCCATTACTCCACTTGTTTACTATATGACGTAGCAACAAAAGTAGTTCTTCAATCAGTGCTTCTTATCACCATTAATATGCCAGAAGTAAATGAAAAAGTACCTTTTTCCGCAACGAGTTCATTACTAATACAAAGTGTTGATCCCCATTCTATCGTTTTATCTGTAAGAGGATATTTAAAACCGCGAAGTGTAATTCCCGATACTATTTCTGTAACAGGAACAAAAGATATGTAAGGAAATGATGAATTTTCTTCTATTGTATATGTACCTGATTCTTTAACAAAAATTTCATTTTTATAATCTACAATGCTCATGTTCACATTTGCTCGTAAGGCCTTTAGTAGCATTTGAGTGTTTGCTAAACTATGATCCAATCTTCCACCTGTTGCACCAAAAATACGAATTTGTTCTGGTTCTTGCTCTAAAGCCCAATTAATTGCAATCTCTAAATCCGTTTGATCCTTTTCTTTCGGTACAATATGCAAGTCTTCTTTTTGTTTTTGCATCCATACTAACTCTTCTTCTGTAACAGAATCATAATCACCAAAAGCTACTTGTGGTGTTATTCCAAGCTGTAACAAACGATATACTCCTCGATCAACAGCTGCCCATACAACCTCTTCACTCTCATATTTTGAAAAATCTGCCCAACACTCTACTGGACCTCCAGCTAAAATATGAATAATCATGTTCTCTCTCCTTCTTATAGAAAAAAGGCAATCTACCAATAGCTAGATTACCTTTTCCTTTAACTATTTTACCTATCTACAGACTCATTTTCATCCCGCTATTTGCGGGCAGTAAAACCCACACTGATGGAAGTTTCACTTTATCCACGAATAGCCGCAATTGCTGCCCCGCGATCTTTTTGATTGTATACAGCGGATCCTGCAACGAGAACATTCGCTCCTGCTTCTACACATAATTTCGCAGTTTCTATATTAACGCCGCCATCAACTTCAATCTCTACTTGTAAATTGCGTTCACGAACCATATCAGCAACTTGTTTAATTTTTGGTAATACAGAATGAATGAACTTTTGACCACCAAAGCCTGGGTTTACCGTCATAAGTAACACTATATCTATATCTCCTAATACATGCTCAATCATTGAAACTGGTGTATGTGGATTTAAAACAACACCCGCTTTAATACCATGCGACTTGATTAATTGAATCGTACGATGTAAATGCGGACACGCTTCTACGTGTACTGTAATAATATCCGCTCCTGCTTTTGCAAAAGTAGGAATGTACTGATCCGGATTTTCAATCATCAGATGAACATCTAATGGTAAAGAAGTAATGGGACGAATTGCTTCTACAATCAGCGGACCAATTGTAATATTTGGAACAAAATGCCCGTCCATTACATCGACATGTATGTAATCCGCTCCGCCTTTTTCTACATCTTTAATTTCTTCTCCCAATCTTGAAAAGTCTGCTGATAAAATCGATGGTGCAATTTTAATCATCATTAATACCTCGGCTTTCTATCTCTAATTTCTTCAACGAATTGCATGTAGTGCTCGTAACGATAGCGTGTAATGCCACCTTCTTCTACAGCATCTTTTACCGCACACTTCGGCTCAGAAAGATGTGTACAACCTCTAAATTTACAGTATTGACTCTGTTCTTTCAATTCTGGAAAACAATATGTGAGATCTTCTACTTCTATATCGATAAAATCCAGCGAACTAAACCCAGGTGTATCTGCAACAAGGCCGCTTCCTACTTCAATTAATTCCACATGTCTTGTCGTATGCTTACCTCGCCCTAAATGAGCTGAAATTCCACTCGTTTTTAACGCTAAATCTGGACGTAATACGTTTAAAAGAGAAGACTTCCCTACACCAGATTGACCCGCTACAACAGAAACACAACCTTGTAAAAACGGCTTTAATACTTCTATGCTCTCTGAGGTTGTCGTTGAAGTAAATACCACATCGTAACCAATTGCAATGTAATCCCGTGCATACGATTCAATTGTTTCACGTGTTTTCTCATCTATTAAATCCATCTTACTGATACAAATAATGGGTTTAATATTATGAAACTCGATTAAAACTAAAAAACGGTCTAATAACAATGGATTAAACTCTGGTTCTACTGCAGAAAATACAAGCAGCGCTTGATCAACGTTCGCAATCGGCGGGCGCACAAGTTCATTTTTTCGCTCTAATATTTCTAGAACATATCCTTCGCTCGGATTTTCAGCTTGGAATACGACTTGATCGCCAACAAGCGGTGTAATTTTATGTTTACGGAATACACCACGTCCTCGGCACTGCGTTACCCCCTCTTCATGCTGCACATAGTAGAATCCACTTAAAGCTTTTATAATTTTCCCTTCTGGCATACATTCTCTCCTTCATTTATCTTGTTCTAAAGAACATAAAAAACCAATTTCTTTTTATAGATATTCATAATAGACTTTAGAACGAGATTCGTTCAACTCACCATTTATAAGTTCCTAACGTGAGTTTCACTTTACCCTGTTGGATACAGAACTTCTTTTTCGATTAACGTCGTTCCGTCACGAACAATTTTATAACGCCCTTTTTTTCCTTCTTGAATAACAAACTCAAGAGAAATTGTCGTAGACTCTGTTATCGTTCTCGTTTCAAACGGCTTATCCATAGTATTCTGCATATCTTCTTTATATATTTCAATTGTTTGTGGTTTTTTCTCTCCAGTTGCCGATGCTTGATACTCGATTGGGATATTGTCGACTTTTACAGTTTTTGTCGGCTTTTCTTTAGGTCCATCAGAGACAACAATTGTTACTTTTGTCCCTTCTTTTAAGTTCGTATCTGGCTTTGGTGATTGCGAAATAACAAGCCCTTTATCAACTGTATTTGAATACTCTCTCTTTATTTCTGGCACAAGCTTTTTATCATTTAAATAGCTATTCACACTATTTTCTGTCCAACCAGAAAAATCAACAAGTCGAATTTGTTTCGGCCCCTTACTAATCCACACTTTTATTTCTTGTTCTTCCTCGACAATAGATTGTCCTGCTTCAGGAATTTGTTCTACAATTTCATCTTTCGGCTTTTCGCTTTCAATATAATAAGGTACAACGCCCTTATATTGAGTTAATTCATCTTTAATCTGATTATATTCTTTCCCAATTAAATTAGGCATTTTTTTCTTTTGTTTTCCACCTGATTGAAAAATCGTGATTTTTGTATTCTCTCTCACAATCCGTCCTGCCGCTGGATTTGTTTTAATGGCCTTACCTTCTTCCACTTCATCTGTATATACAACTTGCGGTGTCGTCAATTCGAACCCTTTATCAACAAGTGTATTGACAGCTTTTTCATAGGTCATACCAGACACATCCGGCACTTTGACTTCCTTTGGAATAAAGAAACCTGGAATAACTGTCACTGCCAATATTCCACACACAACTAAAAATATGAAAGTCGTAAGTAAAATTTTGAGCCATCGATTGCTTTTCTTTTTTGGTTGTTCTTCTTGTTTTACTTCATTTTGCTGCTTTTCTTCTTTCGAATTTCCAAATAAAACAATCGTTTCTTCGCTATTTGTATTTATCAATTGCTCCTGCTGAATGATAGGAATTGCCTTTGTTGCTTCCATATCTTCAGGTATATGGAAAGGTTGTTCATTTATTCGTTCTGGATATAATGCTGTTTCAATATCACGTTTCATTGCATTAGCAGATTGATAGCGATGAAATGGATCTTTCGTTGTTGCTTTCAAAATAATATTTTCTACACTTTGCGGAATATCAGGATTCCATCTTTTCGGAGATGGTGTTTCATTTTGTAAATGTTTAAGAGCAATAGAAACAGCAGATTCTCCAGAAAACGGCGGCCTTCCTGTTAATAGTTCAAACATCACAATTCCAAGTGAATAAATATCTGATTGCTTATTAGCAACACCGCCTCTTGCCTGCTCAGGAGATAAATAATGAACCGAACCAAGAACAGAATTTGTATGTGTAATCGTCGTTGCGCTTGTCGCTGTTGCAATACCAAAGTCTGTGACCTTTATAACACCATCACTTCGAATTAAAATATTATGAGGCTTAATATCACGGTGAACAATTTCAAAATGATGCGCATGAGCCATCGCAGCAGTTAATTGTTCCATAATATCAAGCGCTTCTCCTACAGGAAGAAGACCTCGCTGTTGTATGTATTGCTTTAACGTTTGACCAGGCACATATTCCATAACAAGATAATAAATTCCATCTTCTTCTCCGACATCATACATATTAACAATATTTGGATGAGATAACGTTGTGACCGATTGAGCTTCTCGATGGAAACGCTTAATAAACTCCTCGTTATTTGAATAATCAAGGCGTAACATCTTTACAGCTACATCACGATCAAGTATGTCATCATGCGCCAAATATACATTGGCCATTCCCCCGCCACCAATCATTTTAAGCAGTTTGTAACGGTCATTTAGGCGTCTTCCAATCATCACGTTGTAATTCACCTACTTTCGTTCGCCGAATCCGCATAATCAATAATGACAAGAGTAATGTTATCTTCGCCGCCAAGGTCATTTGCAAGCTGCACAAGTTGTTCACTTTTTGTTTGCAAAAGTTCATCAGATTGTAAAACCTCTTTCATACGGCTCATTGCAACTTTATTAGATAACCCATCGGAACAGAGCAACAACTGATCTCCATCTTCTAATACTAAAGTTTTCACATCTAATATAACGGTTTCTTCCGTACCAAGTGCTCTTAATAAAACATTTTTTCGTGGATGATATTCAGCATCTTCTTTTGAAATTTCTCCATGTCGAACGAGTTCATTTACAAGGGAATGATCTTCGGTTATAAGTGACATATAATCATCCGATAACATATAACAGCGACTATCTCCAATATGACCAATTGTAACAAAAGTAGCTGTGCATATAGCCGCAACAATTGTTGTCCCCATTCCACTACATTCTGGATGTTCACCAGAATATTTGTATACACGTTCATTAATAATTTGAGCATGATTATGTAACCATTGTTCTGCTTTTTTAGGCGTATCCATATTATACGTTTGTTCCCAATAGTCATGGAACAATTGGATTGCCATCGAGCTGGCAACATCGCCCGCTCGATGACCTCCCATTCCATCTGCTACAACCGCTAAAACAGCTCCATCTAGATTATGAAATACTCCTGCACTATCTTCATTATGTTGACGAACTTTTCCTTTATCTGATAGAAACACGGTTTTCATCATCTCACCTCGTCTCTTCTTTGCGCTCCTTTGCACGCAATTGACCGCAGGCTGCATCAATATCATGACCTTGTTCACGACGAATCGTTACGTTAACACCACGATCTTTTAATGTTTTTTCAAACAAGAAAATTTGTTCGCGCGGTGTTCTTACATAATCGCGTTCTGGTACATAGTTAACTGGAATTAAGTTAACATGACATTTCACACCTTTTAACAGCTGAGCTAATTCCTCAGCATGTTCGACTTGGTCATTTTCTCCTCCAAATAAGCCATATTCAAATGAAACACGGCGCCCTGTTTTCTCGATGTAATATTTGATAGCTTCCATTAAATCTGGTAGCTTGTATGCCCGGTTAATTGGCATTAATTTTGAACGCAGCTCTGTATTTGGAGCATGTAAAGAAACCGCAAAGTTAATTTGTATATTTTCTTCAGCAAACTTATAAATTTTCGGGATAATTCCACTTGTTGATACAGTCATATGACGCGCTCCAATGTGAAGCCCTTTTTCATGATTCACGATACGTAAAAACGCCATTAAGCTATCATAATTATCAAACGGTTCTCCGATTCCCATAACAACAAGAGAGCTTACACGCTCATCTGTATTATCTAGCTCACGTTGTACTTCGACAACTTGTGCAACAATCTCACCAGCTTCTAAATTGCGTTTTAAGCCGCCAAGTGTTGATGCGCAAAACGTACAGCCAATTCGGCAACCAACTTGTGTTGTTACACAAATTGAATTTCCATAATCATGGCGCATTAATACCGTTTCAATAGAATACCCATCATGCAATTGGAATAAGAATTTAATTGTTCCATCTGAAGATGTTTGCTTTACCAATGTTTTTAAAGTTGTAATATCAAAGGAATTCGACAATTTTTCACGCAATCCTTTAGAAAGGTTTGACATATCCTCAAAAGTTGTTACACGTTTTTTATATAACCAATCAAAAATTTGACCAGCACGGAATTTAGGTTCTCCTTGTTCTTTTAACCATTGTTCCATATCATGAAGCTGCAGGGAATAAATAGACGGTTTTTTTGTTTCTAATTCTTTTTTTTGTTTTTTTACAGTTGTTTCCATGATGCTACACCTTCTTTCTTAAACAAGCGATATAAAATCCATCCGTCGCAAAGTAATGCGGTAAAATTTGCACTCCACCTTCTACTACATACGGATGCACGTCTTTTGGCAATCGTTCTTTCATTGTTATATCCCATTCAAATTCAGGATGTGATTGTAAAAACAGCTCTACCACTTGTTCATTTTCTACTTTTTCAATTGTACACGTACTATAAACAAGGCGTCCTCCCTTTTTCAACAAAGGAGCTACCTTTTCTAAAATAGATAGCTGAATATTTGCAAGTCTTTCACTATCTTCTTTTTGTTTTCCAATTTTAATATCTGGTTTACGGCGAATTACACCAAATCCAGAGCACGGAGCATCCACTAATACTTTATCAAAACTCTCCTGTTCAAAATGTTCTTGTACTTTCCGGGCATCGAGCGTTTTCGCTTCTACATTTTCTAATTGAAGACGCTTTGCTTGTTGCTGAATTAAACGCACCTTGTGTGGATGTAAATCAAGAGAGATGACTCTCCCTGTTCCTTGTAAGCGTTCTGCAATATGCGTTGTTTTCCCACCAGGAGCAGCGCAGCTATCAAGAATAATATCTCCCGCTTCCGGATTAAGTGCACGAGCCACAAGCATGGAACTTTCATCTTGGATAGACAACAATCCTTCTTGAAATGCTTTTGTATGAGCTACATTTCCTTTTTCTATTTGAATTGCATCTTCTGACAAATCACCATGTTTTGCTTGAATTCCTTCTGTTTCTAGCATTTGAAGCGCCTCTTCTACAGATGCTCTCGCCACATTCACTCGAGCAGTTGGAACTGGTGGAAGTAAGTTTACTTCACACATTTTTTGTGCCGTTTCAATTCCGTATGTTTCTACCCATTCTTTTACAAGCCATTCTGGATGGCCTGTCGCAATTGCAAGGCGTTTTTCAGGACTTTTAATCTCATCTAACGACGGAACACCTTCACGCTGAATAGAACGGAGTACTCCGTTCACAAGACCTGCAATTCCTTTATGTCCACGGCGCTTTGCGATTTCAACCGCTTCATGAATTGCCGCTCGCTCTGGAACACGATCTAAATATAACATTTGATACAAAGATAAGCGAAGTAGCACTTTTACCCACAATTCAATCTTTTTCCGCAAAAACGGCTGTAAATAGTAATCAAGTGTATCACGTCTTTGAATTGTTCCATATACAACTTCTGTTAACAATCCAACATCTTTTTTATCAATATTGCTTTTTTCAATAAGATTGTTTAAAAGCAAATTACTGTATGCACCGCTTTTTTCAACTTGCAATAAACCGTCAAGAGCTAATTCACGAACGTTTTGTTTCATGCGTCTACTCCTAACTTCGTACCAATTTCAGGCTTTGTTCCACGCAAAAATTGTGAACAGCTCATGCGCTTTTTACCAGATGGTTGCAACTCGGTAATTTTAATTGCCGTTTTATTTCCTGTTGCCACAATAAAACCATCTTCTTCAACTGCTATAATTGTTCCGGCTTCGGCTTGCGCCTTTACAGAAACCTTTTCTCCCCACCATACTTTTACAACTTGTCCTGCTAAAATCGTATAAGCAACTGGCCATGGATTTAAACCACGAATATGATTGTAAACCTCTTCACCTGTTTTCATCCAATCAATCTTTTCTTGCTCACGTTTAATATTGTAAGCAAATGTTGCTTCGTCTTCATTTTGTTTAATTGGTTCCAACTTTCCTTGTATTAACTGCGGAACAGTTGTTGATAATAAGTGCGCTCCAGCCTCACTTAATTTATCAAATAATGAACCAGTTGTTTCACGTTCTTCAATTTCTACTTCTACTTGCGTTAAAATATCGCCGGCATCTAATTTTTCAACCATATACATAATCGTAATACCTGTTTTTTCTTTTCCTTGCATGATGGAATAATGAATAGGTGCACCGCCGCGAAGTTCTGGGAGTAATGAAGCATGGACATTAATACATCCGTACTTCGGTGCTTCTAAAATTTCGTTTGGTACAATTTGTCCGAACGCAGCTGTTACAATTAAATCCGGCTCTAGCGCCAACACCTTTTCATATTCATCTTTTTCACGAATTTTTAACGGTTGTAACACCGGAATACCATGTTTTTCTGCTTCCACTTTAACAGGTGTTGGTGTCATAATCTTTTTTCTACCTACTGGACGATCCGGCTGTGTCACAACACCAATCACATCATATCCATCTTCAATAAGACGACGAAGCACCGGCACTGAAAAGTCCGGTGTTCCCATAAATACAACTTTCACCATTCACAAAACTCTCCTTTTACATCTCTTCTAATTCGTTTTCTTCATAATATCGCGTTACTTTAGATGTAAATAATACACCGTGTAAATGATCGATTTCATGTTGAATTGCACGAGCTAAAAATCCGTCTGCTTCTAGTAAAAATACTTTTCCACGGCGATTTTGAGCACGTACTTTAATATACTCGGCACGTGTTACATCACCAAAAAGCCCCGGAAAACTTAAGCAACCTTCGGGACCTACTTGTTCACCACGTTGTTCCAAAATAACAGGATTAATCAACTCAATTTTCCCGTTATCATCATCAATGTCTACAACAGCAACCTGCAAACTTACACCAACTTGCGGTGCTGCTAAACCAACACCATCTGCGATCAACATTGTTTCGTGCATGTCTTTTAACAGTTTCACTAACTTTTTATCAAAGTTTATAACACGTTCACACGGCGTTTCTAATACTTCATTTGGATGTTTTACAATTTCTAACGTTGCCATACTTCTCTCCCTCTCAACATACAATGAGATTCAAATAAAGGTGCATATTCTTATCCTGCTAATCGAAGGCGATAAGAGTTCAGTTGGTGAGATCTTTCCAAAAGTAGTGAAATAAAGCCTTCCACTTGTATAAGTTTCACTTTATTTTATCCATTTGCCTCTGAATTTGACTGCTACATTAACATGGTTGGATTAAAATCAATTGAGATTTGCAAATCTTTCTGCATTTCTGCCTGATAATGTTCATTTACCATTTTGAGCACGTACTTTAAGTTTGGTTCCCGTTTGTATTTTATCATGCATTGATAGCGATATCTATCTTTTATACGAGGAATTGCTGAAGCAACCGGACCTAAAATCATCGTTTGCTGGGCACAATGTTGTCGTAAGAAACCAACAATTTTCTCTGTTACCTGCACCGCTTTTAATAATTCTGGATGGGATACTGTAACTAGTGCCACATAATAATATGGTGGATATTGCCGAATTTTCCTCATATACATCTCGCGTTCAAAGAACGTATCATACTGCTGCTGTTTCGCTAATTCTACACTATAATGTTCGGGTGTATACGTTTGAATAACGACTTCACCTGGAAGTTCATGACGTCCAGCCCGACCGCTCACTTGCGTTAAAAGCTGATATGTTTTTTCACTCGCCCTGAAATCCGGCAAATGTAGCATCGTATCTGCTGTTAATACACCTACAAGTGTTATATTTGGAAAATCAAGACCTTTGGCAATCATTTGTGTTCCAAGTAAAATATCTGCCTCTCCTGCACCAAATGATTTCAGGAGCTTTTCATGCATCCCTTTACGACTTGTCGTATCAACATCCATACGAATGACACGTGCCTCAGGGAACAATTTTGTAATTTCTTCTTCAACCTTTTGTGTTCCTGTTCCAAAGAAGCGGATATAGGAACTATTACAAGCAGGACAAGCATTTGGTAAATTTTCCTCATAACTACAATAATGACATTTCAAGCGATTATTCATCCTGTGATATGTAAGTGAAATATCACAGTGTGGGCATTGTACTACATAGCCACAATCACGACACATGACAAATGTTGAATGGCCCCTTCTATTTAAAAAGAGTACCATTTGTTCCTTTTTCTCTAACCGATCCGCCATTTTCTCATGAAGAAGCTGAGAAAACATAGAACGATTCCCGACACGAAGTTCTTCTCTCATATCAATAATCTCAACTGCCGGCAAATCTCTTTCATTCATACGCTTTGTCATTGTAAGGAGCTCATATACACCTTTTTTTGCGCGAGCAAACGATTCTAGTGTAGGTGTAGCACTTCCTAATACGACGGGACAATTGTGATATTCTCCCCGCCGAATTGCAACAGTACGTGCGTGGTAGCGTGGATTGTCCTCTTGTTTGTAACTCGATTCATGTTCTTCATCAATAATAATAATTCCTAAATTCTCAAATGGTGCAAAAATTGCTGAACGCGCCCCTACAACTACTTTGACTTCTTTCCGCAAGATTTTACGCCATTCATCATATTTTTCCCCAACAGATAATGCGCTATGAAGAACTGCAACTTGCGAGCCAAAACGTCCTTTAAAACGATCCACCATTTGCGGGGTTAATGAAATTTCAGGTACAAGTACAATGGCTTCTTTTCCTTTTCTAAGCACTTCTTCAATTGACTGTAAATAAACTTCTGTTTTTCCGCTCCCTGTTACACCGTACAGTAAAAACGTCTCATGCTTTTCTTTTGTAATAGAAGTTAAAATCGGTGTAATGACTTGTTGTTGCTCTTCTGTAAGCGGCAATGGTTTTGTGCGCTCAAAAGCATCATCATCATACGGATTTCGATACACTTCCACATATTTTTCAGCTAACAAACCTTTTTTCACAAGAGATTTAATGGGAGCATCCGTCATTTGTAATTCTTCCAATACTATTTTTAACGGTACAGACCGATAGTGTTCCATAAAATAATACAATACATCTTGCTGCTTTTTACTCTTTAGATGAAAGGCCGTTTCCTCTAATTCTTCGTAAGGCAAAACAGGTTGAATCATTTTTTGTTTTTTCTTTTGCGCCTTATCCTTTACTTCATAAACAACTTCCACAGTCCCTTTCGCAATTTCTGTTTGCACTGCACGGTACAACTGTGGTTGTTCATCTAGCACATTCCAATCGATGCTTTCTTTTCCTTGAAAGAGCAATTTCATATTGGCCGCTACGTCTTCCGGTCGATGAAGACGTAGCTGTTTTTTATATGTCGCTTTAATTGCTGTTGGCAACATAACTTGGAACGCTGAAATTTTGAAGCAAAGTGTTTCTTCTGTAAGCCAACTTCCAAGCTGTAGTAATTCCTCATTTAATACAGGTGTTACATCTAATAATTCATGCAACGTTTTCAACTTATTTACATCTACATCTACTGTATCTTTTATCCCGATGACAAATCCTTGTAATTTTCGCGGCCCAAATGGAACAACAACTCGCATACCCGTTTGAACAAGATCTTCCCAACGCTGAGGAATAATATAATCGAATGGCCTATCCGTTTGTCTTGCTGGAACATCGACAATTACACTTGCAAATTTCATGCATGATCCTCTTCCAACATTGTTTCAACTTGTAGTAAAATCTCTCTCGCTACTTCGTGCTTTGCTAGTAGCGGCAATTCAACCATGGCGCCATTTCGTTTATACATTGTCACAATATTTGTATCCGTACCAAATCCTGCACCTTCTGCTTTTACATCATTAGCAACAATCATATCAGCATTTTTCTCACGTAATTTTTTCGTTGCATACTCTTCAACGTTTGTTGTTTCTGCTGCAAAACCAATGAGTAATTGGTGCTCTTTTTTTTCACCTAATGTTTTAAGAATATCGATCGTGCGTTCAAGTTCAATAACCGTATCGCCATTTTTCTTTTTCATTTTTTCATCATAAACGATTTTCGGCCGATAATCTGCAACGGCTGCTGTTTTGATTACAACATCCATACTAGAATAATGATGTAAAACTGCCTCTAGCATATCTTGTGCTGATTGTACTTGTATTGTGGTTACATTCGCAGGTGGCGTTAACGCCGTTGGACCAGAAACAAGAATGACCTCTGCTCCAAGACTTGCCGCAACTTCCGCAAGCGCATAGCCCATTTTTCCAGATGAGAAATTTGTCATAAAACGAACTGGATCAATCTTCTCACGCGTTGGTCCTGCTGTCACTAGTATCCGTTTTCCTTGAAGTGGCTTTCCTTGTGAAAAATGTACTTCTAACATTGCTACAATGTTTTCTGGTTCTTCTAACCGACCTTTCGCAACATATCCACAAGCTAAAAAGCCCTCTCCAGGCTCAATAAATGTATAACCTAATTTTTTTAATGTTTGCATGTTTTTTTGAACAACTGGATTTTCGTACATATGAACATTCATCGCAGGTGCAATCCACACTGGAGCTGTTGTTGCAAGAAGCGTCGTTGAAATCATATCATCTGCAAGACCATTTGCGAATTTACCAATAATGTTTGCTGTCGCTGGTGCAACAAGGACAACATCAGCCCAGTCTGCTAAATCAATATGAGCAATGACTGCTGAATCTTTTTCATCAAATGTATCTGTATATACATCATGGCGAGAAAGCGCTTGAAATGTAAGCGGTGTAACAAACTTCATTGCCGATTCACTCATTATTACTTTCACAAGCGCACCTGCCTGTGTTAATTTACTTGTTAGCGCAGCTGCTTTAAAAACAGCAATGCCTCCTGTAACACATAAAAGTATTTTTTTCCCTTTTAGCATAGGTCTCGTCCTCTTTCTTTCATGAAACTTAGTCCTATTCGAACTTCAAATCATTCATAATCACAAACATACAATTAAAGTGAAACTTCCATCAGTGTGATTTTTTCTTCATCCCCCACTGATGGAAAGCTTTCACCAATCGGGTTCTTACGGGCAGTTATTTCCCACCTATCGTCTTTAGAAAAGCGGAAGCGGCTCGCTCAGAATCGCAGGACGCCCGCGCCCAAGGCAGAGAGGCGCTTTTTGCCTCGTCCGACGGGGTGAAACGACCTGCGATTCTAGCCGCTAGAGCTGGACAACGATTCTCTCTCACTCTTGAGGCGGGAGCCTTACTGCCCAAAAGCAGCGGAATAAAAGCTGCCGCTCTCCTCCATCCTATATCGTAAAAAAATAACAACCTACTTGTAAATAGGTTGTTACTGTTACATAGAAAAGTATAGTATCTATGCCTCTATTTGTCGAAAAGAAAGCTTTATTTTTGGTTGTTATCTTCACTTGGTTCGTAGTTTAATAATTGTGCATTAATCTCTTCTAATGCTTTTCCTACACACTTATGAGATACTGGTTGCTCAACACCACAATCGTTATGCTCTTGCATTTCACGAGCACGCTTTGCAGCTACTGTAACTAGCGTATATTTAGAATCAATTTTTTGTAACAATGAATCAATAGATGGGTTTAACATATTATATTTCCTCCGTCATTTCTTTATAGTATTTTGCTACTCGCTCACGGCGACAATGTTCACCTATCACAATTGCCTTAATACGTTCGCAAGCAAGTTCCACTTCATCATTTTCTACTACGTAGTCATAAGCATCCATCATTTCGATTTCTTCTTTTGCTACTGTTAAACGATTTTGAATTACTTCTTCTGTTTCTGTACCGCGACCAACAATACGGTTTTTCAGTTCCGATAAACTTGGAGGAGCTAAAAAGATAAATACGCCTTCTGGAAAAGCTTTCTTTACTTGAATCGCACCTTGCACTTCGATTTCTAAGAAAACATCTTTCCCTTGCTGCAATGTTTGTTCTACATAATCGATTGGTGTTCCGTAATAGTTTCCAACAAATTCCGCCCATTCAAGCAGTTTATTGTTACGAATCATCTCTTCAAATTCTTCTCTCGTTTTAAAGAAATAATCAACACCATCTACTTCTCCTTCACGCGGTTTACGCGTTGTTACAGAAATAGAATACTGTAAATTTGTATCTTCTTGACTGAACAATTCCTTTCGAACTGTTCCTTTTCCAACACCAGAAGGCCCTGAAAGAACAATGAGCAACCCTCTTCTACTTCTCATATATATGTTAAACCTACCCTTCGTCACTTAAATCTTCTTTATTATTTAATCGATGAGCAATCGTCTCCGGTTGTATTGGACTTAATACAATATGTCCATCATCCATAACAATAACTGCTCGTGTTTTTCGACCATAAGTAGCATCAAGCAGCACATTTTGTTCGCGAGCTTCCTGTACCAATCTTTTAATCGGTGCTGATTCCGGACTTACAATGGAAATAATTCGATGTGCAGATACGATATTTCCATATCCAATATTTAAAAACCGCATGGCCATAGTTTGCGCCTCCTAGTAAGTCTATCCGATTTCTCCGTCTCGTATAACTTCGTATACAATTGACAACTACTCAATATTTTGTACTTGTTCACGAATTTTTTCAAGATTATTTTTCATTTCAACAACATATTTTGAAATTGTTAAGTCATTTGCTTTCGAACCAATTGTATTTATTTCACGATGCATCTCTTGTACAATAAAGTCCATCTTTCTTCCAACCGGTTCTATACTTTGCAGCGCCTCTTGAAATTGTTCTAAATGACTTTGCAGACGAACTAACTCTTCATGAATATCACAGCGGTCTGCAAACACCGCTATTTCTGTAAGTAATCGTTGTTCCTCTAATTCTTGATTATGTAATTCTTTCAAACGGTTCTCCAAACGCTCACGATATTTTTGAATGACTGACGGCGCATAGGGAACAATGGCATGCATGCACGTGTGAATTTCTTGCAAACGATGCTCCAAATCTTTATGTAGTCGTTCTCCTTCACCATCACGCATCATTTTTAACATACTAGCTGCGCGGCGAACCGCTTCATACAAACTATGTTCAAACGTTTCATTTACATTTTCAACCTCTTCAATTGCTGTCACTTCTGGCATAGCAATAAGCTGCTGCAATGTAATCGAATCCTGTAATTGAAATTTATCCTTTGCTTCTTCCATAATGAGCTTATATTGCTCTAAAAGGGACCAGTCCACTCGTAATTTCCGTTCAACGAGCCCTTCCCCTTCAACAATAATCGATACTTCAATACGTCCGCGGCCAACTTGTTCTGCAATTAATTTGCGGATTTTATCCTCGAACACCATCATTTGCTTCGGAAGACGAATATTCATCTCTAAAAAGCGATGATTGACCGACTTCATTTCTACTGTAATTTGAAACGCATCATTTTCTACTTTTGCGCGTCCAAACCCTGTCATACTCGAAATCATTTTATCACATCCAAGCCATGATCTTACTCAATGAAAAAGGTAATAGAGACTCTACTCTACTACCTTTTGAAATTATATCATACTTTTATCTCATTTACTATTTCAAGTTTACACCTCTTTTATATACAATTGGTTTCTTCTTTTCAGATTTTCCGGTTAGTAAAGATCCCACTAATAAGAATGTTGGAATAGAAGAAAGCCCAACAATCAAGAGCCAATCTCTCGCTTGAATTGGCATAGTACTAAAAATTGGCTGCAATGGCGGATAATAAATCACTACTAACATTAGTAAAATCGAAATAAGCACCGCTCCTACTAAGTACATATTTCCAAATGGATTACGGTGAAATACAGAATGCTCACTGCGGCAATCAAACACATGAATAAGCTGAGCTAAAACAAGTGTTGCAAACGCAACTGTTTGCGCATACCTTAATTCATTTGGATTTTGATTGTGCGCAATAATGAATGCTAATAGCGTCATAACACCGATTAAAAAACCGCGGCTAACAATTTTCCATGCAAGTCCTCTCGCAAATACCCCTTCTTTCGGGTGGCGCGGTTTCCTACGCATAACATCACCTTCTGGTGCATCAAGTCCGAGAGCCATTGCCGGTAAACCATCTGTTACTAAATTCACCCATAATATTTGAATTGGTACGAGCGGCAATGGTAATGCTAATATCATTGCAAATAACATTACTAAAATTTCCCCAACATTTGATGCTAATAAATAACGAATAAACTTCCGAATATTTTCGTAAATATTTCTTCCTTCTTTAATTGCTGCTTTTATAGTAGCGAAGTTATCGTCTAATAACACAAGAGATGATGCCTCTTTTGCAACATCTGTCCCAGTAATCCCCATTGCCACACCAATATCAGCTGCTTTTATAGCAGGCGCATCGTTCACACCATCACCAGTCATCGCTACAATATGATCTTTATTTTGCAGAGCCTTCACAATTTTCAATTTATGTTCCGGAGAAACACGTGCAAAGACATACGTTTCGTCTACAATATCTTCCAATTCTTCAACCGACATGTTTGCGAGTTCAATCCCTTCCACAACGCGGCCACCAGGTGGTAAAATCCCGAGCTGTTCAGCAATAGCCATGGCTGTTACTTTATGGTCTCCTGTAATCATAATTGTTTTGATGCCTGCATCTCTACATTCTTGCACCGCTCGCTTTACTTCCGGTCTTGGAGGATCAATCATTCCTTGCAGCCCAATAAACATTAAATCTCTTTCTGCTTCTTGTTCACTTTGAATATGATCAGTTGTTTTTAACGGTTTAAAAGCAACTGCAATTGTACGAAGTGCCTGACTTCCTAAATGATAAATCGCTGTTTGCACTTCGTTTCTATACAATTCTGTGAATGGCTGCTGTTTATTTCCCCATAAAATGGTTTGACTCATTTTTAATAAAACATCGGGTGCTCCCTTTGTTATCACAAATTTTTTACCTGCTTTGTCACGAACAATTACACTCATCATTTTCCGCGTTGAATCAAACGGAAACTCGTGAATGACCTCAAATTGATCCTTTATCCCTTCTCTTGAAATACCAGCCTTCATCGCTGCTGCGACGAGTGCACCTTCTGTCGGATCACCGTCTAATACATACGTTTTTTTCTTTTTTACAATATTTGCGTTGTTACATAAGCATCCAAATGTGAGAAGCTGATATAAAGAGCGAACCGCTGTCGGATTTATTTTCTTATCACCTTTCAGAAATTCACCTTTTGGTTCATAGCCTTGCCCCGTTATATTCCACATCTCACCACTCGACCATACATGTGTGACCATCATTTTATTTTGCGTCATTGTCCCTGTTTTGTCTGAACAAATGACTGATGCACATCCTAATGTTTCAACCGCAGGCAGCTTTCTTACAATTGCCTTTTTCTTAATCATACGCTGAACACCAAGTGAGAGTGCTACTGTCACAATGGCTGGCAATCCTTCAGGAATCGCTGCAACAGCAAGCGAAACACCCGCTAAAAACATATGATATATTTCATTCCCTTGATAAACACCAACCAATACAACGAGTGCCGTTAAAATTAATGCAACGACAATTAAAATTTTTCCAAGCTGCTCAAGTCTTCGCTGCAGCGGCGTTTCATTTTGCTCCGCATTTTGTAACATGTTTGCAATTTGTCCCATTGCTGTATTCATTCCTGTTCCAATAACAACTCCAATGCCGGATCCCCTTGTAATCATCGTTCCCATGAACGCCATATTTGTTTGATCACCAATTGAAACATCCACTCCATGCAGAACATCAATTTTCTTTTGTACCGGCACGGATTCTCCTGTTAATGCTGACTCTTCAATATATAGACTCGAAGCTTCAATGAGACGCACATCAGCACCGATACGATCCCCGCTTGAAAATTTAATAATATCTCCAAGCACAAGACCTTTCGAAGGAATTTTCATCCACTTTCCATTTCGAAGTACAATTACTTGCGGGGCGGCAAGCTCTTTTAATGCTTCCAACGATTTTTCTGCTTTTCTCTCTTGAAAGAAACCAAGGATTCCATTGATAATGACAATTGCAACAATAGCAATTGCATCAACATATTCTCCTAAAAAAGCAGAAATAATTGTTGCACCAAACAAAACAAGTACCATAAAATCTTTAAATTGTGCTAAGAACACAACAAGTGCAGAAGGCCGTTTTGCTTCTTGGAGTTCGTTTGGGCCAATTTTTTTCAGCCGAATTTCCACCTCTTGCTCCGTCAATCCTGTTTTTACATTTGTATTCGTTCGCTCTTCAACTTCATGTGCACGCAGTTCATACCAATTCATCTCGCCATCTACCTCCTGATTGCAGACATGCTCTAATGAAAGCTTATTCAGCCTCGTCCGAAAAAATGCTATAATTAACTTTTAGTGAGAAAGGAGTGTTCAAAGTGGCATTCGATGGATTATTTACAAGAGCGATCACACATGAGATTGCAAATTCTCTTCAAACAGGAAGAATTTCAAAAATATATCAACCGTCAAAATATGAAATTTTGTTACATATTCGGGCACACGGAAAAAATCAAAAACTACTTCTTTCCGCGCACCCAACGTACGCGCGTATGCATCTTACAACACAAAATTATGATTCTCCTGCATTACCGCCAATGTTTTGCATGCTTCTTCGCAAACATTTAGAAGGTGGATTTGTTGAGAAGATTGAACAAATTGATTTGGAGCGGATTATTCAAATTACGATTCGCAGCCGTAATGAAATTGGTGATGAATCATTAAAAACATTAATCATTGAAATCATGGGGCGTCATAGCAATATCATTTTAGTAGACTCCAAAACAAATATAATTTTGGATAGCCTAAAACACGTTTCCTTAGCGGTAAACCGGCACCGTACTGTATATGCTGGAGCTGAATATATTGCACCGCCAACGCAACAGAAAATCAATCCACTGCAAATTGAAAGGCAAGAAGAATTTATTCGACCACTCGACTTTTTAGTAGGAAATATGGATAAGCAACTCGTAGGAGCTTTTACAGGGATCTCTCCATTATTTGCAAAAGAAGTGGTTGCAAAGGCTGGTATGGTCAATGAACTTGCATTATCCGAAGCATTTTTCACATTACAAAAACCGTTGCTACAGCATCAGTATACGCCTTCGATGATGGTTGCTAATGGGAAAGAATTCTTTTATTTATTCCCACTTTCACACTTAAAAGGTGAAGAGAAAGCATTCTCATCTGTAAGCGAATTACTAGATCGGTTCTTCTTCGGTAAAGCAGAACGCGACCGAGTGAAACAACAGGCCCATGATTTAGAACGTTTTATGCAAAATGAAAAAACAAAAAACGAAAAAAAATTAATTAAATTGCAAAAGACTTTAGAAGACGCAAGTAAAGCAGATAAATATCAATTATTTGGCGAATTGCTTACAGCCAATATGTATGCAGTGAAAAAAGGCGACAAAGAAGTTGAGGTTATCAATTACTATGATGAAAATAATGGAACTGTAAAGATTACCCTAGATCCATTACGCACACCATCAGAAAATGCACAGCGTTATTTCCAAAAATATCAAAAAGCAAAAAATTCTGTAGCAATCGTTGAAGAACAAATCGAAAAAACAAATGAAGAAATACGATACTTTGATAGCTTACTACAGCAAATGGAAGCTGCTTCTTCTAAAGATATTGAGGAAATTCGTGAAGAACTAGCTGAAGAAGGATATATGCGTAATCGCAATGCGAAAAACACAAAAAAGAAACCATCAAAACCTGTATTAGATAAATATATCGCAAGTGATGGAACTGAAATTTTAGTCGGGAAAAATAACAAACAAAACGACTATTTAACAAATAAACTCGCACGCCGTGATGAAATTTGGCTTCATACGAAAGACATTCCAGGCTCACACGTAGTCATCCGTTCATTAGAGCCAAGCGATGAAACATTAGTTGAAGCGGCAAAGCTGGCTGCTTACTTTAGTAAAGCAAAAGAATCTAGCTCTGTTCCAGTCGATTATACAAAAATTCGTCATGTGAAAAAGCCGAGTGGAGCGAAGCTTGGATTTGTTACATATGATAATCAACAAACAGTATATGTTACACCAGATGCAGATACTGTGATGAAATTAAAGGTTTAAAATACGAAGAGATGATTATGGTATGTAACGAACCGTAATCATCTCTTTTTCGTTCATTTTTCACTATTTACTTCTTCATAAAATACGTTATCTTTTCCCGCTATACCTTTCAAAAAAAGTAATTTTCCAATAAAAAATAAGCAACCGCTCACGAAACACACTAGTGAATTTTAATATTCCATTGAACATTTATAATACTCTAAAACTGTTTAAAAAAATTTACACAATCATTTTTAATGTCAAATAATATAGACACAAAATAGTCTTGTGTGTCTATATTATTTGACATCAATAAAAAAAGCTTCCCTCTACATCTTAAGGTGCGGCTCTTACCGCCCGCAAATAGCGGAATAAAAAATATTGGCACCTTTATTGCTTTATATAAGGAGATGAAAGGGAGGAATTAAAATGGTTTCAAGAATCAAGAAAATACAAGAACAGCTACATCGATACGAAATAGACGGATTACTGATTACAAAAAAAGAAAATCGCCGATATGCAACTGGATTTACAGGTACTGCTGGAGTTGTCTTAATCTCTCCTACAAATGCAGTATTTATTACAGATTTCCGTTATACAGATCAAGCGAAAGCACAAGTACACGAAGCAGAAATCATTATGCATAAAGGCAATATAGAACAAGAAATTGCAGCGCAAATAGACAGATTACAAATAAACAAATTAGGTGTAGAAGAAAATAATATGACGCTGAAACAATATACAGCGTTAAAAAATTATATAAATATCGAACTTGTTCATGTAAATGAAATAATAGAAACAATTCGTACCGTGAAGGAAGAGTCCGAAATTGAAATGATTAAAATTGCAGCTCGCATCGCGGATAATGCCTTTCAACATATTACAACTTTCCTAAAACCCGGTGTATCTGAATGGGATATAAGAGATGAATTAGAATTTTTCATACGAAAGCAAGGTGCTTCCTCTTCATCATTTGACATTATCGTAGCTTCCGGTACTCGCTCTTCTCTCCCGCATGGGGTAGCTACAAGTAAAATCATTGAAGATGGGGATATTGTTACATTAGATTTTGGTGCACTTTATAACGGATATTGTTCTGATTTAACACGGACTGTTGCAATTGGGAGTTGTTCTGAAGAATTTGTAAAAATTTACAACATTGTACTTGAAGCTTTAAAACGCGGTACTGAAGCAATTCGCCCAGGTGAATCCGCAAAAAAGATTGATGATGTTACAAGAAATTACATTACTGAACATGGCTACGGTGAATACTTCGGTCATTCAACAGGCCATGGCGTTGGATTAGAACTTCATGAACCTCTTAGATTATCAAAAGATAGTACAGACACACTGCTAGAAGGAATGGTTGTTACCGTAGAACCAGGTATTTATATCCCGAATTGGGGTGGTTGTAGAATTGAAGATGATATTGTCATTACGAAAACTGGTTATGAAGTGATTACACACGCTAATAGAGAACTTATTGTTCTGGGGTAAAGCAAAACTTTGAATAGTGGGGGGTTTTTCACTCCACTATTCATGAAATCTGATCAATCGAACTTTTACGGACTTCCTCACCTATCTTCTTTTTTTTGCATAACTTTGAGATGGTCGATTACTATTAGGGAAAATAATCATAAAAAATAACAGGCATCTTTCAATATAAAGAAGCCTGTTATTTTTGTTCCATACCAACAAATCATCAGAATCCATTTTCTTTCACTATGACTTAGTGAGAAGAGCTATATTCTTTTGTTTTCTTAAATTGGATAACCGCCACTAGGTGGAGGCCACGCCTCAAATAAACGACGCAGCAATACAATTTCCCCCAAATGATAACTATTATGCGAAGCAATATTACGTAACGTATCCGCCCGCGTTACATCTGGATACTGCCCTAAAGGCTCATCAAGTTTTGTAGTTTGAGCAATTGTACAAGCAGTATCGATTCCCGCTAGAAATTGTCTTATAATCTCCGCCCATTCTTCTTGATTTTTCGCCATATTTTCAACTGGCCAACTCTCCTTCACGTGCGCTGGAAGTTGTGGTTTTTCTCCATGTAAACCACGTAAGAGGAATTCTTGCCAATACTTCATATGCATCACTAGTTGGTAGATGGAATACGGAATGTTTTCTACTTGTTTTCCTGATAGTTTCCAATCAATATCTGCAATTGCATTTTTAATCAGAATATGCCCACGTTCTCCCCGTAATGATTTTACTAACGTTCTAGCAAATGATTTATTGATCAAATGATTGCTTTCTGTATACACATCATCCCATCCTTTTCCTTTTCAATTAATTATTATAGATTACCAATCTTAATATCGATTACCAAACGTATCACCAATAGGTGCAATCGTATTTAAGTATGCTAGTTCTTCTTTTGTTAAAGTTATTTCAAGAGCCGCTACGTTTTGCTCCAAATACTTCACTCGCTTTGTACCTGGAATTGGTACGATTCCTTCACCTTGTGCAACGACCCAAGCAAGCGCTAATTGTGCAGGCGTACATTCTTTCTCTAATGCAAGCTGTTTAATTCCTTCAACAATTTTCATATTAGAAGCAAATGCATCTTCTGAAAAGCGTGGATTATAGTATCTCCAATCATCAGGTGTTAATTGATCACGGCTTGTTAAATTCCCCGTTAAAAATCCGCGGCCAAGTGGACTATATGGAACAAATCCAACGCCTAATTCACGACAACCATGTAAAATATCTTTCTCTGGATCGCGAGACCAAAGAGAATATTCAGTTTGAACAGCTGAAATTGGATGAATTGCATGAGCTGTTTTTAATTGCTCACCTGTTACTTCAGATAGTCCGATATAACGTACTTTTCCTTCTTGCACTAACTTTGCCATCGCACCTACAGTTTCTTCAATTGGTGTATTGGGATCAACGCGATGTAAATAATATAAGTCGATGTAATCGGTCCCTAATCTTCTTAAACTTGCTTCACATGCTTCCTTCACATATTGAGGCGAACCGTTGTATCCTAACGCTTTTGTTGCATTTCGCAGTGCTCCAAACTTCGTTGCAATTTTCACATCATGCCGAAATCCCCTTAATGCTTTCCCTACTAGTTTTTCATTTGTTCCCATTCCCTCTTCATCATATCCATAAATATCAGCCGTATCGAACATTGTGATTCCAAGCTCGAGAGCGCGATGAATTGTTTTGGTCGCTTCTATCTCATCTGTCTGACCATAAAATTCAGACATTCCCATACAACCTAATCCCATTTCCGATACTTCTAATCCTTGTGAACCTAATTTCTTCTTTTTCATAAGTTCGCCTTCTTTCGAAAAGGTAATGTAAAAAGAGAATAACATACAATAGAAAATGAGTAAACTATTTTTACTTTTTTAGTTCAATTAGTTTAATTTGTATAAATTCATAAATTTATTTATAATAAATGAATTGCAAGGAGGGTTGTTATGTTAAATAAAAATATTGATAATCAAGTAGAAATGAGAAAAAAGCTCATTTTCAAATTATTACCGATCGTAAAAAAACAAGGAATAAGCCCTTTACGAACAGATGATATTGCTCGTTATATGGATATTAGTAAAGCAACTATGTACAAATATTTCTCATCAAAAGAAGAGATTATCCAATATATCGTCAAAATATATGCCGAATATATTACTAGTATTGATCAAACAATTTTTGAAGAAACAGTTCCGTTTGGAGAGCGATTTCAAAAAACATTTGAACAATCATTACTCATTTCTTTTTACATATCTGATGCCTTTCTATCAGATTTAAAACATAATGCTCCAGTACTATATGAACAAATCATACAAGCTCAAAACGAACGAAATAATCAATTAAAAAAATTCTATGAAGAGCATATAGAAAAAGAAGTGTTCAACGCTATAAATCCAGCACTCATTCTAATCCAAGACGATGTACTACTACGGAAGTTCTTTGAACCTACAATCTTAATTCAAAACAATATGACTTTATATCAAGCACTCTTTGATTATTACATGTTAAAAAAACATCAAGTCATTCACCATGAACATAGAGGCCATGTAGATGATGAAAAAATGAAATCAACGATACAATACATCGTGCAAAAAGTATCCAATTATATATAGATCGAACACTAACTAACACTTATTTCGTCTGAAATAACCCTGAATATAGGAAAAAGCACCTCTATAATTCATACTAAAATGAACTGCACCCCAATTGTTAGACACAGTCTAACAATTGGAGGTGCAGTTTTTTTATGACAAGATACTCTTTAGAAACCAAGTTATCTGCCGTTACCGATTATCTTAACAGCGTAGAATCCTTTAAAGATATAGCTCAAAAACATTGTGTAGATATGACGATGTTAAAAAAATGGGTAGCTAAGTTTAAAAAACATGGATTGGCAGGTCTTCAAAAGACATATACAAATTACTCTGTTGAGTTTAAAATGGACGTACTTAAATTTATAAGCGAGATGGGAGCGTCCATCGCAGAAGCTACTACGGTATTTAATATTCCTACTTCTAGCACTGTGTGGAAGTGGAAACATTTATTTGAAACACAAGGGATTGACGCTCTTCAACCAAAGGAAAAGGGGCGTCCACCTATGAAAAAGAAGCCAGAGAACAATCAACAAGTAGAAGGATCAGAAGAAGCATTAAAAGCGGAAATTGAGAGATTACGTATGGAGAATGCGTATTTAAAAAAGTTACATGCCTTAATTCAAGAAAAGGAAAAGTCACAGAACAAGACAAAGCGCAAATAATTTATGAGTTGAGGCACGAATTTAAAATCATTGACTTAGTAAAAGTCGCTGATATTCCGCGCAGTACCTATTATTACTGGGTGAAACGAATGGATTGCCCAGATAAATATCACGAAGTGAAAGAAATGATCCAACAGATTTTTCATAAGCACCAAGGTCGATATGGCTATCGTCGTATTACATGGACATTACGCAATCAAGGTATCATATTAAATCACAAAACAGTTCGTCGCTTAATGAGCGAAATGAATTTAAAATCTCTTGTCCGTATGAAGAAGTATCGCTCATATCGTGGGAAAGTTGGTAATATTGCACCAAACATACTAAAACGTGATTTTGGAGCAACGAAACCAAATGAGAAATGGGTTACAGATGTGACAGAATTCCACATACATGGTGAGAAGTTGTATTTATCCCCGATACTTGATTTATATAATGGTGAAATTATTGCGTATAACATAGAGAAACGTCCTGTTTACCCATTAGTCTCAAAGATGTTGAATAAGGCTTTTCAACAATTAAAAAATGGTGAATTTCCTATCCTCCACTCGGATCAAGGATGGCACTATCAAATGAAGGAATACCAACATGTATTGAAAGAAAAAGGAATTACACAAAGTATGTCTCGTAAAAGGAATTGTTTAGATAACGCAGTCATCGAAAATTTCTTTGGCTTATTAAAGTCTGAATTACTCTACTTACAAGAGTTCGAAAGTATGGAACATTTTAAATTAGAATTAGAAAAATATATTCACTACTACAATCATGACCGAATTAAAACAAAATTAAAAGGAATGAGTCCTGTACAATACAGAACGCATTCCTCATTAGTTGCTTAAAATATGTGTCTAACTTTTTGGGTTCACCTCAAAAATACGAATTATAGAGGTGCTTTCGTTTTATCTCGCTATTTGCGGGCAGTAAGACCCCCATCTCAAGATTCAGAGAAAACGAAGAAAATAGTCTCGAGATGAAGCCCCTACTGATCGAAGTCTCACTTTATTTTATATAAAAACAGGAATCTCCTCCTATTTCGAGAACTAAATTAAAAGGTTGTATTTCATAACAGGAGGATTGTAATGGAAAATTTATTTTTAATTGATAAGATTGACGGATTAAGCGATGATTTTTCTAAACTTGTTTCTATGATGAACTATGCACGCTTCTCGACACTACGTGCTGTTCAAGATTTAACAATTGAAGAATTAGACTATTTATATGATGAAAACGCAAATTCAATTGGTATGCTTCTATATCACATGGCGGCTATTGAATTTTATTATCAAATTCATACGTTCGAAGACAGAGAACCAACAGAGGAAGAACTAGAACGCTGGTTACCAGGCGTTGAACTAGGGAATCTTGGTCGCCAACAAATTAAAAACCAATCATTAGACTTCTACATTAACACATTACAAGAAGTACGCAATAAAACCATCGACACATTCCAATCCCTTCCAAACGAATGGTTATTTAAAACAACTCCATTTTGGGAAGGTAAGTCAGCAAATAATTATTTTAAATGGTTTCATGTGTTTGAAGATGAATTGAGTCATCGTGGACAAATTCGAATTATTAAAAAGATGCAACAAGCTCATTCCGTAAAATAATATACAAAAAGATGTATTACTGTATACGTGAAGTAGTACATCTTTTTATTATGACTTTGATTTATCCCGCTACTTTTTAGCAATACGATTCCGATTGGTGAGAGCTTTCCATCAGTGGGGAATGAAGCCCCCATTGATGGAAGTTTCACTTTCTTTCATTTAAGTAAAAGACATTTTTATTTTGGTAAATGAAATTATATACTTTTTTTTGCCCCAGATTCACACTCTTTATCTTCAAACATGACAGAGCACACCTATTCAATAGAAGCGTGCTCTGATGGTTATTGGATTAATGTCCCTACCCTATCAAGTTTTAAAATAGGCTATACTTATTGCCCTCATGAATTTAACTTATATGCTTTAATTGTGTGTCTTCTTTCTTTCTATTCCGTCCTTTAAGTAAAGCAAAACCAATTAAAATTGCTAAAGTTGTAAAACAAACCACTGTTCCGACTGAAATTCCATTACTAAACGTTGAACCTATGAAAATAATACATAATCCCACGATTCCAATAATAGTCGTAGTTGGAAAAAAACTCATTTTAAAATTAGGCATTGTTGAATAATTAGGGCGTAATTTAAGTTGCGCAAAGCAAATGCTTAGCCAAAGCAATAACATTGTAAATCCTGGAATTGTCATCATTGTTCCAATAATACTATCTGGAGCAAAGAATGCTAGCCCTGCACCTATCAATAATAATAAGCCATTCAAAAAGATTGCAATAATTGGTGCACCTGATTTCGCAGTTTTTTTCAATATTTTTGGAGCTTCTCCTTTTTCAGCTAACGCAACCATTGTTCTAGAAGTAGCAAAAACTCCTGAATTCGCAGCTGAAAGAACTGCAGTTAATAAAACAAAATTCATGATATGTGCAACACCTGGGATACCAATGGCATTCATTACTTGTATAAATGGACTTTCATTTCCTGCAACTTGATTCCAAGGTATTAATCCAGCAATAATTGTAATGGGCAAGATATAAAATATGATAACGCGCCAAACAACACCCTTTATCACTTTAGGTAAAACCTTTTCAACGTCTTTTGTTTCAGAAATTGCTACCCCTATTAACTCAGATCCTCCAAATGAGAACATTACAATAAAACAAGCACTAAATACCCCTTTAATACCATTTGGAAAGAATCCCCCATGACCAAATAAATGTTCCGTTGGTGTCGATGGAGCAAAACTCGTTAGTCCGAATAAGACTGCTCCACCTAAAAGGATGAATAATACCAGTGCTAGAATTTTTATACTAGCAAACCAAAATTCCATTTCGCCATAGAATTTTACCTGAAAGCTGTTAATCCCCACAACTAAAAGCGCACAAATAGCACTTAATAACCAAAGAGGTACATTTGAAAACCAAAATTGTAAAAAAGAGCCTGCCGCTAATATTTCTACAATTGTAACAAGTGTCCAGTTAATCCAGTATAGCCATCCAACTACAAATGATACATGAAATCCAAAAGCCTTATGAACTAAATGTTGAACATTATGATTTGGATAAACAACAGCCATTTCAGCTAAAGCCACCATAACAATCATCATTAATAATCCACCAAGTAAGTACGAAACAATTACACCAGGCCCGGCAATCCCTAGAGTATCTCCACTCCCTTTGAAAATGCCCGTACCAATCATTCCCGCTAACGCTAAAAATTGAACATGTCTAGGTAATAACTCTTTTTTTAAGCCATCTTTCTTCATTCTTTTTTCCTCTTTCTGTTCCTAATTTTTTTAATTGTTTTGCAAGTAATGTTACATAGTAATAGCCATCTTCCATGGCTATTCACCTCCTTTACAACACCATTTTGACTTGGTGAATGAATTGATTTTATCTAAATCAAATTTTTAAAAATAAAGGCCTATAAACCTCCTAAAAACATAATCATCAATCCTTCATTTAGATACTTCTACTTTTAAAAGCAAATAAAAAATCCCTACTGAAATTAATCAGTAGGGACGATTTTATTCGCGGTACCACCCTAATTATTGACAAACTCTATATGCCAATCTCTTCATTCTCTATAACGGCTCTTCACCGTCTTCCCCTTACAATTCGCTCGAAGAAGATGCTCCTGGATTGTAATTCATGCTGTTCTTTGTACTGACTTACACCAACCGTCAGCTCTCTTTAACAGGGAGAACATACACTACTTTATTCCATTCATCGCTTATCTATTATTTAGTTGTTATGAAAATACAAAAATCCCTACTGAAATTAATCAGTAGGGACGATTTTATTCGCGGTACCACCCTAATTATTGACAAACTCTATATGCCAATCTCTTCATTCTCTATAACGGCTCTTCACCGTCTTCCCCTTACAATTCGCTCGAAGAAGATGCTCCTGGACTGTAATTCATGCTGTTCTTTGTACTGACTTACACCAACCGTCAGCTCTCTTTAACAGGGAGAACATACACTACTTTATTCCATTCATCGCTTATCTATTATTTAGTTGTTATGAAAATACAAAAATCCCTACTGAAATTAATCAGTAGGGACGATTTTATTCGCGGTACCACCCTAATTATTGACAAACTTTATATGTCAATCTCTTCATTCTCTATAACGGCTCTTCACCGTCTTCCCCTTACAATTCGCTCGAAGAAGATGCTCCTGGACTGTAATTCATGCTGTTCTTTGTACTGACTTACACCAACCGCCAGCTCTCTTTAACAGGGAGAACATACACTACTTTATTCCATTCATCGCTTATCTTATTTACTTATAAAGTATCTTATAATAAATGTAACAAAAAATCAATATTTTTTATTCCTGTAATTTTCTGTTAACAATAGCTACTTTTTCGGGTTATTATCAGGCTCATTGTAACAACGATTGTAGTGATGTTTCTCTTATACTCCATTCTCAAACATAGTTTCTCATCAAAACTATGTTTGAGAATACTACATGAAATCCGTAATTCTCCAGATTATTTATGGTAATATAAACCATATATATAACAGAAGGGTGCGATACTTATGCCACACATCATTTCCCTCAATATCGGAACACCGCAAAAATTACAGTTTCAAGGGAAAGAAATTGAAACAGGTCTGTTTAAAGAAAGTGTTAATAAACCTTTATATTTATCATTACTCAACTTTGAAGGGGATGGGCAAGCGGATTTGAAACACCACGGCGGTAAAGATAAAGCTGTTTGTGTATATGCATTTGAACATTATCCATATTGGGAAAAAGAGTTATCACAACAGCTTCCATATGGAGCATTTGGAGAAAATTTAACAATTACAGGATTACTAGAATCTGATGTATGTATTGGCAATATATATAAAATAGGAGAAGCATTCGTACAAGTAACGCAGCCAAGACAACCTTGTTATAAGCTAGCATATCGCTATCATAGAAAAGATTTCCCCCTTCTTGTTCAAAACACAGGCTTCACTGGTTTTTACGTACGAGTATTAGAAGAAGGAACCGTTTCCCCTTCTGATGAAATTAAACGAATAGAACAAAATGAACATCATATAACAATTGCCTTCGCAAATGAAATGATGCACCATGATAAACATAATATAGAAGGAATACAAAGCATATTAGCAGTTGATTCTTTATCAGAAAGCTGGCGTAATACATTTACGAAGCGATTAGAGGGAAAAGAAACGAGTGCAGAAAAACGTTTAACAGGAAAATAACAAACTTATAGGAAAAGAGGACAGCGCATGAGTGAATTTATATTCACATTATTTATTTGTCCGTTACTTGTCTTTATTTTTTCTGTTATGGGTACACGAATTACAAAGACGTATTATATAATGCCTATTATTACATTTGCGATTTTTCTTATTGTAGCAGTAACATTATTTAATCGATCATTTTTCTTTTGGGTAGGGATGTATAGTATTTTTTCGTTTCTTGTTTCTTATATGACGCTATTATTTGTAAAAGGAAATAGGGAGGTAGATAAAAAGCAATAATCGTATAATTGCATAAAAAAACACGACCGAGTTTCCCCCCGCGGTCGTGCTTTCTTTATTATTATGCTGTAATCCAAGCCTCATCAGCTGGATTTTTGCGCCATTCTTGTAGTTTTTTCGTTTCAGCTTCACCGATCATACCTTTTTCTGCTGCTACTTCTGTAAGTGCACTGTAGTCGCTTAAAGAGTATGATGCAACGTTTGCTGCTGCTAATTTTTCTTTTCCTGCTTCAAGTTCGTATGTGAAGATTGATACGATTCCTAATACTTCACAGCCTGCTTCGCGAAGTGCCTCTACACAAGTAATTGCACTGCCACCAGTTGAGATTAAATCTTCTACTACAACAACTTTTTGGCCTTTTTCTGCTTTACCTTCGATTTGGTTTCCTTTACCATGACCTTTTGCTTTACTGCGTACATAACACATTGGTAAGTTCATACGATCGCTTACCCAAGCAGCATGTGCAATACCTGCTGTCGCTGTTCCTGCAATAACCTCAACAGCCCCGAAGTGTGTTTGAATTAATTCTTCTAACCCTGCTGCAATCGCTTGACGTACTTCTGGGTATGATAATGTTAAACGATTATCACAATAAATTGGTGATTTCATTCCAGAAGACCATGTAAATGGATCATTGGGTTGTAAAAATACTGCTCCAATATCTAATAAATGAGATGCGATTTGTTTTTTCATACTGTTACACCCTCCCACTGTTCTTTTACAATTTGATACGCTGCGCGCGGATTTTCTGCTTTTGTAATACTACGTCCTACTACGATATAACTAGAGCCTAGTTCACGCGCACGTTTAGGCGTCGCTACGCGTACTTGGTCATTTACATCATCACTTGCAAGACGAATCCCCGGTGTTACTGTTACGAAAGCATCTCCGCATACTTCACGCAATTTTGGTACTTCCAGCGTTGAACAAACAACGCCGTCCAGACCGCTTTCTTTCGTTAATTTCGCATAATGAGCAACCGCTTCTTCTAACGTTTTCTCAATGCCGATCTCTTTTTTCATTACTTCTTCCGATGTACTTGTTAGTTGTGTAACTGCAATACAAATCGGTCTCTCTTTTCCTTCTTTCTTACCTTCCTCTAATCCCTCAAGCGCCGCTTTCATCATACTGCTTCCCCCAGCAGCATGAACGTTTACCATATCAACATCTAAACTAGCTAAATTACGCATCGCGCTTTTCACTGTGTTCGGAATATCATGAAGCTTCAAATCTAAAAAGATTTGATGTCCTTTTTCTTTTAAGTACGTAATAATCGCAGGTCCCTCTTTGTAAAACAGTTCCATACCAACTTTGACAAATAATCGTTCCCCTTCAAAGTGACTTAAAAACTGTTCTACCTCTGCTTTACCTGGAAAATCCAGTGCAATAATTAAAGATTGTGACATGTTTGCTTCCAGCTCCTTCCTTGACATTCCGAAATGTGTTCAAATCCTAATTCATCTAAAAGTGCTGGTAATTCTTCAATAATTGTTGGACATACAAATGGGTCAACGAAGTTTGCTGTTCCAACTGCTACTGCACTTGCACCAGCGTAGAAGAACTCAATTACATCTTCCGCTGATTCAATACCACCCATTCCGATAATTGGAATGTTCACAGCTTGACTCACTTCGTGCACCATACGAATTGCCACCGGCTTAATCGCTGGGCCAGATAGTCCACCTGTACGGTTTGCTAAAATTGGTTTTGCTGTTTTTAAATCTAAACGCATGCCAAGCAATGTATTAATCATCGTTAATCCGTCCGCACCAGCGTTTTCAATTGCTTTTGCAATCTCTACAATGTTTGCCACGTTCGGTGACAATTTCACATATACCGGCACTTCAGAAACCTCTTTTACTCGCTTCGTTAAATCAGCAGCAATTTCTGGAACTGTACCAAAAGCGATACCACCCGTTTTTACGTTTGGACAAGAAATATTTAACTCTAACGCATGAACATTTGGAGCTTTCGAAATTTCCTTTGCTACTGCTACATAATCCTCAGCTTGTGAGCCCGCAACGTTCGCAATAATCGGAAGATCAAATTGCTCTAACCATGGTAATTCAGACGTCATTACCTTCTCTAACCCCGGGTTTTGAAGCCCGATTGCATTTAGCATTCCGCCTGGTGTTTCGGCAACACGAGGTGTTGGATTTCCATAACGAGGTTGTTCCGTTGTTGCTTTAATCATGATTGATCCAAGTACACTTAAATCATAAAACTGCGCATACTCACGACCAAACCCGAAGCAACCAGATGCTGGGATAATTGGATTCTTTAATGATAATCCTGGTAATTCAACTTGCAATCTGTTCATAGTACAACCTCCCCGATTGGAAATACTGGTCCGTCACTACACACCTTCTTGTAAGAATGTCCACTTGGATCTTCTTGCAAGTGGCATACACATGCGAAACACGCTCCAATACCACAACCCATACGTTCCTCTAGTGAAATGTAGGCTTTTTTCTCTTTATAGCGGCCTTCTAATGCACGAAGCATTGCTAAAGGTCCACATGAGTATAAAATGTCAAAGTCAATTCCATACGTATCGATTACATCTGTTACAAATCCTTTTGTACCATGTGTACCGTCGACTGTTGCAACATACGTATCGCCAAGCTCTGCAAATTTCTCTTCGTAGAAGACAACATCTTTTGTTTGGAAACCTAAGATGTGAATGACACGTACTCCTTTTGCAACAAGGCGTTGTGATAACTCATAAAGTGGTGGCACACCAATTCCGCCCCCTACTAAAAGAGCCATTTGCCCTGCTTCTGCTTCTTCTACAGGAAATCCATGACCTAGTGGTCCTAATACGTCTACAAGTTCACCTTGTTTTTTCTTTGCTAATGTTTTTGTTCCTTGTCCTTCCGCACGATATAGCATTGTAAACTCGTTATTTTCTTGATCAACATTACAAATACTAATTGGGCGGCGCAGCAGAGGCGCAATGCCTTCTGCTACTTTAATGTGTACAAACTGCCCTGGTTCGTTCATTTGCTGTACAAGATCACCTTGAAGCACTAGTTCATAAATATTTTTTGCGATTTCTTTTTGGTTAACGACGATCATATTTTGCTTTTGCATCATGCACGTACCACCTCGTGACGCTCAGTTGGCGCAAATTCTTTCATTGCGTGAGCTGAAAATGTCATGGATTCTAGTACACGTAAGATTGCTCTTGTTGTATCTAGTGATGTTAAGCATGCTACTCCATTTTCTACAGATTCACGGCGAATACGGAAACCATCACGCGCTGGCTGTTTTCCTTTTGTTAATGTATTGATAACAAACTGTGCTTTTCCTTGACGGATAATATCAAGTAAGTTGTAGTCTTCAGAATCAATTTTGTTTACAACTTGCACCGGAATGTTTTGCTCTGTTAACGATTGTGCTGTTCCTGCTGTTGCTAATAAGTTATAGCCGATTTCATGGAAGCGTTTTGCAATTTCCATCGCTTCTTCTTTATCTTTATCCGCTACAGTAATGATTACTGATCCATGCGTTGGAATGTTAATTCCAGAAGCAACTAGCCCTTTGTATAATGCTTTTTCAAGTGTTAGGTCTTTACCCATTACTTCCCCTGTTGATTTCATTTCAGGCCCTAATGTTGTATCAACAGAACGTAGTTTTGCAAATGAGAATACTGGAGCTTTTACATACACTTCATTCTCTTCTGGGTGATAGCCAGTTCCATATCCTTGTTCTACAAGATTTTGACCTAAAATAACTTTTGTTGCGATATTCGCCATCGGTACACCTGTAATTTTACTTAAGAATGGTACTGTACGACTCGCACGTGGGTTTACCTCAATTACATACACTTCATCTTTGAATACTACAAACTGGATATTTAATAATCCAACAATGTTTAATCCTCTTCCAAGTGCAATTGTATTTTCAATAATTTGTTCTTTCAGTTTTGCAGATAAGCTTTGCGGTGGGTATACTCCAATTGAGTCACCGGAGTGAACACCTGCGCGTTCAATATGTTCCATAATACCTGGAATGAACACATTTTCACCGTCTGAAATTGCATCTACTTCAATTTCTTTACCAACCATATAGCGGTCAATTAGTACCGGATGATCTGCATGAACTTTAACTGCATTTTTCATGTAGTGCAGTAGTTCTTCTTGACGATATACGATTTCCATCGCACGTCCACCTAGTACGTAAGATGGTCTTACTAATACCGGGTAACCAATTTCTTCAGCGATTGCTACCGCTTGTTCTACAGTTGTTGCTGTTTTACCAACTGGCTGCGGGATACCAAGCTGTGTTAATGCAGCTTCGAATTTATCACGATCTTCTGCACGGTCTAGATCTTCAAGTGATGTTCCTAAAATTTTCACACCGTGTTCTTCTAATTTCGCCGCTAAGTTAATTGCCGTTTGTCCACCAAATTGAACGATAACACCTTCTGGCTGTTCTAAATCAATGATGTGCATTACATCTTCGATTGTTAATGGTTCAAAGTATAATTTGTCCGAAATACTGAAGTCTGTTGAAACTGTTTCTGGGTTATTGTTAATGATAATTGCTTCATATCCAGCTTCTTTAATTGCCCATACAGAGTGAACTGTTGCGTAGTCAAACTCAACACCTTGACCGATACGGATTGGACCAGATCCTAGTACAACTACACTCTTACGATCTGTTACAATTGATTCATTTTCATCAGCGTATGTGCTGTAGTAATACGGTGTTGCAGATTCAAACTCTGCCGCACAAGTATCTACCATTTTAAATACTGGCGTCATACTGTTTTCTTTACGTGTTTCATAAATTTCACGCTCTGTTTTGTTCCAAGCAGCTGCGATGTAATGATCACTGAAGCCCATTTCTTTTGCTTCTTGCAGCACTTCCATATCGCCTACATGGTTTTTAACTTTACGTTCCATGTTTACGATGTTTTCAACTTTTTGTAAGAAGAAGAAGTCCATTTCACACCATGCATTAATTTCTTCTTTCGTTACACCTTGACGAATTGCTTCTGCTACAACGAACAGACGCTCATCATCTGCTTTAATAATGCGTTTTTTCATCGTTTCTTTATCAAGCTCTTTTAAGTGATCTAACTCTAGGTGATAAATACCAAGCTCTAAAGAACGAACCGCTTTTAATAAGGATTCCTCTAAGTTACGTCCGATTGACATAACCTCACCAGTTGCCTTCATCTGTGTACCAAGCGTTCTGTTCGCTGATTCAAACTTATCAAATGGCCAACGTGGAATTTTTGAAACAACATAGTCTAATGCTGGCTCGAAACAAGCGTATGTTTTTTGTGTTACTGGGTTTACAATTTCATCTAATGTTAAGCCGACTGCAATTTTCGCTGCTAATTTCGCAATTGGATATCCAGTTGCTTTAGATGCTAGTGCAGATGAACGACTTACACGTGGGTTTACTTCGATTACATAGTATTGGAAGCTATGTGGATCAAGTGCAAGCTGAACGTTACATCCACCTTCAATTCCTAATGCACGAATAATTCTTAATGATGTGTTACGTAACATTTGATATTCACGGTCACTTAACGTTTGGCTCGGTGCTACAACGATAGAATCACCTGTGTGAACTCCAACTGGATCAATATTTTCCATGTTACATACTACGATTGCGTTATCATTTGAATCACGCATTACTTCATATTCAATTTCCTTACAGCCAGCAATACTTTTCTCTAATAAACATTGTGTTACTGGGCTATGTTTTAAACCACTTGTTACGATTTCAATTAACTCTTCTTCGTTATGGCAAATACCACCGCCCGTTCCCCCTAATGTGAATGCTGGACGAACGATTACTGGATAACCGATTTCTTTTACAAACTCATATGCTTCATCAAGGTTATGAATAATTTCACTTGGTGGTGTTGGTTCATTTAAATCTTGCATTAATGTACGGAATAAATCACGATCTTCCGCTTGCTCAATTGCTGATAATTTCGTTCCTAAAATTTCAACTCCGCACTCTTCTAGTACGCCTGATTTTGCAAGTTCAACAGCCATATTTAGTCCCGTTTGTCCGCCTAGTGTCGGCAGGATTGCATCTGGGCGTTCTTTACGAATAATACGGCTTACGAATTCTAATGTTAATGGCTCAATGTATACTTTATCTGCTGTTGCAGTATCTGTCATAATTGTTGCTGGGTTAGAGTTAACAAGGATTACTTTGTAACCTTCCTCTTTAAGAGATTGACAAGCTTGTGTACCAGAGTAATCAAACTCCGCTGCTTGCCCAATTACAATTGGTCCTGATCCGATTACTAAAATTGTGTTAATGTCTAGGCGTTTTGGCATAACTCTTCCCCTTCTTTCTTGAAGTTTTCAATCATTGTTAAGAAATCTTCGAATAAATCATTTGCATCTTCTGGCCCTGCTGAAGCTTCTGGATGGTATTGTACTGTAAATGCTGGGAACTTCGTATGACGAAGACCTTCTACTGTTCCATCATTTAAAGCTACATGTGTAATCTCAAGATCTGTACTTTTAACTGACTCTTCTTCTACTGCGTAACCATGGTTTTGAGAAGTAATGGCTACTTTTCCAGTTGCAAGATTCTTTACTGGATGATTTAAACCACGGTGACCGAATTTTAACTTGCTTGTATTTGCACCAGATGCTAGAGCGAACAATTGATGTCCAAGGCAAATCCCGAATAATGGTACTTTTCCGATAATGCCTTTTAGCATTTCAATTGCTTCTGGTACATCTTTTGGATCCCCAGGTCCATTACTTAACATAATTCCATCTGGGCTAAGGCGTAAAATCTCTTCAGCCGTTGTATTGTATGGTACAACAATTACATCACAATCACGTTTATTTAGTTCTCGTAAAATACCATGCTTCATACCGAAGTCTACAAGTACAACGCGATGGCCGCGGCCTGGACTTGGATATGGATCTTTTGTTGAAACGTGTTTCACATGATCTGTAAAGACTGTCGCTTTTAATTGGCTAACGATGTACTCTACATCCGCATCCATGTCGCAAAGACGTCCGCGTAAAGTTCCATATTGACGAATTTTTCGTGTTAATTTTCTTGTATCAATCCCTGCTAATCCTGGAATGTTTCTTTCTTTTAAATACTCATCTAACGAAATTTCATTACGGAAGTTAGATGGGTGATCACAAATTTCGTTTACTATTAAACCATTTACAGATGGATGAATTGATTCAAAATCATCACGATTAATACCGTAATTTCCGATTAATGGATACGTAAATGTTACGATTTGACCGCAATATGATGGATCAGATAATGTCTCTTGATATCCCGTCATCCCTGTTGTAAATACGACTTCACCTGATTTTTCAATTTCTCCGCCAAAGCCTTTTCCAATTAATACTGTTCCATCTTCTAAGATAAGCTGTCTTTTCATACTAATGCACTCTCCTTTTGCCATGCGATCTTACCGCTAACTAATGTCATAACCGGCCATCCTTGGCACTTCCAACCTGCAAATGGCGTATTTTTTCCTTTTGATAAGAATGTTGCTGGGTCAATCTCTTCTTCTTGTTCTAAATCAATAATTGTAATATCAGCTGCTCTTCCTTCTTGCAGTCGGCCTGCTTCTAAACCGAATGTGTCAGCTGGTTTTTCTGTTAAGAATTGAATTAACTGTTCTAATGTGATAATTCCCTTTTTCACAAGGTTTGTATATAGTAATGGGAATGCTGTTTCAAAACCAGTAATTCCAAATGGCGCTCTTTCAATACCTTGTGCTTTTTCTTCTGCTGCATGCGGTGCATGATCTGTTGCAATTATGTCGATTGTTCCATCTAGTAATCCTTCAATTAATGCTTCATGGTCTTCTTTTCCTCGAAGCGGTGGGTTCATTTTAAAGTTTGGATCAACCGATGGGATATCATCTTCACATAGTACTAAGTGATGCGGTGTTACTTCTGCTGTTACTTTAATTCCAGCACGCTTTGCATCACGAATCACACGTACAGATCCTTTTGTACTTACGTGACATACGTGATAGTGACAACCTGCTGCTTCTGCAAGTAATATGTCCCGGGCAATATGTACAGATTCACATACTGATGGGATACCGTTTAAGCCGTGCTTCTCAGAAAACTTCCCTTCATGTACACAACCTTTATTAATAAGCGTATTTTCTTCACAGTGTGCAACAACTGCCATATTTAATTTTGCTGCACGCTTCATCGCTGCCAGCATCATGCTTGCATCTTGTACGCCTACGCCATCATCAGTAAACGCGAATGCTCCAAGTTCTTTTAATGTTTCAAAGTCTGTCATTTCAGAACCTGCCTGGCGTACTGTAATCGCTCCATACGGCAATACATTTACATGTGCTTTTTCTTTAATTCGTTTTTGCAAGTCTTCCATATGTTCTCTGCTGTCTGGTACTGGACGTGTATTTGGCATTGCGCAAATTGTTGTAAATCCACCTTTTGCTGCTGCAAGTGTACCTGTTTCAATTGTTTCTTTATGCTCACCACCTGGTTCACGAAGATGAACGTGTACATCTACTAATCCAGGTGCAATTAATTTTCCGTTTACATCGATTACTTCAGCATGATCTGCCGTAATATTTTCTGCTACTTTCGCAATTTTACCGTCTTGTACGAGAAGATCTGTTGCTACGATTTTTCCTTCTTCATTCAAATAACGTCCATTTTTAAACAAATAGTTCATGTTTCATTCCTCCTAATACATTTGGTAATGCGCGTTTTAGTACAGCCATTCTTACGTAAACTCCGTTTTCCATCTGTTTGAATATGCGTGAACGCTCACACTCTACGAGTTCACTTGCAATTTCTACATCACGATTTACAGGAGCTGGATGCATAATAATGCTTCCCTGTTTCATACGCTTTTCTCGTTCAATTGTTAATCCGTGTTGCTCATGATACTGTTTCATGATATCTGTTTCATAATGATCATGACGTTCATGTTGCACACGAAGTAACATCATCACATCAACTTCTGGAACAAGCTCATCTAAACTTTTGTATGTTCCAAATGTGTTCGTTTCATCTTTCCACTCTTCAGGACTAGCAAAGTAAATCGTTGCTCCTAGTTTTGTTAAAGCTTCAGCATTAGAACGTGCTACTCGGCTATGGCGAATATCTCCAACAATCGCAATCTTTACTCCTTCAAATCTTCCAAACTCTTGTTTAATTGTTAGAAGATCTAGAAGACATTGCGTTGGATGATTTCCACATCCATCTCCAGCATTCAAGATTGGAATGTTTACTTGATCCTTTAGCTCATCGAAGTAGCGATCTTGTTGATGGCGGATGACTACTGCTTTTGTTCCGATTGATTCGAGTGTTCTTATCGTATCGTATAGTGTTTCTCCTTTTTGTACGCTAGAAGACTCTGCTGAGAAGTTCAGAACATCAAGCCCTAATCGCTTCTCTGCTACTTCAAAGCTAAAACGTGTTCTCGTACTATTCTCAAAGAATAAGTTTGCAACAAACGTTTGCTCTGTCGTTCTTATTCCTTTTCCACTCGCGAAATCTTCTGCATCTTTTAGGATTTCTGAAATCTCCTGCTCCGATAATTCACTCATCGTTAACAAATGGTTCATTGTCATCCCTCATCTTTCTGATTTTTATCTTAACACCTTTGTATTTATATAACAATAACTGCATAAAAATACCCTAACCATTTGAGACTAGGGTGTAACAAACTACACATCCTTTTCCGTCTCACAGGACTGAATTAAAAAGTTGCCTTTATGAAGCAATTTGCTTTGATTGTTTTTGTTGTTTTTGTTGTTTCAGTTCAGGTAGTACTAAGTTTAGGATTACCCCTACAATTGCTGCAAGAGCCATGCCTTCTACTTGGAATGATTGACCGATATGAAGCACGGCACCGCCGATGCCAATTACAAGTATGACTGATGCTATTACTAAGTTTCGTTTATCACCTAAATCTGTTTTCTCATCTACCATCATGCGTAAACCGCTTGATGCGATAACACCGAATAGTAAGATTGAAACTCCTCCCATAACTGGTGTTGGGATCGAATGAATAAGAGCTGAGATTTTACCAATGAATCCGAACATGATTGCAAATATTGCTGATCCGACGAATAAATATACACTGTATGCTCTTGTAATTGCAAGCACCCCAATATTTTCACCGTAAGTCGTATTTGGCGGCCCTCCAATTAGTGAAGCAATAAATGTTGCAATTCCGTCTCCCATAATAGAGCGATGTAAACCTGGTTTTTCAATTAAGTCTTTATTCACAACATTTCCAAGTACAATTTGATGTCCAATATGTTCTGAAACTGTAACGATTGCAACAGGTATCATTACTAATGCTATTTTCCACGAAAATTCCGGTGTATATGTGACAAATGGTACTACGAAATCTGGTACAGCAAACCATTTCGCTTCTATTACTGGTTTTAAATCAACTAAACCTTGGAAGTAAGCAAAGATGTAACCGCCTATGATTCCTATTAAAACTGGTATGATACTGAAAAATCCTCTTCCAAAGATTGTGCAGATGATTGTAATTGCTAATGTTACGAGTGCAACTGAAAAGTGTGTAAAACTATACTTTCCATCTGCATTATTCATTGCCATGCCTACTGCTACATTCGCAAGTGAAAGTCCAATTACCATAACGACTGGACCTACGACGATTGGTGGTAAAAGCTTCATAATCCAGTTAGATCCAGATTTTTTAATCGCAAGTGCAATCAACATGTAAACAAGTCCTGCTAGCATTCCACCCAGCATTGCTGCTCCTGGGCCGCCTGCTGTTTTTACTGTAATAATAGGCGTAATAAATGCAAATGATGATCCGAGGTAAGCTGGAACTTGCCCTTTCGTGATTAACAGGAATGCTAATGTTCCTATTCCGCTCGAAATTAAAGCAACTGCTGGGCTTAGTCCAGTTAAAAATGGAACAAGCACCGTTGCTCCGAACATAGCAAATAAATGTTGTATACTTAACAACAACCATTTTCCTGGTTTCGGTACTTCATGAATGTCTAACACTGGCTTTTGCTCCATTATTATCTCCTCCAATGTTGAAAACTTGCAATAAAAAAACTCTTTGCGCCCTATGCGCAAAGAGTCCTATACTTTCGTATGTCAAATTAGACATATGAAAGCCAAGACCCTTTGGCAGCCTCACAGGACTACATTTAAAAGGGCTTTATTTTTCGTATATGCTTACTCGATCTTGTTTGTCTGTTTCTTGAAGTCCTACTTCAATACGCTCTTCGCTTGATGTTGGAATGTTTTTCCCTACATAATCAGCGCGAATTGGTAGTTCACGATGACCTCTATCTACAAGAACAGCTAACTGAATTTGCGATGGTCTACCGATATCCATTAATGCATCCATGGCAGCTCTTACTGTTCTTCCTGTATATAATACGTCATCAACGAGGATAACTTTTTTATTTGTAATGTCAACAGGAATATCTGAACCTTTTACAAGCGGTTCTTTATCTTTTGATTGCAGCGTTAAATCATCACGATATAATGTAATGTCTAATTCACCAACTGCCATCTCTTTCCCTTCAATTTGACTAATTCGTTCCGCTAAGCGCTGTGCGATAAAAATACCGCGTGTTTTAATCCCAACTAAAACACAATTTTCAACACCCTTATTACGTTCTACAATTTCGTGACTAATGCGTGTTAAAGCACGGCGAATCATTTGATCATCTAGTACCACTGCTTTTTCTTTCACGTTCTTCACCTCCAGGCTTTTTTCTTGCATGAGAGGAATGGTATAAAAAAATCCTCTCGTCGTGTGCGAGAGGATTTTTTGAAAAAGGGTATACGTACCCTACGTATTTCAAACCGTTACCTTCTCAACCTCACGGGGCTGTGTTAAAGGACTTATTCAACTGCTGTTATTATTGCAGTTTTTATAACGATTGTCAATATTATTTTCGCAATTCATCCAAAAGATCTGCAAAAATTTGTGGAATTGGTGCTTCAAATTCTAAATATTCACCTGTGCGCGGGTGAACGAAACCTAAAATACCTGCATGTAATGCTTGACCATTTATATCAAATGTTTTCTTTGGACCATATTTCGGGTCACCTGCAAGTGGGTACCCAATATATTTCATATGTACACGAATTTGATGCGTACGACCTGTTTCCAGTTGACATTCCACATGAGTGAAATTATTAAAACGTTCTAATACACGGAAATGAGTTACAGCATGTTTTCCATTTTCCTCAACAGTCATACTTTGACGGTCTTGTTTATCGCGTCCAATTGGCGCATCAACCGTTCCTTTATCATGCGGAATAACACCATGAACAATGGCTTGGTAGCGTCTTGTCACTGTTTTTGCCACAAGCTGATTTACAAGTGCTTCATGTGCCATATCATTTTTTGCCACCATCAATAATCCAGAGGTATCTTTATCAATGCGGTGCACAATTCCTGGGCGCATTACACCGTTAATACCCGATAAATCTTTACAGTGATACATTAAACCGTTCACTAGCGTACCGCTCGTATGACCTGGCGCAGGGTGTACAACCATGCCACGCGGCTTATTTACGACAAGTACATCACTATCCTCATAATAAATCTCTAAATTCATATCTTCTGGAAGAATATCTAATGATTCTGGTTCTGGAATGGTAACTGTAATTTCATCATTTGTTTTTACTTTATAGTTCCCTTTGATGTCTTTTCCATTTACGGTTACAACACCATCTTTAATCCATTGTTGTACTTGTGAACGCGACCATTCATTGTTCACCCCTGCAACAAATTTATCAATCCGTTCGTTTTTTTGCTCTTCTGTAACTGTTACTTGCACTACTTCGCTCATTATTTACTCCTTTGTTTTCTTTCCTTCTAGTAATGTTTGAATAATAATTAACATAACACCAACACATAATGCCGAATCTGCAATGTTAAATACCGGGAAGTTGTATGAGAAAATATACGTATGAATAAAATCAACAACTTCTTTTCGGAATACACGATCAATAAAATTACCAATTGCTCCGCCTAGAATAAGTCCAAGCGAAATGCCGAGAAGCTTGTCTGTCTTTGCATATTTTTGCATATAAATCACAATAAAAATAACAAAGATGACTGTGATAACATAAAAGAACCACATTCTATTTTCTAAAATGCCCCATGCAGCCCCAGTATTACGGTGAGACGTTATGTATAGCACATTATCAATAATCGGAATGCTCTGGCCATACTCCATTTCCTTTACGATAATCCATTTTGATACTTGATCAATGACAATCACAAATAATGCTATCAAATAATATATCATTTTCGTTTCCCCCACAATGACAGTGTACCTCAAAATTTTAGCATAGCTGCTATGTTTTCACAATGAAGCATCGCATGGGAGCATAAAATAAAATGAAATAGGTAATATAATATTGTTGTCTTTAAATTGTTTTTACTTTTTCATAAAAACATTCATAAACTGTACGTGCTGTTGGCATAGCCTTTAATTGTCTAAGCGTCATTCTTTGCCCTGTTTCTTCACAAATCCCATACATACCAATTTCCATTTTCAAAAGTGCTCGCTCTACATCTTTTAAATCTTCTCTCATATCATGCAATAATAATTTATTTTTCCCATTAGTATTATCTATACCTAAAAATTCCTGTCCAAATTCTACATCATACGCATACGTCTCTTCCTTTGCTAGTCGCTCCTGTAGTTCTCGTTTCATCAATTGCAGCTCTTCTTGAATCTCCATGTATGTGTCAGTCACAAGCGCGTCCCTCCCGGCTGGAATGTATCGTTAGTTTATCCGAAAAGCACGCGATTACCGCACACACATTTTTCCTTCCAAGGAAGAAAAAATCGACTGCATATAAGGCAGTCGATTTTCCTCATTTCATTATTTTACATAATGTTCTTTTACAACTTCTCCACAGCGTTCACATAATGTTGGATGGTCTGCATTACTTCCTACTGTTTCAGATACAACCCAACAACGTTCACACGTTTCACCAGTTGCTTGTGCTACAACGACAGCTGTATGTTCATATTTCGGTGCATCAGCTGGCGCTTCTTCCATCGTTCCACCAAGTTTATACTCAGAGACAATAAACAACTGTTTTAAATCTTCGCTAATAGACTCTAACATTTGTTTCATTTCTGCAGTTGGGAATAGGGTAATGCTCGCATTTAACGATTTACCAATTACTTTCTCATTACGTGCCACTTCTAACGCTTTTAATACATCATCGCGAAGTGTCATAAATGCATCCCATTTTACTTTTAACTCTTCAGCGCCTTCTACTTCTACAGCTTCCGGCATATCAGTTAACTGAACGCTTTCTTCTATTACACCAGGAACATATGGCCATACTTCATCCGCTGTATGAGGTAAAATTGGCGTTACAAGTTTTGTTAATGCAACAAGAACATCATACAGTACCGTTTGAATTGCACGGCGATCATGGTTATTTTCTGCTTCGATATATAAAATATCTTTTGCAAAATCTAAATAGAATGAACTTAAATCAATTGTACAGAAGTTGTGAATCGCATGATATACAGCTGCAAATTCATACGTTTCATAAGCATCTTTTACTTTCGCAATTAAGTCGTTTAATTTCACTAACATGTAGCGGTCTACTTCACGAAGTTCTGCAGCTGGTACCACATCTTTACTTGGATCAAAATCAGCTAAGTTTCCTAATAAGAAGCGGAATGTGTTACGAATTTTACGATATACTTCTGCTACTTGTTTTAAGATATCATCAGAAATACGTACATCAGATTGATAATCAACTGAAGATACCCATAAACGTAAAATATCGCCGCCTAATTGATCCATAATCTTCTTCGGCACAACAATGTTTCCAATAGATTTACTCATTTTACGACCTTCACCATCGAGTACGAAGCCGTGACTTAAGACACCTTTATACGGTGCTTTACCTGTTACCGCAACTGCTGTTGATAATGAAGAGTTAAACCAACCGCGATATTGGTCAGATCCTTCTAAATATAAATCAGCTGGACGTTGCAGATCATCACGCTCTTCTAATACAGCTTGATGAGAAGAACCAGAATCAAACCATACATCCATAATGTCCGTTTCTTTACGGAATTCGCCATTTGGGCTAGATGGATGTGTAAAGCCTTCTGGTAATAAGTCTTTCGCTTCACGTTCAAACCATACGTTCGAACCATGTTCACGGAATAAGGCTGCTACATGATTAATCGTTTCATCTGTAATGATTGGATCACCGTTTTCTGCATAGAATACAGGAATCGGAACACCCCACGCACGTTGACGAGAAATACACCAATCACCGCGGTCACGAACCATATTATGAAGGCGTGTTTCACCCCATGCTGGTACCCATTTTGTTTCCTCTACAGCTTGTAATAATTCACTGCGGAACGCTTCAATAGATGCAAACCATTGTGCAGTTGCGCGGAAAATAATTGGTTGTTTCGTTCTCCAGTCATGTGGATAAGAATGCGTAATAAATGTTAATTTTAATAATGCACCAACCTCTTCTAATTTTTCCGTGATTGGTTTATTTGCTTTATCGTAGAATAACCCTTCAAATCCAGGTGCTTCACTTGTTAATACACCTTTATCATCAACTGGACAAAGAACTTCTAATCCATATTGTTTCCCAACAAGGAAGTCATCTTCCCCGTGTCCTGGTGCTGTATGTACACAACCTGTACCAGCATCTGTTGTAACGTGCTCACCAAGCATAACGAGAGAATCACGGTCATAGAATGGATGCTTAGCCACTGTATACTCAAGTTCGCTACCCTTTACTGTTTTTACAACTTCCGCATTTTCCCACTCTAATGTTTTTGAAACTGCTTCAAATAGCTCAGAAGCAATGATATATTTTGCATCATCTACTTTTACAATGCTGTATTCAAGTTCTGCATGAACAGAAATACCTAAGTTAGCTGGCAATGTCCAAGGTGTTGTTGTCCAAATGATGAACTTCTCGTCGCCTTCTAAAGCATTTTTTCCATCTTTAACAGGGAATGCTACATAAATAGATGCTGATTTTTTATCTTTATATTCTATTTCCGCTTCTGCTAATGCAGATTCACTTGTCGGAGACCAGTACACAGGTTTTTGTCCTTTATAGATGTAACCCTTTTTCGCCATTTCACCAAATACTTTAATTTGCTGTGCTTCGTATGCTGGCTCTAATGTAATGTATGGGTTATCCCAATCACCACGTACACCTAAACGTTTAAATTGCTCACGCTGACGGCTTACTTGCTCATATGCGTATTCTTCACAAAGTTTACGGAACTCAGCAACTGTCATCTCTTTACGCTTAACACCTTTATTTGTTAAAGCTTGCTCGATTGGTAATCCATGCGTATCCCAACCTGGTACATATGGTGCTGAAAAACCATTCATTGATTTATAGCGCACAATAAAATCTTTTAATACTTTATTTAAAGCATGTCCCATATGAATGTCACCATTCGCATATGGAGGTCCATCATGTAGTACGAATAGCGGACGCCCTTTTGTACGTTCTTGTACTTTTTCATAAATGTTCATTTCCACCCATTTTTCTTGCATTACAGGCTCACGTTTCGGTAGATTTCCACGCATTGGAAATTCTGTTTTTGGCATTAATAAAGTATCTTTGTAATCCATGCTTAATTCCTCCTTAAATATATAAAAAAAGACATTTTTTCTAAATAAATGGAATAAAAAAGAGACCTTCTCATCCCCAAAAAAGGGACGAGAAGGTCTCCCGCGGTACCACCCTAGTAGACTACTACATATAGCAATCCTCTTTATATTCTTAACGCGAATACACGCCTCTGCTTACTTTGTTGTTCAGCGAGGAACTCCAGGGTGATATTCCCATTCTCTCCTTATCCTGAGCTTCCACCGTCCTCAGTTCGCTATATAAGGTTGAAAAAAGTACTTATCCCTATCTTCGTTTTTCTAAAAATTTATGTTGTATAGAATTATATGTAATAATAAGAAAAACGTCAAGCTTACACTGTTTCTTCTTTCTTAAGAAGCTCATCTACTTCTTCTTCCAACTCGATTAGCTTGTCCCAGTCATCATTGTTTAGCATTTCAAGCTGTGCTTCTATTAGCATACGGAAACGTGTACGGAACACTTTCGCTTGCTTTTTCAATTCTTCAATATCAAATGCTACTTTTCTTGACTTTACTAACGCTTCGTTAATAATACGGTCCGCATTTTTCTCTGCTTCACGAACAATTAACTTTGCTTCTTTTTGTGCATTACGTTTTACTTCTTCTGCTGCTTCTTGCGCTACAACAATAGATTTATTTAATGTATCCTCGATATTAGAGAAATGTTCTAATTTCCCTTCTAGTTGTGCAACCTTTTCTTCTAACGCTTTCTTCTCACGAATTACTAATTCATAATCTTTAATGACTTGATCAAGAAATTCATTTACTTGATCCTCATCGTAGCCGCGAAAGCCACGACTAAATTCTTTATTATGAATATCTAACGGTGTTAACGGCACAAACGCCACCTCCAAGTAGGTTATCTAAAATTTCCTTTTTTAATTATATCTTTTCTTCGACAAAATGGGAGATTTTCCTTCTAAAAAAAGAAATCATTTTAAGATTCCATACAAAATTCTCCATTTATCGCGTTTTGTTTTTCCATCAACAGTGAGTAATTTACTCCTCCCATAACCTCTGACAGAAAATACATCTCCCGGAAAGCAGTCATAAGCAGATTGCTCAACTACTTTCCAATTTACTTTCACAAGACCATTTTTAATAAACAGCTGTGTTTTCTGACGAGATATATGAAACATTTCTGCTATCAGTACATCTAATCGAAGCGACGAAACAGTTCCCGATTTCTCGTCCCACTGTTCTTGTATATGTAATACGTTTTCCAATAACACAGGTGCCAAAGACACTTTTGTTCTTCCAATCGATTGTAAATTCATTTTTATATACGAAACAACTTCTTTTGCAACTACAATTTGGGCACGATTTTCTTGGAGCCAAATATCTCCGCATTTTTCTCTCTTTAACCCAAGAGACATAAATGCCCCTAATATTTGACGATGTTCCAGCGTGTAAAATTTAGAAGGATAGTCAATTTCTAATACTCCTACTTGAAACTCTTCTTCATTCGGCATAAGATAATTTGGATAAATTAACGCCCGTTTTCTTTCTGCATTAGGAGTAGCTCCATAAAATTGAAACATAGCATCTCCTTGATGTCCAACAATCATAGAAACAATCTGTTGTTCACGCGGGTCAAGAAAATCAGTCAGTTTCACTTGATGATATTCTTCTGCCGCTTGCTTCCATTCTAACACTTTATCAACGAAAACCGTTTCTTCAGGTCTAAAATGTTCATAGATGCTCATGTATATATCCTCTTACCTCACAAAAAATTCAAATACACGGATCAATCCTGAACTAGCTAAGCGTAGTACAATGATTGCTACGATTGGAGAAATATCGATTACTCCGATCGGTGGGATAAACCTCCGGAATGGTTCTAAATATGGCTCGCAAATACGGGCAAGGAAATCACCAAACGTCGACTCTCTTGCTCCCGGAACCCAAGATAGTAGGATATAGATAATAAGCGCCCAGGAATAAATTTGTATTACATAGAGCAATATTTGTAAAATCATTGTCATGGCGTATTACCACCTTTTTATATTTGTATCTTCCTCTTCACCGAACAATTCAGAAATTGCTCCAACAATGTCCACATTATCAGGTGTACATATAAATGTTTTTGGACCTAATTTTTGAATGTCTCCGCCTATTGCATATACAGTGCCGCTTAGAAAATCAACGATACGTAATGCTTGATCTGTAGACATGCGCTGTAAATTAATCACAACCGCACGGCGACCTTTTAAATGATCTGCAATACCCTGTGCCTCTGAATACGTACGTGGCTCTAATAAAACAACTTTTGAAGGGTGTTTTGCTGTTTCAATACTTACCACGTTTTGTTTCGGTTGTACCTTTGTAAGCGGAATATCCTGTTCCTGTTCCGGTTCCTGCTGTTTTTTCATTTCTTTTTGCTCCTTTTCATAAGCATAGTGTGCTTCTCGCTCTTCTGGTGTGTCAAAAAAGAAGTACTTTACTTTTGACCAACTCATAATAAGATTCTCCTTCCTTCTATTCTTTTCCTACTAAAATCGTCCCCAAACGAATAAATGTAGCACCTTCTTCAATTGCAATTGTATAATCATTTGACATTCCCATTGATAACTCCGTACATGGAGCATATGTTAGCTTTAAATCTTGTACTTGCTTTTGCAGTTTACGCAACATTTGAAAACAACTACGAATTTGCATTTCATCATCCGTGTAAGGTGCCATTGTCATAAGTCCAACAACCTCAATCTTATCCAACTGTTGTAAATTGTGAATAAACTCAATTGTTTCATCTATAGCTATTCCTTGTTTGGACTCTTCCTCTGAAGTTTTCACTTGTACAAAGCAGCGAATTGGTTTAGTTGCTCGTTTTTGAATTTCTTTTGCAAGTGAAAGACGATCAAGTGAGTGTAAATAATCAATTTCATTTACAATCTCTTTTACTTTTCTAGACTGCAACGAACCGATAAAATGCCACGTTGCTTTGTTTCCAAAATACTCATATTTCTGCAAAAAGCCTTCATTACGATTTTCACCAAGATGTATAAGCCCGGCTTGTAACACCTCATTTGTTTTTTCAATGCCTACTGTTTTTGTAACAGCAACAAGTGTAATTTCATCTAAAGATCTATTCACTCGTTGACATGCTTTTTCTACTTCTTGTTGAACGTATATTAAATTTTCTTGTACTGTCACTATTTTCACTCCTCCTTAAAGCCGATAAAACTAAGCATTCTTCCCGTCTTTCCATAATCGCGACGATGTGAGAAAAATAATTGCGTTTCACAGCTTGTACAAAGAGATGACATGATAATATGCTCTTCTTTAATCCCAGCTTGTAAACAAAGCAAACGATTTATTTCTTTTAAATCAATTGCATATTGTCCATCAGAAATCATTTCATATGGAACGGAACCATGAACCACTTGTTTAGCTGCAGATAACACACGTTCATCAACAACATAACAACACGCACCAATAGACGGTCCGATAGCAACATGTATATCATCAAGTGATACACCTTCGTCTTTCCATTTTCTAATCATTTCACTTGCAATTCCCTTTACGGTTCCTTTCCAACCAGCATGTGCAAGTCCAATCATTTTATAAGATGGGGAATAGAAGTATAACGGAACACAATCTGCATAACAAGATGTTAATAACACGTCAGTATCTGTCGTATATATGCCATCTGTATTCGAGATACCATCTTCATAGGAAAAGACCCCTTTTCCCTTCTCTTGCTTTCCTACTTTTGCAACATGATAGTCATGAACCTGTTCAGAACAAATCCAATTTTCTAATGAAACATGTAACTTTTCTGCTAAAAGACGGCGATTTTCATGAACATCTTCCACTTTGTCATGGACGTGTAGCCCTAAATTCATTGTATGAAACGATCCGGTACTCACTCCGCCTTCTTTGGTCGTAAATCCAGCTATGATGGGCCCCAGTTGTTCCCACGCTTGTAAATGTAACATATCGTCCTTATATGTAAATGGTTCTCTCATAAAAAGGCTCCTTATAATAAAATAACATAAAAAGTATGGTACTTCCTGTCTATTTTACCATACTTTTATTTTTCCATAATGACAACATTAAAAAAAGAGGAATTTGTAACATTCTTTAAGAAATTGTCGGTGTTTGTATTGTTTCTGTAATTGTATTCGCATGATCTGCTCGAACTAAGATAACATCTTCTCCTATTTTCACAATTTGTCTCCAAGGAATTACAAACTCTTCTTCTTTTCCAAATAAACCTAGCATTTTTCCTTGTTTTGTAATAATAACTGCTTGAATCTTTCCCGTCTTCATATCGATATCGATATCTCCAATATTTCCAAGTTTCTTCCCATCTGACACATTGACAACATCTTTCATTTGAAATTCCGAAATACGTATCATTGCTATCCTCTCCTTTGTTTCATACTTAACTGATAATCACAATTCACCGCAAAGCATAAACAAAGTGACACTCCATTACCCTTCACGTACAAAGTCTTTTCTATATAGCCATTATATGAACACATCACCCTCCCTATGAGCAGAATCTCCCTTTAAAACTATAAAAGGTCTCATCATAAATGATGAGACCTTAGCCTTGAATTGTTTTATTCATTTGTTTAATTGCTGATTTTTCAAGACGTGACACTTGCGCTTGAGAAATCCCAATTTCCTCCGCTACTTCCATTTGTGTTTTTCCTTGAAAGAAACGCTTGCGAATAATCATCTTTTCTCGTTCATTTAATCGCTTCATTCCCTCTTTTAATGCAAGTTCTTCGACCCATTGCTCGTCCCTTTGTTTATCATCACTTAGCTGATCCATCACAAAAATCGGATCCCCACCATCATTGTATATCGGCTCAAATAATGAAACTGGATCTTGAATCGCATCAAGTGCAAACACAATTTCTTCGTGCGTCACATCAAGTACCTTTGCTATATCCATCGCTGTTGGCTCTTTTGAATTCTCAGCAATAAGCTTCTCTCGTACTTGCAATGCTTTATACGCAATATCACGTAATGAACGCGAGACGCGTATCGGGTTATTATCACGCAAATATCTTCGAATTTCTCCAATAATCATTGGTACAGCATACGTTGAAAATTTAACATTTTGGCTTAGGTCAAAGTTATCAATGGATTTCATAAGTCCTATGCAGCCAACTTGAAATAAATCATCAACAAACTCCCCTCTGTTGTTAAATCTTTGGATGACGCTCAGTACAAGACGTAAGTTTCCGTTTACTAGTTTCTCCCTTGCGCTTATATCGCCGCTTTGCATTTCTCGAAATAGCCGTCGCATTTCTTCATTTTTTAGTACTGGAAGTTTAGATGTATCAACACCGCAAATTTCTACTTTGTTTCTCGTCAAAGTGTTCCCTCCTATCGGGAGTTGCTGTACAGTGTAAAGTATCTCCTTTGGAGGGAATTTTATGCATATATTCATTTATCCCGCATCACTAAATCCAACGATTGCTTTTCTAAAATGTAACTTACATTACTCATAAAAAAGCAATCGATCAAGCGCTTTAAATAAAAAACGTATTTGCTAGAAGATGCTTATCTTCATACCATTTTGTTAAATTCTTTACGAAGCCTTTTAATAATCCGTTTTTCTAAACGGGAAATATAAGACTGTGAAATACCAAGCATATCTGCAACATCCTTTTGCGTTTTTTCTTCTCCGCCATCTAATCCAAAACGAAGTTCCATAATTTGCTTCTCTCGATCATTTAATTGATGCAATGCTTTCATCAGTAAATGGCGGTCAACAGTTGCTTCCAAATCTTTTGTAATAATATCTTCATCCGTTCCAAGAACATCTGATAGCAATAATTCATTTCCGTCCCAATCAATATTAAGAGGCTCATCAAATGATACTTCTGAACGATTTTTATTATTTCTTCGCAAATGCATTAAAATTTCATTTTCAATACACCTTGAAGCATATGTTGCAAGTTTAATTTTCTTTTCTGGATTAAATGTATTAACCGCTTTAATTAAACCAATGGTTCCAATACTAATCAGGTCCTCAATATTGATTCCTGTATTTTCAAATTTTCTAGCAATGTATACAACAAGACGTAAATTACGTTCAATTAAAAGCGATCGTGCCGTTTCATCTCCCTTTGGCAGTTTTTGCAGTAATATCTCCTCTTCTTCTTTTGTTAATGGAGGCGGCAGTGCTTCACTTCCACCAATATAATAAATTTCATCGGTCTTAATTCCAAGTTTTAGTAATAATTTATACCAAAGATAAGTTAAACGAAATTTTAATTTCAACATAAAATTCCTCCCTTTTGTATTAAGCAATTGTCACTTCTTGAGACAATAACATTTTTGGATGTAAAATACATTGATACTCACCATTTGGTGATAGTTGCTGTGTATTCAAACCAATTAATACTTTATTTACGGTAACTGTAGTGCCTTCATGATAAACTCGTACAATGTCAGGTTTAATTGCCCACAAAAATTGTTGATTAACACCTACAGCACGATAAGGAATCAACCTCAAACGCCTTGCCCACTGTGATTCTTCATCTGGTATATACGGAATTGCTGTTTTCATTTGAACTTGCTCTATTAACCACTTTGGAAGCACATGTTCTAAAGAAGAAATAGGTATAATCATAACTGGTGTTTTTGTAAGTGGGTCATACAATTGATTTCCACTATCAATCAATCCATCTAGTTGAATATCATTTATATCAATTTTGATATCTACTTTCACAATTTGCTCATAATGGATTTTTGTCACTTCTACATCTGCAATTCTCTTTTTAGAAAAATAGTACATAATCGGAAAACCAATTATAACAAACACCCAACTTACAGGATCACCATATGAAATGGATTTTGTAGAAACAAGTCCATTGACCATGTCATTTGTTTGAAGAAAAAAGTGCGCTCCAACAAGGCCGCCTCCTACCATAAATGTTACAAAATAAAACGTTAAAACAGTCTGTAAAAATGTACGAAAACGAATAAAACCAAATGCGGTATAAACAATGAGGAATGAATATAATAATTTCATCACAGGATGTGTCATCACAGACGCTAACGGTGTGAATGCAAAAATAACAATTGTTGAACCGATACATGCGCCAAGTGCAAGTCTCCACCTTTTTACTTTTCGCTTTAAAACAATTGCTGTTAATAAAAGTAAAAGGAAATCAATGCAGACGTTTAATAACCAAATAATATCGGCGTAAACGACCAAACGGTTCACCTCTTTTTTATAAAGTTTAGACTAGTATAATGCATATCCTATGGAAAAGTGTGTCAATTGACGGAAGGGATTTTTTGTTATTTTGAAGCTTTCAGGAATAATTTGTCGTGTGAAAAAAATACAAATTATTCCTGAAATCCTGAATAAAAAAGATTTGTAGGCATAAAAAAAGAAGGCCTAAACAGGCCTTCTTTTTATTTAAAATCAAAATATTTAACAGACTATTAGTCACGGTAAAATTTCAATTCAATTATCGTCTACGACGGTTACGTAAAAATGCTGGAATGTCAATGTCATCTACATCTGCACTACGCTCATTTACAACCGGCTCTTCGCGCTTTACTTCACGCTTTATTTCACGTTGTTTAACTGGTTGTACTGGCTGTTGCACATTTTTAGTAGTCGCGGTAGGACGAATAATCGGCTTTGGTGGCTGCATTGAAATGCTATCATCAAAACCTGTCGCAATCACTGTTACAACGATTTCATCTTTTAAGCTCTCATTAATTACAGAACCAAAGATCATATTTACTTCTTGGTCTGAAGCTGAAGCTACAATATCTGCTGCTTCTTGTACTTCATATAAACTTAAGTTTGTGCCACCTGTAATGTTCATAATAACACCTTGTGCACCATCAATAGATGTTTCTAGCAATGGACTAGAAATTGCACGTTTTGCAGCTTCCGCAGCGCGGTTTTCACCAGTTCCCACACCAATACCCATTAATGCAGAACCTTTATTAGACATAATTGTTTTTACATCTGCAAAGTCTAAGTTAATTAAACCTGGTGTAGCAATTAAATCAGAAATACCTTGAACACCTTGACGTAATACGTTATCCGCTTCACGGAATGCTTCCAGCATCGGTGTATTTTTATCAACGATTTCTAACAAACGGTCATTTGGAATTACGATTAATGTATCTACATTTTCTTTAAATGCCGCGATACCAGATGCAGCTTGCGTTGCACGCTTACGGCCTTCAAATGTAAATGGACGTGTTACAACACCAACTGTTAGTGCTCCTAACTCCTTTGCAACTTGTGCGATAACTGGAGCTGCACCAGTCCCAGTTCCTCCGCCCATACCAGCTGTTACGAAAACCATATCCGCTCCGCGAAGTGCTTCTTGGATTTGCTCTTTACTTTCTTCAGCAGCTTTTTTCCCTACCTCAGGGTTTGCACCAGCACCAAGCCCGCGCGTTAATTTGCCGCCAATTTGCATTCTTGTTTCAGCTTTTGATAAATTTAAAGCTTGTGCATCTGTGTTTACTGCAATAAAGTCTACACCTTGTACACCATGCTCAATCATACGATTGACAGCATTGTTTCCGCCGCCGCCAACACCGATAACTTTTATATTTGCCATTTGATCTTGAGTAGTATCAAACTCTAACATGTCGAAATCCCCCTAGAACCTCATTTTTCGCGCTTAAATCTATTCCCATAAATATCGGAATACACGCTTCACTTTTGACATCATTCGTTCATTATTATTACTATTGTTATTGTTATTGTCATTACGTGGCTTTTGCTTTACAGGTTGTTGCACTGCAGCAGGTACTGGTGCATGTTGTAATTCATAGCTTTCTTGCTTCTCCTGAACACTTTTTCCTCGTAACTTCGCTTTTTGATAAGCATTTTTAATAAGTCCAACACCAATCGTATATTGTGGTTCGCGTACACCAATATAATCCGGCGTCGCAATACGAACATTTTGATGCAGAATATCGTAAGCAAGATCAAGAATACCTGACATAGAAACAACACCGCCAGTAAGTACATATCCAGCCGGCAACTGTTTCACACCAAGCTTTTGTACCTCATCTTGTACAAACATAAGAATTTCCTCTACACGAGCTTCAATGATATCTGATAGCTCTACTTGAGAATATTGCTCTGTTTGATCACTGCCCATAATTGAAACAGTAAATAATTCTTCCTCAGATGCTGTATCATAAAAAGCATGTCCATATTTTAGTTTAATTTGATCGGCATTTTCCGTTGATGTTTTCAATCCAATGGCTATATCTTTTGTAATATGATCTCCGCCAATTGGTAATATGCTTGCCGTTTGTAATTCTCCATCTTGGAAAATTGATAACGTTGTTGAACCTCCACCGATGTCAACGAGAGCAACACCTCGGTTTTTTTCATCACTTGACAAAGCAACTGTTGATGCCGCTAATGGTTGAAGACAAATATCAATTATTTCAAGACCCGCTTTTTCTACACATCGAAGCAAATTATGTAACAATGTTCTCGAGCCTGTAATTAATGTGCCTTCCATTTCTAAACGTACACCAATCATTCCGCGCGGATCATTAATTTCATCGAGACCGTCTACGATAAATTGTCGAGGTACCACATCAATAAATTCACGCTCTGGTGCAATTGACACAACTTGCGCTGCATCAAGTACACGAAGCACATCTTCGTTTCCGATTTCACGATCTTCATTTGAAACAGCGACTACTCCATGACAAGGAAGAAGCTGTACTTGATTTGCGTTTACACCTACAACAACACGTTCGATGTGTATCCCTACCATACGTTCAGCTTGTTCAATCGCCTTTTTAATCGATTGCACAGTCTCATCTATGTCAACAATGGAGCCTTTTTTCAAACCATTTGACTTTACATTTCCAACACCAATAATGTTTAAAGCGTCATTGACCATCTCGCCAATGATGACTTTAACATTGGATGTACCGATGTCAAGACTAACGTATATTTCATTGCTGTTCATTCTTTGGCACCTCCTTCTTTATTTATACCACAAAATTCAATATATGGAACAACAATCGTTGTTTTACTATGTTATAAGAAAAATATTCAACGTATTTATGTGTTTCCCTTTTTTAACGGTATATTTTTCTTATTTTTATTTGGCACTCATTCATTTTTCTAACAGTAATATGTAAATCACTGCTATAATTTGAAACAATCTTACCCGACTACAAAGATTGCTGCCAAATATAAGTCTACACCAAGATGTACTCCTAGAAAAGCTAAACTTACAGCTAAGATTATATTAAAAAAGAAAATAGAGAAAAATATGACTTAATTACATAATTTCTAAGAGTAAGTTTCTATCTTTCCTAGAAACAACTATTTTACAGTTAAAATATCCGCTTTATTACACCCTTATTGATTAATTCAGATATTCCGTATATGCTCCTACTTCTAAATGAATAATTGCCTTTTTATCTGGTGATAAGTTTTTAATAATAAGAGGATAAGCTTCCATTCGTTTTGCAAAATCTTGAATAACTGTACTTACTTCATATCCCTCATTCATATATAATGTAAGATGATCTGCATACAAATCTGTTGGCTTATAATGAATTTCAGAAATAGATCGAAGAACAGTTGGTGTTAATTTTTCTAATTCAGCAATCAATTCTTTCATTTTCTTTTCTTCAAATGGAACGAAAATCGGTGCGGCAATTGGCAATTTCCCATTCGGAAGAGCATCTAGTGACTTTCCATTTTCTAAAAGCGGATACAGTTTTCCTTCTTTATTAATGTAGCCAATTGTCACATACTCCTCAACATCAATAACAATTTGATTTGGAAATTGTTTCTTTACATGAGCCTCTTTAATCTCTTTTTGCTTCTTTAAATTTGTTTCTGCTTGCTGAGTCATTACACGAAAATAGCTTGTTTTATATGTAATGCCCGCTTGCTCCATTATTTGTTCATCCGTCATATAGTGATTGCCGTGAACCGTAATTTTCTTTATATTGCTAAGCGGAGATCGAAAATAGATTAAAAAAAGCACCAATAAAAATAAAATCGATACATATAAAATTAATCGTTTATTTACCTGTTTCTTCTTCTTTTGATTTTTTAATTTTGGTACACGATCTTGTAGTTTAATAACTTTACTATTCTTCATGTACGATCCCCCTATGTAACATAAAGAACGGCATGTTATGCATGCCGTTCTTCTCTTTCTATTATATCATAAATGACAATGTACGGGACAAACAACTATTATCTTCCAATAATCTCTACTTCTGTATGCATATCAACAGCAAATTGTTCTTTAATTGTTTTCTTCACAAAAGCAATTAAATCAAGAACATCTTGCGCAGAAGCAGTACCTGTATTAACAATAAAGTTCCCATGCATTTCAGAAATTTTTGCACCACCAATTTGATAACCGCGTAATCCAGCCTTTTCAACTAAATTACCAGCATAGTTTGGTAGTGGATTTCTAAAAATACTGCCTGCACATGGGTGATTCCAAGGTTGTGTATCACGGCGATAATCTTTATTCTTTTGCATAATCGCGATAATGTCTTCACGATTACCTGCTTTTAATTGTAACTCCGCCTCTAATACAATACCAGGACGCTTCTTTTGTAAAACAGATGTGCGATAAGAAAATTTTAGCTCTTCTTTCGTTAGCCATTCAATCGTTCCATCTTCAAACATAACACGAGCTCTCGTTAAAATTTCAGACATATCCGATTTATGAGCACCTGCATTCATATATACAGCTCCGCCCACGCTTCCGGGAATACCGCTAGCAAACTCTAATCCAGCTAACCCTTGGCGGCTTAATAAAGTTGACAACTTAACGAGAGAATACCCTCCACCTACTCGTACAGTAACACCATCTACTTCTAAATGATCTAGTCCTTCTCCTAATCGAATCACAACTCCTTCAATGCCTTTATCCGATACGAGAAGATTGGAACCACGACCAATTGCAGTCCATTTTGTCCCATGCTTTTTCACAAGCTTTATCGATTTTTCCACACCTTCAACGCTACTTGGAACCACTAAAATATCCGCTGGACCACCTATTTTCATAGTTGTATAGCGAGCCAGCGATTCATTTTCCAATACTTTGCCTACCTGTGCTTCCATAAGTTCTTTTGCTAATTGTTTCATGATGCTCTCCCCCATATTTAGTCTCCTTATTACAGTAGTATGCAGGGCATTCACCTAACGTTATTTTCTACAAGTTTTTTCATAACTTCGAACAGCTTGTTTGCTGCATCCGGAATTCCTAATTGCCTTGCAGCTAGTTTCATATTTTGTAGTTTTTGTACATCTAGTAAAATTTCATCAATATTACCAATAAGCGTTTCACCTGTTAAATCTTTTTCAAGAAGCATTTTTGCTGCCCCTTTATCAGCAACAGAAAGAGCATTTTTCTCTTGGTGATTGTTGGTTACATAAGGACTCGGAATTAAAATACTTGGTTTCCCTAAAGCTGTTAGCTCCGCTAAAGTTGTAGCACCCGCACGCGAAACAACAAGATCTACCCCAGTAAGTACTTCTGGCATATTATCAATAAACGGCTTAATAATAACATTCTGTGGATTTCCCTTTTGTTTCACAGCTTCCATTACTTTATCATAATGTACTTCACCCGTAACGTACAATACGTCATAATTTTTATTACCAAATTGTTCAATTGCTTCTAAAAATGCATCATTAATCGGTCTAGCGCCTCGGCTTCCTCCAAAAATTAACACTGATTTTTTTGAAAGAGATAACCCTACGGAACGCTTGCCTTTCATACCATTTTGGTTCATTACTTCCGAAGCACGAGGATTTCCTGTCATCACAACTTTATTTTGCGGAAAATGTTCTGCTGCCGCATCAAAACAAACTGCTACTTTATTCACGTAGCGACTCAAAAATTTATTTGTTACACCAGGTACACTATTTTGTTCATGCACAACTGCTGGAATACCAAGTTTGGCAGCTGCATATACAACTGGACCACATACATAACCACCTGTTCCAATTACAACATCTGGATTAAAACGGCGAATATAACGTTTACTATCTTGTACACCTTTTACAAAACGCATCACCGTTTTCACATTATCAACTGATAATTTCCGTTTAAATCCGCTAATAACAATGGATTGAAATGGAATGCCGGCTTTGCGAACAATTTTACTTTCCAAACCATTTTCCGTACCAATATATAAAAATCTCGCTTCAGGATGAATTTTTTTGATTTCTCGAATTAACGCAAGAGCTGGATAAATATGCCCACCTGTTCCGCCACCGCTGACTAATACTCGCACTGCCTGTTCCTCCGCTTCTTTTTTCTATTATCCCGCTGCTCACGGGCAGTAAAAGTCTGATTGATTCAACTAAACCTTACTGATAGAAGTTTCACTTTATGTATGCCATTCATATACCAATCGCTTTGTTTCCGTTTTCACATATGAAAAACCCTGTCATAAAAACAGGGTTTAGTAGCGAGAATGACGACTTATATTTAGTAATACTCCAATCGCCATCAACATAAGGGTCAAGCTAGACCCACCATAACTTAAAAATGGCAAGGTAATTCCTGTAACTGGCATTAATCCAGTTACAACGCCAATGTTAATCATCACTTGAATCGCAATCATCGCCACAATCCCGACTGCTAAAAAAGTACCGTATAAGTCTGGCGCTCCTAACGCTACGCGAATCCCACGCCATAACAACAGACTAAATAATAATAACACAAACGAACCACCAATAAAACCTAATTCTTCGGATAGAATCGCAAAAATAAAGTCTGTTTGCGGCTCTGGTAAGTAAAAGAATTTTTGTCTACTTTGTCCAAGACCAAGTCCAAATAATCCCCCCGGTCCGATTGCAAGTAGCGATTGAATAATCTGAAATCCACTACCAAGCGGATCCGACCATGGATCTAAATATGATGTAATACGCTTTATTCGATACGGTGCTGATGCAATAAGCCCAACAAATCCTCCAACTCCAATTAACCCTAACATTGCAAAATGAAAAATACGTGCTCCCGAAACAAAAATCATAACAACACAAGTTCCAACCATTACGGTTCCTGTTCCCAAATCGGGTTGTAACATAATCATACCAAATGCAACAAACACGAAGCTAAGCGCAGGAAGTAACCCTCGTTTAAAAGACGTAATCATTTTTTGATTTTCCGATAAAAATTTCGCTAAAAAAATAATCATCGCAAACTTCATAAACTCTGAAGGCTGAATAGAGAATGCCCCTACACCAATCCAGCTTCGAGCCCCGCCTCGTACTAGTCCAATTCCAGGAATTAAAACTAAAATAAGGAGAACAAAACAAATAAGCAAAATCACTTTGGAGTATGTACGCCACACCCAATAATCAATCTTCATAATAAAAAACATAGCAACGACACCGAGCCCAGCAAATAACAATTGACGTTTTGCAAAAAAGAATGAATCCCCCATTTTATACGAAGCCCATACAGCACTAGCACTGTATACCATCACCATTCCTACTGTCAAAAGCAACAATGTCACAATAATAAGAATAAAATCAGGAGTCTTCTTTGTTGGCAATGAGCATCACCTCTTTGAAAGCAGCTTTTCGTTCGCCATACCTTTTCACAAATGAAGTAGCATTATCTAGCTACTTGCAGACAGTATGACTCCCACCTCAAGGTCGCAGGAAATCAAAGAAGATAGGTGTGAGATAACTACCTGTAAGAACCCGATTGATGAAAGCTTTTCATCAATCGGAGACGAAGCAATCCCCCCTCTAATAGAAGGTTCACTTTATCTACCTATAAAAGAATCATCAGCAGGAACAATCCACTGATGATTCTTTCACTTTATACTAGCTTATGCACAGCTTGTATAAACATGTCTCCTCTTTCTTCAAATGTTTTAAATTGGTCCCAGCTTGCACATGCAGGAGATAAAAGAATCACGTCTCCCTCTTCTGAAAGAGCATATGCTTCTTGTACCGCTTGTTCCACATTATCGACACGTTTAATAACTTTCATTCCAGCCTTTTCTGCAGCTTTAACAAGCTTAGGTGCAGTTTGTCCAAATGTAAGCAGCGCCTTCACATGCCCGAAGTATGGGATTAAATCATCAAATTCATTACCGCGATCTAATCCACCAGCTAATAAAATTACTGGTTGCGTAAATGCAGACAATGCCTTTTCTGTCGCCAATATATTTGTTGCTTTTGAATCATTATAAAACTTACGATTTCCAATCGTTGTTACATACTCTAAACGATGCTTTACACCTGTAAAACGTTTTAAGACTGCTATAATCGCTTCATTCGCAACACCCATAAGCTTTGCAATGCTCATAGCAGCTAGTATATTTTCTAAATTATGTTTACCCGGTAATACGATATCTTGAATATCAATAACTTTTTCATCTTTAAAGTAAAGAGCACCATCTTTTACACAAGCGCCGTCTTCAATCATTTTTGTCGTAGAAAAGTACACTTTTTGCCCTTTACTTTGCTCAGCCAGCATCATTACATCTTCATCATCAGCATTAATAATACTGTAATCATTTTCAGTTTGATTTCTAAAGATATTTGCTTTTGCTAAACCATATTCTTTCTTTGTCCCATGATAATCTAAATGTGCTTCAAATAAGTTTAAAAGCACCGCAATCTTCGGTTGAAACGTTTCAATACCCATTAATTGAAAGGAAGACAGTTCTGTTACAACCGCTTGCTGCTCAGTTACATCTTGTGCAACTTCACATGCTACCGTACCGATATTTCCAGCAATAACAGGATGTTTTTCCCCTTCTTTTAACATTTCAAATGTTAATGTTGTTGTCGTTGTTTTTCCGTTAGATCCTGTAATTCCAATAAACGGTGCTTCCGAAATACGATATGCTAATTCTACTTCTGTTACAATCGGAATATTTTTTTCTTTTGCCGCTACAAGTAACGGGTTAGAATACGGAATCCCAGGATTTTTTACAACAAGAGAAATATTTTTTTCTAATAATTCTAAGGGATGACCGCCACATACAACTTCCATTCCTTGACCTTGCAACTCTGTCGCTAACGGATTTTCAGCTTGCGGCTTGCTATCATTTACAATTACATTTGCTCCAAGTTTTTTTAATAAAATGGCTGCAGCATAACCGCTTTTTGCCATACCTAATACAAGAATATTTTTATTTTGATAGTCAGTTATCGTTTTCAATTACATCCACACCCCGATATAAATTCCTAACACTGCAAATAAAAGCCCTACTGACCAGAATGTTACAACCACTCGCCATTCTGACCAACCGCATAATTCATAATGGTGATGAAGCGGACTCATTTTGAATACACGCTTTCCCCTTGTTTTAAACGAAACAACTTGAATAATAACAGAAAGTGTTTCAATAACAAACATTCCACCAATGATGACTAATAATAATTCCGTTTTAGTTAAAATTGAAACAGCAGCTAAAGCACCACCGAGTGCTAAAGATCCTGTATCTCCCATAAATACTTTTGCTGGATGAGCATTAAATACTAAAAATCCTAACACCGCTCCAACAACTGCCATACAAAAAATAGCAATTGTGTACTGCTCGTGAGCAAAGGCAATAATGCTATACGCACCAAATGCAATTGCGGCTGTTCCCGCTAATAATCCATCTAAACCATCTGTTAAGTTAACTGCGTTTGAAGCTCCTATTAACATAAAGAGAACAAGAACAAAGTACGCCCAGTGTAAGTCAAACTTAATTTCCGTTCCTGGAATATTTAAATGTGTGTCAAATCCTTGTCCCTTTGCAATAATAAAGAAAGCTACTGCAATAATAAATTGTCCTATCAATTTTTGTTTTGATGTCAAACCAAGATTTCTTTTTTTAACAACTTTAATGTAATCATCAAGAAATCCGATTAAACCATAACCAAATGTAACAAGAAGCAATAAATATGTCTCAGCGCTCTTTTGAAACTTAAACATCATAATAATAGACGTAATCATAACTGAAATAAAAATAACAATTCCGCCCATGGTTGGTGTTCCTGATTTCTTTTGATGTGACTTCGGACCTTCATCACGAATACTCTGTCCAAACTTTAAACGGCGTAAAAATGGAATGAAAATTGGTGACAACGCAACTGAAATTAAAAAGGCCACCCCAACTGTAATTAATAATCCTTGTTCAAGCATATTTAGTCCCCCTCTCTTGTTGCTATTCTTTCATGCTTAAACGTTGTGCAATTGCCTCCCCAGCAACTTCACGATCGTCAAAATGATGTACTTCTGTACCAATAATTTGATACGTTTCATGACCTTTACCTGCAATTACAATAATATCACCAGCTTTCGCCTCAGCAACGGCATGAAAAATTGCTTCTTTACGATCAACAATCACTTCATAATTATTTCCTTTTATACCTTCTATCATATCATCAAGAATGGCTTGTGGCTGTTCGCTGCGTGGATTATCTGATGTATAGATTGCATGCGTTGCATACTGAGATGCGACCCTCGCCATAATTGGTCGTTTCGTACGGTCTCGATCCCCACCGCAACCAACGAGACAATACACATTTCCTTTTGCAAATTGTTTCGTTGTTATCAATACATTTTCTAAACTATCCGGTGTATGTGCATAATCAACAATGACTGTAAAATCTTGACCTCTTTCAACAACTTCAAAACGCCCAGGTACACCTTTCAATTCTTGCAAAACATCAATAATCGTTTGCAATGCTACACCAGAAACGAGACATGCTGCAGTTGCAGCTAATACATTATAGACATTAAATTTTCCAATTAACTTCATCGTAATCTTGATGCTTTCATTAGGAGTTACAAGCGTAAAAGTCGTGCCAGCACTTGTCATCTCAATATTTTTCGCCATTACATCACTTTTCGTATCAATACCATACGTAATCACTGTCGCTGCCGTACTTTTCATATAATCTGTTGCTGCAGCATCGTCATTGTTTAATACAGCATATTTTACACGATTATGATTGTAGCTATTACCAAGTTGTGCAAATAATAAGCCCTTTGCATGTTTATACTCTTCCATCGTTTTATGATAATCTAAATGATCTTGCGTTAAATTCGTAAACACTGCTACATCATAGTCACATCCATGTACTCTACCAAGGTGCAATGCGTGTGAAGATACTTCCATAACAGCACTATTTACATTTTGTTCAATCATTTTATGGAACGTCTTTTGTAATGTTAATGCATCTGGTGTTGTGTTTTTCACTTCAAACGTTTCGTCACCTATTTTCACATTAATTGTTCCAATTAATCCTGTTTTATGTCCATGCGCACGCATAATTTCGTTCATTATATGCGATGTTGTTGTCTTTCCATTTGTACCTGTAATTCCAATTAAATGTAACTTTTGTGTTGGCTGCCCATAAAAATAATCAGCTAACACCGCTAAAGAACGTACTGTATCTTTAACAAGTACAACTGGAACGTCAACATCAATTGGTCTTTCCGCAACAATAGCAGCCGCACCTTGCGCGGCTGCTTGCTTAGCAAATTCATGGCTGTCAACCGTGAAACCTTTTATACATACAAATAAACTTCCATTTGTCACTTTACGCGAATCCGCTTCAATAGATGTAATTTCCGGATTTTCTTTTGGAACAACCGGAAAACCATGCAAACTTGATACGAGTGTATGCAACTTCATTTCTTTAAACCCTCTCTACTCTTTTATTTATCTCTTATAAATGGATAGTTTCAAAGAACTCCATACATAAGAGCATAATTTATTAATTAACAGGCAGTGAGAAACAAGTGTCTCACTGCGAGTTAGTTGAATGTTATTATATCGTAAATAAGCACTTCATACTTAATGAAAGTATATGCGAACCTTTGATCCTGCTTTTACTTTCGTGCCGGGCTTTGGAGATTGTTCGACCACTTTGTCTCCTTCGCCGCTAGCATCCAATTGTAAATCAACAAGTTGATTTTGTAATTCCTTTCGATCCATGCCTACTACATTAGGAACTTCTATTAAAGGCGTCTCATCCCAAGCTAATTTCTTTTCAATTTGTCCTTTTCTAGGCTCTACTCCCATCACTGGCAAGACATCACGAAGAATATTCCCAACAATTGGTGCAGCTACAACTCCGCCAAATTGTGTAATCCCCTTTGGATTATCTACAGCAACATACACAACAACTTGTGGATTATCTGCTGGTGCAAACCCAATAAACGATACAATATAGTTGTTATCCAAATACTTCCCATCTTTTACTTTTTGGGCTGTACCAGTCTTTCCTCCAACACGATAACCATCAATATAAGCTCCTTTACCCGAACCCTTTGCAACAACATTTTCAAGTGCATAACGTACTTTTTCAGATGTTTCCTTGGATATAACTTGTCTCTTTGCTACGGGCGTTTTTTTACTGATCACTTTATTCGTAGTCGGATCAATAAATTCTTTCGCTATATATGGCTGATATAACGTGCCGCCGTTTACAGCAGCAGCTACTGCCGCAACTTGTTGAATAGGGGTAACAGACACCCCTTGACCAAATGCTGTCGTCGCTTGTTCAACAGGTCCTACTTTTTTTAGATCAAATAAAATCCCTTTACCTTCTCCTTGTAAATCAATACCCGTTTTTTGACCAAATCCAAAATCACGAATATATTGAAACAGCTTTTCTTTTCCTAAACGTTCTCCAAGCTCTATAAAACCTGGGTTACAAGAGTTTTGAACAACCTCTAAAAATGTTTGGCTACCGTGCCCCCCTGCTTTCCAGCAACGTAATCTTGCACCGCCAACTTCTGCTGCTCCATCATCATAAAACGTATCTTTCTCCAAGTCTACTAATTTTTCATTTAAAGCAGCTGCAAGTGTAATAATTTTAAATGTGGACCCTGGTTCATATGTACTCCATACAGGGAGATTTCGGTTAAATACTTCCGGTGAAACACTTCTGAAATCTGCTGGATCAAAACTTGGACGGCTAGACATACCTAAAATCTCACCATTATTTGGGTTCATAGCAATTGCTATCATTCCGTCTGGATGATACGTCGAATCCGCAATATTTAATTCTCTCTCCATAATCGTCTGAATACGTGAATCGATTGTTAACTTTAAATCCAAGCCATCTCCAGGTTCTTTATAATCATCACCAATGTTCGGCATACGTTGTCCTTTCGCATCTGCAAAAAAACGTACATACCCTTTGTCACCATTTAATTCTTTGTCATAGTATGACTCCAGTCCCATAAGACCTTGGTTATCACTCCCAGCAAATCCAAGTACATGTGATAGATATTTTCCAAACGGATAATATCGAATTGAATCTTCAGCAATGTATACCCCTTTTAAACTTAAAGCCCTAACTTCTTTTGCCTTGTCATGAGAAATTTTCCGTCCACCTTTGTCTAATCTGACTATGGACTCTTTTTTCGTAAGACGCTGATAAATTTCTTCTTTCGACACACCTAAAACTGCAGCTAATTTCTCTGCAGTCTCTGCTGGTTTTTCAATTTGCCTCGGTACCACAAAGACAGTTGGTGCACTTTTATTTGTTGCGAGCTCTACACCATTTCGATCTACAATTTTTCCTCGCTCAGGTTCAAATGTAATATTACGGCTCCATGAATCTTTCGCACGATTTGTTAACATATTTCCAAGAAAAAACTGCACATATCCAAGACGAATATCGATAATGGTAAAAATCAGTATACCAGATATAAGCACAAAAATAAGTCGTTTTCTTACTGTTACATTCGATACACGCATATTGGAACAAGCCTCCTTTACGCTTAACTTGTTCCAATATATGCTTGTACTTATTTAATTAGAACACGAGCACTTCTCCTATATTAAGTACCGGCTTTTTTGTCCGGCTCCGTCTCCGCTTCTTGCTGCGGTTCAAGGGGCGGAACAAGTTTTACTTCCAGCGGCATTTTCTCTTTTAATGGAGTACCTTCAGCAATACTTTGCTCGGTTACATATCCTGTACCTGAAAGTTTCAAATCTAGATTTAATGTTTCCGCTAAATTCATCACATCACGAAGTGCCCAACCATTAATATTCGGCATTTTCGGTTGATCTCCTACTAAGAATATTCGATCGCCCGTTAATGTTTTTTCACCCGCTTTTGGCACTTGTTGTTTGACCGTTCCCTCTCCCAATATAACAGGTCGGAACTTCGCCTTTTCTAATATTCCCTTGGCTTCTTCCATCGTTTTACCTGCTACATCTGGAACAGCGGCTTGCTGCTGTTTTACTTGTTTTTGCACATCTTTTACTTCATTCGGTTTAATCTTTAAATACTCCAAACTATTTTTCGTTACAGATTTAAATATTTCAGCTAACGGTTGTGCACCATTTTCAGTGTCTTTTAATTTAGGCTGCTTAATTGCTAAATATACCACAAGCTGCGGATCATCTATTGGTGCCATACCAAGGAATGAGAAAATATAATTTTGTTTCCCTGTCATATACCCACCGTTTCCATCCGGAATTTGTGCTGTTCCGGTTTTACCACCAACAGAATAGCCATCAAGTTTATACGCCGTTCCCGTTCCTTTCGGCGATGTTACAACTCGTTCTAACAATTGCCTTACTTGTGCTGCAGTCTCTTTTGTAACTGGTTTCCCTACCTCTTCTGGATGATTTTGCTTAACAACTTTATCATTCAATTGATCTTCAATTCGATCAACTACATAAGGTTTCATCATTTTTCCGTCGTTAGCAATTGCAGTAGCCGCTTGTACAAGTTGAATTGGAGTTACAGTAGAACCTTGTCCAAATGCCGTTGTTACTTGCTGAATTTGCTTATCAAATAAAATTCTATTTTTACCTTCTCCAGGCAAATCAATTCCTGTCTGTTGATCTAAGTGAAATTTATGAATATATTGATGGAAACGATCAGGTCCTAGCTTTTCATTTCCTAAAATAGCGAAAGCAACGTTTGATGAACGCTCAACACCTTCATCAAACGTAATCGAGCCCCATCCTGCACCGTTATTATGATCTTTAATTTCCGAATTCCCTACTTTGTACTTACCCGATTGATAATACTCTTGGCCATTGTATACACCTTCATTAATCGCAGCCGCTAACGTAAAGATTTTCATTGTCGAACCCGGTTCATACGCATTAGCAATCGGATCATTTAAATAGTTTTTAATTTCTGGTTTATTTGGATCAAAACTTGGTCTACTAGACATCGCTAAAATTTTTCCTGTTTTTGGATCCGCTACAACTCCAATTAACATTGATGGATCATAATGTTTTTCTGCTTCTGCCATCGCATCTTCTAGAAAACTTTGAATGCGTTGGTCAATTGTTAAATATACATTATCTCCATTTTTAGGAGGCTTCACATCACTTTTTTTATCATCTAGTGAGACACCTTTCGTATCACCTGTATACGTCATACTTCCGTTAGAAGCACGTAAATATTTATCTAAACTTTGTTCAAGACCGAACTGCCCTACTCCAATTCCTTGATCATTTGGCTTAGCATATCCAAGTACATAAGAAGCAAAATCTCCGTTCGGATATACCCTTGCTTTTTCTGTAACAAAAGAAATTCCTTTTATACCTAAACTTTTAATTTGTTCCATCTGTTCTTTCGTTAAATTTTTTCCAATTGATCCGAACTCTACTTGTGTCAGGTCTTTATTTAAGTACTTCAAAATTTCTTCTTTACTTACATCAAGTACTTTCGATATTTTCGCCGCAGCATCTTCTTTGTCTTTTATATGATTTTGTCCTTTTAAAGCAGCGACCATCTTATATGAATTTGTATCTTGAGCAAGTACATAACCATTTTGATCATATATAGTTCCTCGATTTGCTTCGAGCACCCCATTTTTATTATGTTTTTGCTGTGCAATTGTCTCTAAATCTACTCCATGCACTGTTTTCGTGGTTTGAATATAAAGAAAGCGGGCTAACAACAGAAAAAAGAGCAGGAGAAAAACCTTGATGAAGAACCCTGCTCCTTTGTTGGTATGAAATTTACGTGTATTCATCTCTTCTTCACACCTATTGTATTAATTTAAGCCTTTTACATTATTCGCATTAATTTCAAGCCCATGTTTTTTTGCAATTTCTGCAATGCGATCATAACGTGTTAGCTTTTCAGTTTCAGCCTGTAATTCTTGATTCATTTTTTGTTGTTTTGTAATTGTGCTTTCCATTTCTGTTACTTTAGCATCAGCTTCATATAACGCCGCTTTATTACCAATAAATGCTACACATGCATATAATAAAAAGCCAATAAATGCAACGTACAATAATTTTTCAATTCTTGTAATTTTTGTTTTCACACCTGGCTGTATTACTTGCTGCGGAGCTTGAGATTGTACTTCTACTTGCTGCTTTTTATACTTAACGGCTAAATTTGTCATACCTCTCTCTCCTTTTTATAATTTTTCAGCAATTCGTAGTTTTGAAGAACGTGCTCGATTATTTTCTTCTAATTCCACATCAGAAGGTAAAATTGGCTTTCTTGTAATTAGCTTCAATTTCGGTTTATATTCATCGGGAATAATTGGTAATCCTGGTGGAAGCTGAGGTGTTGTACTATGTTTTTTAAATGTCACTTTACAAATGCGATCTTCCAATGAATGGAATGTAATAACACTAATTCGCCCACCTGTTTTTGTTATATCAATCGCCGCTTCCAACGCTTCCTCAAATACTTTTAATTCATCATTAACTGCAATACGAATTGCCTGGAATACTCTCTTTGCAGGATGCCCACCAGTCCGACGTGCTGGAGCTGGAATCCCTTCTTTAATCAATTCCACTAACTCTCCAGTTGTTTCAATTGGCTTTGTCTCACGGTACGCTTCAATTTTCCTTGCAATTTGCTTCGAAAATTTTTCTTCACCATATTGAAAAAAGATTCTTACAAGTTGTTCATATGACCAACTATTTACAACGTCATATGCTGTTAACGGAGCATCTTGATCCATGCGCATGTCAAGCGGAGCATCGTGATGATAACTAAATCCACGTTCTGGTGTATCTAATTGCGGGGAAGAAACACCTAAATCAAATAAAATACCGTCTACTTCTGTAATTCCTAATTCATATAATCTTTCTTTCAAATAGCGAAAGTTACTTTTTACAGTTATAAATTGGCCGTTATAAGAAGAGAATTTTTCTTTTGCATTTTGGATTGCAATCTCATCTTGATCAAATGCAATTAGTCTTCCTTCTTCAGAAAGTTGAGATAGTAAATAAGCACTATGACCTCCACCTCCTAGCGTACAATCTACATATGTACCGTTTGGTTTAATTTCTAAGCCATCTACTGTTTCTTTTAAAAGAACTGTTACGTGTTTAAACATTGTTGCACCTACTTTTTGCAAAATAATCCTCTTGACGCATCTTTTTATCCCGCTTTAATAGTCATCCACAAAATTATGCGGAATTGAGATAACTGCCCCTAAGAGTCTGATTGGTATGATTGACAATTAGCGGGAACATAACTCCCTACTAATGGTAATGTCACCTTATTATATACTAAATTTTATCATCTTTTGCGGGAAAATACATAAAAACATGTCGAAAAAGATAATAATCTACTTTCGTTTTGTTTCATTTTGTCAAAAAAAGTACTGTTCTTCAAAAAAAGAGCACTCTCAGCTTTTACACGTTAAGATTTACATAGTAAATAAAATTGTTTTACAGATAATTCCACGAAATAAAAAAAAAATCCTGCTCTTAAGAGCAAGATTTTATAATTTTATAATATGCTGTTTTCCAGTCCAACTAAAAGTTTGCTTCATAACTCGTTCCACAAAATCAAGTCCATAAACATTTAAGTAATAACAAATATTCCATACTCGTTCTTGCGGTGCATATAGAGGTTGTAAAGAATTTTCAATTCGACGAAATTTATTAAGCTGCACTTCATGTTTTCTCTCAAAATCCGCCTGAAGTGTTCGCTCTAACAATTCAAGTTGTTGCATAATTTTCAACTCATTTTTCTTTGCAAAATCTCGCAGACCTGGATTTACTTTTTGTACAAATTGTTGTAAAGATGTATGAATCGCTCCAATTTGCTCCGCTGCATGAGTAAATTGATCGTCTATCGGCTCTTCAACTTGCATAGATAGCCACTGTTCTCGGAGTGCAGTAATACCTTTATTGAACACTTCACTTTCCTGCAGCTGCAAATCTTGTAAATCAGTTTCAATATCGCGCGCTAAATAGCTAATTGTCAAACGCGGCACAACCGGTGGCATTTGGAAATCCATCGCATGAAACACTTGTTGTAGTTCGCTCCAATACGCAATTTCTCCTGGCCCACCAATAAATGCGAGCGTAGGGAAAACATATTCTTGCATAAGCGGTCTTGTTACAACATTGTTACTAAATTGTTCAGGGTGACTCTCTATTCTTTCTAGGAGCTCCTCATACGAAAATGAATACATCCCCTCTTTACAGATGAAACGGCCCTCTTCTTCTTCTAACAGCAGACGCTCTCCATTGATGTTCATAAAAATATGAACAGCATTCTGTTTTGTTTCAATAATCGGTTTATATCCTTGCTCACGTAACACACGTTGCTGATCGTTAAGTCCTTCTTGCACATTTTTATAGCGTGCTAATATTTCTTTGAAAAAGGGCACTTCCATAGTTCGAAGGATTGAGTGATGAGAATCTACAAGAATTAAACCTGATTGTGTAAATAACTTTGTAATAAGATGCGCAAAGAAATCAACATATGTCCGCGATTGCTGTAAACATTCATCTGCAAAATGCAATACATCCTTTGTATATTTTGTTTCTGGATATGTTTTAAATATTTCTTCTATCCATCGTTTACAATCCTCAATGGAAATCTCCATTTCAGAAGCACTCGCTTTATATGGATGACGCTCGTGAAAAATTGTCTTTTTCACCTTTCCATTTTTCGTAACGAAAGCATGGTTAATTTCATCAATGTCATGATCTTCTCCAGCAATCCAAAAAACAGGAACAACCCGTACCCCCAGCGACGCTTCCTTTTCCTTTGCAAGTTGTAAAATAGATATAATTTTATGAATTGTATAAAGAGGCCCAGTTAATAACCCTGCTTGTTGTCCCCCAATAACAACATATGTATCGTCCTCTAACAAAGCATGGATATTTTGAAGTGTTTTTTCTCCCGCATTCAATTCTTGATTATATTGCAATAAATGTGATACTAACTCTTGCTTTGGATACTGTCTATTTCGTAAATCATGTATACGTCTTACAAAGCCCTCTTCCGTTATCGGATAATCAAAGCATTCTTGAATCTCTTTTTTATGTTTCAAATAGTCCCCAACAACGCCTTGAAGTGGGACAGAGATTTCTTTTATCTCCATATACTTCTTCCTTTCATATCCTGATCTCTCACCAACCAAATTGTAGTCAATGTTCGTTATAAAAGCAAAGAATATCTCTTATCTTTCTAATCCTTTTATAGAATGATACAAAAAGGAGAGCGTCGGAACTGATTTTTGATACTGTTCTGCCTCCCGAATTAAATAACCAATAATTGCATCAATTTCTGTTTTTCTATTATTCTGTACATCCGTTAACATAGATGAAGTATTATGAGCCGTATTTTCACATACTGTACATACACGTTCCCAATACTCATCACATTTCGAATCACCTACAATTTCCATCACTTCCGAAAACACTTGCTTCATCACTTTGTAAAACGATGGATTTGTTAATAACTCACCATTTTGGACACCAAACAACGCAGTTAAGGGATTAATGCATGCATTAACGACAAGTTTATAAAGCATTGTTTGTTTCCAATCTTTTTCAATCACTAACGGAAATTGACTGGCAGAGAATACAGCAAATAGAGATTCAAATTCTTCCTCTTTTCCATGTATAAGCCCAAATTTCGTACTGCCTATTCCAGTATGATGGACGGTGCTAACATTTTCTTTTTTCGCCCCGTGCTCTACAATCCCTACCGCAACACCGGCACTTTGAATCTGCTGTAATACATGAAGATGTCCCATTCCATTCTGCAAGAAAATAAGCCGGTTTTCCGCTTGCAAATACGGCCATATCCCTTCCAAATGATATTGCTTCACAGCGACAAATATATAATCATGTGTTTTGTTATTTATAGTCTCTAAAGGACTTACAAACGGATATACAGTTTCTCTTGCACCGTTGTGCACACACGTAATCCCACACTCGTTCAATCGCTCAGCTTGTTCTATTGTTCGGGTATATAGTGTAACAGTCTGCTGATTTTTTTCTAAATAAAATGCAAAAAGGAGCCCGATTGCTCCCGGTCCAACTATACCAATCTCCATCTACAAAGGCCCCCATTTTTATCCCGCTATTCACGGATAGTATACCCCACATCTTAAGGTTCAGAAGAAGCGAAGGCGATATACTGAGGATAACTGTCCGTAAAAGCCCAATTATCGAAAAATTTTCATCAGTAGGAAAGAAACCCCACTCATGAAAGTTTTACTTTATAGTTTATAGAATAATTTTAGCAGACTTTTCAAAAAAATCCTGAAAGAATTATCTCTTTTCTTCATAAAAATGAAAAAATGCGTTATAATACTATTATAAATATTTATACTTTTCTTTATTTTTCTACACCTAGAAAAGGATGTGATTACATGCACTTTCCCAAAGTTGAGCGCTTGCTCATCAATTATAAAACGTTAGAAGAATTTAAAAAGTTTAAAGGTTGCGGTGCTGAAGAATTATCTATGTTGGAAGATTTACAAGCAAATATCATCGAAAATGATAGTGAATCTCCTTTTTATGGAATTTATTACGGCGGCTCTCTTATAGCACGCATGAGCTTGTATACGAAACAACAGTCCGTTAATAATTTGTTTACTGGACCTTATGTAGAACTTTTTAAACTTGAAGTGTTACCAACATTCCAAAAACAAGGATTTGGTAAGATGCTGGTCAATTACGCAAAACAATTGCACCTTCCTATCAAAACAATTGCTCGCGTACAATCTGCCGATTTCTGGGAAAAATTACACTTCGAAAAGGTAACTATTGATGATGGAGATTTTTACATCTGGCATCCAAACGCAAATTTGAATGCGGTTACAAACAGTGAATCTGCTTAAAAATAAAAACAGCTGTAATTCAGCTGTTTTTATTTTGATGTTTTTTCAAGTATTCCTTTTTCCCGTTTTCTCTCTTTTTCGGAAGGCTCTAATACCATTGCACTTCTTTTTCTGTCAATATAATCAAATAAGGTGCGATACTCTTCTTCATACAACGACAACTGCTGCAAAAGCCCCTCTTTTTCCTTTTGCAACACTTCAATCTTTTTATATAAATCCGTTTTTTCTTCTTCTGCTTTATATCTTTGTAAAAACACAATTACATCTTCTAATGTTAATGAAAGAGAATTTATTTTCTCTTTCTTTTGTTCTTGCACTTCATTATTTTCAGTTTTCCTCATTCGCTTTGCTTCTTCAATACGTTCTTTATATTGTTTACGCACGTAAGAATTCCAGCGAAATCCACAAGCAGCAGGTGTACGTGATAAATGTCTTCCTACTTCTTTGAAGGCAGAAAGTTGCGTTCCCCCTTCACGAATATGCCGGAGCACTACTTCTGCCAGAAGTAAATCTTCGTCATCAGTCCATGCATCTTGTCTTGTTGTTGCCATCTCTCTAGTCCTCCTTATGCATTTTTTATTAAACATATGCAGTTACTAGAAAAGATAGAAGAATAACATGTAAAGAAAAAGTTAAAAAAAATAAACGCAGAAGGTTTCCCTTCTGCGTTTATTTTCGCAATTACTTGCTGATTACTTCTTTACCTTTGTAAGTACCGCATGCTTTACATACACGGTGAGCTAATTTCGCTTCACCACAGCTTGGGCACTCTACCATACCAGGTACTGATAATTTGAAATGCGTACGACGCTTTCTTTTTACTGTTTTAGAAGTTCTTCTAAAAGGTACAGCCATTCTTCCCACCTCCTTAAAAGAGAAAGTTATTTTCATACGAAGGCCTGAACCGGTCTTCTGGTTATTTGTCAAAAAACTTCGCAAGTCCTGCTAATCTTGGATCAACAGGCTTTTCTTCGCTTTTTTCCGAAATCACTTGCCAGTCTCGACCTTGCATCGGTGCTCCTTCAGAAACATCCTCACTGAAAATTTGCATTGGAATCTCCAATAGTATATTTTCCTTAATTACAGGGAGTAAGTCAAGTACTTCTCCTTCTAAGTAATGAAAATCTGCTTCGGTTTCGTAATCTTCTTTGGAAACTAAGAACACCTCAGTTGTTTCAATGTCAAATGGTAATGTTACATCTACTAACGTTCTAGAACATGGTAACACCATGCTTCCTGTTATATGTAGATGGAACGTAAATTTGTTGGAGCCAAAATCAACTCTACCTGTCACATGAACAGGATTAATGTCTCGAACATCTTTCTCAACATTTTTCAGCTCACTTACATCTACCATCTCATCCAACGTTAGTCCTTTATGTCGATATTTGTTCAATTCATGGATGGACCATTTCATATCATATCACCTCAAGGCAACAAACAAAATTATAGCTAGCTGTTGTATATTTGTCAATATTTTTTCTTTACACTATAATGGAGTCATTATAGGAAATAATATATAGATTATCATGTTTTAGGAAAAGATGCTACACTGAAAGGAGAGATTATTATAAAAGCTAGCGGCATTATTGTTGAATATAATCCGTTTCACAACGGTCATGCTTATCATGTGCAACAAACCAAAAAGTTAACAAATGCCGATATAATTATTGCTGTTATGAGCGGATCCTTTTTACAGCGAGGAGAGCCAGCCCTAGTTTCAAAATGGGCGCGAACACAAATGGCATTAGCAAACGGAATAGATATTGTCGTTGAACTTCCTTATGCCTTTGCAACACAAAAAGCTGAAATATTTGCAAACGGTGCTATTTCGATATTAAATGCTCTTCACGTCTCTGAAATTTGCTTTGGAAGCGAAAGTGGTAATATCGAACATTTCCACAATACAATTACGATACACCAGTCTGAGCAGGATTTATTTAATCAGCTTGTACAACAATACATAAAAACTGGAATGAGTTACGCAAAAGCCACTTCTGAGGCATTTTCATCCTTACAAAAAAACGTAGCTACTATTGATGTCTCAGAGCCAAATAATATTTTAGGACTCCATTACACAAAAGCAATTATTGAGCAAAAAAGTTCAATGAAAGCAAGTACAATTAAGCGTTTTGCTTCGCATTACCATGATGAAACATTTCAAGATGAACGAATTGCCAGTGCAACGAGCATACGTAAACAATTATTTCATGAACAGAAAACTTTTTCAGCAATTGCTCCATTTGTTCCAAACATAACAAAGCTACTTTTAGAGCAATATAAACATTCCTATCATCTACTACATAACTGGGAACATTATTTTCACTTACTAAAATATAAACTCTTAACAATGTCCCCCTCTCAATTACAACGTATATATGAAGTAGAGGAAGGATTGGAGCATCGGATTTTGTCTTCTATTCGGGAAGCAACTTCATTCACGATATTTATGAAAGCATTAAAAACAAAACGTTACACATGGACACGACTGCAGCGTATTTGTACTCATATTTTAACAAACACAACGAAAGAAGAGATGCAAAAAGCTCACATAGAACAGCACGCACAATATATCCGTTTACTCGGCATGTCCCAGAAAGGACAAACATATATATCCAGTATGAAAAAACAAATAGCTCTTCCTTTGCTTTCTCATGCAAAAACGTTTCAGCATCCCCTTCTAGATATAGATCGAAAAGCAAGCGCTGTTTATTACTCTATCTTACAAGAGCCCCTTTGCGGTGAAATGATAAAGCGTGATATAACGCAGCATCCGATTCGGTATGACGAAACGCAACGTATGTTTTTATAAAGTGAAACTTTCATCCGGTAGGTCTTACTACCTGCAAGTAGCATAATAAAAAATCCTCTCTTAAACGAGAGGATTTACTTTTTTTCTGGCATTTTGTTCAAATATGCTATTGCATCATCTAACGTATCCACAGGTATAATCTTCATTTTTGTATTTATATCTTTAGCTGTTTTCACTGCTTCTTTATAATTTGAATTCTTTGCTCCCTTCTCATTTGGAGCAAAGAATACTTCTGCACCTGCATTATTAGCGGCAACTACTTTTTGAGAAATACCTCCAATTGGCCCGATTTCTCCTTTTTCATTTATTGTTCCAGTCCCAGCTATTTCGTGTCCTTTTGTTATATCTTCTTTTACAAGCTGATTATAAATCTCTAATGTAAACATAAGCCCAGCAGAAGGTCCTCCAATTTTATGAGCATCAATTTTCACGTTAGGACTTACTGTAAGTTTCTTATCCGTAATAATAGAAATCCCAATGCCGGCACGACTTTTATCTTCCGGAATTGGCTTTAGTACAAATTTGTCTTCTTTCTCATTCTTTTCACGCACATACTTAATACTTACTTCATCATTTTGTTTTTTTGTTTTCATGTACGCAATAAACTGCTCTGCTGTTTGAAATGGTTGTCCATCTACAGCAACAATACGATCGCCAAGCTTTAACTTCTCAGCAGCCGGCATACCATCTGCAAGTCCTACTACGAGTACCCCTTGATTTTCAAACGAAACAGGGTAGTTTGCTCGTTTATATGCATTATAAATTGCCGCATCTTGCGAATCTTTCATTGCATACACTTGGCGAAATTGATACTCTTCATCACTTTCACCTTTTTGTAAAATTTCTTCTGTTTTTAAAATTTCAGCATACTTGTTAAATTTAGCAGAAAGAAAGTTAACAACATTTGCTCGTCCCATTGAAACCGTAACGAGCATAAAATCACCCTTCTCTTTATTCCCTCCTTCAACTTGTACGTACGGCTCTAATTTCTCTGCCATACCTGGCTTTGTAATATAGTATGGCAGAGGAACAAACACAATCAACATTGCAACTATAACTCCAATGAGTAATGCATATAAATACCGAAACTTTTTAAACATCTTTTTTCTCCTTCCACTGTTCAATCAACGTATAAATTGTTTGAATATGCCGCTGCGCTTCTTCTTCTCCAACACGAATAATATCTTCTATATTCGTAAAGGCCCGTGAACTAAATTGTTCTACAGCTGGATGCATCATAAGATCTGATGCAATTTGTCTATTTACTACAAGTTCATGCTGCATAATTTCAATACTTTGCATAATGACATCATAAATAGATGTAACTTCTCCATTGACCTTAATAGGGGATACATCAACGGCAATGACAATATCAGCCCCTAATTTTTTCACTACCGATACTGGAATACGATCAATCACTCCCCCATCAACTAGTAGCCTTCCATTTATTTTCTCTGGAACAAATATACCGGGTACAGAAATACTTGCCCTGACAGCATCTGCAATAGAACCTTGTGTAAAGATAACCTTTTCACCATTTAGAATATCCGTTGCTACAACCGCTGTCGGGATATCCAGTTCTTCTAATTTTTTATTATATGTAAACATTTTAATCATATCCTTCACACGTTTGCCAGTAATAAACCCCATTTTAGGTACAGTGAAGTCCAAATAGTATTTTCGCTTAAATACTGTTGCTAAACGATACAAACGGTCCACGTTACATCCTGCAGCATAAAACGTACCTATTAGTGCTCCCATACTGCTCCCAGCAATCATATGAATGGGTATCCCCGCCTCTCTTAACACTTTAATAACACCTACATGTGCAAATCCTTTCGCACCGCCTGACCCAAGTGCTAATCCAATTTTTGGCTCTCTCATCTTCTTCACCCTCAAAATTTTTTCACTCTCTTTTTATACTTATGGTCTAATTTCACCATGTATCCTCGTATACTGAAATGAACATTTGGGACAAAGGGGGATACAAAATGTACGAAAAATGGAAAACCGGCTTTCTCACCATATCGGTAACTTTTTTTACAGTTTCTCTCGTACTCCACCCCCAAGCGGCACTACAATCATCTATTCGAGGGTTAAATATATGGTGGGAGGTTGTCTTTCCTTCATTACTACCTTTTTTTATTATTGCAGAACTTCTAATTGGACTAGGGATTGTAAAGTTCATCGGCGTGTTATTAGAACCCCTTATGCGTCCACTCTTTCGTGTACCTGGTATCGGAGGATTTGTATGGGCAATGGGGATGGCCTCTGGCTTTCCTGCTGGTGCAAAATTAAGTGCTCGGTTACGCCAGGAAAATCAACTTACACAAATTGAAGCAGAGCGCCTTGTATCTTTCACAAACTCTTCTAATCCATTATTTATTTTTGGCGCTGTAGCAATTGGTTTCTTTGACAATCCAAAACTAGGACTTATTTTAGCAGCTGCCCATTATGTCAGTAACTTCACAGTTGGACTGCTCATGCGCTTTTACCAAGATAGACACACACAAACAAAAACGAAGAAACATTCAACGTCCATTCCATTACGGCACGCCTTTTCCGTTCTTCATAAAACTCGATTACAAGAAAAACGCCCCATTGGCAAATTAATCGGTGACGCTATTACTTCTTCAATTCAAACATTACTTATGATTGGCGGGTTTATTATTTTATTCTCTGTTTTCAATAAAATGCTAACTGTTTTTCATATTACAACTTTCCTTGCTCTTATTATGAAACAAATATTAATTGTATTTCAACTTTCGCCTTACTTTAGTTTCCCTATTTTGTCTGGTCTTTTTGAAATGACACTCGGGAGCCAAATGATTAGTCAAACAGAGCACACTTCTATTTTACAACAAGCCATGATGACAAGTTTCGTTTTAGCATTTAGCGGTCTTTCAATTCAAGCTCAAGTTGCCAGTATTTTAGCAGAAACAGACATTCGTTTTAAACCATATTTTATCGCACGAATTATTCAAAGTATCCTTGCTCCAATCTATACATATATATTTTGGGGACCACTTTATGAAAGATTACATTCTTTTTCACCTACCCAATATGATATACCAGTCTTTTTACCTGAACAATCTACCCTACTAACAAAAGGATGGGCCTTACTAGTTACATATGGTCCAATCTTTACACTGTTTTGTTTATATTTATATGTTATGTTACTATTCATGCGTTTTATCAATAGCAAAAAACCCCGTTCATCATAACGGGGTTTGAAACTTCTCTTTTAAGGCACGTTCTACAATTGGCGGAACGAGTCCAGCGACATTACCACCATAACGCGCTACTTCTTTTACAATACTTGAGCTTAAAAAGGAATATTGATTATTTGTCATAATAAAAAATGTTTCTACATTCTCTTCTAATTTACGATTCATGGATGTAATTTGCATTTCATATTCAAAATCAGATACGGCGCGCAAACCACGTAAAATCGCATTTGCATTACGCATCCTCGCATACTCTACTAATAAACCACTGTGTGAATCAACTTTTACATTCGGAATATCTTTTGTTGCCTCGCGAATTAATTCTAAACGCTCTTCTACCGTAAAAAGTGGTGTCTTTGATGAATTATTTAAAACAACAACATATACTTCTTCAAAGACTTTTGCCCCCCTCTTAATAATATCTAAATGTCCAAGCGTAATCGGATCAAAACTTCCCGAAGAAATTGCTATGCTTGCCATTCGGTCCCCTCACCTTCATACTTATAAATCGAAATCGCTGTAATACCATAGTTTTCAGCTCTCACCTTCACAAGTCTTCCAATTGTTTCAGGTAATTCTACATCTACCCCATGTTCTGACATAACAATTCCGTTTTCTTTCAACAGACCATGTTGATCCATTATACTAATTAAAGAGACAATCTTTTGATCCTTATACGGCGGATCTAATAGTACAAGATCGAATGATATTTCACGTTTCATAAGCGCCTTTACAGCACGTTCCGCATCATTTCTATATACTTCAGCTTGCGCTTCTAACCTGCAACTTTCTAAATTTTGATGGATAACCTTTATAGCCTTTCCATCGCGGTCAACAAAAATAGCTTTATCTATCCCTCTACTAAGAGCCTCAATACCAAGACCACCGCTTCCTCCAAACAAATCAAGGGCTAAACCACCTTCAAAATAAGGACCGATAATATTAAAAATGGCTTCTTTCACCTTGTCTGTAGTCGGGCGCGTTGTATTACCTGGTACAGCTTTTAAAGGATGACCTTTACACTTTCCTGAAACTACTCTCATAATTTGTCACTACCTTTATCTCTTTCTAACAGATTGTTCATATAAATCATTCTTGCGCAAGCTCAATGTTACCTACTACTCGCGGACAGTAAGACTTCCATTAACGGAAGCTTCACTTTATGTATATTCATCTTTTTTATCCTATCATAAAACATATGAAAGAAAAATAAAAAGCAAAAGAGAAATTTTAATTTTACAATGTATATCTTTATATAGTTTGGACATAAATAAAGATAACAACATCACCTTCGATGTTGTTGCCAACCGCGGAGAAGACTTACGTTTCCCCATAAGTTCTTCCTCCGGTTTCTCCTCTCCCTTTGCCTTCTTGCTAGTCATACTAGTGTAAGAAGGGCCCTGCTTCGGCAGGGTTTTTTCTTTGCCTTCTTTTCATTTCAAAAATGAAATGATACAGTAAAAGAAGAAGGAGGGAAAGACATGATTCAACGTTTTATTCAACTGGGTGAAGGTTACTCCGATTTATATGAATTACTAGAAATCGCAAAGGCAAACCAACACCGTGTATCTCATATGTTACAATTCCACACACTAAAAGATAATAAATCAGTTTGTTCTCTTGCTGTTGTTCTACATCCAACAGCAGTAGGCAATTTTCAGCCACTATACATATGTCTAGAAGGAATTCCTGTGGAAAAAGATAAACAAAGCAAACGCATTGCCTTGTTTGAAAATACCGCTTCAGAAATTGGTAAACAAGTCGTTTCTTTCACAGTCAAACCATCGACAATGTTTCCAGAAAAAGAATTATATTTCAACCATCTCATTGGTATATTGCGAATGAACCATTTCATCCCGCCAATGCAATAAAGTGAAATTTCCACTAAGAAAATCTCACTAGTTCTACATGCAAATAATACAAGAAAAACCCACCAAATTTTGGTGGGTTTTTAATCAATCTTATTATAATCATATTCTTTTGCACGATCTGGCCTAGAATTTTCAAACTCCGTTTTTAAAAATGGGCGATAAGATGGCTCTACCTTTTTTACAAACGGAAGCTTATTTAATTTTTGCATCATATGTTCCAATTGCTCCATATCACAATACACAACGGCATATTTAAACCGCTTCGATATGTAATGAATGTTTCCGTATTTCCTTAAAATTTTAGCGTGTTTTAAGGAATGTAGATAGACAATCATACTTTGTCGTTGCCCAAACATAATTTTCTCCTTTTATATAATTTCATTCTTTCTATTTTACAAACACACACAGAAATTTATAACTTTACATACAAGTCCTGATCAGTTTTTCAAACACCAAAGGATATTAGTGGGTGTTTTTTGTATCTATTTTCTTCTATATCCTAAAAAACGGGGCAAATCACCCCGTTTTTTTGCACCCACAGCTACCACCAGAACCACAACCTCCTCCACATCCCCCTGCATCAAAGAACGGGTTCCCTGTTGGAACTTTAATAGAAGTTGAGATTTCCATCCCAATCACTGTACTGACTTCATCTAATAGCTTTTGCAATTCATTTTCTGCTTTTTTAAAAGCAGCTATCACTTCATGCAAATCTACCGCCCGTTTCAATTCTCGCATTTGCGCAGAAACTGAAGTAAAATCCGGATGATATTTCCCAAAACGCTGCACTTCTTCATATCGTTCCTTCAGAGCTATAAACTGTTTAATTAACGTTTGTGCTTCTTGATTTTGCTGCAATGCATGATGGCATTCGCGATAACGCTCAGCTATATCTGAACAAACAACTGCTTTCGCTAATTGTTCGGCTTCATCTAGAATCATTACGCTCTCTAGCGTCGCTAGTATCATAAGAGACACCTCCGAATACTAATCATATCACATTTATAACGGAACTTCTAACTTTGCATTCCCACTTAAAAACAACTTATAAAGAGATATGTTCTCCAATATTATATCTTAATACGGTCCATTTTCCTTTTGATTGTTTCACATAGCTCATACACGCATTTTTTAAAGACGTTTTAAACGTAATTTCACCTGGAACAATCGCATGAAGAATCGCTTTAATAGCATGAGAGTGCGCAACAATAATAATTCGTTTCCCATCATACTGACAAGCAACATCTTTTAATGCAGAAAAACAACGCTCTACAATTTCTTCCTCTGTTTCCATGCCCTCGACATTCCCATCAGCAATGAGCTGCCTTACTTCATCAACTGGTTTCCCTGATACTGCACCAAAATTGCGTTCTATAAAACGTTCATCAAGATGAATTGTATTTATCCCAATCGCATCAGCAATTGTTTGTGCCGTTTCGTGCGCTCTCACTAAAGGACTGCTAATGATTACATCCCATGTTCCAGATCGTAATACTTCTGCACTCTGCGCTGCTTGTTGTTTTCCAATCTCATTCAAAGGAATGTCTTCTCTCCCTTGAATAATCTCTTGAAAATTCCAATCAGTTTGTCCATGTCGTACTAAACAAATTTCCGTCATGCTGTAACTCCTTTTTCCAGAATTCTTTTTTATTGTAACAAAAGTTTCGCATGACGGACACAGTTTTTACTTCCAATTAATCAACTTAATCAACGTTTTGCTGTTTCATATATTGAAACATATCTATCATTAGAGAAGCAACCGATAACTGGTTTTGAAACTTAGCTACCTTGTCTGGAATTGTCTTTTTAAAATATTGCATAGCTGCCAGTTCAAATGATTCCTTTTCACTTGGATTTCTAGAAAGTTTCCGATACCAATACGGCTGCTCCCGAATATATTTCTGTAAATCTTCATTCGATCTCACAAATTCGATGAGTTCTTTTCTCATCACTTTTCCTCCTAATCTTTTTGAAAGAAAAACGGATTATTTTCCGAATTACGCTGCTGTTTTGGTGCTCGGTTCCCTTGAAACTGTTGAATAACTTGCTGCACGCTTCCAAGTGCAGTGGTCATATTTGCTAAATGTTGCTGCACCTGGTCCACATCTAACTTTTTAAAAAACGATACCATTTGCCCCATAAAGTCCTCAGACTTTTCTCCGCGATCTTCTTGTACAGAAGGAGGAATAATCTCCCCGTTCACTTTGTAATGATTCCATACATCATCTTGTTCTCCAAGTAAATACCACTCTTCATAAAATTGTTGCCACGATTTCTTTCCATTTCGAACGTCATGAACCATCTTTGGATGCTGGCGTACAAACTCTTTGAATTGTTGAATAGAAGGATGTAAATCTCCTTTCACCGCTGTCATTACAATCACCTCACCAGATGTATCTTCTACTATATTGTAAGAAAAAAAAGGCGCATGGTTCGCCTATTTTTAGGCAATTCATACACCTTACTTTTGAATAAAATTTTGCGTATAAAATTTATCATACACTCCAATTCCTAAATCAGTGAATTGTTCGTTTAGTAAATTCTTTCGATGTCCCTCACTATTTAACCATCCTTGCACTGCTGCAATTCCATCACCATACTGGGCTGCGATGTTTTCTCCCGCTAGTTGGAATGATACATTTCCTTTTTGCAAACGATCCCCTAAAGTGCCAAATGAAGGTGAGTCATGCGAAAAATAATTGTTATCTTTCATATCTTTACTATGTTCATATGCTACTACCGCCGTTTGTTGATCCCATACTAATAATGGAAGGTGGTAACTACTACGAATTACATTTGTCAAATCTAAAATTTGTTGTGCATTTCCTTGTTCAACTTGCTTCACTTGCTCTGGCGATAATGGTTGTGGATTCGTTAATTCCCCAGAAGATACAATTTGATATGGCCTTTGTTTTATTAACGTTTCATCATCCATATAACGAACACCGACAAGCTTATGTGTAAAATGATCAAAATATAATTGCGCCCACCCTTCTTCCATAGAAACAAGTGGTTGTTCTGCTACTTCAACATCAGACAATTCAAATTGATAACTGTTTTTCCCCATTCTAAGTGAAATTTCATATGAAAACGGATTCCTTTTATAAACATCTTCATATCTTTCACCGATACGAAATGGAGAAATATTCACTTTCTCTCCGCCAACATAAATCGTAACAATTTTATGATCCAAAATCCCAAATTGCACATATTGTGATAAATCTTGATTATATATCCACCATTCATAACCATATGCAGATGGTTCAATTCGCGCCGGTTCGCCCCACTTCACTAACAATTTTTCAGGGTCACTACCAAGTAACTGCGGAATTACTTCTGGCACACCTAGATTTTCTTTTTTCATTTTTACGATTTTATGCTCTGGTTTTGAATGCGGAGATTGTAATATATATTGAGAAACGAGTAATTTCCCGTATAAATCAATCGCTAAAATAAGAATAGTAATTACTATGATACGGAACAATTGTTTCAAATTATATACCTCCTGAATACCCATAAAATTGAGGTATACACAAACAAAACTGTTTTTCTCTATTTTGTGTGTACCACACTATGTTCACTATATCATATTTCTTGCATGAAAGTAGACATTATCCCTTTTCTCTCTATATGAATTGTATTTTCTCACTATTCGTACTATTATAAAATCAAGGAGATCTTACGTTTAAAATAAGGAGGATATTTCATGCGATTTACAAATACGAAACTTGAAGGTACAGTTGTTGACTTCACACTTCTAACTGAGGTAATGGACAAGCATCATTTTGTACTAGCCGGGCAATGGGATTACGAGCGGGTTACATACGACTATAAATTTGAAATGCTAAAAGATGTGTATTATTTACGTATACAAGGTTTTGCCATAGAAGGAGACATTGGAGGCAGACATGCCCATATTAAATTATTGACACCGCTTCTTGGTAAACATTATTATCCACATGGTGTAGAGTACGGGGAGGACGAAAATTTCCCGAAAAATGTTCTTCAAAAAAGTGAGCAGTTACTTCAAAATATCGAAAAAGAATTGCAAGATTTAGCGATTATAGAATAATAAAGCAAAAAGAAGGTGTACACAATGATACACCTTCTTTTTGCTTTGTAAATTCACCTCACTATTCGTAGACAATAAACTCCCAACTCAAGACTCAGGAAAAACAAAGAAAATATGTCAGAGATAACCACTGACATGAGCTCAATAGGTAAGAAGTTTCCATCAATGGAGGGTGACAAACCTCCCACTGAAAGAAGTTTCATTTTATTTTGTCTGTAAATACGGGGGTAATGCATGAAGCTGTTCTGCATCCTTTTTTCGTTCTTTACGTGCCCACGAGAAGAAAACATATCCAATCACTGTGCCGTTCACAATTTCTTGTATAATCTTCATTACAATACCTCCTGTTTCTTGATCCTCTAAAGCAGGAAGCCAATGCAAGAAATCAGGACCTGTAATATTTAAGTTAGATAATGTTCCAGCTGGTACACAAAGTGCCATTGCCTTCATCCATGCACTTGGATCTGTATAGGTAGCAAACAATGGCCCTGTGGCAAAAATAATAAGTGCACAAGATGGCGTTAATAACATACCATTGGCAAACATATAACCAATTTTTTGAATATCACTTAATGTTTGATATTCTGGTAATGGATTAAATATAGGCCACCATAGCATCATCGCCATAAAGAATAATAGGGCAAGAGCGACTGGATGCCCTATTTGGCTTTGCTTTACTGCATCAAATACGACAGGCAAGTGATACATAGAAAATAGCCCGTTAAAAACAAATAAAGCTACAATAGGATTTGCCCATATACGTAACATCATACGAATAAATCGAAATGATGTTATGTATTGAAACAACCAATCCGGTAATCCAAGTAATAACAGTGGAGGTACAACGATACACATGATTGCCATTTCTAACATATGTGCGCTAAACGTAATATGTCCAAGTAAATCAATTGGCCCCCCCTTAACAAAATACAAAAGGAACATACCACTTATAAAATAAAAAATTTTTCGTTTACTTACTTTTTCTCCATTCGGAAAGCGATGTCGATACTTTCCAATAATTAAAAGATAACCAATCACAATAGCTAACATAAAAAGAAAAAAGAATGGGCTCCACAGTGCTTCAAAACCGAATATCCATAAGTTGCTCACTTTTTTTCACCCTCCCTTTCATATGTAAAAGGGGATTGATGAAACATTCAATCCCCTTTCTTTTTAAAGCCAAACAATTGTCATAAAAGCTAAAATTGTAATTAAGCCGACTATCAGACCAGCATACAAGAAAAATGTAGGTGCTTCATGCCCTTTATGGCTCATATGCATAAAATAATACAATTGAAAAATAACTTGCACAACAGCTAACAATATAATAAATGGTACGGAAAAAAGCGGACCAAATGTTTTAGGATATGCGACTGCTGCAAATGCAATGACTGTTAAAAAAATCATTAATCCGAAAGTAACGACTTGATGCTTCATTTCTTCCGCACTTTTTTTTCTGCGATAAGCAAGATCGACTTTAGGATTACTTATATTTGTTTGTTTAATTGCCATTGTTTATCCCACCATTCCCATTAAATATACTACAGTGAAAATAAACACCCAAACTACATCGATAAAGTGCCAGTAAATTGATGCCACGTAAAACTTTGGAGCATTGTATAAATTCAAACCACGCTTCGCATTACGGATTACTAAAGTTGAAATCCAAAGTAATCCAAATAGTACGTGTAACCCGTGCGTACCAACTAACGCATAAAATGCAGAACCGAATGCACTACTTCTCATCGTATGTTTAAACTCATGAACATAATGATTAAATTCATAAATCTCAAAACTTAAAAATCCAATCCCAAGCAATACAGTGACAATAAGCCAAAGCTGCATTTGCTTAAAGTTAAAATTCTTCATATGATACATTGCATATACACTAGTTAAACTACTCGTTAACAGAAGCATTGTCATAATGAACACAAGCGGCATTTGAAACATCTCTTGTGATGACGCTCCACCATTTGTTGAATTTTTCAGTGTTAAATATGTTCCAAATAAGGACGCAAACAGTACTGTCTCGCCTCCTAGAAACAACCAAAATCCAATAAATTTATTCTTTCCCTCAAGGGTTGCTTTTTCAGGCTCTGCTGGAAAGGTTTCATTTGTTAATTTTTCCTCTGCATGCATTATGCCTTGCCCCCTTTATCTTCTAAATCTTCTTTATGAATATGGTATCCATGATCATCAATTACAGATCGTAAGAGCATTGCTCCAAAAGTAATAATCAGACCAATAATCGCTACTACTAGCCACATTTTCTCTTTCCCTGCATGCATATACATCGCTCCAAATGCTGCAATAAATAAGCCTAAAGAGATGACAAATGGCAGGAAAGATGCATTTGGCATGTGAATATCACCAATCGGTTCTGCTGGTGTCATTTCGTTTTTCCCTTCACGTTTTTCAATCCATAATGGATCCAATCCACGCACAAACGGTAATTGCTTAAAGTTATACTCAGGTGTCGGCGCTGGAATTGACCATTCTAATGTACGACCATCCCAAGGGTCGCGACCAGCTTGTTTTTTAGAAAAGGATGTTTTTACAACATTAGCTAGCAGTACAATTGTTCCGAGAGCCATAAATACTGCCCCTACTGAACTAATTAAGTTACCAACTTCTAATCCTTGTCCTGGCAAATACGTAAAATAGCGACGCGGCATACCCATTAAACCAAGGAAGTGCTGAATAAAGAACGTTAAATGAAAGCCAATAAAGAACAACCAAAATGTAATTTTACCAAGTGTCTCATTTAAAACTTTATTAAACATAAGTGGCCAATAATAATGAGCACCTGCAAATAAGCCAAACACAACACCACCAACGATTACATAATGGAAATGAGCTACAACGAAATAATTATCATGAAATTGATAATCAGCAGGAGCTGATGCAAGCATAACGCCTGTTACACCACCCATAACAAATGATGGAATAAAACCAACAGCCCACATCATTGGTGTTGTAAAGCGAATACTTCCACCCCACATCGTAAAGAGCCAGTTGAAAATTTTAATACCTGTTGGAACAGCAATTGCCATTGTAGCTACAGAAAAAATTGCATTCGCTACTGGTCCAAGACCTACTGTGAACATATGATGTGCCCAAACCATGAATCCTAAAAATCCAATTAATACCGTTGCAAAGACCATAGATGAATATCCGAATAAACGTTTTTTAGAGAATGTAGCGAATATTTCTGAGAATATTCCGAAAACAGGGAGTATAAGAATGTATACCTCTGGATGACCGAAGATCCAGAATAAATGCTCCCATATAATCGTATTTCCTCCTAGAGCTGGGTTAAAGAAGCTTGTGCCAAATAAACGATCCAACATTAACAAAGCTAGACCTACTGTAAGCGGTGGGAATGCAAATAAAATAAGTGAAGATGTTACAAAAGTAGTCCATGTAAACATCGGCATCCGCATATATGTCATCCCAGGTGCCCGCATATTAATAATAGTAACAAGGAAGTTGATTCCTCCTATTAATGTACCAATACCTGCAATTTGCAGACCAAGAACATAGAAATCTATACCGTGTCCTTTGGATGCGAGTGATAACGATGCATATGATGTCCACCCTGCATCAGGCGCCCCGCCTAAAAACCAACTTAAGTTTAAAAATACGCCTCCAAAGAAAAATAACCAAAATCCAAGAGCATTAATAAATGGAAACGCAACGTCTCGTGCACCAATTTGAAGTGGTACCGCCGCATTCATCATTGCAAATATAAGTGGCATTGCTGCTAAGAAAATCATTGTTGTTCCGTGCATTGTTAACACTTGGTTGTACATATCTCCAACGAGAAAATCATTGTTTGGAATCGCTAATTGAAGCCGAATAAATAATGCTTCTATTCCTCCGATGATAAAAAATAACCCACCTGCAATTAAATAGAGAATGGCAATTTTTTTATGGTCTACTGTCGTTAAATAATCCCAAATTACAGAACCCACTCCCTGTTTTTTTGCTACAGAACTCACGTTTTCAACCTCCCCTTCGCAAATAGTTTCTCTTTACTTTTCAACTTTTAATGTTTGTAAATACGCATTTAATGCATCTACTTGATCGTCAGTAAGATTACCATACTTTCCAGCCATTTTGTTGCCTGGTTTCATGCTTTCAGGGTCTTTTAACCATTTCTTCACATTTTCTTCATTATTTTCAGCAATACCTGCAACCATATCACGATCTGCGAAGTTGGCTAAATTCGGTGCAATACGTGCAGAAGGTGGTCTGTTATCGTTTGATCCAACAGCATGACAACCGATACAACTCTTTTCAAAAATTTGTTTACCTTCCTGCTCTTGCGTAGAAGCAACAGCTTTCTTACCATCTAAGTCTTTCATACTAGCAACCCATTTTTTGTACTCGCTTTCATCAACAGCTTTCACTTTAAACTGCATTAAAGCATGAGAGGGTCCACAAAATTCTGCACAAAAACCATTATATGTGCCTGATTTATCCGCTTTAATCCACATTTTGTTTGTATTATCTGGATTTGTATCCATTTTTCCAGCTAAAGACGGAACCCAAAATGAATGTTTAATATCAGAACCCTTTAAATTTAAATACACTTTTTTACCTGTAGGGATGACTAAATCTTGCGAAGTTACTAATTTTTCATTATTGTAAGAAAATTCCCACCAATAAAGATTCGCTGTTACATCAACAACGATTGTGTCTTTATCAATATTCTTTTTCTCAATAGCACTAACGTCAGCAAGTTTAAACGTATATGTAACAGTAGGGACAGCCAATACCAATAGAAGTAAAATTGGAATGACTGTCCATATAATTTCTAGCTTGTGATTTCCTTCTACTTGCTTCGGAATATAGTTTTCCTGTCCCTTTCTTTGACGGAAACGCACAATTACATACAAGAAAATAATCGTAACAACAAGAACGACACCAATCATGATTGCACTGGCTAACAACAATAAATCGTATTGCATTTTTGCTACTTCACCTTGTGGAATCAAAGTAGATTGAAAGGCTTTACCGCATCCCCCTAACAGTAAAGCCACTAGTGAAACGAGCGAAAGCAATCGCCACTGTTTCTTCATGCAAACAACCCCCACTTTCTTTGTTAATTAGATTGTACTTTATAGTAAGTAAAGTAAATCTCAACGTAAAGAAGTCTCTTGATGTCGTTGTCTTAGAAGAATGTTACAACAATCATTGAAATAAATAAGATTGTTAAGTAATTCAAGGAGTATACAAACATTTGCACGGACCATTTGATGTCGTCTTTCTTACGGAAGCCATAAAACCCTAACGCGATCCAACCGATGTTAAGCACTGTTGCAATTACCATAAATGTTACTCCAAGCGCACTCATATAAAATGGAAGTGGCAATAAGCAGACTGTCCAAATCATAATTTGACGTTTTGTTATATCAAATCCATATACTACAGGAAGCATTGGAATACCTGCATTGCGATATTCTTCAACACGTTTCATCGCAAGAGCGAGGAAGTGTGGAATTTGCCATATAAACATAATTAAGAATAACATCCAAGCAATAGGATGATCCAAACTTGGATCAATAGCTGCCCAACCAATTAAAGGTGGAACCGCTCCTGATACACTACCTACTACTGTATTAAGCGTATATGCTCTTTTTGTCCATAATGAATAAAGAACAACATATGTGAATGCTCCAATAAAACCAATAAATGCAGCCATCGGCGTTGTAAGAAGCAAGAATACGAAACCTAATAGTAATAATACAATACCAAATGTTAATACAAAACTCGGTTTCATTTTCCCAGTTACTGTCGGACGATTTTTTGTTCGTTCCATTAAATGATCAATATCACGATCAATGTAGTTATTCAAACTACATGATCCTGCCATAATAAGTGCAGAACCAACAATTGTGAAAAACATTTTATCCAGCTGATCCACAAAGTTTAATCCATTAAAATGTAGAGCCAACCAAAAACCAGTAAATACCGTTAATGTATTTGAATTTACAATTCCCATTTTTACAAGCGCTAATAAATCTTGTACACGACTTGTTTCCGGCACATCCGTTACGGTTGATTCCTCATGCAATTGACTTGTTGCATGGCTCATCGTTTCAACCCCCTCTAAAACTTTCATCATAATTACTCTGCAATGAGCATTCTCTTTGAAATAAAACGCTCTTTAGCTTCTATATAGCAATATTATTACAGTAGAAATGTTGTTTTTTGCTTCTGCTATTAATATACACTTCTCACTCGAATATATTAAAACATATTTCATGAAAAATTTGTGAAGAAAACATGAACTTTTTGTGTCTGCCATTAAAAAGTTTTTCCCTACTCTCTTCATAATAGCACGTAATTACCTTTTATAATAAACCATTTTGTCAAATTTCGCATGTATTTCCGTTTATTTATTTATAAAATCCGCTGTTTTTGTTAAAATCAGTAATTTATTTTCTGGATTTTAGTATTATTTTATCCCATCTTCCCCTTTGCCGTCCGCCTTTGCTATTTTATAAGATTTTATATATCATAGGACTGTAGTGCAGTTCAGTTTCTATAATATTTATTTCATCAAAATATTGCACAATAACTTTAGAATAGAAAGCTGGTGAAAAGGATTGCAACGTTTTATAAAATGGTTAGCAGTCATTACGAGTCTTGATTTATTCCTTGTTCTTCTTGGCGGAGCATTGGTTACTAAGACTGGTTCAGGCCAAGGTTGTGGTAAATCTTGGCCGCTATGTAATGGGCAACTTATTCCCTCGGACCTATCAATACAAACAATTATTGAGCTGAGTCATCGCCTTACTTCAGGTTCTGCAGGAGTTCTTGTTACACTACTATGTGTCTTAGCTTGGAAATACTACGGGCACGTTCGTGAAACAAAAACCCTTGCCATTCTGTCTTTCGCATTTTTAGTAGCTCAAGCACTTATGGGAGCAGCTGCAGTTGTATGGGGACAAGTTCCGGCTGTATTAGCAATTCACTTCGGTATCTCTCTTATTTCGTTTGCTGCTGTTATTTTATTGACACTCCTCATCTTTGAAATTGATAAAAAGTTTGATGTCCACTCACTTAATATTGATAAGAAGATGAGATTTCATATTTACGGTGTAACAATTTACAGTTACATTGTTGTCTATACAGGAGCATTGGTGCGCCATGAACACGCAAGCTTAGCATGTCCAACTTTTCCATTATGCAGCAAAAACAGTCCATTTCCAACGCAATTTCATGAATGGGTACAAATGGGACATCGATTTGCCGCTACATTAATTTTTGTTTGGATTTTATACGCAATGATTATAGCTGTCCGGCAATATAAACAACAAGCTGTTATATATTATGGATGGATTACTGCATTTAGCCTTGTGATGTGTCAAGCAATCTCTGGTATTTTAGTTGTATTCACAGATGCAAGCTTAGTCATGTCACTTCTTCATTCACTCTTTATAGCATGCTTGTTTGCTGTATTATGCTATTTAGTTATGCTAGTAACACGCAGTAAAACAAACATACAAAAAACAGAAATGAATCGTACTACACAGCAAAAGAAACTATTATAATAACTTTCCTATTACTTTCAAAAAAAACAAAAAGAGCTGCTTTCATGCAGCTCTTTTTGTTTTTTGAAATAATCCTGAATGAGAACGGTGTGTAAAAAATCTGACTAACAGCTGTTCTATCCCGCATTAACGGACAGTAAGAATCCAACTGACGGAAGTTTCACTTTATATTATTGTTCCAATTCAATTAGCAAATCACCTGTTTGAATTGCCTCTCCATCTTTCACATATACTTTTTTCACAGTACCAGTAAATGGGGCTTGTACAGTTGTTTCCATTTTCATCGCCTCTGTAATTGCCATGGAATCACCTTTTTTCACTGTATCTCCTTCATTTACTACTACTTTAATTACAGTCCCTGGCATTGTTGCATTAATATGATTTGGATTTTCGCGATTCCCTTTCACTCGTTGGGAAACTGTCGCTTTAACACTTTCATCTTTTATAACAATTTCACGAGGCTGTCCGTTAAATTCAAAATATACAACACGTGTTCCATCTAATTGTGGTTCTCCAATCGAAATTAATTTCACAATTAGCGTTTTACCACGTTCAATTTCTACACCAATCTCCTCACCCAGTCTCATACCATAGAAGAATGTTGGTGTGTCAAGAACAGAAATATTTCCATATTGGTCTGCAACTTTTTGATAATCCATAAATACTTTCGGATATAACGCATACGCTACAATATCAAACATCGTTACTTCACGACCTAGTTTATGGAATAACTCTTCTTTTACCCCTTCAAAATCAATTGGTTCTAACAATTCACCTGGTCTTACCGTTAAAGGCTCTTTTCCTTTTAAAATAATTTCCTGCAACTCTTTCGGGAAACCACCATACGGTTGTCCAAGGTCGCCAGAGAACATTTCCACAACTGATCCTGGGAAATCTAATGCATGACCACGCTCATAAATATCTTTCTCTGTTAAATGATTTTGTACCATAAATAGGGCCATATCACCCACTACTTTTGACGATGGAGTTACTTTAACAATATCACCAAACATATCATTGACGCGGCGATACATTACTTTCACTTCATCAAAACGATCTCCTAAACCGACAGCTTTTGCTTGTTGTTGTAGATTGCTATATTGGCCACCTGGCATTTCATGCATGTACACTTCTGTATGCGGTGCATTCATGCCACTTTCAAATGAAGAATAATATTTACGAACATCTTCCCAATAATGAGAGAGCTTCTCTAAAGATTTCACATCCACATTCGGTTGTCTTTCATTTCCTTCTAATGCATAGAACAACGTATTAGCGCTTGGTTGAGATGTTAATCCTGCCATAGAGCTTACCGCAACGTCTACAATATCAACTCCAGCTTCAATTGCTTTCGCATATGTTAATACACCGTTTCCGCTCGTATCATGCGTATGAAGATGGACCGGAATCGATACCGCCTCTTTTAATGCAGATACTAAGTCATATGCTGCATTTGGTTTTAATAATCCCGCCATATCTTTAATCCCTAAAATATGCGCACCTGATGCCTCTAGCTCTTTTGCTAAGTTTTTATAATAATTCAAATCATATTTACTGCGCATCGGATCATGGATATCACCTGTATAACACATTGTTGCCTCTGCAATCTTACCACTTTGACGCACAGCATCAATCGCAACACGCATACCTTCTACCCAGTTTAGACTATCAAAAATACGGAATACATCAATACCAGCTTGTGCAGAACACTCTACAAATTTTTGAATTAAGTTATCTGGATAGTTTTTATATCCTACTGCATTTGATGCACGCAGAAGCATTTGGAATAATACATTTGGCATTCTCTCGCGTAATTGTAATAAACGTTCCCATGGATCTTCTTTCAAGAAACGATACGCAACATCAAACGTTGCTCCTCCCCACATTTCCGCTGAAAATAAGTTCGGCAACATTCTCGCTGTTGGTTCAGCAATGTGTTTTAGCTCTTGTGTACGAATACGCGTTGCTAATAATGACTGATGCGCATCACGGAATGTAGTATCCGTTAACAAAACTTGTTTTTGTTCTTGAACCCATTTTACTAACCCATCGGCTCCGCGCTCATCTAAAATTTGCTTCGTACCAGTTGGAAACGGTTCAGAATATTCAACATTTGGAATGCGAGCTTCTGCAAAAATCGGCTTTTCTTGTTTTCCCACTCCAGGAAATCCATTTACCGTTACTGTACCAATATACGATAGCATTTTTGTACCGCGGTCTTTTCGTTTTGGAAATACGAATAGTTCTGGTGAAGAATCGATAAACGATGTATCATATTTTCCTGTTAAAAAGTTTTTGTGCTTCACAACATTCTCCAGAAATGGAATGTTTGTTTTAATACCACGAATACGGAATTCTTTTAAATTACGTTCCATTTTGGCTGCTGCTTGTTCAAACGTTAACGCCCAAGTGGTTACTTTTACAAGTAATGAGTCATAATATGGTGTAATAACTGCACCTTGGAAGCTGTTTCCTGTATCTAAACGTACACCAAAACCACCACCAGAACGATATGCCATAATTTTCCCTGTATCTGGCATGAAGTTATTAAGCGGATCTTCTGTTGTCACACGCGATTGAATCGCAAATCCGTGTGTAATTATATCTTCTTGTTCTGGAATACTTACTTTTTCGCTATGTAAAGCATAGCCATCAGCAATCAAAATTTGTGATTGAACAATATCAATACCTGTAATCATTTCTGTAATCGTATGTTCAACTTGGACACGTGGATTTACTTCAATAAAATAGAAATTGTTTCCTTTTACAAGAAACTCAACTGTCCCCGCGTTCACATAATCGACATTTTTCGTTAATTGAACTGCAGCTTCACAAATACGATTGCGAAGTTCTTCTGGAAGAGACACACTTGGTGCTATTTCTACAACCTTTTGATGACGGCGCTGCACTGAACAATCTCTCTCATATAAATGAACAACATTACCATGTTCGTCTGCTAATATTTGTACTTCAATATGCTTTGGATTCTCAACAAACTTTTCAACATATACTTCATCATTACCAAACGCTGCTTTCGCCTCGGATTTCGCACGGTCATACGCTTCTTTTAATTCATCTGCGCTGCGTACGATACGCATTCCTCGACCGCCGCCACCAAGAGCTGCTTTAATTATAATCGGGTAATCATATGTTTTAGCAAAGCTTTCTACTTCTTCAATTCCACTTATTGGGCCATCGCTACCAGGAATGACAGGAATATTCGCTAGTTGCGCTTGTGTTCTTGCCTTCACTTTATCCCCAAACATATCTAAATGCTTACTCTTTGGACCAATAAAGATAATGCCTTCTTCTTCGCAACGTTTTGAAAATTTGATATTTTCTGATAAGAAACCGTATCCTGGGTGAATCGCATCAACATGATTACGTTTTGCAATATCAATAATACCTTCAATATCAAGATATGCATCGATTGGTTTTTTACCTTCTCCTACCAGATACGCTTCATCTGCTTTATATCGATGATATGAACCGCTATCCTCTTTTGAGTAAATCGCAACTGTGCGTAGTCCTAATTCTGTACAAGCACGAAACACACGAATCGCAATTTCACCGCGGTTAGCTACTAATACTTTTTGAATACGTTGCAGCTTTTTCATGATTTTCCCCCTCTATTTTCCTACCATTCATAGCAGCAAAGATTTGCCCTGCCTTAGCAGAAATAAGTACTTCACTTCTAGCAGTGTGATATTCACTATCCAAAAGCTTCACCTTATTTTTATTCATCATACCTTATTTTTTGGCAAATGATAAGCTTTCTGTTCAATTTGTCTCACAAAATTAGTATAGCATAAATTTCAAGAAGCAACCAAGCCTTTTATAAACACATTTGATTAAATGTGACATACTATTTTGTTAAAAACCATCTGAATAAGTTCTTTTTTTGTGAAATTATGCAAAAAAAGAAGCTTTGTACACTTATACAAAGCTTCTTTATTTTACAACAACGAGATGTCTCTCTTGTTTAGGCTGTTGCTCAACTCTTATTTCTTGTTGTTTTACAGAACTAGCTACATTTAACAAAATCCCCATTGCTAGTAAATTCGCTAATAAAGAACTTCCTCCGAAACTGATAAACGGAACCGGTACACCAGTAAGAGGCAATAACCCTGTAATTCCACCTAAATTTACAACAGTTTGCACACCTATCATACTTCCTATACCAATCGCCAAAAAACTCCCAAATGGATCTTTACATTTTTGAGCAATTCGGAAAGAACGAATTACAATCACTAATAATGCGATTAAGATAATCGCCACGCCTATAAAACCAAGTTCTTCCGAAACGATTGCCATAATAAAATCTGTATGCGGCTCTGGTAAATAGCCGTACTTTTGAATGCTATTTCCTAATCCTCGTCCACCAACTCCACCTGAAGCAATTGCAACAAATGAATTAACCAATTGGAAGCCTTTACCTTGCGGATCATTAAAGGGATTGATTGCTGTTGTAATTCGGGCAATCTGAACAGGTGATAAACTATGTTTACCAATAAAATATAATAGCGGTGCCCAAATAACAGATGAAAAAGTCACACGCTTTAGCCAGCGTCCAATTTGTATACCCGAACAGAGGAACATAATTCCAACTGTCCCTAAAATTAACAAAGCTGTTCCTAAATCTGGCTGCTTATAAATTAATAAAAAGGTTAAAAGTAAAAAAATAGCCGTACTACCTGCTCCATGCCAAATTGGTGTATTCGTCTCTTGACGTTTTGCCAAAAAGCGAGCTGATACAATGATAACACCAACTTTAATAAACTCAGCTGGTTGCATTCCAAATATCCATGCTTGAGCATTGTTTACAACCTTTCCTTTCCACAATACTAAACAGAGCATTAGAATACTACCAAAAACAATAAAAACGTTAACAATTCGTTTTCTCCAGAATTGAAAAGGAAGGGACATAACAACACATAATATGATTGTCCCTAGTATTTGTTTATTAAGTTGCGAACGAAAAAAGTAATCGCTCGCGTATCCATATTTTGTAATCGCAACGATAGAACTGGCACTATACACCATAATGACTCCAAGCACGCATACGATAACAAGAGGAAGCACTAAAGAATAATCTATGGACTTCCAAACTCTTTTCATTCAAAATCCTCTTTCTCTTTTCTTTTTTAACAGTTGTATTCCATATGTATTTGTGTTCTTCCTGCTTTTCAGGAAAATCATTTTTTGCACAAAAAAAGCTCAAACTGATTCAGTTTGAGCTCCTTATTTGAACCAGCTATTATTGTTTGTTTGTAAAAGCTTCATGCAGTGCCGATAGCTCTCGTTCTAATTCTCCTAATATTTCCTTACCTTGATCTTCCGCAATGAGACCAAGACGAACCGCAAAATCAACTTCACGGGATAAGCCAAACATTTGTGTATCGAGCACTTCTTCGTATAATGGACATTGCGGCATCGTAAGGTGATCCATTTGCACCTTAATAAGTCTTAGAATTTTCTCTGCATCAGCTTGTAGAAGGGCAAGTGCCTTTTCCTGATGATTTGTTACTGTCTCAGACGTCAAATTGATTCCCTCCGTTTCCGTCCTACTCTCCTATCCTATCTACTAATATTAGCGATAGTTTTCATAAATTGCAATAGAAACATTTCCTGTGACAATTGTCCTTAGTCCTATTATACTGAAAAGTGGGAGTATAAGACAAATGGGGGAACAATAATGAGTGAAATATTATTTATTAACGGAAATGTACGCTTTCCAATTACAATTGATCCAAGTGTCTGGATTTTTGATGATCGAAAAGTAGACTTAACAACATACTTTACAAATCCACAAGAAACAAAAAATGAATTAGCACATTATACTGAGCAAGCATCTAAACATTGGGATCGTGAAATTAGAGAAGGAGCTATTTTCCCGCCTGTCAATAAAAGCATTGCAAGATTTGAAAAAGAGAAAATTATTACAGGGACATTCGGTATACCATTCTTACCTTTTTTACAAAATACTGAAATTTCCAGCGATGCAACTCATGTAGAAATTCATACAGAAACCGGCATTACAACTATTCCATTACAAAAAGCAAAGGATGCTATTCTCGGCTTTTCTAAAAACGGAAAACCGCTAAAAGAAGATGGTCCTGTTCATCTTTATTTTGGAGATAGCTCTAATGTCAATGATCCAATTCGATATATCCGAAAGTTTACCATTGTGTAAAGTGAAACTTCCATCAGTGGGGGTTTTTTTATTCCCCACTGATGGTTAGCTCTCACCAATCGGGCGCATGCCAGCAGTTATCCCCTACCTATCTTCTGTAGAAAAGCGTAAGCGGCTCGCCCAGAATCGCAGGACGCCCGCCTCCTCGGACGAGGCGAAACGATCGGAGATTTTAGTCACTAGGGCCGGACAACGATTTTCTCTCATCCTTGAGGTGGTGGGGCTTACTGCCAGTTAATGTGGGATAAACAAAAAAGAGTGGCTTTTCACCACTCTCCCCTACAATAAATCCGCTGCTAGTTGTGCTAAATTAGAACGCTCACCTTTCACAAATTTCACATGTCCACTAATTTTTTGTTCTTTAAACTTTTCTACCACATATGTTAAGCCGTTATTATATTCGTCTAAGTATGGATGGTCAATTTGTTGCGGATCTCCCATTAAAACAATTTTACTTTTCTCTCCAACACGCGTTAGGATTGTCTTTACTTCATGTTTTGTTAAATTTTGAGCTTCGTCTATAATAATAAACTGCTCTGGGATACTCCGTCCGCGAATATATGTTAAAGCTTCCACTTCAATAGAACCCATCCCCGCTAAAATTGCATCTAATTCTCCAGGTTTTTTTGTATTAAATAAATATTCTAAATTATCGTGAATAGGTTGCATCCAAGGCCTTAACTTCTCTTCTTTCTCTCCTGGTAAATATCCAATATCTTTTCCAACTGGAACAATCGGTCTTGCTACAAGTAGCTTTTTATACATCCCCAAATCTTCTGTTTGCATAAGCCCCGCAGCTAATGCTAATAATGTCTTCCCGGTTCCTGCTTTTCCAGTCAATGTAACAAGAGGAATATCTTCACGTAGTAATAATTCCATCCCCATAATTTGCTGTACATTTCGAGGACGAATCCCCCAAATTTGCTCATTCGGAAAAATAAGCTTTTTCATTTTTTTCCCCGAATGATCAACAATGCCAAGAGCTGAACTAGATCCCCCTAAAGCATCCTTCATCACAATGAATTGATTTGGATAAAAAGGGTGATTTGCAATTTCAGAAAGAGGCAGTTCTCCTTTTTCATAAAAACGATTTAAAATCTCTTTTTGTATGTAATACTCTAAGAAACCCGTATATATATTTTCTACTTCAGTAACGCGATCACTCAAGTAATCTTCAGCTTGTAAACCTAGCGCATCAGCTTTCACTCTTACAAGCACATCTTTACTTACAAGGATGACAGATTTTCCATCTTCTTTTTCTTGCTCTTCTAATGATAAATTTTTGGCAACAGCTAAAATACGATTATCATTTGTTTTCTCTACGAAAATATCTTGTAACTGAACAAATGAACGATGATTTAGCTCAATCCGAAACGTCCCCCCGTTTTCGAGAGGAATACTTTCATGCAGTTTTCCAAGTTCGCGAAATTTATCTATTAGTTTTGATACGTAGCGTGCATTTCTTCCCACTTCATCCATATAACGTTTCTTTGAATCTACTTCTTCTAGCACAACAGCTGGGATGACTACATCATTATTTTCAAAAGAAAAAATAGATAACGGATCCTGCAAAAGCACATTCGTATCTAACACATAAATTTTATTCAACCTTTCCCCCCCTGACTCCACCATAAAATTTGTAGAACAAGGGTTTCATCCATATTATGGACGAACCATTGTTATAATTATATGTACGGTACAAACGAGATAGAATAGAAATCACTTGAAATATAAAGTGAAACTTCCATAAATGGATTTTTTCACCCCCCACTTATAGTGAGTTGAACAAATCAGATATATGCTAGCAGGTACCTCACCTACCTTCTTCGTTTTCTCAAAACCTTAAAGCAAGAGACTTACTACCCGCGATTAATGGGATAAAGAAAAAGGATGAACAACTTTCTTTGCTGCCCACCCTTTTTTCACACATCTTTCATCGCTGATAAAACTTGGTTATCTAATTTTGCTGCAGCGCGAAGATCGTATGTTTTTTCATATTTTGGTTCAATAGCAAGTTTCGCACCGTAAAACATTACGTCACGCACCTCTTGCACAGAAACTTCAATTAACGTTAATTTAAGCGGCACACCTTCCATCCGCTCTGATTTTATAATCGCTTCACCACTAATAGAATATACAGATTCATTCGCCATAACGGTAAGAACCAGTCCTGCATGATGACGTAAATTCTCTACAATGCGCGAGCGTTGATCCACTGCAAAACGGATAGATTTTTCATCCATTGCATATACCCATGAAATTGCATTTACATTTGGAACACCTTTTTCAAAATCAGTCGTTGCAATTGTTACAATACGTTCTTCACGCAACGCTTGCATTAAGATAGCTGTTAATGTTGGTTCTACTATGTTTGCCATATTTCCACCTCCATAATCATCTATACTGATTCCGCTCTAACAGGCAAGAAGACTCCCACTACAAGAAGGTGGGACTATACCTATACGGTTCAACTAACCATCAGCAAGAATTCAAGCTCCTTGCTAATAGTTGTTTCACTTTATATAATAACCTATTTTTCGAATTGCGAAAATATTTATTTTTTCTTCTATAGTTCAAAAATATCTAACACACATGATATACTAAAGTACGATAGAACTTGTGCTGAGGTGACGAAATGAGAGTCAAATGTATTCTTTGCGATAAAAAAGAAGATTTAAATGACGAAAATCCAATAGCGAAACGGCTTCGTAACCGTCCTATTCATACATATATGTGCAAACAATGTACCGATCGTATTACAGAACGTACTTTGGAACGAAAAGCAACAGGGCACTTTAGACTGTATCGCGATAAAACAATAGAGGATGAATGGTAATCTACTAAAAGGAGTATATGCTGTAATTACAAGTAGAATAACTATAGAAATTTTACTAAAAATAATTGCGCATATCATATAATACCTGTCTTTATTGTAGACTTTATTCCTATCGTTAGGGCCATTCGTTTTCCTAGATAACTTTTCTCTTTACCACCTTTCTCTATTCCTCTTAAACAATGGTAATAATAAAATGAAACTTCCATCAGTAGTTTTTTCATCCCTCACTAATGGTTAGTTGGACCACTCAGGCCCTTGCTATCCGAAATATAAAAACAAACATCACTCTATAGTAGACTGATGGCCATTTACTATGTGACGCGATAACTATGTGCACCATATAAATAAGCTCTTATCAAATATGATAAGAGCTTATTTATATTTTTCCGGCTCACGATTCATCTGATCTAAAAAACAATCGATCAGTTCAAGTGGAAACCGAGTTGATTTCTTTTCCCCTTCTTTTTCATATGTAACAAAATACATATCTTCTTTTTTTTCTACCGTAACATGTTTCAACTGATAATCTTCAAGTAACATATTATGAAAAAACATATATGTTTCTTGCGCAGCCTCATCATATGGGCGAGCTTCTGCAACAATTTTAATCGTTAACCAATTATATAATGCATCTTGCACAAAACGCATTTTACATTACCCCTTTAGCTTGCTTTTTGTTGTTTCGCTTGACGTAAACGTAATTTATACATACCAAGTATAATAATTGCTACAACAAGTCCCTCTCCTATTGGTAGAAAGATAGCAAAAAACGTTAAAATAGTACAACCAAGTATTAATACAGTATAAATTACTACATTCTTTAATAAAGGTAATTTTCTAGCAAACCCTAAATTATAAACAATAATGCTAAATATAATAATGGTACCGTAAAGCAACCACATCCCCACTTCTGGATTGACATCTACATTGTACAACTTTGCAAAAAATGACATTTTTTCAAACACTACACTTTCCCCCTTACTCACGCAGATGAATAACAACTTTTTCTATTTCATTTCCAATTTACCTACTATAAGAGTACCCTGCAAAAAAAGTACTGTCCACAACAAAAATCGAATTTTCAAAAAATAATCACAATAAAAGAGCTGCCTTTTATCAAAAGGCAGCTCTACATTACTTAAGCTTCTACAGATTTCTTTTTCTTAGCAGCTCTTTCGCGCTCACTCTTATCAAGAATCTTTTTACGAAGACGAATTGATTCTGGGGTTACTTCACAGAACTCATCATCGTTTAAGTACTCTAATGACTCTTCTAAAGTCATTAAGCGTGGTTTTTTCATTGTTGAAGTTTGATCTTTCGTCGCAGAACGAATGTTAGTTTGTTGTTTCATTTTTACAACGTTAACTGTTAAATCATTCTCACGTGTATGTTCTCCAACAATCATACCAGCATATACTTCTGTACCTGGTTCAACGAAGATTACACCGCGATCTTCAACTTGCATAATGCCGTATTGTGATGCTTTTCCTGTTTCAAGTGAAACAAGAACACCTTGGCGACGTCCACCAACTTGTCCAGCATGTACTGGTTGGTAGCAATCAAATGTATGGTTTAAAATACCATAACCACGAGTTAATGTTAGGAATTCTGTTGTGTAACCAATTAAACCACGTGCCGGAACCATGAAAGTAAGGCGAACTTGACCGTTTCCGTTATTCACCATGTCTAACATTTCACCTTTACGTGCACCCATTGATTCCATAATAGAACCAGTGTATTCTTCAGGCACATCGATTTGTACGCGCTCTACAGGCTCACATCTTACGCCATCAACCTCTTTAATAATTACTTCAGGCTTAGATACTTGAAGTTCATAACCTTCACGACGCATGTTTTCAATTAAGATAGATAAGTGTAACTCTCCACGTCCAGATACAATCCATGCATCAGGAGATTCTGTATTATCTACACGTAAGCTCACATCTGTTTCTAATTGTGAACGAAGGCGCTCTTCAATTTTACGAGATGTAATATATTTACCTTCACGACCTGCAAATGGGCTGTTATTTACAAGGAATGTCATTTGTAGTGTCGGCTCATCAATACGTAATAATGGCAATGCCTCTTGATGTTCAACTGGACATACCGTTTCACCAACGTTAATGTCTTCCATACCAGAAACAGCTACTAGATCTCCAGCTTTTGCTTCTTCAATTTCTTGACGTTTTAATCCCATGTAACCAAATAATTTTGTTACACGGAATTGTTTTACACTTCCATCAACCTTCATTAATGCAACTTGTTGTCCTACTTTCATTGTACCGCGGAATACACGACCAACTCCGATACGACCTACATAATCATTATAATCAAGAAGCGCTACTTGGAATTGAAGTGGCTCTTCACTGTTATCAATTGGTGCTGGAATATGATCAATAATTGTATCAAATAATGATTTCATATTCTCTTCTTGGTTTGCTGGATTTGAATCTAAGCTCGCTGTTCCGTTCATTGCTGAAGCAAATACAACAGGGAACTCTAATTGCTCTTCGTTTGCACCAAGTTCAATGAATAAATCGATTACTTCATCAACAACTTCATCAGGACGAGCAAAGTCACGGTCAATTTTATTTACTACAACGATTGGAGTTAAATTTTGCTCAAGAGCTTTCTTTAAAACAAATCGTGTTTGTGGCATACAACCTTCATATGCATCAACAACAAGTAAAACACCATCTACCATTTTCATGATACGTTCTACTTCACCACCGAAGTCAGCGTGTCCAGGTGTATCTAAAATGTTAATTTTTTTATCTTCATAATGAATCGCTGTATTTTTCGCTAAAATAGTAATACCGCGTTCTCTTTCTAAATCATTTGAATCCATTGCACGTTCTTCAACGTGTTCATTTGCACGGAACGTCCCCGCTTGACGTAATAATTGGTCAACAAGTGTTGTTTTACCATGGTCAACGTGGGCGATGATTGCTATATTTCGTAAATCTTCTCGTTTTTTCAACATGTCCAACTCCTAGTGTCTTTTTAATCCTTCTCTATTATAAGAGCGAAGGGGATACAATGGCAATCAAAATAAAATCAAGAATGAAAATATAGTTGTATTCTCACTTTTGTGAAAGTACAATGAAATTGGAGGGTGAAATATATGGAACAGATTCAATATCGCTTTTTATTCACGGCTATCATTGGCGTTATTTTTATGATTGGTATAGGAATTATGATTGCTGAGAACAGCCCAATCGGTGTTATTATTTGCATTATCGGTACGATTTTTACAATCGGATACGGATTTATAACAAAACGAAAAATGCGTAAGCTACGATAACAACAAAAAGTAAGAAGCGATTTTCTATGCCTCTTACTTTTTTGTTTTTTCTATGGATTTTATACTCTTATTGTACATATTGCAATACCTCTTCATATACGCCTGGTCTTGCAACAAGAACGCTGCTCTTCTCAATAATTCGAAGTGGATCGCCATTAAAGGTCGTTACTTTGCCTCCAACCTCTTCTACAATAATCATTCCTCCGCCGAAATCCCATGGAGATAACCGAGGCGTCACATACGCATCCAATCTCCCTGTCGCTACATATACCATTTCAAGTGCTGCACAACCATACGAACGTGTTCCCCTTGCCCTTTTTACAAGCTGTGCCATCTTTCTCATATCAAGACGAGGATTATCAGTAAGCCACGTTGCATTTACAGCAACAACCCCTAAAGACACTTGACTTGGCTGCAACAATGGAATTTCTATATCATTACAAAATGCTCCTGCACCTTTTTGGGCATGATATAACTCATCATGAACTGGATCATATACGAGACCAATTTTTCCGATACCGTTCTCATAGATGCCAATTGAAATTGCAAAATTTCGCTTTTGATGAACAAAATTCATCGTGCCATCAATCGGATCAATTAACCACACAATTCCATCTGATGAAGCTAACTCATCTCCATATCCTTCTTCTCCAAGAATATAATGTTCTGGAAAGGTATCTTTAATTTTCTCGATAAAAAACTGTTCAATTTCCCGATCCATATTCGTTACTAAATCCGAGGCATTTGACTTCGTTTCGATAATAAGAGATTGCTTCAACGATGAAACAAGGTGCTGTCCAGCTTCTTTTATCCATTGTTTTGCGTGCACATCAATTTCTTTCCACACCTCTTGCATATTTAAACACTCCGATCTGTACAGTTCACAGAAAAAACGAACCCTTTATAAGGTTCGCACCAACTAAATTTTTATACATACACTATTATTACGCTTCTAATCGAATCATTTCAAGTCTTAACACTTCTAATTTTTTCATACATTCTTCTTTTTTCATATCATCATTTTCCATCATTGCATCATATAGAGTTGCTAATTCATAATCTAGTTCTAAACGCAGCACCGGAATTCTCTTCTCCGCATCTGTTCTTTTTAATGCATTAATTACCTGTCTCATATTCGTTTGCCTCCTCCCAATATTCGTTTGCCCTCAACTAAAATTTACTTAATTTTCTGATTTTTTGTTTTATACTATATTATGTGGGATAAATCATCTATGCAACTAATTTATATTTTTATCTGAAAATTTTTTATAAGCTTCTTTTTTATGAATTGTACAAACTATGCTAGAATAGAAACAAACTAGGAGTTGGAGGAACAACCATGACATCAAAAACTTTCAAAGAAAAAGATTTTACAGTGTTCTCTGTGGATGGTCTAGAAGAAAGAATGGCTGGAATTAAAATGAACATTCATCCGAAGTTAGAAGCACTCGGTGAACAATTTGCTCATTTCTTAACGAAAGAAACAGGTGAATCCTTTTTCTATCATGTAGCAAAACACGCACGTCGTAAAGTCAATCCACCAAACGATACTTGGGTTGCATTTTCAACAAATAAACGCGGATATAAAATGTTGCCACATTTTCAAATTGGATTATGGGGTACACATGCTTTTATATACTTTGGATTAATTTATGAGTGCCCACAAAAAATGGAAGCGGCTCATGCCTTTTTAAAACATTTAAATGATTTAAAAACGAATATACCAAATGATTTCGTTTGGTCCATTGACCATACTAAGCCTGATGTAAAATTTCATGATACCCTTCAATTAGAAGAGTTACAGGAAATGATCGAGCGGCTATCTACCGTAAAAAAGGCAGAGTTATTAGTAGGAATTCATATGCCTCCAGAAGAGTTTACAAATCTTACTGATGAACAATTTATTAAAAAAATCGAAACGACGCTGCACTCACTCCTTACTTTATATAAAATTTGTAATCGATAAAGCAAAACGGACAATACATGTATTGTCCGTTTTTAGTTGTTATTACATTATAACACTTCATAATTTATTTTTCAAAATTTTTTTACATTTTAACAATATCTTCTTCTTCTAAATTTTTCGCCTTTTGAATTGTTCGATAGATGGAATAACCACTCACTTCTTGAAATTCTTTGTCGATTTTCTTTTCTTCTGCTTTCCCTGGTACAATCTCTTTAAAATTGCGATACAAGCTCATAAGATTTTCTCTCTTTAATCCTTTCTCATAAGCTTGTTCAATTGCTTCATAAAATTTAATTACTGCAACCATTTCTTCCGTTGACCAATCATAATCAATTGGATATTGATATTCCATGATAACACCTCATTTATTCCATTTCACCCTAATTTGTATTTGTTCCTCTTCATAATCATAGGTACTATAAAGCGAAACTTTAGTTCGAGCTTTTACGAGCAATAGCTCATATAGCCCCTCTTTATTTTCTCAAAACCATTTGATTTTGGGTATTACTATTGTCGAATATCATGATAATTTCTTGCCCAGTTGGGATATCTTTCATTCTTTCCATCACTTATCTAACCCATACAAGATCATCTTGCTCTATGCTTTAGTACTCCAAGCCATTCTCTTCTGCATCATCCAAGTTAATACACCTAAATTCCTTTTCATAGCCACCCCTCTTTGCATTATACACTATTTCCTGTTTTGCCACGCGTTGATCTTCCTACATAAAAATGATAATTACCATTATTATTTTTCTATACATCTTTCGATATAGGTGATATAATGCTTTTGTTTTGTAGAACATAAAGTGATCCTTCAATTAGTAGTATAGATCTTCTCTCTACTATCGTTTAGTAAAACAGGATAAACATAAAACAAAACTAATAAATATTAATAATAATTAAGAAGAAGGGGTGTATAAGTTGTCCCAATACGAAACACCATTGTTTACTGCTTTAATAGAGCACAGCAAGCGCAATCCAATCCAATTCCATATCCCAGGCCATAAGAAAGGTCAAGGAATGGATCCTGAATTCCGCGAATTTATTGGGCATAATGCATTATCAATTGATTTAATTAATATTGCACCGCTCGATGATTTACATCACCCAAAAGGTATGATTAAACAAGCGCAAGATTTAGCCGCGAAGGCATTTGGCGCTGATCATACATTTTTTTCCGTACAAGGAACAAGCGGAGCAATTATGACAATGGTGATGAGTGTTTGTGGTCCTGGCGATAAAATTCTTGTACCACGTAACGTTCATAAATCTGTTATGTCAGCGATTATTTTTTCAGGTGCAAAACCGATTTTTATTCATCCAGAAATTGATCCAACATTAGGAATTTCACATGGAATTACAATTCCTTCTGTAAAAAAAGCACTTGAAGAGCATCCTGATGCAAAAGGATTACTTGTCATTAATCCAACATATTTTGGTTTTGCAGCCGACTTGCAACAAATTGTCGAGTTAACTCATTCCTATAATATACCTGTTTTAGTGGACGAAGCTCATGGTGTTCATATTCATTTTCATGATGAACTACCAATGTCAGCAATGCAAGCTGGTGCCGATATGGCAGCAACGAGTGTTCATAAATTAGGCGGTTCATTAACACAAAGCTCTATTTTGAATGTAAAAGAAGGGCTTGTAAATGTAAAGCATGTTCAATCTATTATTAGTATGCTTACAACAACTTCAACGTCTTACATTTTACTAGCTTCGCTGGATGTTGCAAGAAAGCGTCTTGCAACAGAAGGACGTGAGATTATTACAAAAACAATTCAATTAGCAGAAAAAGTTCGAAAACAAGTAAATGAGATTGAACATCTATATTGTCCTGGTAAAGAACTACTAGGAACAGATGCCACTTTTAATTACGATCCAACAAAGCTCATCATCTCTGTAAAAGAATTAGGAATTACAGGTCACGATGCCGAGCTATGGTTAAGAGAGCATTATAATATAGAGGTAGAGCTTTCTGATTTATATAATATCTTGTGCCTTGTTACACTTGGAGATACAGCAGAAGAAACAAATTTATTGGTTCACGCTCTGCATGATTTGTCAACTACATTTAAAGATAGTGCAGAAAAAGGCGTACAAGTACAAGTCGAAATTCCAGCAATTCCTGTTCTTGCATTATCTCCACGTGATGCCTTTTATTCTGAAACAGAAGTTGTTCCTTTTGCAGAAGCTGCAGGCCGCATTATAGCAGATTTCGTTATGGTCTATCCACCAGGCATCCCAATTTTTACTCCTGGTGAAATTATTACACAAGAAAACTTAGACTATATTCAAAAAAACTTAGAAGCAGGATTACCAGTACAAGGCCCTGAAGATATGACATTACAAACATTACGTGTTATTAAAGAATATAAACCAATTAGCGAATAACACCCACCCCACTTCATATTTTTGAAGTGGGATTTTTTCTTTACAATCATATCCCTCTTTGTTTTCACAGTATTTTTCTTATGCACTCTTTACTCGCCTATTCATACGATATAAGGTGAAACTTCCATCAGTTTGCTTTTTTTCTGATGGTTAGCCCTACCAATGGGACTCTTACAGGCAATGTCTCTCCTACCTAACTTCTTTATCACATTAAAATTTTGAGGTGGGAGTCTTTACTGTATGTGAGTACAAAAGAAAAAGACCGTAAACGTATAGGTGGGATCTTATGATTGTAATTGGGCGTTCCATTGTACATCCATATATAAAAAATGAAACCGAACCATTCTTTTCGGAAAAACAAAAAATTTTAGAGATAATGACAGGAAATCAAGAAGTATATAACTTTCAAACATTAGATGAGTTAAATTTTGATATAAACATTCGTGTTTATATCATCACTTCTGCCCTAGAGTTATTTCAAAGCGGACTTCAATTCCGTACATTTGGGCAATCTTACTGTAATCCTGAATTTTGGGAACGCACTCATTTAGGGGGATTTCAACTTCGCCCTAATGTGCTACCCTCTTTCGCAATTCGTGATATTTTTGCAAATGGTAAAAAATACGGAACAGAATGTGCAACTGCGATGATTATTATCTTCTATAAGTCACTATTAGCACTATACGATGAAGAAACGTTTAATCGTTTATTTGCAAACTTGCTTTTATATACGTGGGACTATGATAAGGATTTGAAACTAATTACAAAAACCGGAGGAGAAATTGTCCCCGGTGACCTTGTTTATTTTAAAAACCCACAAGTAAACCCGGCAACAATTGAATGGCAAGGAGAGAATGCAATTTACTTAGGAAATTTCTTTTTTTATGGGCATGGTGTCGGTGTAAAAACAGAAAATCAAGTTATTGATTTGCTTAATCAACGACGTATTCCTTTCGCTTTTTTATCAGCATACTTAACAGACTTTCTAACACGTATAGATAGTCGTATGATGAGTCAATTTGCTTCTGCTAAGAAAATACAAACACAACTTGAACTCATTCCGATTCGAGATGATGCCATTATTGCAACAGTTGGTCATACAACTTCAATTCACTAAAAAACGCCTGCATATGCAGGCGCTTCATTATTTATTGGGCTTTAGTATGCTCTTTATGCTCACAATCGCATTTAGAGCTACATTTTCCGTATAATACCGTTACTTTTTCATCCTCAAAATGTGCAATTGTGCTCTCACAAACTTGACATACGATAGTTCCCATTTTAAATTTCCCCCTATTATTGTAATCCCCAAGACCTTTTTTGTAACCGCTTAACTTTCTGTCTTTATTTTAATATGTTATACTTTTTTCGTCAATAGTTTTTAAGTATGACACATTAATTATTTTTTAATTTTATTAGTATGAAACATTTATAATTAAAAAGCAGCCGCATATTTTAAATTACGACTGCTTTTTAACAATTATTCCTCATATTCAGCATGCACAGATGTTGGTGGCAGCAGAAACTTAAAAAACTCCGCAAGATCCGTTGCTTCTTCACTCGTTTTTAATTTAAAGACAGCTTGTAAATGTTGCACATCCTCAATATCATCCTGTCCAAGGAGGGTTGATCGACCAGTTTGCATACAAACAACAAGTGGTTTACCAAAAAACATAGTTGTATACACTACACCAAAATCATACCGAGTCTCATTTGTCATGAAACCAAGAAAGCGGACTTTTGCTTTTTCATGTTCATCATATAATTTCTCAAACACCGTCTCTCGCTCTCCTTTCTTCTTGGTCTTTCCATATTGTATATATTAAACAAAAAAAGGGATATCCCTTTTCAATTGTAAAAAAATTCATAACAATGTTAAAATAGTGATATATCATGTCATTAGGAGGCTTATTATGCAAGACGCATTCATTAAACTTGTCCCAAAGTCAAAACAACAATCTATCTCATTAGACGATGTAAAACAACTCTTTCATTATTATAAAACGATTACAGCTCAAACAGGCCAACAAATAGGCTTTACATACTCAAGTACTGCCTTTCCATACGAAATAGTTGATACATCTGAGACAACTCTCTATTTAAAAGCTAATCATGAACGCTATCATTCTATTTATGTAGGAATAGGTATAGAAAACGAACAATCTTTTGTGCAAATTACATTGCCGCCTTCTGCAACATTTGGGGATAAAGGAAAAGCTAATGAATTTTCTAGATTTCTAGCAAAAAAATTAGAAGGGGAATTACAACTTTTTAATGGAAGAACAATGTACTTTTATAAACGTTAACTAGTAAAAAAGAATAGCTTACTTATAAAAAAAAGCATGCTATTTGCAATAGTGAAAAAAAATGCCTTTTTTCTAGCATGCAATATAATATGAGCAATAACATAAGCTAAATAAAAAAATACAAAAAAGAGCAACACTTTGTAATGCAACTTATCACGGTCCGATAATAATAACACAATTGAAAATCCGCTCCATATAATGAAATGGAGGAATGAAACCACTGTTATTCTCATGGCATTGCCTCCTTTCGCACGTCCTATTATATTACAATATATGGGCACCATATGAAATCATTACATAATATAAAGAAACACACCTTAACTATCCTAAAAATAAGGACAAGTAAGGTGTTTTTTACTTTTTTAATCTAACTATCATATGTAACTAACAGTATATACAGGATTAAAATAAAGTGAAATTTTCATCAGTGATGATACCCATCCCCCGCTGATGAATAACTCTGCAAATTGGATACATGAATTAGTTGCTGGACCAATTGTTCGTTATAATACAATTTCTCATCAATTACATACACGAACTGTTGATGCAGATAAATTCTCCGAAGGAATTCGTCGTTTTATTAATTGATATTCTTCCATTTCTCCAGAAAGAATTTAATCATGAAGAACTAGAAAGTTTATATTTTAAAACAGATCATCATTGGAATATGAAAGGTGCATTTTATGCATATGAATATACAATGAATTATATATCTAATCACTCAAAAATATATAAAAATGATACGGTAAAGGGACGTCATATATGTATTTGAAAGATGCATATGAGTTTGTGAGGCAACTTTCCTTAGAGGAACAAAAGAAATTGCACTTAGCATTAGGGCATGATTTCGAAGATACGGACCCACCAAGTTCCCAATTGATTCGAGACATTCGGGAAACGCGTTTTCATGACGGTCTAGCCTGTGTGCATTGTGGAAGTAAAGCTGTGAAACGTAATGGAACGTATCGTGCTCGCCAACGTTATCTCTGTCATGATTGCGGTCGCAGCTTCAATGACTGCACCAAAAGTCCAATGGCAGGCACTCGTTATCCAAACAAATGGTTGGCTTACATTCAATACATGGTCGAAGGAATCTCTCTTGGAAAGATTGCGGAACATCTTGATATTCATCTTTCCACCGCCTTTTATTGGCGTCATAAGGTATTGTATGCCCTTCGATTGATAGGCTTTCAGCCGTTGCAAGGAATTGGAGAGTCGGACGAAACCTATTTCTTAGAGTCAGAGAAAGGAAAACGTGACATTTCTCATCGAAAAGCACGGAAACGTGGCGGAAGTGCATCCAAACGCGGTATCAGTAAGGAACAAGTTTGCGTATTGGTCGCACATGACTGTAATGGCACCCTCTTGTCTAAAAGGGCAGGATACGGACGCATTACAGCAACGGAAATTGATGAAGTCATGGGTCATCTGTTAGGTGGCTCTCTTTCCCTATGTACGAATGAAGCTACCAACTACAAACGGTTTGCGGAGCTAAAAAGCTTGGAACATCACACAATTAATACTCGCAAGAAAGAATATGAGAAACGTGGCTTGTACCATATACAACATGTCAATAGCTACCATAACCAATTGAAAGGATGGTTATTCCGTTTTCGCGGGGTGGCGACGAAGTATCTAGATAACTATCTCTACTGGCATCAATTCTTGTATAGACGGAAGAAAGCCAAGAAACAAATACAGACAGAGGATATGTTCTTAGAGGGATTCCGACGTGCATCAGGGGTAACAGTAGAAAAAATGGGAATAATTGCATAATAGAGATGGCAAAGTCCATCTCTGGGATTTAACGATTGATAATGTTCTGTTCTGATAATACCAAATCAATACAAGACGATAATTCACCGACAAATGTTTTAACTCCCTTCACATGATAAAAGGTGCTAGTCGTTTCAAAGTCAAGTATGTCAGTATGTTCAGAGTATAAGTAAATTGGTTTTCCTACCCCTAGAGCAATACCGAGCTCTATGTGGCTTCCTTTACCTGCTGGACTCAAAACAATGAGAAAATCGGAATCTAGAACGGCTTGTTTTTCCTGTTCTCCGATTTCTATCAAATCTTTCAATGTATTTGCTCGTTGATTCTTTGTCCAATCATATGTTTGAACAAACCCTTTTTCATTTAATGAAGAAGCAACTGACCTTACTGTATGTATGTTTCCGAAGCTTGAAGCTACATAATATTTCATATCGATGCCTCCTAATAATGAAAAATTTTCCTTTTATTTTAACATATAAATCTATTCTCCTAAAGCAACAATCTTTAAGAACAGAGCCTATTTTTAACATATTTCCGAAAGAAGCCCCCATCTTCAAGCGCGTAACGGACAAAAGCCCAGCGGTAAGGTGGGGATGAATTTCGGTTAGGCATAGCCTAACTGATTTGTAAAAACTTCCAATTGTTTGTATGGTGTATACGCTCCATATCTGACATCTTCACTTGCCTATAGGATTTAGAAGGACTTTGTATGTACTGTCCATGTATTATATCTTGTACGTATACCATTTTTCCTTTAAATCCTGTCACAAATCCTATTTGTCCAAATAACATTTATTGATCTCCATTATCCAACAAAAAAGGTGCTCAATATCAGTTAGTCGAACAAAAAGCTGATATAGTAACGTTTTTATATAATAATACAAATGTTTTGGATGGTATGCTCAAATTCCAAACCATTAAGTAAATAAAATATAAAACAATTTTAATAGAATATTACTGCCTAAATCTGAAATTAGACTTAGACTCATTTTTTCTAAATAAAACAACCGCCTCCCTAGATACTAGGGGACGGTTGTTTTATTTAGCTTATATTATTTTACAATGTGAATTGGCATTCCAAGAGCAACTTCAGCTGCTTCCATTGTGATTTCACCTAATGTTGGGTGAGCGTGGATTGTTTGAGCGATATCTTCAGCTGTCATTCCAGCTTCGATAGCTAAACCAATCTCAGAAATAATATCAGAAGCGCCTGCGCCTGCAACTTGTGCACCTACAAGAAGACCATCTTCTTTACGTGTTACAAGTTGTACGAAACCGTCTGTGCTGTTTAATGATAATGCACGACCGTTTGCAGCGAATGGGAATTTAGACACTGCTACGCTCATTCCAGCTTCTTCAGCTTGTTTCTTAGTGTAACCAACAGATGCTAATTCTGGATCAGTGAAGCATACTGCTGGAATTCCAATGTAATCGATTGCCGCTGCGTGACCGCTAATTGCTTCAACAGCTACTTTACCTTCGTAAGAAGCTTTGTGAGCTAATGGTGGTCCAGGAACGATATCACCAATTGCATAGATATTTGGTACGTTTGTACGGCATTGCTCATCGATTTCGATTAGACCGCGGTCAGTCATTTTAACTCCAACTTGCTCAAGACCAATTTCTTGAGTGTTTGGACGACGACCTACAGTTACTAATACGTAATCTGCTTCTACAGTTTGTACTTCGCCTTTAACTTCGAAGCTAACTTTTACGCCGTTTTCAGTTTCTTCAACGCCTTTAGCCATAGCTTTCGTATGGATTGTTACGTTACCTTTTTTCTGAAGAGCGCGTTTAACAACTGTGCTCATTGCTTTTTCGAAACCAGCTAAGATTTCATCGCCAGCTTCTACTACAGTAACTTCTGTACCGAAGTTAGCATATGCAGTTCCTAATTCCATACCGATGTAACCGCCGCCGATTACAACAAGTTTCTTCGGAATTTCAGGTAAGCTTAATGCACCTGTAGAGTTGATAACACGTTTAGAATATTTGAATCCAGGAATTTCAATTGGTGTAGAACCTGTTGCAAGAACAGCATTTTTAAACGTATACGTTTGAGCTGCATCTTCAGTCATTACGCGTAATGTGTTTGCATCTACGAAGTAAGCTTCACCGCGAATGATTTCAACTTTGTTACCTTTTAGAAGGCCTTCTACACCGCCAGTTAATTTCTTAACTACGCCGTTTTTCCATTCTTGAACTTTTGTGAAGTCAACTGTTACGTTTTCTGCCATAATACCCATGTCATCAGAATGTTTTGCATTCTCATAACGATGACCTGCATTGATTAATGCTTTAGATGGAATACATCCAACGTTTAAGCATACACCACCAAGGTTAGCTTTTTCAATAATAGCTACTTTTTGTCCTAATTGTGCTGCACGAATTGCTGCAACATATCCACCAGGACCTGCACCAACAACGACTGTATCTAATTCAATTGGGAAATCTCCTACTACCATTGTTTATTACGCCTCCATTACTAATAATTGTGGGTCGTTTAATAGACGTTTAATTTGGTTTAATGCTTTCTGAGCAGTTGCACCGTCGATTAAGCGATGGTCAAAGCTTAAAGATAATGCTAATACTGGAGCTGCAACGATTTCACCGTTTTTCACAACTGCTTTCTCAGCAATACGGCCGATACCAAGAATTGCTACTTCTGGGTGGTTAATAACTGGAGTGAACCATTGTCCACCTGCAGAACCAATGTTTGTGATTGTGCAAGAAGCACCTTTCATCTCTGCTGGAGCTAAGCGACCTTCACGTGCTTTAGTTGCAAGCTCATTGATCTCGTTAGAGATAGTGAAGATAGATTTACGATCAGCATCTTTTACAACTGGTACTAAAAGACCTTTGTCTGTATCAGCAGCGATACCAATGTTGAAGTAATGCTTGTGAACGATCTCTTGAGATGCATCATCTAAAGAAGTGTTCATCATTGGGTATTCACGTAATGCAGATGTTAATGCTTTTACAACGTATGGAAGGTAAGTTAATTTAATACCTTTTTCAGCTGCAACAGCTTTGAATTTCTTGCGATGAGCAACAAGTTCAGTTACATCTACTTCGTCCATTAATGTTACGTGAGGAGCTGTATGTTTAGAGTTAACCATTGCTTTTGCAATCGCTTTACGGATACCGCTCATTTTCTCACGAGTTTCTGGGAATTCACCAACTGGAATTGGTTGTGCTTTTGGAGCTTCTTCTTTCGCTGCTGCTGGAGCTTCTTTCGCTACTGGAGCTTCAGTTGCTGCTGCTACTTGTCCACCGTTTGCAAATGCATCGATGTCAGCTTTTACAACACGACCGTTTTTACCAGTACCAGCTACTAGACGAATGTCTACACCTTTTTCGCGTGCATATTTACGAATAGATGGCATAGCAATTACGCGCTCGTTAACTACTTCTGCAGTTGCTGCTGGAGTAGCCGCTGCTGCTGGAGCTTCTTCTTTTACTTCTTCAGCTTTTGGAGCTTCGTCATGATCGTCACCTTTAAATTTAAGGTTTTCATAACCAGGAGCGTCAAATTTAACAAGAACATCTCCTACTACTGCTACTGTACCTTCTTCTACAAGAATGTCAAGTACTTTACCTTTAACTGGAGAAGGAATTTCTACAACAGCTTTATCATTTTGTACTTCAAGAAGTACATCATCTTCGTTTACTTCATCGCCTGGTTTAACAAACCATTTTACGATTTCACCTTCGTGGATACCTTCACCGATATCTGGTAGTTTAAATTCAAATGCCACGGAATTCAGCCCCCTGATTCATATCATTATTATTAAGTATCGCAAAAGAAATCAGCATGCGCTGACTTCTTTTGCACATAAAAGTAAAATTAAAATTAGAAGTTCATTACTTTGTTAACAGCTTCAACAATATCCTTGTGGTTTGGTAACCATACGCTCTCTGCTTGAGAGAATGGGAATACTGTATCAGCAGCTGCAACACGTACAACTGGAGCTTCTAAGTTTAAGATTGCACGGTCATTGATTTCTGCTACAACATTAGCTGCAATACCAGCTTGTTTTTGAGCTTCTTGAACTACAACAACGCGGCCTGTTTTTTCAACAGAAGCAATAATTGTTTCGATATCTAATGGTTGAACTGTACGTAAGTCAACAACCTCTAAAGAGATGCCTTCTTTTTCTAGTTCTTCAGCAGCTTTTAATGCAGCATGTACCATTGCACCGTATGTGATAACAGATACATCTGTACCTTCACGTTTTACATCAGCTTTACCAAGGTCAATTGTGTATTCACCTTCTGGTACTTCTTGACGGAAAGAACGGTATAATTTCATGTGCTCTAAGTAAATAACTGGATCGTTATCACGAATTGCAGAAATTAAAAGACCTTTCGCATCGTATGGAGTAGATGGAATTACAACTTTTAAACCTGGTTGTTGTGTCATTAATCCTTCTAAGCTGTCAGCGTGTAATTCTGGCGTATGAACACCACCACCGAAAGGAGAACGAACTGTAATTGGAGCAGTCCAACGTCCACCAGAACGGTAGCGCATGCGAGCCATTTGACCAGAAATAGAATCCATTACTTCGAAAACGAAACCGAAGAATTGAATTTCAGGAACTGGACGGAAGCCCTCAAGTGCTAAACCAACTGCAAGTCCACCGATACCAGACTCTGCAAGTGGAGTATCCATTACACGGTCTTCACCGAATTCAGCTTGCAAACCTTCAGTAGCACGGAATACACCGCCGTTTACACCAACGTCTTCACCAAACACAAGTACGTTAGGATCATTTTTCATTTCAACGCGTAAAGCATCAGTGATTGCTTGAATCATTGTCATTTGAGCCATGGCTTACTTCGACTCCTTTTCTTTGTAAATTTCATATTGTTCAGCTAAGTTGTAAGGCATTGTTTCGTACATGATTTCCATCAAATCAGTAACTTTTTGTTTTGGAGCTTGGTCTGCTTTAGCAATCGCTTCTTTAATATCTTCTTTAGCCTGTTCGATTACTTTTTCTTCTTCTTCTTGAGACCAGATACCTTTGTTTTCTAAGAACGCACGGAAACGTACGATTGGGTCTTTTTGTTCCCATTCGTTTTCGATATCTTTTGTACGGTAACGAGTTGGGTCATCACCAGCCATTGTATGTGGACCGTAACGGAATGTTAAAGTCTCGATTAAAGTAGGGCCTTCACCGTTTACTGCGCGCTCACGAGCAAAAGCAGTTGCTGCGTATACAGCTAATGGGTCCATACCGTCTACTTGAATTCCATAAATACCTGCTGCAACTGCTTTTTGTGCTACAGTTTTTGCTGCAGATTGTTTTTCTACTGGAGTAGAGATTGCATAACGGTTGTTTTGAACAACGAAGATTGCTGGAGCTTTAAATGCACCCGCAAAGTTCATACCTTCGTAGAAGTCACCTTGAGACGCTCCGCCGTCACCAGTGTAAGTAATTGCAACAGATTTTTTACCACGTAATTTCATACCTAACGCAACACCAGCAGTTTGGATGATTTGCGCACCGATAATAATTTGTGGAGAAAGTGCATTTACATCTGCAGGCATTTGGTTACCCATGAAATGTCCGCGAGAGAATAAGAATGCTTGGTATAGTGGTAAACCGTGCCATACTAATTGCGGAACATCACGGTACCCTGGTAAGATGAAATCTTCTTTTTCAAGAGCAAAATGACTTGCTAATTGAGAAGCTTCTTGTCCAGCTGTTGGCGCATAGAAACCTAAGCGACCTTGACGGTTTAAAGAAATAGAACGTTGGTCTAATACGCGAGTATACACCATACGACGCATTAATTCTTTTAATTGATCATCAGTTAATTCTGGCATAGCTGCTTCATTCACAACTTCGCCTTTTTCATTTAAGATTTGTAATGTTTCAAATTGAGCTGCGATAGCTTTCATTTGCTCATCAACATTAAATAGGGCCTTTTTTGTTTTAGTACCCATTCCGTTCACCTCTTCCTCTCTTGAACCATATTCTTAAACGCTTTCACTAGCACCTTGCTAAGATAAAAGCATAAGCACGAAAACTGACGCACCATTCGTCAGTTATTGAATAATTTGTGCACCTAACAATCTGTACTAATGTTTTTATTTAAACAAATTAATACAATCTTGATCACGTTTTTAAGTTTACAACTATTCTAATCACCCTGTCAATCACTTTGATTTCGAAATTTTTTCGGAATTTAACGAGGTTTTCTTAACAAATACACATTTTCAAAATACTATCTGTATTAGTGAGTGAACCTCACCTGTTATATTATTCCCTTTTCACACATATTTTGATCATAGAATAATATGTAAACGATTTATTTCACTCTTATCTTTTGTCCCATTTTAATAAAAATATGCAGCCCTTATCGCCTTTTAGGCAAATAACTATAACATTTTTCTTCTTTCTTCCATACATTATATTAACCGCAGCATTCGCGGAAATGGTAAAGGAGGTTACACCATGTACGGATACACTCATTGTTATTACCCAACTGCTTGCGCATATCCTACGTATGGATATGGTGGATATGGTGGTTGCGGCGGATTCGGACACGGATTTGCTATAATCGTTGTATTGTTTATACTTTTAATTATCGTCGGTGCTTCTTGCATCTGTTAATGTAAAATGAAACAATTATAAAAGAACAAGGCGGTTTGACTACCTTGTTCTTTGTCATGACTTTTCCCACGACCTTTGGTAGACTAAAGATGAAAGGAGAGATTGCATATGCTTACAATGAATGATGTGATTCGTGAAGGAAATCCAATTTTACGAGCAGTAGCTGAGGAGATAGCTCTACCAGCGAGCGAAGAAGATGTACATATATTACGAAAAATGATCGAATTTGTTATTAATAGTCAAAACCCCGAAATGGTTGAAAAATATAATTTACGTCCTGGAATTGGTTTAGCAGCTCCTCAAATTGGTGTTTCTAAAAAAATGATTGCTGTTCATGTAACCGATAGAGATGGAACGTTATATAGCTACGCTTTATTTAACCCGAAAATTATCAGTCACTCTGTAGAACGTACGTACTTATCAGGTGGCGAAGGTTGTCTATCGGTAGATCGCGAAGTTCCTGGCTATGTGCCTCGTTACACTCGCATCACTGTAAAAGGAACAACAATAAACGGTGAAGAAGTGAAACTACGTTTAAAAGGTTTACCAGCTATTGTCTTCCAACATGAAATTGATCACTTAAACGGTGTTATGTTTTATGACCATATTAATAAAGACAATCCATTTTTAATCCCAGAAAATACAACACCTTTAGAAAGATAAAGTGAAACTTCCAACAGTGGTTTTTTTCATCCCCCCTACTATTGGAAGCTCTCACCAATCGGGCTTTTACGGGCAGTTATCCCTCGCTATATCTTCCTCGTTTCTCTTCAAATCTTGAGATGGGGGTCTTACTGCCCGCGAATAGCGGGATAAAATGAAACTCCTATCAGTAAGGGCCTTTGCTGTCCGCCAATAGAAGGATAAAAAAATTAGTCTGTTTTCATTAAACTTAATGAAAACAGACTAATTTTTACATGAAATGGTTTTCATACTGATCCTTTACAATAATCCTGCCCACTGCAATCCATGAAGGATACCATCTTCTGCAACATCTTTCGTTACATAATTAGCAAGTTTCTTCAAATCTTCATGTCCATTTCCCATAGCAATTCCTGTCCCTACAGTTTCAATCATTTCGAAATCATTCAACCCGTCCCCAAATGCATAAACCTGTTCTCGAGTGAATCCAAGCTTTTCAATAAATTTTTCAATTCCTTTCGCTTTCGATCCCCCCATCGGAATAATGTCCATAGAATAAGCATGCCAGCGAATAAAATGAAATTGCGGATAGTCGTTGATAAACTTTTCTTCTTCCCCTGCTTTACAAAATAGAAGCGTTTGATAGATGTCACGCTTTTCATAAAAACTAGGTTCAAACACGGGATGACTCATGCGAAGACTAGCAAAGCTTTCCGCTACATAATTATGTGATGCCACTGTCGCCTTCATGTCTTTATGATCCAAATAAACAAGAGGATAGCCTTCCTCTTCTGAAAACTTCGTGAAGGCATGTAATGTATCTGGGTGTAAAGGATTTTTATATACAACTTCATCTTCAAATACAACATACTGTCCATTAAAACTTACGTAATTATGAATATTTAGCTCTTTACGAATATCTTCAAACATAAATGGTGCACGTCCTGTTGCAATTGCTACATGTACCCCATTTTCTTGAAGGCGACGTACAGCTTCTCTTGTAGATTGTGGTATTTCTTTGTTATGATCTAGTAAAGTTCCGTCAATATCAAAAAAGACAATTTTATCATTCATTTACATAATCCTTTCTACTACATCAAGTTAAACATCTCACTTCATCGTTTAAATCTCTTCTCAAATACTAAAAAAGTATAACATATAAAACATCTATGAAGAAAGCGCTCAGCATCTAACCATCTTACCTAACTATGCATATACTGAAATAAAAATGGCACTGCAATTCAACACATGAATTTTCTTTTCTATTCTATCTCATACTATAATTTGAACGAAATATCTTCTTAATAGTAGTTCATTTTCTAAAATTCACTTCTTATTGCACATCAGAATAAGATTACATGCATGTTTTGAACGAAGAAAGGAAGGGACAATCGTGCTAAAGAAACTGAAGAAAAAGTTAAAAGTATATTGGAACGATTTACTTCGTAAAAAAACAATTGCTTAAATCGTGCCCATTTCGGGCTTTTTTCTTCATTCTTATTCGAAAAAACATGAAAATCATAACCGTTTGCTTTATAATAGGTAAAAGATAGCCTAAAACATAAACAAGGAGAGATTGTTTTAATGATTTTTAAAGTATTTTATCAAGAAAAAATGCTAGAGGTACCTGTACGTGAAAATACTAAGGTACTTTATCTAGAAGCTGGGTCTGAAAGAGAAGTTCGCACAAAGTTACACAAGTTCGCATATAATATCGAGTTTATCCAGTCTGTAACTGGTGCTCATCTTGAATATGAAAAGCAATATGCAGATTTCAAATTAGCGGAGAACGTCTAATTTATGAAATTCTTAAAAAATGATCAAACTGCTGTTTTCGCGCTTGGCGGACTCGGTGAAATCGGCAAAAATACATATGCTGTCCAATTTCAAGATGAAATTATTATTATTGACGCTGGGATTAAATTCCCAGAAGACGAACTTCTCGGGATTGATTATGTCATCCCTGACTACACGTATTTGGTACGTAACGAAGAAAAAATTAAAGGACTCTTTATTACACATGGTCACGAAGATCATATCGGTGGAATCCCTTATTTATTGCGTCAAGTAAACATTCCAATTTATGGTGGAAAACTTGCGCTCGGACTGATTAAAAATAAACTAGAAGAGCACGGATTACTGCGAAAAGCACAACTGTATGAGATTAAAGAAGACGATGTAATTAAATTCAAAAAAACATCCGTTTCTTTCTTCCGCACGACGCATAGCATCCCAGATTCGTACGGTATCGTCGTGAAAACACCACAGGGTCAGGTTGTTCATACAGGAGACTTTAAATTTGATTTCACACCAGTTGGTGAACCAGCAAACTTAACAAAAATGGCTGAAATCGGAAAAGAAGGTGTCCTTTGCTTGCTATCTGATAGCACGAATAGTGAAGTCCCTCACTTTACAATGTCCGAACGTCGCGTAGGTGATAGCATTCAGGATATTTTCCGTAAAGTAGAAGGCCGTATTATATTCGCAACGTTTGCTTCAAATATCCATCGACTGCAACAAGTGGTAGAAGCTGCAGTAGCAAACAATCGAAAGATTGCTGTTTTTGGCCGAAGCATGGAAGCAGCAATGGAAATCGGACAAAATCTTGGCTACATTCGCTGTCCGAAAGATACAATTATTGAACCATCACAACTAAATCGTATACCAGCAAACCAAGTTGTGATTTTATGTACAGGAAGTCAAGGTGAACCAATGGCTGCATTATCTCGCATTGCCAATGGTACCCACCGTCAAATTCAAATTATCCCTGGTGATACCGTCGTATTCTCGTCCTCTCCGATTCCTGGGAACACGGTAAGTGTAAGCCGTACAATCAACATGTTGTATCGTGCAGGTGCTGATGTAATTCACGGACCACTGACTGACATTCATACAAGCGGACATGGTGGACAAGAAGAACAGAAATTAATGCTGCGTCTCATTAAACCAAAATATTTCATGCCAATTCACGGTGAATATCGTATGCAACGTATGCATGCAAAATTAGCGAATGATTGTGGTATTCCTGAAGAAAATTGCTTCATAATTGATAACGGTGATGTACTTGCGCTTCGTGAAGATGAAGCAACAATCGCAGGAAAGATCCCTTCTGGTTCTGTTTATATCGACGGAAACGGCATTGGTGATATTGGTAATATCGTACTTCGAGACCGCCGTATTCTTTCAGAAGAAGGACTTGTTATCGTTGTTGTTAGCATCGATATGAAGGAATTCAAAGTGGCAGCTGGACCAGATATTATTTCTCGTGGATTCGTTTATATGCGTGAAAGCAGTGATTTAATTAACGATGCACAGACATTGATTACAAGTCATTTAGAAAAAGTAATGGAGCGCAAAACGACACAATGGTCTGAAATCAAAAATGAAATTACAGATACGTTAGCTCCATTCTTATACGAAAAAACAAAACGTCGTCCAATGATCTTACCAATCATTATGGAAATTTAAATAAAAAGGACAATGCCAAGCTGCATTGTCCTTTTTATTATTTTGCTAAAAACATTTCAAAGCGATCCACATCATTATCATGACCAATGACTATCAAAATATCTCCGATTTGAATATTTTCTGTCGCACGCGGTGAAACAAGAACTTCCTTTCCGCGTTTAATTGCCACAATGTTTAATCCAAACTTCGCACGGATATCTAATTCAATTAACGAATGACCATCAATCTTTTCATTCGCAATAATCTCAACGATGCTATGTTCATCTGAGAGTTCTAAATAGTCTAAGACACTACTTGAAGCAATATTATTCGCAATTCGTTTCCCCATATCACGCTCAGGATGAACAATATGATCGGCACCAATTTTAGTTAAAACTTTTTCATGATAATCGTTTTGTGCTTTCACAGTAATATTTTTCACGCCTAATTCTTTTAAAATAAGAGTCGTTAAAATACTTGCATTCAGATTATCACCAATCGCTACCACAACATGATCAAAATTACGGATTCCTAAACTTTTTAATACCATTTCATCTGTAGAATCGGCAATTACAGCATGGGATGCAATATTTGCAAATTCATTTACACGGTCTTCATTCATATCAATTGCCATAACTTCTATTCCTAGCTGCGCTAATTCCCGGCAAATGCTGCCGCCAAATCGGCCAAGACCAATAACAGCAAACTCTTTTTCCTTCGTACTCACACAAATTCCTCCAATAATATCGAATCGTATAAAGTAAATCCTCCATCAGTGTTTTTCATCTCCCACTCATGGTTAATTGAACGAATCAAGCTCTTATAAGCAGTTATTCTCTTATTCATTCTTTTTCTCTTTAAAAACTAGATACAAAGACTTTACTGCCGTTTAATTAGGATCAACTATCATTGTAGCATACTTTATAAAGTGAAACTTCCCTCAGAGGGGATTTTCTTCCTCTCCCTCTGAGGGAAAGCTCTCACCAATCGGTCGCATGCCAGCAGTTATCCCCCACCTATCTTCTGTAGAAAAGCGGAAGCGACTCGCCCAGAATCGCAGGACGCCCGCGCCTAAGACAGAGAGATGTTTTTTACCTCGTAGGAAGAAGTGAAGCCACCGAACATTCTAGCCACTGGAACTGGACAATGCTTTCGCCGAATCTTGAGGTGGAGGTCTTACTGCTCCCAAATAGCGGGATAAACGTTACAACAATTTCCTTTCTATCTTTATTTTTGTTTTTGAATATAGAAAAATTGTTGTAAATAAAACGCAAGCATACATATTAACATACCGAAAATAAATACATTTCCAAATGAACTAAACGTCTGAAATACAAATACTAAAGTTTCTTGTCCAAAAAAAGCAAATAATAACTGTATAAAAGCAAATAACAATGCAAATTGATAGTGCTGCTGATGAAATAAATAATGAGTAGCTCCTAAAAAACCAATAAAAGAAACAATAAATACCCACCATATTTCAATCATTTTTTGCCACCCTGTTAGCTCATATCCGTTCACAATAATAGCAATTGCTCCTATAACAAACATTGTTGGAACACTCCAAAACAAAGCCCACTTTCGAAAGAGTAATACCGCTTGCCTGTCTTCTCGTTTATACGCGCAATACGTTAAAAAAGCCGCACTTATATATAAAAGCGATACAATTGTCAGAACAATAATTAACCAAAAATGAAGCTGATAATACTCATTTTCTATATTTGTAACAATTGCAGCTATCAAACCTGGAATACATATACCAGTATATCCTTCAACTAGAGCTTTGTTCCAAAACACCATATTACCAATTCGAATTCCTAATAACATAAAAATAATGGCACCAAGGATAAATAAAGTCATTTTATTTCCAACTAAGCTCGTTGAAAAAGCAATCAATCCAACAAATAAGAATAGTACAAACGCATTCATAATTTCTACAACAGGCGATAAATACAATCTCATCCACTCATATGTGCTTGCATAGCTTTCTTTTTTCGCTAAACAATATGTATAGAAACTAACACCGAAATATGTCGCAGCTATGATTACATATGTATATAAAAAGAAACATAGTATAGTACTTCCGATTTGCACACTATCCCCTACCCTTTTTCTCTATATAACAAATTGATTTTACACATTTTGTATATGAAATGTAAACTAAAAACCTCCCTATCACGAGGGAGGTTTTCTATTATTCAGCTGTTTTTTCAGCTTCATCAAGAACACGATTAACTCGTTTTGTTAGCATTTGCATGCCGCTACCACCAGCTTGGAAATGACGCAGCACACCATTTTTATCAAAAACATAATATGCTGGCACATATTGATTTTCAAAGGAATCTGTAATTGCATGCTTATTGTCTACTAAAATCGGCTGTACAATACCGTGCTCCTCTGCCACTTCTTTCACTTTTTCAAGATCTAAATCTTCTTCTGAACGCGGCATATGTACAGCAATTACATTTAATTTGTCTTTATAATCATCACGGAACTCGTTAATGCTCGGCATCGCTTCTTTACATAAATGACAACTAACAGACCAAAAATGAATCAATGTTGGTTTATCGCCAATTAGCGCTTCCCTTACTACTTCTCCATTTAGTACAGTTGTTGCTCCTTCTAAGGAAGGCATTGGTTCACGTAACTTCATTACATTTCCTCCTTATATATGTAGAGAAAGGCCTAACAACGATTTGTTAGACCTTTTTTCACTCAGTCAAAAAATTAAACGTTTAAAGTTGCTTGACCTGGTTTCCAGTTTGCTGGGCAAAGTCCACCAGTTTGAAGAGCTTGAAGAACGCGGATTACTTCGTCAACTTCACGTCCAATGTTATTATGATGTACAACTTGATACATTAATTCGCCTTCTGGGCTAATGATGAATAGACCGCGAAGTGCGATACCCTCTTCTTCAAGTAATACGCCATATTCACGAGATACTACATGATTTGTATCAGCAGCTAATGGATATTTTAATTCACCTAAGCCGTTTTTCGTACGGTCAGTGTTAATCCATGCTAAATGAGTATGGATTGTATCAGTTGATACACCAATTACTTCTGCATCTAAGTCTTCAAACTCATCATAACGATCAGAAAGTGCGATGATTTCTGTTGGACATACGAAAGTGAAGTCCATTGGATAGAAGAAAAGCACTGTCCATTTATCTTGTTTCATAACCTCTTCAAGGCTTACTTTACCAAATTCTTTGTTTGGCATAACAGCATCCATCTCAAAGCGTGGAGCCTGTTTTGCTACCATACGTTCTGCCATATGTATCAACCTCCGTTAAATTTTTTGTCATATGTTATCTACTCTTGTATTATATATGAAGAATCAGTTTTTAGTCAATGTTATTTAATAATTATTATAAAATAACTAACTATTAACTTTTTCCTCTACCTACCATTATAAAGTATTGTGCTAGAATTACAAAAAAAATGCACGATAGATCATAAAAATTTTCTTATATAAAAAGGGAACACGCATTACGCTCTGTTCCCTTTCCATTTTACGTATGTTGTTAAAAAAGTAATCGCTTTTTCAATCGCCAACTCATTCGGCTGTAATTTCGCATGATGTAGACCATATTCAGATTCTACTCCGAGCCAAAACATAAAACCTGGAATATCACGAAGCATGTATCCAAAATCCTCTCCTGTCATCGCTTCCGTACAGGTAATAACATCCATATCTGTATGTTCGGACGTAAATTTCATAAATTCCTGCGTTAACATTTCATGATTATATACTTGGTGATACCTCGCTCCATAATCAATATGCGCTGTACATTGAAAAGACGCTTCAATCCCTCCAACAATTGCTTCAATGCGTTCCTTCACTCGTTTCATAGACTCAACAGATAATGTACGAATCGTTCCTTCTAAACGAGCCTTTTCCGCAATAATATTTTGTACTGTCCCACCTGTAATTTTCCCAATTGTAATAACTGCGCTATCTAGCGGATTCACATTTCGACTAATAACAGATTGGAGCTGTGTAACAAGATGGCTTGCCGCAACAATCATATCATTAGCTGTGTGTGGATATGCTGCATGCCCACCTTTACCTTTCAAATCAATGTATAACTCCGATGTATTTGCAAAAAGCAACCCTTCTTTTGTTGCAATTGATCCAATTGGATATTCAGGTGCAATATGAAGCCCAAGAATCATATCCGGCTTCCATGCTTGAAATTCTTCACTTTGCAATAACGGAAGAGCACCGCCCGGCCCTTCCTCAGCTGGTTGAAAAATAAAAACGAGATGATCGTCAATTCGCTCTGTTATAAAAGCTGTTAATAATCCAAGACCGATTGTTGTATGAATATCGTGGCCGCATGCGTGCATCATACCTTCATGTAATGAAGCAAATTCATATCCTGTCTCTTCCGTAATTGGAAGCCCATCAATATCAGCACGGTAGCCAATTGTTTTTTCCGGATTTCGACCATGTACTTTTACAATGACACCCGTTTTCCACGTTTTTACTTCCATATATTCACTTGGAAGAGTATTTATATAATTTAAAATATATTGTTGTGTTTTCCACTCTTGAAAACCAAGCTCTGGAATTCGGTGTAAATCTCTGCGCATTTGTATAAATTTATTTATCATCATCTTTTCACCACCATTGATAAAAAGCGTAAGAGCTCGCAAGCCCTTACGCTTTCTTTTTTATTTTTCTGGATTAAGTTGACGAAGTTCTTGTTTAATTTCTGTTTTCGCTTTTGTTTTTTCGTCAATTTCTTTAATGACGCGTGCTGGTGTTCCTGCAACAACTGTGTATGGCGGTACATCTTCTGTTACAACTGCACCCGCTGCAACAACTGCACCTTTACCTACTGTAACACCTTCTAGAACCACTACATTTGCGCCAATTACAACATCATCTTCAACGATAACCGGCTTTGCAGAAGGCGGCTCGATAACGCCTGCAAGTACAGCTCCAGCTCCGACGTGACAATTTTTACCCACTGTTGCACGTCCACCAAGTACTGCATTCATATCAATCATTGAACCTTCACCAATTACAGCACCAATGTTGATTGTTGCATTCATCATAATAACTGCATTATCACCAATTTCAACATGGTCACGAATAATTGCACCTGGTTCAATACGTGCTTTAATGCCTTTTAAGTCAAGCATTGGAATTGCAGAGTTACGACGATCATTTTCTACAACATAATCTACAACATGCTTTTTATTTTCATCAAGAATTGCCTTAATGTCAGACCATTCTCCAAATAATACACCTGATTTTTTATTTACAAATGCTTGTACTGTTTCCGGGAATGTAATTTCTTTTAAATCCCCTTTTATGTATACCTTTACAGGAGTTTTCTTCTCACTTTTTTGAATAAACGAAATAATCTCGTTTGCATCCATCATTTTCATGCTTGTTGCCTCCTAAATCCATTTATAATGTTACTCTACCAAACGAAAAGGCTCCTCGCAAGATAATAATCTTATTTTCCCTCTTGAATTTCTTCAATAATTTCTAAAAATGCCTGCACTTGTTTTAACTGTCTAGCCGATTCACTTGTTAATAGCCATGTTTCTCTCGTCAGTTGTACTGGAGTTTTATATGTTTTTTGCTTTACTTCTTTTAAAACAGTAGAGGGCAAAAGGGCATAACCAATACCATTTAAAACAAGCTGCTTACACGTTTCAATTTGATCAACAACAATTGTACGTTTAGGCGGATTAGAAAATAAACCATACCACCAATTCTGTATTTGTCCATAATATGTCGAATCACTTTTAAATTGAATGAACGGTCTATTCGTATCTTTTAACATGGAAATATCCTTAATCTCCGTATCAACTAAATATAACTCATCTTCAAATAATTGCTGTTTATACCCTTTATATTCTTGTGTTCCTCGCAAAATCGCAACGTGAACGTCACCTTCGTAAAAATGATTTTGCACCTCACTACTCCAACCTGTAAAAAGAGAAATTTTCACAAATGGATACCTTTGTACAAACATCTTTAAAACTGGCGGTAACCAGTATTGTCCAATAACAGAAGCCACGGCAAGTTTTAAAGTACCATATGTTTCCGTCTGAAATGTTGCTAATTCACTTTTAATTGCTTCTTCTCTCTGTAACATATCTTTAGCATAATTCGCTACTTTCTCGCCTTCTGGTGTAATCGTTAAGCCTTTTTGCGAGCGAATAAAAAATTTCATCCCCCATTGTTTTTCCATCGATTGGAGTCTTTGACTAAGCGCTGGTTGTGACACAAATAAGCGCTCAGAAGCTTTTCGCATATTTAGCTCTTGGGCTAAGATAACCATCATTTGAAAATCATCAATTTGCAATGTTTTCTCCTTCCTTCGTTACAACTGAACGATAAAAGCGACTTCTTCTTTCATTTGAAGTCGCCTTTTTCAAAGTTATCGATTAAACCGTCTTACCATTTTATTTAGTAATTTTAAGATTGCACGTCGCGTCAAAATCCCTTCAAAATATCCTTCCTCATTTTCAACACATACAAACGGATGATCAATCGTAATCTCTAATGCTTTTGCAAATGAATCCTGTAACTTTAGGCGTGGAATATCACCTTTCATCACACTTTCTACTTTCATGTCCTCTAACTTTTCAAATTCAATACGTTCTAGTCCCAAAATACCATCTAGAATCATTGCCGTACTCACTAATCCATGCAATTTGTACATCGGATTTAGTACTGGAATAGCAGAATAGCCAGACTTCACCAAGACAAGCAAAGCATGCTCAAGATTATTTCCAATTTGAACATGTGCTACTTTTTCAGATGAAATCATTAAGTCTTTTACAAAAACTTGCTGAAACTCCTCTTTTGGAATACTAATCATATTGTTATCCCTCACTTTATCCCATTCTAACAAGTAGCAATTGTAAACTAATCGTAAAAAACCAATTTGTTCAAGTAATTCTTTATTTTCTCACTTCTATTTTCAGTTTATGACAACGTTTACATATTATTATTTGTCCTTTTGTTTCTCATATAAAATAAATAACCACAGTTCATTTTACCATAGAAACAAAAGAAAAGACTACCATTCTGGCAGCCTTAATATCCTTCATTTTTTAGACGAGCAAATAAGTTTGTGATTTGTTTGTAATGAGATATATCTGTTTTCTTTCGCCCAGTTTCGATATCAGAAAGTTCAACGGCAAGTATTTCACTCGCATAATTTTGCCGAAACAAAACATCTAGCAATAAGCTTTGTTCCTCTTTTGTTAAATCAATTTCTCTACTCATTTTCTCCTCTCCTTATTCAACTGTCCTTATTCTTTATTATATAAAATATTTCCCCTATTTAATAGATTGAAAATTCAGTACAGAAATTATTTCGTGTACCGATTTGCATAGCTAGACGCCGCATATGCATCAGGCTTAATTTTAGGCGTTAACCCCATCGCTGTAATTTTATTTGTCATATCTAAAATAAACTCTCTCGTCAAACCGTCTTTCCCAATATCTAAATGAATTTCCATAACAAATTCAGCACCTTCTCCGCGGTACGGATAAAGAAGTTCCCACAACTGTTGTATTCGCTCAGGTGTAAATAAACAAGCAATCTCTTGACTAAACTGTGTTTCTAAATAGATTTTTTCTCGCAAACTCGGGGGCTTTCTCCGGATTGTCTGATGGTATAAACAACCCCACGCACCTTTTCCAACACGGTGCAGATGAATTGCTGTAATAAAACGAGTATCATTTTGATGCACTTGTGAATCTGTTCCAATTGACAATCGATACATATTACGAGGTGCACTTTGAATAAAATGACAAATTCGTGAGAATACGGTCTCAAAGTTCATATGGCGCTCTGATAAATTGTAAAATTGATATTTTCCGTCCATACAGTCACGTCCCTTCTCATAGACAGACTTTCGTATTCTCATTGTATGGGACAGAATAACAAAATATGTCTTACTTATCCTTTACTCGTTTCGATATTCCGGATCAAATATGTACAAAATGGACATTTGAAAATAACATTTTGATTAGATTGCGCTGTTAATACATGTGTAATTTCTGACTCCCTATGACATTCCGGACATACAACAACAGGTATTTTCTTCATTTTTCTCACCTCTTTATCTCACTCATCGTGGACAATAAGAGTCCAATTGATAAAAGTTTCATTTTCTAGAATGCATTATCAGTGTAGGAACAGAGAGCTAATATTATTCAGCTTACATAAAAAAAGAAGATGCCTTTATTCTCAGGCACCTTCTTTTTATGTATCAAGAAAGAATATCGTAAATCTCGATTGCAACCATATCAATATTATCAAATTGATATACTTGTGGTTTTTCTCCTTGTTGATACACTTCTAGCTCGTACATATCGCTTTTATCAAAATATTTAACGCTACATTTGCGTTCACCGTTCACTTCAAAATAGCGTTGTGCTACTTCGCCGCTTTCAGCTTGTTCTTTTAGACTAACAAGACGAGTTAAAATTCCTTGGAGCAGAGACATGAAATCTCCCCTTTCTCTAATCTTCCTACGAATAGGTTTTACAGCAATACTCATTCTATCCGTCATAACTGAAAAAATGTCCCACACCCTAGGATAATGGTTATGAGCAAGAAACTCAACTAAAATTTGTCGAAAAAACGTACAAAAGGCCGAAATAAATGCCTTTATTCCGTTTCTCCCACGCTCAACAGCCAAAAAACTTTATCTCAATGCGCTTCTATTTAAGGAAATTTCACTTTATTGAAGTTTTTTACACACGAGAATATAATAGAAATGAGTTGAAGAGGAGGATTTACATGAAGAAAGTAGATGTATATACACAACCAGATTGTCCACCATGTCAAATTATAAAAGAATTTTTAAAACATAATCATATTACATTTACAGAATATGACGTGAAAAAAGATACTGCGGCTCGCAATCGCCTTCTCTATGATTACGATTCCTATTCTACCCCTACTGTTGTTGTAGATGGAGAAGTTGTAGCAGGCTTTCAAATTGAAAAATTACAACAGCTTTTAGAACTAGAACAATAAAGTGAAACTTCCATGAGTGGGGGTTTTCTTCATCCCCCACTCATGGAAAGCTCTCACCAATCGGACTTTTACGTGCAGTAAGCCCCTTTTTATTCTTTTTCAAATTGTCTAATCTCAGATAAAAGCTGTTTATTTTCGTGATACCCCGCTAACTTCCACTTATCACCATCTTTTTGCAGTGTGATAATTTGATATTGGTCATTTGTTATATTATGTTCATACACATATAACAAATTATACTCTTGATTGTATACAATTTTTGTTTTTGATGAAAAAGTAAATGGCGCTTCTTTTGTAGGCAATAAATATTGAGCACTTCGTTTTTCATCCTGACTATTTTCATCCGTAAAAACTTGAAGGAAATTTTCTGTGAAATAAGGAGATAATGTATCAATCATTTTATCCATTGACAGTCGCTTACCACGAATAGAAAATTGTGCTTCATATCCCTTTCGAATCGTTTCAAATATTTCATTTTGATCAAATTTTGTTTCTTCTTTTCCAAGAACAGTTGTTACACTTTGTCCAATTACAAATGCAACAAAAAGAAATAGCACAATCCAAATCCCATACTTTTTCATTCTCGCACCCTCCTTGTAAAAAGAGCTTGTCCTTCTAGTATTCATTGTAGCAATGATTATATAATGACAGCGTACCTTTCGTTCGTAAAATCTTTACAACGATAGACATCATTCTTATCATAGTTGTCACTATTACCAATTTATGATAAAAACAAACAAAAAAATGCACGAAATATTTCGTGCATTATAATAAAACATCTTCTTCATATAAAAATTCATAAGACAAATCAATAAATAAATAATGCTCATCATCAATAGGAAACGAGAATGTTCGAACCAATTCACCCGTTTCAAGATCCCCATATAAATCAGACAATCTTCCTTTTTGTTCAAAGCGCAGTTTCATAATGTTTTCTAAAAAGTATGGACGCCAACTCCAATTCTTCATATAATATTCTGGCATTAACACCCATTCTCCGTCTTTTTTCATGACGTTTCCTGACTGTTGAAAGCCATCTTCATTACAAATATAGGTACGGAAGCTGCAATGCGTTACTTGTTGACTAAAATTCACTAGCCACTTATTAAAATCTTCTATTTTTCTTTGTTTTGCTAATACATTTCCAACATATTCTCGAAGCGTTTCAGTCAGTTTATAAACTTTTTGCAATTTTCGTTTTTCATGCTGAATAAATTGATGACACTCATTGCCAAGACGCTCTTTCAAGATGTCTTTATCGATCAAATTTTCAGAAAATTCTTTTAAATAATCCCCTTGATAGTATCTCCCACCATTTTTCCAAGCGTATTGCAACTGATAGAACGCATCAATATCTTCATACAATAATGTTGCACCAATACGTCTCGCTAGCAGTGATAATGAATATAAAATATCCTGATACGATTGTAATAGTGCCGTTTGACGTAAATTTGTTAAATCTACTTTTAAAATATCAGGAGCTAGCACGCTAATTCTTTCAAGGTTACTTGTTCCTGTTCCTACTTTATTAATTGCAACCTGAATGCCATATGTACGATAATACATAAGTAAATGATTAAATTGTTCAATATCTTCTTTAAAGTCATGTTCTGTTATTTCTAGTACGATACGATTTAAACGTAATCCTTTCTTTTCATACGTTAATAATAAGTGTAGTAAACTTTCACTTTCATCGCTCATCAGTATATTTGCATTACGATGCAAAAATAATAAAAATGATTGATCCGTTTCTAAATATCGATCTAATGCTTTTCCTGAAATAATATTATCTACTTCAAGTTGAAACTCACCTGGAATCGAATCATCATGAAAGAAGGAAGCAAGACTGTGAATTCCTTCTTCTGTTTGTATGCGTCCTACTACTTCATATCCAATTACAGTATGTTCATCTGCACTAAAAATAGCTTGATAATAAGGAAGGACTTGATCCAAATTACTCATCACATCTAATGCATCTACCATAGTACTCCCTCCTTTTACTTTTCAAAAATTATAACACGTTATGTAGAAAAAATAACAAAAAAATCCCTTCAGTTTTCCTGAAGGGATTAGAGGGGTAAAATGCTAAGGGGAATTAGCAATTCTACTATGAAGAAAAAAGAGGTCTTAAATATACCCCATAAACAAGTTCCTTGTAAAGGCCATCTTTCTATATGTCACAAATTTGTCACAAATATCCCATCCCTTAAAACGGATATTGATGTAAATGTTGGCCACCATCCATTGTGATGCAAGCCCCATTTATGTACGCAGCTTCTTCAGAGCATAAATAAAAAGCCAGACCAGCAATTTCTTCTGGTGTTCCAAGTCTTCCTAGCGGTACACTTTGCAATGTTCGCTTTGCTGCTTCTTCAGATATCCACAGCTTGTCAGCCCCACCTGTACGCTCAATTGGCCCTGGAGCAATTGCATTAACACGAATGCCATATTTACGTCCCCACTCAACAGCAAGCGTTCTTGTCATCGCTAATACACCAGCTTTAGCTGATGCAGAATGAATAACACCAGGACCTGCATCCCATGCATAAGTTGCAACCATATTAATAATTGTTCCTTTTATCCCTTTTTCAATCCAATACTTCCCGATTGCTTGACTACAATAAAATGTACCATTTAACACAATATTAATAACAGCATTCCAACCATTTGGCGATAAATCTTCAGCCGGACAAAGAAAATTTCCCGCTGCATTATTTACGAGTACATCGATGCGTCCAAATTCTTCATCGATTTTTTCAATCATTCTTTTTATATCCTCAGTATTACGCACATCCATTTGTACAGGTAATACTTGTCCTTCAAATTGCTCAATTTCTTTCTTTGCCTCTTCTAATCGTTCTATTGTGCGTCCTGTAATAACAACACGCGCTCCTTCTTTGGCAAAACGAGTCGCCATTCCTTTGCCCATTCCACTTGAACCACCTGTAATTACAACTACTTTTTCTTTCACAATATCCCCTCCCAAAAATGAATACATATTCATTTTATCACTTTATTCACCAGAATTCTTTATAAATTTTAATTTTTCTGATATCTTTTAATAAAATATACTATTCTATCGTTAACAATGAAAGGAGAGAAAATAAGTAGCGACTCATTCTAACAAATCACACCTTTCTACTACGATTAATTCCTATCATCTCGCTCATATAAATATGAATCATATAAACATGAATCATATAACAAGAAGAAACTTTATCAAAAAAGGTATTCGCACACTATTATATACTTGTATAACGACCGGAACGGGTTACTATTATGCAAAATATATTGAACCATCCCTTCTCTCTTTTACGTATCATACGATTCGTTCTCCACTTATCCCACGTGGATTTAACGGTGTTAAAATGGTTCAATTTAGTGATTTACATTTAGGATATTACTACTCGCTTCAACAACTTTCTAAGGTAGTAACAAAAATAAATGAAAAAAAGCCTGATATCGTGTTTTTTACTGGAGATTTAATCGATAATTATCAAACATATGAAAATACCCCACTTGTTGCATCAATTTTGCAAAATATCATTGCTCCGCTTGGTAAATTTGCAATTTTCGGCAACCATGATCATGGTGGATATGGGACTGATTACTATCATCACATCATGACGCAATCTGGTTTTGAAATATTACAAAATATCGAAAAACGTATCCGCCTATTAGATGGAAGTGAAATTTCCATTTTTGGTATTGACGATATCTTGCTTGGAAAACCTGACATACACGGAACCTTACAACAAGCACAAAATAATCTGTATACAATTGCTCTCGTGCATGAACCTGATATTGCACCGCATATTGCAAATTTCCCTGTCAATTTACTACTCTCTGGACATAGTCATGGTGGACAAGTACAAATCCCTTTCTTTGGCGCCATTATCACCCCTACATTTGCAAAACATTATATTGAAGGTTTTTATCATATTAAGAAAAACTATGACTTGTTATTGTATGTTAATCGAGGTCTTGGAACAACCCGTGTACCATTTCGATTTTTAGCAAAACCGGAAATTACGCTCTTTACATTACAATCGACATAATATCCAAACTTATTTCGCCTATTTTCCGCACCATTCTCTCTTGTACTCGCTCATCCACGTTATCTTTTCCATATGATAACAATGAGTTCAATAAAGGAGGTTTAAACATGTATCCACTATACCAGCCGATTCCGTTCCGCTCAGCACCAGTTGGTCCAGTCGGAGACTCACGATTTCTACCATTTATCGGATTCCCCTTTTTAGCTGGTCTTGCAGGGGGTGTACTCGGTGGAGCATTGCTATTTGGCCCTAGACCATGTTATCCACCATATCCTTGCTTTGGTCCTTATCCAACACCGTATTTTTACTAATGTAAATAGAAACAACTATGGAAAAAGGCCTCATATTGAGGCCTTTTCTCTATATTATATAAACAACTTAAAAACATCAGAATATAAGGATATAAATCTATTGTTTCGCTACTTTTAGACAGTAAAACTCCTATCTCGAGATTGTAAGAAATCCGAGAAGATAGGTAAGAGTTAATTGCTAATATGCGCCTAATTGGTGAAAACTTTTAATCAATAGAGAATTCAACATCCACTGTTGGGGGTTTCACTTTATCCCGCATTAACGGGCAGTAAGACCCCCCACCTCAAGATGCAGAGAAAAGCTAAGAAGAGAGGTGGGGATAACTGCCCGTAAAAGCCCGATTGATTCAACTAACCTTCTGGGAAAAAAATGCTCCCAGAAGGAAGTTTCACTTTATTCTTCCTCTGTGTGTGTATATGCCATTTGAAAGAGTCTCATTTGACTTTCCATTTCTTGCGTATCATCATTTACTACATAATGATATTCTCCATACTCATTTTGTTCACGCGCTTTTACATTATCATCTAAAATGAGTTGTAAAATATCTTTAATTCGCGCTTTCATATCGAACCCTAAAATCGGAAATGAAATTTCCACACGTTTTTCCATATTGCGCGTCATCCAGTCGGCTGACGACAAAAATAACTTTTCTTCTCCGTTATGGTGAAAATAGTAAATGCGGCTATGTTCTAAATAACGGCCTACTACACTAATGACACGAATATTTTCACTTACACCTGGAATTTGGGGACGTAAACAACAAGTTCCTCTTACAATGAGGTCAACTTTCACGCCAGCTTGTGATGCTTCATATAGCTTTTGAATAAGCGGCTTATCTGTTAACGAATTCATTTTCGCAATAATATAACCATTTCCATATTGTTTATGATAACGAATCTCTTCATCAATGAGTTCAATAAATTGCTCACGAATATCAAACGGAGCAACGGATAATTGATGAAAATGGGGTTTCATGGTATACCCACTTAAATAATTAAAAAAGTTTGTCGCATCAATACCGAAATCTTTACGTGATGTAATGTATCCAAAATCAGTATATAATTTCGCTGTTGCGTCATTATAATTACCTGTGCCTAAATGAACAAAACGTTCAATCTTCCCATATTTTCGTCTTACAACAAGCGTAATCTTACTATGTGTTTTCAAATGACTAACACCATAAATCACATGACAACCTGCTTTTTCTAATTCTTTTGCCCAGTGAACGTTATTTTCTTCATCAAAACGAGCCTTTAACTCTACAAGTACTGTCACTTGCTTCCCATTTTCTGCCGCTGTTTTTAAAGCTTTAATAACGGGGGAATCTCCACTTACACGATACAGCGTTTGTTTAATCGCTAACACATCAGGATCTTCTGCTGCATCTGCTACAAAATCAATGACAGGTTGAAATGATTCAAATGGATGATGCAATAGGATATCTTGTTCTAGAGCTTTTTCAAATACATCTTCTTCATCACCTAAATCTTGAGGTGGCTGTGGAATAAGTGCTGGATAGATTAAATTGTCATATGTAGATGCTAACTTCTTATAAAGCGCAAATAAACATGTTAAATCAAGTGGGCCATCAATCATATATACATCTTCATCTTTTACTTCTAACGCTTCGTATAATAAAGATAATACTCGTTCATCTAAGTTATCTGTTCCTACCTCTAAACGAACCGCTGCGCCCCATTTTCGTTTTTTTAATTCTTTCTCAATTACTTTTAATAAATCACGTGCTCCTTCTTCATGAATAGTCAAATCCGCATTACGTGTAATGCGAAAACGCGTAACAGCAGATACCATATATCCCGTAAATAATTTATGAGTAAAGTTACTAATCACATCTTCTAAAGAAATGAATTTTTGCCTATTATCTTCATTCGGTAAAAAAATAAATCGCTCTAATAATGATGGAACTTGAACGATGCCAAGCTTGGTTCGATTTTCTTCTACTGTTTGTCTTTCATCATATAAAATAGCAGCTAAATTTAAGCTTTTATTCAATAACATTGGAAACGGTCGGTACGCATCAATTGCCACAGGTGTTAACACTGGAAAAATCTGCTCATCAAAATATTCTTCAATAAATTCCCGTTGTTCTTTCGTTAAATCGTGAAAAGATAATAATTCTATTCCTTCTTCCTTCAACGCAGGAAGTACAATATTTTGATAGGTATCATACTGTACTTTCATTAATTCATGTGCCTTAGTTGAAATCTTTTTCAACTGTTGTTTCGGCGTTAATCCAGCTTTATTTTCTGGTTGATTAAATCCAGCTCTTACCTGATCTTTCAATCCTGCAACACGCACCATAAAAAACTCATCTAAATTTGAGCTGAAAATACTGATAAACTTTAATCTCTCTAATAATGGATTACAGTCACCTTGCGCTTCTTGTAATACTCGCTCATTAAAGGCAAGCCAACTTAATTCACGATTGTTATAATAAGCCGTATCATTGAAGTTTATAAGACTATTCTTCACCGTTTCCATCTCCCCATCACACTTCCCTCTAAAGCTTTATCAATATAATTTCATTATATTCATTTTACCAAATATCCTTTGAAGGAAATGTAATTTTTTTGTAAAGAAGTTCGTACAAATTAACGTTTTTCGTGAAAATATAGTTCAATGTTTGCTTTTAAAGCTTTTTCCAGCTGTTTTTTCTGTTTTTCTGCCTGTACTTTTTCGGATAATGCTGATTGCTTACAGCAAATATAAAAAGCAAGAGCATCTTCGTTATTTACAATATGAATGGATTCGACAAGATTACGATTTGTCACATTTAATGCTGCAGAAAATTGTAAAATAGACCCTAATAATCGTATTTTTCTTTGTTCGTCTTTTTCAAACCAATCTGTAAATGGTTCGATACATTGTTTAAACAACAATTTCGATTTATATGAAGCAATTAATGCTAATTTAATTCTTTCTTTATGCATCATGCCATCTATTGTTTTATTTGCTAACAAATAAAACGTATGCTGGCTGCTTGACTCTTCATCAATATATTTTCCAATATTAAATACTTTTGCTGCCCTATGAATCAGAGTCCAATCTTCTTGCGTAAAGGAAATAACCCCCCTTTTTTCTAATTCTTTACAAATAGTCATAGCATTTTTCATAAGTTGCATCACAACATTCATATCCATCTCATATTCATAAGAAAGTAAATGTAAACTTTCTTCCACAACATTGGGATAATAAGTAATCCCAAGTGAATTTGTTAATTCTTCATAAAAAACACCTTCTCGTAGTCCTTTTCTACTTAACACAAAAGATGGTGCTTCTATAATAGTTGTTAACATCCTAAACACTTCTACTGCTGAAATAATGGTATCAGCTCGATCTTTTGCAAGACCCTCTAACTTTTGCAGTTCTGTAAATGAAAGCCTTAATAAATGTTCGTGCACATATTCAATATCAGCTGGCTTCATCTTATATAAATGTAATCCAGAAATCGGATAAGAGATTAGATTCTGGTGAATGTTCACCATATTCCGTGCACTACCTCCAATTGCAATTAACGGTAATTTCTTACCTTTGAGCCATGGAAGCGATTGAAACTCATACCATAAATAATTTCTTAATTCCTCAAGTTCTTCTGAAGTTGGTGTATCATGACGAATGAATTGTTGCTTTAATGACAACGCTCCAAACGGAAAACTATAATATTCGATAATTTCTCGATTTTGGAAATAAGTAACTTCTGTACTTCCGCCTCCAATATCAACAGTAATTCCTTCTGTGAAAGAGGTGGAGTTCATAACCGCCATATATCCATAACGTGCTTCTTCATACTCAGACAATACCCGAATCTGAAAATCAGTGTGTTCTTCAACAAGACGTTTAATTTCCATTTGATTTTTAGCTTGCCGAACTGTTGCGGTTGCTACGCACAATACTTTATGTAACTGGTGAAACCGCGTGCTTTCTTGAAACTGTAGCAAAGTATGTAACAATACATGGATTCCTTCTTCAGTTAGAACACCATCTACTAAATAGTTGCGTAAGCGAGCAACTACCTTCGTATTTTCAATTTCTTTGTAAAAGCCACCATTTTGTTTTTCATAAATAACTAATCTCATCGTATTTGATCCAATATCAATAATCCCATATTGTTGTTTCAACACTCTCGTCATCCTTTTCTCTGCATCATTATATCATCATTTAAAGTTTTAAAGGCCTGTCCAACATAGTGTAAGAGCACTTAAGTTCATGAATAAGAGATTCTTCCAGATATTTTCCTCTACATAAAATAAAGTATTACCTTACTTCAAAGAAAGATATAACTATTATACAAAATAGTTGTTTTTATTCACAACATTGCTTTAATATTGAAAATACATATAATAGCTTTCTATATAGAAGAATTGCTAGCTTTTATTAAATTATGATACTGTAAACAGGAAAGGAGTGCTAAGATGAAATCTTCACAATCCCAGTCTCGTTCCTACAATCAATTTTCGGTCCATCAACTTGCTGAAGCAATTTTCAGTGTCAACCGACATGCAAAATCAGCTACAAATCCGAAATATTTATATTGGTTAAAAAAGACAGCTTTAGAACGATTAATTTCAGAAAAGCAAGCTACGAAAGAAGGTTTACACTTTTCCAAAAACCCACGCTTTAGCCAGCAACAATCTGACGTTCTTGTCCGAGCAGGTAATTATTACTTCCACATTCCTCCTACGAAAGATGATTTCCGTAATCTTCCACATCTCGGTAGCCTTGATTGTGCATATCGAAATCCAAAAACACATCTATCCTTAACATCTGCTAAAAAAATGCTCCAGCAGTATATTGGGGAAGAAGCATTTCAACAAGAAAAAAAATTAAACGAATCCATTCCTTGGTATCGTCGTACTTACACAAAAAAATAAAGAAGCTTTGGCCGTTTTGGCCAAAGCTTCTTTATTTTTTATCTTCTTTTATTTTAATGTTTGCTTGCTTATAAAAGGACAATTTTTCTTGATTATATTGTTTTGTGTATTCATTAAATTTATTTTTTGGAGAATCAATATCTTGATAAGATTGATTTACAGCTTTTACTTTCTCACTAATCGCTTTTAATTTTTCATCTTGTGCTTGCAGCATCGTATACAATTCTTTTTCTAATTTTAATGATTTTTTATAGCTATCATACATTTTGTTAAAAGCATCATAACGGCCTTTATACGCATCTTGTACTTTCTTTGCTTGTTCTTGTAGTTTTTTATCTTCCAGTTTCTTTATATTTTTATCAACATCTTTTACTTCTTTTTGTGCTTTATCTAACGTTTCTTTCTCTTTATCTAATACTTTTTCACGATCTGCATCGACTTTTATAGCTTGATCTAATTTCTCTTTTACGACTTGATTGCTATCTTTTCCGTCCTTTACAATCTGGTTGTACAATTCTTGTCCTTGCTTTTCTAATGTTTCCAATGTTTTCGCATCTTCAAACATTGTTTTTTCTTGTTTTGCAGCATTCTCAAATGCCACGTATAGTTCTTCTTCTGGTTTAGGTCCGAAGCAACCTGCAAGTAAACTCATTGATATAACTGCTACTAGTGCTACCTTTTTATATTTCAACTTCAATTCCTCCTATTTTATATGCGATTATCATGCCAGAAATTTAATGGAAAATGATCTGCTTCATCGTATACTTCGAATTCATACCCTTTTTTACGAAGATCATCAATGATTGTTTGTAAAGCTTGCACTGTTTGCTTTTTCTCATGCATTAAAACAACTTCTCGTTCTGTATTAACGTGTGAGACAACATTTTGGATAACTCCGTTTGGATTCCCCGGTAATTTCCAGTCTAATGAATCAACAGTCCAATCCCATTCTTTCATACCAGCAGATGCCATTTGATCGCGCAGCGCTTGAGTAAGTCCAGGCATACTTCCATATGGACAGCGAACAAGGTTTGGGTGAATGCCTGTTACCTCTTTCATAATATCTTGTGCTTGTTTCATTTCTTCAACAAACTTACCTTCTTTATACAGTTTTGTATAATTATGTGTCATACTATGAACACCTGGATAATGCCCCTCTTTTACTAAGCGCTTCACACTCTCTTTATAGGCTGGAATATTCCCACCAATCATAAAGAATGTTCCTTTTATATCATTTTTCTTTAAAATATCTAAAATTTCTTTTTGAAATTCACTTGGTCCATCATCAAATGTTAAATATACTACTTTACGTACTTGACCGTTATATTTTTCGGGCGCTACTTTTTTCATTTCTACCTTTGGCTGTTCACTTGCAAACTGAACGGAATTTTTTTGATTCGCAACCGCTTTTGCAGGAGAAGTAATTGATTGAAACATAAAAAACCCTGCTGCTACAGCACAGATTGCAATAACAACAATAACCAACCGCTTAATTACTGTAGAGCGGCGGTTCGTAACGTCTATCATTCTATCATTCCCTTTCTATCTTTCTATCTTTCTATCTCTACTTGTTTCATTTTACACAGTACAAAGGAATCGATGCAATATTTTCCGATTATTCTCCAATTGTCTTCAAAAGGAAAAGTGTAGAGATTTTTCCTGCTCTACACTTTTAATGAGAAATCATTGTGCAAAATGTACTGACACATCCATCGTTAATTATATGATGATTAACCATATTTTTAAAGGGATTTGTTACAAAACACACAATATATTGTAACAAAAATGAAAAAAATGTATCGAAATAATAATGTTGTAATTTCAGTTGTTACATGACTCTATTTTAATATAATCGCATTTGTGCTAGCTCTAATAGCACTTCAAATGATTCTCCCCCTATTGGATATGTTGCTCCACCAAATATAAATGTGATGTATACAATATTATCTTGCAATATTTTTGTTAAATTTTTTAGTAATTCGATTCATTAATGTTGATTGTTCGTGCCCCTTATCTGCTGCAATCATTACATATTTATTTTCTTTCCAGCATGTTATAACCTCTCTTTTTCGAACTGTCTGCACCAATGTTTGTTCTACTTTTAGAACCATTCGCTCTAGGTTTGGTTCTAAAATACTAATCTTTAGTTCCTCTCATTCTTGAGGTGTGGGTCTTACTGCCCGTTAATGTGAGATGACATTTAAAAAGTTTATTTCAACAAAAAAGAAAGAAATTATCTATTGCATATGGATAATTTCCTTCTTTTTTATTTGTACTCATATAAGACGATATTCAATTACTTAAAATAAATTCGTTTTTATCGTTTTATCAGCAGGGCCTGTTTTGTTTGCAATGGCCCATACATTTGTTGGTTGTGTTGGAATGTATACGTAGCACGAAGAGGTAAAGAAGGTGATATATTGTTTCGCTCAGCTTTTACTTGCAATACTAAACATGCTTTTTCTTTGGGCGATAAGTTATCAATACGCCAGCGAACAAGTTGAAAAAGAAATTCGTATTCTCCATTATTGGACGTTAATGTATTTGGTATATACGATAATTGATCTCTAATCATATGACTTACGCATATACGAGAAACAGCCTCTTCCCCTTTATTATCCACTTCAATTTGAATCGCAATTATATCTTGCAGTTCATAATAAATAGTGTCTGAAAACGAAGACTGTTGTTCCATATTATACACCGTAAGCGTTACTTCTATATGAGGAGTATATTGCTTATAAGCTAAATCCTTATCATTACTTCCTGACCATAAAGAAGGTTGTATACACAAAGAAAACTTTTCACGATTTTCTAACTCCCCCCAATATTTCACCATACAAATTCACCCCACTCTAATATTAAATATATAAATTTCACACTCCCTACTTTTTTCTTCGCGGCCTTCGACAAAAACTTAACCTTTTCTATCCTTTACTTTATATAGTATTCGATAAGCGAAAGAAAAAATCATTCTAAAAAAGCTGTACATTATGTACAGCTTTGCTGATAAGGTCCCATGTATTCTTTTATCTTATACTAACCATAAGTGGCATATGAAAAACTTTCCTACTGATAAAACTTTCACTTTATATATTTATTATTTTTTCAATTCCCTCTATATTTTACGACGATACATAGACAGTTTCCTGCTCTCTCTAATTCTTATAAGTACGTACCATTTCCTTTTGTCACTTCCTATATTATGAATCATTTTCAATAATATGTTTTGTTTAAGACATTTTATATTTCTTCATTTCTACACTTTTTATAAATAAGTAACCGATAGCACTTTTTCCATATACCCCCTAATTGAATAAGTTGTATGTATATTATTTAATCAGGGAATATGTTTATATTCTTTGACTAAAAGATACATATGTACCACAAAATAATTTTGCCGAAAAAAAATTATTTGTCATTTAGTCAAATTTGACTATAATATAATTTATTGTTGATATACAAAGGAGGGTTATGCTTGGAGGAACAAATAACTCAAAAGCAAGCAAGTAATACAAAGTTCGTTGTAACAGGATTGTTACTGGGAATCCTACTAGCAGCAATGGATAACACAATTGTTGCTACTGCAATGCCTACTATTGTAGGTGATTTAGGTGGTTTTGATAAATTTGTATGGGTCACTTCTGCCTATATGGTAGCTACAATGGCCGGAATGCCTATCTTCGGAAAACTATCAGATATGTACGGACGTAAACGTTTTTATATAGGAGGATTACTTCTCTTTCTAGTTGGATCAATACTTTGCGGCACTGCATCTAGCATTGAACAATTAAGTGTATACCGTGCAATTCAAGGAATTGGCGGCGGTGCTCTTATGCCAATCGCATTTACCATTATGTATGATATTTTCCCAGCAGAAAAACGAGGTAAAATGACAGGACTATTTGGAGCTGTTTTTGGAACGTCAAGTGTGTTCGGGCCGCTTCTAGGCGCTTATATTACTGACTATATTAACTGGCACTGGGTATTTTATATTAATATTCCATTAGGGATTATCTCGCTCTTTTTAATTACAAAATACTATAAAGAATCTTTACAATATAGTAAACAAAAAATTGATTGGGCAGGCGCTGTTACTTTAATTATTGGTATCGTTTGTCTCATGTTTGCTTTAGAACTCGGGGGTAAACAGTATGCTTGGGATTCAAGCGTAATTGTGAGCTTATTTGCTACGTTTGCTATTATGCTTATTATCTTTTTCTTTATTGAACGAAAAGTGGAAGAACCGATTATTTCTTTCCATTTATTCAAAAAACGTTTATTTGCAGCAAGTCAAGGCGTTGCCTTCTTATACGGTGCAACATTTATTATTTGTACAATGTACATTCCCATTTTCATCCAAGGTGTTCTTGGTGGATCCGCAGCAAATGCTGGATTAATTTTAACACCGATGATGGTCGGGTCCGTTATTGGAAGCCAAATAGGTGGACAGTTATCAACTCGTACAAGTTACCGTAACATTATGATCATCTCTGGTCTTTTCTTTATTCTTGGTATGTATTTATTAAGTACATTAACAGTCGATACGTCACGTACAATGGTTACAGTCTTTATGATTTTAGCTGGATTTGGCGTCGGGTTTTCTTTCTCTGTCTTAAGTATGGCTTCTATTCATAATTTAAGTATGAGAGAACGAGGTTCTGCTACATCCACAAACTCTTTCTTCCGTTCACTTGGTATGACACTTGGTGTGACAATTTTTGGTACGATTCAAAATCATGTATTTACAGATAAACTAAAATCTGTTTTCCCGCCAGAACTAGCAAAGATGGCTCCAAAAGGCGGCGATACAAGTTTCTTATTATCTCCAAATGCGGCTGAGAAAATACCACCACAAATTTTAGATGGTATTAAACATGCACTAGCAACCTCTATCGCTGACACATTTTTATGGGCGCTTATTCCTGCCGTACTTAGTATTATATGCATCTTATTAATGGGAAAAGAGCGACTGATTGTACCAACAAATAAGAAACAAAAACAAGTTAGTTAATATGGGCCTCCTCTTCTGAATAGAGAGGAGGTTATATTAAATTTAGTAGTTTGATGTTATTGGAGTTGAAGCAAGATGAGCATGAAATTAGTCATTCTTGGTTTACTTTTCGAAGGAGAGAAGCACCCTTACGAGGTGCAGCACATTATGAAAGAAAGACAAATGGATTGTTATATTAAATATGCAAAAGGGTCTTTATATTACGCCTTTGAGCAGCTAGAAAAACAGGAAGCTATCGCTGTTACACATATCGTACGTGATTCAAATCGTCCTGATAAAACAATTTACCATATTACAGAAAAAGGAAAAGAACTCTTTCATACTCTTGTACTCGAGCAAATTCAAGCAAAAAATCATATATATAAACCAATCTACGCCGGTCTTTCCTTTAGTCATTTCAGTGACAATCAACGCATTGTTCCAATTCTTAAAAAGAAAATTGAAGAAACACAGACATTTATAACAACGATGCAAAACATATATATAAATAATAAAACTAGCATCCCTCGTGCACAGCTTTATATTTTAGAAAATGTTATTGATCATGCTTCTGTTGAATTTCGTTGGCTGAAACAACTGTATAAAGACGCACTAGAAGGAAAGCTTTCAGAAATCAATACAGAATTAGATAATTAAACATCGAAACAGTCACCAAGGAGTGACTGTTTTTTGTATTCATAAAAATGGATTTTCCTAAACGTTTTTTTCCTTTTTTCTTATTTGTAACCTCTTCCCTTTTTCATTACAATACGAATATATAAAGTGAAACTTCCATCAGTGGAGAGTTCTTCATCCCCCACTGATGGTTAGTTGATACTGCCCGCGTATAGCGGAATAAAGGAGGTGGCATCTTATGAAGAATAATTTAATTAAACAATATGGATTCTCTGTATACTACCATTCCAATTTACAAAAACAGCTCTTATACATCCTAATTCTTCGCAGTGAAATTGCCTTTCAATCTCATACATTACATCCAAATGAACAACTAGAACTACTCTCCTATGACCGCTTACTCTTTCATCATGCTCACGATATATATAAACGTATACAGTCTTATTACTATAATATCTCCCATACATACCCATCATCACATTGGTGGTGGCATTTAGAAAAATTTTCATGTTAATGTAATTAAATAAAGTTTTTTCTAAATTTTTAAAATATTCATATTTCAAAATAGTAGACAAAATTTAAAATATTATGTTAGAATTTGTTTCAATATCATATACGCTAGTTACATTCCTTTCCAAAAGGAGATAGGTACACGAAAAGATCATTTCGTGTTTAAAAGGGAAGTTTGGTGAAAATCCAATGCGGTCCCGCCACTGTAAATGCAAAGATTTCTTTCGATATACCACTGTGAAAACGGGAAGGTGATAGAAATCGTTGATGCATGAGCCAGGAGACCTGCCTATTTTAACGGCACTGATAGACTCACGGATGATGAGGAGGTGTTTTTAACGAAAGAGAAGCATTTGCCTACTTTTCGTTAAAGGCATTTCCGAGTAAACGGAAATGCTTACTTATATTTAGGGGAGGAAATCACAATGACAATTCAAACAAGTAACTTAGGGTATCCACGAATTGGATTACATCGCGAATGGAAAAAATCTTTAGAAGCTTTTTGGGCAAACAAAGTGGATGAACAACAATTTATGAAACAAATGAAAGAAATTCGCCTTCAACATGTACAAGTACAACAAGAAAAAGGAATCGATCTCATCCCAATTGGTGACTTTACATATTATGACCATGTCCTTGATACAGCATGTATGCTTGGATTTATCCCATCTCGTTTTTCAAAGTATACATCAGAGCTTGACGTATACTTTGGTATGGCACGCGGTTCAAAAGATCACGTTGCTTGTGAAATGACGAAATGGTTTAATACAAATTATCATTATATCGTTCCAGAATATGAGGAAGGCTTACATATTTCTCTTAAAGACAATCGTCCCCTTCGTTTATATGAAGAAGCAAAACAAGAGCTTGGCGTTGATGGTAAACCAGTTATATTAGGACCGTATACGTTTTTAAGCTTAGCAAAGGGTTATAAAAAAGAACATTTCTCAAACATTTTACAAAAGTTAATACAACCATACATTCAATTGTTACAAGAATTACAAGATGCTGGCGTACGCTGGGTTCAAATTGATGAGCCTATCTTTACATCCCTATCAAAACAAGAAATTGGTATAGCGAAAGAATTATATGAAACGATTCGTAATGCTGTTCCAAATATATCTATTATGCTGCAAACGTATTTTGATAGTATAGAAGAAAACTATGAAGAGATTATTTCATTCCCGGTTACTGGTATTGGACTTGATTTTGTACACGGTAAAGAAGGTAATTTGCGCGCCCTACTACAACATGGATTCCCATCCGATAAAGTATTAGGTTTTGGCTGTATAGATGGTCGTAACATTTGGAGAGCAAACCTGGATGAAACCCTTTCTCTTTTCAATACATTACAAGAAACTATACAACCAAAAGAATGGATTGTACAACCTTCTTGTAGTTTACTTCATACTCCTGTTGACAAGACAATTGAAACACACCTTGTAAATGAATTATATGATGTACTTGCTTTTGCAAATCAAAAATTAGAAGAGCTTACTATTTTAAAAACAGCTCTCGTTCATGGAATAGAAAATATTTCTGATGAATTACAAACATATCGAAATGCTCACGAAGTAATTCGGACTTCAGCGGCTCGTAATCAAAAAGATGTACAATCTACACTATCAGCATTACAAGAAGAAGACTTTTCTCGTCCTCTTTCATTTAAAGATCGCTACGACTTACAGCAAAAAGCACTGAATTTACCGTTACTTCCAACAACAACAATTGGTAGCTTTCCGCAAACAGAAGAAGTTCGTCAAACTAGAAAACAATGGCGTAGTGGTGACATCTCAAATGAACAGTATGAACGATTTATTGAAGAAGAAACAAAAAAATGGATTCAATATCAAGAAGAAATTGGTCTTGACGTTCTCGTTCATGGCGAATTTGAGCGAACAGATATGGTAGAATATTTCGGTGAAAAACTTGCTGGTTTCTCCTTTACGAAAAATGGCTGGGTACAATCGTACGGTTCTCGCTGTGTGAAACCTCCTGTTATTTATGGTGACGTTGCGTTTATTAATGGTATGACAGTAAAAGAAACAGTATTTGCACAAAGTTGTACCAATAAAGTGGTCAAAGGTATGCTAACTGGTCCTGTCACTATTTTAAATTGGTCTTTCGTTCGTAATGATATTCCGAGAAAAGAAGTTGCTTACCAAATTGCACTGGCACTTCGACATGAAATTAAATTACTTGAATCATCTGGTATTCGTGTTATTCAAGTTGATGAACCTGCACTGCGTGAAGGACTGCCGTTAAAAGAGAAAGATTGGGACACATATTTAACATGGGCTGTTCAAGCATTCCGCCTTTCTACTTCTTCAGTGGAAAACGAAACGCAAATTCATACGCATATGTGTTATTGTAACTTTGAAGATATTGTGGAAGCGATCCGTCAGCTTGATGCAGATGTTATCTCTATTGAAACATCAAGAAGCCACGGGGAGTTTATTGATACATTAAAAGAACATCCGTATGAAAAGGGAATTGGACTTGGTGTATATGACATTCATAGTCCACGTATTCCAAGTATAGATGAAATGTATACAATTGCAGAACAATCATTAAAGGTGTGCGATCCAAAATATTTCTGGATTAATCCAGATTGCGGCTTAAAAACAAGAAAAACAGAAGAAGTTATTCCTGCATTAGAACATATGGTAAAGGCGGCTGTAAAAGCTCGTCAACTTTTGCAAGCAAATGTATGATAATCAAAATTAGAAAACTACTGTCCTAAGGACAGTAGTTTTCTAATTTTATTCCGCTACTTGTGGGCAGTAAAAGTCCGATTGGTGAGAGCTTTCCATCTGTGGGGGATGAAGCCCCCTACTGATGGAAGTTTCACCTTATTAAAAGAACGCTATACTACTTAACAAAACAACGAAAGGCTTACCCTACATTCATAATCAACAATATACTTACGCCCTTGAAAAGCCAATTTACTAATGTAGGTTCTCTTCAAAAAACACTTCATATCTTACCTTATACAAGCCATCTGCTGAAGGTTCTTCTAGGAGAATTGCTTGCATAGTCACTATATACTCTCCTGATGGAACAAGAAAATGAAATCGATTTGCTAGTACACTGCTTATAAACACTCCTTCTTGTAACACTGTAAACGGAACTGATACTGTTCGTATTGCTTCTTTCTTTTCTACAAATTTCTGAGTAAATACCCTTACTTCACACGTATAATCAGATAAGGCTTCAAATATAATCGTTCCTTCTGCCCTAGCATAGCCTCTTTCAAAATCTGTATCCGTCCAATCTACATACGGAGATGTCCTATCTTGATTCATTACTATCAATTGTGCATAAGAAATTGTTAACTCCACTCTTTTCACTCCTTTTTCTATTAAGTGATGCGAAGCAATATATTATTTCACAACAAATTTCACCCGTGTTCCATCTGGATATTGATCTAATTTATTACCAACCCACGAGCCAGCACCTCGATTATCTGCGGGATTAATATATTCAATGTGCGCTCCTTTTCCACCTTCTTTACACATCGCCATCGGCCATTCATCACGGTCATAGCCCTTCTTTGGCGGGTATGGAGCTAGCGATTGTTTCCTTCTATCTGCAGCACCATTTCGATCAATGGTACAAATGTTAGAATGCCCTTCTTGTATTGCGTTTGCAATATGTTTCCCTGTTTCCGGATATCGTTCTTTCGGAAACTCAAGAATGCGGTCGTACGCTACCTCTTTCTTGTTTTCTGATGCTGGCGTTATCAGAACTTTGTATACCCCAATTAATAAGGACAGAATTGCAATTATTGTAATCAAAATGCCTTTTACTTGTTTCATCCAGCTTACATCCTCCATTTTCTTCCTCTTACTCTTTCATTATAACAAACTTCATATTCCTATGTTTTCAGACATTATTCTATATTCCTATCTTCTTTTCCATCAATAACATGCCATTTTGTGCAACTTTCCACTAAACATGTAGAAAACTTTCAACCTTACGACATTTTTTTTCAAAGGAAGTCCAAAACAAGAAATGGAATTGGTATACATGATACTTTTTAGGGAGGAAATGTCATGAGCGGAACATATAAAACGAAAGATGTCACAAATAAAACGGGAATTCCAAAAAATATGGTTCGTAAATATAGCCAACTTTTAGAACAACATGGCTATTTAATTGATAAAACTGCTGAATCTCGCGCGTATAAAATGGATGATTTACGACTACTAAAACTGATTCACGAGCGAGCCGCTGCATTGGAAGAAGACATTATGGAAACGATTTCATTTATACTAAAAGAAAAGGAATCTCCACCAGATTCCCCTGCTATTGTAGAGGAAAATACAGACCTACAATTAAAAGAGAAAGACCAAAAGTTTGAAGAATTTATGCACAAGTTAGATATGCTTGCTCAATTAAACGAAGCAATTATTCATCAAAATTCTACCCTTATTACGCAGAATCGTTTAAAAGATGAAAAGCTAAACGAATTAATGCACCAAGTATATGTAAAAGAATCAAAGCAAGAGGAAATGTTACAAAATCTTGTAGATCACGCAGCAGAAACTGATGCGTTGCAAAAAGAAAAAATGGATTTACTCATGAATCATATGTATAAACGCGAATCCAAACAAGAAGAAAAAATGAACAAACTTATGAATCAAGTTTATAATAAGGAAAACAATCGGGATGTTCAACTTATGCAAGTCATTCGAGAAATTCAAGAAACAAAACGATTAGTTGCTGCTTCACAAGAGCAAAGTTTATTTAAATCATTTAAAAGTTTATTCATTCGATTTAAATCTGAAAAAACAGGAGAAGTAAATAAATAAAAGTTACCGTACCTCGGTAACTTTTATTCTTTATATACTATGTTTTGCAACACAGCCGGTAAGGTAATAATCGCTGCTGTTCCTTTTCCAATTTCACTTTTATATACAAGTGTACCATTGTGAGCTTGTAAGATACTAAACGTAACCATTAATCCCAGTCCTGTTCCCTTTTCTTTCAATGAATAGTATGGTTGTCCAAGTCTCTCTAGTTGCTCTTTTGTCATTCCAACACCGCTGTCTTTAACACGAATAACAATAGATTCATCCTCTTGCAATGCAGTCACTTTTAAATACCCTTTATTTTCTTGAATTGCTTCAATTCCATTTTTTACAACATTCATAATCGCTTGTTTTAATTTTGTTTTGTCACCTATCGTATATAAATTCTCTGCAATTTCAACCTGTAAATATACACCTCGCATTGCAGCAAAGGAAGACATTAACGTCGTCATTTCAATAAGCTGTGCAGATAAACAAATATGTTCTTTCTTATCAATTTGCGGCCGAGCTAAATTTAAATAGTCTGAAATAATTTGTTCCGCCCGGTCTAATTCGGCCAAAACAAGGCGCATGTATTCTTTATTCTTAACATCTTCTGTACTTTCTAACAATTGAATAAATCCACGCACAACTGTAAGTGGATTACGAACTTCATGGGCCACGCTTGCTGCTAACTCGCTGACAATATTTAATTTCTCAGACTTTTGCATTTCAGTTCGTAACATTGCATTTTCATATAAATACTCTGTTAAATACACTTGGAATGTCATCGTCATAATCATAATAAAAGAGGCAAATATGTATTCACTATACAAATAAGATACCATTGGCGTAAAGCCTTTCTCTAACAACAAACTAACTATTTTAACCCCTAAAGAAATGAGTGTATAAAAAGATACCAACATAAAAGATAAAATAATTTTTTTATTTCTTGGAAATGCACTCCACTTTTTAGATAATAAAAAAGGGATTATAGAGATACAAATAATTTCCAGTAGCCACAACCAGTTTAAACCATGCAGAAATCCATCATATAAAATAGCCATCGCAGCTGGAATCATACCAACTGAGCCACCATACAAAAATGCACTAATTATTGGAATTTGGTGAAAATCATAATTGCAGGTTTCCCAAGCACAAACCGGATATGTCATCGAAAGGATAAGCGTAGTTGTTGATAATAATACAATAAAATAGCGATTGCGCTTTTGAAGCATGCTTTGATAGCGATTTAAACGAATTGCTTCATACAAAAATAACGGCAAAATGATGATAGCGACTTGAATCATTAAATCATGGATAAGTACCATCCCCTCATCCCCTATATTCATTTTGATATGATTATACCATTTTATTGACAAATTTGTTTTATTTTTTAGACTATTCTCAATATTACTGTAAACAATTTGTGGAAATTAATTCACAAATGTTACAACTTTTCAAAATGATTGTAAACTATGTATCAAATTGTCCTTGCACAAGATACAATAAATACAGGTTAAGAAATCGATTGGAGGAAAATAAAATGACAGGAACTGCGCTCGTCTTAAACGAGGAAAATCTTGTTGTACTAGAAAACGTTGAGAAATCGGTGTATAAAAAATTACAAGAGCAAACAGGTACAAACAATTGTGCATGCTCTATAAACAACTCAGTAATACATCTAGGAAAAGTTTCTTCCGTCCTTTGGAGTGAAGACGAAATCGATTGGGAATACGGGTATTAAACAAAAGGTCGCCTTGGCGATCTTTTTTATTTATAGCTTTTCAAAGCGATTGTATGATAAATATGATACAATAAAAAGAAATTTTGCAACGGAAGAAAGGGAGACAAAATGGAACAATTTATTAACCCTCGTGTAAAGGATATTCAAATTTCCGGAATCCGCCAATTTTCTAACATGATTCAAAATTATGATGACCTTATTTCATTAACTATTGGACAACCTGATTTCCCAACTCCTTCTTTAGTGAAAGAAGCTGCTAAGCGTGCTATTACAGAAAACTTTACAAGTTATACGCATAATGCGGGTCTATTACAGCTTCGACAAGCTGCTTGTGATTTTTTAAAAGAACGCTATGATTTAGTGTATTCCCCGGAAGATGAAACAATTGTAACGATCGGGGCAAGTGAAGCAATCGATATCGCCTTTCGTACGATTTTGGAAGAAGGAACTGAAGTAATCTTACCAGCTCCTGTCTATCCAGGTTATGAACCTATTATTCGTCTATGCGGTGCAAAACCTGTTTTTGTAGACGTCCGTGACACAGGATTCCGCTTAACAGCAAAAGCACTCGAAAAAGCAATTACAAACAAAACCCGTTGCATCGTATTACCATATCCATCAAATCCAACTGGTGTAACGTTATCAGAAGAAGAACTCAAAGAGATTGTTACAGTATTAAAGGATAAGAACATTTTTGTTCTTTCCGACGAAATTTACAGCGAACTCGTATACGAGAATAAACATATATCTATTGCAAATTTCCCAGAAATGCGAAATAAAACGATTGTAATTAATGGTTTATCAAAATCTCATTCTATGACAGGGTGGCGTATTGGTTTTTTATTTGCACCAAACTTTTTAGCTAGTCAAATTTTAAAAGTCCATCAATACAACGTTACATGTGCAACCTCAATTGCTCAGTATGCAGCAATTGAAGCATTAACAGCAGCAAAGGACGCACCCCGTATGATGCGTCATCAATACAAAAAGCGTCGTGATTATGTATACAACCGTCTTGTACAAATGGGATTAACTGTTGAAAAGCCAACAGGAGCATTTTATTTATTCCCTTATATCGGTAACTCAACCTCCTCTTCTTTTGATTTCGCATTGGAGCTTGTGAAAGAAGCTAAACTTGCAGTTGTTCCAGGCTCAGCATTTTCTGAGTACGGTGAAGGGTACATTCGTATTTCTTATGCTTATAGTATGGAAATGCTGAGAGAAGGCTGTGACCGTTTAGAAATGTTTATACAACAAAAAAACTAAGAGGAATATCCTTTCCCCTTAGTTTTTTTGCATTTATACTATCTTTTCTTCTCTTTCCAACCATCTCTTATGATAAAAAAACCAAATAATCCAACTGTTATCCAGCCAACTAATGTCACTACATATTGAATGAAATGGATTAGTCCATCTTAGATTCTATTTCAATATTTCATTACATGTTTGGCGTTTCACCAATTTATGTGGGATAATAATACACTTCGGTGAAGTTTCACAATGCTCAATTTTATCAACTAAATATTTCGCTGCTTCGTAACCTAGCTGATAAATATTTACATCGACTGTTGTTAATGGTGGATTTGCTATTTCAGACAATAATACGTTATTAAAGCTAACAATAGAAATATCTTCCGGCACAGAAATTCCCTTTTCTGATAAAGCACTTAATACACCTAATCCAATTAAATCATCCGTTGCTATAATAGCTGTTGGCTGTGCATCAAGTGTCATAAGTTCTTCTACCGCTTTTTGACCACTTTCTCGTAAAAATCCAAGATTTAAAACATACTCAGCTGGCAAAGGTATATCAGCTAGTTTTAATGCATCTGCCATTCCAGCGAGGCGATCTTTCGTAACAAGTAAATCCGAATCACCACCGATAAAAGCAATTCGTTTATGTCCAAGTGAAATTAAATATTCCGTTACTTCTCGTGCGGCTACATAGTTATCATTATCAATATATGTAATCTCTTCTTTTCTTTCATATGGTTTTCCAATGAGAACAAATGGAAAATTTTGACTGTACAAATATTCTAAAATACGGTCATTCATACGTGAATATAAAAGAATAATGCCACCGATTTGCCTTCCTTGCACCATTTTCACAACACCATTAAAAATTTCTTCTTCCGTTTCTCCCGTTGACATATACAATGAATATTCTTCTCCATGTGCAAATGAACTAATTCCTCGAATAACCTCTGGGAAAAATGGATTTTGAAACGCTTTACTCGCAGAGCTTGGCATAACAAGTCCAATCGTTTTCGTTGTTTGATTTGCAAGGCTTCTCGCATTTAAATTCGGATGATATCCTAATTCAGCCATTACTTTACGAACGCGTCGTTTTGTTTTCTCACTAATGCTCGGATTATCAGCAATTACACGCGAAACCGTAGAAGGAGCAACATTTGCTTTTTTTGCCACGTCTTTAATTGTAACTGTCATAAATTTGTTCCTCCTCTCTTTTTTATCTACATAATTTATACAAGTTACCTTTATTTTTATCCCGTTATTGGCGACAATAAGACCCTCACTGATGAAAGTTTCACTTTATTCCATTCATAAAAATTTCTATTAATGTAAATCTATATCTATATTCTCCCTCTTCATGTATTGTAAGGGATAGAGCCTTATTTTCCTATACTATATACTATTTTTTAAAAAATTACCCTGTTCTTATGTTATCTAAATCGATATTCCTATTAAAAAAAGATAAATGGAACATAATGTCCCATTTACCCCTTCGTTCCCCCAGCTGTTAAACCAGAAATAAAGTATTTTTGCAAAGATAAAAATAAAATTGAAATTGGTATCGCAATTAATACCGATCCTGCCGCAAATGTTGTAAATTCATTACCGAATTTTTTCGCTACCATTTCATATAGCCCAACAGCTAACGTATAATTTTCTGGTGTGCGTAATATAATACTCGCTAAAATAAAATCAGTAAATGGGCCGATAAAAGTAAATAATGCTACAACCGCAATAATTGGTTTTGCCAAAGGCATAATAATTTGCCAAAAAATCCGAAAATGCCCTGCCCCGTCCATACGGGCTGACTCGTCTAATTCTTTTGGAATTGTATCAAAGTACCCTTTCATGAGCCACGTATTCATTGGAATTGCACCGCCAACATAAATTAAAATCAATGCTAGATGTGTATCAATTAATCCTGTCAGCTGTGCTAATATATACAATGCAATTAATGCTGAAAAGTTTGGAACCATTTGAAGAATTAAAAAGGTTAGTAACCCATTCTTTCTCCCGACAAAACGATATCTCGAAAACGCATATGCTGTAAAACTAATTGACAATACAGAGAAAATCATTGTCAAAATACTAACTTTCAATGTATTTTTATACCAAAGTACATAGTTGCTTTGTGAAAGGTCCAATAGTTTTCTGTAATGATCCAGCGTTGCATTTTTAGGAATTATGCTTGATCCCGACAAACTATCTCCTGGGTTAAACGAGGAGCCTATAATCCATAATAATGGATAGAAAATAATAACACACATCATGAAAATTACGAAATAACTTAATGAAAGACGTAACATCTTCTGTCGTTTTATATTCATTTACATCATATCCTCTTCTTGGAATGATTTTGTTCTTTTAAATTGCCATAAAGCAACTGAAATAACGATTACCGATAATATCATCGTTAATGCTGCTGCTTTTCCATATTGAGCTGATGTCATCGTTAACTTATAAATCCAGGAAATTAAAATATCCGTTCCACCTGCATTTTGTCCCGCTACAGCTGGACCACCACCATTAAACAGATAAATAATACTGAAATTATTAAAGTTGAATGTGTATTGTGTAATTAAAATAGGAGCAGTCGCATATAAAACAAGCGGCAATGTAATTTTACGAAATTGTTGCCAAGCTGTCGCACCGTCTACCGTAGCAGCTTCATACAATTCACCTGGAATCGATTGCAGTATACCTGTCGTCATCGCAAAAATAAAGGGAAATCCGAGCCATGTTTGAATAAAAATTAAAGCGATTTTCGACCAAAATGGATCTGTCATCCAAGCAATGTTTTCAATTCCAAATAGAGCTAACACTTGATTATTAATTGCTCCAAATGATTCGTTAAACATACCAGCAAATACGAGAATAGATACAAACGCCGGAACAGCCCAAGGTAAAATGAAAATTGTACGAATTACTGCTTTTCCTTTAATACTTGGTTGATTAACTAAAATGGCTAAGAAAATACCAAGTGCAACTTGTAATGTCGTTGCCACAAAGGTCCAAATCACAGTCCAAGAAAATACACTTACAAATGTGTCTCGCCACATTGGCAATGTAAAAATATCAACAAAGTTTTTAAACCCAACCCACTCTACAAGTTTTGCAGGAGGAGAATGATATAAATCATAATTGGTAAATCCAATTAATAGGACGAAAATAATTGGAAGTACAACAACAAAAATTAATAGAAGAAAACCTGGTGAAACCATCAAATATGGAAAACCTTGATCTAATAAATGATGATATTGCTCTTTCACAGAGTTCAGTGGTATTCCTACATCACGCTTTTTCCCGTTTTGATACGCATCATATAAATTAAAGGTATATACACCTAGTCCAAACGCAATAACGATAAGCGCTAAAATACCTTTTACTAATAGAAAAATAGAGTGATCACGAGGAACTTCTGTACCGAGCGTTACAATTCCCCATAAACCGATATTTAACAAATCAGCAAATGCTACAAAAAAGGAACAAGTTAATACTAGAAAAATAATACCTTTTACATATTGTTTATTGTACAGTTGACCAATACCTGGAATAATAGACAACGCTGCCGCTGTTTTTCGGTGTTTTGAACCGTTTACTGCATGTGTTGGTTCAAAGGATGTTTGCATAGTTCTTCCCCCTTTTTTCTTCCCCTTGGAAGGAGGAGAATTCGTGCCTCTTGTTTACAAAAGACACGAATTCTATATTATTTTTTCTTGCTATGATTTGCTTCAATATTTCCTTTAATTTGTTTCACAGCCTCATCAAGTGCCGCTTTTGGTTCTTGTTTACCTGTTACAACTAATTGCAGCGCATCACCAGCTGGTTTCCAAACTTCTTGCATTTCTGGAATATTCGGCATTGGAATACCATTTTCGGCTTGTGTCACTACTGCTTTTGCAGCTTCGTTATTTTTAATAACCGGATCTTCCATAACTGATTTCACTGGCGGAATTTCTTTTGTTTTTTCAAAACGAATTTTTGCATTTTCTTCATTTGTTACCCAATCAGTAAATTTTGTTGCTAAATCTTTATTTTTTGAGAAGCTTGTTACATGCCATCCTTTTACACCAACAAATGTTTTCATCGGCTGACCATTCGGTAATTTTGGCATTGGAGCTACACCATAATCAATTCCTGCTTTTTCCATCGCCTGGAATGCCCATGGACCATTCATAATAGAAGCAGCTTTTCCTTCATTAAATAATCCATCTGCAGCTGGTCCCCCAGACTCACCGATAATTCCTTCTGGAAATAGTTTTTCTTTATACCATTTTTGAATATATTCTGCACCTTGTACTGCACCGCTATTATTTAATCCAATATCAGCTACATTTGGTTGTCCGTCTTTCTCACCAAATACATAACCGCCCATACCAGCCATAAATGCATTCGCAAAATAGAAGTTATCTCCTAATGCTAAAAATCCATATTTCCCGTCCTTCGTAAATCCTTTTGAAAAATTAAATAGTTCATCCATCGTTTCTGGTGCTTTTGGCATTAATTTTTTATTGTAAATGAATACAGGTGTTTCAATCGCTTTCGGTAACCCATATAATTTTCCATCATACGTTTGCGCTTTTAGCGACAAATCAGTAAACCTATTTTTAACAGAATCATCCACTTTTATCTCAGAAAGTAACCCCTCTGTTGCTGCATCCCCGATTTGATCATGCGGTAATGTTACAACATCCGGTCCTGTACCAGCTGGACCATCAAGACGAAGTTTTTTTACTTGTTCTGTCATCTGAATCTCAACAACTTTTACTTTTACATTATATTTCTTTTCAAAACTTTTTACGGCTGGATCTAAACCAACACCTTTTTTCTGATCTTCCCAAACAAGAAGATCATAATCTTTCTTCTCCTTGCTCGCTTCCTTTTTTCCTGAATCTTTCGGTCCGCATGCCGATAACATACCGATTGCCAAAGCTGAAATCGTTAATAAAGATAACGCTTTTTTCTTCATCCCTAAATACCTCCCCAAATTATGTATATGGTACTCTAATTAATGAAAACGTTTGCAACTAATAGTTTAATAGAAGCACAAACAACTTTCTAATCTATGAAAACGTTTGCGCTATTTGTCTATTATTATACATACATTTAGATGTTTTGCAAATATTATTTTTCAAAAAATTTACGCAGTTATTCTTTATATTCATTGACTTTATATGGAATGCGTACTACCCTTATAAGCAATATTAAAATTATATAAAAAGCAATCGTTTGCAATATATCCTTATTTTAAGAACTAGTAGAGGAGGGTTTTTATATGTTGAAAGAAGCAATATACCATAGACCAAAAGATAATTACGCATACGCTTACAATGAAAGAACAATTCATATTCGGCTACGTACGAAAAAAAATGACGCAAATGTAGTATCCTTCATTCATGGCGATCCATATGAATGGCAAGAGGGAAAATGGGTAACACAAAAAATACCAATGAAAAAGAGTGGCTCGACGGATTTATTTGATTATTGGTTTGTATCAATTGAACCAAAATTTAAGCGTTTACGATACGGATTCGAACTGAAAAGCAGTACTGAAGCTATCACTTATACAGAAAGAGGCTTTTTCTCTGAAGCACCAGCTGACGACGTCGGCTATTACTTTTGCTTCCCATTTATACATGAAAAGGATGTTTTTACGGCTCCCTCATGGGTGAAAGATACAGTATGGTATCAAATTTTTCCAGAACGATTTGCTAATGGAGATTGTACATGTAATCCAGCAAACACTCTTCCTTGGGGCAGTACAGATCCAACTGCAACAATTTTTTTTGGCGGGGATTTCGTCGGCATTATGAATCACCTTGATTACCTTGTAGAACTTGGTATTTCCGGCATTTACTTTACTCCAATCTTTACAGCACATTCTAATCATAAATATGACACGATTGACTATATGGAAATTGATCCTCAATTCGGGACGAAAGAAACATTTCATAAGCTTGTGGAAGCATGTCATCAACGTGGGATAAAAATAATGCTAGATGCCGTTTTTAATCATAGTGGATACTTTTTTGATAAATTTCAAGATGTTCTTGAAAAAGGAGAAAACTCTTCCTACAAAGACTGGTTTCACATTCATGAATTTCCAATTGTAACAGAACCTTTGCCTAATTACGATACATTCGCTTTTACACCGCATATGCCAAAATTAAATACCACTCATCCAGCTGTAAAAGAATACTTACTAGAAGTGGGACGTTATTGGGTACGAGAGTTTCACATTGACGGCTGGCGACTTGATGTAGCAAATGAAGTGGATCATAGCTTTTGGCGTGAATTCCGCAGTGAAATAAAGGCGATCAATCCTGATGTCTACATTTTAGGCGAAATTTGGCATGATGCTCTTCCATGGTTACAAGGCGATCAATTTGATGCCGTTATGAGTTATCCAGTTACAAACGCTCTTCTTTCTTATTTTGCAAATGAAACCATTAGGGCGAATGAATTTATGTACCAAATTACTGAATCTTTACATTCATATTCTATGAATGTAAACGAAGTTGCTTTTCACCTATTAGATAGCCATGATACACCACGAATTTTAACAACCTGTAACGGTAATAAAGAAAAAGTAAAATTACTCTATGTATTCCAACTCTCTTTTATCGGTTCACCCTGCATTTATTACGGTGATGAAATTGGAATGGAAGGCGAAATGGACCCAGGGTGTCGAAAATGTATGATCTGGGATGAGGATAAACAGGATAAAGAATTATTTCAACATATACAAACATTAATTTCACTTCGAAAACAATATAAAGCCTTTGGCGGACATGGTTCCTTTCAATGGATTGAAGCTAATAACAAACACAATTATATTTCTTATACAAAAACATATGGAAAAGAAACGATATTATTTGTTTTAAATCCAACAAATAATAAAATTACAGCTCCTATCCCTTTTGATATGGCTGGCAAAAAAATTGTAGATCTGTATACAAAAGAAGAGTTTTCCGCAGAAACAAACTTATTACAAATTACACTTCTACCATATGGATTTTCCATTTTAAAATGGTGAAATTAACAAGCCTTGTGCAAAAAATTACACAAGGCTTTTACTATATTTATCCGTGACAAAGCAGCAAGCATTTTAACGAATCTATCATGGTCAGCAACCACTCCAGAAACTGATGTAGATTGTATTATCCAATGTATCGTTTTATGTACTAACATATCGCCCCTATTGTTACTTGCCATTCTAATCGAGAAACAAGAGAGACCTGTCTCCAAGCCTCTCTATTATCTACTTACATATTTCTCATTTCAATTTATACACCCTCGTTTCATAAGGCTGTAAAATAATATTTTCAATTGTTTCATCCTGCACATCATAATTGTGTATCAATAACTCTACATTACTGTACTCTATCTCTTCCGTTAATTCAAATACACATGAATCCTCCGTAAAGTTTGCAATGACAAGTAATTTCTCACCTTTCCATGTTCTTACGTAAGCAAAAATAGATGGATGATCTTCTAGAATTAAATCATATGTACCATACACAATTATTTCGTACTTTTTACGAAGTTCAATCAATTTCTTATAATAATGAAAAATAGAATTTGAATCATGTAATGCCTGTTTCGCATTAATTTCTTTATAATTAGGATTTACTTGCATCCATGGCTTACCTGCTGTAAACCCAGCATGTTCACTGTCTTCCCATTGCATTGGCGTCCGAGCATTATCGCGTCCTTTAGCATAAATAGATTGCATCACTATTTCATGATTCTCACCACGTTCACTTACTTTTTCACGATACATATTCAGTGTTTCAATATCGCGGTACTCATCAATTGAAGTAAATCGGACATTTGTCATTCCAATCTCTTCACCTTGATAAATATAAGGGGTTCCCTTCATCATATGAAGTACCGTCGCTAACATTTTCGCTGATGGAATACGGTAAGTTTTATCATTACCAAAGCGAGAGACAACACGAGGTTGATCATGATTGTTCCAATACAAACTATTCCATCCTGTATGTTCTAATGCCTTTTGCCACTTTGTTAAATTCTCCTTTAATGTAACAAGCGAACATGGCTTTACATCCCATTTACCGCTTTCCCCAGAATCTAAATCCATATGCTCAAACTGAAAAACCATTTGTAATTCCTGACGATCTTCAGCTGTGTAAAGCTTCGCCTCTTCCGTTGTTACACCAGGCATTTCACCAACTGTCATAATATCATATTGAGATAACACTTCTTGATTCATTTCATGTAAATACGTATGAATATTAGGTCCATTCATAAAATATTGATGACCTGATACATACCCCTCTGCTTCTGTATTCACAGCTGGTAATCCCTCAACTTTTGAAATAAAGTTAATGACATCCATACGAAAGCCGTCAATTCCTTTATCCAGCCAAAATTTCATCATCTCATAAATCTCTTTTCGTACATGTTCATTATCCCAATTTAAATCTGGTTGCTTTTTTGAAAATAAATGTAAGTAATATTCATCTGTGGTTTCATCATACTGCCAAGCAGACCCACTAAAAGCAGCTCCCCAATTATTTGGTTCTTTTCCGTTTTTTCCTTTACGCCAAATATAGTAATCTCGATATGGATTATCCTTTGACTTCCGGGATTCAACAAACCAATTATGTTCATCTGAAGTATGATTAACAACTAAGTCCATCATTAACTTCATGTTACGTTTATGCATTTCATCTAACAATTGATCCCAATCGTTCATCGTCCCAAACTCATCCATAATCTTACGATAATTACTAATATCATAACCGTTATCGTCGTTTGGAGATTCATAAACCGGTGATAACCAAATTACATCTATCCCTAGTTCTTGTAAATAATCAAGCTTTGAAATAATTCCGCGAAGATCACCAACTCCATCACCATTACTATCCATAAAACTACGCGGATAAATTTGATATACAACACTTTCTTTCCACCATTGTTTCTCCATCATGCTACCCCATTTCATTATTTAATCGCAAAACAGGCGCAAACGTTTTCATTAGTGAATGATAACAGATTTTAAATAAAATGAAAACAATGCTTACATTCTTTGTATTGACTAAAAAATAAAATTAAAGCTCTTTTAATATAAAAACACGCTATTTATGCGCACACTTTCTTAAATTTATGAAAACGTTTTAATTTTTTATTTCTTTTTTTTATGCATTAATTTATAATAAAAACAAAGAAAACGTTTGCACAATTTTGCTAGGGGGAAAAGTCATGTCAGAACTAAAATTAGAAAATATTTATAAAATATACGATAATAATGTAACAGCAGTAACAGATTTTAATTTGCACATACAAGATAAAGAATTTATTGTATTTGTTGGTCCATCTGGATGCGGAAAATCAACAACATTACGAATGGTCGCTGGTTTAGAGGATATTTCTAAAGGGGAATTCTCAATTGATGGCAAAGTAATGAATGATGTTCCTCCAAAAGATCGCGACATTGCTATGGTCTTTCAAAACTATGCACTCTATCCTCATATGAGTGTTTATGATAACATGGCATTCGGCTTAAAACTTCGCAAAATACCAAAAGACGAAATTGATCGCCGTGTGAAGGACGCAGCCCGTATTTTAGGACTAGAAGAATATTTAAATCGAAAACCAAAAGCATTATCTGGAGGTCAACGGCAACGTGTTGCATTAGGACGTGCCATTGTTCGTGATGCAAAAGTCTTCTTAATGGACGAACCGTTATCAAACCTAGATGCAAAATTACGCGTAACAATGCGATCAGAGATTTCTAAGCTTCATCAAAAACTAGGAACAACAACCATTTATGTAACACATGACCAAACAGAAGCTATGACGATGGCATCACGCCTTGTTGTTATGAAAGACGGAAAGATACAACAGATTGGAACACCAAAAGAAGTATATGAAACACCAGAAAATGTTTTCGTTGGCGGATTTATTGGCTCTCCTGCGATGAACTTTTTCCGTGGTCAGTTAACAGAAAATCACTTTGTAATTGACAATAAGATAAAAATTAAAGTATCTGAAGGGAAAATGAAACTACTAAGTGAACAAGGCTATATCAACCAAGAAATTATTTTAGGAATTCGCCCAGAAGATATTCATGATGAACTCTTATTTTTAGAAGCTTCACAAGATACAACATTTACAACAAAAATTGATGTTGCTGAACTATTAGGTGCAGAATCTATTTTATATATGAAACTTGGAGATCAAAATTTTGCAGCACGTGTTGATGCAAGACATACTTTTACACATGGCGATCATATCAAGCTTGCTTTTGATATGAACAAAGCACACTTCTTTGATGTAATAACTGAAAAACGCATTCGCTAAATAAAGTGAAACTTCTATCAGTGTTTTTTCATCCCCTATCTATCTTCTGCGGCTCGCTCAGAATCGCAGGACGTTGGAGCCGCTAGAGCTGGACAATGCTTTTCTCTGAACCTTGAGGTGGGGGACCTCACTGCCCGCGAATAGCGGGATAAAAAAGAAACCGTCCTCAATTTATACGTGGACGGTTTTCAACTTATTATACTAAAGATTCTACTGTATGAAGTGACTGTTCCTTTGTACTGATAACACCCAAAATAGGTAGATCACTCAATCTCACTTCTTCTTGCTGCCCTATAAAAGATGACCTCAATTGTTTTATTTCTATCCAGACGTCATTTATGCAAAGCGCATTGGAATCGTTCTCTTTTTCATAAGAAAAAATTGGGGCTATTTTATATAATCCCGCATTATTAAACAACATATCTATTCTGCTATAGGTTTCAATTGCAACTTCTAAAACATGTTGCCAATCACTTTGCTTACTCATATCGTGAGTAACAAAAAGTGCAGCTCCACCTAAATCTACAATTTCCTCCACTGTTGCTTGTCCGTTTTCCTCATCAATATCGGTCACAATTACCTTTGCACCTTGTCCTGCCAACAAAAGAGCCGTATTACGGCCAATGCCGATGCCTCCACCTGTTACAACGGCAACTTTTCCTGCTAGCTTCATCGTCATTACCCCTTCTGGTTAGTCTCAACGTCATACAGTATACTCTTTTTTTTTTTAGCATCCGCAAGCAGAAAAAGATAGATAGATAGATATATAGATAGATAGATATAATATAATCGTTTACTTTCGAGATTTCTATTTTTTCTTACTATTATACTGATCAAAAACTAAACCAACAAAAATAAGAATCCCCCAAAACAATAAACTTTCTCCTGTCATTTCACTTCCTCCCCATATAAAAAATACAAACTCTTTATTGTGAATATTTAGTATCATCTTAATATTCCGTCTATTTACCGTAAAAAAAGCGCGTCTTTCCGTGACGCGCCATCAATATGGAGGGTACTATATAGGAGATGCCTGTCCTATATAAATTCTATTATACCAATTGAAGATATCGAATTTTGTAAAAATTTAGACTTAATAAAAATATTTTTACAAAATGTTAATTTTCACAACATATATTTCCTATTCAATAAAAAACCCATAGTGTCCTTCATTATACTAACAAAAATCTCTGATAATAGTATAATCAGTTATTTCACTTGAGTTATTACTTGTATCTCTATAAAATTGAAACATTTCATCTTTACCAAATTACACAAAAATTTTTTCGAATTTAAAAGAGAGAGGCAATCTCTTCCCTCTCTCCCTACACAATACTCATAACTTTCGTTTTTACTATAAGATCATGGAAACCACTATTATCACTTCTAAACAACATCATGTATATATTACATATTGCTGGGATTCCAAGTAGTAATATGTTTGGTACTAGCAATACAATAAACCTCATTATTAATATTCCTAACGTTAACTTTTCACTTGTAAGCGATACAAGTTTTGTACGTGTAATTTTTTTCCCTGGTGTATATCCATTCCAAATAAATGGTAGAATAATAAAATAAAGCGCCATTAATAAAAATACAAGCCCAAGATCATAACGGATGTCTCCTGAACTCACATTAAAACGATTCAAAATCGCTTTATAGTTTCCTGTTGTAATTGCAACAACAGCACCATACAAAACAGAAATGAAAAACATATCGATTATTGCAGCCCCTAGACGATTCATAACAATCGCTGGTTGATGTATTTTCAACTTCATGTTGTGCCGACTCCTTTTTTCTATCCTTTATTAACTGTTTCATCGTATCATGTCTAAAAACAGTTGTAAACAACTCATAAATTGGTGTTTTATTTTCTTTTCCTGTAAAATATGTATCAATCATATTCCGGAAGGAGGAGCTCATATTGAAACGCTTCATCATCATTTGTTCTCTCATATTTTTAACTAGTTGTTCAACAAATTTTAATCCATCTCATTACAGCGTTGGAGATGAATATGAGCTCATTAATGTTTCAGGCAATGCACTAGAACTTTTTCCTAAAGCAGACGCTTTATACGCCTCCCAATATATCCCACCAGAAATTGTAGAAATTGCTTGGAACGACACCTATATTTTAGCAAAGCAGATAGAAAAAATAGATGATCCTAATAACCCTGATGCTTCTATTACAAATGAAACGACAGAAAATTATTGGATTATCGATTTAAAAAATAACCGCAGATTTGGTCCCTATACAAAAAAACAATTTGAAGAACAAAAACAAGAATTTCGTATCCCTAAACAAGTTCAATTACAAAATATAAAAACTTACTTTACAAAAGAAAAAAAAACATCTTAAAAAAAGGTCAAATGAAACATTTCATCTGACCTTTTCCTCTGTATTTTCTTTATAAAACAACATTCTATAAACAATGGTTCCAAACATAATACAAAATAACAACAGTAATGCCTGTTGAATTAATACAAGATGCAGTTGTAAAATGGTTTGAACATTATCATGATAGTTATAGTATCCCCATCCGTATAAAAAGACGAATACGACTATAAGTATATAGATTTTATATTTATAGAAATAATGTGCAATACCCATTCCAAATCCAAATAGTACTCCTATATATACAATTTCATATAGAAGATGAGTAAGTGATAGTTGCTCGATTCGTTGTAACATATATAATAATCCTATTTGAAAGCAAACAGCTATAATAAACCCGACCAAAACCGTGAACACTCTCACGGATTGTCTCTCCTTTCATTCTATTCACTTCATTATATTCACGAAGTGATAAAACGAGCAGGCCATTGCCGGGAATTGCTATTACATGAAAAGAGTTTGTATATCTTTCCAACCGTACGCAATTTCTTTTACGTGTAATTCTTCAATTTCTTTCTCATCTAAAAAAGAAGCTTGTAACGCTTCATAAAAGTATTTAGACGGATTGTTTGCTACTACCCAAACAAGCATAGAACAGTATCCGTTCTTATACAAATCTGCTGCCACTGCTTTTATCAATCTTTTCCCAAGTTGGTTACGCTGATATGCCTGTAAAATATATATTGCATATAACTCTCCGTCATACTCATATATACCAGTTCGCTCTTTCCCGCCATCTGCAAAACCAACTATTTTCCCATCAATTATCTTGGCAACATAAACATATGACTGCTGCTTCTGTAATATTTGTTTCCACAACGCTTCTCGTTTCTCATACGATTTTTTATCTAACACTTCTTTCGGCATAATGCCTTCATATGTTTCTCTCCAACTATCAACATGAACACGTGCAAGCTCTTTTGCATCATTTATATTTGCTTTGACAATATACATGACGTTTACTTCTCTCCCCTTTGATTATACTCTATATGTTCTCGTTTCATCGTTATAACAGCTCCGCAGCTCTTACATACTTCCACCTCTGCTGTCATTTCTGCAAGCGGAACAATATAACTTCCAACATTACTTTCTATATAAGGTGACATAGTGCCTTTTTCTATTTCTTTACTACCACATATGTAGCATCCCTTATTCATTTTCATTTCCCTCCTAAACGCTATATGTGTATAAATTCTCTACAAAACGACATATTTCCTGTCCTACTAGCAATGAAGAAAAAACCATTTCACTATTATAGTGAAATGGTAAACGTTTGTGGTTCTGCTATTTTTTCATGTGTATCGCCTATTGCAAGTACATCTGTTGTAAAAGAAACTGTATTTACTTTTTCATGATTATCACTTAGTAAAAGTCCAATTAATCCTTCTCTTGTTTCTCCAGAACTATAATCCTCTCTCGATACACTTTTTGTACCAACAAGCGTATCTTCTGCATATAAGAAATTTTTCGTTGGCACATGAAATTGTTGTGTTTCATTTACAGTTACATCATTCATAGAAAAGAACTGCATTTCTTTATCGCCAGTATTTTCAACCTTATATGTAATTTCAACATATTTAGCGGTATCACCAATATCTTGTCCACTTAATGAAGCATACCATTCTGCCTCTGCTTGGTCCATTGTCTTACCTAAACGACTTTGTACTTCTTCTGGATTTAATTTTGTATACATTTTCAGCGTCTCTTTTGTTTCATCTTCCATATTCGATAACGTGATAACTCTCACATTTTCTACATAGATTTTCATCGTTCCAACTGTAAATGTTTCATTTACATGTTTGATTTGTTCTAATTTTAGAGTACCCCAGTTTTTTTCTTTGATTTCTTGCCCAGCTTTTGTTAATTGTATACCGCCGTACTCATTCGTTTCTGGAATGGCCTGTTTCTTCGGTTGTTTCACTTTTCCTTGGTGAGTACAACCACTTAAAACAATAACAAAACTACACAAAATACAAAATACGTTCCATATTTTCATTGTCTTTCTCCTTCTATGCTTTAAAACAACGATTGAATTACTTTTATATTAATTATTTTTTCTATGAATATAAAGTAAAGTTTCTTTCAATTTTTGTTAATATTTAAATACAAATAAAAAAACAACATAGATAACCCTTTCTTTTTAAGTAGATAAGAGTATTTAGCCATGCTTAGAAAGTTTCCTGTCATATGCAAGAAAGAAGAAAGTAAGTACATGTCATGTTTTAACCTGCACCGCAGCGACTTATATGTTAAAAAATCAAAATGGATTTATATATTTTGAAGCGAGGTTCTTATATTGAAAGAGAAACAACCTTTTTTACAAACAATTCCGTCCATAAATAAAACCAGCCAGTGAGCACACTGGCTGGTTTTATTTCTTATAATGCTTCTATAAATAACGCTGCTCCCATGCCGCCGCCGACGCAAAGAGAAGCAATACCCTTTTCTAGTCCTTGTCTTCTTAATTCATGAATCAAGCTTACTGTAATGCGTGCTCCTGTACATCCAATTGGATGTCCAAGACTGATTCCGCTACCATTTACATTCACCTTTTCACGATTTAAGCCTAACTCTTTTTCTACTGCTAAATATTGCGCAGCAAATGCTTCATTAATTTCAAACAAATCCGCATCATTTACTGACCAATTTATATTTTCCAATCCTTTTCGAATCGCTGGCGCTGGACCGATTCCCATAATTTTAGGATCTACCCCGGCCATAGAGTATCCAACGATTCTTGCTAACGGTTGCAGCCCTTTTTCTTTCGCTTTTTCTTCACTCATTAATACTAACGCTGCACTTCCGTCATTAATACCCGATGCGTTTCCTGCAGTTACTGTTCCACCCTTACGAAAAGCTGCTTTTAAACCTGAAAGTTTTTCTAACGTAATATCCCCACGAGGGTGTTCATCTTTAGAAACAACAATTTCTTTTCTACGTTCTTTTATCGTGATCGGTACAATTTGCTCGTCAAAATAGCCCGCTTCGATTGCATGAAGAGCACGTTGATGGCTTAACACCGCTACTTCATCCTGTTCTTCACGAGTAATTTCATATTGCTCAGCGAGGTTTTCTGCAGTTTCACCCATCATAATATGATGAATTGGATCTTCTAGTACCTCCCATACCACATCACGAATTTCTCCGTGTTGTAGTCGTTGTCCCCAGCGGTTCTCCTTTAATACATATGGACTAGAGCTCATCGCTTCTACTCCTCCTGCAACAACAACATCACTTACACCTAATTGAATTTGCATTGCTGCTGAAATTAATGCCTGCATACCTGAAGCACATTGACGTTGAATTGTGTAACCTGTAACTGTATCAGGAAATCCCGCCATAAGTGCTGCTGTTCTTGCTGTATTTGCCTCATCTGTTCGTTGAATACAGTGACCTAAAATCACTTCATCTACTTCATGCGGTAAAACACCGCCTCTTTTTACAGCTTCCTGCAATACAGGAACCATTAGTTCAGTCGGTTTTACATTTTTGAAAGCTCCTCCAAATGTTCCAATTGGTGAACGAACTGCAGCTGTAATGACTACATTGCGCATCGTGTACTTTCCCCTCTCTTATGTACCCTGATAAGTTTTTGGATGGAATACCATAAGATGTATGTCTATATCAATTATATTATTAAGTAACCAAAAAATCAAAATATTTAATATAATAAAAATAGAAAGAAGGTTCATTCTTCTCTCTACTCTGTTAATGCCAATAAAAATTTTTGAAGGATTTTTTCTGTTGTTGTATTTAATTTTGGTAATTTATCAATTGGGAAATATCGGATGTCTAACCCTTCTTCATCGCATTCTATTTCACCATATACATGATGCGCTTGAAATACATTGATTACATTATAAATTTCGTCTCCATGCGGATAACGATAATATAATTCCTGCCCAGAGAGTACACCAAGAAATTGTAAGAAATCTGCTTTTAAACCTGTTTCTTCTCTTAATTCTCTCCCTGCTGTTTCTTCAATTGTTTCTCCTAACTCCATTGCTCCCCCTGGCAATCCCCAATCATATGTATCAGAACGAAGTTGTAATAATACTTCATTCTTTTCATTTAAAACAATAATTGCTGATCCTACTATAATAAGTGGTTTTGTTCCAACTAATTCCCTTAATTCCTGTATATACCCCATTATATAACTCCCCTTTCTTTTCCTCTCCTATCATAGCAAAATTCCTTCTTTATTTGTTTGATGCATATAAAAATATTTCATAAACAAAAAAAGAAGCTAATTCACATTAGCTCCTTCCTTATTTATTATTTAGCCCACGCGGCTCTCATATTTTACTTCTTCAAATGCTCTTTCAATTTCTTCATCACGGTAATGTACGTATGTAAAACGCCCTAATTCTATTAAACGTGCGATTTCACGCAATGCTTTTGCTTGTTCATACTCTTGTTTTATAGAAACATGAACATAAAACTTCATAAGTGGACGCTCATACAAAGGTTCACCTACTTCCACATATACATTCTCTACCCCTTGTACAACTTGAGCATAACTTGCAAATTGATAAATAGCTTCACGATCTGAAACAATTTTAAATGTATACATGTTTTTTCCCCCTTTTCTTTTTACTATAACAAAAAATGAGTATATAAACGTGTCGAAGTGTGACTATTTTCTGACTTCTTTTAAACATTTTTTTCGCGGCTAACACACAGCTGCTAATAATCCATCAGTGGGAGGCTTACTGCTCATGAATAGCGTGATAAAGTGAAACTTCCATCATGGGGTTTTCCTCATCCCCTACCTATCTTCTTTGCTTTCTCCGAATCTTGAGGTGAGGGTCTTGCTGCCCACGAATAGCGGGATAAAATGAAGTCTCATCAGTGAAGAGGTAAACAAGTGGTTTCAAAGAAAGTACTTATAATCGCTGCATTTCTAATCATCTCATTACATAACAATCACACCGCTAAAAAAAACCAGCAACATGAACACTATATATACATACCTTGATACTGTAATTTCCCACAAATTACCCTAATACAAATATAATAATTTCTTATCAACTTATGTTGTGACACGATAAAAAACTATACTAAATGATAGTTCATTTGTCCATGCACATTCTCTATTTTCACATAAAGTAGTGATATAAACATTTTCTATAGTTTATAAAGGAGAGGGTATTGTTGTGTTTTTATTATTATGATCGTTATCGAAGAAAATCCCAGTACACTGAAAACCGATCCGAAAACCGATCTGAGAACCGATCTGAATCTGGATCTGGATCTGGTGGATCTGATGGATATGGATCTGGATATGGATCTGACTCACAAGAAGAAATTACAAAAAAACATACACACAATCACAATGTTGCTCAGATTTCAGATAGTGGAAATTCCCGCGTAAGTTTAAATGTAGACTCTGATTTGGATTCTGAAACAGCTTCTTCGAATCAGCAGTCTACTGATGTAGGACAGGAGCAAGGTCAGGGTCAGGGGCAGGGTCAATCACAAGAACAAGGGCAAGGGCAAGGGCAAGGACAACCACAGGGGCAAGGACAATCACAAGGACAAGGGCAAGGACAATCACAAGGACAAGGACAGTTGAATACAGATGTTACAAACCAACTATTAGCGGCTTTGCTTCCATTTTTAACAAATGCATTAAATAATGCCGCTCAACCCCCACAAAATTATCAAAATCAAAATTATTCAAATCAAAATTATCCAAATCAAAATTATCCAAATCAGAATTACCAAAATCAGAATTACCAAAATCAGAATTACCAAAATCAGAATTACCATAATCAGAATTACCAAAATCAAGATTACCAAAATCAGAATTACCAAAATCAGAATTACCAAAATCAGAATTACCATAATCAGAATTACCATAATCGAGACATATACGATTAGGCTACTAAAACGTAGCCTATTTTTGTAAGGAGGTTTTATCATGTTACCAAAAAACGGCTCAAATATTTCAAACAGCGGAAACTCTCATGTTAATATAAACGTAAACGTCGATACAAGCTCCATTGCCTATGCGATGATGTGCTATTGGCACACGAGCGGTATGATTACGGATGAACAATTCACTCATATGCTAACAAATTTTAGCAATTTACTTACCAAAGATGATGATATGTTGCCGCACCTTTTATCAAATAAAGAATATTCCCCATACAAGATGCGCTCAAAAAATACTGTAGATACATTAAAAACATTTATCCCTCCTTTTTTCAATCGTTAAATATATTTTCTTTTTATCTCTCCCTAAAAATTCACTATATTTGAGGTGTCCCATATGTATCCTTATGTTAACATATGTATTTGCATTGCTCCTGGAGCGAATATTAATGAAGACCGGATTGCTAGGGATATTACAATTGCTGAATATATTTGGCATCCTATTGTATTTCAAATTGAAGATATCAGCACGTTAGATGAAGCATATCGTTTTAATGACGGCGAAATTAGTTACATGTCTTCACTAAAATCACAACCAAAGTTGACTTCCTTATTTGCTGAATGTACCGAACGTGCATCGCAAAGTGATATTTATATTTGTTATATCGGTAGTGATTATTTTCAAGAACACTCTGTTATCGCTTGTGCCTATTCTTTATCAACTAATAAACAAATTAAAGGTTACATTATATTAACAAACTCCGCTTCAGCTTGGAAGAACATGTACACACTTGCACATGAAATTGGTCACATTTTATTCACGCGCCGTGTACAGGACAAGCTTACAAATGCAGATCCCGAATGCCCAAACGGTTCCGAGCATCATCCTTCTCCCACAAACCTTATGCATTACATCATTCCTACCCCTTATAAATCACAAATAGATTCCTTATTAACAAATACCCAAAGAGAATTATCTTTAAAAAGCCCCTTATTACGCAAAGAAAAAAAGTAACCGTTACAGTTACTTCTATATATACAAATTAAAAAACTATTTTTAGGAGGACGAGAGCATCTGACCGCACATAGAAACGGTCAGGGCCTTTTCCTACCACATACAAGGTTTAAAACAAAAGGAGAAAACGAGTACAGGTCATGTTGTACTCTGCATAGCAGCGACCTATATATTGAAAAATCATCATGAATTTATATGAGTAATCCCTCTCTTCTATCCCAAAAGATTTTATATCTTCTTCTTTTATTCCTTTTGTTAATAAATATACTTTCATTGTTTCAGCGTTAGAAATACAAACTTTACCGTCTGCTTTCCTTTCCCTCTAACAACCGCTGCACACTACTTTGCATCGCTTCCCATCTTTCCATGAAATCATCTAATGAATCTTCAACTTTTTCTGTTAATGTATAATATTTTCGCTTTGGGCCAGATTGCGACTCCTTCATCGTGCTTGTAATTAATTCTTCTTTTTGCATGCGAATTAGTAACGAATAAATACTCCCTTCACTTGCCATTGTAAAACCGTACTGTGCCAATTTTTCACTCATTTCGTATCCGTATATTTCTCCTTCAGAAATAATAGCAAGCATCCTTCTAAAATACCTTTTAGCATTTGACTCGTCGACATTATTCAAATCCCCCTTCCGTCTTGTTTTACAAGATAGATAAGTATAAGTATCTTGCTTTACAAGATAGCTTGATCATTTTTTCCAAAAGATTGCAGGATTTCCATCCTTATTTCTCTAAATAGAGCACTAGAGCTAACTATATTTATGAAGGAGATGGAATCGAAAATGTTTATAAATCGCGTTGTATTTTTAACAGGTGCTGCAAGCGGAATTGGATACGAAATGGGAAAAGCCTTTGCAAAAGAAGGCGCAACTGTAATGATTACAGATCGTTTAGAAGACAAGGCACAAACGGCAGCGAAACAATTACAAAATGAAGGATATAAAGTGTTTGGAATGCAATGTGATGTAACAGTAGAACAAGAGATTGTACAAGCTATTTCTGAAACAGTTACACGTTTTGGTTCACTTGATATATTAATTAATAACGCAGGCATGCAATACGTTTCCCAAATTGAAGATTTTCCAACTGAAAAGTTTGAAATGCTTATTAAGATTATGCAAATTGCACCATTTATTGCGATAAAACATGCTTTTCCTATTATGAAAAAACAAAAATACGGACGCATCATTAATATAGCCTCTATTAATGGTCTTGTTGGATTTGCTGGCAAATCTGCATATAACAGTGCCAAACACGGAGTAATTGGGCTCACAAAAGTAGCAGCGTTAGAAGGTGCCGAACATAATATTACAGTAAATGCACTTTGTCCTGGTTACGTTGATACACCTCTTGTTCGCAATCAACTTCAAGATTTAGCGATAACTAGGGATGTCCCGCTTGAACATGTATTAGAAGATGTAATTTACCCGCTTGTACCACAAAGGCGATTGCTCAGCGTGGAAGAAATTTCAGACTACGCCTTATTTTTGGCAAGTGAAAAAGCGAAAGGCATTACAGGACAAGCTGTTGTCATTGATGGTGGTTATACCGCACAGTAAAGTTCAGCATCTTTTTCTTCTATTATATATACAAAAACGGATTGTGCCTTTACCACACAATCCGTTTTCATCACATATTTTATCCCGCTACTTTTGGACAGTAAGACCCCCACTGAGGGAAGTTTCACTTTATTTTGGAGCATCATATCTTTGCATCTGCTTTGGTAACTTCTCAATCGCGACAATAACGCCATCTAACTTACTTTCAATTCTATGCAGTAAGTATAGCGTAACGACAATCGGAAAGCCAACATTGCCAATAACCGATATCCATTCCTCCATAGTCTCTCCTCCCTTCTTATTATAAGTAAGTGAAACTCCAAAAAAGTGGTAAATAAAAACAGGCTAAATCATTTCAGCCTATTTTTCCGAATATCTTCAATTGTAGTTAATGCCTTATATTCAACAATAGTCGGCAACTTCGTTTCATTCAAAAGGGCGATGAAATCTCCCTTCCAACTAACAGAACAAGGTACTAACACGCTTGTACCTATGCTTTCACTTCCTTCTCAAGAATAATAGAGTTAAATAATATATGGAACAAGCGGGCATCCGCATTTTCTGTTTTATGTAAAAGTAATTTTCTTCCTAACCGTAATGCATGCCTTTTTGCTTGTAACCTTGTTTCGTTATGAGAAATCCCATCTAGATCTGCGACATGCGCTAATCCAATTGTACGGCGAATGATTTCACATCCTGCAAATCCAACTGCATCAATGAAAATATTGTTCAGTACAATTGGTAACCATTGCTTTTCTTTTGTATACGGTTCCACGCCTTCGAGCACCCATAACTTCGTAAATGTTTCTACGAAAACGCTCCATGTTTGCTCAATATGATAAAATAACACACCGCGTTTATTTTCTTCACGTGAGAGCGCATTTAATAATAAATTTGCAATAAATTGGCCTAAATCGAATCCAAACGGACCAAATGTCGCAAATTCTGGATCAATCACTTTCGTTTCTGAAGATGATGAAAATATACTTCCAGTATGTAAATCACCGTGAATTAATGCTTCTTTTCGCGTCAAAAATTTATACTTACACTGCGCTACTTGTAGCTTCAAATTTTTATCAAACCAAAGTTCGTCAACAACATCCTGTAATTCTTCTTCATACTCATTTGTTTCATAGTTTGCAAATGGATCAGTAAATACAAGATTCTCCGTAATCTTACATAAATCAGGGTTTGCAAACTGACTATCTAGCACTCTTTTTTCTTCTGCTTGTAGTCCAAAATCAGATGTATAAAAAAGAACATGAGCTAAAAAACGCCCGATATGCTTGGATAATAGAGGATAGTCTTCCCCGTTTATCAATCCTTTTCTCGTGATCGTTGATGTTGATAAATCTTCCATAGCAATAATCGCTAGTATTTCATCATGCCCGTATACTTTCGGCACATACTCTGGTACATATTTTGCAAAAATTTGCAACGCATGATTTTCAATGGTTGCACGGCGTAAAGAGAGCGGCCAACTTTCTCCTACTACCTTTGCATATGGAAGAGCCTGCTTAAGAATCAATCCCTTCTTCCCATCATGTAAACGAAACACATAATTTAAATTTCCATCACCAATTTCTTCACAAGTGACAACTGCCTTTTCTGGAAAATAACTATTTTCTTTCGCATATGTAACGGCTGTTTTTTCTGTTAACTCTTTATATCCCACTCTGATTCCCCCTTAATGTATCGGGGCTTTTCATCATAAGAAAAACCCCTTTCGATGACGAAAGAGGTTTGAAGATTCACTTCTCCCCTCTTATCTATCAGAAAGTCTCTCTTTCTGTTGGAATTAGCACCGTGCCTTACTAGGCGCGAATTATGCGCCCCATTTCACAATGGTATTACGGTCGGTTGCTGGGCTTCATCGGGCCAAATCCCTCCACCTGCTCTTGATAAGAGTATATAGTTATCTGAATTTTTCAGTTTCTGTTGTTGACTATACCAAGAATAAAAATTGTTTGTCAATACTTTTTCACTTATACAGTTCTGGACGGCGATCAAAAAAGACTGGAATCCCTTTACGCACTTCAGCAACTTTCTTTACATCTAACATTCCATACAAAATCATTTCTGTTTCATCTGCCTCATTCACGACTTCTCCCCAAGGATCAATAATAAGCGAATGCCCTGCAAAAACATTATTTAGATCACGCCCCGCACGATTGCAAGCTACAACATAACATTGATTTTCAATTGCCCTTGCTTGAAGTAATAACCGCCAATGTGCTAAGCGAACAAGTGGCCACTCTGCTACAACGAATAATACTGTTGCCCCATGTGCAGCATGAACGCGTATCCACTCTGGAAAACGAATATCATAGCAAATTGTTCCTGCACACGGCATATCCTCTAATAGAAAATGCCCAGTTTCATTTCCAGCAATTAAATATTTATGCTCATCCATCAGTTGAAACAAATGTACTTTACTATATTCACTCACAATTTCGCCGCTTCGATTACTAATATACATTGTATTTGTAACACCTTTCTCTGTTTGCTTAGCAATCGATCCTCCAACAACATTTACACAATTTTGCTTACTCCACTTGGATAATAATTGTTTCGTGTATTCCCCATCTGGATCAGCAATTTCAGTAAGTCGATCCAAATTATAACCTGTTGTCCATAGCTCTGGTAATACAATAACGTCTGGCTTTTCCTTCATTGCTTCTTTTATTTTTTTTTCAGCATGTTCTATATTTTTCTCTACATCACCAAAAGTGATATCCATTTGAATACAAGCAATTTTCATTGATTTCTCCCTACTCCCTTTTATTTTTTCCTTTACAAAAAGTTGAAAAGATTATATCATTTGTCACTATAATTGCAACAATTTTCAAAAGAGGTGGAAAGTATGAAACATTTTCAACCTTCTGAGGTATTAACATCATTACCGACACAATTTTTTGCTGCACTTGTCACAAAAGTCAACAAAGCCATGGAAGCTGGTCATGATGTTATTAACTTAGGACAAGGAAATCCAGATCAGCCAACGCCAGCGCATATCGTAACAGCATTACAGCGTGCAGCAGAACAACCAATTCATCATAAATATCCGCCATTTCGCGGACACGAAAACTTAAAAGAAGCTGTCGCTACGTTTTATGAACGTGAATACGGTGTACAGTTAAATCCCAAAACCGAAATAGCTGTTTTATTTGGTGGAAAAGCTGGATTAGTTGAATTACCGCTTTGTTTTACCAATCCAGGCGATACAATTCTCGTTCCTGATCCTGGTTATCCAGATTATTTATCAGGTGTTACCTTAGCGAAAGCAAAACTTTCAACAATGCCATTATTAGCAGAAAATCATTTTTTACCTGATTATACAAAGATTGATTTACAAACTGCTGAACAAGCAAAATTAATGTTTTTAAACTACCCGAACAATCCAACAGGAGCCGTTGCAACAACAGAATTCTTCGAAGAAACGATATCATTTGCAAACAAACATGACATTTTAGTTTGTCATGATTTCGCTTATGGTGCCATTGGCTTTGACGCTAAAAAACCAATTAGTTTCTTACAAGTTAATGGAGCAAAAGATGTTGGTATTGAAATTTATACGTTATCAAAAACATATAATATGGCTGGGTGGCGTATTGCATTTGCCGTTGGGAATGAAAGGATCATTGAAGCGATCAACTTATTACAAGATCATATGTACGTCAGTATTTTTGGTGCCGTACAAGAAGCTGCTCGCGAAGCATTATTAAGTCCACAAACTTGCGTAGATGAACTAGTAGAACGCTATGAATCTCGAAGAAACGCTTTCATTACTGCTTGTCGTTCTATTGGCTGGAATGTTGCTGCACCAAAAGGATCTTTCTTCGCATGGCTTCCAATACCAGATGGATATACGTCAGAACAATTTGCTGACGTACTATTACAGCAAGCGCATGTCGCGGTCGCCCCAGGTATCGGCTTTGGTGAACACGGTGAAGGCTATATTCGCGTTGGCTTATTACATACAGAGGAACGCCTTCATGAAGCAGTTCATAGAATTGATCAATTAAAAATTTTCAAAAAAACATTGACAACATAAAAAATCTCTGTCAAAATTCAGTTATCAAAAAATGAAAACATTTCTGAATACTTCTTATCAAGAGCAGGTGGAGGGACGAGCCCGATGAAACCCGGCAACCGATCTACTTTATGTAGGCACGGTGCTAATTCTCGCAGCATTAAGCTGACAGATAAGGAGCTGGTTGTAAAAAAACCTCTCCTTAGCTGAGAGGTTTTTTTATTCAACTAGGAGGTTATAAAAATGAGCGGAATAACAGCAACATACTTAATTCATGATGATTCTCAAAGTTTAATTCAAAAGGCAGAGCAAATCGCTCTCGGCTTAACAGTTGGTTCCTGGACACACTTACCGCACTTACTACAAGAACAATTGAAACAACATAAAGGCTCAGTCATTAGTGTAGAAGAATTAGAAGGCAATGAAAGAACAAATATATACCTTGATAAAAAAGTAAAACGCGGTCTTATTAAAATTCATTATCCATCTGCTAATTTCAGCACTGATTTACCAGCGATTTTCACAACCGTTTTCGGAAAATTATCACTGGATGGAGAAATTAAATTAATTGATTTGACATTTTCTGATGATCTAAAAGAGCGCTTCCCAGGTCCTAAATTCGGTATCGATGGGATACGAAACAGTTTGAATGTTCACGATCGCCCTCTTCTCATGAGTATTTTTAAAGGAATGATTGGCCGTAATATCGGGTATTTAAAAACACAGCTTCGTGATCAAGCAAGCGGCGGTGTAGACATCGTAAAAGATGATGAAATTTTATTTGACAATCCGTTAACACCACTGTCAGAACGCATTCGAGCTGGAAAAGAAGTATTGCAGTCTGTATATGAAACATACGGTCATAAGACGTTATACGCTGTTAACTTATCTGGACGAACTTATGATTTGAAAGAAAAGGCAAAACAAGCAGTTGCAGCTGGAGCTGATATATTACTCTTCAATGTATTTGCTTATGGGCTTGATGTTTTACAAGCTTTAGCGGAAGACGATGATATTTCTATCCCACTTATGGCACATCCAGCTGTAAGTGGAACTTACATAGCCTCTGAATTATACGGATTTTCATCTTCCTTATTACTTGGCAAACTACTTCGCTATGCGGGTGCAGATTTCTCACTATTTCCATCGCCTTATGGAACTGTTTCTTTTAAAAAAGAAGAGACGCTTTATGTAGCAAAAGCACTTACAGATGAAAACGAACCATTTAAACGCAGCTTTCCAGTTCCGTCTGCTGGAATTCACCCAGGACTTGTTCCGCTTCTTATTCGCGATTTTGGTCAGCAATGTGTTATTAATGCTGGTGGCGGTATTCACGGACACCCATCCGGTGCACAAGGAGGCGGAAAAGCATTTCGATCTGCCATCGATGCAGTTCAAACAAACACACCGCTTCATGCAGTTAATGATTCTTATTTACAAGCAGCCTTACGTTTATGGGGTAATCCTTCTAAAGAGGTGAAGGCATGAGTATTCAAATTTTTTGCGATTTCGATGGCACAATTACAAATAACGATAATATTGTTGCCATTATGGAAAAGTTTGCATCGCCAAAAGCGGAAACAATTAAACAACAAATTTTATCACAAGAACTTTCTATTCAAGAAGGTGTAGAAAAACTTTTTTGTCTCTTACCTACAAGTTTACGAGATGAGATTACAGCTTTCATAAAAAAAACTGCAGTCATTCGCACCGGTTTTACAGAGTTTGTACAGTTTTTACGAGAAAACAATATCTCACTTTATATCATATCAGGAGGAATGGACTTTTTTGTTTATCCTCTTCTCGAAGGACTTGTTGACTCTACGCAAATTTACTGTAATACAACTGATTTTTCTGGTAAAACAATTCAAATAAACTGGCCGCATCCGTGTGATGCGCATTGTGAAAATAAATGTGGTCTTTGCAAATCAACACTTATTCGTCACTTAAGTTCACAAAATGATTTTAAAATTGTAATTGGTGATTCTATTACAGATTTGCAAGCAGCAAATCTTGCTGACAAAGTATTTGCTCGTGACTTTCTTATTACAAAATGTAAAGAACATCACATTACTTATACACCTTTTGAAACATTTCATGATATCCAAAACGAAGTCAAGCAATTGTTAGGGGTGATGAAGTGAAACAGTTATTTCGTCAATGGCAAGAACTAAGTGACCTGAAAAAAGAATTAACTGACCGGAATTGGTTTCCAGCAACAAGCGGAAATATTTCAATAAAAGTGAGTGACAATCCACTTACCTTTCTCATTACAGCAAGCGGAAGAGATAAAACAAAAACAACACCCGACGACTTTCTGTTAGTCGATCAAAATGGAAGTCCTGTTTTAGAAACCGATTTACGCCCTTCTGCGGAAACATTGTTGCATACTCACATTTATAACAATACAAACGCTGCATGTGTCTTGCACGTCCATACAACCGATAATAATGTCATTACAAACGTATACGATAAAGAAGTTGTACTCTGTAATCAAGAAATTATTAAAGCTCTCAATATTTGGGATGAAGGCGCCTCGATTCGGATTCCAATCATTGAAAATTACGCTCATATTCCAACGTTAGGCGAGAACTTCCGCAATCATATTTACGAAGATACAGGAGCTATTTTAATTCGTAATCACGGTATTACAGTATGGGGAAAAGACAGCTTTGATACTAAAAAAAGATTAGAAGCATATGAGTTTTTATTCCAGTTCCATATTAAACTTTTATCAATTAGAGGAGGCGTTCAGCATGGCGCAAATTCGTATTCATGAAGTTAACACTCGTATTGAAAAAGAAATAGAAGTACAACAGTTTCTGCAAAATGAAGATGTTTTGTATGAAAAATGGAATATTACAAAGCTCCCTGTTCATTTACAAGAAAATTATGCATTAACTGATGAAAATAAGAAAGAAATTTTAGCAGTGTTCGCAGAAGAGGTCGCTGATGTTTCTAAGCGCCGCGGCTATCAAGCGAGCGATGTTATCTCACTTTCTAACGCAACACCGAATTTAGATGAATTGTTAGTAAACTTTAAACAAGAGCACCATCATACTGATGATGAAGTTCGCTTTATCGTCAGCGGACATGGCATTTTTGCCATCCAAAGAAAAGATGGTCAATTTTTTGATATTGAACTTGAACCAGGGGATTTAATCTCAGTTCCTGAAAATACGAGACATTATTTTACACTTCAAGATGATCGTCAGGTGGTGGCGATTCGTATTTTTGTGACAACTGAAGGTTGGGTTCCTATTTACTAAGGTAGTATGTTGAATAAAAAGGATGGTCCCCTTTTCCTTCCTTTTATTCACTCTACATATATACATCCTCCTATAGACAGGTTTATCTCTATTCAGGAGATAAACCTGCATTTTTTGTTGAATAATTTTTTACAATTTTATGAACATTTTGTGAATTTTTTCTGAATATTCTGTTTAAAATGTGTTATAATACAAATAATAGAAAAAACAAGGGAAATTGTAAAAAGGAGGAAGGGAATACATGGAGTTAATTTTAGCCATTCTTTTCGGTGTCGTTTGCGGGTCTATACCTGCTGTTGTGGGAGCTATTATGGAGGAATTAGAGGTCGGTATGATTGGTTTTGTCGCATCTTCTGTAAGCGCTTTATTTTTTGGTTTATATGGTGCAATTCCTGTTTCTATACTGTTTGCACTATATATATTACGTCATTCTCGCACAAAACGATTTACTCGAACTAGAATGGGTGAAGTCATTCCCTTTCCAATTGAAAAAGCACGCCGCGCAACAGGCCTTTCTTAAATAAAAAAAGTCCTCATATGAGGACTTTTTTATTTATTTTCTTCTAAGAATTGAAATAGCTCCTGTAAATGAAGTGCATCCTCTCCATAACTAACCGAAACATAAAATTTCCCAGCTACTTCTGCATTCATATATACATCAATAAGATCACGTTCGTACTTTAATGCTAAATAAAATTCCATCTCTTCTAGCATTTCTTTCGTTGTTCGAATGACATAACGACCTGTTTCATCTCTACCATATTCAAATACCGGTTCAAAATTATACTTCTTTTTAAACGCAGCCAGTTGCTTATCATTAATATGAATTGTTTCTGCACGCTGCACTGTATCAATGATATTATCAAATTTCTCCAAGCCCATACACTCACTCCTTTATGTATCGTTTATACAATGCCTGTGTGCCGCTATTTTCTTCACCGTCTTGCATCAATTGTTCATATAATTCTCGCGCAAGAGCTAAGCCAGGTGCAGATAATCCAAGCTGTTCTGCTTCTGCTAACGCAATTTTCATATCCTTTATAAAATGTTTCACATAAAATCCTGGTTCAAAGTCACCTTGTAACATACGCGGTGCTAAATTACTTAATGACCAGCTACCTGCTGCACCAGTAGAAATACTTTGTAACACTTTTTCTGGATGTAAACCTGCCTTTTTTGCATAAGCAAGTGCTTCACATACACCAAGCATATTAGATGCAATTGCAATTTGGTTGCACATTTTTGTATGTTGTCCACTACCTGCATTTCCTTGCAACATAATGTTTTTACCTAACAATTCAAATAAAGGTAAGCATGCTTCATATACTTCTTCATCCCCACCGATCATAATCGCAAGACGCCCTTCTTTTGCTCCAATATCGCCGCCCGATACCGGGGCATCTAATACATGAATTCCTTTGCTCTTCCCTTCTTCATAAATACGCTTCGCAAGAGTTGGTGTTGATGTTGTAAAGTCAATCGTAATCGTCCCTTGCTTGGCATGAGTAAGAATCCCCTCTGCACCGAAATATACTTCTTCCACGTCGTGCGGATAACCAACCATAGTCATTACAACATCTACTTTTTTTGCAATTTCTTTAGGAGAATCACACCAGTGTGCACCTTCTTCAATCAGTGCTGCTGTTTTTTCTTTTGTACGATTATATACATAAACAATATAACCAGCTTTTATTAAATGACGCACCATACTTTTTCCCATAACACCTGTACCAACAAAACCAATAGAAGCCGGTGGCAATATCTGATTCATCTTCTTATCCCCTTTTCTCTAATAAATCACTCACAAGTTTACGAAACTCATTATTAAACCCATCATCAATTCCATTTTGCACATTTGAAAATGCAATCACAAATAATTGTTTATCCCAATTAAAATTGTTAAATGTATTCCATCCCGAAAGTACACCATGATTATGATAATAATCAGGATATATATATAAGCTAAATGCATATTTTTTTTCTGAGGATGGTGTTAACATTAACTTTAAACTTTCAGCAGAAATAAGCTTATTTGTCATAATTGCTTCATCTAGCTTTTTCATATCCTGCACCGTTGTATACATCTCTCCGCATCCATACAACCAATTCATTGCTAATTTAGGTGCTAACACAAGCTCTTGCTCTTTCCTTTTATATCCTTTTGAAAAATTCACATCTCCTGCTGGTGTCTCTCCCATCCCCGACTCCGTCATTCCTGCGGGAATAAAGATATGATTTGTAACATATTGTGCTACAGATTGACCCGAGATTTTTTCTACAATATAAGCTAGCACCATATAATTATAATCCGAATATAACCAGCCATTTCCAGGTTGAAAGGCAGTTGGTTGTTGTCCGAGCCATGTCACTAAATGAAGGCGCGATGACGCATTTACTTTCCCTTTTCCATGTTCAGGGAGTCCCGATGTATGCGTTAATAAATGATACAACGTAATATTTTTACTAGCAGGAAAAGAAGGAATATATTTATTCACATTATCCTGTATATTTACCTTCCCTTGTTCTTGCAACTGTAGAATTGATACCGCAATTGTCGTTTTTGTAATAGAACCAATTCGATATTTTGTTTGCGGCGTATTTTCAATTTGTTTTTGTACATCCGCGAAGCCATACCCTTTATTTAATATTGTACGACCTTGATATGAAACGAGAACCGAGCCGTTAAATTGTTTATCTTTTAAATATTGTTCTAGTTTTTGCGTAACAGCCGTATAATCAATTTCTTTTTCTTTTTCTCTTTCTTTTATTGTTTCAGTAGAGGGTATTGTTTTTGTTGACTTTGCTTCTTTTTTAGCAGGTACTTTAAAAAAGAAATAGCTCCCAACTAATAAAATAGAAAGCAAAAAAATAATGGTACTCCATAACGTCTTCATTACTAAAAATCCTCCGTCGCATCTTAAATAATTATTCCCCTCTTCACCATTATCCGACAATAAAAAAAAATCGCAACAATTTGTTGCGAAAAAGTGTTACATTTTTTCTTTTCTATATAAACACACTTGATTTTTCCCCTTGTTTTTCGCTTCATATAATGCAATACGTGCTCGATGCATCAATATTTCTTTCGTAATTCCATTTTCGTATGCAGCAACACCAAAGCTTGCTGTGATCTTTGAAATTCCAGAAAATTTTTTTGTTTCGATAAAAAAACGAAGTGATTCTGCAATTTGAAATGCTTCTTTTTCTGTTGTATGAGACAAAAAAATAATAAATTCTTCTCCATCCCACCGAGCAAAAACATGATGCGGCTGTAATTTTGCTGTCACAAGTTCTGCTAGTTGTGACAATGCTAAATCTCCAAAATCATGACCATATGTGTCATTTACCTTTTTGAAATCATCAAGATCAAATAGAATAAGAGCAAATGATTGACTCATTCGTATAGCAGTTTCCCAACCTTGTGAAAATAGTCTTTGAAACTTCAACTGATTATAAATATTTGTTAAGGAATCAATGGTCGCTAAACGCTCTTGCTCTTTATATTCTTCTTCTAATTCTGTAATATCTGTACATGTAACGATGAATCTCGATACATCATCCGGCAAAGGAGCAATACGTAACAAGAACACAGTTGCTTCTTCAGCGTCGTTATACATTTTGATTTTTCTTGATTGCGTTAAGCAATCATCAATCCACATCATATCATTTTCTGCAATATAATACCCGTTCTCCCTTGCAAAATGTTCAACAAATGTCATGTGATCCTCATGATATGACATAAGATCTTCATATCCGAAGAAACGTAAAAAATTTGTATTGCAATCTATAATTTCATCATCTTCTAGAATAAACAACAAATCATTCTGAAAATCAAATATCATTTGAAGTAGCTCTTGTTGTAATATAACTTGTTTTAATAGTGACAACTCATACACACTCTTTTGCACTTCAGCAAGTATAGATTGAGGCGTAATTGGAGGCAATACAATATTTCGCACCCCAAGTTTAATAAGGTCAACAAATTGAGATGTAACTTGTTCACTCCATACAATGATAAAAGAAATATCTGAAGTAAATAATTCTTTTACAAATTCGACTTGGGAAGAATGAGAAATATATATAATTACGATTTGTGGTTGAACTTTTTCAAACAATATTTTCCCTTCCTTAAAATCATGTGCTAAAAACAAGCACTTTGGCTTTAACGCTGCTACTGTATGTTCTTGATTATGACCTTCTTCAATATACAATACATTCATATCGAGATCCTGTAATACATTTTGAAAAACTGTATGTTCTAATAAAAAATGCAGAATGTTCACCACTAGGCTTTCACTCACTTCATTTATCTCATTCTTACAAGCTTAAGAACCCCCTTACGATAGAGTAATAGAGTTCGTCACTTATAAGAACTTGATTTGTTCGACAACCCATCACATGGCAGTTTCACGTTATATAAACCTCTTGAAGTCCTGTATCATCTTTTTATTGTATGACAACAATAAGTGAGGCGTTTGTGCGAATATCTTCTTTTATTCCTATCTTTTTTTAAACACTTGACAATATAACTACATATATTATATTCTTTTACAGTACATACTTACAAAATGTAAGTTAAGAACATTTTTACATTCGTCTCATTTATAAATAGAAACAAAGCTTGGAGGAATTATAATGACACAGCAAGATTTCTTTACTGTTTTATACGAACGTACATCTAATCGTGCTTTCAATCCTGAAAAAGAAATTTCAAAAGAGGAACTATATAATATTTTAAAAGCTGCTGGTCAAGCACCATCAGCATGGAATTTACAACACTGGAAATTTCTTGTATTCCAAGGTGAAGAAGTACAACGCCGCTTACATCCAATTGCATATAACCAGCAACAAATTCTTGATGCATCTGCAGTTGTCGCTATATTAGGTGACTTAGAAGCAAATAAAAATGTTGATGCTGTATACGGCCCACTTGTAGAACAAGGACTTATGCAAGAAGAAGCAAAAAATCGTTTGGCACAAAACATTGAAGGTGCATATCAACGTGAACAATACCCACGTGATGCTGCATTCTCTAATGCATCTTTAGCAGCAATGCAACTTATGCTTGCAGCAAAAGCAACTGGTTGGGACACATGTGCAATTGGCGGTTTTAACCCGCAAGCATTAATGGAAGAGTTTAATGTGTCTTCTCGTTACCTTCCAATTATGCTAATTACAATTGGCGAATCTACATTAGCGGGGCATCCAGCACCACGCATGAGCGTAGAACAAGTAACAGAATGGGCAAAATAAAGTAAAACTGCCCGCGAATAGCAGGATAAAAGACGAAGGGATTTTCCTTCGTCTTTTTTAATCCACATCTATAGCAAGCCAGTAATTATCACTACTTTATCCAGCTACTCAAAGGATAGAATCTAAAGATGCTTTTTTGTTACAATTATGATACAATAGTAACAAATTGATAACAAGTGAGGGATTTTCGTTGAATTTATATGGAAGCTTTATCGCGATATTGTGCTACCTAGTCACAGTACTGCTTCTGTACTTCGTTGGAGATATGACAAATATTGCGATGCTACAGTTTTCAAAAGAAACAGCGCTTCAGTCCGAAATTGGTCAGCATGCTTCTCGATCTGTTGCACCACTACTATTAGCACTTCCTGTGTATATCATTGTTTTATATAAAAGCAAAAAAATATAAAGACTGCCTTTAAAAAAGAGGCAGTCTTTTTTATTTCCATACCAGCTTTTTGTCCAAACTCTCATTTCCCTCTTCTCATATGTTATAAGAAGAATCGCAACAGTCTACCTAAAACATTTATTCTTTTCCTACAAAATAGGAAAAAATCTTTTAAAAAAATCTGCAATGTGTCCAAACAAAGCATGTACCTAGAGCATATCTTATTAATGTGAAGGGGGTGAGAATTATGTTCGGATGTTTCGGATTTGATGGCTGCGATCGCCGCAGCGGTGTACGCAGCAACCGCTGTGTACGCAGCGACCGCCGTAGCTTTAAACGCAACGACTGCCGTACTGGTCATAGAAATCGTTTTTGCAACGTTCTTAGAAATGTTTCAATTGGTACTCGAATCGCTCAATTAATAGTAAGAAATAATGGTACTTTCACTAACGTTGTATTTGAAGGCTTCTCAAATGGCGTAGCACTTTTCTCAGGAGCTACTGCAGGTGTAGGAACAACAGGTGGTTTATTACGTGTTTGCCCAGAAGATGTTGTAGCTATCGTTATCTAATAGAAGTCATTACCTTCCAGGAAAGCTATCGCTTTCCTGGTTTTATTTATTTTGTACTTGCGAGAAAAAATATCTACCTAGAAAATTTTTTACGTTATAAAAAAACCTGAGACCGATTTCACTCAGCTCAGGGTTTTTTCATTAAATGCCTTTTACAAGTTCTACTACTTCTTCAGCAGTTGACATGTTTACAGCTTTTTGTGCTAACTCTTCCATTTGTGCTTTTGAAAGCTTGCGAATTTGCGTTCTCGCTGGAAGAATAGATGTTGCACTCATACTAAATTCATCTAATCCTAATCCAACTAATAGCGGAATTGCTAGAGCATCTCCTGCCATTTCACCGCACATACCAGCCCATTTCCCTTCTTTATGAGCTGCATCAATAACCATTTTTACAAGACGTAAAATTGCTGGGTTATATGGTTGGTATAGGTAAGATACGCGTTCATTCATACGATCCGCTGCCATTGTGTATTGAATTAAATCATTTGTTCCGATAGAGAAGAAATCTACTTCTTTTGCAAATTGATCAGCTAACACCGCAGAAGCTGGGATTTCTACCATCATACCAACTTCAATGCTATCAGACACTACTGTACCAGCTTGCACAAGTTTTTCTTTTTCTTCTAATAAAATTGCTTTCGCTTGACGGAATTCATCAAGAGTTGCAATCATCGGGAACATAATTTTCAAGTTACCATATACACTTGCACGAAGTAATGCACGTAGTTGTGTACGGAACATATCTTGTTCTTCTAAGCATAGGCGAATTGCACGGTAGCCTAAGAACGGGTTCATTTCTTTTGGTAAATGTAAGTATGGAAGTTCTTTATCGCCGCCAATATCAAGTGTACGAACAACAACTGGCTGACCTTCTCCTACACCTTCAAGAACAGATTTGTATGCTTCAAATTGCTCTTCTTCTGTTGGAAGGTTGTCACGGCCCATGTACAAGAATTCTGTACGATATAGACCAACACCTTCACCACCATTGTCAATAATACCTTTTACATCTTTTGGTGTACCGATGTTTGCTACAAGTTCAACATGGTGGCCATCCGCTGTAACTGTCGCTTCATTCTTTAATTTTGCCCATTCTGCTTTTTGCTCTTCAAATTGTGCTTTCTTTTCTTCATAAACACGAAGAGTTTCTTCAGATGGATCTACAATTACTTCTCCATCTAAACCGTCGATGATTACGATATCACCGTTTTGGATTTGCTCCATAACAACTTTTGTACCAACAACAGCTGGGATTTCCATTGAACGAGCCATAATTGCAGAGTGAGATGTACGTCCGCCAATATCAGTTGTGAAACCTTTTGCATATTTACGATTTAACTGTGCTGTATCAGACGGTGTTAAATCTTCTGCAATGATGATTACTTCTTCAGAAATTGTACTAGGATTTGAGAAGTTAATTCCAAGTAAGTGTGCAATAACACGCTTTGTCACGTCACGAATATCCGCTGCACGTTCTTTCATATACTCATTATCCATGCTCTCAAACATAGTAATGAACATTGATGCAACTTCATCCATCGCAAATTCAGCGTTTACTTTTTCGTTTTTTACTTTATCTTTTACTGGATTTACTAGTTCTGGATCATTTAATACTAGTAAATGTGCTTCAAAGATAGCTGCTTTATCAGCACCAAGCTCAGCAAAAGCGTGATTTTTAATTGCTTCTAATTCAGATTTTGATTTCCCAAGCGCAGCTTCTAAGCGTGCGATTTCCGCAGCTTCATCCGTAATCGTTTTCTTTTCAATGTTAAATTCAGGATTTTCTAGACGGAACGCCTTTGCAATTGCAATACCACTTGACGCGGCGATTCCTTTAATGTTAAGAGTCATTATTCTCCTAATCCTTCGTTTTTCATAGTTTCTTCGATAGCTGCTACTGCTTGAGCTGCATCATCACCGTTTGCAGTGATTTTGATTTCTGCGCCTTGTTGAATACCTAAAGACATAACACCCATGATTGATTTTAAGTTTACAGTTTTTCCATTATACTCTAAGTTAATATCAGCACCAAATTTGCTTGCAGTATTTACAAGTAAAGTTGCTGGACGAGCATGAATTCCTGAGTCGCTAGTTACTTTAAAGATTTTTTCCATAATAATCTATCTCCTTTAAACTACAGTATATTTTAGGTTGTATAGACGTTAGCACTACACACTCTATTGTATATAATAGGCAATGTTCGGTCAACTACATCGCCTATTATAATTATAAACATTTTGCGTCTAAATTTTACTGAATGTCAATAACGCTTGTCTCACCTTTCTTGACATTACCTTGCTTTTTGATTTCAACTTTCTGTCCTTCTTGTAAGTTTGTGAAAACAATTGGCGTAATAATAGAAGGCGCATTTTCTTTTACAAACGCTATATCTACTTTTAATAAAGATTGGCCTTGCGTTACTTTATCTCCTTGAGAAACTAGCGCTTCAAAGCCTTCTCCATTCAATTTCACTGTATCAATACCGAAATGAATTAAAATTTCTTTTCCGCCTTCTGATTGAATACCGATTGCATGTTTTGTTGGGAATACGTTCACAATTTCACCATTTACCGGAGATACTACTGTACCTTCCGTTGGCTCGATTGCAAAGCCATCTCCCATCATTTTTCCAGAAAACACTTGGTCCGGCACTTCTGTAATCGGTAAAATTTTACCTTCAATCGGAATCGCAATTACTTCATTTACATCTACTTTTTGTACAGGCTCTTCTACTTTTGCAGGCGCTTCTTTTGGAACATGCACTGCACGACCTGCCATAATATCTTGAATTTGTGATTTTAACGTATCAGATTTTGGGCCAAAAATCGCTTGAATATTGTTACCAACCTCAAGAACACCTGCTGCTCCAAGCTCTTTTAAACGATCTTTATTTACATCCTTTTGATCCTTTACTTGAACACGTAAACGTGTAATACAAGCATCTAAAGAACCAATGTTTTCTTTTCCGCCAAGTGCTACTAAAATTTCACCTGGAAGCTCGCCTGCTTCTACTTTTTCTGCCCCATCAGTGTCTTCTACTACCTCACGACCTGGTGTTTTTAAATCCCATTTACGAATCGCAAAACGGAAACCGAAGTAGTAAATTACTGCTAATACAAGACCAACAATAATTACCCACCACCAAGCGGTACGGCCTGGTAAGACACCAAATAGCATAAAGTCAATAAAACCACCTGAGAATGTCATCCCAATTTTAACACCTAAAATTTGCATAGTCATAAATGACAAACCAGCAAACACAGCATGTATTCCAAACAATACAGGTGCTACGAATAAGAATGAGAACTCAATCGGTTCTGTAATACCTGTTAAGAAAGATGTTAACGCAGCAGACCCTAAAATACCAGCTGCCATTTTTTTGTTTTCCGGACGTGCTTCATGATACATTGCTAATGCTGCTGCTGGAAGACCGAACATCATGAACGGATATTTCCCTGTTGTAAATGTACCAGCTGTTAATGCGACACCGTCTTTTAATTGTGCCATGAAAATCTTTTGGTCACCGTGAATAATTTCACCCGCCGAGTTTGTATATTGACCAAACTCAAACCAAAATGGTGCATAGAAAATATGATGTAGTCCAAACGGAATTAAAGAACGCTCAATTAAACCAAATATAAATGCCGCTAATGTTTTATTTGTATCAATCATTTGATGCGAAAATGCATTCAAGCCGCCTTGAATTGGTGGCCAAACAAAGCACATTAGAATCCCTAAAAGTAAAGAGAATGTTGCTGTTGCAATTGGCACGAAACGTTTACCAGCAAAGAATCCTAAATATGGTGGCAATTCGATGTTGTAGTATTTGTTATAGCAATATGCTGCTAATATCCCTACAATAATACCACCAAACACTCCGGTTTGAAGTGTTGGAATACCTAATACATTTGCATAAGAGGGATCTGTAAAACCAGTTTTAACTGGAACTTTATCACTTACAATTGTAACGAATTTGTCTACTCCTAAGAAGACGCTCATCGTTTTGTTCATAATTAAATATCCAACGAAGGCTGCTAATCCAGCTACTCCGTCTCCGTTTGCTAACCCGATAGCAACCCCTACTGCGAATAATAATGCAAGGTTTGCGAAAATAATATCCCCAGATTGTTCCATAATTTTTGCTACTTGAACAAACCAGTCTGCTTTTAAAGCAGGGATTATATTTGTTAACTGTGGATTTTGAAATGCATTACCAAATCCAAGTAAAATACCTGCCGCCGGAAGGATAGCAACTGGAAGCATTAATGCTTTTCCGACTTTTTGAAGAACACCAAAAATCTTTTTAAACATTTGGATTCTTCCTCCCTTTCTTTTTTATTTTTACTTTCGGCAAATGCAAAAAGGCATGAGTTAAAAAAAGGTAGAAAATAGCTATCAAGGAGTAGTATGTCCCTTTCAATAGCTACCATTCCAACCTCTTCTTCACTCATGCCTGATCGAATCAGTAACACGTGTCGAATCGTAATGAAATAAGTGCGATATTCAGTTCACGCAAACGTTTCCGTTTATCGATACGCAAAATTTGTCGAAAGTAATAACTTTCTGTAAGTTTATTATACATAAGTCATGTAAGCGATTCAACAACTTTTTTTAACGTTTACATTTTCGACAAAATCAAACAATTCCTATACTTGTTCTACCTTCACAAGGCGCTGTAAATGCATCGTTAAATAAATTGTTTCCGCTTCATACACAGGCAATTGCAATTGTTTTTGCATTACTTTAACAAGCTTCCATGCCAAATTATAGCACTCTGGAAATTCAGCTTTTAATAGGGCTGCAAAATGTTGTGATTCTTCCACTTGTTCACCATTTTTCACACGTTCAATTGCGTATTGCAAATGCCGAACAAGACGTAAATAATGAATGCTCTCTTTATCTAACACGATCTGTAAATTTGCTTCAATTAAAGAGATGAGATGAGCAATCAATTTAGAATTTTGATTAATAGAAGACACTTCAGAGTTTGTAATAGAGCTATAGATATGCAATGCGATAAATCCAATCTCCCCTTCTGGAAGATGAATATTTAAACGAGAGTTAATTAATTCTACAACTTCCTCTGCAATTTTATATTCGTTTGGATACAGTACTTTTGTTTCTACTAAAAATGGATTATCTACTGTAAATCCTTGCTTTAATCGCTTAATAGCAAAAGCAATATGATCCGTTAAAGCAATATGAATATGCTCATTTAACGGTGTAGCTACTCGATCTTGAATATAAAACATAAGATCATTCATTAATTCAATTAACTTCTCACTCACATGCGGAACAAGAAGTTTATATTGTTCACGCTCACGTTCATTTGTTAACACAAACATTTTTTCAATCTGTTCTACTTCTAACATTTCTTTTGCTTTTTTGCCAAACCCAATTCCTTTTCCAATAACAACTACTTCTTCATGTTCTGGATGGCCAGCAATAATAACGTTATTATTTAAAACTTTTTTAATTTCGAGACAATTATTCATTCAACACCACCCTTGCACGTAAAAAGGTCTTCTTTCATGTTACAGAACAATCTTATTTTTCGTCAATGTAAAACATCTACCATTTTGAAAATGTCGTTTTTTAGACATGATTGTATGAGATGCGTATAATGTAATGATATACGCCTAGTAGAAAGGAGCAACACCATGATTAAAATGTTCATAAGCGATATTGATGGCACAATGATGCAACACGGAGGTGTAATCAATGAACAAGATATAGAGGCACTGCGTAGCCTTGCTGACCAAAATATAATCCTTTGTTTCGCTTCTGGAAGACTTGATAATGAAATTGCCGAGTTAATGAACAAAGTTGATATGAACTTTCATCGTATTAGTGTAAATGGTGTATTTGTATATACACACGAAAATAAACAATTGCTATCAGCAACATTTGATTCTACTATTTTACCAGAGCTATTGTCTATAACAAATAAAGAACCATTCTTTCGCTATGTAAGTGATGAATATAATTATTATATTGAGGAAAAAACACCGTTTATTCATGAGCTCGAGAAGCAAATAAAAATGACTTCCGTTGCAGAACCAAATTTGCTCGAAAAAATCGATAAGACAATTTTCCCGAATAAAATTTCAATTGGGGGTACCAAAGAAGATTTAGTTACTCTTCAAAAACAAATTGATGAAACTTTTAAAGGAAAAATAAGCACCTTTATTTCTGCCGAGCAGTGTTTAGATGTGATGCCACCTAACATTAGTAAAGGTTCTGCTATTTCTGTCTTATTAGAGGAATTTAACATTCACCCTAATGAAATAGCTTGTATTGGTGATTCTTACAATGATATCCCAATGTTTGCTTTAACACCTCATAGCTTTGCGATGGCGGGCGCAGATGATGAAGTCAGACAACACGCAACTCATACAGTTTCTTCTGTTAAAGATGCGATTGAATATGTTCTTCATTATAATGAAGAACATAAAAATACGACTCACTCCCTATAAGGATGAGTCGCATTTTTATCCCTCTATTCGCGAGGAGTAAAAAGCCGATTGGTGAGAGCTTTCCATCAGTGGGATTTTCTTCATCCCCACTGATGGAAGTTTCACTTAATTTCACTCCATAAAACATTATTTTCCTATTTATTGCGTGAAATATTTGTAATAAACTTATAGCGATCTCCTCTGTAAATACATTTTACGTATTCCAGCGGTAACTCACCTTCTGCATACGACCATTGTCTCATTACAAGCACAGGTGCTTTCTTTGGAATATGAAGATGCTCAGCCTCTTCATCCGTTGCAATAGATGCTTCAATAGATTGCGTAGCACGAACTAGCTTAAAACCTAGTTTTTTTTCTAAATGCTCATACAATGATTGCTGCAAAATTTCTTCGTTAATATCTTTTACAAGAGATGGTGACAAATACGTTGTCTCAAACGCAATTGGTTCTTCATCAGCTAAGCGAATACGTCTCACTTCATAAACTGATTCTCCCTCTTGAATTCTAAGTCTGTCTGCTACTTTAGCAGTAGCCGGAACAAGGCAAAAGCTTAATAACTCACTACTAGGTTCCATTCCACGAGAGAGCATATCCTCTGTAAATCCAGTCATGCCTTGCAGCTTTTGTTCAACTTTCGGAAGTTGTACAAAAGTTCCAATTCCACGCTTTCGGTATAAATATCCTTGTTCAACTAAGTTATTAATTGCCTGTCTGATTGTCATTCGACTTACTTCAAACTTATCACATAATTCATTTTCAGATGGAATTTTATCTCCCGGCTTCCATTCACCGTCTTCAATTAGTTGTTTCACCCACTCTTGAATCTGATAATAGATCGGAAATGGTGAATACTTGTCGATGTTCATCAGCAATCGCCTCACTGCATAAAGATAGAGCTTCTTGATCTGCGATTACGGTTACATTTGGATGACGTTGTAAAACTGTAGCCGGACAACCTTCGTTTACGTTCCCTTGTAGCATTTCCTTAATCGCTTCTGCTTTTTTCAAGCCAGAAACAACAAGTAAAATTTGCTTCGCTTTCATAATGCTACCAATTCCCATTGTAATGGCATGAGTTGGCACATCTTCTTCTTTTTCGAAGAAACGACGGTTTGCTTGACGAGTAGATTCTGTTAACTCAACAATGTGAGTTGCAGAATCAAGTGGTGTTCCCGGCTCATTAAATCCGATGTGACCGTTTTCACCGATTCCAAGAATTTGCAAATCAACTGGATTGGCATCAATAATGTTTTCATAACGTTTACATTCCTGTTGTAAATCGCCTGCCATTCCATTTGGTACATAAGTTTTTTTAAATGGAAGATGATCAAACAACTGTTCTTGCATAAAATAATGATAGCTGTTTTTGTCTTCGTGTGGTAAATGTACGTACTCATCTAAGTTTACAGTGGTTACACGGCTTGTATCAAGTTTATTTTTTCTCATTAATGCATAAATCCCTAATGGAGAGCTTCCTGTAGCCATTCCTAGCACTGGATTTTCTTTTGATTTTACAATTTCTTCAATTATTTTATAGCCTGCTTCTGCTAATTCTTCTGGAGTTTTTACAACAAGGATATTCATCTATTTACTTCCCTTCTTTCATATGGATTCCTAATCGAACGGTATCATATACATGTAAATCTTCTGTCATAACAACAAAATCTGCATCTTTACCTACCGCTAATGCACCTTTGTTATTTAATCCAAATTCTTCCGCTTGGTTAACCGATGTCATAAGTACAGCATCCTCAATTGAACATCCTGTAAATTCAATTACATTTCGGAACGCTTGGTCCATTTTCAAAATACTACCAGCTAATGTTCCATCTTCTAATCGAGCACTACCATCTTTTACATGTACAGGCTGTCCGCCAAGTTCATATAATCCATCTTCTAGACCCTTTGCACGCATTGCGTCAGTAATAACACTTACTTTTTTAGGACCTTTTAATTTATATGCCAATTTCACCATGTCTGGATGAATATGAATACCATCTGTAATCACTTCAACCATTACGTCTGGGTTTAATAACACATGACCAACTACACCCGGCTCCCGATGATGCAAACCACGCATTTGATTATAAAGGTGTGTTGCATGTGTAAAATTTCTACCTGTTAATTGCTTATCAGTTGCATCTGTATGTCCGATTGTACCGATAACACCAGTTTCTGCGAGGTATTGTTCAAACTCACGCGCCCCTTCTTCTTCAGGAGCATATGTTACCAGTTTAATTAAATTTCCACTTGTTTCTTGCCATTGTTTAAATTGTTTAATATTTGCAGGAACAATGTATTCAAGCGGCTGTGCACCTGCTCGTTTTTTTGAAACGTACGGGCCTTCTAAATGAATATATTCAATATGTGCACCTTTTCCCTTTGCTTCTTTTGCAGCACTTAGAGCTGCTTCAATTGCTTCAGGAGACTGCGTCATTGTTGTTGGAAAGAAAGTTGTAACTCCTTCTTGTAACATCTGTTTACCGAGAGTTACTAACCCATCGCTATTTGCATCCATTGCATCAATATCGTATCCACCGTGAATATGAACATCAATCATTCCTGGAATTACAATATTCCCTTTTATATCATGAATCTCTTCATTTTCTTGTGGTACATACTGAGCCATCAATCCCAGTTCTTGAATTTGATCTGTATAACGAATAAAACCGTTTTCTAGCACTTCATGACCTGTATAAATTTTGGCATTGATGACAACTTGCGTTTTCATTTCCATCGATCCTTTCCCATATAATACTACTTGTATTATTACCTATTTGCCTATTTTCATCATAATATATACACGAGTAGTTGTCTATACAATATAGATAAATTTTTGATAAAAGAAACAGGTAATTCACTTTTCTTCTCTAATTATAATATATAACATTCATTTTATTCAAAAGGAGAGATTAATAATCTCATGAAGAAATCCGCAATTATTTCATTCACTATCTTTATAACAGTAGTTCTTATTGGCTGTGGAACGTATTATATTATGATGAAAATGAATATATCTAAACAAGTCTCAACACCTCCAGAACCTCCAAAAGATGCTCAAACTGCAACTATTTACAAATCAATTCATAAAAAGCATGAATTACTAAACAAATTGGTCTGTTATGACCAATATAAAAACTGGACCCCTTCCTCTTCTTTATGGACTGAGCATGATGCTACCTTAAAACAAATTGAAGAACAATTCTTACAATACACACCGTCAGTTGAAGGGGATTTACAAAAAGACTTTCAAAATATTGTTTCTTACACGAAACAAGCCCGTAAAGAGAAAAAAGCAACTACACTTGTAGAAATACATCGTGTTATGCATGACTTAGATATTTTATTAAACGGATATCAAGAAAAGCTTTGGAACGTTACTGTATATAAACGTAATTAACTATATTTGTAACTTCAGCAACTTATATACCCGCTGCTGAAGTTAGCTGATACATACACTATTTTAACAACGGTAAAGGTAACTGATGCTGAATAACAATACGCTCTCCATCTGTCTCAATTTCAACATCATGTTTTACTGTAGTATATACAGTAATGCCATGCCGATATAGTCGTTTCATCACACTTCGATGTGGATGACCATACGGATTCTTTTTATCATATGAAATAACAGCAAACTGCGGTGCAACAGCCGTTATAAATTTTTCACTCGTTGATGTATACGAGCCGTGATGACCAACTTTCAATACATCTGCATGTACATCATATCGTTTTATCATTTCTTCCTCTGTATTTGTATCTGCATCTCCCATAAATAAAAAATCAGCCTTACCATAACGAATTTTCAATACAATAGAGGATTCATTATTTTCTCGCTTCGCTTTCCCATCATTTAACACTTGAATAGAAATATGAGGATCTAGAGGGATATATTGCTTTTCTTTTACTCGTAAAAATGGTACACCTCTTTTTTTAATACTTCTTATGTACGTATGATATGTAAATGAACTATATAGTTTTCCACTATCTAACACAAGTGAAACTGGCATTTGTTCAATAATTGGAATTAATCCCCCGATATGATCCATGTCAGGATGCGTACCAATAACAACATCTAAACGCTTAATCCCTTTTTTAATTAATGTATCAATAATAGGCTCTCCTGCTTCATACGGTCCACCATCAATTAAAATTGTTTTCCCGTTCGGTAAAGAAATAATTGTTGCATCCCCTTGCCCAACTTTTAAAAAGTTTACAGTCATCTTACCTAAATGCGTACGCTGACTTGAAAAGGAAGAAGCCGTATGTATAGAATTATGCTGACGTATAGGGGATGCACTATTTAAAGTTATACATAATACAATTGAAAATAGAAAAAGAGCGATACGCACATCTTTCATACACCTTCTCCTTTTTCTATTTAGTATGACGCAGCTTTCATTTCATATACAAAAAGCTTGGCAAAATGCCAAGCTTTCACTTCGAAATTTCTTGTAAAGAACCAAAGAATAAATCCGCTTCATTCATTCCTTCGCCCTCTTCTGATAAAGCAGGTAATTCATCTAATGTTTGTAATGCAAATGTATCTAAAAACTCTTTTGTTGTGCCGTACAAAATGGGACGTCCTGGTCCTTCTGCACGCCCTACTTCTTTAATTAACAAATGAGACACAAGTGTTTGCAAAGCGCGATCTGTTTTTACACCGCGAATCTCTTCGATTTCTGTTCTCGTAATTGGCTGACGATAAGCAACAATTGCTAATGTTTCTAATGCCGCTTGCGATAAAGATGCAGCTGTTGGTGCATCCATCAATTTTTGATAATACGAGGCGTGTTCTTTCTTCGTTGTAAAACGATACACCTTTGCAAATTGAACAATTTGCAAGCCTCGTTGCAACTGCTCATATTCCGTCTGTAATTCCTCTACAAGCTCTATTACAGCTTTCACTTCTATTTCTAACACTTTTGCGATTTGTTCCGGATAAATCCCTTCATCACCTGCTACAAACAGCAGTCCTTCTATAACTGCCTTTTGTTCTTGTCTATCCAACGATAAAAGCTCCTTTCTCACATTCCTTGTATCCATATACATCATAAAGACCGAACAACAATATATTGCGTTCGGCCAAACTGTATAACTATGATTTCAATAAGAAAATCTCATCAAAATTATGCTCTTGCTCAATGACAATTTGCTGATGTTTCATAAGCTCTAAAATTGCTAAAAATGTAACAACAACAATTTCCCGGTCGTCATCTGCAAATAAATCATAAAAACTTTGACGACCTCCCGCCATTTCTAATTGTTTTAAAACATCACCCATTCGTTGTTCAATCGGGATCTCTTGCCGAGCAACTGTAGCTGTTACCGGACGTTGTATTTTCTTTCGACGCATTAGCTTTTGAAATGCTGCTAGCATATCATATAGCGTAACATCAATCGGCAGCTTTTCATCATCCTCTTTTTGAAACATCATAAAATCAAGAGGCGGGCGTGTATATAGCTGTGCTCGTTCTTGTTCTTTTTCTTTTAATTGGGTAGCGGCTTGCTTATATTTCTTATACTCAATCAGGCGTTCCATTAACTCTTGCCGAGGATCTTCTATAAATTCTTCACTGCTATCCTGTTCATCTTCTTCATGCTTTGGAAGTAACATTTTACTTTTAATTTGTAATAGCGTCGCGGCCATAACTAAATATTCACTTGCAACATCAAGCTGCAATTCTTTCATCGCATGGATATATGATAAATATTGTTCTGTAATTTCCGCTACAGGAATGTTATATATATCAATTTCATAACGATTAATTAAATGTAATAACAAATCTAAAGGGCCCTCAAATGCCTCAACTTTAAAATTATATTGCACAAATCATCCCACCACATTTTTTCTGTCACTCCATAAGTATAGAGCATACTCATACACTATCCAACCTTTTTCAGAAATTTAATCAAAAATAGACGTATACCTATGCCACAATGCCCATCGTGTTCATATGATAACAGTGTAATGAGTACATTGTAGGAGGTTACAAACTATGGGAGGACATATTGGAGGTTTCCACGGCGGATTCGCTCTACTCGTTGTCTTGTTTATTTTATTAATTATTGTCGGTGCAGCTTGCTTCTGTTAACTGACATAAAGCGACTAGAACAATCTCTAGTCGCTTTATATTTATCCCCACTGTTGAAAGTTTCACTTTATGATACACTATATATGTACGCTGCTTAGAATAGGAGTGAAAAGCATGTATCATGAAGCATACATACAGTTTTTAATTCATTTTCATAGTGATTACGACTACTTTGAATGTCACGAAATTTTAGAAGAACATTGGAAAACAAAACCTCGCGGAGAACGTGAGCAACATTGGGTAGGTCTCATTCAAATTGCCGTTGCTTTATATCATCATAGACGTTGTAATTGGAATGGCGCTCAGCGAATGATGAAGAGCGCGCTCTTCATTTTACAAAATGAAAAACAACACATAGAAGCTTTAGATTTAGACTATCCCAACCTATTATTGCTCCTTGAGGAACGACTGCACATCATTCAAAATCATAAACCTTATACAGCACTATTTCTTCCTTTTTCTAATCCGAATCTAGAAAACATATGCATACAATTATGTAAAAACAAAGGACTTTCTTGGAAAGATACTTCTTCTACTCCAAATGACGATATTATTCATAAACATTCTCGCCGCAATCGTGAAGATGTGATTGCTGAACGAAATGTGCAATTACAAAAAAGAAAGCAGAGATAACATTATCTCTGCTTTTATCCTGCTACTTTTGAACAGTAAAATCTCAACCTCAAAATTCAGAAAAAAGAAAGAAAATAGGGTGGAGATAACTACGGGCATACGCCCAATTGGTGAGAGCTTTCCCTCAGTGATGGATGAAAATAATCCCCACTGAAGAAAGTTTCACTTTATTAATGCACATTATGTTCGACTTCTTTGCATTTCTCACAAAAGCCAGAAGTTTGTTCATTGCCGCATATCGTAACATTCGGCAGCATTGTTTGTAATTCTTGTACCATTTTTGTTCCAATTCCCACGTGACGATGCGAAGGGTTCACACTAATATGCTGAATTTCTAATACATCTTCATCTTGTTTTACCGTACCAATAATCCCAACAATAGCATCGTCCTCTTTCCATAAATAGAGCTGCCAATTATCATTTTTTTCATAATCCTTCATCGTTGCTTGTAAACGTTTTATATCTTTTTCCATTGGCATAAAAGAAAGAAGTCCCATTGCAATTTTTTCATAACTTTTTTTAAAACGAATTAACATGAAATTTATCCCTTCTTACAAAAGTTACAAATCATATATCCCCTAAACCAGCAATTTAAATCTTACATCATGTCTATTTTACAATATTTCTAATTAGCTGAGAAGGGTTGCCCAAAAACAACTTTATAATCATACAAAGAGGGAAAGAGGAAGTCAAATATAGATATTCTGTTTATAATAATATTGTCCGCATTTAGCTTAAATGGTACATAAAAACATAAATTCTCCCATACGTATCTTTTACCGCTCTTAACTTACACATTCCTTTTTTACAAAAAAAGAGAGAGCATTTTGCTCCCTCCTCACATTTTACTCTTCCCAAACTTTAACTTCTTTCATAACATCGCCTTGACGCATATTTAATACTGGCTCAATACCACTTGTTACCTTTCCAAATACAGTATGAACACCATCTAAATGCGGTTGTGGTTCATGTACAATAAAGAACTGGCTTCCTCCAGTATTTCTTCCTGCATGTGCCATAGAAAGTGCGCCTACACCGTGTTTATGAGGGTTTCCATCTGTTTCGCAAGGAATGGAGTAGCCAGGACCACCTGCTCCTGTTCCTGTTGGATCGCCACCTTGGCTTACAAAGCCAGGAATTACTCTGTGGAACGTAACACCATTATAAAAGCCTTCGTTTGCTAGTTTTTTAAAGTTATCTACTGTTTTTGGTGCTTCTTCTGGGAAAAATTCTAGTTCGATTTTTTCACCGTTTTCCATTAATATGTATCCTAAAGTTTTCATGTATAATAAGCTCCTTTCAACAATCTCAGCCTTATATTACCACAATCACTGTAATAAACAAAAATATTATTGCAAAAACCTTTATAAAATCCGACAATCCTGCTGTTTCTTTAACAAATCAATCTGAAGACGGATGACAAATACAGAAAATATACTATAATTACTTTGTTGCCCGAAAATTTTAGAAAGAGAAAGGGAGCGATTTTTCGTGAAAACGAAACTATTAGCGCTGCTATTAGCTATGATGGTCTTTTTAATTCCAACAGCTTCATATGCAGACGTGATTGAGGGAGAGTCTATTGTTACATTAGGAGAAAATTTAACAGAGCAGCAAAAACAACAGCTTCTTGAAGAAATGAAAGCGCCAAAAGATGCACAAATTATTACGGTATCAAATGCGGAAGAACATAAATATTTAGATGGAATTGTACCAAACGCACAAATCGGCACAAAAGCAATTTCTTCTTCTATGATTACGTATACAAAAAAAGGATCTGGTCTTGTTGTACAAGCACATAATATTAATTGGGTAACGGATGCAATGTATACTAACGCATTAATTACAGCAGGTGTAAAAGATGCGAATATACACATTACAGCACCATTTAAAGTATCAGGAACTGCAGCTTTAACAGGTTTAATGAAAGCTTACGAAACAACATCGAAAAAAGAAATTCCAGACGAAGTAAAAAAAGTGGCAAACGAAGAAATGGTTCAAACTGCAAAACTTGGTGACCAAATCGGGAATGATAAAGCTGTACAACTTGTTGCGAACGTTAAACAAGAAATAGCAAAAGAACAGCCAAAAACAACAGAAGATTTACGTTCACTCATTAAAAAGGTTGCAGATCAACTTGGAATTACATTAACTGATGAACAACTCAATAACTTAGTAGCACTCTTTGAAAAAATGAAAAATTTAAATATTGATTGGAATCAAGTTAGTAACCAATTAAATAAAGCAAAAGACCATGTTTCCGCGTTTCTAGGTTCTGAACAAGGTCAAGGCTTTTTAGAAAAGCTAAAAGGTGTATTCTCTAGCTTTATTGACTTTATTAAATCACTATTTAACTAAAAAAAGCTCGTCATTGACGAGCTTTTTTATGCTAACAATGGAAGTTTCATAATTGCTTCTTCTACAGAACGAACAACATGATTCGCTTTTTCTTTTACATATGGATGAGCATGATGCAACGTAAAAGAATGCGGCGTCACAGAAAACATTGAAACATCATTAAAAGAATCCCCAATGCACGCTACTTCAGGTGCCTCTACTTGTAAGTGTTCCATTAAAATTTGCAGCGCACTTCCTTTACTAATTCCAACTGGCATAATATCCACATATCTCTTTCCTGAAATCACTACTTCTGCTTTGCCTCGAAACTTGTTTCGCAGCTCTTCATCTAACATTGTAACTTTTGCTTCTTCTCCATATACAAATAATTTTGAGGGATGAATAGTTTGTCCAAACTCTTCCTCTAATGTCTCCACTTCTGCGATTTTCACTTGAATAGATTCTTCAAACATACGATGATGCTCATTTTTCTTTTTCGTATATCGGTGCTCCTTCGCACATACAATATCCGCCATCTCTTTTTCATGTATATATTTATATATTTCCCGGGCAATTTCACCATTAAAAGTCGATTCGTGGAGCTTTTCCCCTTCTTTCGTTAATAAGACCGCACCATTTAACCCTGTTGTATAATAAGGGAAAGCGAATTGCTTCACAGCATCATGAATACGATGAGTAAAACGGCCAGAAGCAAAACAAATATCCGTTCCCTTCTCTGCCAGCCAGCATAATGCTTTTTCATCCTCTCGATGAATCCGGTTCACATTATAAACGAGTGTATCATCTAAATCACTCACAAATAACTTAATCATGTAATCTCCCCTTCCATACAACATATGTACTTCTAGTGTACAAAAGAAATGTTATGTTTTTGTTAAAAACATATAAATTTATAATAAAAATGAGCAGAAGTTTCCTTCTACTCATTTTTGTCGTCTTTTATCTTGTGGATGAACTATACTTGGACGCACTTTCAAATTAGGAATAGACGGTCGAATCAAAATTTTCACGAATGCTCCCCAATCAAATGGAAGAAACGGCCAAAGATATGGTGTTTGCAAACTTTTAGTCGATGCTAAAAATAAAATTAACAATGTCATTCCAATAACAAATCCTGTATCTCCAAATATAGCTATACATACGATGAGGAATAATTTAGCAATTTTATTCCCTAATCCTAATTCATAACTTGGCGTTGCAAATAATCCAATCATAGAAATGGCAGTATATAGAATAACTTCTGGTACAAATAGACCGACATCAATTGCTATTTGACCAATTAATATAGCTGAAATTAACCCGGCTGCTGATGACAATGGTGTTGGTGTATGAATAGATGCCAGTCGCAAAAATTCCAATCCTACTTCTGCTAAAATAATTTGCAAGAAAATTGGTAAATTTGTCGTTTTATTTGGTCCAATAAACGCAAGTTTTTCTGGCAATAAAGTAGGATCAAGTACAAACGCAAGCCAAAGTGGTAATAAAAACAGTGAAAACAATAGTCCAATAAATCGAGTCCAACGTAAAAACGTTCCGACAGCTGGATTTTGCCGAAACTCCTCAGCATGCTGTACATGATGAAAGTATGTTGTTGGTGTAATAATTACGCTAGGAGAAGTATCTGTCAATAGCAAAACATGTCCTTCTAGCAAATGATTCGCAGCAACGTCTGGTCTTTCTGTATATCGAATAAGTGGAAAAGGATTATATCCTTGTTTAACAAGGAACTCTTCAATGGTTTTATCAGCCATCGTCACACCATCGATTTGAATACTTTCTAACTCTTGCTTTATTATTTTCACTAAGTCTGGATTCGCAATATCTTGTATATATGCGATACAAGTATCAGTTTTTGATCGGTCACCTACCCGCATCATCTCATACCGCAAGCGAGGATCACGAATACGCCGCCGAATAAGACCCGTATTCACAATAATATTTTCAACAAATCCATCGCGGGCCCCTCTAACAACTTTCTCTGTATCCGGCTCTGTCGGAGTTCGTCCCGGATAACTACGAACATCTATTACAAATGCTTCTGTTTCTCCCTCAACAAAAATAACGATTAAACCTGACAAAACCTGAAATATAACATCTTCCATCGTCTTTATTTTACTTACTTGCTGATGAATAAGACGATTTTCTAACAGCTTTACAGTATTGTCTTCATACCTTTGTATTTCATTCGTATCAACAACCTCATCCAAAATGTGTATAATGAAGTTTGAATCACATAAACCGTTCACATAGAAAACACCAATTTCTTTATCTAAAATTTGAAATTTACGAATTCCCACATCAAACGTAACCCCAAGTCCAACCGTTTGTTTTAAATAATTTTCATTATCGCTTAAAAATGAAGAAATTGGTATACTAGTCTTTTTTTGATTGGTCATAAAACCCACTCCTTTCTAAAATTACTTGAATTGCTTTTTTTGTAATCGGTGATCCACGCTTGCAGTCATCATTTCCGCGCATTTTTCCAATATCCCCAATTCCAACAATAATGGGAACATGTAGTTCATCTAAACAGTAAACGGTATCACCATTAATCCTTCCTATTTCAACATCCGCTAACCCAAACTTATCAACACCATATTCGGTTAACCGTCCTTCCCGATCGATGCTTACATCAACGCGGGCCCATTCCCAATGATGTGTATTAGAGGCGACAGCTAATACGCCAAGCACATCAATTTGTTTATTTGTTGCTACATATTTTAGTGCTTTTTCTCCTGAACCTTCTCCAATATATCCACTATCATCAAACATAACAAAAACTGGGTCATGTGGTGTTTGCATGATAAGCTCAACAATCTTTCTCCCTGTTAATTTCGTTGGATTACTTTGCGATGCCGAAATACATCGTCCCCCAAACTCCTTTGATAGTAACTCGATTGTTCGCTGTGCATATTCATCTCCGTCTGTCACCAAAATAACCCGTCTTCTCATCTTGTTTATCCTTTCGGTTTAAAAATAAGTGCTGCTAAAAATGCAAATAAAATTGATGCTGAAATTCCAACAGATGTTAACTTAAACATTCCCATTCCAATCCCAAGATAACCATGCTTTTCTGCAGCTTCCATCGCACCATGCAATAAAGAATGACCAAAACTTGTAATAGGAACAGTTGCTCCTGCTCCTGCAAACTGAATCAATTTATCATAAATTCCAAATCCATCTAAAATAGCGCCAGCTACTACGAAGATTGCCATAACGTGTGCAGGTGTTAATTTTGTAAAATCTAACAGTAGTTGTCCGATGACACAAATCGCACCTCCAACTACAAACGCATATATAAATTCCACATATTACACCCCTTTTATTCTTTCAAATACGATACCGTGTGCAATCGTTGGAATCGTTTCTTTTTGTTGAATCATAATCGGATTTAACAAGGCACCAGTTGCTACAACAAAAATCCGTTGTAAATTCCCCTTTCTCATTTCTTTCATTAAATGTCCATATGTCACAACTGCAGAGCAGGCACAGCCACTCCCACCTGCAAATACTTGCTGGTCATCTCTGTAAATCATTAAACCGCAATCATTATAGACATTACCTATGTCATAGCCTTCATCTAACAAAAGTTGCCGCGTAATTGGTGTTCCAACTGCAGATAAATCACCCGTCACAATTAAGTCATAATCTACAGCACTTCTTTTTAAATCTTCAAAATGCTGTTGAATTGTATGGGCTGCAGCAGGCGCCATAGCAGATCCCATATCAAACGGATCTGTTATGCCTAAATCTTGAACTTTTCCAATGGTTGCTGATGTTACTTTAATTGAACTTCTTTCACGACTAATTAAAGCTGTACCAGCTCCTGTAACAGTGAATGTCGCTGTAGTTGGTTTTTGCCCTCCATACTCTGTTGGATAACGAAATTGCCTTTCAGCAGTGGCATTATGACTACTAACTGTTGCTAATACGCGATTTGCAAATCCACCATCAATAAATGCAGCGCCAACAGCGAGCGTCTCCATAGAAGTTGAACACGCTCCAAACATTCCTAAAAATGGAATCGAAAGTTCTCTAGCAACATAATTTGCTGTAACCGTTTGATTTAATAAATCTCCAGCTAAAAAAAAATCGATATCAGATGTTTGCAGCTTTTCTTTTCGCAATACTTGTTGAATTGAATCCCTCATTAATCGTCTTTCTGCTAGCTCCCAGCTCTCTTCTCCGCAATGCAAATCATCATATGTAATATCAAAACTATCTCCAAGCGGTCCCTCCGCTTCTTCCGGTCCAACAGCCGTTCCTGTCGCATTCACATATACATCGTTTTGAAATACCCACGTTTGTTTCCCAGTTAATCTCATCTGTCTTCTCCTTTACTTACATAAAGTGAAACTTCCCTTAGTGATTTTCCCCACCTGTCCTCTTCGTTTTCTCTGAATCTTAAGGTGAGAGATTACTGCTATTAGGGTGAGATAAACAGCTTCCATGTATACCGAATGAGACCGACAACATACGCTCCAACAACACCAAATACAATTACACTTCCAGCAATCTTGAACATATTGGTGGCAATCCCAAGAACAATCCCTTCGCTGCGGTGTTCCATCGCTGCACTCACCATTGAATTTGCAAATCCAGTAACTGGGATTGCTGATCCTGCCCCTGCAAATTGTCCAAGTTTATCATATACACCAACCCCCGTTAAAATAGCCGACAATAATATTAATGTTGTGATTACTGGATTTCCCGCATTTTTCTCCGTAAAATCAAAATAGTGTATGTACATCTTCATCAAAGCTTCACCTAATGTACAAATAAGTCCTCCAACAACAAAAGCCTTGACGCAATTCATAACATAGTTAGGTTTTGGTTGATACTTTTTCACGTTATTTGTATAATCATCTTTCAATTTTCGCGGTGTCATTTACATACCTCCTATTTCACAAAATAAATCCAATGAAATAAAGAACCTACCACCTTACCAAGAACAAGTGCGATGAGAAGAATAACAATTTTCCCATCAACCCCAACACGTTTTGCCAATATCGGAAGTACATTCAGCACTTCTGTTAAGGCAGCGGCAAGCATTCCAATAAATGTGCCACACAACAATCCAAGGAGCAAAAGCCAATACGGTGAAGCCACCAATGTGATCTCGCGTAAACTGCACCATGCGCCGCTTAATGCGCCACTCACAACAGCCCATTCATAATATTGAACACGATGACCACTTTTCGTTAACTGAGCAAGCCTTGGAATCACACCTAATACAGTTAAAAATGCAACGTATCCTCCTCCAACAGCAATTCCACCAGCAAATCCAATAAAGATTACCCCGATATATTCAATCATTTGGGATTTTCTTTATCATTTCTTTATTTTCATTCATCATTACATATTGATCGAGAGATTGCTGGTATTGGAACATTTCAACTTCTAATGGGCTCGGCTCCTCATTAATGCGCTTTTGAAAAACATGATTAAAAAAAAGAATCATTCCAAGCCCAAGTCCTAACGAATATGGGATTTGAAATAAAAGTGGCTTTTTGTTGTTTTCTCCTGTAATCATGTAATACAAGCGTTGATGTACTTGCTGCATACTAACATCTTCATGAAAATAAATAATAGCAAGGGCAGCCCCCACAAATAGTAATAGCCAAACCATTCCAAAGAAAAAAGGATTTACTCGTTTTTTCTCATATACGATTTCAACAATAGTTTGTGCTGAACCAAGCAAATTAATTTGTAAATTGCTAGAATACTGTTGAATGCGCTGAATAACTTTCATCACATCAATTACCACATGCGTTTTATCTTTCTTTGTAATTTTGTATACAGCCTGTCGTTTTATTTCGTCGACAATATGTGAATCCCCAACTACTTGTGCAACATCACCAACTGTAATCTCATAAGCAGGAGACACTTGAAGACGACTTCTCATCTTTACATAAATCGTTTGCTCCACTCCAATCACCTCTTAACTATTCCTCGTAGTTGTAGTATGGATATTGGAAAATTTTCTAATACAACTTTTTTAAAATAAAAAAACGAATAGACTATTCGCCTATTCGTTCCTTCATTTGCTTTAATATTTTCTTTTCTAGTCGTGACACTTGTACTTGAGAAATCCCTAAACGCTCCGCTACTTCTGATTGCGTTTGGTCTTTATAATATCTCAAATATACAATCAGTCGTTCACGTTCATCTAATTCACGAATCGCTTCTTTTAAAGCAATCTTATCAAACCACTTCGTTTCAGAACGATCCGCAATTTGATCTAAAATGGTAATAGGGTCACCATCATTTTCATACACCGTTTCATGTATAGATGACGGTGTCCGACTTGCTTCTTGCGCCATTACCACTTCTTCTGGCGTTAATTCTAACGCCTCAGCTATCTCGGTAACTGTCGGTGCACGGCCATACTCTTTTGATAATTCATCTTTCATTTTGCGAATTTTATTTCCAGTTTCCTTTAAAGAACGACTTACTTTCACTGTCCCATCATCACGTAAAAAACGTTGAATTTCTCCAATAATCATTGGGACTGCATATGTCGAAAACTTTACATCAAAAGATAAATCAAATTTGTCGACAGATTTTAACAAACCAATACAACCAATTTGAAACAAGTCTTCCGGTTCATAACCGCGATTTAAAAAACGTTGTACAACCGACCAAACAAGTCTCATATTATTTTGTACAATTAAATCTCTCGCTCCTTGATCACCATCTTGACTTCTTTGAATTAATTCTTTTAACTCTTGATCCTTTAACTGGCCTTTTCCTTTTTCACTTCTGACCTCTATGTCCATAGGCAATTCTCCTTAATTGCATAGAGCGTTACTTTTTGATAGATACTTCGTCAAATGGATCGTTGTCCCGAAAGATTCATTGGAAATAACCTCTACTTCGTCCATAAAATTTTCCATAATGGTAAATCCCATTCCGGAACGCTCTAATTCGGGTTTTGTTGTGAAAAGGGGTTGCCTTGCTTCATCTAAATCTAAAATTCCAATCCCTTCATCACGAATCGTTAACTTTACCATATCCTCTTCCAAAATAACCGTAATATACACAATGCCATCTGGGTGTCCTTCATACCCATGGATAATGGCATTCGTTACCGCCTCAGACACAACTGTTTTCACTTCAGTTAACTCTTCCATCGTTGGATCAAGCTGCGCAATAAAAGCTGCAACTGTAACCCGAGCAAACGATTCATTTTGACTTAATGCTGAAAATTGAAGGTTCATTTCATTTCTCATCTACGCCACCCCCAATGTCGCGAGCGCATGCGCTTCATTTTCTTCTAAACGAATAATTTTAAATAGCCCTGACATCTCAAACAAGCGTTTTACAGCAGGAGAAATTGCACATACAACCATTTCGCCGCCTAAGCTTTTGACATGTTTATATCTTCCTAACACAACACCAAGGCCAGAGCTATCCATAAATGCTAATTGCTCTAAATTTAAAATAATATGATGAACATGATGCGTCTCAATCATATCAGTAACTTTCGCTCGCAACTCTTCAGCAGTATGATGATCCAGTTCGCCTGCTAAACGAACACATAAGACATCACGCTTTACTTCTAAATGAATAGAAAGACTCACTCTATTTCCTCCTTACATTCAAAATTCGCGCATACACGCAAAACATATAAGAAGTTTTTCTCTAAAATAAATGTAGAATCCTTCCACCTGACAAAAGAAGTATTATTTCGTCATAAAATGAACCTTCTAGCGGCATCTCTTACCATTAAGATAACAACTGACTCAACAACAAAAGAGAAAGCGGCAACAAAATTGCCGCTATTTCGATGTCGAAAACATCCCAAAACTTCGTTTAAATAACTCCCACCAGCTCGCTGCTGCGACATCCTCTTTCGCAACGATTGTCTGTTTGAGTAATACTTGATTATCTTTTTTTATGACAAGTGTACCTAAAGCATCTCCTTTTTTAATTGGAGCTTTCACTTTTTCCTCAGCCACTACTTCTTTTTTAATATTTTTCATCGTTTCTCCCTTTTTCATCAGTAGAGAAACATTGTCAGATGCAACTAAGTCGACAGTTTCTTTTTTTCCTTTTCCAACCTTTACTGTCTGAATTTTTTCTCCTCTTGTATACATTTTTTTCGTCATATATTGACTAAATGCATAATCAAGAAGCTTCGTTACTTCCGCATTCCGTTCTTTTGATGTTGGAGACCCCATAATAACAGAAATGACGCGCATGCCATTTCGCTCTGCAGATGCTGTCAAACAATATTTTGCCTCTGTTGTGAAGCCTGTTTTCACGCCATCAACACCTGGATAGAACCGAACAAGCTTGTTTGTATTGACAAGCCAAAATTTCTTATCCGTATCTTCTCGTAAATAATCTTCATATTTACCTGTATATTTACGAATTAACGGGTACTTCATTAATTCCTTTGCCATAACTGCCATATCATATGCTGTTGAATAATGGTTCTTGGCTGGAAGACCTGTTGGATTTTGAAAATGAGTATTTTTAAGTCCTAAATCTTTTGCTTTTTTATTCATCATATCTACAAATCCTTCTTCTGACCCAGCAATATGTTCAGCAACTGCAACTGATGCATCATTTCCAGATGCAATTGCAATGCCTTTTAGCATTTCATTGACTGTCATTTCTTCACCAGGCTCAAGGAAAATTTGCGATCCGCCCATAGAAGCTGCATGTTCACTCGTTCTCACTTTATCTTGCAATTTTAGTTTTCCTTTTTCAATTTGCTCCATAATGAGTAGCATGGTCATAATTTTTGTCATACTAGCAGGTGGCAACTTTTCATTTGGGCTTTTTTCAAATAAAACTTTTCCCGTATCCTGTTCAATAACAATCGCTGACGATGCTTGTTCCGCTAGCTTTGGTTTTGTTTCTGCTTCTTTTTTCTCAGACTGCGCAAAACCAATTGGAACAGCGGAAAGCAATAACATGAAACAAACAAGTATTCCAATCAATCGCTTCATGACTAACCCTCCATTCTATATCACACCTATCTTTTCCAAATGAAGGGTTTTTATACCATCTTTTTCTAAAAATAGAATTGACAAACAGAAGTGCATTATTTATTGTATTAAGTGTATTACATCTAGTAGTACACTTAAAATTTCATCAGGAAGGAGACATTGCTCTTGCACATTCAACTTGATCCAAGAAGCAACACTCCGATATGGGAACAAATTGTTCATAACGTAAAGGAACTAGTTTTAAAAGCGATACTCGCACCAAACGATAAACTCCCTTCCGTTCGGGAACTTGCCTCTTCACTTGTAATTAATCCAAATACGGTGAGTAAAGCGTATCAAGAATTAGAACGACAAGGAATTATTGAAACACTGCGCGGCAAAGGAACATTTGTATCACAATCGATTACCCCAACACAAGATGAAAGGAAAATTGCTATGGTGGAAAAACAATTTCATCAACTATTACTAGAAGCTTCTTATCTCGGTATTTCAAAAGAAAAAATTCATGATTGGATTGATTCATACTATAAAGAATTAGGGGGAAATACTCATGCTGAAGGTGACGAACGTAAAGAAAACAATTGATAACCAAACAATATTAGAAGATATTTCATTTACTTTAAAAAAAGGAAGCATCGTCGGATTACTCGGAAGAAACGGAGCTGGGAAAACAACATTATTACGCACACTCGTTGGAATTTTAAATCCAGATGAAGGCACTGTTACATATAACGAAATTGACGTGCACAAACATCCTGAAGTAAAACAAATGGTCGTATATGTTCCAGACTCTACAAATGTACTCAGCGGATATACAGTAAAAGAAATCGCAAAATTTTATAAAGCAGTCTATCATAATTTCAATGCAGACTATTTTTATAAACTACTAGAACGCTTTAACTTACCAGAGAAACGCATTCGCACCTACTCCCGCGGAATGAAAGCTTTGCTAGCGATGATCCTAGCTTTTTCTACTGGCGTAGAATACATTATTTTAGATGAACCAACAAATGGACTAGATCCAATCGTGAAAAGACAAATCCTTCAATTTTTAATTGAAGAAGTGGCAGAGCGCGAAATCACAGTTCTCATTTCTACGCATCACCTAGATGAAGTGGAAAAAATTGCAGACACAGTCATCATTTTAAAAGATCATACAATCGCATCGATCACAGCTTTAGATGATACAAAATTACGCTATGCAAAAATTCAAGTAGCTTACGAGCGCTCCCTACCACAAAAGCTGATGAATTTATGTAATGTGAAAGTATTAAACCAAATAGGAAAAGTTTATACCGTCTTAATCGAAGGCAATGTAGCTACTACGTTAGAAAAATTTCATAAAGAGCAGCCACTCTTATTAGAAGAGTTGCCAATGTCACTTGAGGATGTATTTGTTACGGCATTCGAGGAGGGCTCACATGTTTCATAGGGCGTTATGGATGCGAACATTTAAACAGGGAAAATATATTGTTTTATTATTTTGGTTAAGCAGTTTATATATGCTTCCTTATCAATATTACAACGGAGCACAATCTGAACTTGCTCAATCAACAATGAAATTTGATGGTTATGTATATTACTACGCCTATTCTTTTCAAACATTAGATCCAGTCATGATACAAGGCATCATTCTCATTGCACTTGCTTGTCTATTAATTGGATGGGAACGCAGCAATCAATCTATCGATTTTCTTTTCTCCATGCCATTTCAAAGAAAAGATATTTTTCTCACAAAATGGTTGTTTGGTATTTTAAATATTATAATCGCAAACATTGTTTGCTGGGCTAGTATGTATGGCATCAAAAAAATATCTTTCCATGACCAGTATCAAATATTTAGCCCGTTCCATACTTACTTTTTGTACGCTACAATCATACTCATTGCTGTTTATACATTCGCTCTATTTATTGGCACCATTACAGGAAATATTCTTTCACAGGGCGCCTTAACAGCAATGATTTTATATCTTCCATACATTTTAATAATATTAATATTTGGGTTTCTTCACGCTCATATAGGAGATTCAACAAAAGAATTGTATAAAACAGGAAATAAGATTAGTGATTACTTAACACAGACAAGCGTATTGGCACCATTAGACAAATTTTATATTATATATGATTACCATCCTATCGAGAATTTTGATCAGCATGGTAATAAAATTTCTGAATCACCGAGGTTAAATCCAATGGAGAATGTATCCATTCCGTCTGCTTGGAAGCTCCTCAGCACGATTGCTTACATTATCATATTTCTCCCGTTAGCAATTACTTTATATAAATATTCTCCTAACGATCAAAACGGAAAAATACTCTTGTTTCCGCAGTTACAAAAATGGTTTATTGCTTGTACTGTCATTTGCTTTGCATTGTTAAGTGGACGCATATTAGGAATGCACTTTTCTATATGGGGATATTATATAACCGTTTTAGGATCAGGGATTATCAGTTATATCATTTTAACTCGTTTACTAAAACGAAAATTCTCTTTTGGTAGAAGATAAACGTTACTGTTTTAATCAAGTAGGAAATCCTTATAAATCGAGGTGAATTACATGTTTCATAAAGCACTATGGATGCGAAACTGGAAACAAGGAAAATATACTATTTTACTATTTTGGCTCATTAATTTCTATCTACTATCGTGCAGATATTATTTAGCAGCTGCAGAACAGCTAAACTATTTTCACGATAATATGAAATGGAATTATCGTTTTCATTACCACTATATTTTCCCTGAAGAAACTATAGTAATACAGGGTGCACTTGTTATTGTTTTAGGTTGTGTACTCATTGGCTGGGATCGTCACAATCAATCTATCGATCTACTTTGGTCGATGCCATTTAAGCGAATGCATATCTTTCTTACAAAATGGCTTTTCGGTGTATGTAATATTATTAGTGTTCTAGTATTGAACTGGGGAATTTTCGCTATTTTGAAAAAAACAACTTTTCATAATAAATATCAAATATTTTCACCGTTTCACTATTATTTTCTATATGCAACCATCGTACTCATTGCAATCTATACGCTAACGCTATGTATCGGAACAATTGCTGGAAATGTTGTATCACAAGGTCTTTTAACTACAATTGTTCTTATCTTACCTTTCGTATTGTCTCTTTTGATTGCTGGATTCATTTCTGTTCATACGAATAAATCGTATTCTAACACTTACGAACAAGAAAATGCATATATGAATAAAGTTGAAAAACTTACTACCTTTTCACCTATGATACATTTTCAAATTCATTTTAATTACGATCCGCAGTCTGCCTATACAGATAAAACAGGAAAACGAATTAATGAGCCTAACTTTAGCTCAATTCCGTCTCCCTGGACATTAATAAGCCCTATTCTATATACACTGATTTTATTACCATTAAGCACGTACTTATATACTCGGTCACCTAACGAACAGAACGGAAAAATACTACTTTTTCCAAAGCTGCAAAAGCTCTTTATCGTTTGTACGGTAACGTGCTTTGCCTTGCTTGGTGCTCGTTTACTAGGAGGAATCAATTCGTTAGCGAGCTATTATATAGGTTTTCTAGGTATAGGATCCATCTGTTATCTCATTTTATCTCGTCTACTAAAACAGAAATTCTCTTTCATAGGAAGATAACAATTTTTTTACCCAAGAAAAATATACATTTAAATCGAGGTGAATTACATGTTCCATAAAGCATTATGGGTGCGAAACTGGAAGCAAGGGAAATATGTCATTTTGCTCTTTTGGTTCATTACACTATACGCTTTACCTTATAAATATTATGTAGAAGCTCAAAATACGGTTCATTACTTTCAGATGAATATTAAAGATAGTGATTATTTTTATTATTTTGGAGGCAGTGACCCTATCATATTTCCTGCCCTCATTTTAATTGCATTAGCTACCCTATTAATAGGTTGGGAACGAAATAATCAATCGGTCGATTTTCTTTGGGCTATGCCATTTAAACGGTCACACTTATTTTTATCAAAGTGGTTATTCGGTATGGCTCATATCGTAAGTGCACTTAGCGTAAGCTGGTTCCTTATGTATATCGTCTATAAAACGACGATACATGCTGAATATCAATCATTTACACCATTTCATCTATACTTTGCCTATACAATCATGACATTAATTGCAGTTTATACACTAGCTCTTTTTATCGGAACCATTACCGGAAATATTGTTTCACAAGGTGCGCTAAGTTATATCTTAATGATTTTACCTATTTACATTTTTCAGCTTGTTTTTCCTTTCTTTGCATTACATGTTGATTTATCAAAAAAAGAATATAACAATGTCTATGGTAAAAGTTCCATGTATATAGAAAATACAAGTACATTAGCTCCTCTTACGCATTTTAAAATTAACTATGACTATCATCCGCAAAGAGAAGCTACAAAAGATGAATACGGAGACCTACATGCAGGACCTGCTTATCACCATATTCCATCTGCTTGGACAATACTAAGTCCTGCAATTTATATACTTATCTGTCTTCCACTAGGAACCTATTTATATGCACGCTCACCTAATGAACATAATGGAAAGATATTGCTATATCAAAGACTTCATGTCTATTTCTCAATATGTACTTCCATTTGTTTCGGACTTCTTGGCAGCGAAATTTTCACTAATGGCAGTAAATCTATCCAGCTTCACTATATGTATGTTATAGGGTTTAGCATTTTGACATATGCCATTTTGCAACGAATGTTAAAACATAAACTTTCTTTATATGCAAAATAGCCTCCTAGTCAGGAGGCTTTTTTCACGTTGTTTCGTCTTCCACTATAGTTCTTCTCTTCATCCGTCCCAAATCCATCCCCATTTGTCACGATTTGATCCGTCGGTGCGACAACACTTTCAGCAACTTTCCAGTCTCCGTGCTCTTGCACAAACACTTGTAAGAAATAGTTCATTCCATTTAGCTGATACGGATTTTCTTTTTTCACATCATACCGCGCAGCTAAATAATAGACTTGTACGTTTTCTTTTCCAAATTTAGCTACATACTGAGAAACTCGCGGAATATACACTGAAGCTTTGGTCAATGATATTTGTTTTACGTTGACAAGAGAAGAACGTTTCACATTATGTAAAGTATCTTGATGATGAATCTGATCACTATGGTAAAATAACACCGAATTTTGCATGGAACGTACCCATAATTGCGCATATAAAACAGATTCATTATTCGAAATATATTGCAGTTCCTTTTGTACAATTTGTTTCGGAGATGCTGCACTTATTTGTATACTGTAACATAATAAACATATACCGATAATTCCAAAAGAAACGATACGTTTCATAGCCTACCTCCTATTCCATATAGGTAAAGTATAGGAGTTTAGGTTAATTTTTATGCAACGTAACTGTTCCATAGGATGATGAAGCTATAAAAAATAGAAAAGCAAAAGTTGCTTTTCTATTTTTTATAGCACTCTGCCAAAGAGTTCCAATACCATTTCAATTTCTTGATCGCTCCAGTCCTGGAACTTCTCTCTATAATATTCTTTTCGAACATTTTCAAGCTTTTCGGCAACTTCTTTTCCGCTATCCGTAATTTCTAAATAAACAATACGCCTGTCTGAATCAGAGCGCTTTCTCATTACAAGTCCCTTACGAACAAGACGATCTGTAACCGCTGTAATATGACTCGATGTAACGTTCACTTCACTTGCAATTTGAGATGCCATTTGCGGGCTTTTCCAATATAATGCACGCAGTACAGAAAACTCATTCCATGGCATATACTCAGAAAAGAGTTCATTAATATCATTTTGTAATAAACGAATCATTTTTCGAAAGGAAATAGATAAGTCTAAAATAAGTGCTTCTCGTTTTTCGTTCACTGTTCTCGATCCTTTTTTATAATATTTACACATATTATAATGCATGAATACCTTAATTGTATATATTTTCTTTCTACTTAGATTTTCCAATATATTTCTAAATTTAAAGAAAAAATGGACTTCCTTCCTTCATATAAATGAAGTAAGGAAGGTGAACAGTTATGCAAATTGGAATGCCACCATATGTACATGATTTACGTAATGGTAAGGAAGCAACTGTTACTGTACAAGGTGAAGGTGTCGTAAAAGCAAAACCCGATGTTGTTGTTTTAACAATTGGTGTTCGTACTGAAGGTCCAAATGTAAAGCAAGCACAAGAAGAAAATGCTGCTCTTTCTACTCAGTTGCTTGCATCTTTAAAACAGCTTGGAATTACAGAGCAAAATATCAAAACGCTTTCTTACACCATTACACCGCAATATGAACACGTGAACGAAAAGGCTATTTTACGCGGTTATCAAGTTGAGCATTTATATGAAATTATTGTATTGAATGTACAAAAAGCAGGAGAAGTATATGAAGCAGCTGTAGCAAACGGGGCAAATGTCGCCAAAGGACTTGTATTTCGCGTTTCAGATCCAAACGCTTACTACAAACAAGCATTAGTACTCGCTGTGCAAAATGCCCAAGAAAAAGCAAGGACGATTGCTGGTACATATAGTCTAAATATAAATCCCATTCCCATTTCTCTCGTTGAAGAGTCCTCTCAAATGCCGCGGGAATTTGTTGCTTATTCCGCTGTCCATAGTGGTGCCCCCCCTATTCAATCAGGAGAATTGGAAATCATTTCAACGGTACGTGCTGTTTTTACCTATATTTAATTATATCCAATAAAAAGAAGTAACCGTTCTCATTTTAGTTATTGTAAAAACCTTTTGTTTTGTTATAATTAAAAATGGTGAGTCCTGCATAGGGATATCACGGGCGGGAGAGGGATATAAAAAAGAAGGTTTAACATGAAAGGAATCCTTGAAAAAACATTTAAATTAGACCTACATCACACATCGCCAAAACAAGAAGTACTTGCTGGTGTAACATCATTTTTCACGATTGTTTATATTATGATTGTGAATGCATCTATTTTATCAGATGCTGGTATTCCTCTTGAAGCAGGAATTTTAGCAACTGTATTCAGCTCATTTGTCGGATGTCTATTAATGGCATTTTGGGCAAATGCACCAGCGATCCTTGTACCAGGTATGGGAGTAAACGCGTTTTTTACGTACACAGCAGTGCATACGCTTGGTTTAACTTGGCAAGAAGCATTAGCAGCGGTCTTTATCGCTGGTATTATTTTTACAATTGCCGCATTTACACCAATTGCTCGCACGCTTTCTGTTGCAATTCCAAAGTCGTTAAAAGAAGCGATTACAGTCGGTATCGGGCTATTTTTAGCATTTATCGGCTTACAAAAAGGTGGCCTTGTCGTTGCGAATTCAAATACGGCTGTTACATTAGGAAAGTTAAGTAGTCCAGTTGTTCTAGCGACACTTCTTACTCTTATTGTGGCATTAGTTTTATTTATTCGTAATATACGTGGAAACTTTTTATGGACAATTGCAATTGGAACCGGAATCTCCTGGTTGTTTGGTATTGTTGATACAAGTCAAGTCGGCAATAGCACCTTTTCATTTGCTAACTATGGTGATGTTTTTGGCGCAATGTCGTTTGGGAAACTGGCTTCTTTACCATTTTTAATCGCAACGTTCTCATTGAGTATGGTGCTCATTTTTGAAAACATGGGCCTTTTACATGGTTTATTAGAAGATCAGCGTAAATTTCCTCGTGCTTATCAGGCAAATGCAATTTCAGCGATGACATGCGGTCTATTTGGAACAAGTCCAACTGTTTCTACAGTAGAAAGTGCTGCTGGTATTACGGCGGGCGGTAAAACAGGTCTGACGTCTATCGTCACTGGCGGATTATTCTTCGCCTCATTGTTTGCTTTGCCGTTTGTAAAGCTGATTCCAGATAGTGCAATCGCTCCAATCTTAATTATTATTGGCGGTTTAATGATTACAAACATTCAACAAATTCCTCTGAACGATTTTTCAGAAGGATTTCCAGCGTTTTTAATTATCATTATGATTCCGCTCACATATAGCATTGCTGATGGTATCGCTTTTGGATTCATTGCATACCCAATCTTAAAAGTAGCACTTGGTAAACATAAAGAAGTTGCAAAACCTCTTTATACTATCACATGTCTGTTCTTACTCATGTTTGTGTTACACGCCATCGGCTAAATAAAAACCTCCGGGAATTCCCGGGGGTTTTTATTATCTCTCATTAACAGGCAATAAAATTACCATCTCCAGATGTAGAGAGAAACGAAGAAGCTAGATAGCAGACAACTGCCCGTAAAAGCCCGAATGGGTGGGTTTTCTCCCCCCCACTCACGGAGCTTCACCTTATTTAAACCAGCCCTTCTTATAAAACCATACCATCATTCCACCACCAATAAGAGCCATTATGGCTAAACAAACATAATAACCATTCGCCCATTTTAACTCTGGCATATTGTCAAAATTCATTCCATATACACCAACAATAAATGTTAATGGCATGAAAATGGTTGAAAAAACCGTTAATGTTTTCATAATGTTATTCATATGATGAGAGTTTAGCGAAAAGTAACTATCCCGGATATCCGCTGTTAGCTCTCGGTTTGTTTCAATCATCTCAGACAGCTTTAACAGGTGATCATAAATATCTTTAAAATAAATTTCATGATCATTCCCACCATAAAAACGTGTTGAATTTAAAATACGATACAATAAATCACGCATTGGTACAATTGTTCTTCGCAATTTTGATAAATCAGTACGAATATCAAATACCTCTTCTAATACAGTACTTGTTATATTTCCTGTTAAATTATCATCAATTGCATTCAAATGATCTTCAATATAATATACTGGAGCAAAATAATCATCGACAATTTGGTCAATAATCATATGGGTCACATGAAGAGTACTTCTCTTTATTCGCTGTCTTTCCCCAAGTTTATTCCACGCTCGTTCAATTGCCTTATTATGCGAAAAGTGAAAGGATACAACAAAATGATCACTAACGAATAAATCAATTTCGTGTGGCTCTAATCCCTCTTCACTAAAAGCATGAAGAACTAAAAAATTATACCCTTCATAAAAGTCAACTTTCGGCCTCTGTACATACTCTAAACAATCTTCAATCGCAAGGGGATGAAAGTTGAAATAGTCTTGTAAAATATATGTATACTCTTCTTTTGTCGGTTTACATAAATCTAGCCAAAACCACACAATATCTTCTCGCTTTGTTTCTTCTAATGACAAATCATATAATATTTCATTTTCTTTTGTTACTGCACAAATTCTTATCATAGTTTCACCCGTTATTATTATAAGCAAAAAAAGCTAAGGAGAAAACTCCTTAGCTTTTTTATCTCACAATTCGTGAACAAATTGTCACTTTATCTTATTTCTCAACGATGCCATGTACTAACTTTGGTGCATCTACGCGTTCTGCAGATACCTTCATGTTTTCGTAAATTTTTTGTTTTACGTCTTCTACATTTTCACGGTTCGCGTAAATCGTGACAAGTGATTCACCTTTTTTCACGCTATCGCCTACTTTTTTACGAAGCATAAGTCCAACTGCTAAATCAATTTCTGATTCTTTCGTTGCGCGGCCTGCTCCTAAAAGCATCGCTGCTGTTCCAATTTCATCTGCAACAATTTCAGATACATATCCATCTTCTTTTGCCTCTACTTCAATCTTATATTGTGCTTGCGGCAATTTAGAAGGATCATCTACAACTGAAGCGTCACCGCCTTGTGCTGCTAAGAACGTTTTAAATGATTCTAGTGCTTTCCCGTTGTTCATGACTTCGATTAGCTTTTCACGCGCATCTTCTAAAGAAGAAGCTTGTCCAGCAAGATATACCATTTGACTTCCAAGCGTTAAACATAACTCTTCTAAGTCTTTTGGTCCTTTTCCTTGCAATGTATCGATCGCTTCTTTCACTTCTAAAGCGTTACCGATTGCCTCACCAAGCGGCTGACTCATATCAGAAATAACAGCCATCGTTTTACGGCCAACATTGTTACCGATGCGAACCATCGCTTCTGCTAATTGCTTCGCATCCTCATCCGTTTTCATAAATGCACCTGCACCTGTTTTAACATCAAGTACGATTGCATCCGCACCAGCTGCAATTTTTTTACTCATAATAGAGCTTGCAATTAACGGGATAGAGTTTACCGTTGCCGTCACGTCACGAAGTGCATATAACTTTTTGTCAGCAGGTGTTAAGTTGCCACTTTGACCAATAACAGCAATTTTATTTTCATTTACAAGGCGAATAAATTCCTCATTTTCAATTTCCACATGAAATCCTGGAACTGCTTCTAATTTATCAATCGTACCACCTGTATGTCCAAGACCGCGACCAGACATTTTCGCAACTGGTACACCTAAAGCAGCAACTAATGGACCTAACACAAGCGTAGTTGTATCACCAACACCACCTGTTGAATGTTTATCAACTTTAACTCCTTCAATCGCTGATAGATCAATTGTATCGCCGCTATTTACCATTGCCATTGTTAAATCAGCACGTTCCTGCTCATTCATATCTTGGAAGAAAATTGCCATTGCAAGTGAACTCATTTGGTAATCTGGAATATCACCATTTGTGTAACCTTTAATGATAAAATTAATTTCTTCTGTCGTTAAAGCTTTACCATCACGTTTTTTTGCAATTAGGTCCACCATTCTCATTGGGAACTCACCCCTTCATTTGTTTTACAATTGCTTTTACAAGCGATAAGAAGTTTGCTTTTACACGCTCTGTTGTTTCAATTACTTCATCATGATGAAGCGGCTGATCTAAAATTCCAGCTGCCATATTTGAAATACAAGAAATACCAAGCACTTTCATACCGGCATGACCAGCTACAATAACTTCTGGTACAGTTGACATTCCAACTGCATCACCGCCAACTGTACGAAGCATACGAATTTCTGCAGGTGTTTCGTATACAGGACCTGTCATCGCAACATACACACCTTCTTGTACTTTAATATTTAAGTCAGCAGCAACTTGTTTTGCCATTTTGCGAAGGTCTTTATTGTATGCTTCAGACATATCAGGGAAACGTACACCCATCTCAGAATCATTTGGTCCGATTAATGGATTATGCCCCATAAAGTTAATATGGTCTGAAATTAACATTAAATCTCCTGGCTCAAATGATGTATTTACACCGCCAGCAGCATTTGTAACGATAACTGCTTCTACACCTAACTCTTTCATAACACGAACTGGGAATGTTACTTTTTGCATATCGTACCCTTCATAGTAATGGAAACGACCTTGCATTGCTACAACTGTAACACCTTGAAGTGTACCAAATACAAGTTGACCAGCATGACCTTCTACAGTAGACACAGGAAACTCAGGAATTTCACTGTACGGTACAGCTACTGCATTTTCGATTTCATCAGCTAATACACCTAGACCTGAACCAAGGATTAACCCTACTGTTGGTGTTTCTTGAAATTTCCCTTTTAAATATGTAGCAGATTTTGAAATTAACTCGCGATTCATTTGATATTCCTCCTTATTTATCTAGCTCGTTTAAGAAGCTTTGTCCGTATTTTGGCATTGTTACACCGAAGTTTTCTGCAACTGTGGCACCGATATCAGCAAATGTTTGACGAAGCGGTAATTCTTTTCCGCCTTCTTTCATACTTGGACTATATGCTAATAATGGTACATATTCACGTGTATGGTCTGTACCGTGATGAATTGGGTCATTACCATGGTCAGCTGTAATAATTAATAAGTCGTCTTCTTTTAACTTTTCAAGTATTTCAGGAAGACGTGCATCATATTCTTGCAATGCTTCTCCATAACCTTGAGGATCACGGCGATGACCGAATAATGCATCAAAGTCAACAAGGTTTACAAAGCTTAAACCTGTAAAGTCCATACCCGCTGTGTCTGCAAGCTTATCCATGCCATCCATGTTAGATTTTGTGCGAAGAGATTGTGTTACGCCCTCTCCATCATAAATATCAGAGATTTTACCGATTGCAATTACATCATAATTGGAATCTTTTAATTCGTTCATAACTGTGCGTCCAAACGGTTTTAAAGCATAGTCATGACGGTTTGGCGTACGTGTGAAGTTTCCTGGCTCCCCAACGAATGGACGAGCGATAACACGACCTACCATATATTTTTCATCAAGTGTTAACTCACGTGCAATTTTACAAATGTTATATAATTCTTCAAGTGGTACAACTTCTTCATGAGCAGCAATTTGCAGTACGCTATCAGCAGATGTATACACAATTAATGCGCCTGTTTCCATATGTTCTTGTCCAAGTTCATCCAGAATTCCTGTTCCAGACGCTGGTTTATTCCCAATAATTTTACGCCCTGTTTTCGCTTCTAGCTCATCCAGTAATTCTTTCGGGAATCCTTCTGGGAACACTTGGAATGGCGTATCAATATATAAACCCATAATTTCCCAATGACCTGTCATTGTATCTTTTCCCATAGATTTTTCTTGCATTTTTGTATAATATGCAAGCGGCTTCTCTGCTTTTGCAATCCCTTTCATTTCACGGATGTTACCAAGACCTAAATTCATCATGTTTGGCATTTGTAATCCGTTCATATGCTCTGCAATATGGCCAAGTGTGTCAGAACCTTTATCACCATATTTCTCAGCATCTGGTGCTTCTCCAATTCCTACGGAGTCCATTACGATAAGAAAAATACGTTTATATTTATTCACAACTGTAACCTCCTATATATGCTACTTATGTAGTATGTTCAAATTGATGTAAAAACTTTCCTTTTCTTCTAAGTCAGATGTCAGACATCTTATGTTGCTATCATAACATGTTGACGCTTTCTTTTTAAGGAATTTTTATCACATTTCGTTTTTTTTCACATTTTCATTGTAATACATTCTACCTAGAAGCGCTAATAAAATCGATATATGTTGCCCGACATACAAATAAAAAACAGCTCTTTAAAAGAGCTGTCCCTTACTTCACTTCAACTTTTTCTTCTTTATGATCATGAAGATCACCTTTTTTCACATGAACCTTTACATTATATGTTCCTGCTTCTTTAAATGTATAAGTACTTGTATACTCGCCTTTGTTACCTTCTTTTGCTGGAATAAACTCATGCTTTTCTGCACCGTCTTTCCAAATTTCAAGTTGAACTTCCGCACCAGTTAGTGCTGCTTCTTTTTGTTGTACATGTGCTGTCAGTGTAGATTCTGTATTTGCTTTCATGCCATCTGCCATCAGATGAATCATTGTATCACCATGAGCATGATCGTCATGATGACCATCTGTTGCTTTTTTTGTATCCTCAACTTTTGCATTTCCAACAGCCACTTTTACTTCTGGCATCACATGCATATCACGTGCATTTGTATGTGCGATAATATGATAAACACCATCAGATGGGAATGTTTTATCGATTGCATAAACACCGTTACCTTTATGCTTCGCGTCTAGCATTTCTTTTTTCTCTTCGCCATCTTTCCAAATTTCAAACTTTACATCTGCATCTGTTACTTTGTCTTTCCCTTGTGTAACAATTGCTTGTACTTCTACGTTTTCATTCGGCTTTAAAGTTTCAGGATTTGTCTTCACTTCTACTTTTACTTCTTCAAGCGGTTTATCTTTTTTCGCTTTCTCATCTGATTTCGTATTACAACCAGCTAACGCTAGTATTGCGATAAATAATGTAATTAAAAGTTTTTTCATCATAACTTCCTCCTTCTTCCTATCTTAGTATAGAGGAAATATGTGTTCATATTCTAGCCATCTGCTGAAAACAATGTACGAAATGTTTGTGAAGTTTTTGTGAAGTACTTTCATTCTATCCCGCTATTCACGGGTAATAAGCCCCTCACTGATGGAAGTTTCACTTTACAATAAGTAAAAGGGCATGAATACTCATGCCCTTGGATGAAACTGTTTATATACATCTTTTAATCTAGCTTTTGAAACATGTGTATAAATTTGTGTTGTCGAAATATCAGCATGACCAAGCATTTCTTGTACTGCCCTTAAATCTGCACCATTCTCTAATAAGTGCGTTGCAAAAGAATGACGTAACGTATGCGGTGTAAGTTCTTTTTGAATATTTGCTTCTTGTGCAAGTCTCTTTAAAATCTTCCAAAACCCTTGGCGAGATAAACGGTTCCCATGATGATTTAAAAAAAGCGCTTCAACCATTTTCTTTCCTAATAGTTCCGGTCTTCCTTTTTCAATATAATACTGAATCGCTTCTGTCGCTAAACTGCCAAGAGGGATAATTCTTTCTTTATTTCCCTTTCCGACGCAACGAACAAAGCCCATTGTTAAATGTACATCTGATAAGTTTAATTCAATTAATTCAGAAACACGTAATCCTGTTGCATATAATAACTCTAACATAGCCTTGTCACGAATTCCAAATGCACTTGTTCCTTTCGGTGTTTGCAATAGTGCTTCTACCTCATTGATTGATAACACTTTCGGTAATTTACGTTCACCTTGAGGCGTTTCAATATGTACAGATGGGTCATGTTCCACAACACGTTCACGTAATAAAAATTGATGAAACGATCGTACAGATGCAATGTGACGCGCCATTGTTTTCGAAGATTTCCCATTATCTTTTAGATGATGTAAAAAATTCACAATATGCATACGCGCCACATCATGAAAAGATGTAATTTGTTCTACTTTTTGTAAATACTTCGTATAGCTTTTTAGATCGCGCTCATATGATACAACTGTATTTTGAGCTAACCCTTTTTCAACAACCATATAATGAATAAAGTCTTGTAATTGATCTTCCAATCTTCTCTACTCCCCATTTTCATAGAAAAAAATCATTCTGTTGACGAAAGCATCCTTTGCAGGCTCCTCTGTTCCAGATACCTTTTCTACCATTCCTTCTTTAGGTTTTTCATAACGATGATAACTTTCATATTCTTCATTTATCCATAGTATAGCGAAATAAAACAAAATGGTACAACCGATAAACAATAAAAATACCTTCATACCATCAAAAATAACTTGAATTGCTCGGCGCATTGTGAATTCCTCCAAAGTTTATGTTATTACAACATATGCCAAGCTTTTCATCATTTATACCTAATTATTGAAAACACCCGCCACTTCTCTCTAAAACCTTAAGTTAAGAAGTTTTATCCATTTTCATTGAACTACCCCCACCTAAAATCCTAACGAATTTTTGAGGAAGGGGATTCCCAAAAGGGACAACTAAGACAAAATGCCTAGCGTACCATACCCATTCAACAAGGTATGGGTTTTCTGCTTTCAAACTTAGACAAACCTTTTACTTCCAAGTCTGTAAGAGCTCCTGGAGGAAAAAGTTCGTTCACAGAACGAATCTTGTTATGGTTCGAAAGTTCCATCTGATAGAATGTGTGAACACGCAAATCAGACAGGATGCCAGACAGCCACTTCCATTGCGCCCAATGATGCAGACCTACCATCTTCTCCGGTAATAGTGAATACAAAATTGGTGGAAGTTTTTCTTTAAATCCCATCGCTCTTCTAGCAATGACGTAAGAAGCTGCCTGGTGAATGCTGATACCAAAACGTTTCATATATTTGATTTTACCAATTTGAGGAGTGTACGCTGGATTTATCTCAAATACTGCTATCCCCATCTTCTCAGCACGGCTTTTAATAGCTGAAATCATCTTTTTGTAAGCAAACATGCTCATCATCATGTTTGTTTTTTTGTTGCCATAAGGATTCTTAACTTTTGCTTTTGTTGTGTTTAATTTTTCTACAACAATCGGTTTGTTTGCTTTTACAGCAATATCAACTAATGCAATGGCTTCTGCTTCCATAACTTTAGTAATTTGTTCTGACGTTTTCCCTAAAATATCAAAGGATAATACACCCGTTTTTATGAGTTGCCCTTGTTGATTGATGTTTGACCAAGCAAAGTGATCAAAATTACAGTCTACTCCAATGACACCATCGGATTTGCTGAAGTTTTTATGTTGGTTTTCTTCCATATCTATTAAACATTTAAAAATGTAGTAATCCCCATGGTCTTCAATTGCCCAACTGATTGGTTTTCCTGCATTCTTTTTATCTTTGCAATTCCATTGGTTTTGAACAGCTGCATTCACTTGTTCTTGTCCATACGGAAATGTAAGGTTCGGAATTTCAACTGCAACACTGTTTGGTGTTGTAAAGTGTAAAGATTGTGATTGTGTATTGTAGGTAAATACAAAGTTTCCTGATTTCGCGTCTTTTCGACCTGAAATCAACATTTGATTGTAACGAGCCTGTTCAAAATCCTAAACCCAGAGTGTATGATTTTGAACATATGTATCTACAGTATGTTGTGCTTTGAATCGTTTTTTACTCCCAAATACAACAGAAGAAATTTTGTTTTTTAAACTATGAAGTAGTTTTTGTAGTCTATCCAACCGAAATTCAAGGCTACCTAAACGAGAACGAAGTGTTTGAATACGCACATTTAAATATTCATGCTCAAATTGATAGGCATGATAGTAAATATCCGTTCTCTTTTTAAATTGCACAACAAAATATCGTCCCATTTGTTGTTCTTTGGACGCTTTATTGAACTTTGGCTCCCCTTTGATAAAAGATGTTTTGATTTTATTCAGCACTGTCAAATCTGACTTAGTTTTCTTAATCTTCTTTTTTACAGCTTTCATCTGTTCATTTTTATTTTCGATATACATTTTCTTCAATTCTGTCTGAGAAGAAAACAGTGCATTGGCCTCCTGCACAGCACTATTTGCATAATAGTCATTCAAACTAAATCGTGATTTTACAGTCATTTGCATACTCTCAGAACGTCTGGAGGTGCCAGAACGTTTTTCTAACACTTGCGTTTGAAAAGCAAAATGCTTCGCACGATTAAATACGAAAAGAGCATGTCCAATCGCTTCAACATACTTCGGATTCAGTGCATTCTTATAGATACGAATTGAAAAATATGCTTTTTTCATTGAACACACTCCTTTCTTGTTTTATATAAACAAAGTATACCAAAAGAGAACGTACGTTTCTATTTGTATACTTAAAAAAAAACAAAAAAACCTCTTCCTAACTAAATAGGAAAAGGTTAACTTTCTTCTGTTAATTTTTCTTGACAATTTTTGCAAATCCCATGGAACGTTAAGCGATGGTCTTTTACTTTAAAACACCACTCAGTTTCTACTCTTTTTTCTACTTCACAAAGTAAATCTTCTTGAATTTCTTCTACTGCACCACATTCTGTACAAATTAAATGATGATGAAAACGTGATGCTCCTTCTTGTCTTAAGTCATAGCGCGAAACACCGTCACCGAAATTAATCTTGTCGACAATCTTTAACTCGGATAATAATTCCAAAGTCCGATAAACGGTTGCAAGTCCGATCTCTGGCGACTTTTCTTTTACAAGGAGGTAAACATCTTCCGCGCTTAAATGGTCTTCTTCATTTTCTAGCAGCACGCGAACCGTAGCTTCACGCTGTGGTGTTAACTTGTAACTCGCTGCATGTAATTGCTTTTTAATTCGATCAATTCTTTCTTCCATTCGGTACTACTCCCTCCCTCGCCACTCTTACCCCATTATATCAGAAGAAGGAGAACTGTCAAAAGAAAAGTAATCAAAATTACTTGATAATAATTCTCAAAGTGTAATTATTTTTTGTTAATAGTATCCATGACTTGTTTCATAAACATTGGTGATACATAAGCTTCAATCCCTGAAGCAATCGCTAACACTGCACCGATAATAAGAAAAAAGCAAGTGTAGCGGATAAAAAGTGGTAATAGGGGCTCATTTATTTTTCGGATAAATTGATGACGAATCATGCGCAAGGAAAAGTTAGCGGCAATCGTCGTCATAATAAGAAATGTTGGGATAATGATTAAATTTTGTGGAAGTACAGCCACAAATGCTAATAATAAACCGTTCCATCCAAGTTGACTTACTAAGAAACCTACTGTAAAACCAACAACAACTCCTTTTAAAAATAATAAAATAAAAATAAGTGGCAAACCAATAATGGAGATGCCTAAAATCCAAATAAAACCAATATATTTCAGTTGCGATAAGTAGCTTTCGCAAAACATTTCACCTGCATTTGCAAATTGCCCTTTGGAGACTTGTCCAAAAAACCGACTTAAATAAAAATACAAATCTTGTTTTTGACTCATTTGTAAACTATTCACAAGAATCGCCCCAAAAATAACTCCCATTAATAAAAGTACAGCTACAAATACATATAATGAAGAATGTTCCTGTACATGATATGTTACACGATCTTGCCAAGACGATTTCCTTAGCATATTACGTCCCCCCGTTCTTCCTCTTACTAGAATGTATGATAGAAAGAAAAAAGTATGACGAATTAACATTGAAATTCCACGTCACTTTGCTAAACTTAAAAGTAGAGAATAGGAGGGATTTCATTTGAAACAACTATTATTAGATTTTCCAACATTATTTCAGACCGAGCGTTTGCAGGTACGTAAACCGTTCCCTGGCGATGGGGCAGAAGTTTATGAAGCAATTCAAACTTCTTTAGAGGATCTACAGCCATGGATGTCTATTACACATGAAACTGAAGAATCAGCAGAATCAGCAGTAAGAGCCGCGCATGGAAAGTTTTTACTTCGTGAAACATTACCGTTTCATCTATATGATAAAACAACAGGTACATTCATCGGTGCGCTCACCCTTCACCCAGAAAACTGGGATATTCCAAAGTTTTCTATCAACTTTTGGCTTCATAGCTCTTACACAAAACAAGGGTATATGACAGAAGCATTAAAAGGAGCTGTTCAATTCGCCTTCGATAAACTGGGAGCAAAACGACTTGAAATTCGCTGTGATGCCAACAATACAAATGCACGATTAGTAGCAGAGCGCCTAGAGTTTATTCTAGAAGGTACGCTAGAAAATGATTTTCTTGCTCCTGATGGTAGTTTACGTGATACATGTGTATATGCAAAAATACAATAAAGTGAAACTTCCTTTTGTGAGACGTTTTTCCTCATAAAAGGTTAGTTGAACCAATCGGGCGCATGTCAGCAGTTATCCCCCACCTATCTTCTGTAGAAAAGCGGAAGCGGAGCGCCCAGAATCGCAGGACGTTGGAGCTGGACAACGCTTCTCTCTGAATCTTAAGGTGGGAGTCTTACTGCCCGCGCATAACGGGATAAAAAAAGATGCTACAGCTAGTCATCTTTAAATTTCACAAAAATAAACACTCGCTTTACGCGAGTGTTTTTATTTTTTCAACTGTAGATATTGAATTGCAAACATTGTCTTCGCATCATGAATACGTTGCCCTTTTATTAGTTGCAGCGCTTCTTCTAATGATACTTCCATTAACTCAACGAACTCATCCTCATCAAGATCCGCTTTGTCTTCCTTCTTCTTCAAGCCAGTCGCTTCATATACATGCACAATTTCATCTGCAAACCCTGGTGATGTGTAAAATGACGTAATGAGCTTCATGTTCTCACATATGTACCCTGTTTCCTCTTCTAATTCACGAATTGCTGTTGCTTCAGGTTTTTCTCCTGGTTCTAACTTTCCAGCAGGAATTTCTACAAGCGCTTTTTCCATCGCTTTGCGATACTGTTCAACTAACACAATTTTCTCATCATCTGTAATTGCAATAATTGCTACCGCACCAGGATGCTTCACAATTTCACGTTTACTCGTTTCACCATTTGGCAATACTACTTCATCAACACGAACTTTAATTACTCTTCCATCAAAAATAGGCTCAGTCGCAATCGTTCTTTCTTCAAGATTACTCATAAGACTTCATCTCCCTGTTCTATTTCCTAGTCTTTCTTCATACATTCTATCACATTGAAAGGAGCGAGACGAAAATGAAAGTGTATATTTTACCAAATCGAGTAACGTTAGTCGGAAAAGCTTGGGAAATCCGTCATATGCTAAAACAATATGAACAACGTTATAAAACTGTTCATGACTGGATTACAAATACACAAAGGTAAAGTGTTTGTGAAACTCCTTACGCTTTCGTACAATGAAAGCAAGGAGGGTAATTATGAGAACACGTCAATTAGGAAATTCAGATTTATATGTAAGTGAAATTGGACTTGGATGCATGTCACTGGGGACAAATGAAACAGAAGCCATTCGGATTACTCATGAAGCGTTAGATTTAGGCATTAATTTTTTAGATACGGCCGATTTATACAATTATGGATTAAATGAAGAATTTGTCGGAAAAGCACTGCAAGGAAAACGAGAGCAAGTTGTACTTGCTACAAAAGTTGGGAACCGCTGGACAGAAGAAAAAAACGGTTGGTCTTGGGACCCTTCTAAGGCATATATAAAAGAGGAAATAAAAGAGAGCTTACGCCGATTAAAAACGGATTATATCGATTTATATCAGCTACATGGCGGAACAATTGAAGATAATATAGACGAAGTCATTGAAACATTTGAAGAACTAAAACAAGAAGGAATCATTCGTCATTACGGAATTTCTTCCATCCGTCCTAATGTCATTCGCCAATATGCAGAGCGTTCTAATATAGTAAGTGTTTTAATGGAATATAACATATTAAACCGCCGCCCAGAAGAATGGTTCCCATTCTTGCAAGAACATAATATTAGCGTAATTGCCCGCGGTCCACTCGCAAAGGGCTTATTAACTAGTAACAATGAACAGAAATTAGCTAAAGTGAAAGAAAAAGACTATCTCTCTTACAATTATGATGAAGTAAAACTCATCGTATCTCGTGTGAAAGAAATAACAAATAATCGCTCTCTAACAGAAACCGCGCTTCAATATTGCCTGCATACCCAGGCAACTGCAGCTCTCATTCCAGGCGCGAGTTCAATTGACCAATTACGTGAGAACGTAAAAGCAGGCACTACAAATTCATTGACAGACGAACAATACACACACATTCAAGCAATTGCAAAATTAGATACATATGAATCTCATCGATAAAAAAGGCTACCGAAAAACCGGTAGCTTTTTTACATCGTATCGTATTTCTCTGGATTTGTTCCTGAACGCTTATTACAGTCTAGTTTATCAATTTGTCCTACTTCTTCTTCCGTTAATGAAAAATCGAAAATATGAAAATTCTCTGCAATGCGAGAAGGTGTAACAGATTTCGGAATTGTTACAATCCCACTTTGAATATCCCAGCGTAAAATAACTTGAGCAGGTGTTTTCCCATATTTTTTAGCAATCTCTTGAATAACCGGATGTTCAAATACCTCTCCACCTCGCATAAGCGGACTCCATGCCTCCATTTGAATTTGTTCTTGCTGACAAAAATTACGAAGTTCAAATTGTGCTAACATTGGATGAAGCTCGACTTGATTCACCATTGGTTTAATATGACAATTCGCCAATAAATGTTTTAAATGATGAATATGGAAGTTTGACACACCAATCGCACGTACTTTTCCTTCTTCATACAATTTTTCAAGAGCGCGATATGTATCTACGTACTTTCCGCGTATTGGCCAATGGATTAAATATAGATCCACATAATCCATCTGTAACTTCTTTAAACTTGTTTCGAATGCTTTAAGCGTCGTTTCATATCCTTGTTCATCGTTCCATACTTTTGTTGTAATAAAAAGCTCTTCGCGAGCAATTCCAAATTCACGAATTGCTTCTCCGACACCGCTTTCATTTTCATAAATAGTAGCTGTATCAATTGCACGGTATCCGACCTCTAACGCAGTATGTACCGCTCGTTTTACTTCCTCTCCTTCTTTTGCTTTATATACTCCTAAGCCTAACATTGGCATTTTTACACCATTATGAAGTGTTGTTGTTGGAATATGCATAAAAAACTCCTCCTTATTAAAATATAGGTTCATCACCATAAATCGGTGGTGACAAAATTAACTCCCTGTTTCTAAGCAAAGGCTCCTCTGATGGTTTGTTTGAACAACAATTACGATACGTGAGTTTTCGGTTGTTTCATATCCTTAAATGTGAAATTATTCAATTTTATAATAACACCCCCTACGGTGATGAACCAAAATATAGTCAAATGTATTTATAATGTAGAAATTTATATAAAATACAATCCGTTTCAACAAGAAAAAAATAAAAAGTCTAAAAAAACGATTTGTTTACATAATCTCGTTATGTTAAAAAATCAAATAAAGTAAACCTTCCAGCTACGGGAGGCTTAACGCCCGTTAGTAGCGAGAAAAAATAATTACAATTTCTCTGTATGTTAGCCGCTCCTTTCATTACTTCTTTTTTCAAAGAGTAATTCCTTGCTTTCTTCATTCTTTTATCTTACAGTGTAAGCGTAAAACAAAATACACAAAGTAGAGGGAAAATGATGAAAGCTCTTGTATTTGACACATTTGGAGAACCAGAAGTATTACAATATAAAGAAATTCCCGATCCCCTTATTGGACCTAATGACATTCTTGTAAAAATGAAGGCAATTGGTTTAAACTTTGCGGATGTCTATAGAAGAAAAGGAAATTATCACCTTGCTGGCCAACCACCATACATTTTAGGTTACGAAGGCGCCGGAATTGTAGAAATGGTAGGAAATAATGTTACGACCATAAAGCAAGGAGATTCTATTGCATTTGCAGATGTTCCATATGCAAATGCAGAGCTCGTAGCAGTTCCAGAGGAGAAAGCAATTCCGCTTCCAAATCATATTTCATATGAAACAGCTGCTTCTATTTTACTGCAAGGTTTAACAGCTCACTATCTAACTCGTGATAGCTATGCAGTAAAGGAAGGAGACATTGTACTCGTACACGCTGCTGCTGGTGGTGTAGGACAGCTTCTTGTACAAATCATAAAATTACTAGGCGGTAAAGTGATTGCCCTCACTTCTTCTATCCAAAAAGCAAAAACTGCCGAAGAAGTTGGCGCAGACTGGGCCTTTTTGTATGAGGATGATTGGAAACAGGAAGTCATGCATGTGACTAATGGAAAAGGTGTAGATGTCGTATATGAATCTGTTGGCTCTACGCTGATGGATAGCTTTGAAGCAACACGTATTGGAGGAACCGTTGTGTTTTACGGAATGGCAGGAGGCGATCCAGCACCTGTAGACCCGCGCATGCTTATGGATACATCTAAGACGCTAACCGGCGGGGATCTATGGAATGTACTCACTTCTCATAAAGAACGCGTTCTTCGTTCTGAAGAGCTATTTACATGGATTCAACAAGGACAGATCAAATTATCTGAGCCAACTACATTTTCCTTAAGCGAAGGAGCAAAAGCACACCATTATTTAGAAAGTAGAAAAAGCACAGGGAAAATTTTATTACTTCCATAAAACAATTATAAAAATAACGTGCCGCATATACGTGGCACGTTATTTTTTCTTCATCCATTCTATAGCTCTTTGCTCCCTATCACGAACAAATGCATCTTTCCCTTCAATATACCGCTCTATATCGTATGTAAATTGTTTCTTACTTAAAGTCTTTCCATGACAAACTACTTTCACCTAATAATTCTTCAAACGATTTATTTTTTTCACGCTCACGCTGTTCTTTACGCTTTCTCTCTAGTTCTGCTTCTTTTTTCTGTTCTTCTTGCTCTTTTAGCTCTCTTTGTTTACTTTTCAGCTGCTTCATTAATGCTTCGTTCAATTGATCTCCAATTGTTACTGTTTCTTTTTCCAACTTCATCCCTGTTTGTTTCTGTGCTTGCTTTTGCTTTTTCTTCGCCATAATCAAATCACCTTTTACTTTTTTCTTTATTATAGTAGAAAATGTAATTTACCAGCAACCACAAGAGCCGCATCCCTATTACTATTAAATTACTCGAATCCCCATTCCATATGAAGATACAAAACAGTTAATCATTAATAATTAGTTATATATTTTCTATATAAAAACAAAAAGATAGTTTTTTGTAAATTTTCTTAAAATATAGTATTTTATATAGATTGTTTTCTCATAATCTATTAAAATGATGTCGTGTAATGTCAGATTTATATAAAGGGGAGAAACAAAAAACATGTGGAAAAAAATTATACCTGCAGTTGCTGTTTTGAGTACGGTCACATTTTCAAGTGTATGTGCAGCTCAGCCAACATCTACACCAACACAGGAAAATCGTTACATTGATGTTCAAATACTAGGCATTAATGACTTCCACGGTCAATTAAACACAGTAAAAAAAATAAACAATAAGGAAGCCGGCGGGGTCGATTACTTAGCCACATACTTGCGGGATCGCGAAAAACAAAACCCAAATACGCTGCTTGTTCATGCCGGAGATGCAGTCGGGGCAAGTCCACCAATTTCTGCTTTATTACAAGATGAGCCAACAATTGACATTTTCAATGACCTTGGATTTGATGTTGCAACAATTGGAAACCACGAATTTGACGAAGGTATGGACGAAATGCGCCGCCTTATTTACGGTGGTTATCATGAAAAAACTGGAAACTTCAAAGGTGCTCAGTTCCCTTACGTTGCAGCCAATGTCTATAATAAGACAACAGGACGCTTATTTTTACCACCATTTACAGTAAAGATGGTACAGGGAGTTCCAGTCGGCTTTATTGGTGTCGTCACTACAGAAACACCAAGCATCGTTATGCCTAAAATGGTTGAAAACGTAAAGTTCACAGATGAAGTAGAAGCCATTAACAAATCTGCACAACAATTAAAACGATTAGGTGTAAAAGCAATTGTTGTATTAGCACACAATCCTGGTACAACGGATGATAAAGGAATTACAGATGGTGATCTCGCTCGCTTAGCTCAAAATACCGATCCAGAGGTAGATGTCATTTTTGGCGGTCATAACCATGCATATGTAAATGGAACTGTAAATGGAAAACTTGTTGTACAAGCTTATTCGTACGGTACAGCATTCGCAGATGTTGACTTAAAAATTGATAAAAAAACAAAAGATATTGTAGAGAAAAAGGCTGAGATTGTTACAACATTTCACGATGGCATTCAACCTGATCCACAAATTAAGAAAAAAGTCGAGCAGTATGCTGAAAAAGTTGCTCCACTTGTAAATGAAGTTGTCGGTAAAGCTGCAACTGCTTTAGACAGAAAAGAATCACCTGCTGGAGAGTCAACACTTGGTAACTTAATTGCAGATGCACAGCGTAGTGCGATGAATGGACAAATTGCTCTTATGAATCCTGGTGGTATTCGTAACGATTTAGATGCAGGGGATATTACATGGGGAGAACTATATGGCATTCAACCTTTTGGCAACCAATTAATAAAATCAACATTGACTGGAAAAGATATCCGGGACATTTTAAATCAGCAGTGGCAAAAAGATAAAACACGTATGCTCCAAATCTCTGGCATCACATACAAATGGGACGCTAACAAAGCAGATGGTGAAAAAGTAGTTGATATACACTTATCAAACGGCGAAGCTCTTGTTGACTCGCAAACATATACTGTCGTAGCAAATGCCTTTTTAGCTTCTGGTGGGGACGGTTTTATTTCATTTAAAAATGGAACAAATACAGAAACAGGACCAAATGATTTAGATGCGTTAGTAGATTATGTGAAGCAAGCAAAATCACCGATCGAAGCAAAAATTGAAGGGCGTATTCAAAAAATAAATTAACCATTAAAATATACAACTTTCATAAGCATAAGAAATCAAACTTTTACATGCAGGTCCCCTTTTAGATCTTATTGCCTGCAAATGTAAGATAAAAGCGGGAAATCCCGCTTTTATTATCTTTCATAATGTCTTTCTAAATATTCTTTCAGTGCAATTTCTACAAGTTTAGACTTGTGTACACCATTTCTAATAGAAAAACAATCTAATTGTTCTAGTACTTGTTTAGAAAGAGAAAATGTACGTTTTTTTTTCTCACCTTGCTCCACAGACGTAATACATATTCCACATTCTCGCTTTTGCAACAACTCATAAATATGTTGCAATTGCTCATAAATGAGGCGCTGATAATCTATTTTTTCCTGTTGTAAACTCACAGCTTCTTTTAATTGTAAATGACGAGGTTCTTCCCCTTCTCCAACAAATACCCTTTTTTTCTGCTCACCATCATATTCATATCCGAGTAATCGTAATTTTTTTGATAGTGCATATGGACTCATTTCCAATCGTTTCGCAACAATCGCTATCGGTTCACGATTATTTAAACGATCAATAATTTCACCAATTTCCACCTCCTCCCTCCTCTCTATTAAACATAAGATAACGTGAAACTTTCATCAACGGGAGCCTATTGCTTGTTAATGCGGGATAAAGTTATTATGTTATGATACAATAATTTCTTATTAGTATATTTAGTATATGATGAAAATAACAGCACTGTTCAATATATCGCAATCAAAAGGAGGTCGTCCTCATGTTCATTCGCAGCAGCACCCCCTCTTTTTACGATAAAAATAAAAAACACATCGCAAATAGTATTGCTACAATTGAAAATGTTCTTATCAATAATCGCAAACAATCATTACTCATTCGTGGGCAAGATCTCAATCAACCTCTTTTATTATGCTTACACGGTGGACCAGGAATGGCTCAAATTGGCTTTGCACGCCATTTCCAAACAGAACTTGAGAAACATTTTATTGTTGTCAACTGGGATCAGCGCGGAGCGGGAAAATCCTTTTCATGGCGAGATTTCAAAGAACCACTAACAATTGAACAATTCATTTTAGACACACATCAAATAATTGATTATCTTCTAACAAAGTTTCAAAAAAGGAAATTATTCCTTCTTGGGCACTCTTGGGGCAGCATCATTGGATTATTTGCTGCACAGCAATCTCCCCAATACATCGAAGCATATATCGGAGTTGGCCAAATTGTGCATATGAAGCAAAATGAGGAACTGCTTTTTGAACATTTAATTCGATCCGCAAAGCAGCGCGGACATGACAGTGCACTGGCCTCTTTAAAAAAACTTGGAAAGCCTCCATTTTTAGATAAGAGACGACTACTTATCCAAAGGAAATGGCTCGGTATCTTTGGGGGCGCTATTCAAAAGGGGACATTTTTTTCTTTCATTCGAAAAGGGTTTCGATCCCCAGAATATACATGGATAGATTGGATTAAATTTTTTAGTGGAAATATGAAATCCGGAGAATTATGGAGGGAAATGTTGAAGATTGATTTCTTTTCACAAGTTCCAAGCGTTTCATTTCCTGTATATTTTTGTTCTGGACGCTATGACTATCAAACGCCTTATGCACTTGTCCAACAATATTGTGATGTTCTTAACGCACCTATAAAAAAAATGATTTGGTTTCCAAATTCAGCTCATTCTCCAAATTTTGAAGAACATGAACGTTTTGCAGCAACGTTACTTGATATTAAACAAGAACACTTCTTACTGCACCCTTGATTAAGTGAAACTTTCATCAATCAGACTCCTACTGCCTACGAGTAACAAAATAGAAAAAAGGTGCGTATTCTCACGCACCTTTTACTTTGTTGATCCTCTCTCAATTAGAACGAAATCTAAATCAGCTACCTCTTGGTTATATTCCACCTTTTTTATTTTTGCAATTAACTTATGAATAGCAAGTGCTCCTACACTTGTTATCGGGGGAGCAATTGTCGTTAAAGCTGGCGTGGACCACTCTCCTTGTACACTTCCACTCAAGCCAATAACTTGTAAATGTTTCGGAATGGAGATATAAAGTTTTTGGGCAGCACGAATAAAGTCAATTCCTACAATATCGCTACAAGTAACGATTCCATCTATGTATGGATGTTTTTGTAATACCTCCGCAGCTATTTGTTCTGAATCTATCTCTTTCCTATGCATTTCTATAACTCGGTAAGATATCTTCTTCTCCCAAACCGCGTCTAAAAAACCAGTGAAATGTTCTTCCATCGCTTCATTACTTGTATCTTCATGAATATAGGCAAGAAACTGACATCCTTTCTCTTCTAAAACAGAAACAGCTTGTATCGCTGCATTATAATAATGTAAGGCAACCCGCTCGACCGAATCGACAATTACAAACGGAACTGATACTATTTCTTTTTGCAAGCTTTCATATACATCACGTGTCATAATAACACCTGCAATATTATTTTGCTCCAATACATCCATGTAACCACGCTTATGTTTCATATTGCATATAACAATTTGATACCCTTTTTTGTAGGCTTCTTCTTCAATAACTGTAAGTAATGGCAAGGATGCCGGGTCTTGTAAATCAGGTATAAGCAGAGCAATCATCGTAGAAGATTTTTTAAATAGCGCCTTGGCCACCGCATTTGGTTTATATTGCAACTCCTCAATTGCTTTCTTCACTTGCTTAACCGTATCTTCGTGTACATACCCTTTTTCATTTAATACTCGTGAAACTGTTGCGACTGAAACTCCTGCCAACTTTGCAACATCGCGTATCGTTGCCACATCTTCACCCCTCAACATGGAAATGGTTTACAATTTTACCGTAAAGCAAAATAAAGTCTACGTCAAGGTTATTATCGCATATTTCTGAAAATTGTTACATGAAAAAAAGAAATGCTTACACAGCACTTCTTTCTTCTTTCAATTGCTTGTCTTTTATCGCAAAAGCTTTCTTCAACATCGGCGGTGTAATCATCGTTGTCAAAATAACAATAATAACAATCGCTGTAAAGTAATCTTGCGCTAATAATCCTGAAGACAAACCTTGTCCTGCAATAATTAGGGCTACTTCGCCACGTGAAACCATTCCAGATCCAATAATTGTAGAAGACTGAAGATCAAAACCTGTCATACGTGCTCCAAGGCCACAACCAACCAATTTCGTTAAAACAGCAATTACTGTTAAAATGGCGATAAACCAAATTTTATCTCCAATTCCCGCAAACGTAATATTCATTCCAATACTTACAAAGAAAATAGGAACAAACATTGCATAGGCAATTGGTTCAACTTTCTTCTCAACTTCATGTTTATAATCTGTTTGGGAGATAGCAATCCCTGCCGCAAACGCTCCGATAATTCCCGCTATTCCTAATAATTCTCCAAAATAAGCAAAGGAGAAACAAATAATAAGGGCTGCGCTAATAATAGATTCTGACACACGAAGCGGAGAAAGTAAGCGCATAATCATCGGAACACCTTTCCACCCAATCAGGATAATAGCTGCGAAGAAGACAACCTTTTTCAAAATAATCATTGTTAAATTTACATCACCTGCACCTAAAAAACTCATGGCAAATGCAAGTAAAATAACAACGAGGATATCATCAAACACAGCTGCGCCAAGCATTGTTGTACTTTCGCGCGTTTTCATTTTCCCTAAATCCCGAAGCGTTTGCACAGAGATACTAACGCTAGTTGCACAAAGAAGTAAGCCTAAAAAGACTGCATTTGCTTGCTCCATTCCCATAATCAGACCGGCAACATAGCCACCTAAAAACGGCATAATAATTCCACCAACTGCTACTGCTAAAGAAGAATTGCGATTTTCATTTAGTTCCTTTAAATCCGTTTCTAAACCAGCCATAAACATGAGGAGAATAACCCCAACCTCACTTAATTGCTTCAGTAAATCCGTATTATCAATTAATCCTAATACTGCTGGACCAATTATAATACCAACAATAAGTTTTCCAAGTACAGACGGTTGCCCTAGCCTGACACTTAAGTCACCCGCAAGCTTTGTACTTAGCAAAATTACTGCTAATTGAAAGAAAAATATCATCTCATCTCTCCTTTTCTCATCCTAATCATTAGAATCATTATAATTATATATGATGTATACCAGTCTGTGAAATTATCAAATTAGCACATTTATATAATTATCCCACTCATTTTCTCCCAATAAATTCCTTCAACAAAAAACCTTCCTATTTATAAAATAAGGGCACATATTAACCTATCTAACCTTTAATCTTACATAACTTTTTTTCAAACTCAATTTCATGTAAGATTGAAATCCCATCATAACCAATAATCGGAATTTCTTGCTTCAGCTTACGGGCTTCTTGCACGGCATCTATATATAAATTTGTCATAGTAAATCCTCGTTTTTGATAAAATCGAATCGCATTTACATTATCATTCGTCGTAATAAGCCAAACCTTTTCACAAAATTGTTTCTTTGCCACATCTATTACACACCCTACAAGCTGTGTACCAATCCCTCTTTTTTCTTTGAAACTGTCAAGTGATACAATTTCACAATTTTTATTCATAATATGTGACAATTCCTATTATTCTGTCATTTTCAACTGCAATAAATCCTGGTAATTGATCTAATTGATGGACATGTCCTTTTGAAACCATTACAGTACTTCCCCAATTTTCTTTCATAAATTGACTAATTTCTTCTTGCATCTCTGCTTTTATATTTTGAATTCTCACCATACTCATTTCTCTCACCTTTACATATTGTTATGATACAATATAATTGTATCATATGTATTGTAGCTTGGAGGATGGAGTATGAAAGCGTTTTTGAAGGTATTATTAACGATAGTGGGTACTCTTATTGGCATTGGCATTTTCTTCACGAATAAAGTCATGTATTTAAAGAAAAAAACCGAAAAAGAAATTTTAGAACGTGAAACAAAACAGCATTTTCGCTTAGAGGACTTTGAAGCTCTCTCAAAGGAAGAAGTATACCTCTCTTCTCAATATGGTTATAACATTCATGGTTACTATATTCCTACTAGCGGCCATTCAAATAAGTTCATGATTTTTTGTCACGGCGTAACCGTCAACAAAATGAACTCGGTAAAATATGCGAATTTATTTTTGAACAGAGGATTCAATGTAGTTATTTACGATCATCGTCGTCACGGACAAACAGGAGGAAAAACAACGAGTTACGGCTATTATGAAAAACACGATTTAAAAACGGTAGTAGATTGGCTCAAACAACGATTTGGTTCAAATATTACACTTGGTATTCATGGTGAATCGATGGGAGCTGCGACATTATTACAATATGCAGGAATGGTTGAAGATGGCGCTGACTTTTACATTGCCGACTGTCCATTCTCTGACTTTTATGAGCAGCTTCATTACCGTTTAAAAGTTGAGTTTCATTTACCAAAGTGGCCTCTTCTACCAATAGCTAACACACTTTTAAAAATGCGTGATGGTTATACACTTCATGAAATTTCTCCAATTGATTGTGTAAAAAATATTAAAAATCCTGTGTTGTTCATCCATAGTAAAGACGATGAATACATTTTATGCAAGATGACGCAAGCATTGTATGAAGCAAAAGAAGGCGCAAAAGAACTCTATATTGCTGAAAAAGGCGCTCATGCTTGTTCATATGCAGAAAATAAAGAGGAATATGAAATGGCAGTTGACCAATTTTTAACAACATACATAAACGAAACAAAAAACAGGCTTTCATAAGCCTGTTTTTATTTTAGTGAAATAACAATTGGTTCATCTTTAGCAAAGTCGGGAGCAAATAACAATTCAGATTCCACCTCTTCTTTAGGCATTTCAAATACGATGCTCGCTTGCAATGAATCGTATGATTTTAGCCTTCTATCATGCAATATATTTGGATTCCTTTTTGTTTGAAATACCCCATATATTTTTCCAGTCATTGAAATAACATTAAACTGAGCAGGTTTCACAACAATACTTTTGTTTCTATTGTTTTTTAAAGAAAAGTTTATAACAAGAAGCGTGTGGTTTTGTTTCGCAGTCCACACATCATAATGCACTTCACGACTTATATTTTTAATATCAAATTCTATTTGATGGGCGGATAAAACCCCTTTGACACTTGATTTATTAACCTGTTCCTCTCTATTACATCCGGCAATACAAAAGCATATAATGATACTTATTATGCTCAATCGTTTCCGCAACAACTTCCACCTTCTTTGCTGTTTCTATCGGTTGTATGATGTACACAATGCGCATTTTTATGCACATGGAAGATCTAATCTATAAGTAAAAATACAAATGAGTCATCCGCATGATTACATAAAAAAGGCAAACTCATCTCCCTATGAGTTTGCCTTTTTCTTATCTCAGCCAACAGTAAAAATCATTTTATTAGAAACGAATACCTACTAATAGCAGCCTATGTTACGCCAATACGTCTGTAACTTGATCCATATTTTCAGAAATCCATTTTACCGCTTCATCTAGTGATAGGAACTCTGTTGTTTGAAATGTGACTTCATCTTGTAATAACCACACATCTTTCACTTCTTGCTGTACACCAGCAATCGACCAATGAAGTAAGCTGTATGGGTGATTATCGTTTAAAAACGATACCCACGTTCGCTCTTGTGCAATGTTTTGTAATGTACGTAATTGTTTGTTCATGTTTATGTTCACCTTAATATCTTTTCAGTATATAACTTATTATATCATTTCTAGTTTCTCACAAAAAGCATTGTTTCTAAACATTGTCAAGTAATTCTAGTAAGTATATGATAGACATAAGCGTTTGGTAAGGAGGTGTAATAATGGAGAAGGTACAAATTAAAGTAAATAATAATGGTTCGTTCCGTATTACAGGGGATGTAGAACTAATCGATGCTGAAGGGAATGTATTTCCAGCTAAACCAGCATTTTCTCTATGCCGTTGTGGGTTATCCCAAAATATGCCGTATTGCGATGGTTCACATAAAGGAAAATTTGAATCTGTTGTACGTGCACCGAAAGAATAAAAAAACACGCGCACAAAAAATGTGCGCGTGTTTTTTACATGCTCCCAATATAAAAACCAGCAAAAGCACTACCGATACCTATTGCATAACTCATAACAAAATATAGTAACGCCTTTTGCCCTTCTCGTTTATGTATAAGTTGTATCATTTCTAGTTGATATGTCGAAAACGTCGTAAATCCCCCCATAAACCCTGTACCACATAACAATATCCACATTTTAGCTACTTTAGCACCAAATAACATGCCGAGTAAAAATGAGCCGATTATATTTATAAAAAATGTTCCATATGGAAAAGCATTTCTGTACTTTTCTTTCGCTACAGTACTAATAAAAAAACGTGTAATGGCACCGAAAAAGCCCCCAATACTGACAAGTAGAATATTCATATGTTTCCTTCTTCCTTCAACCTGCGTTCATACAGCATATTCCCAGCATAAAATCCACTAAAAGCTAAAAGTAATCCCCCTATCATACTTGCGCCCATATATAAAAATGCCATTGTGAATGCTTCATGCTGTAGTAGCTTCAGTGTTTCCACACTAAACGTTGAAAATGTTGTAAACGCCCCAATTATCCCTGTACCAACGGCACTTATCATAAGCGGTGAAACTTGTTTCATCCGAAAAACAGACATCGTTAAAAATGCTAATAAAAAACTGCCACTCATATTGGCTAACCATGTTGCTAATGGAAAAACAGCAGAAGATGTTGTTTCAAAGAGCTGACCTACTCCATAGCGAGCTAAGGCTCCAATAATGCCACCTATTCCTACAGCAATATATTTCATACTTTCACCTCGTTTTAAACACTATATAATTTTTCTACACTAGTATAACAAATTCATTCTCCTCGTTAATGTAAAATTTCACCTCTCCTTTACTTTCATATAATTCTTCACATTCGAATATTTTTTATAGCCTTTTGTCTTTTTTGTGCTATAATGTGAGCAAACAGCATCCTTCGGGGTCGGGTGAAATTCCCAACCGGCGGTGATGAAGTGTACGCTTCTAAGTCCGTGACCCGCTTTCAAGTTGAAAACGGTGGATCTAGTGAGAATCTAGAACCGACAGTATAGTCTGGATGGGAGAAGGATATGTTTTCTAGTACGTATAATAGGATACGCTTATTTCAGCATACACATTTGTATTGTTTATTTTTAGACATACATATGTTTCTTTTCGTATACCATTTGTTTCTCTGCTGAAATAACACGATAACACTAGCATGTGAAAAAATCGATAATTGCTAGGTTTCTTAAGTATACTCTCGTATCCTTCTTATATTTCTAGAAACATCGTCTCTCTCACCCCAAGGATTATTTCCTTGGGGTTTTTTGATTTTTTTAAGAGAGGTGAGTTTATGACAGATCAAGAATATATGGCACTTGCTCTGCAATTAGCAAAAAGTACAGCAGGTCAAACAAGTCCTAATCCAATGGTCGGTGCTGTTGTTGTAAAAGATGGAAATATCATTGGAGTAGGAGCCCATTTACGAGCAGGAACTGAACACGCTGAAGTTCACGCTCTACACATGGCGGGTGAAAACGCTCATGGTGCAACGGTATATGTAACGTTGGAACCGTGCAGTCATCATGGAAGAACCCCACCTTGCTGTGATTTACTCATAAAAAAGAACGTAAGCCGAGTGATCATTGCAGCGCTCGATAGTAATCCGCTCGTTTCAGGTCAAGGTGTCAAGCGTTTACAAGATGCTGGAATTGACGTAACAATTGGTGTACTCGAAAAAGAAGCAAAAGAATTAAATCGTTACTTTTTTCACTACATGAAAACAAAGCGTCCATTTGTAACATTAAAAACAGCAATGAGTCTCGATGGAAAAATTGCTACTCGTACAGGGGAAAGTAAGTGGATTACAAGTGAATCATCACGCGCTGATGTACATCGTTATCGCCATACACACGATGCCATTCTCGTTGGTGTAAATACAATCATTACCGATAATCCACATTTAACAACGCGCCTTGTAAATGGCGGGAAAAATCCGATTCGCGTCGTACTTGATACGCATTTGCGAACGCCACTTTCATCTCATGTAATTAAAGACGGAGAAGCTCCGACATGGATAATCGTCGGAAATGGTGTTTCCAACGAGAAAATAGCAAAATTTCAATCTAATATGGTATCTGTATTACAAATGAAGACGAATCATATCGAAATAAACCAACTGCTCGATCTTCTTGGAGAAAAAAATATTCTTTCTCTCTTTGTCGAAGGCGGACAAACTGTTCATGCAAGTTTCTTAGAAGCAAAATGTTTTCATGAACTGATTACGTATATTAGTCCAAAACTAATTGGTGGTAAAGAAGCTCCAACATGGTTTGGCGGAAATGGTTTCACAAAACTGCAAGATGCACTTACCTTGCACATTCAATCGATGGAACAAATCGGCGATGATATAAAAGTAGTTGCCACCCCAAGAAAAGAGGTGCCTTATGTTCACAGGAATTGTTGAGGAACTCGGAACAATTGCTAACATGCAACAAACCGGTGAAGCAATGCAACTTACAATTTCGGCACAAACAATTTTGTCAGACGTAAACTTAGGTGACAGTATTGCTGTAAACGGGATATGTTTAACCGTCACTTCTTTTACAACACACTCTTTTACCGTTGATGTCATGCCAGAGACGATGCGAGCAACTTCACTGCAAACTCTTAGCCGCAGTTCAAAAGTAAATTTAGAGCGTGCTATGAGTGCAAACGGCCGCTTCGGTGGACATTTCGTTACAGGGCATATTGACGGTATTGGAACAATTGTTGATAAAAGGCGGAGCTATAATGCCGTATATTACAAAATACAATTACCAAATGAACTACTTCGCTATTGTTTACAAAAAGGATCTGTTGCCATTGACGGTACAAGTCTTACAATTTTTGGTGTTGATGACTCTTCTATCACAATCTCCCTCATTCCACACACGTTAAGTCAGTCAGTAATCGGAGAGAAAACTGTCGGCGATATCGTGAATGTCGAGTGCGATATGATTGGAAAATATATTGAACGTTTTATTACGCAGCCAACACCTAAAAAAAGTTCACTTACAGAAAGCTTTTTACAAGACAACGGATTCCTATAAGGGAGGAAATGAAATGTTTCATCGTATTGAAGAAGCACTAGAAGATTTAAAGCAAGGAAAAGTTGTTATCGTATGTGATGATGAACATAGAGAAAACGAAGGGGATTTTATTGCCTTAGGTGAGTACATTACACCGGAAACAATCAATTTCATGATTACACACGGGCGCGGTCTTGTATGTGTTCCGATTACAGAAGAATATGCCGATCGTTTGGAACTAAAGCCAATGGTTTCAAATAATACAGATTCTCACGGCACTGCCTTTACAGTTAGCATCGATCACATTTCAACAACAACTGGTATTAGTGCTCATGAACGTGCAACAACTGTACGTGAGCTACTAAACCCAAAGGCGAAAGCAAGTGATTTTAAGCGTCCTGGACATATTTTTCCATTAATCGCAAAAGCAGGTGGTGTCCTCCGCCGCGCTGGGCATACAGAGGCTGCTGTAGATTTAGCAACATTATGCGGCGCAGAACCAGCAGGTGTCATTTGTGAAATTATAAATGAAGATGGTACGATGGCACGCGTTCCTAATTTATTAGAGATCGCAAAGCAATTTAATCTCAAAATGATTACAATCGAAGACTTAATTGCATATCGCCGTCATCATGAAACGTTAGTACAGCGTGAAGTGGAAATTACTTTACCAACGGAATTTGGTACATTCCAAGCAATTGGCTACTCTAATTCTCTTGACGATAAAGAACATATCGCTCTTATAAAAGGAGATGTCTCCACAGGTGAACCAACTCTTGTACGCGTCCATTCCGAATGTTTAACTGGCGATGTATTTGGATCTTGCCGCTGCGACTGTGGTCCGCAGCTTCATGCAGCCCTTGCTCAAATTGAACAAGAAGGAAAAGGGGTTCTTCTATACATGCGTCAAGAAGGACGCGGCATTGGACTGCTTAATAAATTACGCGCATATAAGCTGCAAGAAGAAGGTTACGATACTGTAGAAGCAAATGAAAAACTTGGCTTTGCAGCTGATCTTCGCGATTATGGTATAGGTGCACAAATTTTAAAAGATTTAGGATTACAGCAACTTCGTCTTTTAACAAATAATCCTCGTAAAATCGCAGGTTTACAAGGTTATGATTTAGAAGTTGTTGAGCGCGTACCATTGCAAATGCCAACAAAAGAAGAAAATAAGGCATATTTACAAACGAAATCAACAAAATTAGGTCACTTATTAAATTTATAATAGATTAAAGGAGAGATACATTATGGTATTCGAAGGTCATTTAGTTGGTACAGGATTAAAAGTAGGTATTGTCGTTGGTCGTTTTAACGAATTTATTACAAGCAAACTATTAGGCGGTGCATTAGACGGTTTAAAGCGTCATGGAGTAGAAGAAAATAATATTGATGTCGCTTGGGTTCCTGGTGCATTTGAAATTCCATTAATCGCAAAAAAAATGGCAAACAGCGGAAAATACGATGCAGTTATTACACTTGGAACAGTGATTCGCGGTGCAACAACGCATTATGATTATGTTTGTAATGAAGTTGCAAAAGGTGTCGCTTCTCTCTCGTTACAAACAGAAATCCCAGTTATCTTCGGCGTATTAACAACAGAAACAATTGAACAAGCAATTGAACGTGCTGGTACAAAAGCTGGAAATAAAGGCTGGGAATCTGCTGTTTCAGCTATTGAAATGGCAAACCTATCCCGCCAGTGGGCATAAAGTGAAACTTCCTTTTGTGAGGGGCTTTTCCTCACAAGAGGTTAGTTGAACCAATCGGGCTCTTATGGCTGGTTAGGTTTCGAGCAAACAACAAAAAGAGGCTTTGGCCTCTTTTTGTTTTCTTATTTTTTATTTTCTCTGTTCCTCTTGCACAATACGAAGCTCTCTACCCACTTCTTTTAAATCATTTCCCTCTGCTTCAATTCCAAAATGCTCAGCTTGATACTGAAAATGCTGTTCAATTCTCGCTTGTATACCTTTCTGTTCAGGATTTTCAATTGCTTTCACTGGGTCTGCACTAATTGCTTTTAAAAAAATAAGAAAGCTCATAACTGCTAATACATATTTATGCATGCAAATCCCTCCAAACCATTGCTAATATCTCTCTTACTATGTACAATTGCGGAGTGGGAAATTCGGTCACGTATTATGGTTATCTTCTTACAAATTGAATGACCATGAGGGTTATATACGTTTTATTACATTTTATTTACAAAAAAGAAAGCTCCTATATCAAGAGCTTTCTTCCCTAATATTTATTGATTTCTCACAACTACCCCGCACATATATTTATTACAACGCACATTCCTCAATCTCAAATCCTAAATCTTCAATCATTCCCCAATCTGCTGTTGGTTCTTGACCAGCTGTCGTTAAATAATCACCAACAAAGATTGAATTTGCAGCAAATAAACCAAGCGGTTGAACAGAGCGTAAGTTAATTTCACGTCCACCAGAAATCCGAATTTCTTTTGACGGATTCACAAAGCGCATCATTGCTAATACTTTCAAGCACTCTATTGGTGTTAATTCTTTTTGCCCTTCTAACGGCGTTCCATTTACAGCAACAAGGAAATTACATGGGATAGAATCCGCATCTAAGCGTTTTAATTCAAAGGCAATTTCTACACGTTGCTCCTTTGTTTCCCCCATTCCGAAAATAGCACCCGAACATGGTGATATACCCGCATGCTTCGCTTTTTCAACTGTATCAACACGATCGTCGTACGTATGAGTTGAGCAAATACTCTCATAATTATCTACATGCGTATTTAAATTGTGATTGTAACGATGCACACCAGCTTCTGCAAGACGCTCCGCTTGATCTTCATTTAAAAAGCCTAAACAACAGCAAATCTTCAAATCAGTCGTATCACGGATTTCTTTTACCGCTCCAATGACATGTTCTACTTCTTTATTAGTTGGACGGCGACCGGAAGCAACAATACAATATGTACCTGCTTTACGGCGAACTGCTTCATGTGCACCTTCTACAATCTTCTCTTGCGTTAACCAAGCATACTTATCAATTGGAGCCTCTGATACGATTGATTGGGAACAATATCCACAATCTTCTGGACATAAACCAGACTTCGTATTAATAATCATATTTAGTTTTACTTTTTTTCCAAAATAATGATGACGAATCACGTACGCAGCATTCATAATTTCTAAAATTTCTTCATCATTTGCTTGCAATATATTTAGTGCTTCTTCTTTCGTTACAGCTCGTCCTTGCACTACCTCAGATGCGATTTGCTTCCAATTTGTTTTCGTTTGTACATGTTTCATTTGTTCTCTTCCCCTCTTTTTTCATATAAGAAAATAAAGCATGATATGTTGCTGCAACTCTTCCATCTTCCATAAAATCTTGTTCATATATGCGAAGCATACTACGAAAAATGGAAGGACTTTGGCAATAAGCTCCTTCGTTACTGTTCGTAGCCCCAACTTTACGAATGGATTGTAAAAACTCACGAACTGTAGCGAAGGTTTCTATGTAACATGTTTCAGCAACATGTATATCCCCTGTTATTCTTTTACATAATCCTTGCAACTGCTGTCCTGTTAAAAAGCTTTGACCAACAGCTGTTTCATCCTCTATTGCACATGCTATTTTTGCACGTTGAAATGACGTATGCAGCTCATGAAACGTTTTATATCCAAATGTTGAAAACAGCAGCACACCATCTTCACATAAATTTTTATATAAATTCGCTAATACAGCTGATAAATCATTTAACCATTGAAACGTTGCATTAGATATCATCACATCATATTTTTCATAAAGTTTAATATGTTCAATGTCTTCACATCGAAATGTAACAGACTCCATATTGCAATGCATTTTTGCTTTCGCAATCATGCTTTCTGCAAAATCAATACCTGTAATCGTCGCATTCGGAAAAGATGTCGCTAGTTTCTCTGTTACGTAACCTGTGCCGCATCCAAGCTCTAAAATATGAATTTGCGCCGCTGCATCGTAATGTTCCTTCATATAAGCAAGCAGCTGGTCTGCCATTTTTTTTTGTACATTTGCATATTGATCATAGGATACAGCAGCTTGATTAAATCGTTTTTGTAATAACGTCTTGTTGATCATTTTGTTGTATCCCCCTTACAAACTGTAGAATTTCTTTAGCACATCGTTCTGCATATGTAAAACAAAGTGCATGTCCAGCTTCTTCTATAATCGTTAGCAATGCATTTGTTTTTTCATTTATATATTGTGCTGCAGACAGAGGACAAATGGTATCAGCCTCTCCGTGAAGAAGTAATAACGGAACATCTATTTGCTGCAGCTGTTCTCTAGCATCTGTTTCTATTAAGTAATCAAGTCCACATTGCAAAGAATAAATTGAATCACCTTGAAACTGCTCAGCTACCTTTAAAAATGCAATTTGCTCTCCAATTTCCTGCTCCGTCTTTGAAAACATGCTTACATAAAATCGTTTCAAGGTAGCATCTTTTTGATTGAGGAGACTTCGCTTCATTCTTTCAACAAAAGACCCTTTCCACCCATGTACATAATCGGAGTCTATTGTAAATTTCGCTGTTCCTCCTAACAAAACAATCCCTTTCGTTTGCAATGAATCATACACTTGAAGAGCTGCCAACGCTCCAAGTGACCAGCCAACTAAAATCACTTCTTTATCTTTAGCTACCTCTATAATTCGTTGCCTGAAATCCTTTTGGTCTTCAGCGTTCCGCCAATGAACAATATGTACCGGAAATTCATGTAAATATGGAAAGAATGATTCCCAAACTTGCTCTTCCATGCCCCATCCAGGAATAAGCACAATGCTAAGTTGCTTCATGAAATCATCCCTTCTTCCTTTCCAATTTGTACAATTCGCTGAACTGCCCATTGTAAATCATCATTCGTATGCTGCGCTGTCACAGCAAACCGAATGCGTGAACTATACTGCGGAACAGTAGGGGGACGAATGGCAATTGCTGCTATTCCCGCTTCTTGCAATTTCATACTAAAACGAAGCGTTGCCTCATTAGAACCCACGATAACAGGAACAATATGCGTAGTGCTATCTCCAATATAAAAACCAGCCTCTAGCAACGCAGTGCGAAAATATCCGCCATTTTCTATTAACCTTTGACCATATGTTTCATCTTTGCTAACAATTTCAATTGCTTTCCCGATTGCTCCAAGCACTCCTGGAGGTAAAGCAGTTGTAAAAATAAAACCACGCATAGTATTAATCATATAATCGATACAAACAGCATTTCCGGTAATATAAGCACCGTAACAGCCCAGCGCTTTACTAAATGTACCCATATGAATATCTATTCGCTTTGCTAATTCTGGATGGTTATGAGCAAGGCCTGCTCCATTCTTGCCGTATACTCCGCCAGCATGCGCCTCATCAACCATAAGAAGTGCTCCGTACTTTTCTTTCAGTATTACTAGGTTCTCTAGATGAGCCCTATCTCCATCCATGCTAAAAATAGTATCTGTAACAATAAGCTTTCGTTTTTCTGCTGGAGCAGATTTCAGCAATCTCTCTAAATGTTCCAAATCATTATGACGATAGCGCTTATGCTCTGCACCGCTTAATACAATGCCATCTACAATACTTGCATGATTGAGCTTATCGCTAAACACCATGTCATGCCTGCCTACAAGTGAAGAAATTGCTCCAACATTTGCCGTGTAGCCGCTATTCATAATTAGTGCTTTTTCAGTTTCTTTCCATGCGCATATACGTTGTTCAATTTCTTCATACAACGGATAGTTACCTACAACAAGACGGGACGCCGTTGCTCCGGTTCCATATCTTTTTGTTGCTTCCACTGCCGCTTCTTTTAACTGTTCATCTCCAGCTAATCCTAAGTAATTATTTGAAGCTAAATTTAGCATCCTCTTTCCATTTCGAACGAGCCACGTTTTTTCTGCGTGTTCCGTCATGAATAATGTTCGGTGTTGTGATGTTTCTGTAAGACTCATTAATTTAGACTGAAAATGTGCTTCCCACACTGGATTCATGGCGCAAAAACTCCTCTAACCTTGAGATAGCAATGCTCTCTTCTGCTGCTTGTAATAATTCTTTTCGCGTAAAGCCTTCACGAAGTGCTGGTAATAATCCAATAACCGGTACGTCACTTAACTCTTCAATCATTTTTTTATTTTCTAGCACTCTCTCTTTTTCATTTTGTTGGCATCCGGAAAAAATGACACCTGCGACTGATAGACCGTGTGCTTTTGCATAAGAAATAGTTAAGACAGTATGATTCACTGTACCAAGTGTTGGCCTTGCTACAATAAGCAATGGTAGTTGCAGCTGTTTCGCAAAATCTACAACAAGGGCATCGTCTGTGTAAGGAACTACAAGTCCGCCAGCACCTTCTATAAATAAAGAGTCAAATTGTTTCGATAATTCTTCATAATGACTTGTAATATCTGATAATAATACTTGTCGCCCTGCTCGCTTCATTGCTAGACGAGGCGCAAGCGGTTCTTCAACTGAGTAAGGACAAATCTCTTCGCATGATATTGTTACACCAGCAGCTGCTTTCAACCGAGCAGCATCACCTTCTGGATGGGAAGAAAGATGACCGCTTTGCAATGGTTTATAGACACCGATATTATATCCAAGTTGACGAAGCACACCTGCTAATGCACCTGTTACAACCGTTTTACCAACTTCAGTATCAGTTGCTGTTACAAAGAAACCACTCATCATTCGCCCTCCGTTACCTCTTGAATTGCTTGATGTAAAATCATAATCATATCATCAAGTTCTTCTATTGTAGAAGCGAGCGGTGGCATAAATACAACAACATTTCCTAACGGACGAAGAATCATACCTAAATCACGTGCTCTTCTACAAACCTTCACACCCATCTGTTCCCGCCAAGAATATCCTTCTTTCGTTTCTTTGTTTTGTACGAGCTCAAGACCAATCATAAAACCACGCTGACGAATATCTCCCACATGTTTACATTCATGAAAAACTTCTAACCGTTTTGCAATATATTCCGCTTTATGAGCAACAGCTTCTATAAGATTTGTAGTTTCAAATAATTTCAAATTCGCAAGTGCTACTGCACAACCTAATGGATTCCCTGTATAACTATGACCATGGAAAAATGTTTTTTGCTCCTCATAGTCACCTAAAAAAGCATTATAAATTTCATCTGTCGTTACTGTAATTGCAACTGGTAAATATCCTCCTGTTAACCCTTTTCCAGCTGTTAATATATCCGGTGTAACGCCCTCATGTTCACATGCAAACATTTTACCCGTTCTGCCAAATCCTGTGGCTACTTCATCTGTAATAAGAAGAACATTGTAAGCTGTACAAAGTTCTCGCAATCCTTTTAAATAGCCCTCTGGCATGGTAATAATGCCGCTCGCTCCTTGTACAAGAGGTTCTACAATAACAGCTGCTACTTCCTCGTGATTTTGTCGCAACAACTCTTCCATTTCTTCTAAATGTTTTTTCACAATAACTTGCTGATTTTCCCCATAAGGAGAACGATATGTATACGGATATGGTACTTTTAACGTATCAAATAGAAGTGTACTATACACTTGGTGAAACATATCAATAGCTCCAACAGATACCGCTCCAATTGTGTCGCCATGATAAGCTTCTTTCATCGTAATAAATTTTTTCTTTTCAGGTTTTCCTTTATGCTGCCAATATTGAAATGCCATTTTAATTGCAATCTCAACCGATGTGGCACCAGAATCAGAATAAAAAACTTTCTTCAGTCCATTTGGTACAATTTCAATAATTTTTTCGGCTAACAAAATACTTGGTACATTCGCAATACCTAGCAATGTAGAGTGTGCTATTTTATTTAATTGCTCACGAATGGCGTCATCTAGCTCTTGTACATGATGGCCGTGAACATTGAGCCAAATGGAAGATACACCATCCCAGTAGCCTTTTCCATTCACATCGTATAATTTTCTTCCTTCTCCTCGTTCAATAATGACGGGATCATCCTCCAAGTAATCTTTCATTTGGGTAAATGGATGCCATACATAGTCCTTATTTTTTTGAGCTAGTTCCTCATATGTAAAAGTTTGATCAATACTCCTTACAGTCATGATTGTCACCTCTAATGTTAACTTATTTTAATTTAAAGTTAACATTAGAGAGGAAACACTGTCAATTCTTTTTCAAACAACAATATTCTCAAAAAAGAACATCTTATCAAATGATAAGCCGCCCTATTTACTATGCTGGATTTTATCAATCTCCTGAATGAATTGTTCATCTGTTTTGCCTTCTATTTCAATTCCTAGCTCTTTTGCATACTCTCGAAGAAGCTCTTGGCGCTTTTTAGAGCGCACTGCATCTATTTGTTCTTTTGTTTTCCCTTCTGTAGAAACTCCTAATTTATTAGCTGTTTTATGCATTTTCTCTTCTTCACTTATGCTCTTTTCTTTTTTACTTTGTTGTATCGTTTCTTTCAGTCTTTCAGCACTTGTCTTTATTAAATTAGGAGATACCGCAACCGCTTTATAAATTCCAGCATCGCCGACGACTATGAACACCATAGAAACAATTATTATTTTCATCTTCATATTTTCTCTTTCTCTCGCATTCATTATAACGAACAAATTATTATAATTTGTGTTAATTTTCTTTATATTACTCCTATCGTATACATTTAAAAATAACTATCGACATTCTTCTCTTATTTATAATAAAAATTAACTTTTTACTCGGTGAACAATACTTATCAATTATCTTACCCGGTCAAGCATTTGCAGAAAAATACGATGAGCTGAGATTAACACGTCGCAATCTATCACGTGTATTAGAAGATGCCGGTACAGTTATTAATTCGCTCGTACTGTGGGTAGTGGTGTATTTCTCGCAAGTGTCCTAAAAGTACCAACAATGAGCTACCTTCCATACACCGTTTTCTGTTTACTTTGTCCAATCATCACTTTACTTGTTGGATTCACAGGCATTAGCCTTTCATGGAATGAAGAACAGTCCGCTGCTTAGCAGTGGACTGTTCTTCATTATTTATTTAATTTCTTTCTTCTAAATAGTGCTAGCGCACCTGCACCAATACATGCTAGTCCTGCTGCTAATGTCGTAAACACATTCGTTCCTGTATTTGGCAAACTATGATCTGTTTTTTCTTGATCTTGGACTGAATCTACTGTTGTTGACTTCTCTTCGCCATTCTTATTATCTTCTGGTGTTTTCGGCTGATCTCCACCGTTATTATGATCTGTCGGCGTTGTTGGTTTATCATTCTCGTTATCTCCACCAGTTGATTCATTCTTTTTCGTTAAATCAATTGCGTATTTTGCAAATTCATTTTCTGATGGACCAACATAAGAAATATTCCCGTCTTTTTCTATATATTTTTGGGCGTTCGGAGAAGAATCAAATGTGACATTCAATTTCTCACCGGTAACTGTTTTAAACGCCCAGTTTTTATCGGCTGTTGGGTTAATTGTTTTCATTTGTTTCATATATTCTACAATAATTTGACGCGTTTCATCAGGAGATTGCAAAATTACTTCTCCTTTACTTACACCTGGGAATGTTTGACTGCTACCACGGTAATTATTTGTTGCTACAACAAACTCTTGATTGTCTGTTACTGGTTTTCCATTATACGTTAAGTTCACAATACGATTGGCAGCTTCATTTACAACTTTTCCATCTTTGTCAAACTTAGCTGGCTGCGTTACATCAATTTCATATTTAACACCATCTAATACATCGAAATTATATGTTGGATAATTTATATTTACTAATTTTTGCTCATCTGTTTTACTTGGATCAATTTGGTTAAATTGACCAGCAGACATCTCTAACCAATCTTTCAACTGAGTACCATTTATCTTCACTGCATATAATGTATTTGGATATACGTATAAGTCCGCAACGTTTTTAATTGCAAGTGTTCCAGCCGGAATATCTGTATAATATGTAGATCCGTTACGTCCACCTGCTTTAAAAGGTGCACCCGCCGATAAAATTGGCATACCTTCAAATTTTGTCCCCTTCATTTTCTGCTCTGTATACCACTTTTGTGCATTTGTTACAATTTGAACAGATGGATCATCTTGTACAAGCGCAAAATAACTATTGATTGGTGCTGTTGTTTCACCAACTGGTGTATTCACATATTTAATTGTCGCTTCATGATCATCTTTCACTGCTTCTACTAAAGATTTATCTGATTCTACTAAAGCATTTCCTTTACTGTCTGCAATTGGACGAACAGAAGGTTTAGATTTATCTTTTTGCACTTCCCATTTTCCATTAACTTGCTTCAATTCCATATCAATAATTCCTAAGTTACTCCCAAAAGCACCAGGCATTACAACCGGAACGCCATTAAATGTATCAGTTACAACCGTATGGGAATGTCCTGTTAATACCGCATCGACACCTGGAAGATTCGTTAAATAGAACGAAGCATTTTCCATTCCAATATTGTATCCACTCTTATCAATACCAGAATGGGCCAATGCAACAATAATATCTGCACCTTCAGCTTTCATTTTTGGAACCATTTTTTTCGCTGTCTCTACAATATCTTTCGCTTTTACTTTTCCTTCTAAATTTGCTTTATCCCAGCTCATAATTTGCGGTGGAACAAAGCCCATTACACCAATTTTCACTTTATGTTTCTGACCGGACTCATCTTCTACCTCTTTTTCAAATATATGATACGGTTTGAAGTAATTTTGGTCATTTTCTTCATTACTATCTTCGTCATCTTTATATACATTAGAGTTAATTACAGGAAACTCTGTTTTGCTAATCGCTTTGTTTAAAAAGTCTAAACCATAGTTAAACTCGTGGTTTCCAAGAGAAATAACGTCATACTTCATCATGTTCATTAAACGATATAATGGATGCACATAGTTTCCATCTAGCCCTTTTACTTTTGCTACATAATCGCCAAGCGGTGTTCCTTGCAGTGCGTCTCCATCATCAAATAAAACAGAGTTTTTTGATTCTTCCTTCGCTTGCTTCACAAGAGTCGCTGTTTGAACTAATCCTACTTTATTATCTGTTTTTGTTTGATAGTAATCATAATTCATTAAGTTTACATGAATATCAGAAGTTTCTAATATTCTTAGTTTTACAGTACTTTCCTCCCCCTCTGCATATGCAGGTGTAGGCCATACTTGCGGAGCAATCACTCCCAATGCAAGTGCAGCACCAGCTAACGTTTTTGTCGATTTTTTCACATAAAATCCCCCTTGTAAAATAATCCCAAGCGACAAAATAGAATAGTAGTGTGTATCCCTTCACACCGTCAAATTCTGAAAGAAGTTAGGTGTCTTACTTCTTCTGAGAACATGATAAATCTACCTGTCTGACATCTATCATAACGAACAGGAATTTATATCGTCAATGTAATTTGACAGATTTCTACAAATCTTCCGTAAAAATAATGTAAATTTTTTTGAAGGCATAATGCCTATCCCATTACTCCCCCTAATGAATATGGTACAATAAGCATCTATAAGGAGAGTATAACGATGAAAAAGGTCATTTTATCTGCACTTTGTCTCCTCCTTCTTATCATTACACTTCTGTATTATGATCAGGATCATGAGACAAATGTTCAAAAAGAATCTTCAGCTGCTGCTGTTCCGCACTGGATTGATACTCAAACAGGTGCAACACTTCATCATCTTGTCTTAGGCGATTCTCTTGCAAAGGGCTACGGCTCTACACAAGGTGGATATACACAAATTGCTTCTCATAGATTAGAAGAGCAATTACAAAAACATATTATCGTCGATAACCTTGCTGTAAACGGCTTAACAACAGATGGTTTACTTCAAATGATACAAACAGAAGAAGTAAAACAAAAAATAAAAGATGCTCACATTATTACAATTAGTATTGGTGGGAATAACGTTTTACACATAAACAGAAATGTCGGTATTATAGAAGGAATGAAATTATTAAATGAAGAAAAAGATCGTTTTGAACGAGATTTACAAAACATTGTAAAAACCATTCGTATGTCTAATCCGAATGCACTCCTCATTTTCTCTGAGCTCTATAACCCATTAAAGCTCGAAGATTCCATTGCTTCTTACGCAAGTGTTTTCTTAGATAGCTGGAATAAAACAATATATTCAATTTCAAAAGAAAATCAGCCTTCACTCGTATTACCGATTCGTAAATTATTACCAAATGATCAAAAAGACTTACTATACGACCAAGTTCATCCGAATGATAAAGGATATGAAAAAATTGCAGAATCCTTTATACAGCAAGTGTTGTCATATAAAGTGAAACTTCCATAAGTAGGTGGTTTTCCTACTTATGGTTAGTTGAACCAATCGGGCCCTTACAGGCGGTTTTACGTCTTAGATTCCCCTAAACTACCGCCTGTTTGGGCGGGATAAAGTGAAACTTCCATAAGTAGGCGGACTTCCAACTTATGGTTAGTTGAACCAATCGGGCCCTTACAGACAGGATTCCCTCTTGTACCGCTCACACATACCGCTTGTTTGGACGGAATCAAGATACAAGCAAATAATTCTATTTTTATACATCATAATTTTTTGTTACAATAAGAATAGAAGGGGGCCTGTTATATGGAGTCACGTGAGTGGGAGCGTATCGTTGATCATCTTCTTTCGTTAGTGCCTCTTTTTTATCGCAAGTTTATGCTTCCTGGAGAGTTCTCTTCTCGTAGACATATGCCACCATCACATACACAGGTGTTATTGTTATTGCATGAACGAGATACATTAGCAGTTTCAGAAATCGGAAAACGGTTAGCTATTTCAAGACCGAATATGACACCATTGCTAAATAAACTCATTCAAGAAGAACTTGTAGAGCGCCATTATAGCGAAAAAGATCGGCGTGTTATTTTAATGTCTCTTACAGCCGAAGGAAAATTATTGGTAAATCAATACAAACAATTCCTTTTAGAAAAACTGAAGGAAAATTTACAAACGTTATCATCAAGCGACCGGGAACAACTGACCCATTCGCTACAAACAATTCAAAACTTAATTATGAAAGCAAATATATAAAGCTGCTTCTAGACAGAAGCAGCTTTATGTTTCGTAATAGTTTCCATAATATACATTGGAATACGGCCAAGTAGTTAAATACGGTTTACTTTCTTGTAATGGTTGAATCTGTCTTACGTACGGGACAGGATAATATACAATACGCTGATAGTACCTAGGAGCATAATAAGAAAAAAACATCAACTTTCCCCCTTTTTAGAAGCATATTCAAAAAGGAAATTTGATGTGCATTCATTATATTTGTGCAATTGGTCTTTTTATTTGTTTCTTTCTTTTCGTCAATCTCAGTTTGCGGTTTTTCTCATATAAATAGTACATAACAAAATAGGCAATTATGCCGAGTACGATCCCTAAAATTGTCATACCTATTAATACATATACTTCATTTTGTAACAGGCTTTTTAACATTGTTAGTGCATTCCAGGAAAAAAAGTCTCCTATTGTATAATGCTGATGGTGAATTTTTTTTATCTTAAATGGACAAATAAATTTCCCCAATGCATGTGCGAAAGGAATTAAAAGAACAGGTAAAAATGATACTTTCCCAATAATATTACCAATGACAGCCGCCGGAAACGAACCTTTCAGCAATCGAACAAGCGGATAAAAAACAAGGTATATAAGAGAAGCCGTATGAATGACTAGCATTTCTATTCCAAAACCAACAGCAAATCCTCTTGATACAATTTTCGCGCCTTCTGGTGCACGCAATAATTTATAATAATTTAACTTCATTCCTCGCCAAATACGCTGAAGGAGTGAATACGTTTTCTTATTTACTCGCATCTGAATCAACTCTCTTATATTTTTCTATTGTTTATACTATTATAAAGTATAAAAAGAGAAAATGCGAAGCCTAGATAAGACATTTTAAATAAAAAACAACCTTCTCTTATTTAAGAAGGTTGTTTTTCTTGTAATAAACTAACTAATAATGCCTTTTGTACATGCAAACGATTGCCGGCTTGCTGAAATACAATTGATTGTGGCCCATCAATAATTGCTGCAGTTACTTCTTCTTCACGATGAGCTGGCAAACAATGTAAAAAATGATAGGTTGATTTTGCAAACTGAGTGAGCTGCTCGTTTACTTGATACGGCTGAAATAATTCATATTTCTCCTTACTATCTTCTTGACCCATACTCATCCAAACATCTGTATAAACAAAATCTGCTTCTTCAACAGCTTCTTTTGGATTATACGTAACTTCAACTTTCGCACCTGTTCCTTTTGCAATTTCTATCGCACGTTTTACAATCGCTTCATCCGCTTCATATCCTGGAGGTGTTGCAACTGTAATATTCATTCCTACTTTCGCACTCGCAAGCAGCAATGAATGACAAACATTATTTCCATCCCCAACGTAAGCAAGTTTGATATCTTGGAATGTATTCGCTTCTTCATAAATTGTCATTAAATCCGCAAGCGCTTGACATGGGTGATGATCGTCTGTTAATCCATTAATAATTGGAATTGTTGCCTCTTTTGCTAATTCTTCTACTTCTGCATGTGAAAATGTTCGTATCATAATTCCATCAATATACTGTGACAACACTTTAGCCGTATCAGCAATACTTTCTCCTCTGCCGAGCTGTAATTCTTTACCGCTTAAAAACATGCCATGCCCACCAAGCTGAACCATGCCAGCTTCAAATGATACACGTGTACGAGTAGAATGTTTATCAAAGATTAATCCTAAAATTTTCCCATTTAAAAACGGTAATGTTTTTTCTTTTTTTACATACATCGCAAATTCGATAATTGCAATTATTTCTTCTTGCGTTAACTCTTCTAATGTTAAAATATCCTTTGTTTGAAGTTTAGGTACAGCCGTTGTTTTCATACAAAATTCCCCCTCTATTTAATCAATGTTTGTTTGCATACACGATTCATCATATGCACCGCTTCATCTATTTCCTCTTTCGTTACGATAAGTGGCGGTAATACACGCAGTACATTGGGCCCGGCTTGCAAAACAAGCAGCCCTTCTTTCTCTAGCGCGGCCACCATAGCACTAACTTCTCCCTTGCAAACAACCCCAATCATAAGCCCTTTCCCGCGAATATCAATAATCCAATCTATATCCTGCAATTCTTCTTGTAATTTTCGTAAAAAATATGTACCTTTTTCTTGTACTTCTTGCAAAAAAGAAGACTGTGAAATGATTTGTAATACTTCTTTTGCTGCTGTCATAGCAATAAAGTTCCCACCAAACGTCGAACCATGTGTTCCTGGAGAAAAAACAGACCCTAACTCTTTCTTACCAAGCATCGCTCCAACTGGAATACCATTTCCAAGTGCTTTTGCGACTGTCACAATATCAGGTGAAATTCCCATTTGTTCATATGCAAATAACGTCCCTGTTCTCCCGATTCCTGTTTGCACTTCATCAATGATAAAAAGTGCTCCGTATACATGACACAACTTCTCGATTTCACGTAAAAATGTGATATCTGCAGGAAGAACACCACCTTCTCCCTGCACAATTTCTACCATAACAGCTGCAACCTCTTCATTCATTGCCTCTCGAAATGCAACAATATCATTAAAAGGTAGATGCAGAAAACTTGGGAGGAGCGGGCCGAATCCATCGTGGATTTTAGATTGTCCTGTTGCACTCATTGTTCCAAACGTTCGTCCGTGAAACGATTGTTTACACGTAATTACGACTGATTTCCCTGTATACTTACGGGCTAACTTCAGCGCTGCTTCATTCGCTTCAGCTCCGCTATTACAAAAAAATGCGTAGTCTAATTCTCGATCTTTCGTTAATAACGCGGCTACTTCTTCTTGCACTGTATGCGGAAATAAATTTGAAATATGCCATATTGTTTTTAATTGCTTTTCTACAGCATTTACGACCGCTGGATGACAATGTCCTAAATTGCATACTGCAATTCCAGAAGTAAAATCTAAATATTGCTTTCCTTGTTTATCTGTAACCTTTGTGCCGCTGCCTTTCACAATTTCAATGTTTCGTCTACTGTATGTTGGAAAAACATGCTGTCCCATTATAGATCCCCCCCTTTTTTATTGTTGTACCAACCCACTCTCCTTTATTTGTCAGAAAACGTTGTGTACCGTTTACAATTACAACATCCTTCACACCTAGTTCCAATGACATCAGTGCTGCTTTTACTTTCGGAATCATTCCCCCAGTAATAATTCCATTGTCTATAAGCTCTAGAAGCTGCTTTTCCTCTGCTTGCTCTAGAAGCTCCTCCTTATATAGGACACCATCTACATCTGTAATAAAAATTAAATTTTTCGCATTCATTGCTGTCGCAATTGCTGCTGCCGCTGTATCTGCATTGACGTTGTATACCTGCCCATCCATTACTCCAACAGGCGCAACAACAGGAACAAATCGATTTGCCAACAAATGTTCTAACAGCATTGTTTGAACATATTGCACTTCACCGACAAAGCCAAATTTCTCTTCTAATGGAGTAACTTGCAATAGCATTCCATCACAACCGGATAATCCAATCGCTCCAAGTTCTTGTTCATTTAACTTTGAAACCAATGTCTTGTTCGTACTACCGCATAATACCATTTGCACAACTTCCATTACCTCTGCAGTTGTCACACGTAGTCCATCTTTCTTTTCAATTGGGATACTTAGTTTGTTTAGCATTGCATCAATTTCAGGTCCACCGCCATGAACAACAATCACATCATATATTTGTGCCATTTGTTTCATACATTGAAAAAATGTTTCGCCTAAACGAGCTAACATACTACCGCCACACTTTATTACAATACGCTCTCTCATTTCTTCTCTCCTTATGTGCGATAACAAGCATTAATTTTCACATATTCATAACTTAAATCGCATCCCCATGCTCTTCCACTGGCTTTACCAAGATGTACATATACATCTATAACAATCTCTGATTGCTGTAACAGCTGTTTCATCTCTTCTTCTGAAAAATGTTGCGGTTCACTACCTTTTAATACCGCAATGGACTGGATATAAATATCAACTGTACTTGGCTCAATGACAATGCCGCTTTGTCCAATTGCGCTAATAATACGACCCCAGTTTGCATCCTCACCGAATGCAGCTGCTTTCACAAGATTGGAACCAACAATTTGCTTCGCAATCATATTTGCTTCTTCTACAGTTCGTGTGCCATGCACATTTATTTCAATTAACTTTGTTGCTCCTTCTCCATCTTTTGCAATTTGTTTTGCTAAATCTTCACAAACCTTTCCAAGCGCCATCAAAAATTTCTCCCATTCTGGATGCCCTTCACATATTGCGGTTGTATTTGATAGGCCGCTTGCCATAACAAGTACCATATCATTTGTAGATGTATCACCATCAACTGTAATTTGATTAAATGTTTGATTCGTAATTTGGGATAAAGCTCTTTGCAATGCTTCACTTTCAATATTCACATCAGTCGTAATAAACCCAAGCATCGTTGCCATATTCGGATGAATCATCCCTGATCCTTTTGCAGCCCCGGCAATTGCAACCTCTTTTCCTTCAATAGAGAGCTTATAGCACGATTGTTTCGCAACTAAATCTGTTGTCAAAATCGCTTCATAAAATGATGCCGCAATCTCTACCTCTTTTGATGGCTGTAAAATAGAAATACCGCTTCGCACTTTTTCCATCGGTAGAGGCTCTCCAATGACTCCTGTAGATGCTACCGCAACATAATGCTCCTCTAAATGAAACTCCTTAGCTGCTAATGAACGCATTTCATATGCATCTTGTAGCCCTTGTTCGCCTGTACAAGAATTTGCATTTGCGCTATTGACAACAATAGCTTGTAATTTTCCCTTGGCAGCAATACTTTCTTTCGTAACAATAAGAGGAGCTGCTTGAAATTGATTTTGTGTATAAACAGCTGCACAGCTAGCTGGCACTTCACACACAATTGCGCCCATATCTTTTCTCTCTTTTCTTAACCCCGCATGAATTCCAATTGCTGCAAATCCTTTCGGTGTTACAATCGAACCGTTTTCTATCTTTGTGCATACTAATGTTTCAATCATGATTCTTCCCCCTTACGGATACAACGGCATAAAGTGTAAATTCTTCGTTTCTTCCACTCCTGCCAATATATTTGCATTTTGCACAGCCTGCCCAGCTGCACCCTTCATTACATTATCAATAACTGCTACAATTGTAATTCGTCCTGTCCGCTTATCATAAGCCGTTCCAATGTCACAAAAGTTAGATCCCCTTACTTCTTTCGGACTTGGAAAAATTCCCTTTTCTCGTATTCTTACAAACGGTGAGTGGCAATAACTCTCTTCATAAACCTGTTGAAGTACATCATCTGTTATTTCCTGCTTTACCTTTGCATAGAGCGTTACCATAATTCCCCTTGTAATTGGAATAAGGTGTGTACTAAATGTGATTGGTTTCATGCTCTCATCCCACTCTTGTAACATTTGCTCAATTTCCGGGACATGCTGATGTTCATTCACTTTATAAATGTATAAATTATCGTGAATTTCTGGAAAATGCGTCATACTTGTTGGTGTCTTTCCAGCTCCAGAAACCCCTGATTTTGCATCAATAATAAGTGAATCCACTTCAATTATTCCATTTTTCACTAACGGAGCTGCCGCCAGCAATGTTGCTGTTGCATAACATCCTGGATTCGCAATTAAGTCTGCTGTTGCAATCTCGCCTTTTTTCCACTCTGGTAATCCATAAACAGCTTGTTGTAACACTTCTTCTTTCGCAGCTGGTTTTTTATACCATTCTTCATATGTAAATGGCTTTTTGATTCGAAAATCTCCTGATAAATCAATAACTCTCATACCAGACTCTAGTAAACTTGGAGTCAAATTAGCTGATACCCCAGCCGGTGTTGCTAAAAATACAAGATCTGCTTCTTTTGCAATTCCTTCAACATCTACTTCTTCTAATGTATGAGAAATAAAAGTAGATAAATGAGGATAAGGTGTTGTCATAACTTCTCCAATTTGCGAAAAAGAATGTACCGATGTCACTGTAATGCTTGGATGATGTGTTAATAACCGTAAAAGCTCAAGTCCTCCGTATCCAGTTGCCCCAATAATTGCCGCTTTCATAATTCCTCCTCATTACCTTTTAGATTTAAGTATGATTATAATATTGTATATTTATGAAGTCAATTAAATATTTATAAATTTTTTAATAATAAAAATTGATATAAAAAGTTGTTTTACTAATAAAACTTTTAAAACACATGAATTTTTATGCAAATTAACAATATAGAGACTTTCTTTTCTAATTCAAGTACAATAAAAACAATACATATATACATGTAGGTGGGAAAAATCATGAATGAAAAACTAATTCAAAAAATGATTATAAAAAGTTTTCAACAATATCAATGTACGCCAACTTCACAAGAAGACTATAAAATGCTTGTAGAACGTATTCAAAACATGATTTCTAATAATACAGAGATTGATTTGTATGAGGCTATAGAGGATGTTGTATATGAATACATTACGCTATCGTAGAGATTGAGAAACTTATAACATGTTAAAGGAGTAGGAAGCATGAAAAGGAGATTATAAAAAATGAAAAAAATTTTTATTCTTCTCGGATTACTTACTTTCTTTTTAACAGCTTGCCAAGATAGCGCCATAAACTTTCCAGACATTTACCCTCATATTCATGTAACAAAAATAGAAGTAACGAAAGGTAATGGAGAAAATACGATTATCACAAATCAAACACATATTGAGGAATGGATCAATCGCATGCAGTCTATTACATTCACACTAGAAAAAAACCAAGAAAAAATAGTCGGATATTTATATTCCGTAAAGATGTATAACAAGGACGAAGAAGTAGGTCGTTTCACGACTTCTGAAATTAACGGATATTATTACAAAAAAAATACTGAACTAGAATCAGCAATAGAAAATTTAATGAATAAAAAATAGGAGATTCTCAAAAAGAGAATCTCCTATTTTTTACTTAATGATTTTCCAGCTACACGCTCAAATAACCCTGGAAACAATGAAAAAATAATCGGCCCTAAACTCATCCACTTGGGTAAATTTACTTCACGCTTTTTCATTTCAATTGCTTTTACAACTTGATGCGCTACATAGTTTGGTTTTAATATGTAACGTTCCACACTTTTTACGTATGTACCAGATTGATCTGCTATCGTATGGAAGTTTGTATCAATTGGACCTGGATTAATAGCTGTTACAGTAATATTTGTATTTGCAAGTTCCATGCGCAAACTATTGGTAAACCCTAATACTGCATGCTTTGTTGCTGCATATGCACTTGATTTCGGTGTTGCAATTTTCCCTGCTAGTGAAGCAATATTCACAATATGTCCACTATTTCGTTTAATCATATAAGGTAAAACCGCCTTCGTACATGCTACTAAACCAAATACATTTACATCAAACATATCCTTTACCTCTTGCACGGATGCATCAACAAATGTTTTAAAAACACCAAAACCAGCATTATTGACTAATATATCAATACATCCTATATCCTGAAGAATTTGTGTAAAAACAACCTCCACTTCTTCTTCATTACTAACATCCAAAACATAGTAATGGCAAGGCTTACGATATGTGCTTTCAATTTTTTGTTTAAGAGCTCGTAATTTTTCTTCTGTACGGGCAATTAATACAGGAGTTGCATCTTGCTCCGCTACTTGCAACGCTATCTCTTCTCCAATTCCACTGGAAGCTCCTGTAATGACGATTACTTTATCTTGTAAACGCCGATTCATAGATGTCACCTACTTTGCATAGTAAATCCATTGTTTAGATGACTTGTCAATCATCACTTGTTGATTATATGCTAAAAAGTCTAATTGTCCAACTGTTTCAGAGATGGTAAGCGGTAACTGCTTTTCATATAGCGTAGGAAATAGTTTGACACACACCTCGAATGCTGTCATCGGTTGTGCTTTTAATAAATTTAATACTTTAAAAGCCCGTGCCTCTTGTTTTTGTAATCGCTCATTTACTAGTCCTGCCACATCAAGAACATCTTCTCCATGCCCTGATAGAACACGTGAAATATTCATACGAGCTAAGCGCTTTAATGTTTCATTGTACTGCAGCATCGGTTGTGCTCGTTCTGTTTCTCCCTCATATGGCGGTTCTAGAATTGGATTAGAAGAAATATGCCCAATCAACGCATCCCCGCCAATTAACACCCCATCTCTTTCACGATATAAAGAAATATGGGTAGAAGCATGACCCGGTGTTTCAATCACCATAAACTCCGATAAAGAAGCAATACGATCTCCTTCTCGTACAGTATGTGTAAGCGAACGTTTACAGGAGTAAATCATTGTTTTCGTTAACAATGCACCTTGTGGTAACAAGACTTCTGGAACTCCAAACTGTACAGATGCTTCTAAAAAGAACTGTTGATAACGCTTTATAAATTGCGGATCTTGTGTAATCCACGGCTCATTCCATGGATGACCGACAATATTTGTACGTTCAGAAAATATATCCAGCAATCCGCAATGATCTGCATGGTGGTGTGTAAGAACAACCGTTTCAATGTCTTCTACTTTATATCCTAATGCAGCTAGTTGTTTCTCCAGTGCAAGTCTCGATTCTTTTGTATTTGTTCCTGTATCAATTAATGTAAGTGTTTCTCCCTCTACTAAAAAAACATTGACTGTTTCAACCGCAAATGGAACAGGAATTTCCATTCGATGAATGACTGTCATACATATTCGCCCCTCTTTCTTTCCGTTTCAAAAAATGAATCTTCCTTCAGTTTACATCTTATATAAAAATTTGTCATTATTTTCAGACAAAAAGAAGGGATTTTCTATACAAAACCGAATGTATGTAAATTTATAAGTTATTCTCATATACACAGTAAAAGGAGGACTCATCATGTCACTACGAAAAATTGCTTTTGTCGGTGCAGGTTCAATTGCCGAAGCTACGCTTGCCGGCTTATTACAAGCTCACGTTGTAAAAGGGGAACAAATTACTGTCAGTAATCGCTCTAATGAAAGAAGACTGCAAGAGTTACATCATCGCTACGGAGTACATGGTACACATGATAAAAAAGAGCTGCTTGCTCATGCCGATATTATATTTTTAGCAATGAAACCAAAAGATGTTGTGGAAGCTCTTACTCCATTACGGGATTACATTACAGAGAATCAATTAATCATTTCATTATTAGCAGGTGTATCTACGACATCCATTACTAATTTATTACAAAAAAATGTTCCTATCATCCGTGCAATGCCAAATACATCATCAGCAATTTTAAAATCCGCTACCGCTATTTCTCCTTCCGTTCACGCAAAAGAAGAACATATCATGCTTGCAAAAACGCTTTTTGAAACAATTGGTCTTGTTTCTGTTGTAGAAGAAAAGCACATGCATGCTGTCACCGCTTTATCAGGAAGTGGACCAGCTTATATTTATTACGTTGTCGAAGCGATGGAAAATGCTGCAAAACAAATCGGCCTAGAGGAAACTGTTGCAAAATCACTTATTCTCCAAACAATGATTGGTGCCGCAGAGATGTTAAAAACAAATACAAAGCACCCTTCCATATTACGAAAAGAAATTACATCACCAGGAGGAACGACGGAAGCTGGCATTGAAATATTGAAAAGCTTTCAATTTCAAGAAGCACTTATTCAATGTATTACAGAAGCAACAAAACGTTCTCACGAGCTTGGTGAAACGTTAGAGAAATTTGTAAATGAAAAATAAAAAACCTTGCTGAGTAAGCAAGGTTTTTCTCTTATTCACTTTTCTTTCCAAAAATTTCCTCTTGCAAACGACGCCCCGTTGGCGTTGCCGCAAGACCGCCTTCTGCTGTTTCACGAAGCGCACTTGGCATCGATTGTCCGATGCGGTACATCGCTTCAATTACTTCATCACAAGGAATAGCACTCGTTACACCAGCTAATGATAAATCAGCTGCAATCATCGCATTTGATGCACCTGCTGCATTACGTTTTACACACGGCACTTCTACAAGCCCAGCAACAGGATCACATACTAAACCAAGCATATTCTTAAGTGCGATACTCATCGCTGTTGCTGCTTGCTCTGGTGTACCCCCAGCCATTTCAACAGCTGCTGCCGCTGCCATACCACTTGCTGAACCGACTTCCGCTTGGCACCCACCAGCTGCCCCGGCAATACAAGCATTATTCGCTACTACCATACCGAACGCACCAGCTGTAAATAGAAATTCAATCATTTCTTCACGTGTTGGGTTTAATTTTTCTTTTAGCGCAAATAGTACACCTGGTACTGTTCCAGCTGAACCAGCTGTTGGCGTTGCGCAAATAATACCCATAGCAGCGTTTACTTCATTCGTTGCGACAGCTTTACTTACCGCATCTAAAATTGTATCCCCAGACAACCCTTTTCCGCTTTTCATGTACGCTTGTACTTTCACTGCGTCTCCGCCAGTAAGTCCAGTCGGAGATTTTACGCCTTGAATTCCACGCTCTACTGCTTTTTCCATTACAACTAAATTTCTTTCCATACCAGCGATTACATCTTCACGAGAAAGTTTTCTTGTTTCCATCTCACATTGAATCATAATCTCTGCGATTTTTACGTTTTTCTCTTCTGCTTGTGCAACTAGTTCCGCTGCGTTCCGAAACATGTTGTGTCCCCCCTGCTATTAATCCATGATGGTTACTTGACAAATATTTGACTGCGCGTTAATTTCATCGATTATCTCATCTGCTAACAACTCATCCGTTTCAATGACCATTAACGCTTTTCTTCCTTTTTCCTTACGTGAAACACTCATCATACTAATATTGATTTCGTGCTTTGCAAGAATAGATGTAACTGAGGCAATTGCTCCAAAACGATCATTATTTACGATAAGAAGTGCCGGACTTGTACCTGTTAATTGCAAATCAAATCCATTTAGCTCCACAACTTCAATTTTCCCACCGCCGATTGAACAAGCAACCACTTCAATTTCATCCTCAGCTTTATACAAACGAATTTTCGCTGTATTTGGATGTACTGCTTGTGCTTCTTCTTCAATAAATGTAACATCAATTCCACGTTCTTTTGCAATTTCAAGTGCCTGCGGAATACGAGGATCATCCGTTTCAAATCCTAGTATGCCCCCAACAAGCGCTACATCTGTACCATGACCTCGATACGTTTTCGCAAACGAACCATATAAAGAAATGATAATTTTCTCAGGTTCATGACGGAACAGCTGACGAGAAACTTGCCCCATTCTTGCTGCACCTGCTGTATGTGAACTAGATGGACCAATCATAACTGGACCAATAATATCAAAAACTGAGCGATATTTCATAATAGTTCCCCCTAAATCTTCATTATGAAAAAGTTACCTACTAATAATCTATTAATCTGTCGCTTTTTTGTTTTTCTATTTGTACTAATAAATTTATAGAATCAATTTAATAAACTGATACATACCATCAGCTATCATAATATATAAGAGTCATCTTGTCACTTCTTGATTTATTTTATTTTTTTACAAAAACAAACAAAACATAAATTTATTACGTACAAACAACTTGAATACGCTTTCATTATATCTCTTTTTTTACAGAATTTAAATTTTTTAATATTTCAAACTAAAGACGAATTTTTCACACATTCAGTTCAATAGTATTTTACCATAAGTAATTCTTCTCTATTTTACGAAAACGATACAATAAAAAACCATGACAGATACATACGTTATCTCTGTCATAGTTTTTTCATTATTTTGATACAGGAAAACTTTTTAAATCTGCTGCAATTTCCGTGTTTGGAAATACTTGTCTCGCTTCTTCAACGAGCATGTTACATGCTTCACCTTGATAGCGAGAACTAATATGAGTTAAAATCATTTGTTTTACATTTGCTTGCAGCGCAATATTCGCCGCTTGCTGTGTTGTAGAATGATAATAATCATGAGCTTGCTGTGAATCTTCCGCGCCGAACGTCGCTTCATGTACAAGTACATCAGCATCCTGCGCTAATTCAATACTGGCTTCGCAATAACGTGTATCGCCTAAAATTGTAATAATTCGTCCTTTTTGAGGTGGTCCAATGAAATCCTTTCCGCAAAGTATACGTCCATCCTCAATCTCTACTGTTTCTCCATCCTTTAACCGCTTAAAGATTGGTCCCGGTTTAATTCCTTCCTCTAATAATTTATCTACGAGAAGATGCCCTGGAATATCCTTTTCTACAATACGATAGCCAAAACATTCAATTCCATGTGACAACCGTTTCGTTTCCACAAGAAATTGCTTATCTTCATATACAATACCTTCTTCGGTAATTTCTATAATCTCTATCGGGTATTTCACATGTGTTGTACTCACTGCCAATGCTACTTCAATAAACTGTTTAATCCCTTTTGGGCCATATACAGTTAACGGAGTTGTTCCTCCTTGAAAAGAACGGCTGCCTAACAAACCTGGTAATCCAAAAATATGATCCCCGTGTAAATGCGTAATAAATATTTTCTCAATGCGACGCGGACGCACTGATGTATGTAAAATTTGATGCTGTGTTGCCTCACCGCAGTCAAACAGCCACGTTGCACCTCGTTCTTCTAATAATTGCAAAGCTATCGCTGATACGTTTCTTCCCTTTGAAGGAACACCAGCTCCCGTTCCTAAAAATACAAATTCCACGTTGCATCCTCCAAGCATTTCATAATATCTATCGCTATCTTACGGAATATAAACAAAAATGGCAAATATACTTTGTACAAATCATTCATCTAGACAACTATATAATGCGAACGTTTACCACAAAAAACTTTACACTCGTTCGTTTTTTTGTAGTAAAATGATACTATCATTTATACAAGGTGGCTGAAACAATGAAAGAAGTATTTCGTTTACAAACTGACTTTTCTTCTTCTTTTGATCGCTGGGTAAGTTCATTTATTTCTGAAACACCAGCAGAATTACAATGGTCTACATTAAAAGAATTAATTCATGAATATATTGCATTGCATACAGTTCAAGCGGTACCAGAATACATCTCTTCTTCCATCACATATTATGCACAACGCATTTCTACGACGACTAATACAGACATTGTGATTTACGAAAGTCCTTATATCTCATAATATATTTACGTATTAAAACATAAAAAGGTATCGGCTTCCGATACCTTTTTATGTTGGGATGAATAAGCAAAACGGCTGGTTTAAATACAAAACGCCTATCATTTGTCATGTATTGTTGCAAATTGCTTAATCATTTCATTTAAATCCTTCGCTGCTTTTGTAGGAATCTGATACTTTACATTATCAATGAAATTTAATTTATTACATGGCAATTTTTCATATGAATTTATTCTCTAAATTTTGCTGAAATGTTCTCTCTTGTTGTCGAAACAATTGACTGCCGTGCTGAATAACCTTCGTACCATACTTACTATTTAGTTGTTCCATCACTGTCAAAAGCGGCTCTGCCTTCGCATCTTCTTCAAAAGAAAATAAATCAAGCTGTTTAGTCGCTTCTGTTTTCCATTCCAATTCACAAGCAGTAATGCCAAGTAATCTAACAGGGTCACCATCCCAATGTTTTTTCCATAGCCTTATTGTTGCTTGAAAAATATCTGGTGATTCCCAAATTGCATTTTCTAACAATTTACTGCGCGTAATCGTTCGGCGATTATAGTATTTAATCATAATTTGAATATTATATGTAACGAGAGCACGTTTTTGTAATCTTCGGCTCACAGATTGAGATAAGCGCTCTAACATATCCAGCAATTCCTTCTCTTCGTCCACATCTTTTGGCAACGTAATAGAATTTCCGATTGTTTTATATTGTCCCATTTGACTTGGATCAACATCCCTATTATCTATACCGTTTGCACGTTTTTGTAAATCCAATCCATGACTTCCAATTACAGAACGAATAATATGAGCTTTTCCAATAGCTAAATCTCCAATTGTATGTATATGTACATCTTTTAATTTTTCTGCTGTTTTCTTTCCAATTCCATGCATCTTTTCAACTGGAAGCGGCCAAAGAAGCTCTTGTACATCTCGTTTACGAAGCACTGTAATACCTAGAGGTTTTTTCATATCAGAGGCTGTTTTTGCTAGAAATAAGTTCGGAGCAATCCCAATGCTGCACGGAAGCTGTAATTCTGTTAGTAATGTTCGTTGAATCATTTGAGCAATTTCTAACGGTGAACCGAGTCCATAACACTCTGTAATATCTAAATACCCTTCGTCAATTGAAACAGGTTGAATTTTTTCAGTAAACCGCGCAAGAATTTGAAACAATGCAAAAGAAGCCTCTCTGTATAACTCAAAATTTGGATGTTTTATAACAAGTTCCGGACATAATCGTTTTGCTTCCCAAACAGGCATTGTCGCACGAATTCCCTTCGCCCTTGCTTCATAACTGCACGTTACAATAATTCCTTTCCGTTCCTTCGCATCCCCAGCTATCGCTAACGCTTTACCTTGCAATGATGCATCATGTGCGATTTCTACAGATGCATAAAAACAATTCATATCAACATGCAAAATGACGCGGCCATTTTTCGGATACATTTCACGCATCGTTCTCACCTCACAGGAACATTCGTTCTTATTTTATCAAAAACATTATAAAAAAATCAATTTTATAGAGGAGGAAATTGTTAATTTATAGAAGTATGTCCACATGGAAATTTCAAGGAGGTTAAGGAGAAAACATGACTACACGTGTAAAACCCCTTTATCTAATTTCACTATCTGTTTTCTGCTTGTTGATCATCTATTTACTACTTCCAGTCATAGGTATCGATGCTCAAGTGCTTCTTTCGTCTCTATTACCATTTTCAACTTTATACATCCTCCCATGGATTTTTCTGTATTGGTTTATTCGCCTCGTGAAGGCGTTGGAATCAAAATAAAAAGAGGCTAGCTTTTATGCTAACCTCTATTTCCACATTACTTCGCTACTTCTTCAATAATCGCAACAACCATTTCTGCTGTTTTTACTAATTCTTCAACAGGAATTTTTTCGTTTGTTGTATGAATTTCTTCATAACCAATTGCTAAGTTTACTGTTGGAATACCATGTCCAGCAATTACGTTTGCATCGCTGCCGCCACCGCTTTGATGAAGAGATGGTGTACGACCGATTTTTTCAGCAGCACGTTTTGCAACTTCTACAACATGATCACCATCAGCAAATTTGAATCCTGGGTACATTACTTTTACTTCTACTTCCGCTTGTCCGCCCATTTCTTTAGCTGTAGATTCAAATGCTTCTTTCATTTTGCGAACTTGCTCTTGCATTTTTTCGTCTACTAAGGAACGTGCTTCAGCAAAAATTTCTACATAGTCACAAACGATATTTGTTTGTGTACCGCCTTCAAAACGACCGATATTTGCAGTTGTTTCAGAATCAATGCGGCCAAGTGGCATTTTTGCAATAGATTTTGCTGCAATTGTAATTGCAGATACACCTTTTTCTGGTGCTACACCTGCATGAGCTGTTTTACCGCGAATAATTGCATTTACTTTTGCTTGTGTTGGCGCTGCAACAACGATTTCTCCAACCTTTCCATCGCTGTCTAATGCATAACCATATTTCGCTGTAATACGTTCACGGTCTAATGCTTTTGCACCTACAAGACCAGATTCTTCACCAACTGTAATGATAAATTCGATTTTTCCGTGTGCAATATTTTTCTCTTTTAACACGCGAATTGCTTCAAACATTGATGCAAGTCCAGCTTTATCATCAGCACCTAAAATCGTTGTACCGTCTGATACGATATAACCGTCTTGAATAGACGGCTTAATTCCTTTACCAGGAACAACTGTATCCATATGAGAAGTAAAGTAAATTGTATCTACGCCTTCTTTTGTTGCTGGTAATGTACAAACTAAGTTACCAGCACCGTGACCAGTCTCACCCATTGTATCGTCTTCAAATACTTCAACGCCTAAAGAAGAGAATTTTTCTTTTAATACTTTGCAAATTTCAGCTTCGTATTTTGTTTCAGAGTCTACTTGCACAAGTTCCATAAATTCATTCACTAAACGTTCTTGATTAATCATGAGAATGCGCCTCCTGCATTATGTATGTAACAATGACTATTATAGCAGAATTTCGTAAAATTTTCGAAAGAGATGGTACAAGATGTTTTTCACATTATTTTATAATCACAATAACCTTACTACTTTCAATTTTGTCTTAGTAAATCCCTTGTCTCCTTTTTTATTTCTCGTTACAATAAAGTGAAACTTCTATCAGTGGGGGTTTTCATCCCCCCACTGATGGAAAGCTCTCACCAATCGGGCGCATGCCAGCAGTTATCCCCCACTTATCTTCTTCGCTTTTCTCTAAATCTTGAGTTGGGGGTCTTACTGCCCGCGAATAACGGGATAAATAGAAGAGATTCGTAAGGAGGATCAATATGAATAAAAAAACTCAAAAAATTATGGTTTATGTTATGTTAATTACAATGCTTATAACAACATTGCTTACTGGGATAAGTATGTTTTGGTAAACAAGGACTGCTTTGTCCTTGTTATTTTATAATAATCACAATACCAGCGATACTAAACGCAAGTCCCATCGCGAGTGCTAGTACAAAGCTGCTGTAATGTTTCTGATAAAAAGCGGCTATTGCAAAAGTAAAATTGAGAAGAGAAATAAAAAAGATAGCTATAGTGAACGGAAAGATATTAAAAATAGCCAATATAAAAGCAATAACAGAAAGAAATGCTACCAAAAATTGAATGTATGGTAAGCTCTGATTTATATACATAACAGCAACCCCTTTTCACCAAACCTTTATTTAAGCTCCCATTAACGAACAATAAAGTGAAACTTCCATCAGTAGGGGTCTTACTGCTCGCGAATAGCGGGATAAACCTCCCTCAAGAAAGGAAACTTCAATTTATCTTCATAAACGCATTCTATATGTACACGTATCAAGACAAGATTCAATACAATAAAAAGCCAACATATACTGCTGGCCTTTTTCGTAAGCAATCGCGCCTTTTTCTTTTGCAAGCTGCTCAAATGATTTTTTTGATTTAACAATCCATACTTTTGTTCCAATTGGAACCTGATCGTATAAATACTCTACATCTTTTTTATACATGCGAATACACCCTTGCGAAACATATTTGCCAATCGAGCTTGGCTGATTCGTTCCGTGTATTCCATATTTACTGCCATCCGTACCTCGGGCATTAAACCCAATCCATCTAGAACCGAGTGGATTTTCCGGTGAACCACCTGGAATATTCTTTGCAATATAATATGGATTTTTTACTTTCATCACAACATCAAATGTACCCTCTGGCGTCAAATCATTCGTTTTACCTGTTCCAACTGGAAATGTATTTTGTATCTTTCCATCATGAATATATGCAAGTTGGTTCGTTTGTTTATTGACGATAATAAGCGGATCACCAACACGTGGATTTTCACCAAGCGGCCAAAGCGGCGATAGGGAAATAAATAATATGAATGAAAGAAGATATGGCATATCTCATTCCTTCCTTCTTATATTAATTCTTTGATATTATATTTCCCTTTAAATCGGCTTTTAATGAGTAAATATTGCTCTATTTCATAGACGAGTTGAAAGAGCTTAGCACGTGTTTCAAATTCTTCTCGCGTTTTTGGAAGCGGCATTTCCCGAAAGATTTCTCGCATCTCCTGCAGTTGCCTTAATGAAATAACCCCCGTACTTTCTGGGCTAATTGCAGTCCCAATATTTTCAATTACATCCGCCACCATACCCGCTTGTTCATATGACCAAGATAACGAAGCGGCTAATGGCATGATTCTTTCTAAAATTTCATACTGCTGCTGGCGCATTTGAAAATAACGATAGTAGTAATCATCTTCACGCATAAATTGATTTTCTAACTTTTTGAAAGACAAATCTTTTGCCTTTTCAAGTAATTCTTCCGTTTCAATTAACTCTTTTCCATTCCACACACTATCACGATTTCTTAAATATGCAGCCATTTCAAAAAGAATCGTCTTAAAATTAGATTCTACCTTTTGTTGATACTCTTTTAATTCACTTTCAACGCTTGGCATATACAAGTTAATTAACAAAGCAACACTAATTCCAACTGTTAAAATTGCAATCTCATTTCCAACAATTAACCACGTAATTTTTTGCAATGAAAATAAATGCATAACAATAACAGAGCTTGTAACAATCCCCTCTTGAATCTTCAGCATAACTGCAGTTGGAATAAACAGAAGTAATAAAAGTCCAAGTGCTAGCGGTGTATACCCTATCGATTCAAAAATAAAAAATGCAAACACCATAGAAAGTAAACAAGCTAAAAAGCGATGAATAGATACTTCTAATGATTTTCTTTTTGTATTTTGTACACATAAAATAACAAGAATGCCGGCTGTGCTATAAAACTCCAAATGAAAGAATTGAGCAATCCACACAGCCAAGGCAGTTCCAGCTGCTGTTTTCACTGTTCGATATCCAATTTTAAACATATTAACGCTCCTATTATGTACGAACTACTTTTAAAATAAGTATACAGTGAAACTTCCATCAGTGGGGGATTTTTTCATCCCCCACTGATGGTTAGTTGAACCAATCGGGCTTTTACGGGCAGTTATCACCCACCTATCTTCCTTGCTTCTCTCTGAATTTTGAGGTGGGGACTTACTGCCCGTTAATGCGGGATAAAGAAAAGGATGACGCAATGTCATCCTTTTTCCATTATTATTCACGCAACTTTTACATATTACAACATTTTTTGCAAAAATTCTTGGGCACGCTTGCTTTCCGGTGCTGTAAAAAACTGCTCTGGCTTCGCATCTTCGACAAGTTTTCCCCCGTCTAAAAAGAGCACACGATCGGCCACTTCTTTGGCAAAGCCCATTTCGTGTGTTACAATCGCCATCGTCATTCCTGTCGTTGCAAGAGATTTCATAACTTCTAGTACTTCTTTTACCATCTCTGGGTCTAGTGCTGAAGTCGGTTCATCAAAAAGCATAGCGTCCGGTTCCATTGCTAATGCTCTTGCAATTGCAACACGCTGTTTTTGTCCACCAGAAAGGCGATTTGGATATGCATCCTTTTTCTCAAGTAATCCCACTCTTTCTAATAATTCTTCAGCCTTTTTTACTGCCTCATCCTTTGAGATACCTTTTACTGTAAGAGGAGCATACGTAATATTTTCTAACACTGTCATATGAGGGAATAAGTGAAAATGCTGAAATACCATCCCAACATGCTGACGAACTTCCATAATATCTGTATTCGTATTTGTTACCTCTTGATTGCCAATCCAAATTTGTCCGTTCGATGGTACTTCTAATAAATTCATGCAACGTAAAAACGTTGATTTCCCTGAACCAGACGGCCCAATAATCGCTACTACTTCGCCCTGTCCAATTGTTGTTGTAATATCTTTTAATACTTCGTTATTTCCAAATGATTTATGAAGGTTTTTAATTTTAATCACTTTTCTTCATTCTCCCTTCAACCGCTTTTCCAATGAATGTAAGAATAATAACGAGAATGTAATAAATCATACCGACAAATAAAAGTGGTTCAAAATATGACAATGTCTCTCCGCCAACAATATATGCGCGGCGCATTAAATCTGTTGCGCCTATCACAGTAACAACTGCTGACTCTTTCGTTAATGTAACAAATTCATTTACTAATGCTGGTAAAATGTTCTTTAATGCTTGCGGTAAAATAATATTTCGCATCATTTTTCCATATGGAACACCGAGTGCCATCGCTGCTTCTGTTTGTCCTTTATCAACCGCCTGAATTCCGGCGCGAATAACTTCCGACATATACGCACCTGAGTTTAAACTAAATGCTAAAACTGCTGCTAAAAATGCCGAAATATCATATCCTGTAAGTTGAGGGAGACCATAATAAATAAGCATTAATTGTAGTACAAGCGGTGTACCACGGAAAATAGATGTATAGAAATCAGCAATAATACCTAAAACTTTAACTCTAGCAATTTTACAAAGCGCCAAAAGCGTACCTAGCGCAAAACCAAGCAAAGAAGCTACAAAAACAATTTTTAACGTTACTTCTAATCCCTTTAATATATACGGTATTGATGGCGTAATTTGCGAAAAATCCAAGTTCATCCTAAGTCAGCCCTCTCCAGAAGATGGAAAGGCGGCTTATTTCTCGCCGCCAAACCATTTCTTCACTAATTTATCCATTTCTCCATTTTCTTTCATTTTCTTAATCACCTTATTAAACTCCGCTGTCTTATCACTATTTTTCGGAAGCGCAATTGCTGAACCAGCTTCATCCGCAGCTTCCGGAATTTCTACACTCTTTAACTCTTTATTTTTTTCTAAATACCCTTTTGCTACTGTATCTTCTAAAATAATTGCATCAAAACGGCCTGCTTGAATTTCTTGAATTAGTTCTGGTATACGGTCACGTCCTTCAAATTGGAACGATACTTGTTTTTGTAAATTCTTTGCCTTTTCTTCTTGAATTGATCCTGTTTGTACTCCTACTTTTTTACCTTGCAAATCTTGCAATGTTTTAATATTTGAACCTGCTTTAGAAATAATCAAGTTTTTAGAAGTAAAATAAATGTCCGTAAAATCAGCATTTTTCTTACGTTCTGCTGTCGGTGTCATCCCAGCCATTACAAAGTCAACTTTTCCAGCTTCTAATGATGCTAACAATCCGCTAAAATCCATGTCTTTGATTTTAACTTTATAGCCTAATTCTTTACTGATATAGTTCATAACATCAATATCGAAACCGATAATGTCGTCACTCTTTTTCGCATCGACATATTCAAATGGTTTATAATCTGCAGAAGTTCCCATTACTAAAACTTTATTTTTATTAGTACTTCCTGCTTCTTCACGCTTACTACAAGCTCCGAATATACTTACGATTAATATAAGTGCAAGTGAAATTGATAAAAATTTCTTCATTACTTCTCCTCCTAAAAGTTGTATATTTAATATTTTTATAGAATTTTTATTCGTTGAATGTATTGTAGCAATTAATTTATTTTTATGCAATAAATAAAATAAAAATAAATTAATTTTATTCTCCCTACATATCATTACCAGTATATAAACTGCATAATTTTATGCATAAACAACTGATTTTATGTATAAAAAAGAACCGTTAAGATTTCATTCTTAACGGTTCTAAAAACGTATATTACATTTCATCACAATGTTCTTCAAAGTACGATTGTAATTTAGCAATAACTTGCATTGGTTCATGACCTTCAATTTCATGACGCTCAACCATTGTCACAATCTTACCGTCTTTTAATAATGCAAACGACGGAGATGACGGTGGATATCCTTCAAAATATTCACGAGCACGTGCTGTTGCTTCTTTATCTTGGCCTGCAAATACAGTAACAAGATTATCTGGGCGTTTATCATAATGAACAGAATGCGCTGCTGCTGGACGGGCAATTCCCCCTGCACAGCCGCATACAGAGTTTACCATTACAAGTGTTGTACCTTTCTTTTGCAGCGCTTCATCTACAGCTTCTGGAGTTGTTAATTCTGTATAACCAGCTGCCACGATTTCTTCGCGTGCTTGACGGACAACATCATTCATAAAAAAGTTGAAATTAATCAAAGTTTTCCCTCCTTACATATCTCTATCTGTATCTTACCAATAACCCTTTCTAAAATACAAGTAAACTTACTTGCTTTGTGTAGTTATCATTTACTAAGAAAAACGTCTTAGAGACCTTGCTCTAAGACGTTTTTCTTAGTGACCACGATGCTTCTGTTTCGCTTTCTGCACTTTTAACGCACGTTTTTTCCGTTTTTCTACTTCTCGCATTTCTTTCGATTGCACTTGCTTCTCTTGTTTATGCACTTCATACGATAACTGAATCGCTTCTTGTGCTTTCGTAAATTTTGAAGTTTTTAATTCTCTTGCGGCTTGCCGAATCATGCGCTTTACATTTTTCGGACGTTTTTGCTGTTTAATCTCTACTCCACATTTAGCAAAACGATCAAAATACGGTAACAACGTATCATTTACAAACAAAAGCACTTCTTCATCAGACGGTTCAGTACCAAAAATGTGCCGTACTGCATACAACTTTCCATTTTCTTCTCTTTCAATCATTCCTACAAAATACTGACCGTCATGATATACTGTCAATTTCATTGACAGCCCCTCCTTTACAAACTTATTCAGAAATGCTGGACATCCCGGAGGGGAAGGTTACTGACATAGAAATTATGCGTCCGGACTACCAACCGGAACTGTGTTTTCACATTTCTCTCTCCATTATATTACATTTTTACTTATTTTGTATCATTTCTACATATACTTCAATCATTCTTTTATGCGATCCTACAATATACTCTGGTAATTCTGTAACCGGAAAAAACTTTAATTGTATTGCTTCTTTTTTGTTTGCAATAGGTTCCCCTTCATAATCATGCGTATAATATGCAGTCGTTACTGCTTGGAATTCGTCACCATTTGCTAGTTTCACAAAATGTTTTGCACCTGAAAACACATTAATGAGCTGCAAATTCTTCACACGAATGCCAGCTTCTTCATACACCTCACGGTATGCAGTTTCTTCTGGTGATTCCCCCAGCTCCATTAATCCCCCAAGAAGTCCCCATTTCCCATACGGTTCTTGTCTTTGTTGTAATAATACTTCCCCGTCTTTATTCAATACGAGAACAACTGAACCGACTAAAATTAAAGGGCGATGACCAACTATTTTCCGTAACTCCTCCACATATCCCATTCCAACAAACCTTTCTTTTTTATTTCCTTGTCCACACCATTGTATCATATGTATAAAATGGAAAAATGCGTAATTTTTTTACTTTTTAAGCAAAATATTTATTTGTCCCTTTTCATCTACCGTCGCTAATTCAATCAATTGAATAGGTCCTCTTTGCTTTAACTCGTCTTTTACCCACTCTTCTGTTTTTTCTATTAAAGCAAGAACATCTTTTTGGATACTCCCATTCTTTACCAAGACAAATGTAATAGGTGATTGTTCTACGTATATTTTCATATCTTTTCGAGAAATTGTTTCATGTGCTGCATATTGAAATACTGAAACGACTCCACTCGCTTCCCATAAAGCTAACTTTACCGTTTGAATATCCGTAATCCCCTGCAATCTCAGCTCAGAAAACAAATATTCTACTGTAATCCGTGCTTTCTTTAAATTATTAAATTGAACGGAACCATTATGTATAAGAATAATAGGAGCAGGTTCTAAAAAGCGTCTCCACCAATCCACCTTTAATGTCAAAATAGAACTTACTATATGAAGTACTACGAGAACAAATGTTGTAATCAGAGAACCGAGAAGGCCTACTCTTTCATCAGATAATGCGTTCGATATATTTCCGCCTAATAATAGCACTAGCACAAGATCTAAAAAACGAAGCTGAGCAATAGAGCGCTGTCCCATTGCCTTTGCAACAATAATCAAAAACATATATGCCAATATGGCACGCAACATCCACTCTCCATTTGAAAGGTAACGTGCCCCTTCAAAAATATGTATATGCATAAATCGCACTCCTCAAGTAAACATTATTACAAAAACTGAATAACCTACTACATTCTCTTTAGTTTATGTTTATTGAGGATACCTATGTAAAAAAACTGATCCGCATACAAACGGATCAGTTTTTTAATCTATATATTCTTTAGCTAACAGAAAACATATACTTTTTGTATGTCTTTCTTACTGCTAATATGAGTCCCACTAGCATCATATTAGAGAACAAGGAGCTTCCTCCATATGATAAAAACGGAAGAGATATTCCTTTTACTGGCATTAATCCAACAATCATTCCAATGTTTTGAAAAATCTGCAGTGCTAAAATACCAATTGCTCCCGCACATACTAATGTACCAAATAGGTTATCTGCTGCAAATCCCACTATGGTTATTCGATAAATAAGAAGAAGAAATATAAATACAATGAAAGCTGCAAAAATAAATCCTCCATCTTCAGCAATAGTAGCAAAAATAAAGTCTGTATGTTTTTCTGGAATATAGACACTTCCATGCCCAATTCCTTTCCCTTCCATACCACCACTACCAACTGCTAAAATTGATTGTTGTGTTTGATATCCTTGATCTGTATAGTCAAAAGGTGCCAACCAACCTAAGATTCGTGACTGTTGATGTGGTTTTAGCAAAGGAATTAACTTATTAAAAAGAATACTTGGATATTCAAAGTAAATATATATTAATGTACCTATTATTACACTTGGAACAACTGTCAATAGTGCAAGCAGCTTCCTCTGAATACCTGACATAAAAATAATACAAACAATTGCTGAACCATATAAGAAAACCATCCCCGTATCAGGTTGCTGATACACAAAAAGCGATGGCGGAATTGCTACTAATACAATTTTCCCTACAAGCAATAAGTCAGTTTTAAATGTTCTTACCATATATTTTTCATTATGCTTTACTGCTAAACTTGCAACTAAAACAACTAAGGCAATCTTAAAAAATTCAGAAGGTTGTATCGACCCTAAAATTGGGAATCTAAACCATCTTTTTGCACCTAAAATTTCCGGTGTAAATTTTGATACTGGTAATATACGAAGTATTACAATAGAAGCAAACCCAACAATGTAAAAAGGCCAAGCTAACTTTTGAATTTGATCCGTATCCATACTTGCAACAAGTAATAGTAATACAGTTCCTATTATATAATTAATTCCTTGTTGCAACGCGAAATTTGTTGTTCCATACTGTCCTGTTTGTTGACTACTGTATATAGCAACTAAACTTGTTACACATAAAATACCTAAGATGAAAAGCAATTTCTTATCCAAACTTTTCTGAAATTCTGCAATAGCCTTCATGATATCCTCCTGAATCAACGTCACACATAAAATGAAACTTTCATGCTTGTACTCTTTATCTATCAAAATAGGAATACTTTTATTCTGTAGGGCCAAACAAATAAAAAAACAACCGTTATTTATTTTAGCTCTATATATGAGATATTGGCAATGTATTGTAGAAAATTTATAATACATAAACGTTCATTGTAAGATTAACATTGAAAGAAAGAAATTGGATAGAAGAAAAAAATTCCTTTTACAGCAAATCATAGCATATAAAAAAGGCTCGCAAGCGCGAGCCTTTTTTATTAATATACAGAAGTATTATCTGCAGACGTATTTTCAAGAATTTCTTTCACACGGCCTAAGAACTTACCACAAATGAATCCATCCAGTACGCGATGGTCAAGAGATAGACATAAGTTAACCATATCACGTGCACCGAACATACCGTTATCCATAATTACTGGACGTTTCACGATAGATTCCACTTGTAAAATTGCCGCCTGTGGATAATTAATAATACCCATAGACTGAACAGAACCGAATGATCCTGTATTATTAATTGTAAATGTTCCACCTTGCATTTCGTCAGCTTTCAATGACTTCGTACGTACTTTCGTTGCAAGCTCAGTAATTTCACGAGCGATACCTTTAATTGTTTTCTCATCAGCATGCTTAATAACTGGAACGAATAGTTCATCGTCAGTTGCAACTGCGATAGAAAGGTTGATATCTTTCTTCTGAACAATTTTATCGCCAGCCCACATAGAATTAATTTGTGGATATTCTTTTAACGCTTGTGCAACAGCTTTTACAAAGAATGCAAAAAATGTTAAGTTGAAGCCTTCACGCTTTTTAAATTCGCCTTTAATTGAATTACGGTATGAAACAAGGTCTGTTACATCCACTTCAATCATCATCCAAGCATGCGGTGCTTCATGCTTACTGCGCAGCATGTTTGCAGCAATCGCTTTACGCACACCAGTCACTGGGATTTCAATATCTCCAGGCATTGTTGGTACAGATACTGGTTTTGCCGCTTCTGTTTTTGGAGCTGCTGGTGTAGCCGCAGCCTTTGGTGCTTCTTGTGTAATTGGTGCAGCTGCTGCTTCTTTCTTCGCACCTGCTTGTGGAATATTTCCAGATTCCACTAATTTTAAAATATCTTTACGCGTAATACGGCCATTTGTTCCCGTACCCTCTACTGCATCTAAATCAATATTATGTTCACCTGCAAGTTTTAATACAGCTGGTGAAAAGCGCGGCTTACCATCAGTTGGTTGCTTCGCTTTTGGCGCTACTGGTGCTGATGCAGCTGTCTCTGCTTTTGGCGCCTCTTCTGTTTTTTCTTCTACAGCTGTTGCAGCTACTTCATCCGCACCTTCAACTTGAATCATACAAATCACTTCACCGACAGCTAATGTTTCACCTTCGCCAGCGATTAACTCAGTAACAACCCCAGTGAAAGAAGATGGTACTTCTGCGTTTACTTTATCTGTCATTACTTCTGCAAGCGGATCATATTTATTTACATGATCACCAACAGAAACAAGCCATTTACTAATTGTACCTTCCGTTACACTCTCCCCAAGCTGAGGCATCGTAATTTTTTCTACAGCCATGTATAGTCCCCCCGATTAAAATTCCGCAAGTTCGCGCATTGCTTTTTCAACTTTATCTGGATTTACCATAAAGAATTTTTCCATTGTTGGTGCATATGGCATTGCTGGAACGTCTGGACCTGCAAGACGAGCAATTGGTGCATCAAGGTCGAATAAGCAATTTTCTGCGATAATTGCTGCTACTTCACTCATAATGCTTCCTTCTTTATTATCTTCCGTTACAAGAAGAACTTTACCTGTTTTTGAAGCTGCTTCAATAATTGCTTCCTTATCTAACGGATATACAGTACGTAAATCAAGAATGTGAGCAGAAATGCCATCTTGTGCTAATTTTTCAGCAGCTTGAAGAGCAAAATGAACACATAATCCGTATGTGATAACAGTAATATCGTCACCCTCACGTTTTACGTCTGCTTTTCCGATTGGTAATACATAATCATCTTCCGGCACTTCACCTTTAATTAAGCGGTATGCACGTTTATGTTCAAAGAATAATACTGGATCTTCATCACGAATTGCTGCTTTTAATAAACCTTTTGCATCATACGGTGTAGAAGGAATAACAATTTTTAAACCAGGTTGATTTGCAAAAAGTGCTTCTACAGATTGAGAATGATACAATGCACCGTGAACACCGCCGCCAAATGGTGCGCGGATCGTGATTGGACAAGTCCAGTCATTGTTAGAACGGTAACGAATTTTTGCTGCTTCGGAAACAATTTGGTTTACCGCTGGCATAATGAAGTCAGCAAATTGCATTTCTGCAATTGGGCGCATTCCATACATCGCTGCACCGATTGCTACCCCAGCAATTGCCGATTCTGCAAGTGGTGTATCAAGCGCGCGCATTTCACCAAATTGATCATATAATCCAGTTGTCGCTTTAAATACGCCACCTTTTTTACCAACGTCTTCTCCTAATACAAATACTTTCTCATCGCGTTCCATTTCCTCGCGCATCGCTAATGTAATCGCGTCAATATAAGACATTACAGCCATGAAACGTTCCCCCTTATTCCGCGTATACGTGCTTTAATGCAGATTCTGGATCCGCATACGGAGCATTTTCTGCATATTCTGTTGCTTCGTTTACGATATGCATCACGTCATCTAACATTTGTTTTTCAGATTCCTCTGTTAAAATGCCTACTTCTTTTAAGTAGTTTGCAAATGTATAGATTGGATCTTTTTTCTTTGCTTCTTCTACTTCTTCTCTATCACGATACACACGATCATCATCATCACTAGAGTGTGCTGTTAAACGATAAGATACCGTTTCAATTAATGTTGGACCTTCACCACGGCGGCCACGATCTGCCGCTTCTTTTACAGCTTTATATACTTCAAGCGGGTCATTTCCGTCTACTGTGTATCCTGGCATACCATAACCGATTGCACGATCAGATACATTTTTACAAGCTAATTGTTTTTCAACTGGGATAGAGATTGCATATTTGTTATTCTCACACATGAAAATAACTGGTAATTTGTGTACTCCTGCAAAGTTTGCACCTTCATGGAAGTCACCTTGGTTAGAAGAACCTTCTCCAAATGTAACAAACGTTACTAAATCTTTTCCTTCCATCTGTCCTGCTAATGCAATACCTACTGCGTGCGGTACTTGCGTTGTAACTGGTGAAGAACCTGTTACGATGCGATTTTTCTTTTGTCCAAAGTGTCCAGGCATTTGACGTCCGCCAGAGTTTGGATCTTCTGCTTTTGCAAATCCAGATAGCATAAGCTCTTTTGCCGTCATACCAAATGCTAACACGACACCCATATCACGGTAATATGGTAATGCGTAGTCCTTTTCGCGATCAAGTGCAAATGCTGCGCCTACTTGTGCAGCTTCTTGCCCTTGACAAGAAATTACAAAAGGAATTTTCCCTGCACGGTTTAATAACCACATACGCTCGTCAATTTTACGTGCGAGTAACATCGTGCGATACATTTCTAATACTTGCTCATCGCTTAAGCCAAGCTCTTCATGGCGCTTTGCTTTTACTTCAGCCATTTTAACACCCTCCTAAATCCTTTTTACCACGCTCTATTATAAAGCAAGAACGATACACTATCCATTCCCACTGGTTCGCTTTTACCCGTGTAACGCTTTTCCATCAACTGCTAATGCAGCTTCGCCAATTGCTTCTGATAATGATGGATGCGGATGAATTGTATGTGCAACTTCCCAAGGCGTTGCATCTAATACTCTTGCAAGACCTGCTTCTGAGATCATATCAGTTACGTGTGGTCCAATCATGTGAACACCAAGAATATCATTTGTTTCTTTATCAACAACAAGTTTTACAAAACCATCAGACTCTCCGTACACAAGCGCTTTTCCGATTGCACGGAATGAAAATTTACCTACTTTTAATTTGTAGCCTTTTTCTTTTGCTTCTTGCTCTGTTAAACCGACAGAAGCAACCTCTGGGCTACTATATACACACTTAGATACCATAGAGTAATCAATTGGCATCGGCTCTTTTCCAGCAATATGTTCAACTGCTACAATTCCTTCATGAGAAGCAACGTGCGCAAGTTGCAAGCCACCAATTACATCGCCAATCGCATAAATGTGCGATTCTTTCGTTTGATAATATTCATTCGTTTGAATATAACCTTTTTCAACAACGATATCTGTATTTTCTAAGCCGATATTTTGTGTGTTTGCTTGTCTTCCAACAGATACAAGCATTTTTTCAGCTTTAAATTCTTTATTTTCACCGTTAAGTTCCGCTTGAATCGTAACACCATTGTCTTTTACTAAAGTTTCTGGTAATACTTTTGCACCAGTTACAATTTTAATGCCTTTTTTCTTAAGCAAACGTTGCATTTCTTTAGAAACGTCTTGATCTTCAAGTGGAAGAACATGTTTTGCATATTCAAGTACAGTTACTTCCACACCGAAATCAGCAAGCATAGATGCCCACTCAATACCGATTACACCGCCGCCAACAATAATGACAGATTCAGGAAGCGCTTCCATTTTTAGCGCATGATCAGATGACATAACATATTCACCATCAAGTTCAAGTCCTGGTAAAGAATTTGGACGTGATCCTGTTGCAACGATTACATTTTTCGGAATAAGCATTTCATTCTCTTCTCCGCTCGCTAATTCAACAGAAATCGTTCCTGGCATCGGTGAGAAAATAGATGGGCCAAGAATACGACCAATTCCTTCATACACATCGATTTTCCCTTGCTTCATTAAATGCTGAACACCTTTATGAAGCTGGCTAACAATTTTTTCTTTACGTTCTTGTACTTTTGCAAAATTTAATTCTACATTGCTCGTTACAACACCGAATTCTTCACCTTTTTTCGCAGTTGCAAAAACTTCAGCACTGCGAAGCAACGCTTTACTTGGAATACAACCTTTGTGTAAGCAAGTACCACCTAGGTTCTCCTTTTCAACAAGCGCTGTTTTTAGTCCTAATTGTGATGCACGAATAGCAGCAACATATCCGCCTGTACCGCCGCCAACAATAACTAAATCGTACTCTTTTGCCATATTTCTCAACCCCTAGCTACGGTTTCTTTTTCCCTTACAACATACTCTTTTGCAGCTTCTTCTTCACGAAGTACACGAAGCGCACCTTCTGCTAATGCTTGTAGTTCATCTTCTCCTGGATGTACAATGACATCGGCAATCCAATGAACACGCTCTTTAATTTCATCAACAAGAATTTTACTATATGCAAGTCCACCAGTTAAAACAATTGCATCTACTTTGCCATGAAGAACTGCACTTGCCGCGCCGATTTCTTTTGCAATTTGATATGCCATTGCCGTATAAACAAGTGTTGCTTCTGGATCACCTTGTTCTACCATCTTTTCTACTTTAATTGCATCATTTGTACCAAGTAAGCTTACTAAGCCTCCTTGTCCAACGATTTTTTTCATCATTTCGTCACGGTAATAGTCACCAGAGAAGCACATTTCTACAAGCTGACCTACCGGAACTGTTCCTGCACGTTCTGGACTGAATGGCCCTTCTCCATTTAAACCGTTATTTACATCAATAACTTTTCCTTTTTTATGAGCACCAACTGAAATACCGCCGCCCATATGTGCAATTAGTAAGTTTAAATCTTCATATTTACGATCAAGTTCTTTCGCAATTTTACGAGCTACTGCTTTTTGGTTTAGTGCATGAAAAATACTTCTTCGCTCCATGCCAGCTATTCCGCTAATACGGGCAATATCATCCATTTCATCTACAACTACTGGATCAACAATAAACGCTGGAATGTTAAGTCCAGAAGCGATTTCATATGCTAAAATACCTCCCAAATTGGAAGCATGATGACCACTATAACCATTTTTTAAATCTTCTAGCATAGCTTCGTTTACTGTATACGTACCACCTTCAATCGGACGAAGTAATCCTCCACGCCCACATACAGCATTTAACTTAGAAATATTAATACCATGAGAATGAAGCACCTCTAAAATAGTTTGCTTACGAAATTCATATTGATCAATAATACGCTTATATTTCCCAATCTGTTCTTCGTCATGACGAATTGTTTCTTCTAAAACAGGTCTTTCGTTATCAAAAACACCAATCTTCGTAGATGTACTACCAGGATTAATGACAAGAATTCGATTCACGGACAAGGCTGCTCCCTCCACCATTTATTTAGAAAGACAGCAGCAACTTCTAAATGAAGCCGCCACTGCTTTCACATTTACTTTTTCTATTAATTAGCGACGGCTTAAAATGTTATGGCCGTTACTTAAAAATGTGCTGCGTGTATTTTTTAAGCTTGCGATGCGCTCTTCAGCAAGACGATCTGCCGCTACATATGTTGGCACGCCATCACGTTTTGAAATTTCGATTACTTTTGCAATTGTGTCATAAATTGCTTCTACGCGTTTTAATGCACGCTCTCTATTGTATCCATATAACTCATCCGCTACGTTAATTACGCCACCTGCGTTAATTACATAGTCTGGTGCATATACGATACCCATTTCATGAACGATATCACCATGACGATCTTCTTTTAATTGGTTATTTGCAGAACCAGCAATTACTTTCGCTTTTAATTGTGGAATTGTTTCATCATTTACTGTTGCTCCTAATGCACATGGTGCATAGATATCACATTCTACACCGTAAATTTCGTTTGGTTCAACAGCAGTTGCACCAAATTCTTCTACAGCACGTTGTACCGCTTCTTTATTAATATCTGTAACAATTAATTTTGCACCTTCTGCATGTAGGTGTTTACATAAGTGATAAGCTACATTTCCTACACCTTGAACAGCAATTACTTTACCTTCTAAGCTATCTGTACCGAACGCTTCTTTTGCAGCTGCTTTCATACCAACGTATACGCCGTAAGCAGTTACTGGAGATGGGTTACCAGAAGAACCGAATGAAGGTGAAATACCTGTTACGAAATCTGTTTCTTCATGAATAATATCCATATCATCTACAGTTGTACCAACATCTTCTGCTGTAATGTAGCGGCCATTTAACCCTTGAATGTAACGACCTAATGCACGGAACATTGCTTCGCTCTTATCTTTACGTGGATCACCGATAATAACTGTTTTTGCACCGCCTAAGTTTAAACCAGCTGCTGCGTTTTTATATGTCATTCCTTTTGCAAGACGAAGAGCATCTTCAATTGCAGCTTCTTCAGAATCGTATGTCCACATTCTTGTTCCGCCAAGAGCTGGTCCAAGAGTTGTATCATGAATTGCAATAATTGCTTTTAATCCTGATTCTTTATCTTGACAGAATACTACTTGCTCGTAATCGTAAGTTTCTAAGTATTTGAAAATTTCTAATGTCATTGTAATTTCCCCCTCGATATGTTTACCATTTTCAATTTTAGCCCGTTATATTGGACTCATTTCCTTAATCATTAATGAAAATAAAACATGTACTGCAAGAAAGTTTATTTAGAAGCAGTCGCAACTGCCAATGCTAATGAATACACTTTTGTTTCTGCTGAATCTGCGCGAGATGTTAACACAATCGGTGCTTTTGCTCCGGCGATAATCGCTCCTACTTTTGCATTTGCAAAGTATACAAGCGATTTATATAATACATTTCCAGCTTCAATTGTTGGGACGAGTAAAATATCTGCTTTACCAGCTACATCACTTTGAATTCCTTTATGCTCTGCTGCAATTTGTGAAACAGCAATATCTAAAGCAAGTGGTCCATCAATGATACAATTTTTAATTTGTCCTCGACGATTCATTTGCGTTAACATCGCTGCATCAATTGTTGCTTGCATTGCTGGATTTACAACTTCTACAGCAGCAATTGGAGCTACTTTCGGTACCTCTACTCCTATTGCTCGGGCAACTTCAACTGCATTTTGTGCAATCGCCGCTTTTTGCTGTACATCTGGAGCGATATTCATCGCTGCATCTGTTATGAGGATAAAGCGATCATAATTTGGTACTTCAAAAGCTGCAACGTGTGATAGCACACTGCCTTTACGAAGACCCCACTCTTTATTCAATACCGCTTTCAAAATGTTAGCTGTTGGAATGTTGCCCTTCATAAGTACATCCGCTTCTCCGCCTCTTACAGCTTTTACTGCTAATTCAGCAGCTTCTGCATCCGATGTAGCGGAAATCACTTCAATATGTTCTGAAGGCTGTAATCCATGTTCCTGTAACATATTCATAATTATTTCTTGATTTCCATATAGACGAAATTGAGCTAACTGTAATTGAACAGCCTTTGCAACTGCTTCAATTACTTCATGATCTTCAGCTACTGCAACAGCAACTGTTTTTTTCGGCTGCTCCGCTGCCTGATCAATTAAAGTTTGTAACTTCATATTTTGTAATCAACCCTTCCTCGTCGTCCCTCGCTTATATATTAAAGCAAATATCGTGCCAACTTTTAAATTCCTTTTAAATATTTTTGAAAACGCCTTCAAAACGTAGAAAAATCAACATTTTGTAACTAAATAAAAAATTCTGTCTAATTCTGTCGCATTATATTTACCGTGCAATTTATTGCACGGTATGAAATTTATTGCATGCTATTTTTTGCACGTTCGTATTTTTCTAGCTTGTAATACAAATTCCGAACTGAAACCCCTAATGCTTGAGCTGTTTTTGTTTTATTCCCATCAAATCTAGATAAATACTCATGTATAATATTCCCTTCAAATTCAGCTACTAAATCCTCAAGAGGCTTTTCTTCTAATTCAGGAAGTAAATTACTCCCCTTCAGTTCAGATTGATCCTCTGGATGTAACGGAGGTAAATGATGTACATCAATATACATTTCATTATAATTCATAAAAATAATTGCTCGTCCTAAAATGTTTTCAAGCTCACGAACATTTCCAGGCCAATCATACGACTGCAAATACTGTACGGCCGATTCCGTTAGCCCTTCAACATTACGCCCATAATCTTGATTAATTTTTTGAATCAACCGATCAGCAATTTCAGCAATATCCCCTTTGCGCTGGCCGAGTGATGGAATATAGATGGGAATTTTATTTAAACGATAATATAAATCTTCCCGAAAATTACCATCCAAAATTGCTTTTTCTAGATTTACATGCGTTGCGGCAATGACTCGAACATTAATAGGAATCGGCTTTGTACCTCCCACCCTCACGATTTCTTTCTCTTGCAAAACACGGAGTAATTTCGCCTGTGTATTCGCAGACAATTCGCCTATTTCATCTAAGAAAATACTTCCATTATTTGCTTCCTCAAAAAAACCTCGCTTCCCTCCGCGGCGCGCACCGGAGAATGCCCCTTCTTCGTAACCAAATAGTTCACTTTCTAATAACGATTCGGAAATTGCCGCGCAATTTACCCGAACAAACTTATTGTACTTCCGATTGCTGCCATTATGAATGGCGTGTGCAAATAATTCCTTTCCAGTTCCTGACTCTCCGCGCAGGAGTACCGTCGCTGGTGTATTCGCTCCTAGTTTCGCTTGTTCAATTGCCGCTACAATCCCTTCAGACGTTCCAACAATATCATCGAATGAATATTTTGCCTCCAACGTACGAATAATTTGTCTCGCCCTATTTAGTTCATTTGTTAACTTTTGAATTTCGGATACATCACGGATGACACCAACACTTCCCTTTAAAATCCCATCAACAATAACCGGAGCTACGTTTACAATAACATCTCTCTTTTTTTGACCAATCTTCATATGAATACCACGCACCGCTCTGCGCGTCCGAAGCACCTTCATATGCATACTTTCCCCTTCTACAATATCCGTTGTCGCTGGTTTACCAATAATATCTTCTTCAGAAAGGCCCGTTAATTTTGTATAGGCTGGATTAATAACAAGCCCTCGCCCTTGTTCATCAACAACGGAAATCGCTTCTTCAGAAGAATGGATAATCGCTTCTAACAACATTTGAATTTCTTTTAAATCCGTTACTTCTTCAGCTAAATTTACAATTTCGGTAATATCTTTGAAAACCGCAAACGCCCCTTGCACTTCTCCAACTTCATTTAATATCGGAATGCGCGTTGAAATAATTTTCTTTCCATTGTGTAATGTTAATTCTTGATTAATCTCAATTTGCTTCGTACGAATAATACGAAGCAACTTACTTGTTGGAATTACTTCTAATATGTATTTATTAACAACATCTTCACTTTTATACCCTATCATTCTTTCCGCACTTTTATTGAATAACAGTACATTCCCATCTTTATTAACAACAATCATACCGTCGTGCGTTGAATTTAAAATCAGATCACGCTGCTGCGTTTGTTCTTTTAACTGCCCAATCAACATTTCTTTTTCATGTGCAAGCTTAACAACAATATTCGCAACATCCCCCGGGACAAGCAGTACATCTTCTTTTTTCTTCACCAAAACCTTTTCATACACACTGTAATCACCTGTCATATCAAAAATGACATCAATATCCTCTCGTATAAAGGCTTCCCAGTCACTCCCTGTAGAAATATAAAGACCCTTTGCAAGTTGTATACCTTTTGCGTTTTCATTAATATCCACAATTGCAACCACTTCAAATATATTCGATTTTTGCAACAGACTTAGAATCGCACTGCCTCCAGCACCTGCTCCAATAATTAATGCTCTTTGTCTCATATGTCATCACTCCTTCCGCAGCAAGTCTGCAAAATTTTTCACACTTCTATCTTACTTCTTACAAAACCCCTTGACAAATGAATACAAATTATAACATCATTTTATATATACTAAATTGTCTGAAAAGGAGTTTTCTGCATGCAGCGTTACCTCGCTCTTCTTTTAGCAGTTATCCCTATTTTACTAGCTGTAGTAGGCATTAAACTGATGAGAGATACCGTTTTCGGCATTCTTTTCTCTCCAATCCCTACATTATGGTTGCAATTTTTAATTGGAGCACTCTGTTTTGCGATTGGTTTTTATATTTTTGGCGGCTTCGTTTTATATCGTGATCGAAAGCGAAATAAAGTACAAGCTCGATTTCGAAGATAAAATGAAACTTTCCTCAACGAACGATTTTCCCGTTGAGGATTAGTTAAATCAATCAAGCGCATGCCAGCAGTAAGCCCCCACCTATCTTCTTCGCTTCTCTCTCCATCTTTAGGCGGGGGCTCACTGCCCGTGAATAGCGGGATAAAGTGAAACTTCCATCAGCGGGCTCTTACTACTCGCAAATAGCGAGATAGAATTCTTCAACTTGAAACACTCCACAATATCAAACGTTCACACAAAAATGAGACCTTCTCTGAAGAAAGGTCTCATTTTTCACCTTGCAATAGCCTTTTTGCAAGCTCTGGAAAATCTGTAATAATAGCGGTCACATTCATCTCCAAAAACTTTCTCATCACTTCTTCATCATTAATCGTATATGGACGCACCGCTACACCATTTATCATTGTTAATTCTATAATCCCATCCGAAATATAACGATAGTTCGGATGAATGGCACTGGCGCCCATCTTTTTCGCATAAGCCCAAGGACTATGCAACCCTTCTTTATATAAAATCGCTGTTTCAATATCAGGAGCCATCATATGACACCTTTTCATACTATGATGATTAAAAGAAGATAGAATAATTCGGTCCTCCATACGATATTTCCGAATAAGTGTAATCACCTCTTCTTCTAAACCTCGATACGGCACCTTATTATTCTTTAATTCAATATTAAGAAAAAGATTGTTTGTTCCTAGCCATTCTAACACCTCTTCTAATAAAGGAATGCGGCACACACCAACCTTATTATAAAATGTATAACTGGCATCCAATACACGCAAATCTTTATATAAATAACTCCGGACTGCTCCTTTTCCATTCGTCGTTCGATTTACTGTTTCATCATGAATGACAACAATTTTGCTATCTTTTGTGAACTGAACATCCAATTCAATTCCATCGGCTCCAAACTGCTCCGCCGCTTGAAAAGAAACCATTGTATTTTCCGGATATGCTCCCGCAGCCCCGCGATGCCCAAAAATAAGCGTCATCTTATCACCTCAAATCTTATCTGCTCTATTGGCTAGCAAGAAATCATTACAAGTTACTAACCTTACGAGTTGCTGCCATCAGCAAGTCTCCACCGATGGATGCTCCACTTTATGTTATACTATACAAAAAGGAGGTACTTTTATGAAACCATTACAACTTTCACCAGAAACAGCTATTAAGTTATCTAAAGCTCTCGGTGTTCCACTTGAACAGCTTATGCATATGCCTCAGCATATTTTAATCCAAAAACTTGTTGAATTAGAAAAACAAAATCAAGATAAAGAATAGACAGTCCTGTTGTGTACAGGACTTTTCTTATAAGGTTCCAATCCACTAACACATCTTATCTCTCTTTTATTACCAAAATGACATGTAACACTTAAGTATTCTATCTACTCAAAGAAAACCTCCGATACCACCACTGAAATAACAAAAATTCCATTGATAGAAGGTTCACTTTATATATGAATGACTTATTCGTTAACAAGCAACTTATGCTCATCTTTCGCATTCATCTATTGTAGCGACCAATCTTTTTAGACATAACTTGGGATTCATTTATTAAACAAAAGGTTTCCGACTATATATTTAATTTTTAGGATTTTCCAGGCGATAATGTTAAATTCGTCAAAAATAAAAACCACCTTCCATTAATTTGTATTTTCACAAACCAATAAAAGACGGCTCTTATTAAAATTAACGTTATTTATTAGTACAAAAAGAAGTTTGTTGATAACTTTACATTACCGCCAAGCATTAAAAAACTTACAATATCAATCTTTACGAAGCTTTATGTTCCAATCTCAACTTATCTGCCACCATCGCGATGAACTCACTATTTGTAGGCTTCGCTTTTGACATAGATACCGTATAACCAAATAAAGAAGAGATGGATTCAATATTACCTCGGCTCCATGCAACTTCAATCGCATGACGAATTGCACGTTCTACACGACTTGCTGTTGTATTATATTTCTTTGCGATATCTGGATATAGTACTTTGGTAATTGAACCAAGCAATTCAATATCGTTATATACCATAGAAATTGCTTCTCGCAAATACATATACCCTTTAATATGAGCTGGTACACCAATTTCATGAATGATACTCGTAATGCTCGCATCTAAATTTTTTGGTTTCCCATCAGACATTGTGGCAGAACGAAAAGCTGGCAGTGGACGTTTAATTGTAGCGCTTGATTTTCCGCTCACTTGACGAATATGACTAGTTAAGTTTTCCATATCAAATGGTTTCAAAATAAAATATGATGCACCTAAATCAACAGCCTTTTTTGTCACATCCTCTTGTCCAAACGCTGTTAGCATAATAACATTCGGCTGTTTGAAACGGTCAATATGACGCATTTTTTCTAGCACTGCAAGTCCATCTAAATGTGGCATAATAATATCGAGCACGAGCACATCCGGTTGTCTCTCTTTTAATAAATTTAAGCACTCTTGACCATTGTAAGCTACACCAATCACTTCCATATCATCTTGAGCGGCAACATAACTCTCTAACATAGATACAAGTTCTTTATTATCATCCACGAGACACACTTTAATTTTCTCCACAACTTTTCCTCCCTACTAATGATTTCTCCCGACATAAAGTATTAGCTTCTAGACTACATGAATTGTTCGACAATTATGTGAAAATCCCCTTTAAAACTTTCTTAAATTCCGAAAAAATCACAAAAAAAACATCTTTATCGTTCATTTCTTAGTTTTCTTTTACATATTCCATCATATGATTACAACCGAATATACATACTTTACTTTTATTTTACAACAAAAAACAACCATTGCGAAACTTTTGTAAATTTTCAACGACTTTATAAAGTGAAACTTCCTTTTATGAACGCTTTTTTTCATGAAAGGTTAGTTGAACCAATCGGGCTCTTACGGGTGGTTTGAACTTCTTCTTGCTTATACTTCTTACCAACCGTTTGAGCGGGGTAAATTGAAACTTCCTTTCATGAATGCTCTTTTCATGAAAAGTTAGTTGAACCAATCAGGCTCTTACTGTCCGCGAATAGCGGAATAGATCAGAAAAAAACAAGCTGAACTTATTCAGCTTGCTTTTTTCTGATCGGCATAAATATTAATACCCGCTTCATGTAGCATCCACTCAATATGAACACCATATCCAGATGTTGGATCATTGACAAATACGTGTGTTACAGCACCAACTAATTTCCCATCTTGTATAATAGGACTACCACTCATTCCTTGTACAATTCCACCTGTTTTTTCTAATAGACGTTTATCTGTAATCTTAACAACCATTCCTTTTGTTGCAGGGAATTTTTGCGGAACTGTGCTTACGATTTCTATATCGAACGCTTCCACTTTATCTTGATCAATAACTGTCAAAATTTTTGCAGGTCCTTCTTTTACTTGATACGAAAGGGCAATCGGAATTGCTTCATCCATAATTCCATTTTTCATTCCTGTATTTAATTTACCAAAAATACCAAATGGACTATTTGTTGTGATATTACCAATAATTTCATGATCTGGTGAAAATCTTGCTAGTTTTTCCCCGGGATCACCATTACTACCACGTTCAATGGATGTTACCGTCGAACGGACAATTTGTCCATCTTCAACTTGAATTGGTTTCTTCGTATCATTGTCAGAAATAACATGACCAAGTGCACCGTATTTCATTGACTCTGGATGAATAAATGTCATCGTTCCAATGCCTGCAGCTGAGTCACGAATATACAATCCAATTCGATACGACTGTTCTCCCCCATCTTTTTGTGGCGTTAATTTTGTTCGAATATATTTTCCATCTCGCAATAAAACAAGATTAAGCGATTCTCCTGTTTTCCCGCTATCATGAATAAATGGTGCAATGTCACTCATTCTTTCAATTGTCTTACCATTTATTTCAGTAATCATATCTCCTACTTGTACACCTGCAAGTTCACCCGGAGATACTTTTCCTTTTTCTGTTTGTATTAAATGATGCCCTACAACAAGTACCCCTTTTGCATTTAACTTTACTCCTATTGATTGTCCGCCTGGAACCACCCTAAAATCTTTTAGTACTTTTACATTTACTTTTTTCACCGGCAATCCTGCAAGCTCATAAACCATATCAGCTTCTCCACTTTGATGAGGATTTACTGCAATTGTTTTTTCGCCAGCATATTGAGAAGCAATTGTAAAAATCGCTTCATCTGTTGATTTTGTTTGAAATACAGGTAAAGAAGATACTTGTGAATCTTGATTTTGAAACATAACAAGTTGCTTTGGAAGTGAAATAAACTCACGGAGCGGTTTATAACACCCAATAAAGACAAGCGAAACAAGGAGACAGATTCCTATGATTTTTCGAAATTGCTCTAATTTCAATCTTTTCACTCTCCTCGCTCCTAACCCACATTCAGCCATGCGGCTTCACTTTTTAATCTCTCCTTGCTACCCTTTCTTTATAACCGGAAGAATTAAGAAATCATTATTGTTACCAAAAAAGCTATCCATTATTGGATAGCCTCTGCTGCTTGTTTAAAACGATGCGCTTGCGAGAGCAGCTCTCTTGCATGCTCTGTTGTTAAATCAGTAATTTCCACACCAGAGATCATACGAGCAATTTCTGTTACTTTTTCTTCCTGATTCAGTACAGTAACAGATGTAACTGTTCGCTCATTGACAATTTGTTTACGAATAAACAAATGAGAATCTGCCATAGACGCAACTTGCGGTAAATGCGTAATACATAGCACTTGTGAATTGACAGAAACACGATAAATCTTTTCAGCAATTGCCTGTGCAACACGCCCACTTACCCCAGTGTCTACCTCATCAAAAATGACAGAAGCAACACCTTGATGTTTAGAGAAAATACTCTTTAACGCTAATATAATACGGGATAATTCTCCCCCTGAAGCTACTTTAGAAAGCGGCTTTAGCGGTTCTCCTGGATTTGTAGAAATATAAAATTCCACACAGTCATATCCATCTTGGTTCATTTTTACAGGAGCTCCTTCGACAAGAGGATCGTCAATTGTCCCTTCTTTTTTCTTTATCATTACTTCGAATTTTGTCTTTTCCATGTACAGCTCTTTTAACTCTTGATGAATTGCCGTTGTTAATCGGTTCGCAAGATTGTGGCGCATATCACTTAAGGATTTTGCTTCTTTTAATATAAGCTGTTCTATTTCTTTTAATTTCTTTCTTGTCGTTTCAATGTGTACATCTTTATTTTCAATGGTAAATATTTCTTGTTCAATTTCATCCGCATACGCTAAAATCTCTTCTACAGTATTTCCATATTTACGTTTTAACATACGAATTTCATTTAAACGCGTTTCAATTTCATCTAAACGATTAGGATCATACTCCATCATATCTAACTTTTCACGCAGGTGATAAGCGACCTCTTCCAATAAATAATAACTATTTGCAATTGCATCATAGTTTTCTTGATATGCAATATCTAAATCCGTAATGCTCTCCATTTGATTCATTGCATTTCGAACATGATCTAAACCAGAACGGTCTTCAGTTAAAGAACGATACGAATCACCCAGCGCCTTATAAATCTTTTCGAAGTTTGAAATCTTCAATCGTTCTTCTAATAAGTTTTGTTCTTCATCTATTTTCAAGTCTGCATTCCGAATCTCTTCATGTTGAAATTGAATCAAATCTAAACGATGCGCCATTTGTTGCTCGTTCTCCGTTAAAGAGAGCAATTGTTTTTTTAATTGCTCGTATTCTCTATAAACATTTTGATACTTTTCTAACTGAACTAAGATATGGTCCCCATCAAAATGATCAAGCATAAATAAATGACGGTCTTCATTCATTAAATCTTGCGTTTCATGTTGCCCATGAATATCAACAAGCGTTTTCCCAATTTCCTTTAATACACTTAATGTAACCAACTTTCCGTTTACGCGGCATACACTTTTCCCATTCACAGAAATATCTCGTTTTAAAATCATCATGCCATCTTCAATTTCAATATCAAGTTCTTCTGCTTTCATAACGCAAGGATGATTTTCATCCTCAATATAAAATAACCCTTCAATTTCAGCTTTCTCTGTCCCATAGCGAACAAATTCCGCAGAACCGCGTCCTCCAACAAGAAGACTAATCGCATCAATAATAATGGATTTCCCTGCACCCGTTTCACCACTTAAAACAGTCAGCCCTTTTTGAAAAGAAATATTCAATGATTCAATAATAGCAAAGTTTCTAATCGATAATTCTGATAACAATGCCTCATTCACCTCGTTATCTAATTCACACTCCGCACTGGAGGCTTAAACTATTCTCACATACATTCTTCTGTTGATTCTCTTCTTAATGAAGAATATGTCATGTAACCTGCTTCATTGTACCAAACATTTGTTTTTACGGTCAATGTAACAATAATGATATTTTGATATGGAGATGTGCATTTTCACGTGCAATTTTGGATTTTTATCCCACATTAACAGGCAATAAGCCTTCCCCATTGATGGAAGTTTCACTTTATATTTCTTCATAACAAAAATATCTTGCTTACTTTTCACTCTTCTGAGCAATAAAGTAAACAAGATTCTTTTTGTTACAGCATATTTAAAAAACGATTCGATACAACTCCTGTATCTTCAGATGTACGGCAAATAATTAAACACGTATCATCACCGCAAATTGTGCCAATAATTTCATCCCATTCTAAATGATCAATAAGTGCACCAAGAGCATTTGCGTTACCTGGCAATGTCTTTAACACAAGCATATGACCAGCTGAGTCTAATTTAACAAACGAATCGATAAGATTACGCTTTAATTTTTGAAGTGGGTTAAATCGTTGATCGGCTGGTAAACTATATTTATACCTTCCGTCATGAAGTGGTACCTTTACTAAATGTAATTCCTTAATGTCTCGTGATACTGTCGCTTGCGTTACATTAAAACCTTCATTACGCAAAATATCTACTAGTTCATCTTGTGTTTCAATTTCTTTACTCGCAATAATTTCTCGGATCTTAATATGGCGCTGCCCTTTATTCATATCTTTGCACCTCGCACTATCTCTTACCTTAGTTTAACGTTGGTATACTTCTCTTATTTATGTTAACGTATAACCGGTTACTTGTACACAATTGTTTTTACAATTGTATTTACAACGCTAACTTTCTATATGATAAAAAAAGGAACAACAATTGTTATTCCTCTTTTCCTTTTTGCTTCAGGGCTTCGTGAGCTTCTGTTACAACTTCCTCTACTCGAATAGGAGAATGATTTTCCCCTTGTGCACGCTCACCATGCCATTTTAAATGAATTAAAAATTCAATATTCCCATCTCCGCCTGTAATTGGGGAGAACGTTAAATTTTGAACATCGTAACCCTCATTTAATGCAAAATCGACAATCATTTCTATAACCGCTTCATGCACTTTACGGTCGCGAACAATTCCCTTTTTCCCCACTTGCTCCCGCCCAGCTTCAAATTGCGGCTTAATGAGGGCTGCAACGTCACCACCAGGAGTTAACATTGTTTTCAGTACAGGTAAAATTAATTTTAAAGATATAAATGATACATCAATACTGGCAAATTGCGGTAACCCTTGCTGCAGATCAGCAGGTGTTACATAACGAAAATTCGTCCGTTCCATTACCACAACGCGCTCGTCCTGACGCATTTTCCACGCAAGCTGATTATAACCTACATCTAACGCATATGATAACTTCGCTCCGTTTTGCAAAGCACAATCGGTGAATCCACCAGTTGAAGAACCAATATCTAACATAATTTTGTCTTGCAAATCTATTTGAAACGTCTCTAATGCCTTCTCTAGTTTGTATCCACCACGGCTTACATACCGCATCACTTGGCCTTTTACTGTAAGCTCTGTATCTTGCGGTATTTTTTCACCAGGCTTATCTAAACGCATTTCATTAGCATATACAAGACCAGCCATAACAGCTCGCTTTGCTTTTTCTCTTGTTTCTACAAGTCCTCGTTCTACTAATAGTACATCTACTCTTTCTTTTTTTCCGCTCATTTGTTACGCCCTTTTTTGTTTTAATGGAATCATTGTACAAATGCGTTCAACAACTGCATCTGTTGTTAAGCCAATTTCTTCAAGAAGTTTAGATACACTGCCATGTTCAATGAAATGATCAGGAATACCCATACACTCAATTAATGCATTATGGTACCCTTGCTCACTAGCAAATTCTAACACACCAGAACCAAATCCTCCCATTAAACACGCCTCTTCAATTGTTAAAATCGGCATATTCTTTCCTAGCAGCTCATGTAAATATGCTTCATCCATAGGCTTAATAAAGCGAGCATTTACAACCTTTACAGAAATACCTTTCTTCTCGAGGCATTCTGCTGCCTCCATTGCCATCGGAATTGTCGTACCAAATGTTAAAATGGCTGCTTGTGAACCTTCACGAAGCGTTTCCCATGTACCGATTGGAATTTCTTTAAACTCCTCATCCATAGGTACACCAAGCCCATTTCCACGTGGATAACGAAGTGCAATTGGTCCATTTTCATAATTAATAGCCGTATATACCATATGTTGGCCTTCATTTTCATCTTTTGGCATCATGAGAACGATATTCGGAAGATGACGTAAAAATGCAATATCAAATATACCTTGATGCGTTTCTCCATCAGCTCCTACCAACCCTGCTCGATCAATTCCAAAAAAGACATTTAAATTTTGACGACACACATCGTGAACAACTTGATCGTAAGCACGTTGTAAAAACGTAGAATAAATCGCTAAAAACGGCTTCATATCTTGCGTCGCTAAACCAGCTGCCATCGTTACCGCATGCTGCTCAGCAATCCCTACATCAAACATGCGATTAGGAAACTCTTTCGCAAATTTTTCAAGCTTTGATCCAACCGGCATTGCTGGTGTCACAGCAACAATACGCGGGTCATTCTTCGCTAGCTTGCGAACCGCCTCACTAATAACAGAACTCCATGCCGGCGCAGCTTCTTTCGGTTTTACGAAATCACCAGACTCAATTTTGTATGGCCCTGTGCCATGCCAAGTTCCCACTACATCACTTTCAGCCGGCTTATAGCCTTTTCCTTTTTTCGTAATGACGTGGACAATAACAGGGCCCTTTGTTTTCTTTGCATATTGAAGATTTTCAAATAAACTTTCATAATCGTGACCATCAACAGGGCCTAAGTATGTAAAGCCTAACTCTTCAAAAAACACACCAGACACAAGTAAATATTTCAAACTGTCTTTTACTTTTTCTGCTGTTGCTGCTACTTTACCGCCTACTGCTGGGATTTTCTTCAATAAGTATTCTAATTCATCTTTTACCCATTGATATTTCCCTGCTGTACGTAAACGTCCAAGTACGTTATGCAATGCACCAACGTTCGGGGCAATCGACATTTCATTATCATTTAAGATAACCGTCATATCTGTTTGCTCATGTCCAATATGATTTAGCGCTTCCAGTGCCATTCCACCTGTTAGCGCACCATCACCAATAATTGGAACAATATACTCTTTCGTTTTCTTTAAATCACGCGCAAGCGCCATTCCCATTGCGGCAGATAATGAAGTAGAACTATGTCCTGTTTCCCATACATCATGCTCACTTTCGCAGCGCTTTGGAAAACCGCATAATCCTTTATATTGTCGTAATGTACCAAACTCCTTTGCACGCCCTGTTAAAATTTTATGTACATAGGATTGATGTCCTACATCCCATAAGAATTTATCCCTTGGACTATTAAATACTTTATGCAAAGCAATTGTGAGTTCTACTACACCTAGGTTTGGAGCAATATGTCCACCAGTTTGAGAAAGCTCTTCAATTAAAAACTTTCGAATATCTTCGCTTAACGCCTCTAATTCACTTATAGACATATCCTTCAAAAAACTAGGATTTTGAATTTGCGTCAGATCCACAAGGATCACTCACTTTCGTTTCATAATCTGTCATCGTGTCAACTATTATACAAAATACCTATAAAACATAGTTGTACTTAATTGTATTAAAAAAATCAAGCATATTCTTTAATTTTATACGATGAAAAAAGAGCCGCTAACACAAAGTGATAACGGCAATGTAATCTACATATATTTTTGCCAATAACAAGAAAAGAAAAACCTTTGTCTACATTTATACCATAAAATCCTGAATGGCTCAACAAACGAAAACGTTCTTAATACTAGTGATTACGCTTTGCAATTAAATCACAAATTGTTAACAAATATTCATCTTGTAATTGCAAAGAAGAAATTGCGTCTTTTGCTTTTGCAATTGTCTCTTCTAAAATGTGCTTCGCTTCTTCTACCATAAACAACGTTGTATATGTGCTTTTTTCATTTGTCATATCGCTTCCGACTGGCTTCCCAATTTCTTCTTCTGTTCCTTCTACATCTAGAATATCATCACGAATTTGAAAAGCAAGTCCAACATATTTCGCAAATGTAAGTAGTTTTTCTTGTTGCTCAGTCGTAGCCCCTGATAATAGTGCACCGGCTAATACTGCAAATTCTAATAAACGGCCAGTTTTGTGTTTATGAATATATTCTAACTCATGAAGCGTTAACTGTTTTCCTTCCGCTTCCATATCCGCAACTTGTCCTCCAACCATTCCTTCTGGTCCTGCTGCCTTTGCAAGTTCTAACGCAATGCGCAGCTTGATTTCAGGAGTAACGTCTGTATGCTCTTGCTCTGTTACAACTTGGAATGCATATGTTAACAATCCATCGCCGGCTAATACAGCCATCGCTTCACCAAATACTTTATGATTTGTCGGTTTCCCGCGGCGTAAGTCATCATCATCCATACAAGGCAAATCATCATGAATTAAAGAGTATGTATGAATCATTTCTAGTGCACAGGCTGTACCTATCCCTAAATCTCTATCTTTCCCAAACGCTTGAAGCGTCGCAAATAAAAGTAACGGCCGGAGACGCTTTCCGCCCGCTTCTAATGAATATGCCATCGCCTCGCGAAGCACATTCGGACATTGCAATGTATTTGCATAACGCACAAGCTGTTCTTCAACAAATGCTTTGCTCTCTTTCATAAAAGCATCAAAAGCTACATACGCCATTATGCTTCATCTCCTAGGGCAGTAAAAGGACGAAGTTCACCGTCTTCACCAAGTATAACTGCCATTTGGTCTTGTACATCTTTTAATTTTTCATCGCAAAGCTTAGAAAGTTCCATACCTTCTTTAAAATATGAAATTGCTTCTTCAAGCGGAACATCGCCTTGTTCAAGCTTAGAAACAATTTGCTCAAGCTTTGCAATCGCTTCTTCAAAGCTCACTTTATTTTCCATCGCCTAGTTCACGCTCCTCTATTCCCCATACATTACATTCTAACACACCATCTTGAAGCTGTACTGCAACCGCATCTCCAATGTCAATTTCCTTCACGCTTTTTAACACCTGTTTTTTATTGTTATACACAAGACCGTAGCCTCGCATCATCACTTTAAGAGGACTTAAGGTTTCTAACTTCTCTACTGCTCTTGTAAAAGCAAATTCTTTCGCTTGTAAAAGAGTTTGCATTTCGCGTTGCAGTTGTTTTTGCAATGCATCCACCGTAAGCTTTGTTTGTTCAATTTTTTGCGAAGGATGATGCTTTCCTAAATAAAAGGACAGCTTCTGAAGCTGATTCGCCTTCTTCTCTATGTAACGTTCTTTCGTTTGCATCAGCTTATCAATTGTACGATCCAATTGTTCTTCCTTTTGCTCATACAGTTGTTTTGGATATCGAAACGCATATGATTTTTGTAATGCTTGCAGATGTTCCTGCTTATATTTCATCATCTCACGCATCGCTCGCGTTAACCGAAGTGTACGCTGCATCACTTTTTCTTCTAATTCAAGAATGTGAGGAGCTGCCAATTCAGCTGCTGCTGTTGGCGTTGGCGCTCTTAAATCCGCAACAAAATCAGCAATTGTAAAATCCGTTTCATGACCAACTGCAGAAATAATCGGAACTTTACTCGTAAAGATTGCTCGGGCCACTGTTTCTTCATTAAACGCCCATAGTTCTTCAATTGAACCTCCGCCGCGCCCAACAATTAATACATCCATATCGTTCATTTCATTTGCCTGTTCAATAGCCTGTACAATCGAGGGAGCCGCGAACTCCCCTTGTACAAGAACTGGAAATACAATTACATTTCCAATAGGATAACGGCGTGTAATCGTCGTTATAATATCCCGAATGGCCGCACCCGTTGGTGACGTAATAACACCGATTGTTGTTGGATAAGCAGGAATTGGTTGTTTATATACTTGTGAAAACAGCCCTTCCTCCTCTAAACGAGCCTTTAACTGTTCATATGCTAAATGAAGATTCCCTACTCCATCCGGCTGCATATCATGAACATAAATTTGGTATGAACCACTTGCTTCATAAACAGAGATCTTCCCTTTTACAAGCACCGTCATCCCGTCTTCTGGTCTAAATTTCATATTACGATTGTGACTTGCAAACATGACCGCAGCAATTCTTGCATTTTCATCTTTTAATGTGAAATACATATGACCGCGGCTATGATATTTAAAATTTGAAATTTCTCCTTTTAACCAAACAGACTGTAAATGAGGATCATACTCTATTTTTGTTTTCATATAACGAGTTAATGCTGTAACGGTTAAATATTGCTTATCCATCTTTCTCTCCTCATAGCCGCTTTGTAATTACTTACAAACAACACCTGCGCGCTCTGCAGATAGTACTGTATTTTCTAATAGCATTGTAATCGTCATTGGACCTACACCTTTTGGTACTGGGGTAATATAGCCTGCAACGTTTAATACATCTTCAAAGTCAACATCACCGCAAAGTTTTCCTGTTTCTAAACGGTTTACTCCGACATCAATTACAACTGCACCTTCTTTTACATAGTCAGCTGTTACCATTTTTGCTCTGCCAACTGCAACAATTAGAATATCAGCTAGCTTTGTTAATTCTTTTATATTTGCTGTTTTTGAATGACAATAAGTAACTGTCGCATTTTCATTTAAAAACAGTTGTCCTACTGGTTTTCCAACAATATTGCTTCGTCCAATAACAACAACGTGTTTTCCTGTAATATCAAGGTTCGTTTCTTTTACTAATTCTAAAATACCGTGCGGTGTACATGGAAGGAATGTATCTTGTCCTGTCATCATACGGCCGATACTAATTGGATGGAAACCATCCACATCTTTCTCAGGAGAAATTTTTTCAATGATAGCCTTCTCTTCAATGTGATTCGGCAAAGGTAATTGCACTAAAATGCCGTGAATACGATTATCGTTATTTAAACGATCGATTTCTGCTAATAAACAATCTTGTGTAATTGTATCAGGAAATGTAATTAATTCAGAATAAATACCAACTTGTTCGCACCCTTTTTCTTTCCCCTTTACATACGAATGAGAAGCTGGATCATCCCCAACTAAAATAACAGCTAATCCTGGTACAATTCCTTGTTCTTTTAGTTCTGCAACTTTCTCCTTTAACTGTGCTCGCTTTTTCTCTGCAACTTCATTTCCTTTGATGATTACTGCTACCATGTTAAAATTCCCCCTTAAAAAATTATAAAGCTATTTTCTTCTACCCCGCTCTAACGAGCAGTAGAGCCCCCATCTTAAAGGTTTGAAAATTCAAAGAAGATAGGTGAGGGTTAACTGCTCATAAAAGCTTAATTAGTCTTATTAATCATCTGTGAGGAGATGAAACCCTCCGTAGATGAAAGTTTCACTTTATCCCGCTACTTTTGGACAGTATGATTCCCACCTTAAGATTAAAAAGAAACGACAAAGATAGGTAGGGAATAACTGCCCATAAGAACCCGATTGGTGAAGGCTTTCCATCTGTGGGGAAAAATCTCCCCACAGACGGAAGTTTCACTTTATACTAGATAAAACGCCGTTAATAAAACGACGAGATTCCTCGTCCCCATATGCTTTTGCAATTTCGATTGCCTCGTTAATAGATACGCTATGCGGAATATCTTCCATGTATTTCATTTCATACACAGCAAGTCGTAAAATACTGCGATCAACAATGCTAATGCGCTCTAATTTCCACTTTTTTAAATTTTGACGAATAAGCTCATCAATTGCTTCTTTATGCTCTACACACCCAAAGACAAGTGTTTCTAAAAATTCATTTGTACTTTCGCCTTCTTCAAGTGCGTTTTCTACTGCAGCTTTCGGATTATATTCTCCGGTAATATCCATTTGATAGAGTGCTTGCATTGCTCTTTCTCTAGCCGTCCTACGTTTCATTATAACTCTCCTTTATACTTCAAGTCTTTCTTATGTTTTGTTATATTATTATAATTTATAAGCCGTCGAATTACTTACTCTTTATAAATTCCGCTGAGTTTTCAACCTTATAATACAATGATAATACCACAATTTATCGTTTCATACACGGGTTCCCTAACGGAAAAATAATAAAAAGATTAACTTCAAGTTCCATATCATACCACAATGTACGTATTTTTCAAAAATACGTATTTACCCTTAAATATTTTTCATTTTTCAGAATGATATTATGTTTCTGAAATTAAGGTAAAAGTATACAAAACGATAAAAAAGGTGCCTGTATAACGAGGCACCTTTTTTAGTATTACACTGGCTCAATTTCTGTCTTTGGTGTTTCAAATGTTACACCAACGATATGCACGTTTATTTCTTTCGGTTCAAGGCCTGTCATTGTAAGAAGCGCTTGACGGATATTATCTTGAATGTTTTGTGCAACAACTGGAATTGCTACACCAAAGTACATTAATACATAAACATCAACGATAATGTCATCGTTTGCTAACTCTACTTTTACGCCCTTTCCGTGATTTTTCTTTCCTAATTTCTCAACAACATCTGTTGCAAAATTACCACGCATTGATGCTACACCTTCTACTTCAGAAGCAGCAATACCTGCAATTACTTCAATTACTTCCGGTGCGATTTCTACTTTACCAAGGCTTGTGTCTTGCCCCATGTCTAACATATGATCAGCCATGAAAAAACCTCCTTTAAATGTATCAGTGCGCCGTTAAATCATGCTGTTCTAGAAACTTAGTGTTAAATTCACCTTGTACAAACTCAGGATGGTCAAGAAGTTGTAAATGAAACGGAATCGTCGTATGTACACCTTCAATGACGAATTCACTTAACGCTCGCTTCATTTTTGCAATTGCTTCTTCACGTGTTTTTCCGTAAACAATAAGCTTTGCAACCATCGAATCGTAATAAGGCGGAATCGTATATCCAGGATATACAGCTGAATCGACGCGAATACCAAATCCTCCTGGTGGTAAATACATTTCTACCTTTCCTGGAGATGGCATAAAGTTTTTGGCAGGGTTTTCCGCATTAATTCGGCACTCAATTGCCCAACCGTTAAATTGTACATCTTCTTGCTGCAGCGATAACCGCTCTCCTGAAGCAACACGAATTTGCTCTTTAATAAGATCTACCCCTGTTACCATTTCAGTTACAGGATGTTCGACTTGAATTCGTGTATTCATTTCCATAAAATAGAAACTTTTCGTTTTATATTCGTAAATAAATTCAACTGTTCCAGCACCTGTATAATCTACTGCCGCCGCTGCTTTTACTGCCGCTTCTCCCATTTGTTGACGAATAGTAGCATCTAAAGCTGGAGAAGGTGACTCTTCTAATAGCTTTTGCAAACGACGCTGAATTGTACAATCACGCTCTCCTAAATGAATGACATTACCATAGTTATCTGCCATCACTTGAATTTCCACATGACGGAAATCTTCAATGTATTTTTCTAAATATACACCAGGGTTTCCAAAAGCGGTACTTGCCTCTTGCTGTGTAATTTGAATTCCTTTCACAAGCTCTTCTTCAGTGCGCGCAACGCGAATACCTTTACCGCCGCCGCCCGCTGTTGCTTTAATAATAACAGGATATCCAATCTCCTCTGCGAGTGCTACAGCTTCTTCGATATTTTTAATGATTCCTTGTGAACCCGGTACAATCGGAACCCCTGCTTCTTTCATTGTATCACGTGCAACGTCTTTTGTGCCCATTTTTGAAATAGCTTCTGGACTTGGACCGATAAAAATTAAATTACATTCACGACAAAGCTCTGCAAAATCAGCATTTTCTGCTAAAAATCCATATCCAGGGTGAATTGCATCACAACCTGTTAATTTCGCAACACTAATGATGTTCGTTAAGTTTAAATAACTCTCCTTTGATACGGTTGGACCAACGCAGTATGCTTCATCGGCTACTTGTACATGAAGCGCTTCTTTATCTGCCTCAGAATAAATCGCAACTGTTTCAATGTTCATTTCTTTACAAGCACGAATAATTCGTACAGCAATTTCCCCGCGGTTCGCAATTAATACTTTTTTAATCATAATTCAAGACTCCCTTATTATGCTTTTACAAGAAATAGCGGTTGTCCATATTCAACAAGCTGACCGTTATTCACAAGGATTTCAACGATTTCTCCATTTACTTCTGATTCGATTTCATTAAAGAGTTTCATTGCTTCTACAATACAAACAATTTTCCCTTCTGATACGCGATCTCCTACATTTACATATACAGGTGCATCTGGTGATGGAGATGCATAGAACGTTCCGACCATTGGAGAAGTAATCTTTTTCAAGTTCTCATCTTGTACTGCCGGTTTCTCTTCTTGTTTTGGCGTTTCACCTTGAGCTGGTGCAGCAACTACTTCTGTTGCGATAGCTTGTACAGGTTTTTGTGCTGCAAGAGCAGGTTGCACAGCAACTACTTCATTGCCACGCTTTTTCATCTTAATTGTAGTACCATCTTTTTTGTATTCAAATTCATCAATATTAGAATCATCAATCAACTTAATTAATTCACGAACTTCTTGAATTTTAAACATATAAAATCCACTCCTATATACTTGTTTGTCCTGCTGCAATAGCTTGGTTGCTTCTACAAGCCATCATTCATAAACGTCATTGATGGAAGTTTCACTAAATCTTGCTATAACAGACAATAATAAATTACTTCGCGTACTCTCAATAAAAACTACTATGAAGTTTCACACTATATATTCATCTTACGATAAATATTTTTAACATTCCAACTTATTTTTTCTTTATGATAAATAAAAACTCCTGTGAAAATAACAGTATATTATATTTTATCACCTAGTAATAATACCAAGCTTCACTCAAAATTGGCAAGACCACTTCTGAAAAAACAGTGGCATATACCTTATTATGTAATTTTATTTATTTTTTACCAAATATTAAAGATTTATTTACCTCCACTTCATATCCCCTTCATATAAAAGGAGTATCGTCAAAGTAGAATCCTATACAGTGAGGTGCGAAAACGTGAACATTTGGCTTATTCTCTTTCTACCAACTGTTATTATTTGGGTTATGGCTCTTGCTATTCAAATGAAATGCGGACAAAGTAATCGCCTTCATCAAGAACCGATGATTTTTTGCTCACAACGAATTTCTCCTATAAAAGTAAAAGAGGCTAAATTACAATTGCTAGACTAACTTCTAATAAACAAAAAAGGCTATCGAAAAATCGATAGCTTTTTACTTTGCGATTTCAAATCGAACGTCTGCCATTAAGCCCGTTTCACTTTTTACAAGCTGCATAATTTTATTTGCTTCTTTCGCAGAAAGCTTCGCTGCTTTCACTGTCACTTTAATGTCATTTCCATCTGCACGTACAAGTGCATCTTTATAGCCACCTTCTGTTTTAATCAATGTTTCTAATAATGTTTCTTTTGCTGCTAAATCACTTAATGCATTAAAGTCATCTTTTGCTTTACTTCTCTCTTCAGCAGAAGCGTTTGTTGAGTTCATTACATCTTGCAATTTTTCTTTCACTTCACTGCGCTGATCTTCCATTTGCAAACGTAGTGCTGTGAAACTATCATCACTAGCAGATTGACTAGATACATTACCTTCTTTTTTACTTGTTTCTTTTTTACTTGTTTCCTTTTGAGTTCCTTGCTTCTCTTTCGTTACTTCTTCAAGAGATGTTGTAACAACCTTACTTTTATTATCTGGCGTCATTACATAGTATACCGAAAGAACAACAACTAAACTTAACATCGTTAATAACCAAACTGTTTGTTTTTTTAGCACTTTATTTCCTCCCTAATTCTTTTTTGGTAAGACAGATACACGGTGGCTTGGGACATCAAGCATACGCGTAACAGCTTCTTTTACCATTTGTTTTACTTGTATGTTATCCACTCCTTTTGCAACAACAAGAACACCGCGAACTTTCGGCTTCTCTTTTCGAAGTACAATAGGAGCTTCTTTATCCCCTTGACGTACAATCACGGTTTTATCATCGGTAGACTCATCCTCAACTTTTCGTGTTCCACCTTCTTTATCTGTTTCATTTGTCGTTTGCGATCGCTTCACCGTATTTTTGTCGAGTATTATTTCTTCAGATGAATCAAGATTGACTGTAATTGTTACGTCTTTAACACCTGTAATACTTTCTAATGCTTCTTTTAATTGTTGCTCATATTCTTTTTCATATTTATCAATGATAGATTTATTGTCGCTGTCCTTTTGTCCAAACGTTGGTACATCTTTAGGCTGTTCTTGCCCTGTCTGCGATTTCAAAACAGGCACTTCTGGTTTTTTCGCTTGAAAAAGATTACTAGAAAACATAAGAAGCATACCGAGTATAAGCAAAATAATTAAAAACTTTGATGTTATTTTTTTCTCTTTCTCATCTTTTTCATTTCCTTTAAAAAAATTGCGGAAAAATTGAAATTTGTTATTCATTTGCTTTTTCTGCCCCCCCTTCCATCTGAACTTTAATTTTGTTCTCTTCTAATTGCCATTTGTTTGAAAAGAATTGTTTCATTTCAGCTGTGTTTTGTTCTGATGTCTTTCGAGGTTCTTTCGAATTAATTTCTACCTTTTGAATTGTTTCAATAGCTCCTTCTCGATTACGATCCTTTTTTTGAAGCATTACGACAACAGACTGAATATCTTGCTGAGATTTCACTTCCTTTTTTTCTTCTGGTACTTGTATCTGCAAACTCATAACGGCCATACCATATTTTTCTTCCAGTTCTTTTCCAATTTGTTTTTTCATTTGGACAGCCATCTGTTCTAAAATATATGCACGTTGTGAGGCTTGTATTTCTTTTTTCTTTGTATCAATTTGATTTTCTACTAATCCATTGGCCACATACTTGTCTTGACTAACGTTTGCAATTACATCTTGAATGTCTGTTTGCAATAATTTAAACAAGGGCGTTAAGATTAAAACAACTAGAAGCAAACTAACAACAAATTTGACATACTTTTGTAATTTTGAATTAGGAAGTAACATATGAAGCATCGTCGCTAATAGTAGAAACACAATAATATTCCGAATCCACTCTACTACAAATTGCAACCTGATCACCCCCTAACGCATCATTAATGTAATATTTCCAGCTGCGATAATAATAGTGATACTTAAAAAAAACATAAACGATACAATAGCCAAGCAAGCAAACACGTATATAATGCTTCTACCGATAATATCTAGGCATTGGATAATCGCCCCTCCACCAACAGGTTGTAGCACTGCTGCTGCAAACTTATAAATAAAAGCAATGCAAAAAATTTGAATCGCAGGAAAAGCAACGATAAGTAATAAAATAACAATCCCAACAATTCCAATTGTATTTTTTAATAATGCAGATGCACTGAGCACTGTATCTGCTGCTTCGGTAAACATTCGCCCCACAACTGGAATAAAGTTTCCCGTTACAAATTTTGCTGTTTTAACAGCAATCCCATCCGCTACTGCTGTTGCCGTTCCTTGTACAGATAGCACACCAAGAAAGATTGTTAAGAAAATGCCAATGATGCTAACGCTAACATTTTGAAGCAGCTTGGACAATTTTGTGACTTTATATTGATCACTCATTGTACTTACAATACTTAAAATCGTTGCAAGCAGCAGGAGCGGTAAAACAATATAATTCATGAGCATCCCGCTCGTATTCATAAGAAAAACAATAATCGGATGAAAGAAGGAAACAGATACAACACCGCCTCCAGTAGCAATAAGCGCCAACAAAATAGGAAGAAGTGCTAAAATGAAATCTATCATTGTTTGAATAGTGTCCCTTGCATACGTCATTACAACGTAAAAACTATTTAAAGCAAAAACGATAAGCACCATATATACAACAGCATCTGCTATTTTTCCAACACTACTTTTTTCAAAAGCAGATTGAAGTGATTGAAGAAGCGCACTAAAAATAGTAAGCATAATAAGTGTCCCAAGTAACTTTCCATTAGCCACTAATTCATGAAATAAATATTTTAGTAATCCAATTAACCACTCTTTAATTGAAAAGTTTTTTTCTCCTTTTACAAACTCCATAAAGCTTCCCTTTTGGCTTTCCGGCAAATATCCCCCATACTTTGCAACAAGGTCATCCCAATATTTCTTTACATCTTCTATCCCAAGCTTTCCTAGCTGTTCATCCACAACATTTTGTTCTAAGGGAGAAGCTTGTACGATAATTGGCAAAGAAAAAAAGAGGAGAAAGGTAAACAAAAGCTTTATTCCAAACGATCGCACATTTCACCCCTCCTTTATCCGGTTGGTAAAAAACCGAGAATTGTTTCAATTACAACCGTTAATATTGGAATCGCCATCACTAAAATTAAAATTTTTCCTGCTAATTCGATTTTTGAGGCAATCGCTCCTTGTCCTGCATCTTTCGTAATTTGTGCGCCAAATTCTGCAATATAAGCAATTCCAATAATTTTTAGCAGCGTTTCCACATACACATTGCTCACCTTCGCTTCATTCGCAATGCGCTCAATCATCGTTAAAATAGAGTGAATTTGATCGATTATAAGTAAAAACATCACACTACCGACAAATACAATAAACAATGAAGTTATACTCGATTTATGTTGATTCAATACTGCCGCCAAAAAGGTCGCCACAAGCCCAAGTCCTACAATTTGTAATATTTCGATTCGAATCGCCCCCCTTTACTGAAAGAGAAAGACGCTTTTAATCTTCTCAAACAAATTGTTAATTAAAAATGCAACTTGAAATAAAATAACGACAAAACCAACAAGAATAACCCAGTTGGCAATATCTTCTCGCTTTAGTTCTTTCAGCACAGTATGAATGAAAGCTAAAATAATACCAATGCCTGCAATTTGAAAGATTAATCCAACGTCGATCGACATCACCTTTCCCCCTTACAACAATAAAATAACGATAAGTAGTCCTGCTAATACACCTAAACTTTTCATCATCTTTTCGTACTGAATCTGCATTTCCTTTGCTTCCCCTTCTTCTCTTTCTAAATGCGTAATACATAAACGAATATGCTTTTGCTGTGATTCCCGGTCGTGTTGTCCTAACGTTTCTCCAAATTGCTGTAAAATTTCATATTCTGTTTGCTTCAGGGCCGTGAGTTTCCAATTTTCTTGTAAGCTATCCATCCATGCTTCCCGAACCGTTTGCTCTCCCCTTTCTAATCGTTCATGGAAGCTATGAAATAACCAGTTCAAAGGCTTTGGCATTTGTTTTTCAAGACGTGCAGCTGCCTCTGACAACGGGGTATGCCCATACATAATTTCCGCCTCAAGTGATTGCAGTGCTGCCTTTAACAACCGTAATTGGCGAGGGCGCTCACTATATTTCTTCGCATATGAAAAGCCAAAAAATGTTGATACCGCAAGGATAAGTGCGGCACCAAAAAATTTAATCATACGTTCAGCACCTTCTCCCCGCGGCGAATTGGCTTTCCGCTGCCATCCTTCATATTCAAAATCGTTCCTGGTCCTTTTATTTTAGAAAGCTCAATAAAGCGTTCAAATACGCCCAGTTCTATGATTTTCCTTAGAGAAGGTCGTTTCAGTATATCTTCATGCCCTTGTCCATGCACACTAGTAAACAATTGAACACCAGCATGAACAGCTTCCATAATTGCTTCGCTATCTTCTGGTCGGCCGATTTCGTCAACAATTAATATATCGGGACTCATTGAGCGAATCATCATCATCATACCTTCTGCTTTTGGACATGCATCTAACACGTCTACTCTTGTTCCAAACTCATATTGCGGTACACCTTTCACGCACCCCGCAATTTCTGATCTTTCGTCTACGATACCAACTTTACAAGAAGGAATATGTTGCCTTGGAACCCCCGCACTCATACAACGCGCTACATCACGTAATAATGTTGTTTTGCCTGTTTGCGGCGGACCGATAATCATTGTATTCAGCCAATGCTTCTCATATAAATATGGTATAAGCGGCTCAGCAATCCCCTTTTTTTGGCGAGCAATTCGAATATTAAATGACGCCACATCCCGAATCATTTTCACTGCACTCTTTTCCATAATTACTTTGCCCGCTAAACCAACGCGATGTCCTCCGCGCAATGTAACATACCCTCGCTTTAATTCTTCTTCCATCGTATAAAGTGAATATTGACTCAGCTTATTCAGCAAATATGCTGCGTCTTCTACCGTCACAATATAGTTATAAAAATGCGCTTCACCGCGCGCAATACATTCAAGCGGTCGACCAATCCGAATCCGTATTTCTTCTAATCCGTCATTTTCTTTATAGTCTTGTATAAAACGTTCGATTTGCTTTGGCAACATCTCTAATACTTCTTTCATAGCTCTCTCCCCATCACATCGCTATTTCAGTACCGCAATAAAAATACAGCCAATTCCAAGCGTTAAAAAAAATAATTTCAAAAAAGAAAATTCATTTGTAACGCTCGCAATTCCAATTGACATCGTTACAATCAAAACAGTTGGCCCAACAAATGCAAGCATGCCATTTACGAACAATGCCTTTTTGGCATCATTGAAATACAACATAAGCAAAGCGGCGAAAATCTCCATGCTTCCCGAGAAGAGCCTAAGAAGCGCCATCACGAGCACAGATGTTTCAAATGCCGCTAGCCATTGTTTCATCCTCTCACCTCTCTCGTTATCCTTACACCGTTCTAACAGCACACATATATCCTGCTGAAACAAGATGAAAGAGTACCTTTGTACAACCATATGCAATGGTTGTCTATTTCAGAAGTGGAAAAGTAATTTTTTAATTATCAAATAAAAACAAACAGAATTTTCTGTTAAATTGTGATATATTGGAATAAAAAGGGTGAAAGTATGAAAGTTCTTAAAATTATCCTTACTATCTCGGTAGAAGTGGCTGCTATTTTCTTGTTTGCAAAATTTGTCGATTGGCCATTTATAGAAAGTTTCTTTTTAGGGAGTTTAGCTATTTTCAGTATCACTTGGCTGTTACTTTTAAATATGAACCGAAACGCTAATATGGATCGTGCTATTACAAAAAGTTTCACGGGGCTTAACACCGGGGAAATAACACCTTTTCAAATTCGAATGAATCCCTATATGGCTGGGACTCTTCTACTGCTTATCATTAGCCTTATTATTACTGTCATTTATTACGTACCTTATTTCACATAAAAAAGGCACTCGTGGATAATCCACGAGTGCCTCTTTCAATTACGCACGAGAAACGTATTTTGATTCTCCTGTGTTGATAATAAGCATTTCACCTTCGTTAATGAAGATTGGTACTTGTACAACTAGACCAGTTTCTAATGTAGCTGGTTTTGTTACGTTAGAAGCTGTGTCACCTTTAATACCTGGTTCTGTTTCAACAACTTTTAACTCAACAGTGTTTGGAAGTTCTACACCAAGTACTTCGCCTTGATATGTCATGATTGCTACTTCCATATTTTCTTTTAAGAATTTTAATTCGTGTTCGATTTGCTTGTCAGCAAGTTCGATTTGCTCGTATGTTCCATTATCCATGAATACATGAGCTTCACCGCTTGCATATAAATATTGCATACGACGGTTTTCGATATGTGCTTTTTCTACTTTTTCACCAGCACGGAATGTTTTTTCTTGAACAGAACCTGTACGAAGGTTACGTAGTTTAGAACGAACAAACGCTGCACCTTTACCTGGTTTTACGTGTTGGAAATCTATAACCTGCCAAAGGCCGTTATCCACCGCAATTGTTAAACCTGTACGAAAATCGTTTACTGAAATCATGCAAAAAATCCTCCTGTATTTTACAAAATAATGAGTTCTTTTGGAGATTTAGTTAACACTTCATTACCTTCAACTGTTACTATAATATCATCCTCAATACGAACTCCGCCTACATTTGGAATATAAATTCCAGGTTCTACAGTCACAACCATTCCTGGCTCAAGTACCGTCTCAGAGCGGAAGGCTAAACTTGGTCCCTCATGAATTTCAAGACCAATCCCATGACCTGTAGAATGCCCAAAATATTCACCGTATCCTTTTTCAGTTATGTAGTCACGCGTTAACGCATCAGCTTCACGGCCAGTTAGACCAGCTTTAATGCCGTTTACACCGCGCAGCTGCGCTTCTAATACGATATTATAAATTTCCTTTAATTTGTCGGACGGCTCACCTACTGCAATTGTACGAGTAATATCAGAGCAATATCCTTTATAGTAAGCACCGAAGTCTAATGTAACAAAATCTCCCTTTTCTATCAATTTTTCAGATGCCACGCCATGCGGCAATGCTGAACGAAGTCCAGAAGCAACGATAATATCAAACGAAGAAGAAGTTGCTCCTTGCTTTCTCATGAAAAATTCAAGTTCATTTGACACTTCAATCTCAGATACTCCCGGGCGAATAAATGATAGAATATGTTCAAAGGCAGCATCTGCAATCTGTGCAGCTTCCTTTAATATCTTAATCTCTGAATCAGTCTTAATCAAGCGTAACTTTTCCACAATACCAGAAGTTGCAACAAATTCTGCATCAACTTCCTCTTTATATGCCGTATAAGAGCTGTATGTAAGAGTATCTTGCTCAAAACCAAGCTTTTGAATTCCTAGGTCTTTTACTTGTTTTGCAACTTCTTCAAGAATCGGACCCGTATGCTGCACGATCTCATAGCCAACTGCTTGTTTTTGCGCTTGTTCAACATATCGAAAATCTGTAATAAACAAAGCGCGTTCATTTGAAATTAATACAACTCCTGCCGTTCCTGTAAAGTTTGTCATATATCTACGACTATGTTGATTCGTTAATAAAATGCCATCAATACCAGCTTCTCCAAATGCACTTCTTAATTTTGTAAGTTTCTCCATGGATTATGCCTCCCCGATTTTCTCCAATAATGCAAGTAACGCTAAGTGATAGCCATACAAACCAAATCCTACAATTTGTCCTGCTGTGACCGGTGCCGTAACAGATACATGACGAAACGATTCGCGCTGATGAATATTTGAAATATGCACCTCAACAACAGGAATCGAAACACTCGCAATCGCATCACGAATTGCATAACTATAATGCGTAAATGCTCCTGGATTTAGAATAATTCCTTTATATGTACCCTCAGCCTCATGAATGATATCAATAATGGCACCTTCATGATTGGATTGGAAACACTCTAGCTCCACTCCCAAACTTTCTGCTTGTTGTTTCATATCTATTTCTAGCGATGCTAATGTTCCCGTACCATACACATTAACCTCTCTCACACCGAGGCGGTTTAAATTAGGCCCGTTAACGAGGAGCAATTTATTCATATACCTAACTCCTTAATAAAAAAAATGTCTATATAACATTTTACCATACCTCTCACTTATTTGAATAGTTTGTCTTTTCCTCATTCCCTATAACCCTTTTCGTTATTCACCTCAAACGAAACAGAATATGCAATAAAAACACCATATAAAATAAAAATACATGCTGTCGTTATAATGGTTGTCCTAGGCATTTCCAACGCACTTCTTATGACAGGTGCAACAGATCCAATCACAAAAAATAATATTCCCCACCATATAAGACCGTATATAACACCTGGAATCACACCTTCAAACTTACTCAAAGCTGCCCTATATATAAAAGCCACAATAATTGAAAGTATTCCCATACACACAATTCCCGCTACGTTTCCCCATACACCTTCTTTCCAACTTCCAAGTGCAAACGGGAGCAGCAAATAATTGGGGCCCGCATCAGTAAAAGAAAAAAAATGCAAAAAGTACCAAACAGCTCCCCAAAACAAACCTCCAAACACACCAATTTGAACTATTTTTTTCATGACAGATTGTTCTTGTTTCACATCCACACCTCCGCCTACTAGTATGTCCGAAACTAATTTAAAGCATGTTTAAATACTGCAGAACTTGTCTATAAAAAGAATAGGAAATGTCTGACTAACCTGTTGATTTTCCTTGTCAGAAGTACGCTTTTGTCGATAAAATAAAGGAAACTGTAGTGTTGTCATGTAATATAATGACAACACCTAGAGTCGCTACCTCTTTTCTGATAAGAGAAAAACAAATACAGGTTGGTGTTGACATGACAGAGAAGACAAAACAAATCTACGGCGGTCAAGCGGTAGTAGAAGGAGTTATGTTTGGCGGTAGAGAATATACTGTTACAGCGATTCGTCGTAAAGATAAATCTATCGAATTTTATCGATTACCTCGTGTTCGTAATAAAGTATCATCTATGTTTAAAAAAATTCCATTTCTACGCGGCATCGCGGCAATTATTGATGCAAGTGCAAATGGGGCAAAGCATTTAAACTTCGCTACAGAACGCTTTGATGTACATCCCGCAGATGATGAACAATTCGTACAAAAAAAAGAAGAACAGTCGAAGCTAACGATGATACTTAGCGTTGCGGCAGTCGGGGTCTTATCCTTTATCTTCGGAAAAGTGATTTTCACTGCGGTTCCTGCGCTTTTAGCAGAATTGACAAGACCCGTTTTCCCATCTCATGCTGGGCAAATCATTGTCGAAAGTATCATTAAGCTTGTATTATTACTCAGCTATATTTACTTTGTTTCACTGACTCCACTTATTAAACGTGTATTTCAATATCACGGGGCGGAACATAAAGTGATTAATGCTTATGAGAATAATCTCCCATTGACAGTAGAAAACGTACAAAAACAAACCCGTCTCCATTATCGTTGCGGCAGTAGCTTCATTTTATTTACTGTTATTATTGGGATGTTTGTATATTTTCTCGTTCCAACAGATCCTCTTTGGGTTCGCCTTATGAATCGTATTTTGCTCATTCCTGTAGTGCTAGGTATTTCGTTTGAAGTGCTTCAATTTACAAACAGCTTGCGAAGCGTTCCAGTACTCCGCACATTAGGATACCCTGGTCTGTGGCTTCAGCTGTTAACAACGAAAGAACCAACAGATGATCAAGTTGAAGTAGCAATTGCATCTTTTGAAGAACTACTGCGTCTAGAAGAAGGACAACAATAACTTTTTCGTAATATTATTCAACTCCTTTGCCTTTCGTTAATAAACTAATTAAAATATCTTTCTTTTTAGGAGGTGTTCCTTATGAAGGGTCGCTCATTTATGTTCGCTCTATTTGTTATAATTGTTGGGTTAGCGGTATTTAGCCTTGTATCATTCACAATTGAAAATCCAATGGGAGTTGTAAAAAACATTGCGATAATGCTCATTGTTGTTGGTGTCTTTTATTTGCTTTATAAGATGCTTACGAGTTCAAGCGGTTCAGCTAATAACTCACAATCTTCCTACAAACGTGCTGCGAAACAATCGAACCGAAAATATGGAAAACAGAATGTAACACCCCTAAGCAAAAATTTGTTAAAGAAAAATGCTTCCGATGCTAAAGGAAAAAAAGGAAATGCTTCCTTTCTAAGACGCAAACGAAAGCAATCTCACTTAACAGTTATTGAAGGAAAAAAAGGCAAAAAGAAAGATCGCGCTTCCTTTTAGAGAAGTGTGGTCTTTCTTTTTGCCTAATATGTTCAATAACTTTTATCTTTCATAGAATGTAAACGTAAATGATGCGTTTCAAAAACAAGGATTTCGTCAAAGTCAAACACAATCGCTTTCAACATATCCTCTTCCTACGCAAATAATCAGTATATATATTCTATGCTGTGCACCAATCTCTCTTTTTTACATACAAAAAAGGAAACTGTTTCTCAGTTCCCTCTCTTACTGCGCCTGTTCCTCATTTGCCTTTTGAACACCACGAAGCTTCTCAACTCGAAGTTCATCTTGTTCAAAATACTGCACTAAATCACCAATACGATCGATAGCTTCCCAGCTTAAATGATGTTCAATTCCTTCTACATCATTATAAATCTTACTTTCATCTACACCGATAATACGCATAAACTGCTCTAACAATTCATGACGATAGACAAGGCGCTTACCAATTTTTTTCCCTTTTGATGTTAATACAAGTCCTCTATATTTTTCATAAATTAGATATTCATCTTTATCAAGTTTTTGTACCATTTTTGTTACAGAGGATGGATGTACACTAAGCGCTTCGGCAATATCAGATACACGGGCATATCCTTTTTCTTCAATTAACAAATAAATTTGTTCGATATAATCTTCCATACTAGGAGTAGGCATCGGTTTCCTCCATCCAATTCAGTTTATATATTCCGCACTAAGCAATCAATAAAATGATACAACAGAAAGGATATCGTGACAAGGGTGGAAACAAGCCCATTTTCCCAACACATGATAGAATCCACATACATAGCTTGGGTTCTATCATATAAAATATTGAATTTCAGCATTCGGAAAATATTTATGAATATAACCCCCGATTGTTTGTAAATAAAGTGAAACTTCTATCAGTGGGGGACTTCATCCCCCACTGATAGTTAGTTGAACCAATCGGACTTTTACGGGCAGTTTCAAAATAGCCACCTCATCGTTTTCTTAGTATAAACGAAAGACTGTATGAAAACGCAGTTCAAACTTTTCCACTTTTATTTATCTACATTCTTAAATATTAACCTAAAAAAGCAAGAGTATCTATCCTATCACTTAATAATGTGGCAAGGTACCGCATTGGCCCTTTTCTTCTTTACGATATCTAAATTTTTATTTAAAGTCTCAAGGTTTTAACGGTTCTTTTCAGGACTGTTTTTCGTTTGTCTAAATTTACAAAAAGAAAAATAACATAAACAAAAAAGAAAAATACAAAATAATTAAAGTAAATTGTTGACGTGATGCTTTTATTATCGGTATCATATTTCTTCGTGAGCAATTATTTTTCGTTATACGATTTTTTATTATTACTAAATTTTTGAGAGGGGAAATTTGATGTCACTTAAGAAGAAAACACAGGTGCGCACCGGCAAAATGGTACGTGAACTAATGTTAGCAGACGAAGATGTGAATGCTTCGCTAATTATGGTATATAGTGAAAACGGTGTAAACGCAGAAATTAAAATCGAGGGCTTAACGCCAAAATGTAACGAAGAATTATTTTTGAGCGGAAAAGTAGATTGGAACAAAAGCGTTATTTATAAAATTGTCGATTTTACTGGCAATGCCGAAGTTGGTAAAGTGACATTAAGCGCAATGAACAAAAACAATGTTTCACTGCAAATCGAACGCGTTATGTGGAGTAAAGAAACGAAAGAAGAAATGACAGAATTAGAAGACAATACACTATCAGTTGTCGAAACACCTACTCCAAAAAAAGAGACAGTAGTTGAAACTTCAAAAGAAGTTACACCTGTAACAAAACCAGTGGTAAATGTTGCACCTACTCCAACACCAATTCCAAAGCCGGTGCGTCCAGAACCTGTAGTTAAAGCTACACCAACTCCTGTACAAAAAGATGTAACTGCACCTACTCCAGTGCAAAAAGAAGTAACTGTGTCAACTCCAGTACAGCCAGTAGTTACAGCTAAACAACCTGCAACAAATCAACCAAACTCTGAATTACAAGAAAAGTATGTTCGTCTTGTAAAGCAAGCTGTGGATGTATGTCAAGATTATGAACTTGGTATGGATGTAGACGATTCTATCGAGAACTTAAAAGGTGAGTTACAAAAACAAGGAATATCGGTAGCATTTGATGCAGAAATTATGGATGTTGTAAATCGTTTACGTTCACTAAAGCAAAAAGGAATTAAAGTAGAGAAAGTATTAAATTTATTATAAATGATAAAGCGAAATTTCCATCAGTCCGTTTTCTCATCATCACTGCTGGAAAGCTCTCAACAATATAAAAATAAGGAGATGGACATCCATCTCCTTATTTCTTATAATTCCATTCATCACTTTCATATTTTTCTTTTGCTAATGTTTCCACTTCATGCAATTGTTCCTCTGTTAACTGATACGGAACAAGTTCCACATTTAATCCTTTCTCAAATCCAATGTGGAATGCATCAATAAGTTGCTGAATTGTAAATGTACGATCTGTTAATTCATTAATTGCAATTGCTTTAGAAGAGAACATTTTTTTCATACGTTCTTTTACACGTTCATTTGGAAACAGAAACAGATCATACAGCGTATCTAAATCAATTTCTAATGGAATCGATCCGTGCTGTAAAATAACTCCCTTTTGACGAGTTTGTGCACTTCCAGCAATTTTGCGCCCTTCTACAACGATTTCATACCATGACGGAGCATCAAAGCAAACTGCTGAACGCGGATTTTTCAAATTTTCACGTTCCTCTGCCGTTTTTGGTACTGCGAAATACGCTTCTAAGCCTAGTTCTTTAAATCCATCTAATAAACCTTGCGAAATGACGCGATATGCTTCTGTCACTGTTTTCGGCATGCTTGGATGATCTTCAGATACAATTACACTATATGTCAATTCATTATCGTGAAGAACGCCTCGCCCACCCGTTTGACGGCGTACAAATCCAAAACCATTTCTATTCACTGCATCCATATCAATTTCTTTTGAAGCACGTTGGAAATACCCCACTGTTAACGTCGGAACTTCCCACTCATAAAAACGAATTGTTGGCGGCATTTCCTTTTCACTTTGCCAATTTAATAAACATTCATCTAACGCCATATTAAACGCTGGAGAGCATTTACCAGAATTTATATAACACCATTTTTCCTTTTCCATCCTACACCTCATATAACTAATTTTTCTCACATTCTCTAGTCTATCAAATTCGACAAAATTTGTGAAAGAATACGAAATTTCTTCTAATACAAAATGAACTTGTTGCATAAATACATATGGGCATTATAATATTGAAAGTAGGATAAGAAAAAAGGGAGCGATACAATCGTGTCAACAAATGTTATTATTTTACTAGCCATAATCGTAGGATTTATCGGCTACTCTGTATGGATGTATTTCTATCAAAAGAAATTAATTAAAACACTTTCGGAAGAAGAATTTCGCACTGGATATCGTAAAGCACAACTTATCGATGTTCGTGAAGCGGACGAATATAATGCTGGGCATATTTTAGGAGCACGTAACATTCCGGTATCACAATTACGCCTTCGTTACAAAGAATTACGTGCTGACCAACCGATTTATATGTATTGCCAAAATGGTTTCCGAACAGGACGCGCAGCACAGTTTTTAAAGAAGCACGGTTACAAAGAATTTTATCAATTGCAAGGCGGCTTTAAAACTTGGTCTGGTAAAGTGAAAAAGAAAAATTCATAATAAATAGCTAGCTTGTCTATCACAAGCTAGCTATTTCATTCCATTTTACTAGCGATATACGTTAAATTTTTCTTTACATCTTCACTATTTTGATCACGCACATTTCGGTACAGCAACTGGTATTCTACTTTCTCTTCTTTCCAAGTGAGCGTCGCAATGTCTTCTCCATCCATTTCTCCGTCACTACTTTTAAAATAAGCTGTTATGCCATTTTCAAGCTTTACTTGCTCCTGAAAATGATTTTGTTCTACAATAAAAGGAAAATTATATGAGAAATTGGCAACTGTTAATTCAATATAATCCTTCATGTTTTTTTCACGTCGTTCATATTTAATATCAAGGGCAATTCGCTTATTTCCCATTTTTCGAACTACTGCTTTTGGATTATCTTTTGACTCATACGGTAAATATGATGGTGTTTGAAACGAAAACGGAAGAACGTTTTTTACAGCTTGTACCGATACTGGATCAGACATCATATCTTCACTTGCCTCTAAACTTGCTGCAAATTTTTTTTCCTCGACCATCGTTTGCTGAAAAGAACATGCATTTAACACCATACTAGAAAATACGAAACAGAGCACCCGTTTTTTCAATGTGTATCCGCCCTTTCTCAATGTTCTCTTTTCTATCAAGATACAATTGAAGCTTTCGTATGTTATGTTCATATTCTCTTTTTCTTACTGTTCCACCTTTGAAAACTTTCCTCGTTTATCTCACACAATTTGACAAAAACGCTTTCCCTATTCTCACGCCGAATATAATCGTTACGCGAATAGCAAAAAGCGTTATTAACAAAATAGAGTATGAAACGCTTTTCATGTCAAGAGTTTTACAAGATTTCTCTTACCTTTTTCTTGTATAATAGAAATAGAGGTGAAACATATGGTAAATATAAAACAAATCGCGAAAACGGCTGGAGTCTCCGTTACGACTGTTTCACGCGTCTTAAATGACCATCCATATGTCAGTGCAGAAAAACGAAAACGCGTCCTAGAAACTGTTGAAGAATTGAATTATGCTAAAAATGTAAATGCCGTTCATCTTCTTAAAGGGAAAACACATACAATTGGTGTTATGCTTCCTTTTATTAATCTGCCGTACTTTAGCACACTTATTGAAGGGATTGGAACGAAAGCACTTGAAGCTGGATACCGCATTAATCTCTGTCAAACAAACTACGATAGCATTGAAGAAATGCGTGTCCTTGAAATGATGAAAATGAAACAATTTGATGGTATGATTATTTGCTCCCGAACGAGCTCATGGGAAGCCATTGAACCTTACGCAAAATTTGCCCCTATCATTTCGTGTGAAAAACTGCTGCATCCGCTTATATCTTCTGTCTATGTTAATCATTATGACGGCTTCCGTATTGGGACAGAATATTTATTACAAAACGGACATGAACGCATTGGATTTTGTTTAGCACGTGAAAAAAGTGTGAGTACAAAGCAACGTGAGCAAGCCTTTTTTGATGCGCTTCGTGCAGCTGGAAAACGCGCACAGACAGACTGGCAGTTTTACCAATGCTATAGTATTCAAGACGGTGCGAATGTCATTCAAAGCATACTAACGATGAAAAATCGTCCTACCGCTCTTTTTGCTGCAAGCGATCAAGTTGCTGCTGGATTACTAACAGAAGCAAAAAAACAAGGACTGCGAGTACCAGAGGATTTAGCAATCTTAGGATTTGATAACCATCCTATTTCTGAAGCGTTAGAAATAACAACAATTGAAAATCCTGGCTTAACAATGGGAGATCGTGCTTTTTCCTTATTTTATGAACAAGTACAACAGGAACAAATTACAGGGACTTCTGAAGAGTTACCGTTTCGTTTAATTGAACGAGGAACAGTGTAAAGCCCCTATTATTAGAGCTTACACTGTTCAATTTTGTATAATTGTCCTCCTTGACTATATATTTTTTTCATCTTATAATTTAACTAACGAACGGTAGGTAGGGGATGAACATGACAGCAAACCGTATAAAAGCTGTAGCATTATCGCACTTTGCACGCTATGGCTATGAAGGAACTTCACTAGCCAACATTGCACAAGATGTTGGTATTAAGAAGCCGTCAATATACGCACATTTTAAGGGAAAAGAAGAGCTATATTTTATTTGCTTAGAAGAATCTTTACAAAAAGATCTTGAATTCTTTAAACAGTATGTGAAGAATTCAGAAGAAACTCCCTTTGGAGACTTTTTATTTCATCTTCTTAAAAATTATGGGCATCGCTTTCAAGAAAGTATTGAAACAATGTTTTGGTTACGCACTTCGTTTTTTCCACCAGATGCCTTTCGTGAGCAAATTGTCGAAAAAGCAAATGCATACATCGAAAACATCGGACAGCTTTTAGTACCTATATTTGAACAGGCACAAGAAAAGAAAGAACTTTGTAGCATTGAAGTAACAGAAGCTGTTGCAGCTTATTTATGTTTAATTGACGGATTAATGGTTGAATTTTTATTTGCTGGAATACAGCCATTTGAAAATCGATTATACGCATCTTGGAAAGTATTTTGGCGCGGATTGTCAAGCTGACGGATTGCAGACGCAATGCGTCATTTTCCGGCCCTATACCTAACGACTGGTAGGAAGGAGAATAAATGATGGAATGGATTTATGTTGTTATAGCAGGAATCATTGAAATTGTATGGGTAATTGGTTTAAAACATGCAACAACACCACTGGAATGGATTGGTGTAGCGATGGCAATCGGTATTAGCTTTTTCCTTTTATTTAAAGCTTATGCAAAACTCCCTGTAGGGACTGTGTATGCTGTTTTCACAGGAATCGGAGCTGGAGGAATTGTGCTAACAGAAATTTTTGTTTTTGGCGAACCATTTTCGCTTGTAAAAATCTTATTGATCGGTTTAATTTTCGTTGGTGTTATTGGTTTAAAACGAGTAACAGGTGAACAAGTAGAGAAGGAGGCTGCATAAACATGGCATGGTTATTTTTAATTATTGCTGGTATATGTGAGATTACTGGTGTTATCTTCATGAAGATAGCCAATGAAAAAAAAGGCTGGATGCCAAAACTTATGTTAATCGCCAACTTTGCAGTAAGTTTCTTCTTCTTATCCCTCGCAATGGATACACTGCCAATGGGAACGGCTTACGCAATCTGGACGGGAATCGGAACTGCAGGAAGTACACTGCTTGGTATTCTTATTTTCCGTGAATCCGCTGATTGGCGCCGCCTTGCTTTCTTAAGCTGCATCTTATGCGGTGCAGTTGGCTTAAAATTAATGAGTTAACGAGGTGAATGCTGTGTGGAAAAAAAGAGGAAAACAAATTATGACAGGAATCATGATTGCAGTTGCACTCTTATTGCAATCTATATTCCATATTGCAGAATGGTTATTCCATAAAGCATTTTTAATCATCTCTTTTATTCCAAACATGGCTCTTGAAATAGCTTCCTTTGCTTGGTCGATTATCGCTTCAATTGGAATTATCATCATTTGGAGTATCGCGAAAATTTGGAATAAATTCTTTTCAAAAGACAGTTCTTCTGACAAGAAATAACTGTCTTTTTTCATATAATTTCCTCCTTTGCACATACTACCAAAAAGGAGCTGATTATATGCAAACTTCTGTACATAAGCATATTTTACTACTATTTTTTGTCTTTATTGTATGTGTTGTGTTTTTTAGTGTAGTACTGCATACGTATAACGTGCCTGTTTATTCACCAAGTATGGTGTCAGTTTATAAATTTGTTGTACATAATTTGCTTCATTGAAGAAGGTGTCTCGTAATGAGACACCTTCTATAACGTACGATTTTCTTTGTTTTTCATTATATTTCCTGTCGTCATGAAAACAGTGCCGAATATAAGACAAGTGGGGACTGATATGTGAGTAGGAATAAAATGAAGTGTAACGCCAAGCCCTGTTCCAATAATGAATAGCAATCCAACTATTATGAAGAAGGTCCCCATGATTTTCATAATTCCATCCTCCCATTTATCCCGCTATTCGTGGGCAGTAAAACTCCCACTGATGGAAGTTTCACTTTATATATCTTTCTGCTCATATAATTTCATACAAACTAAAATTGATCAAACGTGCTTTTTGATGTCCAAACACAAAGAAAATTGGGATGACTAAACTTAAATAAATCACTACAAGCTCCATTGCTACTAGCAATCGTAGAACTTATAAACTCTATGTCTTCAAATCCAAATTCTATTTCAACCATATACTTGAAAATAACAATATCCTTATTTCCCTCCACAGTATATACACACTCTCCTATTTTAGGCAACAAAAAAAGACCAACAATTTCCTGTTGGTCTTTCATATATGTATTACTTCTCAAAGCGATTTAACATCTCATCTCTCATCCCAAAACTAACAACAGCAATCCCGACATACATAAAAATAAGAACTGCTGGATGTACTGTATTGTACCAGTGGCTATCAATAATTAAATATACCGTTAATACTGTAACAAGTAAAAAAGCAACAATAAACATGTAAAAATGTCTTTGACTACCCATAACGAACTCCTCTCTAAATTACTCATTTATTGTAACGAATTCTCCCCTATGACTCAAGACTAACTTTCCTGTAAATGGTCTAACTCGACTTTCACTATGTCATGACAAGCGATTGGAATAAGTGTTCCTTTACTATCAATTGCGGTTACACTTTTATTATCTAATACGTGATGCTTCACTCTCTCTAACATTTTTTCTGTATCTTGGTAATAAAACTCTTTAATATCCTTAATCATCTCACCATTTTCTAAATGGTACACCATCCTATAACGCTTATAGCCCATCTTTTTCATCCCCTTGTTCATTTCTTCACATATGTATGAAAAATTGACATTTTTGCTTCTCATTCACTTTAATTTCATTAAAATTCTAACAAAAATACACAATTTTATCAAAGGGACTTTTTCAACAAAAATGTTGAGAAAGTATGAGAATTCTTCAATCTTACATAAAACCCGCAATTTTATAACATCTTTTTTAGGTACTGATACCTTATTCGGCAATATAAAAAAGAACTCGCCTATAGCGAGTTCTCTCCAAAATATTTTATTGATGATTAAACTTGTACCATAGATGGTTTTTGATAACGTAAAATCGGCTTACGCGCTGCCATTGTTTCATCAAGACGCTTAATTACTGTTGTATGCGGCGCTTCTTGAACTACTTCTGGATTCTCTTCTGCTTCTTTTGCAATTTGAATCATCTTATCGATAAAGCCATCTAATGTTTCTTTTGATTCTGTCTCTGTCGGCTCAATCATGATACATTCTTCCACGTTTAATGGGAAGTAAATTGTTGGTGGATGGTAGCCGAAATCAAGCAGACGTTTCGCAATATCAAGCGTACGTACGCCAAGTTTCTTTTGACGACGACCAGATAAAACAAACTCATGCTTGCAATGTCTATCAAATGGAAGATCATAAAATGGAGCTAATCTTCTCATCATATAGTTTGCATTTAATACAGCATATTCTGTTACTGCACGTAATCCGTCTGGACCCATAGAACGAATGTACGTATAAGCACGAACGTTGATACCAAAGTTTCCATAGAATGGTTTCACGCGTCCAATTGCTTGTGGACGATCGTAGTTAAAGTGATAGCCATTTTCTGTTTTCTCTAAAATTGGTTTTGGTAAAAATGGAATTAAATCAGCTTTCACACCTACTGGGCCAGAACCTGGACCACCGCCGCCATGCGGACCTGTAAATGTTTTATGAAGATTTAAATGCACAACGTCAAATCCCATATCTCCTGGGCGCGCTTGACTTAATACTGCATTTAAGTTTGCACCGTCATAGTACAATTTACCACCTGCATCATGAACGATTTGTGCCATTTCTAAGATGTTTTCTTCAAATAAACCAAGTGTATTTGGATTTGTTAACATAAGTGCTGCTGTTTCTTCGTTCACAACACGTTTTAAATCTTCTAAGTCAACAAGACCGTTTTCATTTGATTTTACTGTAATTGTTTCAAAACCTGCTACTGTTGCAGATGCTGGGTTTGTTCCATGTGCAGAGTCAGGAACGATAACTTTTGTACGGTTATGGTCACCGTTTGCTTCATGGTATGCACGGATTAACATTAATCCCGTCCATTCCCCATGTGCACCAGCTGCTGGTTGAAGTGTAACAGTATCCATACCTGTAATTTCAATTAAATGTTCTTGTAAGTCATACATTAATTCCATTGCACCTTGCACTGTTTTTTCATCTTGAAGCGGATGAATGTGTGCAAATCCTGGGAATCGTGCCACGTTTTCATTGATTTTTGGATTGTACTTCATTGTACAAGATCCTAGTGGATAAAATCCAGAATCCACACCATGGTTACGATTTGAAAGTGCTGTGTAATGACGCATAATATCAAGCTCTGATACTTCTGGAAGCTCTGCATCTTCAGTACGAATATACGCACTCTCAAACACATCTTCTAATTTTACTTCTTCTACATCTAATTGGGGTAAGCTATATCCTACGCGTCCTTCTCTACTCATTTCAAAAATAAGTGCTTGATCTTGGTTCTTCATTGGATAGCCCCCATTTCGTTTACAAGTGTGTCAATTTCTTCTTTTGTGCGTAGCTCTGTTACAGCTAGAAGCATATGATTTGTTAATTCTTTATAATCACGGCCTAAGTCATAACCACCGATAATATTCTTTTGTACTAATACATCATTTACTTCTTGTACTGGACGTTTGCAATCTACAACAAATTCATTGAAGAATGGTCCAGTAAATGCTACTGTGAACCCTTTTGCTTCAAACTGACGTTTTGCATATTGTGCTTTAGAAATGTTTTGACGTGCCATTTCTTTTACACCTTGTCTTCCAAGTGCCGTCATCGCAACAGATGCTGCTAATGCATTTAATGCTTGGTTTGAACAAATATTAGATGTTGCTTTATCACGACGAATATGTTGTTCACGAGCTTGTAATGTTAATACGAAGCCACGTTTACCATCTGAATCCACAGTTTGTCCTACAAGACGTCCTGGAACTTTACGCATAAATGCTTTCGTTGTTGCGAAATAACCACAGTGTGGTCCACCAAACTGTGTTGGGATACCAAATGGTTGTGCATCACCAATGACAACATCAGCACCAAATTTTCCTGGTGGTGTTAATGCACCTAGTGATAATGGATTTGAAGAAACGATAAATAATGATTTTTGTTGATGAACAATTTTTTCGATATCAGCTAATCTCTCCACTTGTCCGAAGAAGTTTGGATATTGTACGATTACGCAAGCGACAGTGTCGTCTACTTCACTTTGTAATACGTTTAAATCTGTTACACCGTCTTTATGATCAATTTCAACAACTTCAAGATGCTGACCTTTTGCATATGTCTCAAGTACTGCTCTTGATTCTGGATGCACCGTTTTAGAAACAAGAATTTTCTTTTTACGAGTATGACCTGCTGCTAGCATTGCCGCTTCTGCTAACGCTGTACCTCCGTCATACATAGAGGAGTTTGCTACATCCATACCCGTTAATTCACAAATCATTGTTTGGAATTCAAAAATTGCTTGTAATTCCCCTTGTGAGATTTCCGGTTGGTATGGTGTATAAGCTGTATAAAATTCTGAACGAGAAAGAACATGATCAACAATTACTGGTGCATAATGATCATATACACCTGCTCCTAGGAAGGAAGCATAGTCTTTTAAGTTTGCGTTTTTACGAGCAAGCTCAGACAGTTCTTTTAAAAGTTCTGGTTCTGATTTTGCCGGTTTAATATTTAAATCCCCTTGAAAACGAATGCTTGCTGGAATATCAGAAAATAATTCATCAATCGATTGCACACCAATCGTTTGTAACATTTCTTTTTTGTCTTCTTCTGTCATTGGAAGATAACGATGCAACATGAAATCTACCCCTCTCCCCGTTACTTTGAACGTTTGTAAAATGGTGTTGGAACGACAACTGCTTTGACGCGTTTGTTACGAATTTCAATTTCAACTTCTGTATCAATTGCTGCATATTTTACATCAATTAGCGCTAAACCAATGCTTTTCTTTAACGTTGGAGATTGTGTACCACTTGTAACTTCCCCGATTTTTTCATCGCCTACATATACTGGATAGTGAGTACGCGGAATACCACGCTCAATTACTTCGATGCCGACTAATTTACGAGGTGCACCGTTTTCTTTTTGTTCCTTTAAAGTTTCTTTTCCAAAGAAATCTGCTTCTTTGTTTGGTTTTACTGCAAAGCCAATTCCAGCTTCAATTGGTGTAATATCTTTCGATAACTCTTGACCATAAAGTGGAAGTGTTGCTTCAAAACGAAGGGTATCACGAGCTCCTAAACCACATGGTTTTAAGCCATCTTCTTCTCCTGCTTCAAGAAGTTTCTCCCAAAGCTTTGCAGCATCTTCGCTCTTACAGTAAATTTCAAAGCCATCTTCACCTGTGTAACCTGTACGAGATACAAGGGCTTCTACACCATCTACAAGAACATTTTCTTTAAATTTAAAGAACTTAATTTCTTTCAAATCTTCTGACACAACTTTTTGTAAAATGTCTTCTGCTTTTGGTCCTTGAATTGCAAGTTGTGCAATTTCGCTAGAAACGTTGACTACTTGCACATCACCGCTTACATGAGACGCTAACCACTCGTAATCTTTTTCAATATTTGATGCATTGATTACTAATAAATAGTCTTCTTCCCCACGTTTGTAGATTAATAAATCATCTACTGTACCACCATCTTCGTAACACATTGCCGTATATTGTGCTCCGCCTACCTTTAAGATAGAAACGTCGTTTGTAACTACACGTTGTAAAAATGCTAAACTATCTGCACCTTTTACTTCTACTTCTCCCATGTGAGACACATCAAAAAGACCTGCTGCTGTACGAACAGCCTCGTGTTCTTCTTTAATGCTCGAAAATTGAACTGGCAATTCCCAACCACCAAAGTCAATTGTCTTCCCACCATACTTCGCGTATACATCAAATAGCGGTGTACGTTGTAATGTAATCATGTTCTCTCCCCCTTACGCTGTCTATGACAAATCAATAAAAGTTGGCTTCCCATATCTAAACATTTTTAATTCTGAAAAGATGGGATATACGGAATCTCACACTATTTTTTTATGAAAGCGTAAATAAAAAAGTACTTTCTTGGATAAAATACGAAAGATTCCACACATTTCACATCATTATCCTAACATTTTTCGAGTCATTTCATCAATATTCTAGCTAAAAAAATAATTTAGAATTTATAGAAGGTGAGATTTTATCCATGAATGTCGAAATTTCAATAGATCGTTCTTGGCAAGAAAACTTCTTAAAACGAATAGAAGAAGATGGCCCGTGGACAAATTGGGAACTATTTCATCTAGCATATCAAACTGAACAGTCCCTTCTCATTCCAACATTTGACGGGTTACAGGCACCCAAGCATTTACCTAACTTCACGCCACTTCCACATCAGTTAGAAGTAGCACAAACAGTCATTGAACAAATGAATGGAAAAGCAATCTTAGCAGATGAGGTTGGTCTTGGAAAGACCATTGAAGCCGGACTTATTTTAAAAGAATATATGGTGCGCGGTCTTGTGAAAAAAGTGCTTATTCTTGTACCTGCTTCACTCGTTTCACAATGGGCATATGAATTGAATACGAAATTTTTCATTCCAGCTGTCGCACAAAGAAAAAGTTACTCCTGGGAGCAAGCTGACGTTATCGTTTCTTCCATCGATACAGCAAAGCGCTCTCCGCATCGTGATATTGTTTTAAATTTAGAATACGATCTCATTATTATTGATGAAGCACATAAACTAAAAAACAATAAAACGAAAAACTATGAATTTGCGCAACTATTAAAGAAAAAGTTTTGTTTATTACTTACAGCAACACCTGTTCAAAATCGCATTGATGAAATCTTTAATCTTGTCTCATTATTAAAACCTGGCCATCTCGGCAATCAATCCAATTTTGAAGAATACTATGCTTCTAAAAATCGCAGCGCTGAAACAGATGAACATTTAAAAGAACTTATCAATAAGGTAATGGTACGGAACCGCCGGCATGACACTGGCATTGAATGGCCAAAACGACACGTTCATACACTTTTTGTAGATTTCAATGAACAAGAGAAAGCCTTATACGATGCAATTGAAGGGTGGAAAAGGCAAGATGCATTTACTTCTGCATTTTCTGCTTTAACATTAAAGCGAGAAGCATGCAGCAGCCGAGAAGCTGTTTATTTCTCACTCAAAAAACATGTAGAAAAGCGTCAAAAAGAAAATGAACAATATACACTAGATCCATACATAGATGTGTTGATGGAAAAAATTAATTGTATTTCTTCCAACTCAAAAGCAAATAAAACATTAGAAATTATTAAAGAAATTAATGATAAAGTTGTAATCTTTACAGAATATCGTGCTTCTCAAATGTATTTACAATGGTTTTTAAAGCAGCATGGCATCTCGTCTGTACCATTTCGCGGCGGATTTAAACGCGGTAAAAAAGATTGGATGAAAGAATTATTTCAAAATCATGCACAAGTATTGATTGCTACAGAAGCAGGCGGTGAAGGAATTAATCTACAGTTTTGCAATTATATGATTAACTATGATCTTCCTTGGAATCCGATGCGACTGGAACAAAGAATCGGACGTATTCATCGTCTTGGACAAAAGCATGATGTTCATATTTATAATTTGGCAACGAAACATACAGTAGAAGAACATATTTTAAAACTGCTGTATGAAAAAATTAACTTATTTGAGCGTGTCATTGGCGATTTAGATGAAATTTTAACAAGAATTAATATGAAAAATATTGATGCGCACATTCAAGATATTTTTGCACATTCCAAAAGTGAAGGAGAAATCCGAATAAAAATGGAAAACTTGACATCCATTATTGAATTTGCAAAACGAAATGAAACTGAGGTGCGTGGTTATGCAGCAACATGAAATTCATAGTTATTTAAGTTGTTTTTTCGAGGCAAATAGCTGTGAAATTTTGCAGCGTTTTCCACATTTACTAGACGTACAACTAACAATCAGTATGGACAAGTTACTGATGAACCGTCCATTTTACTGGCATTATCTTGAGAAGACTGGCGGAACACCAAACCCGATGCGTCTTACATTCATTACCGATCCAGAACATGAGGAGAAAGAAGGCGAGTTCATTCACTATGGTTCTCCGCGCTTACACCAAATTTTTCAAGCTACAAAGGAATTAGGTGCTTACATTCGTTTATTTGAAGAGGTTCATTCTAATGGACAGGTAAGCACCCCGCTTCATCCTTGGCTTGGCATCAATATAAAAGTCTCCTATCAATGTGATCGAAAAAAAGACATGCTGTATTCCGTTGGTATCCATCTTATTTCTGGTACGATGATTACAAATTTTCATGAAGCATTATCAGCACTTCGTTTAACACCAAAAATCCCTGATTTTTGTTTTACATTAACACCTATTATTAAACCGCAAAGCGGGTTATCTAGAATTGAAGAAGCAATGAAAAATGTCATTGGGACAGACGATCACACATGGGCTGAAGAAGCAAGAGTGCGTTGGAATCACGATTTACAACTATTAAATCGCTTTTACGAGGAAAGTGATGAATTACCAGAAAGCTACAAGGTAGAAAAACAAGCATTGCAAGAACAATATGAACCGCGTATTACCATGCAAGTTATAAACGGTGGACTCTTTTATGTCACAGCGAATCATTTTCTAACATAAAAAAGCACCTTCTAGAAGGTGCTTTTTTATCCCGCTACTTTTGGGCAGTAAGACCCTCATCTCAAAATTCAGAGAAAGCCAAGAAGATAGAATAACTACCCCTAAGAAGCTCGATTGGACGTGCTTTCCATCAGCAGGGGATGAAGCCTCCCCACTGATGGAAGTTTCACTTTATATTTTCCCATTATATTTTCGACCATCGTTATGTTCTTGTTGATGAATCTTTGTCATTCGCTTTTGATATTCTCTCTGTTTTGCACTCACATGATTTGCATCTGTTTCTTTATTCTTCTTTGAACCGCCTGCTCCGTTACTCATTTTGTTCACCCCACTCGCATATACTTCACCATTAGTTTTAGCAATCATAATTTTCCTTATGCAAAAAAAGTAAGGAGAGGCATTGGCCTCTCCTTACACATATTTTTGAAACATATCATGCAGACCTTGATTCACAAGAAAAGAAATCTGCTCATCAGACTTATCAGGATAACGATCACGTAGTCGAATAGATGCCTTTATAACTAAATTTTCTAATACAGAGCGACCTCCTTTTCCATAAATCGTTTCCGCATACTCTACCAACTTTCCGTCCTCAACTCTTGCAGGGTTTTGATCAAAGAAAAATTTACTCATTTATACCACCTCTTTTTGATAACGTTTACATTTATATAGATTCAATATGTTATTTATTTCACAATTAACGTATGCATGTATGAATGATTAGTTTCATTATAAAACAATATTGTCACAGTATTAATGTGTAATTTAGACAAATTTGTGAACAACCCAAAAAATGAAAGCGTTTTAATTATTATATAACAAAAATGATTACCTTGCTAGAGGTAATCATTTTTGTTTCTATTCTTCGTTTAATACACGCTCAAGACGTTTGCGAAGCATTGGCATACCACTTCCACCTGCTTGGAAATGGCGCAGTTTACCTTCTTTATCAAATACGTAATACGCAGGGACATATTTATTTTCAAATACATCTGTAATTACATGTTCGCTGTCAACTAAGATGGGTTGAATGATATCATGACTCTCTGCCATTTTTTCAATTACCGCTAAATCTAAATCATCTTCTGAACGCGGCATATGAACTGCAACAACATTTAAACGATCATCATACTCATCGCGTAATTCATTTACTTCTGGCATTGCTTCTTTACATAGATAACAACTTACTGACCAAAAGTGAATAAGCGTTGGTTTATCTCCAATTAACTCTTCACGTGTGATTGTGTCATTTAAAATTTGTGTTGCGCCTTCTAATGATGGCATTTGCTCGCGTAATTTCATAAACTTAATTCCCCCTTTAAATTATAACGTTTCTTGCCCAGGTTTCCAGTTTGCTGGACAAAGTCCGCCTGTTTGCAATGCTTGTAGAACGCGTAATACTTCGTCTACTTCACGTCCGATATTGTTGTGGTGTACAATTTGATACATTAATTCACCCTCTGGATTTATAATGAATAATCCACGAAGTGCAATACCTTCTTCTTCTAATAACACACCATAGTCATTGGATACAGTATGATTTGTATCCGCTGCTAATGGATAACGTAAATCACCTAAACCATTTTTCGTACGATCTGTGTTAATCCATGCTAAATGTGTGTGCACTGTATCTGTAGAAACACCGATTACCTCTGCGTCTAAATCTTCAAATTCGTCATAACGATCAGAAAGGGCGATGATTTCAGTTGGACAAACGAAAGTGAAATCCATTGGATAGAAGTATAGCACTGTCCATTTATCATTTTTCATATTTTCTTCTAAACTAACTTTTTTAAATTCTTTATTTGGCATCACTGCATTCATTTCAAAACGCGGTGCTTGTTTTCCTACTAAACGTTTTGTCATATCCGTATTCTTCCTCCTAAGAGCTAATTGATATTTATTTCTATTTTATAATCATTACAATTAGTATTATACATGTTATTAAATTGAAGTCAACATTAAATTAAAATTATTTTAATTTAAGTTTCTTTATCAATTAAATAGGTGTAATATTCAGAAATGTTGTTGTAAAATACAATTAGAGGAGGATTTTAATGAAACAAAACCATAAAGCTCTATACGATATCGTTTTTTATCTCATCTTTCCATTTGTTATTTGGAAATTCGGCAAACATTATATGGATGCGTATTATGCAATGCTCATTTCTTCTGTACCAGGTATTTTCTATACATTGTATAGTTTCAAGAAAGAACGACAATTTCATGTGACTGGCTTTTTCATCCTTATTACGATGATTGTAAACACAAGTGTAGACTTACTTTCTGGCTCAGCTGAAAAGATGTTATGGAATGACGTATACTATCACATTACACTTGGAACTCTTGTCATATGTACCATTTTTATTAAGCAACCACTTATGTTATATTTCGCCGCCGACTATGCTGCACTCCAAGGTTATGATCGAAAGGAATCACAAGTGTTGTACCGTGATCCTCGTCTCTTTCCATCGTTTCAGTACTTTACTTTGTTTTTTGGCTTACAGTTTATTGTACTTAGTTTCATCAAAATATATATGATTTCTAAGTTTGGGGTAGATGGATACGGAGAAATGAAAGCAATTATGACAGGAATTGGTTGGTTCGTTTCGATAGGAATCGGAGCTGGATTCCTTTGGGTTGGTCATAAAATTAGGCAAGTGACAGAAGCAGAATTTAACTTATAAAGTGAAACTCCCATCAGTGGGGGTTTTTTATTATTTTGAAGTAGAGTGTTTCTTTTTCTTTGGTTCTGTTAAAGAAAAAGAAATAGCATAGCTAATAAAAAAGAAAGCAAACTAAAATCGTGGATGCCGATAACGAAAAACATATACAAATATCACTCTGATATCTTTATATAGTGTTGGCATTCTTGAAGGAATAACTAAATCAAACTACAAGGGCGGTGAAAAAAATGGTTAAAAACAAGAATAATCAATTTAAAAATAATAAAAATGCTCAGCCAAAAGCAGATGTAGAATTTTCAGGAGAAAATGGACTTGAAAAAGTAGCATTAAGAGCTCAAAAAAAGCCAAAATAAGTAAAAAACATGGGGCAGTGAACTTGATGTTTTTAGAGATACTAATAGGTGCATTCGTTAAGTAAGTAAGAAACAAAAGTAGCAAGATAAACAAGTAGCTCCACTGTTTACAAACAGTGGAGCTACTTGTTTAGGTTATATTGTCGAATAGATGACGAGTATAACTCGCCGTAGAAATTGTACTATGGCATGCAGTTCTTTTCTAGTAGTAAATTATTCCAAAAGCATTAACTCGATTTTTTTCGCTTTTTCTTCACTTGCCGGTAAAATACTGCAGCACTTAACGGCAGTACACCGAACCAACGATTTAAAAATGGTTCTCTTTCCTCGCGACGCTGTTGCCGCTTTTGTTTTCGGTCAGCTTTTGGAGCATCCATATATGATACGAATTGTTGTGTCATATATCTTATATAATCATTTGTAGACATATCTCTCACCCCTACTAGAGTAGTATGTCCACTTTTTTATACCTTAATCTGCGTTTGAATTTCTTGCACAATTGTTTCAATACTTTTATTTGTCGTGTCTATTCTCAATGTTGCTTCTTCATAATAGGCTTGACGCTCTTCAAATTTCTCTATAAACGATGGGATGTTTTCTTTTTGAAATAACGGCCTTGTTGTATCCTCTGCAATGCGCTTTGCAATCACATACGGATCACAATACAAATAAATTACAACGCCATGTTCTTTCATCCATTGTCGATTTTCAGCTTTTTCGACTATTCCCCCTCCTGTTGTAATAATATAATCATTTGTAGGTAACGATTGCAGTACTTCACTTTCATACTTTCGAAATACATCTTCTCCTTCTTCCGAAAAAATATTTCGAATGATTTTCTTCGTGTTTTCTTCAATACGTTGATCTGTATCAATCACTGGGATCTGAAGTACACTGCTTAATGCTTTACCAATTGTCGTTTTCCCAGCCCCCATAAAACCTGTTATATATAATGCTCTCATACTACAACCTCTCCTCTTGCCAATTCGTAATCGCTTCGTTATTTGTATTATAACGAAAGCTCACTTTATGTGTGAGCTTTCGTTTCGTTATACATTGCAAAGTAACAAAAGCATCCCCATCTACTTTTGTGTAACCGCCCTTCGCTTCCCCTTTTTCATACGTATAAAAAAACTCTCTTTTTCCCATTCCAGTTTTTAATTCTTGTTTCACTTCTGCAACAGCTTGATCGGTTATTTCTTCTAATATAAACAATTCTTCTGCTTCTGCATAAAACTTTTGATCTGATAAGAATATATTTGTCTCATATACATAGAAAGACATGAGCAACAATATGAGAATGATTGTTCCCGGCATTGTAAATCCACTTTCAGACCTCATCTATTCACCTCAATAGCAGAATAACGGGTAACAACACCATCATATATCTTACCACTTATATCCTGCACGCGTATTATCAATGTATGCGCTGTTAATTCATAAGAAATATTCTCTACTTTTTGTAAAAGAACTTCATGTCCCGTACCATTTACTTTTCGAACAACATTATTTCCAGACATAACATACGTAATACGTTCTCCTGTCTTTGTTTTTAAAAACAATTTTCCGTCTCCACTATTTCCTTCCTGTACTTCTCGAATTTCAATTTGCACTTGCTCTAAAAAGATATTCCATTCCCAATTCGTAACTTGTTTAGAGTAAGGAGTTTCTATAAATAATACGTGAAGCCGAGGTAGAAGAAGAAAGAATACCGATAACAATAAAAAACACATCATCACTTCTAATAACGTAAATCCTTTTTCTTTTTTGCTATTTTTCAACATAGCGACACCGTTCATTTTCTCGTTGTTTCATATCTTTCCATTGTACACATGCCTTGTCAGTTTGCCATTGAATTCTATACGTTACATTCTCATATCGATTTTCTATTACTGGTGAAATTACATGATGATACATATATACAGCCGCTGCTTCTTTTAAGAATAGCTGTGCTTTGTACCGGAGTTGAATATTTTTTCGTTCTTGCATAATGAGAAGCGTTTGCGGGAGCAAGAGTGAGACCGTCATCATTAATAAACTAAGGGACACAAGAATCTCAAGCATAACCGAACCTTTTTCACACTTCATAATACGTAAATCTTCCTCTCCCAAGCTGAAATACGATATAATACGTTTTTGTCTTATAAGAAACAATAATTGTGCCGCCTCTATTAATATTTCCATCAGCACCGTAAGTCATTGGATTTGGAAACGTATTTAAGTTCACCTGTATATCAGATGGATAGTAACGAACAAGAACAAGAACAGGATCTGTTCCTCCTGAAGATGTAATGCTATACTTTGCTTGATTGGTAAACCATCGTAACGTATGACGATTACGATGGCTTACCGCTGATTGTTGCATAAAAAGAATGTCTTGGGAAAATTGATTAATAAACTGATCAATTTTTTGTTTTTCATATATTGAGGATAGATTAAAGTATGTTACAACACTTAATATAGAGATGGCGCTTAATACGATGAGCATTTCTAATAGCGTAAAGCCATTTTTCTTCACGATTTTCCTGCAACTGCAACTTCCCCACTTGTCGCATCAATTGTAATACTCTCACCTTTTGGACAAGTTTTAGATGTAATATATTTACCATTGTATAACTCGTCTACTGTTGGGACTTTATTATATTCTAGTTGATACGCTTGTACTTGCGCTTCAACAGACTTTACAAAGGCGTCGCATCCCTTCCCCTGTACAGAAGAGCGCTGTTTTACCACATTTGGAATAATAAGAAGCAGTAAAACAGAAATCACAAGCATTACAAGCAACATTTCTAACAACGTAAAGCCTTTTTCATTTTTCACAGAACAAGCCTCCTAAATAGAATCCATCATTTGAAACATCGGCATAATCATCGCCAAATACATGAGAATAACAACTATTCCGATACATGCAAATAAAAGAGGTTGCACAACAAATAAAATACGATTCATTTTCTCTTCCATCTTTTCTATTGTCAGTTCACTATAATCGGCAAGCTCAGCTGCTAAATTCCCATTTGCTTGTCCATGTTTAATAATATAAGAAAGCTCCCGTTCGTAGTAAGGACGGTTCATCATAATGAAATCAAGATGTTCGCCTATTGTTAATAACTCCTGTATTTTGAGAGCTTCACATTGAAAAAACGGATGATGCTTTTGTTCCTTCATTAATGTGAGCGCTTCTAATATAGATAACCCGCCTTGCAAAAGACCGCTTAATTGAATTGCAAAATAGTGTGAGTTCGTTAACATAAAAAACTGTTTTATAAGAGGCACTCGCATAAAAATATTCATTCTTCTAATCGGGTGCAATCTCTTTACATACACCATATATATAAGCACTACAATACCGATTACCAAAGCAGCTCCACCTATCACATACGGAAGGATTTGAATAAACGTTAAAATATCGTCTGTAAACGAAGAAGAAGACCCTTGGAGTGAACGATATAAAGTTGAAAACTGCGGAAGAAGAACCATATTAAATACGAGGAGGATTCCTAATAAAAACAAGGAAAGAAAAAGTGGATAACGCAATACTTTCATCATATTTTTTTGGTGTTTATCTTTTCTGCTGAGTAGTGAGCTTCCTTGTTGCAATGCAAAGGAAATGTCACCATGCTGCTCTGCATAAAATAAATAACTTAAAATATCTGGGTGAAATGCAAGTTTATAGAACACATCATGCAAGCTACTTCCTTTTTTAAATTCTTCAGCAGCATCTTGAAGCTGTATTTGTTTTTGAGGATTTAAGTGGAAATGAAGAAATTCTAATGCATGTAATAAAGAATATCCTTTCTCTAAGAGCTCACCAAGCCTTCGGAGCAATAAGGCTTGTTCATGTAACCGCCACTTCTCATGTTTAAACATAGATATCTTCTTCAATAAACCCTAATGCATATCCTTTTCTTAATTCATCTTGAAGCGTTGTATATTGATACATCGCTTGTTTTCCATTCGCTTCCCGAATTACTTCTTTTAGCTCATAACCGTACAATAATTCATAAATGCTTGCTCGGCGTACATGACGCATTTTTTTACATAACGGCGAGCATTTTCCTTTGCAAAATGGACATTTCAATTCCACTAGTCTTTGTGCCGCTACTGCTAATAACGACTGTTCAATTTCTTGAAGGGTAATACCATAATCCATTAAGCGTAACACCGCACTTTTCGCATCATTTGTATGCAATGTTGTCATAACTAAATGGCCTGTTAAACTTGCTCGAATCGCCACTTTTGCCGTTTCTTCATCTCGAATTTCTCCTACTAAAATAATATCTGGGTCATGACGTAAAATTGCTTTTAATCCAGTTGCATACGTAATACCAGCTTTTTCATTAATTTGAATTTGTAATAACCCGTCCTTTTTCTTTTCAACCGGATCTTCAAGCGTAACAATACGGCGAGTCTGCTCCTTCTTCGCTACTTCTAAAAGAGCATACATCGTTGTTGTTTTTCCTGACCCTGTAGGTCCTGTAAAAATAATTAATCCATGCGAATGATGTAAAAAAGAGAGAAGTGTTTTCGCGGAACTTGGGAATAAAGAGAGATGTGAGAGATTTGGCACCGCCGTTTGCAAGTGCATACGAATGACCAAACTTTCATGATGTATAGTTGGCAAAGTAGAAAGGCGTAAATATACTTCCTCCTCATCAATTTTCATCTGCAATGAACCATTTTGCGGCTTTCTCCTTTCACCAATATCCATAGATGCTAAAAATTTAAAGTGCGATACAAGCCGTTCGCAAAACTCTTTTGAAATACAGCGCTTTGTCATCAAATCTTTTCCAATACGTAATTGCACAACAGCATCTTCATGACGCGGCACAATATGAAGATCTGATGCACGTAACCGACATGCTTCTTTCATGATTGTGTCAGCAAACTGTTCAACAGCATTCACTATTATCCCCTCCTCACTATTTATATATCATAGCCATCATGAAAAGAAAAATGAGGAGTTTTCTATTTCTATCATGAAATTTTCGAATTTTCTGGGAGAAAAACAAGAAAAAGTATGTGAGATTATGAACAATTAATGAATCATTGCCAAAACTGATTATTATACAACATTATCTATATTATAATATTGTTATCCCAGATAAAGTGATAAAGGTGGCGATCCTCATGGAACAAGCTTTAAAAATTACAAACGTACTATCTGATCCAACACGCTATTATATTTATCAATATATTTCTCAAAAACATACTGATGTTACTGTACAAGAAATTGCTGACGAATTTAATATTCATCCAAATGTTGCACGTCTACATCTCTCTAAGCTAGAAGATGTAAATATGTTAAAATCAGAAACAAAAAAAACAGGCAAAGGCGGCAGACCAAGCCGGTTATACGCACTATCAGACGATGTAATTCAACTACAGTTTCCGTTTCGTGATTATCAATTGTTAGCACAAATTGCATGCAATACATTACTTAGCTTAGGCGAAGTTGGTAAAACTGCGCTATATGAGACAGGTAAACAGTTTGGCAAAGAATTAATGGAACAACATCTACGTCATCTAAACATTAACGAAAATGAATTGACTGTAGAACAAAAAGTACAAATTGCCAAAGAAGCTTTAACAACAGCCGGATTATCTCCGACATTTGAATTAAGCATTGATGAAACAAAAATTTTCTATGAAGTATACAATTGTCCTTTTAAAGAAGTAGCTATTCACCACCCAAAAGAAATTTGCAACATGCACGGAGATATGATGAAAGGTATCTTTGAAATTCTATTTCCAAACATGGATTTAACACGCAACGATACTATGCTAGAAACAAGTTGTAAGTCTTGTAGTTATCATATTCATATGTAAAATAAGAAGCCAGATTATACTGGCTTCTTATTATTTTGTAAATGTTTACAATAGTTAGAAAAGTGCATTATAATAAAAGAAGTATTTAGTTCATACAAAAGGAGGGGAATGGGATGGAGCGCATGTTTCGCGTTCTCGGCTTTTGGACTGGTATTTTTTCCGTCATGTTTTATTTAGGGGATATGTATAGCACAGCACTATTATTTTTAGGACAAACAGGATTTTTTGTACTTTTAAGCTATTTAAAATTAACAGAGCGCATGTACATTTATGTATTCGGCGCATATTTAACAGTTTTCTTCATTGGATTTACATACTATACGACATTCCTTCTTACACCAGGAATAGGACATTAAGATGGCATATATGCCATCTTTTTTTATACCTAACTTATTTCATAGTTGACTTATAGGATTTATTGGAATATATTTGTATGTAACAGATTTGAAGGAGGAAAATAGTATGAATACATTGTCAGTTAGCATAAACGTTGTAATTATGCTCTTATTAGTAGGCGTGTTATATTATATGCAACGCAAGCACGTTTCATTTAATAAACGTGTATTTACCGCACTTGGACTCGGAATTGTATTTGGACTTATTTTACAATTTTTTTATAAACCAACTTCTGAAGTCATTATCCAATCCAACAATTGGTTTAACTTAATTGGAAGCGGTTATGTTAAGTTATTACAAATGATCGTTATGCCGCTTATTTTAGTTTCTATTCTTTCAGCGTTTACAAAATTGAAACTAACAAATAATCTTGGTAAAATTAGCGGTTTTATTATCGGTATTTTACTTCTTACAACGGGAATTGCAGCTGCAGTCGGAATTGCTGCAAGCGCTGGTTTTGATGTGCAAGCAACTGGCTTGCAGCAAGGTGATGCAGAAACAGCCCGCTTAAAATTAGTGGAAGAAAAATTCACTTCCATTGAACAAACACCCATCCCGCAAAAATTATTAGAATTACTCCCTGCAAATCCATTTCTAGATTTAACAGGTGCTCGTCCAACATCAACAATTTCTGTTGTAATCTTTGCAGCATTTCTTGGGATCGCCTTCTTAGGAGTGAAAAAGAAATACCCAGAGCAGGCAGAACAATTTAAGAGTATGCTCGATGCCGTATATGCGGTCGTAATGCGGATGGTAACATTAATTTTACGTCTTACTCCATATGGCGTACTTGCTCTTATGGCAAAAACAGTTTCAGGTAGTGACATCCAGGCCATTTTAAAACTTGGAAACTTTGTATTAGCGTCTTACGTAGCACTCATTGTTATGTTTATTATTCACTTATTACTTATCGCTCTTTCTGGTTTAAATCCAATCCAATATTTGAAAAAGGTATTCCCTGTTTTAACATTTGCGTTTACTTCACGCTCAAGCGCAGGTACACTGCCATTAAATATTGAAGCGCAAAAAGAAAAACTAGGCATTTCAGAAGGAATTGCAAACTTTGCAGCATCCTTTGGTGTATCAATTGGTCAAAATGGATGCGCTGGTATTTATCCTGCAATGCTTGCGATGATGGTTGCGCCAACTGTTGGTATCGATCCGTTGCAGCCGCAATTTATCTTAACGTTAATTGCCGTTGTTGCGATTAGTTCATTTGGCGTTGCTGGTGTTGGAGGCGGAGCAACATTCGCGGCACTCATTGTACTTTCTACAATGAACTTACCAATTGGAATTGTTGCTCTATTAATCTCTGTTGAACCGTTAATTGATATGGGGCGCACAGCCTTAAACGTGAGCGGTTCTATGACAACTGGTTTGATTTCTAGCAAATGGCTCGGAGAATTAGATGTAAATACTTACAATGAAACAGTCAATAAAACTGAAGAAGTTGCATTATAAGAAAAAACAGCTGACAGTAATCTGGCAGCTGTTTTTTCCAAACATAGTTATATCATTCAATTTGTTAATGAATGATCGTTAAAGTAAGCACAGTAATAAAACTTTTTACAAATAACCTTGTTCCTCGCACCAATCATGAAATTGCCGAACATCTACATCAATTAAAACAATATCTTTTAATTCAATATCGATATTCATATCGTCAATTACAATCGCATATTCTGTACTGCTCTTCGTATCATTTCGTTTTATGAATCCAATTTGATTCCGATGCGGGCCATCTTTTACATATGCTTTTTGTCCTGTAATATCAAAGTTCAACATCTTCACCTCTTTCATTTGCTCCATTTCTGTATGTATATGATGAAACAATGAAAGAGTCCCCTACTTTTTGCTTTATTACAATTATTTTTCATTTGTTTTAATTGTATAAAATATACATAAAAATTCATGTTACAAACGAATTGATAGCGCTTTCTAAAATAAACTCATGTTATACTAATACAGTGAAAAATCCATTAATCGGGACTTCACTGATAATCAATTTCGCACATCGTTTTTTGTGGGCATTTATTCTTCACTATCTTTTAGGCTTTCTCACAGTCTTAAAGTGGAGGGCTTACTGTTCACAAATAGCGAGATAAAGTCGAATTTCTTAAAGAGGAAAAACAATGAATACAGTAATTATTACAAAAATCATCGAAACTTTAAAATCATATGGATTTCAAAATGCAGCATATTGCGAAAAAACAAAACAGTATCTGTTTCACAACGACACAGATATTATGAGCGGCTATGCAGAAATAACATATAGCGCTCAATTTGAAAAATTCAGCGTACACATTCATCCTATTGAAACACATCACCTTACAGAATTGCATGAAGTCGAGAAGCATATACAATCTTGCATACGAAAGGTTGAGTATTTAAATACAATCATTGAAAAGCAATATAAAAACGCAGAACATACAAAAAAAAGAACGTGCTAAGCACGTTCTTCTTTTATACAGTCATATTTTCTTTAATTTGAAGACCTGACGCATTCTCTAATAATTCAACTACTTCTTCTAGTGTCATATCAAAAATCGTTTGCTCACCTTCTACATAAGGAAACTTATGAAAACGCTTCTCCATTTTTTTCACTGCATCAGATGAAAATATCGAGCTATCTACATGAAATTCTGATTCCAATAACACAATACAATCTAATAAATGAAATCCTAAACCATTTATAAAGGAAATGAACTTCTCTTTTGACTGCGATGATACAAAAACGTTACGCTCAAGTTCATAAAATAATTCTTCGCCTAAGATCTCTTCCAGTTCATCATCATGTTCACGATTTATAATCTCTTCATACCCATAATCATCAACGAGTTCTTCTACTTCTTCTCCATCTTCAAATAGTAATTGTGCTAAAAGTGCACTTTTCTTATATTCACTTTGCTGTACAACTGTTAAAAAGTTTGTTTTCCATCCTTGCTCTAAATTCATATTTCGTTACTCCTTCTATACATTCTGGATTTTTAAATATATATTTTGTTGCAATTGCCTTTTCGCTTTCTCATTACACTGTTTAACAAATGGAGATAAGACAGATGCTCTTTGCATCTTGCCATTTCTATAAACAAACGGATCAATTAATCGTGCTTTTCCACCCTTATAACAAATGTCGTATTCTGCCCTGTTCTCTTCTAATTCTACTTTTGAATGTAAGGAACTAAGCATCTTCTCAATTTCACTATCTCCACTATTTCGCAACATATGTAATACCGTTTCATCATCAGCTGAAAAATCAGATAAATCCAAAATATTCTTTTGTAGCGCTTCTTGTAATACCTTTGTTAATATATAATAACCATACGAATTCAACGGATGCAAAAAGAAATCAATCGTTTCTTTATAATAAGCTTCTGTAAACCATTCTGCTGCCTGTACAGACTGTAAACATATTTGTCCGTTATGAACTGTTACGTCCTCTAAAAAAGAGCACACTTCTTGCTTTGTAATCATTCCATATGTGTATAAATCCCGTAACGTATAGTCCATACGATCTGCACATAAATTCGGCAGAGGTTGTTCTAACAACGTCCATTGTTCCCATTTCTCAATCATTCTATAATCATAGCCATATGTCTGCAAAATAGATGGAATATCTGAAGCTTCAATAACATCCATAAAGATTTGTTCATGATAATCTTCATCTTGCTCCTCTAATACGTGATCCACAATGTGAGAAAATGCTGTATGCGATATATCGTGAAGCAAAGCTGCAATTTGTTCTTCTACGCTACCACCTAACATTTTTACAAGAATCATAACGCCAACTGAGTGCTCGTAACGTGTTACATTCCACGCCGGATTCACAAGAAAGCTTGCGCCGCCTTGATGAATCTTCTTTAAGCGCTGTACTGCTTTTGATTGCAAGAGTTCTGCGAGCACACCATCTATATGATGTTCACCATATATAGTATCATTAATTGTAATCAAACTCTTGCCTCCTCTAACACTTGTTCAATAAATTCTTCTATACTGCCTTCCACTATATGTACTTCTGGTAAATGGTAAAACGTTGTATCTAAAGAATGATTTTCGCTATATAAATATACCTTTTTACCCCAAGCAAGTGCCATTCCAAACTCTGTATGACTCCCTTTCCCTCCATCCAACAAAAGCAGAAAAACGTCTGCATCTTGTACAGCTTGCTTTTCTGCTTTCCCAATAATTTCTAATTCCAATCTATTTGTCGCCTTTTCATTTATTGTCCAATCATATGTATGAATCCATCCTGCTCGTTTCAATTTATCAGCTACAAAGCGGACAAGAGGTTTATTTGTAAAGGTTGAAGCGATGTAAAATTTCATACTACTTCTCTCCTTATTATGAAATACATAGACAGGAAACCCTTTATATGCATGAAAAAAGAGAACGTTTACAACTATAACTCTTTTTTTACTTTTTTATTGCTTTTATCATTTAACATATCTAATTCAGCTGTAATTTCTGATTTTTCTAGTTTACGTTCTTGTGAAAAATTCCGTCCCATATAAACTATAATACTACCAATATACAATACTAAACAAACAACTAGAGCAATGTTTTCATAGAGACTTAGCCCCAACATAGTCACTCCTAATCTCATCCGTATTTTCACGCATCAACAATTAGAATTCTCCTGTCAAATCTATGTTATTGTAACATAAAGTATGCTGTTATCTCTATTCAAAAAGCATGATTTCTATGAAATCATGCTTTCGTGACGTAATCAATTATCGTTTGTAACGCTTCTTTTCCGTTATACTGCTGCATAGATCTTTTATACTGCAAACGATGGTTATACAATTCTTCCACATATTCAACAAGTAACGTTTCCGTTAAATCTTCTTCAAATAACACACGTCCATATCCTTGTTTTTCAAACGACTGTGCATTTAAAATTTGATCGCCTCGGCTCGAAGATTTCGGAAGAGGAATTAATAGCATCGGCTTTTGCAGTGTTAGAAATTCAAAGATTGCATTGGATCCTGCACGAGAAATGACAATATCTGTTGCTGCTAATATGTCTGGCAGTTCACCATGAACATATTCAAACTGCTTGTATCCTGGCATACTTTCAAGCTTTTCGTCGAGATTTCCTTTCCCGCACAAATGAACAATTTGATATGTTTGAAGAAGATCCGGCAATGCACCGCGAACTGCTTCATTAATGCGCTTTGCCCCTAAACTGCCTCCCATAACTGTAATAACTGGCTTTGATGCAGTGAACCGTAAAAATTGCAGTCCTTTATTGCGACTCCCTTGCAATACCTCTTCACGCACAGGTGACCCCGTATAGACTGTTTTTTCTTTTGGTAAATGTTTTTTTGCTTCTTCAAACGTAACAAATATTTTCGAGGCAAAACGAAGAGCAATTTTATTTGCAAGCCCCGGTGTCATATCAGACTCATGTAAAAAAACAGGAACACGGTTTAACCATGCACCAATTACAACTGGTACAGATACGAAGCCACCTTTTGAAAAAATAACATCTGGTTTTAATTTCCGAATGCGTACATACGCATCCATAACCCCTTTCATCACAAGAAAGGGGTCTTTTATATTTTTTAAATCAAAATAACGACGAAGCTTTCCGCTTGCTACACCATAATAAGGAATCCCTTCTTTTTCAATGATAGTCTTTTCTATTCCATTATGCGAACCAATATAGCACACGTTCCACCCACTCTTTTGAAAATGCGGTATAAGCGCTAAATTAGGCGTAACATGACCAGCAGAACCTCCGCCTGTAAATATAATCGTCTTCACAGTAAGTCTCCTTTTATAGAAGTTTTACTTTAGATTATAACACACTGAAATAACGTGCTTCCGGATGAGAAAACACCATTGCTGTAACGGAAGCCTCAGGTTCCATCATAAACCCTTCAGTTAAGGAGATTCCAATTTCTTCTGGATAAATGAGACGGAATAATTTTTCTTGATCAGCAAGTTCCGGACATGCAGGATAGCCAAAAGAAACACGAATTCCTTGATATTTTGTACGGAATCGCTCTTCCATCGTCATGTTTAGTGAATCTGGAAATCCCCAGCGATCACGTATGAGCATATGCGTTTTTTCAGCTAAGCCTTCTGCAAGTTCAAGTGCAAGCGACTGAATAGCATGGCTGCGCAAATAATCACCTTGCTCTTTCCACTTTTCTGCTACAGCGCGTACGCCTTTCCCAACCGTTACAGCTAAAAAAGCAACATAATCCATTTCATCTCCAACTGGGCGCAGGTAATCACCTAACGTGCGGTGCGGAGCTTTCCCTTGTCTTGGGAATGTAAATCGCTCTAATACACGCGCCCGATCTTCTGGGTCATAAATTAAGATATCTTGGTTTTTACTTTGTGCAGGAAAGAATTGATAAACCGCACTCGGACGTAACCATGATTCTCCTTCACGAAGCAATTCATCAATTAAATCATTGAGTTCATGGGCCCTTCTATCTCCTTCTTGCAGCAACTTTTTCACATTCCCTTTTAAACCCAAATGATGCCCAAGTAACATTTGTCGATTTAAAAACGGAGCAAGATGTGCTACTGGAAAATCCCGGAGAACGACACGTTTTGTAGAATCTGGTATGATAACTGGCACTGCAGGTAATTTTTCAATCTGTACTGGTACCTCTACTACTTTTTTCTCTTCTGTTGCAACAACATGTAAGTGGCGATTCGCTTTTTCTTCACGCATCTTTTCTCGTTCCTCTTCATGCTGCAGACGATTGATAAGATCTAACCCCGTCATCGCGTCGCTTGCGTATAATACGAGTCCTTGATAAGAAGGAGAAATACGCGTTTCTGTGAATTTCCGCGTCAGCGCTGCTCCGCCTACAACAATGGGAACATCAATATTTGCTGCTTTTAAGTCTTCTGCTGTTGTCACCATCTGTTGCGCAGATTTAACTAGCAATCCTGATAATCCAATAATATCGGGCTTTTGTTCTTTCACCTCTTGAATAATACGATCAGATCGCACATTAATACCGAGGTTCACAATATCATATCCATTATTCGATAAAATAATTTCCACTAAATTTTTACCGATATCATGTACATCCCCTTTTACTGTAGCAAGCAATACTTTCCCTTTTTTGGCACTATCAGTTGTCTCCATATATGGCTCTAAATAAGCAACTGCTGCTTTCATGCTTTCCGCACTTTGCAACACTTCTGCAACAATCAGCTCATTATTATTAAATAAACGCCCTACTTCATCCATTCCTGCCATAAGCGGCCCATTAATAATATCGAGCGGCTTTCTTCCTTCAGCAAGCGCAGCTTGCAAGTCATCGTGTAATCCTTGCTTCGTTCCTTCGACAATATAATGAGATATGCGCTCATCAAGCGTTAGCGTTTCAGCTGCTATGACTTCTTTCTGCTTCACATTACGATAAAAGTTTGTAAACTTCTCTAATGTTTCTTTCGTCGTTTCAAACAAAAGAGCATTTGCTAGTGCTTTCTCTTCTTCAGAAATAGAGGCATAGCGCTCTAGTTTTTCAGTATTAACAATTGCATAATCTAAGCCTGCCTTTGTAGCATGATATAAAAAGACTGAATTTAATACTTCGCGTCCTGCTGGTGGTAAACCGAACGAAATATTACTTACACCTAATATCGTTAAACACTCAGGCATTGCTTCTTTTATAAGCCGAATGCCTTCAATTGTTGCCGCAGCTGAACCGATATATTCTTCATCTCCTGTTCCAACAGGGAATACAAGTGCATCAAAAATAATATCAGATGGGCGTACTCCGTATTTCGTTGTTAATAACTCATAACTTCTTTTCGCAATTTCAAGCTTCCGCTTGGCCGTTACCGCCATACCAATTTCATCAATTGTTCCAACAACAATAGCAGCTCCATACTGTTTAATAAGTGGAATCACTTTTTCAAAACGCTCTTCTCCATTTTCTAAGTTAATGGAGTTAATCACTCCTTTTCCTTGCAAATAAGTAAGAGCTCTTGCCATAACTTTCTCATCTGTCGAATCGATCATAATTGGCACCTTTAATACTTTCGTCACAGCTTGCAGGAAATTCTCCATATCTTCTACTTCATCACGGTCTGGATCTGCCATACAAATATCAATAATATGGGCATTTTTCTTTACTTGTGCCCTCGCTACTTCTGCTGCTTCTTCAAAATTCCCGTCTGCAACAAGACGTTTAAATTTCCTTGAGCCAATTACATTCGTACGCTCCCCAACGAATAACGGACGCATTGCATCTTCATATTGCAACGCTTCAAGCCCGCTAATTCCATGTCCTTTTCTTTCTTGTTTCACACGTGGCTGAAATGATAACAACGCCTCTTTCATCGCTCGAATGTGCGCTGGCGTTGTTCCGCAACATCCACCAACAATATTGACCCAACCTTCTTCTGCAAACTGCTTCACTTTATATGCAAGCGAATGCGGTGATTCATGATAATGGCCATCTTCATCCGGAAGCCCAGCATTTGGATAACAAGAAATATAACACTCTGATAACTCTGCGAGTGAACGAATATGTTCTCTCATAAACTCCGGTCCTGTTGCGCAGTTTAACCCTACTGATAATGGATTCATATGCTCTACCGATAAGTAAAATGCCTCAATTGTTTGCCCAGCTAACGTTGTTCCCATCGGTTCAATTGTTCCAGAAATCATAAGAGGAACTCTTTTATCGGCCTCAACAAATGCCTTTTCAATTCCTAAACAGGCCGCTTTTACATTACGCATATCCTGACTTGTTTCCACAAGTAACAAATCTACACCACCACGCAATAACCCGCGCGCCTGTCTTGTGTATGCCTCAATAAGCCCTTCAAACGTCACCCCGCCTGTAACACTAATCGCTTTTGTTGTTGGGCCCATTGCTCCTGCTACATATACTTCTTTTTCGCTCTCTATTACAGCCTGTTTTGCTAATTGAGCTGCCTTTTCATTTAACTCCTCATCTAAGTGAGAGAGATTATAATCACTTAGTACAATGTTCGTTGCACCAAATGTATTCGTTTCAATAATATCTGCTCCTGCTTCAATATACGCTTTATGAATATGTAAAATAACATCTGGTCGTGTTTTTACTAAATATTCATTACATCCTTCATATTCTTCTCCGCCAAAATCTACAGCCGAAAGGTCTTCTTGTTGAATCATCGTCCCCATTGCACCATCTAAAATTAAAATGTCTTGCTGCAATCTTTCCTCGATTGGTCTCATACATTCATTCCTTCTTTCTGCTCTTTCTTCGCCTGAATATACTTAACAAGTACTTCTGTCACTTCGTACTTTAAAAATGGTGTAATTAAATAAATACCATTAAATAATTCCATCGCAACATCAATTAACTCTTGAGATATACGAATCCCTTCTGTCACTGCTTCTTCTGACGTTCTATGTCCATCCATACGCCTTCTCACTTGTTCTGGAAGGGTAATGCCTGGCACTTCAAAATGTAGAAAATCCGCATTTCGTTTACTTACAAGTGGCATAATACCAATAAAAATTGGCTGCTCAATATGCTTCGTTGCTTCATATACGCTTCGAATGACTGCAGCATCATAAATAGGCTGCGTTAAAAAATACTCCGCTCCAGCTGCAATTTTTTTCTCCATTCGTTTTACAGCTGCTTCTATATGTCTTACATTCGGATTAAAGGCCCCGCCCACTGAAAAATGGGTAGCTTCTCCAATTGTTTTCCCTAAAATAGAACGCCCATTATTCATTTCTTTAATCATTTTAATGAGCTCTACAGAAGAAAGATCATATACAGATGTTGCACCAGGAAAATCACCAACGCGAGCTGGATCCCCCGTTAATGCTAATACTTCCTCCATACCGAGCGCTGCTAATCCAAGTAAATGAGACTGCAGCCCGATCACATTATGATCACGGCACGTTAAATGAGTTAATACAGGAATATCATTCTTTGTTAATAACGCACCCATTGCCATGTTTGATACACGAGGTGATGCTAAGGAATTATCTGCCAACGTAATAGCATTTGCTCCCGCACGCTTCAACGCTTTTGCTCCTTCAAAAAACCTTTGTGTATCCAAAGTTTTTGGCGGGTCAAGCTCAACAATCACTGTCGTTTCTTTCTTCGCTTTTTCTGCTAACGTAATTCGATCCACTGTATGTACACGCTTCGTTGTTATTACTTCTGCATGCTTTACAACTTCTTTAGCTGTTACAGGACGCTCATTTTCAAGTGCTCCCTTCATCGCTTCGATATGAGCAGGGGTTGTACCGCAACACCCCCCTAGTAACCTAACTCCTTGCTTAATAAATTCTGGCGCCATCTCTTCAAAATAAGCAGGGCTTCCTTCATATACATAACGACCTTCTACATACTTAGGAAGACCGGCATTTGGATATGCAGATAAATAACCATATTCAGGAATTGCTATTGTTTTAAAAGATTCAATCATATGAAGCGGCCCTAATTGACAATTTAATCCGACCACATTTGCACCATACTCTATAAGCCGCTTCAATACACTATCTACACTATTTCCATTTTGAGTTGTACCAGCCGCATGAAGAGCAAGCTGTGCAATAAGAGGGACATTTGTTTGCTTTCGTAATACTTTCACTGCATGAAGCAATTCAAATTCATCGTAAAAGGTTTCTAATAATATCCCATCAACATTTTCTTCTAGCAGAGCATTTGCTTGCTCTAAGAGCATAAATTCTCGTTCCATATCAGTCGTTGTAACTGCTCCAATGTGTTTCATACCACCGATTGTTCCAACAATTGCATTCTTTTCTGTCGCTGCTTCTTTTGCATGTCTTACAGCAGCACGGTTAATCTTTCTTACGCGATCCTCAAGCCCATACATCCGAAGTTTTCCTTCATTTGCTCCATATGTATTTGTTTGAATAACATCTGCCCCAGCAGCAACATATTGTTTATGAATCGAAATAATCCGCTCCGGCTCAGATAAATTCAATTCTTCAAAGCAGCTTTGTAAACCATGAGAGTGCAACAATGTTCCCATTGCTCCGTCCCCAATAACAACTCCTCTTTGCAATAAATCTAGTAATTTCACATATCTCCCTCTTTTCTTTTCAATATAAAAACCCCCTCTTCTCAATGAAGAGGGGGACAGCATTTCATCCTCCTCTTATCATTCAGAACAATTTGTTCTGCAGGTCTTAGCACCGTCTCAAACATGTTGTTTGAAGGTTGCTGGGTTTCACAGGGCCTTTCCCTCCACCACTCTTGATAAGAGTTTCATTCTATTGTGAATGCCAAAAGTAAACATCATCCGTTCACTCATTAACAATCTTTGTTAATTTTTTCATTAATTTAGCATGTCGAAGTAAGAAAGTCAACGAAAATAAAGAAAAATAAAATTATTCAAAATATAGTTGCACTTCTTTCTAAATTTGTTGTAAAGTAAAAAACATAATAAAAAACTTCATATTTCGAATTCTTATCGAGAGAGGTCGAGGGACTGGCCCATTGACGCCTCAGCAACCATTAACAAGCTTTTTATTTGTTAATAAGGTGCTAATTCCAGCAAATTGAGAAATGATTTGACAGATAAGAAGAAGACTATATTCGTCATATATAAGCCTTCTTCTTAGAAGGCTTTTTTATTTTGTATAGGGAGGAATTCTATTATGTCTACAATTGAAACGAAGCTTGCCCAAATTGGAAACCGCAGTGAAACAACAACAGGAACAGTGAACCCACCTGTTTACTTCTCCACTGCGTATCGCCACGAAGGAATTGGAAAGTCAACAGGGTTTGATTATTCCCGAACAGGAAACCCAACACGTCTTCTATTAGAGCGCGCAATCGCTGACTTAGAACAAGGAGAGCAAGGCTATGCCTGTAGCTCAGGAATGGCTGCCGTTCTCCTTGTCCTTTCACTATTCCGTTCTGGTGACGAACTTATTGTATCTGAAGATTTATACGGCGGAACATATCGTTTATTTACAGAGCACGAACAAAAATGGGATATTCGATCCAGATACGTAGATACACAGCATATACAAGAAATTGAAAAAGCAATCTCACCAAAGACAAAAGCAATTTTCATAGAAACACCAACAAATCCACTTATGCAAGTAACGGACATCGCAGCAGTTGCTACCGTTGCAAAACGTCACAACTTGCTTCTTATTGTTGATAACACATTCTACACACCGTATTTACAACAACCCTTAACAACAGGTGCTGATATTGTCCTGCATAGTGCTACAAAATATTTAGGTGGTCATAACGATGTATTGAGCGGACTTGTCGTTGCTAAGGGTGAAAAGTTATGTGAGGAACTCGCTCACTACCACAATGCATCCGGAGCTGTATTAAGCCCATTTGATTCTTGGCTTTTAATACGCGGCATGAAAACATTAGCACTGCGTATGAAGCAGCATGAAGAAAACGCAAAAGCAATTGTTGCCTATTTACAAAGAGAAGAATCTATAACTGATTTGTTTTATCCAGGAAAAGGCGGTATGATCTCTTTTAAACTAAAAAAAGAAGCATGGATTGATCCATTCTTACAATCTCTTTCTCTTATTACGTTTGCAGAAAGTCTTGGCGGCGTAGAAAGCTTCATTACATACCCAGCAACACAAACACACGCCGATATACCAGAAGACATTCGCACTGCCCGCGGCGTTTGTAACCGTCTGCTCCGTTTTTCCGTAGGAATTGAGAACCAAGATGACTTAATTCAAGACTTACAGCAAGCACTAAAACAAGTAAAAGAAGGAGTGAGAATATGAGTTATTCACTAGATACGCTTTTACTTCATAATCGTTTTAAGCATGATAAACAAACAGGGGCTGTCAATGTTCCTGTTTATAATACATCCACATTTCATCAATTTGATGTAGATACATTTGGGAAATATGATTATAGTCGCTCTGGAAATCCAACGCGCGAAGCTCTCGAAGAAATAATTGCTTCACTAGAAGGTGGAAGCAAAGGGTTTGCCTTCTCATCTGGCATGGCTGCTATTTCAACAACGTTTCTTCTTTTATCACAAGGAGATCATGTTCTTATTTCTGAAGATGTGTACGGAGGTACATATCGAATTATAACTGAAGTTCTCTCTCGTTACGGCGTTTCTCACACATTCGTTGACATGACAAATTTAGAAGAAGTAGAACGGAAGATTCAGCCGAATACAAAAATTTTTTATGTTGAAACACCTTCAAATCCATTATTAAAAGTAACAGATATTAAAGCCGTTTGTGAGCTTGCAAAATCTGTTGGGGCACTCACTTTTGTTGATAACACATTTTTAACACCCCTATTTCAAAAACCGTTAGAACTTGGAGCTGATATCGTTCTCCATAGTGCAACAAAATTTATTGCAGGCCATAGCGACGTTACCGCAGGATTGGCAGTTGTAAAAGATGAAGAGCTTGCAAAAAAAGTTAGCTTTTTACAAAATGCTTTTGGTGCTATATTGGGACCGCAAGATTGCTCCCTTGTCCTTCGCGGCTTAAAAACATTACATGTTCGCTTAGAGCACTCTTCACGAAGCACTGAAAAAATTGCCTTTTATTTGCAAGAGCATCCAAAAATTAAAGATATCTATTATCCTGGATTACCGTCCCACGCCGGATATGAAGCGCAGCACAATCAAGCAAAATCAGCAGGAGCTGTCCTTTCCTTTACACTAGAATCTGAACATGCATTACGACAGTTTTTGGCCCACATTCAGCTCCCTGTATTCGCCGTTAGTTTAGGAGCTGTTGAATCCATTCTTTCATATCCAGCAAAAATGTCCCATGCTGCAATGTCACAAAAAGAACGCGAAAAACGAGGGATTTCAAATTCACTGCTGCGCTTATCTGTTGGATTAGAAAATCCAGATGATTTAATTGCAGACTTTGAGCATGCGCTTACGTATGTAGAAGAAGTTGTTATCTCTTAAAAAGGGGTAAACTAGAGAATAATATAAATACAAATTAACAAACCGACATAAAACCCCTTTCTTTTTAGGTGAGCAAGAGCATCTGGCTATGCATAGAAGCGGTCAGAGCCTTTTCCTACCACGTACAAAGGTTAAAACAAAGGGAGAAAGCGAGTGCAGGTCATGTTTTGTTCTGCATAACAGGAACTTACATGTTGAAAAATCAAAACTGTAATTATTGGTATTCCGAAAAAGAATTATAGACCTAAAAAGTTCCTTCAGAAGGCTGAAGGAACTTTTTTTCATATAACCCCCGTTAGCGGAAATAGAAGATGAAAGCTCATCTAACTTTAAAGTATTAAACTGATAATTTCATTAAAATTTGGGTTTCTTTGAATCCTAATCTTTTGTATAATTCTTTCACCGTATTCGATGCAAATACATTTAAACCTATTTCATCATAGCCCTTTAATTTTAATTCCTCAATTCCGTGCTGGATAAGCACTTTAGATAGTCCTTTTCCACGATATTCAGGTAAGACAAATATATCATAAATAAATCCATGAATTACATCAGTAAAGTAATCTTTATTTTGACCAAGAAGAATCCATCCTTGTATTTGATCCTCTTCTTTGGCTACTAGATAATATCCCCCTTTTTCCAGTATAGCGGTAAACATTGCATATACCTTTTCTTCCGGAGGATTAACTGTCTTACCAGTACTTTCATATACCCCAGCTGCAGAATGCTTTAAAATAACGCCCACATCTTGATTATTAGCTTTTAGAATTGGAAGTGACATCATATATACTTTCTCTCCCATCGCTATTAAAATAAGTTTCCATAGAGATTTCCTTTTGATGTAGCCATGTATTTTGCACCTCTACACATCGATTTTCATCGTATCGTAAGCAAACGTTATATTCATACCTTCTGCTCGTAATTCAGCTTCGATTTCTTTCAGTTCATCATATCCATGGTTATCTACTTCTTCAATGTGCGTAATAATTGTTTGTTTTGCTTGTAATTGCTTCGCTACTTCTAGTGTATCTTCAAACGTCGCCTCGCGTATGCGTTCAATAAAAGTACGATCTCTTATCTGCTTTTTCGTCTTCCAATCAAACTCGACGATTCCCATAGGTAAGATTGCTACATCTAAATTATCAATTAAGTGAGCAGGCGGTTCCCATTTATATAATTCATCCATTGCAATTAATACTCGCTTTTCTTTTTCTTCTAATAAAAATGCATACACATATTGTTCATATAAACGAAACGGAGTAACTTTCACTTTATTTTTCTCGAAAGGTTGCTCATCTCGTAATACGATTAAATCAATCCATCCTTGTTGCTGCATAAATTGAAGATGATCCCATGATCCTAGAAATTGTTTCATATCTTCTGCTACTTGCTCTGGTACATACACAGTAGTAGCACAAGCTTTATTCGTTTCAAACGCCATTGTTTCCCAAATTCTCCGCCCCATCGTATGATCAGGATGCCAATGTGAGTAAATCCCGGCTTCTACTTTTGAAATGTGAGATCGCTCTAATTGCAATCGTATTTCCTCTGGTGTATCAATTAATAAGTGAAGGTCGTGAATAAAAATACTTGGCCCCATTCTACTATATGGTAAACCTTTTTCTCTCGCCTCTTTACTTACTTTACTATAACTCCCTGGTCTTGGAATCGGCGTGGCACCACCTGTTCCTAAAAATTCTATCTTCATGAATATCCCTTCTTTCCATCCTTACTAATTTCTAGATTGCTATATATAATACCTTTTCTAATTATTCTAAAAATTTTAGTTTATATTATTGAAAGAAACATAAAATATGGTAAAATTGTGATATAAATGAAAATGTTTTTTATTAAGAACGAAAATATCCATAATTTTAATTTACAAACCTTGATTTATCTCATTGGAAAAACGTCCAAAATTATCTAGTTTATTTACACCATGTTCTCTTTTCTTACAGTTTCTTTACTTTAGAGCATTTTTTTTGCAACAACTGTTTTCTTTGCTTTAAAATTTTGTTATGTATATTATGGTATAACAGCACGCATGGAGGTGGAAAGAATATGTTAGAAACCTTTCAAAAGGAATTAGAATTGTATGAAAACAATGCAGAATTATTGAAAGTACTTGCTCATCCAGTTCGTTTATGTATTGTAAAAGGATTGATTGAACGAGGCCCAAGTAACGTTTCTACAATGTATACAGGTTTAAATATGCCCCAATCTACGATTTCCCAACATTTAGCAAAGTTAAAAAGCGCTAAAATTGTTTCAAGCGAAAGAAAAGGGCTAGAAATTTACTACAAAGTAGAAAATGAAACGATTATTCAATTAGTTCGCGTATTACTAGGTTAGGGGTATTCAAATAAAAATAGGTCGTATTGTATATTTTTGATCTCATATCTTTAATATAAATATATATCATGAGAGGAAATATAAAAATACTACATAATCCTAAAAGACGTCGTATTAACCTATAAAACAAGGCGCAGAATTTTACTCTGCGCCTTATTTTATGAAAAAACATGTAGATAATGTTCTAAGTTTAAACACGAAATCCCCTTTTGCTGAATGACAACATCAAAAGCATCTCCCATACCACCTTGTAAAATCATAGAACGAATTGCACGGTTTTTCTTCTGTTTATCAGAAAATGGATTACGATCTTCATGATTTACAAGCTGTTTTAAAATACCTGCAGCCAGTAAAAACTCTCTTTGTTTCGTATGCCATACTGTTTGTAAGCCGTTCTCTTCCCCAACTGTCTTCAATGCATCCCAATGAATATGAGTTGTTATATCCATCTCTCCTGGGAATTGAAGAGGATCATGAATCATTTGATGCTTATAATAGCTTCTCATGCTTCCTTCACGATGAGCTGGATGCGCCCATTCTTCATTTGTATAACCATAATCTACGGTTATAAGTAAGCCTTCTTGCAGCCAACTTATCAGTTGTTTTACATAAGCATTCATTTGTAACGGTACTTCAAATCGTTGTCCTTCATAAAGTGAGATTTGATGTCTTTGCAAATACTTTATAACACTTTCACTATCTAGCGGTCGCAATACTTCAACAAGCTTACCTTCACTGTTATACCTTATACGCACTTCATATAACATTCTTCCTCGCTTCTCAATCACTTCTACAGGAAACGCATCAAACAACTCATTTGAAAAAACAATCCCTGTAAAGGAAACTCCTAATTCCTCATAGGATGCATATTGCGAAACATTTGGAAAGGAAATAAGTTGTTGTTTCTGCAACTCTCTATGAAACGGACTCACCTCTATAATTGAATATTGCATATTTCCAAACGTATTGGGAGATATCGTTTGCCACTCTTGTAATACGTCATATGCAAATTTTCCTGTTCCACCACCAACTTCACATATATGCGGTGAAACAACTCCTGATTTCACAAGCTGAATAAAAAAATGAGCAAATGTTTTTGCATAAATAGAAGACACGTTACTGCTTGTAAAAAAATCTCCTTGCCTTCCGATTTTTTCACGTTCTTTCATATAATAGCCATTATTTACATCATATAATGCAAGGCTCATATATGTACTATAAGAAATAGACTGATCTATTTCTTTTTCCATTGCTTGTTTTAGAACGTGTTCCATTCTCGTACCCCTTATTGTAAAAATGGATTATTTTCTTTTTCAAAACCAATTGTTGTTTCTGGACCATGTCCACATAACACTTTCGTATCATCCGGCAGTACAAATAACTTCTCTTCAATACTCATAATTAATTCTTGGAAACTACCTTCTGGCAAATCCGTACGACCAATGCTCATTTGAAATAAAACATCTCCGGAGAATACAGCATTCGCTTCTTTGCAATAGTATGAAATACTTCCTGGTGAATGACCTGGCGTTTCGTACATATCAAATGTAAATGAACTAATTGTTAATACTCCTTCTTCCTCAATGATGTGATCCGCCGGTTTTGCCGTAATACTACGGTTCATCATAAAAATTTGCGAACCATTAACAGTAGCATCGCCTAGCCAATCAGCCTCCTCTTGATGAATATATACCGGAATTTGAAAAGCAGTACGTACCTCATCTACCGCACCAATATGATCGAAATGTGCGTGTGTTAATAAAATAGCTAATGGCTTTAACTGCTCTTGTTTTACATAATTTACAAGTTTCTCCCCTTCACTACCTGGATCAAAAATAATACATTCTTTTTGATCATTACTTAAAATATACGCATTTGTTTGTAGTGGGCCTAACGGCATTTGAATCCAATTCACTCTTAATCTCCTCCAGTCATTACATTCATTTTCATCATACAACATTTTCTTCTCATAAGAAAAGAAACGATACCTCGACAACAATATAGAAAACATGTACAATTAAAATGAAAAAATATTACAAAAACTCAAACAAAAATGAGGGAGTAGAGGGGGATATGTATGGGTCTTGTTATTATTTTTGCGTTAGTCACTCTGTTAGGTTTATACTCTTCTCTTAAAACGTTGCGAGATAAGAACCTTCTTGCTGGAGGCTTTTCCGTTGCAACTGCACTTGTTTTCGGTTGGTTTACAGTCATGACTTTTATAAACAGTGGCTATCCAACAGCACATTAAGCAACTTGTTTAAACTCTCTACATACATCATGATTTCTAGCATATGCAAAAAGGAAGGGATCTCCCTTCCTTTTTCTTATCATACTCGTAAAAGATTATTCATTTTATTAATCTTCAACACATATAAAAATTCACATTACTTTGCTTCATACATATACTTTTTCACAAGCCACGCACCACCGATTACTCCGGCATCATTTCCAAGTGTCGCAATTGCTAGTTTTGTGCTTTTAACAGCACGTAAAAATGCATATTGTTCAAAATAGCGCTGAATTGGTTGCAACAATGCATCACCTGCTTTTGATACACCGCCACCAATAACAATTTTCTCTGGATTTAATGTACTAGCAATGTTTGCTACCGCTAGCCCTAAATAAGAAGCTACTTTGTCTACTATTTTTGCTGCTAATGCATCACCTTGTGCAAGTGCATCAAATACATCTTTCGATGTGATGCTTCCTTCTTGCTTTAGCATCAAACGTAGTACACTTGCTTCATCTGTTTCCTGCATTTTTTGCATCGCAACGCGTACAATACCAGTTGCTGAAGAAACTGTTTCTAAGCATCCTGATTTCCCGCAATTACAAGCAAAGCCATTTTCTGTTACAACTGTGATATGACCGATTTCACCAGCTGCTCCGCTTATACCATGTACGATTTCACCATTTGTGATAACACCGCCGCCAACACCCGTTCCAAGTGTCATGCAAACAATGTCTTTTGAACCTTCTCCAGCACCTTTCCACATTTCTCCAAGTGCTGCAATGTTAGCATCATTATCAACGACCACTGGTAAACCAGTTTCTACTTCTAACAAATCTTTAAGAGGATAGTTTTTCCATCCTAAGTTTACTGCTTCATAAATCATTCCAGAAGCAACATGAACAGGACCCGGGGCCCCCATCCCGATTCCAATTAATTTGCTTTTTAACTCACCTAATTCTTCTAACTTTTTATCAATTGCTTTCGCAATATCAAGTGTAATATGTTTTCCCTGTTCACTTATATTCGTTGGAATTTCCCACTTATGTAAAAACTCACCGTAAATGTTAATAAACGCTAACTTAATTGTTGTTCCACCAAGATCAACACCAACCAACCATTTCTCTTCCATTTTACTATCCTTCCTTCATCGATTTCTTTAGCTAATCGCGGCCAGTAAGACCCCCACCTCAAGATTCTGAGGAAACAAAGAAGTTAGATGGGGAATAACTGCTGGCATGCGCCCGATTGGTGAGAGCTTTCCATCAGTGGGGGATGCCCCAATGATAGAAGTTTCACTTTATCTCTTTTTGAATTTCCTGCTTTAATAAAAATAAGGCAGTTTGATAATCTTTTGGCTCAATCAGCTGTGATTTATATAATTCACGAAGCTCATCGCCCATTAATTGTAGGTCTGCAACACGGTCTCCTGTATAAATAATCGTTCCAAATTTCTTTAATAATTGTTGAATATCATAAACAGATATCATTCTTTCACCTTCTATGTCCACTTACTATAAAAACATAATAAGAAAACGTTCACATATTTTATCCCGCATTAACGGGCAGTAAGATCCCCCACTAATGGAAGTTTCACTTTATTATAATAAACATAAAAAAGAATCGTCAATTTATAATTACACTATATAAGTTCTAACATAGAAATCGTTTCTTTTTCTGTAATAATTTTTTGTACAGTTTTATCAAACGGTTCAACTGGGATATGAGAGACAATTTGAAAATCAAAAACTAATGATAGCGTTTTCTCTTTATAGTTCACAAGATAACGATCATAATATCCTCCACCATATCCTACACGCTCTCCTTTTCGCGTAAACGCAACACCTGGCACGAGAAGTAAATCAATCTCTTCTGCTGATACCTCTTCTGTTATAGACGGATCTGGCTCTCGTAAATTCATATAAACTGTTTCCAGTTGTTCAAAATTCGTAATTTGGTGAAATGTCATTGCTTTTGTTTCGCGATTACATTTTGGGACAACAATTGCTTTCCCTTCTTCCCATGCCTTTTCAATAATTGCATATGTATTTACTTCACGTTCCATAGAAAGTGTAATCCCGATTGTTCTTGCCTCAATCCATTCTCGTTGTTTATATAAAGAATCCGCAATTTTTGCTGATAAAGTCGTATACTGTTCTTCCGATAAAGCATTCATACGCTGCAATATTTCTTTTCGTAATCTTTTTTTCTCTTCTTTCATCATAGATTCCCCCTATATACAAAAGAAACAGTAGGAAAATATCCTACTGCTTACTTTGTTTCGCGGTGTAACGTAGACTTCTTGTCACGCTTGCAATATTTTTTAAGCTCAAGACGCTCAGCGTTGTTACGTTTGTTTTTCTTTGAGATATAGTTACGATCTCCGCATTCTGTACATGCTAGAGTAATATTTACACGCATTCTTATTTCCCTCCAGTCACTAATAACTTAAATCAGACTATACTATAATACCACTTTTAAAATAAAAATTCTACACCTTTTGATATTGTCTAATTTTTTCTATAAGGGTATTCATATTTTCCTTTGCTATGACTGGATTTCTTGCTTGAGAATACACAAGAAATTTCGGTTGATTTACATCAGAAACAACATAAGACCACTCTTCTTCCGCATGTGTAAACTTAATTCCTTCTAATACCTCAAACTCACGCTGTGCCATGTCTCGCAGCAACATCCCTAACACTTTTCCTTTCTCATTCCACGAGCAAACTACTTCGTCACATAATAAGTAAAGTGGTGGATATTGCTCTAACATTGCCGGAAGTGTTTTCCCTTGAAGAACGATTAACTCCAATAATTTACCAATTCGAAATAAAATATCTTGCTGCCATCTCATTTGAAATAATTTCTTATTTTCATTCTGCATATAGAAAAGAAGATAACATTCCCCTAACTTTAATGATAATGGATAGACACATTCATCTTTTTCAAATAATAAATTTGGAATATCGATCTCCTCACAATTTGTATTTTTGTAAATATTCCCGTAAGAATCATATAACTCAAATGTATTTCCCTGTTCATGAAACATAATAGCCATATCTGCTTGACTCGATTTCATTAATGACTTAATATGCTCTTTTTTTTCAGCGGCATATATCCACGTTACTGTGCAGTCAATTTTCTGTAAAAAAGATAGTAACAAAGACTGAAACATTTCATCGCACTTATTTATAAGAAGATGGAATGTTTGTTTTTTTATAGCTGGTACATCTATTAATTGCAGAGCAGATTCAATATACATTTTTGAACAAACATGTATGACTTCGTTATTACCGATTTTTTTACAATCGACATATCGAAATGACTCCGCCATATACAAATTTTCTATTTCTTTTTGCTTTTTATATGTTAATCCCATTCCTTCTTCATTATAAAATTGAATGACTAGTTTCTCATCTTGCCCCTTATAAAAATACACACCGCCAACGACATTTGTTTGCCCGACCGCATATCGAAAACAAGACTCATTTATTTCTTGGCATTCCATTGTATGCAATCCCACTGTATGAACAGCATGTAAAAAAATATGTTTAAACATTTCTACTTCTGTATGTGCACTGCTGCCAATCAGCAAATTTCCTCCTTCTTCTAATAAAGAACCGTATGCCATTGCCAATTTCACAACAACTTGCGGTGTAATATCTAAATTACATCTTCCACACATACGACTTTTCTGTAGAAAACACGAAATATTTTCATGCTCTCTAATTCCAGATGAAGCAATAATTGTACTATTTTCAACAACTTTCTCTGGCCATACTTTTCCCTTCGCCTTGATCACTACATTCCGTCCAATTCGACATTGATCAGCCACAACACTCTTTTCAAATAAAGTAACTCCATCTTCAATAATTGTACTTGCCCCAACTGTTGTTCCAAGCAACTCACATTGCTTTCCTATGTACGTATGGGGGAGTAAAATACTTTTTTGAAGACGGGTATATGCAGAAATTATGCTATGCTTACCGATAATAGAATACGGCTCAATTACAGCTCCTGTTTGTATTGTTGTTCCTTCACCAATAAAAGCAGGACCGTGGATCTTTGTTCCTTTTTCAATTGTTACATCTTCACCAATCCATACCATTGGCAACACTTCTGTATATGGAATAGGTACATGAACTTTTTTCGTAAGCAAGTCAAATTGAGCTTGACGATATTGAGAAAATGTTCCAATATCAAGCCAATATCCATCCGCTACATATCCATACATGGCTTCTTTGTTTTCTAATAAAGGAAATACATGATGACTAAAATCAAAAAACGTATGAGGTGTAATATAAGAAAAAATCTCGGGGTTCATAATATAAATACCAGTGTTTACTGTATTGGAAATTACTTCGTTCCAACTTGGCTTTTCAATATATTTAATAACTTCATGACGCTGATTTGTTACAACTAATCCATACGATAACGGATTAGCTACTTCTTTAACAAACATTGTAACTATTCCGTTATGACTGTTATGAAAATCAATCCCTTTAGATAGCTGAAAATCTGTTAGCGCATCTCCGCTGATCACAACAAATGGCTCATCTAAAAACTTCTCTGCTTGTTTCACACTCCCCGCCGTACCAAGAGGAGGAGTGTCTTCAAAATAATAGAGCTTTACTCCCCATTTACTACCATCACCAAAATAATTTTGAATAACGGAACTCATATATTGAACAGTAATAGCAATTTCTCGAATACCATGCTCTTTCAATAGTTCAATACTATATTCCATCACTGGCTTTTGTAGTAGAGGCAACATGGGCTTGGGAAGGTTACATGTTAACGGACGTAAACGCGTCCCTTTCCCTCCTGCTAAAATAACCCCCTTCATCGGCATTCAACCTCCACATTTATGATGTTGAACTGCTTTTTCATACGTGTGTGCGGTTGCTCTTGCAATTTCACCCCAATTATAGTGAACAAGAACATCTTCATATCCTTTGTTTGCCACGCACTGAGCAACTTCTTGTTGTTCTATAATAAATAGTAATTTCTCACTCAAATTTTGCGAGCAGCCTGATTTCATTTGAAACCCATTCACACCATCTATAATGATCTCTTGCAGACCACCCACACGCGAAACCAAAACTGGTCTCTTTGCAAGCATCCCCTCTAATGCAACAATCCCAAAAGGTTCATACAAACTTGGAATTAATAATACATCACACCTTTGGAGAAAAGCTCGTTGTTCTTCTTCTGTAATATGACCGAGAAAAAAGATAGAGTGTTGCAGTCCTCTTCCTTGAACAACTGCACGGTACTGCTCTAACATGGGCCCTTGACCTGCAATAATAAATATAACCTGTGGGTATAGCTTAATAATCTGCGGCGCAGCTTCAATAATCGTATAAAAACCCTTCTCATTGACAATACGGCCAATTGAAAATACAACCAATCGTTCTGCTAAATTATAACGCTGTGTAATTTCTAATGAAGGCGTAACAGCATGAAAGAAATGGCGGTCAATCCCATTTGGATGTACAACAACACATTCACCATTTATTTCCAAATCCCGCGCAACCTCATTTTTCATAAACTGACTGCAAACAATCACAATGTTAGATTCTTTTACTAGCTCCTTTTCATGCATATGTATTTTCCATTGCAGTGATGTATAAATCCCACCATTGCGTCCATGTTCCGTTGCATGAATTGTTGTAACGAGTGACAAACGTTGCTGTTTTTGCAGTTCCATTGCACAAATAGCAACAAGCCAATCATGAGCATGAATCACATCAAACGTATAACATTTACACAATTCTTGTGTATAAGCAAACATAGACTTGTTTAACTGAGCAATCCATTCATAAAAATGATACTTTTCACGATCATCAACTGAAACACGATGCACATGTACATCTTGTATCTTTTCATATGTCGTGCAACGCTCTTCGTGTACCGTTACTACATGCACGTAATGTCCATTATGTGCAAGAGCCCGGGATAATTCATATACATGCCTTCCAAGGCCACCTACCATCATCGGGGGATATTCCCATGCCAACATTAAAATATGCAAAGGCTCCATACATCCCTCTTTTCTCTTCGCGTAGAAGAATAAAGTGAAACTTCCTTTCATGAACGCTTTTTTTCATGAAAGGTTAGTTGAACCAATCGGGCTCTTACGGGTGGTTTGATTTTCTTCTTGCTATACTTCTTACCAACCGTTTGAGCGGGGTAAAGTGAAACTTCCTTTCATAAACGCTTTTTTTCATGAAAGGTTAGTTGAACCAATCGGGCTCTTACGGGTGGTTTGATTTTCTTCTTGCTATACTTCTTACCAACCGTTTGAGCGGGGTAAAGTGAAACTTCCTTTCATAAACGCTTTTTTTCATGAAAGGTTAGTTGAACCAATCGGGCTCTTACGGGTGGTTTGATTTTCTTCTTGCTTATACTTCTTACCAACCGTTTGAGCGGGGTAAAGTGAAACTTCCTTTCATGAACGTAAAAAGTAAGCGTTTTCTTTCGGTTGCATTATAATCCATCTTACCACTGCAACAACAAAGTAACAATAATCCTTTTTTGTAACATTTTGACTAAAAAAAGAGGAACATTTTGCATTCCTCTCTTAACAATTCTTATTCATTTAATAAATAATGCTTTCCTTTTACAAGATAAAAAACATTTTCGGCAATGTTTGTACTATGATCAGCTACTCGTTCAATATAACGTGCAATAAACGACAGCTGTGTGATTTGTCCAATCGTCTCTGGCTGATCTGGAATAGAAGAAATAAACTCACGAATTGCTTTCCCATAAAGTTCATCGACTTCATCATCCATCTCAGCAATCTTTTTCGCATATGTTAAGTTTTCTTCTCTATAAGATTGAATCACATTTTGCAACATATCTATTGCAATTTTGAACATATCTTCAAGGTTTTGTAATGATACAGATACTTCTTTTTCACCAAGACGGATTGTCGACTTAGCAATATTTACTGCGTGATCTGCAATACGTTCTAAATCTGTTGCAGTTTTAATAGAAATAAAAATTCTTCGTAAATCACTAGCAACAGGTTGTTGTTTCGTAATCAACATTAATGCAAAATCATTAATTTCTTCTTCCAAATTATCCATACGATAATCACCATCGATTACCTCAAGCGCCTTCTCTACATCTCTTGTACGCAATCCTTCCATTGCAATTTCAAGAGCTTGTTTTGCTAATTCACCTAGTTCAATAATTTTTTGCTGTAATGCTTGCAGATCATACTGAAATTGTTCGCGTACCATGTTGGTCCCCCTTTATTCGTTACACGTGCCCCAATATAAGATGAAGCTCTCACCGAATTATTCCAATTGATAAGAACATTCATTTCTCTCTCAAACCGACACTATTAACCGAATCGGCCTGTAATATAATCTTCTGTTCGTTTGTCTGTTGGAGTTGTAAATAATTTATTCGTTTCTGTATATTCCACTACTTCTCCGCTTAAGAAGAAAGCAGTTTTATCAGAAATACGTGCTGCTTGTTGCATGTTATGTGTAACAATAACGATACTGAAATCTTTCTTTAACTCTTGAATTAACTCTTCTACTTTTAATGTAGAAATTGGATCTAACGCTGATGTTGGTTCATCCATTAAAATAACATCTGGTTCAATCGCTAAGCAACGTGCAATACATAAACGTTGCTGCTGTCCACCTGATAGTCCATACGCATTATCATGTAATCTATCTTTTAATTCATCCCAAATCGCCGCACCGCGCAAACTCTTCTCAACAATTTCGTCCAATGTTTTCTTATCGCGAATACCATGAATTTTCGGGCCATACACAACATTTTCGTAGATTGATTTTGGAAATGGATTTGGCTTCTGAAATACCATTCCAACATGTGTACGTAGTTCCTCAACAGGATAAGATTTATCGAAAATGTTACGATCACGATATTCAATCACCCCTGTTGTCCTAACGATTGGTACTAGTTCAACCATACGATTTAATGTTTTTAAATACGTAGATTTTCCGCAACCACTTGGCCCAATAATTGCTGTCACTTCATTCTCATAAATACTTAAATTAATATCCTTTAACGCATGATCTTCTCCGTACCATAAGTTTAAATTTTTCGTATCAAATACAACCTTTTTTGTCTGAGGGATAGTCTTTTCTTCATTTTTCACCTGTACATTTACTACTGTAGATACCATTTTGAAATTCCCCTTTCATCCATGTACTTCTTACTTACGATTTCGTAGCCATATTGCAAAAGTGTTTATAAAAAGCAACAACAGTAGTAACACAATAATTCCAGCTGCTGCTACATGTTGAAACTCCTCCTGCGGCCTGCTCATCCAATTAAAAATTTGAATTGGTAAAACTGTAAATTTATCAAATACATCCAGCGGTACATAGTTTGCAAAAGCAAGTGCCCCAATGACAAGTAATGGAGCTGCTTCTCCAATCGCTCGTGATAATGCCAAAATACAACCTGTTAAAATCCCTGGCATTGCTGCCTTAATAACAACACGAGACATCGTTTGCCACTTCGTTGCCCCCACTCCATAAGAAGCTTCTAACAAAGATCTTGGTACAGATCGAAGTGCCTCTTGCGCTGCTACAACAACTGTCGGCAAAACGAGAAGACTCATCGTTAATGCTGCTGCCAATATGCTTTCACCTAACTGCAGCCCATATACAAACATTGTTAATCCTAATAATCCAAAAACAACGGATGGCACTCCTGCCAATGTTTGAATGTTGATTTTTATCATTCGTGTAAACAATGATTGCTTGGCATAGTATTCTAAATAAAGAGCTGTTCCCACTCCTAATAAAAAAGAAGTAGGAGTAACAACACTCATAAATAAAATCGTTCCCGATAAAGCCGCTGCAATACCAGCTTTCTCTGGATTTCGCGATGCAAAATTGATAAAAAAATCAAATGAGATATATGTTATGCCTTGTCGGAAAATTTGGTACAGCAAAAAAATTAATATACAAAGTGAAAATAACATAGTTATACGAAATGCAACCTTGCATACACGATCTTTCCGGAATCGAGAAGACATATGTTCTTGTATATTTCGCTCATTTAACATGCGCATATTATGTCGCCTCCTTAAAGCGACGCATAATATACTGCGCAATCATATTCATGATCAATGTAAAAATAAATAGCGTTGCTCCGACAGCATACATACTGTAATAGGTCAACGTACCATAAGGAGCATCCCCTAAGCTAACTTGCACAATATAAGCCGTTAGCGTCTGAATAGACTGTGTCGGATCTAATGATAAGCTTGGTGTTGAACCGCCCGCAATGACAACAATCATCGTTTCTCCAACTGCTCTTGAGGCGGCTAACACAATCGCTGCTACAACTCCCGTAAAAGCTGCTGGTAATACAATGTTCTTTGCCGTTTCAAAACGAGTGGCCCCAATCGCAAAGGAAGCTTCTCGCACCTGATTCGGTACAGCACGCATCGCATCCTCACTAAGAGATGCAATCGTTGGAATCATCATGATACCAATTACAATCCCTGGACTAAGTGCGTTAAAAAACTGTAAATCCGGAACGACGCGCTGCAAAATAGGTGTAACAACTGTTAAAGCAAAAAAACCGTATACAATTGTCGGGATCCCCGCCAGCAGTTCTAATACCGGTTTTAATACCTTTCTTGCTGCATTAGAAGCGTATTCACTTAAAAATATCGCACATCCTAATCCAATCGGAATCGCAACCACCATTGCAATGATAGTAACAAGCACAGTTCCATATATAAGCGGTAAAATACCAAACTTAGGATTTTCAAAAAAAGGAAGCCATTCTTTTTCTGTAAAAAAAGAAACCATTGGTACTCTTTCAAAAAACATAAATGTTTCATTTGCTAAAGTTACAATAATTCCTATCGTTGTAACAATAGAAATACTGGCGATTATTCGTAGTACGAAAGGAACCATTTGATTGATTCGCTGTGCTTTCTTTCGCTTGCCTATATTTCTTTCAATCAAATGTTGAACAGAAACCGTAACGCGACTCTTATCATTACGAGCCAAAGATGAAAACCCCTCTCCATCCTGACATTATTTTTGTATTTCTGTTAACATTTGCAGCTGTTTATTATATTTATATCGCGGTAGCTTCACATATCCAATCTCCTCTACAAGCTCTCCTGCGTGCTCCATCATAAAAGATACATAATTCGCAACGCTTGTTTTCGCTCGAATAGAAGAATTGTTTATATATACATAGAGCGGCCTAGACAACGGCTTATATGCCCCGGATTGAATTGTTTCTTTCGCTGGGGCAATACCGTTAATTTTTACAGCCTTTACTTTATCACGATTCGCGGCATAGTATGCATATCCAACAAATGCAATTGCGTGTTTATTACTCATAACACCTCTTATTAGAACATTGTCATCTTCAGATAACGTGACTGTTTTTGTTATGAGTTTTTTTTGTAACACTACATTTTGAAAATAATCGTACGTACCAGAATCTACCCCTGGTGCGTAAAATTGTATCGTTTCCTGCGGCCATTTCGGATGAATTTGTGACCATTTTTTCGTTGTTCCACTTTCACTCCATATTGTTTGTAATTCTTCTATTGTAAGATTATCTGCCCACGTATTTTCACGATTCACAATAAGTGTAAGACCATCATAAGCAATTTGAAGTGGCGTATACGTGATATGATGCTTCTTAGCAAGTTGCTCTTCTTCTCTTTTCATTGGCCTAGAAGCATTCGTCATATCCACTTCGCCTTTTCCAAAACGATGAAATCCTCCCCCTGTTCCAGATATACCAATGGAAATTTTTACAGAGGGTTCTCTTTTCGTATACTCTTCTGCTACTGCTTCCATAATCGGAAAAATTGTAGAAGATCCATCAATTTGTACCTTCCCTACAATATTCGCAGCAGAAATAGGTAACGTATGAGCAGATAAAAAAAATATCGATAATATAACCATGGTGTATGTTCTATTACGTCTCACGTAATATTTCCTCCTAGGAGCCTTCTGATAACAGAAGTACACATATAAGAATAATGCCGAACTATTAACTCGGTTTTAATAGTTTGTAAAAGTTTTGTAAATATCCACATTTTCTATGCGCTAATGAACAAGCAGTTATGCGTCTGTATACGAGACTTTCATTAGCGAATGCTTCCCCTCCTATCTTCTTTGTTTCCTCTGAATCTTGGGGCAAGAATCTTACTATCTGTGAATAGCAGGATGAATTCCATTTCATTTATAATTTTACGAAAACACAAGCCATATTCCATAAGCTTGTACACTTCTGTCATCACTATATGCGGCACATATAAAAAAAAGCACACTATCTTCACAGATAGTGTGCCAACCTTGCATATTTTTATTCTTATTGATTTGTTTTTGAAGTATTTTCTAATGCTCCAGCGTTTCCATTAGCTTCTTGCTTTTTCAAATCAAAGTATGCGTCCATAACTCGGCGTGCAATATTTTTACTGACTGGATTGTGTTCATCAGACAGCCACGGAACAACAACAGAAAATGCAACTTCCGGATCAGATGCCGGCGCATATCCAATCATCGTTAAATTATACGTAGTTGGCAATTGACCACCTAACCTTGCTCTTACTTCTTTTTGGTCAGGACCTGCATAAGCTGCCTGTGCTGTTCCTGTTTTTCCTGCCGGATCATATGTGGCAGTACCAAAAGCACCATGACCTGTTCCGTTTTGTGTTTGCATTACCATTTTAAAGCCATCTTGGACGTGTTTAATATAATCCTCTTTCATATCTACTCGATTTAAGACAACTGGTTCCATCGACTGCACAACTTGCCCTATATCTTCTGGTTTTGAAGTTGGCCTGCGGATTTCCTTTACAATTTGCGGCTTCATGCGATAACCACCATTTGCGATCGTTGATACATATTGTGCCAATTGCAAAGGTGTATAAGTGTCAAACTGTCCAATCGCTAAATCAAGTAGCTTACCAGGTTCCCCTGCTGGTCCTTTTACTCCATACACTTCATTCGGTAAATCTATTCCAGTCGGTACTCCAAGACCAAATTCACCATAGTATTTACGCATGTCATCAAAAGTCTTTTGTTTAACGTTTAACGTACCACCCGGCACATATGGTGCACCAGCAATTGCCATCGCCGTTTTAAACATATATACGTTTGAAGATCGCTGCAGGGCGGTTAAGTCATCGATTGGTCCCATTCCATTTCCTGTCCATGATTTTTTCACCTTCGTACCTTTAAAATTCAGTGGTTCATCGACAAGTACTTCTCCTGGCGTAATAGCTCCTGTTTGATATCCTGTCAAAAGAGTTGCCCCTTTTACAGTCGAACCCATTTCATATGAACTCGTCATCGTGCCAAGTGCATAATCTTTTAGAGTAGGCTGTCCATCTTCATTCACAAATTGTTTACCAGCCATTGATAAAATTTCTCCGTTTTTCGGATTCATCATAACAACGAACGCCCGGTCCATATAACCTGCTGAGCCTGAGGCTTTCGCTTTTTTCATTTCATCCTCAATAATTTGCTCAACCTGTTTTTGCAGCTCCATATCAATAGTCAGAGTTAAATTCTTTCCACTTTCTCCTTTAGATACGTAATCTGTTTCAATAATATTACCTTTTGAATCTGTAATATTTTTCACTTCTGCTTTTGTACCATGCAATGCATCTTCGTATTGCTGTTCAATATAACTTTTTCCGACGCGATCATTACGATCGTAATCACGAACTAAGTAGTAATCTAGATTCTCTCGCGGTAATCCCTCATCAGAGCTCGTTACACCGCCAAGTACAGTGCGGAACATATCATCATAAGCATAGTGACGATCCCAATCAACCGTCGTGTCTACTCCTGGCAACTTGTCTAAGTTCTCACTAATTACAGCATATTCTTCAGGTGTAACATCTTTTTTTATAATTTGCGGTGTCATTGCATAACCGCTGTCCATTTTACTCTTGATTGCTAACACCTTTAAATCCTGAGCAGTTAATTCATTTAATTCTGCTTCTGTAATACGGTCAAGTTGACGCTGTGCCAGTTGCTTATCGTCAATTTTTTGCGCTTTGAGATCCTCTTTGTCTTTTTTCGTAATTTTTTCTTTTGCCCGCTCTGGATTTAACAGAATCCAAAAATCTTTTTTATCTCGTTCTGTTAACTTATCAGTCGGTACATCGATTAGTTTCGCAAGTTGTTTTGCGGTTTCTAAACGTTCTTCAGGTTTTGACCCCTTCACTTTTGTATACGTAATCGTTCGAAGTGGTGTATTATCTACAACTGCACGACCGTATCTGTCAAAAATCTTTCCGCGTGGAACAGGAGTACTTACCGTTAAGTTTTCCTTTCTATCTACTTCATTTTTATAATCTTCACCATGTACAATCTGTACCATTCCTAAGCGGACAATAACTGTCGAAAACAGTAAAAACACACAAAAAAACAACACATTTAACCGAAACGGAATCGCGGCTTTCTTCTTTTTCTCTTTCTTGTTCTTACTCATACGAACCCCCTCTGCCAACAGCTATGCAAGCGGAAAGGGACACCTTCTTCAGGTGTCCTCGCTACTGTCATATACGTTTTATTATTCTAACATAAAATAGGGCAGAAGTTAACCTTCTCCTTCAGTTGTATTTTGAGTCGTTTGTACAACTTCTAGCCCTGTAGAATGCGCTTTTTCATCATCGTATTTGACATTTCGAATTGCAAAATAGATGAGTAAATGTCCAGCACCCAATATTAATAATAAAACAGGCAAGCTTTTTTCTGCCGGAAATAATGAAACCGCTAGTAGGAAACTTAAAACGGAACAGATTCTTCCTCCGTTTAACCATAGTTCACGAACAACAATATATTCTACTCGCCGCTCTTTTGCTTGTTTGGCTCTGCCAATTATATCATATGTCATCGAACCGTATGGAACAAGAAGAATTGGATACGCCACAGCAATACAAGCTGCATAAATGAGCAATTTCGTATACGTAACATGAAAGACAACTAAAAATACAACGGCATATAAAATAATTCCACCAATTAAAATGGCTTTTTTTCTCCATTCCTTTTTCATTACACGCGCTACTAAATAGTAACAAATGAAAGAAACAGCAGAATTTACAAGTCCATATTTCCCCAGCGCTAATTCACTTCCAGAAGCTAAATACACATATACAGAAATAACAAATATAAATGTACCTTCCCGTAGACCTTGAAAGAAGTGAGCAAGTGTAATTCTTCCCCAGTTTTTATTATTCTTTCTCTCTTTCATTACTTCAACCAGTTCATAACGTCCTTCACATTCACGCTTTGTGAGAAAAAAACTGACCACAACTGCAATAGTAAATAAGGTTAAAGACAGAAAAAAAACGAATGTATAACCACTCCACTTTTCCATACGCGAAATGATAAATCCGGATGCAATCGGACCAATCATGCCCGAAAATGAGCTAAGCAATCCGAGAAATCCGTTAAAAAAATCCCGTGTCTCCGGCTCTGTAATTTCAAATGTTAATAAATTAAATGAGAGCCAATAAAACCCATATCCCATTCCAAGCAAACTACCGATAAGTAAAATATACTGCGAAGCATTTGTTCCTGTTAGTAATACAACAATAAAAAAAATAGCTAATGTTGTCACACCAATTCGGAGCAAAATCGTACGATCCACTCGTTTCGCTAATTTTCCAGCAACAAGAAATGTCAGCGGTTGTAAAACAACGCTTGCTAAATTATAGAGACCAATATTCACAAAATCCTTTGTTTGTTTCCATAAATAAATATTAACAAACGTATTCGACAACGAAATAGCCAACGCATATAACCCGCCAATTGTCAGTAATAATACTAAGTCACGATTCACCTCAACATCGCCAATTAAATGTTTCCATTTCATATGAACTCTCCTTTACTTCACATGTTCTAGTCTTCCAAAGAAGACCACAATTATGTAAAGAAGAAGGGATAAAGTGAAACTTCCGTCAATGGAATGTTTTTCTCCATTGGCGGTTAGTTGAACCCATCAAGCCGATGTGAGAAACAAAAAAAGCTAGGAGAAACATCTCCTAGCTTTTACAATTATAATTATTTTGCGTCTTGGTAACGTTTTTCAACTGCGTTCCAATCTACAACGTTCCAGAATGCACCGATGTAGTCAGGACGGCGGTTTTGGTAATGTAAGTAGTATGCATGCTCCCAAACGTCTAATCCTAAAATTGGAGTTTTACCTTCCATTAATGGAGTATCTTGGTTTGGTGTGCTTGTTACTTCTAACTCACCATTGTTTACAACAAGCCATGCCCAACCAGAACCGAAGCGAGTTGCGCCTGCTTTTGCAAATTCTTCTTTAAATGCATCGAAGCTGCCGAATTTTGCTTCAATTGCGCTTGCAAGTTCACCTACTGGTTGTCCGCCTCCATTTGGAGAAAGAATTGTCCAGAATAAAGAGTGGTTTGCATGTCCACCACCGTTATTGCGTACTGCTGTGCGAATTGCTTCTGGCACTTCGTTTAGGTTTGCAACTAGCTCTTCGATGCTTTTTTCTGCTAATGCTGCATGTCCTTCTAATGCAGCATTTAAGTTTGTTACGTATGTGTTGTGATGTTTTGTATGATGGATGTTCATTGTCTCTTTGTCAAAATGAGGTTCTAATGCATCATACGCATAAGGTAAATTTGGTAATTCATGTTTTGCCATTGTTATATTCCTCCCATTGTATGTATTGCCGATAATGACTTGGCATACAAATTTATTTTACCCTAATTATATAGGGGGTGAAAACAAATTTAACGTATTGCCTCGCTAACATTAAAGTAGCAAATTTCCCATTTCTTTTCAAACGAAATGCTCATGTATTTCGTAAAAAAAGCTTCCTTCTATAAGGAAGCATATGTGCTATGTATGAATATGTGAAATGGGTATGGACCCTGTAGGACTCGAACCTACGACCGGACGGTTATGAGCCGTCTGCTCTAACCAGCTGAGCTAAGGGTCCACAATATATATATGAATAACTGCCAAGGTATCTTATGTGCTCTAGTCAGTTAAACTACTACGGAATGTATGATTACACATAAAAATGTAAGATAAATTTACCATATTGAAAAGAAATGTGTCAATTGTATTTTCCATATCACGCATGATATATCTTGTGATTCTTTAGAAACGTACGTTACAATGAGGTGATAAATCAGTATATTTATAAAGAAGGAAGTGAATTCATGTCCGTATTTACACAACTATTCAAAAGCTTATATGCACCAAAAGAGATGGCACTCTTTCGTTTTCAAAAAATCGGAAAAACGATTCTTTACATAATGTTGTTATGTTTATTGGCTACCGTTCCAAAAACAATTCTATTTGGAAATTTCATTCAAGATGGTATCAGTCTGGTTGATCGTTCTATCGAAAAAGATGTGCCTGATTTTAAAATTGAAAATGGCGAACTTCACGCAGACATCAACAAGCCCATTGTAAAAGATGACACAAATTCTATTTTTGTATTTGATCCAAACGCAACAGATACAAGTGCATATCCAAACCGAGATGGTGTGTTCATCTTAAAAGATAAAGTGATTTCAATATCAGAACAAAAACCACAATCATTTCCATATAGTAACTTTGGAAATACAACTTTTGAAAAGAAAGATATTCAAGAATTGGTTACATTTATCGATAGCATATATCCAATTGCTATGTTCGTTATCGGGATATTTATTTACTTATTCCAACTCTTCATTACATTCCTTGGTGTTACGCTATTAGCATTTATCGGCTCTGCAATGAGCGGACAGCGCAAGCTATCTTACAAACAAGTTTGGACATTAACTGCTTACAGTTATACAATCCCAACAATATTCTTTATGATCATGGACTTGTTAAAAATTAATGTCCCAAGCCCGTTACTTCTATTTATTGCTGTTGTCCTCATTGTTCTTTACTTAACAATAAAAGAAGTACCAAAACCAAAAGAAAAAAATTCACTATAAAAAATGCCTTCAAGGCATTTTTTTTTTGGACAAGCATATATTTCTCTACAAAGGAGTGGAGAAATATGAAAAGACTTGGCGGTGTTTTATTATTGCTTGTCCTCGGTTACATTCTGTACTACGATATTACAATCGGCACTTTGCCATTACTTCATACATATCCCAAAACAAAAGAAACTTCAGCTAAAGCTTCAAAGAACGACCAAAAAGAAAAAATATTATCAGCAAAATATAAAATCATTGAGGTAAAAACAGGTGATACCGTTCTATCCATTACAGAAGAAATTAACAAAAAAAAAATTCCTTCTATTGAAAAGGTTGTGACAGATTTTAAAGGATTAAACGAAAATGAATCTCCTCCAAAAATACAAATCGGAAAAAAATACAAATTCCCTCTTTATCCATAATAGCATTACATAATTCTTGTCAACTGCAGCAAAGCGCTGATACAATAGAAAAAGTGAAACTAGACATTTGGCTTCACTAGATAAATACTGTATATAATATAAATGTATTTGTCTATAAAATAAGAAACTTCTTTTATAAGGAGAGCGATCTATTCGTGAATGAAATAACTCATCGTACAAAAACACGTCCTGTTAAAGTTGGAAATTTAACAATTGGCGGTAATAATGAATTAATTATACAAAGTATGACAACAACAAAAACGCATGATGTGGAAGCAACAGTTGCTGAAATTAAACGTTTAGAAGAAGCAGGTTGTCAAATTGTTCGTGTAGCCGTTCCAGATGAGCGCGCTGCAAATGCAATTGCTGATATTAAAAAACAAATTAATATCCCTCTTGTTGCTGATATTCACTTTGACTATCGCCTAGCATTAAAAGCAATTGAAGGCGGTATTGACAAAGTTCGTATCAATCCAGGCAACATCGGTCGCCGCCATAAAGTTGAAGCAGTTGTAAATGCTGCAAAAGAACGTGGCATTCCAATTCGCATCGGTGTAAATGCAGGTTCATTAGAACGTCATATTTTAGAAAAATATGGATACCCAACAGCAGATGGCATGGTAGAAAGCGCATTGCATCACATTAAAATTTTAGAGGACTTAGATTTTCACGATATCATCGTATCGATGAAAGCGTCCGATGTGAACTTAGCAATTGAAGCATACGAAAAAGCATCACGTGCTTTCGATTATCCATTACACCTTGGAATCACGGAATCTGGAACGTTATTTGCTGGAACTGTAAAAAGTGCAGCTGGTCTTGGAGCTATCTTAAGCAAAGGCATCGGTAACACACTACGTATTTCGTTAAGTGCAGACCCAGTTGAAGAAGTAAAAGTAGCACGTGAACTATTAAAATCATTTGGTCTTGCTTCAAACGCTGCTACATTAATCTCTTGTCCAACATGCGGACGTATTGAAATTGACTTAATTAGCATCGCAAATGAAGTAGAGGAGTATATTTCAAAAATTAAAGCACCGATTAAAGTTGCGGTACTTGGTTGCGCAGTAAATGGTCCTGGTGAAGCACGTGAAGCTGATATCGGGATTGCTGGAGCACGCGGAGAAGGTTTACTTTTCCGTAAAGGTGAAATTGTGCGTAAAGTACCAGAAGAAACAATGGTAGAAGAATTAAAAAAAGAAATTGATAAAATTGCAGCAGAATATGCGGCAAAACAAGAAAAATAAAGTGAAAAAGTTCTAATAAAAAAAGCTTGTCAGTTTCAAAACTGACAAGCTTTTTATTGTGCACACTTTGGGCAGCGTCCATATATTTCAAACTTATGCCCAGTTACTTCAAATCCTTTAAAATCTTTATTCATTAGTTCCATTGGACACGAAGTAATTTCCTTCGTTCCCCCGCAATCTAAACAAATGAAATGATGATGGTGTTCTGTAGTAGAACATTTGAAGCGAAAATGCTTTTCACCATTTAATTCAGTCTGTTCCAAAATACCAATTTCTACAAATACAGTTAAATTGCGATAAATGGTATCAAAGCTTAATCCCGGATAATCATCTTTCATATTAGCTAAAACATCTCTCGCTGTTAAATATTTATTGTGAGCTGCAAATAGGCGAAGCATCTCTTCTCTTTTACCAGTATGTTTATAGCCTTTCTCCTTCATAAGGTGTAAAGCTTCTGTAAGATTCATAATCATCCCTACTTTACGCAGTTTTTTTCTTCTCCCATAAGATTGCACCAATTAAAATAAGAACTGCTAACACAACAATTGTACCACCTGGAGCGAGGTTTAGCTGATAAGAAGCTAACATACCTCCGACTACCGAAATTTCCCCAAATACAATAGAGTAGAAAATCGTTTGTTTAAATCCTTTCGCGATGCGGATACTCGCTGCAACTGGTAATGTCATTAACGATGAAACAAGAAGAATACCGACAACACGCATTGAAACCGCAATCACAAGTGCAACTAAAATAACAAAAATAAAGTGAATCCATTTTGCACGCAAACCTGTTGCTACAGCATATTCTTCATCAAAAGATAATAAGAACAGTTCTTTGTATAATAAAATGATGACAGCAAGAACAACTATAGCAACCAATCCAATAATAAGTAAATCACTGCTTGTTACTGCACTCACACTACCAAACAAATAACTAAATAAATCTGTATTAAATCCATTTGCAAGCGAAATGAACACAACACCAATTCCAATACCAGCTGATAAAATAATTGGAACTGCTAACTCTTGATAATGTTTATATACCGCTCTTAATTTTTCAATGAGTAAAGCACCGCCAATAGAAAATACCATTCCCATATATAATGGATTTAAAAAACCACCGGTAAACACTGTCTTTTCTAGTAATAAGCTCGCTGCAATACCTGATAACGTAACATGACTTAACGCATCAGCAATAAATGATAAACGACGAATTACAACAAAAACACCTAACAGCGGGGCAACAAGTCCAATTAAAATTCCAGCGTATAAAGAATTTCGTAAAAAGTCATATTGCAAAAAATCCTGTATCATCGTATCCCCCCGTGATGCTCGTGATCATGCTCTAAACGATGAACATGATGACCATATAATAACGACATTTCAGTATCTTCTAACTCTCGGAATGTCTCTATATTTCCATGGAAATGTAACTGCTGATTTAAGCATGCCACATGCGTCACTTTTTCTGTTACCGCGCCAATATCATGCGTCACAAGAATCAGTGTAATTCCTAATTTCTTATTTAAATGTGCAAGCATTTCATAAAAACTCTCAACATTTTTCACGTCTACCCCCACTGTTGGTTCATCTAAAATCAACAGCTCTGGGTCGCTGACAAGTGCTCTTGCAATAAAGACGCGCTGCTGTTGCCCTCCAGAAAGCTCTCCAATGTTCCGATTTATAAAATCACTCATTCCAACATCGGCGATAGCCTGTCTTACTTTTTCTTTATCAGATTTGGATAAAAAGCGAAATAAGCCCTTTTTAGAAACAAGTCCCATCGAAACAACTTCAAATACAGTTGCTGGAAAGCCAGAATTGAAGCTATTTGCCTTTTGTGAAACATATCCAACTTTATTCCAATTTTTAAATTTCTTACTATCAACACCAAACAACCGAATCGTCCCTTGTTTCGGTTTTAAAATACCTAATATGCATTTCAATAATGTAGATTTCCCCGATCCATTTGGGCCTACTAAACCTAAAAAAGCTCCTTTAGGAACTTGTAATTGAATATTCTCTAACACATTTCGCTCTTCATAACGAAAGGTTAAATTCTCGATTTCTAATATATATTCCATCATATCTCACCTATTTTAATTCAGAATGATTCCGATTTATTTCTCTTTGAATTATATTATAGCTCATTACGAGTTGTAAACCAATCTGTCCTAAAATATACCTCTCATTTTAGACAACCCTTCTATTATAGCAAAAAGCAGAGAAAATCTCTCTGCTTTTAGTGAATTGCTGATTTAAATTTTGCACCTTTTGTTTCTTGTGTATTCATAATAGTAATAAAAGCATTTTCATCTACTTCATGAACAATTGATTTTAGTTTCGTTACCTCTAAACGAGTAATAACTGCATAGATGACTTCTTTTTCTTTATCTGTATAGCCACCTTTTCCAACTAGCTTCGTTGTTCCGCGACCAAGTCGATGTAAAATTGCATTTGATACTTCTTCATAATAGTCTGACACAATAATAACTGCTTTTGTTTCATCTAAACCTTGAATAACTGTATCAATCGTTTTAAAGGCAATATAGTATGTCATGACAGAATACATTGCTTGTTCTACTCCAAACACAAATGCCGCCCAAGAAAAGACGAAAATATTCATAAACATCACAAATTCACCAACAGAGAACGGTAATTTTTTTGTTAGCAAAATACCTAGAATTTCCGCTCCATCTAATGAACCACCATGCCTAATTACCAGTCCAACACCAACACCTAAAATTAATCCGCCAAAGACAGTCGCTAAAATCGGCTCTGTCGTAAAGGGCTGAATAGAATGCAATGTTGACTCAATGAAAGCTAAACATACAACTGCAAAAACAGAAGATAACATAAATGTTTTTCCGATTTGCTTATAACCTGAGTACATAAATGGTAAATTGAGGATTACAACTAAAGTGGAAAAGCTTAGCCACCAAACATTTGGTGTAAGGTAATCTAATATGAGGGAAACACCGATAATACCACCATCAATAATTTTGTTTGGAATTAAAAACAATTCGAGTGCAACCGCTGCACAACCAGCACCGATTACAATCATAATAAGACGATACACAAGATGAATTATACTTTCTCTTCTATGTTGTTTTTTTTCCATGCTACCTCCTCAAGTATCTTTATAGTTTTGTCCTTTTATTATAGCACACTCACCTTTTTTTGCTGAGAAAACTGCCTGCTTTGGAATATACACAAGCATATTCCACATATATTCGGATATGAGGACAAAACAAAGGAGGCAGCAACATGAACCTCATTCAGCAGTTTGTAAATAAAAAATTAAACAATATGACTTCTAAAGAATTATTAAAATATAGTACAGAATATGGAGTATCTATTACAAGCGAACAAGCAGATAAAATCGTCACATTAATTCAAGGAAAACATATTAATATTTATGATGTCCAAGAAAGATTGCAACTCTTAAAACAAATTGCAAAGGTTACTTCTCCTGCTACTGCACAGCAAATCAATACTTTGTTCCAAAAATTACTAAAATAAAAAAGGGGATTTCCCCCTTTTTTTATTGCCCCTTAATTTTCTGAAGAATTTCTTCATCAAACATACCGTTTTTCAACATTTCAATTTCAAATTTATACGGTGGCTTCTTATCTTGTTTATCCTCACCTACATATGGTGTTTCAAGAATTTTCGGTACATGCTGTAATTGTGGATGATGTACAATGTGATGCAATGTTTTATAACCAATATGACCGAATCCAATATTCTCATGACGGTCTTTTCTAGCACCGCGCTCATTTTTACTATCATTAATGTGTAATACTTGCAAACGATCAATACCTACAATTTTATCAAACTCGTTTAAAACACCGTCAAAATCATTAACAATATCGTAACCAGCGTCATGTGTATGACACGTATCAAAGCAGACAGATAATTTCTCATTATGTGTTACACCATCAATGATTCTAGCAAGCTCTTCAAAGCTGCGCCCGCACTCTGTTCCTTTTCCAGCCATTGTTTCTAGCGCAATGTTCACCGTTTGATCAGCTGTTAACACTTCATTTAATCCTTCAATAATTTTTTGAATTCCTGCATCTGCACCTGCTCCAACATGTGCTCCAGGATGAAGCACAATTTGTTTTGCAACTCCTAACGCTGATGTTCTTTCGATTTCCATGCGAAGAAAATCAACACCTAGTTGGAACGTTTCAGGTTTCGTTGTGTTACCAATGTTAATAATATAAGGTGCATGAACAATAATTTCTTCAATCCCATGAAGTTCCATATGTTTACGTCCAGCTTCTATATTTAACTCTTCAATTGGTTTCCTTCTCGTATTTTGCGGTGCCCCTGTATAAACCATAAACGTTGTTGCACCATAGGATACAGCTTCCTCACTCGCTGCTAATAGCATTTTCTTTCCACTCATCGAAACGTGAGATCCAATTTTCAACATGTAATCACCTCTTATAAATACAATAGCTATAATAATAGCATAATTTGTAGAAATCTGACACTGTTAGCTTCCCCACAAAAAAAGATAAGGAAAGTCCTTATCTTTTCTTCTTGCTATATTTTTTCTTAATTTTTTCACGTTCCCATTCAAGCTTTTTCTTGTAGTTCGGTTTTACTTTTTTCGGTTTTTTCACAACTTTTTGCGCCATAGCATCTAATTTATCATTCGGTTTCTTACGACTTTGACGACGACGTCGAGGTCCTAATTCAATCCACTCACCTGCACGCAAATCAACGTGTTGGAATTCAATATGGCGTTGCTTCTCTAAAGTATCTAATGCTTCTTCATCAGCCGGATCATAAATTGTTGCTGCAATACCAGAGTATCCAGCACGTGCAGTTCGGCCAACACGATGAATAAAGAAATCTAAATCGGACGGAATTTCATAGTTAATAACATGACTAATTCCCTCGATATCAATACCGCGTGCAGCTAAATCTGTAGCTACAATGTATTGGAATTCTAAATCACGAACTTGTTTCATCATTTTCTTACGATCACGAGGGGATAAATCACCGTGAATACGACCAACTTTTAAACCGCGCTCCACTAAACCATCAGCTACTTCATCAGCCATTTTTTTTGTATTTGTAAACACGATCGCTAAATACGGCTGATATTGCAGTAACATATTTTTCACAAGCTCAACTTTATTACGGTGTCTTGATGGAATAAGATGATGTTCAAGGTTAACTGCTGCTACTTGCTTTGGATTAATATGAATATGCTCTGGGTTCTCCATATATTTCTTCATAAATGGTTTTAACTTTTGCGGAATTGTCGCTGAGAAAACAAGCATTTGTAAATTTTTCGGCATACGCGATGCAATTTTATCTACATCGTGAATAAAGCCCATATCAAGCATTAAATCTGCTTCATCGACAACAATAACAGAAGCCGTATGTACAAATAGCGCTTGCTCTTCCACTAAATCTTTAATACGACCAGGCGTTCCGACAACAACATGCGGTTGTTTCTTCAGCTTTTCAATCGAACGCTGTTTATCTGTCCCACCGATAAAACAACGTGCTGTAATCATTTTGTCTTCTTCACAAAACTTTGTTATCTTTACAATTTCCGCATAAATTTGTTGTGCTAATTCACGAGTTGGAGCTGTAATTACAAGCTGTACTTCCTCTCGATTTGTATCAATACGATTTAACGTTGGAAGTAAATACGCGTGTGTTTTTCCAGAACCCGTTTGTGATTGTCCGATAATACTAATTCCCTTTTTCACAACAGGGAAAATCTTCTGTTGAATTTCTGTCGGTTCTGAAAAACGCAATTCACGGATTGCATCTATTAAAAATGGTTGAAAATCATACTGTGTAAATGTTTGCACTGACATACATTCCACCTTCTTCCTTATTTCTACTGCGTTCATTAATCAGTCAAGTTAACATTATATCGAAATCTACCAGTAAAATCTATCTTTAGTTTAGCTTTTCAGAGGAAAAACTAACCTTCTTACTGTCAATTGCATATTGTGGTGTATATTACCAAATTGAAGAAAGGAGGATTTCCTAATGCGTATGAAATCTCCTCCATATCAACAAATGTACGGTCAGCCTCCCTATCCTTATACGATGTATCCGTCACCAGGTATGCAACCATCACCAGGCATGCAACCGATGATGCCTAAAAAGAAAGGCTTTCTTGCAAAATTATTTAAAAAAAGCGACCCAGCTGCAGATTATATGCATATGATGCCCCCTTATAGACAAATGGAAACCTACTCAAATGTACCATATCAGCAAAACCGTCCATATATGCAGCAGCAGCAAAACAACCCATATATGCAACCGCAGCAGCAGCAAAGAATGATGCAACCTCAAATGATGGCACCAAATGAAACACGCGGAGCAGCGGCAGCAGCAGGAAGTACACCTAGTGGGATTGGCAGCTTTTTCACTAACTTCATTTCAAACCCCACTGGAATGCTAAACAACGTTGAAAAAGTTGTCCAAATGGCCCAATCCTTTGGACCCGTCGTGCAGCAATACGGCCCGGTTGTCCGCAGTATTCCTAACATAATGAAAATACTTACATCCGGAAAAAATACTGAGGAAAAACAAACAGAAGAAGTTAAAACAATACTTCCCACTCCATCTGAACAAATACCCATTACAAACAAACCACTTACTTCTCAAATCATACTTGAAGATGATGCAAACGTAGAAACCTTACAGTCAACTACCCCTAAACCAAAGTTATATGTGTAACATTTCTTTGTCATCCGCTTCCTTCTCCTTTATAATAAAAAGGATTAACTTTATCAAACAAATCCTTTTTTAAAGGAGCGGATTAATTATATGAAAATTGTTAAAATTTCTCCTCGCGGCTATTGCTACGGTGTTGTAGACGCGATGGTTATTGCGCGCAATGCAGCGCTGGATAAGACCTTACCAAGACCAATTTATATTTTAGGTATGATTGTCCATAACAAACACGTAACAGATGCATTTGAAGAAGATGGCATTATTACGCTTGACGGTCCAAGCCGCTTAGATATTCTAGAAAAAATTGAGGCTGGCACTGTTATTTTTACAGCTCACGGTGTATCTCCTGAAGTAAAACAACGTGCAAAGGAAAAGGGCCTAACAACAATTGATGCGACATGTCCTGACGTAACAAAAACACATGACTTAATTGAGGCAAAAAAAGAAGAAGGCTACCATATTATTTATATCGGCAAAAAAGGACATCCTGAGCCTGAAGGTGCAATTGGAATTGCCCCAGATATTGTCCATCTCATTGAGAAAGAAACAGACCTTGAAACACTTACCATTCCAACTGATAAAATTTTGGTCACAAACCAAACGACGATGAGTCAATGGGATGTTCAACATATTATGGAGAAAATCCAAAAAAAGTTTCCGACAGCAGAATTTCATAAAGAGATTTGCCTTGCTACACAAGTGCGTCAAGAAGCGGTCGCAAAACAAGCAACTGCTGCTGATTTAACAATTGTTGTTGGTGATCCAAAAAGTAATAACTCTAACCGCCTTGCACAAGTATCTGAAGAAATTGCTAGCACAAAAGCATACCGCGTTGCCGATGTAAGTGAAATTCAATTAGAATGGCTACAAGGCGTAGAAACAGTAGCTATTACAGCGGGTGCTTCTACACCAACACCTATCACAAAAGAGGTAATCGCATTTTTTGAACAGTACGATCCAACAAATCCTGCAACGTGGGAGCGCAAACGAAACGTACCATTACAAAAAATCTTACCGAAAGTAAAGGCAAAATAAAGTGAAACTCCCATCAATAGCGGGATAATATAAATAAATCCGTTATCTTATAAGATAACGGATTTTATTCTAGTCCACGTTATACAAACGTAAATGGATCTGTATGTAATTCTGAAGCATGAATACGCGCAGTAAATTTTCTCTCATCTACTTTTGCTTGTAATTGTTTTTGTACACCTTTTTTCATCACTTTTTCTACGTTATGTCCCGGATCTACAATATTTAATCCAAGCATCATCGCATCATGCGCAACATGATAATACATATCTCCTGTCACATATACGTCTGCTCCTTTATACTTCGCCTGCTTTATATACTTATTCCCATCCCCGCCAAGTACCGCTACTTTTTTCACAGTATCATGTAAGTTTCCAACAACGCGAGCTCCCTTCACTTCAAGAGATTCCTTCACATGCTCTGCAAACTGTTGTAATGTCATTTCTTGTGGTAAATACCCGATTTTCCCAAGTCCTAATGTTTCACCTTTGTTCTCTAGCGGGTAAATATCATATGCTACTTCTTCATACGGATGTGCCTGTAGCATTGCTTTCATGATTTTACGCTGCAGGGAAGCAGGAATAATAGTTTCAATACGAACTTCTTCCACCTGTTCTAAATGCCCTGTCTTTCCGATATACGGATTTGTTCCTTCTTGCGGCATAAATGTACCAGTGCCCCCACTATTAAACGTACAATGACTATAATTCCCGATATGACCCGCTCCCGCATCACCAATCGCCTGACGTACCACTTCTGCATGAGAAGAAGGAACAAATACAACTACCTTTTTCATTTCTTCTGCATAAGTAGGAACAAGCACTTCTGTTTCCTGCAATCCTAAAGCGTCTGCAAGTAAATCATTCACACCACCTTTGGCAATATCCACATTTGTATGAGCAGCATAAACTGCAATATCGTGTTTTATACACATTTCAATAATCCGTCCATATGCTTGCTCTGTATGAATTAGTTTTAATGGATTAAAGATAAGCGGATGATGGGCAATAATTAAATTCGCCCCTTTTTCTATCGCCTCTTGTACAACTTCTTCCGTTACATCAAGTGCGATTAAAACACTCTCTACCGTTTTATTCAATGCCCCAATTTGCAATCCAACCTTATCGCCTTCCATCGCTAAATGTTTTGGGTACATACTTTCAAATAAAGAAATGATTTCATATCCATTCGGCGTTTTACTCATGATAAAACCTCCTCAATCATACGGATCTTCTCTAACACTTCTGCACGCTTCACTTTTGTATCTTCTGTTTCTGTCGCAAGTTCTAATTGCTTACAAATATTTTTAAAGTTTTTACGTTCACTCTCCCATTTTTCTACAAACACTTCATTTTTCTCTTTCATTAAAAATGGTCCCATTAACAAAGCTTCTTCTTTTTTTTCACTGTACGGTGCAAGGGTGTTTCCCTGTTCCCCTACTAAAATTTCGTAAATCTTGCCGTCTTCTTTTATAATTTTTTCTTTTATTAATTCCCAGCCATTTTCAATAAACCATTCGCGAATATGGTGCGCAGCAATGTTAGGCTGTAAAATTAAACGGGTTACACCACTAAGTTTCTCTTTTCCATTCTCTAAAATATCACGAATTAACGCACCACCCATACCTGCAATTGTAATTACATCTACTTCACCTGGCGCGATTACTTCTAAGCCATTTCCTTTACGTACGTTCACTTTATTTTGCAATCCGCACTCTGCTACCGTAGCTTGGGCAGAACGGAACGGACCTTCTACAACCTCTCCCGCTACCGCCTGTGTGGCAATATTATGTAAAACCGTATAACAAGGTAAATAAGCATGATCCGAACCAATATCTGCAACAGTAGAACCCTTTGGAATTTCAAGCACCACTTCTTCTAATCGTTTTGAAAGCTTTACTTCATTCATTTGTTTCAATTGCTCCTTCTCTTTTCAGTCTGTCTCCATGATAAAGAATTTATAGTTGTTGTTGCAAGGGAATAAATTATTTTACTTACCTTACAAACCGTTTTTTTCGAATTCAACATTTTAGGCGATAAAGTGAAACTACAATCAGTGGGGGTTTTCTTTCCCCCACTGATTGTTAGCCCTCACCAATCGGGCTTTTATGGGCAGTTAGTCTCACCTATCTTCTTCGCGCTTTTCTCTCAATTTTTAGGTGGGACCTTACTGCCCGCAAATAGCGGGATAAAGTGAAACTTCCATATATCATAAAATAATTATTTCATGTAGTCACCACATGTCTTTTTTGAAATTATCTTGATCCTCTTTATTTTAAAAAGAAGGTAAACAGAAAGCAAACATAATACAGTGAAACTTCCATCAATGGAGGATTTTCTTCATCCCGACTAATAGTTAATTGAAGTACTCAGCAATCATCTCCCATCTATCTTCTTTAACTTCTCAAGATCTTGAAGCTGGAATCTTACTGCTCATTAAATCAAGACAAAAAAAGACCCTTCGCTAAGACGCAAAGAGTTGCCATGTAACAATATATTATTTTTTCTTTGATAACCAATCTGCAACCTTTGACGCTTGATCCGCTGGAATAATACCTGATGGCATGTTTCCTCTTCCTTTTAAAATAACTTCTTGGATTTGATCTTTCGAAAGTCTGTCACCTACTTTTTGCAAATTAGGACCAACTGCTCCTTGCAACTGATCACCATGACAACTTGTACAATTTTGCTTTACAATATCTTCAGGTTTTGCTGCTGTCTGCGTCGTTTTTCCCCCGGGCTTCTTCGCCTCAGCTAGCTCCTTTGATTTATTCATACCTTGAAATGAAAATACAAACATCATAATAATTCCTAATACGGCAATAAGAGCAAATGGAATTAACGGATTACGCTTCATTTTTTCTTTTTCCCCCTCTATACCCCTTAATAGTTTGATGATTCAGTCATTTATATTGTACTTGAAAATATTCTACCAGAAAAGACCAAACTACAATAAGTTTAAAATATTCCATATATTCAATCAATTATTCCGCTACAAAATCACGTAAATTTTTGATAAATATCCACTTTTCTCATCATAAACAGTTATATTTTCCACATATTTTTGCTAGGAATACACGAAATTAATCGAAAAATCGAAAAATGACCATTTGCAAATCAAAAGACAATTCTGTAAAATAAATTACAAGAATTGTAATTGCTTTTGATAGCTAAATTTTAACAAAAATTAACAAAAGAAAAAAGTTTACTTCATATTACTGAAGTAAACTTTAAGCAAATCTCTATTCTAAGAAATCTTTCAAACGTTTGCTACGGCTTGGGTGTCTTAATTTACGAAGCGCTTTTGCTTCAATTTGACGAATACGCTCTCTCGTAACGCCGAATACTTTTCCAACTTCTTCAAGCGTGCGAGTTCGTCCATCGTCTAAACCGAAACGAAGACGAAGAACATTTTCTTCACGATCTGTTAATGTATCTAGTACATCTTCTAATTGCTCTTTTAATAACTCATATGCTGCATGATCTGCAGGAGATGTTGCTTCTTGGTCTTCAATAAAGTCACCTAAATGAGAGTCGTCCTCTTCACCAATTGGTGTTTCAAGAGATACTGGCTCTTGTGCAATTTTTAAGATTTCGCGTACTTTTTCAGGAGCTAGATCCATCTCTTCACCAATTTCTTCAGGAGACGGCTCACGACCTAAATCTTGTAATAATTGACGTTGAACACGAATTAATTTATTAATTGTTTCAACCATATGAACTGGTATACGAATTGTTCTTGCTTGGTCTGCAATTGCACGTGTAATCGCTTGGCGAATCCACCATGTTGCATACGTACTAAATTTATACCCTTTGCGGTAATCAAACTTTTCAACTGCTTTAATTAGACCCATATTCCCTTCTTGAATTAAGTCTAAGAAAAGCATACCGCGGCCAACATAACGTTTTGCAATACTTACAACAAGACGTAAGTTTGCTTCTGCAAGGCGGCGCTTCGCTTCTTCATCGCCTTCTTCAATACGTTTTGCAAGAGCAATTTCTTCTTCAGCAGATAGTAAGTCAACACGACCAATTTCTTTTAAGTACATGCGCACAGGATCATTGATTTTCACACCTGGCGGTACACTTAAATCATTTAAGTCAAACTCTTCTTCTGTTTTGGCTAATTGATGTGTATTTGGATCTTCATCGCTGTCGCCAACTAAATCAATTCCTTGTTCACCTAAATATTCATAATATTCATCCATTTGTTCGGATTCAATATCAAATCCGCTCATGCGTTCTGCAATCTCTTCATATGTAAGAACGCCACGTTTTTTTCCGAGCTCTGTGAGTTGCTCTTTCACTTGCTCAAGTGTTATATCAGTTTCAATTTGTTTAGAACGAGCTGGTTTATCAGCCATTTGTTCCCCTCCTTACGCGAGATACAAACAATGATTATAATAAGTTTTTATACAAAAAGCTATTTTCTTGCTTTTCGCTTTTGTAAATACTCTTGGAAAAAACGCGCTGCTGCCAAATGGTCTTCTTTTTCCATTTGCTTGAGCATAAAAATATTTTCCATTTTCTTTATTTTTTGCTTATGCCGACGTAAAGCATCTACGTTACCATGAAGCAATTCTTCTGAGAATTCGGGATTAATCATCTCATCTGTTGAAATATTAGTTACAATATTTTTTAACTTTTCGTCAGAAAGCCAGCTTAAAAAGTTTCCGACTGACGGTTCATTTCCCTTTTCATAATATGCGTATAGCTCATATAAAATCCCTTTATGTTCTTCTGTATGAAAATCTTCTATATGAGGCTCGATACGAAAAGCGATATCTACACTTTGCAACATATGATAAATAAGCTCTCTTTCAGCTCTTTCAAAACCAGAAAATTTCGGCTTCGCATGAACAATTTGAGAAGGCTGCGAAATTGGCTTTGTCTGTTTTTGCTGTACCTTTTGTTCTTTGCGATATTGGTGCAATTGCCCAAGTAGTGTTTCCATTGAGTAAGCAAATTCCTGTGACAATGCCTTCAAATACGATTCCGCCTGCATTGCATCTTGCAATGAAGCTAACTCTTTTAAAACACTTTTCACATAAGCTTCTTTTCCAGATTCATCTTGTAAATTTTTCCCTAAACGAAGATAATTTATTTTAAATCCAACAAAACTTATACTTGCATGTACAAGTTTTTGAAACGGTGTTATCCCGTATCGCTGCACATATTCGTCAGGGTCTAATTTATCTGGCATAGAGACAACCTTCACTTCACAACCGGTTTGCAATAACAATTGTCCTGCTTTCATCGTTGCTTCTTGTCCTGCTTTATCACCATCATAGCAAAGAACAACAGTTTCAACATTACGCCGCAGAAGCTTCGCCTGTTCCTCAGTTAAAGCAGTGCCCATTGTTGCAACAGATTCTTCAATCCCACTTTTCACAGCTGCTAAAACATCCGCATATCCTTCAAAGAGAAGAACTTGCCCTCGTTTTCGAATAAATGGCCTTGCTTGATGAAAATTATATAACAGCTTGCTTTTATGAAAAATAGGTGTTTCTGGGCTATTCAAATACTTAGGTGTATCATCTCCTAATGCCCGTCCACTAAAAGCAGCTACTTTTCCTTGCAAGGTATGAATTGGAAATATAACTCGTCCACGAAAACGATCATGATAACTGCCATCCTTCTCGCTGCGAATAAGTAAGCCAGCTTGTTCCATAACAGCTGGTGAGAATCCCCGCTTTTGCAAGATTTTCGCCGCTGCATCCCAAGCGGGAGTGGCATACCCAATTTCAAACTTTGCAATCATTTCTTTCGTAATACCTCGCTCTAGCAAATACGAAAGTGCTTGTTTCCCATCTTCTGTATTTACTAAGAGATGATGGTAATACTTTTTCAAAAGCTCATGAGCTTGCAACATAATCGTACTATCATCAGATATGTTTTGTTTTTGCTCTAGTTCTGATGTAAAGTTAGCAACAGGAATATCATTTCGCTCACCTAATTTTTGTACAGCTTCCACAAAAGACAGTCCGTCTATTTTCATTAAGAAGGAAAAAACATTTCCTCCTTCTCCGCATCCGAAGCAATGAAAAATTTGCTTATCAGAGGAAACAGAAAACGACGGTGAGTTCTCGCCATGAAAAGGGCAAAGTCCAAAATAATTTCGACCTTGTTTTTTAAGCTGCACATATTCACCAATCACATCAACAATATCAGACGATGTACGAATTTGTTCTACAACTTCCTCGGGAATTTTGTTTCCCATAACTCCATCTCCGTGTCGTATTTTGTATTCGATACAAACTAAAGAATTCCTTTATAATTCGACAATATTTTTTCTAAACTAGACAAAAAACATTGTCGATCACGCTTAGCAAACGTTTTTGGCCCTTTTGTAAAGGTTCCTTGTCTACGTAACTTCGCAGATACATATCGATTATATAAAATTGTATCCATATGCTCATCGGTTACAAATGTGCCGCGCGGAGATAATACGTACACTCCTTTTTTAACAAGAAGACCAGCAAGCCCCATATCTTGTGTGATAACGAGATTTCCTGCCTTTGCACGCTGATAGATGTAAAAATCCACCTCATCTTGTGCAGAATCTACATATACCCAATTTCCTTTTTGGCTTCTTGACTGATGGGCGTAGGATGCGACAAACCAAATGTCGACATGAAATTTTGTACGATGTGCAAAATTTCTTCCTTCACTGGACATGCATCTGCATCAACAAAAATTTTAGTGATGTTTTGCATATTTCTCTATTCTACATCCCTTCTGTGAATCCTTCCATAATGTCTGTTTTCTTGTTTAGATTTTTGTCGATTTTACGTAAAAGTATTTCCTTCACAAATCTTATCCCTAGTTTATTCTGAAAAATTAAAGTCTAAACGTAAAATGAATGTTTTTATCACAATTTTTTATTATAATATATTTTTCTAAACTTAGCTACACATCTGTTAAATTTTCATAATTGAGTGAAAAAAGCACATTCACCTTTGGTAAATGTGCTAAAACTTCTGTCGGTTTTGCACTGCATTCACAATAATATTTGCTGTTTCTTCAATCGCTTTATTGGATACATCAATAACAGGACAACCGATTTTACTCACTACACGTTCAAAGTGTTCAATCTCTTCTTTAATACGATTAATATTAGCGTAACTCGCTCCATCACTTAACCCAAGAGACTTTAAACGTTCTTTGCGAATATGATTTAATTTATCAGGTGTTATTTTTAAGCCAAAGCATTTTTCTTTCGGCACGCGATATAATTCTTCCGGCGGATCCACTTCAGGCACGAGAGGAACATTAGCTACTTTTAATCGCTTGTTATGTGCAAGATATTGTGAAAGTGGTGTTTTTGATGTACGAGACACTCCGATTAATACGATATCAGCTTTTAAAAGACCACGTGCATCTCTACCATCGTCATATTTCACAGCAAATTCAATCGCTTCAATCTTTTTGAAATACTCTTCATCCAACTTTCGTACAACCCCTGGCTCATATCTTGGAATTTGCCCTGTTACCTCTTCAATTTGGTCGATAAGAGGACCGATAATATCATAAGCCTCTACACCCTCTTTTGCCGCTTCTTCCCGTAAATATTTTCGCATATCAGGCTTTACTAACGTAAAACAAATAAGCGCATCATTACTTTTGGCGATAGAAATAACTTCTTTTAATGTCCCTGTATCTTCTACGTACGGTACACGTCTAATGTCCGGCGCAAATGGAAATTGCCCCATAGCTGCTCGAACAACTAAATCAGCTGTTTCTCCAACCGAATCAGATACGACATATACGATTTTACTATTCATTGCATTACCTCACTTTAAACGAATTGCACTTACTCATGATTCACTAAATCAACGAATGCACGCGTAATATTAGTTTTTGTGATGCGACCGACAACTTCTAATCCTTGTTTTGTGTCCTTTACAACCGGAACAGCATCAATCTGCTTTTCTATTAAATCCATTGCGACATCATACAAGCTATCTTCCTTGCGACACATCGTAACATTCGGCATTCTTGTCATAATAATATTTACCGGCAATGACGTCAAATCCTGCTTTCCTAGACTTGCTCTCAGCAAATCTTTTCGAGAAACAACACCGACTAACAATGTATTTTGGTCAACGATAAATAAAGTACCGACATCTTCTAAAAACATTGCACAGATTGCATCATATACAGAAACGTTTTTATCAATTACAGCCGGCCTAGATTGATAATCTTGTACAATAACTTTTTTAACCGCCTCAGAAAGCAGTTGTCCACCTGTTTTTCCAGTATAAAAGTAACCAACACGCGGACGTGCTTCTAAATAACCCGCCATTGTTAAAATAGCTAAATCTGGCCTAAGCGTTGCTCTCGTTAAATTTAATTGCTCAGCAATCGCTTCTCCTGTAATTGGACCGTTATCTTTTACAATCTGGATGATATGTTCTTGGCGCTTATTTAGTTCTATGATAATCACCACCTTCATTACAACACGAAAAGAGTTATACTATCTCTTAAATATTATATACTAAATATGTCATTCGAAAAAGAAAGTATGTAAAAAGGACCTCATTTGGTCCTCTATATTTGAAATTTATCAAGCTGATCTAAAAAACGTCTTGATTTTAAATATATCCCGCAATATTCATCATAGTACATATTCAATACTGTGCGCATTTGTTTTTTTGTTTCGTCTTTAACAGATACATTTCCAAGACGCGCTAAATCAAAATGATAAAATAACCGCAACAGCTTGTGAACAGCTTCTCCAATCACAATACGGTACGGGTCTTGCTCAGCGTGATGTTTACACAGAAAACCGCCTTCCCTAATAGAGAAGGCGACAAAGTCTGTTGACTGGTGACAAATCGCACATGTATCAAAGTATGGATTAAGCCCGAAAACTGGCAACATTTTCGTTTGATAAATTAGCGCTAGAACTTCTGGGTCAACCCCTTCACTCATATAATGCAACGTTTGATATAACATTTCAAATAAATACGGATTATGTTTTTTCTCTTCTGTCGCTTTATCAGTCAGTTCAACAATAAATGACGCATAAGCAGTTAAAAATAAATCTTCACGGATTTCTCGCATAGAAGAAATAATCTCACCTTGCTGTAATGTCCCTAAACCGGAACCCATTTGAATGAGAAAATGACCGTGAGTTAATAATTGAGAAATGGATGCCAGTCTACTTTTAGGTTTTTTAGCTCCTCTGGCCATTGCACTAACTTTTCCTAATTCGCGGGAAAATATAGTTACAATTTTGTTTGTTTCTCCATAATCAATCGTTCGAATGACAATTCCCTCAATTTTTTGAAACATGTTCGTCACCATCCAAGGTTCGAACAAAATGGGTTAGGAAATTGGAGAATCTAGCTCTACTTGTACTTCTTCATGCTGCTGCATTTCATCTTCTACATTTTTTTCCATTTCCTTCAAAAGAAGATACGTTTCAATGCTTCCTGTTTTCGAGAAAACTTTCCAGGTAAAATCTAACATAAGAATCCACCTTTCTCAGTAAGCTTACATGTAGTCCAATTTCTTGCTTTGTTATTAAAATGACCCATTTTGTTCATTTTCATGTGAGAAAATTTTTTCTAAATTATACAGTTTTTATCTCTCTATTCGCGGGCAGCAAAACCCCACTCCAATATTCAGAGAAAAGTGAAAAAATAGGTGGGGGATAATTGCTGGCATGCGCCCAGTTGGTTCAGCTAGCCATTCGTGAGGAAAAACATCTGACGAATGGCAGTTTCACTTTATAGATATTCGTCTTCGCGGAAGCCAAGATCACGTAACTGTGACATTTTGTTACGCCAATCTTTCTGCACTTTTACCCACAACTCTAAAAATACTCTTGAACCAAGAAGTGACTCAATATCAAAGCGCGCTCTTTTCCCAACTTCTTTTAACATCTTACCTTGTTTCCCAATCACAATTCCTTTTTGTGACGGACGTTCTACAATAATTGTTGCATTAACATAAATTGCTCCGCCTTCACGCTTTTGAATTGCATCAATAACAACCGCAACAGAATGCGGCACTTCCTCACGTGTTAAATGTAATACTTTTTCACGAATAAGTTCTGCAATAATAAAGCGCTCTGGATGATCTGTCACTTGATTTTCCGGATAATATTGTGGGCCTTCTGGTAAATATTTTTTAATCGCCCCAATTAACGCTTCCACATTATTTCCTTCTAATGCTGAAATAGGTACAATTTCAGCAAAATCATATAACGTACGGTATTTATCAATAAGCCCAAGCAGCTCCTCTGGATGAACTTGGTCAATTTTATTAATCACTAAAAATACTGGTCGCTTCGTTTCTTGTAATTTTTCAATGATAAACTCTTCACCGCGTCCAAAGCCTTCCTCTGCATTGACCATAAACAAAACAATATCTACTTCTTTTATTGTCGTTTGAGCCATTTTAACCATAAAATCGCCAAGTTTATGCTTTGGTTTATGTATACCTGGTGTATCAATAAATACAACTTGCGCATCATTTTCTGTATAAACACCTTGAATTTTGTTACGTGTTGTTTGTGGTTTATCGCTCATAATCGCAATTTTTTGCCCGATAATTCGGTTTAAAAATGTTGATTTCCCAACGTTTGGTCTCCCAATAATAGAGACAAAACCTGATTTAAAACCTTCTCTATTCATGTAAATCCTCCGCTAAAAATGCTCCTGGTAACAATTCTCCTACTGTTGTTTCTTGAATGTCACCGCTTAAATTTGTTAAATATACTTTTGTATTTGACTCACACAATTCTACCATAACTTGACGACACGCTCCACAAGGAGGCACTGGGCGTTTTGTATCTGCTACAACTGCAATTGCAGTAAATTCTGTACTTCCTTCCGAAATCGCTTTAAATAGCGCCGTTCTTTCCGCGCAGTTACACAAACCATATGATGCATTCTCAACATTGCAACCACGATATACTTTCCCGTCTTTCGTTAATAAGGCAGCACCGACTTGAAATTTAGAATACGGTACATATGCTTGTTTACGCGCTTCGATCGCTTCTTGAATTAATTCTTTGCTGTTCATCGTGTCTCGTCCTTTCCATTCACATTATGAAAAGATAAAAATCTTTGGAATGCAACTATATCATATACGGCCCAAAGATAATAGCGCCAATTACAACGGCAATAATCGAGAAAAACAATACCGCGCCTGCTGCTGCGTCTTTCGCTATTTTAGCAAGGGGTTTCACATCAGTCGTTACTAAATCAACTGTTTTCTCTATCGCTGTATTAACGATTTCCAATGCAAATACAACGCCAATTGTCAACAGTAAAATAAGCCACTCTATTTTCGTAATATGAAAATAAAAGCCAAGGCCACTAACAACGCACGCTGCCAAACAATGAATTTGTACATTTCTTTCATGGAGAAGACAAAAGAAAATTCCAGCAAATGCATAGCGAAAACTATTTATTAGTTTCCCTTTTTTCATCTACCCAATCCAAAAGTATCGAGAATTTCTTTTTGCTTTCCAAACATAACCTTTTCTTCTTCTTCTGTCATATGATCATAACCAAGTAAATGTAAAAAGCCATGCACTGCTAAAAAACCAAGCTCACGCTCAAAGGAATGGCCATATTCTTCAGCCTGCTCTTTCGCTCTCGGAATAGAAATAATAATATCCCCTAACATACGAGGCATTTCCACACCGACAATTTCCATTTCTCCTTCGCCCATATCTTCCATGGCAAAAGAAATCACGTCTGTTGGCTGATCTTTATCACGATAATCACGGTTAATTTCTTGAATACGCTCATTATTTACAAATGTAATCGAAAGTTCTGTTCCATCTTCTACAGATTCTGTATCTGCAGCTTTTTCAACTAACTGCTGAATCATGTCAACATACTCTTCTTTTACTTCTCCCGTTTCATCAAAAAAGTCAATTATTAACCCCATTTACTTCACCTTTTCTTCTGATAATTTCGGATACTTAATCCGAGAATGGAAAATTCCATTTAATGTTTCACATAATGTTTTCTCCACAATTTGCAGTTCTTTAAATGTTAAATTACATTCACTAAATTGTCCATCTTGTAGACGATCCTTAATAATACTACGAACAAGATTGTCAATTTGCTCCGGCGTTGGTGCATTCATCGAACGCACTGCCGCTTCTACACTATCGGCAATGCCGACAATTGCCGATTCTTTTGATGTTGCTTTTGGACCTGGATAACGAAACATCTCTTCTGTGTACTTCTCTTTATCCTCTTGCATTGCTTTATAGTAGAAATACTTTAACAAAGTGGTTCCATGATGCTGTGCCGTGATATCAATAATTTCTTGCGGAATATGGTGTTCTTCTAACATTTTCACTCCATTTGTAACATGGGCAATTATAATATCTCTGCTTGTTTCAGGATCTAACCGATCATGAGGATTTGAGATTCCCATTTGATTTTCAATAAAGAAATGCGGCTGCACCGTTTTCCCGATATCGTGATAGTATGCCCCTACACGTGCTAACACACCATTTGCTCCTACAGCTTCACATGCCGCTTCTGATAAATTTGCAACCATGACACTATGATGATACGTTCCTGGTGCTTCTAATAAAATTTTGCGAAGCAATGGATGATTTGGACTCGCTAATTCCACCAACTTCATACTAGAAACAAGACCAAGAGCACTTTCTAAATATGGCAAAATCCCCATTGCTAAAATAGATGAAATAATCCCAGATGCCGCTGCCATTAATAAATGTGTTCCAATCTCAAGCGGTGAAAAGTTTCCGTTGCGCAGTAACAATAAAGCTGCTAATACAACCACATTTAAAATAGATACAAGCACCCCAGCTTGCAGCAGCATTGTACGGCGATTTTTTTCCCGCAAGAAAATACTAACAGAAAGCGAGCTAAGCAATACATAAATCCCAACTGAAAAATTCAGTGTACTCGTTACCCCTTCATTAAATAAAATACTACCACACACCGAAAAAATCACACTCGTTATGAAAACAAACCGATCGCTAATCATCAACTTCACTAATATAGTTCCCATTGCAACTGGAACAATATAAGCAATACCAGCGTATTCTAACTTTTGAAACAAACTAATAATTTTCATTAAAACAACTGTAATAGCAACAATTGTTGTATATGCTAGGATATATGGCTTGTCCTCTCTTTTCGGCTTTAAAAACGCCTCAAATTGCTTATGCATAAAAAATAAAAGAACACCAATAAAAATAGCTAGTCCCAAAAATGGTTGAAATGAATTACTTTGATCCAGTAATCCTACTAGCTTCAACTGTTCATATATTTCTCTTGTGATTGTGTCGCCTTCTTTCACAAGAATTTGACCTTGTAAAATATAAACAGGGGCCACTTGATCCATCGCCATTTGCTTTCGTTCCTTCGTAGCAGACGAATCATAAAAATAATTTGGTACGATCGCATACTGACCAAGGGCAATAATTGCTTGTTTCAATTCATTGCTAACAAATACATTTTTTAACTCGTTAGAAATACGATCTTTAAACTGATCCACTTCATTCATTTTAATATGAGAACTCATTAAATTATTAACGGCTGTGACGGTTGATTCCCTCGCCACAAGAAGCTGATCTTCTGCCGCATTTAAAAATTGCAATAGCACTTGATCAGACAAACTTTTCGTTAAATCCGTTGGCAATTTCTTTTTTAACTTATCCAATCGTTCTGAAGTCGATAAGTTTTTTTGTGCATCTGGTGCCGAAGCATTGGTCTCTGAATCCACTTCTTTAACTGCATCAAAGACCGAATTTACAACATCAATTCGATTTTGTTTATATTCACTTCGATACGTATACTGATCCTCGACCTTTTGAGCAGCTTCTCTCTTTTTCTTTTCTGTTGTTACTTTATCTTCAATTTTAACAGGAGAATGGATTGTCTTTTTTGAAATAGACAGCATTTTGACATCTAATTGTTCCGGTTTTACATTATTCATCAGCGCAAAAAATAGCACTGCTCCTACTAAAACATAAGAAATCCAGCTCAGTTTTTTCGAATGTTGTATATTGCGAAACCACTTAGCAACTTCTTGAAACCTTGACATAATTACAATACCTTCTCCTCTCCTGATATAAAGTGAAACTTCCTTTCTTGAGGCGCTTTTTCCTCACGAATGGTTAGTTGAACCAATCGGGCTCTTACAATCGGTTCGTTTTCTCTTCTTTGCTTTACTACTACCGATTGTTGGAGCAGGATAAAAAGAAATGATCCTTACAAGCAGGATCATTCCATTTTATCATATGCTTCAATAATTCGCTGTACAAGTGGATGACGAACAACATCCGATTGCTCAAGTTTAATAAACGAAAGTCCAGGTACGGCGTCTAATATATTCGCTGCAATAGAGAGACCAGATTTCACACCTTTCGGTAAATCAATCTGAGATGGATCTCCCGTAACAACCATTTTTGAACCAAATCCAAGACGTGTTAAAAACATTTTAATTTGTGCTCCTGTTGTATTTTGCGCTTCATCTAGAATAACAAAGGCATCATCGAGTGTTCGGCCTCTCATATATGCTAATGGAGCAATTTCAATGATACCGCGTTCCATCATTCTTTGTGTATGTTCTTGCCCAAGCACATCATGAAGAGCATCATAAAGAGGGCGTAAATACGGATCCACTTTTTCTTTCAAATCTCCCGGTAAAAAACCTAAACTTTCTCCAGCTTCAACAGCAGGTCTGGTTAAAATAATTTTTTTTACATAACCATTTTTTAATGCTCGAACAGCCATTACTACAGCTAAGTATGTTTTACCAGTACCTGCTGGTCCCATTCCAAAAACAATATCATTCTTCTTAATAGCATGAATATATTGCCTTTGTCCCATCGTTTTCACACGGATGGACTTACCTTTTGCTGTTTTAAAAATTTCTTCTTCATATAACTCTTCAAAATGAGCCAATTTCCCTTGACGACCAAGTTGAATTGCGTAAGCTACATCACGCTCAGAAATCGATACACCCTTGCGAATAACAGCTAGAAGCTGTTTTAATATACCTTCAACAAGAGCTATCGCTTCGTCTGTTCCAGATACACGAACAGATTCCCCTCTCGTAACAATCGATACCTCGAGCTCGTTCTCAATTACTTTTAAATGCACATCATTTACTCCAAACAAAGCAATTGCTTCATTATGGTTTTCCAATTGTTGATTCATCTCTACTAATTGTTCAGCCATTAATTACTCAATCTCCTTGAATATCGGATTCAGATATCGGTTGAGCCTCTGCAATATTTTCAATCACTGTATAATGTAACAATAATTTTAAATTCCCATTCTCAACCTGTTTATGCAAAACTTTCTTCCCTATAATCATAGCACGTTCATCCAATTTTTTCTTTAATTCTTTTTGTCCCATTTCCTCCGCTACCGCCATTGCCTGTTTTTCTGTATATTCACGGTTTGCTTCTTCCTCTTCACGTACAATCGCTTTTTCATAAGCAATCGGCAGTGTAAAACCAAGCAGCTTAACATCATGTCTTACTATCTCCGTTTTAGACTGCTTATACTTATCATGCTGAAATCCCCATATTTTTATTTTTGCGTTTCCGAAAGTCAAATAATGCTCTCTATATGAATTCCCTGTATAAACTTGAAATGTCGTTTTCAAAGGTACCTCCACTTCAGACTTGTACCAAGTTTCCCCAAATACAACCCCTTTGGCAGAAACAATCGTCGGGCTATCCTCTTTCCCATACACCCCCGATACAAGAAGTTGTCCTTTTTGTACATAATCATTTTTCATAACTGCTGGCTTTCCAATCTCTACAAACATCTTCGTAATAATTGCTTCCTTTTTTGCAACTAAATGTTGTGGTACCTGTTCTTTTTCTTTTTTTGGTTCATTTTTTTCGACTATTTTAAAGTGATATGTCGTTCCTTTCACTTCCAAACCAACCCATGTAATAGCATTAATATTATTAGTCAAATAACGCTGTACAGTCTCTACACTCGGCATTTGAAATTGCAACTTCCCTTTCTTAATACCCATTTTGTCCAATTCTTTCATCAAAATATATTCCGTTTCTGGCTTTGCCCCTGTTATTTCTATTTTCCATACCATGTTTGATAAGGCGATAACACTTACTAAAAAAAGTAAAAAACCAACAAGAAAACCGCTATTTCGAAGTAAACGCTTATTCCAAAACGGTAACCCATAACGTCCAATAAAATACAGTTTGCATTCATTTTTACGGTAAATCGGACGTAATCGTTTTACATCACGAAGTGGCATGCAAAATACAAGTGTATTATCTTCAACTTTCTTCACATTCCAAACAAGAATATCACGCCTTACACATTCATTAACAAATCGTTCTACTCCTCTTCCTTGAATTCGCACCTTCACATACCCAATCCATCTTGTAAACCACTGATTTTTCATAACTCGCCCCCATCAGCTTTCTGAAAAAGGCGCAGCCCGCTTAGAGACCTGCACCCTCTTTATCACTTTATCCCGCTCAAACAGTCGGTAGTAGCAAAACTAAGAAGTGAAGGCTTACCGACTGTAAGAACCCGATTCGTTCAACTAACCATTCGTAAGGAAAAGCGTCTCACGAATGGAAGCTTCACTTTATCTATCTTTCTTTTCTTCTTCTAAAAACAAGACTTGCTCAATGGTCCCTTCAAGTAAAAGCTCTTCTGGAAGAATCGTTTTAATAACAAAAGAGTCTCCTTTTATTAATAATTGTCCTTGTTTTAACAAAAGCCGCACCTCTTTATCGCTAAATACTAATAATCCACGATGATTTTCTATATAAATATGTACCTGCCCAACAAGTGTAATTCTCGGCAGATCCATGAATACATCTGCAGGTAGGTCTATCTGCTTAGTAATCCAATTTTTCATTTGCTGCAACTTTCTCATCGAAGACCCCCCTCTCATCCCATATGTATGAAAAAAAGGCTTGTAATATCACGTCCAAATTGAAAAAAAACATAAAAAAGCGTCTCATTTATAATGAGACGCTTTTTTATGCTAATAGTTGTGAAACAAGCTTATTCACTTGTGAGCCATCTGCTTTACCTTTTACTTTCGGTATAACAGCACTCATCACTTTGCCCATATCAGCTTTAGAAGCTGCACCAACTTCAGAAATAGTTTGCTGAATAACAGCAGTCAATTCTTCTTCTGTTAATTGCTCTGGCAAATATGTTTCTAAGATCTGAATTTCGCTTTTCAGTTTATCAACAAGGTCTTCACGACCCGCTTTTTCAAATTCAAGGAGGGAGTCTTTATACTGTTTTACTTGACGAGTTAAAACTGTTAATTCCTCTTCTTCTGTAAGAGAGTGTTGCAGTTTAATTTCTTCATTTTGTAAAGCAGCCTTAACCATACGAATAACGGTTAATTTTTCTTTTTCTCTATTCTTCATCGCTTGTTTCATATCATCGTTTAAACGACTGAGAAGACTCATAAATTACACCCTCTCTTAGAATTTGCGTTTTCTTGCCGCTTCAGATTTCTTCTTGCGTTTTACGCTTGGCTTTTCATAGAACTCGCGCTTTCTTGCTTCAGCAAGCGTACCAGCTTTAGAAGTTGATCTTTTAAAACGGCGAAGTGCATCCTCCAAAGACTCGTTTTTACGAACGACTGTTTTTGACATTCTCTTTCCCTCCCTCCGAAACATCCACTTACATCCTAAATTCAGCATGCAAAAAGAAACACTTTCTCAGCATGTCTTTTAAGATTATAATACATTTTATACTTTTAGGTCAACTATCTGATAAAAGAAAAGAAGAGCAATCGCTCTTCTTTTTTCACGATACGTTCAATTCCGATATAAAATTCTATATCAATGCGACATTATTCTACCAAAATGTTCGCTTCCACTTTTCATCATCTGGATACAATATCCCCAGTTTTTCGTGTCAAATAACCTTAGCCGGCAGGACTAAACAGTCGGCTCCGCTTTTATTTTTATCCATCTACATCCGCTAGAACAATCGGTCGTTTCACTCTTTCCTACGAGGCAAAAAACGCCTCTACGTCAAGAGCTCCAACGCCCTCATGTTCTAAACGAGCGGCTTCCGCTTTGATTTTAATAATCAGTTGTTGCTGTTTTTCCGCTTACTAGCGCTACACCAGAGCTTGTACCGATGCGTGTTGCACCAGCTTCTACCATTGCGTCCATGCCTTTTTCATCACGAACACCGCCTGATGCTTTTACACCTATTTCTGGTCCTACTGTTTTTCTCATTAATGCAACATCTTCTACTGTTGCACCGCCTGTTGAAAATCCTGTTGATGTTTTTACAAAATCAACACCTGCTTTTACAGACAACTCACAAGCACGAACTTTTTCTTCCTCTGTTAATAGGCATGTTTCAATAATTACTTTTACAAGCGCTTGTCCTTTTGCAGCTTCTACAACTGCGCGAACATCACGCTCTACTAACTCGTCGTTTTTATCTTTTAATGCACCGATGTTAATCACCATATCAACTTCTGTTGCGCCTTTTGCAATTGCATCTTTTGTTTCAAATGCTTTCGTTTCTGGTGTATTTGCTCCAAGAGGAAAACCAATTACAGTACAAACTTTTACGTCTGTCCCTTTTAAAATTTCTGCCGCTGTTTCAATCCATGTTGGATTTACACATACAGAGGCAAAATCATGTTGTTTTGCCTCTTCGCATAGAGTAACAATTGCCTCTTTTTTTGCATCTGGCTTTAATAACGTATGATCAATTAATTTTGCATAATTCATTTAAAAATTGCCCCTTTCTTAACTTATACTCAATATTTTCGTACTTATCAGTTGTCTGACAACCTTAATCTTCAGCATTATATCATAAAGTATAGCGTTTTCATATTTTAACTTCTCCAGCAAATAAAAAAGCATGCAAACAAAACTGTTTGCATGCTTTTCGATTATGCGCTTGCTGATTCTTTCGGAGATGCATCTTCTAGAACACGAACAAATTGCGCTTCATTATAAGGATAACCAGCTTTCGTGATTTTTACCTTAATCAATTTACCGATTAATTCTTCAGACCCTTCAAAGACAACTTTTAAGTAATTATCTGTGTAACCTACATATAATCCTTCACGATCAGCTTCTTTAAATGGCTCTTCTGGAATAATTTCAAGAACTTCACCTTCAAACTGAGATGCATATTCTTTCGCTAATTGATCAGATAATGCAATCAAGCGGTGTACGCGCTCGTTCTTGATTTCTTCTGGCACTTGATCGTCCATGCGCGCTGCTGGTGTTCCCGTACGTTTTGAATACGGGAATACATGGAGTTCAGAGAAATGATTATTTTTAATGAAATTGAACGTTTCCATAAATTCTTCTTCTGTTTCACCAGGGAAACCAACGATAACATCAGATGTAATTGCTAGTCCTGGCAACGCTTCTTTTAAGCGATCTAAACGCTCTTGGAAAAACTCCATCGTATATTTACGGCGCATACGCTTCAATACTGTATTAGATCCAGATTGAAGTGGAATGTGCAGATGACGTACAACAACTTTAGAGTCGCGCAGTACTTCAATCACTTCATCAGTAATTTGACTTGCTTCAATGGAAGAAATACGAAGGCGTTTTAAACCTGTTACTTGCGCTTCCATATCGCGAAGTAATCCTGCTAAATTATAATCTTTCATGTCTTCACCGTATCCACCTGTATGAATACCTGTTAAGACGATTTCTTTATAGCCAGCATCTACTAATTGCTGCGCTTGACGAATAACTTCTTTTCCATCACGAGAACGCATTAAACCACGAGCCCACGGAATGATACAGAACGTACAGAAGTTGTTACATCCTTCTTGAATTTTCAAAGATGCACGTGTACGATCTGTAAAGTACGGTACATCTAATTCTTCATATACACGTGTTTTCATAATGTTACGTACAGCATTAATTGGCTGACGTTCATTACGATATTCTTCAATATAGCCAAGCATTTTCTCACGGTCTTGCGTTCCGACAACAATATCCACACCTGGAATTGCCATAATTTCTGCTGGAGATGTTTGTGCATAACATCCCGTTACACAAATTACCGCATCAGGATTTTGACGAACGGCACGACGAATGACTTGACGACTTTTTTTATCCCCTGTATTTGTTACAGTACATGTATTAATTACATATACATCAGCTGTTTTCTCAAATTCAGTTCGCTCATAACCACCTTGTTTAAACAGTTGCCAAATCGCTTCTGTCTCGTAGTGGTTTACTTTACAACCTAACGTATGAAACGCAACAGTTGCCATATATATTCACCCCATTAATTCAAAATGATAAGACGCGGCACTTAGCGCATATAAAGGCGCTGTTTCTGTCCGCAATATTCTTGGTCCTAAACTGCAAGGTACAAAAGCATGCTCAGATAGAGAAGATACTTCCCCTTCTGTTAAACCACCTTCTGGCCCAAATACAATGAGTACCTTTTGTCCAGGCTCTAACTTCATTAAAGCCTTAGCAAAGTTTGATTTTTCACCTTGCTTTGCTTCTTCTTCATATGCAACAAGACAACTATCATAGCCTTTGCTCATCGCAAGAAGCTCTTTAAAAGAAACAGGTGCATACACAGTAGGAATCTCACTGCGATGAGACTGCTCGGCTGCCTCTTTTACGATTTTATTAAAACGCTCTACTTTTTTTCCAGCTTTTTTCGCATCCCATTTTACAATAGATCGAGATGCCTCAAACGGTAAAAAGGCGGCTGCTCCAAGCTCAGTTCCTTTTTGTAAAATCAACTCAAGCTTATCTCCTTTAGGCAGTCCGCTAGCAATTGTCACAAATATAGGTAGTTCACTTGACATCTCTACCCATTCTACAATAGTTGTATTTATAAATTCATTGGTAATTTCAGCAATTGTACAAATTGCTGTTCTCCCATTTGTGCAACAATAAATGTGATCACCAGGCGTCATACGCATCACTCTTCCGATGTGATGCACATCATCTCCTACAATACGAATTGTTGTTTCATTTATATTTTGTTCTTCTACAAAATAACGCTGCATCATATCACCTTAGTAAGGTTTAGCTCTTTTCGTAAACAAATGCTTACGAAAAGAGCTAAACAGTTTGATTTGGATTGAACAAACGGCAAGTCCCTCACTACTGTCAGCGAGAGACTTTTCGTTTACATTCCCCCGTACAAACGGGCAATAAAACTCCGAAATAGGGAAAATTCTAACTTATCCTTTACGCGCAATAATTGCTACCCAATCTTCCATCGTTAACACTTCTTCTACTGTAAAACCTGCATTTACTAACGCTTCTGTTACAATTTTCTCTTTCGCAGCAATAATACCAGATGTAATGAATAATCCACCTTGCTTAACAACTTTTGCTGCATCTTCTGGGAATAATAAAATAATTTCCGCTAGTAAATTTGCGACAATTAAATCAACAGGGCCTTCAATTCCTTCTAGTAAACTGTTTCGTTCAACAGTTACAACATTCTCTGTATGATTTAATCGAACGTTCATCTCAGCACTCTCTACTGCAACTGGATCTAAATCGTATGCTTGAATAGACGCAGCACCTAGTTTGGCAGCAGCAATACTTAACACACCAGAGCCTGTTCCAACGTCAATAACAGTATCACCAGGTTGTACTGTTTTTTCTAAAGCACGAATACACATCGTTGTTGTTGGATGCGTTCCTGTACCAAATGCCATCCCTGGATCTAACTCAATAATTTTCTCTTCTGATGAAGAAGGTGTATACTCTTCCCATGTTGGCACAATTGTAAATGTATCAGAAATTTTCACTGGATGGTAATACTTTTTCCAAGCAGTTGCCCAATCCTCTTCATCTACCTCATTAACAGATACAGTTGCTGCTCCAATCTGAATTCCATAAGAAGGCAACAGATCAATGGATGATTTTACACTTGTAACTGTTTCCTGCAAAGTATCATTCTTTGGGAAATACGCTTTTACAAGTACACCTTCTGTTGGATATTCAGCTGGATTTAACGCATAAATCTCACCAAATTGTTGTTCACGCTCTTTCGTTAATTCAGCAGGGTCTTCAATCGCAACACCGCTTGCTCCTGCTTCATGTAAAATATGCGAGATTGCTTCTACAGCTTCCTCTGTTGTATGAATACTAATTTCTGACCATTTCACAATTTACCAACTCCATTTTTTATTTCCATTATTCCCCTTTAAAAGCTCGCTTAAGCTTTTTAAATAGGCTATCATCATGGTCTTCTTGACCTGCAAATTCTCTCAGCAATTCTTTTTGGTGTGATGTTAATTTTGTTGGTGTAACAACACGAACAACAACATATTGATCACCTTGCCCATATCCGCGTACATTTGGAGCGCCTTTTCCTTTTAAACGGAATTCTGTTCCCGTTTGTGTTCCTGCTGGAATTTTTAATTTTACTTTTCCATGCACAGTCGGAACTTCCACTTCATCTCCAAGTGCTGCTTGTGCAAATGTTAATGGCATTTCACAAATAATATCATCACCTTCGCGATGGAAGAATTCATGCTCTTGTACACGAACTACTACATACAGGTCTCCTGCTGGGCCGCCGTTTATACCAGCTTCCCCTTTACCAGATACGCGAATTTGTTGACCATTATCAATACCAGCTGGAATTTTAACGTTAATTTTTTTACGTTTACGTACTTTTCCAGATCCATGACATGTTGTACATTTGTCTTTAATTATTTGACCTGTTCCAGAGCACTGTCTACAAGCTTGACGATTCACAATACGACCAAATGGTGTGTTTTGCTCCACGCTAATTTGACCTGTTCCAGAACAATGTTTACATGTTTCTTTCGAAGTTCCAGGCTTCGCTCCGCTACCGTTACATGTATCACAAGGATCTTCAGTTGGAATTTCAATATCCATTTCCTTACCAGAAATTGCTTCTTCAAAATTTAAAGAAACTTGATATTGAAGATCTGCACCTTGACGCGGCGCATTTGGATCACGACGTCTGCCGCCTCCGCCACCAAAGAATGAACTGAAGATGTCTTCAAAACCGAACCCTCCACCGAAGTCGCCTCCGCCAAAACCACCAAATCCTTGATTTGGATCAGCATGACCAAATTGATCGTACTGTGCACGTTTTGAATCATCACTTAATACTTCGTATGCTTCTTGCACTTCTTTAAATTTTTCAATTGCATTTTCTTCTGTACTTACATCTGGATGATACTTTTTCGCCAAACGACGGTATGCTTTTTTAATCTCGTCTTTTGAAGCGCCTTTGCTAACGCCAAGTACTTCATAGTAATCTCGTTTACTCATAAATTTGCAACCCCCGAATCCTTTCACATAAACGTAATTTTAACATCGAAAGAAAGTGCTTTGCAACACTGTTTCCTCACTTACAGTATGCAAGAAGAAAAACATTGGACTCTCACACAAAAAACTCCGTGTGCACCCAGTCTTTTCTTCACTCGTGAAAAAAGTCAAAGCCAAGGCACGCTTGACTTTGACTTTTTGTCATCTTACTTATTTTATTACTTATCTTCTTTTACTTCTTCAAACTCAGCATCGACTACATTGTCGTTTTTCGCGCCTGCGTTGCCTTGTGCGGCTTCTGCTTGCTGTGATCCTGCAGCAGCTTGAGCTTGCTCATATAATTTTACAGTTAATTGTTGTACGATTTCTTGAAGTGCATCTTTTTTCGCACGGATTTCATCAAGGTCGTTTTTCTCGATTGCCGCTTGTAATGCATCTTTCGCTTCTGTCGCTTTCGCTACTTCAGCTGCATCTACTTTACCTTCTAAATCTTTTACAACTTTATCTGTTTGGAATACAAGTTGGTCAGCTTCGTTACGAAGTTCAACTTCTTCTTTACGTTTTTGGTCAGCATCAGCATTTGCTTCTGCTTCTTTTACCATACGATCTACTTCTTCATCAGAAAGACCTGAAGAAGATTGGATTGTAATTGCTTGTTCTTTACTTGTTCCTAAATCTTTCGCACGTACGTTTACAATACCGTTCGCATCAATATCGAATGTTACTTCGATTTGCGGAATGCCGCGTGGTGCTGGTGGAATGTCTGTTAATTGGAAACGACCTAACGTTTTGTTATCCGCTGCCATTGGACGCTCACCTTGTAGTACGTGAATATCTACTGCTGGTTGGTTATCAGCAGCCGTTGAGAACACTTGTGATTTACTTGTTGGGATTGTTGTGTTACGCTCGATCAATTTTGTGAACACGCCGCCCATTGTTTCGATACCTAAAGAAAGCGGAGTTACGTCTAATAATAGAACGCCTTTTACATCACCAGTAAGTACACCACCCTGTACTGCAGCACCTAATGCTACAACTTCATCAGGGTTTACACCTTTATATGGTTCTTTACCAGTTTCACGCTTAATAGCTTCTTGTACAGCCGGGATACGAGTAGAACCACCAACAAGAATTACTTTATCTAGTTCGCTTGGAGAAAGACCAGCGTCTTTTAACGCACGACGAGTTGGCTCCAATGTTCTTTCAACAAGGTTCGCTGATAGCTCTTCAAATTTCGCTCTTGTTAACGTTAACTCTAAGTGCAATGGACCTGCAGGACCTGCACTAATGAATGGTAATGAAATTTGTGTTTGCGTTACACCAGAAAGATCTTTCTTCGCTTTTTCAGCTGCATCTTTCAAACGTTGAAGTGCCATTTTATCTTGGCTTAAATCAATGTTATTTTCTTTTTTAAATTCAGCTACTAAATGATCAATGATTACCTGGTCAAAGTCGTCACCACCAAGACGGTTGTCACCAGCAGTTGAAATAACTTCAAATGTTCCATCTGCTAATTCAAGGATAGATACGTCGAATGTACCGCCACCTAAATCATACACTAAGATTTTTTGTTCTTCGTCTTGTTTTTCTAAACCGTAAGCAAGTGCTGCTGCTGTTGGCTCATTAATAATACGTTCTACTTCTAAACCAGCAATGCGGCCTGCATCTTTTGTTGCTTGACGCTCTGCATCGTTGAAGTATGCTGGTACAGTAATAACAGCTTTTGTTACAGGCTCACCTAAATATGCCTCTGCAGACGCTTTTAAGTTTTGTAAAATAATCGCAGAAATTTCTTGAGGTGTATATTCTTTACCTTCTACTTCTACTTTGTAATCTGTACCCATATGACGTTTAATAGAGATAATTGTATTTGGGTTCGTAATTGCTTGACGCTTTGCTACTTCCCCAACTTGACGCTCTTCGTTTTTGAAAGCTACAACAGAAGGAGTTGTACGGTTACCTTCTGGATTTGGAATAACCTTTGGTTCCCCGCCTTCCATAACAGCTACACAAGAGTTTGTTGTACCTAAGTCAATACCGATGATTTTACTCATGACGAAACCTCCTATATTTATGTAATTATTGATTTACTTTTACCATTGATGGTCGAATCACGCGATCTTTTAGCTTGTAACCTTTTTGGAATTCTTCTACAACCGCGTTTGATTCAAACTCACTGTCTTCTACTTGCATAACAGCTTGATGTTCATGCGGATCAAACTGCTTTCCAACAGCTTCAATTGCTTCAACACCTTCTTTTGTCAGCGCTTCTAACAATTGACGATATACCATTTCCATCCCTTGTAATAAGGATTTCATTTGCTCATCATTTGCTTCCACCTGCATTGCTCTTTCAAAATTATCAAGAGCTGGCAAAATATCTGATACAAGACTTTGTGATCTATATTTTTCAGCCGCTTGCTTATCTAGTTGAACGCGGCGCTTATAGTTTTCAAAATCAGCTTGTAGACGAAGCATGCGACCTTCCGTTTCCGTCAATTTCGCTTGTAATCCATCTACTTTTTCTTGCAAAAGAGCAGCTTCGCTTTTTTCTTCTACTACAGTTTCTTCGCTATTTTCTGATGCCACAGCTTCTTCTGTTTGTGCTTCTTTTACTTCTTCTACCACTTGTTCATTACGCTCTTCCACAACTTTCACCTCCTTAAAAAGGCCGGGCCAACACAGCTCAGCACTAACCCAGCTATCTAATTTGTATCCAACTACTCATCAGCAGCGGGGATATCCCCGCCACAAATGGAAGTTTTTTATTATTTCGGTTTATATAAACCGTTCAGTCCATCTGTAAATTGCTTTGTAAACAATTGCAACAAACTAATGACACGAGAATATTGCATTCTCGTCGGTCCTAAAATCGCAATTGTTCCAAGCTGCTCATCCCCAATCGAGTATGTCGCAGAAATTAAGCTACAATCTTCCATGGCAGCAGAAGAATTTTCACGCCCAATCTTCACTTGAATACCAATTTGTTTACTCTGCAAGATGTCATAAAACGCATCTTCATTTTCAATCATAGTGAATAATGATCGAACCTTCTGAATGTCATGGAATTCTGGCTGAGCAAGCATATTTGCTTTTCCACCAAAATATATTTTTTCGGATAACGGAAATTGGAATGTACCGTCTAACATTTTCATGACACTATCATAATTATGAACGTACTGACGCAAAACCATTACAATTTCTTTAAAGATTTTATTGTGAAGCTCTGACATCGGTACACCTGATAACTTGTCATTCAAAATGTTAACCATCTTTTCTAAATCTAATAAATCAACAGATTCCGGAACAGTGATGGTCTTACTTTGCACATGTCCTGTGTCAGTTACAATAATCGCGACCGCTGTTTTACGATCAAGCGGAAGGATTTGTACATTTTTCAGCTTATTCGCACTCACTTTTGGCCCAAGAACAATCGCCGTATAACTCGTGAGTTCTGATAAAATTTGTGCGGATTGCTGTGCAAGCTTTTCCGCTTCAAAAACTCTTTCAGCAAACAAGTCTTTAATTTGTACAACATCTTCACTTGGCAAAAGCTGCGGTGAAAGAAGATGATCTACATAAAAGCGATATCCTTTTTCAGAGGGAACGCGCCCTGAAGAACTATGTGTCTTTTCAATAAACCCAAGCTCCTCCAAATCAGCCATTTCATTTCGAATTGTCGCTGAACTAAATGTAATTTCTTCTTTTTTAGATAAAGTTCTTGATCCAACAGGTTGTGCAGATCCAATAAAATCGTCAATTATTGTCTGTAAAATTAAGAGCTGACGTTCCGTAAGCATTTCATCATCACCTCTGTTAGCACTCTTATGTTTCGAGTGCTAAATCTATTACTAACTTACCAAAATTGATATTGAATTGTCAACGGAAACGTGATGAGATAATGAAACTTTTAGCAGCATGATCTTCCGCTGCTAATTAGTCCCACCAATCGGGCTCTTACAGGCGGTTCGTTCCCCTCTTTGATTCACCTCTACGTACCCTCTAGCGGGATACAACGAAACTTTATATGAAATTAATCCACCAAGAATGATTGAAATACTTCATTTCCTAATAACTTCCCTTTTCTTGTTAAACAAATATGAGTATTCGTTTCTTGAAGCAATTCATGTTCTTTATTATGAAGTAACTGCTTTGCAAAGATTTCACTCATCTCTACACTGAATTTTTTTCTAAATTCTACTTTTGAAACACCTGCTGTTTTTCGCAGCCCTAAAAATAACTCTTCCTCCATTTTTTCTTGCCTTGTCACTTGATGAACATCTAAATATGGCAAACCTGTCTCATCAATTTTAGCGAAATATTGTTTTAATGGACCTACATTTTGAATTCGTTCGCCGTTTACGTAACTATGAGCCCCAGCTCCAAAACCATAATATTCTTCATTATTCCAGTATGTTAGATTATGTTTACTTTCATAGCCTTCTTTCGAAAAATTACTAATTTCATACTGTTTATAACCATGCTTCTCCATTTCATCCATCACAATTTCATACATTCTTGCTTCATGATCTTCTCCTGGAAGTCTCAGTTTTCCTTTATTCATTAAATTATAAAAAACCGTTTTCGGCTCGACAATTAAAGAATACGCAGAGAAATGTTGAACCCCAAGTGTAAAAGCAATATCTAGCGTTTCTCTTACATCCTCTATCGTTTGCGTTGGCAATGCATAAATTAAATCAACATTAATATTTGTAAAACCAACTTCCTGTGCCTCACGAATCGCTACGAATGCATCTTCTCTCGTATGTTTGCGCCCAATTTTTTGCAATAATTCATCTCGAAATGTTTGAACACCAAAACTAATCCGGTTTACACCACCTTCTAGTAGAAGATTCAATTTCTCTTTAGGTAAATCTCCTGGATTGGCTTCAAAAGTTAGTTCACAATTTGGTGCAAACGGACGTAAACGACGATTAATAATATCTAGCAAATACTCTGTTTGTTCCATATTTAGTGCTGTCGGTGTTCCTCCACCAACAAAAATCGTTTTCATTTGTTCAAAAGGCGTTTTTTTGATTGTATTCACAATTTCTTTCTCTAAATATTGTAAGTATTGTTCAACTGGCTGACGCTCAATAAATACTTTATTAAAATCACAATAGTGACAAATATGCTGACAAAACGGAATATGAATATACGCAGCTTGTATCAAAGTCTGTTCCTACCTTTCTAAAAAGAAAACCCCCGCACTTCGGAGGTTTATTTACTTCTGTAATTATTTACTTCTGTAATTATTTACTTCTGTAACCCTATACGAATTCGGCCCATTCGCATTTCCCCCAATCATACATCATTTCAACGATTGGTAAAAGCGGCATACCGAGTTTCGTCATAAAGTATTCTACACGCGGAGGTACCTCTGGGTATACAGTTCGATTATTGATTCCATCTTCAATCAATTCTTTTAATTGATTAGACAAGACTTCATGAGAAATATTAGGAAATAGACGCTAAAATTCACTGAAACGATGCAGGCCTTCCACTTTCCACTAATGATAGAAAGTGGAAGGTCCTTTTCACAATTTAAATCACCGTTTTGTATTTTTCTTGAACTTCTTTTCGGATGTTCTCAGACACGACAATCTCCTAACTTTTAATCAATAGGTACTATTTGGTTACTCTTCACCAAATAGCACATCCTTTTCCAAACAATTTTTGCTTTTTACAATAAAAAGCATCACCACTATTGTAAAGGACAGATACAAAGATGTCTAAATATTAACCGAATCCTTACAGACTACCATTTCTGATTTCTTAAAGAAAAAGAAGCCGTACAAACGGCTTCTTTTTGTTATTAGTTATCATCCATTTTCAATACAGCCATGAATGCTTCTTGCGGTACTTCTACAGAACCAACGGACTTCATACGCTTCTTACCTTCTTTTTGTTTTTCAAGAAGTTTACGTTTACGAGAAATGTCACCGCCGTAACATTTTGCTAATACGTTTTTACGCATCGCTTTAATTGTAGAACGCGCCACAACCTTATTTCCGATTGTTGCTTGAATTGGCACTTCAAACTGCTGTCTTGGAATTAACTCTTTTAACTTTTCTACAATTACTTTTCCACGGTCATACGCTGAGTCACGATGTACAATGAAAGATAGCGCATCGACTTGCTCACCATTCAATAAAATATCCATTTTCACAAGCTTAGACGGTTTATAACCAATTAGCTCGTAATCAAAGGATGCATATCCTTTCGTATTCGACTTCAATTGATCGAAGAAATCATATACGATTTCAGAAAGCGGAATTTCATATGTCAAAGTAACGCGCGTTTCATCTAAATATTGCATATCAATAAACGTACCACGTTTCCCTTGGCAAATTTCCATAACTGCCCCAACATAATCGTTTGGAACCATAATAGATGCTTTTACATACGGCTCTTCCACACGATCAAGAGATTGCGGATCCGGCATGTTAGATGGATTATCAACTGTCATGTCCTCACCGTTTGTTAAATATACTTTATAAATAACACTTGGTGCTGTTGTAATTAAATCAATTTTAAATTCACGTTCAATACGTTCTTGAATGATTTCCATATGAAGTAAGCCTAAGAAACCACAGCGGAAACCAAATCCAAGTGCTTGAGACGTTTCTGGTTCAAATTCAAGAGCAGAGTCATTTAATTCTAGCTTTTCTAATGCATCACGTAAATCATTATAACGCGCAGAATCAATTGGATATAAACCACAGAATACCATTGGATTTAACTTACGATATCCTGGTAAAGGTTCTGCCGCTGGACGTTTTGCATGTGTAATCGTATCACCTACACGCGTATCACCAACATTTTTAATTGATGCCGCTAAGAAGCCTACATCACCTACTGTTAATTCTTCACGCTGTGTTGTTTTCGGTGTGAACACACCTACTTCTGTTACTTCAAACTCTTTACCTGTTGCCATCATACGTACTTTATCGCCAACTTTTACTGTACCGTTTACAACACGAATATAAGCAATTACACCGCGGTACGGATCATATAAAGAGTCGAAAATCATACATTGTAATGGTTCTTCCGAATCACCTGCTGGAGCTGGCACTTTTTCAACGATTTGTTCTAAAATCTCTTCAATACCAATCCCCGCTTTTGCAGAAGCAAGCACAGCTTCTGATGCGTCTAAGCCAATTACATCCTCTACCTCTTGACGAACACGCTCTGGATCAGCGCTCGGCAAGTCAATTTTATTAATAACCGGCAAAATTTCTAAATTATTATCTAGTGCTAAATATACGTTTGCTAATGTTTGCGCCTCAATCCCTTGCGCTGCGTCAACAACAAGTATCGCACCTTCACAAGCCGCTAAACTACGAGATACTTCATACGTAAAATCGACATGCCCTGGTGTATCAATTAAGTGGAGAATATATTCTTCTCCATCTTTCGCTTTATACGTTAATTGTACTGCATTTAATTTAATTGTAATTCCGCGCTCACGCTCTAAATCCATAGAGTCAAGTAACTGTGCTTTCATTTCGCGTTGTGCTAACGCATTTGTTTTCTCTAAAATGCGGTCTGCCAACGTTGACTTTCCGTGGTCAATGTGAGCAATAATGGAAAAGTTACGAATTTTAGACTGCCTTTTTGCTCTTTCTTCTTTATTCATCTATTTTCTCACTCCTACTAATCTCGCCAATATACACTAGCACTGATTATATCAATACAAGGGAAAAGATTCAATGAAAACTGGTGCAGTGTTATAAGCAAGTGCTCTTACTTTTATCATATGCAATCTGTAAACAATAGACAAACCTTTTCTATCATGAAGAAAAGCTACCCTACTCTTAAGTAAGATAGCCGCTTCTTTACGTTCCAAATTAACGAAATATACGTTTCATTTTATCTACAACGGTATATGTTACGTTGCGAACTACATTTTGTACAAATAAAGTCAATCCTCTTCCCATGGTCTCTAGCATATTAAAACTTTTTAATTCCTCTAGCTGTTTTTGTTTTTCCTCAATGGAAAATGTTTCTCCAAGAATTGTTCTTTCTACATCCCCGTGGTCTGTTCCTGTTATATGAGCAATTTGCTCATATGTTGGATTATTATAACCTTTCATCTGTTTTAAACCGCTATTAGCAACTTGCATACCCGCTAACGTTATAAGAAATAAACTGATAACGAGAAGAATACATTTGCGTGTAAACTGCCCCAACTCTTATTTCTCCTTTTACAATCAATGCGTATATGCCCCTGTATTATCCTGATCAATTTGATGATGAAGCGCTGCATTCAAACCACTCGCAATGAGATTGGCCATATCTTCAATAAACGCATCAACTTCTTTTGGTGTGACCATTAAATTATGTCCGAGCGGCGCTAACACTTCATAAATTAACTTTCTCTTCTCTTCTTCCTCGAGCGTACCAACAGCCCCTAAAAACATATTGCGGCTTTTTTCGTCCGGCATATCTTCTTCTGTCAATTTTTTCTTCTCACCAAATGTAAAGCCGGCCGGAAGTAAAGAACGGGCTGGCTTTCCGCCCTCTCGCATCTCACGCCCAAAATGTTTTAAAATGAAATCAATTGTATCACTTGTAATCGAAACCGCATCTACAACAGTCGGAACACCAATTGCAATAACTGGTATACCTAGTGTATCTTTACTTAACTCTTTTCGTTTATTACCGACACCAGAACCAGGGTGAATACCAGTATCCGAAATTTGGATGGTACTATTCACTCGTTCAATAGACCGGGCAGCAAGCGCATCAATTGCAATCACAAAGTCTGGCTTTGTTTTTTCAATGACCCCATAAATCATATCACTCGTTTCAATACCTGTAATACCCATAACTCCCGGTCTAATCGCACTGACAGAACGAAAACCTTCCTCGACACTTTCCGGCTGCAACTTAAATAAATGACGTGTGACAAGTACATTCTCCACAACAATTGGACCTAATGCATCCGGCGTTACATTCCAGTTACCAAGACCAACGATTAAGCAGCTCGCTTCCTTATCTATCCCAATTTCCTCCATGAAGTAGGAGAATTCTTTCGCAAAAATATTCTCTACTTTTTGTTGTAACTCTGTGTCTTGCTGACGAATCCCTTGCACTTCTAAAGTTAAATAATTTCCTGGTTTCTTTCCCATCGCCGGAGCAGCACTTTCATCAATCGTCACCTTCGTAATTGTAATACCATCTTCTTCGCGCTCTTTTACAATTACACCTTGGATAGCAGTTTTTTCTTCTTGCTGCTCTTGCAGCATTTGATGGGCTTCTAATGCAAGATCTGTTCTTATCGCATATTTACTTAAATCAAGCGGTTCACGCATACTATCTCCTCCACTACTTATAATAAATATTCATTAGAATTCCCCAAACTTTTTTTAGCCATTCTTTTCCTATATTGAAATTTCATCGATCTCACTATTGCAATTCTCTTCTCCGTTTGATAGAATATCACTTGTTCTATGTAAGTATCGAGTCACTCGATCGCACCAGGGAGGTGAAATATATGGCAAACATTAAATCTGCTATCAAACGCGCTAAACTTAGCGAAGAGCGTCGTGCACATAACGCTTCTATCAAATCTGACATGCGTACAGCTGTTAAAACTGTAGAGGCTTTAGTTAACAATAACGATCTTGAAACAGCAAAAGAAGCATACAAAGTAGCTTCTAAAAAACTTGACAAAGCAGCTCGTAAAGGTCTTATCCACCAAAACGCTGCATCTCGTCAAAAATCTCGCTTAGCGAAACAAGTAAACGCGTAAGCGTTTAAAAAAACGATCCATCTGGGTCGTTTTTTATTTTCCTAAAAAAATGTTCATGTAGTTGTCTACATGAACATTTTTCCACTATCCAATATGATTTAAACGCATTAGAAAAAATTCTAACACAAGTCGTTTATCCATTCTTCCTGTTTTCATATTATAATCTGCTTCAGCAAGCTCATGAATCACCCGCTTTAACGCTTCAAATGAGAAGAAATTTGTTTGATTCATGGCCAATTTCACGCGATACGGATGCACACCGATATGCGATGCAATTTGATTTTGCCCATAACCGCGCTGCTGAAGTTCTTTCACTTGATATAATAAACGAAACTGACCTACAAGAAGCGCAAGTAATTTAATCGGCTCTTCTTGCTGCGTAAACAATCCTTCTAAAATACGCATTGCACCTGCAATATCTTTTTTTATCACCTTTTCTGTTAAGGCAAACACATTTTGTTCAACAGATTTTGGAACAAGTTCTGCTACAAGACTTGTAGTAATCTCACCGCCTAGTCCGACGTATAATGTGAGCTTATCCATTTCTTGCGCAAGCATCGTCACATTGCTTCCAACAAGTTCTAATAGCAAACTAGCTGCCCCATCCTCTATATGAATATGCATTTCTTCTGCACGGCTTACGATCCATTTACGCACATCTTGCACTTGCATCGCATTTGCTTCTACCACATCTGCTGTTTTCTTCAAGAGCTTTGTAATTTTTTTACGCTCGTCCAATTTTTCAAACGGGGCGATAAATACAAGAATAGAAAATGGTGAAGGTTCAGCAATATATTCCTCTAACACTTTTACATTTTGCTCAATTTTTGCTTTTTGAGATGTTAAAAATAACGGTGATTTCACAACGATGATTTTACGTTCCCCAAAAAAAGGAAGTGTCTTTGCATCCTCAACTACTTCTTCTATATACGCTTCTTCTAAGTCATACGTAACAACGTTGAACTCACGATCTTCTTCAGGTAATGCTTCTGATGTCAAAAGCTGAAGCGTTTCATTTATAAAATATGCCTCTGTTCCATATAACAAATATAACGTGGAAAATTGCTTTTTCTTTATTTTTTTATGTATATCACTCATGTAACTTCCTACTCCCTAACACTTTATATACTTATAGTAATGTGGCAGCCACCGTTTTACAAGTGCAAAGGAACAGGCAGCTACCCGTTCCTTGATCTATATAAAACGTTACAAAATAAACCCCGGGAATCTTATTTTGTAACGGTAATTACCTTGGTTTTATTATTTGCACCTGCCTTACCAACTATGAATGACAACTGTTAGCACACTTGGAAAAGCATTGATAAAGTGGAACTTCCATCAGCGGAGGGTGTTTTCCACTAATGGAAACACAATCGGACTTTTACGGGCAGTATTCCCAGCTCTCAGAATTTTGAGTTTGGAATACTGCCCACGAATAACAGGATAAATTGTAGATTTTTTTCTGACAATATTTTATACTAAAATGGAATGTTGGGAGGGATTCAAAGATGAATGAATTTGAAAAAAACGTTCAAAGTAAGCGTAATGACGCTACCGATTCAGGAGTAGGCTTTATAGTTTCATTTGGATTTTTTACCACATTATTTATCATCGCAACAGTCATTAAATTGATCGGTTCTTAAAGACTGCATGTGGCAGTCTTCTTTTTTTCTGTGTTTCATCATATGTTAACTTACTGCGAAACGTTCCCGTCTCCCCTTGAAAAACATAAGAAACTGCTCCTTGTTCATCCGTTCTCCATATTTCAATGTCGCGATCCCTTAGACGCTCTAACACTTCAGTATGCGGATGCCCATAACGATTGTTCTCTCCAACAGAAATAATGGCTGTTTTTGGTTTCACAATATCCAAAAACTGTTGTGAAGATGACGTTTTACTACCATGATGTCCAACTTTTAAAACGTCTGCATGCAACTCTGGATACCATTGTATAAGACGCCTCTCACCTATTTCTTCTAAATCACCTGTAAATAACCATGTCAGGCCTCCTATTTTTGTCCAAATCACAATAGATTGATCATTATCTACCTTTTCTTCTCCTCCTGGGGATAATACCGAAAACACCACCTCACCAGCCGTCCAGCTGTCTCCTTTTTCTACAACTCGAATGGGCACATTCTTTTGCACAGCAAGCTGCTTTATTTGTTGTTCAGGTAAGGAGAATTTTTTCTTTTTACCTAAAACAACCTCTTTCACAGCAATGGATTGCATTACTTCTTTAGCTGCTCCCATGTGATCCATATCTCCATGTGTCACAATTAATTTATCAATCACTCGCACACCCTCTTTTTGTAAAAATGGAATGAGAATATCATGTCCAACAGAAAATTCATGTTTTTTTCGCTGCCATTCTTCCTTCTTTACTGGAAGTGTCCCACCCGTATCAATTAAATACGTTCCTTGATTGTATGGGAGACGAATCAAAATAGCATCCCCTTGTCCAACATCAATATAAGTAATACTTCCGTTTGCGTTCACATATGGGAATGCATAATGACATATACTAAGCAGAAAAAAGCTCGATAGGAACAACGTGCGATATTTTCTCCAAATAAGCCCCTCCCATGATAAAAGGACACTTACAATACTCATGCAATATAGCGCAACAATAAATGGCGGTGTTTGTCCAAAGGTAAGACGCACAAACGGTAAAGCTTCGCACATTTGTAGCATCACATTCGAAGCATGTATACATAAAGACAATATGTGGGCCAACCACTGCGACACAATTGGGAGGAATATCATACATATAAGAAGAACAATGCACACAGGTAAAACAACTAAAGATAAAAACGGGACATAGATCATATTTAGAAGAATACTGTAAAGAGAAAAATAACCGAAGTGATAAAGTAAAATAGGCGTACTCGTTAGCTGAGAAATAACTGAAATATATATGGAGTTTTTTAACACGCCATTTTCACTAGCTAGAAGCCGTGACGAAGATAGCAAAAGGGAAAAACTTCCTACAAACGAAAACTGAAATCCAATATCAAATAGTACATACGGATCATAAAACAGCATAATCATCAACGTCATACTTAAAGCATCCATTCCTGAGACTCGGATTGCTCGCGTGAGCGCTCCTAGCACAATAACAGCTGTTATAGATGCTCGCACAACCGATGGCGAAGCCCCTGCACAAAACATATATAGCGGAATACAAACGAGCAGGAGCATCGTCGTACTTTCACGTGTCATCCTAGTTCGCAGTAATATGAAATAACATATCGCAGTTAACAGAACAATATGCGATCCTGATATTGCCAACAAATGCACAAGTCCAAATTGTTGATACTGTTCCTCCACCTCAAACGTCATATATTGGCGATCACCAAACAATAAAGCATTCATAAAGGCCGCTGACTGTCCGGAAAAAGTCTCTCCTATATAAGAAACAGCTGCTTGTCGCATCGAAAATAACCAATGAACAAACGAAATATCTTTTTGTACACAATTAGAGATTGATTCTGTCTCAAAAAGAGCATGAATATGCTGTTTATATAAATAATCCTTATAATTAAACGCATAAAAATTTCGAGGAAGTGGCGGCTCTTTCAAAGCACCAGTAAACGTACACACCATACCAGGGTGCAATTGCTTCAATTCTTCTTTTAATTTACGAGACGGAATTTTGTAAAACAACTGAACTGTTTCATTACTTTCCATTCCTAACTGAAAAGAAAGGCGATCTCCATTTATAAGCGGAGTACTTTGAATCGTACCTGTTATATCTGTCTTACGAAAAGAGAGCATAGAATCATTTTGTTTGTCTACGTAGATTGCGTATACATACGTAAGACCAAATACGAGGACAATCAAGGAGAATATCGGAAGAGAGGTACGAGAAAAACAAACGAAGCAATAGCAACCGAATATAAGAAAAGGAACGATAGAAAAAGAGGAGTAAGCTGTTGCAATCCCAAAGATAACTGAGATTGCAACGTAGCTCCATTGCCCACGCAACACGTACTCACCTCACGGTTTATACCATATTTTTTGCATGCAATAATACTTGTTGCAACTGTTCCAATGTCATTTCATCTGTTTCTAACGAAGACAAAACCTGTTTTAGCTCCTGCATTTTCTGTTGTTCTTCTAATGTTGTTACGTCAAATGCAAGAGGAACATGTTTTACTCTAACATTTGCTTGCTCAAATAACTCAAGTGCATACGGATGATTTTTATAATCTTGCGCATAGTACACTGCTGTAATACCACTTTGAATAATTGCTTTACAGCAATGTAAACACGGAAAATGCGTAACATAAATTTCCGCTCCATCTGTTTTCGCACCAAATTTCGCACATTGCAGTAGTGCATTCATTTCCGCATGAATTGTGCGCACACAATGATTATCAATCACATAACACCCTTCATCTATACAATGCACACCGCCGGCAATCGAGCCATTATAACCACCAGCAATAATGCGTTTATCCCGTACAATTGTCGCTCCAACTGCAAGCCTTGTACACGTACTGCGCAGTGATAACAAATGACTTTGTGTCATAAAATATTGATCCCAAGAAACTCGTTCCATTATCTTCACCTACTTTTTAATCTTCTTACTAGTGTAGCGAAAGAAGAAAAAAGTCGTCAATCATTTATGGAACAATTATTTCATCTTTTATTTTTTCTAGCGACTTTTCTCCAATCCCATCAACTTCTAATAAATCTTCTACTTTTTGAAACGGTCCATGCTGCTCACGATATTTCATAATATTTTCTGCTTTCCTAGGGCCAATTCCGGATATTTTTTCAAGTTGTTCCTTTGTTGCTGTATTAATTTGTATTTTTCCTTCTTGCAAGGATGATCCATTTACAGAAACTGTTTGTTCTCCTTTTTTTGGCACATAAATCATCATTTGATCTTGTACAATCTGAGCCAAGTTTACCTTCGTCACATCTGCTTCTGGCAAAAATCCTCCTGCTTTTTCAACAGCATCTTTCACCCGCGCTCCGCTTTGTAATTCATACACCCCTTCATGATGTACAGCTCCTTTAACATCAACGATAATCGCTTTTGATTGCGGTTTAGAATCTGTTACTTTTGTTTTCTCTTTCCTTTCTTCCACCTTAGAATTCGCTTCCACTTTCACTGCGGGCTGTTCTTGCCCATTTTTTGTTTGCCATACAAATAAAATACCGACAACACCAATTGCCGCAAATAAAACGAGCCACTTTCTAGGCAAATTCATCATCATTTTGCACCTCTAATTCATAAATTCAAAATAAACTTCATATTGTTTAGGAGAAAGATGTTACGAAGGAGGGGATGAAACATTGAACATAGGAATAATAGGAACAGGGAATATGGGGAATATACTCATTGATGCATGTATCGAAGCCCGGGCTGTCAAACCTTCGTGTCTTACTATCATTAATCGTACTTTCGCAAAAGCATATCATATAAAAGAGAAGTATCCTTCTATTCATATAGCAAAAACAATTCAAGAAGTAATTGAACGCTCTGAGCTGATTTTTATTTGCGTAAAACCATTAGATATATATCCTATTTTGACAAATCATGCTCCTATTCTTACAAATGACAAATGCCTAGTTTCGATTACAAGCCCCATATCTACCGTACAATTAGAAACAATCGTATCCTGCCATGTTGCTCGTATTATCCCGAGTATTACAAATCGCGCATTAGCTGGTGTCTCCCTATGTACATTCGGAAAAAACTGCTCAGAAGAATGGCAAACGCATGTACTAAACTTGTTTCAAAAAATATCTAAACCTATTACTATTGAAGAAAATATTACAAGAGTGGCATCCGATATCGTAAGCTGCGGCCCTGCATTTTTCAGCTATTTGTTACAGCGCTTTATTGATGCTTCTGTAGAAGAAACAAACATTACACGTGAAGAAGCTACTATTTTAACGAGCGAAATGATTATCGGGATGGGAAAACTGTTAGAAAAACAAATTTTCACCTTGCCGACTTTGCAGGAGAAAGTGTGTGTAAAAGGTGGTATAACAGGAGAAGGGATTCGCGTTTTAGAAGAACATGTTGGAGATATGTTTAACAAGATGTTAAAACGAACACATGAGAAGTATGAAGAGGATGTTGAGCATGTGGAACAACAATTTAAAAAGCATTAATATATCTCTTACGACAAAAACTACTATATTCCTTCATAAATACTTTATTTTTTTGCTGTCTACCTTTATCACGCTATTCGCGGGCAGTAAGCCCCTCACTGATGGAAGTTTCACTTTATAAGTAAAAAAGCAACCATTCATACGGTTGCTTTTTTACTATGCATTCTTTTTAGCGACAAAGAAGACACGCTCTGTTTGTTCTGTTACTTCAGTTCTTTCGAAGTCTCCCGTTACGCGAAGAACGGTAAAACCAGCTTCTTCAAGCCATTTCGTTAGTACTTCAACAGGATATGTACGCTGCATATGCAACTCATCAAATCGATGATACACATCCTCTTCTTCGTCTCGTACAAAAAATGTTAAATCATGCTCGACACTGTTTGTTTCTTCACCTGGGAAGCAGTTCCAGATGAGAGAAATTTCTTCTTCATTGACTGTATACGTTTCATTTTGAAATACATGATGAATTTTATAAAGAGAGTGAACATCAAATAAAAATAAACCATCTTGATGTAAATGATGATACACACGTCGAAATGTTTCTTGAATGCCGTCTTCTTGCAACACATAATTTAACGAATCACAAAAAATCGTGACGCAGTCAAACTCACCCGGAACATCCAACTCGCGCATATCTTGTTGATAAAAAGGAATAAAATGACCTTCTTCACATAACTTTTGCTGAGCGATTGTTAACATTTCTTCTGATAGGTCTACTCCCGTTACATCATATCCTTTTTTCACAAGAGGCAATGTGACATTGCCCGTTCCGCAAGCCACATCCAGAATTTTCGCATCTGTTTTACCAATTTGCTCTAAGCTTTGTTCCGTAAATTCTACCCATTTTTCATATGGGACATCATTCATTAACTCATCATACAATAATGCAAATTGTTCGTATCTCATTGACCTAACTCTTCTGTGATATCTTCACGTGGTACATCGCCCCAAAGACGTTCTAAGTTATAGTAATCACGCTCATCTTTATGGAATACGTGTACGACAACATCCCCAAGGTCAACTAACACCCAACGCGCTTCTTCAAAACCTTCCATGCGCTTTACATCAATTTGCACTTCATGTGCCTGTTCTTTAATCTCGCGAGCGATTGCTTGCACTTGTTTATCAGAGTTACCATGGCAGATTACAAAATAATCCGCAAGCGGTGAAATCCCTTGCAAATTTAAAACAACAATATCTTCTGCTCTTTTATCGTCAGCTGCTCGTGCTGCCAATACTAATAATTCTCGATCTTTCATTTCGTAAAGTCCTCCTTAATGACTGCATTATACGTTTGGAATGTTAATGGATAGATCGTTTGGTTTTTTTCCATTAAAAATTGTATTGTATGCTTTAAAGCATATAATAACGCTTGATTAATATCTTCTCGTGCCAGCTTTCTCGCTTCTTCAACGCCAGGAAACTTACGGCCAGGTTCAATATAATCCGCCACGTAAATCACTTTATCAAGCATCGTCATTTGTTCATGTCCACTCGTATGATACGTAATAGCTTGTAATATGTCAGTATCTGTAATACCGACTTCTTTTTCTACTAAATATGCCCCAACTGGTGCATGCCATAATTCTTTATTATAATACAACAAGTCTTTTGGTAAATTTTCTCGTTTTATAATTTCTTCCATTTCTGAAATCGGTCTACATTTTGCATAATCATGAAAAATCGCTGCCATCTCGGCCTTTTTCTCGTCAACACCATATTGCTTTGCGAGTTCGATAGCCGTTTCCATAACACCAATTGTATGAATATAACGCTTTTCATGCATTTGTTGTTTCACAATTTCAAGTGCTCGTTTACGATCCATATAGTCCATTCCTCTCAATGTATTCCTGTACTCCTTTAGGAAGCAAATATTTGCATGTCTTCTTCTTTGTAAAACGTTCGCGCAGAAGCGAAGAAGAGACAGCAAATTCCGGAATTTCTACCGTTACAATATCATAAGGCGTAGAAAGTGTATAACCAGGACGAGAAACACCGACAAACGTAACGAGCTTTAACAACTCATCGATGTTATACCATTTTGGTAAGTATTCCACCATATCTCCACCAATAATAAAATAAAATTGAACGTCTGGATGGTCCTTTGTCAATTGTAACATAGTGTCATAAGTGTAAGACGGACCTTCTCGTTCCAGTTCCGCTAAACAAATAGAGAAATGCATGTCTTGCTCAATTGCTAAATGAATCATTTCTAAACGATTACGTACACTTGTGACTTCCTTATCTCGTTTATGAGGGGGGATTTGATTTGGCAGAAACCAAACCTCATCAAGTTGCAATGCATCATACACTTCATTTGCAATTAACAGATGTCCATTATGAGGCGGGTCAAATGTCCCGCCAATAATCCCGATTCTCTTCAAAGAAAACGCCCCTTTACCTTGTCCTTATAGGTGATAGCTCTCATTCATGAAAAAGTGAGATACCTATACGAACTCGATTGGTTCAACTAACTTTTAGAAATCGTTACTTTGTTTTTGGTAACACAATACGTTTATTTTCTTTTGATTCTTTATATAAGACGATTGTGCTTCCGATTACCTGTACAAGCTCTGCTTTTGCACCTTCTGCAAGCTCTTCTGCTACTTCATGACGGTCAAATTCACAGTTTTGCAGTACACTAATTTTCATTAGCTCACGCACTTCTAGCGCTTCTGCAATTTGCTTTACCATATTTTCATTTACTCCACCTTTACCAACCTGAAAAATTGGTGTTAAGTGATGTGCCTCAGCACGTAAAAATCGTTTTTGTTTTCCTGTTAACATGTATTTAGCCTCCAAGCTTTTTCATTACTATTTGTTTCATTCGCTCTATATCCGGTAAGCGTCCTGTCCAAATTTCAAATGCAAGCGCCCCTTGAAATACAAACATATCAATGCCATTTTGCACAATTGCTCCATGCACCTTCGCATCTTGCAGCAACTTCGTTTCAAACGGATTATAAATAATATCAGACACAATGCTTCCTTTTTTCAAATCTCGAATGCATAGTGGTGTATCTTCTACATGCGGGTGCATACCTACTGTCGTTGTATGGATAATAATATCGTACAGTGCTTGTTTGTCTATTGCTTCTTCTATTGAAAGCGCTAAGGACACGACTTCACTTTCACAGTCAGCAATAAGCTGTTCTGCCTTTTCTACTGTTCGATTCGCAATGTCAATCTCTTTCACACCAGCATCTGCAAGTGAATAATAAATCGCACGACACGCTCCGCCAGCGCCGAGCAGTAAAATACGTTTGTTCGTTAATGGCTCTTTACTAATAGATTGCAATGAACGAACATACCCAACTCCATCTGTATTATACCCAATTAGTTTTCCTTCTTTATGAAGCACTGTATTTACCGCACCGATTTTCTCTGCCAACGGATCAATTTCGTCTAAATGCTGCATAATAGAAACTTTATGCGGAGTTGTCACATTAAACCCAACAACCCCAAGTGCCTTTAATCCTTTCACCGCTTCACCTAATTCGCTCTCTTGAACAAGAAAAGCATGATAATGTGCATCGATCTCTAAATGTGTAAATGCATCATTATGCATGAGCGGTGATAAGGAATGTCCAATTGGATTCCCAATTACCCCATATAATTGTTTCACAAGTCCTCACCACTTTATATTAAAGATTTACGTAATGAAACACTAACTCCTTTTGGTACATGCGCTGCAATTTTTGCGCCAGCTTCATTCACTGTTACCCATCCTAAACCCGAAAATACAACATCGGTTTTCGGTTCATGAATTGTAAACTCATATTTTACAAGCTCTGGCATGTTCTCAAGTTCTTCTGGTGTTGGTGGATTTAATAATTCTCCAGCATGCTTTTCATACAATGCATCTGCTTTTTCAAGCTTCGTGCGATGAATTGTAAGACGATTGGATAAATGGCAAGTAAACGAACGACGACCGCCGCTTATATAATCAAATCGTGCTAATCCACCAAAGAATAACGTTTGTTCTTCATTGAGTTGAAATACCATCGGCTTAATTTCTTTTGTTGGAGTAATCATTTTTAAGCTTTGCTTTCCAACATAATGCGCCATTTGATGATGATTAATAATACCTGGTGTATCATATAAAGATGAATTTTCATCTAATGGAATATCGATTAAATCCAACGTTGTCCCCGGGAAATGTGATGTCGTAATCACATTTTCCGTTTCCTCACTAAACTCTTTAATAATACGGTTAATAAACGTTGATTTCCCAACGTTTGTACATCCAACAACATAAACATCTTTTCCATCACGATATTGTTCAATTGCGCTTGCAAGTTCATCAATACCTTGACCTTTTGCTGCACTAATTAAGAAAACATCTTCCGGCTTTAAGCCGAGTTGTTTTGCACTATAGCGCATCCAATGTGTTAGCTTTTCTGGTTTTACAGATTTTGGAATTAAGTCCGCTTTGTTACCGACAAGAAGTACTTTATTATTTCCAACAAAGCGGTGTAAACCAGGCAGCCAGCTTCCATTAAAATCAAAAATATCAACAATCTTAACAACTAATGCATCAGATTGTCCAATTCCATTTAAAATGCGTAAAAAATCATCATCTGTTAACGACACATCTTGAATTTCATTGTAATGCTTTAAGCGAAAACAACGCTGACAAATGATATGTTCTTTCTCTAACGAAGAAGCTGGTGCATAACCAACTTCACTTTTATTTTCTGTTTGAATTGCAACACCGCATCCAATACATTTAAACGTCTCAGTCAAGCTTTATTCCTCCCAATTAATTAAACCTTTTTTCTTCATATTACGCATAATTCTACGCTCAATTTTTCGATTAAAACGAGTCATAAACCCATCCGTTTGTGCAACTGGAACAACTAAAATTGTGTATAGCCCAACACGGTTACCGCCAAGCACATCTGTTAATAATTGATCTCCAATTACAACTACTTCCTCCGCACGCAAATTCATTTTCGTTATCGCTCGTTTAAAAGCACGAACAAGCGGCTTACGTGCACTATGAATAAACGGAATACCAAGTGGATCAGCAAAATCTTTTACACGCTGTTCGTTATTATTCGAAACAACTGTCACTTGAATGCCATGTTCTTTCATTTTTGTAAACCATTCTTCCAATTGCGGTGTCGCATTCGGACGATCCCATTCAATCAAGGTATTATCTAAATCAGTAATAATCCCTTTTATACCTCGGTTTTCCAATTCTTCAGGTTGAATATGATACACGTTTTTTACATATTCATTTGGTAAAAATAAACTCAATCTCTTTCACCTCTTTGAGGAGTTTTGTAAAGTTCAACTTCCATTTTGAAAGTGATTTTCTCTCAAAATGGTTAGTTGAACTTATCGGGCTCTTACAGACAGTTATTCTTCACGAAACTTCCACTACTAATGCCCGCTAGTAGCAGAATAGATCATCTAACGGCTACTGTCCGTTAAACTTGGACGAAATTTTTCGACAGCATTTTTCGATTACGCACCTGTGGATAAACTTGTACACAATTTCCACACTTAAGTTTCAGTTAATTCCGAAATTACCAACAATTATTACACATTTTATCCACGGTAACATGTGGATAACCAACAGATTGTGGCATAAGACAATTTTTGGTACATTAAATGTGACAAATTTACCTTTTTCGCAGGAGGTGGATCGCCTTGACGGCAAAACATATGGAAAAGTTATCTACCGAATTACTCACTGAGTCTTATTATAAAGCAAAAGAATTAAAATTAAATCCCGACTTCATTTTACTTATTAAACAAGAAATCATTAGACGCTCACTAGAGGACAAGCTTTTGAAATCGTCTTGAGTACATATACAGTGAAACTTCTATAAGTGACCTTTTACCCGCTTATGATTAGTTGACCAGATCACCTTAATAAGCCCTGTATATTAAGGTTAGAAATTTACTGCCCATTCAGTGCGGGACAAATACTGCTTCACCTGTAAAAAGAGCCATCTAGAAGACGGCTCTTTTATTATAAAGTGAAACAAGCTATATAAAAGCTGCTTCTTTTATAACCGAGTTGCGACTTTTTCACCAACACGAACCTCTTGTCCACTAGTTAATGATTGAACTACTTCAATCATATCTTTTTCAAATAATAAAACGACTGTAGAGCCAAATGTAAAGTAAGCCATCTCTTCACCTTTTTGAACAACTTCTCTCTCATGCAGCAGTTCAATACTATTAACAAACATTGCACCTACTTTAACAAGAGCCAACCGCTCTCCTTCACTCTCTATTTCAGTTACAGAGCGATAGTTTTTGGATAACGTATCTTTTCCATATTTCATACCTGCTGCATTAACAGGATATGATTTCCTTCCAAGTACAAAACGTTCTGTCACTGTACCTGAGAGCGGGCTATGAATACGGTGATAATGGCTTGGACTTAAATAAATAACCATGTATGTACCACCTGCGTAGCGCGCTGCTCTTTCTTCCGTACCAAGCATATCTACAATAGAATATTGTTTTCCTTTAATCTCAAACATTTTCGCTTGATCAATAGGACCATGATCTGCAAAAACACCATCAACCGGACTCACAATGCTAGATACTTCTGTATCAATCGATCGTTTTCCCTTTTTTAATTTACGCGTAAATAATTCATGAAGCGTTCCGTACTCTTTTAAATCCTTCTCCATCTCATCTTGTCTAATGTGAAATACTTTTGCATAAGACGGAATAATAATCGAGCTTAAACGCGACTGCGCAAATTTACGCAATACATAGGACGTAAAACGACCATTTGTAAGTTCAATCAATAATCGATATAACGTACGTCGCAAACTGCGAAACCCCCTACTATGATATATTCTTTTGTAATAAGACTATTACATGTAGTTTTTCCTATTTTTGTTTCTATATCATAAATTATTAGCACCTTTTAATATTACAGATAGAACCCATCATTTTCAACCGTGAACATAGATTTATCAAAGGAGTTTCATTTTACCGAAAAAGAAAAATGCCTGCTTTTGAATAAAATCAGGCATTTTCCATCTTCAAGATTTCCCCTTCTTCTCTTTCTCTGCACGAACAAATTCATGAAACATTTTCATTAATGCCCTCTTCTCAATACGCGATACATAGCTCCGCGATATACCAAGTGCTTTCGCAATCTCTCGCTGCGTTTTCTCTTTCTCCATACCAAGACCAAATCGGTTTACAATTACTTCTTTTTCCCGTTCATCTAATATGTCGATATACTCTTTAATTTTCTCAAGCTCCATACTCAGTTGAATGGTATCAATCACATCTTCTGATTCTGATTTTAAAATATCTATTAAAGAAATTTCATTCCCTTCCTTATCCTGCCCAATTGGATCATGAAGAGAAACATCTTTTTTCGTTTTCTTTAATACGCGTAAGTGCATTAAAATTTCATTTTCAATACAGCGAGCTGCATACGTTGCCAATTTTGTTCCTTTTCCTTGCGAATAGCTTTCAATCGCCTTAATTAAACCAATCGTACCTATGGAAATTAAGTCTTCCGCATCTTCTCCTGTATTTTCAAATTTCTTCACAATATGTGCCACAAGGCGTAAATTATGTTCGATGAGGAGATTTCTTGCGTGTGCATCTCCTTGCTCCATAAGCTCCAAGTACTTTCTCTCCTCATCAGGCGACAACGGCTGTGGAAATGCATTATTTTTGACATACGATACGAAAATAAAAACCTCACGAATCATATATCCAATTGCGGCGAACAGACTCAACCTCTTCACCCCCGCAAAAATAGTGGTCTTTACTATGTGTATGTGGGCAGGTGATTGTTTGTGTCTGTACAGCTTTATGGACAAAACGAAAAACATTCCTTAATAGTTTGTTTTGTCTATTCACTTTCTAGATGAAATCATTTCAAGCTTTCCACCAAATCGCTTTTCCCGTACTCGCATCTATATAGCGAATTTCTCGTCTATCGCTATAATCTCCATTATATTCTGCCGTTGTTTGTCTATAAACAAGTTGATATTGAGGAGGCTCTTGCTCAACGTCTTCAAACCACCTTAATTCTGCACGAAGCGATTGACAATACTGCTCTAACGCTTGTTCTTCACTCACTTTCACTTCCTTGTCATAAGTGAGCAACTTTTGAATAAGACTTTGCGACGTACCACTATATGTTCTTATGTCGCCGGTTTCTCCATCCACAATGACGCGCACCAACTCACCTTCTATCCGAACACCATTTACATATACATAAAAATTAAAGTGTCCTGGATCTTCTTCATCCGGATCATCTTGATTGCTCCAAACGCGAAGATGTTGTTCGTAATTTGGAAATACCTTTCCTAAAAATTGCAGCGCTTTTTCAAAACATTGTTCACGGGTTAATACAGGTTTTCCCTGGTGGTTTCCTCGTTCATAATATCCAAGCAACTCATTTGTTTCTTTATCCATTTTCACAGTAATTGACGTTTCATACTGGAACATATGAAAGTGTTTCTTCCAGTACGCATCGAAAGATTTGTCATATTCTTCAGCACTCTCTTGTTTATCTGGTAACTTTGCCAAAATAATTATCTTCTCTGTTTCTCTCTCTTCTTCGTGTACTTTCTTCATGACGTTTTTATCAATATGAAATAAACGTTCAATATTTGCTTCTAGTTGTGGCTCCTCACTTAAAGCTGGCAATTCTCTTGTTTCAATCACATAATGACTACGATCATGCAAGTCTTCTCCAGTATGTACCTCAATAAAAGCATGTGCAGGAATTGGTTCATATACAAGATAATAGCCTTCTTCTATTTCGCCATCCTCCCATTCAAACAACGAATTCGAAAGTTGTGTAAAGACAGGCTCCATACTCTGCCTTTGCTTCAATTGCCTTGTCACACTTTCTTTCTCTACAATAGAACTCGGCCACATTGGCTTTTCCTTTATGCCCTCGTTTCTAAATTTAATAACATTCCCATCTACATCAACTTCGACTACAAAACCTGTTCGAGGCAACGAATAGCCATTTACTTCCTGCCTATATTCAAACACTATACTCTTTTTTCTTTCATTTATATAAATAATTGTACATTCTTTATATGTATGCGGGGCATGCTGCTGCAAAAATGCATCCGCAATGCTTTTTCCTTGCTCTTCACTTACACTTAGCCGCTTTTGGACGCACTCTTTATGTATGGATAATTCCATTAACTCTCCTGTTTCTTTTCGTAAACAGGCTTGAATGTATTCTTCAGGATTCCCCTGTTTCTCCCACCATAATAAATGAACATCTTCATTTACTTTTTCATCATCAACAACAAGTGTATAATCATGTGGAATTTCAACAATATGAGCTACCTGTTGCACTCTCTTCCTATCTACTTGATTCATCATATTCCCCCTATGGTAAAAAATACGTCTATATCATATCACACAAAATTATCTTTATTTTGTATAAATTGGATTATTCATAATTTATGAAGTTATGGCTGACTCCAAAAAAATCCCCGTACAAAAAATATCGTAATCACTATTAGCACTATACCGGAACCCCACAAAACTATTTTTCCGGGCCAACTAAGGAGAATGTAAATGAAAGAATAAAACCATAAATGACGATACAAAAAGGAATTTCATCACCCATTTCTCTCCTTGATTTTCTTCATTAGCAACAAAAAACGACTAGAATTTCTAGTCGTTTACTTCGTTTCACGATGCAATGTTACTCGCTTTAATCGCGGACAATATTTTTTTAGTTCAATACGCTCTGGATTGTTTCGTTTATTTTTCTTTGTAATATAATTGCGATCACCGCACTCTGTACAAGCTAACGTAATATTTACACGCATAAGTTTATACCTCCTAGTAAATTAATTTCGCGAACACAAAACGTAATTGTTACGATTTATATCATAAACTTTGCCATTCACTTTGTCAATTTCATCATAAAAATTTCTTAATTTAACGTATTTCCGAAAGAAGTCCCCATCTTTACTTGCTTATAGGATATAGATGGATTTTGTATATATTGTCCATCTATATCTTGTACGTATACCATTTTCCCCGTAAATCCTGTCACAAATCCTACTTGTCCAAATACCTTTACTTTATCACCTAAATAGATTCCATCTATATGTTTTGTAAGCGGTATGAAAAAGACAAAAAACTGAAACAATTTGTTCATACGGAATTCACATCAATCAATTAGTATAGAAAATGTACATAGTTATATCATACAATAAACACTATGTGGGGAAGGAGGAACATGTAATGAAAACACGCTATCGCTTTATGATTTCATCTGTGGCGGCGTTTGCTTATATGATTTGGTATTTAGTTTAAGCAGCCTTACTTTCCAAATAAGAAAAAGGTGTGTATATAATGGAATTTAACCAAACAACAGTTGATTATTGGAAAGCATTTGTATTACCTTATACATTTGCTCTTGAAGAACTGAAAACAAAATTTGAAATTATGAACCGGGAAGCTCAGTTTCTAGAAGACTACAACCCGTTTGAACATATAAAAACACGATTAAAACAACCAAAAAGTATTATTAAAAAGTTAGAACGAAAAAACATAGCTCCAACTGTCGAAAATGCCCAACAACATTTATTCGATATTATCGGTATTCGAATTACATGTTGTTTCGTGGAAGATATTTACTATTTGAAAAATTTGATAGAAAAACGAACAGATATGGAAATCATAGAAGTTAAAGATTATATTGCAACGCCAAAACCAAATGGCTATAAAAGTCTCCATATGATTATTAAGTATCCATTAGTATTAAATGCAGGAACACAAAACGTTTTTGCAGAGATTCAATTACGTACGTTAGCAATGGATTTCTGGGCAAGTTTAGAACATAAAATGTATTATAAATATGAAGGAAATATCCCTGAATATTTAAAGCAGGAATTACATGATGCTGCTATGAAAGCTGAAGAACTTGACAATAAGATGGCCTCCATCCGTCAAGATATTGATGAAATTGAATCATGTTCAGAGCGCATTCTATTACCTGTGTAAAAGAAGTTCTCTATGCAAGAGAACTTCTTTTTTATCCCGCCCCACTGATGGAAGTTTCACTTTATCCTTTTTCAATGACACGTACTTCTTCTATCTTCCATACACCATCTTCTTTTCCTGCGGTGTAACGAACTTTCTTTTCAGCAGATTCTTCTTTCTCTTTCGTTTCTATCACAGCATACTCTCCTTCAAAATTTCTTACACTAAAATCCAATAGTTCAATTTTTTTATTCTTATTTTTAAATTCTGCTTCTTTTTGTGCTTTTGTATCTTCTAGTCCTAATGACTTCGTTGAAAAAAGTGCCATATGCCCCTCAAAGTTTTTCTCATTTATTGTTTGAATATAGGAATCTATTAACTTTCTAATCGCTTGCTCTTCTTCCTTTTGTATAGGCTTATTTCCCCCTTCTTTACGAATTGTTTCTTCCTTTTCCGTTGTGTCTTTTTGCACTTTTTCTTGTGAGCTACATCCACATAATTGAAAACTTATTATTCCTAAAATCCCTAATCTCTTTAAAAATCGTTTCATATATCTATCCTCCAAAATTAAAAAGAAAAAAGCAAGGCAAAGAAGCCCCGCTTTTTCTTCATATTAGCGTCTACCTTTATTTGGATCGCCGCCCCCAATAATATCAAACACTTGTTTTGCTAAGTTTGTATTTTCTTGAACGCCAGCAAATAAGTATTTTCCTGGTCCAAATGCATATACACCAACATCTTCACCAGTATGACCACCAGTTGTCCAACCTGTGTAAGAGCGTGTATTAAAGATCGCTTCAATTGCATTATCAATCGTTGTTACATCTTTTGACGTTGCAGCATCATTCACAGGTTTAATTTCTTCAGGTGTTAATTGTAAATCAATATACTTTTTCAATGTTTCTTCAACGTTTGCACCTTTAGCGATTTCAGCTGCCATAAAGTCAGGTGTACGTTTTGCTGCTTTAATTGGACTCACATCAAAATTATATACTCCGTTTGCTCCAAGAGACAGACCACCAGTAGAATGATCAGCCGTTGCCACTACTAACGTGTGCTTATCCTTTTTCGCAAATTCAATTGCCGCTTTAAACGCTCTTTCAAAGTCTTCCATTTCACTCATCGCTGCAACAACGTCATTATCATGACCAGCCCAGTCAATTTGGCTGCCTTCTACCATTAAGAAGAAACCATTTTTGTTTTTATTTAAGCGATTAATCGCTGCATTTGTCATGTCTTCTAAAGAAGGTGTGCTGTCATTGCGGTCGATCATTTTATCAAGACCACCTGGCGCAAATAATCCAAGAATTTGGTCATTTTTATCATTTAATAATTGCTGACGATCCGTTACAAGACTATAACCATCTTTTTTAAATTCTTCTGTAAGTTTGCGATCTTTTCGATCAAAGTTCTTTAATCCTCCCCCAAGGAGAACGTCAACTTTATGTTTCCTATTAATTTTCTCGTTAAAATAGTCATCAGCAATTTGATCCATATTTTTCCGATCAATGTTATGTGCTCCAAACGCAGCTGGCGTTGCATGTGTAATCTCCGAAGTTGCAACTAAACCTGTAGATTTTCCGCGTTCTTTTGCTTGCTCTAATACTGTTGTTACCTTTGATTTATCATTGTCTACTGCTATGGCTGCATTATATGTTTTAACCCCTGCTGACATTGCAGTTGCTGCAGAAGCTGAGTCTGTAATATTTTGATGCTCATCTTCTGGATATGTAACCTGTGTTCCTACGAGATGCTTATCAAATTCAGTTTGCTCCATTTCAAATGTTTTTGGGTTATCCTTCATATAACGATGCGCTGTCATATAAGAAGGGCCCATACCATCTCCGATTAAGACAATCACATTTTTAATCTTTGCATTGTCTTCTTTTTCATCTGCTTTAATAACATCTGAACGCGTAACATTCCACGTTACAATTGAAGTAAGTGCTAACGACGAAACAACCGCAAACGGCCAAGCTTTCTTCATAAATCTTTTCATCTTATAAGTCCCCCTAAATTCTTAATTCTATCCCTACTACCAAATGTACTAGAAAACTGTTAAGAGAGAATTGGAAATATGTAAATTTTTTGTTAATTTAAGGTAATATTGTTGCAAGCTGTATTTCTTTGTCGTTTTACTTATCGACGTATATGATCCTTCTAAATTCAGCATGTTTGTAAACCCTCTCTCTTTCCTTAACGCACAATAAGACGTAATATTTTGATTTTCCATGATAAAATGTATCTACTAAAGAAACACGAGGAGTGTAATATATGCAAATAAAAACACTAAGTACCTCTGATATCTCACAACTTCTATCTCTTTGCGATGCAGTAGGTTGGTTACATAACGTTTCATCTATGAAAGAACAATTTGAAACCTTCTTTTCTATCGGTACCTTGTTTGGCCATGATAACGAAGGTAAGCTTATCTCTTGTATCGCTGTTTTTCCATATAAAACAGGATTTACTTCTATTGGTATGCTTATTGTTCATCCAGATTTTCAACGAAGAGGATTAGCACGCTCTTTGCTATACGTTAGTATAAAAAACGCTTCGCAATTGCAACCTTTTACTCTCATTGCAACAGATGCTGGTACGCCGTTATATCATACATATGGGTTTAACACAATTACTTCTATTCATCGACTAGAACGAAATCGCACAGCTACAAAAAACAACTCCTTTTCTACTAGTCAAATCACAAGTCAGGATCTTAATACACTCATTCAACTCGATTACATAGCAAGCGGCGCTTATCGTCCCGATCTGTATTCAATACTTTTAAATAGAGCATATCTTGCATTAAAAATAGAAAAAAACGATAGACTAGAGGCTTTTGCGCTATGTATACGAAAAGGAGATATCTTATGTGTTACTCCCCTTATCGCTAACAATGAAGAGAATGCCATGCATTTACTACTATCCATATGTAATCAATGGGATGGAGTTGTTCGTATCGACATTCCTTATTCACAAACAACCTTTAGAAATAAACTACAATCGTATGGATTTCAAGTAACACTCGTTTCTCCGCTCATGATAAAAAACGGAAAACACCTTCCTGGTAAACGTGATTCTATCTTTGCTATGATGGACGCAGCACTCTGTTAGAAAGGAGAAACCATTTTGAAGCGCTGGAAACTTTATATTATTAGTTGCTTTGCTCTGACAACACTAACAAGCTGCAGCACAATTGAGAAGCAAACAAAAAAAGCAACACAAGTAAAAGAAACAGTTACAACAAAACTGAAGACAGATGAAAAAATGATTGAAATTGATGGACAAACCATTTACTTCAAACAAATTGGTAAAAATAAACCACCTTTACTTATGCTTCATGGCTTTGGAGGTTCATCAAATGGCTTTAGCGATATTTATCCCGATTTAGCAAAAAACCATACCATTATCGCTGTCGACATTTTAGGTTTCGGTCATTCTTCTAAACCGATGGGTTTTCACTATTCATTTCCAAATCAAGCAAACTTATATTATAAATTAATGAAAAAATTAGGATATGATACATTCGCCATACTAGGACACTCAATGGGCGGAGAAATTTCTTTAAACTTAACATACTTATATCCGAATGCAGTAAGCCACCTTATTTTAGCGGATGCAACAGGGGCTGAATCTTTGCAACAAGGGAAAGGATCTCCAAAACCAAATTTATCAACTGATTTGAGTACTGTCTCTACTCCGAAAGAATATCGTAAGAATGAAGTAAAGTATACACGTGAAGATACGGAGCATTATACAGAATTAAGTAAAATGAGGCCGCGCCGTTTACGCATCAATGCTGATGAAATCAAAGTGCCAACATTAATTATTTGGGGAAGAAATGATAAAAGCGTTTCTTGGAAAAATGGTGAAACGTATCATCAATTCTTAAAAAATAGTACATTTCATATTATCGAGGAAGGCGAACATGCACCGTTTCGTCAACAACCGAAAGAGTTTATGCAGTATGTTGATGAGTTTTTCAAGAAGTATCCTACTAAGTCATAATTTTTTACAAAAAATTCCTAATCAAAGGGAAATTATAATACAATCAGGGAAAAAGGAGGAGATATATTGCTCAGACCTGATAAAAATAATTCATATAAAAATGGATTGTATTTAAGCATTTATAACTTATGCTATATGCTTGGATCAGGCGCTCTATTAATTGGACTTGGTTGGATATTTAGCTCCATTGAAGTAAAAAGTAGTTTTACTCTTCTATTTGGTCCGATTATGATACTCTTCTTACTTTTGTCAGGGATTAGTTACTTTATATTATGGATTCAATTATTAAAGAAGTATCGCCAATATGTTACACACAAACCGAGTTGGAATATGTTTATTATCGGTGTAATTGGCGTGATTCCCAATCTTATTTTTTCCGGCTATTTTATGAACCTCCAAAATGATGAATCTTGTTTCGGTGCAGCCCTTTTAGGAATCCCGATTTTCTTTCTATCAGCAATTACGATGCTCATGCTTAGTTTATTTATAGCAAAATCACCTCAAATTCGTTAAAAGGGGTATCTCATGATGAGATACCCCTTTTATCCCGCTATTCGCGAGCAGTAAGCCCCCCACTGATGGAAGTTTCACTCTATACGCTAAGCGGCTTGTTTTTTATAATTAAGTGATTTTTTATTGGAAATTTTTGATAAGATAAGTCCATCTACACCAAATTTGCCAGCATTATAACCTGAAACTAAAATCAACATAGACAAGATTACTAATTGTGGATTCACGCCAGTTGAACCACTAAACATATAGGAAAAGTTCATTACAAGACCAAAAAATACAGCTGTTTTCGTTAAACACCCAACAATTAACCCTATTCCAACTAAAATTTCTCCCCATGTAACTAAAAAATTAAATAGCTCTACATTTGGAATTGCTACTTCTTTTAAAAAGGATGCCCACCATGATTGCACTGTTGGGTGAGATCCTGATGCTTGTTCAATTGCTCCTTTTAAAAAACCTGTTGCGTCAAATCCGCCACCTGTTAGTTTTTTCACCCCTGCCATAAGCCACGTATATCCAATATAAATACGCACCGCTGCTAGTAAAAAGGAAACTGCTTTGTTCTCTCTTAAAAACTGAATAACCATACATTCCTCCTGATTTTTGTAATTAAATAAATCACATGAATACATCAAGCATTCGTAACTGGTTTTCGTTTCATTCATTATGAATGCTTTTTATCACTTTGCACAAAATACTTCAAACGTACGTTATATAACCACTTTTATTTGCAAATAAAAACTTGAACATATAATAACACAAATGATAATGATTTTCATTACTATTTGTAAAAAATTTATTTTCTCAATGTTAAAAGCATATTTTTATCTTTTTAGATAAGTAGACCCCTACTTATCATTAGTATAGCCGACCAGGTTCTTATAGACATTTCTCCCCCCACCTGTCTTTTTTGGTCCCTCTCTATTTTCAGGTGAAGGTCTGCTCATTAGAATAAGAATATCCCTATATAAAACACAGTTATTCCCTCTTACTCATGCAATATTTATTTCTACTATAATTGAATTTCATACATTCCTGTTTCCTCTAAAAAGTCTTCCCTCGTTAGTACTCGTTTCATTACATATTGCCTATATGCTGTAATCGTTCCATCATGAGAAACGATCATTACGCGTGAAACTTGTAACGGTTTACACCATTCTATGAAACTATAGGCAGCTGTGCAAAATTCAGGCTCTGAAATCGTATTGATCCCATTACTCCATAACTCTTCATTGTGTTTTTCTGCTAATAAAAATTGGGGGAATAACTGCTGAATGTTCTTTTGATCTAACATTTTGTCACAAGGCAACGTTCTTGCTCCTTCTCGATATGGAAAAATGCGAGGTGAAATATACGGATGAACCACTTTCATACAAGCAACTTGCCCGCTCCATAACGCAGCTGTCTGTATTGTTCGTACCGTTGGACTTGCAATCAATACATCGCTCTCACGTAGAGGTAAGTTTTCTTGCAGTAATAATGCCTGTTCTCTTCCCTTATTTGTGAGATATGGATGATTCGTCCGTAAACTATCCGGCAGATTTGTTGTATGCTCTCCTTCTCCATGTCTGACAAAAATAAGCTTCATATTAGAATTCCTTTCTTTTCTCTCTTTTTTTTCGCATTAACGTGCAGTTGTTCATATTAAATAAAGGTCAATCTAACAGCATCTAGACATTTAATGTTGAAAATCCTTTAGCATTTAAGTAATCTTCAACTTTCTTCATTCTATGTCCATTATGTATGACGAATAATTCATATCGCCTCTTTAACCAATTAAATGATTTATCCCGAATATACGAATCATCTCCTCCTTGTATTAAGGGAATCATTTTTGTAAATGAGTCAAAACTTAACAACGCTTCAAAACAATCAAGATGTTCAATTTCTTTTTTAGTAACATGCTGATATGCAGCTAGCATATGCTTTTTGAGATGAACTCCAAACCACGAATAACCTAATATAAGTGCGTTTGCGATATCATAACGATAATCAGCTATTCTAGCTTTTTCCCAATCTAAGACGAATAATCTATCTTCATTTGTTAATATGACGTTCCAAAAATGATAATCACCATGATTAAGCGATTCATTAAATTCAACAGCTTTAAATCTCTCTGAGATAGACTCGAGAATATGCAAATATTCGGGCTCTTCGAACTCTATTATTCTATTCTTTAGATTGTTGATGTACGACTTATAATACTCCTCTTTTCCTAAATGCTTATCGCTAAAATACATCTCAATAGTTTTCATATCAATTGAGTGGATATGTGCAAGTGTCTCACCAAATTTTTCAAAAGCCCATATCATTTTTTCTGGTTTCGTTAAGTAAAGCTTATCGAGTGTCACTCCCTCTATTTTTTCCATAAGTATGATTCTCTTCTCTTCATCCACAAAATATACTTTTGGAATATCAATGTACTTTCTAATAGACTCATTTCTCAATAGCGCTGTTTCTTTTGTAAATTTCGTATTTTTAGGTCCTTCTTTGTGATCTCCTGAAAAATCCTTCAAGACAACACCCTTAGAGAATGTTTCTTCACTTTTAAGCAATGTAAGATGAAACATAGCTATATTGTTATTAAAACCATCTTTGTTCATTTTCAAATTATGCATTTCAATATCTGTGTCTATCCCATTATATTTTTGAATTAGTTGTTTCACATGATTGTAAATATCTACACTATCCATCGTTTCCTCCTCTACAATAACGACAATAAACAAACCCTCAATCATAGAAGCTTCTCTTCTTTACAAAAAAATCCTCTCTTTATGTAAAAGAGAGGATCCACATATATTTAAATTTAAGGGGGAAACAAAGTAATATGACCCTTTCCTTACAGGAGTTCAGCATCTACATAACGAATATCATATGTTATACAAAAATAGAAATAGGTGATTATGATGGTTCGTGAAATTACTGAAGCAGATGCAGCTCCGTTTTTAAAGCTATGTCAAACAATTGATCAAGAAACAGATTTTATGTTGTTTGAGCCTAATGAGCGAGACTTTACAATAGAGAAACAAAAATCTATGATTCAAGCACTTCTCTCTCCTCATAATTCAACACTTTTAGTAGCGGAGAAAGATGAGCAACTTGTTGGTTACATAATAGCTCGCGGCGGAGCAGTAAAACGAAAGCAACACGCTGCATATTTAGCAATTGGGGTGCTCCAGCAATATGCAGGTCAAGGAATCGGCAAACAATTACTTCATGAAATTGAACGATGGGCACGCAAACAACAATTACTGCGTCTAGAATTAACAGTCATGTCTCATAATGAAAGAGCCATTGCGTTATATAAAAAGATAGGTTTTGTTATCGAAGGTGAAGCAGTGCATGGTGTGATTGTTAATGGACAACCAAGAAACGAATATTATATGGCAAAAATCTTATAAAAGATTTTGGGGATCCTAAATGAATTCTTTTTTTATCGATATATTTAAAGTGCAGCCAAGTCAATTGTTTCTAAGCAATGACAAAATGATGAGATTACAACAATCTTTTTTACCATCTGCATTTGCTTTACACGCGCCATTACCCGTAAAAAAATTAGACGATAAAATATTTTTACAGATGGTCATACGCGTGCATATTTATATTGGCAAGCAAATATAAAAGAGATTTCCGTCTATTGGGATGATGATCCATTACATTATGACTTATATAAATTATGTGTAGATTGGTGTCTATCAGAAAAGATTTTTCATATCGGTCATTTACAGCATCGAATTTTACTTCATTCACAATATGAAGTTCAATGGATACAACGCTGCACAAATGCCGAAAAATCTCTCACAAACTATACACCCTTTTAATATGCGTCTCTACAAACAGAGAACGCATATTTTATTCCTTTACGGATACAACATGCTCCCAATCTCGTTTCTCATAATAATTTGCGGCTTCGTCTATATTTTGAATCCATTTTCTCGCTTGTGAACCGTCTGCATTTGCGATCCACATATCGGTTTGCTTTCGATTAGAGCGCATCCATAAAAGTTGATTTGTGTGTTTTACATAGTACGGATAATAATCTCCGTACCCTTTTGGCGGGGTTGTCATTTGACGTTGCTGTAAATTCGCAACATTGATTTGATATAGTGAGGGCTGCGGACGTTGCTTCGGATCATTGGACCATTCCGTTTCCTTTGCTCTAGAAATTGTAATCAACGTATTACTGTTCCAAGTGAAATCCCAATCAACATAACCTTTTGGAGTGAAAGTAGCTTGCTGAAAAACAGGAAGTTCTTTTAATTTTAAATGTTTATTTTCGACGGTAAAGCGTCCTTCTCCTTCTATGTATGCAAGAATATTTTTTGACGGTGCCCATTGAAACCATTTTGGTTGAATCAACATGTGATCAACTGCTTCAAACCTGCTTCCATCTGCTCCAATTATACATAATGTGTTACTGTCCATCGACCAAGAGGCAGTTGGCGTTGCTAAAAACGAAATCCATTTTCTGTCAGGTGACCATTGGAACAAACTTGCTACAATTGCAAAAAATTGTGGTGATTCTTTTGGTAAGGTGTAAAAATGTTTGATCTTACTACGATCTAAATTTGCATCAAGTGGCACTTGAAATAATTCAGCACCTGTCCATCCTGTTGGCAGTAAATGAGACATAGAAGAAACGAGAAATTTCTTTCCATCAGGATACCATCCATAATCTCCCACACCAACCGATACATTCTCAAAACCTTTTTGCGGGTGCTCTACATCGTATATGTTTAAAACTTCACCAAATTGAAAGGCGATGATGTTTTGCTTTGGTGACCATTGATAGTTTGTTGCATCCGCTAGAAAAGGCGTCACCTTTTTCCCATCTGAAATTCGATATAATTCAAGCCGATTTGCTTCTTTTCCTTTTGTATAAGCAAGCCACATTCCATCATATGACCACTTTGGATTCACAATACGTTCTCCTTTTGTTATCTGCTTTTCTTTCCCATCTATTTTTATCCAGAGATTATGGTTACGAATAAAAGCAACTTGTATTGGTACATTTTCCGCATAACTACTTGAAACTGCACTAAAGAAAAAACAAATAAATATGAACAACTTAAACATATGAACACCTCACTTTACAAGCTTCGCAATTCTCTGCATTCCTTTTATGAAAAATAGCATGCTAACTCCCCACGATAAGTTGGCAATTCCAATATAAAGCGAATTATATTCCGACTCAAATCCCTCTCTAACAGGTGGCTCTTGTAAAATATGTACCCAAGCTGCAATTCCAAAACTTAGAAATATAAGATGACTAAAAAACAGCCATATACACCACATTTTGTTTTCTACCATAGCAGTGCAGCAATAACAAAAGAAATCAATAAAAAGATTGTTGCCCCGTGTATTAATAATGGTAATATCCCTTGCTCCATTTCCATAAACTTTTCCTTCCTACCTTTTTCTTATAGCATTTCGCTACTCAACCAAAGAGTATACAAAAAGTAAAAAATAAAAAGAAGGCACACTCTATGCCTTCTTTCTTATTTTTTCACTTTCTGTGATTCAAAATATGCTTCTAAAATGCGCTTTCCAATCTTTTTATTCACCGGATTTTCTGTATCATTCACAACCCATGGTACAACAACAGAAAATGCAATTTCTGGATTGTCGTACGGTGCATACCCAACAAACGTTAAGTTGTAGCATTTGGGACTTTTTCCATCTGAACCAGATTTTCGCAGTTCCTTATTAGGACCATCATAGTAAATTTCGGCTGTTCCTGTCTTTGCTGCTGGCATATAAGGATTGTCTTGTCCAAAATTCGAATATCCTGTTCCCGGAGGCGCTTCCACTACCATACGAAATCCTTTTTGTATTTGCTTGAGATAAGAGCTATCTTTCATACCAATGCTGTTTAATACGACTGGTACATTGGATTGAACGACAGCACCTATTTCTCCTTCCTTCGTTGTTGGTTTACGAATTTCTTTCACATATTGTGGCTTTAATCGATATCCTCCGTTTGCAATCGTAGAAACATACTGCGCTAATTGCAGAGGCGTATATGTATCATACTGACCAATCGCAAGGTCTAATAAAAAACCTGGTTTATCAGCAAGCCCTTTTAAACCACTTGCTTCATTCGGTAAATCAATACCAGTTGGAACACCAAGCCCAAACTGACCAAATGAACTTCTCATCTTGCGAAATGCCTCTTCTTTTACATTCAACTTCATATTTGCTTTATAATCAGTCCCGGCAATTTTCATTGCTGTTTTAAACATATACGCATTGGACGATACTTGTAATGCTTGTAAATCCGTAATGTTCCCAAATACTTTATACGACTTTTTAACTGGTGTTTTATAAATTAAAATCTCCTCATCTAACAATGACGTACCAGGTTGAATGACACCTTCTTGATACCCTGTAAATAATGTTGCCCCTTTTACAACAGACCCCATTGGATAAGAGCTCGTCATTGTTCCAAGTGCGAAGTCTTGTATTTGCTCCTCATTTTCGACAAACTGTTTTCCCGCCATAGACAAAATCTCACCATTCTTCGGATTCATCATAACGACAAACGCTCGGTCAATGAGATGTTCCCCATTTCGCTTCGCAGCCTGTAATTCTTCTTCTATAATTTTCTCTACTTGCTTTTGCAATTCCATATCAATTGTTAAAGACAAATCTTTGCCACGTTCACCTTTAGAAAGATATATCGTTTCCATAATAGCACCGTTTTCATCTGTCACATTTTTCACTTGCGATTTTTTACCCTGAAGGACATCTTCATGTACTTGCTCAATATAGCTTTTTCCTACTCGATCCGTCCGGTTATATCCCCGGGCAAGGTAATAATCCAGTCTCTCTTTCGGTAACCCTTCATTACTATTTGTAACACTGCCAAGTACCGTTCGAAACGTATTTTCATATGGATAGCTGCGATCCCAATCACTTGTAATATCTACTCCGGGAAGTTCTGCTAACCTTTCGCTTACAATTGCATATTCTTGATCAGTCACCCCTTGATTTTTTATTGTTTGAGGAGTTAAAACATGTCCACCTTCCATTTGACGCTTAATTGCCAAAACCTCAATGTCTTCTGGAGTAAACTTTGATAACTCTTCTTCCGTAATACGTTCTAACTGTCTCTTATAAAGATCTTTATCACTAATTTTTTTGTCTTTTAGTAATTGTAAATCTTCTTTTGTTATTTTCTTTTCAGCTTGCTTTGGATTCAGCTCTATCCAAAAATCCTTTTTATCACGCTCTGTAACTTTATCTATTGGCATTTCAATTAACTTCGCTAAATTCCTTGCAACTTCTAAACGATCTTCCTTTTTGGAACTTTTAGATCTCGTATAACTAATTGTTCGCAGCGGCTTATTTTCTACAATAACACGATGATAACGATCATATATTTTTCCCCGTGGTACAGAAACATTTGTCGTTACATTTTCTACTCTCGCCACTTCTTGCTTATAGCTCTCCCCCTTAATAATCTGTAAAAAACCTAAACGAAAAATAAGTGTTGAAAACGCTATAAACACCACAAAAAACAGAAGATTCAGTCTGAGGTGCGTATAATTTTTCTTTTCCTTCTTTGCCATCCCTCTCACCCTTTTCTTTTACGACAAGAACATCCATATAATATAATAAAATATAAATGTTTCCCAAACAACATTTTTTTACAATTCTAGAAAATAATAATTTTCAAATTTTACTTTTTGTATATTTCCACTATAATTATTGTTGACAATTTCGAAGTGGTAGTTTTATAATACAAAATAAAGTTTATTTGGACGAAACATATAGGCATTGAAGGAATCATAGTAGTAGTTATATCCCTGTCTCAGAGAGCTGATGGTTGGTGGAAATCAGTACATATATAAACACGAATTACAATTCCAGAGCTTCTTTCTCGTAGTGAACCTTTCATGAAGGGAAAGACGGATCTTTCCGTTATCTTAAGAGAGTGGTAAACAGTTTTTTGTTTACAAGTAGGGTGGTACCGCGATTTTTATCGCCCCTATCGGATTTCCGATAGGGGCTTTTTTGCGTTCCCCCCTTTAAACAATTTCATATATACGCGTTGATAGAATAATAGTAGTGGCTTATATCCCTGTTTCAGAGAGCTGATGATTAGTGCAAATCAGTACATATATAAACATGAATTACAATTCTGGAGCTTCTTTCTCGTAGTGAATCTTTCATGAAGGGAAAGACGGATCCTTCCGTTATCTTAAGAGAGTGGTAAACAGTTTTTTGTTTACAAGTAGGGTGGTACCGCGATTTTTATCGTCCCTATCGGAAAATCCGATAGGGATTTTTTCTATTTGCAGTAAAACAAGCGTTAAATAATTCTGAATTTTATGATAAAATTTTAGAAGCGCTTACATTTTTTGAAAGGAGTGATGCACATAAAAAAATAACACATAGCATTTTTTTACATAAAAGGAGGATATCTATATGACAAGATCAACAGAAATTCCATCACATTTAAAACCTTATGTATCAAAGCAGCATTACGACCAATACACACCCATTGATCACGCTGTATGGCGCTACATTATGAGACAAAATCATAACTTTTTAAAAGACGTTGCACATCCAGCATACGTAAACGGATTGCAATCTTCCGGTATTAATATAGATGCCATTCCAAAAGTGGAAGAAATGAACGATTGTTTAGCACCGAGCGGTTGGGGGGCTGTTACAATTGACGGATTGATTCCTGGCGTAGCATTCTTTGATTTCCAAGGACATGGTCTCCTGCCAATTGCGACAGATATTCGCAAAGTGGAAAATATTGAATATACACCAGCTCCGGATATCGTTCATGAAGCAGCTGGTCATGCCCCAATTTTACTCGACCCTACATATGCAAAATATGTAAAGTTGTTCGGAAAGATTGGAGCAAAAGCTTTTTCTACAAAAGAAGAACACGAATTGTTTGAAGCAGTTCGTCAATTAACGATTGTAAAAGAAAGCCGTACATCTACTCCAGAAGAAATTATTGCTGCAGAGAAAGAAGTGGAAGAAAAACAAAAACATGTTTCTGGCCTATCAGAAGCCGAACAAATTTCCCGTCTTTTCTGGTGGACAGTGGAATACGGATTGATTGGCGATATACAAAATCCGAAAATTTACGGTGCTGGACTACTTTCCTCTGTAGGTGAAAGCAAGCATTGTTTAACTGACGCTGTCAAAAAAGTACCGTTCTCCATTGAATCATGTATTCAAACGAGCTACGATGTAACAAAAATGCAGCCTCAGCTTTTTGTATGCGGCTCTTTCGAAGAACTGATTGAAGCGCTTGAAAAATTCTCAGAAACAATGGCATTCAAATCAGGCGGTACAAAAGGTTTAGATAAAGCACTGCGTTCTGAAAATACAGCGACAGTTACTTTAAACAGCGGATTACAAATTACAGGAACACTAGTTGAAGTAGTAAAAGATGAAAGCGGTGAGGCTATTTATATAAAAACAGGCAGTCCAACTGCACTAGCTATCAATCATACACAATTACCAAATCATTCTACAACTGTGCACCAAGATGGGTTTGGTACGCCAATTGGGTTGTTACAAAATAATGTCGCATTAGAGTCTTGCACAGACGAAGAATTAAGTACATTAGGAATCTCTGTTGGTAACAAAGCTGAGCTTACCTTTACAAGCGGTGTACATGTGACAGGAACAGTAACCGACATTATTAGAAATGAGGAAAAAGTCGCCGTCATTTCATTTACAAATTGTACAGTCACTTTAAAAGATCGCTTATTATTCGATACAGCATGGGGTACATTTGATATGGCAGTTGGTTCAGCAATTCCTTCTGTTTTCCCTGGTGCAGCTGATCCAGCAGCATTCTTCCCAATAGCAGAAGAAGAAGAAGTTATACCTGCACCGCGCACACGAACAGAGCTTGAAAAAATGTACGAAACTGTTCGCGATATTCGCAGCGAAGGTTCATTACACGAACAGCTTATAGAACAGCTTGTAGCAATCCATCACGTATTAGATAAGTTTTATGAAAAGGAATGGCTACTGCGCCTTGAAATTTTAGAATTATTACTGGAGTATAAAGTGGAGATTCCAGAACGTGCAGCATTGTTTCAACAACTTTCTTCCTTTAAAAATAATGAAGAAGTTCAGCGTTTAATCAATAACGGGCTTGCCTTACTCCCAATAAAGGATGTGACAAACAATGCAACGATTAACTAACGAAGAAGTACAAGAAGAGTTAATGAAGTTGGATAAATGGACAATAAAAGACGAAAAATGGATTGAACGAAAATACATGTTCTCCGACTACTTAAAAGGTGTCGAATTTGTTTCTGAAGCGGCCAAACTATCAGAAGAACACAATCACCATCCATTTATCCTTATCCAGTATAAAGCAGTTATTATCACGTTGTCATCATGGAATGCAAAAGGTTTGACAAAACTTGATTTTGAAATGGCAAAACAGTTTGATGAGATGTTTTTGCAAAATGAAAAAGCAATTGTAAGATAACATGAAATGAACCAGCCAGAAACTTTTCTGCTGGTTCATTTCATATAACTAAACATGTAGGAGGAACATAATTGAAACACCTCATTCAACTTTTACTCGGTTCCTTTGTTGCTTGACTAATCATTAGTTTCTTCACAAACAATTACAATTCGGGTAGTTTATTTCTTTTCATACTAGGTGCAATTTCTGGGTATCAAATCGGAAAGAATAAGGGATAACATCTCGTACTTCTGCTTATTGCTTATTACATTAGAAAAAGACAAAAAAGAAGCCACTATTTAGGCTTCCTTTTTCTATCTCACACGAGAATGAATATGATACACTTCATTTTCCTACATAACAGATGTTCCAATCATGAACTATTTCAAATCAATTGTTGTGAAGTAGTACTAGTCTTTTTTCAATACTGTTGCTTTTAAGAAACGATCTACAAATCCTTCTGCTTTTACAACAAATAAGTAAAGGCCCATTGCTAATAATGCAAGATCTATTTCATATCCAGGATTTTTTCCGTCTCCTAATAAACCAGCTGACCATTTCACTTTTACAATTGCTCCAACTAAAATAAGTGCAAATAATAGTCCGACATATCTTACACCTAAACCGATAATTAAACAAATACCACCAACTAATTCTACTGTCGCAACGCCATATGCAAGACCACCTGGTAAACCAATACTTGTAAACCAACCTGCTATGTTATCGATTCCTGCTTGGAACTTTGCTAAACCATGAGCAAAAAACGTAACTCCTAACACAATTCGAATAATTAAATTACCAATATATTGATTCATCGTTCGTTCTCCTTTATTGTTTTGTTATATGAAACTTTTATTTACAATACAAAACATACAATAAAATTTTTTATTCGTCAATTGATTTTTATTGAGAAAAAGTAAAAAAGATTTGCTATGATACAAATATCTGTTTGGAAAAAGGAGATCGAGCATTATGAATATTGGTTCGACAATACGTGAAATTCGGCAGCGCAAAGGCATTACAATTGCGCAAATTTGTGAAGGAACAGGGCTTTCTAAAGGATTTATGAGCCAAGTGGAGAACAATAAAACATCTCCATCTATTTCTACTCTAGAAACAATCGCTCATTTTTTAAATGTTCCTCTCCCTTATTTATTGTTAGAGAAAAAAGATCGCATGAAAATTGTAAAAAAAGAAGAACGGAAATATAGTATTTACGGAAAAGATCAACAAAAAATTGAGCATGTATCTGAACAAGGAGGACTGCGTTTATCATTAGTAGAAATTCCTCCCGGCTTTCCGAAAGAAAACACACCGAATGCTCATGAAGGGGAAGAATGTCATCTTGTCTTGCGCGGAAAATTAGAGGTTCAACATGGAGAAGATATTGCCATTGTAGAAGAAGGAGATTCGTTTTCTTGGAGTGCTTGTGTACCGCATATCGTTCGTAATATTAGTGAAGAACCAGCTTTACTTCTTATTTCAAGTCATGCTGAAGATCGAAAACGCATTTATTGAAGCATTGTGAACAAATTTGTTTGCAGTGCTTTCTTTATGAAATAAACATATTTCTCTCTTCTATGTTCTCGTATAATATTCCTCATAAGGATAAATTTGGATTTTAAAGATAGGAGAATACAGAATATGTACTATTTTATATCCCTCGCTTCGTTCGTACTTCTTGTCATTACACTGCAACTACAAAATCCTGTACTTGTTGCTATATGGATAGGATCTACACTTGTTTTACTATGAAAAAAAGCATATCAATCATTTGCAGTAACAAATATATTATTTGCCCTTGGTTTTGCTCTATACTTATTTGCAATGCATACGATTTCATTTCCCTCTAAAGAAACAACAATCTTAATAAGACGTCTTTGTCTACTGCTTGTCTTTATTCCATTTCTCACTGCTTCACGTCGATATAAACAGACATTCATGTCATATTGGCAAAAACCAAAATGGAAAAATACACTTTACGCTCCATTTATATGGAGAGGTCCTCAAGAAATCACAATACAACTGTTTCTCATCATTGCTACCAGCATCAATATTATTGTTTTTATACCATTTCTATTTTTAAAAGGACTACCCTATATTCAACATGTTTTTCTGTTTGCTATTTTATTTTCTATTATAAATGCGGTTTTAGAAGAATGGATTTGGAGAGGAATTTTACTTACAAATTTCACAAAACAAACGGGAGAAAAGTGGGCTGTTGTCCTAACCAGCGTCGGATTCGGCTTACAACATTATTCTCTAGGTTTTCCTTGGATTGTTTGTATTAGCTTTAGTATAGGTGGATTTTTTTATGGAGGAATTACCGTAAAAGCTAATAGTATCCTTCCAGCTGTTATATGGCACATTGCTCTGAATCTATTAATGGTATGCAGCGGGATGATTTTATAACTATCTTTTATATACTAGAATAAAAAGGAGCAGGTTATTATTTTCCTATCCCTGCTCTTCTCATTGAATAAACGAGAACATCCATATCATGAAATAACACCGTCTTCTCATAAACCATCCCTGTTTTTCTTGCCACAAAAATAGAAGCTGGATGATTGGGATTAATAAGAGAAATAAGTTTCTGAAGTTGAAGTACTTGAAAGCCGTAATCACGAAAAGCAGCTGCAGCTTCTTTCGCATATCCGTTTCCCCAATACTTGGGAAGAAGCCAATATCCAATTTCAATTTCTTTTTTTCTATCGACACGCTGACGAACAAGTCCTGCATGACCGATTGGTTCTCCTGTCTCTCTATGTAACATCATGAATAAGCCAAGTCCACGCTCATATCCTGGAAGAACCCAGCTTTCAAGACTTTTTTTGCATTGTTCATACGTTTTGGGAGTTCCTTTCCCAATGTAGCGAATCACTTGTTCGTTTCCCCATAAAGAAGCATAAAAATCTAAATCATCCATTGTATATTTACGAATTTGTAAACGGTTCGTGTGAAACACGGTCTTCCCCCTTTCTTGTCGATTCTCTTTCTATAACTGAAATAGGTAATTGTATTCGTTGCACACGTTCTCCTGTTGATTGTTTATGCAATAAAATGATAGCATTCTTCGCCATACTTGCAATCGAGGTATGGATGGTCGTTATATTAGGATTCATCATCATCGAAATTTCCTGATTATCGAATCCAATCACACCAAAATCTTTTGGAACACAAATTCCCATTCGCTGCGCTTCCATAATCACCCCTGCAGCTATTTCGTCACTACCTGTAAAAACTGCATCAGGAGCATTTTTCATGGATTGCATAGTATGTACAATGCGTTTCCCATCCTTTAATCCATAACAATTCGGAAATACCCATTCCTGTTGCAACGATAGTTTGTACTCACATAAAGCTTTTTTATATCCTTGGTATCTTTTCCGCTGCGCCTTACTTTTTAATGTATCGTAACAAAATCCAATGCGTGTATATCCTTTTTCTAAAAGATGCCTTGTTCCTAAATACCCTGCCTGTTCTTCATCAAATTGAACCGTTGATATCAATTCTGTTTCTACATGCTCATTGCATATAACAATTGTGCCTGAAGTTATTGCGCACTCTATCTCCTCTATTGGTAAAGAAAGTGTAGTAAAAATAAGCCCATCTAACTTCTTCGTTCTTACGTACTGTATAAACTCTCTTTCCCTTTTCATATCATAATTTGATTGTAATATCACAACATCATAACGATCTTCTTTTAAAATATCACTTATTTCTTGAATAAGTTGGCTAAAGAATGGATGATGTAAATTTGGTACTACTACACCGATTAAATTTGTTTGCAGACGCCGTAAATCTTTTGCTACTGCCACGGGAACATAATTCTTTTCATCAATAATCGCTTGCACTCTTTCTCTTAATTCTGTACGAACATACGGATGATGATTGAGTACACGGGAAACGGTCGCTTTAGAAACTCCAGCTAATTTAGCGATATCTTCAATTGTAAAAATCGTAAATCCCCCCTTGACCTGTAACGCATTTCAGAATGTACAGTATATAGTAAGTTATATATCTATTATAAATGAGGTGACCTTAAATATGGGAAAAATTCAAATTTTAGGAGAAACTATTAATGCAAAAGCAGTTGCCTTTGATAAGGATGGTACGTTATTTCAAGCTATCCCTTTTTGGTATGAAATTGATAGACTACGAAAATATAAATTTTTACAAATTGTTGGCGAAGGATACGAATCGCTTTGGGAAAAAGCAGTTGGCTTCGTACATCCTGATCAAGTTGATTTTAAAGGGTTAATAGCAGTTGCACCTGAAGAGGATGAAATAATTGTTACGGCAAGCCTGTTATATCAAATAACAAAATATCCATGGCATCGCTGTAAAGAACTTGCTTCTGCTATTTTTAAAGAAAGCGATGAAGAGTTATGCATTGAAAATGCTTTTCATCCGATTCAAGGAGCGGCTGACTGCATAAATTTCTTGCAAAGTGAAGGAATTTATACAGGGATTTTAACATCAGATACTAAATTACGAGCAAAAAAGTGTATAGAACTTCTTCCCGTATCACCTCTGCATTTTCTTCTCACTCCAGAAGATGTAACATACGGGAAGCCGAACCCGGAGATGATTATAAAAACATGTAAACAACTTGGGATTCAAACAAATGAACTCATTATGATTGGTGATACTGTTGTTGATGTAAAAATGGCCAAAGATGCAGGCAGTATTGCTGTAGGGATTGCAAATCACGAACATGCAATAGAAGAATTAACACCATATGCTGATTTCATCATTACAGCTTACACTGACATTCAAGTTTTAACTAAAAAAACGCAGTAGACAAAACTGCCTACTGCATTCATATCATAATTAATATATAGAAATCGAATCGGGCGATGTAGAATAAAGAATGTAAAAAACAGTGCTCATATGCTCCCAGCTTTGTTACACTTAGCACCCATTTCGCAATATTTTCAGCAAAAAAAGCTACTTAAAGATATATACTCTTTAAGTAGCTTTTCTATCTATAACATCTGTTCATGTTCGTTCTCCTCTAACTTGTCACGCAGCTCTTTTGCACGGTAGAAAAAATAAAAAGAACCGCCTAAAAAAGCAGCAATCACACCCATCATGGCAAACATTTGCACCATTTCTTTGTGTCCATTTGGGAGTAATAAACCGAGCATCAAAAATGCACTTAGTGCTAACATGACTTGACCGAAACGAATATAATCAGCAATTTTTTGCTGTAATTCTTTCATTCTTTAATCACTCCTCCTTTTCACTGTATCATATTTTCATCGTTTCGTAGGCAAGTAAATACAACCAATGAGGGAGAAGTTTTCCAAAAGGAAAAGAGCCGCAATACACGCGGCTCTTTCTTTCATTACACACCTTTATATGCTTGCATATATACTTCTTTTAATTCTGAAATAAGCGGTAATTTCGGATTTGCTGTTGTACATTGATCTTCAAATGCTCGTTCAGAAAGTACATCAACAACCGCTTCAAATGCTTCTTTTTCAACACCGTGACCAGCAACGCTCATATTAATATTTAATTCTTTTCCAAGAGCGATAATGGCTTGTACTAATGATTCCACACCTTCTTCTACTGTGCTTGCTGGAAGGCCAAGCATTCTTGCGATATGTGCATAACGCTCATCTGCAACAAAGTACTCATATTTAGGGAATAGCGCATGTTTTCTCGGTTTAATTGCGTTATAGCGAATAACATGCGGCATTAAGATTGCATTAGCACGTCCGTGCGGAATATGAAACTCCGGTCCAATTTTATGTGCTAAGCTATGGTTAATACCAAGAAACGCATTGGCAAATGCCATCCCAGCAATTGCTGAAGCATTATGCATTTTTTCACGCGCCTCTTCGTCATTTCCATCTTTATATGCACATGGTAAATATTTAAATACAAGATCAATTGCTTTTAAGGCTAATCCATCTGTATAATCGTTTGCCATAATAGATACATACGCTTCAATTGCATGTGTTAATACGTCCATTCCTGTGTCAGCAGTCACATGCGGCGGTACTGTCATAACAAACTGCGGGTCAACGATTGCAACATCTGGTGTTAATTCATAATCAGCTAGCGGATATTTGATATTGTTCTTTTTATCTGTAATAACTGCAAATGGAGTAACTTCTGACCCTGTTCCAGATGTTGTCGGAATGGCAACAAACTGCGCTTTAGTTCCTAGTTTTGGATATTTACATGTACGTTTTCTAATGTCTAAAAACTTTTGTTTAATGCCAAAGAATTCTGTTTCTGGATGCTCATAAAATAGCCACATTCCTTTTGCTGCATCCATCGCTGATCCACCGCCAAGAGCAATAATCACGTCTGGCTTGAAGCTTCGCATCATTTCCGCTCCTTTAAATACCGTTTCATCTGATGGATCTGGCTCTACTTCAAAAAATACTTCTACCTTTACATCATTCATATGTTGATGTAAATAATGCGTTACTGTATCAACATATCCAAGTTTCACCATTCCAGGATCTGTTACAATAAATGCTCGTGAAATGTTCGGCATTTTTGCTAAATATTGCGTTGCATGTTTTTCAAAATAAATTTTTGGCGGCAGCTTGAACCACTGCATATTCTTTTTTCTGTTTGCAAGTCTTTTTATATTCAGTAGATGTGTTGCCGTTACGTTTTGAGAAACAGAGTTCTTTCCGTATGATCCACATCCAAGTGTAAGTGATGGAATGAAAGCATTATATACATCACCAATTCCGCCGTGTGCTGACGGAGCATTTACAATAAGACGACATGCTTTCATACGTAGTCCAAACTGTTTTTGTACTTCTTTATTTGTAGAGTGAATGACTGCAGAATGTCCTAACCCGCCAAGCTCTAACATATTTTCACAATGCTGCAGTCCTTCTTCTAATGAATTTGCTTTTATACAAGCTAATACTGGACTTAATTTTTCACGAGATAACGGATAATCCGCGCCGACTCCTTTAATTTCAGCTACAAGAATCTTTGTGTCTTCAGGTACTGTAATCCCAACTAAAGCTGCAATATAATGAGTGGATTTCCCTACGATATCGCTATTTACTGCACATGTATTTTCATTAATAACAAGTTTCTCTAATTTTTTTCGTTCTTCTGCTGTTACAAAATAACAATTGTTCGCTATCATTTCTTGTTTCACATCATTATAGATTTCTTTATCTACAATAATCGCTTGTTCAGAAGCACAAATCATACCGTTATCAAATGTTTTCGATAAGATTACATCATTTACAGCTCGCTTCACATGTGCTGATTTTTCTATATAACAAGGAACGTTACCTGGTCCTACCCCTAAAGCTGGTTTACCAGTTGAATATGCTGATTTCACCATTCCTGCGCCTCCTGTCGCTAGAACAAGTGCCACCCCTTCATGATTCATAAGTTGCTTTGTCGCTTCAACAGAAGGTCTTTCGATCCATTGAATGCAATTCTCTGGTGCTCCCGCTTTTACTGCAGCATCACGCACTGTTTTAGCAGCTGCGATAGAACATTGCTGCGCTGAAGGATGGAATGCAAAAATAATTGGGTTTCTCGTTTTCATCGCAATGATTGCTTTAAACATCGTTGTTGAAGTTGGATTTGTTACTGGCGTTACCCCAGCAACTACACCAACCGGCTCTGCAATTTCTATAACTTCCTCATGTGGATCCTCACGAATAATCCCCACTGTTTTATCGTTTTTTATACTATTCCAAATGTATTCAGTTGCAAAAATATTTTTGATACATTTGTCTTCATACACACCGCGGCCCGTTTCTTCAACAGCCATTTTTGCTAGTGGCATATGTTGGTCCACACCCGCAAGTGCCATTTCGTGTACAATGTTGTCAATTTGTTCTTGTGTAAATCCTTCCAATGCTTGTAAAGCTTTTTGACCGTTCTTTACTAACGCCTCAATCATCTCTGTTACGTCTTGCATTTCATTTACAACTTTCTCTTTGACTGCCATGTAATTTCCTCCTATTTTGCTGTTGGACAAAAATCACCCTTCAGAGTCCTTATTCGTCCCTGTTAGCTAAAGAAATAGAACTACCTTTTCTACATGAATCCCATTGTTTGTGAAATATTTCACATAAATATGTGTAAAGTATCTTGTTTCATGTTCTTACTATACACGAGATATTTTTATTTGTGTGTGTCTGATTTGTGAAATATTTCACAAATGCCGATAATAAGAAACAAGCACTACTTCATTCAGTAGTGCTTGTTCCATTATGCTAATGCTCGTGCTAAATCTTCAATTAAATCTTCTCCGTCTTCAATTCCAACTGAAATACGAATTAATGTATCTGTAATTCCTAGTTCTGCACGGCGCTCTACTGGAATAGAAGCATGTGTCATTTGAGAAGGAATTGAAATTAGGCTTTCTACTGCACCTAGACTTTCAGCAAGTGTAAAGTACTGTACTTTCTCAAGGACAGCGTTTAATGTTTCTTTACTATCTACATCAAATGAAATAATTGCGCCATAACCATTTGCTTGCTCTGCTGCTAAGTCATGATTATAGTGACTGCTAAGTCCTGGATAATACACTTTGTTTACTTTCGGATGATTTTGTAAGAACTCGGCGATTTCACGGGCATTTGCCTCATGCTCTTCCATGCGTACTCCTAACGTTTTTAAACCACGTAGTAATAAGAAGCTATCTTGTGGTCCTAAAATACCACCCGTTGAATTTTGTATGAAATGAAGCTCCTCTGCTAATTCTGCACTATTTACAGCTACTACTCCAGCGACAACATCACTATGACCACCTAAATATTTTGTTGCACTATGAAGTACAATATCTGCACCAAGGGAGATTGGTGTTTGCCAATACGGTGTCATAAATGTATTATCAACAATTGTTAATAAGCCTTGTTCTTTAGCCAGTGCTGCAATTTGTTTAATATCTGTAATTTTTAAAAGCGGATTCGTCGGTGTTTCTACATAAATTGCTTTTGTATTTGGAAGAATTGCTTCTTTTACCGTTTCTAAGTTTGTTGTATCAACAAATGTATGTTCAATTCCAAAACGATTTAATACTTTTGACATGACACGGTATGTTCCGCCGTATACATCATCTGTTAAAACAACATGATCCCCTTTAGAGAAAAGCATCATCACTGCTGTAATTGCTGCCATACCTGATCCAAATGCAAATCCTGCATGACCATTTTCAAGAACAGCAATTGTTTCTTCAAGGGCTGCACGAGTTGGATTTCCCGTACGTGAATATTCGTACCCTTTATGATTCCCTACACCTTCTTGTTTGTACGTACTCGTTTGATAAATTGGTACTGTTACAGCTCCAGTTGAAGGTTCTCCGATATGAATACCATGAATTAATTTTGTTTTTTTTCTCATTTTTATTCCCATCCTTTGTATATGTCCTTACTCAAATAGCGTTCACTGCTATCTGGAAAAATTGTTACAATATTTGTACCTGGCTTTGCTTTCTCTGCTTCTAATAAACTTGCGTGAAGCGCTGCACCCGAAGAACTACCAACAAGAAGTCCTTCTTTTTGTGCCAATTGTTTCACACGTGAGAATGCATCACGATCTGAAATTGTATGAACGGCATCAAAGTATGATTGATTCAGAAACGGTGGTATAAATTCAAGTCCAATTCCTTCAGTTTCATGAGAGCCGGCTTCGCCCCCATTTAAAATTGAGCCTTCTGGTTCAACAATTACTGTTTTAATCTGTTGACTTTGCTCTTTTAAATATGACGCTGTTCCCATAAATGTTCCACCAGTACCAGCACCAGCGACAAATATGTTAATGTTTCCGTCTAGTGCTTCCCACAGTTCAGGACCTAATGTTTTATAATATGCACGTGGATTTGCTTCATTAGCAAATTGACATGGAGAATATGAATTTGGAATTTCTTTAAGAAGCTCTTCTGCTTTTGCAATCGCACCTGTCATACCTTTTGAAGTTGGTGTATGAACAATCGTTGCCCCAAGAGCTTTCATAAGTTCTTGTTTTTCAATACTAAATTTCTCTGGAACGCAAACGATAACATGTAAATTATGCTCAAGTGCTGCAAGTGCCAGTCCAATTCCTGTATTGCCAGCTGTCGGTTCAATAATTGTTCCACCTGGCGTAACAAGTCCTTTAGCAAGAGCATCCTCAATTAATTCTCGCCCTAACCGATCTTTTACACTTCCTCCTGGGTTATAGAACTCAAGCTTCGCAAAAAGCCGAACACCTTCTGGAAGTAAAAAGTGCGTAATTTCAACAAGCGGTGTATGTCCGATTAGGTCATGAACACTGCGATACACTTTCATCGTATTTCCTCCTTACCTAATACCTCAAAAGAAAAAGGCAACTGTATGTATATCTTATATATGAAACAGTTGCCTTTTTGCTACATTACTTTAACTCTTCTAATACTTTTACAATAAAGTTTGTAGAATGAAGAGCTGCTTGATCTAAAAATTGATCGAACGAAATATCCGATTCCTTACCAGCAATATCAGAAAGTGCTCGAATGATTACAAATGGCACTTTATATTGATAACAAACTTGTGCAACTGCTGCTGCTTCCATTTCTACTGCATACAGATCAGTAAATTTCTCACGAACAAATGCAACACGGCTTGGATCGCTCATGAAAGAATCTCCAGTTGCAATCATACCTTTTACAACTTGAATGCCATCTGCTGTTTGCATACATTTTTCAGCTAATGCAACAAGTTCTTCATCCGCTGGAAATCCTGCCGGCATTCCTGGTACTTGACCATATTCATAGTCAAATGCCGTTACATCTACGTCATGATGACGAACTTCTGTTGAAATCACAACATCCCCTACATTTAAAGAATGATGGAATCCACCAGCTGAACCTGTATTAATAATTTTTTCAGGCTTATAACGCTCTAATAAAATCGTTGTTGACATTGCTGCATTTACTTTACCAATACCAGACTTCAGCAAAATCACTTCATGACCTGCTAGTGTACCCTTCGTAAACTCGCAGCCTGCAACTGTTTCCGTTTCTGCTTGCTCTAACTTGTCACGTAAAATACGTACTTCTTCTTCCATTGCTCCGATTACAGCAATTCTCAATCTAATCCCTCTTTCTATTGCTTCGTTGCCTCCATTACCCAAACAAAATGATTCATACGGGTGAATGTGACTTGAAAGCCATTGTTTTCAAAAATAGATTGCATGACTGGAATACGTGTATAATATTCCGTTTGTAAATCATTTGCTAACTGATGAAATCCTTGCTCCTGTGCAGATTCAACAGTTTTATCATATGCTTCTTGATCTACAAATATCGTGTCAGCAAACACTATTTTACCACCTTTATTTAGCAATTGACTATACTTCGCAATTGCAACATTTTTTTCTTCATCTGTTAAGTGGTGAAAAGCATACGTGCTAACAATCGTATCAACATGCGAAGGAGCAACAAAGTTTAGAAAATCACCTTCTATAATCGATACATCTTGCGGAAGTTTTTGTTTCGCAATCGCCCGCATTTCTTGTGACGGTTCTATACCATAAACATTGTAACCGGCATCTAATAATCTATTTGTTAAGTTGCCAGTACCAACACCAAATTCCAAAACATTTCCAAAAGATTTATTTACTACATCCTCCAAAATCTCCTCATAATGAGCGAAAACTTCTTTATATTGTATATCTTCGCCCTGTACGAAAGAATCATACGTTTGAGCCCATTCATCGAATAGTTCATTAAATTCTGTACCCATAAAAATTCCCCTTTTTCTTATCGGATTTATCAGTATAATATGCCTTATACGCTAAAAAGTCAACAAAAATGCACATGGTATTTCTTAGCCTTCTTTGATACACTAAATTATGAACATGCGGAAAGAGGTGTGCTTCATGTCGTTTACATTTGAAATGATGGAAGATAAAGTTGAATTTTTTGAAGCAGCTAGCTTAGCATCGCTAGAAAAGAAAATCCATGAACAAATCGATAATAATAAGGCACTTATGATGGAAGTACATCACGTTTCACATCAAATGATTATGGATCCTGAAAGCAAACGACCATATTATAGCGCTGTTGTTCATTTTAAATTGAAAAAATTGCGCTAAAAAAGAGAGAGGCTTTATCACCTCTCTCTTTTTTAATTTAGGGTTTGAACAAGCGTTGGTTTCCAGCCCTCATTTTCTACCCAATCAATATTCACCTGATATTTTTTACCTGTTTGTTTATCTGTTACTTTACCATATGCTTTCTGTTTCCCATTATTTCCAATACGGTTAAGCACCAACTGATCTGCTGGGATATCAATTGCATACGCAATCGCCTTTATCATCTCATTCCAATCAGTACTTCCTTTTTGGAATGTCATTGCTGGTGATTGACCTTGCTCTGTACCAACTGGCTTCCAACCTGGCTTTGTATACGCTTCTGTCGCTGTTGCAATTGTTTTCTCTGCGGATACTTTTTCATTTTCTTTTGCTTTCGCTTCTTCTTCCGCTTTCTTCTTTGCTTCTTCGTCTTTTTTCTTTTGCTCGGCTGCTTTCGCGTCTTCTTTCTTCTTAGCTGTTGCTTCTTTTTCTTTTTCAGTTTGCTGCGTTACCTTTTTATCACCAGACGCAACTTGCTCTGTTTTATCAGAAGTAAAGAATAATTGATATGCTACAATTATTACCGCTAATAACACGATACCAATTGCAATATTCAAAACACCATTTTGACGACGCCTTTGTTGTTTTTGTTGAAATCTAGTTCCTGCCATCATTCAAACCTCCATGACATTTTTCATACTTGTTATTGTAACATCAAATGCACAAAGGTTGAAGGAGTAGGGCTACTTTTTCACAAAATGAAAATATTTCTTATCAGTTTCTCTTGTTTTCCCACTTAGCAATGGATTCCACATAATCAGCAAAAATGTGTGTTACGATATTGTCTTTCCTATTCGTTTCTAAATCAACAACAACTAAAGCATAGCGAGGGTTTTCATACGGAAAATAACCAGCGAACCACCGATTTTCACGATTCTCTTTCCCTGTTTGTGCAGTTCCTGATTTCCCTGCTATTGTAAATGGTAATGATTGATAGGCGGAACCTGTACCATTCGATGACGTTACAACACCTCTTAACAATTGCTGCATTTGCTTTATCGTATTTTTTTTGAGTGTTTTCCCTCGTAGTAGATGATCTTCAAAATGAAATAATTTCGTTCCATTTTTATATGTAATGCTCCGCACAGCTTTCACTTCTTTCTTTTCGCCCCCTCTTGCAATTGTTGCCATCATATTGGCGACAGCTAGCGGTGATAACCGAACATCTTTTTGACCGATTGCAGTTTGTGTAATTGCTTTTCGAACGGTTTTATCTCTTTCATCACGCCAAATTGTTCCCTCTTTTTCTTCTATGAGCTGCTGCAATGAAGATGTATGAAAAATAGATCCTTTCCATCCAACGCTGCTTGCTGCCCCTAACGCGTCTACATACTTCTCAATCACCATTCTATCTTTTTGTAAGAGTTCACGCCCAAGCACTGCAAACGTGCGATTACAGCTGCGAGCAAAGCTTTCTGTAAAAGATAGCTTCCCCATCAGCCTATCTGCTTTCCCTTCTCCGTAAAGATCCATATCGCAGTCAAATCTTCGCTTTGCTGTAAGTATTCCTTCCTCAATAGCAGCAGCTGCAATGACAGTTTTAAAAACAGACCCTGGAAAATGTGGAATAAGCATTTGATTACTTGCACCTTGCTTATACGCTTCCTTGTTGTTTGTATGTAAAGACGGCTTACTCACCATTGCTAAAATTTCATTTGTTTGAATATCAAGTAATATAAGACCGCCTTTTACAAGTTTGTACTGATTGATAACTTCCTCTGCTCTCACTTGTAAACTTTTATCCAATGTTGTTTCTATAACAAGTGGATAAAAAGGATTAGCAGGATATGTATACTTAACTTTTTTTCCGAAAATTGGTTCTCCTTGCCCATCAACATGATATAGTATTTTTGTTTCTCCATCTGATAATAAAAACTCATCAAACGAGCGTTGTAGCCCTGAAATACCGATTGGTGTTTTCTTCTTTTCTTTTTCCCCATACCGCTTTACAAACTGCTCCTCATTTTCCCCAGTAATACCGATGAGATGTTCTGCTATAATCCCATTTTGCTTCAATCTTGCATGGACTGCCAAAATACCTGAAATCTTTAAATGATTAATTTGCTGCATTTGTTCTTTCGTTAATTTCAACGGCTTTTCATCTTGTTGAAATATAACGGGCTTGTTTGCTATTCGTATTTGCTGCTCTAATTCCTTCTCTCGTACTCCAATGATATTGGCAATCTTTTGCACCGGCCAGTCCGTACTTCGCAATAATGGAAATAAAATTAAAACCGTCTGATTATCATCTACCAGCTCTTTACCATTTCGATCAGTAAAACGGCCACGCCCATCGTCTACAATAACTGCCTGTGTACGCTGAGCAACGCCTTTTTCAATTAAATTAATATGCTTATCTGTAAACGACTCCGTTTTCACAAGCTGAATTTGTATTAAACGACCAAGTAATATAAACATCATACACATAAAAGCTGCTAAAATTATGATAATTCGCTGCTGCATTTTCATAAAAAACACCTCGTCTTTCATTGTTGACGAGGTGTAATTCTTTTTATACAAACAGACAGAAGAATTTGATATTGTAAAGGTTCTCTTTATCTCGCATGAACGGACAGTACCCCCACTGATGGAGGTTTCACTTTATTTCCCATGGATTTTAAGATGAGGTATACGAATCACAATAATAAAAAAGCTAACTCACCATACGATGAGTTAGCTTTTTATGTTTTACTTTACAGAAACGATTTTTACGCGCATATCTCCGCCTGGCGTTTGTACGATTACTTCTTCGCCAATTTGCTTACCCATTAAGCTCTTCGCGATTGGAGAATCGTTAGAAATTCTGCCTTCAAATGGATCAGCTTCCGCGCTACCGACGATTGTATATGCTTCTTCCTCACCACTTGGTAATTCTTGAAAAACAACAGTTTTACCAAGCGTTACAACTGTAGAATCTTCACCGTTATCTTCAATAATAACTGCATTGCGAATCATGTTTTCAAGCTGTGTAATACGACCTTCTACGAATGCTTGCTCGTCTTTTGCTGCATCATACTCAGAGTTCTCAGAAAGATCACCAAAGCTGCGCGCAATTTTAATACGCTCTACAACTTCTTTACGTCTTACTGTTTTTAATTGTTCAAGTTCATGTTCTAATTTTTGTTTTCCCTCAAGTGTCATAGGGTAAGTTTTTTCTGTTGCCATGTTTTCCACTCCTTTTATATACCAATCCCCCGAAAAAAAGAGGAGTTCCATATGAAAACTCCTCCGCCTTATGAAATAGCGAAGGTTTCTAGTACGCTTAGCACTAGCGGAGTTGTCACACACAACCCCGTATTTTTTCCCAATTCTTCCTTATCCCACTATTCGCGGGCAGTAGACTCCCACCTCAAAATCCAAAGGAAAGCGAGGAAGGTAGGTTGCCCGTTAACCTCCCACTGGTGGAAGTTTCACTTTATATAAAGAAGATATGTATGGAAAGTTAATATAAATATGCCCTCACCTAGATGGGGGTGAGGTTGGCATGTTTCATTGTATTCGATAGAAAGGGGAAAAATCCCTTCCTATCGTACATCTTTTACTATGCTATTACAAATTCACTTTTTCTTCAAGAATTGTTGCAATTTTTGTGACCATAATATCAATCGCAACATGATTTTGTCCACCTTCTGGAATAATAATATCTGCAAATTTCTTAGAAGGCTCAATAAATTGATTGTGCATTGGACGCACAACATTTACATATTGTTCAACAACAGATTCCATCGTACGGCCGCGTTCTTTAATATCTCGCTCCATACGGCGTAAAATGCGAAGGTCAGCATCTGTATCAACAAACACTTTAATATCCATTAAATCGCAAAGACGTGGATCTTCTAAAATAAGAATTCCCTCTAGAATAATTACATCTTTCGGTTCTACTGGAATAATTTCTTCCGAGCGTGTATGCAATGTGTAATCATATACAGGCTTCTCAACCTGCTTATACGCAAGCAACTGATGCAAGTGCTCAATTAACAAGTCATTATCAAATGCTAACGGATGATCATAATTTGTTTTTAAGCGCTCCTCCATTGGCAAATGACTTTGATCTTTATAATAATAATCTTGCTCTAAGATTAAAATAGAATGACCTTGAAACTGATCAAAGATTGCTTTTGTTACACTTGTTTTACCTGATCCTGAACCACCAGCGATTCCAATTACAACAGGCTTGTTCGTCCCCATTCAACTACCACTCTTTCTTATTGAAGTATGCTTTTTCGCATCATGTTGTTCACATACACTGGTCGATCCACTTTGAATTTCACGATTTGCAACGGATGTCTCGCTGCATCTAATTCGTTTCCATCCTCATCCCAAATTTTTTCCACCGTTTGTGTAAAGTTTTCAATTTCTGGTCCAAAGAACTCAACTTCATGACCTGGTTTGAAGTAGTTACGCTGCTCTATTGTTACAATGCCTGTTTCTTCATTATAATCTAACACTAAACCAGCAAAATCATACGTTGTTTTCTTACTATGATTTCCATACATTTGTTCTAAGTGCCCAGGAACTCCTTCAAAGAATGCAGGTGCTGTATCACGATTTGCACATTTATCAAGTTCTTCTAACCATTCTTGTTTAAACTCGAAGTTGTCTGGATCTGCACAATATGCATCGATTACTTTACGATACACAGTTGCAACAGTTGCAACGTAGTGAATTGATTTCATGCGCCCTTCCACTTTCAAGCTGTCAATCCCAATTTCAATCATTTTCGGGATAGATAAAATAAGATTTAAGTCTTTTGGACTCATTGCAAAAGGAGCATCCCCTTCTTTAAATAAAGGAAGTTCTTCTGCTTCTTTATGTTGCGATACTGTCTGAACTAAATCATAATCCCAGCGGCAAGATTGACAGCAACCACCGCGGTTAGAGTCACGTGCTGTCATATGATTACTTAATGTACATCTTCCAGAGTACGCAATACACATTGCACCGTGGACAAATGCCTCAATTTCAATATCAACGTGCTCTTTGATTTCTTTCATTTCTTCGTATCCTACTTCACGAGCCAATACAAGACGGTGCAGGCCTTCTTCTTTCCAATACTGTGCTGCTTTCCAGTTGGACAGTGATTGTTGTGTACTTAAATGCACTTCAACAGAAGGTGCTACACGTTTACACGTCTCAATAATAAGAGGATCTGCAACGATAATACCTGTTACACCAGCTTTTTCAATCCCTCTTAAATATTCTTCTAAGCCGTCCATATTTTCATTATGTGCAAAGATATTTGTTGTTACATATATTTTCGCACCATATTTCTTTGCAAATTCAACGCCTTCTGCCATTTCTTCTAGCGTAAAGTTACCTGCATTTGAGCGAAGACCAAATTCTTGTCCACCTAAATATACAGCATCTGCACCGTAATGAATAGCTACTTTTAATTTTTCTAAGTTACCTGCTGGTATTAATAACTCGGGTTTCTTTACAATAACACGTTTTCCGTCAATTACACGTGAAATTTCTTTGACAGTCATATGCTGAACCTCCTTTTTAATAAACAGTTTCTTTGAAGAAGAATCCTGTATCTAACGGGCGATTTACCGGTTGAATTTCTTCAATTTCTTTATATAAGTCGTCTTTTACGCCATAATACGCATTGCGATCTTCTACGCATAAATCAATAGCCTTACGATATCTCTTCGTTACTTCAACAATGTATTCTGAACTTTTTAATACACCATCAATTTTTAAGCTATCGATTTCAGCATCGATTAACTCTTCTAATTCATCGATAAAACAAATATCATTCGGACTCATAATGTGAGTGCCGTTCTCATCTTCATAGACTGGATATTTATTATTACGTTCTTTATCATGTAAAAACATGTTTTCTTCATACTTCTTCTTTTCAATTTCCATATCGCGCCCTTGATATTCGAAGTAGTTTCCTACTAAAGAACGCTTTGATTGGAACATGCATGTCATTCCGTGAATTTGTACTTCCACTTCGACTTCTGCATTTTCTTTTAATTCCACAATTTCATCTAAGCTTAATTCGCGGGCAAGAACAGCGCGTTTTGCACCTTTACGTCCCCAATAGTTACATGTAAACCAGTTTGTTGCTGTTGTTTCTGTATTCCAATGCATTTGCATACTTGGTGCAACTTCACGCACTGTCATTAATACAGCTGGATCTCCAAATACAACTGCATCTACATTTACTTCTTGTAAAAATGCCACATAATCTTTTAAAGCTTCTACTTTCTCATTATGGAACATCGCATTCATTGCAACATACACTTTCATGTTATTTTCATGTGCAATAGCTACTGTTTCTTTTACGTCTTCACGAGAAAATTCACCAGCTAAACGTAAACCAAATTTTTGTTCACCAATCATTACTGCATCTGCACCTGCTTTTGCAAGTGGTTCAATATCCGCCACTGTTCTTGGCGTTACTAACAACTCAGGTTTTTTCATTATACGTCACCCCTTCTTTTTACTCACGGCTACTCCGTCGCCAATCGGGAAAATTGTTGTATCATATCCTTCATGATTCATGAGCCACTCATTATACGTTTTAATTCTTCTAATTAACCCACGTGTACGCCTATTTTCAATGTGTTCCGTTGTCGTCACAAGACCGTGATATAGTACATTATCTGAAATAATAACGCCGCCAGGATTTAATAACGGCTCGTATATATCAAAAAAGCGACGATATTGTCCTTTTGCTGCATCAATAAAAATGACATCAAATGTGCCATGTTCTTTTACTTGCTCTCCTGTTTCTAGAGCATCTCCAAAAATAACAGAAATGCGTTCTTTTACCGGGGAACGATTTATATATTCAAGTGCTTTTTCATATCGATCCGCATTTCGCTCTACGGTGACAATACGTGAATTTGGAATGGCTTGCATCATGCGAATGCTAGAATATCCAATTGCTGTACCAAGTTCTAAGATGGTCTTTGGCTTAATTAGACGCAAAAATTGCAACATAAACTCCATGCCAAGACGATCCATAATTGGTACATGATACTCACTCGCATACTGTTCCATTTCAAGAATTAGCTCATCTTTCGGATCGATAAAAGACTGCAAATATTCATAAACTGCATCTTGTTGCTCCATAGATAGTCCTCCTTATCGCATGGAGAAGTAAAAAAGAATATTGTCTCTTTGCGGCAAGAAAAATACAAGCTCACTCTATCCTTAGCTTGTACGTCCCGTTTCTATATTAAAAACGTTTCTTCTGCCAGTTTTTAACCCGCTATATTTTATCATAAAAAAGAGGGATATGCGAATTTTTCTCGCTTCCCTCAAAAAATTTACGATTGCTTTTGTGTAATATACTTTTGTTTTAACGCGTTATGCTCTTCTAGTGTTTTAGCGTAATACACTTGACCGTCTGGTGCCGCTAAGAAATAATAATACTCTGTTTGTGCAGGCTCAAGTGCTGCTTCTACTGATTTTACACTAGAATTAGAAATTGGTCCAACTGGTAATCCTTTCACAACATATGTATTATACGGAGAGTTTACTTTTAAATCCTCATATAGTACACGCTCTTTATGCTTCCCTAATGCATATAGCACTGTTGGATCTGTTTGCAGCGGCATTCCTTTTGCTAAACGATTATAAAACACACTAGCAATATTTTTCCGATCTGTATAACCCGTTGCTTCCTCTTCAATTAAAGAAGACATTGTCAATAATTGGTGAACATCCAATTGTCTTGCTTGCATTTTTTGCGCGTTTTGTTCAATCAATTTATTTGTTTTATCAAGCATTGGCGTTACGATTTCTTCTAACGTTACTTGCTTTTTATAGTACGGGTATGTAGCTGGATATAAATACCCTTCTAATGGATACTTAATATTGCTATCAAAAATTTTATTAGTAAGCAATGTTGGATACTTCTGCTGGAGTTTTTGCACAAATGCTTTATCATTCAACTGACGAATAACATCTTCTTTGTTTAATTTAAATTCCTTAGCAATTGTATCTGCAATTTCAACAACTTGTGCCCCCTCTTTAACTGTCACTTTATAAGCAACTGGACGATGCACATTACCAGATGACATTTGTCCCATTATTTCATCTACATTCATCGATGGGTTTAACAAATATGTACCAGCTTGTAAATTTTGAGACTTCATTTTTGCGTATAAACCAAATATAGTTCCGTTTTTTACAATTCCTTTGTCTTCCAAAATCTCTCCTACCTTACTTGTAGAAGAACCTTTTGGAATTTCCACTTCAATTTCCTTTTTACTCTCTGCATTAAGCGGCTTTAAAGCTGAGGTAATATATGCATATGCAGAACCACAAACAACAAGCAATACCACGACAATGGCTGCCATTACTCGTCTTCGTTTTTTTGTCTTCATTTGATTCACTCCCCTATGTCCTCCTTATTCCAAATTGTATAATGTACTCGCCTACTCTATACAACAACTTACGAAATACTAAAAAACATGTCTATTCTTTAGACATGTTTTTTTCTTTTTTCTACAATCTGTATCATTATACTACAAATAACTATCTGCTTTCGACAAAAAATCTTTCATTCATCTTACAAATATAACAAACAAACTGATTTCAATATGAAATCAGTTTGTTTACACTTACCATATTACGCTTCTTCGCCTTCTTCTTCCTCAGCAAGAGTGTTAAACATTTCTTGTACCATTTCCCACTCTTCTTCTGATTCGATTGGAAGTAATGTTCCGCCAGATTCTTCTTCGTTTTGCTCGAAAGCCATTGCATCATAAATTGGATCGCCATCTTCGTCAACTTCACCGATTGGTGAGAATACTACGTAAGATTTTTTACCAAATTTTTCAGCATCAAAAGTGAAAATAATTTCACATAGATGTTCGTTACCTTTTTCGTCAACAATTGTAATTTGATTTTCTTCCATTATGGTCACCTCTTATTTACTATCTAAATATCCTTGCAAAATTACGACAGCTGCCATCTTATCAATGACTTGCTTTCGTTTTTTTCGGCTTACATCTGCCGAAATGAGCAGGCGCTCCGCTGCCATTGTTGACAAGCGTTCGTCCCACAGTACAACTTCCAATTGCACGAGCTCACCCAATTTTTCTGCAAATTGCTGACAAGCCACGCCGCGCGGACCGATTGTACCATTCATGTTTTTTGGCAATCCTACTACTATCTTGTCCACATTGTACTGTTTTACTAACTCTGAAATACGATTAAAACCAAATTCGCCTCTTTCTTCGTTAATTTTAATCGTTTCCAAGCCTTGTGCTGTCCAGCCCATCTCATCGCTTATTGCAACGCCGACTGTTTTTGTCCCAACATCTAAACCTAATATACGCATAAACTACTCCTCACGATGATGCTTCAAATAAGACTTTACAAGCTCCTCAATCAGTTCATCACGTTCTAGCTTACGAATAATATTGCGAGCATCTTTATGACGAGGTATGTATGCTGGATCACCACTTAATAAATAACCGACGATTTGATTAATCGGATTATATCCTTTTTCTTGAAGTGCATCATACACAGTTAATAGTACGTCATTGACATGGACATTTTGTTTTTCTTCTTGGAAGTTAAACTTCATCGTTTTATCGAACCCGTCCATTTTTAAGCACCTCACTTTACTAGGTATAGGGAGAAAGATATCCCTTCTCCCTACTATTGTACACTACTATCTCTTTATTTTGAAACAGATTTAACGTACTCTTCTACAAATGCAAGTGCATCCTCTACTTGTGCTGGATTTTTACCACCAGCTTGCGCCATATCAGGACGACCGCCGCCGCCACCGCCGCAACGAGATGCTACCTCTTTAACAAGTTTACCAGCATGGTATCCTTGCTCAATTAAATCTTTCGTTACACCAGCAAGAATGTTGACCTTATCATCGTTTACAGCTGTAAGCACGATAACTGCAGATTGTAATTTGTTCTTTAAGTCATCCATCATTGTACGTAAGTTATTCATATCTGCAACATTTACTTTTGTTGCAAGTACATTTACACCATCCACTGTACGCACTGCATCTGTTAAGTTACCAGCTTCAATGTTGCTTAGTTTTGCTGCAAGAGACTCATTTTCTTTTTGCAGTTGTTTTACTTCAGCAAATAAGCCATCCACTCTTGTTAAAATATCTTTCGGATTTGTTTTCATTTTGTTTGCTGCTTCTTTTAATAAACCAACTTGTTCGTTCATTAATTCATATGCAGCTTTTCCTGTTACCGCTTCAATACGACGCGTTCCTGCTCCAATACCAGATTCAGCAACGATTTTGAAAATACCAATAGATGCTGTGTTATCTACATGACAACCACCGCAAAGCTCTAAGCTATAATCACCTACTTGTACAACGCGTACAACATCTCCGTATTTTTCACCGAATAGTGCCATTGCACCCATCGCTTTTGCTTCTTCAATTGCTTTTTGAGAAATGTCTACTGTGATACTTTCCCAAATTTTCTCGTTTACAATACGCTCAATTTTTTCAAGTTCATCAGCTTGTACTTGACCGAAATGAGAGAAGTCAAAACGTAAACGCTCTGATGTTACAAGAGATCCTGCTTGGTTTACGTGTCCGCCAAGTACATCTTTTAGCGCTTGATGCAGAAGGTGAGTTGCCGTATGGTTTTTCACGATTGCTGCGCGGTTTTTCGTATCGATTAACGTTTTTACTGCTGCATCTTTTGTTAATGTTCCTTCTTCTACAACTACTTTGTGTAAGTTTTGACCATTAGGCGCTTTTTGTACATCTTTTACAAGTACTTTTACGCCATCAGCAAGAAGATAACCACGGTCAGCAATCTGTCCGCCGCTCTCAGCGTAGAATGGTGTTACATCTAACATTAATTGTCCTTCTTCACCTGCTTGTAGGCTATCTGTGAACTCACCATTCTTCACAAGTGCAACAACGTTACTTTCTGTAGCTACGGAATCATAACCAATAAATTCGCTCGCTACTTTAATTTCACCAAGAACGCCGCCTTGTACTTGCATTGAATCAACGTCTTGACGAGCTGCACGTGCGCGCTCACGTTGTTTTTCCATCTCTGCTTCAAAACCTTCATGATCAACTGTCATGCCAGCTTCTTCTGCATATTCTTCTGTTAATTCAATTGGGAAACCATATGTGTCATATAGACGGAATGCGTCTTCGCCAGAAATAACAGTTGATTTTTCTTCTTTTGCTTTTCCAATCACTTCAGCTAAGATTGCTTCGCCGTCATGAAGTGTTTCATGGAAACGCTCCTCTTCATTTTTCACAACGCGTGCAATAAAGTCTTTCTTCTCAAGAACTTCTGGGTAGAAATCCTTCATTACTTCGCCAACTACTGGTACTAATTCATACATAAATGGACGATTAACATTTAATTTCTTCGCATAACGTACAGCGCGGCGTAATAAACGACGTAATACATAACCACGGCCTTCGTTAGAAGGAAGAGCTCCGTCTCCAACTGCAAATGTTACAGTACGAATATGGTCAGCAATTACTTTAAACGCTGTATCTTGTTCATGATTGCCAGCGCGGTATTTTTCACCAGAAATTGCTTCTGTTGCACCGATAATTGGCATAAATAAGTCTGTGTCAAAGTTCGTTGGCACATTTTGAACAACAGATGCCATACGCTCAAGACCCATCCCTGTATCAATGTTTTTCTTCGGAAGCGGCGTATATGTACCGTCAGGGTTATGATTGAATTGTGAGAATACAAGGTTCCATACTTCTAAATAACGTTCATTTTCTCCACCTGGATATAATTCTGGATCGCTAAAATCGTTACCGTAAGCTTCTCCGCGGTCGTAGAAAATTTCTGTGTTTGGTCCACTTGGGCCTTCACCAATATCCCAGAAGTTTTCTTCTAAACGGATAATGCGCTCTTTTGGCACACCCATTTTCTCATGCCAAATTTGGAATGCTTCTTCATCTTCTGGATGGATTGTTACAGATAAAAGTTCTTTATCGAAACCAATCCATTTGTCGCTCGTTAAAAACTCCCAAGCCCATGTAATTGCTTCTTCTTTGAAGTAATCCCCAATTGAGAAGTTCCCTAACATTTCAAAGAATGTATGGTGACGAGCTGTTTTCCCTACATTTTCAATATCGTTTGTACGAATTGATTTTTGCGCATTTGTAATGCGCGGGTTTTGTGGAATTACGCGGCCATCAAAATATTTTTTCAGCGTTGCAACCCCACTATTAATCCATAAAAGAGATGGATCTTCGTGCGGAACTAATGATGCACTCGGTTCTACTGCATGTCCTTTTTCTTGGAAAAAATCTAAAAACATTTGACGAATTTGTGCGCCTGTTAAGTGTTTCATATGTATTTCCTCCTTCATTAAAATCAATTAAAAAACAAAAAACTCCCGTCCCCTATAACAGGGACGAGAGTTGACTCGCGTTACCACCCTGATTATGAAATAAAAAGCGGAAGTGTCTTACTTTTGGACACGACGGCTAGATTGCACATCCTAATAATATGCATATATTTCATCACCTCAAGTTGCCGTAACGTGGCAAGACGGCAGGGATTAGCTGCTCTCAGGAATAGCGTTCTGTTACCCTTCATTTGAAGCTTCTCTCAGCCTAAGGAAGCTTCTCTCTGCAAAATGGACTGTAACATACTCGTTCCGTCATTAATTTATCATATACTATATGCACAAATTGTAGCGAATCCGTTTCCATTTGTCAATGTTTCCAAAATAGCTTGGTATGGACAATAATGGTACGAAGAACCGCTAACAGTGGTACGGATAATAAGAGTCCTACAATGCCGCCAATTTCACCTCCAACAAGCAGTGCAAGCATAATAATAACAGGGTGCATCCGCAGAGATCTTCCTACAATATAGGGAGACAAAATATTACTCTCAACAAATTGTAAAATGGCAAGCGCAATTCCAGCTTTAATAACTAAATTCGTTGATACTGTCGCGGCAATCATTAATGTTGGAATCGCCCCTAAAATAGGACCGAAGTATGGGATAATATCAGTAACTCCAACGATAATCCCTAAAAGAAGCGGATACTTCATTCCGATAAACCAAAATGCCAGCGCAGAGACCCCTCCTAAAATTAAACAAACAAATAATTGTCCGCGAATATAATTTCCAAGCGACTTATCAATTTCTTTCGCTAACTGCTGACCATCCTTACGCCACTTACTCGGTACAAGCTTCCAAAAAATATGATAAAATTCACCGTAGTCTTTTAATATGTAAAATACGATAAATGGAATTAAAAAAATAATAAGAAGTGAATCAAGTATTCCTCTTGCCGTACTCATCACTTTATTTAAAAGCGCTTGTATCTTTCCTTCAACCCCTGCGAAGATTTGTTTAATTTTCTCATTCACGAACTCAGGAAAATTTTCAGTTTGCTCTGTTATTCCATCCGACCATGTTTCATACATGCTCACAAATTGCGGAAATTGCTCGTTCATTTCTTGCAACTGTGCAATAACAGCTGGCGTTCCTTTATACACACCATATCCAAGACCGCCAAAGAAAAGAATGTAAATGAGTAAAATGGCAAATGTACGCGGCATGCCTTTTTCATGCAATTTTTCAATAAGCGGATGCAGCAAATAAGCAATAAAACAAGCGATGAAAAATGGTGTAACGGCGACTTTAATCACAAATAAAATCGGTGCCCAAAGCGGCTTAATTTTCAAAAAGACGAGCAAACATAAAAAAATCAGCAATAATAAACCTAACCGGTAAATCCAAATAATTTTAAGATTCTTCAATAGAAAAACCTCCTCTATTTCTTAGTTTGAAGAGAAATAAAGAAGGTTATGTGTAAAAATTAAAAAACCCCGCCATGCCGGGATTTTTTTGTAGGTATTCTTACTGTTTTGTAGAAAGATACATATACTCAAACTAACAAGTGCAATTTCATATCATATCTTGTCCTCACTATTATTTATCCCGCTATTTTTGGGCAGTAAGATCTCCACCCTAAGATTCAAGGAGAAACGAGGAAGATAGGTGGGAGACAACTTCCCGCAAAAGTCCGATTAGTTCAACAAAGTTAGGAGGCGCAAAATGGTTTGGTTGATGCTGGGACTTTCCGCACTCTGCATGCTATTAGAATGGATATGTATTGGGTTTGGCATTTGGAAAGGATTTTTCATTCCCTCTTCAAAACAAGAACGTGCCAGGCATCTCTGTTACTACAGTATACTAGGGCTTGGCTGCTACGGACTTTCTCATCTTTTCTCTCAAATCGGATTATTTTACCTCTACATAAGCACATAAAAAAGCTCCCTAAAATTAGGGAGCTTCTTCGCATCTGAAACATGCATGTATAATGAGAATTATAAATAAGATTTAAGCATCTTACGTGCTTTTTTCATATTTCGTCTTGAAAATACATCTTGCTTACGTGCATATTGATATGCTGCTGCTCCTACACCTAATGCAATTAATGATGAGCGCAATTTCAAAGTTAACACTCTCCTTATTAACCGATTGTTCGTTCGTTCTCATCAAACAAATCATCTAAAGAACTTAATGAACCGTCTTCCTCGACTTGATGTGTATGAATTTTCCCCTTTGAAATCGATAATTCAATAAAGCAGTTCCAGCAATAATATTGATTCACACCTATTTTTCCAATATCTTTTCCTTTACAGTTTGGACAACTGAACATATGGCGTTCATCTCCTTACAATCTCCCGTATTCTATTACGCCATTATGTCCAAACTATATATGTTTATACATGATAAGAACTGCATTACACTATATAATTTCACCTCGTTACATAAAATCATACGGTGAAATGTTTTCCACATCGAGACCCTCTTCTGTCATAATCTCAATTGCTTCTGCTTTTCCTTGCAATCTGTCGCATAGTGTTGTTTGACGAAGCGCATCATCAAGGCGACTTACACCAGATTGAAAAGCAGTTTCCTCGCCGCAAATAATTAAAAACTTTTTACTACGTGTAATTCCTGTATAAATTAAATTACGGCGCAACATGCGGTAATAACTTTTTACAACCGGCATAATCACAATCGGAAATTCACTTCCTTGTGATTTATGAATAGAACAGCAATACGCATGTGTAATTTGGTTTAAATCTGCTTTTGTATACGTTACTTCAATACCGTCAAAAGAAACAACAACCATATCTTGCTGTTCTACGTTTTCTTTCGCATAGAACACTGAAACAATTTCGCCAATATCGCCGTTAAATACTTGACTTTCCGGCTGATTGACAAGTTGAAGCACTTTATCTCCAGCCCTATACACAACCTCGCCATATGCAATTTCACGGCTTTTTTCTTTTTTCGGATTAAACACTTCTTGCAGCGCTTCATTTAACGTATTAATACCTGCCGGCCCCTTGTACATAGGAGCTAACACTTGTACATCACGTGCACTAAATCCTTTTGTTTTTGCATTTTCACACACTTGCTTAACAACCTCAACAATTTGCGTACTTGCACACGCAATAAACGAACGATCTTTTTTATTTTGTGTTACATCAGGAGGTAACACACCCTTTTTAATCGCATGGGCAAGCTGAATAACAGATGAACCTTCCGCCTGTCTATATATTTCCGTAAGCTTTACCGTTGGAATAACACTGGATTCTAATAGATCTTTCAACACTTGTCCAGGACCAACAGATGGTAATTGATCTTCATCTCCAACGATGATGACTTGAATGGTAGATGGCAATGATTTGAACAATTGATTCGCAAGCCAAATATCAACCATGGAAAACTCATCAATAATAAGTAATTTCCCTTTAACAGGATCGTGCTCATTACGTTGAAACGATCCTTCTGGTGTCCATCCAAGCAAACGATGGATTGTACAAGCAGGCAATCCTGTTGATTCACTCATACGCTTTGCTGCACGGCCTGTCGGTGCTGTTAATAAAATAGGGAACGGATTGTCATCACTATAATCCTTCGGGTCTAATGATAACCCATGAAGAGAAGCATACATTTCAACAATCCCTTTTATAACAGTCGTCTTTCCTGTACCAGGACCTCCTGTTAAAATCATCATCGGTTTATGAAGAGCTGTTTGAATCCCTTCTTGCTGAAGCGGTGCATATTGCACGCCGAGTTGCTCTTCAATTTTTCCGAGTGTTAACAACAACTCCGATTCAGGAAAGGAAGGAAGTTCTTCTTGGCCAAGTAAACGATTGATAGAAGCTACAACACCTTTTTCAGAATAATACAAGGAGGCTAAATATACACGCTCATCTTCTATAATAATTTTGCCTTCTCCCTGCATCATTTCTGTGCATTGCAAAACATCTTCTTCTGTAACAGACGTTTCCTGGTTATTTAACAGCTCCATCGTTTGTTGCACTAACTGCTCTCTTTTCATATACACATGACCTTCTTGCAGCGAAACGTGCTCTAATGTATAGAAGCATCCTGCTCGTACACGATCGGCATGATTACCAGAGATGCCAAGCGCGCGGCCAATATCATCAGCTCGTCCAAACCCAATACCATCTACCTCTTCAATCAGCTGATACGGATTATTCCGAATAACTTCAAGTGTCATTTCTTTATACTGTTGATAAATTTTAATAGAAAGCTTCGTTCCAAATCCATAACCATTTAGAAAACTCATCACTTTTTCAAGGCCTTGATGTTCAATAATCGTTTCGTATATTTCTTGTGCTTTTTGCTTATTTACAATTCCGTCCAAAGCTGCGGGATCATCCATAATTTTCGAAATCGCATGTTCACCAAGATGATCAACAATTTTTTCCGCTGTTCGTTTCCCGATTCCTTTAAATAAATCGCTCGCTAAATATTGCACCATTCCTGTTTTTGTTTGCGGTAATTCCTTTTTAAACGTTTCAATATGATATTGTTTCCCGTACTTTGGATGATCTTTAAAATGACCTGTTAGTGTAAACACTTCATCTTCGTGCATTCGGGGAAAGTGACCTGTTATCATGACCTTTTTTTCGTCATATGTTTCGTTCGTTTCAATAATTTTCATACTGACAACGGAATAGAGGTTTTCTTCGTTGTGGAAAATGGTATGAAGAACTTGTGCTTTTATAAACTTCTGCTCTTCCTCAAACAAATCCATTGCATGTTGATTTCCCATTTTGCCCCTCCTTCCATTTTATGCGTCTTGCTCTAATAAACGAATGCCGTTACCCGCTAAAAAGTGATCCGGTTGAATGGCTACAGCTTTCTTAAACATCACAAGCGCCTTCTCGCTATTTTCCTCAAACGCATATACTACACCTAAATTGTAATAGGCATCTGCATGTTCTTCATCAAGTGCTACAACTTTTTCAAAATAAGGTTTTGCTTCTTTTACATGTTCTAGGCGTGCAAAGCATAATCCGCATTGAAAAATCGCTTCAACATCACCTTCATTTAACTCAGCTGCACGCTGTAAAAACGGCAGCGCTAAACGATCGTTTCCAAGCTGAACATATGTAATGCCAAGCATAAACGAAACATCTCCCGTTTGCAGCCCTGCTTGCATCGCTTTCTCAAATGCTTCTTTCGCCTGTGCAAAAATCTCTTGCTGGAAATATATATTTCCTAATCCATAATACGCTGTAGCAGATTTTTCATCTAATTCAATCGCACGTTTATAAAAGGCAACAGCACGCTCACTGTCTCCTAATACATCTAATAAATTTGCAAAGTTAATATAACCAAGTGCATCTTTTGGATTTTCCTCAATGGCCTCTGTAAAATTCTTTGCTGCTTCTTCCCAGTTTCCTTCTTGCATATATTGAATGCCTGTTTCAAGCTTGTTTGACATATTTTTCACCTCTACAACAAATTATAACAAAGAATCTATTTTTCGAGCGAACGAAAATTCGCCTTTACTAAAAAGAAACCTCTGACCATTATAAGGCAGAGGTTTTTCTTTCTTATCCTAAATAATCAAGTTTCTTACCATTACGGTATACGTCATCAATTGTCGCACCACCTAAGCACTCATCTCCATCATAGAAAACAACTGCTTGTCCTGGCGTAATTGCGCGAATTGGTTCATCACAAAGAATGCGAATGGTATTCTCATCAACGATTTGGACCTTTACACCGTTATCCGCTTGACGATAGCGGAATTTCGCTGTGCATGCAAATTCTTTTTCTTTCGGCTTATCGCTAACCCAACTTACATTTGTAGCAAATACTTCGTCACCATATAACAGTTCATTATGGAAACCTTGATCAACATATAAAATGTTTTCCTTTAAGTTCTTTCCAACGACGAACCACGGATCACCATTGCCACCGATACCAAGGCCATGACGTTGACCAATTGTATAATACATTAAACCGTCATGTTTTCCTTTGACTTCACCAGATAATGTTTGCATCTTACCTGGCTGCGCTGGTAAATAGTTGCTTAAAAAGCCTTTAAAATTGCGCTCTCCGATAAAGCAAATACCTGTGCTATCTTTCTTCGTCGCTGTTGCCAGGCCTGCTTCTTTCGCCATCTCACGAATCTGAGGCTTCATTAATTCACCAAGCGGGAACATTGTTTTTGATAATTGGTCTTGGCTCAGTTGATTTAAGAAATATGTTTGATCTTTATTATCATCAACGCCGCGCAGCATTTTATATTCACCATCAATATACGCTACACGTGCATAGTGCCCTGTTGCTACATAATCTGCCCCAAGCTCCATTGCATGGTCTAAAAATGCTTTAAATTTAATTTCTTTATTACACATTACATCTGGGTTCGGGGTACGGCCAGCACGGTATTCATCTAAAAAATACGTAAATACTTTATCCCAATATTGCTTTTCAAAATTGACTGCATAATATGGGATTCCAATTTGGTTACATACTTCAATCACATCGTTATAATCTTCTGTTGCTGTACATACGCCATTTTCGTCCGTATCATCCCAGTTTTTCATAAAAATTCCGATTACATCATAGCCTTGCTTTTTTAATAACATCGCTGCTACAGATGAATCAACGCCACCGGACATCCCGATGACAACGCGTGTTTCGTGAGGTAGTTTGTTCATCACGTCACCTCCTATATTAATTTTGTGTTAATCGCTTTACGATCTTCACTGTTTCGTACGCTGCTTTTTCTACTTGTTCTTTCGTATTGCCAAGTCCAAAGCTAAACCGCACGGATGAACGTATTTTATCGGATTCTTTTCCGAACATCGCTACGAGCACATGTGATGGATCAATAGAGCCAGCCGTACAAGCAGATCCGCTTGAAACCGCAACTCCCGCTAAGTCTAAGTTCATAAGGAATGACTCAATATTCATTCCTGTAAAACTTATATTTAACACATGTGGTAAGCTATGTCCGAAGTTTCCGTTTACCTCGAAAGTAATGTCTTCTTGTTTCAAGACAGATATCATTATATCTTTAAATCCCTTGTATTGGGCAATTTTTTGCTCACGAGCTTGCTCCGCTAACAAAACAGCTTGCTGAAGCCCAACAATTCCCGGCACATTTTCTGTACCAGCGCGGCGTTTTCGTTCTTGCTCTCCACCTGTTAATAGCGGTTCAAATTTCACATGCTGCCCTGCATATAAAAAGCCGACACCTTTTGGACCGTTAATTTTATGAGAAGAGATTGATAATAAATCAATACCAAGCTCTTTCACATCAATTGCTGTTAAACCATATGCTTGTACTGCATCTGTATGAAAATAAGCATCGTGTTCTTTCAATAAAGCACCAATTTCCCCTATCGGCTGCACTGTACCAACTTCATTATTTCCAAACATAATCGAGACAAGAATCGTTTGATCTGTTAATGCCTCTTGCAGATCAGAAATACGAATACGCCCTGTTTCATCAACAGGTAAATACGTCACTTCAAACCCTTCTCGTTCTAGCACATTACATGTATGCAAAATCGCATGGTGCTCAATTGCAGTCGTAATAATGTGATTTCCTTTATTACGATTCGCACGAGCCACGCCTAAAAGCGCTAAATTATCAGCCTCTGTACCGCCGCTTGTAAAAATAATTTCATTTGGATTTGCATCGATGCTGCGCGCGCACGCACGTCTTGCTTCATCAACTGCATGACGGCCTTGGCGCCCAAAGAAATGGATACTTGACGGGTTACCAAATGCTTCTGTCATATATGGAATCATCTTTTCGACTACTTCTGGGTGAGCCGGAGATGTCGCAGCATGATCTAAGTAAATGCGTTCCATTATATCTCCTTCTTTCCAAATCGTTACACACGGAATTAAATGTAAAACATATAACCACCGTTATTTTCTTCTTCATAACGTACTAAATCTTCTAATGTTGTACTATCAAGAACTTCCTGCACCGCATCACGAACACGTATCCAAAGCTGACGCTGTGCTGGCTCTTCTTCATCCAACATTTCTACTACGTTAATCGGCCCTTCTAATACACGAATGACATCACCAGCTGTAATGTTAATTGGTTGATCCGATAATACATAACCACCATATGCACCGCGTGTACTTTTTACAAGACGAGCATTACGAAGCGGCGAAATGAGTTGCTCTAAATAATGCTCTGATAGATCATGCGCTTGAGCAATTGATTTTAATGAAATTGGACCTTCTCCAAATTTTTTTGCAAGATCAATCATAATCGTTAAACCGTAACGGCCTTTTGTTGAGATTTTCATATATGTTGCACCTCTTTTCAAATCTTTCACTTTTACTTGGCTAGTTATTCTTTTATTTAGTAGGAAGAACACTCTCTGAAATCAAAATCCTTTGAAATTATAGCATAATATAGTATGATAAGAAATTTCAACTTTTCTAACAGAAATGATAACATATAAGTATATCAAATAACTCGGAATTTATAACATAAAGTGAAACTTTAATCAGCCCTCACCAATCGGGCGCATGTTAGCAGTTTATCTCCCATCTAACTTCTGAACGAGCCACTGGAGCTGGACAATGTTTTACCAAATTTCAAGGTGGGAGCATTACTGCCCGCGCATAGCGGGATAAACAATGAACGGTCACTTAAGGAGAGATTATATATGAAACAACCACTCGCACATCGAATGCGTCCGACCAATATTACAGAAGTTATCGGCCAAGAACATGTAGTGGGAGAAGGCAAAATTTTATGGCGAATGGTACAAGCAAAGCATTTACAATCAATGATTTTATACGGACCTCCCGGAACAGGAAAAACATCTATTGCAAGTGCCATTGCCGGCAGCATCGGTATACCTTTTCGTCTATTAAATGCCGTTACTCATAATAAAAAAGATATGGAAGTTGTTGTCCAAGAGGCAAAAATGCATCGTCACCTTATTTTAATTTTAGATGAAGTGCATCGTTTAGATAAAGGAAAGCAAGATTTCCTTCTTCCTCACTTAGAAAGCGGACTCATTACATTAATTGGAGCAACGACAAGCAACCCATTTCACGCAATTAACTCCCCTATTCGGAGCCGTTGTCAAATTTTTGAGCTACACGCTTTAACGGAAGAAAATATTTTACAAGGATTAAAGCGCGCTTTAACAGATGAGGAAAAAGGGCTAGGAGAGTACAATGTCACAGTAACAGATGAAGCTCTTCATCATTTTGCAAACGCATCTGGCGGTGATATGCGCTCTGCTTACAATGCGCTTGAACTCGCTGTCTTATCTAGCTTTACAACAGATGAAGAAACAGTAGAAATCTCGCTTGAAATTGCTGAAGAATGTCTACAGAAGAAAAGCTTTGTACACGACAAAAGCGGCGATGCACATTATGACGTATTGTCAGCCTTCCAAAAATCCGTGCGCGGAAGCGATGTAAATGCAGCTCTTCATTATTTAGCTCGCCTTATTGAAGCTGGTGACATGCAAAGTATTGGCAGACGATTGCTTATTATGGCATACGAAGATGTTGGGCTTGCCAATCCACAGGCCGGGCCGCGTACGCTAGCTGCCATTGAATCCGCAGAACGCGTTGGCTTTCCAGAAGCTCGTATTCCGCTTGCAAATGCAGTCATTGAACTATGCTTATCACCAAAATCAAATTCAGCATATAAAGCACTTGATGCAGCCTTACATGATCTTAGAAATGGACAAACAGGCGATGTTCCCTCCCATTTAAAAGATAGTCACTATAAAGGAGCTGAAACGCTCGGTAGAGGTATTGGTTACTTATATCCGCACGATTATTCAAATGGATGGGTTCAGCAGCAATACTTGCCAGATAAAATAAAAAACAAACAATACTATAAACCAAAGAAAACTGGAAAGTTTGAACAAGCACTCGCTTCAGTTTATGAAAGATTGCAACATTCGTATAAAACCGAATCAAAAGGGTAATATAAGCGAAAACGACATGAAATATGGGGGTTTCGCAATGAAAATGCGCCAAGATGCATGGACTGGGGAAGAAGATTTACTTCTAGCAGAAACCGTTTTACGTCATATTCGCGAGGGCAGCACCCAATTAAAAGCATTTGATGAAATTGGGGATCAATTAAATCGAACATCCGCTGCTTGCGGCTTTCGTTGGAATGCAGAAGTTCGGCAAAACTATGAAGAAGCTGTGCAAATTGCAAAAAAACAACGGAAAGAATTGAAGCGGGTACAAGCAACACAGCAAAAACAGCAAATATCACGCTTGAGACCGAAGAAAAGTGTCGTAATTGATGTTGAGTTTTCAGAAGAACTCAGCCCAAATCAGCCATCGCTTACGATGCAAGATGTCATTTCATTTCTTCAAAACGTTGAACAGAACAATCCGCGTGTAGCGAAGTTGCAAACCGAAAACGAAACATTACGCCGTCAGCTCGAAAAACTGCGAAATACAAATCAAGAATTAGAGAAAAAGCTTGAAACGTTGAAGAATCAACAACAATCTGTACAAGAAGACTATGAAACACTTGTCAGAATTATGGACCGCGCTCGCAAGCTTGTTATATTAGACGAGCCAAATGGGCATATGGCACCCATTTTTAAAATGGATGAGAACGGAAATTTAGAAATTGTTTCACAATAAAGTGAAACTGCCATCAATGAGGGGTTATCCTCCACTCATCTTCCTCACCTCTCTCTGAATCTTGAGGTGGGAGTCTTACTGCTTGTGAATAGCGGGATAAAAAAGAGAGATGCATGTGCATCTCTCTTTTTTATTCTTGTCCTACACGCTTTACTTCTATATCCTTCAAACGTTCACGCACAACATGACTTGCCATAATTAAGCCAGCCACAGACGGAACGAATGCGTTAGAGGAAGGTGGTAATTTCGCTTTGCGAATTTTCGCATTTTCATCTGGAACAATTTCTTTTCGAATGTCTTCACGAATCACAATCGGATTTTCGTCAGAGAATACAACTTTCACACCTTTTTTAATGCCCTCTTTACGAAGCTTCGTACGAATTACCTTTGCAATTGGATCTGTATGTGTTTTTGAAATATCAGCAATACGGAAACGAGTTGGATCCATTTTATTTGCTGCACCCATACTTGAAATGATTTTAATTTTACGTCGCAAGCACTGTTTAATTAAATGAATTTTGAACGTAATTGTATCAGATGCATCCACTACGAAATCTAAACCATGTTTAAAGAACTCTTCGTATGTTTCATCTGTATAAAACATTTCTAATCCGATAACTTCGCAGTCTGGGTTAATGTCTGCAATACGCTCTTTCATTAATTCTACTTTTGAACGCCCCACAGTAGAAAGTAACGCATGGATTTGACGATTAACATTTGTAATATCTACAACGTCTTTATCAACTAATACAAGACGACCGACGCCAGAACGCGCTAGCGCTTCAGCTGCAAACGAACCAACACCGCCAATTCCTAAAATACCAACCGTACTATTTTTTAATATTTCAATACCTTCTTTTCCGAAGGCTAATTCATTACGTGAAAATTGATGTAACATGCGGTCTACACTCCTATTACAAAAATGGTCTACCATGTATTCTAGCGTTTTTCCGACTATTTGTATAGAAAAAGTTATATACCAAAACAAAAAAAACCTAGATGGAATTAGTATATCCATCTAGGATTCATTCTTACTTCTCTTCTTTGACTTTTAATTGTAAATAAAGCTCTTCAAGCTGTGCATCTGCAACTGGGCTCGGTGCTTCTGTTAATAAGCAGCTTGCGCTTGCTGTTTTCGGGAATGCAATTGTATCGCGAAGGTTTGTACGGCCTGCAAGTAACATTACAAGGCGGTCTAAACCTAATGCAATTCCTCCGTGCGGCGGTGTACCGTATTCGAATGCTTCTAATAAGAATCCGAACTGCTCTTGTGCTTCTTCTTGTGAGAAACCAAGTGCTTTGAACATTTTTTCTTGTACGTCACGCTCATAAATACGAAGTGATCCACCGCCAAGCTCATAACCGTTTAATACAAGGTCATATGCTTGTGCACGCGCTTTTTCTGGTGCTGTTTCTAATAGCTCAACATCTTCACGGAATGGCATTGTGAATGGATGATGCGCTGCGAAGTAACGATCAGCATCTTCATCATACTCAAGAAGCGGCCAATCTGTTACCCATAGGAAGTTGAACTTACTTTCATCAATTAGCTCAAGTTCTTTACCTAAACGTAAGCGAAGTGCTCCTAAGCTATCTGTAACAACGCTCTTCTTATCAGCAACGAATAATAATAAGTCACCAGCAGCCCCATCTAACGTGCTCATAAGTGCATTTGCATCTTCTTCGTTAAAGAATTTTGCGATTGGACCTTTTAAGCCGTCTTCTTCAACTTTTAACCAAGCTAACCCTTTTGCTCCGTACACTTTTACGAATTCTGTTAATGCATCGATGTCTTTACGAGAATATTTGCTCGCTGCACCTTTTGCATTAATTGCTTTTACTTGTCCGCCGCTCTCTACAGCACTTGTGAACACTTTAAAACCACAGCTTGCTGCAAATTCTGATAGATCAATAAGCTCCATCGCAAAACGTGTATCTGGCTTATCAGAACCGTAGCGAGCCATTGCATCTGCATATGTCATGCGCGGGAACGGTGCATGAATCTCTACACCTTTTGCTTCTTTCATTACTTTTGTCATCATGCGTTCCATCATTTCTAGAATTTCTTCTTGTGTTAAGAATGATGTCTCAATGTCGACTTGTGTGAATTCTGGCTGACGATCTGCACGTAAATCTTCATCACGGAAGCAGCGTGCCACTTGGTAGTAACGTTCAAAACCGCCGACCATAAGAAGCTGCTTAAATAACTGCGGAGATTGCGGAAGTGCATAAAACTCTCCTTCATGTACACGGCTTGGTACTAAGTAATCACGAGCTCCTTCTGGTGTACTTTTCGTTAAAATCGGTGTTTCTACTTCTAAGAAATCTTCACTATCTAAGAAGTTACGAATTGTTTTTGTTACGTCGTGACGCATTTTAAATGTGTTGTACATAGCAGGACGACGTAAATCTAAGTAACGATATTTTAAGCGAACGTCTTCTGATGCATCTGTATCATCTGTAATCATAATCGGTGGTGTTTTTGCTGCATTTAATACGTTTACTTTCGTAGCTTGTACTTCAATACGGCCTGTTTCCATATTTTCATTAATTGCACCAGCCGCACGCTCAACAACTGTACCTTCTACATGCAGCACATATTCACCGCGAATTGTTTCTGCTATTTCTAATGCTTCCTTTGAAGTCTCTGGACTAAATACAACTTGCACAATACCTGTACGGTCACGTAAGTCAATGAAAATTAATCCGCCTAAATCACGGCGTTTTTGTACCCAACCTTTTAATTGAACTGTTTGTCCCACTGCTTCTACTGTTACTTTTCCACATGCATGTGTTCTTTCAGCCATTTCTGCTCTTCCCCCTACACTAATTTTTCTGCTACGTATGAAGCAAATACATCTAATGCAACCTCTTCTTGTTCGCCTGTTGCCATATCTTTTAAGTTGATAATCCCTTTTTCTAGTTCATCCTCACCTAATACAGCTACATATTTTGCACTTAGACGATCCGCTGATTTAAACTGCGCCTTCATTTTACGATCTAAGTAATCTTTTTCAACCACTAAGCCAGCCTTACGAAGATCAAAGACAACTTTTGCAGCGCGATCTTTCGCTTTTTCACCAAGCGCTACAACATAACAATCGATGTTATGAACAATTGGTAATTCAATATTCTCAGCTTTCAGCGCCATAATTAAACGTTCGATACTCATCGCAAAACCAATACCAGGCATTTCTGGACCGCCAATTTCTTGTACAAGTCCGTTGTAACGACCACCGCCACTTAACGTTGTAATCGCCCCGAAACCTTCAGCCTCACTCATAATTTCAAATACAGTGTGCTGATAATAATCTAAACCGCGCACAAGGTTTGGATCTTTCTCAAATGGTATGCCCATCATTGTTAATAGTTCTTGTACTTTTTCATAATACTCACTTGATTCTTCGTTTAAATATTCTGTAATAGACGGTGCTGTTGCCATCAATTCATGATTGCGATCTTTTTTACAATCTAAAATACGAAGTGGGTTTTTCTCTAAACGAGATTGGCAATCTGCACAAAACTCACCGATGCGAGGCTCAAAATGTGCGATTAATGCATCGCGATGTGCTTTACGGCTCGCTGCATCACCTAAGCTATTTAAAACAACTTTTATATTCTTTAAGCCCATGCCGCGGTAAAACTCAACAGCAAGCGCAATAACTTCAGCATCAATTGCTGGATCATTACTGCCAATCGCCTCAATTCCAAACTGAACAAATTGACGGTAACGGCCTGCTTGTGGCCTTTCATAACGGAACATCTGTCCAATATAATATAATTTTGTTGGCTGCGTAGCGTCACCAAACATTTTATTTTCTACATAAGAACGTACAACTGGTGCTGTTCCTTCTGGACGAAGTGTTAAGCTGCGCTCTCCGCGATCTTCGAATGTGTACATCTCTTTTTGTACGATATCCGTTGTATCACCAACACCGCGTAAAAATAATTCTGTGTGCTCAAAAATTGGTGTACGAATCTCTTTATAGTTATAACGACGGCAAATTTCACGTGCTTGTCCTTCAATATACTGCCATAGTTCAACAGTACCAGGAAGGATATCTTGCGTTCCGCGTGGGATTTGAATAGACATATTCAGTTCCTCCTCATTTTTTCAATAATAATAAAAATAAAAAAACTCCCGCCTCTACTGATTACACAGTAGGGACGAGAGTATAATACCCGTGGTGCCACCCTAATTGAAGCACGTATGCTTCCACTTTTTTAATAACGCTTAAATTGCGTTCGACCTCTACTGAGCACTAAGCTGTTCAAGACGAAACCTACAGAGTGTCATTCGATCAGTCATCATGCAGAAATGTTTTCAGCCCTGGACATTTCCTCTCTTTTCATGTGTCTCTCATCTACTCTTCTCTATCATCGGTTTATAACATATGTAACTGTAAAAAGACGAATTTGTTTACTACTATACGGTTATTCACAAATGTTGTCAAGGTTCTCAAGAACGTCCAAGGTGCTTCTTTAATGTTTTCACATCTTTTAAAGAAAGCCCAAATTCAGAAGCAAGTTCAAGCGTTGTATTTTGCGATTCTTTTGAAATAAACTCATGAAAATTCACATTAAACAATTGATTCGCTCCGTTAGTAACAGCGTTTCCTTTCTCATTCATACGCATATGCATATCCCTCACATTCAATAGTGGAATTCTAATGACTAGTGTTCCATATTGATGTGGAGGTTATACGCTGTTACAAAAAAGAGAGGAGAAGACATCCCCTCTCTTCCACCATCACTATTTACTCTCTACAATTAAAGTCACTGGACCATCATTAATAAGCTGAACGTCCATCATCGCTCCAAATTGTCCTGTTTCTACATGCAATCCTTGTTTGCGAAGTTCTTCGTTAAAGAAATCGTATAAATGTTCTGCATAGTCAGGCTTTGCTGCATCCATAAAGTTTGGGCGTCTTCCTTTTCGGCAATCTCCGTATAACGTGAACTGTGAAATAGAAAGAACTTGTCCACCAACATCTAATACAGAATGGTTCATTTTCTCGTTTTCATCTTCAAAAATGCGTAAGTTGGCAATTTTTTCAGCAATGTACGTTGCATCTTTTTCTGTATCTTCATGTGTGATTCCAACTAATAGTGTTAAGCCGAAAGGAATTTGTCCTACAACTTCTCCTTTCACTGTTACAGATGCTTCTTTTGATCGTTGTAAGACAACTCTCATATATATTCACTCCTAATTAATGCATCATGCGGCGCACCGCATAAATTTCTGGAACTCGTTTAATACGTTCCACAACTTTTTTCAAATGCTGTAAGTTATGAATAGAAATAGACATATGAATTGTCGCCATTTTGTTGCGGTCGCTTCTTCCTGAAACAGCCGAAATATATGTTTTCGTTTCTGTTACAGCTTGCAATACTTCATTTAGTAAACCGCGGCGGTCATATCCTGAAATTTCAATATCAACGTTGTATTCAATTTCTTTTTCCGGGCTGCCTTCCCATTCTACATCCAGCAATCTTTCTTGTGCTTCTTCTGTATGAACATTTACGCAGTCTGTACGATGAATCGATACACCGCGTCCTTTCGTAATATAGCCAATGATGTCATCACCAGGAACTGGATTACAACACTTTGATAAACGGATAAGTAAATTATCCGCACCACTTACTTTCACACCAGAATCCCATTTCCGAATTTTCATCGGTTTTCGAACTTCTTTTACTTCCGTTATTTCTTCTTCACGTTGCTTACGGAATTTATCTGTTAAGCGCGTCACAATTTGCGATGCGGTAATGCCGTTATAGCCAACAGCTGCAAACATATCTTCTTCGTTTGCAAAATTAAATTTCTCAGCAACACGTTTTAAGTTATCAGATGCTAATACTTCTTTCATCTCATACTCAAGGCCTCGCACCTCTTTTTCAACAAGCTCGCGACCTTTTTCAATATTCTCATCACGGCGCTGCTTTTTGAAAAATTGACGAATTTTATTTTTCGCATGCGATGTTTGAGCTAATTTCACCCAGTCCTGACTCGGGCCATATGAATGCTTAGATGTTAAAATTTCAATGATGTCACCTGTTTTTAATTTATAATCAAGAGTCACCATCTTACCGTTTACTTTTGCACCAATCGTTTTATTCCCTATTTCAGAGTGAACACGGTAAGCAAAGTCAATTGGAACAGAACCAAGGGGCAATTCCATTACATCTCCTTTTGGTGTAAATACAAACACCATATCAGAGAATAAATCAATTTTTAAGGATTCCATAAATTCTTCTGCATTCGAAGCTTCATTTTGCCATTCTAAAATTTGACGGAACCACGTTAATTTTTTCTCAAGCGTTCCTGTTGTGTCAACCGCTTGTCCTTCTTTATATGCCCAGTGTGCCGCAATTCCGTATTCTGCAATTTCATGCATTTCTTTCGTGCGAATTTGCACTTCAAGCGGATCACCTTTAGGTCCAATTACTGTTGTATGCAGCGACTGATACAAGTTTGCTTTTGGCATTGCAATATAATCTTTAAAACGGCCTGGCATCGGTTTCCAGCACGTGTGAATAATACCTAGAACTGCGTAGCAATCTTTAATACTATTTACGACAACACGAACAGCTAGCAAATCATAAATTTCATTGAATTGTTTATTTTGCATTGCCATTTTACGGTAAATACTGTAAATATGCTTTGGACGACCAGAAATCTCCGGTTGAATCGCCACTTCTTTTAACTTGTCACGAATTTCTGTCATAACTTCATCTAAATATTCTTCACGTTCGGCACGCTTGCGTTTCATTAAATTGACAATACGATAATATTGCTGCGGATTTAAATAACGAAGCGCTGTATCTTCTAGTTCCCACTTAATCGTATTAATTCCGAGTCTATGTGCTAATGGTGCGAAAATTTCCAATGTTTCATTTGCAATGCGACGCTGTTTTTCTTGGGGTAAGTGTTTCAGCGTACGCATGTTATGAAGACGGTCAGCTAGTTTAATTAAAATCACTCGAATATCTTGCGCCATTGCGATAAACATTTTTCGATGATTTTCCGCTTGTTGCTGCTCATGTGATTTATATTTAATTTTTCCAAGCTTTGTGACACCATCAACAAGCATCGCAATCTCTTTTGTAAATTCACGCTCAATATCTTCTAACGTTACCTCTGTATCTTCTACTACATCATGTAAAAAACCTGCAGATACAGTAGACGGATCCATTTGTAAATCAACTAAAATACCTGCTACTTGAATTGGATGAATGATATATGGTTCCCCTGATTTTCGGTATTGCTCACTATGTGCGGAACGCGCAAATTCATAAGCGCGCGCAACAAGATCGATATCATCATCTTGTAAATATTGCCCTGCTCTCTCCAGTACCTGTTCAGCTGTTAGTACTTGTTCATTCGCCATCTAATCACCTTTTATTGAAGATTAATAATCTCTTTCCTTGCCAATTAGAATAATTTTTATTTTACCATTATAACGTAATGATTGGGAATTGTGAAAAGGAAAAGATTTTACAAACATTTCGCTTTACTTTTTCAACAAATATATAAAAATACCCGATCCTCTCAAAGAGATTCACGGGTACTCCACATGCCGCCCTGTTTACAATTAATATTTTTCTAATACTAATACGTCATAACCGTCTAACATTTTACGGCCATCTAAATAAGTAAGCTCTACTAAAAATGCGATACCTGCAACAACACCGCCAAGTTCTTCTACTAACTTAATTGTCGCTTCAATTGTTCCACCTGTAGCTAATAGGTCATCTGTAATTAATACTCGTTGACCAGGTTTGATCGCATCTTTATGAATTGTTAACACATCTTTACCATACTCTTTACCGTAATCTACTTTAATTACTTCGCGTGGTAATTTACCTAATTTCCGAACTGGTGCAAAACCCACTTCTAATGCGTAAGAAACTGGACATCCAATAATAAAACCACGAGCTTCTGGTCCTACTACAAGGTCGATATTTCTTTCTTTTGCATACGCAACGATTGCATCCGTTGCTGCTTTATATGCTTTTCCATCATTCATTAAAGGTGTGATGTCTTTAAAGACAATACCTTCTTTCGGATAATCCGGTACAATTGCAATATGTTGCTTGAAATCCATATTTATGAATCCTCCTCAAATATAAAAGAATTGTAAATACAAATCCTTTATCCTAACTGTTCTACTTCTTTATGATTACGAATCGTTTCAAACCATGCATATAATTGTTGATATGTGCTATAAACCAGTTCTTTTTCTAATTGTAAATGGTTGATTTTCTCACGATACGTGTTTGATTCGGTTAAATCACGCTTTTTCATTTCTCCTGCCATAAAAATGACACCGTCTTTTATTGTAACAAATTCTAACTCAAAAAACACCTGTGTCATGAAATTTACTGTATCTTTTGACCAACCTTTATGACGGCAAAGTTGCTCTCCGTATTGTCGAAGAGAAAATGGTGCTTTTTGATGTAAAAATGAATAGTACCATTTAAAATGTTCCCTCGTTGGAACCGTACTGAATAAGTGATTGTTTTCTTGATAAAAAACAGTATAAATACGGTCTGGGAATCCTTTTTCACATATAGACTTTAGATCTTCTGTCGCATCTGGTAAATCAAGAACAACAACGTAACGACCTTCTAATGTTGTCACATCCTTGGCATGCACGAGATAATCTGTATACGCTTCTAAAGAAAACTTTTGCAATGCCTCTTCTTTAAAATACACGATTGTCAATTTATCACGCGAAAGATCGGTGAGATTTGCTTCTACATTACGCATACTGCGCCAATCAAATAATTGCCAAGCTTCTACAGCAATATCTTGAATCATAATTTGTGGTTTACGGAAATTATTCCATTCATTAATAGAAGCTTCTCCAACGATCGACACGTGCGCTACAGGAGAAATTTCTTTTGCAAATGCACCAAGACCAAAACCGATGCTATCTAATGTCGCTTGTCCATTACGAAGTGTCATTTTCAAATGCGAACCATCAGAACCAATTGCGCGAATACTTTCAAGACCTGCATCCTTCACAGCGATACGCGGCTTTGGATTTCCGACACCAAACGGGGCAAGTTTTTGCATCTCTTCAATTGCAGCAAGCGTTACATCTTCCACTTCACATACTGCATCTACTGCAGTGACTGCAATAAAATCTTCATCTGATAGCTGAACCGCCGCTTGCTCATTTAAGCGTCGGCGCAGTTCATCGACATCATCCATACTAAGAGTCATACCAGCAGCCATTGGATGCCCGCCAAAATGCGGTAAAATGTCCCGGCAATCTGATAAATTAGCATACAAATCAAAGCCTTCAATACTACGGGCTGATCCTTTCGCCGTCCCTTTTTCGGGATCAATGCTTAGTACAATTGTCGGACGATAAAAGCGATCTATGAGCTTTGAAGCAACAATCCCAATTACACCAGGATTCCAACCTTCTTTTGCAAGAACTAATACTTTATTCTCTTCTGGCGGATAATGTGCTTCCACTTCCACAATCGCTTCTTCCGTAATTTGCTTTACAATATCTTTTCGCAATTTGTTCAGTTCATCAATTTCTTGTGCAAGTTCTTTTGCTTCTTCTACATCTTCTGACAATAGTAAATGCACAGCTGGCGTTGCATCTTCTAATCTTCCAACTGCATTAATGCGCGGTCCAATTGCAAAACCAACACTCTCTTCTGTAATGTCACCTTGCGAAATATTAGCAACTTTAAAGAGTGCTTGTAATCCTACTCGCTGCGTTGTTCGCAATTTTTTCAGCCCACGTTGCACGAGTAGGCGGTTTTCACCATAAAGAGGCACTAAATCAGCCACTGTACCAATAACTGCAATTTCTAATAAATGTTCTGGCACACTCCCAAGCAAAGCATGAGCAACTTTAAACGCAACTCCAACACCTGCTAAGTAATGAAACGGATACACACCACCATCTAACTTCGGATGAATGATCGCTAAAGCTTCCGGCAATTCTGGCGGCGGCTCATGATGATCGGTAATAATTAAATCAACGCCCAGCTCCTTTGCAACCTGCGCCTCGTGAACAGCTGCAATTCCCGTATCAACTGTAATAATAAGTGAGAAACCAGCACGGTGCGCCCAGCGAAACGCTTCTTCATTCGGCCCATATCCTTCTGTAAATCGGTTCGGAATATAAAACTCCACATCCGCTCCAAGTTCTTGCAATGCTAAAAATAAAACAGTTGTACTACTAACACCGTCTGCATCATAATCACCAAAAATTAAAATTTGCTCTCCGTTTTGAATCGCTTGGCGAATACGCTCTACAGTACGGTCCATACCTTCTAATAAAAACGGATCGTGAAATTCTTGCTGCTCTGTATTTAAAAAGTCCACAATCTTTTCTTCTGTATCGAATCCTCTATTCAGTAATAGTGAAGTAACAAGAGGAGACAATTGAAGTTTATTTGCCAACTGTCCTACAAGTTCCTCATTAGTATACTTTTCTTTCCAACGCGTCTTCGCTTGTAACAACGAAATCACCCCTTAACCTATCCATTATACTAGACAGACTAAGGGGTGACAATAAAGTGAGACTTCTATTTTGGGAGCGCACTTCTCCCAAAATAGTTAGTCGAACCAATCGGGCTCTTACGGACAGTCCTTCTCCTTGGCGTTCCTACATTCTACTGCCCGTTTGAGCGAGATAAAGTGAGACTTCTTTTTGGTCGCCCTTCCCCGAAAATAGTTAGTCGAACCTATCAGGCTCTTAGGGACAGTTCCTCCTCTGTATGAACTACCACTTTATATATTAATCCGGAGAATATGGATTAATATGTACGAAGACGTTTTGCACATGATCTTGCTGCATGAGCACCTCTTTCACATGTTTACCAATGCGATGTCCATCTTCTACCGTAATGTACGGATCAACAGACACTTTAATATCAACAATAACATAGTGTCCATGCTCTCTTGCGTATAGCGAACCTATTTTCTTTACCCCTTCTACTTGCATAACGGCTTCCCTCATCGGAACGATATCTTCTTCATGAAGTACATGATCCAACGTTGTATGAATCGCTTCTTTTCCAATATCCCAAGCCATTTTTATAACGAGTAAAGATACAAATAAACCGGCAACTGGATCGGCATATACAAGCCAATCTACCCCCATTTTACTTCCTATAATCGCCGCTCCAATCCCAATTAAAGCCGCAAATGATGAAAATACATCCGAACGATGCTCATACGCGTTTGCAATAATGGCATCACTTTTTATCCTTTTACCTAACTTATATTTGTAGCGGAACATCCCTTCTTTCACAACAATCGAAAGAAGCACAGCAATCACAGTAATCCAGCGCGGTGGCTCTAGCACTTGTGTAAAAGCTTTAATAGAAGAGATAACAATTTCAATTCCGACAATAAATAAAAGAACAGCTACGATAATCGCTGAGATCGATTCCGCTTTTCCATGTCCATATGGATGATCGTCATCAGGCGGTTGCTTTGCTGCACGCAGCCCAAATAAAACCGCTAACGAACCAATAACATCTGATCCGGAATGTACAGCATCCGCCATAAGCGCTTTACTATTTCCAATATATCCAATAATCGCCTTTATAATCGCGAGTAAAATATTACCAATAATTCCAACAATCGCACCAAACTCCGCTTGTTTAAAACGTTCATCTTTTTCCATAACCGCAATCCTTTCTTTCGCCAACCTATATTTTATCCCGCACTAACGATCAAGCTTAGTGAAATCGAAGAAGAGAAGTGGGGACTAATTTCTCCTAAGTGCCCGATTGGTTCAACTAACCTTCTGGAAAAAAACGTTCCAGAAGGAAGTTTCACTTTATTTTATCCCGGAACAAAAAAGAAATGCCTACAATTAGGCATCTCTTTTTATTCAAGTTTAAGCGACTTTACTTATACTTGCGGTTCAGACGTATTTACTTCAACTTTCTTCTGACCTTTTCCTTTTTTCAAACGACGGCTTTCAAGCATCAACCAAATTTGAGATGCAACGAAAACAGAAGAATACGTACCAACAATTAAGCCGACAAATAATGCAATTGAGAAGTTTCGCAATGACTCACTGCCGAAAATTAATAATGTAATAACAGGTAGTAACACTGTCATGACCGTATTAATAGAACGACCGATTGTTTGACGAATACTAGAATTCACAATCTCTTCTAAATCACTTACAGTACGAATTTTTTGTTTCTGTTTGTATAACTCACGGTTTCGGTCAAACGTAACAATCGAATCATTAATAGAATAACCGATAATCGTTAACACTGCTGCGATAAATGTTAGATCAACTTCTAAGTGAAGTAAGCTAAACACAATGATAATGAAGAATGCATCGTGCAGAAGTGCTAACACTGCCGATAGCGCATATGTGAAGCGGAAACGAATACTCACATATAAAATGATAACAAGAGAAGCAATTAGCACTGCAATAAGTGCATTTCGTGCAATTTCTTTTCCGATTGTCGGAGAAACTGTACTTACGTTCGGTTCTGCACCATATTTATCATGGTAAAATGTTTTTACTTTCGCAATATCATCTTTTGATAGTACACCAATTGTACGAACAGCAAATCCTTTATTATCATTACCTGTCGGCACAATATCTTCTTTCTTCACATCTACTTTTAAATCATGTAACTCTTGTTGTACTTGTGAAACCGTTATGGCTTGATTTGTTTTAATGTCCATGCGCGTACCGCTTGCAAAGTCAATCCCAAGATTCAACTTAAAGATTGGTAAAATAATCGCACCTAGAATCATCACAACAACAGAGAACCAGAAAAACTTATGTCCAATATTAACAAAGTTAACACGGTCAAATTTCGTTGGTGCATGTTCTACACCTTTTGATAACGGAATAATTTCCTTCGGTTTTACACCAAAGTAAGAATATTTTTTATCAAAGTAACGACTCTTAACAAGTAAGCCAAGTAAGAAACGTGTACCGTAAACATTTGTAATAAAGCCGACGAAAATACTTACAATTAAACTTGTCGCAAATCCTTTCACAGAGCTATTACCGTATGCAAATAAGACAACTGCTGCTGCAAGCGTTGTAACATTCGCATCTAAAATCGTTGATAACGAACGCTGATTACCTGCGCGATATGCTGATAACATCGATTTTCCGATGCGCAATTCTTCTTTTAGTCTTTCATATGTAATAACGTTTGCATCAACCGCAATTCCGACCCCGAGCACCAGTGCCGCTATACCCGGTAATGTTAGAACAGCGTGCATCCAATTGAATACGAGTAACGTTATGTAAATATATAAACCAAGCATAATTACCGCTACAAGACCTGGTAGACGATAGAATACAAGCATAAATAAGAAAATAAGAGCGATACCAATCGCACTTGCAAAAATTGTTTTTTGCAATGCTTGCTCTCCGAATTTTGCTCCAACAGAAGTAGAGTATATTTCTTTTAAATCAACAGGAAGTGCTCCGGCATTTAACAACTCTGAAAGTTGTTTTGCGCTCTCTACTGTAAAGTTTCCACCAACAATAGATACTTCCGCTTGATTAAATACTTGACTAACAGTAGCTGCCGATAAATATTTTGGCTTTGGCTTCGCTGCTTCTGCCTTGTAAGAATCTTTTCCTTCTTCAAAATCAAGCCAAATCACCATTAAATTTGTTGGTTGCGGCATGCTAGATACTTTTTGAGTTACTGCACGGAACTTATCAGCACTCTTTAATTTTAGGCTAACGCTTGGACGGCCTTGTTCATCGAACGTTTGCTTTGCTCCATCCGTCGCTAAATCAGAACCATCCATAAGAATGTTATCATTTACATCACGAAATGTTAATTTCGCTTGCGTTGATAACACATCTCGCGCTTGCTGCTGATCTTTTACTCCAGCAAGCTGCACACGAATGCGATCATTTCCTTCAATTTGGATATTCGGTTCGCTTACACCAAGAACGTTTACACGTTTTTCGAGTGCACCAACCGTACTCACAAGAGTATCCTTTGTAACTTTATCTCCTTTTTTCGCTGGCTTTACTTCATATAAAATTTCAAAGCCGCCCCGAAGATCAAGCCCGAGGTTAATTCCTTTTGTAATGTTTTTTGTCGTTGCTCCAATGATTCCTCCAATTAATAACACAACGAGGAAAAAGGCAACGATTCTACTGCTTCGTTTTGCCATATGTTTCTTGTTCCTCCTTTGAACAAAGGCCATTGTTCCAAAATTACCTCTTTATCAATACTCATTATTATACTGCAAGAGGAAGAACAAACCAATTACAACCTATTATTTATTTTCATATTCTTCAAATGACCAAAGCGGTGCTTGGTACGCCTTCATCGTTAAAAATGTCATATAATCGTTAGCTGTTAACGTTAACACGTCATTTACAAGCTCATACAATCTGACATCACTATCTACTTTTTTCCACTTTCGAGTCTTTAAACATTTCCAAACGTCTTCCATTGTAACGCGATCATAGCCGAGCATTTGGAACTCTTCTACCTTGCTTTCTAAGACGATTCTTAACTGTTCCCGATACGCTTCTATTAACTCTTCTTTCCCAACCACTTCCAGCTCATCTCCTTCTGATCTCACGTTCCTCATTTCAAATGCTTGTCATGCTTGCCTTATAGATGCATATAAATTATTGTAAATCATTCCATTGATTTTGAGAAGGTAGGAGAAAATTATGACGAAACAAACCTTTTTACGAGGTGCTTTTATTTTAATGTTAGCTGGTTTTATCACGAAAATATTAGGATTTATTAACCGTATTGTAATGGCACGCACTTTAGGAGAAGAAGGTGTTGGATTATATATGATGGCCGTTCCAACATTTATATTAGCTATCACCATTACACAAATCGGTCTCCCGGTTGCCATTGCAAAACTGGTCGCTGAAGCAGAGGCTACACATGATAAGCAACAAGTTAAAAAAATATTAACTGTTTCATTAGCTATCACCTCGGTCATTAGTATTCTATTAACAGCCGGAATTATGCTTCTGGCACCTTTGTTAGCAGAAACATTTCTAACCGATAAACGAACCTATTATCCATTAATCGCCATTTTACCCGTTGTGCCTGTTATTGCCGTTTCTTCTGTGCTTCGTGGTTATTTCCAAGGGAAACAAAACATGAAACCGAGCGCCTACGCACAAGTGCTAGAACAAGTCGTTCGCATTACAATTATTGCAGTATGCATCCGCCTTTTCTTACCATATGGAGTGGAATACGCTGCAGCGGGTGCAATGCTATCTGCTGTACTCGGAGAAGTCGCTTCCCTTTTATTCCTATTAACGTTGTTTCAAAGAGAAAAACATCTTTCCATTCGATCTCGTTTTGTAAGTACCGTAAAAGAAAGCAAAGACACCTTTTATTCTTTAATGGATATCGCACTTCCTACAACAGGAAGCCGTTTAATCGGATCCATTTCTTACTTTTTTGAACCAATTGTTGTCATGCAAAGTTTAGCAATGGCCGGAGTTACAGCCTCTATTGCAACAAAGCAATACGGTATATTAAATGGGTATGCCTTTCCACTTTTGTCTTTGCCAGCTTTTATTACCTATGCTCTTTCAACAGCGCTTGTTCCTTCCATTAGCGAAGCAAACGCTAAAAAGCAGCACCGTTTAGTAGAGCGTAGATTACAGCAAGCAATGCGCATCTCTCTTATTACAGGAGGATGGTCTTTTGTTATTTTATACGTATTCGCTTCACCTATTTTAACGCTTATGTATGGTTCCGATAGCGCGACCCTTTTTATTCAAGTACTTGCACCTTGTTTTTTATTTCACTATTTTCAGGGACCACTGACATCTGTATTACAAGCTCTAAATTTAGCGCGAGCTGCCATGATGAATACATTTATCGGAGCGATTGTGAAATTACTTGTTATTTTCGTCCTTGCCTCACAGCCGCAATTTCAAATGATGGGTGTGGCACTTGCAATTGCAGCCAATATCGTGACAGTTACTTTACTTCACTATGCAACGGTATTAAAAAAGATTACGTTTACTATTTATATAAAAGATTATGTATACGGATTATTTTCCATGATCATTGCTGGAGGAACAGGTTACTACATACATAAGCACATCATCTTCTCCCCTTCACTTGGCAAGCAAACATTATGGGAAGTACTATCCACTACGACACTATATATATTTCTGTTAATCCTTTTTCGCCTTATTAGAAAAGAAGAATTACTTCGATTACCTATTATTCGTAGATTCTCTTTTTTTAAATAAAAAGTTGCTGCCTATTTTAAGGAGCAACTTTTCATTTATCTATTAAATCAACAAAAAACTGGCCGTTTTGAAAGCTACAATATGAAATATTTTCAATATCTTTATACCCTAATTTCTTTAGTTTGTCTTCCAGCCATATATCGGTATGTTCCATCATGTATAAGTGTTTTTTCTGAATTTCTCCATCAATAATGAGCGGAACCGAAAATAATGGTGTATCATTTTTACTTTTTTGCTTTTCAAACACCGATAATCTTCCTGATGGTTCTAAAATTGCATACTCTACATCACGTATATCACCGATACTTTGCTCACGTAATTGCATAAGCAAATCATCCATATTGTAACGATGTTTACGCATTTGCTTCTCATCGATTTTCCCCTCGTGCACGATAATAGCCGGCTCCCCTTCTAATATATGACGAAGACGCTGGCTTTTTAGCGAGACAAAAGATAAAGCAATTTGAATGATCATAATAAGCACCATCGGAACAAGTTGATGCCACATTGCCTTATCCATATTCTCAATTGCAATAACTGCCATTTCACCAAGCATAATAAAAACGACTAAGTCCAAAACACTCAATTCACCAATTTCACGTTTTCCCATTAGACGAAAAATAATGAGCATTACACTGTATAAGACAATTGTTCGAAAGATAATTTGAACTAGTTCCATCTTTCATTTCCTTTCTCATTTCAATTTCTATATATTAGTTTCCCCGTACAAAAAGAAACTAGTCTAACTTAGCAAAACAAGAAATATGCTTGTATTAGAAAGGAGAGATGCTCTATGGATGGAACGAAAAAATTATCAATTGCAGTTGGATTCGGCATCGTTACCTTACTTATCTTCGCTTGCCTAGCAAGTATCATCATTGCTTTATTATTGAAGTTTACAAACATAAATGAAGGAACTTTATCCATCGCACTTTTTGTCCTCGCAATTATGTCGACAATAATTGCTGGATTTGTTGCTGGGGTAAAAGCGCAGGGAAAAGGTTGGTTTGTCGGTGGATCCACTGGAGTCATATTTGCCATTCTCGTATTTCTTGTAAATTATTTAGGCTTTTCATCGGCGTTATCAAAGGCACAGCTTCTATATCAACTCGTGATTATAGCGGCAAGTACACTTGGAGGCATACTCGGAGTCAATATTGGCAAGCGTACAACATATTAAAAAAGCTGTCCCAAAAGTAATACTTTTGGGACAGCTTTTTTTCATTAACCTTTTACAATTTCACGAATCGCACTGCGATCAAATGTAAGGTGTGAACCACCAGATTTAATCACGATTGTTGTATCAGTTACAGATTCAATTGTACCATGCATGCCGCCGATTGTTACGATTGCATCGCCTTTTTTCAGTTCACTTTGCATTTGTGCTACTGCCTTTTGACGCTTTTGTTGCGGGCGAATTAATAAGAAGTAGAAAATCGCAAACATCGCAACAATCATGATAATATTCATCATACCTGGATTCATCTTTTATTCCTCCTTAATTATTATGTATTAGAAATTTTTAGCATTCGGTTTATTAAAGCCATACTGTTCAAAGAACTCATCACGGAAGTCTCCAAGACGGTCTTCACGAATGGCTTGTCTCACCTGCTCCATTAATTTTAACAGAAAATGCAGGTTGTGGTAAGACGTTAAGCGAATTCCGAATGTTTCATCACATTTCATTAAGTGGCGAATGTACGCACGTGAATAATTTTTACATGTGTAACAATCACAATTTGGATCAAGCGGGCCAAAGTCTTTTGCATACTTCGCATTTTTCACAACTAGACGTCCTTCACTTGTCATACATGTACCATTTCGTGCAATACGAGTTGGAAGTACACAATCAAACATATCAATACCACGAATTGCACCATCAATTAACGAGTCTGGAGATCCAACACCCATTAAATAACGAGGTTTGTTATCTGGAAGAAGTGGTGTTGTAAATTCAAGCACACGATTCATAATATCTTTCGGTTCTCCAACAGATAAACCACCTACTGCATAACCTGGGAAATCCATTGAAACAAGATCACGGGCACTTTGACGACGAAGTTCTTCAAATTCTCCGCCCTGCACAATACCAAACAACCCTTGATCCTGCGGACGCTGATGCGCTTTTAAACAGCGCTCTGCCCAGCGGCTCGTACGCTCTACTGATTTTTTCATATACTCAAATGTCGCTGGAAACGGCGGACACTCATCAAATGCCATCATAATATCAGAACCAAGTGCATTTTGAATTTCCATTGCCTTTTCTGGTGATAAGAATAATTTATCTCCATTTAAGTGATTGCGGAAATGAACACCTTCTTCTTCAATGCGACGGAAGTCACTTAAACTAAACACCTGAAAGCCACCGGAATCTGTTAGAATCGAACGATCCCAGTTCATAAATTTATGTAAACCGCCTGCTTCGCGTACAATTTCATGACCAGGACGAAGCCATAAATGATACGTATTACTTAAAATAATACCCGCATCCATTGCTTTTAACTCTTCTGGTGACATTGTTTTTACTGTCGCAAGTGTTCCTACTGGCATAAAAATTGGCGTTTCAAATGAACCGTGCGGTGTATGAACACGGCCTAAACGTGCTCCTGTTTGTTTACAAGTTTTAATTAATTCATAACGTATTGCTGTCATATTGTTGCTCCTTTTTATTTCTTCTCTACTTTAGAGTGAGATGCAACAAACATCGCATCACCAAAACTAAAGAAACGATACTTTTCTTTTACCGCTTCATTGTACGCATGAAGAACATTTTCTCTTCCTGCAAATGCGCTCACAAGCATAATTAATGTTGATTTTGGCAAGTGGAAGTTTGTAATTAAACCATCGATCGCTTTAAATTCATATCCTGGATACATGAAAATATCAGTCCAGCCAGAAGCTGCGCAAAGTTTGCCATTATTGTCTGTTGCAATTGTTTCAAGCGTACGCGTTGATGTTGTACCAACAGTAATAATACGACCGCCTTTTTGTTTTACATTGTTTAGCAAATCTGCTGTTTCCGCTGACATATGATAATACTCTGCATGCATATGATGCTCCTCGATTGTATCTGCAGAAACCGGTCTAAATGTCCCAAGTCCAACATGCAATGTAATAAATGCTAAATGAACACCTTTTTGCTTCAACTTTTCTAGCAGTTCTTCTGTAAAATGAAGTCCCGCTGTTGGCGCCGCTGCTGAACCAACTTCACGTGCAAACACCGTCTGATAACGATCGCGGTCTTCAAGCGTTTCTTTAATATATGGAGGAAGTGGCATTTCACCAAGCTCATCTAAAATTTCATAGAAAATACCATCATAAGAAAATTCCAAATGGCGGCCACCTTGTTCACCAGCTCCGACACATGTTGCTTTTAGTTTTCCCTCACCAAAAGAAATTACCGTTCCTTCTTTCACACGTTTTGCAGGTTTAACAAGCGTCTCCCAAGTGTCTCCATCTTCTTGCTTTAATAAAAGCACTTCAATATGTGCACCTGTATCTTCTTTTACACCGTGCAAACGCGCAGGCATCACTTTCGTTTCATTTAAAACTAAACAATCGCCCTCATGTAAATAAGAAAGAATGTCAGTAAAATGTTTATGCTGAATCTCACCCGTTTCACGATCTAACACCATTAATCTTGATGTTTCACGATCTTCAAGCGGTACTTGTGCAATAAGTTCTTCTGGTAAATGAAAATCAAACAAATTAATATCCATAACTAAGTTCACCTATTTCTATTTAAATCGATTTATGACATACATAATAAAAGATAATACAATACTTATCACAATACACGTAACAATAGGAAAATAAAAGGTAACGTTTCCCTTTTTCACAAAAATGTCGCCTGGAAGCCTTCCTATAAGCTTCCAAGCTAATCCCACAACAATTAAAAGAATGCCAGCCGTAATGAGCAGCTTTGACATATCCATCAAACCCCAGGCATCTCCATTCCGAAATGTTCATATGCAAGCGGTGTAACAATACGACCCCTTGGTGTTCTTTGCAGGAAGCCAATTTGCAGTAAGTACGGCTCATACACATCTTCAATTGTATGAGATTCTTCCCCAATCGTTGCTGAAACTGTTTCTAATCCAACTGGACCACCGCGGAATTTTTCAATAATACCAAGCAATAATTTGTGATCAATATGATCTAATCCAAGTTTATCTACTTGCAGTAGTTCGAGTGCCATTTGCGTAATATCCATCGTAACAGTTCCATCACCGCGCACCTGCGCAAAATCACGTACACGACGCAATAAGCGGTTCGCAATTCGCGGTGTACCTCGTGCACGCCTTGCAATCTCTAAGGCAGCTAACGAATCAATTTCAACTCCAAACACTTCTGCTGTACGTTCTACAATGGCTGATAACTGATCAACTGTGTAATATTCTAAACGAGACAATACACCGAAACGATCTCGAAGCGGTGCAGATAATGCACCTGCACGCGTTGTTGCACCAACTAATGTAAACGGAGGTAAATCAAGCCGAACAGAGCGCGCTGTTGGACCTTTCCCAATTACAATATCAAGACAGAAATCTTCCATCGCTGGATATAACACTTCTTCAATGGAGCGATGCAGACGATGAATTTCATCAATGAATAAAACATCACCCGGTTGAAGCGCCGTTAATACCGCTGCTAAATCACCTGGCCGTTCAATTGCCGGTCCTGATGTTGTACGAATATTCACGCCCATTTCATTCGCAATAATGTTTGCTAATGTCGTTTTCCCAAGTCCTGGCGGCCCATACAATAAGACGTGATCTAACGTTTCTTCACGCATTTTTGCAGCTTCAATAAATACTGCTAAATTATGTTTTGCTTTATCTTGCCCAATATATTGACGGAGCGTTTGTGGTCTTAACGAATATTCTAAGTCCACATCTTCATATACGGACTCTCCCGAGACAAGACGTTCGTCCATTCTACTCACCTCTTACCATTTAGTAAAAGACTAAGTGCCTTTTTAATATATTGATCCGTCGTAAGTGATTCTTTTAATAATTCTGGCACGACGCGAGAGACTTCTCGCTCTGCATATCCAAGCGCTCTAAGTGCTTCCAGTGCTTCATCAAGCTCCGCAGATGTTCCTTTTTTCTCATCGAAACGCTCTTCATCTGAAAATAGATCAACAAAGGCATCCGGCACAACATCTGCTAATTTCCCTTTTAAATCTAAAATCATTTGACGCGCTGTTTTCTTTCCAACACCTGGGAATTTAACTAAGAATTTTTCATCCTCATGTTCAATCGCTTGTACAACCTGACCTGTTTGACCAGAAGCTAAAATCGCAAGCGCTCCCTTTGGTCCAATCCCCGATACACCTAAAAGTTTTGTAAATAATAAACGCTCTTCACGTGTTTTAAATCCGTAAAGGGCCATGATATCTTCTCTTACATAATGATATGTATATACGCGAAGTTCTTGTTTACTTCTTTGAAATACATACGGATTTGGTGTAAAAATTTGATAGCCCATTCCGTTATGGTCAAGAACAACATATTCCGGTCCTACATATTCCACATAACCTGTAATATATTCAAACAAAACTGTATCTCTCCCTCTCAAATCATGTATTCCATTTTAACATAAATAACGATATAAATGCGAGATTCCCCCAACAAATGTTCTCTATCCTATCTTTTCCTTTTCATATTGACTGAGTACTCTCAAAGAATGAATAGCATAAAAATGATAAGAAAACAGCCGTAGCTACTTTAAGCTACGGCTGTTTCCATTACTCATATAATACTGTTCCATATCTTTCATTACTTCCACAAATCGCTCTTTCGATTTCACTCGAATCCCGCGCTTCAACCGTTCGCGCTGATAACTCTCCATCTTTTTCATATCAATTTGAAAAAAGGAATGAATGACATTATCGGTTTCGGGTACACCGTTAAAAATTTGGAGAATTCCTTCTTTCGAAACCCCAAAATAACCGCTTGTTTTTAATAACGGCGAAATATCATCAATGCGTTTTTGCAATACAACTTGTACATCGTCTCGATCAACAAGTTGCCACTCTTTATATTGTTCCAAAAGCTTTTCTAAGTGCACAACCTTGTCTCTAAAAATTTCCTGACTCACTTCCCCGTCTAAATATATACGCTGCAACATGATTGTAATTTGAGGTTCCTGTTCCACTGCATTATCCGAACTCTCTGCCGATGCTACACTCGATTCATGATAAAAACAAAACACAGCTAGCACAATCTGCATTGCAATAATCATGAATTTCATATGCTGTCACCTCTTTTAGGGAAAATAAAAAACTTCTATTTACAGTTTGACCGAAAATAGAAGTTTTATCCCTCAGAAAAGTGGCACTGTTAATCCACTTAGACGAAAGGAGTTAGGAAGCGAAGCTAGACCATACGAAAAACGGAGTTGACTAGAATAAATTCTTTCCTACAAAGAATCACGTTTAAAAGATAACTAACAAAAAAGCGGAATAAGATTTTCATCTTACTCCGCTACAATTTTCTATATAATAAGAAAGACGCCTGTCATGCAGGCGTCTTGATGCGTTTTACGGCGAGAGACCAGGCGGCCACATCCGCGTGTTTAGCACTTAAGCATATCTCTCGTCTTACGTAAATTAGCTCATCGCTTTGTTAATATAACATTAACCGCACAAGAAAGCAAGAAGGAAATGAATAACCACCTTTATACTACTTTTGATACTGCCTATTTTAGCATGTCTTTTGCCGATTTTACCTACCAATTCTTCTACAATACTACACTGTAACCCTAAACGCCCTCTCTAGAAAAGGAGAATTTCAAAAATGTCGAATCAACTTATCACAGATTTATCTGAATCAAAAAAACATTATAGTACAATTAATACAGGATTATTAGAAGATGAACTTCAATTAGACTGCATCGAAAATATACATTTACTAACAGAAAAATCGATACATTACATAAATAAAAAGAAGGGGAAATAACATTTCCCCTTCTTCTCATTATCGCACCGTATTAGTTACATTCGTACGAAGATCTTGAAACAGATTTGTTACATCACGATTTAAATTGTTTGTAACTGTTCCATTTCGAAGACTTGTGCTAATTGTGTCAACACGAGTAAACATATCTTCTTTTGCTGTAATATAGACATTTCGATTGTTAACAAGCGGTGCAACAGCTTTGCGAATGTCATCTGTTAATGCTTTTTCATCTGTTCCACTGCGAGATTTTACTGCAATGACAACATCATTACCGCGCACAACAGTAGAAACACGCTCCACGTTAGCCATACCCTTTACACGATTAGTAATAGCTTCAGCTGTTTTACCATCATTGTTAACATAGGAGTTGTTCATCGTAACGTTACGAGTTGGATACGGATTCGTTATTTGTCCGTGATAATTTACATCGCGGTAATAATTGTATCCAACGTTATTACGAGTATTATGAATGTCTTTATTAATTTTTGAATACTTTACATTTCCGTAATCGTCCGTTCTTGCATTGTTACGGTATGTGACATAATCTGTAGTACGATCTGTACGTGTCACATTATCTGTATACGGAACGGTATTCTCATACGCTGTCCGTTGGTAATTATAAGTAGCATTACGATCCATTGCACTTTTTTTAGGTGTACCACATGCAGCTAACGCACTGGTAACTAACAAAGAAGCAGCAATAAGCTTAATTTGTTTGTTCAATACAAAAACCCCCTCTGTTAGAATGAACTTTTCATTCGAAAAGCTCCCTCTTATAATGAGTCACAAAGGGGGTTTTTACACTGTCAGTATTTTACTTAAAATTTCGGAGGTGCTGCTGCTAAATGACGCTTATGCTCTGAACGGGCATGAAGACGCTCAATGATAAGACGATCTTTTTCAGGAACTTCCTCACCTTTTAAATATTTGTCAATCATGTTATATGTTGTACCCATTTCATTTTCATCTGTTTGGCCTTCCCAAAGACCTGCGCTTGGTGCTTTATGTATAACTTCATCTGGCACCCCTAATGCTTTTGCCATTTCTCGTACTTCACCTTTTGTGAAATGAACAAGAGGTACTAAATCTACACCGCCATCGCCATACTTTGTGAAATATCCAGTATGCCATTCTGCCGCATTATCTGTCCCAACAACAAGGTAACCAAAATTGTTTGCAACAGCATATAATGTTGTCATACGAAGACGAGCACGTGTATTTGCATCACCTAATGTCGCACGTTCTTCATCCCATTTTCCATTTGACTTCAGTTGTTCTTCTACTGCACCAAATAATGTTTTATGTGTCTCTGTTAAATCAACGATATAATGATCAATTCCAGAGCTTTCTACAACTTTTAATGCGTCCTCTTGATCTTTTGGATTACTTTTACAAGGCATAATAACCCCTAAAGAATCATTTGGACATGCACGTTTAATTAAATGCGTTACAACAGCAGAGTCAATGCCGCCACTAATCCCAACAATAAGACCTTTTACATTTGCCTCTTTTACTTTCGTTTGTAACCACTCAATGAGTTTTTCAATTTTTTGTTCCATTTCTGCTACTTCCTTTCTCAGCAGGATTCATTTGTACTCATTTTACTATATTATCTAATCTTTTCCGAATTTCCAAACAGATTTTCACAAAAAAAGCCGTTCTGTATAAAAGAACGGCTCCTTGACACCCTTTTTAATTTTCCTCTTCTTCCGAATATGGTGTACCAAATACAGAAGGAGGATTTGGTGGATAATACATTGTACCAGGCTGTGGTGTATACGGAATATATGGATTTTGTTGATAAGATTCACGTGGAAAATATGGTACACCTGGCTGTGGACTATACAATTTTGGTTCATCATCACAGCCACAGTCCTCTTGTATTGGCGCAATTGGCGGTGCATTATTATCCATTGTTATAGGTGCGACATTTGGATTTGGCATAGAAGTGTATTGCATATCATATTGTGGCATGCCCTGCATTGGCGGCATACCTTGCATTGCCGGCATGCCGTAGTATGGATTTTGTTGATATGGCATTTGATAGTGTGGCTGTGGGTATGGTGATTGATATGGCATCTGTTGTGGGTATGATGGTGGGTATGGATACGGCATTGGTGCAAATGGTGGCATTTGATTACTTTCCATCATCGGCATCATATTTGGCATGTGGCTACTTTCCATCATCGGCATCATATTTGGCATATTGCTACCTTCCATCATCGGCATCACATTTGGCATTTGATTACTTTCCATCATTGGCATCATACTTGGCATTTGATTATTTTCCATCATCGGCATCATATTTGGCATATTGCTACTTTCCATCATCGGCATCATATTTGGCATATTGCTACTTTCCATCATCGGCATCATATTTGGCATATTGCTACCTTCCATCATCGGCATCATATTTGGCATATTGCTACTTTCCATCATCGGCATCATATTTGGCATATTGCTACTTTCCATCATCGGCATCATATTTGGCATATTGCTACCTTCCATCATCGGCATCATATTTGGCATATTGTTACCTTCCATCATCGGCATCATATTTGGCATATTGCTACCTTCCATCATTGGCATCATATTTGGCATATTGCTACCTTCCATCATCGGCATCATATTTGGCATATTGCTACCTTCCATCATCGGCATCATATTTGGCATATTGCTACCTTCCATCATTGGCATCATACTTGGCATTGGACTATTTTCCGTTATTGGCATCACATTTTGCATTGGACTATTTTCCGTCATTGGCATCACATTTTGCATTTGATTACTTTCCATCATCGACATCACATTTGGCATTTGGATATTTTCCATTATTGGCATAACACTTGGATGGATATTTTCCATTATTGGCATCGTAACATTAGGTGGGAGCACTTGTGGAATTTCTTTTGTAACCTGCGGTGCGACAACATTGCTTACATTTTCTTTTGTCACTTGTGGCGCGACGACATTACTTACATTTTCTTTTGTCACTTGTGGTGCGACGACATTACTTACATTTTCTTTTTTTACTTCTGGTGCGATGACATTACTTATATTTTCTTTCTTCACTTCTGGCGCGATGACGTTACTTATATTTTCTTTCTTCACTCCTGGTGCGACAACATTACTTCCTTTCATTTTATTTACTTGCGGAGCAATTAAATCGTTACCTTTTTTTATAATATCTGCAATTTTATACTCTTTTTTCGCTTTTACCGGTGGTTGCGGCGGCTGTGGTAAAATGTTTACGGAAAATTTTGTGCTCTCTTTTTGTTTTTCTACTTTGCTAACAACCGGTTGCTTCTCAACAACAGGTAGTTTTTCTACTGGTTTCTCTTTTTGGATAGGCTGTTCTTTTTGGATAGGTTGTTCCTTTTGTATAGGCTGCTCTTTTTGGATAGGTTGTTCCTTTTGTACTTCTTTTTGTGGTTTTACCTGCATTTCCTTCTGCGGTTTTTGCGCTGCTGGTTTTTCTGTAATTGGTCCAGCTTGTGAGACCTCCTCCTCTTCTTCTATACCAAGAGGTTTAGGTGCAACAGGAAATTCTTTTTGCTGCACTTCTTTTACATATTCTTTTGGAGGGACTGAACCAGCACCTGGATTTTTTTTAATCGGAACACTGTTAGATGGTACTTTAATTTTCATGCCAGGCATAATTAAATCTGGATTACTGAGCTGTGTATTCGCTGCTTTTAATGTTTCAAAATCCACCCCGTACTTTTTCGCAATTTTCCAAAGGGTATCCCCTTTTTGCACGATATGAATTTTCAAATTTTCCCCCTCCTGTATAACTTATCTATAATAAAGTGAAACTTCCATCAGTGGAGTTTTTCTTCATCCCCACTAATGGTTAGTTGAACCAATCGGGCTTTTACAGACAGCTATCCCCACCTATCTTCCTAAGAAAAGCGGAAGCGGCTCGTTCAGAATCGCAGGACGCCCACGCCTAAGGAAAAGATGCGCTTTTTGCCTCGTCCGAGGGGGCGAAACGACCGGAGATTCTAGCCACTAGAGCTGGACAATGCTTTTCTCTGAATCTTGAGGTGAGGAGCTTACTGTTCACGAATAGCGAGATAAAAACGAATATTAACACAATGATTGCTTCAACACAATGTATGCTCACGAAAGCAGAATTATGTACAAAAGAAAAAGCAACGGAAATCCGTCGCTTCTATGCTCGCTCTAACATTCTGTTTAGCGCAAGTACCGCTTCTTCTGTTATTTTTTTATCTACTTGAATTACATTTACATGCTCGCCGCGCTCGATTGCTTCAAGCGCCCATAGTAAATGTGGTAAATCAATACGGTTCATCGTTAAGCATGGACACATAAATGGATTTAATGAAATAATTTCTTTATCTGGATGCTGTTGAATAATACGATTAACTAAGTTCATTTCTGTACCGATTGCCCACTTACTTCCAGACGGAGCTTTTTCAATCATATCAATAATATATTTTGTTGAACCTGCATAATCAGAAGCTGCAACAACTTCATAACAACATTCTGGGTGAACAATAATGTTCATATCTGGATGGTTTTTTCTTACACTTTCAATATTCTTTACAGTGAAATTTTGATGGACGGAACAGTGCCCTTTCCATAAAATAACCTGAACGTCTTCTACATTCCCATCATATTCTAATGAATCTGTGTGTGGATCCCAAACCGCCATTTTTTCTAAAGGTACCCCAAGGTCATATGCTGTATTACGTCCTAAATGCTGATCTGGTAAAAATAAAATACGCTCTTTTTGTGTAAATGCCCATTTCACCATTTCTTTCGCATTAGAAGATGTAACAGTTGCACCGCCATTTCGGCCGCAAAATGCTTTAATTGCAGCAGTTGAGTTTACATATGTTAACGGAAGCATCGTATCTCCAAATAATTGCTGTAACTCTTTCCAAGCTCGCTCTGTTTGTTCGATATCAGCCATATCAGCCATAGAGCATCCAGCTCGCATATCAGGAAGAATGACAATTTGTTCATCTGTTGTTAGCATATCAGCTGTTTCGGCCATAAAGTGAACACCGCAAAACACAATATATTTCGCTTCTTTGTTGCGTGCAGCTACTTGTGCAAGCTGCAAGGAATCTCCCGTTGAATCTGAAAATTGAACAACCTCATCTTTTTGATAATGATGCCCCGGAATAAAAAGCTTTTCTCCTAGCTTCTCTTTAATTTCACGCACACGCTCTTCCATTTCTTCTATTGACATTGTTTGATAACGATCTGGTAACATCGTTTCAATCGGTTGCACTGTTTCTAAAATACTCATCTGTGAAGTCCCCCTCTTCCCTTCTCTTAATCACACTTCAATGTTGAAACTAATATCTAACGCTTTAACAGAATGAGTTAGTAATCCTAACGAAATGTAATCCACACCTGTTTGACCATACTCCGCCAAATTCTCAATCGTAATCCCACCTGAAGCCTCTGTAACAATTGCACCTGGTACGAGCTTGCAATATTCGCTCACTTCTTCTGGCGTACGATTATCAAACATAATAATGTCTGCTCCAGCAGCAACTGCTTCTAGCACTTGTTCTTTCGTTTCTGTTTCCACTTCTACTTTTACCATATGTCCAAGCTGCTCTTTCACTGTTGTTACCGCTTTTGTAATCGAGCCAGCGAACGCAATATGGTTATCTTTAATCATGACACCATCGTATAATCCGAAGCGATGATTATAACCACCGCCGCATACAACGGCATGTTTATCAAACATACGAAGCCCTGGCATTGTTTTTCTCGTATCACAAATGCGTGTATGATCGCTGCCGAGTGCAGTAACTGCCTTTCTTGTCATTGTTGCTACGCCGCTCATGCGCTGAATTACATTTAACACAACACGTTCAGCTGTTAATAAAGAAGCAATCGGTCCTTGTACAGTAGCAAGGATATCTCCGTTTTTCACCATATCTCCGTCTTTTGCATGGAGTGTAACTTCAATACGATTATCTAATAATGTAAAACCTTCCTTAATCACATCAACTCCTGCAAAAACACCCGTATCTTTTACAAGAAACGTTCCCCGCGCTTGCAAGTCGTTTGGAAAAATAAGCTGCGATGTTACATCTCGCTCCCCAATATCTTCTAGAAAAAATTGTTTCAATGCCTCTTTTACTTTTAATGTATTCATAGAACCCCTCTTTCCCTTCGTTAAGCGAATTGCAACATATTCTTTTTCATTACAATTTCGCACGTCCCGTTACTACGCTTTGGAAAATCACTGCGATAATGACCGCCAATACTCTCTTTTCTTTGCAGTGCAGCTTTTGTTAGTAACTGGCAAACAGTTAGCATATTAATAATTGTTATATCTTCATTTGTAAGGTCTTCATATGGAAGCATTTTACTATATGTTCCATACTGCTCTAGCCATTGCTTCGCATACGATAAACCTTCTTCCGTGCGTACAATCCCAACGTATTTCATCATCAGCTCTTGTATTTCTTCTTTTCGCGGCAACTGTATGTGCGGTAACTCACCTTGTACTGCTCCATCGCTATTCACGATTTGCGGCTCAATATTTGCTAAAATGTGTTCCCCTACACGTTTTCCAAATACAAGGCCTTCTAATAACGAATTACTCGCAAGGCGGTTCGCACCATGTACACCATTACATGCAACTTCACCCACTGCATATAAACGATTGATCGATGTTTCCCCGTTACAATTTGTTTTTACACCGCCCATATGAAAATGAGCACCTGGTACAACTGGAATATACTTATTTTCCATGTTAACGCCATTCTTTTTACATAAAAAAGAAACAGTTGGAAAACGCTCTTCAAAGTTTGAAATAGATGAGATATCTAAGTACACCATTTCACCAGCTAACATTTGTTCATGAATAGCACGCGCGACTACATCACGCGGTGCAAGGTCTTGTTGTTCATGAATATGCGTCATAAACCGCTCTCCTTTTGCGTTTCGAAGAATAGCACCTTCTCCGCGCACCGCTTCTGACACAAGACCGCAGCAATCCCCATTTACATATAGCATCGTTGGATGAAACTGTACAAATTCTAAATCAACAAGTTTTCCTCCAGCTCTATATACCATCGCTACCCCATCGCCTGTAACCGTACAATCATTGGAAGTGAATGTATACACTCCGCCAATACCACCTGATGCCAGTACGACACACTGTGCGTAATATTTTTGTATATTTCCTTTACTATCACGTGCAACAACACCATGACAAGTTTGATTCTCTATTATAAAATCCAAGACCATTTCTTGTTCAACAACTGTCACATATGGAAGTACTTGCTCTGCAAGATGCTCTAGCAAATTTTTCCCAGTCGCATCCCCGCCCGCATGTAAAATACGTCGTTTTCGATGCGCACCTTCTTTTCCAAGATGTAATCCTTGCTCATCACCGTCAAAGCGCATACCGTTATCTAGTAAGGTTTTCATTTCTCTTGGCCCTTGCTCTACTAAGTAACGAACAGCTTTCCTATTGTTATAATGACATCCTGCTGTAAGCGTATCTTCATAGTGATCGTCTGGATGATCGTATGAAGCAACTGCTGCTGCAATCCCGCCTTGCGCCAAATTTGTATTGTTATTTCGTCCTGTTTTCTTTGTGATAATAATCACATTCTTTTCGTGACAAATTGTTTGCGCAACGCGCAGCGCTGCAACCCCGCTTCCGATAATTAAGACATCTGCATTTGGCATTTTCATTGCCTCCTACTTTACACTTTTCAACTGTCTTGACACCTATATTTACATATATTTAAAATAATAACAAGAGCTTTTTATAAAATGATAAGAAAATCTTATAAAGAAAGGGCTATGCTCTATGATATATATGGATTATGCTGCAACAACACCTATGAGTAAAGAAGCGCTAGAGACGTATACAAAAGCCGCTGAACATTATTTCGGAAATGAACAAAGCTTACATGATATTGGCGGTACCGCCTCCTCATTATTACAGTCTTGCCGCCAAGCATTTGCTACGATGATTAGTGGGAAAGAACAAGGAGTCTTTTTTACGAGCGGCGGATCAGAGTCCAACTATCTCGCGATTCAATCATTACTAAATACTCGAGACGGAAAACATATCATTACAACACCTATGGAACATGCATCTATCCGAAATTACTTTCACCTTCTTCAAGAGCAGGGCTATGAAATTACTGAAATCCCTGTAGATCGCTTTGGCATGATTCAACTTGATGCACTCGAACGTTCTATTACAGAACACACTGTACTTGCGAGCATACAACATGGAAACTCTGAAATTGGAACGCTGCAACCAATTGCTGAAATTGGGGCCATTCTTCAAAAACGTAACGTCTTATTTCATACAGATTGCGTGCAGACATTTGGGAAAATACCAATCGATGTGACTAAGATGAACATTGATAGTCTCTCTGTTTCTGCTCATAAAATTTACGGTCCAAAAGGGGTAGGAGCATGCTATATAAATCCACAAGTTCGTTGGGGGCAAGTATTTCCTGGCACCTCTCATGAAAAAGGATTTCGTCCCGGCACCGTGAATGTCCCTGGCATTGCTTCGTTTATTACAGCAGCACAGCACATGGTAAAGAATCAACAAGTGGAAGTAACTCGTTTACAAGAATTACGAGCATACTTTATCCAGCAATTACAAGCCATTTCACACGAAATACAACTTGAAGGCCATTCTACTTCTTGTTTACCACATATCATTGGGGTTACAATAAAAGGAATAGAAGGCCAGTATACAATGCTAGAGTGCAATCGCCGCGGTATTGCTATTTCAACAGGAAGCGCTTGTCAAATCGGAAAACAGGAGCCTTCTAAAACAATGCTTGCGATTGGAAAAGAACATGAAGAAGCAAAGCAGTATGTCCGCTTTTCATTTGGACATCAAACAACAACAGAACATATTGATGCAACAATCTATGCACTTATAGCAATCGGAAATCAATTTAATAGAGGTGTTAATAGTAAATGAGTCAAAATAAACAAAAAAAGATTTTAGGAGAGGAAAGGAGACAGCTCATTTTAGAATGGCTTCTCGCCGCAAGTAAACCATTGTCCGGCAGTGAATTAGCAAAGAAAACAAACGTAAGCCGTCAGGTCATCGTACAAGATATTTCTTTATTAAAAGCCCGAAATGAACCTATTATTGCAACAGCGCAAGGATATTTATATTTAAGACCGTCAGAAAAACAACATACTACATTCGAGCGCATTATCGTTTCCAATCATCAGCCATCACAAGTACGCCAGGAGCTTACTCTACTCGTTGACCATGGAGTTACAATTAAAGATGTAAAAGTGGAACATCCAGTATACGGAGATTTAACTGCTTTAATTCTAGTAAGTAATCGATTTGAACTCGAACAGTATTTAAAAAAAATTGAAGAAACAAAAGCGACTTATTTATCTCAACTTACAGATGGAATTCATTTGCATACAATTGAAGCAGATTCTATTGAAAAGTTAAATGCAGCTTGTGAGGCATTAGACCGAGCTGGATTTCTTGTTCATTAAAAAAACGCACAGAGAATTTTTACTATCTCTGTGCATTTTTTTGTTTTTATCCATGCTACAATAGAAAAAAATGATGGGAAGGGAGAAAATATATGGGAATCGAACTCATTCACTTTAGCATCGGAAAACCAAAAACAATCCAATATGCAGAAGATAAAGAAATGACAACCGGCATATGTAAACAGCTTGTTGAGGATGCTTTTTTATCAAAAGATGGCTTTCAAGGAGACGGTGTTGCGGACTTACGTTTTCACGGAGGGCCTGATCGTGCCGTTTGTGTCTATCCTTACGAACATTATCAGCTGTGGGAAAACGAGTTTCATACATCACTTCCTACATCTGCATTCGGAGAAAATGTAACAGTTACAAATATGTTAGAGCAGGACGTTTGTATTGGTGACATTTATCAGCTTGGAGATGCAATTGTTCAAGTAACGCAAGGAAGAATCCCATGTAGTACAATTTCGAAACGACTCGGCATTTCTGGTATTTTACCTCGCATTGTCGAAACTGGCTATACTGGATATTTATGCCGCGTTTTGCAAGAAGGAACGGTTCGTAAAGATTCACAAGTTACATTACTCGAACGTCAGCCACAGCAAGTTTCCATTTTATTCGCGAACGAAGTCTATTTCCGAGGACAAAAAGATGTAGATGGCATGGAAAAGATTATCGCAGTTCCCGAACTCGCAGAAGATTGGCGAAAATCATTGACCTCACGGCTTGAAAAATTAACATAGAAAATCCCACTGCATGCGCAATGGGATTTTCTTTTTCACACCCAATAAGAGGAATAGCTCCCAAGTAATGTGACAGAAAAGCCAAGTGCTTCTAACTCCATTCTCACTCCTGGAAGCAGGACATCATCATACTCTTTCTCCACATCAATTAAGAAAAAGTAATTGCCGAGGCCTGTTTTCATCGGACGAGACTCAATTTTGGAAAGGTTTAATTTTCTCCATGCAAATGCGGATAACACTTGATATAACGCGCCTGCATAGTCTGAAGGTAACGTTACCATAAGCGTTGTTTTCGTCCCGCGGCGCTCCCCATTTCTCGGTAATTCAACTTGTTCGTTCTTATGCAATACGAGAAAACGCGTATGATTATTTTTATGCGTATGGATATCACGCTCGACAATAGATAATCCATATTTTTCAGCTGCAGCCTCATTTGCAATTGCCGCAATTTTTTCTTCTGGATGTTCCATTACAAACTGCGCGGCAGCGCTTGTTGATGTCATATCACGCACCGTCACACCTTTTAATTCTTGATTTAAAAACTTATGACACTGTGCAATTGCATGTGGATGAGAATGTACTGCATATACGTCTTTCCATACTTGTGCATGCTGCGGATGAACGAGCAAATGTTGCTGAACAGGTACTGTAATTTCGCCAACGATTGGCAACGTTTGCTCATGTACAAGATAATCAATCGTAATATTTACTGAGCCTTCAATCGCATTTTCCAGCGGTACAACGGCAAAGTCTACAACATCATTTGCTGCTGCATCTATACAATCTGGAATCGTTCGATATGGTACATGTTCAGCCTCAGGAAAGAAGCGACTCACCGCCATATTTGTAAATGTTGCTTCTGGTCCTAAATAGCCAACTCGAATCGTCATCTTTTCCCCTCTTTTTCGTTTTCTTACTGTTATACCATAAACATCTATATTCTTCTACCTATTTTTAGAATATTAAAACAAAAAGGCTAGCAAGAGCTAGCCTATATGTTTCATATATTCTTTTTGTGCAAAAAAGAAATAGAGTATACACGCGATGAGATAAACTGCAATGATCTCTAAAACGAGTCCAAATGATTTAGATAAAAAAAAGGCAACATAGTACGTATGCAAGGCAACTGCACTATGTATGCTTCCTAATAAAACGGGGAAAAAGAATAGAACCCCTAGTTGCCAACGTGAAATCTTATATATTTCTTGCTTTGTCATCCCTATTTTTAAAAGAGCTTGATATTGCATGCGGTCATATTCAATATTATGAAACCATTTAAAATAAACTGTGCTACAGGATGCAAGAAAAAAGAGTACACTAATGAATGAACCGATAAATAATATAAGATTCCCTCCGTCTTTCATCGCCTTATATATATATACATTATTACGTGTTACTGCTTCTTTCCCTTTTGAAATGTGAGCTTGTAATTCTTCACCTAATTTTTCTCTATTCTCCCAATTTCTTAATTCATATCCGCTATATACATATTTTTCATGGTCAGGAACTTGACGAGAAAGCTTTTGAAAATCTTGATTATGCATAACGAGAAATCTGCCGCTACGCTGACTACTATCCGTATTAAATACATTTCCTTCATATGCTCCGTTATATGCAAATTGATATATTTCTCCTAGCGCTTTAAAATTTATATACTTCTTATGATGCCGAGGCGGAACATCATAATTACCATAATAAACAAATGTTACGGTTCCTTCTTTCGGATGCACCAGCTGCTTCGACTGCCTGTTTGCTTCTCTATTATACTCATCTTCGCTAATCACAGTTGCATAAGACTCTTTATTAGAATCTAACTGAAATATTACCGGGATTCCAACAAACGTTGCATAACGAAAATCATTGACACCGTGCTTACGAAACAGATTTTCAACCGTTTCTTTCTCCATTACTTCCTTAGAACCAATTCCTTTTTCAACATATGAGAAAGCATGAGGCTGATTGTAACGAAGTTGTTCTTTCATACTTAAAAAAAATAAATAGACTGAACCTGTAGCTGTTACTACTATCGTTGTTAACATAGATAAAATAAAGAAAAAACGTCGATTATCTTTTACTGTATGTAACAACTGATTGACAACGAATAAATACGGATAATGATACATCACACTCTTTCTATTTTTAATCCTTTGTAATACTTGAATCGTACCATGTGTGCATACAAAATATGTACCAATTGTCGTTAAAATGGAAACAGGTATAAAATACAAAGCAATATTCATCATCGTCACTTTTGTTGTTAAACCATAGCCAATTCCTATACAGACGAAACCGAACCACCAAAGCCACTTCTTACTTTTTGTTTCCTTCTTTCCTTCCTGAATTTCCTTTAATAAATGAATGATGTCGATTTTCCATATACGTAGTGCACTAAAAATTGATAAAAAGAGAAACATAGTGACGTATGTGATAATCGTTATAACAACAGCTTTTAAACTAAAAATAAACGACAATTGATCCGGCATATTAAGCAATAAACTAAAAATCATAAAAAATAACTTTAAAAATAGCAGACCTATCCCTATCCCGGCAAAGCTCGCAATGAGCCCAACTGCAAGTTGCTCCATTATCATCATACATATGACATTTACTTTCGTAGCTCCCATTAATATAAATAGCCCAAATTCTTTTTTACGGGATTGTATAAAGATCGAACTAGAATAAAGAATGAATATAATGGAAAAAGCAATTACAATCACATCACACACAATAAGGCCCGACTGTACCCCCTTATACAAATCACCCGTTTTCATGTAAGGATGCAAAATAATAGATGTGTACATAAAAAAGGCAAATACAGAAAAACAACTACTTAAGAAAAATATTTTGTAGTTGTGCCAATTCCCTCTAACATTTTGAAAAGTAAGTTGATAAAACTTCACCTTTCTCCCCCCTAAAACCCGTTACATACGTAAAAAGCTAGGAAGTCCTAGCTTTTTACGTGCTTTAAATATCCTCTTTGTGCAATGGCAAAATATAATGCGGATGCTAGTACGTATGCTGTAATAATAACCGCTCCTGACTTCCATAAGTCTAAATACAACATGTTCCCTAACGTATATAATGCAAACCCACTATGCAGAATACCTATCAAAATCGGAATAAAGAAAATTGCTCCCATTTGTCTAACTGCAATTTTACGAATTTCTTGATCCGTCATACCAATTCGTTTTAAAGAATGAAATTGAATACGATCTTGTTCTTTATCATTAAACCACTTAAAGTATGTCATACTGCAAGCAAAGAAGAAGAACAATATTGTTATGAAGAAACCAATAAACATCGTAATCGCACCATTTTCTTTTACACTTTGATAAATAAGAATAGAATTATCAAAATTTGCTTTTTTATCGTCGGCGATGTGACCTTTCAATTCTTTCACGAGAGCCTCCGTATCTTTCCAGTTCTTAATATAATAGCCGTAATACATCATCTTTTCTGTATCTGGGACAGCAGCTGCATACTTGGCGTAGTCTTGCTCATTTACAACAAGTAAACTATCAGCATTAAACACCGCTTTTGTATATGGCTTATTTAACTTCAGTTCATATGATTGATTTTGTACTTTAAATGTAAAAGGCTTCGTTGCATCAAATTTCATGAGTTCATTCATCATATCCAAAACAACCATTGTGCCAGTTCCAGGCTGATTATGTATCTCTTCCTGTTGTTGCTTTTTCGCTTCTGTATTAAATTCTTTCTCAGAGATAATTCTCATATTGAATTCCCGATCTTCATTCATCAATTTCATATGAAATGTTCCTGGCACTTCGGTTACAGTTACTTTTCGCGCTTGTTCAAAGTTATGTTTTTTGAGCAGCGTTTGCATTGTTTCTTCTTTCATCACTTCATGAGAGTTTACCCCTTTTTCCTGAATGGAAATAGCATGTGGTGTATGCTCCGCCACTTTTGCACTCATATCTTCAAAGAAGACATATAACGTCCCCATTGCCGATGCAACAATTGCTGTGATGATCGAAACAACAAATAGAAAACGTGCGTTATCTTTCATCTTATAAACGAGATTACTAATAACAAACAAATTCGGCTGCTTATAAAAAAGTGACTTTCTCTTTTGCAATGCTTTTAATAAAACAACGCTTCCTTGTGTGAATAAAAAATAGGTTCCGATAATCGTTAAACCAACAATTGGAAGGAAGTACACCGTAAGGTTCATGAACGTTACTTGAAAACAAAGAACGTAAGCAACGATAATACTTAGTAATCCGGCTAAAAATAACCATGTAAACGAAAACGGCTCGACTCTTTGTTTTCTTGCATCGCGAAGCAGATCAATAATTTGCAATCTCCATATCGCCCATAATCCAAATAATGATAAGACGAAAAAGAGAATCAAATATACACCGGCAGTGATTACGATCGCTTTTCCATTCCAGACAAATGGCAATGCTTTTTCAATTCCTATTACAGCACTTACTGCTTTAAAAAAGAGTGGTAAACCGAGCATACCAAGAGCAATTCCACTGACAATTGAAATGCATCCAAGAATCATTTGCTCTAGCATAATCATTCTTCCTAATTGTCCTTTTGTCGCACCAATTAAAGTGAATAACCCTAACTCTTTTTTACGAGCCCGTAAAAAGATGGAGTTGGAGTATAAAATGAATAACCCGGAAAATAAAATAACAATATAATTACATGTCTCTAATCCTTTTTCAACACGCATTTTCTCACTAATATTACCATTCACGACATCTGGATGATAAATAAACGAAGCATACATAAAGAACACAAAAATCGATAAACAACTACTAATTAAAAACGCTTTATAATTACGCCAATTTCCTTTGACATTATTAAACGCGAGCTGGCGAAAGTTCATGGTACTCTCCCCCTAGCATCGCAAGTACGTCTAATATTTCTTGGAAGAAGGCTTGTTTTGTTTCTCCCTTATGAATCTCTGAGAAAATTTCACCGTCACGAATAAATAAAATACGTTCACAATAGCTTGCCGCAACAGGATCATGCGTTACCATTGCAATCGTCACTTTCTTTTCTTCATGAAGTTCCTGCAGAGCACCCATCAATGATTTCGCTGATTTGGAGTCTAAGTTTCCTGTCGGTTCATCAGCTAAAATTAAAGTCGGCTGATGAATAATTGCCCGTGCTGCTGCCGCACGTTGCTGCTGACCGCCTGATACTTCGTACACTTTTTTATGTAAAATTCCCTCTATGTTTAGAAACTTTGCAATTTCTAATACTTTCGCATCAATTTCTTTCACAGGACGATTTGCCATTACAAGTGGCAAAATGATATTTTCCTTAATGGATAACGTATCAAGTAAGTTGAAATCTTGGAAAATAAACCCTAAGTGTGTACGGCGAAACGCTGCAAGTTTTGTAGCACGCATTTGACTAATTTCTTCACCATTCATATATACATGGCCAGATGTTGGCTTATCAATTGTCGCTAGTAGATTTAGAAGCGTTGTTTTCCCGCTTCCTGATGGTCCCATAATACCGACAAATTCACCTTCTTCTATTTTAAAGTTAATATTATTTAGTGCTGTTGTCGTTACCGAACCTTTTGATTGATATACTTTTGTTAAACCTTTTACTTCAAGAACACTCATTTTACATCCCCCTATGTATTTTCTTCTTACTTTTACTATAGAAAAAACGAGGAAAAGTAACGAGTGATTTCCCTTACAAAACGGTTTGTTATCTTACAATTTTGTCATTTTCCTCATCATTTGATGATATCCTTTATCTTTCGAAAACTGGAACGTAAATGTTGTCCCCTCATTCTCTATCGATTGTACAGAAATTCCATGACTAAGATGCTCACAAATTTGTTTTGTAATATACAATCCCATTCCTGTCGCTTCTCTTGTTTTCCGTCCATTGACTCCTGTAAAAAACGGTTCAAAAATCCGCTTTATATCTTGTTTTGGAATCCCTATTCCGCTATCACGAATATGTAATGTAATGACACTGTCTGTTTCTTCTATCTGAAATGCAATTTCTTTTTTCTCTTTTTCTGTAATTCTTGTATACTTCAGTGCATTCATCACAATTTGATTGATTGCAATACTAAGCCATTTTTGGTCTGAAGCTACCATATACTGCTCTTTACGAAAGATAACTTTCGGATATACAGAAGATTGAATAAATGCTTTTTTATGCTGGTTAATACTATCACGAACAATATCCACCACATTAACTTCTTCTATTTTATAATCTTTCCCAAACTGTTCGAGGCGTGCCATATGAAGTGCTAACTCTAACCCCTGTAAAATACGATTATTTTCTTCACGAATACTTTCAATCGTATCTCTTGCTTCGCGGTGCGTTTGTCCAAGTTTTTGCAGCAATAGTTCAATGACAGATACCGGCGTTTTCATTTGATGAATCCACTGGTTCATAAAGATCGTTTGCTGCTCTCCTTTTGCTTGTTGTTCATGCACTTCATTCATGTATTGTTGTCTTAGGAGAGAAAAGGCTTCTACAATCGTTTCTTGTTCGTATGAATATGACGAACTGATTGATAAAGAATGATGCAACTCGTGTCCCTCTGCAATATAATGCTCTACTTTTTGCAAGAAAACTTGTCTTTTCCGGTAATCATACATAAGAAAGCAAGCAAAAACGACGATTGATAATAAAAATCCATATAGCCAGGTAGTCCAATTTATAGATTGTTTCTGCAAAAAAGCTTGCAGCTGCAAGACAAGACCAAATAGAACCACACTCATGATGTAAGAAACAAGCAATGCAGTGCGGTCCATCACATACTTTTTAAGATTCATGTTCATTCACCCAGTTCGTTAGGAGCGCATATCCATAGCCCCGTTTCGTAACAATTGCATCGCTAATACCAATCTCCTCTAACTTTTTACGAACACGCTTTACATTTACAGTTAAGGTATTGTCATCAACAAAAGCAATTTCATCCCATAACGCTTCTAATAATTCTTCTCTCGTTACATATTGATCCGCTTGCTTCATTAAGCATTCTAATAAATAATACTCATTTTTTGTAAGCTCCACTTGCTTTTCTTGCCACTCTACCATATGCTGTGCTGGAAATAAAAGTAACCCACTGACTCCAAAGTAATCACTTTCCGCCCCAGAAGCATATTCACCATACACACGGCGCAGTGCACTTTTTACTTTTGCCATGACAATATCTAAATGAAATGGCTTCGTAATGTAATCATCTCCACCATTTTCAATTGCCATCACTTGATCCATTTCTCCTGTCCGTGCAGAAACGAAAATAATCGGCGCATTAGAAATAGTACGAATTTGACGGCACCAATAAAAGCCGTCAAAGTATGGTAAATTAATATCAAGTAAAACTAAATGAGGGTTCACTTTTGCAAATTCATCTTTTATATGACGAAAATCTTGCACGCGAAATGACTGATAACCGTATTTCCCTAGATGCCCTTCTAAAATATCAGAAATTTTCAGATCATCTTCTACAATTAATATTTTATACATCCAATTCCCCACTCCCTTTTTAAAAGCAAATAAAGGCACAATTACTACGTGCCTTACATCTACCCATTTTCCATTATAAGGGTAAATTTCCATTTGAGGAGATTTTTTTACTTTGGCAAATAAAAAAGACTGCCGTATTTCGGCAGTCTTTAGTCGATAAATTCAAATTCATATTCAAGAATTTTTACAATATCGCCGTCTTTTGCACCGCGCGCGCGGAGTGCTTCATCAATGCCCATACCGCGCATTTGACGAGCGAATCGGCGCACAGATTCATCACGAGTAAAGTCTGTCATCTTGAATGTTTTCTCAATGTCATAACCAGAAATGACAAATGTACCATCGCTTTCACGTGTAATCTCAAAATTAGAACCTTCAGCCTCAAATTTATACATTACACTTGCATCTGATTCACTAATTACTTCATGCACTGGGAATTCTGGTGTTGTTTCTATTAGATTTGCTACTTCAAATAGTAAATCACGAACACCTTGACGCGTTACCGCAGAAATAGGGAAGATTTTCACTTCATCTCCCACTTTTTCTTTGAACGCTTGTAAATTTTCTTCTGCATCTGGCATATCCATTTTGTTCGCAACAACAACTTGTGGACGCTCTGTTAGACGCAGATTATATTCTTTTAACTCGTTATTAATCGTTACGTAATCCTCATATGGATCGCGTCCTTCTAAACCAGACATATCAATCACATGAATGATAACGCGTGTACGTTCAATATGACGTAAAAATTGATGTCCAAGTCCAACACCTGCGTGTGCACCTTCAATCAATCCTGGAAGGTCTGCCATAACAAAGCTGCGGCCATCACCTGTTTCAACTACTCCAAGGTTTGGAACAATTGTTGTAAAGTGGTATTCGGCAATTTTCGGACGTGCTGATGATACAACAGACAATAATGTTGATTTACCAACGCTTGGGAAACCAACAAGTCCAACATCAGCTAACACTTTTAACTCTAGTACTACTTCACGTTCTTGACCTGGCTCCCCGTTCTCAGCGATTTCTGGAGCTGGGTTCGTTGGCGTCGCAAAACGTGAGTTCCCGCGACCACCACGGCCACCTTTTGCGATAACTGCTGATTGCTCATGCGTTACTAAATCCGCAAGAATTTGACCAGTAGCTTCATCTTTTACAACTGTTCCCGGCGGAACCTTTACAATTAAATCATCCGCTTTACGGCCATGTTGGTTTTTACTCATTCCATGTTGACCACGATCTGCTTTAAAGTGACGCTGATAGCGGAAATCCATTAATGTACGTAATCCTTCGTCTACAACGAAAACAACATCGGCACCTTTACCACCATCACCGCCTGCTGGGCCACCTTTTGGAACATATTTCTCACGACGATATGCAACCATTCCGTTTCCACCGTCGCCGCCTTTTACATATATCTTGACCTGATCTACAAACATTATTTCACCACACTTTTTTCTAGTATTTGTAATATAACCGAAATTTCTTCATCTCGTACTGTATAAGAAATGGAAAACCATTTATTATGCTGTTGAGCAAGCCATTCTTTTATTTCTTGTACATCTGTTAGCTTGCCACGAAAATCAAAAAAGAAACGAGCATCCTCATCGTCACATTCAACTGTGATACAAACATAATTTTCAACATAAACGTCTAAACTATGCTCAAGCATTCGGAAAAATTGAGCCGTCCATATAGAAACACTCTCATCTAGATGTGATAAATTATGTATCTTTCCTAATACTTCGTACTCCAACAAGCACGGGTGCTGTTTCCAATTATATGTTAAAATCCATTCTGAAAACTTGGGCATAGAAAGCCCAATCAGATTCGATTCTTGTCTCGCTTCTTGGACAAAACGATCGATGAGCCCATGAATTTCTTCCACTCTTCCAAGCGAAAGATTTCCTTTAATCATCTGCATACGATTGAGCCAATCATGTCTCGAATGGCGCAGCGCATCTATAATTGTCCATTTTTCCTTCATCCATATACCCCTTTAATATAGAAAAACTCTAACCTGCACCCAGGTTAGAGCTTTCCGTGAGTTTCTTATGCTTCTTGAGCAACAGGATATACGCTCACTTGTTTGCGGTCACGGCCAAGACGCTCGAAGCGTACTACGCCGTCAACTTTCGCGTATAATGTGTCATCGCCACCACGACCAACGTTAACACCTGGATAAATTTTTGTACCGCGTTGACGGTAAAGAATTGATCCACCTGTTACGAATTGACCGTCTGCACGCTTAGCACCAAGACGTTTTGCGATAGAGTCACGACCGTTCTTTGTGCTACCTACACCTTTCTTAGATGCGAAAAACTGAAGATCTAATCTTAACATACGTTACACCTCCTGCACTTTTTCTATTAATCGGATATATTTTCCGTAATCAAGTTCGATCGTTTTTAGCGAAACAACCATGCCCTCTAACAGAAAACAAGCTTTTTCTTTTATAGAATCATCTAGATCACTAGGCAATTCATACTTTAAGAATCCGCCATCTTTTCCAAGTTCAATAGTTGCTTGCACATTACAAAGTGATTCCACAGCATTTATAGATCCAAACACAACCGCCGTCGTTCCAGCACAGACAAGATCTTGTCCATGCGGCGCAAAGTTGGCATGCCCGGTCATTTTAAATGATTGGATACTTCCTAATTTCGTGCGATTAATCGTAATTTTAATCATGACAACCCGAATTAAGCGTTGATTGCTTCAATCACTAATTTCGTGTATGGTTGACGGTGACCTTGTTTTTTACGATTGTTCTTTTTCGCTTTGTATTTGAAAACGATAATTTTCTTAGCGCGACCTTGTTTTTCAACTTTCGCAGTAACCGTTGCACCTTCTACAACTGGGCTACCAACTTTAACAGTTTCGCCACCAACGAAAAGAACTTTGTCAAAAGTAACAGTTTCACCAGCTTCTACGTCTAATTTCTCTACGTAGATTGCTTGACCAGCTTCAACTTTAATTTGTTTTCCACCTGTTTCGATAATTGCGTACATAATTGCACCTCCTCATAATTACTAAGACTCGCCAAAACGAGGTAGACATACAATGTCTTTTTGGAACCTGTCCTGTGCGGTTGTAGTATATAGCCGTTTAGGTGCTATAAACTATAACATAGAGATGTTATCACGAAACACTGCCTATTGTCAATGAATGTTCTACTAACTATTTTTTCAATGCACGTATTTCTTCCTTTGTTCCAAAGCGTTGAATCTTATAACGCACAGCTTCTTCATCAATAAAATAAATTTGCAACGATACATTACGTTGCAGTTCCTTCTCAAAAAAGATTTTTTGTACATTAGGATGGGCAGCAATAAGAACCGCCTCATCGTCTGTTCCATTATAAACAATGAGTTCTCTCTCTAACTCATATGCCACCGTTTCATGTGATAAAACATAACCGCTATTTTGACAAATCGTGCAATCTGCTAATAAAACATCACGAAGCGATTGCTTTTTTCGTTTTCGTGTCATTTCTAAAATACCAAGCTCAGTAAATCCTAATACTCTTGTATAAGTGTGGTCTTTTTCTAAGTTTGACCTTAAGATTTCTCTTATTTTTTCTTTTTCATCGCGGCGCTTCATATTAATAAAATCAATTAAAATCATTCCGCCAATATCTCGAAGTCGCAGTTGCCGTGCGATTTCTTTCGCTGCCATTTCATTTGTGCGCAGCACTGTATCTTGTAAATTTTGTTTTCCGGTGAATTTCCCAGTGTTTACATCAATTACAGTCATCGTTTCCATTTGCTCAATGAGTAAATACGCTCCGCTTGGAAGCCACACAACCTTTTGCAGCGCTTTCTCAATTTCACGATCAATTCCATAGCGAGCAAATAAGGGTGTCTTCTCACTAAAAAAGGTAACTTTCTCTTCACCTATTCTCTCTTTTAATTCTTGTATCATCCCACGCTGATCTACAATCACTTCTGAAACCGTCTCTACTGGTATCTCTTGAAATATCCGATCTATAAAACTAGAAGGAGAATGAACAAGAATCGGTGCTTTTCCTCTTTGTTCTTGTGTTTTCACAAGCTCAAACTGAGACTGAAGACGTTGCATCTCCGCTTGTACATCTTCTATTTGTACCTTTTCGCATGCAGAACGAAAAATAAATCCACCTGTTTCTTCTAGTGCAAGAAGTTGTTCTCGTTTTCTCGCATCTTTTATTTTCCGGGAAACGGCAAAAACTGTGTCGTAGGGCATATACACGACATATTTCCCGGTGAATTCTATATTCGCTGTTATTTTTGGCCCTTTCGTATCAATCGCTTCTTTCACAACTTGTACGAGGAGTGCTTGTCCTTCGTGCAACCGCATAGATGATGGCACGTTTTCATACGACAAATAAGCATGTTTCTCCAAACCAATATTAACAAAGGCAGCATTCATACCAGCTATCGTTCGCATAACACGCCCAATATATATATTTCCAACAATTTGTTCTTGTTCATTTCGTTGCCATAAAAGTTCTACAATCTCTTTCTCTTCTTCAACAGCAACTCGTTTTTCCGAACCGATGTAGTTTATGTATAGCTTCTTCAAAGTATATTCCTCTCTTTATCCTTTTTTTATACCATAATAAAAGGTTAGTGTTATCGTCAACACTAACCAATTAACTCTTCTATAGATGATGTTGTTCTTTTTTCTGTAAAATATGCGTAAAGTAATTCATTTTCATCTAGTGTATATTGATTTTTATGATCTCCTTGTATGATAATTGAGTGTTTATATCCTCTTCGAAACTGTGTGAAAATATGATATAGACTCGTTTCTTTTTCAACTGTAATAGCTGTAACTTTTGCAATTTCTCGTTTTTTCCCGTAGTAGCGCTCTAATAAGAATCTCATAAATGCATAACGACGTTGTTTCCATTCTTGAAATAAAGAGAATACTAAAAAAAGAAGTAATGTCCACATCATTACATTCTTACTATTCCAGAAAAGTTGCAGCAAAAATACAGCACTAAAACAAGCAATTGATATTTTCATCATGATGTTATGTGCCTGTACAAATGGAAAGCGATATGACAATATATTTAGGACAATCTTCCCTCCATCAAGAGGCCAAATCGGCAGTAAGTTAAAGCACAAAATAATTATGTTATTCCACATAAAAAAATGATAGAAGTCTTCTCCCATCCAACCTACTGTGTACGACAAATAAGCAGCAGCTAACATCCACACATGTTGAATAGGCCCCGCTATAATGACAATCAATTCTTCTTTTAATGGCTTATTTCCATGCTCATCAAGCTCAGCCACCCCGCCAAATGGCAATAACTGAATTTGTTTAATGCGCCATTTATAATGGGCTGCAGCTACTGCATGACCTAACTCATGAATAAAGACAATGAAAAATAAAATTAATAATTCTTTAAAACGAGCTGTAAAAATCGCAATTGCCATAATCCCCCAAAACAATGGATGAATGGTAATTTTTGATAAAATCTCACTGTATTTACTCAAATGAAATCACCTGAATTGGATCAATAAATTTTTCATTCTTTTTAAAAGCAAAATAAAATTTACCATTTTTACCATTTTTATCATTACCAACCGTTCCAATTTTTTGTTTTTTTGCTACATAATCATATAATTTAACTGATGCTTCTCCTAAATTTCCATACCATGATTCCGTACCATCTGCATGTTGAACCTGAACGATATTCCCAAATCCTTCTTTTTGGCCAGCGAAAACAACAATTCCTTCATTCACTGATTCCACAATTGCATTTGCTGCTGTTTGTACAAATACACCTTGCCCGTTCGCATGAAAACTTTGCATCACTTTCCCTGAAGCAGGAACAGCATAATCCTTTTCTTTCTGAACCGTTTTCTTTTCACTAGAAGATAAAAATGACAGTGGCTTTCCAAATTGCGTTTCATACCACTTAGAAACAGATGCAAATTGAAATTCTTTTTCCATTGCTTGTTTGACAGTTGTACGCGTTCCTTCAAGAGAACTCGTTGTATTTTTAAATAAGATCGCTACGACAAGAACAAGAATTGCAGATAGTAGTAACTTAAAAAGAAATATTTCTTTGCGAAAAAAAGGGTGTGTTTCTTCTCCTTCCTCTATAAGAAGTGGTGTACATTCTTGCTCTTCATATGAAAATATTTCATCTTCTTCTGTTCTTTCCTGCTGTGCTTTCCTTTTAGCAATGCGTTTTTTAATTTCTTCTACTCGCTTATTTCTCATCCTGACCCCTTCCTCTTTCAATCAGTTTGTACATATGTATGAGTTGTCCGGGAAAGATATTCATGGGAATGAAATGAAACTTTCCCCCTCTTAACTAACGTCCTTACCTTCTGTTACATGTTAAAATGGGTGAAGTTTGATTAACAAAACAAAAAGCACTCCGCATATATGCGAAGCGCTTTTAACGTATTCCGAAGAATTTTTTCATTTTCGTGAAGACCGATTCTTTTTCATTTTCAAGCGGCTGCAATGGTACATTTTCCCCAAGCAAACGTCTTGCAATATTTCGATAAGCAATTGATGCTTTTCCATTCGGTTGCAATGCTACAGGCTCTCCTGTATTCGTTGCTCGAATAACTGCATCATCATCTTCTACAACACCGAGTAACTCGATTGAAAGCGTACGTACAATTTCATCTACATCCAACATATCTTGTTCATGTAGCATATGACTGCGCACACGGTTAATAATTAATTTCGGTGGCTCGATATCTTCTTTTTCCAATAGTCCGATAATCCGATCGGCATCGCGCATTGAAGATACTTCTGGCGTTGTAACAACAATCGCTTTATCGGCACCTGCCACAGCATTTTTAAAACCTTGTTCAATACCAGCTGGGCAGTCAATTAATATGTAATCATAGTCCTGGCGTAATTGCTGTATTAATTCTTCCATTTGTTCAGGTGTTACCGCTGATTTGTCGCTCGTTTGCGCTGCAGGTAATAAATAGAGTTCATCGAAGCGCTTATCTCTAATAAGAGCTTGGGGTAAACGACAACGCCCTTCAACAACATCAACAAGATCATATATAATACGGTTTTCCAGCCCCATTACTACGTCTAAATTTCGCAGACCGATATCTGTATCAATCAAACATATTTTTTTCCCAGATAACGCCAAGGCTGTTCCAATGTTTGCAGACGTTGTAGTTTTTCCTACTCCGCCTTTTCCAGATGTAATAACTATTGCCTCTCCCACAGCTATACAATTCCCCTTTCTAACCTTGTTAAATTAGGTCTAAGATGAGTGAGAAGTTGAATGCGATCGACAACAATGTAATTGTTCTCATTAATGTAGGCACATTCTGCCCCTTCCGCCCCGTCTTCTTTCTCTTCAGGAGCGCGCGTTGTCACGTCGCTAATCCGAAGCTGCATTGGATTCATAACAGAAGCTGCAACAACAGCTTCTGCATCCCCATAATATCCAGCATGTGCAATACCTCGTAATGCTCCAATAATAAAAATATTTCCTCCAGCAATAACCGTCCCGCCTGGATTTACATCACCAATTAATAATAAATCGCCTTTTACATGCAATATTTGACCTGAACGAACAATCTTTGAAACAGAAACAATTTCTGTTTCTTCTTTCCATGCCAATGCTTGTTCTTTCGTTACAACATCACTCTCAATAGAATCTACAACTAAATTCTTTTTATTACGAATTAATGTACGCAATTCTTCCTGCTGTACTTCTGTCACATAACGATTCCCAACTTTGACCTGAACTTCAATTAACGATCGTCCATCCCCCTCGTAATAATGGGTGGAAAGCTTTTCGTCAAGTTCTTGCAGCAATTCGCGAAATGAACAGGAATCATCAAGATGTAATGCTAAACCATCCTTTGTTCCTTTTATAGTCACATATTGTTGCTTTTTTTCTGTCACCAATGCTCACCCCACCGATTCAATTCGACATAAAATCAGAAAATCCTTTTTTCTTTTTCTTCCATGGCTTCTGAAAGACGTAAAATATATCTTCTCAGTGGGAAACAAAACAGTAGTAAAAAAATGCCGTTTAATAACAACGTTGGAAGAAGACGGTCTGTGAAAAAGATATGCGCTGACATTTGAACACGACCAATTAGCGTCAAAAATCCATACACATAATACTCCAGCGCGGCAATGCTCGCTAATACAATACAGAACACAATAAAAAGGTTCAGTTGTAAAATTCGCATCGCATGATATACAAGATAAGCTAAAATCGGATAAGCAAATATATACACACCAACTAGCTCTGTATGCACCATATCAAACAAAAATCCAAATAATAGTCCATAGTAAATACCTTGTACAGAATTATAGTAAATTGTAATAAAGCATAAAACAATCATTAAAAAATGCGGAGCTACGACTGTATTCTTCCAAAAAAGACTCGTTGGTACAAAGGTGGAAAACATGCTCTCGAGTACAAACACGAGAAGAAGTAGAAGAGGAAGAATTGCTTTTTTTATACTCATCTCTTCCCCCTCCTATTTCCCTAGATCGACTGTCGGCATTTCTCGTTTTGCGACCATAACATTATCTACATCATTTAAATCTGCTGCAGGTTTTACATAAGCAGTTTGTGTTAATCCGTATTCATCTGATGTCACATCGACGATTTGCCCAATAACCAACCCTTCTGGGAACACACCACCGTAGCCAGAAGTTACAACCATTTGATCCTTCTCTACTGGTACACCAGATGGGATTTTTGTAAAGAGAAGCAATTGCTTCTCTTTATCGTATCCTTCAATTAACCCGAAAACACGCTTATCCCCTTGTACAACAGCTGAAATACGATTTGTTCTATTTAAAGAGCTTAATAGTTCAACTGTTGAAGTGAATTGTGAAACGCTTTTTACTTTTCCGACTAAACCTTTTGATGTAATAACAGCCGAATCTTTTTGAATACCTTGTTGCGCGCCTTTATCAATTGCAATTAGGTCATACCATTTATCTGGATTGCGGTTAATAATAGTTGCTTGAACCGGATTATAATTACGAAGCGAATCTTTTTTCCCAACAATATCACGAAGATCTGCATTTTCTTTCTCTAAGTCTTTCACCTTTACGGACAATTCTGCATACTTGTCCAAGTTTGCTTTTAATTCTTTATTTTCTTCATACGTGCGCTTTACATCTTGTACGTTCTCAAAGAATCCGGCAACATAATTCGCTGGCTTTTGAAATACACGTTCTACAACTCCTACGGTATCCTTTACAAACTGCTCTGGCCACGTTAGATTTTTCCGTTCTTTCAATGAGATCCCGATCAATGCCACGAGAAGAATGATACTAACTAACAAAACAATTAATCTTTTGTTTAAGAAAAACTGTGGCACGTTCACACCCTCTTAAATTTACTAATTTTTATGCTGAAATAATGGATTTTATCGAGCAGTTTTGAAAAGATGGATATTGTCTAACGCTTTACCTGTTCCAATTGCTACACAATCTAATGGATTTTCTGCAACAAGAACTGGCATATTTGTTTCTTCGCTAATTACTTTATCTAAATTACGAAGCAAAGCACCACCACCTGTTAAAACAATTCCGCGGTCCATAATATCTGCCGCTAATTCTGGCGGAGTTTTTTCTAATGTATTTTTCACAGACTCAACAATCGCATCTACTGTATCTTTTAAAGCTGCTGCAATCTCTTCTGGGCGAATTGTTATCGTTTTTGGTAATCCTGTCACTAAGTCACGACCGCGAATGTCCATTGGCTCAACACCTTCTACTTCGCCTGCAGAGCCGATTTCTAATTTTAATGCTTCTGCTGTTCGTTCCCCAATCATTACGTTGTAGCTTTTCTTAACATATTGAATAATCGCATCATCCATTTCATCACCAGCAACACGAACAGATTGGCTTGTTACAATACCACCTAGCGAGATAATTGCAACTTCTGTTGTACCACCACCAATATCAACAACCATACTTCCTGTTGGTTCCCAAACAGGTAAGTTCGCACCAATTGCTGCTGCAAATGGCTCTTCAATTGGATATGCATCACGTGCGCCTGCTTGACGAGTCGCATCAATTACTGCTCGTTTTTCAACAGCTGTAATACCAGATGGTACACATACCATTACATAAGGCTTGCGAGAGAAAAAGCCGTTTGATTTTTGTGCTTGTTGAATATAGTATTTCATCATCGTTGCTGTTGTTTCATAATCAGCGATAACACCGTCTTTCATCGGACGAAGTGCTACAACATTTCCAGGTGTACGACCAATCATTTGTTTTGCATCGTTACCAACTGCAACAATTTGTTTTGTATCTGTTTGCAATGCCACAACAGACGGCTCGCGTACAACGACGCCTTTCCCCTTCACGTATACAAGCGTATTCGCTGTTCCTAAGTCTATTCCAAGATCACGAGTAAAACTACCAATTCCAAACATATCATGTATCTTCCTTTCTAATTTTAACAAAAGTACTTTATTTGTTCTTTTAAATACTATTATATTTATATAAAACATAACGTTTTTATATGTTCTTTGTTATAGTGTAGACGAAAGCCTACAAAAAACTCATAACTCACATTATAAAACAAAATAAAGAAAAAAAATAGTCTTAAATATGACCTTTATCTTTTAAACTAACAAATTTATGGTCACCAATTATAATATGATCGAGAATTTCAATCCCGATAATTTTCCCGCATTCTACAAGTCGTTTCGTTACCTCAATATCTTCTCGGCTTGGTGCGGGATCGCCTGAAGGGTGATTATGAAGACATATAATAGAGGCAGCAGCGCGGCGGAAAGCTTCCTTGAAAACCTCGCGCGGATGCACAATTGACGCATTCAAACTTCCAATAAATACCGTTTGTCGATGCATCACTTGATTTTTCGTATTTAAATACAGACACACAAAATGTTCTTGTTGTAAAAAGCGCATCTCCTCCATCATGTAGCGTGCGCAATCTTCTGGATTGCGAATGCTATATCTATTCTGATACTCTAATCGTACCATTCTTCGTCCAAGTTCAAAAGCAGCAATAAGTTGGGATGCTTTTGCCATCCCAACGCCGTGAATGCTTGTCATTTCTTCGATTGTTGCATCTTTTAACATTCGTAATCCATCAAAATGATGCAAAATTCGATTCGCTAATGTTAAAACCGACTCCTCTTTTGAACCCGTTCGAAGTAATATAGCGAGAAGTTCTGTGTTTGATAAGCTGCTTGCTCCTTCTAGCAATAAACGCTCCCGTGGTTGATCTTCTTTCACAACATCACGAATGCAGCTCATATTTCAGCCTCCTTTACATATTAAATTGTTTTAATTCACGCATAACACGTGCAATTGGCAAGCCGACAATCGCATAATAATCACCTTGTATATGATGAACAAAAATAGCACCTTTTCCTTGTATACCATAGCTACCAGCTTTATCAAGCGGTTCTTTCGTTCGTACATATGCATCGATTTCTTCTTCTGTTAATTCCCAAAACGTTACTTCTGCACGCTCATAAAATGTCACTGTTTTTTCTTTTGAAATAAGAGCGACTCCTGTATATACTTCATGTGTTTTCCCTGATAAGAGCTGCAACATTTCTTTCGCTTCACCCTCATCTACTGGTTTTCCCAAAATACGCGATTCATACGTAACAATTGTATCCGCACCAAGCACAACACAGTCTTCGTAATTCTTTGCTACAGCAGATGCTTTTTGCAATGCAAGCGACATCACGATATCATGCGGTAATGAATATGCTCCAATTATTTCTTCTACATCGCTAATTACAACGTCAAACGACATATCTACTAGTTCAAGTAATTCTTTACGCCTTGGTGAACCAGACGCTAAAATAAGTTTTTTCATACGTTCTCCTTTCGTTTTCCAAATTAGCAGGAAGATACAACATAACCATACTAAATGTATATATTCTCCTCAAATTTTGAAAATATCGTTTTTCTTTTTAAAAATACAAAAAAAGGAAAGAAGCTTAACCCCCCCTTCCCTTTCTTCAGCTTAAACAGATGATTTAAAAAAACTCCCCCCCACTAATATAATAGTTCACATGCCAGCAGTTATCTCGCACTTCACTTCTCTCTGATTTTTGTGGTGAGGTCTTACTGCCCGCGAATAGCTGGATAATGAGTTAAATATTATCTAATTATTATACGTTTTTATTTTTTGTGAAACTATTTTTTCATAAGAAAGAAAGCTATCTACTAAAACTTGCTGCAATTTTGTTATTGTTTCCACATCTTGTTTTCCCTCTTGCATTGTCTGTACAGCCACTGATGCATACGTAAATAATTTTTTTACATCGTCTCGCTTCAATGCCTTTTCCTCTTTTTTCATTGCCTTCCATTCATTTTCAATTTGTTCTATATCTGTTTTACTTATTTTATTCCCTGACTGTATCACAGCTGCTTGTTGCAGCAATTTTCCATACAATGATTGTAACTTTTCAAAAAACGGTCCGTACTCTTGATTCCCTTTTAGAAGTGCTTGATCCGCAATCTCCCATTTCTTTTTCATTACTGATATATCTTTTTGTTTATATTGCTCCATCATCTGCATAACAGATTGTTCATCATTTGCCATTCCAAGAACGAGTAAATATTTATCTCCTGATTGCATAACCGCTCCAGGGACTCCTTGTTCTTGTAAACCCTGGAGCGATGCCTGTCCCTTTTCTTTAGTAGAAAATACTCCGCCCTGCACAAAATAAATAGTAAGCGGTGATAAAGCTGCTGATGCTGCTTTCTTTTCTTCTTTTTTCTCATTTGTTGATTGTTTTGTCTCATTTTTCTCTGTAACATTTGCTACTGGGGCTGTATTTTCACGAACTGTTTCTTGACCTGTTAACAAGTGGAGCATTCCCATTCCAAATCCTGTCCCAATTACAATCGCTATGGATACTGTCAAAATGAAAGTATTATTCCATCCTTTTTTCCCTTTTTGTATGGAAGATAATACATTTTTTTGAAACGGCACAACATTATTTGTCACTGTATTTGCATTCTCTGGCAGCACCCACTCAAACTCTTCTTTCTTTTGCTCGTGTTCTTTCTTTTGCTCATGTTCTTTCTTTTCTAAATAATTTGCTTCCGTTCCATTCACTTTAATTGAAATTGTTCGCGATTGCTTGTCCATACCCCCACTCCTTACTTCTTATCATTGCCAGCATCGTATCATACTCGTTTCAAAAAAGAACGAGATATTTGTCAAAGAGATTCGCCAAATTATCCTATATTGTTATCTTATATGTATGCTTGCGTCTTTATTTGTAGAACTAAAAAACTAGACAGTTTATTTCTGTCTAGTTTTTTGAATAACGTATTTACGAGCTTCTGATATGAAGTAAAGAGAACCTGTTAGTAAGAAAACATCATCTTCTTGTAGAGAAGCTATTGTTGTATCAATCGCTTCCTGCCAATTCTCAAAAATATGTTTCGATTCTCGTTTCGAATAAGCAGCAAGAGCCTCAGCAGAAATTGCACGATCGAACGTAAACGTCGTAAAGATCATTTCATCTGCAATTGTTTCTAACTGTCCAACCATTGTATCCAATTGTTTATCTCCAAGTGCTGTAAATAAAACGACAATTCGCTTTTCACTATAGTGGGCACGAACTGTTTCTACAAGGCTATGAACTCCTTCTGGATTGTGAGCACCATCAATAATGACATGTGGTTTCGCAGCAAGTTGTTCAAAACGGCCAATCCAGTATGCTTCAGCTAACCCTTTTCGAATATGCTCCTCATCAATTAAGAACGCTTGATACACTTTTAAATACGTGATTGCCATCAAAGCAAGCGCAGCATTTTGCACTTGATGCTGACCTTTCATAGAAATAAGAAGGTCTTCATATGTATGGAATGGAGACGAAAATGTAAATTGTTCACCTTGTATCTTTGTAAAAAGATGTTCTACTTTAAATTGATTCCCAAGTTCATATAAATTAGAACGCTTTTCTCTTGCAACAGTACGAATAACTTCTAACGCACCACCTTGCTCCACACCTGTAATAACAGGAACACCTGATTTAACAATTCCCGCTTTTTCAAATGCAATATCTTCTAATGTATCTCCTAGAATATGCATATGATCATGACCAATATTTGTAATGATGCTCAGTACAGGGTGAATAACATTTGTTGAATCAAAACGCCCTCCAAGACCTGTCTCAAATAAAACGATGTCACACGGATTTGTCTTTCCAAAATAATAAAGCGCCATAACAGTAATGATTTCAAATTCCGTCGCTTCACCTAAATCCGTTTCATCTAACTTTTCCACCACAGGCTTGACCATATTTACGAGATCTGTAATTTCTTGATCTGAAATCGGTGTACCATCAATACTAATCCGTTCATTAAACGTTTCGATATACGGTGAAGTAAAGGTTCCTACTTTATACTCTGCCTCCTGTAACATATAGCGCATATATGTGAGAGTAGACCCTTTTCCATTTGTTCCCGCAAGATGAACACATTTTATATGTCGCTCTGGATTTCCAAGTTCCTCTAGCATCCATCGCATGCGTTCTAGCCCTGGTTTAATCCCAAATTTTAAACGACTATGAATCCAGTCGATCGCTTCCTCATATGTATGTATCATGTATGCTATTCCCCTTTCAAATCAGCAAAAAAACGAACCAAGACAATAGAGTATCTCAACTCTATTATACGCAAATAAAAGAGACTCACCAATATAGTGAGTCTCTTTCGAATAACTTTATTTTTGAAGATCAGCTAAACGTTGGCGAACTGCTTCGCGTTTTTCTAGATAATCTTGTTCTTTCGCGCGTTCTCCCTCAATAACTGCAGCTGGAGCTTTTGCTACGAATCCTTGATTTGAAAGTTTCTTTTGTACACGCTCTACTTCTTTATCGAACTTCTCAAGTTCTTTTTCAAGACGTGCTTTTTCTTCTTCAAGGTTAATAAGGTCAGCCAATGGTAAGAATAACTCTGCACCTGATACGATTGCAGTCATTGCTTTTTCCGGCGCTTGTAAATCCGTTTGAATTGTTAATTCACTTGGATTACAGAAGCGCTCAATGTAAGAGCTGTTTTTTGTAAGTTGAGCTAGTACTGCTTCGTCTTTTGCTTTAATTTGCATTTGAACTTTTTTGCTCATTGGCGTATTTACTTCTGCACGGATGTTACGAACAGAGCGAATGATATCAACTAGAAGGTGCATTTCTGCCGCAGCTTCTGTATCTTGTAAATCTTCGCGAACTGTCGGCCATGCAGCTACTGTAATAGACTCACCTTCATGCGGTAAATGTTGCCAAATCTTCTCTGTTGCAAATGGCATGAATGGGTGTAATAGACGCATTGTTTGGTCTAATACGTAAGCTAAAATAGAACGAGTTGTTTTCTTAGCTGCTTCATCTTCACCGTATAGTGGAAGTTTCGCCATTTCAATGTACCAGTCACAGAAATCATCCCAAATGAAGTTGTATAATGAACGACCAGCTTCACCGAACTCATATTTATCCATGTTACGTGTTACACTTTCGATTGTTTCGTTTAAGCGAGTTAAAATCCACTTATCTGCAACTGATTTTTCACCAGTTAAATCGATTTCTTCATACTTCATGTCATCCATGTTCATTAATACGAAACGTGATGCGTTCCAAATTTTATTAATGAAGTTCCAAGTAGATTCTACTTTTTCCATGCTGAAGCGTAAATCTTGGCCTGGTGCACTTCCTGTTGATAAGAAGAAACGCATTGCATCTGCACCGTACTTCTCGATAACATCCATTGGGTCAATACCATTACCAAGAGATTTACTCATTTTACGTCCTTGCTCATCACGAACTAAACCGTGAATTAATACGTCTTTAAATGGGCGCTCGCCTGTAAACTCTAAACCTTGGAAAATCATACGAGATACCCAGAAGAAGATGATGTCATAACCAGTTACTAAAGCATCTGTTGAATAGTAACGTTTGAAGTCTGCTGCATCTTCATTCGGCCAACCAAGCGTTGAGAACGGCCATAATGCTGAGCTAAACCATGTATCAAGTACGTCGTTATCTTGGTTCCAGTTTTCAATATCTGCTGGTGCTTCTGTACCTACGTATACTTCACCAGTCTCTTTATGATACCAAGCTGGAATGCGGTGTCCCCACCATAATTGACGAGAAATACACCAGTCATGAATGTTTTCCATCCAGCGTAAGTATGTGTTTTCAAAACGATCTGGTACGAACGTTACTTTTTCTTCTTCTTTTTGTTGAAGTTCAATTGCTTTTTCTGCAAGTGGTGCCATTTTTACGAACCATTGTGTTGATAAGTAAGGCTCAACAACTGCACCGCTGCGCTCACTATGACCCACTGAGTGCATATGAGGCTCGATTTCTACTAATACGCCAGCTTCTTGTAAGTCTTTTACTAACTCTTTACGGCATTCGAAACGATCCATACCGTTGTACTTACCAGCTCTTTCATTCATCGTTCCATCTTCGTTCATTACTAAGATGCGTGGTAAGTCATGGCGATTACCTACTTCAAAGTCATTCGGGTCATGGGCTGGTGTAATTTTTACAACGCCTGTTCCGAAGTCTTTCTCTACGTACTCATCAGCAATAATCGGAATCTCACGACCTACGATTGGAAGTGTAACTGTTTTTCCGATTAAATGTTTGTAACGATCATCTTCTGGATGAACTGCTACTGCTGTATCACCAAGCATCGTTTCTGGACGAGTTGTTGCAAGGCGAATGTGACCAGAGCCGTCTGTTAACGGATAGTTCATATGGTAGAATGCACCTTGAACTTCTTTATGAATTACTTCAATATCAGAAAGTGCTGTGCGTGTTGCTGGGTCCCAGTTGATAATATATTCACCGCGGTAAATTAAGCCTTTTTCGTATAATTGAACGAATACTTTATTAACCGCATCAGATAAACCTTTATCTAATGTGAAACGCTCACGAGAATAATCTAGTCCTAAACCAACTTTCCCCCATTGCTGACGAATATGAGAAGCGTATTCTTCTTTCCATTCCCACGCTTTTTCAAGGAATTTCTCACGGCCAAGATCGTAACGTGAAATACCTTCTTCACGAAGTTTTCCTTCTACTTTCGCTTGTGTTGCAATACCAGCATGGTCCATTCCTGGAAGCCATAATACATCGTAACCTTGCATACGCTTTGTACGAGTTAAAATGTCTTGAAGCGTCGTATCCCAAGCATGACCTAAGTGCAGCTTACCAGTTACGTTTGGAGGCGGGATTACAATTGTATATGGTTGTTTCTTTTCATCTCCTGTTGCTTCGAAATATTTGCCTTCAAGCCACCATTGATAGCGGCCTTCTTCAACGGACATATGATCATATTTAGTCGGTAAATTCTTTTCCGTGTTTGACATTATTTTCCCTCCTTCAAAATAAAAAATGTCCCTCATCCAAAAAGGACGAGGGACATCGTGGTACCACCTTTATTTACAAACAAATTCAAAATTTGCTTATACTCTTGATTTGATAACGGACAGATCCGTCTTTTCCTAATGAGAATGACTCCGTTCAGAAAAGATGCTCCAGGGCTACCTTCTAACATGACTATCTAGAGAATCTCACAGCTAATAATTCTCCTCTCTGCAGACGTTTAATGTTATACTCTTCCCCTTCAACGCATTTATATAATTGTTATTTATTATATACAACAGTGTAAAAAACGAAACCACATTCGTCAAGATAAAAATATTTTTCGACTTACATCTATACTTATTACATTCTATTTTCAATCAGCTTAACCAAGTTTTTTATACCATATGCAAAGAAAATGAAAAAAGTGTAACACAAGCACACTAGACGCTTACCCTGCATAATGTAATATCACATTTATTCTTCTCTTATGATTCCATACTAGAGGAGTTTCTAATACGGAGGACCATTATGCGACGTTTTCGACGCACGTACAACTTTTCAGCCCCTTCATGGCTAAGAAATATACAAACGATGTTTTCTGACTTTGCAATCCCGCTCACGATTTTCCAAGGCATTCGTACGTTGCTTCTGCCTACGTTTTTAGATTTTGTCATACTTGTTATTTTCGTAGCAGCAACGATTCGCTTACATTTTCAGCCGTAACCTCTTCTTGAGGCTACGGCTAATTTTATCCCGCTATTCGCGGGCAGTAGGACCACACCCTAAGAATCAGAGAGAAACGAAGAAAATAAGTGGGAGATGAAGAAAACCCTCACTGATGAAAGCTTCACTTTATTTTGAGTTCTTCGCTTCTTGCTCAGAAGCCTGAAGCTGTGCCACGAAATATTCAATATTACTTATAAGCCAATGTGCTTGTTGAAGCATTTTCACATCATGTAGCTCCTTTGTTTCGTTACGGACATTTCGAGCATTTGTATATGAATGCACTTGCTTTATAAATGTTTTTGGATAAGCTAAATATGCAAACATAAGTAACTTTTCTTCCTTTGTAAACGCAAAATTCTTTTGATAGATTTGGTACCACTCATATCGATCACTTCTTGCAATTGGATATGTGTTGAAGGAACGTGAATAAAACTGAACGATATCTTGAACTGGGGTAGCAAACTGCGCATCTTCTAAACTAATAAAATAACCGTTCCGCTGATAATCAAATAAAAAGTGATTCATGGAAACATTGCCATGAATAAATGAAATACGTGTTTTTTCTTTTTCTTTCATCGCTTCATGCCATTCTGTAAACCGTTTCGTCGCAAATTCATGGGCACGAAGCGCTTGATGAAAGTACGTACAATACTGCAATTCAAACGGAGACATATACCACTTCGCTTCAGATTCAACTAAAAACTGCTCTAATAGAACTCCATCTTGTTCCCAGCGGTTTGAAATAGTATCAAAATGTTCTTGAAGTGCTTCTTCCGTCACTTCCTCCTCTCGCACCGTTTTTCTGTGCATCAAGGCAAGTGTTTGAAACATTTTATGATACTGATCATTCTCTTCGCCTTGTCCTTCTGCACTTCCTAGCCAAGGCATTAAATAATAACTATGTTCACCATCCGTTAACACGTGCCTTCCATCTTTCGTATGGTAAATCGGTGCAAAATTCGTAAAGCCCTTTTCTCGTAAAAATTGAACATAATACATAAGGTTACTTCGTTCTAATTTCTGAGGGGGTAATTTTTTCAGCGCATATGGACCTTGGCTCGTATAAATTTTTATTACATTCCCATATTCCTCAATATGTTCAGGAGCTAATTGATATAGCTGCAAAATAGAAGCATAACGGTCTCGCAATTCCATGTCCATACGAACAACGACCCTTTCTACAGGAGCATAAGGTGAAACTTACATCAGTGAGGGCTTCATCCCCACTGATGTAAATCCTGCCCAATCGGGCACATACCAGCAGTTATTCCCGCCTGTCTCCTTCGCTTCTCTCTGAATATTGAGATAGGGGTTTACTGCCCAAAAATAGCGGGATGAAAAAGCAAAGAGGTGAGGAAGATTCCTCTTCACTCACTTTGTTTTCACTTTTGGTACTGGTATATACAAAATTTGTCCTGCTGTTAAATATATATCATCCGTTTGATTTATACGGTGTAAATGTTGAACAGAAGTATCATAGCGCTCTGCAACGGATTCAATCGTATCGCCTTCCTGTACAAAATACAATCTCAGCTTTGTAAATTCATCTTCCGGCTGCTTTGCAAATAATTTTGTTAAATATAACGCATTTTCATCCCGCTGTGAGTATGAAATTTCTTCTTGCGCCTCCTCATTGACAGCTTCCTGTTTTACTTTCGTTTCCTTACGTCCAAAAAACAGCTGCGGCGCGACTTCTTCTTGCTTTTCCTCCTCGACCTCGATTTCTTGCTCCTCTTCTAGATCAAGCTCTGGTTCTTGACGAGCTTCTAACTGAAATGGCTCAAAGGCATAATCTTCCCACTCATCAGTCTCTACCAACTCTTCTTCCTCTTTTTCTTCTTCTCTTATTGCTGCCTCGTCTCTTACTTCTTCCTCTTCTCTTATTACTGCCTCGTCTCTTATTTCTTCCTCTTCCTCTTCACGCTCTTCATCACACAATCCATAGATGGAAATATCCGCCAAAAGCTGCAAGCATCCACTGTCCAACAATTCATAATCAAATTCTTCAATATCCACATATAAATCTTCGACTTGCTTCACGCGTCCTCTTGGAATAGAAATCTCTAACGGGAACGAATGTACCAATTCATTTATACCATCTTCACGTGTTTCAACATAATCTACAGCGCGAACTGGTGATAATTCTCGCAATGAGAAAACCTCTGTTTCTTCCTTTGCAATATATTCCCCTGTTAAATCAAGCTGTCCACTTACAACAATTTCATATTCACGCTCTTCTATAACAACATCAGGATCTAACGAAATAGAAAGTAACTCATTGACTTCCTGTCCTTTTTGAAACCAGACAGATTCTTTTAACGAAAACCGTAATGAAGTTTGTTGATCTGCTGCCACTTCGTATTCCCCCTCCCAAACTATATGTCATTACAGATTTATGTGAGAAATAGGGACTTTATGAATAAAAAAATCGCTCTCACTTGAGAGCGATTTTAATACTACATATTTAAAAGAATAAAAAAGCTAACAAATTAACCTTTTAATTTAGACATAGCAATTTCTGCAGCAGCAATTGTTGCCTCGATATCAGCATCACTATGTGCTGTTGATAAGAACAGTCCTTCAAACTGAGAAGGTGGTAAGAATATGCCTTGTTCTACCATTTCACGGTAATATGCCGCAAAATATTCTAAATTAGACGCTTTTGCTGTTTCATAGTTAATAACCTTTTCATCTGTAAAGAAAATACCAACCATAGAACCAGCACGGTTAATACAATGCGGAATATCATATTTTACAGCAACTTCATGTAAACCTTTTTCAAGTATTTCTGCTTTACGTTCAAATTCTTTATAGCTCTCCGGTGTTAATTGGACAAGCGTTTCATATCCAGCTGTCATTGCTAATGGATTACCAGATAATGTACCAGCTTGATAAATCGGTCCACTTGGTGCTACTTGCTTCATAATTTCAGCTTTACCACCATATGCCCCAACAGGAAGTCCACCGCCAATGACTTTTCCTAAACACGTTAAATCAGGTGTTACTCCAAAATATCCTTGTCCGCAATTATAAGCCACACGGAATCCCGTCATAACTTCATCAAAAATTAGAAGTGCACCGTATTCTGTTGTAACATCGCGAAGTCCTTGTAAAAATCCTGGAAGCGGCGGTACAACGCCCATATTTCCAGCTACCGGTTCTACAATGACACACGCAATATCATCACCGAACTGTTCAAAAGCGTATTTCACGCTCTCTAAATCATTATAAGCAACAGTAATCGTATTTTTCGCAACACCTTCTGGTACACCCGGGCTATCTGGTAAACCAAGCGTAGCAACGCCAGAACCAGCTTTAATTAAAAGGGAATCTCCATGCCCGTGATAGCAACCTTCAAATTTCAAAATTTTATTACGCCCTGTGTAACCACGCGCTAAGCGAAGTGCACTCATTGTCGCTTCTGTTCCAGAGTTTACCATACGTACAATTTCAATAGACGGTACGCGATCGATTACAAGCTGCGCTAATTTATTTTCAATTTCTGTTGGCGCACCGAAGCTTGTCCCTTTTTCTACTACCGCTTTTAACGCCTCAACAACCCGGTCGTTGGAATGCCCATGAATAAGCGGGCCCCATGATAATACATAATCAATGTATTCATTTCCATCAATATCATAAACTTTAGAGCCTTTTCCACGCTCCATAAATAATGGATTCATACCGACAGATTTAAATGCACGCACTGGGCTATTTACACCACCTGGCATTAAATCTTTTGCTGTTTCAAAAGCTTCAATCGATTTATCAAAACTTTTCATTATCGTGCGCTCCCTTCTTGTAACCATCTCGCTGCATCTTTTGCATGATATGTAAGTATTAAATCTGCTCCAGCACGCTTCATACTTAATAATTTTTCAAGAACAATATCTTTTTCATTAACCCAGCCATTTTGTGCTGCCGCTTTAATCATTGAGTATTCACCACTCACATTATACGCAACAACCGGAAGATTAAAGTTATTTTTCACATCACGAATAATATCTAAATAAGAAAGCGCTGGCTTCACAATTAAGAAGTCTGCTCCTTCCATTACATCTGACTCAGCTTCGCGGAACGCTTCTAAGCGATTCGCTGGATCCATTTGATATGTTTTACGATCACCAAATTGCGGTGCACCATGTGCAGCATCACGAAACGGTCCATAAAAAGCAGACGCATATTTTACTGCATATGACATAACTGGAACATGAGCAAAACCGTTTTCATCTAACGCATGACGAATAGCCGCTACAAATCCATCCATCATATTAGATGGCGCAATAATATCTGCACCTGCTTTTGCTTGACTTACTGCTGTTTTTGCAAGAACCTCTAACGATTCATCATTTAAAATAATTCCATCTTCAATTACACCGCAATGCCCATGACTCGTATATTGGCATAAACATGTATCTGCGATTACAACTAATTCTGGAAATTGCTCTTTAATTTGTGTAATTGCTCGCTGTACGATACCATGCTCACAATACGCAGAAGAACCAACTTCATCTTTTTCAGCAGGTATACCGAACACGATAACTGAACGAATACCTAAATCAACAACTTCTTGCATTTCTGCTTGCAAATGGTCTAAAGAAATTTGAAATACACCCGGCATAGAAGAAACTTCATTACGTTTGTTTTCTCCTTCTACAACAAAAATTGGATAAATGAAATCTTCTGTATGTAAATGTGTTTCACGCACAAGAGCACGCATACTTGCACTTTGTCGTAAACGACGATGACGGTTAAATTGTAAAGGATTCATAACTTTTTCCATCTCCAATTCTTAAAGTTTCATTTTATTATACATTTTTATAATAATATTCTGAAATGCATTGTAACATAGCTTCAATCGTATATTCTTTCGGAATGAGAAGATTTTGAAAATGTTTACGCGCTTCTCGTTCTGTAATTGGGCCTATACAAGCAATTGTACATCCTTTTATCCATTCTCTCCAGTTTTCACCCTCAAGCAATGCGATAAAACTTTGCACAGTCGATGGACTTGTAAAAGTAATCACATCGATTTTTCTCGATTGCAGTGCATCAATAAGCTGCCCGCGCTTTTGTGCATGGACCATAGTTTCATATACAATAAGTTCACGTACGATAGCACCATGACCTCTCAATGCTTCCGGTATCACATCTCTTGCAAGGTTACCTTTTGGCAATAACACACGCGTTCCGCTTCCTATATGACTCACAAATTCTTCCGCAAATGCTTCAGCTACAAATGCAGTTGGCACAAAATGAACAATATAACCGCGTTGCTCTAATTCTTTCTTTGTTTTTACACCAACTGCAGCAATTTTAATGGTATGTGGTAACGGTTGCTTTATACCATCTAAAAAGAAATTTACACCATTTTTACTTGTGAAAATAATCCAATTATATGTGTTTAATTCATCATATACCTCTTGAAAGTTCTCATCTGAAACTGCTGTTATATGCAAAAGCGGAATTTCTAATGGAATTCCGCCCTGCTTTTGCACTTCTGTACTCATTTGCTTCGCTTGCTGCTCAGCTCTTGTAATTAGCACTGTTTTTCCACGAAGAGAAGTCATATTGCTAGTTTTGCTCCTGATTTGCTAAAACAATAAGTTCCTTCGCTCCTTGCCCGATTAACAAGTCTGCTGCTCGTTCTCCAACTTCTCGCGAATTTTCACCAGTCACAACTTCTTTCAATAAGACAGTTCCATCTGCAGATCCAACGAGAGCTGTTAATTCAATTTGGTTATCTTCTTTCAGCGTCGCATATCCAGCAATCGGCACTTGGCAGCCGCCTTCTAATTTATGAAGAAATACCCGTTCTGCTTCAACTGTTTTCGCTGTTACACTATCATTCAGATGACTTAGTAGTTGTAATAAATCATCATCATCCTCGCGGCATTCAATGGATAACGCACCTTGTCCAACAGCTGGTACGCACACTATTTCATCTAAGTATCCTGTAATCACATCATCTGCCCAGCCCATTCGCTTTAGTCCTGCGGCTGCTAAAATAATCGCATCGTAATTTTCTTCTTTGAGTTTACGAAGTCTCGTATCGATATTTCCACGAATCCATTTGATTTGTAAATCCGGACGTGCTGCTAACAACTGTGCACTGCGACGTAAACTACTTGTACCGATAACAGCTCCTTCTGGTAACTCATCAAACGATTCACCATTTTTAGAAATAAACGCATCACGTGGGTCAACACGTTTCGGAATACATCCAATTGTTAGTCCCTCAGGAAGTACTGCCGGCATATCTTTCATGCTATGAACAGCCATATCAATTTCTTTTGTAAGCAGCGCATGTTCGATCTCTTTTACGAATAGCCCTTTTCCGCCTACTTTCGAAAGGGTCACATCTAAAATAACGTCACCTTTCGTTACAATTTCTTTCACTTCAAATTCATATGGCAATCCCAGTGCTTTCAATTGATCGATAAACCAATGTGTTTGCGTTAATGCCAATTTACTTTTTCTTGATCCTACAATAATTTTGCGCATATTTTTCTCTCCTCATTATAAGTACCAAAAGTGGAAATTCGATAAACTGCTAAATAGAAAAATATTAATTAACATGATGAGAAATGCCCCAATGTTCCAACTTGCAATTTTCTTCCCCTGCAATGTATCTGAGCCGCGCAAATAAATACCTGCACAGTACACAAATAAAACAACGAAAGATCCGATTACCTTCGCGTCATACCAATGAAAATTATCTAACTTCGTATATCCCCATATACACCCGAGCAAAATTGCTAATAAAAAGAATGGTACAGAAAATAAATTCAAACCATATGACATAGAATCGAGCTTCGGTAAATTTCCTAAACGTCTTAATCTTGCATTCCATTTTTTTTGTTTTAATAAACGATATTGAATTAAGTACATAATGGAAAAAATAAAGGAAACTGTAAATGTTGCATAGGAAATAATCGCCATACCAACATGCACATAGACAAGCTCCGATACTAATTGATTTGTTAACATCGGCGACATTTGTCCAAGCGGAGTAAAAATAGAAACGGCGCTTACACCAAATGCAATCATATTTGTAAAAAAGACTAAAAAATCAATACGCATAAATCGGTTAATAACTAATGATAATGTAATTAATAGCCACACATAAAAATAAATACCCGATAGCAGCGTTAAAATAGGATTGATTTCCGCTTCTGTTGCTCGAAGTAACATAAATATCGAATATAATACCCATACAACAGAAAGTAACCAAAAGGCAATTCGATTTGCCTTTCGGTTACTTTGAAAATAATCTATGAAATATAAACTCACGCTGCAGGCATATAAAATAATGGCAATATGATAAATAATGCTATTGTTTAAAACACCCATCCATTTATCCTTTCCATTACAAAGATGGAGCGGATACGGTCCACTTCTCCGTCTGTTTCCATTCTGCTTTGGTCTCTTCCACTACTTCTTTCGCATTTAAATCAAAAATTTTCGCAAATAGAGCAAGTTTTTCTTGCGCATTTTCTTCCGCTGCCAACTCTTTCGCAATTAAAATTGGATCTTTTAACAATTGATTAATAATACTTTTCGTATGCTTACTAATCACTTTTCGCTCACGCTCTGTTAACGTTGGAATCTTTCGTTCAATACTTTGCATTGTTTCACTTTGAATCGCTAATGCCTTATCACGAAGCTCTGAAATTAGCGGTACAACACCAAGCGTATTTAGCCATGACTTGAATAGAATCATTTCTTCTTCAATCATAATTTGAATTTTTTCAGCCTCTTTTAATCGCTCAGCACGATTTGCTTCCACAACACCTTGTAAATCATCAATATCATACAAGAAAACACTTTCTAAAGCATCAATTGCTGGATCAATATCCCGCGGCACCGCAATATCTACCATAAAAAGCGGACGACCAGAGCGCATACCCTCTACTTTGGACATCATTTCTTTCGTAATTACATATTCAGAAGCACCTGTTGAACTAATTACAATATCAGCCTCTAACAATGCACATTGCAGTTGATCTAATGGCTTTGCATGCCCCATATATTTTTCTGCCATCGCTTCCGCTTTTGCAAACGTACGATTCATAACAGTCACTTTATGAGCACCGCTTCCGTACAAATTTTGAAGTGCTAATTCACCCATTTTCCCCGCACCAAGAATAAGAACATGGCAATCTTTCAAATCACCAAAAATTTTCTTCCCAAGTTCAACAGCTGCATAACTTACCGACATGGCATTGCCGCCAATTGTTGTTTCAGAATGGGCACGTTTTGCCAGTGTAACGACTTGTTTAAACAATTCATTAAATATCGTTCCTGTCGTTTTTACTTCTTGCGCTAGTAAGAAGCTATTACGAATTTGGCCTAAAATTTGCGTTTCTCCCACTACCATTGAATCTAATCCGCATGTTACACGGAATAAATGATCCGTAGCACCGTCTTGCTCATATATAGACAAATATGATGCAATTTCCTCTATTTCAAGCTGAAACCAATCAGCCATAAATTTCTTAATATAATAGCGTCCTGTGTGTAACTGATCTACCACAGCATAGATTTCCGTTCGATTGCACGTTGATACAATGACATTTTCTAATACACTTTTTTGTTGTTGTAACGTTGTCATTGCTTGCTCTAACTCTGCTTCTTGGAATGTTAGTTTCTCACGAATTTCTACAGGGGCTGTTCGATAGTTAACACCAACAACAAGAATATGCACGCAGCATGTCCCCCTTCAACCGATTTTTCATCTTATCTACTATCATAATACAACTTTCCTCTTATAAATCCGACAATCATGTGAACATCGTCTCATTTTTCCTTCCTTAATTGACAATAAGACATCCATTGGAATAAGTAAAGAATGAAAAAAGAAAGGTAAGGAAACTTTTATAAAGATCGATGCATGCAACTAACCCTTTCAGGTGAAAAGCACTCCTGAAAGGGAAGTTTCACTTTATAATAATTATAAGATAATAACTCTATCTGTACGTTATCAAAAAAAATTGTCAGAATCAAGTAATAGAAACTATTCCATACATGCTGAAAGACTATCTTTTACTAGCTTCTTTCAATTGAAAGAAAATATGTATGATTATTCCAAACGATAGATTTTCTTTTCGGTTGACATCTCATTTGTTTTATTTTATATTAATTTCACAAAATTAAATTGTGCACAATTTAAAAAGGAGGGATACTCATGCACGAGAATCCTTTACATCTAGATAATCAACTTTGTTTTTCTATTTACGCTTGTTCTAGAGAGGTCACACGTTTTTATCGTCCTTATTTAGAAGAAATGGGCATTACGTATCCGCAATATATTACTTTGTTAGTACTGTGGGAACAAGACGGAATAACAGTAAAAGAAATTGGTGAACGATTATTTTTAGATTCTGGAACATTAACGCCTATGTTAAAAAGAATGGAAGGGTTACAACTTGTTAAGCGTGTTCGTTCAAAGAAAGATGAACGAAAAGTATGTATTGAACTAACAGAGCAAGGATTTGCTTTAAAAGAAAAAGCATGTTCATTGCCACAAACAATGGCATCGCATTTAGGAATTACAACTGAAGATTATACAACTTTATTAATTCAATTAAACAAATTAATTGAAGCAATGAAAACAATAAATGATAGAAAAGAGGAGTAAACATGGAAAATTTATATACTGCTACTGTAACAGCAACAGGTGGACGAAATGGGAAAGTAATTTCTGAGGATGGTGTTTTAAATCTCGATGTAAAAATGCCAAAAGCATTAGGTGGTATGGGCGGCCATGCAACAAACCCTGAGCAATTATTTGCAGCAGGATATGCAGCTTGTTTTGATAGTGCGCTGCAGCTTGTGATTCGTACGAAACGCGTAAAAGTAGAAAGTACGGAAGTAACGGCTCACGTATCAATTGGCAAAGATACAGATGGGGGATTCGGATTAGCTGTCACATTAGATGTACGCGTAGCTGGTGTATCTCACGAAGAAGCAAAACAATTAGTAGAATCTGCACACGGAGTATGTCCATACTCTAAAGCAACAAAAGGAAATATTGAAGTTACATTAAACGTACTATAGTACCAAAAAAACGTGTGACAATTCGTCACACGTTTTTTGTATTTGTAAACTTATGAATCGCTTTCCACGCTTCTTCTTTCCCAAGACCTGTTTCTGAAGAAAATAATACGACTTCATCTCCTGGTTCTACATCAAGCGTTTCTTTCACAACTTTTAAGTGCTTTTGCCATTTTCCTTTTGGAATTTTATCGGCTTTTGTTGCGATAATGATTGTTGGAATTTCATAATGCTTTAAGAAATCATACATCATCACATCATCACTTGTCGGCTTGTGACGTAAATCAATAACAAGAACAGCTGCATCTAGCTGCTTTCTTGTTGTGAAATACGTTTCGATCATCTTGCCCCATGCTGCTCGTTCTGACTTCGATACTTTCGCATATCCATAACCTGGTACATCCACGAAATGCATCATATCATTAATAATGAAAAAATTTAATGTTTGCGTTTTTCCTGGTTTAGAAGAAATGCGCACTAATTTTTTTCGATTTAAAATTTTATTTATAAAGGATGACTTTCCAACATTAGAACGACCCGCTAATGCGATTTCTGGTAAATCACCCTCAGGATATTGTTCTGGTTTGACTGCGCTAATGACAATCTCAGCTTTTGTTACTTTCATTTTTTCACTCCTACTAATGCGTGCTCTAGTACCTCATCTAAATGCGAGGCCAGCACAAACGTAAGGTTTTCCTTTACGCTTTCTGGAATATCTTCTAAATCTTTTTCATTTTCGGCTGGTAAGATAATTTTCGTTAAACCTGCACGATGCGCACTTAACGTTTTCTCTTTCAATCCACCAATTGGTAATACACGACCACGAAGTGTAATTTCACCCGTCATTCCTACTTCTTTACTAACAGGAATTCCTGTTAATGCTGAAATAAGAGCTGTTGCCATCGTAATCCCCGCAGATGGCCCATCTTTTGGTACAGCACCTTCAGGAACATGAATATGGATATCATGTTTTTCATGGAAATCAGGGTCAATATGCAATTCTTCTGCACGTGAACGAATATAACTAAATGCTGCTTGTGCAGATTCTTTCATCACATCTCCAAGTTTTCCTGTTAAAATTAGTTTTCCTTTTCCTGGAGATACAGATACTTCAATTGCAAGCGTATCTCCTCCAGCTGCTGTATACGCTAAACCTGTTGCCATACCTACTTGATCTTTCGTTTCAGCTTGACCATAGCGGTATACTCGCTTTCCAAGCAACTCTGTAATATTCTTTTCTGTTACAACAACGCGCTTACGCTCTTCTGTTACAACAATCTTCGCTGCTTTCCGGCAAACCTTCGCAAGCTGACGCTCTAACGTACGAACACCTGCTTCACGTGTATAGTAACGGATAATTTCAAGAAGTGCTTCATCACGCACTTGTAAATTCCCTTTTTTCAACCCATGTTCCTTCAATTGTTTCGGAAGCAAATGCTCACGGGCAATATGTACTTTTTCAAGTTCTGTATAGCCAGCAATTGAAATAATCTCCATGCGATCAAGAAGCGGACCTGGGATGCTTGCCAGCGTATTAGCTGTTGCAATAAACATAACTTTCGATAAATCATATGGCTCTTCAATGTAATGATCACTGAAATTATGATTTTGCTCTGGATCTAACACCTCTAATAATGCTGCTGAAGGGTCTCCTCGAAAATCATTCGACATTTTATCAATCTCATCTAATAAAAAGACTGGATTGATTGTCTTTGCCTTTTTCATTCCTTGAATAATACGGCCCGGCATCGCACCAACATACGTACGACGATGACCACGAATTTCAGATTCATCACGTACACCACCAAGTGAAACACGAACAAAATTACGATTTAATGATGTCGCAATTGATTTAGCTAACGATGTTTTCCCAACCCCAGGTGGACCGACTAAACAAAGAATAGGTCCCTTTAATGAATTCGTGAGCTTTTGCACTGCTAAATATTCAAGTACTCGCTCTTTTACTTTTTCAAGCCCATAATGCTCTTCATTTAAAATTTTTTCAGCACGCATAAGGTCTATACGATCTTCTGTTGCCTCAGTCCAAGGAAGAGATAATAACCAATCAATATAATTGCGAATCACACCGCTCTCTGCTGAACTTGCCGGTAATTTCTCATAACGATCTAGCTCTTTTAAAGCTGCCTGCTGCGTTTCTTCTGGCATTCCCGATTCTTCAATCTTTTCACGAAGCTCTTCTACTTCGCCACCTTTTCCTTCTTTATCACCAAGTTCTTTTTGAATAGCTTTCATTTGCTCACGTAAGAAGTACTCTTTTTGTGTACGCTCCATAGAACGCTTCACTTGCTGACCAATTTTCTTTTCTAAGTTCAATAACTCTTTTTCATCTTGAATAAAAGAAATAAGTGTATGTAATCGTTCTTTCACCGCAGCGATTTCTAAAATCTGTTGCTTTTGCTTCATTTTGAGCGGCAAATGAGATGCTATGAGATCGGCTAATCGACCTGGTTCATCAACATCAACAACTGTTACAAAAGTTTCATCTGAAACCTTCTTAGACAACTTAATATATTGCTCAAAATACTCAATTAATGTACGCATGAGTGCTTTTTCTTCTAAATCGCCCTCTTCTTCTTCCATTAACGTACGGACATTAGCTGTAATTACATCATCTTCTTCGATGAATTCGGTCATTTCTACTCTATGTAAACCTTCTACAAGGATACGCATCGTTCCGTTTGGCAATTTGAGCATTTGCTTCACTTTTGCTAACGTACCTACTTTATAAATATCATCTTCTTTCGGATCATCGATATTCACGTCTTTTTGCATCGCTAAAAAAACTATATTTTCATCTACAGCCGCCTGCTCGAGCGCTTGTATCGATTTATCACGTCCTACATCAAGATGCAGAACCATCGTCGGATATACGAGAACGCCTCTTAATGGTAGGAGGGGCACGATTCTTTCGTTCGCATTCATATTAGACATAGCACCTCCATAAATATCTTTGTTTCCCTATTTTATATTACAATAAAGCCTTATGCAATCGCAGAGACTCGATGCGCTATTGCTCATTAAAGAAAAAGGGACTTCGCTTAAGCATATAACAACTTAAACGAAGTCTAGGATATCCTGCTCTGACGGGCAATAAAGTTAGCATCTCTCGTATGATGATTGCCCATATGAGCCCGATTGGTGAGAGCTTTCCATCAGTGGCGGATGCCCCCCCACTGATGGAAGTTTCACTTTACATCGATTGCACGTCACCTTCATCTACGGAAAGTAATGTATCGCCTGTTCGCTCAATTTTTTCTTTTACAAATACTAATGCAAATACTTCTTTTAATTTTCGTACAGGAATGATTTCAATACCTTTGATTGTGTAAAGGAAAGGCTGCATATTTTCTGCTGGGATTAGTACTTTCTTTGCCCCAGCCTTTTTCGCTGCTTTTACTTTCGCATAAACACCACCAACTGGTTTCACTTCTCCGTGAATACTAATTTCTCCAGTCATCGCTACTTCATTATTGATATACATGCGATGAACAGCAGAATATACACCCGTTGCAATGGCAATGCCGGCAGATGGTCCATCAATTGGAATACCGCCTGGAAAGTTAATATGTATATCATATCCTTCTGGTAATAGATCTAACGAACGAAGGACAGTCACAACATTATCAACAGAACCTTTCGCCATACTTTTACGACGAATTGATTTCGTTTGATTACCGATACTTTCTTCTTCTACAATCCCTGTTACCACAACGGATCCATTCTCTTTTGCTGGAATTGCCGTTACTTCTATTTCAAGTAGTGCCCCTGTATTGGGTCCATATACAGCCAGGCCATTCACAAGACCAATTTTTGGAATTGGATATACCCGCTTTTCATATTTCGGCGTCAGTTGGCTTGAATGAATAACCCATTCAATATCCTCATCCTTTATAAAAGATCGTCCTTCATTAATTGCCATTCCAGCCGAGATTTGCACAAGATTAATGGCTTCTCTTCCATTCCGTGCGTACATTCCAATCATTTCTATACCATGTTCACCTAGCTCCATATCCACCTTTTCAGCAGCATTTTTGGCTACTGCTTCAATTTCTTCTGTATCTAGCTCACGAAAAAAGACTTCTAAACAGCGTGATCGAATGGCAGGAGGAATTTCATCTGGAGAACGTGTTGTTGCGCCAACAAGACGAAAATCAGCTGGTAATCCCTTTTGGAAAATATCATGAATATACGTTGGAATGAGAGAATTCTCTTCACTATAATATGCACTTTCCAAAAATACTTTACGATCCTCAAGCACTTTTAACATCTTATTCATTTGAATTGGATGCAATTCCCCAATCTCATCAATAAATAAAATACCTCCATGCGCATCTGTGACCGCTCCTTTTTTCGGTTGCGGAATACCAGCCTGTCCCATTGCTCCGGCACCTTGATAAATTGGATCATGAACAGAACCAATTAACGGATCAGCAATCCCCCGCTCATCAAATCGAGCCGTTGTGGCATCCAGCTCAATAAATGTTGCAGTCATTCGAAATGGAGATTTCGAATTTTTCTTTGCTTCTTCTAATACGAGCCGAGCCGCTGCTGTTTTCCCAACTCCTGGCGGTCCATATATTATGACATGTTGCGGATTTGGACCGCATAGCGCAGCCTTTAATGATTTAATACCATCTTCTTGTCCAACAATATCAGCAAAAGACGCTGGGCGAACTTTTTCAGCAAGGGGTTCTGTTAAAGAAATTTCCCGCATTTTTCGAAGTTGCTCTAGCTCTTTCTTTGATTCTCTATCAATTGAAACCTTTTGTGTTCGCTGGTTTTTGAGTAAATGCCAAAAATACAATCCGACAATTACACCAAAGACAAGTTGAACGATTAAAAAAATATTTGTCCAGCTCATACTCATTTCCTCCCGCTATGTTTTACTTATCAGTATCCCCTGGGAGGAAACACGCTAAACATAATAAGAAACAGCAATTATACAATTGCTGTTTCTTAACGTTTATGCTGCTATTCACGGACAATAATATCCCCACCTCAAAATTCAGCACAAGCAAAAAGTTAGGTGGGGATCAATTACTGGTATGTGCCCGATTTGTTCCACTCATAATCAGCAGAAAGAATTCCCTACTGATTAAGGTTTCACTTTATGCAGATGTTTTTGTATCTTGTTCAAGTACAGTACCATCTTGAAGCACTAATTTTGGTGTAGCATTTTCTGCTACTGTTTCTTTTGAAATCACACATTTCTCAATATCTTTACGAGACGGAAGTTCGAACATCACATCAAGCATAAGGCCTTCAATGATTGAACGAAGTCCACGTGCACCCGTTTTACGTTCAATTGCTTTTTTCGCAATTTCAACAAGGGCACCCTCTTCAAACTCTAATTCAACATCATCAAGTTCCAATAACTTTTGGAACTGCTTCACAAGCGCATTTTTTGGCTTTGTTAAGATGTCAACTAGAGCGCCTTCATCAAGCGGCTCTAAATTCGCAATAACCGGAAGACGACCAATAAATTCTGGAATTAATCCAAATTTTAATAAATCTTCTGGTAATACATGCGATAAAACATGCTTTTCTGTTACATCAGCATTTTTCTTCTCAGAACCGAAACCAATCACTTTTTCACCAAGACGGCGTTTAATAATTGGTTCAATGCCATCAAATGCACCGCCACAAATGAATAAAATGTTTGTTGTATCAATTTGAATAAACTCTTGATGTGGATGCTTACGACCACCCTGAGGAGGAACGCTTGCTACAGTACCTTCTAAAATTTTAAGAAGTGCCTGTTGCACACCCTCACCAGATACATCACGTGTAATTGACGGATTTTCTGACTTACGCGCCACTTTATCAATCTCATCAATATAAATGATTCCTTTTTCCGCTTTCTCTACATCATAATCAGCTGCTTGAATAAGTTTTAGTAGGATGTTTTCTACATCTTCCCCAACGTATCCAGCTTCTGTTAAAGATGTTGCGTCAGCAATTGCAAATGGAACATTTAAAATACGTGCTAATGTTTGTGCCAGTAACGTTTTACCGCTACCAGTTGGTCCAATTAAAGCAATATTACTTTTCGCTAATTCTACATCATCAATTTTGCTGTTAGAATTAATGCGTTTGTAATGGTTATATACCGCTACCGCTAAAGCCTTTTTCGCTTGATCTTGTCCGATTACATATTCATCCAAAATCTCACGGATTTCTACCGGTTTCGGTACATCTTTGAATTCTACTTCTTCATCTTTTGCAAGCTCCTCTTGCACGATTTCTGTGCAAAGTTCTATACATTCATCACAAATGTAGACACCAGGACCTGCAACAAGCTTTCGAACTTGCGTTTGTGTTTTACCACAGAAAGAACATTTTAATTGCCCTTTTTCATCATTAAATTTAAACATATTTTCACACCCCTTACAAAGTGCTAAAACCTTGCCTTCGTATGTACACGATAAATGTATCGTATGTAAATACATATTATGTCACTACGTGGCTAGAAATACAAATAATATGGTTAGTTATGTACAAATAAAAATTTTTTGAAACTTTTGAAATATGTATATTCGACTTTCGAAGAATCATTTCCTTCTTCATAACAAAAATGTTTTACAAATATATTTATATTTATAAAACAAGGCACGAGCAATGTCGCGCCTTGTTATTTTATTATGCAGTCTTGCTGTTATCTACTAAGAAATCTACTGCTTTACGAATTTGAAGCTCTTCTTTTACACCTTCAACGTTACCAAGAGCTTGTTTCACAGCGTCTACTGGCATGTTGTACATTTCAGCCATTTTTTCAACTTCTGCATTTACTTCTTCTTCTGTTACTTCAATGTTTTCAGCTTTGATGATTGCTTCAAGAACAAGGTTAGTTGTTACGCGTTTTGCTGCGTCTTCTTTCATTTGTTCTTTTAATTTTGCTTCATCAGTACCTGTGAATTGGTAGTAAAGCTCTAAGTTCATGCCTTGGTAGCTTAAGCGTTGCTCGAATTCGCGAACCATACGATCTAATTCAGTTTCGATCATTGCTTCTGGAATTTCAATTTCTGCATTTGCAGCAGCTTTTTCTACTACTTCATCACGAAGTTTGTTCTCAGCTTCATGTTTTTTGTTCTCTTCTAAGTTTTCACGAAGTTTTGCTTTTAACTCATCAAGAGTTGCTACTTCTTCGTTTGCATCTTTTGCGAACTCATCATCTAAAGCAGGAAGTTCTTTCACTTTAATTTCATGAACTGTTACTTTAAATGTTGCTGGTTTACCAGCTAGTTCTGCTGCATGGTATTCTTCTGGGAATGATACTTCCACGTCTTTTTGTTCGCCAGCTTTTAGACCAACTAATTGCTCTTCAAATCCTGGGATGAATGTACCAGAACCGATTTCTAAAGAGTAGTTCTCGCCTTTTCCGCCTTCAAATGCTTCGCCATCAACGAAACCTTCGAAGTCAATTACAGCTGTAGCACCGTTTTCTACAGTGCCGTCTTCTTTAACTACAAGCTCAGCTTGACGCTCTTGTAAAGATTTTAATTCATTCTCTACATCTTCATCTGTTACAGTAGTATCAACTTTTTCTACTGTTAAGCCTTTGTACTCGCCTAATTTCACTTCAGGTTTTACAGTAACTTTTGCAGTAAAAATTAAGTTTTCGCCTTTTTCGAATTTCTCGATGTCGATTTCAGGGTGAGCAACTGGGAAGATACCAGTTTCATCAATTGCTTCTCCGTATGCTTTTGGTAAGATGATATCTAAAGCATCTTGGTATAAAGATTCTACACCGAAGCGTTGTTCGAATAGTGGACGAGGCATTTTTCCTTTACGGAAGCCTGGTACATTGATTGTTTTTACAACTTTTTTGAACGCAGCGTCTAAAGAGTTGTTTACTTCTTTCACATCAACTTCAATTGTTAAAACGCCAACGTTACCTTCTAATTTTTCCCATTTTGCAGCCATTTATTCTTTCCCTCCAACTATAATAATGTATGCACATACCTCTAGAGATCGAGGCATTTATCGTCTCTGATAAAGAAACAACAAACACTCTGTAAAGCTGACGTATTCAGCTTTTACATCCGTTATAAAAACCTCGGACGCATCATTCTCAATCTACTATTTGTCCAAAAGACAAATATGGTATATTTTGTTCGAGAATAATATGAAACATATAAGTAAGAGAATATTTGTTTCTATTCTCTTATAAAAAGGCAGATTTCAGCCTTTTACAACCCTTACATTATAACATAGAATACTCTCGTTTCAATAACCGAAACATTCTTTTTCATTATACTGGCATAAATCCTTCTTTCTCAATACGTAAAAACCACTGATATGCAACATGATATTCTTCAAGAGTAATATCATACTCACGAAGAAGCTGTTCCTCACGAATCGGCATTCCAAAGCGTTTTCTTCCAACTCTCTCTAAAACAGCTGCCCATAACTTGTCTTTCTCTATTAATAAAGGAAACGGAAAGATGCTTGTTTGCATTTCTTTCCAATATGTAATAATCGCCTCATACATCGTTGGATTATCATGCTCTAAGCGATCAGACAATATATGTAACACTTTTTCTGTATCATATGGATTATAAGATAAATTAGCCGGTATAACCGTTATTGTCTCACCGAATTTCTCCACATCTACGCTTTCTTGTATTTGATTTTCCATTAATATGTGTAAGATAGAAGTTTTAATATAAGGGTGCTTCGTTTCATCTAGTAAAAATTTACGCAGCGCTGGCAACGCACTTCCGACATTTCTATTCGGAAGACGATTTATCGCCCGCAGTTGCTTCCCATAATCACCTTTAAGCAAAGCATCTGCAAACACAGGTTCATCAAAAAATACGTCATTGTCTATTTCTACTACTTCTTCACCATCTAACATACTCTTTGCAAACAATGCAAGTTGTGCTAATTTCTCTTTTTGCTCTTCTGTTATTTCTTTCGTTTGTAAAACGGACTGTACCGTTTCAATAATGCCTTCATAATCATTTGTTTGTACTAAAATCGTAACATATGTTTCGAGAATATCCTGAAATAAGAGTTCCCCTGTTTCAAGCAATTCCTCGCATCGCTCTTTCGCTTCTTTCATTTCCTTTAATTCTAGTAAACAAATAACTGAAGCCAATTCTGATTGTTCTGTCTGTGCTCCGTACTGGCGCAACATTTCGAAGCATGTTAAAGCTTCTTCAAACCGACGTTCACGCAATGCAATAAACCCTTCGTCGATAAATCGCGCTGACAACTGCGGAAACAATACGACCGTACTTTCTTTTTTATCCATACGCTCGCCTCTTTTTTTAGATTTTCAATACACTTTAAAGTTAATATAACAAATGATAGTTCGGAACACAATATTTGGAATCTGTTCGTTTTTACTAGGAAAATACAGATTTCTACTATACAAAAATAGAATATACTAACCAGAAATACGAAAGTAGAATTTTTAGAAGCAAGTGATGATCCTACAGGAGGAAGAAAAAAACTCTCAGCTACCGATGCGGAGAGTTCTAATGAAAGGCTTTTATAATAGTAGGATATACAAAGAGGGTTATCACTTGAAGAACAATAAACACCATTATGATAATGCTAAAGAAGAAAATAAGCTTACTACGTTTCATCAATAACATAATAATAATCATGGTACTAATGATTGAACACAAAAAAAATATACTTGTACTTGAACTTAATAATCCAATTGGAAACATAAATAATAAAACAACACTACAAATCCCAATAATCCCCAATAACCATTCCATTCCTTGTCCCCTTAAATCTTATTTATGCAATTAAATGTTTTATAACATTAATCATGTCCATCAATTTATCCAAGGCAACAACTCCAAAAGCAATCGATAAAGCTACGACAGCTAAACCTTTCATTATTTCTCCTCCTCGCGTCGTCTTTGTTATCTTTAGTATAAATTTTTTAGAAAGAGTTACCATCGAATTTTCTTACATGTACCTTACAGAATTGTAAGATTTCTCAAAAAAGACTTCTCTCATGTTATAATAAATCGAAAATTATTCAGAAATTTCAAAACAAAAGGACGATACTACAATGTTTAAAAAAGTAGCAGCTGATATGCTTGGTTTAAGTGATATTGGGTCCGTTATTACCCCTGCTGATTATGATAAAGTAGATGCTGATGATTATGTCATGCATGAAGAAAACGAAAAAATTTATTTTTTAATCAAATCAAAAACAGATGAGTATTGCTTTACAAATACAGCTCTTATTCATGTTGATGGAACAAGTGCGATAAGTAAGAAACGTACACTTCGCCGTTATAATTACAACACTCATAAAATTTCTAACGTTCTGCTTGAAACAGCAGGGACAGTAGACTTAGATATTGAGATTAAATTTAATATGGGCGGAGAGCATTACTCCATCGACGTACATAAAAAACATATTGAAGAAGTAAAAGATTTATATAAAGCACTTCTGAAAATCGCGGAAATCACTCATGAAAATGATATCGTAACGCAATACGCACATAAGAGCTTAGAAATGGCCTCTTCTACATTAAGCAATCTGAGAAATGCTGAGCTAGATGTAGCAGCGCAGTTTAAAGAAATTAATCAAATTGCATTTAACTGGCTTGTGGATACGAAGAAACAATATAATGTAAAAGATTTCGGGTTTGTGTTTGAGAGGTTTATTAACAATTAACCTAAACTAATTTTGCTTTTCATTCTTTTTCTAATAACTACAGTTTTTTCTGTAAAATTCATTGAAAACATAAAAAACTGTACCTCCAATTGTTAGTTGCGTCTAACAATTGGGGTGCAGTTCAGATTTACGATCCCTAAAATTTTTATTTATTTGCTCCATTTATGACACTAAGCGAATTGTTAAGTGCAGATTTGCACTTGTTGACATCAGGGTTTGATGAACGAACTGCTGCTAATACACTGTCAATAGTTCCATCAATTTTAGTCCACGTTGTGCCATCTATTTTCCTAAGTTTAGGCTCCGCTGTGTCCCATTCATGTTCCAAATTGTCTGCCCCTTTTTTCGCCGAAGTAAAGTCATTTGAGTTTACATGGTTTAGCATATTACTTTCAATTTTAACAAAGTCTGTTAACTGTCCAGATAATGTAGTTTGCGCAGAATCGGTTGGCGGTGCTATATGATTACTGCACCAAACATAACCGCCTATACCAACAACTAAGAACATGCATAGTACCACAATGGTTTGTGTCAAAACATTTTTCTTATTTCCATTTGCTTGATTTGCTTCTGCTGTATCACTTTTTACCTTTGTATCAACTTTTGTAACAGCAAGAAAAACAATTATCGCTAAAATAGCTATAAGAAAAATTACACTAGTAATTGTTGTGCCCAAACCTAACCCACCATTATTTTTTGGTTGAGATAGGTAATCTCCTAATGATGCTCCTAGTGGACGAGTAAGAATATACGCAACCCAAAACGCTAATATTCCATCAAGTCCCCAAAATTTCCATGTCGAAAATACACAACTAATTACAATAACGACTAGTATTCCTGTACGAAGATAACCAAGACCGAGTTGTTCGGAATATAAATCTCCGACTGCTGTTCCCAATGCAAATGTGAAAAGAATGGTAAGCCAATAGAAAACTTCTCTTTTTCTTGTATAAATCGAGTGTATCGAGAGTGTTTTTTCACTGAGATACCAAAAAAGAAAAGTTAAACCTAGAAGCACGGAGAAAACTACCGTACTAACCTCAAGAGGTACTCCCATATTGTCTGTCAAATTATCAGTTACCAACGTTCCAAATACGCTTATAAGAACAACAGTTAGCCAATAAATGCCTGGAACATATTTAGTTGCTCTGAATTGAAGATACAATACAACGAAAAACGCTATTCCCATAATTATGGTAGTGAGAGTTAAACCAAATCCAAGGTTGAAATTTAGGAAATCAGCAAATGTTTCACCGACGGTTGTGCATAAAATTTTGATTATCCAGAAGAAGATCGTAACTTGTGGAACCTTATTCAACATCTGTCGGCCTAGTGACGAGGCGGCAGCGACTTCATCAGAAACGGATAGATTTTTTGCCAATGAACTCATCTCCTTTTTATTGTATTTAAACTGATAATCAATGTCTCAAACCATTTCATGATTCTCGTTTATTCATTTGATGATTACTACAAGAACTAGTCCCTACTTTACTAACTTTTAATGAAATTCATCTGAAAATCTAATTAGATTTATATGAGAAATTTATTAAAAGTTAATGTAACATCATAAAAAAGGAAAGCATTCTTTATAACAAGTTCCCTTCTAGGGGAGTAAAAAACAAATAAAATAACAATCATTTAACAAAAAAAGCATCGGTTTTATCACCGATGCTTTACTTTTTTATCATATTAAATAATACAATTACTATTTCTTATTTAAATCAAATCGAGCTATTTCTTTACCATCTAACGTCACTAATAGTGAAGCATCTAAAGCGTTATTCTCAAGTTTTTTCAATGCTTCTTTTGCTGGAACTCTTAGTGGAACTTGCGAGTTTTCTTCACTTACACCTAAATCAAAAGTTAGAATATATTCCCCACTTTTACCAGGTTTGATTTCTCCGCCAAAAGAACTTCCAAAACCTACACCCGATCCTTCATATGCAGAGGGGTCAAAAATATTAAAGCCAACTATTTCTTTGGAGGTATTCACTAATTTATCATTAGATTCAATTTTCACTTGTAAACCTTTATCGCCAAATCCTCCAATTTTTTGCTTCCCATTATTTTTAATTTTAAACTCATAATATAATGCCGTTGGTACAAGCTCCTGCCCTTTCTTATCACCTTCTGTTATGCCTATAGCACCAACCTTATTTTTATCGGTAACTATATCAACTTTTGCATTTACAAGTTCTAAAGATGGTTTAGACGAGCAAGCTGTCAAAAGAGTCAAAAGCGATATAAAGCCTAAAAGCATTATAAATCGTTTCATTTCAAATCCCCCTTTCAACCATTCCTACACTCGGATTACTACCATTTTACTGGATCAAGCAAAAAAGAATACATTTAAAACAAACAAAAAACCTTGTTATCAAAAGATAACAAGGTTTTTTTAGCGTCCCAGGAGAGATTCGAACTCCCGACCCGTCAATTACCTACGATATATAAACGATTCTTTCATCGTTTGCTAAACGTTCATTTTGGCGGTCAACTGACCGTTTTTGTTAATTAATATTATACGCTATATAGTAGTTCTACGTCAATGTTGAATGCCTTTTTGTTCTATCGATTCCCTATCGAAAATTCTGACGCATTCAGATGAATCCCTTATCCACGGAATAAAAAATAATCGTCTTAAAATGCGAATCTCGGCGTACCTTTCCTCACTATTTTATATATTTTGATCGCAGTCTTAATATATCTTCCTCTTCGCGAATACCTGCCGATCCCTTCCTCACATTTTTTACAACAGTCCAATTCGGGTTAGTTTCATCGCCGATATTCTGTACTGTAAAGTTGCCGTCACCATATTTTCGGTGACCTTCTGCCAATTTCTCCGTTAAATCATTCTCTTTTGATTTCGCCATCTTTGCGCCATCTCCCTTTTTTATACAACCTTCTTAAACTGTCCAACCAATCACACGTCCAGTCAATTGGAGATTCTCGTTTTCCGCTTCTATTAATTGTAACACACTGTCGGGGATAAGTTCCGATAATAGCTGCTTAATCGCACTAGAAACGTTATTTTCTTCGAATGTGAATGAGCCGACGGCAGTTACGCTAAACGATGCGATTCCTTGCCGCTGCATTTTGTTTGTATGTGATTTATCTAACGCTTGTTTTACGGCTCTAGCTCTATCGTATTTATCTTCATAGCATCGCTTGCAAATCAGCTTAAATCCCCCACGCCCATTTCGATAATAGCTATCTAGCGGAAACTTTTCAGCGCAGGATTTACATTGCTTTACTTCGGTTTCCTTACCGTCTACCTCGATAAATTCCGTCACGGTATATTCGCCAGTCTCCAATCATATCTGTAATAGTTGCTGCGAACACAGCTAGTCCTTATATTACTGCGGCTGCACTAAGATACAAGTTTCCGATAATATCCGTAACTACTAACGCAATTAGTGCGATTGTTAACAGAATTACGGAATGTTTCTTCCTTTTTTTATTTTTACTTTTATCTTCATATATGTACCCCCTTTCGAAAGGAAACGTATTTCTTTGTCCCACTTATCGTCCATTCTTCTTACGCAGCCTGCGTTCTTTTATAATTGCTGCACCTACCGCAGTAGATATCAATAGGAATAGTACGGTGATAACGTCAACGATAAGGCTGTTAAACTTAGACGAGACACCAACGAATACCAGCGCTATCGTTAATACCGCTAGCATGATTAAGGTTACTTTATCTCCGCACGTAGATACCCACTCCTACCTACCTTTTTTCTTCCTGTAATAGCTTCTTAAACTCTTCTTTAATCCACTTTTTCACACATAACTTACAAATTCCACCTGAAAACAGACGTATTTTATCTGAATTTAAAGGTTGAATATACTCTTTAGCTACTTCTGCTTTACGGCAATAGATTGTTTTAGTGCCCATATCGCGAATAATATGTAGCTTCCTTATTGTATTTACATTAGATAAGTTAAATCGAGAAGAACTACCTACCATGATATTTCGGTCTCTTCGTAAACGATTTAAAAGTCCTTCAAACAACTCTGCTTTCCTCTCTGAGCTAATGTGCATACAGTCTCCCCACCTTATCCCGATACATTCTACTCTTTATTTTACCGCACACAGTAAATTTATGTAATTAATCATTCACTAAGACGCAACCCTCTTTCGTTTTACAAACGAGCGCACCGCCCCTCTAGCACTATCAAAAGAGTGACCTGTTTTAGCTGCCAACCTTCTAGCTATATCACATGTACTTTCTACGTGATCTGTATCAAAAACGATATCCACTATTAATTTATCGGTTTCTCTTTCGCATGTTTAGTCATTCGTTTTGTTATGATGCTATTCGTTGGACTAGTTACGACACTTCCGCCACTCTTCGTAATAAAGAGATAATCATTTTTTACGTTGTATTCTCTTCGAATAATTTCGTTTTGTTTCATAAGAACGTCTAGCAATCGTGCGAGAGCGTCGTCAAACGGCAGATATATTGATTCATGATTCTTAATAATACCGCCGTCAACACTTAATACTTTCGCTTCTAAATCGACATGTTTATGTTCTAATTGCGCCAATGTGCCGACACGTATTGTATTCCCGTCTGATACATACGCAAGATAGCGGTAGCATCTCGCAAATCTAAGAATCGTGTTAAATCGATCATTGATAACAGGATATTAATTTCACGGTCTGTAGCACCCTCTTTAACAGGCGTATCCACCTTTATTTTCACATTGCGCCAAAAATTAATATCAATCCATCCGTTATCATGACAACGTCCTAGAAACGCCTTTATGCACTTTAAACGAGTTAATTTCGTTTGATTGCTAACGTTCATAGACGATAACCATTCGTAAATATGATTAACATTTAATTCTTCTAGGTACTGCGTGCCCGTTACCTTCGCAAAGTGATTAACGTGTATATAGTAGTCATTTATCGTACGTTCACGTAAGCCAGCCGCCTTCATTTGACGCACAACTATATAGAGCGCTTTGTCGATTGTTAAATTTAACGTATAACGACTTTCCGCGGTCTCTTTCTTAACACGATCACTTTTCAATCTATCGCTAAAGATATTCGATAAGTCTTCGCTAACCGTTAAAGAATCTCGTCTTTTTGACATAAAAAAATAAGCCTCCTAACTCGTTAATGACCGCACATTGTACGATTCAACTGACGAATCAGAAGGCTTATATATTGCGGAATTTGACGTTACCGCAAAGGTTTTTTTAGCGTCCCAGGAGAGATTCGAACTCCCGACCGACGGCTTAGAAGGCCGTTGCTCTATCCTGCTGAGCTACTGGGACATGGAGCGGGTGAAGAGAATCGAACTCTCGACCAGAGCTTGGAAGGCTCTTGTTTTACCACTAAACTACACCCGCATGATATGAAATTTTTGCTAATGTCTCATCGACAGTTCTTATTATATTATTACCAATAATTAAAGTCAACATTTTTTAAAAAATAGGGTGAAGAAAAATTTCTCACCCTATTTTAAACGTTTTTTCCGCTACAGTTGCACCATCTAATGTAAGAAAACGAATATCTATTTCGCTTTCTTGTATTTCGAGTAAAGCAAAGGTTTTTTCTCTGCGCGAGCGCGGCAAAAGAATGCTTCCTGGATTGATAAACAATATGTCGTCTATGATTTCTGCTCCCAATATATGTGAATGACCGAAGCAAACAACATTTGCCTCAGCTTCTTTAGCACGATATAAAAGTGTTTGCAGCGTCATTTTAATATTGTATAAATGGCCATGCGTTACAAGAAAGCGAGTGCTTTGTACATCTGTGATGATGTCATTTGGAAAATCACCAACAAAATCACAATTTCCTTTCACCACATGAAACCCTTCTAGTTCAGAATGCTGAGATGTTAATTCAGAATCACCGCAATGAATCATCACATCTACGTTTCCCTCATAGTGCTCTTTTAATTGCTTTAGCTCTTTCACAGAACCGTGACTGTCGCTCACAATTAACGCCTTCATCGGTTTCGCTCCCTTATTGTTCTTCTCCTAAAAACCATACTGGAATTTTTTCTTCCAATTTACGAAGAGCACGTCCGCGATGACTAATTTTATTTTTCTCATCAGATGACAATTCTGCCATTGCGCTTTTGTATTCTTCTACATAAAAGATTGGATCATAACCAAAGCCATTTTCTCCGCGCTGTTGTTCTAAAATTTTCCCTTCACACGTTCCGTTTACAATCAATGGTTTTTTATCTTCTTGTGGAAACGCAACGGCTAATGCGCAATAAAAACGTGCTGTACGTTTCTCCATTGAAATACCCTTTAATTCTTCTAGAACCTTTTGAATGTTAGCTTGATCATCCTTTTCCTCTCCTGCATAACGAGCAGAGCGAACTCCTGGTTTTCCCTGCAGAGCATCTACAATTAAACCCGAATCATCCGCAATGACAATTTCATCTAACTGTTTACAAAGATGTTCCGCTTTTAAAATGGCATTCTCTTCAAACGTTTCACCAGTTTCTTCTACTTCTTCAATATGAGGAAAATCATAAAGTGATTTTACTTCTAAATCAAACCTTTCAAATAGCTCCGCAAATTCACGTACTTTTCCTGCATTTTTTGTTGCTACTACAACTTGTTTCATAATTTTCACCTCTATTCCATATGAGTTACAATATCGCCCAACGCTTCTTTTTGCATTTCAATAAGCTGTAAAATTCCATGTTCCGCCGCATCTAGCAATTCATTCAATTCACTACGGCTAAATGTCGCTTCTTCTCCTGTACCTTGTACTTCAACAAAATGCCCTTTTCCTGTCATAATGACGTTCATATCGACATTCGCCTTAGAATCTTCTGCATAATTTAAATCTAACACAATACCATGCTCATCAACGATTCCAACAGACGTTGCTGCCAAGTAATCTTTTACTGGAATTTTTGATACTTTTCCTGCTGCTACAAGCTTCTCAAACGCTAATACCATCGCAACATATGCACCGGTAATAGAAGCTGTTCTCGTTCCACCATCAGCTTGAATGACATCACAGTCAATCCAAATCGTCTTTTCACCGAGCGCTTCTAAATCCACAACAGCACGTAATGCTCGTCCTATTAAACGTTGAATTTCCATTGTGCGCCCCGTTACTTTCCCTTTACTCGATTCACGAATTGTACGCTGTTCTGTTGCACGAGGAATCATGGAATACTCAGCTGTAACCCATCCTTTTCCTTCTCCTCTCATAAACGGCGGAACCCTTTCTTCAATCGTTGCTGTACAAATAACTTTCGTATCACCAACTTCAATTAACACTGATCCTTCTGGATGTTTTAAATAATTCGTATGAATATGTACACGGCGCAAATCTGATGCTTGTCTACCATCTACTCGCATAAAAATAACCCCCTTGTAACTGCTACATGTTAGTATAGCCCATTTAAAAATTTTGTTATGTATGACAATAAAAGAAGGGGGAATGCCCCTTCTTTTCATAAATTAAGTATATCAAATTATTCCTGTTTAAAAACTACCTGTGTTCACGTTTTGCGGACGAGCGACTGGTTTTATTAATTTATCGCCTTTTTCTGTAACAAGATTCGCTTTTCCATTCACTTGAATTAACACATTTTCTACTCCTTGTTTTTCCGTTAAAGTTAATACAAGAGACTGAAGTACATAGTTAGAAATCATACTTTTACCTTTATTCGCATAAATATTTTCATTAAAGTTTAGTGTCACCGTTCCTTTTTCAAGTTTCGGATCATTGATTAGCTTTACATCTGGATTAAAGTCGTATGTTAACGACGATTGATGCGCTGGTCCTTTTACAAGTTCTTTTACAATTGTCGCAACTTCATTTTCTTTTCCTTCTGCAACGCGGCGCGTTACTGGCACATAATAATTTTGTTTATTATTTTGCGCTAAGAAATACAGCGTAACTGGTTTTGTATTTGTAATATCAGCAACTTGTTCATCATCAAAGTTAATGCCATTTGCTCGGCTTAACCCATTACCAATCGGAGTACCAGCAACAGGCATTTTCGTTAATTCTTGCCCATTCATGCTGAACTTCACATTCTTTACTTCTTTAAACTGCGTTAATGTCCAAGTAACCGCTTCTACAATGCGGCGCTCTTCTTCTTTTTTATAATTTTTCAGTTCTTTTGAAAAATCAACAACCGCAGTCCCGTCTTTTTTCACATCAACTGTCATTTCTGTGTCCGCTGGGAGCACAGCTTGAAATCCATTTGGCAATAAGTTTGTTACCGGCCCGTCTTTCACTAAATATTGTAATGTCTGCTTAATCACCGCGTTATCTTTCGGAGCAGGTAACTGCACCGTTTGCGGCACAACATAACCATTTTTATCTACAAGATATAAATCTAGTTTTTTCGTTTGCCCTTGTTTCGCAGTTTCTTTCTTCTCCCCGTCTGTATAAGTAACTTTCTTAGGTGGATCAATTTGCTCTGTCGCTTTTTCCTTACTAAACAATCCACATCCTGCTAATAAAACCGTACTTAATGTAGCACAAACAAGCCATTTGAAAGTCGATTTAGGCATACACTTTCCTCCTAAAAATCTAAGTTTGTACTATATGTATACGAGCCTGATTCTTACTTTAGAACAAGCAATAACAACTTATCTTTTCTAAAAACACCTGCACAAAGTTTTATATTATAGTCAAAAACTTACTCCTTGCCTCTATTGGAATATTTTCAATCCCTTTACTAACCTTCATATTATTCTTTCGTGATAAAGTGAACCTTCCAGCAGCGGTCGGGTTCTTCCCCTCCCTTCTTTCGTTTCTCTGAATCTTAAAGTGAGGTCTTACTACCTACAACTAGTGAGATAAAATTATCAAATATAAAAGGAGATTACAGCAAATTTGAACAATTTATGAATCCTCCAAAACTGTGATAAATATCACATCCCCTCATTTCCCAAAAATTCTATAATACAAACATAAAAGTTTGTTAAATCTTTCACAAAAAGAAGGGAAATAAATATGAAAACACGTTTAGTCATGATCGGGAATGGTATGGCTGGAATACGCTGCATCGAAGAAATTTTAAAACAAAACCATACTTTATACGACATTACCATTTTTGGAGATGAACCGCACCCAAACTACAATCGTATTATGCTCTCCCACGTCCTACAAGGAAAAAAAAATATGAAAGATATCATTATGAACGAATACAGTTGGTACGAAGAAAATAATATTACGTTATATACAAATGAAAAAGTACTTCATATTGATCGGGAAGAACAAGTCATTGTTACAGAAAAGAATCGCATTGTTATGTACGACAAACTCATTATCGCAACAGGCTCTAGTGCTTTTATCTTACCTGTAGAAGGTTCAAATCTCCCTGGTGTAACAGGATTTCGCACAATCGAAGATACACAATTTATGATAGATACGGCTAAGCGATATAAAAAAGCAGTTGTCATCGGCGGCGGATTACTTGGTTTAGAAGCCGCACGAGGACTTATTGACTTAGGAATGGACGTGCATGTTGTTCATTTAATGCCACACTTAATGGAGCAACAGCTCGATGCTAGAGCAGCTTCATTACTGCGTGCAGATTTAGAAACACAGGGTATGAAGTTCCTTATGGAAAAGAAAACGGTAAAAATTCTTGGTACAGACCACGTTGAGGGCATCCAATTTGAAGATGGCGATGTTGTAAATTGTGATTTAATCGTCATGGCTGTTGGAATACGTCCAAATACACAGTTAGCAAAAGACGTTGGTTTACTTGTGAACCGCGGCATTGTAGTCAATGACTATATGCAAACAAATGATGAATCAATTTATGCGGTTGGTGAGTGTGCAGAGCATAAAGGAATTGCCTATGGTCTTGTTGCACCGCTCTATGAGCAAGGTGCTGTATTAGCAAAACAGATTACAAATACACAAACAGATGGATATACAGGCAGCATCGTCGGTACACAGCTGAAAGTTGCGGGATGCGATTTATTCTCCGCTGGTCAGATTTATGAAGATGATATCACAAAAGCAATCTCCATATTTGATGAATGTACACGTTCCTATAAAAAAGTACTAATTCGCGACAATAAAGTTGTTGGTGTTGTTTTATATGGCGATACAGCTGACGGCACACGCCTCTTCAGCATGTTAAAAAAAGAAGAAAATATTCAAGAATATACACCAGCTTCTCTTCTTCATAAAGCCGGTGTAGATAGCGGACTTGATATTGCAAGTATGAGTGCTGATGAAACTGTTTGCGGATGTAACGGTGTCACAAAAGGAGCCATTGTTCACGCTATTTTAGAACAAGACTTAACAACATTTGAAGAAGTAAAAGGATGTACAAAAGCTGCTGGATCCTGCGGGAAATGTCGCCCAGTCGTTGAACAAATTTTATCTCATACACTCGGAGATAATTTTGATGCTTCTGCCCAGGCTGCAGGTATGTGCGGGTGCACAACATTATCTCGCGATGAAGTTGTAGCAGCGATTCATGAGAAAGGTTTAAAATCACCAAAGGAAGTGCGAAACGTCCTTGCCTTCGCGCACGAAGAAGGCTGTTCAAAATGCCGTCCTGCATTAAATTACTATTTACGTATGGCCTGCCCAGAAGAGTATGCCGATGATAAAGCATCCCGCTTCGTTAACGAAAGAATGAACGGAAATATTCAACATGACGGGACATTTTCTGTTATTCCACGCATGTACGGCGGCGTTACAACAGCAGATGATTTAATGAAAATTGCGGAAGTTGCGAAGAAGTACGACGTTCCACTCGTGAAAATAACAGGCGCAAGCCGCATCGGTTTATATGGTGTTAAAAAAGAAGATTTACCAAAAGTGTGGGCCGACCTTGGTATGAACTCTGGCTATGCCTACTCGAAGTCCCTTCGCAATGTAAAATCATGTGTCGGATCTCGTTTCTGCCGCTTCGGTACAAAAGATTCATTAGGACTTGGTATGCTACTTGAACAGTCATTAGAAATGGTAGATACACCACATAAAATGAAAATGGGTGTAACAGGTTGCCCGCGTAACTGTGCGGAAGCATTAACGAAAGACTTTGGTGTCGTTTGTGTTGAAAATGGCTTCCAACTTTATATCGGTGGTAATGGCGGTACAGAAGTGCGTGAAGCGGATTTTGTAATGATTGTACCTTCAGAAGAGGATGTACTTCGCATCGCCACAGCTTACGTACAATACTATCGTGAAACTGGTATTTACGGCGAACGTACAGCTCCTTGGGTAGAGCGAATGGGCTTACACCACATAAAAGAAGTGCTGCAAGATGAAAATATGGTCGCTATGCTAAATGAACGTTTCCAAAAAGCACGTAGCACATATGAAGAGGCTTGGGGACAAGCACTAGAAACGCAATCATTAAAAACGATGTATGAAGTAGAGATTGTAAAGTAAGGAGCGATTCGTATGTTACAAACGAAAGAAAAAATAAAAATCATGCATGCTGTAGATCTTCCCGTACAAATTGGTAAGGAAGTGCGAATAAAGGATATGTCTATTGCCTTATTTCGCCTTGCAAACGGCGACATTCGTGCTGTAGAAAATCGGTGCCCTCATAAAAATGGACCTTTAGCGGAAGGAATTGTTTCCGGTGAATTTGTCTTTTGTCCACTTCACGATTGGAAAATTTCATTACTAACAGGTGAAGTACAAAAACCCGATGATGGTTGCATTCAAACGTATGAAGTACAAGTTATTGATGGTGATATTTATATATACATGTAACTTACACAAGGAAGCCTCTTCTTGGCTTCCTTTCGAGTAAAAATAGATGAGGTGTAGAGATGAACGGATACGTATATTTAGTCGGTGCAGGACCTGGTGATGAAGGGCTTATTACAAAAAAAGCGATGGAGTGTTTACAAAAAGCAGATATTGTTTTATATGACCGTTTATTGAATCAAAATCTACTTCGCTATACAAAGCCAACATGTGAACTTGTCTATTGCGGAAAAATGCCAACAAATCATATTATGCGCCAAGAAATGATTAACGCTCATTTACTTCAATCTGCCAAAGAAGGTAAGACCGTTGTCCGTTTAAAAGGCGGAGACCCTTCTATCTTTGGCCGCGTTGGTGAAGAAGCAACTGCTTTAGCAGCAGAGAACATTCCATATGAGATTGTACCAGGTATTACATCTAGCATTGCCGCTAGTGCGTATGCCGGCATCCCTCTCACCCATCGTGACTATAGTAATAGCGTAACATTACTAACTGGTCATACAAAAGGACCGATTCAGGATCATGTAAACTACAACTCACTCTTAAATAGTGATACTGTTGCCTTTTACATGGGCATAAAAAATTTACCAATCATTTGTGAAAACTTATTACAAACAGGAAAGAAAAAAGATACACCAGTAGCAGTCATTGAATGGGGTACAACAGGAAGACAGCGAGTCGTTACAGGTACTCTATCCACAATTGTTGATAGGGTCAAAGAGGAACACATTTCAAATCCTTCCATGACAATTGTTGGAGATGTCGTATCCTTGCGTAAACAAATCGCTTGGAAAGAACATAAGCCATTGCACGGAAAAAAAGTTTTGCTTGCCTCTTCATCAAATAAAACAAGTAAAGCAGAACAAAAATTACAAGAAGCCGGAGCAGAAACATATCAGATTCCAACTTTCAAAAAACAAGAATACACATTAGCACATGAACAGCTCTGTGAAATATTTGACGCTAAACGTCTTGTTTTTTGTTCAGCCGAAAGCGTAGCAATTTTGTTGCAATCATGTGCACAGCATCGTAAAGATATTCGTTCCTTGCAGGGGGAACTACAGTATATGAATAACGGCGCTCAAGAGGCACTCATGCAATACGGACTCTTCAGTGAACCAGCAAAATTTTCTACAGAATCAACTGTGTATTTAGGGCGAAACATCAATCGAATTGCTGTTATTCAAGAAAAAGTCGGCCCCGGTTCTTATATAATGACACATGAATATAAAATAGATCATCGTTTTGATGAAATTCATACACGTATGCTCTCTGAATTCACATGGGATAGCATTGTATTTGAAGGACGCGCCGCTATTGATACATTTATAGCAGAGGTCAAACACCTTGGTTTCATGCATATTTTCAATTTACCATTCTCGTATACAGATGGACTCACTTTGCAGTATGCAAATAAAATTGGATTCCAGAACATTGATTATGAATTACAAGCTATCCTTAATGAGAAAGAAGTGGCAGCACAATGAAAGGGATTGTTTATATTGGGCACGGTAGCCGATTACAAGAAGGAAATGAACAATTCATCCACTTTGTCCAGGATGTTATAAAAGCACGTAGTGAAAGCATACAAAAAATTGGATTTCTTGAGCTCACAACACCAACTGTTCAGGATGCGATTACAGAAGCCATCCTAGACGGAGCAACTGACATTTTAATTGTCCCTATTTTATTATTTGCAGCTGCCCATTATAAACGTGACGTTCCTTTTGAAATTGAGCAAGTACAAAAACGCTATCCGCACATTACGTTTTCAATTGTACCTCCTTTTAGTACACACCCGCTTATGATTGAACTCGTGATAAAAAGAATACGTGAAGTCACACCTATGCAAGGTAGTAAAATTCTACTTGTCGGCCGAGGCAGTAGTGATTCTCAACCTATACATGAATTGCAACAAATCGGATTAGCAGTTGAGCGGAAAATTGGCATGCCTGTTTCCTGCTCTTTTTTAACAAAAGGAACACCTTCTTTTACCGAAGAACTTAATTGGATAACAGCAGCGGCTCAACACGTATATGTCATGCCATACCTTCTCTTTACCGGATTATTACTTCGGAAAATTGAGCGCCATGCACACACATATACGAATGTTACAACTTGTAACTATCTTCAATTTGACGCCTATATGAAGTCAGCGTTATTAGAACGAATGGAGGAATCTGTAGATGTGTAACCTATATCCTCTTATATTTAATCTACAAGGAAAAATCGTTGTCATCATCGGGGGCGGCAAAATTGCATACCGAAAAGCAGCTGGATTAAAGGATACAGGAGCCATTGTCACTGTTGTCAGCCCAGAAATTTGTGAGGAAATGGAGAAACTCTCCTATATTACATGGAAACAAAAAGCATTTACAGAGGAAGATATAAAAGATGCTCATCTCATTTATGCTGCAACAAATCATCATGATGTAAATATGATGGTCAAACAAGCAGCGCATGATTTTCAGTGGGTTAATATCGTAAGTGATGGCACGCAATCATCTTTTCACACGCCTGCAATTATTCGAGATAATGAGTATATTGTAAGTATATCCACTTCAGGTAAAGATCCAGCATTTGCAAAACAAATCAAACAAGAACTAACAGCTGTACTTTCACAACTTATAAAGTGACACTTCCAACAGTAAGGAATTTTCTTCATCCCTACCGTTGATTAGTTGAACAAACTAGACTCTTACGGGCAGTAACTTTCATTCATCCTTAAACTACTCTACAGCTCAAGTAATGAGTTTTCCCTTAAAGTGAATACTATTCGGTGTACAATTCAGTAAAATCAAAGACCATCCTTTCATTTTCAGATACGCACTGAATAAGGATGGTCTTTTTATATTATTCTCTTAATTTAATAACTATGAAAACAGCCTCTTTATAAAACAATATGCTTCACATTCTCAATTGGTTGTCCAAACCATTTGGAAGCAATTTCTTTAAACACATCAATGTCTCCTGTTGTTAAAAAAAGATGATCACTTTGCTCTTCTCTACCATACAGCATCTTACTATGATATAAAATAGTGCTCACTTCACGAGCTGTTTCATCACCTGAACTAATCAATTGTACAGAATCGCCCATAACTCGTTTAATAACCGGCCCTAAAATCGGATAATGCGTACACCCTAAAATCAGTGTATCGATTTCAGTTTGCTTCAGTGGTTGCAGCGTTTCTCTTACCACTTCATATGCCATTTCACTCTCAAAATTCCCGCTTTCTACAAGCTCAACGAACGGCGGGCAAGCTAAACTCTCTACTAATACGCGGTTGTTAATCGATTTTAACGCCTCTTCGTACGCACCACTTTTTACTGTTCCAATCGTCCCTATTACACCTACATGGTACACATTTGTCATTTTAAGTGCCGTGCGCGCACCAGGGTGGATCACGCCTACCACTGGAATAGACAATTTCTTTTGCATTTCTTCAAGTACAACTGCTGTTGCAGTATTACAAGCAATGACAAGCATTTTAATATCCTGTGCCAATAAATGCTCTGTCATTTCCCATGTAAATTGCCTTACTTCTTCACGCGATCGCGGACCATACGGGCAACGTGCTGTATCTCCTAAATATATAATTCGTTCTTTCGGTAATTGTCGGATCAATTCTTTCGCTACTGTTAATCCACCAACACCTGAATCAATTACACCAATCGCTCTATTCAAAACAATCGCCCCGTTTTCTCTTTCATACTCTAAGCGTACATTCCGAAATCGTGCACTCATCATCAGTACAACATATATAGACTAATAGAAGGTTCACTTTATGTACATGTTAGACCTTTTTATTCTCCTCCTTTTTCTAGTAATTTGCAAGATACAAAAATAACCGGCTTTTCCTTATATAAAAGCCGGCTTCATCCTTTATAGTTCAAGCTCTCCCATGCGAAGAAGCTCAACAACCGCTTGCGAGCGTCCTTTAACCCCTAGCTTTTGCATCGCATTTGAAATATGGTTACGTACGGTTTTTTCACTAATAAAAAGTTCACTTGCAATTTCCTTTGTTGTTTTATCTTGAACAAGTAACTCAAACACTTCTCTCTCTCTTTTGGTGAGCAACGGTTTGGATTGATATTCTTTTTCCTTCAATTGGTATAACCCTCCCTGCTTAAGCCAGAGCTGTATATGTGTAAGATGGGTGTTTATTTAGTCATGATATTGTATGAATAGAGGCATGTGGTGGTGAATAAAAACAAAGAGAAATTCCATGTATTCATTATAAAAAAGTTGTTTGTATGTCATTTTTGTTTTTCTATGTTTTACACAATGTTTCATTATATAAGAACTCCCCATTTATTACCTCTCTCCTTACTAAATATTTGGCTACAAGACGCTTATACTACATAGTATCTATTCCTGGAAATTTTGCATATTGGTGGTGTAAATATGTTTTCAACAGTCAAAAGACTTCTAATTGGGAGACCGTTAAAATCAACAGCATTAGGAGAGCAGAAGTTAAATAAATTAAAAGCGCTAGCTATCCTGTCTTCTGATGCGCTTTCATCTGTTGCATATGGAACAGAACAAATATTAATTGTTCTTGCAACAATCGGAGCAGTTGCATTTTGGTACTCTATTCCTATTGCTGTCGGTGTTTTAGTTCTATTGACAGCACTTATTTTATCATACCGACAGATTATCTATTCTTACCCACATGGGGGCGGAGCTTACGTTGTTTCTAAAACAAATCTAGGCGTAAATGCAGGACTCATCGCCGGTGGATCATTGTTGGTAGATTATATTCTTACCGTAGCAGTAAGTGTATCAGCAGGAACAGATGCCATTACATCTGCGTTTCCGACTTTACATCGGTACACCGTTCCTATCGCTGTTATACTCGTTATTTTTATTACAATTCTCAACCTTAGAGGAGTAACGGAATCTGCTTCTGTATTAGCTTATCCTGTCTATCTCTTTGTGCTAGCACTCGTTATTTTAATTATTGCTGGGATGTTTAAAATTACACCTGGACAAGTACCGGCCACTTTACACTCACCTATTGGTACGACAGTACCTGGAATTACATTATTCTTCTTATTAAAGGCATTCTCATCCGGGTGTTCTGCATTAACAGGTGTCGAAGCCATTTCCAACGCCATTCCAAATTTTAAAGAACCAGCTGCAAAAAATGCTGCGAACACATTAGTCATGATGGGAGCGATTCTTGCTGTTTTATTCACTGGCATTACCTTTTTAGCGTATTGGTACGGTATTGCCCCTAAACATGCTGAAACTGTCGTTTCTCAAATCGCTTCCAATGTATTCGGAAGAAACTTTGTTTACTACTTTATTCAAGGAGCAACTGCTCTTATTTTAGTGTTAGCTGCCAATACAGGATTCTCAGCATTTCCGTTATTGGCTTACAACTTAGCATCAGATAAATATATGCCTCGCATGTATTTGATGCGTGGTGATCGCTTAGGGTATTCAAACGGTATTATCACACTCAGTTTTGCATCTATTATTTTAATTATCACGTTTCAAGGAAAAACCGAACATTTAATTCCATTATACGCAGTTGGTGTATTCCTCCCTTTCACCTTGTCACAAACGGGTATGATTATAAAATGGATTCGGGGAAAACCAGAAGGATGGTTACCAAAATTACTCACTAACTTATTAGGAGCACTTATTTCCTTAACCGTACTGCTCATTTTCTTTGCAACAAAATTTATGCAAGTTTGGGCTATTCTTATATTTCTACCGATTATTGTATTGATCTTCCATCGTATTTATAAACATTATGACGCAGTGGGTGATCAACTACGTATAACCCCTGACGAATCACCTGAAAAAATTGAGGGAAACATCGTCATCGTACCTATTGCTGGAATTACCAAGGTAGTGGAACAATCACTCAATTACGCTGAATCCATTGGAGATACTGTTATCGCTGTTTACGTGGCCTTTGATAAAGAAAGCGAGATTAAAATGCAGAAGAAATGGAAGGTGTGGAAACCAAATATTCGTCTTGTTACAATAATTTCTTCTTACCGAAGCCTAATGAGACCCATAAAAAAATTAGTAACTACAATTCAAGATAAAGCACAAGAGGAACATTATGCAGTTACCGTTCTCATCCCGCAATTTATTACAAAAAAGAATTGGCATAACTTTTTGCATAACCAATCGAGTGTTTTACTAAGGGTATATCTTTTGTATAAAAAGAATGTTATTGTCTCAACTGTCCCGTATCGATTTAAGAAATAAAGATGCTTTATCTTTATAAAAGACCACAAGCAATGATTAAAAATAGGTCATTGCTTGTGGTTTATTATTTATGTTTATATTTCTCATGCAAACGCACGAAATAAGAAAAAACAGTAACCATATAAAGTGAAACTCCCAGCAGTTATCCCCTATCTATCTTCTTCGCTTCTCTCAATCTTGAGATAAAAGTCTTACTGCCCGTTAATGCGGGATAAAACTGTAATCTTCCTCCAAAAACCATAATATAATTCGATAGTCCCTATTTTTTCCATATAGAATAAAGCATTCACTTCTACATAAAAAAATGATGAATAGTGAAAAGGAGAGATTTCATTATGGATAAAAAATTATGCAAATCTTCTACAGATAAAGTGTTTATCGGTGTTTGTGGTGGCCTAGGGGAATATTTCGGTGTGGACACAAATATGATCCGTATTCTTTGGATAATTGCAATCTTATTTTTCGGAACAGGCTTTTTAGCTTATCTCATTCTTATGTTGCTTATGCCACAATCTGATGAATAAAAGAACTGATACCTTGTATATATTTTAAGATGAATCTTTCATTATTAAATGTAGAACTGCTGCTTCGTTTCCACTATTTTCATAGCTATTTACGATTTGCTTCAAATTGAATGGTAATATTCCTTTTCACTACTGTTACAAAACAAAAGAAAACATCATAATTCTCTTTTCCGCAAGTTGCCTTTGTACTCCATAAACAAAGCAACTTGTTTTTTATGTTGACAAAGAATAATAGTTGTAACTATAATAGTTACATATAGTTGTAACAATATTAATTACAACAAAAATAAAAGTAAATACATTTTTATATAAAACAAAATAAAAAAGGAGAATGATTATGAAACTTGCAGTAGTAGGCGCAACTGGTAACATCGGAAAACAAATTATTGAGGAAGCTTTAACACGCGGACATGAAGTAACCGCTATCGTTCGTGACGCAGCTCGCGTAGAAACAACACATGAAAATTTATATGTTGTAACAGGTGATATTTTTAATGTAGATAGTATTGCAAAAGAGGCTGCAAATCATGATGTTCTAATTAGTGCATTTGGTCCTAAGCACGGTGAAGATGAAAAACTTGTAGAAGCAACACACTCTTTATTACAAGCAGCAAAACAAGCTGGTGTTTCTCGTCTTGTATCTGTCGGAGGCGCAGGCAGCCTAGAAGTAGCACCTGGTTTACAAGTTGTTGATACACCAGACTTCCCGGCAGAATGGAAATCAATCGCATTAGCACACCGCGATGCTCTAGAAGTATATAAACAATCTGATTTCAACTGGACGAATTTAAGTCCTGCTGCGATGATCGAACCAGGTGAGCGCACAGGCAAATACGTAACAGGAACAGATCAACTACTAACAGACGTAAACGGTGAGAGCCGCATTACAATTCCAAATTACGCTGTTGCTTTATTAGACGAAGTAGAAAACCCACAATTTCCTCGTCAACGTTTTACAGTACGTAACGCATAATAAAAGAACCTAGCCATCGTACAAGGCTAGGTTCTTTTATTGTTGTATCTTCTCTTCTAGATTTGTAACAAGCTGTTTTACCTTTACATTTGCAAGAACATTTTCCATCGCGTCTTGCGCTTGCAACAATATAATTTCTAACACAGTTTGAATATTAGCTCCAACTGGGCATTCCACATTTGGATTATCATGAAAAGAAAATAAATGCCCTTCTTCTACAACTTCAACCGCTTTATATACATCAAGTAACGTAACTTTGTCTAAATCTCGAGCTAAAGAAGTACCGCCTTTTCCAGCTTGTACATCAACTAATCCCGCTTTTTTTAACATTCCTGTAATTCGGCGAATAACGACTGGGTTTGTATTGACACTGCCAGCAATCCATTCAGATGTACATCGAGATTTTTTATCGATTTCTAACAATGTTAACATATGAACAGCTACTGTAAAACGACTACTAATCCCCACTTGTATCCCCCTCCTTTATGTTCATTCTTTCTCATTTATTTAAAAATAACGTATCTTTTATTATATACTATTTTCCTTCATCATATAAAGTGAAACTTCCATCGGTAGTGGGTTTCTTCATCTTCCACCTATCTTCTTCGCTGTGTATTAAGGTTATACATTACCATTCATGGATACAGAAAAAAGCCCGATTTGCTTATGAAGAAATCAGACTTTTCTCTATATTAATAACGTCTTATAAATTTAGCAAGATCTTTAAACTTCACTTTATCAGAATAGTTCATCACACCGTTTACATAAATGCGACTTGTAATAAAGTTTAAAAGGAAGATAGTCACAAGTAATAACGATAACGTAATACTAATTTCTAAAGCTCCTGCTTCTCCAGCTACAACACGTGAGAATGTGACCATTGGCGTAAAGAAGGGAATATATGAACCAATAACAACAATTGTACTATTTGGGTCTGTCAATGATTTAATACTAATGAAAAATGCTGCCATAATTAAAATTGCGACTGGAAACGAAACAGATTGTAAGTCTTCTGTTTTGGATACAACAGCTCCAGCTGCTGCATACATCATCGCATATAATAGATACCCTGTAATAAAAAATACAATAAACAGACTAATAACTTTTGCATCTAGCTTCGCAAAATCAATTGGCATCCCAAATAAAGTTGCATCTTCCCATTTTATCCACCCGATTAAAACAGGAACAAAAAAACCACATGCAAGTATAGCAATTTGCAATAACGCAGTTGAAACAACAGCAAGAATTTTAGCGTACATCATTTGCAGCGGTTTCACTTTTGAAAGCATAACCTCCATAACACGAGAAGATTTTTCCGATGCAATATTCATTGCAATGGTATTTCCAAAAGCCATAATAAACATATACAATACAAAAATAAAAATATATGCAATCCCAAAAGAAGCGGAACGATCTTTTATCGCTTCTTCCTTCACTGAAATATCAGTTTGCAATTGCTGCGCTACATCAGATGAGATCTTATTTTCTAAAAGGATTATTTGTGTATATTGCTGTTTAAAATAGTTTGCTATAATTGCAGACATCTCTTGACTTGGAAAACCATTATACATATAAGTTATTTCAGGAACTCCATTTTTTTCTGTAACGTAAAAAAGGCCATTTAAATCCTCTTTTTCTACTTGTTTACGAAGCTTCTCTAATTGACTTTTCTCTGCTACTTGTATTTGAGCTGATGGAAGGATTTTCTGCAATTCATCTTCTTTTACTTTATACGTCGAACTATCTATTACTATTGCCACCTTATCTTTATCTTTATTTTTATCTTTAGCAGAGGTAAAGTGATTAAAAGCAAAAATACCAAACACTATTAAAAATAAAATTCCACTTGTAATAAGTGATTTTTTTGAGAGAAATGATTCTCTAAAATAAAATGAAAACACATGATAAAATTTACGCATCTTTATTTCGCCCTTTCTACAAAAATTTCATTTAAAGTTGGTTCTAACATTTTAAATTGACGTAAATGTAAACCTTTTTCTTGTAATTTTTGCAAGATTGATAGGGCTTCTGTATCTTCCTGAACTTGAATATAAAGAGAACCAAGACGTTTCTCATACATAATCTGTAATGTTTGCAATGCCTTTTCATTTTCTTCGTTATCTTCAATTGTTAAGTTTCGGAATCCATATTCCTTTTTTATATCATTTAAATAACCTTCTACAACTGCTGTACCTTGCTTTAAAATACACACATGCTGACAAAATGCTTCAACTTGCTCCATACGATGACTCGATAAAATAATTGTTTTTCCTCTTTGAATTTGTTCTTCAATAATATTTGCTAACATAGCAGCGTTCACAGGATCTAATCCACTAAACGGCTCATCTAAAATAAGTAAATCTGGATTGTGCAGAAGCGCTGCAATTAATTGGATTTTTTGTTGATTCCCTTTAGATAACTCTCCTGCACGCTTATATTTATATTCAGGGATCAATAATTTACCTAACCAAAAATCAATTGCTGTATCCACTTCTTTTTTTGTCATTCCTTCTAGTCTCCCAAAATAGCGAAGCTGATCAATAACTCGACTTTTCGTATATAGACCTCTCTCTTCAGGAAGATAACCAATTGTTACACCGCTCTTTGAAATCTCTTTGTTATCCCACGCAATACTTCCTTGACTTGGTGCTAATAAACCTAACAACATTTTAATAGTCGTTGTTTTCCCTGCACCATTTCTTCCAAGCAATCCTAGCACTTCGCCTTTTGGCAATATAAGATTCAACTTATTCACAGCAATATTTTCACCAAACTGCTTGGTTAATTGCTGAATTTGTAATGTCATAAATTTCTCTCCTCGCAAATCAAATTATAAATATTTAACAATATATATGAAGAGCATATTTTTACCATATTTTTATTATAACATTGTGCATACTATTCATATAATAAAAATCAATATGCAAAATCGCATCAGTTTATTATTACATTATTATGATATAATTGAGAATTGAGTTTATACATATTTGGAGGGTAATATGAAGAAAAGAAAATTAACAACACTGTTATCTGTTGCATTATTATCTACATCTTTAACAGCATGCAACATGGCGGCAGAAAAAACAACAGCAACAGCAAAAGAAACAAAGGTCCAACTAACGGATCAACAATTAATGGCTGACTTATGGTATCAAACTGCTGGCGAAGTAAAAGCATTATACCATCAAGGCTACAACATAGGTACACAAAAGTTAGATGCAGCTCTTGCTAAGGGGACAAGCAAGAAACCAGCTGTTGTACTAGACTTAGACGAAACCGTTTTAGATAATAGTCCGTACCAAGTAATGACGGTTAAAACAGGAAAAGGCTATCCTTATAAATGGGATGACTGGATTAACAAAGCAGAAGCAGAAGCGCTTCCTGGTGCAATTGATTTCTTAAAATATGCAGACTCTAAAGGTGTAGACATTTATTACATTTCAAATCGTAAAACAAACCAACTAGATGCAACTACTAAAAATTTAGAACATATCGGTGCTCCCCAAGCAACAAAAGAACACATTTTACTACAAGAACCGAAAGAACAAGGAAAAGAAAAGCGCCGTGAACTCGTTTCATCAACACATGACATCGTTTTATTATTTGGCGATAATTTATCAGATTTCACTGGGTTTGATGGATTATCCGCGCAAGATCGTAATAAGAAAGTAGAAGAAACAAAAGCGCAATTTGGTGAAAAATACATCGTTTTCCCTAATCCAATGTATGGTGACTGGGAAGGTGCTTTATATGACTATAACTTTAAAAAATCAGATGCAGAAAAAGATAAAATCCGCAGGGATAACTTAAAATCATTTGAAGATAAAAAATAAAGGATGGCGCTATGCCATCCTTTATTTTTTATCTTTTATAAGAGGTAAAATAAATACTTCTACTCGTCTATTTTTCGCTCTTCCTTCCGGTGTATCATTCGATGCGACAGGACGATATTCTCCGTAACCAATTGCACTAAACTTTTGCGGAAGTAATTGGTTATTTTGGAGCAACACTTGCATGAAATTAACAGCACGCTGCGTACTTAACTCCCAGTTAGAAGCAAAATTTGCGTTAGAGATTGGAACATTATCCGTATGTCCTGATACAGTAATTTCTCGAGGAGATGCTGCTACTAATAATGTTGCCATCTCTTGCGCCATGTTCAGCGACTCTGGCTTTACAGTAGCTTGCCCAGAATCAAAGAGTGCATTATCTAAAATTGTTACCATTAATCCACGTTCAGTAAGTTCTGTTTTAAACGAAGATGTAAGTCCTTTTTCTTGGATATATGTATCAATTCCTTTTTGTACTTCTTTTAATTCATTCATTTCTTGCTGTTTCACTTCTGCCTCTGCTTGTTTCTTAATCTTTTCAGACTCCGGGCGCTTGTCAGATAAATCTTTCTCAGATGCTGGTTTTTGATCATTTAAGAACTCCTTGTTCCCTGTTCCACCTGAGAGCTCTGATTTAAAAGCAACCGCCATTTGTTTAAACTTTGCTGCATCAATACTACTCATTGCAAACAAAACGATAAATAGTGCAAACAACAAGGTTAACATGTCTGCATATGGAATGAGCCATGTTTCATCGATATGATCCTCATGCTTTTTTTTCTTCTTCTTTCTACTACGCATCTTCTTTCGCTCCCTGCTCTAGCTTTTTACGCTCAGTTTCAGAGAGTGCACCTAGAATGCGGTTCTTCATAACAAATGGGTATGTACCAGCTTGAAGCATTAATAAACATTCAATCATTAAACGTTTCTTTTCAATTTCTTGCGCGGACTTTTGCTTTAATTTGTTCGCAAATGGATGCCACAAAACATAACCAGAAAAAATACCAAAGATCGTTGCAATAAACGCACTGGAAATCGCATGACCTAGCTTATCAATATCTGATAAATTACCTAGTGCAGCTACAAGTCCAATGACAGCTCCTAAAACGCCAAGTGTCGGTGCATATGTACCAGCTTGCGAGAAAATGCCAGCTCCTTTTGCGTGACGCTCTTCTATCGCTTCAATTTCTGCTTCTAATATTTGCTCGAGATCTTCTGCTGATACACCATCAATAACAAATTTCAAACCCCTCATCAGAAATTCATCTTCGACTTTATCTAATTGCTGTTCTAAAGATAAAATACCGTATTTTCTACTTTCTGACGTCCAATGAACAAATAGTTCCAACACTTCTTCATACTTCATTTCCTTTTTGTTATTACCAAAAATAATTTTAAATAATTTAGGAATTCTTTTTAATTGACTCACTGGAAAGGCAATACAGACCGCTGCAATGGTTCCTATAAAAATAATTAAAAATGCAGCGGGATTTAATAGAGCACTAAGTGCAGCCCCTTTCAAAAACATTCCTAATACAACGGCAACTATCGCAAGGATAATGCCAATGATTGATGCCAAATCCATCGTTGTTCCCTCCTAGATTATTCGATACAAGTAAGAAGCTACATATCACATTATAATCGTTAAATCGTTCTATAAATATATATTACATAAAAAATAGAATTCTTGAAAGATTGCAATGCGTCATTTTTTAAAAAATCATGAGAAATCGACTTTTTTTTACAAATTTTTTTCAATTTTGTTACATGAGGGCTCCTTTATTTCTTTTTACATACGATAGACTTATAATGTAAAAGATAATAGAGTACGAGTATTTTAGAAAGGAATAAATCGGTTAAAAATTATGAAAAAGAGAATTATAAAAAGAACAATTTTAATTTCAATTACGATTCTTATTGTTGTTTCTTTAATAAATTTTGGTTCTAAAGCTTTTACAGGAAATATACATAATCAAGCATCAGCAGTTGAAACAAATCAGGATGCTAAACATCCAAAAGAGGAGATTCCTCCATTCCCAAAAGCAAGTGCAACAGCAAAAAAAATTGATGAACAATTTTCACTTGTAAATAACACTGATTCATTACTCGTTTTAGTAAACAAGCATCGCAAGCTCCCAGATTCTTACACACCACGCGATTTAACAAAACCAAATGTTCCATTTTTAAGTCTGCAAGATAAGGAAAAAACATTACTTCGTAAACCGGCAGCAGATGCCCTAGAAAAAATGTTTGAAGCAGCAAAACAACAAGGGATTGAACTTACTGCAGTATCTGGATTCCGCTCTTACAAGCGACAAGAGTCATTGCATAATACATATGTAAATCGTCAAGGAAAAGAAGCTGCTGATGCGTTAAGTGCTATTCCTGGGACAAGCGAACACCAAACTGGACTTGCTATGGATATTAGCTCTAAATCAGCAAAATTTCAATTGGAGCCGATATTTGGAGAAACACCTGAAGGAAAGTGGGTAGCGGAGCATGCTCACGAATTCGGATTTGTCATTCGCTATCCAGAAGATAAAACAGACATTACAGGATATGATTATGAACCGTGGCATCTTCGTTTTGTCGGCAATCCGCAGGCTACATATTTATATAAACATCACCTGACATTAGAAGAAGCAATGGAAGACAAAAAATAAGAGAGCGATGCGCTCTCTTATTTTTTAATCTAATAACCGTTGTTTCCATTCCGCTGGCCAAGGTACTCCTTTTCCTGTTTGTTTAGAAGCCTGTACCATCGCTCCTCGCCCTACTAAGCAAATCTCTCCCGCCTCGTTCTTCACCATATAGTGTAAGTCTAAAGATGAATTTCCAATATTCCCTGCTTTTACATATACTTTTAAATTCTCATCAAAGAACACTTGCTTTAAAAAATTACATTGTAAATCCGCCACTACAATCATTGTTTCTGATTCTGCATGTACCCATTCTTGCATAAAACCAAGCTCTTTAAAAAATTCAATACGCGCTTCTTCAAAATACGTAAATGCAACACCGTTATTCATATGCCCAAACATATCCGTTTCAGAAAAACGAACTTTTATAGGAATATAGAATGAAAATGTACTTTCCCATTGCTTAAAATCTTCAACATAATGAATCTTCTTCACACTATTCAGCTCCTTTGGAATTCCTCTCCCTATATATTATTTGATTTTTCTGAATTAAAAACCTACAAAATTACAATTCATTAAGGTAAAAATAAGTATACTTCAATGTAAAAATATAATTAAGTAACTTAAATAAAAATAATATAAATATTGCCTCTTCAAACTGAAGAGGCAATATAGATTAATAGTTATTGTCACTACCAAAGAAGTCTTTAAATGATTGAATCGTTGTATCACGGTTTAATGCCGCAATCGATGTCGTTAATGGAATTCCTTTTGGACAAGATTGTACACAGTTTTGTGAGTTACCGCAGTTTGCAAGTCCTCCATCACCCATGATTGCACGTAATCGATCAGCTTTATGCATTTCACCTGTTGGATGTGCATTGAATAAACGAGCTTGTGATAGTGGCGCTGGACCGATAAAGTCAGATTTATCATTTACGTTCGGACATGATTCTAAACATACACCACAAGTCATACATTTTGATAGTTCATATGCCCACTGACGCTTTTTCTCTGGCATTCTTGGCCCTGGACCTAAGTCATACGTACCATCAATCGGAATCCATGCTTTAACACGCTTTAATGCATTAAACATACGGCTGCGATCCACTTGCAAGTCACGAATAACCGGGAATGTTTTCATCGGTTTTAAGCGAATCGGTTGTTCAAGTTGATCAATAAGTGCTGTACATGATTGACGTGGTTTTCCGTTGATCACCATCGAACATGCTCCACACACTTCTTCTAAACAGTTCATATCCCAAGCAATAGGTGTTGTATGATTCCCTTTCGCATCAACAGGATTACGACGAATTTCCATTAGTGCCGAAATGATATTCATATTTGGGCGATATGGAATTTCAAATTCTTGATCATACTCCTGAGAGTTCGGACCATCTTGTCTTGTAATAATAAGGCGGATTGTTTTCTCAGACATGTTGCTTATCCCCCTTCTCTTCTCCCTTAGCAGCTACTTCATGCTTTGAGGAATAGTCGCGTTTACGTGGTTTGATTAATGAAATATCAACGTCTTCGTAATGGAATGCTGGTGCATTTCCTGCTCCCTCAAACTTCGCCATTGTTGTTTTTAAGAAGTTCTCATCATCACGATCTGGGAATTCTGGTTTATAATGTGCACCACGGCTTTCATTACGGTTATATGCACCAATTGTAATAACACGAGCTAATTCAAGCATATTTGCCAGTTGACGTGTAAACGAAGCACCTTGGTTACTCCATTTCGCCGTATCGTTAATGTTAATGCGTTTATAACGCTCTATTAACTCTTGGATTTTCGCATCTGTGTCTAATAATTTTTTATTTTCACGAACTACTGTTACGTTATCTGTCATCCATTCCCCAAGCTCTTTATGAAGAACATATGCATTTTCATTACCATCTAACGTTAAAATATTGTTGAATTTTTCTGTTTCGATTAATTCATTTTGCTCATATAAAGCAGATGAAACAGCATCTGATGATTTTGAAAGACCTTTCATATATTCAATTGCATTTGGTCCTGCTACCATACCGCCGTAAATCGCTGATAATAATGAGTTCGCACCTAGTCGGTTACCACCGTGCATAGAGTAATCACACTCACCCGCAGCAAACAATCCTGGAATATTTGTCATTTGTTTATAATCAACCCATAGTCCGCCCATTGAGTAGTGAACAGCTGGGAAGATTTTCATTGGTACTTTACGTGGATCATCACCCATGAATTTTTCATAGATTTCAATAATACCACCTAGTTTAATATCAAGCTCTTTCGGATCTTTATGAGAAAGATCAAGATATACCATGTTTTCACCGTTAATACCAAGCTTTTGCTCAACACATACATCGAAAATTTCACGCGTTGCAATATCACGAGGTACAAGGTTTCCGTATGCTGGATATTTCTCTTCAAGGAAATACCAAGGCTTACCGTCTTTATATGTCCAAACGCGGCCACCTTCACCACGTGCAGATTCACTCATTAGGCGTAATTTATCATCGCCTGGAATTGCTGTTGGGTGAATTTGAATAAACTCACCGTTTGCATAGTATGCACCTTGCTGATACACAGCAGATGCTGCTGTACCTGTATTAATAATAGAGTTCGTAGATTTTCCGAAGATGATACCAGGACCACCTGTTGCCATAATTACAGCGTCAGCTGGAAAACTTTTAATCTCCATAGATTTTAAGTCTTGCGCTACGATCCCGCGGCATACGCCTTCGTCATCCACAACAGCGCGTAAGAAATCCCAGCCCTCATATTTCGTAACAAGACCTGCTACTTCATGACGGCGTACTTGCTCATCTAATGCATATAATAATTGCTGTCCTGTTGTCGCACCAGCAAATGCTGTGCGGTGATGCTGCGTTCCACCAAAGCGACGGAAATCTAGTAACCCTTCTTCCGTACGGTTAAACATAACACCCATGCGATCCATTAAATGAATAATACCAGGCGCTGCATCGCACATCGCTTTTACAGGAGGCTGGTTCGCTAAGAAGTCCCCTCCATAAATTGTATCGTCAAAGTGAATCCACGGAGAATCCCCTTCACCTTTTGTATTTACAGCCCCGTTAATGCCGCCTTGTGCACATACAGAGTGAGAACGTTTCACTGGTACTAAAGAGAATAGTTCTACATTCACGCCTGCTTCCGCTGCTTTAATCGTTGCCATTAAGCCGGCTAATCCACCGCCAACTACAATAAGTTTCCCTTTCATGCTCTTCCACTCCTTACAAGTTTGCTAGACTTGGATTAATGAACGCAAATAATGCGCTCACTCCTACGTAAGATAACGCTAAGAAAATTGCTAATGTTACATACGTAGAAATACGCTGTGAACGTGGTGACACCGTGATACCCCAGCTAATGCAGAATGTCCATAATCCATTTGCAAAGTGGAAAATAGCCGATACAACCCCTACTAAGTAGAAACCGAACATAAATGGATTGCTTAAAAGATTTGCCATCATATCATAGTTTACCGTTTGTCCCAATGCAGCTTGAATGCGCGTTTCCCAAACGTGCCAAGCTAAGAAAATCAGCGTAAATACTCCTGTGAATCGTTGCAGAACGAACATCCAGTTACGGAAGTAGCTGTAAGATGTCGCATTGTTCTTTGCTGTAAATGCGATATATAAACCGTATACAGCATGGTACAACAATGGTAAGAAAATCACAAAGATTTCTAATGCGTACCGGAATGGAAGCATTTCCATAAAATGAGCAGCATTATTGAAAGACTCTGCTCCTTGTGTTGCAAAGTGGTTTACTACTAAATGTTGTGTCATAAAGACACCGATTGGAATGACACCCATTAATGAGTGCCACTTGCGAAACGTATACTCGCGGCCTTTCATGTCCCCTTTACCCCCCTTGAATGTTTGACTACTGTTTGTCACGTTACTTTATAACAATAGCATTTTTTCACTATTGCTATAAGAAAAACTGAAAAAATTATTCGCAATATTTCAGCATAATTTGATACCAAGTTCATTTTACTCCTATTTTTGTCGAAGCGTCAAGAAAACGTATACATAATCTGTATATAATTTTTATATTCTTTTTTTCATTCTCTACATCAGATTTTTTCCTAAGAAATTGCTGTGTTTATCTATATAAAATGGTATATAATATTGGCAGTATAGAAAGTGGGGAATATTGTGAGTACAAAAAAAATCGAGAGTGAATCTTTACAAAATATTTCAATGAATGCTTTTGCCTACGAATTGCTTCGTGAAGAATTACTCCCTGACTTAATAGGGAAAGAATTAGATGCTATTCTATATTGGGCTGGCAGAAACTTAGCACGAAAATATCCATTAGAAACAATCGATGAAGTGATTCAATTTTTCGTAAAAGCTGGATGGGGTGACTTAACCATCATTGAACATAAACGCCGTGAAATGCAATTTAAACTAACAGGTGATCTTATTAAAGAACGCCAACAACAAAATAGACACTCTTCTTACCAATTAGAAGCTGGTTTTATTGCAGAACAAATTCAAAAACAGCGTAGTGTAATCGCTGAATCTTATGAGGAACAAAAAAAGCGTTCTGACTCTATTCTGTTTCTTGTACAATGGGATGTAAAAGATCCTGTCGAAGTATAATATGCTTTCTATGAGTCAACTAGGCATAACAATGTCCAGTTGACTTTTTATCTATGTGTAAATATTATATATTCCCAAGCTATAACAAAAAAATAGAAGACACTGTAAATTACAATGTCTTCCCTGTTAAATATGAATGAATAGTCTCTGCTATTTTTTGTGGCATTCCTGCTTCTATAATGTCTGTAACAGACGCTTCTTTCATTTTCTTAAGAGAACCAAAATGTTTTAAAAGTGCTTTCTTCCGCTTTTCTCCTACCCCCGGTATATCATCCAATGCCGATTGAATCACAGATTTCCCGTGAATTTGACGATGGAATGTAATAGCAAAACGGTGCACTTCATCTTGAATACGCTGCAATAAGTAAAACTCTTGACTATTACGCTCTAACATAACAGGTTCAGGCGGTTCACCGATTATTAAATGTGACGTGCGATGTTTATCATCTTTTACGAGTCCTGCTGTTGGAATAAAAAGACCCAGTTCATTTTCTAACACATCACATACCGCAGCTAAATGACCTTTTCCACCATCGATTACAATTAAATCAGGAAGAGGCAAGTTTTCTTTTAAAGCACGTGTGTAACGGCGGCGCACAACTTCGCGCATCGATTCATAATCATCCGGTCCTTGCACTGTTTTAATTTTATATTTTCGATACTCTTTTTTTGCAGGTTTTCCATCAATAAAGACAATCATGGCGGAAACTGGGTTTACCCCTTGAATGTTAGAGTTATCAAACGCTTCAATTCTGTGCGGCGTTTCAATCCCAAGATGTTCTCCTAAGTTTTCTACAGCCTTAATTGAACGTTCTTCATCGCGTTCAATTAAATAAAATTTTTCATGCAGCGCAATTTTAGCATTCTTACTCGCTAAGTCAACGAGTTCTTTTTTCTTGCCGCGTTTTGGTTGCGTCGCTTCTACTTCTAAAAATTTTCCGATCAGTTCATTATCAATGCTGCTTGGTACAACAATTTCTTTCGGTTTAAAATGATTATTTTGTTCATAAAATTGCCCGATAAATGTCAAGAAACCTTCTTCTGGATCATCATAAATGGGAAACATCGAAACATCTCGCTCGATTAACTTTCCTTTTCGAACAAAGAAAACTTGCACACACATCCAGCCTTTATCTACCGCATAACCAAACACATCGCGGTCGACTAAGTCACTCATAATCATCTTCTGTTTTTCCATGATCGCATCTATATGAGCAATTTGATCTCGTAATTCTTTCGCTCGTTCGAACTCTAATTTTTCCGATGCTTCATACATTTTCGCTTCCAATTCCGAACGAATTTCTTTATGTCCACCATTTAAAAATTTAATAATCCCATCTACAATTTCCTTATTTTGTTCATCCGTTACTTCTTTCACACAAGGAGCTAAACATTGTCCCATATGATAATATAAACAAACTTTATCTGGTATATTTGTACATTTCCGAAGTGGATACATACGATCTAACAATTTTTTTGTTTCATGAGCCGACTGCGAATTTGGATACGGGCCAAAATATTTTCCTTTATCCTTTTTCACATTTCTCGTGATGAGCAAACGCGGCTGTTTTTCAGCTGTAATTTTAATAAATGGGTATGTTTTATCATCTTTTAATTGGATGTTATATTTTGGATCATATTTTTTGATTAAATTTAATTCTAAAATGAGTGCCTCCAGATTCGAGGAGGTCACAATATACTCAAAGTCAACAATTTCTCCGACAAGACGTAGTGTTTTCCCATCGTGCGATCCGGTAAAATACGAGCGCACACGATTTTTTAACACCTTTGCCTTCCCAACATATATAACTGTTCCTTGCTTATCTTTCATTAAATAACAGCCCGGTTGATCTGGTAAAATCGCTAACTTCTCTTTTAAATGCTCGTGCACTCGTATTCCTCCGTTCCTCGCATGTTTATCATTCTTGTTTCCCCTAGAAAAATACAACACGCTATTTTCCCAACATACGTTCTTTTATCCCGCATTAACGGGCAGTAAGCCCCCCACCTCAAGATTCAAAGGAAAACAAGGAAGAAAGTTGGGGGATAACTGCCCGTAAAAGCCCGATTGGTTCAACTAACCATCAGTGGGAAATGATAAAACCCCACTGATGGAAGTTTCACTTTATTGTAATGGAAAGCAGAAAAAAATGAAAACATTATACACGTTTTCCTCTTTTCGCTCCGCAACTAAATGGAACATTTTTCTGCATAATAAAAAAGCTGCCTCGCAGCAGCTTTTTTATTATTAGAAGTGTTTAGATACTAATTCAACTAACGCTTCTTTCGGTTTGTAACCTAATGCTTGATCAACCACTTTACCATCTTTTACTACGAAAAGAGATGGAATGCTCATTACTTCGAATTTACGAGCTGTTTCTTGGTTTTCATCAACATCTACTTTTACTACCTTTACTTTATCGCCTAATTCTGCATCGATTTCTTCTAATACAGGAGCGATCATTTTACAAGGACCACACCAAGGTGCCCAGAAATCTACTAATACAACACCTTCGCTTGTTTCAGCTGCGAAAGTTTGGTCAGTTGCGTTTACAATTGCCATTTTATTTCCTCCTTTATAAGCTTTCTAACCAAAGTATATCATTATCTTATATACGTGGCGAATAATATGTATCGTTAAGTATTGTATCAAATAATCATGCCTTTATACTATAAGAAAGTATTACTTTCCACACGAAAAAGCGAGAAGCAGGGGACCTCTCGCCTTCCTTTATTTATATAGGGATAATTACTTAATGGGAACCCATTATGCGTAACGTAAGACTCAAGAATGTACTTTTAACTTTTTGAATTCTTCTGTTAGAAGCGGTAACACCTCAAATAAGTCGCCAACGATGCCATAGTCAGCTACTTTAAAAATGTTTGCTTCAGGATCTTTATTAATTGCTACAATAATCTTTGAGTTAGACATACCAGCTAAATGTTGAATCGCACCAGAAATACCACATGCGATATATAAATCTGGTGTTACAACTTTACCCGTTTGTCCAATTTGCAATGAATAGTCGCAGTACTCTGCATCACAAGCTCCACGAGAAGCACCAACTGCTCCGCCAAGCACATCTGCTAATTCTTTTAACGGCTTGAAACCTTCTTCACTCTTCACACCGCGTCCGCCTGCGATAATGACTTTTGCCTCAGAAAGGTCTACACCTTCTGCTGTTTTGCGAACAACTTCTTTAATCACTGTACGCAAATCTTTTACGTCGACTGTCATAGAAGAAACATCGCCTTCACGTGCTTCATCTTTTTCAAGCGGCGCAATGTTATTTGGACGAATTGTCGCAAATAATACACCGTCTGTTACAATCTTTTTCTCAAATGCTTTACCAGAGTAAATCGGGCGTGTGAACACAACGTTTCCACCAGCCACTTCTAACGCTGTCACGTCAGAAACAAGACCTGCATGTAATTTCGCTGCAAGTTTTGGTGATAAATCTTTCCCAAGCGCTGTATGTCCAAAGACAATTCCTTCTGGCTTTTCTTCTTCATACACTGCTAGAAATGCTTGTGCATATCCATCAGATGTATATGAGCTTAACTTATCGCTTTCAACTGTCACAACGCGATCTGCACCGTAATGAATCAGTTCTTTCGCAAATGAAGCGACGCTTTCACCTAGTAAAAGACCGACAACTTCACCGCCCTCTGCAATTGTTTTTGCTGCTGCTACTGCCTCAAATGAAACGTTACGTAAAGATCCGTCACGAACTTCTCCCATTACTAATACTTTACGAGCCATATGTTTTCCCTCCTGGATATCCTAGTATTTTTTAAACTACTTTCGCTTCTGTATGCAACAACGATACAAGTTCTTTTACTTGATCTTGCAGTTCGCCTTGTAACACTTTTCCAGCATCTTTCTTAGGAGGTAAATAGATTTCAATTGTTTTTGTTTTCGCTTCTACATCATCTTCATCTAAATCTAAATCATCTAATTCTAAAGTTTCCAGCGGCTTTTTCTTCGCTTTCATAATACCTGGAAGCGATGGATAACGCGGCTCATTTAAACCTTGCTGTGCCGTTACTAAAAGTGGTAATGTCGTTTCAATTACTTCTGTATCCCCTTCAACATCACGCTCGATTTTCACGTTTGTACCGTCAATTTCAAGCTTTGTAATTGTTGTTACATAAGGGATATTAAGCGCTTCAGCTACACGTGGGCCAACTTGGCCAGATGCACCGTCAATCGCTACATTACCAGCTAAAATTAAATCGACATCCTTCTCTTTTAAGTATTCAGTAAGTATTTTTGCTGTTGTATATTGATCTCCATTTTCAACATCGTCTTCAATATTAATTAATACCGCTTTATCACAGCCCATCGCTAGTGCCGTGCGAAGTTCTTTTTCACTATCTTCACCGCCAACTGTAACGACTGTAATTTCACCGCCTTGCGCATCTCTTACTTGAATTGCTTCTTCAATCGCATATTCATCGTAAGGGTTGATGATGAATTCCGCTTCGCCATCGTAAATTGCACCGTTCTTAATTGCGATTTTTTCTTCAGTATCAAATGTTCGTTTCATGAGTACGTAGATGTTCATTCTATTTACCCCCTTGTTTTTTATAAAAAAATTTAGTTAATTACAATATTCAGTTAATTTTTATTAAAAAAATATAGAACTATCTGCCACTAAAAGAAGGTTTACGTTTTTCTAAGAAAGCAGCAACGCCTTCTCTTCCATCCCCACTTGTAAACACTTCACCAAATAACTGTGCCTCGCGTTGCACGCCTTCATAATAAGAAGAAGATTTTGTTGTTTGCAATAGCTCAAGCACCGAACGGACAGATGCTACGCTTTTTCCTGCAATCTTTTTCGCTAGCTTCAGCGTTTCTTCCAGTAATACTTCTTCAGGGAATGCTCGATTTGCAAGTCCATATTCAGCTGCTTCCACACCTGAAATTGGATCGCTTGTTAACATCATTTCACAAGCTTTTGCTTTCCCGACATAACGTGGTAAACGCTGCGTCCCCGCAAAACCAGGAATCAATCCTAGCGTTAACTCCGGCAAACCAATTTTTGCAGTTTCACTTACAAAGCGCATATGGCAAGACATTGCAAATTCTAATCCGCCGCCAAGTGCTGCACCATGAATAGCCGCAATAATTGGTTTTGAAAACTTTTCAACACGTTCAAAAATTACTTGCCCATGTTGTGATAATTTCGTAGCCTCTCTTGCTTCTTTAACAGAAGTGAATTCCTTAATATCCGCTCCCGCTGAAAAAAAGCGACCTTCTCCATGAACAAGTACAACGCGCACATTTTCGTCCGTTTCCACTGCATCAAGAAGTTCACCAACTTCACTAATGACTTGTGAAGACATCGCATTTGCCGGCGGATGATTAATCTTTACAATTGCTACGTAATCTTCCACCGTTACAGATAGGAAATTCAAATGTACTCCCTCCCCATTAATTGCGGTAACCACAAGCTGCCACTAATAGCTCATGCACCGTTTTTGAAATTGCGACCAAATCATATTTATGATCGCTCATTACCCAGTTGGTTACAACTTCATCTACTGTTCCGAAGATCATTTGTCTCGCCACGCGGACATTTAAATCCGGGCGAAATTCTCCCTGTTGTATGCCCGTTTCTAAAATTTCATCCATGACTTGCAAGTACCCTTTCAGCACCTCATTAATTTTGAGGCGTAATTCTTGGTTCGATTGGCGAAGTTCTAGTTGCGTAACGATAGCAAGAGGATCATTTTTCGACAGTAAAGAGAAATGCGTTTCTACCAACATAAATAACTTCTCTACAGCGCTTTCAATTCCTGCTGTTTTTTGCCGAATTGTTTCAATAAATTCTCCCATCTTCTCCTGAAATAGAGATATCAATATATCTTCTTTATTTTTAAAATATAAATAAATAGTTCCATCGGCAACACCAGCTTGTTTTGCTATTTTAGAAACTTGCGCTTGGTGATATCCATTTTCCGCGATGACAATCACCGCTGCATCAATAATTTGGTTATATTTTGGTCGATTCTTTTTCACAGTACTATCCCCTTCAAGAAGATGACTGAATGATGATTCATTCACAATTCAATAATACTGACTATTTGAAATATTGTCAATACTACTCCTCCAAAAAAAGAAAGGGCGTTTAGCCCGTCTGCTCATCTTCTTGTTTTCGCAACTCTTCCTCAACAAGCACACGACGTAAAATTTTTCCGACAGTTGTTTTCGGCAACTCTTTCCGAAACTCATATATTTTAGGAACTTTGTATGCCGCTAAATATTTACGAGCAAACTCATTTAATTCTTCTTCTGAACATGTTAGACCATCTTTTATAACAACGAAAGCCTTTACTGTTTCACCGCGGTATGGATCAGGCACACCAAGAACGACAACTTCTTGCACCTTTTCGTGCTCATACAATACTTCTTCTACTTCACGCGGATATACGTTAAATCCACTAGCAACAATCATGTCTTTCTTACGATCTTTCACATAAAAAAAGCCATTTTCGTCCATATATCCAACATCACCCGTATGAAGCCAGCCATCTTGCAACACTGCTGCCGTTTCCTCCGGTTTATTCCAATAACCTTTCATCACTTGCGGGCCCTTCACAACGATTTCTCCAATCTCTCCTATCGGCAATGCTTCACCTGTCTCCAGCGAAATAATGCACGCATCCGTATCTGGCCACGGCACACCAATACTTCCCGGCACCCGTCTTGCCCATAAAAAGTTACCATGTGTAACCGGGGATGATTCCGTTAAGCCATATCCTTCTACAAGCTTTCCTCCTGTTACACTTTCAAATTGTTCTTGCACTTCAACCGGAAGCGGGGCGGAACCACTAATACATGCGCTAATGGAAGAAATATCATATTTATGAAGCTCAGGATAGTTTAATAGCGCAATATACATAGTCGGGGCTCCAGGAAATAACGTAACACGATGTTTTTTAATCGCTTCTAGCATCATTTTAATATCAAATTTCGGAACGAGCACCATCTTATACGCTTGCATAATTGATAAATTCATTACTGCCGTCATACCATATACATGAAAAAATGGAAGTACACCAAGAATGACTTCTTCTCCTTTTCTGCAATTATACAACCAATGCATACCCATAATTGTATTTGATACAAGATTTTTATGCGTGAGCATTACACCCTTTGGAAACCCTGTCGTCCCGCCTGTATATTGCAGAAGTGCTACATCTTCTTCAGGATCACACGAAATGTCTACCGCTTCATCCCCTGCATGTTCAATGGAATTCCAAACGTGGATATTCTCACTTTCTCTTACATTCACCACAAGGTTCGTTTGTTTCTTTTGCATAAATGGATATAATAAATTTTTCGGAAATGGTAAAAAATCTGCGATACGCGTTACGATGACATGCTCAATATCGGTTGAGGACTGCACATTGCTGACTTTTGGAAACACTAAATCGAGGCACAGAATGACTTTCGCTCCTGAATCATGAAGCTGATATTCAAGCTCTCGTTCTGTATAAAGCGGATTCGTTTGCACGACAATACCGCCAGCTAATAGTGTTCCATAATAACCGATAACACCTTGTGGGCAGTTTGGCAGCATAATAGCAACTCGGTCCCCTTTTTCTATTCCTAGTTTGCGAAGATAGTTGGCGAATTGCCTAACTTTACGATTTAGTTCTGAAAATGTAATATCTTTCCCAAGAAAATGAAGCGCTTTCTTATCTGAATATTGTGAAGCTGTTTGCTGTAAATACACATGAAGAGGCTGCATATCGTAGGAAATTGTATGCGGAATTTCCTTTGGATAACTGTTTAGCCAGGGCCTTTCCATATTAAAAACTCCCCCTTCTCTACATTATAAAACTACCATCAGCGTATCATTCTCCTACACTAACGGTCTGCTTTCCCCTAAAACAAGGAAAACTGAATGTGTATTCATGTTGCTTATTTTTATTATATTATAGGGATTATTGCGTTACAATCATAATATTCAGACTATTTTATAACTATTACCATCCCACAAGCATTCTCCAACAAACAAGTGTAATTACTCCCGTTAATAAAGAAAGCACAACTTGTCTTTTCCATACCCCTATACCAAATGCCACAATACCTGCAACTATATACTCAGAACTCCAGCTCCCTCCTTGCATATGAAACAGAACAAGTGGGATTGTTAACGAAGCAAAATGTTCTGAGTTATTCTTTTGTTTTGTTATAATGTTGTGAAGAAGGATTGACATAGTAATCTAATGACAATGAGAATCCTTTATTTTTCTTTTTACATAGAAGGAAACTATAAAACTTTCACGAATTTACCATTTGAATCCAATCATAGGAGGTTTGTTCTATGTTCCAAACAATTGAAGGCTTTTTAACATCATGGAAATACGAAGCAGAGTCTACACAAAAGGTATTAGATGCTCTTACTGATGAATCGTTAAAACAAGCAATCACACCGGAAAACTGGACGTTAGGCCGTATTGCATGGCATATTGTCACTGCTATTCCTGTCATTACATCACGTACAGGATTAAAGTTTGAAGGAGAAACGAAGGATTACCCTGTTCCAACGTCAGCTCAGCATATCGCAGACAGCTACCGTCAAATGAATGAGGCATTTACTCAGGCAATAAAAACACAATGGACAGATAAAGATTTAGCAACGATAAATGATTTCTTCGGAAGACCAATGCCAAATTCAATATTTTTAATGACTGTCATCAACCATCAAAACCATCATCGCGGTCAAATGACGGTACTCATGCGTCAAGCTGGATTAAAAGTTCCTGGTATTTACGGCCCTGCAAAAGAAGAATGGGCTCTAGCTGGGATGGAAGCTCCGCAGATGTAGTATTTGCTTTCTAAATAAAAACAAGGTTCCCCTTTTTTGAGGAACCTTGTTTTTTTAATGCATATCACTCACATCTCTTCTTGAATCGGGAAATGTATCCAGTTATGATAATTTAACATATCTCTTTCATATTGATCATTATAATCGTGGTATGAATGTACATGTGGAACAGGTATATCTACTTCTCCCTCTGTAAATCCCCTATTATTTAATAATTTACATATTTGTTCTATATCTCCGTACACATAGATGATATTATGCTGATCATACACAATCATCTCTTTACGTTCTGTTTCTTCAGCCCCAGCTATCCAAATGTCATGTCTAGCATCCGTTTCAAAATAACTTTTAAATTGTAGACAATATGTCTCTACTTCCTTAAAACTTACTACATCTGGACTTTGATATCGACCTGCCTCATGAGTAGATACTCTAGGAACTTTTAAATCATAAAGAATGCCATATGGCCCTTGAAACATTTTTGCTAAATCTAACATTAAATTCACATGGTTTTCCTTCGGTGCCACAACGACTCTTTTAAAATCAGGAAATTCTTCTATTTTCCATGTATTATTATACTCAAATTTTCTATCACCTATTTTACTAATCTTCCATAACTCAACATTGTCCATATATCTCACCACTCCACATCATACATGATTTATATTTAATTAATTTTTAGTAATATATAAAAATCATCATATAATAAAAAGAATAAAAATCCCGCAGTTATATCTCTTCCTCGTGTAAATATATTCTTATGTAACAGTCCAATTCTTTTTAAACAGGAGAAAATGACCTTCTATAGAATAATTTAAAATGCATATAGATAGTATTGGAGCTGAAACGGATGGATTATATAAGCTATTTAAGAAATATGGTGGGACATGAAAAAGTAATCATGGTGGCCGCAGGTTGTTTTATATGTAACGAAAAAAATGAAGTACTTCTTCAGCTGCGCTCTGATAATGGAAAATGGGGACACCCTGGCGGATTTATGGAAATTGGTGAGACTGTTGAAGATACAGTAAGAAGAGAAGTATTAGAAGAAACCGGTTTGAACTTAGGAAAACTTGAATTCTTTAATGTGTATTCTGGAAAAGAATACGAAAAAACACTATCCAACGGAGATCAACTTGCCTTAGTGAAGTTAGCTTATATTTGTAGAGATTTCCACGGAAATTTACATACTTATAACGAAGAAAGCTTACAGCTAAAATTTTTCCCCTTAGACGAATTGCCTGAATTATGGAGTGACCAACAAGCAGCTTTTGAAGATTTGTTGGAGTTTATGAAAATAAAGAATTAATTTTTCCTATTAGAATTAGATTTATACGAACTAAATTTCAATAATAAAAAAGACAAGACTGATAAGAATCTTGTCTTTTTTACTACAAATAATCTATTTTATAAAATTAAATCGCATCTTCTTTCTCAATGTTCCGAATTGCTAAGTAGGCAATCATAATTCCAACAGCTGCAAGAGCGAACTGAACTGGAATAATCGCGACCATTGAGAATGTTGGATTATAAGAACAAGCGAATGAAACGACAAACAGCGATGATAAAATTGTGATAGGGACAGAATGCTTACGCATCCCGAAATATAGCGGAATTAAACTTGTGCCAGCAGCAGCAACTGCAAATGGCACCATGTTAATCGCTTGTTGCATCCAGTCATTAATGGTTATGGAGTATGATATAAATGAAAAGTAGCTGTGCAAAGCAAAGATAGCGCCTGCAACAACTATATTAGATAGCCAAATTGTTATGAACGTGAGTATAGCTACAATGAACAATTTACTAGCAATAATTTTTTTCCGATCGATTGGATAGGAGAACATGATCAATATTGTCTTATTTTTATATTCTTCAATAACTAATTGTGCAATTAATACAGCCGCAAACACGATAAACGTTCCCCGCACCATTGCACCTATAAATAGAAAAGCTTTCTCGGAACTTTCAATAAATACATTTCCTTCTATTTGTTGTATATAGTTAAGGAAAATGAATAGGGCCGTAATGATAACATTGGCAATTAACGCTCCTTTTACATACCCGCCAAATTTAAATTTTTTCATTTCTAGCTTCATGAGGTGTAGCATAATGGACTCTTCCCCCTAGTACGCTTAATTTACTTAAACAAATCCACTTTCTCTATTTTCCTTACAGTCATATAGGCAATCAATAATCCAACACAAGCTAATGTAATAGGAATGAAAACAATATCGTACAATGAAGAATTACCACTTAAGCTAGAGGTTAGTAATGACATAATAATAACCCCGGATACAATCGTTGTCCGCACGGAATACTTTTTCATACCAAAATATAAGGGAATCAAGCTAATTCCAGTTGCTGCGATGGCATTCATTAATAATTTAGATGCATTTTGCATAAGAATTGTCATGGTTAATGGCTCTGCTATGAATGAATAATATATATTTAATATATAAAAGAAACTAAAAATGACAATGTCACAAATAACAATCGACAGAAATGCAAAGATCATAATAATGAATAATTTTGCAATCATCATTTTTTTGCGATTAATCGGATACATAAACATGACTGTCATTGTCTTTTCTTGAAACTCTTGAATAATGAATTTAGCAATTAAGCTTGCTCCAAATATCATAAATGTTGCTTTCACAAAAATATCAATAAACCGAAAAGCGTCATCGTAACTTTTAAATTCTCCATCAAGCATTATTAATGTAACGAAACCTAGCATAATAAGAAGTGCAATGAAGGCTCCTTTAATGACTGGCCATAATTTAAATTTGACTAGTTCTAATCTTATTAAATTAAGCATGGATTCCCTCTCCATTCATAAGATTTAAGAAGTACTCTTCCAATGAACTATGCTTTTTATTGATACTCTCAATTGCTATATCATTCATAATTAAAGTTTTCGAAATGGCTTGCTGCGTCGCGGTCATATCATAAATGCGAATCATATTTTCACCCATAATTTTATAATTTGTTAGGCGTAGTTTATTTTCTAACAGATAAGCTGCTCGTTTTACATCTTGAACAGTGACTTCGATATACTCCGTTTGTTGGCCATTAATACTTTTCATCGAAACTTCTTTTATTAGTTTCCCATTTTGAATAACGCCAATTGTATCTGCCATTTGTTCCATTTCAGCTAAAATGTGACTAGACACTAGCAGCGTAATTCCATATTCTTTACAAAGCAGTTTAAATAATTCTCGTAACTCTTTAATGCCGATCGGATCTAAACCGTTAATTGGTTCATCTAAAATTAACAACTCTGGTTTTGTTGTAATCGCTCTAGCAATCCCTAAGCGCTGCTTCATCCCAAGTGAAAAATCTTTTACTTGCTTATCATCAACATTGTGTAAATTCACAAGATCTAACGCTCGATCAATTGCTTTCTTGTCATAATACCCCATATATTCGCAGTGTAAATTCAAATTCTCTTTAGCTGTTAGTTTTTCATAAAAAATTGGATATTCGATAATTGTCCCCATTCGCTTTAACACTTCATATGAAGTATTCGTTAATTTCTCACCGAAAATCTCAATCTCACCGCTCGTCGGTTTAATTAAATTCGTAATCATTTTCATAATCGTCGTTTTACCAGCACCGTTCGGCCCTAGAAATCCATATATTTCGCCTTGTTTCACATGCATATTCACGTTAGAAATCACTTCTTTACCCTGAAACACTTTCGTTAATTGATTCGTTTTCAATACGTACGTCATCTTTCATTCTCCTTTCGCGCCCGTTCTATATTTATATAATAAGAAATGAAACTCTCTTTTTTCTTACCCATTTCTTACAAATATCTTAAGTTAAAAAAGCTTGTAGAATTGCTCTTTCTACAAGCTAAAAATTGATTCTTCTTAACATAACTGTAAACACTGTTTTCTCATAGGGTGTACTAGACAGATGAATTTCTCCCCCTAACGCTTCTACAAGACGCTTCGTAATCGTAAGTCCAAGTCCGCTGCCTTGATACAATCGATTTCGTGAATCTTCTAATGTGTACATCCGTTCAAATACTTTATCGATATGAGATTCAGATATTCCTTTTCCTTTATCCCATATGTCCACGTACACAAATTGCTCATCACTTCGCAGTGTAATCCCTAATGTTTTTCCGTCTCCTCCGTAGGCAATTGCGTTTGAAATTAAGTTATTCATAATTCTTCCGATAACTTCTGTATTCCCGTGCGCATATATCGGCGTTTCCGGTATATCAATATGAACGTCAAATCCTTGTGTTGTTAATAAATCATAAAATGACAGCATATGTTCCTGACAAATTTCATTCATATAGACCCGTGTCATTGCAATCTCTTTATCACCAGATTCTAATTTGGCAAGATCGAAAAATTTATGAATAAGATCTAACACTTCTAACGTTTTCGTATGAACTTTTTCTAGTAAGACCTTCCGATATTCTTCACTTATCGTTTTATCTACATTTAAAATTTCCACATAACCAAGAATAACAGTAAGCGGCGTCTTTAAATCATGCGAAATGTTAGAAAGCATCTTTCTCATAGAAATTTCCAGTTTCGAGTGCTTCGCAATTGTTTTTTTCTTTTCATCTAACAAATAATTGATCGCTACTAATAATGACTTCAATTCTTTATCATCTGTCACAACTAATAAATTTTCACTCGTTTGCTTTTCCAAAATTGCGTGTAATTTTCCATATGTATAACGTAAATTCGCACTTCGACTTTTTCCCATACGATATTGAAAGTAAATGACACCAAGTAATAAAAAAATAATAGCCGTTAAAAATAAAAGCATTCTATATCACTTCCAGCTTATAACCGATGCCCCATAATGTCTTAATGTACTGCGGCTGAGAGGGATCGTCTTCAATTTTTTCACGCAGCCTTCTCATATGTACATTAATAACATTCTCATCACCGTAATATTCTTCATTCCAAATTAAGCTATAAATTTGCGCCTTCGTAAACACGCGATTTTGATTGGTCGCAAATAGCTTTAAAAGCTCAAACTCTTTCGACGTAAGTTTAATAGTTTCGTCGTTTTTTTGAACGATAAAATTGGCCATATCCATTTTCAAATTCCCGATCACAATCATGTCATCTTCTTTTTGCTGCGGAGCGGAATATGTAGTTGACCGGCGGATTCCAGCCTTCACTCGTGCCGATAACTCAATCATAGAAAACGGCTTACAAATATAATCATCAGCACCAAGCCCAAGCCCTAATGCTTTATCCAAATCCGTATCCTTTGCTGACATAATTAAAATCGGAACAGAGCTCTTTTTCCGAATCCTATTCATCACTTCTAAGCCATCTATTTTAGGCATCATAATATCAAGAATAACTAAATCAAACTGATCTTGTGAAAATTTAGTAAGCCCTTCCTCTCCATCTGAAGCTACTGCTACAACAAACCCCTCTTTCGTTAAATACCCATCCACCATTTCTTGAATAGATATATCGTCTTCTACTAATAAAATTTTACGTTGCACACCATCACCCGTTTTCTTGAAAATTTATACTTATATTGTAATATGATGGTTGAATTCGGTAAACAAAATATACTGAGTCGCTCACATATAACCATGCCCATTCTTTTATACCGATTAGCATGTAGCATCGTTCCTCGTTTCAATTCCTCATATATGAATACAATTACCTTCAAATGGACTTTATTTCTAATAAAATATAATATTCAATAATCTTATCAATCGGACAAGCATACAAGCAAAATAGACACAATGTCATATAATTAAATTACATCCTAATAGAAAGGAGTTTTATTATTCTTGTCAGCAAAACACTCTAACCATTATGGGTATCCCGCTCCAGCTCCAAAATATTCAAGGGAATCCACTGCATTTACGACAGGATCTATATGGAGAAACCCCAATACCGAGATCGTAATCGTCACGCTTTTAAATGAGGATTACAGCATGCCCCAAACCGTCACTGTATCCGTGTTAGATTGGCAAAATACGTGTAATCCAGCCGAAGTTGCCAAGTCGGCATTTTTGTGCGGACAAGTCGTCAATCCACCTTTAAACACTGCACAAACGATTCAACCTCAGCAAAGCAGCATCGTTTCGCCTGACAACGTTCAACCGATTCTCACATCGGTTACATTTACAATTCCTCCTCGCAATCTTCTCGTGATTCATGCATTTCTTCCAAATCCTTTTCAGCAACCAAGTCCTTGCTACGAAGTACTTGTGACTCCTCAACATGGACCTGCCAAATGTGTCATCATGAACACATTTGGAGTCAATACTGCGGGTGTTCCGCAAGAAGGAAATACAATCTTGCATCATCAATTTTCACCTACCCCTGTCATCTCACATGCTCTCCCGCATTATCCTTTCGCTCCGCTTAGCCCTGTCACTCCATAAGGAAACAGATCATTATATCATCCACAATTTTGGATATACGAGCGAAAAGCCCCTTTAGTTCATACACTGAAGGGGCTTTTTGTTAATTGAATCGATACATCGACTACCGATTCGTTTTAACACATTTCCAAAAGAAGTCCTTTAAGACAAATTTTCCATTGTCATTACATACAAAACCTTTATAAACCCTTCCTTTTCCCCAAAAATATTCTTCACCCTTATATTCGCTCTTTTGAGTAAAAAGGTTCAAAAAATTTTTTATGACTACAAAAAACTATTTAAAAAGTATAAAGAACCTGTGGAGGGTTCTTTATGAACCCTCTTCAATCAAACCTGTCGTTGCTCCCCCATGTTTATCCCGCTATTAAAGACTGCCACCCCATTCTCCACCCGAAAGCCCCTATAGAACTTCTTAATTACCTATAGTGCCGCTTCATTTCTTCCTCCAACAATGATATGATGGAGTTCACTATGAATGTTTACAATTTACTTTATATAAAAGGAGATTTCATATGTCAGAGAATAAAAAAGTAAGCCTAGCGGATTTAATGCGTGAGCAACTTGCAAAGAAAAAGCAAGGAAATGGAAATGGATCAAATGCTAAAAATCAAAGTCAAGGAACGAAGAAATTGCAAAATCAACAAACGAAGAAACCAAACAATCAACGCAGACGCACAGGTGTATAAATGAACGGACAGAAACGCGTAAATATATCGCCTGGTCTAGAGGTTGATATTGTACTAAAGCAAGATCAGCGTACAGGAAAATTAACAAGAGGTATTGTGAAGGATATTTTGACAAATTCTCCTTCACATCCACACGGTATTAAAGTCCGCCTTCAAGATGGACAGGTCGGTCGTGTGAAAAATATTATTTCATAAGAAAAGGAGCTCATTTTTGAATATGAGCTCCTTTTCTTATGTGACTTTTCGTTGAATAGTCGATATATTGTACATTTAGCCTTTGATTTTTTTTATGAACACCACTTTTAAATAATCACCTTCTGGAAACTGTGAAATGGTACGGAAGTCCTCTGGCAATGAATGTTCTTCTAACACTTTATACTTTCCGTTCATTTCTTTAAATGCCGTATCAATGAAGCTTTTGAACTTTTTCATACCGAAGGCACTACAATTTGTAGAAGCTACGATAATACCATTATTTTCTGTAATCGCAATTGCTTCTTTTAATAAGTTTTTATAATCTTTCGCAGCACTAAATGTATATTTTTTTGAACGCGCAAAGCTTGGCGGATCTAGAATGACCATATCGAACTTCAACGCTTTCTTTACTGCATATTTGAAATAGTGAAATACGTCTTCTACGATAATATCTTGCGCCTCATAGTCAACGCCGTTCACGCTAAATTGTTCAATTGTTTTACTTAAGCTGCGGTTTGCAAGGTCAACACTTGTCGTCTTTGCCGCTCCGCCAAGTGCTGCAAAAACAGAAAACGCACCTGTGTAGGAGAACATATTCAAGACTGTCTTGCCATTTGCATATTTGTCGCGAATTTGCTTTCTAACATTACGTTGATCTAAAAATACACCAACCATTGCCCCGTCGTTTAAATACACCGCAAAGTTTACACCATTCTCTTTCACGATAATCGGAAACTCTCCGCGTTCTCCTGTTACGAAATCGTCTTCTTCAATATATTGACCTTTCGTATCAAAGCGCTTTTTCTGATAGATCGCTTTAAATTCAGTCACATTCTGTAAGGACTCGATAATCTCTTTACTAAATTGATAAATTCCCTCGCTGTACCAGCTAATAACGTAATACCCGTCATAATAATCAATGATTAAGCCGCCGATTCCATCGCCTTCACCGTTGAACACGCGAAATGCTGTTGTCTCCGTATCTTTATAGAAATCTTTACGTTTACTTAAAGCGGATTTAATCTGCTTTTCAAAGAAGGCTTGATCAATTTGTTCTTGTTCTTTTCTTATTAGAACCCAGCCGTATCCTTTGTTTTGCTTACCGTAATATCCTGTACCGATAAAATTATTTTTTTCGTCCACAAGCTTTACGATTGTACCTTCTGCATTTACATGGTGTAAATTTATAATTGCTTCTTTCGAAATAAGTGGATAGCCACTTTTTAATTCGTTTGCGTATTTCGTCTTAACTTTTAAAATAACTTCTGTTTTCATCACATATCCTACCTTTCAATTCCAATGCTTTCTAGCTATTCAGAAAGGCTTATACGAAGTCAGAAGCTTGATTACAACTTATCTTATGTATGAAACCACTCTATATTAGAAGCATATATATTCACAAAATGAAATAGGGCTGTTTATCCCGCACTAAGGGGCAGTAACCCCCACCTCAAGATTTAGAGAAAGCGAAGAAGATAGATGGAGTATAACTGCCCCTAAGATCCCGATTGGTGAGAGCTTTCCATCAGTGGGAGATGAAAAAAATCCCCACTGATGGAAGTTTCACTTTATATAAGTATCCCCCATAAACAGGCCCTTCTAACTATAACACGTTATTCTTTTATCCACATAACAAGCTCTTACCCTTTTTTATGAAAAAAATTAGGAGTGAGTATTTGATTTGGATAAGGCTTATGATAAATGTGCGTTGCTGCAGGAGATACAGGCGGAATCAACCATACCCAGTTCCCTGTTACAAGACGACCGCATGCTGCTTCTTGCTTTTCAAATTGACTAAACTGTTGAGCCGCTGTATGGTGATCTACAATAGTTACTCCTTGTTTTTTGAAAGAATGTAAAACTGCTACATTTAATTCTATTAATGCTTTATCTTTCCAGAGTGTACTATTTCTTGATGTATCTAATCCCATCATCTCAGCGACAGCGGGAAGAAGATTATAACGATCCTGATCAGCTAAATTGCGTGCACCTATTTCAGTTCCCATATACCAGCCATTAAAGGGTGCGGCTGTGTAAGAAATACCGCCAATTTCTAAACGCATATCAGAAATCATCGGAACGCCGTACCACTTTGCTTCCAAAGAGGAGAAAGGATACTCCGGATGTTCTAACGGCACTTCTTTTACATATTCTTCTAGGATTGGCATATAAACTGGTTCGTTTCCATCAATTGAAAATACAAGCGGCAACACATCAAAATGTGTCCCCTTACCACTCCAGCCAAGCTCCTGACAAACTTTCGAAAATGATAGGGAATGAGAATCACCGATAATACCTTGCTCGGTTTCATATCCCGCGTAGCGAATCAACTGGTGATTATAAATTTGAATTTGATTATGCTCACCTTGATATTGTTTAAAAATAGTAATTGTAGGTAGGATTTTCCCGTCATTTGTAGCATATTGAATATGATGAAGCAATGCCTCGTATATACCTTCTGCATCATTTACATCGCGCGCATCTAATACATGCAGTTTATTCCAAAAGAGACGACCGATGCAGCGATTACTATTTCTCCACGCCATTCGTGCTCCGTGAACAAGTTCTTCAAAGGTATGTTCATACGTTCCTGTATTTTGTATTTCAGCTTCAATTTGTGATAGCCTATCTTGTATTTCATGAGATTTTTCTAGCTCATTATAGCAAGCTGTAATAAAATTAGTTGCTTCCTCTAACAGTTTCTTCGTTTTAATCATAACGGCTCCTTCTATTCCTGTATAACATTCTTCTATTATACATAACAACTTCTACTCATGCCCATGCTCTAATATCTAGAAAACGGGCAATGAAAAAGAACACCAAAAACGGTGTTCTCTCCTTTATTTCGCAAAAAACAGCAAATATATAACCCCAATAATAAAGAACGTTCCGCAACAAGCTAACAATACTTTTGCAAGTTTGTCCATAAACATAGCCGTTTCCCCTTTGCTTGTTTTCCTATTTCAATTCTACAACTGTAACACCAAGGCCCCCCTCGCCCATATCACCATATCGGAAACTTTTCACGCCGCGATGGCTTTTCAAGTAATCTTGTACACCTTGACGCAGTGCTCCTGTCCCTTTTCCGTGAATAATGGAAACGCGTGGATAGCTTGCGAGCTGTGCATCATCTAAATATTTTTCAACACGTGCCATCGCGTCTTCAAAGCGTTCGCCGCGCAGATCAAGCTCTAAAGAAACGTGATAGTCTCTTCCTTTTACTGCTGTCACTGCCTTTTTCTCAACAGGGGCTGGTGTATTAATATATTCCATATCGGACTCTTTTACTTTCATTTTCAGAATTCCAATTTGGACGTTCCATTCGTTGTCACTTACTTTTTTAAGAAGCTGACCTTTTTGACCGAACGTTAATACCTTTACTTCGTCGCCTGGCTGCAATGCTTGTTTTGGCGCTGTGTTTTTCACTTTTGTTTTTTGTTTTTTCACAAGCTCCGGCGCTGCTCCTTCTAGGCGGCTTTTCGCTTCAATTAGCTCGTGGTCTTTAATATCAGCAAGCTTTGCTTTTCGCAGTTGACGCAGTTCACGAATAATTTCTTCTGCTTCTTTCTTAGCAGCTTCAACTTTTTCTTCGCCTTCTTTTTGTGCTTTTAATAATCTTTCATCACGTTCTTCATTAAATTCAATAATTTGACGCTGCAATTCTTTATGAAGTTTTTCAGATTGCTTGCGAAGCTCTTCTGCTTCATTCCATTCACGCTCAGCATTCTTTTGACTTTCTTCCAGCTTAGCAATCATATTTTCTACTTTATTTGACTCTGTACTAATATGACCACGAGCACGGTCAATTACGCGGTCAGATAAACCAAGACGTTTTGAAATTTCAAAAGCATTACTTCGTCCTGGTACACCAATTAACAATTTGTAAGTTGGGCTTAATGTATTTACATCAAACTCAACACTTGCGTTAATTACTTGTTCACGATTATATCCGTATGCTTTTAGTTCTGGATAATGCGTCGTTGCGACAACGCGCGCACCGCGGTTATACACTTCATCTAAAATTGAAATTGCAAGCGCAGCTCCTTCTTGCGGATCTGTTCCTGCTCCTAATTCATCAAACAGAACTAAACTTTCAAAATCAGCTTGCTCTAAAATATCAACAATGTTCACCATGTGAGATGAGAATGTACTTAAGCTTTGTTCAATAGATTGCTCATCTCCAATATCAGCAAAAACATGTTTAAACACACAAATTTCTGATTCATCAAGAACAGGAATTTGCAGACCAGATTGCGCCATTAGTATACAAATCCCTACCGTTTTTAATGTAACGGTTTTACCACCTGTATTCGGTCCAGTAATAACGATTGTTGTAAAGTCTTTTCCAAGCACAATATCGTTTGGTACAACGACTTTAGGATCAATAAGCGGATGGCGCGCTTGACGTAAATTCATATAACGCTCATTGTTCAAAATTGGTTTCGTTGCTTTTAATCGTTTCGCATAGAAAGCTTTTGCGAAAATGAAATCTAACTCTGCCACAATATCAACGTTCTCTAAAACAACATCAGCCTCAGCAGCAACTTCTTCTGTTAACATCATTAAAATGCGTTCTACTTCTTGTTTTTCTTTCACTCGTGCTTCTTGCAGTGTGTTATTCAATTCAACAATCACTTGAGGCTCGATAAATAATGTTTGTCCTGAAGCAGACTGATCATGAACGATACCACCGTATACACCGCGATATTCCTGTTTAACAGGAATTACATAGCGATCGTTACGAATCGTTACAATCGCATCTGATAACATCTTCTGTGCGTTAGAAGAACGCGTCATATTTTCAAGTTTCTCACGAATGCGACTTTCCGCTGTGCGAATTTGCTGGCGAATACCTCGTAGTTTTTCACTCGCGCTATCAACTACTTCTCCGCCATCACTAATGCAGTTCGTAATTTTCTTTTCTAAATCATATAAAGATATAATGCGTGCTACATACGTTTCTAAAATTGGAAGTTCAACGCCGTTTTCAATCATATCTTCAATAAATCGTTTTATTTGACGGCTGCCGTACATCGTACTTGCAATATCGAGCAGTTCATGCGGACTTAACATACTGCCAATTTTCGCACGCTTTACATTTGGACGAATATCAAAAATTCCGCCAAGTGGCACATGCCCTTTTAAACGGATCACTTTTGCTGCTTCATCTGTTGTTTCTTGAAGTTCTACCACTTCTTCATAATTCGTGCTCGGCATAAGCCCTTTCACTTTATCACGGCCAAGTGAAGAAGCAACGTGCTCAAGCAATTGTTCTTTTATTTTGTCATATTCTAATACCCGCAACGTTCGTTCTAACATAGTTGCTTGTCCCCCTTGTGTTACTTATTACGCTTAATATAATCTAATAAACGTTCAATATCCCATGTATTAATAACTGTATCTTTTTGAATCCAACCTTTTCGCGCGGCAGCAACACCAATTTCCATGTCCTCGAGCATTTCAAGCGTATGAGCATCTGTGTTAATTGCAATTTTCACGCCTGCATCTTGCGCTTGTTTTAACAGTTTAGCACTTAAATCTAAACGATTTGGATTTGCATTTAATTCAAGTACAGTATTTGTTTCTTTCGCAAGCTCAATTAATAAATCTGTATCGACATCATATCCTTCACGTCGACCAATTAAGCGGCCCGTTGGATGTGCAATCATTGTCACATGATGATTTTCAATTGCCGTGCGAAGGCGCTTCATAATTGTTTCACGATCTTGTGAGAAGCTAGAATGAATAGCACCAATGACATAATCAAGTTCCTCTAATACTTCATCATCAAAATCAAGCGTTGCATCCGGTAAAATGTCCATTTCAATACCACGTAAAATGGTGATATCCGGATACTTTTCATTGATGCGTTCAATTTCTTTTCCTTGCTCACGAAGACGCTCTTTCGTTAAACCATTCGCTACCTTTAAATATTGGGAATGGTCGGTAATCGCCATGTACTTATATCCTCGAGCGCGGCATGCTTGTACCATTTCCTCAATAGAAAAAGCACCATCACTCCACGTCGTATGCATGTGTAAATCACCTTGAATATGAGAAAACTGAATCAGATTTGGATACTGTTCAATTAGGTCAATTTCTTTGCCATCTTCACGCACTTCTGGCGGAATAAACGGTAAACCAAAATGAGCAAAAAAGGCTTCTTCTGTTTCAAATGTCTTCACTTCACCTGTTTCTAAGTTTTCAACACCGTATTCACTAATTTTTTCACCCTTATCTTTCGCAATTTGGCGCATTCTTACATTATGGTCTTTTGAACCTGTGAAATGATGAAGAGTTGTAATAAATTCTTCCGGCTTAACAAGACGGAAATCAATAGAAATATCGTACTCATACTGAAGACGTACAGAAACTTTTGTATCTCCGCTTGCAATGACTTCAATCATATTATCAAACTGTAATAAATGCTCCCGCACCTTTTCTGGTTCTGTAGTTGCAATAATAAAGTCTAAATCTTTCACTGTTTCGCGAACACGGCGCAAACTACCAGCACGGGAATACCGAATAATTTCTGGCACATTCGACAATTTCCGTTCTATTTCCCCGGCAATAGGAAGTACCATCGCTACCGGAAGACGCTCTGGACGAGAACCAACTTGAGCGATTGCTTCTAGTATTTTCTCTTCTGTTTTCTTACCGAATCCAGCAAGCGCTTGAATTCGATTCTCCTCACAAGCTTTCTTTAATGTTTCTATATCTACAACGCCAAGTTCTTTATATAATTTCGCTACTTTTTTACCGCCAAGACCTGGCAATTTTAAAAGCGGCAATAAGCTGCTCGGTACTTCATTTTCCAGCTCCGCGAGCACTTCTGACGTTCCAACTTCAATATATTCTGCAATCACGGCTGCTGTTCCTTTTCCAATTCCTGGTATTTTCGTAAAATCTTCAATCTCTGAAAGGCTGTGATCATCACTTTCTAGTGCCGCTGCCGCTTTACGAAATGCTGATATTTTAAAGGGATTTTCACCTTTTAACTCCATAAAAAGTGCAATCGTCTCAAGTAGTTTAATCACTTGCTTTTTATTTACTTTCATTCTTCTCCCGCCTTCCCATCATAGAAAAAAACTTCTCTTTCGAAAAAGAGAAGTTATACCTTGCCACCTGTCTGCCATAATTCCTTAACTTTTTCAGAAAGAATTGGTGTATCATTTACAATTACTTTGCTTATTGTTGATGTATTTAGCGACGTTTGCACTTGTCCAACTGGAAGTATTGTACCAATCACAATTAATACGAACAATATAATATACACCTCTAAAAAACCTAAGATAGCTCCGCCTAATGCGTTAATCTGTTTCAAAACAGGGATTTCTGTAAACATATTCAAAAGCTGTCCCAGTAACGTTAACGCGATTTTTGTAATGATAAATAATGCGATAAACGCAATTGCTTGATAAAAAACTGTTTCCATATTATTTGCATTAATCCAATTCGGCACATTTGTTTCTGGCTTAAATGGATACGGAATGATTTTTTGCAGTGCAGGCGCTAAATCTTTGCAATACCAATATGCCACAAGATAGGCAATAATAAAGCTTGCTAACTTTACAAGTTGCAGTACAAGCCCTCTTCTAAGACCAAGAAGAAAACCCATAACAAGCAATACAATGATTATAATATCAACCATGTTATTCCATTCCTTTTTGTTTCATTCTTTCTTTCAACTTTTCATTTTCTTCTTTTAATTTTATGTAATCATGCACGACATTGACTGCCGTCAACACCGCCAATCGATTTGTGTCAAGCGAAGGATTCTTAGCATTCAGTTCGCGCATTTTATCATCCACAATCGCCGCGACTATGCGTATATGACTTGTACTTTCATCGCCAACAACTGAATATTGTTGACCGTAAATTTCTACATTAATTTTACTTCGATTTCCTTTTTGTTGTGACAACTTACTGTCCTCCAATCCCGTACAGAATCCTACAGATTATCATACCATGAAAAAACATGATATGGAAACAGAAACAACAATTCGATATGATAAAAACATAAATAATGAAAAAGGAGCAATCATTTTGTCAAATTCTATTGTTATTCAAGTAAGTTCCGCTGTTATAGAGGACATGAAAACAAAATACGCACAAGCATTGCAGCCAAAAATTCCCCAAGGCGGTATCTTCATGGCAAAGGTTCCATCTTGCACAATTACAGCCTATAAATCAGGAAAAGTAATGTTTCAAGGCGGACGCGCGACTGAAGAATCTAGCCGTTGGCAGGCAAATGCCGCTGCGCCAAAAGCTTCTGTAAAGAAAAGTGTAAATGACCATTCCTATGCACCGCCAGCTTCCATCAGTGCGATGTCTATTCTCGGCTCAGATGAAGTCGGAACAGGAGATTATTTTGGACCGATGACAGTTGTTGCAGTATATGTCGATGCAACACAAATTCCATTATTAAAAGAACTCGGCGTCAAAGACTCAAAAAACTTAAATGATACACAAATTTGTGAAATTGCAAAACAACTACTGGCGGTTGTCCCTTACAGTTCCCTTGTTCTTCACAACGAAAAATATAACGAAATGTTTGAAAAAGGCTACAATCAAGGACAACTAAAGGCAATGCTTCATAATAAAGCCATTACAAACTTATTGGCTAAGATGGCACCAACGAAACCAGAAGGCATATTAATTGATCAGTTCACACAGCCAGCTACATATTATAAATATTTAGCCAAACAAAAAAACGTTCAACGCGAAAACGTATATTTCGCTACAAAAGGCGAAAGTGTACATATCGCCGTTGCAGCAGCCTCCATTTTAGCCCGTTATTCCTTTGTAAAACAGTTTGATGAACTGAGCAAAAAAGCGGGTATGACACTGCCGAAAGGCGCTGGGAATCAAGTCGATATTGCAGCTGCGAAATTGATTCAAAGGCTTGGGAAAGACAGATTACCTGAGTTTGTGAAATTACATTTTGCAAATACGGAAAAGGCGTTTCGATTGTTGAAGAAATAGCTATTCTTCAGTATGGGCAGGATACGAAATGAATAAACAAGAAGACACGAATGATTAGCTCGTGTCTTCTTGTTTTTATCCCGCCATTCGCGCCCCCATCTCAAGATGTAAAGAGAAACGAAGCAGATAGGTGGGGTGGCAACTGCTGGCATGCGCCCGATTGGTGAGAGCTTCCCATCAGTGGGGATCCCCACTGATGGGAGTTTCACTTTATTCTTTAAACAAATTTGTAATTTGTTTTGAAGCTTCTTTCAAATCATAAAACTCAACATGTTCTTTCTCTGGCGTATCTTTATGTCCAATTACAATTTCCCCGTCATCTTCTATCCAAACAAAGTAGTTTTCAATCAATCCATCACCATAATCAATAGACATATTGTAGCTAATAGAGGATTTAGTTTCTTCATCTAGTGATAGTGTTTTCGGTTCATCCCCGTTTTCTGCCAATCCAACTTGCTCCATCGCAGATACAAGTTGTTTTATATCATTTTCTTTTTTCAATACTTTCGTACCTTTCGTTTTCGTAGATGTTAACTGAATTTCCTTTATTTCTTTTCCTTGAAACGTAACAACCTTTGCCTCTTGTGATGTCGGAACTACTTTTTCTTGTTTTTCTTTTTCATTTCCGCATGCACTTAAGCTGATTAGCATGATCGCTAAGAAACATACTATTCTTTTTTTCACAAATTCAGCTCCTTTCTACTTTACGTATTGTTTCTCCTTATCCAATACCTCTCCCTGCTCAAAAGAAAATAAAAAGGTATATCAAACAGCTTAATTGCCGTTGATATACCTTTTTTCAATCTTAAAATTCCGCAGAACCTGGTGTTCTTGGGAATGGAATTACGTCACGAATATTAGCCATACCAGTGATGTACATTAAGAAACGTTCGAAACCAAGACCGAACCCAGCATGTTTTGTACCGCCGTATTTTCTAAGCTCTAAGTACCACCAGTAGTCTTCTTCGTTCATGCCTAGTTCTTTAATTCTGTCTACTAAAACATCCATTCTTTCTTCACGTTGACTTCCGCCGATTAATTCGCCGATGCCAGGAACAAGTAAGTCTGTTGCAGCTACTGTTTTACCGTCATCGTTCATACGCATGTAGAATGCTTTAATATCTTTTGGATAGTCTGTTACGAATACAGGACGTTTAAAGATTTGTTCTGATAAGTATCTTTCGTGCTCTGTTTGTAAATCAATACCCCATTGTACTGGGTATTTGAAGTCTGCACCTGATTCTTGAAGCACTTTAATTGCTTCTGTATATGTGATGCGACCAAAGTCAGAGTTGATTACGTTATTCATGCGCTCAAGAACTGTTTTATCAACGAAGCTGTTGAAGAATTCCATTTCTTCTGGTGCATGTTCTAATACGTATTTCATTGCATATTTCAGCATATCTTCTGTAAGATCCATTACATCTTCTAATTCAGCGAATGCAATCTCAGGCTCAACCATCCAGAATTCAGCAGCATGGCGAGTTGTGTTAGAGTTTTCAGCGCGGAACGTTGGACCGAATGTATATACATCGCGGAACGCTAATGCATACGCTTCAGCATTCAATTGTCCACTTACTGTTAAGTTCGTTTCTCTGCCGAAGAAGTCTTTTGAATCATCTACTTTTCCATCTTCACCTTTTGGCAAGTTGTTCATATCCTGCGTTGTTACGCGGAACATTTCACCTGCACCTTCAGTATCACTACCTGTAATAATTGGTGTATGAACATGTACAAAGCCGCGCTCTTGGAAGAACTTATGAATTGCATAAGCTGCGATTGAACGCACACGGAACGTTGCCGAGAATGCATTTGTTCTTGGACGTAAATGAGCGATTGTACGTAAGTACTCAAACGTGTGACGTTTCTTTTGTAATGGGTAATCAGAATCTGATAATCCCTCGATTTCGATTTTGTCCGCTTTAATTTCAAACGGTTGCTTAGCAGTTGGAGTTGCGATTAGCGTTCCTTCTACTTTAATAGAAGAGCTTAACGGAAGCTTCGCAATTTCGTTAAAGTTATCTAGTTCTGTATCGAAAACGATTTGAACGCTTTTAAAGAAGCTACCATCGTTTAATTCGATAAAACCAAATACTTTTGAATCACGTAAGTTACGGATCCAACCTGATACTTGTATTTTTTGATCTACATACTTATCAGTTTCTCTATACAGACTTTTTACTAATGTGTTTTCCATATTGAAATTCTCCTTTACGTATATTTAAATACAAAAAAACCTTCCATCCATAAAGGGACGAAAGGTTAAACTTCGCGGTACCACCCAATTTGTCATAAAGACCAGCTCTAACTCGTATGTATTACACATACTTCCCGGTTTGTAACAGGCCGGATTCCCGTCTAAGTCTACTCTTGAACACACGTTTCAATTTCGGTTAGCAACTCCAAGGTGTTCTTCACATATACCGCCTCATCAGGCTCGCACCGTCCCTGACTCGCTTTGGATTATAGTATATACTACTCTTCCTTATCATCGTCTTTCATTTTTTTAAACTAAAATTAATGTACTACATTCGATGGAAAGATGCAAGTTGTCCTTCAAAGCAAAAAGCCTTTTTATTATCATTCCATCTAATAACGTACGTTCTGAAAAGCAGCTTAGAAAAAAACAAAATCATCTTAGTTTATCTACGCATGACAATAGCTCGTTTTTTCAATTCATTATTAACAAAAAGCATCCGCAATAAAAAAACATATTCTACACTATACCTTAATAAAAAAGCGAGGAAACGTAAATGAGTCCAGATCATAAAAAAAATTTCGTTACAAGCACACCTTTTTTTCCTTATATCGTTCTACCAGAACTTCATGCCATTCAAAAACCTGTAAAATTACCAACATCTCCAACAATCCAAAAACCGATACAATTATCGAAATCTCCTGAACCAAAAACGATGTGCTGCAGACAAATTGTAGAACACAAAATTCCATTAGTTCCCCCTGCCAAAAGAGGAACCATCGAAGTTGATAAACAAATATTTACTACAATTGAAAAGGTGTGTTCAGAAGTCGTTGTCATAGTTGGTTTTATCCGCAAAACGATTACTTATACAGCTGTAATGCATGACAAGGAGATTCCAAACCATAGCATCCAAGATGACGTTCCCTTTCAGGGTCTTATAGAATCAATGGATATAAAAGAAAACAATCAATTTATCATCATCGAGCAAAAAATACTCAGTGAAATTTTCTCCTATGAAGCTAACTTTGGAAAATTAAATGATTCTCAATTATATGAGCCAACTCTTGCTTTCAATTTTACAGAAAAAGATATTATAAAAATTTCCATACAAATGATTACTTAGCAAACAAATATAAAATGGGCTCATTTTTATATTTGTGATGAACGAATAAACTTATTTATTAAAAATAGTAATCCAACCCCCGATATTCTCCCATACAAGCTCCATATATATTTCATAATTTATAAGAGGAACATCCCACTCTATTCAGACAATTCATTCGCGGAATACAGTGAAGCTCCCAGCAATGGAGGTCTTACTGCCCACGAATAGCGATATAACAATCTCACCCCGTCTGAAGAGAATATATCCTATAAAACCAAGGAGGAATACTTAATGACTTATCCTCTTACTAATCCAACAACTTGTTGCCAAGTTGCTGTTGAACACACAGCGCAACTTGTCCCCCCAGCACTCGAAAATACTGTTACCTTCACGAAAACAGTTGAAGCAAATATTGAAAAGGTACTCCCAGAAAGAGTTGTTATTTACGGGGCCATCCATACAACTCTCACTTATACAGCTGTTTTAGAAGACGGAACTCTAGTGCCTGGTTTTCAAGTTGTAGACGATATCCCATTTCAAAGTGTCATTAACCGCGAAGATGCCAATGAAGGTGACATTTTTGAGGTGACTGGCGTGGCCATTTTTAGCGAAGTTTCTGCCCAAGAACAAAACTTTGGAGTTATAAATGGACAGCGGGCTGCGTTTACATTCAAAGAAAAAGAGATCGTCAAAGTTTGTGTTAAAAGATTAGCAATTACTAGTATAGACGTAGATCTTGGATTCAATTTGACAAGTGAAGATGATAACGCTTCTGCACCAGATCGTTTATTAGTCAATGGCATCGGATTTGCAGGAATACCAGTTTTTTTCACAGTGGATGGTTCAGCAACTGTTTCTCCAAACATGGTTCTTACAGAAAAAGACGGGTTCTTTAACACTACTGTCACTGCTTTAGGGCCTGGGGATATAACTCTTACAGCTTCAGGTACTGTAAATGGAGTTCCTTTTTCTCAAAAAGTAACAACGCTTTCACCATATGCATAAATGAAGCTTCTATTACTAACGATTACGGGATTCCCCTTTCCTATCGATTCAGTTATGAACAGGGACTCTCATCCATTTAACTGCCCCAAATGGTGGGGGAAATTACAAAAAAAACAATAAAAAGCAGCCACAAGGCTGCTTTTTTATTATTTACGTAACTCCGCACCAAATTTCTCTTCTACCGCTGCTAATACACGGCTATGTGCTTCTGTTACTTCTTCATCTGTTAATGTACGTTCTGGGTCGAAGTAGTTCATAGAGAATGCAAGTGATTTCTTGCCTTCTTCCATTTTTTCGCCTTCGTATAAGTCGAATAATGTTACTTCTTTTAGAAGCTCTCCGCCTGCTTCAGCAATTGTTTGCTTCATTTCGCCAGCTTTTACTTCTTTCGCTACTACAACAGCCATATCACGTGTCATAGATGGGAAGCGCGGGATTGTTGTGTAGTACGTTTCTTCTGCCTCTGCCGTGAATACTTTCGCAAGAGATAATTCGAATACGTACGTTTCTTTTACATCTAATTGTTTTTGTGCTTCTGGGTGTAATTGGCCGATAAAACCAATATTTTCGCCGTCTAGTACAATATTAGCTGTACGTCCTGGATGCATGCCTTCACGTTTTGCTGGTACATATGTGATGCTCTTCGCAACGCCAAGTATGTCAAATAAGCCTTCTAATACACCTTTCATAACGAAGAAGTCAACAACCTTCTTCTCTCCTTGCCATTGATGATGAAGAGCTAGCCCTGTCATAACACCAGCAAGATGTTGCTCTTCTTTCGGAAGTTCACCTTCTACTGTTGGTAAAAATACAGAACCTACTTCGTATAACGCAACGTTATCTACTTTACGAGCATTGTTATAAGCTACCGCTTCTAATAATTGTGGTACTAAGCTTAAACGAAGCTGACTGCGCTCTTCACTCATTGGAAGTGCAAGGTTCACAGGTGTCTTTTCGTTTGGCTCAACCATATATTGTTTTGCTTTTTCAGCACTTGTTAATGAATACGTAATCGCTTCATATAACCCAGCGCCTTCTAAATAACGGCGTACTTTACGGCGCTTTGTTTGCGCCGCTGTTAATTTACCGCGCGTGATTGTACCAGTTGGTAATGTTGAAGGAATATGGTCGTATCCATATAAGCGACCTACTTCTTCTACTAAATCCTCTGGAATTGTAATATCAGGACGACGTGCTGGTACGTTCACATGGAATGTTCCTTCCACTTCTGTGAATGGGAACTTTAAGTTTGTAAAGATTGTGCTCACTTGATCAGCAGAAATGTCTGTACCTAATACACGATTAATTTTTTCAACTGTAACAGATACTGTACGCTCTTCTACTTGTAAGTTATCAACTTCTACAACGCCTTCTAACGCTTCGCCGCCAGCATATTTTGCCATTAATGCCGCTGCGTGTTGAATCGCTTCGAATGTACGTGTTGGATCGATGCCTTTTTCAAAACGAGCACTTGATTCGCTGCGAAGACCTAAGTCTTTTGATGTGCGGCGTACTGTTTGACCTGCGAAATATGCAGACTCGATTAACACGTTTACTGTATCGTTATCTACTTCAGAGTTTGCTCCGCCCATTACTCCGGCAATGGCTAATGCTTTTGTACCGTTTGTAATAACAAGGTGATGAGCTTGTAATGTACGCTCTTGATCGTCTAATGTTGTCATTTTCTCGCCTTCCCCAGCAAGACGAACAACGATTTCTTTTGATCCTAATTTATCGTAGTCAAACGCATGTAACGGTTGACCGTATTCAATTAAGATATAGTTTGTAATATCAACTACGTTGCTAATTGGACGAATGCCAGCTGCCATTAGGCGCGTTTGCATCCAGATTGGTGATGGACCAACTTTTACGTTTTTCACCATTTTTGCAATGTATAATGGGTTTTGTTCTGTTGCTTCTACACTTACAGAAATGTAATCAGATGTTTTCTCTGCTGCTTCTTGTAGGTCTGCTGCTGGAAGTTTCACTTCACGACCGTAAATTGCTGCTACTTCGTATGCAACACCTAACATGTTTAAGCAATCTGCGCGGTTCGGTGTTAAACCTAGTTCAAGTACTTCATCATGTAGGTTTAAGATTTCTAATGCATCTGCGCCAACTTCTGCATCACTTGGGAAGATGAAAATACCTTCTGCATAATCTTTTGCAACTAATTTCCCGTCAATGCCAAGCTCTTGTAAAGAACAAACCATACCGTGAGAAGCTTCGCCGCGTAGTTTTGCCTTTTTAATTTTGAAGTTGCCAGGAAGAACAGCGCCAACTTTTGCAACTGGTACTTTTAAACCTTTTGCAATGTTAGGAGCTCCGCAAATAATTTGAACTGGCTCTTCTTCACCGATATCGATTAAGCATTTGCTTAACTTATCAGCTTCCGGGTGTTTTTCGCACTCTAATACGTGACCAACTACAACACCTTTTACGCCTTTATTTAATACTTCAACGCCTTCTACTTCGATACCGCTTTTCGTAATTTTATCAGCTAATTCTTGTGCTGTTACATCTTTAATATCTACATACTCTTGTAACCAACGATATGATACGAACATTCTTTATCTCTCCTTCCCTTACGCTCGTTTGAATTGTTGTAAGAAACGTACATCGTTTGTATAGAAATGACGAATGTCATCAATGCCGTACTTTAACATCGCAATACGCTCTGCACCCATACCGAATGCGAACCCTTGATATTCTTTTGAATCATAGCCAGCCATTTCAAGAACGTTTGGATGAACCATACCTGCACCTAAAATTTCAATCCAGCCCGTTCCTTTACATGTGCCGCAACCTTTTCCATGACACATCATACAAGAAATATCCATTTCAACAGATGGCTCTGTGAATGGGAAGAAACTTGGACGAAGGCGAATTTCACGGTCTTCACCAAACATTTTCTTCGCAAATGCTTGTAATGTACCTTTTAAATCGCTCATACGAATGTTTCTGTCAATTACAAGACCTTCAATTTGCATGAACTGATGAGAGTGCGTCGCATCATCATCATCACGGCGATATACTTTACCAGGGCAAATGATTTTAATTGGGCCTTTTTCTGTATTCTTTTCCATCGTTCTTGCTTGTACAGAAGATGTATGTGTACGAAGCAACATTTCTTCTGTAATGTAGAAAGAATCTTGCATATCGCGTGCTGGGTGATCTTTCGGTAAGTTTAACGCTTCGAAGTTGTAATGGTCTTTTTCTACTTCTGGACCTTCAGCAACTTCATAACCCATACCGATGAATAAATCTTCAATTTGCTCAACAACTGCTGTTAACGGATGGTGAGAGCCTGTATTTACAGGGCGGCCTGGTAATGTTACATCAATTGTTTCAGATGATAATTTTGCTTCAATTACCGCTTTTTCTAAATGATTAATTTTTTCTTCTAAACGTGTTTGAATTGCTTCACGCACTTCATTTACTAACGCTCCCATACGTGGACGCTCTTCTGGAGATAATTTCCCCATGCCGCGCAGTACTTCTGTAATCGGACCTTTTTTTCCTAAATACGCTACGCGTACATCGTTTAAGCCCTTTAGCTCTTTCGCTTTTTCAATCAGCTCTAACGCTTCTTGCTTTAGCTCTTTTAAACGTGCTTCCATTTGGAACCCTCCTAATTTTAAAAATAAAAAAACCTCGCTCCCTAAAAAGGGACGAGGTAAATTCGCGGTACCACCCTAAATTGACAGAACAAGTCTGCCCACTCAATTCGTTATAACGGCTTTTTAAGCCGGAACGCCTTTACATTTACATGGTCCTGGCGTCAACTCCAGAGGTGAATTCACTTACGTCTACCATGAGAATACTTTCAGTCTACGGAATTCTCTCCCTATATGGCGATTTTGTAAGTTACTCTTCTCTATCAACGTTTTTAACTATTTTACTTCCATCTATTATAAGAAGTTTTTTATCGATTCGCAACCGGAGTTTGTAAATAATACGTTAAAATCCCTGCTGCAACCGCAACATTTAATGATTCTGCTCCTCCGTAAATCGGGATGTATAAGTTTTGATCACATTTAGTAAGAATCTCTTGGCGTACACCATTTCCTTCGTTCCCTACAATTAATGCGAAACTTCCCGCTGGTGTTACTTCACCGTACGGAACCCCGTTTTCAAGAGCTGTTCCGTATACAGGAACGTTCTTTTGTTTTAATTTGTCTACCCATTCTTCTAAGCTTCCTTTTACAATCGGTAAATGGAATACAGAGCCTTGTGTAGAACGCAGTACTTTACTGTTATAAATATCAACGCATCCTTCTCCAAGCACAACGGCATGAATACCAGCTGCATCTGCTGTACGAATAATTGTTCCTAAGTTACCTGGATCTTGCAGCCCGTCAAGTAATAGGAACTTTCCATCTGTCAAAGTTACTTCTTTTTCTTGCTTTTCACAAACCGCAAATACGCCTTGTGTTTTTTCTGTTTCACGAAGTACCTTTACAATTGCTTCAGGCACAATATACATTTCGACATCAGCAACCGTCCAATCTTTCGGAAGATCTGTTTGATCTGAAACGATAAGTTCTGTTACAACTCCTGCCTTTAAAGCTTCCTCCACCAAATGGAATCCTTCTACAAAGAATAAACCTTTTTTATCGCGCTCTTTTTTCGTTTGCAGCTTTTTCCACTGCTTTACGCGCGGATTTTGTACTGAATCAATGTTTTTCATAATATGTATTTCCCTCTCTTCTTGTCTTCTCATTATAGCCTATTTTTCATACATATTTACATAAAAAAGAACAAAAACTAATGTCAGTTTCCATTCCTAAAAAGAGGTGAAAGTGATGAACTTTAATTTACGCGGTGCTGTATTAGCGAACGTATCAGGAAATACGCAAGACCAGTTACAAGAAACAATCGTCGATGCGATTCAAAGCGGGGAAGAAAAAATGCTTCCAGGACTTGGCGTTTTATTTGAAGTCATTTGGAAAAATGCTGATGAAAATGAAAAGCATGAGATGTTAACGACGTTGGAGCAAGGCTTAAAAAAATAAAGAACTTCTTCCTGACCTATCCTTGACTCTTAAGGTAAAGAAATTTTTCTTTACAAAAATAACGGAGTAAGAATGATAAAAATCACCTCAGCATTTGCTGAGGTGATTTCTATTTTGATTATGGAATTTCAAATGATTACATAGTATGTAACTATGGAACATTTTAAGCTCTTTACCCAAAGACAAGATTGACATTTTAATGCCCCGTCTTTAATGATATTCATGAAAATAGCTGTTGATCATTTCAATAGTCGCAGCAACAGCGTTTAATAGGCTTAATTGTTGATATCCTCCATAACTCCATTGAATAACGGGCTTAAAATGGTATTTATAATCGCGTTCATCCGAACAACAAATGTTTTAACGGTTTTCATAACGACACCAACCGAATGAAATTGAAAGCAATGATTCCGAAATGATTATCGCTCAGTATTGCTCCTCAAAAAAGAAAAATGCATTATATAAAAAAGCCTTGCGGAGAAAACCGAAGGCTAATTCATATACCTATACACTTATTAATTTATTTATGCTTGAGTATCGGAAATAGATGGAATATCCGGAATATTTGGGACGAAGGTGCGAATAGACTGAAGAAGGTTGTTTGCAATATTTTGTTGTTGAGCCGTTAGTGTACCACCACCAGTAAATACTGTAATACAGACTGGGCAAACTTCAATATGAATTCCCAATAGGTTAATAGCAAGTCCACCAGGTACGCTTACAGTGAGAATAGATGTTGAACCTGCAGGAGGAGTGCAGGTTTGACAGTTAGTTAAAAGAGCCATAAAATCAATTCCTTTCTTTATAAGGTTACTTATATATATGACCGAACATAGCTCTGCGAAATAGACATTTGGACAACTTTTGATTATTTTGTTAAAATATTTCAAAAATTATGCATAATTTCTGTGTTAGTAAGATTTTTGATACCTTGCTTTATATCAGTCAGAATTCATAATTTTTTATCTCTTCTATCAATCATAACGACATGGCCTTCTTCATCAAATACTAGAACTATCCACGAATAGCGGAATAAAAATTACCTTAGCAAATGCGAGGCCACTGAAAAAGTGAAAGCTATGCTATTCCATATGATAAATAACACACTAGCGTTTTTATTATAAAAAGAGATATCGTGTGCAATCCACTTATGTTTACAGACATAAGTAGGATCCACACAATCCAATAACTAGCATTAAACATGTAGAGATTACTTTATGTTCACTTGTTGTAATAGGGATATTTTTCTATGAAATGAAGTAATTTAGTTATTCTCTTGAAAAGGGATCAGAACATAAAAATTTTTTCTATTCCATCATTAATTACTTTACTAACATAACAATAATGTAGTAAAATGTTCAAAATATATTTATAACTATTGTTTTCTCTATAATACACTGCACTGAATGAAAGGAGTGAATGTTTTATGCGCCGTGTTACACTTGAACAAATTTTTCAGCATCCCATCACCCAAAAATATGTAAACCGTTCTGGAATGGTTCATGCGATTGCTGTCGCTTACCACGCGTTCCACTTAGCCAAAAAGCATCACGCCTCAGTCGATGCGGCAACAAAGGCTGGTTTTCTTCATGATATCGGACATCACACATGGTATCGCAATGGGAAATGGGACTATGAATTGTATAAAGAGAATGATATACATGCTATTAAAGGAGCGGAAAGAGCTCATAAATTGCTAATCCGATTAGGAGAACACCCTAATCAAGCAAAGGAAATTTCTGTTGCCATTCTCCTTCACACTGATTCTTTTCTACTAGAGCAAACACTTGAAAGAACGTCTCTGCAAAATATTATTAAATGGGCAGACGAAGCAGATGAAGAACCAGGAGGAACACATCACTATCGAACCATCTCTTATGAAAAAGCACTGCAAGCGATCAAACGATTAGACCAAATCGTAGATCGCGAATTACAAACACATACACCATCCTCTTTGCATATTTCTGCAAATGAAGGAAAAGGGCAGACAAAACTTGTAAAGCATTAACATATACACAAAAGACGCTTGTTCATCTACTAAAGGGCAGTAAGATCCTCACTAATAAAGCGAGGCTCTTACTGCCCTTTAATGTGGGAGAAACAAATTCACAAAACCCAATGACAAATAATAGGTTTCAACAGATAATAAGAATAACATCCTTTTTTATCGGAAAATTGGCAAGAAAACTCCATCTTCAAAACGTGTAGGGCATAGCCCAGTTTAAGGTGGAGATGAATTGCCATCGCATTTGTAAAAATATATTCGCAGTATTGCGAATATACGTTCTTTTTGACTGTTTTGTAGTATCATGAAGGAAAGAAGGAGGTGAACATGATGACAAAAGAAAAAGAATATGCAACCTATCAAATTTGGATTAAGAAAGGTCATAAGTTATACTCTTACTTCCTAGAGATGTGTCAAAACGCAAAAAATCTCTACAATACAACAAACTTCTACATTCGCCAAGTATATACAGCCTTACGCACTGAGAAACCATTACAGCCACTTCAACAAGAAGTTCTTCATACATTACAAGCACATATTGAAATCATGAATGAAAATCAACTTCATGCGTATCAAAAACGCGTACAAAAACAGAAAGAAAAACCTTTAAAGGAACGGAAAGAAATCAAATGTAACTTATTTACATTACCGACAAAAGAGAAATCGTTTCTATCCTATAACTTTCTAGATTGTTTGTTTAAAACAATGAAACAACAAGATTATATGAATTTACCAGCGCAAACGAATCAAGCGGTCATGAAAAAACTCTATCAAAACTGGAAATCATTCTTCGCTTCCATCAAGGCATACCAAAAACATCCTTCCACTTTTACTGGCAGGCCTCGCATTCCCAAATATATGAAATCATCTATGAAAGAAATTGTTTTCTCGAATCAAGTATGTAAGCTCCAAGATAAATACATTCGTTTTCCAAAAACAAGCATAAAATTAAATATCGGTAAATTGTTCGAATATATCGAAAATATAAAAGAGGTACGTGTTTCTCCTGCTCACGGGAAGTTTAAAGTTGAAATTGTGACAGAACAATCTGAGCCAGCACCTGAGCATGTGGATAACCATCGCTATATGAGTATCGATTTAGGGATTGATAACATTGCAACTATCATAACGAATACAGGGGCTACTCCTGTGTTAGTAAAGGGCAATGTGCTCAAAAGCATTAACCAATACTATAACAAGCAAAAGGCTTATTTAACGGGTATTCTTCGTCATGGAAAAGAACCAAAAGAAGGACCACACACATCAAAGCGTTTAGAGAGGCTTCATGAGAAACGATTTCTCAAAATAAAAGATTTCTTCCACAAAATGAGTTATCATATTGTCAATTTCGCAGTTCAACATGAGATCTCTATGATTGTGATTGGGAAAAATACATCTTGGAAACAAAACAGTGAAATGGGAAAAAGACAGAATCAATCCTTTTGCCATATCCCGCATAATCTACTCATTGAAATGATTACCTATAAAGCAAAACGAAAAGGCATTATTGTACAAGTCGTGGAAGAATCGTATACAAGTAAAGCATCCTTTCTAGACAATGATGTGATCCCCACTTACGGTGAGGAAGACATTCCTGTATTCAGTGGAAAACGGATCACACGTGGCTTGTATCGCACGAAAGAAAACAAATTACTAAACGCAGATGTGAATGGTTCCTATAACATCTTAAAAAAAGCAGTTCCAAAGGCGTTTGCCGATGGAATAGAGGGGTTGTGCCATCAGGCAGCTGTGTCAACTCCACTTGTGTTAAGCATCTCTTGAAGGTGATACACGAGAAACCCCCACTTCAAGATCTGAAGGAGATAAGTGGCGGGAGTTTTCATGAAAGGAGTTATATCTTTGTATATAAATATCGATAAGCTGGTGAGCTTTTTAATCATTTGGTGTATACCAACATTTTCAGTTGTGAAAACGTACGAAAAAATGAATAAAGAGGAACGAAAAAAAGTGATAATTACCTTTAAATCTACCCAATTCATTTTCACGACTGGCTTTATGCTAATGGGACTTTTTCTGTTAAGTTTAGGCCGGCTGCTATCACTGACCGTTCTTCAAGGAATTGGTGGCATTCTCTTAGTAATAGGCGGGAGCGTATGTGCTGTTCAAGTGTGGCATAAAGAGAAAGTAAAGAGCATCATTGTACTTATTGTCGTTTTATTTGCTATTACGCTATTCTTTATTTGAAACAGTTCAAACACACAAAAAAGCAGAGATTATCTCTCTGCTTTTTTGTTCGCCTTATTTCCTGGTTGTAAGAAAAACGATAAGACTAAGGCAACGGCTGTTAAGAGCGTCGCAATCCAAAACGCATCATTAATTCCGTTAATAACGGACAACTTCGAAACTTGCCCAAATAGCATTTGCGAACTTAACGCGCTTCCTGCCTGAGCTGACCCAGTCAATGCGGCAACACTTTGCCCCATTTGAGCTAATTTGTCTACAATAATTGGGTTCGTTGTTGTAATTGCATTTGCATAGTCTGCCATATGATTTGTCGTTTGCTGCGTCATAATTGTAATTAAGAGCGCAGTCCCGATTGAACCAGCAACTTGCCTTGATGTATTTTGCGTTGCCGTTCCATGAGAAATGAGTCTCATTGGTAGAGCATTCATCCCCGCTGTCATGATTGGCATCATGATAAAGGACATTCCAAACGAACGAATAATATAATCTCTCATAATTTCAAAATAAGGTGTGTCTAATGTTAAATGTGTAAATTGATATGTTGCGTATGTTGTAAGAATTAATCCAAAAATTGCAAGCGGACGAATCCCGTATTTATCAAATAATTTCCCGGCAAATGGCCCCATCATTCCCATGATTAAAGATCCTGGCAGAAGGAGTAATCCGGAATCAATCGGTGTAAATCCACGAATGTTTTGTAAATATACAGGAAGCAATATCATCCCGCCATATAATGCCATCGTAACAATTACATTGATTAAAAGTGTCGAAGTAAATGCAGAATAGCTGAATACACGAAGGTCCAACATTTTATTGTCAGCCGTTAACTGTCTCCATACAAATAAACTTATTCCAATGACACCAATTACAATTGCAATGATAACTTCCGCACTGCTCCAACCGTTATTTCCCGCTTCACTAAACCCATATAGTAAACTTCCAAGTCCGATACTAGAAGCGATCACACCAAACGTATCTAGCATTGCCTTTGATACAGGCTGTTTCAGTGTAAAATATTTTAGTGCTAATGCGGTAATGAGTAAACCAATAATAAACATCGCATAGAACATAACATTCCATGTATAGTTTTGAATAACCCACCCTGTAATTGTTGGTCCAACGGCAGGCCCTAAAATCATCGCAATACCAAGTAGTCCCATCGCTGCCCCGCGTTTATGCGGTGGGAAGATTGTCATAAAAATATTCATTCCGACAGGCATTAAAATACCAGCACCAACAGCTTGAATGACACGTCCTGTCATCATCATCGTAAAGCTTCCAGATAGCGCACAAATAAGCGAACCTACTGTAAAGAACAGCATAGCCGATAGAAATAAGTTTCGATACGTAAATCGAGAAACTAAAAATGCACTAATCGGTACTAATACCCCGTTCACAAGCATAAAACCCGTTGTAAGCCACTGCGCTGTAGATGTTGATACATTAAATTCATTCATTAAAGCTGGCAAAGCAACGTTAATTAATGTTTGATTCAAAATCGAAACGAACATCCCGAAAACAAGAACACTCAAGACTGCTTTTACGTTAAAATCAGGAAGCATCGTTTGAGAACGAGAAGATTTCTGTTCTGTACCTTCTGCTTTTTGTTCTTGGACTGGTTCTTCTTGTTTTACAATTGTTTCTTCTACAATTGTTTGTTCTCCAGTGCTTTCTTCAGTAGTTTCTAATGTTTCTTGTTTTTCAATTGTTTTTCTTACAATTGCTTGTTCTCCAGTTCTTTCTTCAGTAGTTTCTGATATTTCTTGTTTTATTACTGCCTCTTTTGTATCTTTAAAAACTGCTTGAACTGGTTCTTCTTGCCCTTTTTCTTTTTTCCTAAAGACACGATTTACAACGATGAACACGCCAATACATAAAAGAGCGTATCCTGCAATAAAAATCGAGGACATATTTCATTCCCCCTTACTTATGAATTCGAACTGTGACATTCATGCCCGGGACAATATTTAATGATTTATTATGGTCTAGTGAGATTTTAACCGGAATAACTTGTGTTACTTTCGTATAGTTTGCTGTTGCATTGCTAGATGGCAGCATAGAGAATGTATTTGCTGTTGTTAAACCAATTTGCTCTACTTTTCCTGTTAATGTTGTAGAAGGATATGCATCTACATATACATCTACATCTTGCCCTTTTTGAACATCGTCGATATCTGTTTCTTTAATGTTTGCTGTTACCCATAAGTCACTCATATTATACGCATATGCAAGCGGTGTTCCCGGCGCAATGTAAGAATCTTGCGTTGCATTAGATTGAACAAGCGTTGCATTTGTCGGAACTGTAACATCTACTTCTTGCGCTGTTCCGCCAGCGTTACTCGTTACAGAACCTACTTTATCGCCAGCACTATAACTTTTTCCTACTTCAGCTGTCCAGTTTGTTAATTTTCCAGCAACTGGAGATGCAATTGGTACAACTTTTCCATCAATTTTTGCATTGTCCGTTTTTAAATAATTTGTTGATTGGTTGTAATAATAATAGCCAGCAAATCCGCCGCCAACTAACACAATCAATGTAATAATATTGATGATAACCATTCTTCGTAATTGACTCATTGTGTTCTCTCCTTATTTTTAATTTTAGATTGTTTTCTAACAAGCCCTTTTTTTAGTTAATAATATTGAACATTCATATTATTAAGGACTAATCAAAAAAACAACTCTTTCTCAAGCACAAAATACTCTCCTTATTTTGTGCTAAGAAAAAGAATATCGTTTATAATTATAAATAATTCAGCTTGAGTGACAACCGACAATTTATTTCGATATGTTGTTTTTCCAACAGTCCTTCATATATATGTTGAAAAAGTATGAAAAACAAAGCAAGGAGAACGAAAATGTCTATTAAAAATTCAAATGACCCACGCGTAAAACGAACGAGGCAAGCGATACGTGATGCTCTTATATCTTTAATACATGAAAAAGGTTTCAATAGTATTACGGTTCAAGATATTGCTGAAAAAGCAAACGTAAACCGAGCAACCTTCTATAGTCATTATCACGACAAATATGATTTGTTAGACAAGAGCATTGAGGAAATGTTAACAGCATTAGCAGATATTCTCAAGTCGAAGAAATTAGATAAGAAGGAGTTTGAACTTACCTTTGATACTCCCCATCCTATCTTTTTATCTTTGTTTAGCCATATTGCTGAACATGCTTTCTTTTATCAAGTGATGCTCGGAGATAATGGGATTCCGAAGTTTTCCTTGCAAATGATGAAAGCCATTCAAGCGAATCTGCTTATCGCCCTTTCTCTTTCACAACCAAATGAAGAAGAATTGATTGTGCCTCGTGATATTCTCGCTAGTTATATTACAGGTGCACATTTAGGTATGATTCTTTCTTGGCTAAGACAAAATATGCCGTATACACCTCATTATATGGCCTTGCAGCTATCTCGTTTAATCATTTTAGGTCCGTATACAGCCGCTGGATTAGAACCACCATTTAAATGAAAAAGAGCGAAAGGAATGTCCTTTCGCTCTTTCTTATATCAATCAAATGTAATGTTATGTACGGCCTCAGCATCAAGACGTTTCACAACTTCTACAATTAACTTCACTGTGTTTTCATAGTCATCACGATGTAACATTGCAGCATGAGAATGAATATAGCGAGTTGCAATTGTAATTGCCATTGCTGGAATACCATCCACAGAAACATGAATTGCACCTGCATCTGTTCCGCCGCCTGGAAGTGCATCGTATTGATACGGAATGTTTAATTCATCTGCTACACCAACAACAAAGTCACGAAGACCTTTATGTCCAACGATAGATGCATCATATAAAATAATTTGCGGGCCATCACCCATTTTACCTTGTGCTTCTTTTTCACTTATACCTGGTGTATCACCAGCAATACCAACATCGACTGCAAATGCGATATCAGGTTGAATATAATTTGCAGATGTTTTCGCTCCGCGAAGACCTACTTCTTCTTGTACAGTTCCAACACCGTATACGATATTTGGATGTTTTTCATCTTTTAATTGTTTTAGGACATCAATTGCGATTGCACAGCCAATGCGGTTGTCCCATGCTTTCGCAAGTAACATTTTCTCATTTTTCATCACTTGGAATTCAAAATATGGTACAACTTGATCTCCTGGACGTACGCCCCACTCCATTGCCTCTTCTTTACTAGAAGCACCAATATCAATAAACATATCTTTAATATCCACTGGTTTTTTACGAGCTTCTACTGGTAAAACGTGAGGTGGTTTTGAACCAATGACACCCGTTACATCACCTTTGCTCGTAACAATAGTTACACGCTGTGCTAACATAACTTGTGACCACCAGCCGCCAACTGTTTGGAAACGTAAGAAACCTTTATCAGTAATTTGCGTAATCATAAAACCAACTTCATCTAAGTGACCCGCTACCATAATTTTCGGGCCGTTACCGTCACCGATTTTTTTCGCAACTAAGCTTCCTAAATTATCTGTTGATACTTCATCAGCAAACGATGCAATATATTTTTTCATTACTTCACGAGGCTCACGTTCATTTCCTGCAATCCCGCGTGCATCCGTTAGTTCTTTTAACATTGTCAATGTCGCATCTAATTTTGTCATTGGACAATGACCTCCTTTTTCTTCATCCCTTCAATTATACAAGAGGGGAAAAGAATGTTCAAAAAATTTCATCAATACCCTTCTGTTTGACGCTGATGATTCACTTCGTTTTTATCCAAATATGCTTTCTCAATCTCTTCTTGATCAAAATCAAGTGCTTGTCCTAGGCGAAGATAGCTCGTAAACAATTCGATATAATTTGTAATAGACGGCTGTTCGTTAAAACGGATTGCTTTTGCATATGCATCTAAGAAAATTTCTACCTGCGTTTTATTTGTTATTGCACACTTATAAAACAAGAAATTTTTATCAACGCCTAAGTCAATCCCGATAGATAAAATAAAATGTAAGCCATCTACATATTCTTCTAGTACAATCTCACGCTCAGATGCTGGCTTATTGCTCCAATATTTAAAGCAGCGTGTTTCATTGGCAAGTTCACCAATTTCTACAAGAAGCGCTAGCATTTTTTCTTTTAATAGCTTTTTCGGCTCTAAATTATGTTCTCTCGCAATACGGTCATCTAACTCTTTTTGTAATTTAAATAGTTGTAGTAAATCCAAAACGTACTCCTCCTTCAATATCAAATAAACATTATCCGATATTGTTCCATTCTAATGGTAAATATAAGAAAATAAGCAAGTCATATTCTTACATTATAACAGTGTCAGTTTCACGTGGAAAGACAAGATTGTCTGAAGTCAAGCTCCTCCTTACGCCATCATTCTTCCATATATAAGCGAGGTTATGACTATACATCTAAATAAAGATAAAAAGTCAGAGCCCCCCCCTCCCACTTTTTATCTTTATTCTTCTATATTATTGTGCCTTTTATGCTTGTTTTGTCATATATAGCATAACACGTCCATTCATCTTTTTTCCATTTCAGCAAAAAGAGTGTTAGTTTATGAAAAATAAAAAAATCCTTAGGAACAATGTCCTAAGGATTTATTATCATTACTTGTTTAAAGCAGTTTTAGCAGCTGTTGCTAATTCAGCGAAAGCTTTTTCGTCATGAACAGCTAGGTCAGCAAGCATTTTGCGGTTTACTTCGATACCAGCAAGCTTAAGACCATTCATTAAACGGCTGTAAGAAAGACCGTTCATACGAGCAGCTGCGTTAATACGAGTGATCCATAATTTACGGAAGTCACGTTTCTTTTGACGACGGTCACGGAATGCATACATTAAAGATTTCATTACTTGTTGGTTAGCAACTTTGTATAATGTATGTTTAGAACCGTAGTAACCTTTTGCTAATTTAATAATTTTTTTACGACGTTTACGAGTAACCGTACCACCTTTTACTCTTGGCATATTATTTCCCTCCTAGATATCTATCTGAACAAAATATTAATTACATGTTGTCAAGCATTTGACGAATACGTTTGAAGTCACCAGCGCTTACTACACCAGCTTTACGTAATTTACGTTTAGCTTTTGTAGATTTGTTAGCGAATAAGTGGCTTGTGTAAGCGTGAGAACGCTTTAGTTTACCAGATCCTGTTTTTTTGAAACGCTTTGCAGCGCCGCGGTGAGTTTTCTGTTTAGGCATAGTGATTTCCTCCTCTATTTATTACTTATCATTTTTCGGTGCTAAAACTAAGAACATACTACGTCCTTCCATTTTTGGCTTAGATTCAATTGTACTAACTTCAGCACAAGCTTCAGAGAAGCGATCTAAAACACGTTGACCGATTTCTTTATGAGTAATAGCACGACCTTTAAAGCGAATAGACGCTTTAACTTTGTCGCCTTTCTCCAAGAATTTAATAGCATTGCGAAGTTTTGTGTTAAAGTCATGTTCATCGATTGTTGGACTTAAACGAACTTCTTTCATGCTAATGATTTTTTGATTTTTGCGCTGCTCTTTTTCTTTCTTTTGTTGCTCAAAGCGGAATTTTCCGTAGTCCATAATACGGCATACTGGTGGTTTCGCATTTGGAGCAACTAATACTAGATCAAGATTTACGTTTGCAGCCATATCTAATGCTTCTTGACGAGACTTAATTCCAAGTTGATCACCATTTGCACCAACTAAACGTACTTCACGTGCACGAATTTGCTCGTTAATCATCATGTCCTTGCTAATAGTAAGCCACCTCCAAGGTTTTATGGGAATACGTTTTGGGAAGGCAGAACCCAAACAAAAAAGTGCGGGCATATGACACCCACACTTGTAATATCTTAAGTAAGAAATACATTTACCTGGCAACTGCTTTCGCGTCAATCAGGTGAGAAGCGGGTGCTTCTACTTGTTCCACAAATCCGTATTCTATTATCCTTGATGATTTTATCATAGGACGTGATGCGTGTCAAGAAGTCGAGCTTCTTAAGTAGCAACAAAAAATATTGTAACAAACAAAACGAATACATGCAACATTTTTTTATACAAAGCGAACTTTGGTTCTTATTACCAAACAAAAACATACAAAAAAGCCGCGGACGAACCGCGACTTTTTTTATCGTTTTCCTTCAGCTTTAATTAGGTCAACGAATGCATCTAACGAGATTGTTTCTGATTTTTGTTCACCGTATTTACGTACGTTCACACCAGTTTCAGCAACTTCATTGTCACCTACTACAAGCATATACGGGATTTTTTGCATTTGTGCCTCACGGATTTTGTAACCGATTTTTTCATCACGAGTATCCACTTCAACGCGAATACCAACACGTTGTAATTCTTCTTGTACTTTCTTCGCATAGTCTAAATGTACTTGCGGAGAAACTGGAATTACTTGTACTTGAACTGGTGCTAACCAAGTTGGGAATGCACCTTTATATTCTTCAATTAAGAAGGCAACAAAGCGTTCCATAGTTGATACAACACCGCGGTGGATGACAACTGGACGATGATGCTTACCGTCTTCACCGATGTAAGTTAACTCAAAGCGTTCTGGAAGTAAGAAGTCTAATTGTACAGTTGAAAGTGTTTCGTCTTTTCCAAGCGCAGTACGAACTTGCACATCAAGTTTCGGACCATAGAACGCTGCTTCACCTTCAGCTTCATAGTACTCAAGACCCATTTCATCCATAGCTTCTTTTAACATGCCTTGTGCTCTTTCCCACATTTCATCGTCATCATAATACTTTTTAGTATCCTCTGGATCACGATAAGATAAGCGGAATGAATAATTTTCTAAACCGAAGTCTTTGTATACTTCTAAAGTTAAGTTTACAACGCGTTTTAATTCTTCTTTAATTTGGTCTGGACGAACGAAAATGTGCGCATCATTTAAAGTCATCCCGCGTACACGTTGTAATCCAGATAGTGCACCAGACATTTCATAACGGTGCATTGTTCCAAGCTCCGCAATACGGATTGGTAATTCACGATAGCTGTGGATATCGTTTTTATATACCATCATATGGTGAGGGCAGTTCATTGGACGAAGTACTAATTCTTCATTATCCATTTCCATTGATGGGAACATGCCATCTCGGTAGTGATTCCAGTGACCAGAAGTTTCATAAAGTTCTCGGCTTCCTAGTACCGGAGTATATACGTGGTCATAGCCTAAGCTTGCCTCTTTATCAACAATGTAACGCTCGATAATACGGCGGATTGTTGCACCTTTTGGTAACCAAAGTGGTAAACCTTGTCCTACTTTTTGGCTATTTGTAAATAGTTTTAACTCTTTACCTAATTTACGGTGATCGCGTTCTTTCGCTTCTTCAAGAAGACGTAAATGCTCGTCTAATTCTGCTTTTTTTACAAATGCAGTACCGTAAATACGTTGTAGCATTTTATTATTGCTATCGCCGCGCCAGTAAGCACCTGCTACGCTTAGCAATTTGAATACTTTAATCTTTCCTGTAGATGGAAGGTGAACACCACGGCAAAGATCGAAGAATTCGCCTTGTTCATAAATTGAGATAACCGCATCTTCTGGAAGATCGTTAATTAGTTCTAATTTCAGCTCATCGCCGATTTCTTCATAGCGATGAAGTGCTTCAGCACGTGGTACTTCATGACGAACGATTTCTAAGTTCTCATTCACAATCTTTTGCATTTCTTTTTCAATTTTTGGGAAGTCCTCAACTGTAATTGCTTCTTCCATATCGATATCGTAGTAGAAGCCGTTTTCGATTACTGGACCAATTCCTAGCTTCACATCTTTATATAAACGCTTTAATGCTTGTGCTAATAGGTGGGCTGTTGAATGGCGTAAAATGTACAAACCATCTTCAGAATCTAATGTAACAATAGAAATTGCACCATCTTGCTCAATCGGTGTACGTAAGTCTACCATTTCCTCATTTAATTTCCCTGCAATCGCTTTTTTCTTTAAGCCAGGGCTAATAGAAGCAGCAATGTCTTCTGTTGTTGTTCCTTTTGGAAACTCTTTCACAGCTCCGTCTGGGAATGTAATTTTTACTACATCTGCCATCTTTGGTCACTCCTTTTTCATAGTCAAAATAAAAAACACCCGTCCCTATAAAAAGGGACGAGTGTTGAATTCGTGGTTCCACCCTTGTTTCAGCTAACGCATTGTTAACTGCTCAAGTTCATTATAACGGCATTTACCGTCAGCAATTACTAGAATTTCGTTCACTGCTGAAGTTCAGAGGTGGTAAGTAATAATCTCGTATTAAGAAGCTCACAGCCTAAGGCTTCCCTCTCTGAGAATCGTAGATAATCACTCATGTCCTCATCGTAACATTTCAATGTATTTTCATGTATGTACGTAATTATATGCTCAAAAATTTAGAAAATCAAGGGCGTTCCCTTTATTTTTATAATTTTTCACATTCTTTTCAAATTCATGAAGCGCATATAGTTGCACCCTCTCTTGAAACACGTTTTGAATTGTCACGATCATATTATGATCTTGCTCTTTCGTATATAGATAAATTTTTTTAGGCGAGATCGAAAGAAGCGGTGCCATAATATTCGGATCAATGTACAAGTCTTTTTGAGAGAGTAATTCTTCTTCTATATACTGAACAAGTTTATCTTGTTTTAAACGAGCCCCCTTTTCATCATAAAAAATAAAACTTTCATCAAACACAAGATGCAAGGATGACAAACGCGACTTTCGGCTGCTTACTTGCTGCCGGAGCGTTTCCACAAACATCTGATACTCTTGTTCTAACTTATATTCATCTATCGCCATTTCTGCAGTGCGATATAAAAATTCTTTGTACTTTCTCAAGCGGAAACGAATGTATGCTCCAAACGAAAAAGACATCATATCATGCATCCATCCCCGCAAGGAAGAAACCACCAACTCTTTTCCTCTTCGTTTAGAAGGTGCATCTGTTAGCCCTTTACGTTTTCCATTTAAAATAGAATGAGCCATATGTAAAATTTGAATTCGTTCTTCTCGCTCTTCATAGTAAAAATTCTCTTTTAAAATACCACTTATCCATTCATCTTGTTTTGTATTTATAATATATTGAACAAGTACTGGGATAACCACTCCATCAATGTAGCATGATTCTTGTATTGGTATATGAACAATCACTATTTGTTCGTACAAATAAATGTTTATTTCTGCATATATATCATCTGTCTGTTTTTTCAGCTCTTTATATATGGCAATAGCATCATTTTTTTCTTCGAAGCAAATTTCAATCACTTTTGTCCCCCCTTTTATAATTCTTGCTATTTCCATATATATTAAGGGGATGTACAAAAAATGATACAAGCGTAAAGTAATTTATCATTCAAAGTAATACTTTATTATATTTCCTTCAAAAAAATAAAGAGCAAGCTCATCGCTTGCTCTTTACGTATGCCGACGGTTTTTCCCACCAATAGGAATCGGCTTTGCTAAATATTTAATACGCTCCATAATACGGGCTGCTTTCATTTCTTCTGCTTCTCCGCGCTGCGTATATGTTAGATGATGTTCTAACTCTTTAAAATCAAAATTTGATGTAAAGAACGTCGGTAAATTTTCCAGCATGCGAAATTGTAAGATAGCACCGAGGACATCATCACGTACAAAGCTGGACATTGCTTCTGCCCCAATATCATCTAACATTAAGACTTGTACACGCTTCACAGCATCAATCTTTTCACCTATCGTGTTATCTTGCAGTGAACTTTTAATTTCCCGTAAAAATTCTGGTAAGTATACAATCATTGAACTTACCTTTTTTAAGGCTAATTCATTTGCAATCGCTCCTAAGAGATACGTTTTTCCTACACCAAATTTACCGTAGAGATATAAACCCTGTACTTTTTTCCCTGGTTCATACGCACTTAAAAATCCATTTGCTGCATCAATCGCATCAATACGCGCATCTAAATCCGATGGGTCTAAATTTTCCATAGAAGCCTTCAAAATATCACTTGGCATATAGACACTCTGCACTAATTTTTCATATTTCTTTCTCTCATCATAAGCTACTTTTCTCACACAACGATCATACTGAATATCAATCATCTTACCTTGAATAATCAATTTTGGCTCATATCCTTGAATCATATTTTTACATGATTCTAAGTTCGGACAATCTGTGCATCCAACACTTTGCCCAATATATTCATACAGTTTCACAAGACTTCGTTCTATCATAGAAGTCGTTACTTCCCCTTTATGTTCTTCCACAAATTCTTTCACACGGGGATGTGCCATAACTTCTGCTTTTAACACTTCATATCTATTTTTAAAATTTTCGTTTTGCATCAATTTTGCAAATGAATTTTGAATATGCTCCATTTTTTCACCTCAAAGAGCGTTCATTCTCCTCTACTAATCACGCTTATATTTTTTTAGTACTTCTTCCAGTCTCTTTCGTTCTTCTTCTAACTTGCTTGGATTTTCTTTTGAACTTGCACGATCTTCCGATTGTTCTTTAGATTCTTCTTCCGCTTCTTCCTTAAGCCAATCCGGCACCATTTCTTTCCGTACTAGCTTCTTCGATGTACGGCCTTTTTTCTTCGTCTCAGCCCATTCTTGATATTGGCGATTCTCTTCTTTGGCTAAAGCCATCGCTTCTGACACTGTGCCTACCTTCTTCCTTGCCCAGTGTCCTGCAATCTTCTCAACATATGTTTTAGCAAGTTTCATATCAGAGCGCAGCATCACATAATAAATAAGCACATTTACAACGCCTGGTGTGAGCTTCTGATTCAACATCACTTCTTCAATAATTTGCAAATCAGCTTTCGTCGGCTCAGCCCCGCCTGAAATTTCTTTTAATAACTCTCTTGGCGAAATTTCTTCTAACTGCTTAATGAGCATTTCTTCTTGTGTTGTCGGTTCTTTTTCTTTCATCGTCCGCGCATGCAATGGCTGCGTTCGTTCACTAAACACCGGGAGTGCTTGCCCATTCTCAAATTGATACCAATCACGCGCACCTTTTCGCAGTCGTTCCATATCAATTGTATGATGTTCCGTAACAGCACCAAGAACAACATTTTGCATGGATAGCGGATCAATTCCGTATACGTATGCTAATGTCATCACACATTCGCGCATCTGTTCTGTAATGGCTTTACGCGGAACGAGCGCTGATAATCCTTCTACAAATAATGAAAAATCAAAGAAATCATTCCAAAGTTGAGGTGCATTACCCTGCACTCTGCTCGGCATCACAGTTGCATTTGGTATAAGCAATTCTTCCTTGGCATACTCAACTTGTCCTGGATTAAACGAACCAAACACATCATTAAAGGATCGTGTCATATTTTCGTAAGAAGCGAAGTCAAATTCTTCTTCTAAAAAATATTGCTTTACTTGATTGTATTTTGCCTTGCTTAAACGATTATATAAAAAAATACTTAATACAATATCATCAAAAAATTGCTTCGGCATGAGCGGTGGCTGCAACTCATAAATAAACATGCGAATATCTTTTTCTTTTTTCATATACACATTTAAAAGCCCAATTGCCTCTAATTTCATACGTTCTTCATAAATATCCGGGAGCTGCATTTGCATCGTTACCATAATAGAATGGTGTGTATTTTCTCTTCCAAATAAACGATCCTGCTCTAATTCGCCCCACAATGTCATATATAAACTAAAAGCTTTACTACCGATTAGCGGTTGATATAACATCGTAAGCACTTTACGGTCATAATTACTGAGCAGTCCTCTTGCGCTTACTTTATAACGGTCAATTGGCAGTAACTCCATCCATGACTGTCTTTCCATCCTTGCAAATCCTTTCTGTTATCCATTCTTATCATAAAGTGAAACTTCCATCAGTGGGAAGGCTTCATCCCCCACTGATGGTTAGTTGAACCAATCGGGCTTTTACGGACAGTTATCCCCTACCTCTCTTCTTCGCTTTTCTCCGAATCTTAAGGTGGGGGTCTTACTGTCCGTTAATGCGGGATAAAGTGAAACTTCCCACAGCGGGGACGTTTTTTTCATCCCCACTGCGGGAAAGCTCTCACCAATCGGGCGGATGCCAACAGTTATCCTCCACCTCTCTTCTGTAGAAAAGCGGAAGCGGCTTGCTCAGAATCGCAGGACGCCCGCGCCCAAGGCAGAGAGGCGCTTTTTGCCTCGTCCGAGGGGGCGAAACGACTGGAAATTCTAGCCGCTAGAGCTGGACAACGCTTTTCTCAGAATTTCGAGGTGAAGATCTTACGGCCCGCGAATAGCGGGATACATGTGATTTATACTAATTATTAGTGAAAAAAGAGCTAATAGCTTACGCTTCTAGCTCTTTTATTTTCGTTCTTTTTGAAGTATATCTTTTAACTCTTCAATAAATACGTTCAAATCTTTAAATTGTCGATAAACAGATGCAAAACGTACATATGCAACATCATCAATATCACGAAGCTCTTCCATGACCATTTCACCAATCATATCGCTTTTTACTTCTGACATTCCTGAGTTACGCAATTCACGTTCTACATGTTGCGTAATTTCTTCTAATTGTTTTAAAGATACAGGTCGTTTTTCACACGCTTTAATTAAACCGCGCAAAATTTTCTCTTTGTTAAACTCTTCTCGCATTCCTTCTTTCTTTACAACAATTAGCGGCGGCTCCTCAACACGTTCAAATGTTGTAAAGCGATTGAGGCAACTTTCGCACTCTCTTCTCCTGCGAATTGATCGCCCTTCATCAACTGGACGCGAATCCAATACTCTCGTACCATTGTGAAAACAGGATGGACAACGCAATCCATTCACTCCTTTACAATTTAATTTTATCTTAACAAAATCAAAACATTATAAACAAGAATTTTTTCTTCTATATTATACAGCCTTAATCAAATATACTTATGTACGTTATTCTTTTTGGTCTTTCTAACAATTAATTTACCCTTGTATAAAGTGAAACTTCCAGCAGTGTGGATCTTACCATCCCCGAATAGCGGGTAAATTAAAAAGAGGTGTATTATACACCTCTTTACATTTTAAATCACTTATCTTCTTTTTTAAAGAGCTTTTGTTTCTCTTTGTTTAATTTCGAAGCTACCTGTACCACGAGGAAGTTCAATGCTCTCTCTCGTTTTTGCGCCTAAACCTTCAGCGATGTACTCTGCAGCAACATTCGGATCAATGCGATCACCGCAAGTGTACACATCAATACTTGCATAACCATGCTCTGGAAAGCTGTGGATTGTTAAATGAGATTCAGAAATAATTACAACCCCACTTACACCTTGTGGTGCGAATTTATGGAAAGCAACTTCACGTACTTCAGCTCCTGCTCGAAGTGCTGCATCCACAAATAATTTTTCAATATAAGGCATATCATTAAGTTTGTCGAAATCGCAATCCCAAAGTTCCGCGATTACGTGACGACCCATAGTATCCATAGTATCCATTCTACAGTTCCCCCTTATAAATTTAATCTAACTGTTCGAATTGAAAACTAATTTGCAATTTGGTTTGCTCCACTACCACGGGGGAAAGTTAGTCCAAAGAGGTCCTAACCCTTTAAGTAGTGACTACCACCTCAGCTCTTAAGTTTACGAATGTTAGTATACTTTGTTTATTTTCATTTTGCAACAACAGTTTTTTATTTTTCGATGACACTTTCTTTTTTACATCTCTTCGAAAAAAAGAAAAAATTCAAAATCACAGTAATCATAGCTTTTCAAGGTGATTTACAAAGAAAAGATATATGTAATTTTTTCCATCCATAAAAAAAGAAAAGGACTAGCTAATGCTTGCCCTTTTCTCATCTATTAAATATGTTGTACGTTTTCTTGTTTCGCAAATTGATCTACAACAAGTTTTACAAGATCTACAACACGACGAGAATAACCCCATTCGTTATCGTACCAAGCAAGTACTTTTACTTTGCGCTCACCCATTACCATTGTAGATAAACCATCAATGATTGCGGAATGTGTATTTGTATTAAAATCTATTGAAACAAGCGGCTCATCACTAAATGCTACAATTCCTTTTAATGCACCGTTAGCTGCTGTCATAAATGCTTCATTAATTTCTTCCACTGTTACATCGCGCTTTACATCCACAACTAAGTCAACAAGAGATACATTTGGTGTAGGAACACGAAGTGCCATACCATGAAGTTTTCCATTTAGATGCGGAAGAACTTTTGCTAACGCTTTTGCAGCACCTGTCGTTGTTGGAATGATAGACTGGCCACATGCACGTGCTCTGCGTAAATCTTTATGTGGATTATCAATATTTTTTTGGTCATTTGTATAAGCATGAACTGTTGTCATTAAACCGTTTTCAATTCCAAACTGCTCATCTAACACCTTTACAACAGGCGCTAAACAGTTTGTTGTACAAGATGCATTTGAAATAACGATATGTTTTGTAATATCAAGTTGTTCGTCGTTTACACCAACAACAACTGTTACATCTTCGTTTTTACCAGGTGCAGTTAAAATAACATTTTTCGCACCAGCTTCTACGTGAAGGCTTGCTTTTTCTTTGGAGTTAAATTTACCTGTTGCTTCAATTACAACATCTACTCCTAATTCTTTCCAAGGCAATTCTCTTGGATCGCGGTTGTTTAAAAGGCGAATCATTTTGCCATCTACTAATAAATGATCTTCAAACGCTTCTACTGTACCATCAAATTTGCCGTGAACTGTATCATATTTAATTAAATGTGCTAACGTTTCAGATGGGTAGCTCGCATTGATCGCTACAATTTCGAATGCGCTTTCTTTTACTGCCTGGCGAAACACCATTCTCCCAATACGTCCAAAACCATTAATTGCCACACGAATCATAATATGTTATCCCCCTTGATTGCGTTATACTATTTATCTCCAATCCCAATAATAGTATAGCACAAAAAGGCGATATGTCACTAAACAATTTCATCATTTTTAAATTTTTTTATTTAATAATGTTCCATTCTTTTAAAATGTGGCTTAATTGTGCTTTCGTCTCTTCCATTGTGCCATTATTATTAATTACTTTATCCGCTAATGTGATTTTATCTTCTAGCGGCATTTGCGAAGCAATACGTGCTTTTGCCTCTTCTTCTGTAAAATTGTTGCGCTCCATTAATCTTGTAAGCTGCGTCTCACTGTCAACATAAACGAGCAAAATTTTATCTACAAGACCTGTTAATTTGCCCTCAAATAATAGTGGAATATCAAGCACAACCGCTTGCACCTTTTCTCTTATGTACATATCCTTTTGCGCATTCATTTCTTCTCGCACAGCAGGGTGAACAATGCCATTTAACAGCAAACGTTTTTCTTCATTATGGAATACAATGCTACCAAGCTTCGGACGATCTAGTTCTCCATTTTCCCCCAGCACTTCTTTCCCAAATGCTGCTACAATTTCGTTATACGCTTCCTTCCCTGGTTCTACAACTTCCCTCGCAATAACATCTGCATCAATAACTGGAACGTGAAAACCTTGAAACATTTGTGACACTGTACTTTTTCCACTTGCAATGCCGCCTGTTAATCCAATTACAACTGTCATCATAACTCCCCCTTAAGAAAAGCTTAAGCGTCCTGTTTCGTAAAAACAAGCGCTGAAGCTAAGCATCTCCAATTTTTATAAAGTGAAACTTCCAACAGTGATTTTTTCATCTCCCACCTAGCTTCTTTAGAAAAGCGGAAACGGCTCGCTCAGAATCGCAGGACGCCCTCGTCCGAGGAGATGAAACGACCTGCGATTCTAGCCGCTAGAGCTGGGCAACGCTTCTCCTTGCATCTTGAGATCGGGACTTACTGCTCGCGAATAGCGGGATAAATTCTTATTGTTTAAAAATAAAGACGTGAAACATCGTTTCACGTCTCCTCTTACATTTTCCAAATTCCAATAATAATAAGTAATATACCTGGCAAAAACGTGAACTTTTGCAGCCATTGCATATTCGATAATGCTGTTCCTATTTTCATTCCAGCGAATAAAAATAACGAGCTCATTACTGCAACCAATCCCGCCATCATCAATGGGGAATATCCAAGTAATGACGCACCAATACCCGCTCCAAACGAATCTAATGAAAGCGCCATGCCAAGAAGAAGCGCTTCTACCCCCGAAATTGTCCCGGATTTATCAAAATCAGCAACAGTCGGTTTTCGTAAAATTTGAATGACAAGACCAAGAGAAGCAATTTCTAAGTTCCATACTTTTTCTTCTTGAGGTGCTTCCTCTTTTTTATCACTTTGAAAAAATTGATACACCACCCAAGCACCAATCGCCACGAGAACCAATCCACCAATTCTTTTCGCAAGTACCGGTGAAAAAACTTGTGCAATCATATGCCCGATTCCCATTGATAGTATCATCACGGCAGCTGAACAAATCCCGATTACAATAATAGATTTCAGTAGAATCCGGACGTTGCGGAGCCCGTATGTAAGCCCCACACTGCAGCTATCTAAACTTAGCGTAAAAGCTAATAAAATTAGAGAGAAATAATGATACATCGATAAGCTCCTTCCCTATACATAGCTTTGCTGTATATATATGACAGAAGCCTATCCGATGTTATTACAAAAAAATAAAATGTTGCTGACATCAATAAGTATTTTTTACTGATGCTTTGTTTGTTTAACTTTTCAACTGACAAACAGGGCAATAATGTGTACCGCGGCCGCCAACAACTGTTTTTTCAAGTGCAGTGCCACACGTTACACACGGTTCACCTTTTCTTCCATATACGTAAAGTCGTTCTTGAAATGAACCAATTTGTCCTTGCGAATTCATATACGTACGAATTGTACTTCCACCACGCTCCACGGCTTCTGTTAATGTTGCAACAATTTCTTTATACAACGTTTCAAATTCCTCATTCGTTAAAGAAGACGCTTCTCGCTCTGGATGAATACGTGAACGGAATAATACTTCATCTACATATATATTACCAAGACCAACTACAATGCGTTGATCTAGCAAGACAACTTTTACTTTTCGAGCAGTTTTTTGCATTCTTTCTCGTAAATACGCCGGTGTTAATTCACCCGAAAAAGGCTCTGGTCCTAAATCTGCCAGCGGCATGACTGTAAGCTCCGTTCCTTTTTCAAAAAGATGCATCGTACCGAATTTACGTACATCTTTATAACGAAGTTCCGTACCGTCTGTAAAACGAAAACGGACGTGTGTATGTTTATCAACTGGATCATTTGCTTCGTGCAGCATATATTTCCCTTCCATTCGCAAATGAGAAACAATGACGTAACGGGTTACATATATAAGAAGAAACTTACCGCGGCGTTCGACCTCTTCAATCGTTTCTCCGCGCAGCATCTCTTTGAAAAGTTCAGCATCATCTGGCTCTTTTACCAATTTCGGGTATGTTACAATAACTTCTTCAATCGTCTTTCCTTTGACGAGCTTCTCTAGCGTTCGTCTTACATTTTCAACCTCTGGCAGTTCTGGCATACTATCACTTCCTTATTTTGCGTCGTACCATGTTGGACCATATGAGTAATCAACCTTTAATGGAACGGAAAGCTCAATCGCATGCTCCATTACTTCAGGTACAAGCTTCTCTAGCTTCTCTACTTCCTCTTGAGGCACTTCAAAAATAAGTTCATCGTGCACTTGCAAAAGAAGACGAGCTTGTAACCCTTCTTCTTCTAGTCGATCCGCCATAATAATCATCGCTTTCTTAATAATGTCCGCAGCACTTCCTTGAATAGGTGTATTCATTGCCGTGCGTTCTGCAAAGCTGCGCAGATTAAAATTACGGCTCGTAATTTCCGGGATGTAACGGCGACGATTCAGTAATGTAGATACATATCCTTTTTGCTTCGCATCTTGCACAATATCATTCATATATTCTTTTACTCCCGGAAAACTCTCTAAATACTTTTGAATGAAATCAGCTGCTGCTTTTCTTGTAATGCCAAGGTTTTGCGATAAACCATAATCACTAATGCCGTACACAATTCCGAAATTTACAGCTTTCGCTTGTCGTCTCATATTAGAGGTTACCCCCTCTTTTTCAACTCCAAACACATCCATCGCTGTTTTTGTGTGAATATCCATATCATGTTGGAATGCCTCAATCAAGCCATTATCTTTCGAAATATGTGCTAATACACGTAATTCGATTTGAGAATAATCCGCAGCAAACATAACCCAATCTTTTTCTGAAGGAATAAACGCTTGACGTATTTTTCTTCCTTCTTCTAAACGAATCGGAATGTTTTGTAAGTTTGGATCTGTTGAACTTAAACGTCCCGTTTGTGTTAATACTTGATTAAAACGTGTATGGATTTTGGACGAATCTGTATAAACAACTTTCAGTAAACCTTCAATGTACGTAGAATTTAATTTTCCCAGCTGACGATAGTGTAAGATTTTCGGAATAATTTCATGATGCTCCATTAATTTTTCAAGCACATCAGCTGATGTAGAATAACCCGTTTTTGTCTTTTTTATAACTGGTAAATTTAAATTTTCAAACAAGATCACACCAAGTTGTTTTGGTGAATTAATATTGAATTCCGTTCCTGCAAGCTCGTAAATTTCTCCTTCCATTTTCTTGAGCTGCGCAGCCAATTCATCACCCATATTACGGAGACGATTTGTATCAACTGTAACGCCTTTACATTCCATTTCAGCTAATACGCGGCAAAGCGGCATCTCCAACTCTGTAAATAATTCATACTGCTCATTCTTTTTCAGTTCTTCAGCAAATGACTGCTGTACATCGTATAACACATGTACTTTTCGCGCTACGTGTTCTGCTACAACTGTCTGCTCTGGTACAGCTCGTTTTGCACCTTTTCCATATACCTCTTCATCTGATTGCACGGCATGCGTTTCTTTCATTTTCGCAACGGCACGAAAATCTTTATCGGTTTCTGCTGGATCAAGTAAGTAAGCTGCAATTAATAAATCAAAATCGATTCCCTTTATTTCATAGCCTTTCCACTTTAACGCAACAATTGCACGCTTAGCATCGAATGTATACTTCTTCATCTCTGGATTCGCTAACCAGCTGGTAAAAGGTTGTGATTGAAGAGCGATATCAGTCGGAACAAAGTAACATCCGTTTTCATTTTGAATACCAAATCCTTGAATATCGGCTCCGTGATAATTGTCTTCTTGCACTTCGACAATGAGCGCACTATCTTGCTGCAACATTTCTTCCGTTACTTCTTCTACGATTTCAAATGAGATATCATCTAGCTCAGCTGCAGGCGCTTCTGCAATCGGTGCTCCTAGCTTGGTTAATAAAGAATGAAACCCTAAGTTCTCAAATACTGGGATAATATCGCTATTATCATATCCGTTATAAGCAATATCATCTAAATGAACCGTAATTGGGGCATCAGTAATAATTGTTGCTAACTCTTTACTCATCAACGCTTGCTCTTTATTTTCTTCAAGCTTTTCTTTTAATTTCTTACCGCTCACTTTGTCTAAGTTTTCATATACAGCTTCTACTGTTTCAAATTGTGTTAACAATTTAATTGCTGTCTTCTCACCGACACCTGGGACACCTGGGATATTATCTGATTGATCTCCCATCAGCCCTTTCATATCAATAATTTGCTTTGGAGATAAACTATACTTTTCAAATAATGTTTCTTTTGTATACTCGTCCACTTCTGTAATTCCTTTACGCGGAATACAAACGCGGGTATTGTCTGAAACGAGCTGAAGCAAATCTTTATCGCCGGAAATGACTTTTACTGAAACCCCTTGCTCACTCGCTTCTTTTGCCAATGTTCCCATAATGTCATCCGCTTCGTAGTTCTCTAATTCGTAACGAGACACATGAAATGCATCTAACATTTCACGGATGAACGGAAATTGCTCTGATAGTTCTGGTGGTGTTTTTTGACGGCCACCCTTATACTCACTATATGTTTTATGACGAAACGTTGTTTTCCCCGCATCAAATGCAACAAGCATATGCGTCGGCTTTTCTTCTTCTAGAATTCTCATTAACATCATCGTAAAACCATAAATGGCATTTGTATGTATACCTTTGTCGTTGTTTAAAAGCGGCAACGCAAAGAATGCGCGATATGCAATATTATTTCCATCAACTAAAACGACTTTCTTTTCCAATTTGAAAAACCTCCCCGTAAAAAATTAAAACGATTTCTCAATACATAGAAAAAACCGTTCCTTTTCTTCTCTCTATATTACCACGACTAGAAGAGAGAAGAAAAACAACGGCTTTCCTCATAATTATATTCAGCATCATATAGGTGGAGTTCATTCTTACTCTTAAAATATAACAGCATATATATATCGGTATAACATAGCACGCATGAAAACATTTCAAAAGAAGAACTATCATTACAAAAAGGGAAGGGACGAGAATAAGTCTCCTTATTCTCGTCCAAAACTACTCCTTGGATGAAGGGGTTTTCATGTATTATAGTAACAGACCTTTATTAATATAAAATGAAGATATTGTTAATATAATGTAAATATCTACTTACTGTACTTTTGAAGGGTAACAGTAAAAGTCGTTCCAACCCCAATTGCACTTTCTACAGTGATCATCCCATGATGTGCTTCAACTAAATGTTTCACAATAGACAATCCAAGTCCCGTGCCACCTGTATTGCGACTGCGCGCTTTATCAACGCGGTAAAAACGCTCAAAAATACGAGGGATTTCGTCTTTTTCTATTCCAATCCCTGTGTCAGATACCTTTATATATACGTTTTGACTATCATACGAAAGTTTAACAGAAACAGTCCCGCCTGCTGGTGTATATAAAATTGCATTATTCATTAAATTAATAAAGACTTGTTTCAATCGTTCTGCATCTCCTACGACAGAGATATGTTCATTCACATCGACATGTAAACGAATGTCTTTATCACTTGCTTTATTTTCTAATATCATACCGACTTCTTCTAATAACCCTTTTAAGTCGACAACTCCCATATTTAATCGAAATCCTTGTTGTTCAATTTTCGATAAATCTAGTAAGTCTTCAATTAACATTTGCATTCGGTCGCTTTCTTTCAAAATAATATGTAAGAAATGCTCGAGAAATTGCTGATTTTCCATCGCTCCATCAAGCAATGTTTCTGAAAATCCTTTAATAGAAGTAATGGGCGTTTTTAGTTCATGTGACACATTTGCCAAAAAGTCTTTACGCATTTGCTCAAGTTTCTTAAGCTCCGTAATATCATGAAAGACAAGTATAATCCCTTTCCATTCATGGTTTGTTCCAATAATTGGAGCACCATACACTTCAAAGTGTTTTCTTTCAATTTCAAGAGGCAACAACATTTGCTTCCGTACTTTGACCTCTGTCATAAAAATTTCTTCTACAAGTTCGACAATTTCTTTGTGCGTAAATGCCTCATAATATAAACGATGTAAATACTCCTCGTCTGTTACATGAAAAATCTCTTTATAAGAACGATTGACAAGACTAACATGACCGCGGCTATCAATTAAAATCATACCGCTTCCCATATTTTCAATGAGTGTATGCAGACGATCTTGCTGCATTTCTTGCTCTAACGTCATCTCTTGTAAATTACGTGCTAAAATATTAATTGCCTTGCTGAGCATTCCCGTCTCATCTGAATGGCTTTCATAAGCACGTGCTTTATAATTTCCTTTCGCCAGTTCAATCGCTACTTTTGTAACAGACTCAATCGGTCTAATATACTGCCCTGTAATTCTCATAACAAGAAATAGAATAATAAAGAAAGAAGTGATAAAACCAAGACTTACTATACCCCAAGTTTTTTGATGCACAGTTTTCAAGGAATCAATAGAAGCATTAATAAGAATATACCCTTTCTTCCCTTGTGCATCTTGGATAAACATAGCATAGTAATACGGGTGTTCATCCTTTGTTTCCTTCATCACAACTGTATGCGTTTGTTTTCTTGCTTCTGGAAGAAGTTCTTCTATCACTTCTTTACGTGATAACGCCTGTTGGTTTACAGTCTCATATTGAATTTGTTTTTGTTCATTTACAAACGTTACATATGCACCAAACTGCTCTTCAAATTTCAAAAATACATTTGGTTTCTTAAGGGCATTATCAATTCCTTCCGTCTCAACAACAGAAGCAACGTACTGTGTTTCTTTCTCCAACCTCTCATGGAAGTGATCGACATAAAATCCTTCCAATACTTTTTCAAGTAATAATCCTGTCCCTACAAAAATAAGAACAATTAGAGAAATAAACGTAAAGAGAAGCCTTGAGCGAAATTTATTCATCCCCTTTTGGCTCCTCCAATTTATAACCTAATCCGCGGATTGTTTTAATGTAAGTTGGTTTTTTTGTATTTTTTTCGATTTTATCTCGCAAGTGACTAATATGAACATCAACAATGCGCGTATCCCCAGCAAAATCATAATTCCATACAGCACTTAGCAGCTGATCACGAGTTAACACGCGGCTTTTATGTCTCGCTAAATATACAAGTAATTCAAATTCTTTTGGTGTAAGTTCTAACTTTTCCCCTTGGAAATATGCTTCGTAAAAATCCGGTAAAATTTTCAATTCAGCAATTATAATACTATTTTCATCTTCTACTTCCGGCACTTGTTCATCGTGGAGTTTCGTACGGCGCAAAATAGCCTTTACACGCGCAACTACTTCTCTTGGGCTAAACGGCTTTGTCATATAGTCATCCGCTCCAAGTTCAAGGCCTAACACTTTATCAAATTCATCATCTTTTGCTGTTAACATTAAAATAGGTGTCATAATACGCTGCAGGCGCAGTTCTTTACAAACTTCCATTCCATCCATTTTTGGAAGCATTAAATCTAATATAATCAGATCCGGGCGTTCCGTCTGCGCTTTATTCAGCGCTGTTTCTCCATCCATCGCTGTTATGACTTCAAACCCTGCTTGCTGCAGATTAAATTCGATTAAAGTTAAGATAAACTCCTCATCGTCTACGACTAAAATTCGATTACTCATTCTTTTCCTCCAGGTTATAGACTCTTAAACATTCTTCACCCTAGTATTCTTCCCCGACATTTCCATCATACTAGAAAACAAAACCCCTCTCAATAAAATTGTTCTTTGAAAAATAAGAGTTTATCCCGCATTAACACCCTGTAAGACTCCGATTAGTTTAACTAACCATCAGTAGAAAATGAAACCCCCACTGACTTACGCTCCAGTTTATGTTACCTTTATACAACAAAATACATTTTTACAGAAAGGGCCCTTATGTTAAAAGCATTTATTATCTTTTTTCTTGCAGGTCTAGCTGAAATTAGCGGTGGTTATCTCATTTGGAAATGGCTACGCGAAGGCAGTTCTATTGGAATCGGCATCATCGGAGGAGTAATTCTATTTTTATATGGGGTCATCGCTACATTCCAAGTATTCTCAAGCTTTGGAAGAGTATATGCAGCTTATGGCGGCGTATTTATTGTAATGAGTATATTATGGAGCTGGTGGATTGATAAAAAAACACCCGACCTATTCGATTGGGGCGGAGCCTTAGTTTGTATCGTTGGCGTGTTTATTATGTTATGGCCACGCGGATAAGATACTCTTTAATACTCTAATCGAATTCTCACTGCCCGCAAATAGCGGGATAAAAAAACAGGTGACATCACATCACCTGTTTTTTTATCAGAAATTATCAAGCGCTCTTTCAAATATCGTTGTTAAATGATGCGGCGGTGTTACTGCTAGCAAACCTTTCATCACTTTTTCTTCTTTCTCATTGTACGCAAACATTTGCATTTCAATTAAATGATCTTCTTTGTAGACGGAAACAACCTCAAAATGAATTTGCAACGTTGCATAATGGTATACAGGCTTTAAAAATTCAATTTCTTGTCTTACAACATGACTTCCTGGGCCAGGTAAGTATTTTGTAACTGCGGTTGTAACAATCCCCGTTAACATAATGCTTGGTACAATTGGTTTTTCATACGGAGTTTGGGATGCATAATCATGCTGAATATATAACGGATTTGAATCATTCGTTAATCCTAAATATAATAACAAATCTTTGTCTTCTATTTTCTCTGTAACGGATAACTTTTCTCCTACTGTAATTTCATCCATTTTACGACCTAATTTGCTTTTCTTTTTTAACATGATACAATCCCTCCGATCGATATTTAAATTATCCTACTCGAAGTGGTATATTATACGAATCTTTATAACAATGAGAGTACATTCACTACAAATCTGTATTTTATATTGTAGGATACCTATTTGATAACGCTTCCAAATTATTTTACAAAAATATTCCTCTAATAGTGGAAAAAGATTCGGGAGCCCCGAATCTTTTTCTTTCTTTTCTTATGCAAGAACTTTCATTACACTGCGTACAGATTCTACAGAACGATCTAATCCTTCTTTTTCTTCTGGAAGAAGATCCAATTCAATAATCTTTTCAATTCCGTTACCGCCAAGGATAACTGGAACACCCAAGTAAAGATCGCTATAGCCATATTCACCTTCAAGGTATGCAATAGCTGGCAATACGCGGCGTTGGTCTTTTAAGATAGCTTCTGCCATCTCTACTAAAGAAGCAGCTGGTGCGTAGTATGCACTACCGTTTCCTAATAGATTTACAATTTCACCGCCGCCTTTACGAGTGCGTTCAACAATTGCCTCTAAGCGTTCTTTCGGAATTAATGTTTCAAGCGGAATACCACCTGCGTAAGAATAACGAACAAGCGGTACCATTTCATCACCGTGTCCACCAAGAACAAATCCCGTAATATCTTTCACAGATAAATTTAATTCTTGTGCAATAAATGTACGGAAACGAGCTGTATCTAATACACCAGATTGACCGATAACGCGTTCTTTCGGGAATCCAGCTTCTTTAAATACTGAATATGTCATTGCATCAACAGGATTTGTTAATACAACAATAATTGTATTTGGAGAATATTTCGCAATTTCTCGCGTTACACTTTTCATAATTTTAGAGTTTGTTGCCACTAAATCATCACGGCTCATACCTGGCTTACGAGCAATACCTGCCGTAATAATTACAACATCAGAATCAGCTGTATCTGCGTAATCAGATGTGCCGATGATGTTAGCATCGAAACCTTGTACAGGGCTTGCTTCTAACATATCTAACGCTTTCCCTCTTGTTGGATTTTCAAGTTGTGGAATGTCCACTAATACAACGTCTGCTAATTCTTTTTGCGCTAATAAGAATGCTGTTGTTGCCCCTGTAAATCCCGCACCGATGACTGAAACTTTTTTGCGTTTGATTGTCATAATTTCTCCCCCACTTTGAATTATGCGTTTTTAATAACCGCTACGTCCATATTGTTAATAAGAGCGTCAGCAAATTCGGAACATTTTACTTCAGTTGCACCTTCCATAAGGCGTGCGAAGTCATATGTTACCACTTTTGAAGCAATCGTTTTTTCTACAGAATTAGTAATTAATTTCGCTGCTTCATTCCATCCTAAATGTTCTAACATTAATACTCCTGAAAGAAGAACTGAAGATGGATTTACTTTATCTAAACCTGCATATTTTGGAGCTGTACCATGTGTCGCTTCAAAAATAGCATGTCCAGTAACATAGTTAATGTTAGCACCAGGTGCAATACCGATGCCGCCAACTTGCGCTGCAAGAGCATCAGAAATATAATCGCCATTTAAGTTCATCGTTGCTACAACGTCGAACTCGCGTGGACGCGTCAAGATTTGTTGTAAGAAAATATCTGCAATTGAATCTTTTACGATGATCTTTCCAGCCGCTTCTGCGTCTGACATCGCTTTATTCGCAGCATCTTTTCCTTCTTTCTCAACAATTCGATCATATTCAGCCCAAGTAAATACTTTGTCGCCAAATTCTTTTTCTGCTACTTCATAACCCCAGTTTTTAAATGCACCTTCTGTAAACTTCATAATGTTACCTTTATGAACTAATGTAACAGAAGAACGTTTTTCATTAATTGCATATTGAATCGCAGCGCGAACAAGACGCTTTGTACCTTCTTCAGAAATTGGCTTAATCCCAAGTCCAGAAGTTTCTGGGAAACGGATTTTCTTCACGCCCATTTCATTTTGTAAAAACGCAAGAAGCTTTTGAACTTCTTCAGAACCTTGTGCATATTCAATACCAGCGTAGATGTCCTCTGTATTCTCGCGGAAAATAACCATATCAGTATCTTCCGGACGCTTGATAGGAGAAGGAACACCATCAAAATAGCGAACAGGACGTAAACATACGTATAAGTCTAGTTCTTGACGAAGCGCTACGTTTAAAGAACGAATGCCACCACCAACAGGAGTTGTTAATGGCCCTTTAATTGCGATTAAATATTCGCGAATCAATTCTAACGTTTCTTCTGGTAACCACTCACCTGTTTGATTAAATGCTTTTTCCCCAGCAAGAACTTCTTTCCAAACAATTTTCTTTTCACCATTATATGCTTTTTCAACAGCCGCCTCTAATACGCGAGATGCTGCTTCCCAAATGTCTGGTCCAATTCCATCTCCTTCAATAAAAGGAATGATTGGGTTGTTTGGTACATTCATAACACCATTAGTTACGGTAATTTTTTCTCCTGTAGTCACTGCGATTACCCCCATGTTTGAAATTTCATATGTATGAAACTGAGGGATAATCCCCTCAGTTCAAACCATAAATTAAGTTTAAATATTCCAATCATTGTTTCTTTGCGAAAAAATCAGATTCTTGAAAGCGCATTACGCTCTTTGACCGATTGGTACATAACGTTGGTTAATCGGACCATTATAATCTGCACGCGGACGAATGAGACGGTTATTTTCATATTGTTCTAGAATATGAGCTAACCAACCAGACATACGGCTGATTGCAAAGATTGGTGTAAATAAATCATGATCAATTCCTAAGCAATGGTACACAGATGCAGAATAAAAATCTACATTTGGCGGAAGCTGTTTTGCTGAAGTTACAAGCTCCTCAATTTTAATGGACATATTATACCACTTATCTTGCCCTGTTAGCACGCATAAACGCTTAGACATTTCACGTAAGTGTTTTGCACGTGGATCACCATTGCGGTATACGCGATGTCCAAAGCCCATAATTTTCACTTTATTCGCAAATGCATTATCAATATATGATTCTACGTTTTCTTCTTCACCGATTTCCATTAGCATCTTCATTACATTTTCATTTGCTCCGCCATGAAGTGGTCCTTTTAAAGCACCAATTGCTGCTGTAATACCGGAATACACATCGGAAAGTGTAGCTACACAAACACGCGCTGTAAAAGTAGATGCATTTAATTCATGATCCGCATGAAGTACAAGCGCCTTATCAAATGCTTCAATTTCAACTTCATTTGGCTCACGATTATTTAACATATATATAAAGTTTGCAGCTAATGATAAATCTTTACGAGGCTCAACAACATCTAACCCCTTGCGGATTCTTGCAAATGCCGCAACAAGAGTTGAAACTTTCGCCTGTAATTTAACCGCTTTCAAATAATTGGACTCTGCATTCATTAATTCAGCGTCCTCATCGTATAATGATAGCATGGAAATCGCTGTACGTAAAACAGACATTGGATGTGTTGTTTTTAAGTTCGTGTTTTTCAAATATTCTAAAATCTCCCCTGGCACTCCTGCATGCTGGGATAATTGTGTTTTTAATTCTTCTAATTCCACTTCATTCGGAAGCTTGCGATGCCACAATAAGTATACAACTTCTTCAAATGTAGCATTTTCAGCTAAATCATCAATATTGTATCCCACATATGTTAATGTATCATCGATAATAGAACTTACAGATGATGTTGTTGCTACTACCCCTTCTAAACCTCGAATAACAGTCATTATAACCTCTCCTTTTCCACGAAATTTCTCCCCAACCTTATACTTTGTCTCAATAAAATGTACTTTCCGCTGTTCACGAAAATGAATGAGCACCCGTTCATCTCTGAAACAAGCGAAATACACCCTAGTACAATCAAATCTGCATTTACATCTATCTATCGTTCCATGCTTTTTAGCATAGACGTGAGATTCTCCCCGCCTCCCCACGCTACAAACGATACATAGTGAGGAAATATAATTTCGGAGAGCTTATATATAAAAACAACATAAAACAATATTAGCCAAATTATTTTATGTTGTTTTTATTTTATCTGGTGTAGGTCTATGCTGTTATGTAACTCAAAAAAGTTCCATGAATCTATTATAAACAATTATCTGACTTTTGTGAATGGAAAGAATTCAAAAAATTTATATTACAATAAATTTTTTTATTTAAATAGCTGTATAATACTCATCGCAGCATATGCAATTCCAGCTCCAATTAACGGTCCCACCGCCACTCCATTAAATAGTGCTACCGAAATAATTGTTCCAAACACAAGAGCTGTCGTAATATACGGATCACTCGCTAAAAGCTGTACACCGCCTTTCGCAAGAAGTGCTACAGCAACACCAGAAGCAAGAGCAATCCAAGCATAATAAGATTTCGTCGCCTCTACAAGTTGCTTAAAACCAATTTCTCCTGTCGCAATCGGCACAAGAACCGCAATCGTTATAATGGTAACCCCAAGGTTAATTCCTTTCGTTTGAAGATAAGGGAACATTTTATCTCCTAAGAACGTCCATTTCATCAACAATAAAACGCCAACCGCTACTGTTAAAGATTGATTTTTTGCGATAAATCCAATGAGAAGAAGTATGAATAAAAATAAAGTTGATTGACTAATCATGATGCCTCATCCTTTCTGAAAATAATGAAGTGCTCTCGAACATATCCCTTTAATAAAGTGTAACTTCCATCATTGGAGTTTTTTCATCTCCACCTATTTTCTTTGCTTTCTCTGAAAAAAGAGGAATTTATTCAGAGAATAGAGAATCGTTTCCACTTACGCCCAAAAAGAAGTTGCTTCCCTTTTCTTTCTTACAAGAAAAAGGTAAAATAAAAAGAGAAAAACCCATACAATATCATACCATTTACAGAAGGTGCATCAAAGCATCTCATCATTTGATAAGTGAATACTTACACAACCTTAGCTCTTACGAAACATATTTTGCAAAGGGGGAAAGACCTTTGAATCGACATTCACTTTATATGGCACTTCGACTTCTATTTGTCATTGCAGCAGCTATATTTGGAATATACGCACTCGTATATATAGCAGGTCTTGTATACCCATTTATTATCGCTTTTGCAATTGCATATATGATCAATCCAGTTGTAAACTTTCTCGATCAAAAACTACGATTTCCTCGTGCTTTGTCTGTATTTATTAGCCTTATCCTTGTATTTGGAGCCATTGTTGGACTCGTTACGTATCTTGTAACAGAAGCGATTTCTGCAACAACTTACTTATTACAAATTGTACCGGACAAATTTCCGGCTATTGTTCAGTATCTGCAAGAATTTGCACTCACTAACATTATGCCGCTCTATAACGATTTAATTGCAAAATTCAATCACCTTGGGGCAACACAACAAAGTACGATTACAACAAACATTCAAAACCTTGGTACAGAAGCAACGCAGCAAATGAAAACTATTTTGACAGCCATAATAAGTGGATTAACAAATTTCATCAGTGCTCTTCCGACTATGTTAACTGTTCTTGTATTCGTCTTATTAGCCACTTTCTTTATTAGCTTTGATTGGCACCGTCTTGCTCGTAAAATTGAAAAATTATTGCCAAATAGGTTACATGGCTATGGAAAAACAATTTTTGTTGATTTGCGCAAAGCTTTGTTTGGATTTATAAAGGCTCAATTTACACTTATATCAATGACGACCATTATCGTTCTAATAGGTCTATTAATTTTGCGTGTACCATACGCCATTACTATCGCCCTTATTACAGGAGTTGTTGATTTACTTCCATACCTAGGAACAGGGACTGTTTTCGTTCCATGGATTATTTACGTATTCTTTACAGGAGACACCGCTTTCGCACTTGGGTTACTCATTTTATATATCGTTGTCATTGTGCAACGACAATTAATGGAACCAAAGGTATTATCATCTAACATCGGACTTGATCCACTTCCAACATTATTTTCTTTATTTATCGGATTTAAATTATTTGGTTTTTTAGGACTCATTATCGGTCCTGTAACACTCGTGTTATTAAATACATTACATAAAGCAAATGTATTTAAAGATCTTTGGAAGTTTATAAAAGGGTAAAGCTCAACTAATCCTCAGCAATTATTTGCCCTTGCTGAGGATTAGTTGAGCCAATCGGGCTCTTACGGGCGGTTTCACTTCACGAAACACCCAAACATACCGGCGGGGTAAAGCTCTAACGATTGGTATAAAGTAGATTTTCATCAATAGAAAAATCAGCTAAAAACAAGGAGAATTTTCTCCTTGTTTTTTTATTTACCAAAATGAATAAAAATACAATCCTTTTCTCTCTTTTTCAACAAATGAATATTTATTCATTTGTATTTTCGACAAAAAAATAACACTTGAAGAGTTTCCTCTTTCAAGTGTTATTTTTGCACAATAATAGTGTTATTTCGGTTTATTTTTCGTTCCATCCATTTGATTATCATATATTTCACCGGTTTTCTCGCTATCGGAATCAATAACATCAATCCTATACAGTCTGTTATATACCCTGGAATCACTAGAAGTATACCGCCTGCAAAAATGCAAATCGCATCTAATACAGCATCGCCGGGAATTTCACCTCTACTTAACCGATACCGAATCTCTCTCCAAACTGCTACTCCTTGCCGTTTCGCTATATATGCTCCCATAATACTCATTATTACAATCACACAAAACGTCGGCCACAACCCAATCCATCGACTCGATCCAATTAACACTGTAACTTCTAACGCTGGAATTAAAATAAATAAAAAGAGAAATATCTTCATTCCTCTCACCTCATGTTTTCAAATTGTGTAAAAAAAAGAGAAGGATTTCCATCCTTCCCTACATATTATTTCTTATAGCACTTCCGCATGTCCATTATATACAATTCCACGCGCTGCATCAACTGTTACTTCTTGACCACTTTTTAGGATAGCAGTCGCAGTTTCTACACCAACGATAACTGGAATACCAATTGATACACCAACAACCGCCGCATGGCTTGTTAAGCCGCCTTCCTCTACAACTAGAGCCGCAGCTTTTTCAATTGCAGGAATCATATCTTTGTCAGTGCTTGTTGTAACAAGAATAGAACCTTCTGTTACGTTTGCTAATGCTTCTTCAGCCGTTGTCGCTACAACAACTTTACCTTTTGCTGTTTTACGGCCAATTCCTTGTCCTTTAGCAATTTGTTCGCCAACAACATGAATTTTCATTAAGTTTGTTGTGCCAGTTTCAGCAATTGGTACACCAGCAGTAATAACAACTGTATCACCAAGACCAACCATACCTGAATCCATAGCTGTTTCAATAGCAGTTTCTAACATTTCATCTGTAGATTTTGCCTTTTCCTCTGCCATATATGCTTGTACACCCCAAGCAAGCGCAAGACGGCGGCATACTTGTTCATTAGATGTTACTGCTACGATTGGAGATTTTGGACGATATTTAGAAATCATTTTCGCAGTATAGCCACTTTCTGTCGGAGCTACGATTGCCGCTACATCAAGTGCCATTGCCGTATGTGCAACAGATTGACTAATCGCATCTGTAATTGTACAAGATTGCTCTTTAAGACGTTTTTTGAACATGTCTTCATATTGCAATGATTTCTCAACACGAATTGCGATGTTTGCCATCATTTGTACCGCTTCAAGCGGGTATAAACCTGCCGCTGTTTCACCAGAAAGCATGATTGCATCTGTGCCATCAAAAATAGCGTTTGCTACGTCACTTGCTTCCGCGCGTGTCGGGCGAGGGTTACGTTGCATAGAATCTAACATTTGCGTTGCAGTAATAACTGGTTTACCTAGTACGTTACATTTTTTGATTAGACGCTTTTGTACTAACGGTACTTCTTCTGGTGGAATTTCTACACCCATGTCACCGCGCGCTACCATTAAACCGTCAGAAACTTCTAGGATAGAGTCGATATTATCGATACCTTCTTGATTCTCGATTTTTGGAATGATTTGAATATGTTGCGCTCCGTGCGCTTCTAATAATTCACGAATTTCTAATACGTCAGATGCTTTACGTACGAAAGAAGCTGCGATAAAGTCAACATTTTGCTCGATACCGAAGATGATATCTTGAATGTCTTTTTCTGTAATACCAGGAAGCTTGATGCTTACGTTTGGTACGTTTACACCCTTTTTATTTTTTACAGTACCGCTATTCAATACTTTTGTGCGGATATCCCCGTTTGCCTTTTCAATTACCTCTAACTCAATAAGACCATCATCGATTAGAATACGAGAACCTGTATCTACATCATCATAAAGTCCCGCATAAGTTACAGAGAACTTTTCAGCAGTTCCTAATACTTGTTCTGTAGAAATAACAACTTCTGCACCTGTTTTTAGTTCAGCTTGTCCATCTACAAAATCATGTGTACGAATTTCTGGACCTTTTGTATCAAGTAAGATTGCTACAGTTTTACCAGTTTTCTTCGCAGCTTCACGAATGCTTTTAATACGTGATCCGTGCTCTTCATGGCTACCGTGAGAGAAGTTTAAACGACAAACGTTCATACCCGCTCCGATTAATTGTTCTAATTTTTCAATACTTTCACTAGCAGGACCAATTGTACATACAATTTTAGTTTTGCGCATAACGCACCTCCAAATATTTATGAAAACGTTACCACCAATCCGACACTACGCCAATTAGATGGATAACTCTTTTGATAATTGATACACATCTAAATCAAGTTGATGTTTTTGTGCTAACGCTTCAATAATATCATGATCAACAAGTTGGTTGTTTTGAATACCTACGCAGCGGCCGCCTTTTCCTTCTAATAGAAGCTCAACTGCTCTTGCACCAAGACGACTTGCTAATACACGGTCCATCGCACTTGGAGATCCTCCGCGCTGTACGTGACCTAATACTGTAACACGTGTATCAAATTGTGTTGCTTCTTCAATTTGTTTACCGATTTCAATCGCACTGCCAACACCTTCAGCTACAACGATAATACTATGTTTCTTACCGCGTTCACTACCGCGTTTTAGACGAGCAATTACATCATCCATGTCATAGTCTGCTTCCGGAATTAAAATTGTTTCTGCACCGTCTGCTAAACCAGCCCATAACGCAATATCTCCCGCATGACGACCCATTACTTCAATTACATATGTACGTTCATGAGATGTAGCTGTATCACGAATTTTATCAATTGCATCAATAACAGTGTTTAAAGCTGTATCAAAGCCAATTGTAAAATCAGTACCAGGAATATCATTATCAATTGTGCCAGGTACACCTACACATGGAAAACCATGCTCTGTTAATTTTTTCGCACCTTGGTAAGAACCATCTCCACCAATAACAACAAGTCCTTCAATACCAAATTTCTTTAATTGTTCAATTCCTTTTAATTGCCCTTCTAGTTCTTTGAACTCAGGGCATCTCGCTGTATATAATTTCGTTCCACCGCGGTGGATAATATCGCCTACAGAACCTAACTCTAATTTTTCAATATGACCAGAAATTAACCCTGCGTATCCATGATATATACCATACACTTCTAGATCATGGTACATTGCTTTACGTACAACCGCACGAATGGCAGCGTTCATACCAGGGGAATCTCCACCACTTGTTAACACACCAATACGTTTCATTAGTACTCACCTCATAAAGATTATTTGCCTTATATTAAAATAACATGAAGAAAGATAAAATGACAATGGAGAAGATGTGTCTTTTTCATAAGAAAAACGTGCATTCGCGAGATGGAACGCACGCCTTTTCTATTTTACCCCAATGGAAGCGTTTGAAAACGAAACTTGCCCAATTTTCATATATTTTGTGTAACGATTTTCAACCAGTTCCTCTTTCGAAACACCTTCTAATTGTTGGAATGTTTTTTGTAAGGTACGGTTTATATATTCAGCTTGTTCTTTAACGTTGCGGTGCGCACCGCCGCGAGCTTCTGGAATCATTTCATCAATTACACCCAGTTCTTTCAAGTCCGCCGCCGTAATTTTCATCGCTTCAGCAGCTTCTTTTGCTTTTCCTGCATCTTTCCAAAGAATCGCAGCCGCACCCTCTGGAGTAATAACAGAATAAGTGGAATTTTCTAGCATATGAATGTAATCTCCTACGCCAAGACCTAACGCACCGCCGCTACCACCTTCACCAATAACAACACAAATAACAGGTACAGTTAAACCTGCCATTTCAAATAAATTACGAGCAATGGCTTCACTTTGACCACGTTCTTCAGCTGCTTTACCAGGATAAGCCCCTTTCGTATCAATGAAACAGATGATTGGGCGATTAAACTTCTCCGCTTGCTTCATAAGGCGCAATGCTTTGCGATAACCTTCTGGGTGAGGCATTCCGAAATTTCGGCGAATATTTTCTTTCGTATCTTTTCCGCGCTGATGGCCAATTACCGTTACAGGCATTCCATTATATTTCGCTATACCGCCGACAATCGCTGCATCATCACCAAATAGGCGATCTCCATGACATTCAAAAAAATCGGTAAATAAGTGCTCAATATAATCAAGCGTTGTCGGTCTTTCGGCATGACGAGCAATTTGAACACGGTCCCATACTTTCATATTGCCGTATATTTCTTCCTCTAAATGCTCTAACTTCTCTTCCAAAATACGGATTTCTTCACCGAAGTCCATTTGGCTGTTTTTCGTATACTCTTTTAATTCACGAATCTTATTTTTCAGCTCAACAACTGGCTTTTCAAATTCTAGTTCTGCCATGACGCCACTTCCTCCCCTTGATGAACTTCTAAAATCTTGCGGAGTGTATCTCTCATATCATTACGGTGCACAACTGCATCTAATTGTCCATGTTCCAATAAGAACTCTGCCGTTTGGAAGTCCTCCGGCAATTTTTCACGAACAGTCTGTTCAATTACGCGACGACCTGCAAATCCAATTAAAGCGCCTGGTTCTGCTAAATTGTAGTCACCAAGTGAAGCAAAACTCGCGGAAACTCCGCCCGTTGTTGGATGCGTCATAATAGAAATGAATAAACCACCTGCATTGCTATGCTTTTTCAAAGCAACACTTGTTTTCGCCATTTGCATTAAACTTAAAATACCCTCTTGCATACGAGCTCCGCCTGATGCGGTAAAAATAAGAAACGGCACTTTCATTTCATGTGCTTTTTCAACAGCACGCGCAATTTTTTCACCTACAACAGAGCCCATGCTTCCCATTCGAAACCTTGAATCCATAACCGCAACAACAACGAGCATATTCTCGATTGTTCCTTCTCCTGTCACAACTGCTTCGTTTAATCCAGTTTTTTTACGATCGCCCTCAAGTTTCTCCTCGTAATCAGGGAAGTGAAGTGGGTTTGCCGAAATCATTTCTTTGTCATATTCACGAAATGAATTTTCATCTAACAAACTTTCAAGACGCTCCCATGCGTTCATCGGATGATGATACCCACAGTTAACACATACTTTTAAATTCTTCAGAAGTTCTTTCGTATACATGATCTTTTTGCATTTCGGACATTTTGTCATGACGCCGTCCGGTACATCTCTTCTTACTTGCTCTGAAGGAATTGCAGCATATTTTTTCTTCTTTTGGAATAAATCTCGTAGCAAAGTTTGACCCTCCTTTAGGTGATAAAAGAGCTAAGGTTAACGAGTAAGAAAATGTGGCTAACACCTACGTCAATAAGTGTTAGCCTTGTTTTCTCAATTTGTCTTATAACCCATCTCTTTACGTTTAACTTTAAACGTTGTCTGGCAGAATGTTTGTCAGAACGTGTCATGGTCATTTCGACAAATTTTGTATAGATGTATAGAATTACAAATGAAACTGTATGTTCTCTTTGATTGCATCATAAAGCTCTATTGCTGTTTGTTCCTGCTTATTCTCTAAGGCTTTATATAGCTTTTCATGCAATTCTCTCGCGTTTAAATGAACATCGCAAGAAAGCGTCGAAGCGTAGTCATGTACAATCATCCAAACACGATACATTAAAAAATTATCTACTTGCTCTACAAGCGTTTTTAAAAAGGTTTGATGAAATTCAGCGATAGATGACTGTTCATCAGAAAAAGTCACCTTAAGTGCCTTTAAGCTGTCTTCTGTCTGCATTTGACATAAAACACGAATCGCATCTTTCTCAAGCAACTCTTTCATTTGTAACAAATCTTGCCGCGTTTTTTCATCTTGTAATACGAACGGTGCAATTAATTGCACAAGACCATTTTCATAAAAATTTCGAATGAACGTCCCTTCACCGCGCCGCGTTTCAATTAAGCCAACCAATTCCAGCGCTCTAAGCGCTTCACGAACAGAGGAACGACCAACATTTAAACGCGCGCTTAGCTCTCGTTCAGATGGCAGGCGATTACCTGCTTCTAATCCGTCCTCTTTTATAATAGAACGGATTTTTTTCACTATTTCCAGGTATACTTTTGTTTGTGATGATGTCAATGGACACTCCTCGCTTATTCTTTACCGATAATCGCTAGTTCTCTTGTTTTCTCAGCTACTTCATTCGGATCGACTTGACGGCGAGCAACACCTGTTTCCATTGCAGCTTTCGCTACATACGCTGCCACTTGCGGTGCTACGCGCACATCGAATGGAGCTGGAATAATATAATCTGCATTTAGTTCTTCAGCTGATACAAGCTCAGCAATTGCTCGTACTGCTGCAATCTTCATTTCTTCATTAATTTGCGTTGCATGTACGTCCAGGGCACCGCGGAAAATACCAGGAAAAGCTAGTACGTTATTTACTTGGTTTGGGAAGTCCGAACGACCTGTACCTACAACTGCTGCTCCAGCTGCTTTTGCAATTTCCGGCATAATTTCTGGATTTGGATTCGCCATTGCAAAGATAATTGCATCTTCATTCATAGAGCGAACCATTTCTTCTGTTAATGCACCTTCCGCAGATACACCGATGAAAACATCTGCACCTTGAATTACGTCTGCTAATGAACCTTCTATACGATTTTTATTTGTATATTTTGCAACTTCATTTTTCACAGGGTTCATACCAACAGGACGACCTTCAAAAATCGCACCTTTCGTATCACACATAATAATGTCGCGTACACCGTAGCGATATAAAAGTTTAATAATCGCAATACCAGCTGCTCCGGCACCATTTGCAACAACTTTAATATCAGACATTTTCTTTCCAACTAGCTTTAATGCATTCACAAGACCTGCTACTGTTACAATTGCTGTACCGTGCTGATCATCGTGGAATATAGGAATATTTGTTTCTTTCTTTAAACGCTCTTCAATAATAAAGCAGTTTGGCGCTGCAATATCTTCTAAGTTTACGCCGCCAAAAGTTGGCTCCATTAATTTTACAGTTTCAACAATCTTATCTACATCATTTGTATTTAAAGCAATTGGAAATGCATCTACGCCAGCAAAGCTCTTAAATAATACAGCTTTACCTTCCATAACAGGAAGTGATGCTTCCGGTCCAATATTTCCAAGACCTAATACAGCCGTTCCATCTGTTACAACTGCTACCATATTGCCCTTCATTGTATATTCGTATACCTTGCTTTTATCGTCATAAATAACTTTACATGGTTCTGCAACCCCTGGAGAATACGCAAGACTTAAATCTTTTGCATTTTCTACCTTTACTTTTGATACTGTTTCTAATTTTCCTTGATGCACTCTATGCATGTGAAGTGCTTCTTCACGAAGTGTTGACAAACGATCCACTCTCCTCATATGTTCTTACTGCATAGCGTTATTCATTCTCCAAGGTGGTCTGACCACGAACGCTATTACTACTATAATCGAAATAGAGGGAAATTGTCCATTATATTTTTACAACGACATTTTCCTTCCCGACTACCTCATAAAGCGCTTGTAGACATTCTTCACTTGGATGAATGGATAAACTACGAGATAATTGTATCATCTTATGCTCTTTTTCATAATAAATTAGTACTTTCACAAAACCTGAATAGTGAAACAATATTTTTGTTATATTGTTTAACAGCTTTTTTTCATACTGTGATGGTATTTTCACGTAAATAGAAGCGTCCTTCATTTTATCGTAAGTATCCATTTGTTCTAACGGATATACCCCACTTATAATCCATTGCAGCTTGTGATTTCGTTGTTCAATTGTACCTTCTATTAAAACAATTTCACCTTCTTGTAACCGCTCTGCAAAATGGATATACGTTTCAGGAAATACAACCGCTTCCATCTCATTGTTTTGATCACAAAATGTAACAAACGCCATCTTTTGTAATTTTTTTGTTCGAATGACTTTTATATTTGTCAAATACACAATTGCCCGCTGCACTTTTCTTTGCTGCTTCATCGCTTGTGCAAGTGTTGGAATTTCCAATTGTTTAACAAGCGGTGCGTACTGTGCAGTTGGATAACTTGATAAATAAAAGCCCAGTGCTTCTTTCTCTTTATTTAATTGTTCAATAAAGGATAGCTCTGCCTCTTGTGCATACTCTGACTTCGGCACAAGCTCCTCGCCGATTTCACGTGCTAAGTTCGCATATTCTAACGCACCTTTAATACTGTTAAACAACGATGGACGTGAAACCTCAAAGTCATCAAAACAACCAGCCCAAATCATGGTTTCTAAATTCCGTTCTGTTACAAACTTCGCCGGCATGCGCAAACAAAACTCAAATAAATCTTGAAATGGTTTTTTGTTTCTTTCTTCCATTAAAGCATTTACTGTCGCCATCCCTACATTACGAATCGCAAGTAAGCTATACCGAATTGCATTCCCTTCCACAAGAAAATCATAACTGCTCTTATGAAGAGATGGAGGTAAAACATGAAATCCTTTTCGCTTCGTTTCCCGAACATATTGTACAATCTTCTCTTCATTTCCGACTGCGCTTGATAATAGTGCTGTCATAAACTGCAACGGATAATTTGCTTTTAAATAGGCAAGCTGATATCCAATCATACTATAAGCAACTGCATGACTTCTATTAAATCCATAATTCGCAAATTGCACAATTAAATCATAAATTTTCTGGGCAGTTTCTTCATCATACCCATTTTGCAAACAGCCTTTCACAAAGTGAGTACGCTCTTCGTCTAAAATATCACGATTTTTCTTACTTACGGCGCGGCGTAATAAGTCAGCCTCACCAAGAGAAAATCCTGCTAAACGAGAGGCAATTTGCATAATTTGTTCTTGATAAACGATAACTCCGTACGTATTTTCTAAAATTGGTTTCAAATCAGGATGAAGATAATGTATCGCACGTTTCCCATGTTTTGATTCAATAAATACTGGAATTTGCTCCATTGGTCCTGGTCGATATAGCGCGTTAACCGCAACAATATCTTCAAACTCATTAGGTTGTAACGAACGCAAAACATTCCGCATTCCGCTTGATTCAAGCTGGAAAATTCCAGTCGTATCTCCCCGTCCGAGCAGTGCGAATGTTTTCGCATCCTGAAGAGGTAATTTCTTTATATCTATATTTGTCCCAGTTGTTTGCGCAACAAAGGTACGAATATTTTCAAGCAATGTTAAATTCCGAAGACCAAGAAAGTCCATCTTTAATAATCCAAGTTCTTCTAATACCTCTGCGGGATATTGCGTAACATATACACCATCATGCCCCTCTTGAATAGCAACGCTATTTGTCAGCGGCTCTTCGCTCATAATTACCCCGGCTGCATGAATAGACGTATGACGAGGCAAGCCTTCTACCCGTTTTGCGATATCAAATATCCTTTGAAATATGAGGTTACTTTGTATATAATTTTGCAGTGCTTGCGATTCTATATAAGCTTCCTCTAATGTAATCCCAACCTTAGATGGAATATGCTTTGAAAAAATATCAATTTCATTTGGCGGCAGCCCCATTACTCTTGCAATATCGCGAATTGCTGCTTTTGCTGCGAGTGTTCCAAATGTTACAATTTGGGCAACACGTAGGTCTCCGTACTTATCTTTCACATAACGAATCATTTCATCGCGGTGAATATCTGGGAAGTCAATATCAATATCAGGAAGTGTCACACGCTCTGGATTTAAAAATCTTTCAAACAATAAATCATACTGAATTGGATCAATATCGGTAATTTCCAATACGTAAGACACGAGTGATCCAGCTGCCGAACCACGGCCTGGTCCTGTTAAAATGCGGCGTTCATGAGCGTACGTCATGAAGTCCCATACAATAAGAAAATAATCACTAAATCCCATCCGAGAAATAACGCCTAATTCGTGCGCTAGACGTGCTTTATGCACATCTGTTACTCTTTCATAACGTTTCCTCAGCCCTTCTTCACAAATGCGGCGTAAAAAGTCATCTGACGATTCATTTGTTGATACTGGAAATTTCGGTAATTGATTTGTATGAAACGAAATCTCTACATGACAGCGCCCTGCAATGTATGCAGTGTTTTGAATCGCTTCTGGCATAGCAGAGAATAACGCTTCCATCTCAGAAGGCGATTTCATATAATATTGATCAGTTTGTAAACGCGGCCTTTCTGAATCTGTCATTTTTGTGCCGCTATGAACAGATAGTAAACACTCCTGTACAATCGCATCACCTTGTTTGACATAACGAATATCATTTGTCGCAACAAGTGGGATTCCCAGCTGCTTTGCAAATGGCAGAAGCTCTTCCTGCAGCAATAATTCTTCTTGAATAGCATGGTGCTGCAAGCTTATATAAAAGCTCGCAAATATACTTTTATACGTATTTGCTACTTCTTCAGCAACCTCATGTTTGCCCTGTAATACAAGTTGTTCAATTTCACCGTCTTTCCCTGGAGAAATCGCAATTAATCCGCCTGCATAGTGCGCAAGCCATTTCTTTGGAATACCGTCTTTTGACTTTGTCATAATGCTGCTAGAGATTTTAAGTAAATTCCGATACCCAGTTTCGTTTTCAGCCAATAAAACAAGTGGATAAGATCGCTCTTCTTCTTCATTCCATATCGAAGCTGTTAAACCGATAATAGGCTCAATGCCCGCTTTTTTACATGCTTTATAAAACGGAACAACACCATACATCACATTTTCATCTGTAATCGCTAATGCTGTAAAACCAAGTTCTTTCGCTTGATGAACAAGCTCATCTATTTTACATGCACTTTTCAATAAACTATAAACGGTTTGACATTGTAAATGCACAAACTTCACTTTTATGCCCTCTCTTTATCTATTTGACTACTTCCCATTATACGTGAAATCAAAACATACTTCCCCTTCTTTGTCCATATACATGAAAAAGAAAGGAGAATGATGATGGAAGTGAATCAAAGCTTTTTCTCTCTTCTCGTTACAAGTTATTTTATTGCCCTTGGTGTTATGATTGGTGGATCGTTAATCGGCGGGATTGGTGCTTTTTTAGTTGGGAAACCACCCCTCACAATGATTACGCAGTTTGCAGAAAATTTAAGAATTTGGGCACTTGTCGCTGCTATTGGCGGGACTTTCGATACATTTTACAGCTTTGAACGCAGCTTCTTTGGAGGAGATACAAAAGATATTGTGAAACAAATTCTGCTTATTTTCTTTGCCACAGGCGGTATGCAAACAGGATTCATTATTATTAATTGGATTACACAGGAGCATGTATGAGAGTTCCAAGCTCACTCTCCAATCGATGGAAACTTTTTTTAGGTGGCGCTGCTGTTGGCGGTATTTTAAGCTGGATTATTTTTTTGTACATATATGGTGTATTTCAAGAAGTACAAACAAAAACACTAGAACAACAAGAAGCAAAAATAAAGAAGTTAACAGATGACTTACATATAATCATTGAAGATCAAAATAAAGAAAATGAAAAAAATAAAAAAGTGTTAACGATTCAAGAAATTGAAATTGAGATTGTCAATCATGATAAATATAATGTAGACTCTCTCACTGTTGAAACATTAAAAACCTCGATTCGCGATGATCTCCGCCACTTGCTTACCCAAAATATTCAGAGCGTCGCAAATAATAAAGAACTACTGAAAAAGGTCATTGAAAATAAAGTATATAAATATTACGACCGTGTCTATAGATTTGAAATCGAAACAGTTTCTTTTGACACTACACTTGAAATTAGCGTAAAGATAAAACAAGAAAGGTAGAGCTCTCTACCTTTCTTCTTATTTACACAATTCGCGTAAGTCTGCAAAAATACGGTCCGCTTCTTCCCAAGAAAAAGCTTTTGCACCGGAAGCCATTGGATGCCCTCCACCGTTATATTGCATTGCTAATGTATTAATTACCGGTCCTTTTGAACGAAGTCGAACACGAATTACATCTTCTTCCTCTAGAAATAAAACCCATGCTTTTAAGCCTTCAATATTTCCAAGTGCTCCAACAACTCCTGATGCCTGAGACGGAAGTACATCAAATTGCTCTAATACTTCTTTTGTCAACTTAATATAAGCTGCTCCTTCTTCTGTCATTGTGAAGCTTTGTAAAATGTAACCATTTAAACGTGCAATACGCTCATTTGTTTTATACATTTCATCATATAATGCGGGGAATTCAACTCCCATGTCTACAAGTTCAGATGCATAACGAAGTGTTTTTGCAGATGTGCTTGGGAATAAGAAACGTCCTGTATCACCAACGATACCCGCTAAAATAAGACGCGCTGCTTCTTTTGGTAACCTTAATCCTTTGTCTTTACCATATAAATAAAATTCATAAATAAGTTCACTTGTAGAACTAGAAGTTGTATCTACCCAAACAATATCTCCGTACGGGTCTTCATTTGGATGATGATCAATTTTAATTAATTGCTTTCCTTTTGTGTAGCGCTGATCGCAAACGCGCTCTTGGTTTGCTGTATCACAAACGATAACAAGCGCCTCTTCATATGTAGCATCATCAATTTCATCCATTACGCGTAAATATGCTAAAGATGGTTCGTTGTATCCTACCATATAGATCTTTTTCTCTGGAAACGACTCTTGCAGCATTGTACCAAGTCCGCACTGCGAACCTAATGCATCTGGATCCGGACGTACATGACGGTGAATAATAATCGTATCAAATTGCTTAATTGCTTCTAAAATCTTCTCATGCATATGTAAAAGTCTCCTTTTTCACCAATTTATACCCATTATAACCCAAAACACTTCATACAGGACGATAATTGATTTACAATAAAATAAATAACATACAAATAGATGGGGGATTGGGGTCATGCCAGTATTAGTCTTTTGTATTATCGTTACATTTATGTTGTATCTCTTCTACAAAACGAAATATTTTCGCACAAACCGTTCCATGGAGAAAGGATGGCTTGCTGGAAAATCAGCGATTGCACTCGGATTATTTGTTGCATTATTTGGCCTGAACCAATTTTTCTTGGATCTTTCAACGGCTCGTATAATCGTTGGCGCTTTATTTGTAATTGTTGGCGGAGCTAGCATCTATAATGGAATTCGCCAATATAAACATTTCTTACCGCTTGCGGTTGAGGAAGCAGAGCAGTTACAAAAACAATCTTGAGGTGAGATGAAATGAACACCTTTCTAAACGATTTTTTTAACCGTATTCAATATGAAAAGCAAGATGTAACATTTGAAGATATTCGTGTGTTACAATCTCAATTTGCTAAACATGTGCCATTTGAAAATATTAGTATTATACAAAATGAAAACATTGAAATTACCTTTGAAAACTTAAAAAGAAAGATTATTGACAACCAGCGCGGCGGTGTTTGCTATGAGCTGAATCCTTTATTTTACTACGCTTTAAAAGAACTAGGATTTCAAGTTCATATGATATCCGGCACTGTATTTAATGATGGAGAAATTCGGCTAATTGAAACGCACTTTGCAACGATTCTACATCATAATAATCAGCTATACCTAATCGATGTTGCTTTCGGTTCACATCATGCTCTGCAGCCTATTCCACTTACAGGAGAAACAGTGACATCCTCAACTGGTGAATACCGTATTCAACAGAAAAAAACAGATTTAGGAGAATACGCATTTGAAAAATATAAAAATGGCACTCTAGAAATTGGCTATGACTTCTTCACATCGCCAATTGATGAAACAGTTTTACAAAACGCACAACAAATCATTACCCACCATGAACAATCACCATTTAATAAATCACCGCTTCTCGCAAAACGAACAGACGATGGTCACATTACACTGACAGACAAAACCTATACCGTAACGAGAGGGAATCATAAATCTAAACAAACGATTGATCTGCAAACTTTTCAAGCGCTTGCGTTGAGTGAATTTGGTATTGCGGTTAAGTAGGAGTCATTTCTTTATACAATAACTGTAGTTTTTCTGTAAGATTCATTGAAAACATGAAAAAGCGGTCATCCTTTCATGGAGGGATGACCGCTTTCAATTTTAAAATTGAAAGTGAGTTCATTCATAGTAAAAATGGTACTTAAAAAACATAAGTGATAGAATACAATTGAATTGATTAAAAAGGAAAGAAAGTGAAAGCAGTGAGAATAGGATTTTTAGACTCTGGTATCGGTGGAATTACTGTACTTCATCAAGCGTTAAAGATCTTACCAAATGAAGATTATATTTTTTATGCTGATACTTTACATGTTCCATATGGCGAAAAACCAAAGGAAGAGGTAAAACAATATATTTTTGATGCTGTTGACTTTATTGCGAATCAAGATGTGAAAGCATTAGTCATTGCTTGTAATACAGCAACAAGTATTGCTGTGGAAGATTTACGTAAAAAGTACGATTTTCCGATTTTAGGGATTGAGCCAGCTGTAAAACCAGCTGTTCAAAATAGTGAAGAAAAGCGAAAAAAGGTTTTAGTGTTAGCAACTAAACTAACTCTTAAAGAGGAAAAATTTCAAAATTTAGTAAAAAGTATAGATAATCACGATATTGTTGAAAGTCTACCTCTTCCCGGTCTTGTGCAATTTGCTGAGGAATTCGAATTTAGTGAAGAGAAAGTTTTACCCTACTTAAGACAGCAATTATCTATATTTGATTTAAAACAATTTGGAACAGTCGTTCTCGGTTGTACTCATTTTCCATATTTTAAATCCAGTTTACAGAAACTTTTGGGCGAAGATGTAGACATTATCGACGGAAGTGTTGGAACTGCTAAAAATTTAAAGAGAATTCTCGAAGAAAATAACCAAATAAACAACGGAACAGGAAATATTTCATTTTTTAAATCTGGTGATAAAGTTGAAGATGAAACTACTTTATCTAATTATAAAAAATTATTAGCACTGTTAGATAAGGAAAGCTCACTCACAAGATAATTCCATATGAGCGGTAAATCAAGAGGCGCAGATAGCTAACTTGTTCTGCAATTTTCAAAAGCACAGCTATCTGGTCTCCCTCTATCAGTTTCACTATTGCCTCCTTTTCAGCAATAGCGAAACTGATAGAAGGGTCATACTGCCCGTTAACAAGGGATAAAAATCAAGTATAAAGCCAATGTGATTTTATACTTGATTTCACACACTATTCATTATATTGTTCTACATTATCAGAACTACCTAATCTTACATTTGAACTGTTCCTATTTACGATGGCGCAGTTTATATATCAGACTCGCAACAATAGCCGACGGTATGTTAAACAAATTCCCCTGCAAATTGAAATGCGCTTGTTCTTCTTCAATCTTCTTCATTCTTTCTTTTAACCCAGATATATAAGAGTATTGGATTGAAATCATGATTAGAAAGTAAAGAAAGGCAATGCTTCCGAAAAAGATACCAGCAGATAACACATACACCACTCCCTTAATTCCCCACAATAACATATCGAACAAAAATTCAGACATTTATTTATACAAAAAAACTGCCCTTTCAGACAGCTTTTTCTTCTTAACGATCAATTAATTGAACCATAAGCAATGCTTTTCCAACAACATTTCCTTCATGTCGTACTTCTACGTCAACTTTACCAAATTTACGTCCAATTTCTAGCACTTTCGGATAAACGGACACAACGTTATCAATTTGAACCGGTTTTACAAAGAAAATGGTTAAATTCTCTACAATGACGTCACCTTTTTTCTGCGCACGAAGCACACGATTTGTTGCTTCTGTCACAATTGTTGTAAAGACACCGTATGACAAAGTCCCAATTGAATTTGTCATTTGTGGTGTGACAGAAAAATGATAAGCAGAATCTTGTTTTGCTTCTTTCGGATTCATAAATTGATTCGTTACAATATCATCAATCGTTTCCCCAACTTGCGGCTGACGCTGAATCATTTGGAGCGCTTGCAGCACATCTTGACGACTAATAATCCCTTGCAATGTATTGCTATCATCAACAACTGGAAGAAGCTCAATTCCTTCCCACACCATCATACGTGCCGCTGCTGCAACGGACATTTTTCCGTTTACAGTAATCGGCTGTTTTGTCATTACTTTTTCAATTGGTGTTTCTTTTACTACACCAATCATATCTTTGGACGTTACAATGCCAAGCACTTTATTTTCCTCATCTACAATCGGATAACGGCCGTGCATCGTTTCTTCATTATATTTATGCCATTTTTCCACCGTATCACTTGGCTGTAAATATACAGTCTCTTCAATTGGCGTTAAAATATCTTCAACGAGAACTATTTCTTTTTTAATAAGCTGATCATAAATAGCGCGGTTAATAAGCGTTGCTACTGTAAATGTATCATAACTGCTCGAAATAATCGGCAGCTTTAATTCATCTGCCAATTTCTTCACATGCTCTTCTGTATCAAATCCACCTGTAATCAATACAGCTGCTCCTTCTTCAAGCGCTAATTGATGCGCTTGTGTACGGTTTCCGATAATAAGTAAATTCCCAGCTTCCGTATAGCGCATCATTGCTTCAAGCTTCATTGCCCCGATTACAAACTTGTTTAACGTTTTATGTAAACCTTCTCTTCCGCCAAGCACTTGACCATCCACAATGTTAACAACTTCTGCGAATGTTAGCTTTTCGATATTTTCTTTCTTTTTTTGTTCAATACGAATTGTCCCGACCCGTTCAATTGTACTTACATATCCTTTATTTTCCGCATCTTTAATCGCACGATATGCCGTTCCTTCACTTACACTCAACTCTTTTGCGATTTGGCGCACAGAAATTTTATGCCCAATTGGCAAACTGTTGATATATTCTAAAATTTGGTTGTGTTTCGTAGCCAAAAAGTTTCACCATACTTTCTTTTCCCTAAATTCTTCACGCGTTATCTTTTTAGTATACTATATTTCAAAAACTGTTACACTGCATCTTTCTATATCTGTACTATTTTTTTTATAACAAGTCTATACAAGTTTCTTACAATAATGTAATTTGCTTGTCACCTCATTCGATGGTTTGTTTCATTTCCTTATCGTACAATGAAAATAAAAAATAAGAGAAAAGGAGCGATATGATATGAAAGAAGCTTTAAAAATAATTAGTGCGGTATTGTTAGCATTCGTGGACGGAAAGAAAGTAGCGATAGCATTAAACGAAACAGCAGAAATAGAAACAGGCACACCACAATCTAAAAATGATATAACAAATACAACATTTACATTATACTCTTCTCACATATAAAAACCTTCACTTTGCCGCGCAAAATGAAGGTTTCCTTTTTTTATAACTCAATACCTTCCCCAGCTTCTAACACTTTCCCTACACTACCGGTTAATTTTCCTACAAACTGATACGGATCTTGTTCGATAACTGGGAATGTATTATAGTGCATTGGCACAACAATTTTTGCTCCAATCCATTCTGCAGCTAACGCGGCATCCTCTGGACCCATTGTAAAGTTATCCCCAATTGGTAAAAACGCCACATCAATCGTATGACGAGAGCCAATTAGTTTCATATCTGAAAACAACGCTGTATCCCCAGCGTGATAAATTGTTTTTCCTTCTGCAGTAAATACAATCCCCGCTGGCATACCTGTATATGTAATCGTTTGATTTTCTTCATCAATATAGCTAGAACCGTGAAATGCTTGTGTAAACTTCACTGTTCCAAATTCAAATGCATGAGAACCTCCAATATGCATCGGATGTGTATTTACACCTTTCCAACCTAAAAATGTCGCAAGCTCAAACGGTGCAATAACAACTGCATTATGTTTTTTTGCTAATTCTACTGTATCCCCAACATGATCACCATGTCCATGAGAAAGGATAATTGCATCAACTGTTACCTCTTCTACTTTTAAATCTGTTTTCGGATTACCTGTAATAAATGGATCAATTAAAATAACCTTCCCGTTCGTTTCAATCTTTACAACTGAATGACCGTGATAAGATACTTTCATCTTTTCATTACCTCCCTTATTCATATTCATACCTTCTATTCTACACGATTTCGCAATTTCCTGTCTTTTCAAACATCGATTTGCTTGTCATAGCGCTTTCGTTCGATGTAAAGTTATACATGTAATTGAAATTTCGGAGGTGCAGATTTATGAATACTAGATTAGAAAAATTAATGCAATGGCTACAAGAAAAAAATACAGAAGCTGCATTCTTAACTTCTACACCGAGCGTCTTCTATATGACGAACTTCCACTGCGAACCGCATGAAAGACTACTCGGTCTATTTGTATTCCAAGAAAAAGAACCTATGTTAATTTGTCCGAAGATGGAAGAAGACAAAGTAAGAAGTGCTGGCTGGACTCACGAAATTATCGGATTTACAGATACAGACAATCCATGGGATATGATCGCGAAAGCAATCAAAGCACGCGGCATTGATGCAAATGTAGTTGCAATTGAAAAAGAACATTTAAATGTAGAACGCTATGAGCACTTATCACAATTATTCCCAAAGGCATCTTTCACACCTGCTGAAGAAAAAGTACGTGAACTTCGCTTAATTAAAGATGAAAAAGAACTAGCGATTTTACGCCAAGCTGCTGCTATGGCTGATTATGCAGTTGAAGTTGGGGTAAATGCAATTCAAGAAAATCGCAGTGAACTTGAAGTATTAGCAATCATTGAGCATGAATTAAAGAAAAAAGGCATTCATAAAATGTCCTTTGACACAATGGTATTAACAGGTGCAAATTCCGCCCTTCCGCACGGTGTACCAGGTGCAAATAAAATGCAACGCGGTGATTTCGTCCTGTTTGACTTAGGTGTTATTATCGACGGTTACTGTTCTGACATTACGCGTACAGTTGCTTTTGGCGAAATTTCAGACGAACAAAAACGCATTTATGACACTGTATTAAAAGGGCAATTACATGCAGTTGAATCATGTAAACCAGGTGCAACATTTAGTGAAATCGATCGTGCTGCTCGTTCTATTATCGCAGATGCTGGTTACGGCGACTTCTTCCCGCATCGCCTTGGTCATGGACTTGGCATTAGCGTCCACGAATATCCAGATGTAAAAGAAGGCAACAACTCTCCATTACGAGAAGGAATGGTCTTCACGATCGAGCCAGGTATTTACGTACCAAACGTAGGCGGCGTTCGTATTGAAGATGATGTTTATATCACGAAAGATGGCGTGGAAATTTTAACGAAATTCCCGAAAGAATTACAGTTTGTAAAATAAGTATAAAAAACGCTTGGAAATCATCACTATCCAAGCGTTTTTTATGCTTATTTATCTCCTAAACTTCAAAGTTATAATCCATCCGCCTCTAACTTCATCATTCCACCAAAATAATGTTGAGCAGTAGTAAAAGAAATGAATGCACAAAGCTCACTTATTTCAGCTTCTGAAAAATACTTTTTTAATATTTGAAAAGAAGAATTTGAAATATTTCCTTTTTGTTCTTTTAAAAACACTTCTGCAAATCCAACCGCAACAGATATTTTTTCATCAAATATATGAGGCTCAGGTTTTCCTTTTGCTTTGCAATACTCACAACCATTGCTCTGCGCTAATGTTCTTCTAACCTGTTCTTTTAATTTTGATGATAACAGCCCATCTTTCTCTAGTACTTCTCCTAAATAAGACCACGCCTCCATAACTTTTTTATTGTGCCCTAAAAGTTTTTGAAAGGGCGTTTCTCCGAAATTTGATTCATTGATCCTTGCCATTTACAATACCTCCTTGTTATATTAAGCATACAGAATAAAACCTATAGACTACATTAAATTAGAAATGAATTATTTAATAATCATTTAAATAACAAACCAAAAAAGGCGGATTACTTTAAAAATGAAAATAGATGATATTGATAAAAAAATAATAGTTGAGTTATCCAACAATAGTCGTTTATCAATGAGTGAACTTGGAAGAAGAATTAATTTATCTTCTCCCTCTGTAACTGAACGAGTAAGACAAATGGAGTCATTTGGAATAATAAAAAAATATACTTTAGAAATTGATTATGAAAAATTAGGATTTCCTATCCAATGCATAATAGAAGCAACAGTTAAAAACGGTGGCTATAAAAATTTTAAAAGTTACATTGAGAGTCTTCCTAATGTGGATTTTTGTTACCGTATAGCCGGAAATGCTTGTTATATGCTTAAAATGCAATTTGAGAACTTTTCTAAAGCAGAAGAGTTTATCGACACTGTAAACCCATACGCATCCACTGTCACACATTTTATCTTTTCTCAAGTCCAAACGAGTTTAAAAATTAATTCAGATTGACCTGTTCCGTAATTATCTATCGGAATATATCCCATAAGAAGCTGAAGATATTGCGTATCTTACACAATATCTTCAGCTTCTTTGTTTTAAACGCTAAGTCTTCGTAAAAATTCGTATATATTATCATTCAACAATTTCCATGTATCTCCACACATAAAAAGCACATCAAAACTTGATGTGCTTTCAATCTTATAAACGCTAGTTTCCTCTACCTCTTTAAAACAACTCGTTTTAAACCACCTTGTCTTTATAAGTATGTAAAAATAACTCTTCAAACTCACAAGCCGGCAGTGGCTTACTAAAATAATACCCTTGTATGTAAGAACAATTATGCTCCCTTAAAAAGGCTAGTTGTTCCTCTGTTTCTACACCTTCTGCTGTAATTTCAAGACCAATATGTTGCCCCATTGCGATAATAGCTGCAGTAATTTGCTTCGTTCGTACATCTTCATGAATATCTTTAATAAAAGAGCGATCAATTTTCAATTTTTGAATTGGATAGTCTTTCAAATAACTTAATGAACTATGACCGGTTCCAAAATCGTCAATACTAATCGTTACTCCAAGATTACGAAATGCCCGTAACAACCTTTTCGATCGCTCTACATTTGTCATGGTCATACTTTCTGTTACTTCAAGCTCTAATAAATGAGGAGACAGCTTATATTTCCGTAATAAATCCGCAACGGTTTTTACGATATCCTCAGTCTGAAATTGTCTTGGTGATAAATTAACAGACACACGAATTGAGAATCCTTTATCATACCAAGCTTTCGCTTGCTTGCATGCTTTCTCCAATACTAGCTTCCCTAGCGGAATAATTAAACCCGTTTCCTCTGCCAAAGAAATAAATTTTAACGGCGAGCGCATTGTACCATCTGGTAACTGCCAGCGTACAAGCGCTTCTACCCCAACAACCCCTCCTGTTTCACAATGAACTTGTGGTTGATAATGGAGAATAAATTCATCATTATCAATCGCTTTCCTCAATTGCTGTTCTTCTACTAATTGTTTCTCTGAAAGTTCTCCAATTGCTGAAGAATAAAAGCGATAACTACTCTTTCTACTCTCCTTCGCTGTATACATAGCGATATCTGCGCGGCCCATAATTGTATCTACTTCTACTCCATCCCGCGGAGCCATAGCAATTCCAATACTAACAGTGCAATATAAATGATTTTCCTCTATTACAAAAGGTTCCTCAAATATATGTATAATTTGCTTTGCTAATTGAATCGGCTCCTGTTTCGATTGAATATTAGGAAGTAAAATTGTAAATGCATCGCCGCCTAAGCGTGCAACTGTCCCTCTCCTTCCAACTTCCATTGCTAACTTGTTTGCTACTTGTTTTAATAATATATCTCCCACATTATGTCCTAGGGCATCATTAATCACTTTAAAACGATTTAAATCAAGAAAGAATACAGCACACTTTTCATTATTTTCTACACTGTTCTTCAAAGTAGCTTCCAACTTTTCCATAAAATTGCGTCTGTTTGGCAATTCTGTGAGATTATCATAATAGGCCAATCGAAATATATTTTCTTCATTTTCTAACTGCTCTGTAATATCCCTTACAATTCCATATATACAATCCAATCGTTCTTCAATGTAAACTGGAACTAATGTAATATTCACATCTAAAACAGAGTCATCCTCTAATTTAATTTTCGTATTAAAATTATGTGCTTTCCTATCATGAATCGTTTGATAGAAATATAATTTAACTTTCTGCTTTTCTTCCCTCGTTAACACACGTATCATTTTTTTATTTTGCAATTCACGCTCTCTATAACCGAGCATTTCCTCCCCTGCAGGGTTCATGCTTAATAACCGTCCATCATACGATATTGAAAAAACAGCATCTAAATTGTGATTAACAAGTGAGCGATACCTCTTTTCATTTTCAAGCAACTCTATCGCTTGAAACCGAAAACGCCTATCTGTGACAGTACCAAATACTAAAAAAAACTGAATCATTATCGTCGTAATACCAACCATAATCACAAGTGTGTAATGACTCATTCCAGGCGACACAGTTAAAGCAGAAGGTAAGTTAAAAGATGCGGTGGCCATTTCTGTGTAATGCATACCCGCTATCGCGATTCCCATAGCGATAGCACTGATAAATTTATATATATTACCCCTTATAGAATTTTCATTTTTAGACAATTCAAAGGAAATTTTTAATACTGCTATAGAAGCTACAATGGCAATCAATATTGATAATATAAATAAAAATGGATCATACTCAATATCTACTGCCTCCATCGAGGCCATCCCAATATAGTGCATAGCACCAATTGCTATCCCCATTGAACTGCCGCCTAACACAAAATGAACACGCTTTACTTGTAGATAACTTACACTATACAATCCGATTAAAGAAGCAATACATGAAACAAACATAGAAAGCAAAACAAGCTTTGGATTATATTTAATAGATATTGGAAATTGAAAGGCTAACATACCAATAAAGTGCATAGTCCAAACCCCCATTCCCATTGTAATGGAACCAAAAAATAACCATAACTCCCTTCGCCTTTTATTAGAATGCACAATCCGTCCTGTAAGATTTATAGCAGCATATAATACAAAAACCGAAATTACTACTGACAGCGATACGAACCAATTATTATAAGAACCGATTAATTGTTGCATCCACCTTTACTCCTTCAATATCATAATATAAAGAAATAACGTTTATATACACATAAAAATACCAAAATAATCTACTTTCATCGCTTCATTTTTTCTAATAAATAGTCTTTACTATTATATACGAAATACCTATGATTGTTTACGTATAATTCTTCTTTTTAGCGTATCATAATGAAAAAACAAAAAAAGGCACAAGTTTTTACACTTACATCTTTTCTGTTTTTCCACTAAATTCTTTATACATTCTCCACGATAACTGTATCGGCATCTACATCTTCAAAACAAAGATTAACAGTACGCTTTATCGCTCTTGTCCGATGAATTGTCCCTGCTGGAATGCATAACGTATCATTTGGCTTCAAGACAATTGTTTCCCGATCTTGAAAATCAATCAGCAACTCTCCTTCTAATACCATAAATAATTCATCTGAATTCGAATGAAAATGCCAATCATACTCTCCTGTAAATACAGCAATACGCAAACAGTGATTATTTACATTTGAAACAACAAAATTTTTATGTTGCTCTGCAATATTTCTTGTCATCTCTAAAAAGTTCATTTTTTCTAACTCTACTTCTTTTGTAAATTTATTTTTCATATTTATCTCCCTCTTACTAATCATCTAAGTGTTATTTTACTATTTCTTCTAATTTCATCATAGCAATTTTTTTCTGATTTATCAGATAAAAATTTTGAAACATTAAAATTAAAATATAGACTTAAAAAGTTAACTCGTGTTAATTTATTAATAAGAGTTAATCTTTATCAACAAGGAGCATAGTAATGAAAGAGAAGTTACCACTACGAGAAACCAAAAAAGCACGAACAAAAATTAAGCTATTTCACACTGCATTAGACATCATTGGAGAAAAATCATTTCGAGAAGTATACGTTGAAGAATTATGCGAACGAGTAGAAATTTCGAAGGTGACATTTTTTAAAATGTTCTCTCGAAAAGAAGACATTCTTATTTATTTCATGAGGTTATGGTTAACTGATCGTATGTTGGAATTGAAAGAAACAAAGAAAAAGGGAATGACCGCACTCCGTCATATTTTTGAAGGAGTTTCAGAATATGCAAAAGAAAAACCTGGATTGATGCTAAGTTTGATTGCATTTCTCTCTGAAGAAAAAATGCATCCTTGTATGCCTCATTTAACCGATGCAGAAATTCATCTATTATATCCCGAAAAAGAAGAACAAGTACGAAAGCTCATTCCAAATTTGAATGAAGTATTTGCAAACTGCGTGGAAGAAGGAAAAGCTGCAGGAGAAATTACAATCAAGATGGACACTTCACATATTGTAAAACTACTACACTCTATTTTTTACGGCGCTTACTTAACAGCTCATGTCTTTCAAACTCAAAATGTAATGGAAATGTATGATCTTCATTTAAACATATTAAATCCATAATAAAAGAGGGATGAATAATGAAGCCTGTAATATCTGGACGTTATACTGCACAGATGGATGATTCCTTTGTAGTATTTGTGATTGGTATGCGAATTAATAAATTTTTCGCTGTTTCAAAGTGGTTACCTGTAGCCCTGGCAATGGGTGGAATGCTAAAAGAACTATATGAAAATAAAGAACTCGGTTTTCTCGACACAGAATCTTTCTTCAACGGCCGCACAATTGTACAAATTCAATATTGGAAGTCATTCGAAACCCTTGAACACTATGCACGCCACGCTTCCTTACATTTAGAAGCATGGAAAAATTTTAATCACAAGGCTTCCAAAACTGAAACTGTTGGTATTTTTCATGAAACTTTTGTTGTTGAGAAAGGTCAATACGAGAGTTTATATGCGAATATGCCCCTATTCGGTTTAGCCAAAGCAGGTACTTCTCTTCCGTAAGTAGTCAACGAGAAACTGCACGAGCACGCATGAAGTCTTAGTAAAGTGAAAGTAACAATGAACTTTTATAGAAAAAAAGCGGCTACCCAATGGGTAACCGCTGTGTACTCTTTCTTATGATAAAGCAGGAGCTTTTTCAAGAAGCTCTTTCGCATCCGCATATTGTAAACCATGCGCTTCCGCAACTGCTTCGAATGTTACATAGCCATCTAATGTATTAATACCTTTTAATAAGGCACTGTTATCTAAGCAAGCTTTTTTGTAGCCTTTGTTTGCGATTTGTACTGCGTATGGTACTGTTACGTTTGTTAACGCAAGAGTTGACGTACGCGGAACTGCACCAGGCATATTTGCAACTGCATAGTGAACTACGCCGTGTTTTTCGTAAGTTGGGTTGTCATGTGTTGTAATACGATCAGTTGTTTCAAAAATACCGCCTTGGTCGATTGCGATGTCGACTACAACAGAACCTGGTTCCATAGATTTAATCATTTCTTCTGTTACAAGTTTTGGCGCTTTTGCACCTGGAATTAATACTGCACCGATAACAAGATCAGACTCTTTTACAGCTTCTGCAATGTTATATGGGTTAGACATTAATGTTGCTACGTGGTTACCGAAAATATCATCTAATTGACGAAGACGCTCTGCACTTAAGTCGATAATTGTTACTTCAGCACCTAAGCCAACAGCAATTTTCGCTGCGTTTGTACCAGCTTGACCACCGCCGATAATTGTTACTTTTCCGCGTTTTACCCCTGGAACACCTGCAAGTAAAATACCTTTTCCACCTTTATTTTTTTCAAGGAACTGCGCACCAATTTGTGCTGCCATACGACCAGCTACTTCACTCATAGGTGCAAGTAGTGGTAAAGAACGGTTGTCTAATTGAACTGTTTCATACGCAATTGCGACTACTTTGTTTTCAATTAATGCTTTTGTTAATTCTGGTTCTGGAGCTAAGTGTAAGTATGTGAATAAAATTAAACCTTCGCGGAAATAGCCGTATTCGCTTGCGATTGGCTCTTTTACTTTCATAACCATCTCTTGATTCCAAGCTTCTTGTGCTGTTTCTACAATTGTTGCTCCTGCTTCTACATATGCTTCATCTGTAAAACCAGATCCTAAACCAGCACCTTTTTGAACAAAAACTTCATGACCGTTGTGAATTAAATGAACAACACCCGCTGGCGTCATTGCCACACGATTTTCATTGTTTTTAATTTCTGTTGGTACACCGATACGCATTGGAAATTCCCCCTTGAGATTATAAAATTACCCCTGAATAGCCATAGTATATACGCTTTTTACAAAGCGCTTCTACTCTCATATATTTTACCATAATATCGCAATTTTTGACAAAAATTACGCGGGTTGTCCGATAGAATTTGTCTAGTTTTGACGATATCGATGAATAACATCAACTGCTCCAGTTACTTCTATAATTGTTCCCGTAATCATGTCCGAATCTTCCTCACATAAAAAGGAAATTGTACGAGCGATGTCTTCCCCTGTGCCTGAACGTCCAATCGGTGTACGGTGATCAAGTACTGCACGTGCCTTAGCAATTGTTGCCTCTTTCATATCACCAATAATGTCACCCGGACATATCATATTTGATGTAATACCATATTCAGCTTCTTCATAAGCTATCGTTTTCGTGAGTGAAACTAGTCCGACTTTTGCAGCTGCAAATGCGGAACGATACATCCATCCCGGCGCGCTATCTGCTCCTTGAAATCCATAATTCACAATGCGGCCAAATTTCTGCTGTCGCATAATTGGTACAACGAGCTTTAATAAATGAAAAACTGCCGTTAAGTTACCATGAATCATTTCATTCCATTCATCATCTTCATACTCAACTAATTTTTTACGTTCAAATACGTAAGGGCCTGCATTATTAATCAGAAAATCAATACGACCAAAACGCTCCATCGCTTTTGTTACTACTTTATGTAAATCTTCTTGTTTCGTTACATCTGCTTGCACAAATTGCAGACGATGCGCAAGATTTTTATATTGCTGTTGTATCTTTTCCATCGCTTGTACATCGCTGCGATACGTTACTGTTACCGAATATCCTTTATGTAATAATTTCTCTGTTACTTGTTTCCCTAAACCTTTTGTACCGGCTGTAATGAGCGCATGTCTCACAAAAATAAGCCTCCTTTTTTCTTGCTATAATTCATATGTAACAACTTCTTCGAACAATTACAACTAAAAAGTTTGAACAGATTTTTCAAAATTCTGTAACGTTTCTGACATACTTTTTTCCATAATTTACTTTATAATAAAAGTGTATAGAGTTATAACACTTTTACAATTGGGAGGAATCATTCATGAATACTACATATACAAATATTTTAATTGCAGTCGATGGTTCTAAAGAAGCTGAAAAAGCATTCAAAAAAGCGATTCAAGTAGCGAAGCGTAACAATGCTACATTAACAATCGCTCATATCGTTGACGTCAAAGCTTACTCTGCAGTCGAAGCATACAGCCGCGCTATTGCAGAACGTGCAAACCTATTTGCAGAGGATCTATTAGAAGACTACAAAAAGACTGCACTAGAAGCGGGCCTTACAAAGATAGAAACTGTACTAGAATTCGGTAATCCAAAATCAAAAATCTCGAAAGATATCGCACCGAAACACAACGTTGATTTAATTATGTGCGGTGCAACTGGTTTAAACGCAGTAGAGCGTTTCTTAATCGGCAGTGTCTCTGAACATATTATTCGCTATGCAAAATGCGATGTCCTTGTTGTTCGCGGTGAAGAAGAGCAAGGGGAAATTTAATACCTGTAATGAATCAGCACTAAGCCTCTATTTTATGAGCTTGGTGCTTTTTTATTTATTTAAATAAGGAGAAACTCCCATCAGCGGCGGCCCACCTATCTTCTTCGCTTTTCTCTTAATCGTCTTACTGCCCTAAAATAGCAGGATAAGATGATTCTGTAAGGTTATGCTAAGAAAAAAGGAAATGAGGGAAACGGTATGGAAAGTCATGAACGTATCATACTAGACTTAAATGGACAAGAAATTGACATGGTAGAAAAAATTTGTGCCCATTTCAAAGAAAAACATGGTGTGGAATTAAGTCACGGTGCACTTTTTCGCGATTTAATGGACATAGAATATATTCGCATTACAGAAGGAAAACATAAATACGAACAGGAAAAAATATAGGCGCCTGGTTGCTTGCATCGTACAAGCAACCTTTTTCTTTATGCATACATTATTTATATATGTCCAAGCATGAAGGTGTGATCTTTTTGAGTGATGAAAAGAAAAGAAAAAGCAAATCCGCTACTCCGTTTATGAACTTATGTATATTTACTCTTCCCGGCTGCAATGTAACTGAAAAACAAATTAAGCAGCAAGTTGCGTTAGCAACCAAAATATGGAACATAGACTTTATTATCACAAGTATCACAATGCTGAAAGATTTTTCTGTTCAAACAAATGATACTTCATTTCGTAAAAAACAAAGTAAAAATATACAACGATTATTTCGTGAGAGAAAGTATCTTTTTCCAAATCCAAATAGCATTTCAATATTCTATACAAATGCAAGACACCTCTCGAATAATACAACAGGACGAACATTCTCTTCCTATACGACGAAAAGCCGTTTCAACCATATTATCCTCACAAAATCTTCTCTAGAAAATACACTTGCGCACGAACTCGGACATATCTTATTCTACTCCCACCGTAAACTACAAGGAAAAAATCCAGATAGAAACTCTTATCGAACGCATAGTCTAGATCCAGAAAATATTATGTTTGGAACTGCTACAAGCCGTAAACGAAAAACAACATCTATGCAAAGATCAAAAGCACTAGAAAGTAAATTAATTGATTATATGTAACAATCATGAAAAATCCCGCGAAACATTACATGTTCACGGGATTTTCTACTATCTCTTTTGCTTTTTGAAGTGCCTGCTCAATTTGTACGAATCCTGTACCGCCTGCACTGTTTCTTCGTTTTACTGCTGCGTATGGTGAAAGCACTTCATATAAGTCTTCCTCAAATAATGAGCTCATCTCTTGGTAGGTTGTTAATGGTAAATCTAACAAATAAACACCTTCGTTAATACAATGAAGGACAAGCTTCCCTACAATTTCATGTGCCTGACGAAACGGTAACCCTTTACTCGCTAAATAGTCCGCAATCTCTGTCGCATTTGAAAAATCTTGCGTGACAGCCTGTGCCATTTTATCTTTTTTCACTGTCATCGTCTCAAGCATGCCTGCCATTACATGTAAACAGCCCTTTACTGTATTTACCGTATCGAACATGCCTTCTTTATCTTCTTGCAAATCTTTATTGTAAGCAAGCGGCAACCCTTTCATAACTGTTAATAAGCTAAATAAATTGCCGTATACTCTTCCTGTTTTCCCGCGAATAAGCTCTGCCATATCCGGATTTTTCTTTTGCGGCATAATGCTGCTGCCCGTTGCATAGCTGTCGCTCATTTCAATAAACTGAAATTCTTGACTGCTCCATAAAATAAGTTCTTCACAAAAACGTGATAAATGCATCATTAATATAGAAGCATTACTTAAAAATTCAAGAATAAAGTCACGGTCGCTTACTGCATCTAAGCTATTTTCATATATTCCATCAAAACCGAGCAACTGCGCACTATACTCGCGATCAATCGGGAATGTTGTCCCAGCAAGTGCTCCGGCTCCAAGTGGAGAAATGTTAATACGTTTTAACGAATCTTTCAAACGATTCGCATCGCGCTCTAACATCCAAAAGTATGCAAGGAGATGGTGTGCAAAAGAAATCGGCTGTGCACGCTGCAAATGCGTATACCCCGGCATAATTGTTTCGATATGTTTTTCAGCTTGTTCTGCAAGTACAATTTGCACTTGTTTCACTGCCTCGATAATGCCTTGCACTTCATTTCGCAAATACAAATGCATATCCGTTGCTACTTGGTCATTACGACTTCTTCCTGTATGCAGCTTACCGCCAACTTCACCAATATGCTGAATTAACATCTTTTCAATGTTTAAGTGAATATCTTCTGCTTCAACAGAAAACGTAAGCTCTTGCTTCTTTGCCTTTTCAAGTAAATATTGCAAGCCGTTTTTAATTTTTTCACCTTCTTCAGCCGTTACGATACCGCATTTCGCAAGCATCGTAACGTGTGCCATACTTCCTTGTATATCTTCTACTGCTAATTGCTGGTCAAAGGAGATGGAAGCTCCAAACTCCTCAACCCACTGTTCAGCCTGTTCCGTAAAACGTCCGCCCCAAAGTTTGCTCATGCCTCCACCTTCTTTTGATTCACTTGGCTGTATACTTTTGTTGGTAAACCAAATAATGAAATAAATCCAATCGCTGCATCGTGATTAAATTCATCATCTACTGTATACGTCGCTAATTTTTCATCGTATAGAGAATACTCTGATTTACGTCCTTCTACAATTGCATGTCCTTTAAACAGTTTCACACGTACTGTACCTGTTACATTCTTTTGCGTTTCTTGTAAAAAGGCAACAAGAGCATCTTTTAAAGGCGAGAACCATAAACCGTTATAAATTAACTCTGTTAATTTTTGTTCAATCATAGGTTTAAAATGTGCTACTTCTTTTACAAGTGTTAGGTCTTCTAATTCCTTATGTGCAGTAATCAACGTCATCGCCGCTGGGCATTCATACACTTCACGTGACTTAATACCAACAAGACGATTTTCTACATGGTCGATGCGCCCAACCCCGTGCTTACCAGCAAGAGAGTTTAACGCTTTAATTAACTCTGAAAGTGAATATGATACACCGTTTAATGTCGTTGGCACCCCTGCTTCAAAACCAATTTCTACAAATTCAGGTGTGTTTGGTGTATCTTCTAATGCTAACGTCATTTCATATGCATCTTCTGGCGGTGCTGCCCATGGATCTTCTAAGATTCCACATTCGTTGCTGCGTCCCCATAAATTTTGATCAATTGAAAACGGGCTGTCTAAGTTAATCGGAATTGGTACATCATTTTCTTTCGCATATGCAATTTCCTCTTCACGTGACCATTTCCATTCACGCACCGGTGCAATCACTTCTAAATATGGATTTAACGCTTGAATAGAAACTTCAAAACGGACTTGGTCATTTCCTTTTCCTGTACATCCATGTGCAACTGCACTTGCACCCTCCATCTCTGCAATCTCTACCAATTTTTTAGCAATTAGCGGACGAGATAATGCAGATACAAGTGGATATTTCCCTTCATATAACGTGTGAGCTTGCAGTGCTTTTAATGCATATTCATTCGCAAACTCTTCTTGCACATCAATCATATAAGATTTAATTGCTCCGACGGACAATGCTTTTTCTTTTACAAACTCTAAATCTTTTCCTTCTCCTAAATCTAAACAAAGTGCAATAATATCGTATCCTTTTTCTTGTAACCATTTAATCGCAACAGAAGTATCAAGACCTCCGGAATATGCTAATACAACTTTTTTGTTCTCCATTTTATATCCCCCTAAAGAATAATTATTCAATATATCTAATATTAATTCATAATTTATCACCTTTTCAAAAATGTTGCAAGGGATATTCATAGATTTTTTAAAACAATTTCATCGAAGTTCTTTCTCTTTTTCGATACAATGAAGACAATAAATGGAGGGGACGATATATGGAACAATATTTCACATATGATGAACATCTGGGGATTGAACTACCTGATTTCCAAGAAGAATGGGATGATATTCCTAAAACAGTGCAACATGCAATTTTATTAAAGTGGGAACAAATTCGCGGGAAAATACCAGATCGGATTAAAGAACTTGAACATATCATTAACACGAAACAACACCGCTTAAATTGCGAAGAAAACTTTGAAATTTCTTGTAGACTCAATACAGAAATCGCGAATCACGCTTCCATTATTAATGATCTTTGGCTTTGGTATCGTCTGACTCAAAATGTGTCCGAAGGAAAAGCGCATCAGTGAGGTGAACTTTATAGAAGATAGAAAGAAAGGAGTATATTTATATTCCTAATAAAAGCTCTATTCATTACCATACTCACCTTTCTAAGTGTTATTAGCTGGGGACCTTTTCTAAAGATAAGAAAACAAATCAAGAAGATGATTTTAAAAAAGCTTACTCTCTACTTCTTTCATCACTGTAAAACATCATTCTTTTACTTATTAAAACGAATTAAAGTAAAAGGTTTCCATCAGTAGATAATTGACGGAAACCTTTCACCAATCAAGCTGTTGCTTACAGCTATCTTTCCTCTTTTTTATTTTCCCTTTTTTGCAATAAATGTGTAAACGCTTTCAATAATAGGTAAATAAAAATAAAGGTTTGTTCAAATGTGTTACGATGGATTCTCATATTCTGATAGTAACAAATACAAACTTTTCTATTACGTTGAACGCGTAGTATTAATTGTATTTTTCTTTTCAGGGATATAAGATTCCTTCTCTGTGCATGTAAAAAGGTATACTAAATTATCTAATTCCTGACTACATGCGATCACTCTATGATGATTTAAACCATGCTTTTTTACAAGTTCAATCAATTCCTCCCTTTTTTCTTCTATGCTTGCCTGTATATCTCTCGTTTTCATACGAATCTCTCCAGTCATCATAGGTGATATCATTCGAATTATAAAAAATGTTCTTATCAAATTTAATATTTTGTAATTAATTAAAGTAAGTTTTAAAGGAAAATCGACAAAATTTACTTTTTCATACAGAGACCCTTTCAACGGCAAATTTTTTTTATCCCGTTATTCGCGGGCAGTAAGACCCAAACCTCAAGATTCAAAAAGCGAAGAAGATAGTTGGGAGATAACTACCCGTAAAAGTCTGATTGGGCGGGCTTTCCATCAGTGTGGGATGAAAAACCCCTGCTAATGGAAGTTTCACTTTATTGCACCATTTTCCAACAAAATTCACATGAATTTCACCTAAATATTCCATATTTACGAAGTATGTAGTTTTTTCGTTGCCCATTGTCGGTTTCCAAGAACATACATTTTAAAAAAGTATGATATAATAGTATATAATCTTTTATAGAAAGGATTTAGATATCATGATCGCTCGAAGGAGCATGTGGCATCGAAAAGACGAATCTTACACGTAGCGTATTTTTTTGCTTAGATACTTTGTCTAGCGAAAAAAATACGGGAGTGGGGAAATTATGATTGCCCGAAGGATAATTTGGCAACGAAAAGACTCTTCTTACACGTAGCGTTTTGTTTAGGTTATTTCATATTCGCTAAGCAAAACATAAAAGAGAGCAGGATTGCTAAATGAAAAATTCTACTCTAAGTTTTGTTTAGTCTATTTCAGACCTAAACTAAAACGAAAGTAGGGAGAATTGATGGACGAGAGGATTATTCGTTATTTCTTCAGTGATATATAGCGTAGTTAGACGTATGTAAACTAACTGCTGCTATATAGGCGTAGTTAGTTTATGAAAAACAAAAAACTACTAACTACGGAGAGAAGGAATAACGATGGAGAACATCCAAAGTCGACAAATTATTAAAGAAATTTTTATGGTTTTACTTGGTTCATTTATTTTGGCTATCGCACTTTACCACATTCAGTTTCAGAATCACTTAACAGAAGGTGGATTTGTAGGAATCGCACTGTTTTTACAAAACTTTTTTGACATTTCACCGTCAATTTCAACTGTTTTAATGGATATTCCTGTCATTTTACTATGTGCTACATTTTTAGGTAGAAAAATGGTCGGTTATTCATTTGTTGGTTCCATTTCATTCGGAGTATTTTATTCTTTAATGGAAAACTATTCTCCATTTACGGTAGATTTATCAAATCATTTATTTGTAGCTGCAGTAATCGGCGGAGCGTTAGCTGGAGTTGGCCTTGGTTTTATTTTACGATTCGGTGGTGCAACAGGCGGAGACGATATTTTAACCATTGTATTAAGCAAAAAAACGCGCTTTACAGTTGGTCAAATTTTCTTCGTTTTTGACGCAATTGTCATTGCACTTTCATTATATTATTTAACATGGACTGAAATTGCTTTTACGATTCTTTCCCTTGCTGTGCAGGCAAAAGTACTAGATTTCATTTACTATCCAGCAAAGGCAAAGAAACCAGTGGCAATTCCATTATCAAAACAACATGCAACAAACTAAAAAGCGAAAGGCGGCTGCCTTTCGCTTTTTATATTTTTTGGCGTAAATAACGCATTTGATAAAATCGATTCGCAAATTCTGTTATGCTCCGTGTTAACCGATAATTCGCCGTCGATCCAACCGCAATCCCAAGTACTGGTACACCTTGAAACAACTTGCGGCGCAGCGAATAAATAATGAACGTTTTTAAAATTTGTTTTAGTATTACTTGTACAGATGCTGGATTTAGTACTTCCTCTTCTCCCTCATAGAAGAATGGAGCTGCTTCTTCTTGTTCTAACTCTTGCTGTAAGTTGTACCAAGCATACTGCTGCAAATGCGCTGGCAATATGGCTGCGTGGAATACTTTTAACGCTAGCATCATTTCATACGGTTTATTCACATCATGACCAAATGATGTGGCGATTAGCTGTACCGCTTTCACATTTAAAGCAACCAATACTGGTAAGTCTGCACTTAATAATAAAAAGCCACCAACTCCTGTTACTCCTCCTTGTACGAAAGAATATAAACGATGACGAGCTGTTTGCTGTTCTGCTATGTATGTTAATTGATCAATTGATAATACTTTCATGTCTTCAACATGTTCAATGGAATCATCGAATAAACGAGCCGTTCCTAAAATCCGTCCCCGTGCATCAAGTTGCGACTGCGAGCTTTGAATAAGTGCATGAAGATGAAAGAGCCATCCATCTGCTTTTGAAAAAAATTCATTTCTTTTTTTTTCCGGCAGCTTAGAAAATGTACCGTTCAACCACTTATCAAACATTCTCTGAAAGTCCGTTGATTCTTGTTGCACTAATTGCTGTTCCCAGCTTTTCAAATCATATAAAATTCGTTCTTCTCGCTTTGACAGCATACAAACAACCCCTTGGATTATTTTTTCTATATTGTAACATATTTGCTGCAAGAGGCCGTACGCCCTGTTTTTTTCTGAAAAATATGTTAACTTTAAATGCGCCATAGTAAAAAAGGGGAGGTATGTTATGCATCCACGTGCGAAAGCCTTAGGTATTATTGCATACAACAATTGTATTCTTGTTGAAGAATACAAAGGAAAACACGAAACTGGTGAAGGATATTATTATAGACCACTTGGAGGAACTATTGAACTTGGAGAGCATTCCACGGAGACAATTATTCGAGAATTTCAAGAAGAACTTGGAGTCGCTGTGGAAATCGTTACATATTTGGGCTGTTTAGAAAACATTTTTCAAATAGAAAATACAATTGGACATGAACTAATTCAATTGTATTCTGTCTGCTTTTCAAACAAAGCGCTTTATAAAAAGAATCGATTCACAATAACAGAAGGACAAAACATCTCCTACGGTGTATGGGTTCCCGTTGAAACATTTTTGCAAGGAGAAAAAACATTATACCCAAACGGATTAACAAATCTACTTTCAAAAAAATAATACAAAAAAAGACGGGAATCATCCCGTCTTTTCATCATATATTAACCAATATTTCCAAGACGTACTACGTCACGAGCAATCATAACTTCTTCGTCTGTTGGAATTACGATTACTTTTACTGGAGAGTGTGGGAAGCTAATGAATGCTTCTTCACCGCGGAAATTGTTGCGTTTTGGATCGAAATACACGCCCATAAATTCAAGGCCTTCTAATACACGCTCACGAATTAATGCACTGTTCTCACCAATACCAGCTGTAAAGATGATTGCATCTACACCTTTCATGCGAGCTGCATAAGAACCGATATATTTATGAATACGGCTAATAAATATCTCTAGTGCTACTTCTGCACGATGGTTTCCTTCTTCTTCAGCTTGTTCAATGTCACGTAAGTCACTAGAGAATCCAGAAAGACCTAACATACCACTTTTCTTGTTTAATACGTTAAGAACTTCTTCTACAGATTGTCCTGTTTTTTCCATAATGTATGGAATTAACGCAGGGTCAAGGTTACCAGAACGTGTACCCATTGTTACACCAGCAAGTGGTGTGAAGCCCATAGATGTATCGATTGATTTTCCGCCTTCAACAGCTGCGATACTTGCACCGTTACCTAAGTGACAAGAAAGTAAACGTAAACTTTCAAGTGGACGACCTAATAATTCAGCTGCACGCTCTGTTACATACTTATGAGAAGTACCGTGGAAACCGTATTTACGGATGCCGTATTTCTCATAGTATTCGTAAGGTAAGCTGTACAAGAAAGATTCCTCCGGCATTGTTTGGTGGAATGCCGTATCGAATACTGCTACTGCAGGTACGTTCGGAAGTACTTCTCGGAATGCTTTAATACCAACAGCGTTTGCTGGGTTATGAAGTGGTGCTAACTCACTTAAAGCTTCGATATCTGCTAATACTTTATCGTCAATTAGAACAGAATCTGGGAATTTTTCACCGCCATGTACAACACGGTGACCCGTACCGCTAATCTCATCAAGAGATTTAATAATACCTGTTTCAGTTAACTTATTTAAAAGCATATTAACCGCAACTGCATGGTCTGGGATATTTGTTACTTCTGTTTGTTTCTCACCGTTCACAGTAATTGTAAATACGCTATCCTCTAAACCGATACGTTCTACTAAACCTTTTGTTAATACTGTTTCAGTTGGCATTTCAAATAATTGGAATTTCAAGGAAGAGCTTCCTGCATTAATCGCGATGATTTTTGACATCTAGTCTTTCGCCCCTTTTTCTCTTGTTAGCCGTGTGGAATCTCTCCACAAACCGCTCAATTTTATGTCTTCAATTTTTATCAGCTAACATAACCGTTTCACTGAAAAAAATTTAAACTCACGATTTTAATTTAAACATCGTACGACATATATTTCAAGTGAAAAAATTGTAACACAAAGATTTTTTTTATATTACAGATTTGGTATTTCTCTATTGTTATCTTGTATACGTTACTAAATACTGTATACAAGATAAAACTGTATTATATATACATATCCCCCTGTTACATAGAAACAATGGTTATTTTTGCTCAGCGAACCAACCATTAATTTGATTCATGATGTTCTCCATCGCTTGCATATTAGAGAATTTTGGTAACTCTACTAATAATGCTTGTTTTGGCATTTGTATGGTTTGCCCTTTCTTTTGGAGAACAAATATACTTTTTGCATTTTTTTCATTTTTAAACATGGAAACAGGTAGCTGTAATAATCCTTGAACAAAACATGTTTCTTTAATAAAGGCATGAAGCTTTGGCGCTTGATCGCTTTCAAAAATGAAGTTTGGCACTAAGAAAAATAAATAACCGCCTTCTTTTGTATGTTTTACACTTTGTTCAATAAAAAGATGATGCGCATAAGACATACCTTCGTCTGCTTTTAAAGTATATTTACTTGCACCCATTTCATTTGGATAATAACCGACTGGTAAATCACACACAACTGCATCAACCGGATCAATATAAAGTGGAGCTAATCCATCTTGATTGAAAAACTCAACTGCTTGTTTTTGTAAATTTGCATTGACTAACGCAAGCTTAACAAGCAAATCATCTACATCTACCCCAAATCCGCTCACATTTATACCTTCTGGGCAACCATTAAAGATTGTCGTCAATAAATTCCCCGTTCCAACTGCAGGATCTAAAACAGTCACTTCCTTTTGATCCTTCATAAATTTATGGAACAAATAGCTCATAAACATACCAACTGCATCTGGCGTCATTTCATGATTTGCTTGTACGCCGTCTTTCATCCCTTTTAAGATGGCAAGTTGGAACGCCTTGCGAATCTCTTCGCCTTTATAGTTTTCTTCATTAAACTTGCTATATTCACGCTCTAATCGCTCAATTGTTGGCTGCTCTAATCCTTCTTGTAAAATTGTTCCTTCAAATAAATTATCACCTGTTTCTACAAGCGCTTCTAAATACGTTATGTCTAATTCTTTACGTAAAATTACGGCAGAAGAATCAAAGATAGAAAATATTGTTTCTACTGTTGAGCTCACGAAAACTCCTCCTTCAAACTAAAATACACATAACTTATATCATACCACACTCTAAATTCTTTCCAAAAGAAAAAGCGACCGCTTTTCACAAGAGGCCGCTTTTCGCTCTTCGCATTACTTCGCAGCTTTTGCTGCTTCTAATGCTGCTTCGTAATTTGGATGGCTTGTACCTTCGCTTACATATTCTACGTAAACAACTTTATCATTGCTATCTACTACGAATACTGCACGTGCAAGTAGACGAAGTTCTTTCATTACAACACCGTATGCTTCGCCAAAAGAAAGGTCACGGTGATCAGAAAGTGTAACAACGTTTTCTAAACCGTTAGCTGCACACCAGCGTTTTTGAGCGAATGGTAGGTCCACACTAATTGTTAATACTTTTGCGTTTGCAATACCAGCTGCATCTTCGTTAAAACGACGAGTTTGTGCATCACATACACCTGTATCGATAGATGGTACAACACTAATTAATTTCACTGCACCTTTATATGTTTCTAAAGTTACTGCAGATAAATCATTTGCTAATACTTGAAAGTTAGGCGCTTGGTCGCCTACTTTAACTTCTGTTCCAACTAAAGTGATTGGGTTTCCTTTAAACGTTACGTTTGCCATTTGAAAATCCTCCCTTTTCTAAAACAAAATATGTACAGTGTAAATGATAGATGTTCAGCAAACAGAATGCAAATGAATCGCTCTGTTTTATGAAAAAAGAAGCTAACCAATAGATTAGCTTCTTCATTCTATATTTCATACTCCGGCTGTTTATCTTTTTGTTTGTTCATCATTTCTTTCACCTTATCGACTGCTTGCGGTGCTAATTCCATTATCTTGTCAAGTATGTGCGTCTGTTTATCTAAGTGAAGCACTTTCACACCTTCACTATTTACAACAAGAAAAGCAATTGGGTTAATAGAAACGCCGCCCCCGCTACCGCCGCCAAATGGATGATGATTATTGTTTTCAAGTTTCCCAAATTCACTACCGCCTGCCGCAAAGCCGAAACTTACTTTTGAAACCGTTAAGATGACACTTCCATCTGGTGATTGAATTGGATCACCAATAATTGTATTTACATCAATCATATGATTTAAATGTTGCATTGCTGTTGTCATTAATCCTTGAATTGGATGTTCCACATAATCCCCCCTATGTTCATTGTTGCATAGCATTATCTGTAGCAATAGCCCCTTGTTTTTTCAATAATACAAACAAGCGAATTGCTGTTCTCACTGCACGGTATATCCGAAATGAAGCTGTTAATTCACAATGTGATGCCACAGTTTTCCCTTGAAAAATTGGAGTAACTTCAAGCTGCGGTGCACCGATAATGTCCATATAATGTCCAGTAATTCCAACAATCATTCCTTTTACTGACCATACATAACCTGTTACAATCCCGGTGCTCGCTGCATCACCTGTTCCAATTTGCGAACGCCATCTCCAATTTTTGATTTTTACTTTTTGAAGAAAACCTTTAAACATAGTATGGGTTTCTTGTATCCTTTTTATAATCTCAGCTATGCTGTCAAGCGTCGCTACAAACTTGTCCTCTGTTCCACCTTCCTCTCCTGCTTTTTCAATTTTTTGATTTGTTTTCTTTTGTTGTTTTTCTATCCGCTCAAGCACGTCAAACGTATAATGAAGCATCCATATTTCCACTTGAAATAAACATTGTTTTTCGGTTTCTGTATATAACAAACTGATTTTCAGCGATAATTTCGACAACAAAATAAGCAAGACGAACAAGATAAGTATTCCAATTCCAATCGCAAGCCACTTCATCGTACCATCCTTTCATTCCATATCCATTATCGACACAATATGAAAAGAATAAACGAAATTGAAAATATAGATTTTTCTAAAAACAGGAGGATTTTTGATATTTTTATCGAAATATAGTATTTGAACATATTATTTACTGCATGGAGGGATACAAAATGGCAGATCGTCGCAATTTATTTTTCTTTTACGGTGATGATAAAACAGCGCTTGTCGAAAAAATGAAACCAGTATACGACATTTTAGAAGAAAATGGATTTACAATATTAGAACATCCAAAACACGCAAATGCTATCGTTAGTGTTGGCGACGACAGTACATTCTTGCAAGCTGTCAGAAAAACAGGATTTCGTGAAGATTGTTTATACGCAGGGGTTTCGACAACAAATGATATATCCTTTTACTGTGACTTCCACATTGACCATGTCGATAGCGCCCTTCAAGAAATCACAAAAAATGAAATTGAAGTAAGAAGATATCCAACAATTCAAGTAACAGTTGATCATGATACATCTTTTTATTGCCTAAATGAATTTTCACTGCGCTCTAGCGTTATTAAAACATTTATGCTAGATGTGTATGTTGATGACTTATACTTTGAAACATTCAGAGGCGATGGATTAGTTGTTTCTACACCAACAGGAAGCACAGCATATAATAAATCACTACACGGAGCTGTTGTGGATCCATTAATTCCATGTTTCCAAGTGAGTGAACTCGCTTCGTTAAATAACAATACGTACCGTACACTTGGTTCCCCATTTATCTTAAACAATGATCGTACATTAACGCTAAAATTAGCTCCAAGTGGCAGCGACTATCCTGTCATGGGCATGGATAACGAAGCATTAAGTATTAAACAAGTCGAAAAAGCAGTTGTTCGTTTAAGCGATAAACAAATTAAAACAGTAAAACTGAAAAATAATTCGTTCTGGGAAAAAGTACAAAGAACGTTTTTATAAAGTGAAACCTCCTTTTGGAGTGTTCTTCTCCAAAAGGTTAGTTGAACCAATCGGGCTTTTACGGGCAGTTATTACCCACCTATCTTCTTTGCTTCTCTTTGAATCTTGAGGTGGGGAACTTACTGCCCGTTAATGCGGGATAAGTAAATAAAGGCGGCCTCGGCCGCCTTTATTTACTTATATACAATTTCACCATCGACAACGGTCATCACAACGTCTATCTCTTTTATTTCCTCTTTCTCAATTTCAAATATATCTCTGTCTAGCACAGTAAAATCCGCTTCATACCCTGCAGCAATTTTCCCGCGGTTTTCTTCTTTTCCAATCGCATATGCGCTTCCTGTTGTGAATAGCGAAATAGCTTCAAATACCGTTAACTTTTCTTCTGGTATATAACAGTTTTCATCCACAAAGCTTTTTCTTGTTACGGCGCTGTATATCCCTAAAAGTGGATTCACCTGCTCGATTGGTGCATCCGAACCGCCCGCGCAGTGTAAGCCAGCATGAAGGAGCGTTTTCCATGCATATGCGTAGCGAAGGCGATGCTCCCCTAGTTTTTCAATAACAGATGGAAAGTCGGAAGAAACGAAGACAGGTTGAAGATCTAAAATTACAGGGAGCTTCTTCATACGATTGATTAACTCTTCGCGTACAAGTTGACAGTGAATAATGCGATCACGCTGCCCTTCTTTTGGTGGATACATTTCGAGCGCATCTATCACATATTCAAGTGATAAATCACCAATCGTATGTATCGCAACAGGCATATTGAAATCTCTCGCTTGTTTTACAAGTAGCGCAAGTTCATCGCGCGAAAAGATGGCAACTCCATTTGTTTCCTTTGCATCTTCATATGGTTCACTAAGCAGCGCTGTCCGTCCCCCAAAGGAACCATCTGAAAAGATTTTCATTGCTCCAAACTCAATATAATGTGTACTCTCATAGCGCTCCCGTTCATGTGCCACCTCATGATGAATGAGAAGGTGTGCTTTAAACGGCATATCTCGAATCACTTCTGCAAAGGCTTTATATGTTTTTTGAAAACCACCGTAATAGTTTAAGTCTTCTGTATGTCCACCAACTAATCCGTATTTCCAACAATCTTGAATGGCTGTTCTCAGTGCGTTGGTTACATACGCTGCATCAATTTCTGGTTGAATATGAGCAATTAAATCCTGCGCTTGTTCGTACAATAAACCGGTGAATTCACCAGTTTTATCACGCCCAATTTTCCCGCCTTTCGGATCTTCTACCCCTTGCACAATCTCTGCTTTCTCAAGAACATAGGAATTTACCCAAGTCACATGACGACAGACGCGTTTCAATAAAATAGGATGATGAAGTGACAGAGCATCTAAATCACGTTTATGTATGTCTTTTCGATCTGTAAAATTATTTTCATTCCAGCCCTCTCCAATAATCCATTCTCCTTGTTTAGCTGTTTTTATTCGCTCAGCAACAAGATGCAGCACTTCTTGATAGGATGTACATGTCGATAAATCTAAGCGAAGCAATCGTTCTCCGTGTCCAATAAGATGCATATGACTATCGACAAGACCAGGGAGCATTGTTTTGCCTTCTACATTAAATAACTGCTTCGGACGATAACGAGCTTCTAACTCTTCTCTCGTTCCAACGGCAATAATCTTACCATTTTCTACATAAATGGCTTCTACAGTCGTTCCTTCTTCTTCCATCGTATAAATCTTTCCGCCATACCAAAGTTCTCCCATTTTTTCTCCCCCTTTGCTTCTTACTTTTTAGTGTACGAAATTGTCAGCAAGAAAAAAAGCAGACAGATTTCTCTGCCTACGATTCTTCTTTACTCCGCTATTATCAGGCAGTAAGACCCCACCTTAAAATTCAGAGAAAACCGAAAAGGGGGAACTGCCCGTAAAATCCCAATTGGGCGGGCTTTCCATCAGTAGAGGATAAAGCCCTCCACTGACGGAAGTTTCACTTTATTTCGAAGCTAATTCCATTTCACGTTTTCGCAATTCTACGCGGCGAATTTTACCGGAAATTGTTTTTGGAAGTTCTTCCACAAATTCAATCTTTCGCGGGTATTTGTAAGGTGCTGTTAATTCTTTTACATGCTCTTGCAGAAGCGGAATTAACATTTCATCCTTTTTCTCTATCCCCTCTTGTAAAACAATAAAGGCTTTTACGACATTCCCTCTTATTTCGTCTGGACTTGCCACAACAGCACATTCTCTTACGTATGGATGCTTCACAAGTGCATCTTCCACTTCAAACGGCCCAATTGTATAACCAGAACTAATAATAATATCGTCGCCTCGCCCTTCAAACCAGAAGTAGCCATCTTCGTCCTTTTTCGCCTGATCACCTGTAATATAATAATCACCGCGAAATTGCATAGTTGTACGTTCCGGGTCTTTATAGTACTGCTTAAATAATGCCGGTGTTTTGATGTGCACCGCAATATCTCCTACTTCTCCCGGAAGAACTGGTTTACCATCTTCATCAACAATGTCAACTTGATTACCTGGTGTTGGTTTCCCCATCGAACCAGGCTTTGTCTCCATTCCTTTTAATACACCAACAAGTAATGTATTTTCTGTTTGGCCATAACCATCTCGAACCGTTACATGAAAATAATTTCGGAATGTATCAATAACCTCTCTGTTCAATGGCTCTCCCGCCGAAACAGCACTATGCAGGGAAGACAAGTCATATTGCTGCAAGTTTTCTATTTTTGCCATTAAACGATATTCAGTCGGCGTACAGCACAATACATTTACTTTATTATCACTTAATAATTGCAAATATGTTGCCGGGTCAAATTTCCCGTGATACACAAATCCCGTTGCACCTGAACCAAGTGTTGCAAGAAAAGGACTCCAAACCCACTTTTGCCATCCTGGACTTGCTGTTGCCCACACAACATCATTTTCTTCGATTGCTAACCAATTTGCAGCGCTCGTACGAAGGTGAGCATACGCCCAAGCATGTGTATGTACAACACCTTTTGGATTGCCTGTCGTGCCAGATGTATAGGATAAAAAGACCATATCATCACAGTTTGTCTTTGCCACTTCTAGTATATCACTCTCTGTTTCAAGCGCTTCCCTTATGTTGTTCCAACCGTCTAGCGGTTTTTCACTTAATACAAATTTACAAAGTGAATTCATCGCTTCGATTCCGTCGAATTGTCTAACGTACGGTTCGTAACTCACAATCGCTTTTACTTCTCCATGGGCAATGCGGTATTCAATATCTTTTTTACGCAGCATTTCTGAACTTGGAATGACAACAAATCCCGCTTTAATTGCGGCAATATACGTCATATATGTTTCAATCAGACGAGGCATCATAATGAGAAGCTTGTCCCCTTGTTGCAGACCACTTTTTATAAAAGCGTTTCCAATTTTGTTTGCTCCTTTTAACAATTCCCCATATGTCACTTTCTTTTTATTGCCTTGATCATCTTGCCAAATAAGCGCAAGTTTATTTGGCTCTTTTGCATAACGCTCCATCTCTTCTACTAAGTTATACGTTGGCGGTGCTAATAATTCTTCACGGCTCACATGTCTCATACTCTTCCCCCTTTACAATATACGACTTCCCTTTAATAATAAAGAATTTTCTGTCAATAATAAAGAGTTTTCTGTCGATAGTAAAGAATTTTCTGTCAATTTAAAACTATCTTCTTTTGACAAATCGGTTTATATTTTGACTAGTTGGCTACAATAGTAGATGTTTTCTCTTATTTTTTGACAGAAAACAACAACAAAAAGAAAGAGCGGGAAATCCCACTCTCTCTAAGCCATTATATATGGTTGTTATCGTTGAAAACCGCCTAATTGTTGTTCAGCCATTGCAACTAAACGTTTTGTAATTTCGCCACCAACAGATCCGTTAGCACGAGATGTTGTATCTGCTCCAAGTTGTACACCAAACTCTTGAGCGATTTCGTATTTCATTTGATCTAAAGCAGCTTCTGCACCAGGAACTACTAAGTTATTTGTATTATTGTTTGCCATATTGTATCACCTCCTTGTGAGTATAGAGTGTGATAAACTATATGGCTTCATACATATCTTTTAATGGTAATTTATGGTTTTTAAATAAGCTTTAGAATAAATCTTCGAATTGTTCTTCTTCTGCTACTTCTACTGTTTGTAATACCATTTTCTCCGTATTGGCAACCGCTTCTTCAATAAGCGGCGTAAAATCATAGTATGATTCAAATTTATTCGCTTTTTCCCGCTTCGGTTTTGTCGTTGGACTCGCTGGAGTAAATACTGTACAACAATCTTCATACGGACGAATTGAAATATCATACGTGTCGATTTCGTTTGCAATTTTAATAATTTCTAGCTTATCCATTGCAATAAGCGGACGGATAATCGGATAATTCGTCACTTCGTTAATCGTATGCATACTATCCAATGTTTGACTCGCCACTTGTCCAAGGCTTTCCCCTGTCGTAAGAGCAAGTGCGTTACGCTCTTCTGCAATACGCTCTGCAATGCGCATCATCATACGACGCATAATTGTCATCGAATAGCTAGATGGAATTTCTTTATTAATTGTTTTTTGCACTTCTGTAAACGGTACAAGATGAAGTGTCACACGTTTACAATACTTCGTTAACTGCTGTGCTAAGTCAATAACTTTCTGTTTTGCACGTTCGCTAGTAAATGGCGGACTATGAAAATGAATAGCTTCCACTGATACGCCGCGCTTCATTGTTAAGTAAGCTGCAACAGGGCTATCAATACCACCTGAAAGAAGAAGCATGACCTTTCCGCCAACACCAACTGGAAGACCGCCAGCTCCCATGCGCTCATCGCACATAATATAGCTATAACCGCTTCTAATTTCAACACGGATATTTACATCTGGATTATGAACATCTACTGTAATATCCTCTGTATTTTGTAAAATATGCCCGCCGATTTCTGGAAGCAATTCCATCGTTTGCATCGGAAAATGCTTATAAGAACGATGAACTGTAATTTTAAATGTTTTTACTTCACGCTTTACTTGCAGAAAAGCAGCAAGTGCACCTTTTTTAATTTCTTCTAAATCTGTTGGCACTTTCATTGCTAAGTTAAACTTGTGAATACCAAACACATCTTGCAGCTTATCCGCAACAGCTTCATGATCTTCACCATTTAACTGAATATACATCCGGTCATGCGTTGCATCAATTTTTAAATTTGTAAATTTCTTCAACTTATGTTTTACGTTGTCTTTCAATGTACTTACAAACTTAGAACGGTTCTTTCCTTTTGTTGTCATTTCGCCGTAACGAACTAAAATATATTCGTATGTCATCATCTTTCCTTACCTCATCACTTCATATAATTTTGGCAATGTTTCTTTTACAATTCCTTCGAATTGTTTTACTTCTTCCATCGTATTTTCCGGCGCTAGACTTACGCGAATTGCACTTGCTGCTACTTCGTGCGGCAAGCCCATCGCCAGTAAAACGTGGCTAACTTCGTTTGCTTTTGAAGAGCAAGCAGACTTTGTCGATACATACACATCACGTTCTTCTAGAGCATGTACAACAACCTCTGGCTTTAATCCTACAAATGATACGTTTAAAATATGCGGTGCCGTATGTTCATTGGGCGTATTAATTGTAACATCTTCCATATCATTAAAAACATGAATGAGTTCTTCTTTTAATGCTTGAAGGTGCATGATATTCTCTGACCGCTTTTCTAATGTCATTCGCAAAGCTTTTATCATTGCAACAATTCCCGGCAAGTTTTCTGTGCCAGAACGGTAACGCAACTCTTGTCCACCACCTGATAAAACTGGATCAAGTCTAACACCATCGCGAACATATAAAAGCCCTGTACCTTTTACACTATGGAACTTATGCCCAGAAATCGTACAAAGGTCAATATGATTTTCATACAAATCAAGCGGGACTTTTCCAATTCCTTGCACATGATCCACATGAAATCGTACTTTCGGATAATTTGCTAATAACTTCCCAATTTCACCAACAGGCTGAATCGCTCCTGTTTCGTTATTAACGTGAATCATGGAAACAAGAATTGTATCCTCTCGAAGAGCACGTTTTACATCTTCTACCGATACAACACCGTTTTTATTTACAGGTAAATATGTAACGTCAAAACCAAGATTTTCTAGCTGTTTATATGCCTCAGACACAGAAGCGTGTTCAATATTTGTTGTAATCATATGCTTGCCGCGGGAGCGATTTCTCATCGCAATCCCCTTAATTGCAAGGTTATTCCCTTCTGTTCCTCCAGACGTGAAGATAATTTCTGAAGGCTTGACACGAAGAAGCTGCGCTGCAATCGCACGTGATTGCGTTAATAAACGCTCTGATTCTCCTCCAAGGGAATGAATAGAAGAAGGATTCCCAAAATATTTTCCTGCAACTGTTACATAAGATTGCAAGGCTTCTGGGTATGGTTTTGTCGTCGCACTATTATCAAAATAGATCATCGTTCTTCCCCTTTCAGCGATATCGCATCACACAATCATATCATAAGTTCATGCGTTTACGCTAAACATGCTCATAGTTTCCGTCATTAAAGCGGAAGTATGCTTTTCTACTTTTAACTAAAAAACGCTCTATATTCCGCTATTCATTATAGCAATATTACATCCTCATGCATACAAAAGTTGTCTAAACAAAAACAAACCCCTTAATACATATTAAGGAGTTTGTTCTAAGTCAACAAATTCAGCAATCTTTTGGACAACACCTGGCTCAATTTGTTCTAATACAGAAGCTGCTTGTTCTAGTGCTGCATCATATTCATATTCACGGAATAATCGCTCTGCATGATCTAAACTTTGTGCCAGCATATCATCATGACTGCGATAACGGTTACCATACTGAATTAACTTCTCTACTAAATATGCTTGCTCAATTAATTCTTGCGTTGCTTCATATACACCATTTACAATAGCTACCGCTTCTTCTAACGTACTGGTTACCACACCCATATTTAGTGGTTTTAATTCCAGCTGCTCATATACATTTTGCATCGCTTGTTGGCCGTTTTGCAAATCAACCATGATATTATCTGGTAAACCTGGTAAATTTGATTTTTGCATCATACGTTTTGATTCCATTATTGTATGGCGCATTTCTCGTAACGCTTCACGTGCTTCAAATTCATCTTTACGCATTGTTTGCAACATATCTTTGTACTCATCGTGAAGTATTTTCAATGTTTCACATTGCTCGTAAATTTCCTCTAATTCTTCTCGAATCACAGAGAATGCAATATCTTGCTCTGCAATACGAAGTTGTAATACTTCGAAACGCTTCATCAAAATATGCATTTGTTTTTCAATCACTTTTTGTGATTCAATATCTTTATCTTGCAGCTGATAACTTTGCTTCACAAACTGTGTTTCTGCTTTTGTTTCCAGTGCCTGCTCGCGAATTGTTTCTAAATCTTCGTATACAGCTACTGTCTGCTGTTCAACATAATATTTCGCTCTCACTTCTAATTCCAATTGTTCGTATAACGTATCGAGCTGCGCTTTTAAAACGTCGATTTTTTCTTTTGCTTCCAGCACATGTAGATATTCTAAATCCGCAAGACATGTTTGCAGTTGTTGGTTCATTTCTCTTACTTCTTTTGGGATTTCCAAATGATTTAATACATAGCCTTGCTTTTTCATATCGTCGTGACCTTGTGTTAAGTCTTCTAATTGTACTGGTAAGGTCGCCTGGCATTCTACTAATAAATCAGGCACTTCATGCACAATCAGTTCTAAATTTGATAGTCCTTCTTCTAAACTTATAACAATTTCACGCGCTTTTAAATAATCTCCATTTTGAGTAGCTTCTTCAAATGTTTGAAATTTCTTCGATTCCACATCAAGTGCCTCTTCTATTTTCTGTTCTGCTGAGCCAAACATATGTCGATGAGCAAGCACGCTCTTTTTCATATTCCGATATGTATCGCGTAAATGTTCAATTTCTGAGTTGTTTTTCTCATAGCTTTCTAACAACTCTTGCAATTCATTTAAAATATCAGTAATTCGATGATCTGCTTCATCTAAACCGCTAATGGATTCATTCATTATATGCTTTGCTTTTCGGAAGGAAAATTGCGCGGCAAGTTTTTGAGCGCTTTCTAATTCTTTTTCTGCTTTCGGAAGAATATTAGCAATAATTTCATCCCATTCATTTCGCCATTTCCCAAACAGTTCTTCCGTTTGTCCGGTCATATTTAATTCTTTTACTCTCTTTAATTCATCTGCAACAGGCTTGTCCTTAATTTCTTGCTGCCATTGCTGCAATGCCTCAATATCTTTATATAAACGATTTCTCATCACGAGCTCTACTATAAGAAAGAGCAAAATAGCGCTCACTATGATGATAACGATCGTTAAAATTGAATCCATTCAAAAGCCTCCTATTTATCTTGTTTTTTGTCCGTTCCGTTTTTTGAAATGGAAGGCGTTATGTAAGAAAAGGAAAATCCCCTATATTTAACAACTTTCAATGTACTAATCATACCATGTAATTATATGTTTTTGGCCTAGTTTTTAGAAAAATTTCGCGAAAGAATTTACTCCTTCCAAATCCATTATGGATATACCTCTACCCAAAGTGATAATTGTTAAAAAACAGTATTTCTTCTCGTAAATGCTATTACCGCTTAATTGATATACTACTATATCGTGATTTAAAAAAGAAGATGTTATCTCATAGGAAGCAAACAAAAAACAGCTCGTTTCCATACATACTGGTAACAAGCTGTTTTTATGTTTTTCGATTTTCTTTATACATAAGCCGCTCTCGGCAGGGGATAATGTGAACGCTCTATACAAAGAGTTTGCTCCATCCACTGCTCTACTTCCTTCATATACATTTCAATAAAAAACACTTCTGACGGAAATGAATGCAGCACTTCTGATATATATTGCGGATATAAATACGGCATACTAATCATTCCCTTCAGCTGTGTCATAAACATCGTGAAGGATACTTTTTGAAACTCTTTATTTTCCTGACCTTGTCTAATCAGTTGTTCCACATAATATCTCTCTTTTGAAAAGTAAATCGTCATTACTTCTCGAATTAATGTGCTATCTAATGAAAGTTCTCTGTAAAAGAAACGAGTAAGCTCTCTTCGCTCAAATTGATATTGTAAAATATTGCGTACGATCTGAAATAATACTTCTTTTGAAGATAAAAAATTCCGCCGTTCAAATGCTATTTCAATTACACGTAAGTACCCCTCTAAAAAGTCTGACACCAATTGTTCCAGCAATCCTTGTTTTCCAGCAAAATAATATGAGATATTTGCTGCATTGACATTTGCTTGTTTTGCTATATCACGCACCGATGTACCATTATATCCCTTCGCATAAAATAGCGAAATTGCCGCGTCGATAATCTTCTGTCTCACCTGTTTCACGCACTCACTCCCTTTCATCGAACAGCTTTTATCCTTTATCAAGCAGTAAGAACCCGGTTAGTTCAACTAACAATTAACCAAGGATGCCTCCTCTACTGATGGAAGTTTCACTTTTATGTAAATTTCTTGACTTTTAAGACAAATTCCTTTAATTTTCTATCGACAAAGTCGTGCGAATTATCGCTTATTTCGCGACTATTTTACATTTTTTAGGGGAAAGGCGGCGTTTTTATGTTTACAGCACAAGGATATACAGGTACACGTGAGGAACAATACGAAACAGTAATAAAACAACTCGATGCATTATTAACAGGTGAGTCAAATGTAATGGCTAACTTAGCAAATGCATCTGCTTTACTCAATGTGTTTTTACAAGATATTAACTGGGTAGGCTTTTATGTAACGGAAGGGAATCAGCTTGTACTTGGACCATTTCAAGGACTACCAGCTTGCGTTCGCATCCCATTTGGCCGTGGTGTATGCGGCGTAGCAGCGGAAACAAAAACGACGCAACTTGTCGCTGATGTTCATCAGTTCCCTGGACATATCGCCTGTGATGCAGCTTCTAATTCAGAAATTGTTGTACCACTTATCAAAAACGATGAAGTCATCGGCGTACTCGACATCGACAGTCCAAATAAAGGTCGTTTTGATGAAATCGATCAAACATATTTAGAGAAATTTGTAGAAACTTTATTAAACCATATATAAAAAAACGGCTCTTAAGATAGAGCCGTTTTTTCTTTTTGCAGCGCTTGTGATAAATCTACTACGATATCGTCCCACGCCTCAAGTCCTGCGGATAAGCGTAGTAAATTATCATAAATACCCATCTGCTCACGAATATGTTTTGGAATAACCGCATGTGTCATCGTTGCTGGATGCTGAATTAACGTTTCTGTATCCCCAAGGCTAACTGCAATTGCAATTAACTTTAAGTTATCCATCAAAGCCTGTGCCTCTTCTTTTCCACCTTTTACTGTAAACGACAGTACACCACCACCGCGCTTCATTTGTTTATTCGCAAGCATTCCTCCTGGATACCAAACATCTTCTACTAGTTCATGATTTCGCAGAAAAGCAGCAATTTTTTCTGCATTTTCAGAGTGGCGATCCATCCGCACTGCTAATGTTTTTAAACCGCGCAAAAGCAGCCATGCATCAAATGGTGACATAATCCCTCCAACATCTTTGCGAATCGGACGAATTTTTTCTGCAAGCTCTTTTGTTTTACAAATCGTAACACCCGCAACAACATCACCATGACCGCCAATATATTTTGTCGCACTGTGCAAAACAACATCGCAGCCTAATGTAAGTGGTCTTTGTAAATATGGTGAACAAAACGTATTATCAACAATAACGAGAAGTCCATGCTGCTTCGCTACTTTTACAACAAGTTCTAAATCAATAAGTTTCATCGTTGGATTAATTGGTGTTTCTACAAAAATAATCTTCGTATTCGGTTGAATACTATTTGTAATCTCTGCTTCTGTTTCCATCTCGCATAATGTATGCGTAATTGCAAATTTCTCCTCTAACACTTCTAAAAATCCATACGTACAACCGTACAATCCGTTAGAACAAACAATATGGTCCCCCGCTTTTAAAAAGGCTAAAAGCGTCCCTGAAATAGCTGCCATTCCAGAGCCAAACGCAAGCGCAGCTGTCCCTTCTTCTAAAGCTGCCATTCTTTCTTCAAATAACTCGACTGTCGGGTTACCAAGTCTAGAATAAATGTAAGCTGAGTCATATCCAGCAAAGCTCGCTTCCCCTTGCTCAGCGGTTTCAAATGTATACGTAGATGTTTGAAATAACGGTGGTGTTAAACTCCCTTTATACTGTGCAGCATCATACCCGTGATGGACCAATGTCGTTTCGATATGTTTCTTTTTCATACAAACATCCCCCTTATACTTTATTTTATGTAAGCGTTTTCTATCTGTTGCTATCCTTTCCATGAGCATTCATAAAATTCCTTCTTGCATTTTTCCAAAATTTATATGTATAAAATGAAAATTGATATTCTTGACTCCCTCCTAATAAACAGATATAATAGCCTTTGTGTAAAATAAAAAGGCAGCCTTGTAATGTGAGTTTATTGTTTGTATTTTGTTCCTCATGAAGAGGTGTATCGTGTAACTCCCTGCTGCTGGAGCGAGGATACATGAAAATGAAATGCGCATAAATGTCAATTACGTCTGTTTTTATTTTACAAAAATAAAAACATTTAAAGGAGGAGTCATTCATGGCTCGTTATACAGGTCCATCTTGGAAACTTTCTCGTCGTCTTGGAATCTCTCTAAGCGGCACAGGTAAAGAATTAGAAAAACGCCCTTACGCACCAGGTCCACACGGTCCTAACCAACGTAAGAAACTTTCAGAATACGGTTTACAATTACAAGAAAAACAAAAACTTCGTCACATGTACGGCATGACTGAGCGTCAATTCCGTCGCACATTTGACCAAGCTGGTAAAATCAAAGGTAAACACGGTGAAAACTTCATGATCCTTCTTGAAGCTCGCCTTGATAACCTAGTTTACCGCATGGGCTTAACTCGCACTCGTCGCGCTGCTCGTCAATTAGTAAACCACGGCCACATCATGGTAGATGGCGCTCGCGTTGATATCCCATCTTACCGCGTTAAACCAGGCCAAACAATCAGCGTTCGCGAAAAATCTCGCAACCTAGCTGTTGTTAAAGAAGCTATCGAAGTTAACAACTTCGTACCTGAGTACTTAACTTTCGATGCTGACAAATTAGAAGCTACTTTCACTCGCTTACCAGAGCGCGCTGAGTTAGCTGCTGAAATCAACGAAGCGTTAATCGTAGAGTTCTACTCTCGTTAATGACGAAAAGCCAATCCTTTTGGATTGGCTTTTTTCTTTGAATAAAAATATTTATTTTAGCTTTATATTCATCGTTTTATCTTGTTCATGTTTCTCGACACAAACATATGATTCACTATGATTTTTTTGTAAATGAGTTTTTTCATTTTCTGCTAGCTGTCCAGCATTCAGTAACGAAAAAATAATTAATGCTTCTAGTGACATATAGTTAAGCTCCTTTTTTCTATCACTTATAATACATACATCATACAAGCTTGTTATGAACTTGAAGTGAACATACAGAAAATTTTTGAACAAAAAAAAAGACTTCGGCATCACCGAAGTCTTTTTTTCATCTATATTCTCTTATGCTGTTTCTTTACGCTTTTCACCTAAAGAATGGTTCGCAACTTTTGTAATCGAGCTGTTTGCAATAAAGTAAATCTCCCCATCTTCCGCAATTAGCTGCGTCGTACGAAGCCCTACTTCTTCAATGATACCATCGATATCATTAATTTTCACTTTATCCCCAACTGAAAATTGATCTTCAAAAATAATAAAGAATCCTGTTACAACGTCTTTTACTAAGTTTTGCGCACCAAAACCAATTGCTAAACCAGCAACACTCACCCCAGCAAGAAGTGCTTTAATATCGATTCCTACTGTATCTAACACCGTCATAACTACCATAAAATACACAACATAATGAACAATATTTTGACAAAGCTTCGTTAATGTCGCCTCACGTCTTTCATTCGTACGCACAGGCGCTTTGCTGCTCATCTTAAAAATTTGTTCAATTCCTACACAAGCTACGCGAATAATCACTTTTGCAGCAATAAAAATAATAATTATTCTTAGGATAGTTCCCCCAAAGCTCATTAATTTTTCTGGGTTTAAAACATAATCCTCTAAAATTTTCTGAATATCCATAAAATTAACTCCTCTCCTTCAAAATGCAAAAAGCGTAAGGATTCTTACGCTTTTTCGCACATTAGTAACGAATTAAGAAATATTTTTTCTTACCGCGGCGAATAATTGTAAACTTACCTTCAATGCGGTCTTTTTCTGTTACAGTATAGTCTAACTCTTGTGTACGTTCACCATTCACATAAACCGCGCCATTTGTAATGTCTTCACGCGCTTGACGTTTTGATGGTGAAATTTTACTTTCTACAAGTACATCCACTAGTAATGCATCTTCTGTATTACGCTCCACAGATGGTACATCCTTAAAGCCTTGCTCGATTTCCGCCGCTGTTAATTCTGCAACAGAACCGCTAAATAGCGCTGCTGAAATTTTAATCGCTTGCTCTAAAGCTGCTTCACCGTGAACAAGTTTTGTCATTTCAGAAGCTAATGCTTTTTGTGCTTCACGTTTTTCTGGTGCTTCCGCTACTTGTTTTTCTAACTCAAGAATCTCTTCATGAGATAAGAATGTAAAGTATTTTAAGTATTTAACAACATCGCGGTCATCTGTATTAATCCAGAATTGGTAGAACTCGTAAGGTGTTGTTTTTTCTGGGTCTAACCAAACTGCTCCACCTTCTGTTTTACCAAACTTCGTACCGTCAGATTTCGTTACAAGCGGTACAGTTAAACCAAATGCCTTCGCATCTTCTTCTGATTTACGGATTAATTCAAGACCAGCTGTGATGTTACCCCATTGGTCACTACCACCAATTTGTAATTTACAGCCGTATGTTTGGTATAAGTTTAAGAAATCGTATGATTGTAAAATCATGTAACTAAACTCAGTAAATGAGATACCTGTTTCTAAACGAGATGCAACTGTATCTTTCGCTAACATGTAGTTTAGACCAAAGTTTTTACCAATATCGCGTAAGAATGTGATTAAGTCTAAAGAACCGATCCAATCGTAGTTGTTTGCGATAATCGCTGGATTCCCTGTTTTTTCAAAGTCTAAGAAGCTAGAAAGCTGCTCTTTAATACGCTCACTGAAAAAGGCAACTGTTTCTTTTTCATTTAATGTACGTTCTGCTTTTTTACCACTTGGGTCACCGATTAAACCTGTACCTCCGCCAACAAGTGCGATTGGTTGATGCCCTGCTTGTTGGAAGCGACGTAGTATTAAAATTGGCAGCATATGACCAATATGTAAACTGTCAGCTGTTGGATCAAAGCCACAGTATAATTTCACACTTTCTTTCTCTAACAACTCTTGTAAACCTTCTGCATCCGTTTGTTGGTTAATCAGACCACGGAACTCAAGATCTTGTAAAATGTTCATCAGATTCACTCCTTTAAAAATAGTTTGTGCGCGGAATTTAAAACATAAAAAAATCGCCCCTTCAATAAGGGACGATTTTACTCATCGCGTTACCACCCTAGTTGCAGGAAAAAACCTGCCACTTCATTCACATAACGGCTCATCACCGTCTTTCCCCTTTTAGATTCGGATTAAATCCAATCGAAGAAAGATGCTCCAGAGGTGTAATTCACGATCATTTATGTGCTGATTTCCACCGACCATCAGCTCTCTAAAACAGGGAAATGATCACTACTGTTCCCTTTCCACGCTCGATTATTTATATACTTCTCTTTATAACATCATTTGTATATGCCTGTCAAATGCAGCCCAAAATTTCTCCGTTGTGATTTCGTTATGTCACTTTTTTAAAATTTTTACTGATTGGCAATGAATATTGTAAGTAAAGAAAGGAGCGGAACACTGGCTAACAAAGAGATGTGAAACACAATTGATAAATCATTACCAATTGTCGCTTCAACAGGATCTTTAGCCGGAGACGCAAGAAAACGTAAAAAACGATCTCCCATATTCACTTTTTGCGGAAAATCAGGAATTTCCACATGATCACTATCTAAATGCTGTTTCAATCTATATTCTTTATCAAAGGGATTTTCGTTCAATTTCATCCACCTCCAGCAATTGTTTCAATTTCTTCATGCCATGATAAAGCCTCGATTTCACCGTTCCTACAGGAATATCAAGTACCTCTGCGATTTCCTTTTGCGGCATATCATGATAATAAGAAAGAATAAGGACCGCTCGTTGGTCCTCTGGAACCTTCAAAATCGCTTCTCTCACTGTAAGACGGTCTTCTTGCGAAAATTCCTTCTCTTGAATCGGTACAAGAAATGGTATAAGTGAACGCCATTTCTTTCTTCGATTCAGTTTATTAATCATAAGCCGATGACCAATTTGAAACAAATACGTTTTAATCTTTCCTTTTTCAATCTCATACATATGTTTCTTACGTTCTAACGTCAAAAACGTATCTTGAACGAGGTCTATGCTCAGCTGTTCATCACGGCTAAAACGATATAAAAACGTATATAACGCTGGTTTGATTAAGAGATATAATCTTTCTCCTGCTCGCTTATCCCCATTTTGATATGCAAGCATGAGTTCTTCCTCAATCCCAATCTGTGCCATGTTTTTTAATCTCCTTTATCCCCTTTAACGTTAAAGAGATTCGGCTAATTAAATAAATACTTGCAACTAATGTCCAAACCTGCGCTTGATTCGTAAAAAATTGTACATACGGATTTTGAACTGTTAATCCGCTTGAAACTAGGAAATTTAACACTTGTACACATATACAAGCGTACACTGCAACGCAGACAGATATTGTATCAAATACATTCCAACGAAAGTATACTTTTGTTTTTGTAAAATCGATTTTATTCCCGGCTTTCCGCACAATATATTTCTTGTCAAACGGTATAAGGATTGAGAACATAACAATCATTGTACTTGCCAGTGTAATCATTGAAACTTTAAACCCTATCGCCATTGGCAAAAACAGACCTATAGTAAACACGGTGATAATACTTATTACAACTAATGAAAGCATCATCCATCTATTCTGCATATAAACCGCCTCCTAATCTATCATGTCATAAACTTATACAAATACTGGAGGAAAATGGTTCAAAAATTATTTTATTTCTTAATAACATACTTAAAATAAGCAAGTTCTGAACTATACTTGATTCAGAACTTGCTTATTTAATCTTCCATCGTAGACAGTCGCCTATCGGCAAGTTTAATCCCCAAACCTTTAAACTAACGTGTAGCAGGGGCTTGGTTAGCTTGGCTAACCATAAGTGAGAAATGAGCTTTACTTATGAAAATGACTACGGTCGTTTTTCCAGTGCTAATTTAATCCCAAATGCCAAAAGTACAAAACCGCTTATCCCTTGAATAGCCCGCTCTGTGGACGGCTTTTTCATCCATGTCCGAATTGCATTGATTAAATAAATATAGAGTATAAACCATAGAAAGGTTAAAACTGTATATGTCATACCCATAATAAAAAGTTGAAAAAACGTATTTCCATCATGCTGTATAAATTGTGGTAAAAATGTTAAAAAGAAAATAGCTACTTTTGGATTTAACAAATTAGTAAGAAAACCTTGCCGGAAGCAAGGAGCGCCCTGATACTTATTTTCAACTGTAATATCCTCTGTTTCTTTTCCTTTCTTCCGTAAAGACCACAATGATACGCATCCTAAATAAATAAGATAAATAGCACCAATATACTTAAAAATAGAAAATAAAAATGCCGATTTAACAAGAATTGCAGAAATCCCAAGTACAGCTGCTAACGTATGAATACTTAAACCGCATAGAATACCAAAAACAGTTTTCATTCCGCCTTGTTTTCCCTGCAACATTGTATTCTGAGTTACTAATCCCGTATCAGGTCCTGGCAAAATAATAAGAAAAATTGACATAGCAACAAAAAGATAATATTGCGTCATTAACATCCCTCCACAGGTTACATCTTTTCTTTATCCCGCTACTTACGGGCAGTAAGACTTCCACCTCAAGATTCTGAGAGAACAAAAAAGATAGGCGGGGATGAAGCCCCCACTGATGGAACTCTCACTTTATACCATTATATTAACATTCTTGCATCCTCTGTTGCATTTTACATATTACAATAAGGTATATGTAACGCTGAACAATTTGAACACAATTTCACTATACTCTAAACAAGAAAGGCCTGAACCAAGTATAGTTCAGACCTTTCTTACTTAATCTTCCATCGTAGACAAGTCTCCTGTTGGTAAGTTTAACTCCCACGCCTTTAATACACGGCGCATAATTTTACCGCTTCTCGTTTTCGGTAATTTATCACGGAACTCAATTTGACGAGGGGCCGCATGAGCAGCCAATCCTTTTTTCACAAATTGGCGAATATCTTCTTTTAATTCTTCAGATGGTTCATAGCCTGCGCGCAGTGCAATAAACGCTTTAATAATCTCGCCGCGCACTGGATCTGGAATTCCGATAACACCAGCTTCTGCAACTGCTACGTGCTCGATTAATTTACTTTCTACTTCAAATGGACCAACGCGCTCGCCTGACGTCATAATAACATCATCAATACGCCCTTGGAACCAGAAGTATCCATCTTCATCCATATACGCAGAGTCACCTGACACATACCAATCTCCTTGCATAAAATAAGACTCATATTTTTGCGGGTTATTCCAAACAGCACGCATCATCGATGGCCAGCCTTTTCCAATTGCTAAGTTCCCCATTGTATATGGCGGCAATTCATTTCCTTCATTATCAACGATTGCTGCCTTCACGCCCGGAATTGGTTTTCCCATTGATCCTGGACGAATTTCCATACAAGGATAGTTACAGATAACTTGTCCTCCTGTTTCTGTCATCCACCATGTATCATGAATGCGAAGATGGAACACTTTCATCGCCCAGCGAATAACTTCTGGATTTAACGGCTCACCAACACTCAAAATATGACGAAGTGCTGATACATCATACTTCTTCAGCGTATCGTCACCAGCACCCATTAGCATACGGAATGCTGTCGGAGCGCTATACCAAACTGTTACACCATAATTTTGAAGCGTTTCGTACCAAGCATCCGGGCTAAAACGTCCACCTAAAACTACGTTAGATGCCCCAACTAGCCAAGGCGCAAAAATACCGTATGCTGTTCCTGTTACCCAGCCTGGATCTGCTGTGCACCAATACACATCATCTTCTTTTAAGTCTAGTACCCATTTTGCTGTTTGGTATTGCTGTACCATTGCATTTTGAACGTGCAGCACGCCTTTTGGTTTTCCTGTAGAACCAGACGTATAATGTAAAATAAGTCCATCTTCTCTTCCAAGCCATTCAATGTTTAATTGGTTCGAAGCTTGTTCAAAAGGCAGGTTAAACGCTGTAATTTTACCGCCTTCTTCAACATTTTCACCAACAACAAATACTGTTTTTAATGCTGGTAAATCATTAAAAGGTATACGCTCTAACAATTCTGGCGTTGTTACAAGCACCTTTGCTTCACTATCCACTAAACGATCGCATACAGCGGCTTCCATGAAAGCTTCAAATAGCGGCCCTACGATTGCTCCAAGTTTTACTGCACCAAGTAAAGTAAAATATAATTCCGGTGAACGAGGCATAAAAATAAAGACGCGATCGCCTTTTTCGACATCCCCATAATTCTTTAAGACATTTCCTGCTTTATTCGACAACTCCATCATTTCTTTAAATGTATATTTCTCTTTTCTCTCGCCATCTTGATAATACAATGCTACTTTATTTTTCCGGTGGGATTTGGCATGTCGATCAATTGCTTCGTAAGCCATATTTACTCGCCCAGTTTCATGCCAAGAAAAGTTTTGATTTACTTCTTCCCAATTAAAATTTTGATATGCTTCATCATAATTCAACAAATTATTTTCACCTTTAATTACTGGAAGCGTTTCTACTTTCATTCTTTACATCCCCCTTCTATGTACTCAATATATTTTATTATAAATGTATTTTTTATAATTTTCAGTATTTTTTACAAATTTCGGACAAATTTTTGCTGACAAATTTCGATTCACATCGCATACTGAGTACAGTAGTATGAAAATAGATAGTAGATTCACAAAGCTCTAAAGGTGGTGAGCCTAAAATTGATTCATAGTAAAGTGTACAACGTAAAAAACTTGAAAACGCCGAAAGGGACTTTAGTTATTGAAGGTCCTGTCCAAACACATAATTTAGAAATGTATGAGTTTCATCCGGATTTAGTTGCCTTTCGACCTGCTGATCAGCAATATAAAGCAATTGTCGAAATTTCTAAGTTACCAGAAGCTCGAATCATTATCGCTCGTCATGAACAAATAATTGTTGGCTATGTAACCTATTTATATCCTGATCCGCTTGAAAGATGGTCTGAAGGAAAGATGGAGGATTTAATCGAACTTGGTGCCATTGAAGTTGCATCGGATTTTCGCGGATGTGCTGTCGGAAAAAATTTATTAGAAGTTTCCATGATGGATGATTATATGGAAGATTATATTATTTTAACTACAGAATACTATTGGCACTGGGATTTAAAACAAACCGGCTTAAATGTTTGGGAGTATCGAAAAGTAATGGAAAAAATGATGAATGCTGGTGGACTGGAATGGATGGCAACAGATGATCCTGAAATTTGTTCACATCCAGCAAACTGCTTAATGGTTCGCATTGGAAAACGAGTTAACACGCAATCCATTCAAAAATTTGACCGCTTACGCTTCCAAAATCGTTTCATGTACTAAAAGGGGGATTACATCATGATTGTTGAAGAAATTATGAATCAAAATGTAACAGCGCTGCGCCCAACTGACACGATTGAAACAGCTCTAAGAACATTGGCAGCAAAAAGCATCCGTCACATTCCAGTTATAAATGAAAAATATGAAGTCGTTGGGATTATTTCCGACCGTGACGTTCGAGATGCAAGTCCATCCATTCTTGATGAACAAGTTTCAATGGATGCTCTTAAAGAGCCGATTGAACGTATTATGAAGCATCCCGTTATGACATGTCACCCTCTTGACTTCGTTGAAGAAATTGCCACTTTATTTTTTGAAAATAAAATTGGCTGCCTTCCTGTTACAAAAAGCGGTAAGCTTGTCGGTATTATTTCAGAATCAACTGTACTGCATACGCTCGTTAAATTAACAGGGGCTCATCAACCAAGTTCACAAGTTGAAATTCAAATAAAAAATGAACCTGGTATTCTTGGAAAAGTTGTTGCAGTTTTTAGTGAACTGAAAATTAACATTGTGAGCGTTCTCGTCTATCCAGCAAAGGAAGAGAGCGACAAAGTTCTTGTTTTCCGCATTCAAACAATGAATCCTCTTAAAGCAATTGAAGAGCTAGAACAAAAAGGTTACCATGTGTTATGGCCGAATATCGCGGGGATGGGAACATGAAAAATGTATTCATTTACTCAGAAGATTATCAGGGCTATTCCTTTAGTCCTGATCACCCTTTTAATCAGCTTCGCGTAAAGCTGACGTATGATTTGCTCCAAAAAGGAGGATTCATACAACCTTCACAAGTCATTCCACCTCGAATCGCAACAGATGAAGAAATTGCTTTAATTCATACAGAGGAGTACATAAATGCGGTAAAACGTGCTGGAGAAGGAACGCTAGAAAAATCAATCGCAATGTCCTACGGTCTTGGAACAGAAGATACGCCAATGTTTGCCAATATGCATGAAGCAAGCGCCCTTCTTGTTGGAGGGACATTAACTGCGGTCGATGCAATCCTTGAAGGAAAAGCAGAACATGCTCTAAATTTAGGAGGCGGCTTACATCATGGCTTTCGCGGCAAAGCATCTGGCTTTTGTATTTATAATGACAGCTCAATTGCCATTAAATATATGCAGCAAAAATACGGTCTTCGTGTTTTATACATTGACACAGACGCTCATCATGGCGATGGTGTACAGTGGTCCTTTTATGATGATCCTAACGTATGCACAATTTCCTTGCATGAAACAGGACGTTACTTATTTCCAGGAACAGGTGCTGTAAACGAACGTGGTCAAGGGAATGGATATAGCTATTCTTTTAACGTTCCTCTTGATGCTTTTACAGAAGATGAATCATTTACACATGCATATCGCACTGTTATTCGTGAAGTCGCTGATTATTTCAAACCAGATATTATCTTAACGCAAAACGGAGCTGACGCTCATTATTATGACCCTCTAACACATCTTTGTTCAACGATACAAATTTACCGTGAAATCCCAAGACTTGCTCATGAAATTGCTCATGAATATTGCAACGGCCGCTGGATTGCAGTCGGCGGCGGCGGCTATGATATGTGGCGCGTCGTTCCAAGAGCTTGGGCACTCATTTGGCTCGAAATGAATAATATCCAGAACATCTCAGGTTATCTCCCTCCAGAATGGATTGAAGCTTGGAAAGGACAAGCTCAAACAACTCTCCCACTCACCTGGGAAGACCCAGACAACATGTATAAACCAATTCCACGAAAACAAGAAATTGAAGAAAAGAACGAATTAACTGTAACAAAATGCCTAGAAATAATTCGGAATAATATGAAAAAGGTATTATATTAAATTTTAGAATGGGAGGACTTCTTCCCATTCTATATTTAGTAACAATCTCAAGGAGTGTAGATCATGGAAGTAACGATTCAATTAGTAGACAAAGAAGATGCCTTCATGTGGAAGCAACAACTTATACATACAAAGCGAGGAACATTTGAAATATTTACGAAAGGACACGGAGAGCCTCTTTGCGTGACACACCTTTACTCACAGTTTAATGAAACAGGTGATTATTTTGCCGATAGCTTCACATCCTTACATAAAGTTATATTAATTAATTTAAAAGAAGCAGGCAATTCAGTAACTGCTTGTAAAGAAGAAGAATTAAGCATGAAAGAAACACTTGAAGACCTAGAAGCAATTCGAGAAGCGCTGAACATTCCATCATGGCATTTTGCAGGGCACTCTACCGGCGGCATGCTTGGGCTGATGTACGCTATAAACTATCCACAATCATTACAATCTTTAGTAGTAGTTGGCGCTGCTGCTAGTGATTACACAAAAACGAAAGATTGCATTTACCATCCGGATCATCCTCAGTTTGCATATATGCAGCAACTCATTGAAGATTTAAAACTGCCGCATCTTACGAAAGAAGAAAGACATACTTTATCAATCAAACGCACGAAATTATCTTTATATCATCCAGAACAATATGAAACATACTTTTCAAAACCGGTTCATAAGACGATGGCCGCAAGCCGTATGAACTATTTTTCAAAAGAATTTCGTAGCTTTGATTTAAGAGAACAACTTGCTAGCGTAACAACAAAAACGCTAATTATTTGCGGAAAATATGATGTACAATGCCCAATTGCATCGTCCCTACAAATACATCAAGGTATTCGAAACTCTTCTTTTATTCCTTTTGAACACAGCAATCATTATCCCTTTTTAGAAGAGAAAGGGAAATTTTCATCTGTTATTACAGCGTTCTATCATTCTTTGAAAGAAGGAATTGGAAAAGTATAATGCTTCAAAATGGGGTGAGATTCATAACGGTTAATCACATTCGTCATTGGTGCAAAGTTGCTGGTGCCCAGCACGAGACAACACCAATTATTGTTATTCACGGCGGGCCAGGAGGAAATCATTATGTATTTGAGCGAACAATTGGTCCAAAACTAGAGGAATTTACAACTGTCATTTATTATGAGCAACGTGGATGCGGACGTTCTGATCCTCCCGAAAATGCAAAAGATTACTCTATCGCTATTCTAGTCGATGATCTTGAAAATCTAAGGGAAGCTCTGCAGATTTCCAAATTCCATCTACTTGGCTATTCTTTTGGCGGACAACTTAGTTTGGAATATGCGTTAGCTTATCCAAACCGAGTAGAAACGTTACTTCTCCAAGCTCCTTCTTCCGGTGACTATGAACATACGTATCAAGTTCAGCTTGCTGGATTTGAAAAAGTTGCTCCTAAGGAAATAAAACAACAGATTCAGCACGTTCAGCGGCTTCCAATATCTTTAAAGGAAAAATACGATATGGTATGGAGCATTGTTGATACGAAAACAGTAGATCGTTTACTTTTTCATGATGAGAAATACGCAAAACACAATCGTTCACTTTGGGAAGAAAGTGGATTAACCAACACAGGATTGATGGGGAAAGCTTTATTTCAATCTTCTCCTTCTATTCCTTTGAAAGAGCGTACGTCTCAAATCGCCGCTTCATCCCTCTTCCTCGTTGGAAAACACGATCGTAATACAGGAATGGAAATGACGAAAGAGCTTGCTGGTAATATGCCAAATACTGTCCTTGCACTCTTTGAGCATAGCGCTCATTTTCCAGACATTGAAGAAACAGAAACGTATGCGATGATCGTTAAGCAGTTTCTTCTGTAGATTTATAAAAAGGTTTGATCAAAAATACGTCCTACCCTATTGATTTTCTAAATATAAAGAGCCTTCTTTTGAAAAATAGAGTAATCAAAACAGGCTCTTCAAATATTTCACGATGTCACTTTTTATACAGTGAAACTTCCATCAGCGGGTTTTTCTTCATCCCCCACCTATCTTCTTCGCTTTTCTCTGAATCTTGAGGTGGTGAGTCTTACTGTCCGTTAATGCGGGATAAAATGAAACTTCTGCAATTCCCACCATTATTTTCCCCATTAAGTATGTATCTTCTTAATATTCCATATAAACGAATCAATCCCTTTTGAAAAATGAGAAATCGGTTTTTCTTTAGAAAACTCACTATGAAAAGGAGAAAAAAGTGTATTCATCCCGATTTCTGTCTCTATTTTTTGTAACGGCCAAGGACTATGGTGGATTTCCCCACAATAGATGTTACCTCTTTTATCAGCACTATATAAGCAATATCGCTCTGTGAGCCAATGATCTATCGTTCCTGTATTGGCAAAATTCACTTCTTGTGAAGGTATGAACGATCCACTAAATGTTACTTGAGTATTTGTTTTACCTTTTCTAATACTTTGACAATGAATAGTTTTATCTTCATTTTGAAAAGAAATCTGTGCGGGATAGTACGGCAAACGGTACCATCTCTTTGCGATTGTATAAGAAGCCCAGTTCTCGACGTCTAGAGACATAAAATAGACCCCCGGTTTACCATCATATCGAACATACGTCCTTACGTTGACTTCTGAAAATTTAGGGGTTATTGAAATAGATGGCAACCCTCGAGGATAAATTCCCTCCATAACAAATGCAACAATTCCTAACCAAGCATAGTGTTCAAAGGTGTCAATTTGTAAGGGGGCAGGTATATGTGGACGGAGTGCTTCAGTTCGAATAGGCCAATGGAGAAAAAATAGATCCCGCCATGTTTGTCGCATGATCCACTTTTTCGAAGGTAATGGAAAAGGGCGATGAATGATATCATTTAATAAGTTCATGAAAATGACCTCCTTCTTACTAGCTAGCAGCACCTAAAGCCGTAGAAAATATATACGACTAAGCTACGTTAAAAAATCAATGCTGGTTGTTGTACAATTTTGAAGATCCTTTTGTAGTCTTTCCGTTAAAGAAAACTTCAATCCGACTCCTCTTATATTTCCTTTCCTTGATGCAGCTAAGAGTACTTTCATATCAAATGATAATTATCTCTCTTTGAGGAATAATAGTAGTAACAACTATTTTTATAGCGGAGAAGTGAATATGCCAAACATTTTTATTTATGCAGCATTTGCAATGCTGTCCATTATATTTGTTCTATCATTATTCCTACTTATTGGTTGGCGTTGGATCATAAAACGAATGGTGAAAAAGTACGGAAAAATCATTTTAACCGATAGTTATCAAGAAAATATTATAGAATTGATGCCAGGTCTAAGGCATATGGGCATCCAAAATATGCTAGAAAATAGCTTACGTGCAGAAACAGGCAGCGTCCTTCAGCGACCACTTGCTGGGTCTTCAAAAAAGTGGCCGCATTTGGATCCGATAACTTTTATTCCTGCACAAACGACACCATTTCCAGTTGATGGTGAAGAAGAAGTCAATGTAAAAATAACGATTGGACCAAAAGCAAAAAAACCACTAGAAATTCAAATCCCTCTAATAATCAGTGGTATGGGCTATGGAATAGGTCTTAGTGAACAAGCAAGGCTTTCATTAGCGGAAGCAGCTAAAAATGCAGGAACAGCGATTAATTCTGGTGAAGGCGGAATCTTACCTGAAGAGCTAAACACGGCTGGAAAATATATTTTACAGTTTTCGAAAACAGCCTGGGCAAAGGAAAAAGAAGTGATTAAGCGTGCTGACATGATCGAAATTAAACTTGGTCAAGGTGCACTAGCCGGGATGGGCCAGAAAATCGCTCCTAAAGATTTAACAGGCCGTGCTCGCGAGGTGATGGGGCTTAAGGAAAATGAGGATGCCGTGATTTTTGAACACTTTTTTGAAAACCAAACATTAAAGGACATAAAAGAACTAGTTGAGGAACTAAGGAGTTTATCTGGCGGTGTCCCCATTGGCGCGAAAATCGGGGCGGGTGGAAAAATTGAAGAAGATATTGATTTTTTAATTGACCAAGGTGTTGATTTTATCGCAATTGACGGAGGACAAGCAGCAATGAAAGAGGCTCCACCTATTTTATGCGATGATTTTGGTATTCCAACATTACATGCGGTCGTTCGTGCTGTAAATCATTTAGAAAAGAGAAATAAGAAAGGAGAAATAAGTTTAATTGTCTCCGGAGGACTTTTAGTCCCTGGACACTTTTTAAAGGTGCTTGCACTCGGCGCTGATGCCGTATATCTTGGCTCTGCAATGTTATTTTCTCTCTCTCATACTCAATCCTTTAGTGCACTTCCTTTTGAGCCGCCGACACAAACTGTTTGGTATAACGGGAAATTTAAGGATCAATTTAATGTCGAAGATGGGGTAAAATCTGCTGAAAAGTTTTTAACCGCAAGTATAGAAGAAATAAAAATGGCATTAAGAGCAATGGGAAAACGATCCTTAAAAGAATTGTCAAAAAAAGATTTAGTATCGTATGATGAGTTAACTGCGAAAATGGTTGGGATCCCGTTTTCATTTGAACCTTGGGAAGACAAGCAAATACAGAAATAAATGCTATGATTGAAACACTAACTATATTTTCAAATTACATCTTTATTAATAAAGAGAAACTTCCATCAGTAGAGAGGTTCTTCCTCCTCTCACCGATGGGAATTTCTTTTTTTACTCTTAAACGGAATCCTTTATCTTTTGAATATTTTCATGAAAAATAAAAGAACTTAATAAAAAACGCTATCATTACACCATATATGGCACTACATAAAGAAGGTGAAGGCTATAAAAAGATTTCTAATTTTGTACGTCCTATTTGCAGTTATAACAGGCTGGTCTACTAAACAGGCTTTTGCTGAAAAACATGAAGAAGCTGAATTAACGAAAAATGTAAAATATTCATTGCACCAGAACGAACCATTGCAATTTTCAACTCCTCCAAAACAAGAAAAGGCGATTTTAGATGTACCGCTCATACCTCAAAAACCCGAGCTAAAATTCGGCTGTGAAGTGACGAGCTTAGCGATGGTACTGCAATACGCTGGCGTGAAAGTCGATAAAATGCAATTAGCAAACAATATCAAAAAAGACAATGATTCGTTGTCTATCAGCGAAGACGGGGATATTCTTCAATGGGGAAACCCTAAAGAAGGGTTCGTTGGAGATATGACAGGGAAAACTATGGGATATGCTGTTTACGTTGAACCATTGCAACAATTAATGGAACATTATCTTCCAAATCGCACAGTAAATTTAACGGGGAAATCTTTTGATAATGTGCTAGCTCAAGTCAACATGGGTAAACCTGTCGTAGTTTGGACAACAGGGGATTACAAACTTCCCGACAAATGGGCGTCTTGGAAACATGGAAACGAAAACATTACAGCCCCTCTAGATTTACACGCTGTTGTACTCGTAGGTTTTGAAAATGGATACGTTTATATTAATGATCCTTTAACTGAGAAAAAAGCACTGAAGGTAAACAAAAAAACGTTTATTCAATCTTGGGATGCGTTAGAGAAGCAGGCTCTGTCGTATCGTTAACAAATACAAAAAGAAATGTGCTCTTTAAAAGCACATTTCTTTTTTGTTATCTTTCCAGAAGCTCACAAAAAAGGAAAACGCATTCAGTTTCCTGAATTTACTTTCATTCCCTTTTACTCTTTATTTCTACCTTAAATCTATATACAATGTATGAGATAGAACTCATAATTTTATATATAATCGTGGAAAGGATGAGAATTATAAATGTGGAACGAGTTTAAAAAGTTCGCTTTAAAAGGGAATGTTATCGATTTAGCTGTCGGGGTTGTAATCGGTGGCGCATTTGGTAAAATTGTTTCTTCATTAGTAAATGATATTATTATGCCATTACTTGGATTATTGCTTGGTGGTATTAATTTTTCAAAGCTAGCATACCCGCTTGGTAAAGATACCTTAAAATATGGTGCCTTCATTCAAACGGTAGTAGACTTCTTCATCATCGCCTTCTCCATCTTCTTATTCATTAAACTATTCAATAAACTAGCATTCAAAAAAGAAGAAGAGAAGGAAGAGGAAGTACCAGTACCAACAAAAGAAGAAGTGCTTCTTACAGAAATTCGTGATTTATTGAAACAGCAAAACGCATCAAGAGATAATGCATAATAAAATAGACAAAAAGAGAGCGGGCATAGATTAACGGGTTCTCTTTTCAGAGGGAAAGATATTTAATTGAAATTAAATATCAATATAAATAGTAGTAAATTAACCCAATAAATCGCAGTAGAAAGAGCATTGAATTGACATCAATGCTCTTTTTCATCGTTATTGTTATTAACACAAAGCTGTTCAGCTATCTCTTGCACCCGTTCAATGTTTTGAAAAACATCCATTCCACTATCAAAAGATTGAGTACCCAAGAAAAAATAATGGTAAGACCATATAGCACACCACGTTCCTGGGTAATCAATAGTACAAGCAAACTCCAAATGCGAAATGTAACAAAGGTAAGTGTAACTGCATAACTTCTCATCATCCACTGTTTATGTTTTTTGATGTTTCCTTTTCGTATCATGAGAAATCCTACTACTGTTGTATACATCCAAGCTACTGTCAAAGAATAAAATCTAATGACACTAACCCATCCTCCTGTCGCATAATAGGATAAATATAAACCAATGCAAGAGGAAATGAAAATAGATAACACGTATATTTTCCCTATGAGTTTATGTGTGTTTATACTCTTTTGCCGAATCTTATGACTAAATTGAAGAGGTCCAAGCAGTAAAGCGATGAGTCCAAAAATAATATGAACATATAAGAGATATATCCAAGGATGATAGGGAAAAAAAAGAAGTCATTTGTTTTACCTTTTACAAAAGGAGAAACGGTTGGCCCTATAACAAAATATTGTATAACGACATAACATGCAAAAAAGAGGGCAAATAATCCAAGACAACCCAGAAACCATTTTTTCTTACTCATGTTTTATATATCCCCTCCTTTTTATCATACATATGTAATATAGAATATGAATAGCATAGAATTCAATCGTTGTCTTCAAAAAATAACCATTTATCCCCCACCTACAATCCGTATAGATAATGGTGGTTTTTTCGGTATAAATAATAAAAAAGCGGATTTCGCCGCTTATACCGTTGTAGTTTCTCCGCAATCTGAAAAAGGTTGCAGTAATTACTAACGTTTTACCCTCTTGTCAAACTTCCCAATATAAAACCTCAAGATGCAGAGAAAGCAATAAAAAAAACTCCCACTGATGGAAGTTTCACTTTATAACATTTCTGAATTTGTATGAATAAACAAAATAATAACTGCTACAAGTAAAATAATAATAGCGCCTACAAATAATGTAATGGAAAAAAACACAAAGTTCGCATGTATTTGTTGTCCAGCGCTCTCTAAAAAAATCGAAGTAACGTATGTGATTAGGGCTATCCCTGCCAAAACACTACCGGGAATAAAGCGTCTCATACCACTCTGCTTTAACGTCATATAAGCGAATATAGCCGTCACACAAAGCGTAATTCCCCAAAGAATTATCATTTCATCTCCCCCTCACATAGTTTTATCCCGCTATTCGCGGGCAGTAAGATCTCCCACTAACGGAAGTTTCACTTTATCCCGCATTAACGGGCAGTAAGCCCCCCACCTCAAAGGTTCAGAGAGAAGCAAAGAAGATAGATGGGAGATAACTGCCCATAAAAGCCCGATTGGTTCAACTAACCGTCAGCGGGGGATGAAGCCCGTCCCCGCCGACGGAAGTTTCACTTTATACTTATTATACATTAGAAATAGTGGTAAAGCGAAATTTCCCTCTAAAAACAAATGTTACAGTGACTATTGAACTCTTTCCAAAATAAAAAACTCGTGGTTATACTTCCACGAGTTTTCTTCTTATTACTTTGTTGAGTCTCTAAACTGAATACGGTGCGGTAAGATTACCGTATGATCTTCCACCGTTTCTTTGTTCATGTATTTTGTTAGTAAACGCATTGCAACTGCTCCAATGTCATACATCGGCTGTACAACTGTTGAAAGTTGTGGACGTACCATAAGTGCAAGACGTGTATTGTCAAAACCAAGTACTTCTAAATCATTTGGTACATTTAGACCTTTATCTTGAGCTGCGTGAATTACGCCTAATGCCATTTCATCAGAGGATACGAATACTGCTGTTGGCTTTTCAGCAAGTTCCCATAGTTTATCTAATGCTTCCATACCTGAATCGTATGTGTAATCACCGTCTACAACAAGCTCTTCGTCGTAAGCAATACCTGCTTCTTCTAATGCTTGTTTATATCCTTGTAATTTTTTTGCGCTGCCTGCTTTATCAACATAAGGACCAGATACAAAACCAATGCGTGTATGACCTTGCCCTAAGAAATGCTTCATTGCATCATATGCTGCTTGTGTGTAATCAATATTTACAGATGGTGTTATATTTTGCTCATCAAACGATGCTGCAAGTACGATTGGAACAGGAGATTTTTTAAATTCTTCTACATGAGTGTCTGTAATATCTTCTCCCATAAATACGATGCCGTCTACTTGCTTCCCAAGCATTGTATTTAATAAATGGAACTCTTTCTCTTTGTTTTGGTCAGAGTTACTTAAAATAATATTATATTTGTACATTGTTGCGATATCTTCAATACCGCGTGCAAGTTCTGCATAAAACGTGTTAGAGATATCTGGAATAATAACCCCTACTGTTGTTGTTTTTTTACTTGCTAATCCGCGTGCTACTGCATTTGGACGGTAGCCAAGACGCTCAATTGCTTCTAGTACTTTCTTTCTTGTTGTCGGTTTTACATTTGGATTGCCGTTCACAACACGTGATACTGTTGCCATCGAGACATTTGCTTCGCGCGCTACATCATATATTGTTACGTTCATCTTTTCACACACTCCTTTATAAAATTCATCTATATAATATGTACAAGTTAACTTGAATGAAAAAAAGACATCAACTCTACTTGAGGATGTCACTCCCGAGCCCTTTTACTAATGATACGATACAAATAAGGATTGAGACAATATTTTCCCGAAAAAGTTTCGAAAAAAATCATTCCTTTTCTTATATTTTCATATTTTAGATAGAAAAATACTTATTTTCCAGAAAAAAATCTATGCAGCATTCAGCTGCATAGATTTTGAAGCCATTCTTATCCCGCTCTAACAGTCGGTAAGGTGCTTAGCTACGAAGTAATAACAAACCGTCTGTTAGAGCCCGATTGGTTCAACTAACCTTTTGGAGAAGAGCGCTCCAAAAGAAAGTTTCACTTTATCTCATACGAAATGCTTTCAATTCGTTCATAAATGCATTAAATTCTGGAATATCCATTTGCTGCGCTGAATCTGAAAGTGCTACAGCTGGGTCAGGATGCACTTCCGCCATAATCGCATCTGCGCCAATTGCCATTGCTGCCTTTGCAGTTGGCAACAATAAATCACGGCGTCCTGTTGAATGTGTTACATCAACAACAACCGGCAAGTGCGTTTCTTTCTTTAAAATTGGTACAGCAGAAATATCTAATGTATTTCGAGTTGCTTTCTCGTACGTACGAATGCCGCGCTCACATAAAATAATATCGCCGTTCCCTTGTGCAATAATATATTCTGCCGCGTACATAAACTCTTCAATCGTTGCGGATAATCCTCGTTTTAATAATACCGGCTTATTGACAGAACCAGCTGCTTTTAACAGCTCAAAGTTTTGCATATTGCGCGCGCCAATTTGAATTACATCTACGTAATCAAGCGCCATTTCAATATCATTTGGATTTAAAATTTCACTAATTACAGCTAAATCATACTCATCTGCTACTTGGCGTAAAATTTTCAGCCCTTCAACACCAAGACCTTGGAAATCATATGGTGATGTACGCGGTTTAAACGCTCCGCCGCGCATTAGTTTTAATCCTTGTTCTTTCATGGCTTTCGCTACTTGACGAACTTGCTCATAGCTCTCAACTGCACATGGTCCCATAATAAAATGAGCATTGCCATCACCGATTTTTTCACCTTTAATATCGACAATTGTATCATCCGACTTTTTCTTACGTGATACGAGAAGCGCTTTACGATGATCATCTTCTTGCAGTTCTAAACCTGTTTTAAAAATTTGTTTAAACAAATGTTGAAGCGTTGATGTTTCAAATGGCCCATCATTGTTTTCTGAAATTAAATCAAGCATTTTGCGCTCCCGTACTGGATCAAAACGTTTCACACCTTGTACTTCTTTTAATTTGCCAACTTCTTGTACAAGACGACCGCGCTCATTTAACAATTTTAAAATTTGTAAGTTCTTTTCATCAATTTGAGAACGTAAACGGTCTAACTCCTGTGATGCCATAGTCACGCCACCTCTTTCAAAATTTATATGTATACTAATAAAAAGTATAATTATTGTTAATAAGATAACTTATTATATATGATACATATGCAGATGTCACTTCATACACTTCGTATTAGACTGCTTATGGAATCGTTATTTTTTCTTAATTTAATCGTAAATTGTATAGCCCGTCAATGTTATTTTCAAAAAATTAAAAAAGCAAGCGTATTCGCTTGCTTTTCCTTATTTAATATTCTCTTGTAAAGCCTGCTCTGTAATGTTCCAATGTGATGCATGCCATAGCACTTTACCATCTTTTATGTATAATACTTGCGGTGATTCATGTCTAATTTCAAAATGCTCGGCAATCTTATTGGAAACAGGACGTGCCTCTTGCACATATAAATAATATGCCAGTACAGCTTGCTCCTTACTGCGATATTCTTGAAATGCCGTGAAAGCACCGTGGCTAATTGGACATGTTGTACTATGTTTAAACAAGATATATGGCTCTTTACTTGCTGTTATTTCTTCAAATTGCTCCATTGTTTCAATCTTCGTCATGCTCATTTCATTCGCCTCTCATTCGAACCGGAAGTCGCGGTAATTTCTTTTCCTTCTTCGTTTTTTTCTCTGGCTTTTCAAACTGCTCTACTACATCCTCTTTCTTTTTGGCACGAAAGCGATTGTACACCTCAATAACTGCATTACTCCATTGCACCACTTGTGCTACCTTATCTGCATTATTTTCTACCTGATGTGCAACAGAATCAGAAACGCCGCGTAATCTTGTGTTTAAAGAATGAATCGTTGTTCCAATTCCCTCTACACCTTCCACAACTTTATTTAACGACTGTGATTTCTTTTGAATATCTTCTGCTAATGCATTTGTTTTATGAAGAAGCTGCTCTGTCTCCAATGTAATCCCCTGCATTTGTTTTTCAAGACCTTCCATCGTACTTGCTACATTTTCTAACGTTTTTTGTACAGATACTAATGTTCTACATACATATACAACTAGTACGGCAAACGCAATTGCGATAATGGCTACACTGACGTATAAAAGAATTTGCATACGAATCACTCCTTTATCTTTTTATGCTTACTCCTATTATACAATCATTTTCCGTTTCATTCTAATTGTTCCATGTTTCGTGTTAATTTTCATATTTGTTTGGCAAATACAACATAAATTATTAAACAAATTCGGATAAGTAGGTTACAATAAGGAAGGATACATATATAAGGGAGGCTTTACATATGAAAGACCCACGTATTGAAACATTAGCAAAAAATTTAATTAATTACTCTATTCGTTTACAAAAAGGCGAAAAAGTATTAATCGAAAACTTCGGCTTACAAAAAGAGCTTGTAACAGCACTTGTAAAAGCTGCATATGAAGCTGGTGGTTATCCATTCGTACTATTAAAAGATCATCAAGTAGACCGCTCTTTAATGATGGGCGCAACTGAAGAACACTTCGAGCAAATCGCTGCATATGAAGCAAGCGTAATGAAAGATATGGATGCTTATATCGGCCTTCGCTCTGGTGATAACGTAAATGAACAAGCTGACGTTCCAAGCGAGCGTATGAAAATTTATGGAAACACAGTAGGTAAAAAAGTACATAGAGACATTCGTGTTCCAAAAACAAGATGGGTTGTACTTCGTTATCCAAACGCTTCTATGGCACAGCTTGCAAAAATGAGCACAGAAGGCTTTGAAGACTTCTACTTTGACGTATGTAACTTAGACTACGCTAAAATGGATAAAGCGATGGACAACCTTGTTGAGTTAATGAACAAAACAGACAAAGTACGTCTTGTTGGTCCTGGAACTGACTTAACATTCTCAATTAAAGATATTCCGGCTGTTAAATGTGCTGGTCACTTAAATATTCCAGACGGCGAAGTATACTCTGCGCCTGTCCGCGATTCTGTCAACGGTACAGTTTCTTACAACACACCATCTCCGTACAACGGTTACATGTTCGAAAATGTAAAACTTACATTCAAAGACGGTAAAATCGTTGAAGCAACTGCAAACGATACAGAACGCATTAACAAAATTTTTGATACAGATGAAGGCGCACGCTACGTTGGTGAATTCGCAATTGGCGTAAACCCATACATCTTACACCCAATGGGCGATATTCTATTCGATGAGAAAATCGACGGCAGCTTCCACTTCACACCTGGACAAGCATACGACGATGCATGGAACGGCAACAACTCTAACATCCACTGGGATTTAGTATGCATCCAACGCCCTGAATACGGCGGCGGAGAAATTTATTTCGACGATGTATTAATCCGTAAAGATGGCCGCTTCGTTGTACCTGAACTAGAAGCACTAAACCCAGAGAACTTAAAATAAGGATAGAGAAAGTGAGCACAGGTTATTGTGCTCACTTTTGTTTTTAGTTTTTAACATGAGGTTCATTAGCGGAAATTATATGTATTATAAAGAATCAATATAATCTTTAGACTCACGTAATGATAATCCTAAATCTTTTTGTGCTTTCTTAATCGCTCTAATTTTATTTCCATCTTTAACCAACTGACAGATTTCTTCATTGCTTACATACTCTGGAACACCCAATTGTTTAGCTATTTGCTCTAATTGATTTTCTGTTCGTTTTACTCTTTTATTAATTTGATTGATATGATCTAAAATATAAATGACACCGAAAAAAATAACTGCAGTTATAACCCAAGAATTCATATTCATTTCTCCCTTTCCCCTCCATAATGTATGTCCTAAAAAGTCAAATACTTCCTCCCGAATGAAACACTTGGATCGGTCCGTCCCAACCTTCTTTCCTTACTTCACGATACTCGTTATTCGTATAGGCAGAAATGACTTTTCGCCAAAACGATTGAGCTGGAACATTTTCCTCTATCTCTGAAACTTCCCACTCTCCAGAGAATTGGCTAAATAATTGAAAAGCCGCTTGTTTTCCTACACCACTTTCGCGATACTTTTTCATAATAAAAAATTCCGCCATAGAATAGTATGTAAGATTGTCTTCTTCAATCTTCCGAATGAGTGCGAAACCCGCATATTTTCCATTCACTTTTATAAAGAACGGAAAACGATTTTCTTCTGTAAAATAATGATCTACATACATGTATTCATATAAACCATGCTCATTCACATCTTCAGGATCAAATTCGCTGAAGTCATATTTATATAGTTCCAGCAAATTCTTTAAAACTGATTTATGTTTTATGTTTACTTTTTCAATTTCCAAGTTTAAATTCATGTTTATTTCTCCCCATCCTATTAAGCTATAAAAGTGCATGTATTTCGTTACTAATTGTTTGAACACGTTCTTTATAGTACAGCCCTTTATCCTTTATTTTGAGCTGAACAATAAACAGATTAGCCAGCATTACTGCCGTATCTAGCCTATAAAACAAGCAAACAATTGGAGAAAGAGATTCAAAAATATGCTCATTTTTATACCCAGCCTTAAATTCACTCCAATTCACTTCATTCACTTCAGCTATTCTCATAAGCTCAAGCATTGGATGACCAATTAAAGCATTATCCCAGTCAACGATTGTTTTAACTTCCCCGCTATAGCCAATTACATTTACAGGTCGAATATCCATATGGAGGAGCCTCTTTACTTGTTCTCCTTCCTTTAGGATTGCCTCAATTTCTTCTCTTTTTGGAAATTGAATACGTAAAGAAGTAATTTGATTAAATGATTGTAGTCTTTTGACGAGACGCTCTGCTATATGCTTTTCTGTCGTCTTCCCACTTTCATTTTCATAATTCAAGCCTTCAATCGGCATATGATGAAGCTTATTGGCTATTTTCCCAATTTCGTAAGAAGAAATTGGAGTGGAATCAGCAGCTACAAAGTCTGAAATTAAAAAATCGAGTTCCTTAGAAAGATGCAGACCATGAACAGCTGGTACTGGAATCCCTTTAGAATGACAAAACTTAGACAACTTTTCTTCCTTTTGCAATGAAAGCCGGCTACTAAAAGTATTTTCATTTATATTGGCAACTTCGCGCTCCCATGGTACACGAAAAGCGAAAGGACCTTTTTCCGAATCTCCTCGAAAGACAACATTTTGTACGCCGCTTCCTACTACTTCTAAACTTTTAACAGCCCATTCTTTATATTCCCTAGTTAATATATTTTGTAACTTTGTTCTTAACTCTTCTGTTCTTGACGCTACATTCGGCATTTCATTCCCTCCCGACTTCGTACATTACCCGAAAAAAAGGCTTAAAAATTAAGCCTTTTTCACTTTTAAACATTGTATGAAGAAATGCACACACTCTTTTTTCATCCACTTCTCTAATAGAGGATTACTTCTTATACAAATAAAGACCATAATCTTGCATAACGGAAGCGTGACCTTGTTGTCGTAACATAGCTGCAATGTTACCGCGGTGATAAGATCCATGAGTAACAACGTGTAGTATAGATTCAGAAATAGAAGTTGTAAGTAAACCAGCATATGGATTATCAACTACAATTACTTTTTCTATATCTTCCTGAACACTCAGAAAGGCTTTATATCTCTTCGATAAATCGAAAAAGCTGCTCTCTATTTCCTCAATACTTTTTGACTCTGTTTGCTCTATTAATTGATTTACTAATTCAAATGCTTCATTCATACTTTTACCAGAAATCACATCTAACCATAAGTGATCGGTGAGATAAATATGAGATAACGCTTTTGATATAGAAGGAAAAATACTCTGCATTCCCTTGGTGTAAACATCCTGGGACAGTTCTTTTAATCGATCAATCATTTTTTGGTTCGCCCATACATGGTAGTCATACATTTCTAATGTGGAATTTATCATATTTCACATCTCCCTTTTCCCTACATTCCACCAAAACACAAAATATATAGGAAATGATTATAGTAACCGTACTTATCCAGATTATACCACTAATTATCGGTCAATTCAGAAAAAAGGAAGAAGCGTCTCTCTATACGCTTCTTCCTTTTCTATGTTTCTATTTTTCACAAAATCTACATGTCATTTACTAATCGTAGCATTCTCTACCTGTAAATAATCAGTGCTTTCCACTTCGTCTTCGTCATCCAAATCGACAATAGGTAAAGCAGTATGAACCGACCAGTAATAGCTAATTAAGGAAACAATACTAACTGCGATCAAATCTGTTGAATTCGTTAAATATCCCTTTCCTTCACCAAACATACCGAAGTATGACACAACCATTATGGCAATGTAGTAAAAAACGAGCCATAACGATGACTTGATTTGTTGGGCAAAAGATACTTGTGAAGTTGGTGCCCATTTTTTGCAACATAGATAGATTACAAACATAATAACTTGTGAAGATAATAACCAAGAAAGTGTTTTCCAACCAGACCAATAGACAATTAATGATGCAATGACAAATGAAAGTGGCCCAATGATTGACATCCCTTTTACCCAAAACGGACGGTTTAGCTCAGGAGCCCGTTTTCTAAGGGCCGCTGTTGTAATTGGTGCGAGGGCATAACTTAATACAAGCGCTGCAGAAACAACATTGATTAATGCTTCCCATGAAGGAAACGGTAATGTCCAGAAAACAGAAAGAGCAAAAGTAAGCCAAAGTGCTGGTCTTGGTATGCCTGATTTTTCATCAACTTTAGAAAATATTTTAAATAAGGTTCTGCTTTGAGCCCAGCCATATACAACACGAGGAGTAGCGGACATATAAATATTCCCCGTTCCACTCGGTGATATAATGGCATCGGAAACAATAAAATAGACCATCCACCCCAGTCCTAACAGAACGGAAATATCTTTAAATGGTAAACTAAATTCATGACTAATTCCCGCCCATCCTTGGCTAAGCATTTCAGTTGGAATACTTCCAATAAAAGCAACTTGTAAAAGAACATAAACAATCAATGAAGAGATTACAGACAAAATAAGAGCAATTGGTATCGTTCTTTGTGGATTTTTCACTTCACTTGCAACTGATACAATAGGTGTCAGTCCTAAATAAGCAAAAATAACACCGCCTGCAGAAATAGCTGCTTGTACACCAGAAAATCCAAACGGTGCGAAACCAGCACTTGAAAAATTATCACCATGTAAGTGCATTAACAGTACAATAATTGTTAATGCTGGTACAAAAAATTTAAAGATGGTTATGATTAAATTCGATTTCGCAAATGTTTTTACACTCCAATAATTTAACAGAAAGAAAATGACGAGCAGCCCAAATTGCATAAGCCATCCGCTTATAGTCGGCAAAGTAGAATTTTCTTTCGTCAAGCTCGGCCACCAAGCAGCTGCATATTGCCTAGCCGCTTCTACTTCAATTGCTATTAAGCTTGAAAATGCAATGAGAGTAATAAATCCTAATAAATATCCAAGTATAGGACCATGAGAGTAAGCAGGATAGCGAACAATGCCTCCAGCTCGCGGAAGTGATGCCCCAAGTTCACAGTATACAAGTCCTAATAAAAAAATAGCGATTCCACCAATTACCCATGAAATAATTCCGGCTGGACCTGCTATTCCTGAAACATGGCTAGCAGCAAACAACCATCCTGATCCAAACATAGATCCAAAACCGATAAAGGCTAAATCCAGTAGTGATATTTCTCTTTTAAACTTGCCTTTGTTTGCCATACTTTACTCCCCTTTCAACCTTATATTTTCTTAATATTCAGTATTTTACAATTAGACTATTGCCATTTTTTCATAACTTTATAGAAGAACGGGATATATGAAGAAAAATTTACTATAAAAGTTTAATATAAGGAACGCTAATGATGGGCTACTCCCTAAATCATATGTTCCGTATTTCTTATACATCAAGCTTTCAAACAGTGAGGAAATTCCAAACTTACTGCTGGTTGAAGATTCATCTAATATAAACGCTTTATTTTTTAGGGATTCCAATAAAATTAATTGAAAAGATGGACAGTTCGATTGGTTCAACTAACCATCAGTGGGGATGAAGCCCCCACTGATGGAAGTTTCACTTTATTTCAAGTTCACCCAAATGCTCTTCACTTCTGTATAGTTATCGAGTGCATAGGAGCCCATTTCGCGCCCAATGCCTGATTGTTTATAACCACCGAATGGAGCGGCAGCATCTTCTAAGTTGTAATCATTAATCCATACTGTCCCTGCCTTTAAGCGATTCGCCACTTTGTGTGCCGTTTTAATGTTTTCTGTCCATACACCTGCAGCGAGTCCAAATGGAGTGTTATTTGCTCTTTCAATGACTTCTTCAACTGTATCGAACGGCAGAACTGCGACTACTGGCCCAAATATTTCTTCTTTCGCGATTGTCATATCATCTGTAACATCTGCGAAAATGGTTGGCTGAACGAAGTATCCTTTTTCAAAAGACTTCTCACCGCCAGCTGCAATTCTTGCTCCTTCCGCTTTTCCTTTTTCAATATAACGTAACACGCGTTCTTGTTGCCTTTTGGATACAAGAGGTCCCATTTCAGTCCCTTTTTCCATTCCTGCACCGAGTTTTACATTGTTTGCTAGTTTCGCTAGTTCTTCTACGACTTTTTCATAGTGCTTTCTATGAACGAACACACGAGATCCTGCACTGCAGTTTTGACCGTGGTTGTACATAATACCGTTAAAAGCACCAGTAATTGCTTCATCTATATTCGCATCTTCTAAAATAATATTTGGTGATTTCCCCCCAAGCTCTAACGTCACATGTTTAATCGTTTCAGCTGCTTGGCGCATAATATACTTGCCAGTGTCTGTGGAGCCTGTAAAAGCTACTTTTTCGATATCATGATGATTTACAATTGCTGCACCTGCCGTTTGGCCAAATCCAGGAACGAAATTCACAACGCCGTCCGGGAAGCCAGCTTCTTTAAAAAGCTGCGCTGTATATAAGAGGGATAACGGCGTTTGTTCAGCAGGTTTTAATACGATTGTACATCCTGTCGCAAGTGCTGCACCCATTTTCCACGCAGCCATGACTAATGGATAGTTCCACGGAATAATTTGGCCGACAACACCAATTGGTTCATGACGTGTATAGTTTAAATAATCCTTTGAAATCGGAGTCGTCTGACCAAGAATCTTCGTTGCCCAGCCAGCATAATAACGGTAATGTTCCACTGTGGCTGGAATATCGTCTTCTAATGCTACTTGATACGGCTTTCCGTTATCTAATGCTTCCAATTGAGCTAATTCTTCCTTATATTCGTCAATTAAATCAGCCAGCTTATAAATTAAGTGTGCTCTTTCTGCCGCACTAAGTTCAGGCCATGGCCCTTTTTCAAATGCCCGGCGCGCAGCCTTCACCGCTAAATCAACATCTTCTTCCCCTGCTTCACTTACGAAAGCAAGAACTTCTTCTGTCGCTGGGTTATACGTTTCAAACTTTTTACCGCTTGTAGCTGGTACAAATTTTCCATCGATAAAAAGTTCAATAGTTCCTTCTAAAAAAGCTTTCACTCTCGGTTTTAATTCTATTTGTGCTGTTAACATGTTCCACTCCCCTTTTCTATTCATACAGTGCTATACTTTTTTACACATGTGAAACGGCGGTTAAAGTAGCTAAAATATCTTTCAGCTTTTGATCTTCCTCAGGTGTCAATCCTAAACGAGGATAACGAGAAGGACCTCCTGCCTGCCCATTTAATTCCATTGCGCGCTTAACAATTTGCACATATTTTCCTGACCCTTCAAGGAATGTACAAAGTGGTAATATACTGTCATTGATTGCCCAAGCTTCTTTTAACTCACTTTTTTGGAAATGATTAAACATTTGCGTAACAAGCTTTGGCACAATATTCCCTGCGACAGAAATCCAGCCTGTTGCCCCGACTAAATAAGACTCCATCACTAGATCTTCTGAACCGCAGAAAATTTCAATATCCCCTTTGCCATGTCTGACAAGATCTCTTGCTTTGCGAATATCCCCACTTGATTCTTTAATGTGAGTAACTCTTTCACATTCTTTTCCGATTCGCAGCATCAGCTCTGTACTCATATCAACGCCAGATGTAAAAGGATTGTTGTACAGCATAATAGGCACATTCACTGCATTTGATACTTCTTTAAAGTGGAAATAAATTTCTTCCTCTTTCGGTTTACAATAATAAGAATTAATGATCAGCGCACAATCTGCACCATGTGCTTCCGCCTGTTTCGTATATTCAATTGTTTCTTTTGTCGTTTCAGCAGCTGTTCCCACAATAACAGGAATGCGGCCGTTCACTTCTTTTAATACTGTTTCAACCATTTGGAACTTTTCTTCTTTTGATAAACTTACAAACTCTCCAGTACTGCCGTTGATTACAATACCTGCAACCCCTTGATCTACGAAGTAGTTCACATTATTTTTCACACCGCCCCAATCAATCTCCTGCGCCTCATTCATTGGAGTAATTAATACTGGATAAGCTCCTCTAATTGTTGTCATTTCTATTTCCCCCTTAATATTTTTTTAGTTTTTTTGCTATCACTAGTAAGCACAATAACTTTAGTAAACGACTATAATTTGATTATTTTAGTAAAAATCCAGCAGATAAAGGATCAGTCGGATCTAATACAAACATCTGCATTCCTGTAATAAAACCACGGCTTTTCAAAATAAACTTGTATCCACTCTCCGTTTGTTTCACTCCTTGTACCGTCAAAGTGCTGCCAAAAATGCTTTCACTTACAAATGGTGGTTCTATACACACCTTCCCTTTAGAAAGCAAGCTTGTATAACACGCCATCGTCGATCCAAAACCAGGAGAACGAACAACATACCGGTCGGTGCGGAATGTAATTGTTTTGATTCGCCCTTCTTCTAAATGAGAATCATCCATTAAAATGACGCCCTTTATTGGCATTTTTGATTCGAGAGCTTGAAGCACTGTTTCTCCCCATCTCTTTAGTTCAGAAAGCTCCTCAACACGAATCTGTGCAGAAATATCACTTTTCTCAAACACTGCGTATAATTGATCAGCTTGCACGAGGGTGAACTGTGTATTGAAATGTGAATCAGACAATGGGATATTCGTTTCGACTATTTGACACGATTCACTTTCTATCACTACTGAAATTACTTCATCATTCTCCATCATCGCGGTAACGGAAATCACACCGCTGACCGTTTCGATTTTATATTCACTTGACGCCCTCGGCTTTAAATGACCGCATTCCAATAAAGCTGTAATCACAGCAACGATGCCCCCGTAATGAAGAGGAACCGTTCCTTCATGATTGAAAAATAATACTGCGGCATCAGCTTCTTCATTAATCGTCGGAACAACAAGACAACCATTTAAACCAGCAAATCCACGCGGTTCATTCAACAAAAGATAGATTTCTTCCGCAAACACATGCATAAACTGCTCATTCAGCTGCTCCAAGTTTTGATAGTGAATGAACGGCACATCTTTAATAACACGAAACGCTTGACCAGCTACGTGTACATCTGTTGTTGAATACGTCTTCTGAATTTTCATTTCACGTCCTCCGTTTCATGTTCCATAGGGGGAATGAGCAGAAATCCCTCTTTAAGCGGATCTTCTTCGTGATAGAAGAAGCGATGCATCCCCATTAACCAAGCTGATCCCGCAATTTTGGTCACCACAGCCTGGGTACCTTCCACATCTGTTGTTTCCAATACGCGTCCTCTAAATAAGGAACCGACAATGCTTTCATGAACAAATTCTTCGCCAATTGAAATTTCTTGATTGGCATATAGGACAGCCAATTTTGCAGAAGTACCCGTTCCACATGGGGAACGGTCGATTCCTCCCGGGGGAACAATAACTGTATTTTTCACATCTGCTTCCTCATGGGTTGGTTCAGTAAAAAATTCAACATGAGTTAACCCTTTAATAAACGGATGTTGCGGGTGAACGATTTCAACTTTTTCATTAATGGTATTTCTAATGTTGATTGCTGTTTCGATTATGTTAGAAGCATTCTCTGGAAGTAAATCCAATCCAACTGATTTTGCATCAATGATTGCGTAAAAATTCCCGCCATACGCAATGTCAGCATCTATACGCCCAATTCCCTCGACATCAACGGAAACACGTTTTAAAAGAAATGCTGGGATATTACAAAAAGACACTTCTTTTGCTTTTCCATTTTCTACTGCGATATCCACTTCGACGAGCCCGGCAGGTGTATCCAATTTTAAGGAAGTGACCGGTTCTTGAATGGGAATCAATCCAGATTCAACTAACGCTGTACACACACCAATCGTGTCATGTCCACACATCGGCAAATATCCGCCCGTCTCTATGTAAATCACACCAATATCTGCTTCTGGATGGCAAGGGTCCGTTAACAAAGCACCAGACATGACATCGTGGCCGCGCGGTTCATTCATTAACAGTTTGCGAATCCAGTCATATTCCTTTTTCATATGGAGCATTTTTTCTGACATTGTTTCTCCAACTAACTTAGGAAGCCCGCTAATCAGTGTCCTCGTTGGATTCCCGCCTGTATGTGTATCAATTGTTGTAAAGACTCTTTGTGCCCTCATCTGCTCAACACCCTTTCTGTAAATCGGTTAAAGCTAAGCGGAGCAACGGGAATCGATGTTTCTTTTTCATTAATGAGTTCTTCTATTATTTTCCCAGTTACTGCTGCGAGGCTAATTCCGTCCCCTTCATGTCCCGCCGCGATATAATAATTTGGAATCTTATCCACACGTGAAACGATTGGTAAATGATCTTCCGTCCATGGCCTTAATCCTGCATATGAACGAATCACCATCATATCTGCCATTTTCGGATAAAAGCGGATTGCCCGGTTAGCAATACATTTAATGATTTCATTGTTTACTTTCGTATGAAAGCCGACAAATTCTCTACTGCTCCCAATTAAAAAATTTTGGCTTTCCGTTGGTTCAAAGACAAGAGCTACTCCGTATTTTTCAGTGAGTGGATCAACACGACGCTTTCCACCAAACTTAGAAATTAAGTAACCAAACTCCATTACTTTTCGAGATCCTACATGCTGTTGCCTTGAGGCAACGATGATATGCCCTTTTCTTGGCTCAATTGGTATGGAAAGATCAAGCATCTCTCCTATTCGAGGCGCCCATACTCCTGCCGCATTGACGACATGATCCGCAGTAAAAGCTCCGTTTGTCGTTTCTACAGTAAATGAACCACTTTCTTCTTTTTTCATTTGTTTTACTTCTGTATGCTTGAAAGCTTTAGCTCCTAGTTTTTTTGCGTCTTCCAAAAGTGAAAAAGCTAAGAGATAAGGATTAACCGTAGAATCAGTGGCGCATTCTAGCCCACCTAATAAATCATCTGCAAAAAAGGGGGACTCCTGCCGAATATCCTGCCGGTCAAGCATTCGAAATGGTAAACCGGCAGCTTTTTGACGATTTACCCATTTCTGTGCCGCTTCCATCTCCTCGTCCGACTCACAAACAAGGATGCTTCCTGGTGCTCGATATTCAAATGGATACTCCAATTCTTTGCTTAAGTCATCCACTAATTTCTGACTAAACAACGACATCTGACTATCAAAACCCGGGTCTTTATCAATCGCCAAAATATTGCCGTCACATCGTGAAGACGTGCCACTAACAAATTCCCCTTTTTCAATTATCGTTACATCTCTTCCATACTTAGAAACATAGTAGGCAATCGAACAGCCAATAATTCCCCCGCCAATGACTAACACGTCACAATGTTTCACATCACATTCCTCCTCTCGATGAAATGGCCTCATTATCTAAAATGCAATTCGTGTGCCAATTCATGTGAAACTATCACAATGGACTATTACTTCATCCCGGCTGACGGTTCGGTGCAAGTGACGGCGACTCGCATCGAACAGGAAAATTTCAGAGGGAAAAGAAATTACTTTTGTGCTTTCAAATTTTTGTTCCTATCACCAGGATTCATTCCTGATTCAGTTCCTCAATTTCTAAACACAGCAGTTTTACTCTCATTTCATAGAATGAAATTTTCTGTTTAAATATTTTAAACATTCCGCTAATTGGTGTATAATTTTTTTTACAGTGTTAATCATTTTTTACAGCGCAGGAGGAGGATCACTATATTTTCATTACCGTCAGTAAAAGAAATAATAAAACATCTTCTAATCGATACACCGTTCGATAAACATCAGATTGAACAGAAAAACGGTGAATTTTATTATCGTTCAACAACAGAAACGCTTGATTTCCCATGCAAAATCGTATATGAAGATGATCCATTCTTCACCTTGATTGAGGCGTTTAATCAGCATTCCACAGCAATTATTCTTGATACAACCAAAAATCCAATAGGCTGTATAACAGCCACTCAAATGATCCATTTTCTTCATAACTCTTACAATCAATTAAAAGCATTTTATGAAACTGTCATTCAAACAACAGATTCTTCAGTCACAGTCATTGATGATAACGAGCATGTTTGCACATGGACCGAAGGCGCAGAAAAAATTTTTTCAGTCAAGCGGGAAAATATAATCGGCCAACCAATTACGGATTTTTTCGACTATAAAAATCTAGAAATCTTGCAATCTCTGCATAAAGGGAAAAGTATTGCAGGACAGCACCATCAGCCTCGGTCTGATTTGTTTGTCATAATCAACTCTAATCCCGTTTATTTTAATGGTCAGATTATCGGGGCCGTCGTTTCAGAAACGGATATCACAAATCAAGTCGTACTGAATGAGAAATTATTTAATATGTCCAACGAAGTACACCGTTTAGAACAAGAAGTAGCAAAATATAAGGATTCATCTGATCCATTTCAATCTATTAAAGGAAAAAGTACCACCCTGCAAAGAACAGTGGATTTGGCTAGAAGAGTATGTTCTGTTAAATCCACTGTTCTCATATTAGGCGAAAGCGGTGTCGGAAAAGAGGTGTTTGCGAAAGCAATTCATGAGGCAAGTGAAATGCCGAAAGCACCTTTTATTTCAATTAACTGCGGCGCGATACCAGCATCTTTATTTGAAAGTGAGCTATTCGGATATGAACGGGGTGCTTTCTCTGGTGCCGATAGTAAAGGAAAAAAAGGAAAAATAGAACTAGCAAAAGGCGGTACATTATTTCTTGATGAAGTAGGTGAAATGCCGCTCGAAATGCAGGTAAAACTCCTACGCGTGCTGCAGGAGCGGAAATATTATCGCGTTGGTGGAGAAAAAGAAATCAACATCGACTTCCGTATCATCGCTGCTACAAATCGCGATTTACAAGAATTAATGAGAAAAGGACAATTCCGTGAAGATTTATATTACCGATTGAACGTAGTCAGTTTGCACATCCCTCCTTTAAGAGAGCGGCAAGAAGATATTATCGAATTAACCCATTACTTTTTACATGATTTTTCTTTGAGCTATCAGCGGCCAATTCATGAGTTTCCTCCAGAAGTCATGCATGAACTGCTTCGGTATGATTGGCCTGGCAATATTCGCGAACTTCGCAATGTCATAGAACGGCTCATCGTATTTGCAACAGATGGCGTAATAAAAAGAGAGTATTTACCCTTTCATCCAAATAGTATCAACTTTGAAAACACACCAAAGACTGTATCTAATGTACTTCAAGAAAATGATTCAACCATCTTATCACTACAAAAAGAAATGGATCAACACGAGAGAAAAGTAATCGAAAGAGCGTTACAGATCTTAGATGGAAATAAATTAGAGTGCGCGAAACAACTTGGTATCACAAGAGCCACTTTATACAATCGTTTGAAGCGGCTCGGCCTACATTAACCCTCTTCCTCCTCTGCATTGGCACATTTTTTGCATAATATTTTTATGAAAGACTGTCGAGGAGGAATTCAAATGGTTAACAAAGAGAGCATTGTGATTTGCCGCTGTGAAGAAGTTACTTACGGACAGCTTCAGAAAACGGCAGATCAACATACATGCACAGCAAGAGAATTAAAATTAAGAACACGAGCAGGAATGGGCTTTTGCGGCGGCCGCACATGCAGGCCGACATTAGATAGAATTATTGAAAGTGTTATCCCTAATGTGTCACCTGGTGAAATTCCGTTAAAATATCAGCCCCCCATTCGGCCGGTAACCTTTGGAACAGTAGGTGAAAATCAATGACTAGAATCATGAACCATCCCATTTTAGGGAATTTAGATGATAGAGAACGTATTTCCTTTCAGTTTGACGGAATTCAATATGAAGCATATGAAAATGAAACGATTGCGGCGGCTCTTTTGGCAAACGGAATACGAAAACTACGCGTTCACGAAGATAGCGGGACACCTAGAGGTATTTATTGCAATATCGGTCATTGCTTAGAGTGCCGTGTAACTGTCAATGATCAAGCAAACGTAAGAGCCTGCTTAACAGTTGTCGAAAAGGATATGATTGTTGAAAGCGGCAAACAGCATCCGAATATTGTAAGAAGGATGGTGGAAAAGCGATGATTGATGTCATTGTAATTGGAGGGGGCCCAGCAGGATTAGCAGGAGCTATTGCATGTGCGAGCTTTGGTCTCAACGTGACTGTTATTGATGAATTTATAAAACCAGGCGGCAGGTTACTAGGACAACTTCATCAAGAACCTTCCGGTGAATGGTGGAATGGCATAAAAGAATCAGAGCGCCTTCATCAAGAAGCGAAAAAATTATCGGTCGATATTCGCTGCGGTGTGTCTGTTTACAATTTAGAAAAAGAAAACCACCTATGGAATGTACATACGAGCTTAGGTACGCTAGAAGCACCATTTGTACTAATTGCGACTGGAGCTGCCGAGTACTCTATCCCGCTGCCTGGTTGGACCCTTCCTGGTGTAATGTCTATTGGCGCAGCTCAAGTCATGACAAATGTTCATCGCGTCCAAGTCGGCAAAAAAGGGATCCTTATCGGAGCAAATATTTTAGCATTTGCGATTTTAAATGAATTACAACTAGCTGGCATAACAGTTGATCGAATTGTACTCCCTGAAAAAAGTGTCCTTAGTCAAAAAGCTGGTGAGCCTGAAGAGGTTATGAAATCGCTCTTGAACGCAGCTCATCTCGCTCCATCACCGTTATTACGTATCGGGAGCCGTTTCATGAAAAATGACTGGATGCGGAACGTTGCTTTAAACTTTTATCCGAAAAACGGCATGAAAGTGAACGGTACTCCCCTTCAACTTCGGAAAGCAGCACTCGAAATTATCGGTACAGATCAAGTGGAAGGAGTACGCGTCGCCGATATTGATGCAAATGGCAATATTATTGAAGGGTCTGAAACTATTCACGAAGCGGATTTTGTCTGTATAGCAGGCGGCTTGTACCCGCTGGCAGAGCTTGCCGCTGTTGCCGGATGTCCATTTCAATACATTCCTGAACTTGGCGGTCACGTGCCCCACCATTCAGAGATGATGGAAACTCCTCTTAATGGACTATTTGTAGCCGGGAATATCACCGGGATTGAAAGTGGCAAAATTGCCATGGCTCAAGGAACAACGGCGGGATTGTCAATCGCCAAACTTGCCGGAAAAGAATCGAACACAATTGACCAAAAACTACAAGAAGCAGTGCAACATGTCCGTACTGTTCGCAAGCAAGCTGCAATCCAATTCAATCCTGGAATTGATAGCGGCAGAAGCAAAATGAACGAACTTTGGGAACGTCTCTATTCAAATGACAGCACTGGGAAAACTCCCAAACAAATTGTGTAATGAAATGAGAAATCCCGTCAGTCTTTGTTCTGACGGGATTTCTTATTTACATAACGCTCGTTAGCGGAATTTATACGTATTATAAAGAACCACTATTGCCTTTAGACTCACCTAAATCTTTTTGAGCTTTCTTAATTGCTCTAATTTTTTCTTTATCAGTTATGCTGCAGTTACTGAAGAACGTTTTGGCTTTCGCTTACTCTTTTTCTTGTGCCACCACATATACGTACCAGTAAACATTAAAATTGATGGTGTAAGACCACCAATAACATATAAGATTTTTGTAAATAAACCACCAAACGTTCCTGTATGTAGTGGTTTAAGCCATGTCTGATACGTCAGTCCATCATCCACCTTTGGATCTTGTTTAGCCAACACTTTCCCGCTATACTGGTCAACCCATATTTTCACATTCCCATTCCCTGGATCGTATGGACGACTCAAACGAATTTCCACAGCACCTTCTGCTTTTCCTTTTTTCGCTTGCGCAGGCATCCTTACTTGCGTAATAGTCCCTTGAGGAACTGCCTTTTCAGCTTCACTTAACAAGGAATCAAGAGGGAGTTTTCCTCCTGAAAGAGGCTTAGAAATAAGTTTCTCCTTCGATGGCATGACACTAGTTTTCGCTCCGATCCACCCAAAAATTGTCTTATCGTATGTAAAAAGTGCCCCTGTTAATGAAACCACTAATAAAAGTGGCATAGCAATGATTCCAATGACTTTATGTATATCATACTGTTTTACATATGTATTCTTACTACGCCGTATAACAAAACCGCGTGCCCATTTTTTAATTCCAGGCCACCATAAATACAACCCAGATAAACTAATAAAAAAGAAAATAAATCCAATAATACCCACAATTTCTTTACCGTTAAAATCATTAAGAAGTAAATGATAATGAATCTCTTTTACTTGATTAAAAAACGCTTTTTCCCCTAATTCTCCATTTATGTTACTGGTCCCCGGATCAACATATACAGATTTCGTCCCTTTTCCTTCTTTCAAATTAAACAAATAAACCCCTTGAGAGTGTGGATCATCTGGCGTATACACACGCTGAATTTCTCCCTTTGGGTATGTGCTTGCTACAGTTTGCAAGGCTTTCTGATATGTAACCGGTTGACCCTTAGTTATTTTGTATAAATCAGGATAAATCATACGATTTAATTCGTTGTCAAAGACAAGCAAACTTCCAGTCAATCCAATTAGCACAATAAACATACCAGCTATCATGCTAAGGTATAAATGAACCTTTCTAACCATACTGCGAATCTTCATAAAAGTCCCCCTTAATGAAATGAAAAGTCAAATTAATATTAAAGATAATGATTATCATTGTCAATATGTAAAAATTCAAAATATAGAGTAAAAGTTCAAATATAATTGTTCCCACAACAAAAAGAGGATTATTTTTTCACACCTCTACCTTAAGTTTTTATCCCCCACTTATCTTCCTCGCTTCTCTCTGAATTTTGAGGGAGGGTCTTACTGCCCGTTAATACGGGATAAATCTCAAGATTCATGATTTTTCAGCCCTTTTCAAAGCAGTAATTTCAATATCACTTTCACTTGAAATATAGCTAGCAACGTATGCCTTTTAAAGCCTATTCATGTGATAAAAACAGACATTCTTGTAAACTAAAAAAACTGTTTGAAATATATTTTCATAAAATCATAGCTTAGTGTAGGAAATGTGATGCTTTGGCGGCGATAGCACGTTGCTAAAATTTTCATTGACAAATAAAAAATGCGGGATTAAGATTAATCTAGTTTTTATTGATAAAGATTATCATTATCGTTTTTAGATATACTAGGGGGAAGTTCATTGCTTAAAAAATTTTTAAATCTCAAAACCATTCTTATATCGTTTTCCTTGTTGGTAGTAATTGGTGTCATCATATGGCAGGGAGTGAATTATCAAGGGAATCCTGATCCTACCGCTAAAGATATAACGCCAGGTGCTGCAATCATAAATACGGCTATCCTTATCTTTCGGGAAGGATTAGAGGCCATTTTAGTATTATCAGCAATTATCTCTGGCTTAGTGCGTAAGAAACAAGATAACTATTGGAAGCCCATTTCTGCAGGAGCGGGGGTATCCTTCTTAGCCACAATTGCTACATGGTTTATTGTAGTAGGGATTATTTCTTCTGTGAATGCATCGGAGCTTCATATTCAAGCTGCAACAGGAATTCTAGCTGTTATTGTTTTATGTATTATCATGAACTGGTTCTTTCATAAGATTTATTGGCAGGGTTGGATTAACCTACATAATCGTAAGAAACAAAAAATAACGGGAAATAATGGTGAGAGTGTCGCAAAGAGTACATTTTGGTCTCTTTTCCTACTAGGTCTTACATCGGTTTATCGTGAGGGTTTTGAAGTCGTTCTTTTCCTTCAAAATTTACGATTAAAAGTGGGGTCTGATGTTATCTTACAAGGAGCACTGATTGGGTTAGCGTTAACGATGATAGTGGGAGTTCTGACCTTTTTAGCTCATCGCCGTCTTCCTTATAAGAAAATGTTGGTATTTACAGGCGGTCTCTTAGTGGTTGTCTTGGCCGTAATGGTGGGAGAAACCGTACAAGAGATGCAACTAGCAGGATGGATTAGTACAACTACCATCAATATTCATTTCCCTGATTGGATGGGGGTTTGGTTCTGTATATTCCCAACAGTTGAGACATTATCAGCCCAAGTTATAGCTGTAATTTATGTATTAGGCTCTTACTTTGCTGCTCGTTATTTAACAAAACGAAAAGCAATGAAACGACAAACGCAAGCAGTGTCATAAAAACAAAAAGAGGTCTACCTATTCCTATCAAGTAAGCAACTATAAAAAAGATTAATCAGCCATCGAGATTTGATATTCTATCAGAACTCGGTGGCTGTTTAATCTTCTTTGGAATTGTTTATCCTGCATTAACGAGCAATTGCTTCAATCAATCAGCAATGTGGAATGAAAAAAAAACATTGATGGAGATTTCACTTTAGTAATCTTGATTCAACTACCCACCACTTATCGTTTGGCTACGCCCTTCACACGATTGAAGTGGGGTATCCTTGCCGATTTTAGATGAAATATCACACTCTATTCTAAGTGAATTGTACAATTATATAGTTCTGGCTCCCAGCCATTCTTTGCTTTTATAAGTTTAGTTAGAGACGTGTTTTTCGGAGATTCTACCATATTCAAATGCGGTACTAGTTCCTTTAGAAGATGTCGAATGAATGCACCATGACTAACGATTAATATATTTTTGTTATCATGTTTAGAGGCTATCTCTTCAATTACCGAAAGACCTCTTGTGATTACACTATCAGCACTTTCAATTCCTAAGTCTAGCTCTCTCCAATTCTGTCCCCATTTTAAAACTCTCTCTTCCTCCGTTGTCCCTTCAATCTGTCCTCCGCCTGCTTCACGAAGCCTAGGTTCTAAATAAAGAGGGATACTCAAAATTTTTTCTCCTATAATTTGGGCAGTTTGCTTCGCTCTTAATAGATCACTAGAATATATGAAATCCCAATTCTCCTTACGCAAGCGCTCCGCAAGTTTATAAGCCTCTGATAATCCAGCTTGATCAAGGGAAATATCTGAACTCCCCTGTGCTCTCCCTTCTTTATTCCACGGTGTACTTCCGTGACGGATTATACCTATTTTAGTCATATGAAACCTCCAAATTATCAAAAATGAACTTAGTTCGAAGTATCATTCCTCTTCCTAAGCTCATCTCGGATATCTTTTAAATACTCGTTTCTTTCTCTCATTCTCTTTAATACAATCGTTACAACATATGCTGTAAAAACTGCGGCCGCAAAAGGGAAAACAAGTCCTAATATTGAAAAAACATTAAAAATAACATGTCCTACTCCCATATCCCTGCCCCCTTTCAATCTATTAAAGTATGACGAAGCCTGTTGCATATGTAATGCGCAGAACATCTAAGATTTTGCATCAGTAGAAAAAGTAACCCACACCTTATACATCATTTTATCCTCAAGCCAAACTGTATCCGTATGAACATGAAATCGCGGAGCACTTGCCAAGCGAAAGGCCAAAACATAGGCGACTTTCTTATCTGAAGTTGTATATCCATCAAATGCACCTGTATATATGTCATTACTTATAGAGTAGCTCCATTCCTCAGCTTCCCATAGCGTATCAAAAATCATATGATCCTCGCGATAATTGGATTTGTGCCAACGAATGTTCATATAGAGACCTCCTGGATTACACACTTGATGAAAACTGACATACTCTATTCATTCTATTGCTTAAAAGATTTCTCACCATATATTTAATTTTCTATTCTCACATAAGGACTTCCTTGCAAAAGCAGCTCCATGAATTTTTCTTTCTCTTTTGGCAGTGTAATCATATGCACTTCAAAATTACTACCGTACGTGATCTCTAAATTATTCTTTTTTCTTCCCACAAATCGTATAGTACGAATGCTTACAGTCGGAATTTTCTTCTTTGTCAGCCAATGTCCTGTTATTAATTCTCCATCAACGACTTTATGCTGGAATACAAACATTTCAGAAATAGGAATAATATTTGCAGCTAAAAATAAGATTCCTGCTGCAAGTCCTGTCAGCCAACCTTTCTCATTCAACATAAATGATATGATAGGAGAGATTACAACAAGCAGCAGCATAATGACAGTAAGCAGTATCATAATTGGATTTTTTTTCACGTAAAATTCCATCTTCATCACTCCTTATCCATATTATACCATCAATTATTGATAAGTTCAGAAAAAAAGAAGCGTCATTTCATACGCTTCTCTCTCTCCATTCTCTTGCTAACATGCTATACACCGCTATGTCCTGAAAATGATCATATAACCATTCTCCCTCACGCATAATTCCATCTAAGTGAAAACCTAACCGCTCTGGAATTGCACGGCTCTTTTGATTGCTTACTCCGCAATGAATTTCAACTTTATTTAATTTTAATTCTTCGAAAGCATAACGAAGCGCAGCCTTTACACTTCGCGTCATAATTCCTTTTCCACTTACTTCTTCCGCAAGATAGTATCCAAGACTTGTTGCTTTCTTCGCCCAATTCACCGGATGAATCCCAATCATCCCAACGAGCTTTCCTTTATAGCGTATACCTGATTCAAAGCCATTTCCATCCGCGAAGTTATGTAGCCACATTGGAAAGATTTCATTGTACCCTTCAGCTGATTTCGTGCGATCCGCCCATGGAAGCCATTCTCGTAAATATTCTCGATTGCTATCCACTAACTCGTATAATTCATCTTTATGTTGCATTTCTAATAATTGTAATGAGATTTCATCATCAACGCGTAGTGTAAACATTTTCCTATCCCCTTATTTTTTCTTATTATTCTAACATTTAAAATCACGAGTTTTCTAGAAAAAAATAACAACTTAGCAAAAAACTCTTTTTCTATTTTTTTATACCATCAATTATTGATAAATTCAGAAAAAAAGAAGCGTCATTTCATACGCTTCTCTCTCCATTCTCTTGCTAGCATACTATACACGGCAATATCATGGAATTGATTATATAAACATTCTCCATCACGCATAATTCCATCTAAATTAAAGCCGAGGCGTTCTGGAATGGCACGGCTCTTTTGATTATTTACTCCGCAATGAATTTCAACTTTATTTAATTTTAATTCTTCGAAAGCATAACGGAGCGCAGCCTTTACACTTCGCGTCATAATTCCTTTTCCACTTGCTTCTTCCGCAAGATAGTATCCAATACTTGTCGCTTTCTTCGCCCTACTTACTGGATGAATCCCAATCACCCCAACGAGCTTTCCTTTATAGCGTACACCCGCTTCAAAACCATCTCCATCTGCGAAATTATGCAGCCACATTGGACAGAGTCCATTGTACGCTTCAGCTGATTTCGTGCCGTCCACCCATGGAAGCCATTCTCGGAAATATTCTCGGTTGCTATCCACTAATTCGTACAGTTCATCTTTATGTTGCTTTTCTAATAATTGCAATGAGATTTCGTCATCAACGCGTAATGTAAACATTTTCCTATCCCCTTATCTTTTTCTCATTATTCTGACACTTAAAACCACGATTTTTCCAAAAGAAATAACAACTTAGCAAAAACTCTTTTTCTACTTTTTAATACAAACAGCTCTTAGGAACAAAGAACGCCTGCAATTGTATATATTATATTCTCTCTTAACTTTCACTGTTCCACCTTACTTAGAGCTAATTCTAAATCAACAAAAAAATGACGTGCCAATTGCACGTCATTTCTTCTTACTTCTTCTCTGCCACTTGTACTTCCTTCGCATAAGCAGCTTCAAATTTTTGAATATCACCAGCGCCCATAAAAATAAGTACGCCGTTTTTATGTTTCTTTAATACTTCTGTTGTCATAACCGTAATAAGCTCTGCACCATCAATGCGTTGCTGCAGGTCTTGAATTGTTAATTCTCCTTTATTTTCACGAGCAGAACCAAAAATATCACATAAATATACTTGATCTGCCTTACGTAAACTCTCTGCAAATTCATCTAAGAATTTTTGTGTTCGAGAGAATGTATGCGGCTGAAATACTGCTACAATTTCACGTTCTGGGTATTTCTGACGAGCAGCTTCAATTGTCGCGTTGATTTCTGTTGGATGATGTGCGTAATCATCAATAATGACCTGCTCACCCATTTTCTTTTCATTAAAACGGCGCTTTACACCACCGAATGTTGTTAACTGATGTTTCACAACTTCGACATCAATGTTTTCATAATCACAAAGAGCAATAACTGCCAATGCATTTAGCACGCTATGATTGCCGTAACCTGTAATTTGGAACGTTCCATAATACGTATTACGAACAAAGACATCAAACACTGTACCATCTGTTCTTTTTTGAATGTTACGTGCCTGGAAATCATTATCTTCGCCAAATCCATAGAAAATAACTGGTACTTTCGCATGAATCTTTTGAAGTTCTTCATCATCACCACACGCAATAATACCTTTCTTCACTTGCAGTGCCATCTCTTGGAACGCACTAAATACATCATTAATGTCTGCAAAATAATCTGGATGATCAAAATCAATATTTGTCATAATTGCATAGTCTGGATGATATGACAAGAAATGACGACGATATTCACACGCTTCAAATACAAAATACTTACTATCTTCTACTCCAAGTCCTGTTCCATCACCAATTAAACAAGATGTAGGGCTTGCTCCTTGCATTACGTGAGATAACAAACCTGTCGTTGATGTTTTTCCGTGAGCGCCAGTTACAGCGACACTCGTATACTTACTCATAAATTCGCCTAAAAAATGATGATAACGATAAATAGGTAAATTTAATTCCTTTGCGGCTTCAATTTCCTCATGTGTATCTGGGAATGCATTTCCTGCGATAATCACTTGTCCTTCTTCAACATTATTTTTATCAAAAGGCAGGATAGAAATCCCACGACTTTCCAACGCTGTTTGCGTGAAAAAACGTTTGTCTACATCAGAACCTTGAACAGTATGATTCATATCATGTAAAATTTGCGCTAAAGCACTCATCCCTGTCCCTTTAATTCCTACAAAATGGTAAACTGTCATCTTAAAGAACCTCCAACATTTCGAACTATTCCAACGGTCTATCTATAAGACAGTATATGATTTTCTTTTTATTTTGGTAATCATCTCGAATTCCTTATAATCACGTTCATGCTCTCTTTTAAGTCCACAACAAATTTATTATAGCAAAAAACGATCCGTTATACTATGATAACAGAAAAACTGATAGGGTCAATTCCCTACCAGTTTATCCGTTTATTCCACTATATAAAATTAACTCTCCACCACCTCAACATTCTGCAAAAAACAACGCAGTTACATGAGGGATGAACTTCCTAATTATATAGTTTCACTTTATTCCATGTTTTCTTTTTTTTGCAATTGAACACGCTCTAAGCGTGGATTTGGACGATATTTACGTCCTGCTTTCGCTTCCGGTTTTCCGTTCAATTCTACGTTATCACCTGTGAAGCCAATGTTCATTTTTAATAAGCTGCTGCCGACGCCATAAATATCAACTGGAACATTTTGTGCTTCAAATTCACGAATTCGTTTTTCATCAAATCCACCGCTCACTACGATATTCACATGTTGGAACCCTTCATCATCTAATGCTTTTCGAAGCGCAAAGATAAGAGACGGATTCACACCGCGCGGATCAAATGTGCCAAGCACTTCTGGATGACGAATAAAGTGTTGATCAATCATCGTACGAGATGTATCTACACGTACTCCTTTTAGCTCTGATCCAAATTCATGTGCCACGCGAAGTGCATCTGTAATCACATCGTTATTGTAATCAATTAGTACAACTAACTCATCTTCTGGAAACTTTTTATGGTATGCTTTTGCCGCTTCCACAACATCACCGTTAAACATTTGAATTAAAGCGTGAGGCATTGTTCCCATGCCGCTTTTACCCCACCATTCATTCATCGCATGCGTTGCTTGCGCGCTCATACCACCGATATAAGCCGCATAACCATCACCAGCTTGTTGCGTATAATGGTCATCGCGATCTCCCATGAAAATAACCGGTTTCTCTTTCTCACCGCTGCGCGCAGCTTGTACAACGTTATACACATTTGTCGCAACAGAAGTGCGGCGTGCTAAAATACCATCAATCACACCTTCTAAATAACCGAAATACTCATACGGTCCGCGAATCGTTAATACTGTTTCAAACGGATTAACTTTATCCCCATCTTTTAAAGAATAAATTTCAAGCTCTTCAGGATGCTCTGCAAATGTTTGTAATAAAGCAAGTATTTCATCTGTTCCGCATAATACAGCATGTTCCTTTTGGAAAAATTGCATTGTCACAATGCTTCCTGTTCGAAATTCTTTAATAATATCACGAGTTTTTAAGAAATAAACCGCAGAAAACCATCCTTCGCCAACGCGCTCATCAAACTTGAACGTCTTGTTTGTTAGTCGATTTATTTCACCTTGTAATTTTAATTCGATTTCTTTCATGTCGCTATACTCCCTACTTTACTATCCAACGTTTTCTCTTAGTATACAGCAAAACCTTTTCTTATACATGTATATCCTGCATCGCAGCAAATTCATCTTCTGTAATAAGGACATCTCTTGGTTTGGTTCCGCGTGCTTCTGAAATAATCCCTTGCGCTTCCATGTCTTCAATAAGACGAGCTGCACGGTTATAACCAATGCGGAATCTTCGCTGTACAGAAGACGTGGACGCTCCCCCTTGTTCTACAACAAATTGACATGCCTCAAAGAACAACTCATCTTCGGATTCTTGCTGTTCTGTTTTTGCCAATAAGTCTTCTTGATGGAATAAATAATTTGGCTTCATTTGACGCTTCGCATGCGCAACAGACTTTTCAATCTCTTCATCTGAAACGTACACCCCTTGCACACGAACCGGTTTTGACGTTCCATTATCTAAAAATAGCATATCACCACGGCCAAGCAATTTCTCAGCTCCGCCAATATCAATAATTGTACGTGAGTCTACTTGCGATGACACTGTAAAAGCAATTCGCGTTGGAATGTTCGATTTAATCAATCCTGTAATAACATCTACAGATGGACGCTGCGTCGCTACTAATAAATGAATTCCGCACGCTCTTGCTTTTTGGGCAATCCGGCAAATCGCTTCTTCCACATCACCCGGTGCAACCATCATTAAATCCGCTAGCTCATCAATGACAATGACGATGTACGGTAACGTCTCACCTGGAATTTCTTGTTCGTTCATAATTGTATTGTAACGTGTTAAATCGCGTGCACCTGCATGCGCAAACAATTCATAACGCCGTTCCATTTCTTCTACTGCCCACTTTAAGGCTGCCGTGGCCGCTTTTACATCCGTAATAACCGGTGCAACAAGGTGTGGCACCGAGTTGTACGGCGCAAGTTCAACCATCTTCGGATCGATGAGCATCAGCTTTACTTCATGTGGCTTCGCTTTATATAAAATACTTGTTAAAATCGCATTAATACATACGCTTTTTCCTGATCCTGTTGCCCCTGCAATTAAACCGTGGGGCATTTTTCGAATATCTGTCACAATTGGTGTGCCTGAAATATCAAGGCCAAGTGCAACTGTAAGCGGTGATTCGCTTTTCGTAAACACTGGGCTTCTTAAAATTTCACGAAGAAATACTGCTTTACTCTCTTTATTCGGCACTTCAATTCCAACTGCACTTTTCCCTGGAATCGGCGCCTCAATTCGAATATCACGAGCAGCCAAGTTTAGTTTAATATCGTCACTTAAATTCGTAATTTTGTTTACTTTCACACCAGGTTCTGGCTGTACTTCAAAACGAGTTACAGCTGGACCTTGCGTCACGTTCACTACTTTTGCACCAACATGGAAATTATGGAATGTCGTATTTAACAGCTCTTTTTGTTCCTCTAACCACTCAGCATCATTTGTCGCTGGATGACTTGGGATATTTAAAAGTGTTAATGGTGGAAACTCATATGTTGGCGGTGCCTGTAAGACGTTACGAATATCTTGTTCTGTTTCTACAACAACTCGGTGCGTCATCTCTTCTTGCACTGGTTGTTTCACTGCCGGCGGTTCCATATTTTGTTTTTGCTCAGTCACATTATGTGAAGGAGCAGGTTGTGGCGGCATTGCTGCGCGGCGCTTTGCTTCTAACATCTGTTTATCTTGCTTCAACATCACTACATTAAACGGAACAAAACGTTTCTTCTCACGTTTCGGTTCTTGCATCGAATCTATTTTGCGCTGCTCTGTTTTTACTTTATTCTGTTCAGCAATTGTATTTTGTTTTTCCTCTGTTTCTTCTATTAATACATTTACAAAGGCTTGTACAGCTTGCTGTGTTTGTTCATTAGCTTGAATCGGTTCTAGACTTTGCTCTTGAACGAAACTTTCAGTAACTACTGCTTCCGCTTCATTAGCTTCAAGTACTTCTTCTGTTATTGAAAATACTTCCTTGAACTCTTCAGCTTCAAATATTTCTTCTGTATAGGACTCTTCCATTTCTGAAGATAACTCTACTTCTTCTATTTCCTCAAACTCTTCAGCTTCTAGTGTCGCTTCTTGTACATCCGACTCTTCCATTTCTGAAGATACTTCTACTTCTTCTATTTCCTCAAACTCTTCAGCTTCTAGTGTCGCTTCTTGTACATCCGACTCTTCCATCTCTGAAGATAACTCTACCTCTTCTGTTTCTTCAAACTCTTCAGCTTCTTGTATCGCTTCTTGTACATCCGACTCTTCCATCTCTGAAGATAACTCTACCTCTTCTGTTTCTTCAAACTCTTCAGCTTCTTGTACATCCGACCCTTCCATCTCTGAAGATACTTCTACTTCTTTTGTTTCCTCAAACTCTTCAGCTTCTAGTGTCGCTTCTTGTACATCCGACTCTTCCATCTCTGAAGATAACTCTACCTCTTCTGTTTCTTCAAACTCTTCAGCTTCTTGTATCGCTTCTTGTACATCCGACTCTTCCACCTCTGAAGATAACTCTACCTCTTCTGTTTCTTCAAACTCTTCAGCTTCTTGTACATCCGACTCTTCCATCTCTGAAGATATTTCTACTTCTTCTGTTTCTTCAAACTCTTCAACTTCTGGTGTTTCTCCTTGTACATCGGACTCTTCCATCTCTGAAGATATTTCTACCTCTTCTGTTTCTTCAAACTCTTCAGCTTCTAGTGTCGCTTCTTGTACATCCGATTCTTCCAGCCCTGAAGATAACTCTACTTCTTTTGTTTCTTCAAACTCTTCAACTTCTGGTGTTTCTCCTTGTACATCGGATTCTTCCAGCCCTGAAGATAACTCTACTCCTTTTGTTTCCTCAAACTCTTCAGCTTCTAGTGTCGCTTCTTGTACATCCGATTCTTCCAGCCCTGAAGATAACTCTACTTCTTTTGTTTCTTCAAACTCTTCAACTTCTGGTGTTTCTCCTTGTACATCCGATTCTTCCAGCCCTGAAGATAACTCTACTTCTTTTGTTTCTTCAAACTCTTCAACTTCTGGTGTTTCTCCTTGTACATCGGATTCTTCCATTTCTGAAGATAACTCTACTTCTTTTGTTTCCTCTGGCTCTTCAACTTTTAATGTATCTTCTTGAATAACAGGTTCTTCTATTCTCTCAACTTCTTCTTTCATTTCAAATTCTGTCTCTACTGCAATAGACTCATGTAATTCATTTTCACCTTGAGCCGCAATTGCTTCATTTTCAAATGAATGGATTTGCTGAATAGAATCTCCCTTTAACACCACAGCCTCTTCGCGCATATTCACCTGTTCTGCCTCACGATTATGTAGCACTGCTTCATCGAATGTTGCATCATTTTGCACAGGTGCAAGTTCTGCTTCATTTTTCTCTAACCATGTATCAACAACAGACTTCTTAACTTCTGCTTTCTCTTGCTTTGCGTTCGCTTCAATCCGTGTAAATTCTACCTGATTTTGTTCTGGTAGAACATCTTGTGATGATTCATAAAACGCATAGCCATTCTTCTCAAACCATGCATCAACAACTGCTTTTCCTTCTATTGATATCTCAATATCTTCTCGTTGTTGTTTCCTACTTTCGGTATGTTCTTGTCTCCCTACTTCCGGGCGTTTATACCCAAAAATCGGAGAAACTACTTCTGTTGGACGAAACGGTCTTCGATGACTTTCTTCTACAGAAGTAGGCTTTGCTTCCGTTACCTCTTGAATAATCGGTTCTAACCGTGTCTCTTTTTGTATTTCTTCTACTCGTCTTGATTGTCGTCTTTCTCGAATTGGTATTTCTTGTATAGCACGCTCCCCTATACGAGGCGATTTCATTGTGTTCTCCTCAAATCCTCCATCAGGAATTAATGGAAAACGAAAATTCTTGCTCGCATGCGGCTTAGACACTTGCAGCTCATCTTCTCGTTTATTAGAGTAGTAGTTTACACGAGGAGTGTGCGAAGTAACCTTTTTCTCTACAGGAGTCTCTATTTCTCTCAATACTGTTGCTTCATTTTCTTCCTCTTTTTTAAAAAGCTTTTTCATCCAATCTAGCATGCTTACCACTCTTTCTACTAAATAGTAACACCCTTTATTGTATCAGCATTCGGCAAAAAGTGCAGATGAAATTACTTTCAAATTATTTACAGAAAAATATAAAAAGATTACAAAATGAAAACGGTTTTATATGATAGAAACAATTCTTATGTACTTCATACCACTCCCCTTATCACATTTTCTAGATTTTAACTAATCTGCTTTATAAATATAATTACTTTCAAAACTTCTCTAAAAAAAATAGCCTCATCATACGATGAGGCTATCTTCCTTCTTAATCCCGCTCTAACGGGTAATATATTTAGAACTTAAACTCTTGTCCAACTTCATAGCTGTCTTCTAGTACAAGAATTCCTTTTTCCTGCGGAGCATCTGGAAGCTCTAATTCACGTGCTGAGCAAATCATACCTGAAGATGGAATACCGCGAAGCTCTGCTGGTTTAATTAACATACCGCTTGGCATTACTGCACCGATTTTCGCAACGACTACTTTTTGACCTGCGTCAACGTTTGGTGCACCGCATACGATTTGTAATGTTTCTGTTCCAACTTCTACTTTACATACATTTAATTTATCCGCATTTGGATGTTTTTCTTTTTCGGCTATGTAACCAACCACAAATTTTGGAGAAAGATCTGCTTCTACTTTTTCTGTAAAATCGTTCTTTGCTAAAATTTCATTGATCTTTTCCACAAGCTCTTTCGTTAATGTAAGATTGCCTGTTTCTGTTACTTCCATATAAGAAGAAGCATTAAAAATGTTGAAGCCTGCTGTTACATTGCTTTCACGATCGAAAACGCGCGCTACATCTCCTTTACGCTCAAATGTACGGTTTTCTAATGTAATATCTTGCAGGGCAACAATTAATGTATCCCCAATACCTTCAAGGTTATAAAAAACGTTCACTTTGTTCATCCTTTCTCTTTTTCACTTCGTTCCTTCCGATTTTTCGCCAAAATAAAGATTGGTTCGAAATTACCATCCTCATATACGAATGAAAGTGATGTAATCGGAACATGACCTTCTGCAAAAAACTTCATTGTCATTTGTGCAATAATATCATAACCGATTTTGTTCACGATATCAGCAACTATTAATACATCTTGATGCGGAACCGCAACAACCATATCACCTGAAATTTGTTTACGCATGTCTCGTAATAACGCATCGTTTAAAATACGGCTCGCGTCATAGCCATCATTTGTATTTAAGAAATAAAACGTATTTCCAGCGACTTCATCTCGCTTAAAATCAGCACGTAAAGAACGAACGTTGAACAATGCCATTTCACGCACTTGTTCTTCTGTCATTCCAAGTTTTTGCAGCAAATGCTGATCAATAAGGCGATATGTTTTATCTGAATCTAATGCATAATAAATACGCGTTTCTGCTGTATGCTCTGTCATAACAAACTGATTTCCTTCTTCCGCTTCTCTCGGAAAGGACGTTGAACGAATAACAGGCAAAATCTTCGCCGTATTTTTTACTTCTTTATGCATCGCAACAAGCGCTTCTTCTACGTAATATACAACTTCTTCAATCGCCTTCTCTTCCTTTACCTCCCACTTCGCTACGATACCTGGAAGAGAAACAGTAATTCCCTTTTTCGTATCTGTCTGCTCAATGCGAAGCGTCTCCTTTTCACTATCGTATTGAAAACTCCACTCTGCTCTTTCAAGGCGCTTCATGAGCTCATCTTTCATCTTTTTACTCGTCATTTTCATATGATGTACCTCCCTTCCGAAAAAAACAACCTCCACATGTGAAGATAGAGGTTGTTTTTCGCATTGTAATTGACTGGAAACAGTTTATCCCTAAGGATCCCTCAAGGAAAATCGAGGAGATAACTACCCGTAAAAGCCCGATTGGGCGGGCTTTCCATCAGTGGGGGAACCCCTCCACTGATGGAAGTTTCACTTTATTTTAAGCCTTCAATAAACTCTTCAATTTGCTCTTGTGTTTTACGATCTTTGTTTACGTAACGGCCAATTTCTTCTCCCTTATTGTAAGCGACAAAGCTTGGAATACCAAATACGTCTAATTTGATGCATAAGTCGATATATTCATCACGGTCTACATAATAGAAAGAGAACTCGCTATATTTTTCTTCTACTTCCGGCATAAATGGATCGATAAAACGGCAATCTGGGCACCAATCTGCTGAGAATAAAAAGATCACTTTCTCTTCGTTTTTTAATTCTTGAAATTGCTCCATGCTTTCTAATGCTTTCATCTATTGTTCCTCCCTAAAAAAGAAGTATGTATTTACTAATCTAATCTTAATTTATATATAAATCCATTTTGATTTATATATAAGTCGTTGCTATGCAGATCAAAACATGACCGCTACTTGCTTGCTACTTTTGTTTTAACCCTTGCACGTGGCTGAAAAAGACCATGACCGCTTCTATGCACGGCCCGATACTCTCGTCCATCTAAAAAGAAAGAGTTTTTTTAATTTGTATTTATATACTACCATACATGAAATACGGTGCAAGGTTTATGCTTCATTTCTGTCATACATATATTGTCCAACTAATAGCTTCACAACATGCACAAACAAATCCGTTCGATCTACATAATTGTTTGTAAAAATGCCGATTGCTCCTTCATGGCTGCGAATGTCATGCCGCTTTGTATAGTCTTCCATTACTTCGCTTAATTCTTTTCCTTCTTCAAGAGGTTGAATAAATTCATCTAGCAGCTTGATACGTGCTCCGCCTGCGGTAAATAACTTTCCTTCGTTCGTCGCTAAAGCACCCCAGTTACACATAAACAAGCCATGCTCTGTGTGCATCACACCGCCTTCTAAACCAATTCCAATATCTGCTTTTCCTTCTGCTAATGCTAATTTTGCCCGGTTACTTGCCCCCTGCAGCGTTTCTTCATCAGAAAATGGCTGAGCTGATACATGAGATGGTACAGACAATGAAATCATTTCAGCATCTGATAACACTTGCTGAACAGCATTTACTTTGGTTTGATTTTTTGATCCAACGGCTACTTTCACTGTTAAACCTCCTAATTTAAAAAGAAAAGGCCACATTTGGCCTTTTCTATATTAAACATTTTGTTTAATTGTTTCAAATGTTGTTTTATCTGTTGCTTTTACTAAATGAATCAGTAATTCTTTCGCTGCTGCGTAGTCATCAATATGTAAAATTGACGCATGTGTATGAATGTAACGAGCACATACACCAATAACAGCTGATGGTACACCAGAGTTACTTGTATGTACGCGTCCTGCATCTGTACCGCCTTGTGATACAAAGTACTGATACGGAATGTTATGCGTTTCTGCTGTATCTAAAATAAATTCACGAATTCCGCGGTGTGTCACCATAGTACGATCATACAAACGAAGCACAGCACCTTTTCCGATTTGACCAAACTGTGTTTTATCTCCTGATGCATCGTTTGCTGGGCCTGCATCTAACGCATAGAAAATGTCTGGTTGAATCATATTTGCTGCTGTTTGTGCACCGCGAAGGCCGACTTCTTCTTGTACAGTTGCACCGGAATATAGCGTGTTTGGCAATTTTTCATCTTTTAACTCTTTTAACAATTCAATCGCAAGACCGCAGCCATAACGGTTATCCCAAGCTTTCGCCATAATTTTCTTTGGATTTGCCATTGGTGTAAACGGACAAATTGGCACAATTTGTTGACCCGGTTTCACGCCAATTTCATGTGCTTCCTCAGGACTATCTGCACCGATATCAATTAACATATTTTTTATATCCATTGGTCTCGCGCGTTGTTCGTCACTTAATAAATGAGGAGGAACAGAACCTACTACACCGATAATTGGTCCATTGTCTGTCATAATTTGTACGCGCTGCGCTAGTAACACTTGACTCCACCAGCCGCCTAATGTTTGAAAACGAACCATTCCGTTTTTCGTAATTTGCGTTACCATAAAACCAACTTCGTCCATATGACCAGCTACAAGAACACGCGGTCCATTTTCGTCACCCTTTTTTAAGCCGAAGATACTTCCTAAACGATCTTGCACAATCTCATCTGAGTATTTGCTTAGTTCTTGCTTCATAAAACGACGCACATCATGCTCAAATCCAGAAGCGCCTTGCAGCTCTGTTAACGTACGAAATAGTTCCATTGTCTCTTTATTCATCACGGTATCCTTCCTTCAATCCAATAATAGAATCACTCCTTTCATTGTAACGAAATTTTCGAAATCTTTCTAGTTTCTTCTTTTTTCATGTAAATTGATTTATAATTATGAAGATGAACTTTTTATAGGATAGAGGTGAATACATGAACTGGAAAAGCTTATTAGCGGGTGTTGGTTTAGGATTCGCAGCGGGATATGTTGTTGCAAATAAAGTACAAGAACAAGCCCACATTTCTTCTGAAAAAGCATTAAAAATGGTGAAACAAGCATTAAGTCATAAAGGTGAAATTACAGGTTCTTGGGTGCATATGGTACCTGAGACATTTGAAAAATATGATGTTACTTACGATGTATACCGCGGTGGTATTACAACATTATTAAACGATGTACAAGAACGATTTGAATTTTTAGTAGATGCAAAAACAGGTACAATCTTAGAAGTAAAAGTTGCTTAATCAAAAGGGTGTAGAATTATTTCTGCACCCTTTACTTATTACATCCATATATCGGTGAATTTACAATATTCAACATGAATGTACTGTTATATTCTTTCAATAATTGTTGCTGTTGACATCCCGTGCCCAATACAAATCGTAAGTAGTCCATATCTTCCATTTTTTCTTTCCAGTTCATGAAGAAGGGAAGTCATCAATTTCACACCTGTTGCTCCAAGCGGATGCCCTAATGCAATAGCACCGCCATTCACATTTACCTTATGTAAATCTGCTTCCATTTCTTTTTGCCATGCAAGAACAACAGAAGCGAATGCTTCATTAATTTCTACTAAGTCCATATCATGAATCGTTAAGTTTGATTTTTGCAGTACTTTTTTCGTTGCTGGAATAACTCCAGTAAGTCCCATTGTAGGATCTGAGCCAACAACAACTTGATTCACAATTCGCGCCCTTGCTTTATATCCTAACTCTTTCGCCTTTTCACTATCCATTAAAAGAATCGCTGCTGCCCCATCACTAATTTGACTTGCATTTCCTGCTGTAATCGATCCGTCCTCCTTGAACACAGCCTTTAAATTTGCCAATGCTTCAAGAGAAGTATTCGCTCTCGGTCCTTCATCATTTATAACGAGTATTGCATTTCCTTCTTTATCTATCCCATCTACTGGTACAATTTCTCGCTTAAAGTAGCCTGCTTCTATTGCCTGTAGTGCACGCTGATGACTTTCAAAGGCATAACTATCTAACTGTTCTCTTGTAATTCCATATTTTTCAGCAATCATTTCTGCTGATACACCTTGATGTACAATTTCATATTTTTCATGAAGACTATTTGGAATTGTATTTGCATTTCCATCGCTTAAAATTGGCACTTTCGTCATATGCTCAACACCAGCAGCAATGGTAATATCCATATCCCCAGATTTAATTTCTTGCGCTGCAAAATGGATCGCTTGTTGCCCCGAACCACAAAGACGGTTAATCGTTACGGCAGGAACTGTAATCGGGAAATTTGCTTCTAGTGCGGCAAGTCTACCAATATTAAAAGCTTGCTCAGCAATCGGCGTCACACATCCCATTACAATATCTTCTACAATTCCTTTTTCGATATTTGCACGTTTTGTAACTTCATTCAGCGCCACCGCTGCAAGTTGCACTGGATGTAGTTCACGAAAAGCACCATTTCTTTTTCCAACTGGAGTGCGTACTGCTTCAACAATAACGACTTCTCGACTCATATTTTCTCTCCCACTTTCCCTTTTTGATAATCATAGAATCCTTTTCCTGTTTTCCGGCCAAGATGGCCTGCCTCTACCAACTTTACAAGTGTTTGCGGAGCGCGGAATCTATCACCAAACGCTTCGCTTAAACCTTGACTTGCAAATAACAACGTATCTAATCCAACATAATCCGCTAACTCAAACGGGCCCACCGGATAGTTCAAGCCGAGTTTAATGGCTTTATCGATTTCCTCTTTACTGCCTACACCTTCTTCATACATACGCATACACTCTAACAAATGCACTGCAATTGCTCTTGAAGTGACAAATCCTTGCACATCTTTCACAACAACTGTTTCTTTTCCAATCTCTTCTGCTAACTCTTTCACTGCTTGTATTGTATGTTCCTCTGTATCAACCCCTTTCACAATTTCAATGAGCTTCATAACAGGTGCTGGATTAAACCAATGCATTCCCACCACTTTCTCTGAGCGGTTTGTCGCGCTTGCAATCGCAGTTACACTTAATTCAGATGTATTTGTTGCAAGAATCGTAGACTTAGAGGTATAAGTATCTAGTTGTTTAAAAATCTCTTTTTTCAGCTGTAAATTTTCAGGTGCGGCTTCAATTACAAGCTCTACCTCTTTACATGCTTCCTCTAACGTAATGGTAGAAACAATGTTAGCGAGAACTTGATCTTTGTCTTCTTCACTCATACGCCCGGCTTTCACAAAGCGATCCAAACTTGCGGTAATTCCCTTATATGCTTTTTGTAAACTTTCTTCCGAGACATCATACATTTTCACACACTTTCCGCCCATCGCTAATGACTGCACAATGCCACTTCCCATAATTCCAGCACCGATTACTGCAATATTTTGAATCATCGTTTCTCCTCCCCTTCTTCTTTCAGCATCACAAACCCATATTTTTCGCAATAATACTTTTCATAATTTCATTTGTTCCGGCATAAATCGCACTTACTGGAATATCTCGGTAACGCCTTGCAATCTCGTATTCTTCCATATATCCATAGCCGCCGTGCAGTTGCATGCACTCTGCCGCGACTTTCTTCGCAAGATCTGTTAACCACCACTTCGCCATCGATACTTTCGTTACAATGTTTTCACCATGCATATGTGCTCTAATGCATTCATCAATAAACGTGCGACCAATTTCAATTTCTGTATACATTTCGGCAAGCCTGAATTGAACAGTTTGAAAATCACTAATACTCTTTCCGAATGCTTTTCGCTCTTTTACATATTCCTTTGTTAAACCCAGCATCACTTCTGCTGCAGTTATAGCTGCAATCGCGACAACGAGGCGCTCTTGCTGTAATTTGTCCATTAAATAGTAAAAACCTTTTCCTTCTTCCCCTAACAAATTAGAAACAGGAACTTTCACATCTTCAAAAATGAGTTCCGCTGTATCTTGACTATGTAATCCAACCTTTTCTAGTTTTCTTCCCCTCTTAAACCCTTCCATTCCTCTCTCCAAAACGAGTAAACTCATTCCTTTATGCGCTGGCTTTACAGTAGAATCCGTCTTACAAACAACAACAACCAAATCTGCATGAATACCATTTGTAATAAATGTTTTTTCTCCATTTACAACATAATGATCCCCTTCTTTACGTGCCGTTGCGCGAATACCAGCTAAATCAGAACCTGCTCCCGGCTCTGTCATCGCAATTGCAGTAATGTATTCACCGCTCACACATTTTGGAAGCCAGCGTTTCTTTTGTTCTTCTGTTCCATATGCTGTTAAATAAGGAACGACAATATCATTATGGAGACCAATTCCTACTAAACTCGAACCAACCTTTTCTAGCTCTTCGTTTATCACAGCTGAATATCCAAAATCTGCTCCAGCTCCGCCATATTTCTCCTCAACCATCGGGCAAAGAAAGCCATTTTGGCCCATTTTCTCCCATAAGGACCGCGGAATAATACCGTCTTTCTCCCATTGGTTATAGTGCGGATACGCTTCCTTTTCTAAAAATTTACGGAAAGCATCACGGAAAATGTAATGCTCCTCTTCCAAATATGCATGCTTCATCGTCTTCTCTCCTTATTTTTTCACCTCTGTCCCTTCACTACGTAAAATAAACTTTTGAATTTTCCCGCTCGCATTTCTCGGTAACTGCTCCGTAAATACATACCGGCGCGGGCGTTTATAATCAGCGAGTGTATCGCTTTGTTTACAATATTCGTCTAGCATTTCTTCTGTAAGAGACTCATCTTTCGAAACGATATAAGCAACGACGCGCTGTCCCCACAACTCATCCTTCTCTCCAAGCACCGCAACGTCTAAAACACTTTCATGCGTATACAAAAAGTCCTCTACCTCGCGCGGGTAAATATTCTCACCACCGCTCACAACCATATCATCAACGCGGTCTGCAACGTATAAATACCCATCTCTATCTACATAACCTAAATCGCTCGAATGGTACCACCCTTTATATAAAGCCTTTTCCGTTGCTTCTTTATTGTTGTGATATCCAGCCATCATACATGAGCCTCTCATAATAATTTCTCCAATTTCATATGGCGGTAACCGATCGTCAGGCTCAGATGGTCCATCATCATTCGGACGAACAATGCGAACCTCATGGTTATATCCAGCCTTTCCTGCTGAACCAACTTTCGAAAGCTGCTCATGCTCACGTAAAAACGTAACGGCTGGTCCCATTTCTGTCATTCCGTAAGCTTGTACTAACGAAACATTCAACTTTTCATCGCAAGCTTTTACAAGTGCAGGTGCCATTGAAGCCGCTCCGTATAAACCGTATTGAAGCGATGATAAATCATATTGTGATAAATCTTCTTGCAGCATCATATTCCACATTGTCGGTGCGGCAAACATAACCGTTACCTTTTCACTTTGAATCGTCTCCAAAACAAGCTTTGCATCAAAATGATGAAGAATAATATTGGTCGCACCGCTATGTACCCTCGGAATAAAGCAGCAATGGAGCTCCGCACAATGAAACATCGGCGCTGTTACAAGGCCGCGGCTTTTTTCCGTGTAATGTAAATAGGCAACGCCCATCAAACTTTGATCAATAATCTCTCGATGACGATGAAGTACACCTTTTGGGTGCCCTGTTGTTCCGCTTGTATACATAATGGAACAAATGTCATCTTCTTTTACTTCTACGTTTTCAAAATGTGACGTGCTACTAGATATTTTTTCTTCATAAGAAACAGAAAATGATGGCTGATCTTGATCGATGTACCAGAACTGAATGTGAGGAAATTGTGTATGAATGCTTTGTACTTGGGAGGATAGTTGCTGTTCAAAAAGTACGATTTTAGGAGAAGCGTCTTCTAATATGTAGACAAGTTCTTGCGGTTTTAACCGAAAATTAATTGGATTGAATACAGCTCCAATTTTTGCACAGGCAAAACATGTCGTTGCCAGCGCACTACTATTAAAAAGAAATGTCGAAACGCGGTCACCCTTTTGTATCCCGCTTTGTTGAAGTGCATGAGCAAGTTTGTTTACCTGCTCGTTCCATTCTGCATACGTCCAGCGAATCTGTTTTTCCGGCTCAACAATTGCTTCCTTATTCGAATAACTTTCAACCGTTAATTCCAGCAGTTTCCCAATGGTCATATACACGATATATTCCCCCTCCTCATGTGTTAAAACGCTTTCATTTTTTGTTATCTTCTTATCAAAAATGAAATAGCTTACGGTTATTATAACAATTTTCACAATGTTTTAAGAGTGAATATTTCGACAAATAGAGACAACTACTATTTGCTTTGATAGTTAAAAAAGCTAAACAAATAGCAGTTGACTTGTTCATCAAATGCTTCGCTTAGGAATAATTAGACTTATATTTGTTACTTCCAGGAAGTTTCTTAATGTTGTTCCAAGCTTCAATCGCTTCTTCACGACTTTTTCCTTTATTGTTTGAATCTGCGAAAAAGTCACGAGTAAATTGATTGTATTCAAATTGAGGAGCAAGTTGTCTTTTATATAATGGGTCTTTCTTTCGCTCTTCTTCTTCATACCAAGCAGCTACAACATCACGATATGTTTTTCCTACATTATGTTTAAAATAGTTTTGAATATAGGTGGAAAAATGAAACTTAGGACTAATCGATGTTTTAAAAAAAGCTCTTACCTCTTGACTACAACGATGATTTTCCGTAATAACTGTATCAAGACTCAAGTTACCTTGTACTTGCGGTTTTGTCTTATCTTTGGGCTTTCTCAATGGTTTTTTAATCTCTCCAGTCTGAAGAAATGTTTCAATTCTATCTGCAATCTCTACTTTAGAGCCAGATGTACTTATTCCATTTTCCCTACAAAATAATTGCAATTCTTCTTTTAACCAATAAAAATCTTTAAAGTCTCGAATAGAAATATCCTTTGTAAGATTCGGTCTCACTCCTAACACCTCCATATATACTTCATTCAACATATAACGTAAGTTCTTAATATAAAATTTAAACATAAAATAAAATTGTTCAAACTCCTGTTAGTTCTCATTACTATAAGTAACCCTAATAAAAAAGAGCTTGTTTTGAAAAAGATTCGTTCAAACAAGCTCTAAACGTATTTTATTGGTAAAATAATCCTCACTATTAGTTTAACCGAACAACTTTCTCTTCCGCTAATCGTCTTTCTTTTTTCGGAGAGTAACTAATCCCTACAAACACTAGCAAAATTCCAATAAGTTGATAGACATCAGGACGGTAATGCAAAATAGTAACATCCAATAATATTGCAACAATTGGATCAACAAAGACTAAAATAGCAATTGTTTGAGCCTTTAATTCTCGCAAACTACTGAAAAACAAATAAAACACAAATCCTGTATGAATGAATCCTGTAACAAGGATATAAATCCAATTTTCAATGGTGAGATGCATAAACTTTGACCAATCTACGAATGGAATCAATAATAAAACACCGAGACTTGTTTGAATAACAGTTGTTAGCAGCGGGCTAAGTGTTTGAATGCCTTTTCCCGTAATTGAAGTAAGAGCATAAAAGAATGCTGCTGCAAACGCCCATAAAACGCCTGTAGATAAAAATCCAGCAACGGTTGTATGTTGATGAATCCCTCCAACTAACAGTGTTCCTAAAAAGCAAACAAAGAAAAATATCAATCCTGTTCCTGTTATTTTTTCTTTAAAGATAAAAGAACCTAGTAAAAGCACAATAACAGGAGCTAAATGATAAATAGATATTGCCACAGTAATGGGCATTACTTCAATAGAGCGAAAGAAAAAGACCCAGTTTATAATAAGAAACACACCACATAGTAAAGCAAGTAAGTACTCCCGGCGCAGAATAAAACTTTTATGCGGCTGTTTTGTTGTTAATGTGCGAAATCCCCATATTGCTCCTAAAAGAATACTTGCACAGAGGCAACGTACAAAAACCAATTCAATCGATGGGAGACCTGTTTTTATCGAAAATAAACCGATTGAACCAAAGATAGCCATAGAGACGGCAAATTTTAGTTTTGCATACATCTAATTCCCCTCCAAAGTCGTTATAATTATAACAACTCTTGTTTTATGGTAAAAAACAGCTTTATGCTAAGCTGTTTTTTCCTGTCATGACATGAATTAAATCTTCCCTCGTCTTCCATAGCCCCTCTAGCTTTTCAGGACCGTATGCAGTTGTAATCTCTTCTACCATAATGTCGTGCCTAATATATTCAGTAGCAATCAGAACGAGGGCTGGATCAGTTGACTTCACAGCCCACTCTGAACCTCTGTCGCTAAATTTAGCAATCAGAGCTTCTTCCTCATCTCGAATAAGAATGGTCAAATATCCGCCCATACGTTTACTCACAATGTCTGGTGCCATGTAATTATGATGATACGTGTGCCCCAGCGTCTTATCTTCAGCTCCGAATAAAACCGTAAAAATGGGGATCGATCCTTCTTTCTCTCGAACAGCTTTTTCAATGTCTTTCACAATAGGAGACCAAATCGATAGCCAAAGTTCTTTGTTTGCAGATCGAATCATCGAAATCATTTCTTGAACAATATGTTCATACTGAACAATTCTAGTCACAACGTCCACTTTCTGATCACTTTCTAACGTTGTGAGAGAAGATTCCAGCACTTCTAATGATGTATTCATCTCTTCTTTCAACCTAGCAAGCAATTGCTTCGGTTCAACAGGTTTATAGACAATCGGATCAGAAGGAACAGTTTGAATTGCCCCTTTATCAAGTAATTTTCCTAATACCTCATAAATCATTGAGCGCGGGACGCCAGAACGCTTACTTAATTCATACCCCGTGATGGCAGGTGATTTCAATAAACCTATGTAGGCCTTACACTCGTATTTTGAAAATCCATGTTTTTGCAATTCGGTAATTGCTTTCTCTTCCATAAGCCCTCCCGATAGTAGTTATTATATTAACTACTATAAATCATCCAATGTTAATTGTCTATAATTTCAGATAATTAGAACATAAAAAAGTATCGATCAGTGTAGACCGATACTTTTACTCATATGAACTATCTTTTCCTTTATACATCGGCTTCATATGGATGTTTGCAAATCGAAATTTATCCACATGTATCACTGCTTTCTTTTCTTCAACAGCTGCATCATGCTTTTTCTGCTGGATAGGAATAAACCTTGTATTGTACTGCTCTTTTATTCCTTGAATCATAAAATTTAAAACAAAAATCGATATTGCAAAAGCTACTAACGGCGCCAATATAATCCATGGTGCTGTTAATAATTCATTTTTATTTAATCCGATTAATCCAGACCATTCATTTGTAAGAGAAAATGTAGCGGAACCACTCTCATCCTGCACTACTTTTCTTCCACCAATTAATACTTTAAAAAAGCCCATATGTATGAGTAGTGTAAATAGCTGAACAGCTTGTTGCAGAAAAAGAATCACAAGAATTTCTTTCAAATACAACCAAATATGCTTTCGAAACAAATGCATTTTTCTAGCACCGAGCACAATGGAACTTGTAATATAGTCTTTTTTCATAAAAAGGTTAATCTCTTGGCTAATATAAAGAATGATATTTGGCAATGTGACGATGCAAAGAATAAGAAATTGTTTAATAACAATAGCTTCCTTAAAGCCTGTCTGCTCGCTTTTCACCATCAATGGTAACATAAACAAAATAACTAAAATAACTGTCGGAACATAGAAATATACCTTACATACTTTTTCAATGAACTTTTGTACTAAAGGTGGTGTATATGCTAATAAACTACCCAATAATGTTCCTAATACAAGCTGAATAAAACAGATTCCAAACACAAATAAAATAGTAAACTTTGCGCCAATAATGAGTTTAAAGAATAGGTTATATCCACTTCGATCTGATCCAAACGGAGGCATCAGAAAAGGATTAAACGGTGCACTTTGCGAAACATTACCGTTACCATCTTTTATTAACAATTGTGTTTGAGAATACAAATCTTTTCCGTACCATGTAAATAAAAAACTAACTAACACAAGTCCTCCGAAAAAAGAAAGGCCTATCCAAAAGCGTTTAGAATGGATCATACTATTTTTCATTTGCAAGTCCTCCTGTTCTACGCTTCACTTGGAAATGAGCAATTGTAAACACAAAATAGAACGGAATAAACAACAAGAGCATCCACCATGCTAATGATAAAGGAGTGAAAACACCTGGCTTTAAAATAAATAACATATATCCATTTATATTGAAGGCAGCCTCCACAAGCAAAAGACTTGAAATCATAAATAGAAAAGTAGATTGTAAATGATTTAGCAAATGATAAATTACATTTCGAAACAAATGAACAAATAAAATATATTTTCTACTTAACCCCTTTGCACGGGCAAATTCTACATACGGCTTATTCTGTTCATCTAATAAAAATAAAACCATAATGCGGAAAAAGTGGAGAGCAGGTACAATGCTCATCGTAACGATAGGTAAAAAATATGCTTGTTTACTACCGAATGCGTAAATATTTACAAAATTTAGCCCTGTTTGTTTAAATACCCAGACAAAAAATATTTGCAGCATGAAGATTAATAACAAATCAGGAATAGATTCAATCAACACTAAACATCGCTCAATTGCTTTTTTCACTTTCAAAGAAGATAATACATAACAAAAGGAAAGACATGTCGCAATTAAAACTGTTAAACAAGTAGATGCTAGTAGAATAAGCCCTGAATAGATATACGGCTTCCGAATCATATCCCAAAAAGAAACTTGGCGCATAGCCATAGGATTTACAGCATCTCCTGGGATAAACACCTTTTGTAAAAACATAGTAAAACTAAGAGGATAGTTCTCTAAAAAACCAAACGGCGCATAACTAATAACAATAATAACAATGATGCAAATGCAAAATTCTATACATTTCTCAATGAAAAATCCCTTCATCTTGAATCTCCTTGCGTCATTATTTACAATATCAAATGAGTTAAATAGTTGTTAGCCATTAAGCTATCTCCTAATGACTAACAATCTTTCATTATACTTCGCTCGGTACTTCTACTTCTTCACGTTCTAATTTTTCTACCATATGCCCCTCTTCGTCCCATTTCACCGCACGATAATATGCATCGTGGTAGAACGTAAACCACGCTTTCTGCTCTGTTCCGTATTTCATCCATTTTTGTTTATTATCAATTGATGTCATTGGATAATCATCATAGGCCATGACCCACAGTACATTTTGATGCGCATGTGTTGGTAGTAAATCTGCTAAATGAAGTAATGTTTCACCTTTACTTTGCGCAACAACAACCGCATGTCCATCACTATGACCGCCTGTATGAGCCATTCGAATTTCATCTGTAACGTTTACTTCTTCCGTAAACAGCTGTACTTGATGTACAATTGGCTCCCAATTCTCTTTCCAATATGTATTGCGTGAGCGGATATTCGGATTTCTCATTTCGTCCCATTCTGTTTGTGATACATATATTTTTGCATTTGGAAACATCGGAACAAGCTTTTCACCTTCCCATTTCGTTAAACCAGATGCATGATCAAAATGAAGATGCGTCATAAGAACATACTGAATATCTTCCGCTTTCAAACCAAGTTGAGCGAGTGATTGTTCAACAGACGACTCTTCAGTCACCCCTTGATTTCGCTTCATTTTCTCATTCATTTTATTGTTTCCTATACCTGAATCTATGAGCATATTTCCATCTTTCGTTTGTAGCAGCAATGGATCCGTTCGTAAATAAATTTGATTTTTATCGTTATGGCTATATTTGCGTGACCAAAGTGTTTTCGGTACAACGCCGAACATTGCCCCGCCATCTAAATGCGTATTTCCTCCTCGCAACCATGTCACCTGTATATCTCCAATTTGTAGATATTCCATTTTTTGTATCCCCCTTTTCTTTTTATGTTATCATATAATTCAGAAAAAATAGTTTGTCAAAGTAAAAAAGGAGCCATTTTTATGATTAAAGGACTATACGAAGCACATCTTCCTGTTAGTAATCTAGAAACATCTATCGCATTCTATGAGTCATTAGGTTTAAAACTATATAAAAAGCATGAAACCGTAGCCTTCTTTTGGATTGTAGAAGGACAAAGCTGGTTAGGACTTTGGGAAGGAAATGAATATCAAACAAAGTACCATCCTTCCCTTAGACATATAGCTTTTCAAGTAGATTTGAATGATTTAGAGCATGCGATTGAATGGTTAAAAGAAAAAGGAATACAAGCACGGAAAGATTTTGGAATGGAGCCTATCGAACCAATTGTATTTCCAAATCAAGCACATGCCGCGGTATATTTCGATGACCCTGATGGCAATAGTTTAGAACTGATTGCTCGCCTTCCTTTTGAGTTAGACAGAACGGATAAAATGTACTTAAGCGAATGGAAGGACATAAATAAAACGCGGAAGGGAGCACATCTATGAAACTAACAAATGAACAAGACATCATTCAATTAGTAAAAGAAGATCCGTGGATGATGAACATATTACAAACTGCTAAACAATTACATTTACCCGATTGGTGGGTATGCGCTGGATTTGTCCGTTCAAAAATATGGGACACTCTGCACGGATTTGAAGAAAGAACCCACCTTCCAGATGTTGATGTTATTTATTTTGATGCAGAAAATATTGATGAGTTGGAAGAAAAGAGATACGAACAACGACTGCTCAATATGTCTCCAAACATACCGTGGTCTGTAAAAAACGAAGCAAGAATGAACATCATTAACAACATGCCGCCCTATTCTTCGTCCGTAGATGCTATTTCAAAATTCCCAGAAACGGCAACGGCGCTAGGTTTGAAGCTGAATGAAATGAATGAGGTTGTATTAGTTGCTCCTTGGGGCATACAAGATGTGATTAACTTGGAGCTAAGACCGACTCCTTATTTTGAAAAAACAGAAGAACTTTCAAAAATTTATGAAGAACGCTTACTTAAGAAGAAGTGGGAGGAGAAATGGAGTAAGGTGAAGGTTTTTATCCTCTAAACTTTATATAGGAGAATGAAAAACGCTATTCTTTCAAAAAGAATAGCGTCTTTCATTATATAAGCACAAACTAGATTAACGTATGCCCACCTTCAACATGAAGCACTGTTCCCGTAACAAAACCGTTCTGCATTACATATAGTACAGCCTGTGCTACATCTTCAGCTTGCCCTACTCGTCTTGCAGGAAGTTTGTTTCCTAAGTCAGTGTAGAATGTATTCCGCACTTCTTCTGCCATTTTACTGCGTGACGGTGTATCAATAATTCCTGGAGAAACAACATTCACCCGAATAGGAGCTAACTCTAACGCTAACGTTTGGCCAAGATTAGAAACGGCTGCATTGACTGCACCAAGCGTTGCAGACCCAACCATAGATTTATAAGCAACAACTCCGGAAAACAAAGTGACAGAGCCATTCTCAGCAATCTTTGATGCACCATATTTTGCAGAATAGAATTGTCCCCAAAATTTATTTTCAAACAACTGGCGTGCTGCGGCTGTATCTGTGTCAATAAAAGAGCCCCCTGATGTTTCTGCCGCTGTAACAACTAAATGATCAATTGTACCTACTTGTTCAAAAAAGGACTGAACTTGTTGTTCTTGCGTCGTATCAAGGATATAAGCAGTTATATTCCCTCCTAACTGATCCTTTGCTCTCTGCAATTTTTCCTCTGAACGACTAGCAATGATAACTTCAGCTCCTTGCAAGAGTGCTAGTCTCGCTGTTTCTAAACCAATACCAGAACTTCCGCCAATAATTACAATTTTTTTATTGTTTAACATGTTCATTTCCCCCAGTTTTTCTTGTTTTGTTTTGCTGAGGTTATTGTATTCCCAAAACTTTCTTTTCGGAAGTAGTGATATTTAATTCACATAGTTACATTTTAGAAAGTTTCTTTTTTGAAAAGAAATATACGCATAAAAAAATTTACTATCATAAAAAAAAGACCATGAAGGCCTTTTTATTTGTTTTTAAATCATTTTATAAAGTTAACCCAAATCTCTTTAATTCAATGAAAATATGTTCTAAACGTTTTCCTTTGTCTGTTAATGTGTATTCTACACGCGGAGGAACTTCTGGATATACCGTTCTTTCCACGATCCCTTGCGCTTCAAGTTCCTTCAGACGGAGAGAGAGGGTCTTCGGACTAATTCCATCCATCGATTTTTGTAAATCACTAAATCGCATTGTTCCTTCAATAAGAAGATCTCGAATAATTAAAAAAGTCCATTTTGTCCCGATTACATCTAGTGTTTTTGCAATGGGACAAATTTGTCCTGGTGTTCCCTTTGTTAATTTAATTGGCTCCATATTCTCCATTGACACACGCTCCTGAAAAATTTTTTTGAATTATTTCTCTTTATGCTATCACAATTCTATCCTTACGGTAACTATATGAAATAAATATCACTACTTCCCAAAAGAAACCAACTATACATACAATATCAATAGCGACTAGACGCTATTTTTAAACTAAGGAGGCGATAAAAATGAGTACAGAACACCGACCACTGGCACTGATTTCTCTCTTAATAAGTATCTTCGGGATTATGATTTTGATGACTGCGTGTAGTACGCAAACATCAGAATACAAGACTGCTGCACCAGTAAAGAAAGAGATTCAACTGGTGAAGGATTTTCCTCAGCCTAAATCAATGACCATAGATCCTTCATTAGATCAAAAGAAAGCTACAGAGATGGTTCATGCTGCGCAGCGCTTTTATGCATTTTGGAACAGCGGCAACGAAACTCTGATCCCGCAAACTGTTACAACAAATTTCGTTGATAACACGTTACCAAAAGGACGCCCTCAAGGACCAAAAGGCTTAGCATTTGCATCAAGCAATTTTCGTAAAGCTGTGCCAGACTTACAATGTAACATCGAGGACTTATTGGTAACTGGGGACAAAGTAACAGCTCGGCTATCATTCACTGGGACACATAAAGGGGATTTTGGAGAGAAAAAACCAACTGGTAAAGCTGTTAACTTCTTTGCGATTGATATTTTACGGATTAAAGATGGAAAGATTGTTGAAGATTGGCACTTAGAAGATAATCTAACTCTTATGCAACAACTCGGCGTCATACCTGAAAATTAATCTCTAGAACTCATAACACATTTATAAGATAAAGGGGATAAATAAAATGAAAAATATACTAATTATCAATGGTCATCAAACATACAGATCAGCGGAAGGAAAACTAAATAAAACTTTGACGGACAACATGGTGAATATTTTGAGTACAAAGAATAATGTGCAAACGACAGTCATTCAAAACGGATATGATATCGAAGAGGAACAAAACAAGTTTTTATGGGCTGATATTGTAATCTTCCAAACGCCTATTTATTGGTTCAATGTTCCAGGATTACTGAAAACATATATGGACGAAGTGTATGCTTACGGATTATTTTTCAAAGGATCCGAGCAATACGGCAGAGGCGGTTTATTAACTGACAAATACTATATGTTTTCAACTACATGGAATGCTCCTGAAAAAGCATTTAACGATCCAACACAGTTTTTTGGAGGAAAAAGCTTAGAAGACGCACTGAGCCATTTACACCGAACACAGGAATTTATTGGGATGAAACCTTTAAAGAGCTTCGCTTGCTATGATGTAATAAAGAACTTGGACATTGATAAATTTATATCTAAACTGAATGCTCACCTAGAAGAAGTATTGCCGCTGTAATTCACTTTCGCATTAGAAAAGCCCCCTTCAGAATATCTGAAGGGGCAATTTATAATTCAGTTTTCATACATATCCTAGTTGCATTCTTATTACTTAATCGTTCCCATCGCAGCGAGTTTTACATTTACCTTAACATTTACATCTCCCTTTGCAAACGCCTTCCCCCATTGATTTTGGACTTTTTTCCACTCTGGATATGTGTAAGATCTCGCATATTTACCAAATCCAAAAGGATCGATTTCGGCGTCTTGTATTTTCTTTATTAAGTGCTTGAAATCAGCTTCCAGCTTAGTTTCAATCGTTTTTTGCAGCTTCTCTGCATCCTTTCTAGTATTGAATGAAAAAAGCCGTTCTGTAATGACGATTCTCATCTTTACATCTGTATTAAATATAAAATGCCCGTCATACTTTGCCTTTGTCTTTACCTTGATATTTTGAGCAGAGAAACTTATCAAATCTTTATTATGATCATCCGATTTTGGCTTGATTGCAAGTGTAAATGGAAATTCACCTTTATTTTCGTTCTGTAAAATACGTAACAGCATGCATTCACTCGGTGTTAACGTTAATTTATATCTTCCTTTTGCATCCAACAAGGCTGCTCCTGTCACCCATACTCTCTTCTTTTTTTTCATCTCGGTAATACTTGCTGTCATGCCTTTTTCTTTCGATTGTTCACGAAATTCTTGAAGAGTTGTTCTTACCGTGACATTTCTTATAGAAGCGGTATCAACTAATTTTGCTAAATATAGGGGAAGTCGAGGTTTATCTTTTGGATTATAAACCATTACATCCGAAACAGGTCCATCTACAGCAACAACCCGCGCAGTAACAGTATTTTTGGGATCTCGATAAAATGGATCAAGGTATTCTTGCCAGTTTTTTCGTTTCAGCAGCCGTTTCCCAACTAACATAACCTGGGTTTTACTTCCCGATGTTAGCGCCATAACCGTAGCATCAAATTTCTCTCTAGATTTTCGAACTGTAACAGATTTCACGCCAGTAGTTTCTTCTTTCTGCTTTGCTTCTTTATTAAAAACGGGACTTGACATGTACACCAATAAATTATCATTATCATCTAGATCAATACCAAGTATAAGAGTAAGGGAAACATCTTCAACGCTTGTTTGATCAAAGCATCCAGCCATCATGAACGTTAATAACAGAACACAACATAGTACCTTCCTTCTCAACGTATCCCCCCCTGATGATACTTCTCATATACCCAGCTATATATCCATAAAATAACAGGTGCTATATACGTCAATGCTAACCCAGCATTTGATACTGCCTGTTGCCAAACCTCTGATCCATTCCAAGTAGGATGTGTCCAAAATATGAAGCCAATAATAAATAATAATAGAACAATAACATCAGAGCTATGGTCTTGTTTTCCACGTAATTGACTAGAACAAAATACAGCACAGTATATGCAAGGAATCCACGCTTTCGAAACAACCATTAAGTAAATAGCCAATAAAACCATGTCAAAACGTTCTAAAAAACGAAATTCAATTACTTTAAGCAAGTTCAGTACTGGTTGGTTAAATTCTGTAATGCTATCAGGGCTAAAATAGGCAAAGCAAATAAGGGTAGTAAAAAGATAAAATAACGTCGACAAAATATTTGCAATCACAATTCCATGGACGGCGTATTGCTTTTTTTGTAGAAAAGGATACAAAAAGAATGCAACATCAAATCCTAAAAAAGTATACACAGTTGTCGGCACAGCTTTTAATACCGGTACCCACCCATCTTTCAGTAACGGAAATAAATGGAGCCAAGTACTATTTTCTCTTAGCGGTATCAAAAAAAACAGTGCAATCCAAAATGTCATATAAAAAGCGAGTTCGTTGTATCTCCCTATAATATGAATGCCGTTTCGTGCAACAAAAAAAGTAGGAATTGCGAACAAAAATATAATGATATAGTCAGGCGTTTTCGGCAAAAGCCAGCCTTTAAGATAAAGCATCGCGTTTACAAGAATGATACCGGAATAAAAAATAAAATATATCATGTAAATAACGACCATTACTTTCCCAACTATTCTTCCAAATAACCGTATAAGAATATCGTAAAGCGTATAATCAGGGTATCTTTGGGATGTTTTAACTATAAATATACCGGCTGTTGTAGATAATAATCCCGCAATAAGTATAGCTATCCATCCATCTGTTCCAGCCTTCTCCGCAAGTACTCGCGGAAGAGCTAAAACCCCTGTTCCCACCTGCATTCCATTGATTAAAAAAATATATTGCATAAGAGTGATTTCATTGTAAGCATACTTTTTCATAACTTCACCTTTTATTTTGATTTTTCCCTTGGCGAATAGATTGAATCGCTCTAGCACCTTTAGGACGACTTCTAATTGTCCATAAAGGAAAACGTATAAAAGCATCCTTCATATCCGTAAAGCGAAAAGGTGCCAACGGAGTACCATAAGGAGTACCTAACGATTCAAGGCTTATTAAATGTGCAACTAATGTCATCCATCCGATAACGATTCCTACAATTCCAAACATGGCAGCTAATAGCATCATAGGAAATCGCAGCATTCTGATTGCTGAACCCATATCATAATTTGGAATAATAAAAGAAGCGATAGCTGTAACAGCAACGACAATAATCATAATATTGCTTACAACTCCAGCCTGAACAGCAGCCTGTCCAATGATAATTCCGCCTACGATTCCGACTGTTTGACCGATAGGAGTCGGTAACCGTAAAGCTGCTTCCCTCATCATTTCCAAGGTCATTTCCATAAGCAGTGCTTCCATAATAGGTGAAAATGGAACAGTCGCCCTCGATTCCGCGATAGATAAAAAAAGCGGTACAGGAATGACTTCAAAATTAAAAGAAATAAAGGCAACATAACTTGCAGGGAAAAATAGAACGATTATAAAAGCTATGAAACGAAGCATACGGATAAGCGAAGCAACTAACCAACGTGTACCGTAATCATCAACCCCCTGAAAAAAAGATATAAAATTTACAGGAGCAATTAATACATTGGGAGAACGATCCACAACCGTCACAAATCTTCCTTGCAGAATGTGAGATACCGCGAAATCAAGTCTTTCAGTGAGCATAAATTGCGGAAACGGTGAATAGGGATTATCTTCAATGAATTCGATAAGTTCTCCGGCACCACCGACAGCGTCCACTGTAATATCTTGCATTCTTGTTTCCAGTTCTTTCAGTACGTCTTCAGAAGCTACATCTTTCAAATATAAAATGGAAACCTTTGTTTTTCCCCGCGTACCGATTGTCATTTCTTTTAATATTAATTCCTGATTGGGAATGCATCTCCGAATCAATGCAATATTTTGCCTTGCATCTTCTATAAACGCTTGATGCGCACCTTTTAAAGATATTTCATTTTTAGGATCTTCAATATTTCTTTGCGGCCATCCTTTTGTGTCTAATTGATGTGCCGTAGTCCGACCGTGAATAAATAAGATGCTATCTCCTTGCAAAATAGCATTTTCAATTTGTCTCCATGTATCAACGATTTCAACCTCGGCTAATGTAATAGGCAGTTCCATATTCGGATCACCGGCACTATGCATCAAAGGACTTAAAACATGATTTTGAATCGATTGCTTGTCTGCTAATCCGGACAAGTAGACCAAGGCTGCTTCTAATCCGTCTGCGGTCATTTGAAACCGGCGAATCACCAAATCAGGAGATTGATGAAAGAACTGCTGAAGCTGAGCTATGTTCTTAGATAAATTAACGTCCAAGGGAGAATTCTCTATGTTTTTTTCCTGAAATTGAGTATTATTGTTTATTTGAAGAGACGTTAGATTGCGTCTACCTTTTAACCGTTTCAGAAAATTAGCCATGAGTTCCCCCCCTTTCTACATGCGTTCCATATTATTTTTATTATGTATTCTTTAAGGGAAAATATTCTAATTCTTATCTCCAGTCATTATTCACGAACTGACAGTACTATTAACCAAATCCCCAAAACAAAAAGCACCTCATTTTGCACATGAGGTGCTTTTTCGTATATCGAATATCATCGAGCGGTCTTGGTGAGAGCTTTCTATCAGTGAGAAAAGCGTCACTGATGGAAGTTTCACTTTATATTGTGTCGAAGCATCGATAAATGATGTACTTGCGCCCTTATATCATGAAAAACGCCGATATATTTTTCCCACGCTACCTACTCTATTTTCCACTATATACTTTCGGACATTCATCTCCACTCGGTTCGTAAAAACAATGATTCTTATATTGTCCTGCATGAGGTTGATCCCACCACGTAGGAGGACAACTGCCAACTGGACGAAAGAACCAAAGAGAATATACACCCGGCCATATACGAGCATAATTTAAACATTTTCTTGCCATTGCCTTGTCGCTCTCTCTTGCCCGTTGATAAAAATACCCTTTCGTCACTGCTTCAAATCCACCTGGCTGCTGATACACCATTTGTTGAATATTTGTGATTTGCTTAAAGTCTAAACAATCACACATTACACGATTCACACCAACTGTCCCTACTGCCATCATACCTTGCTGCCCTTCGCCTTCTGCTTCTGCTCGCATAAGACGAGCAAGTAAGTCGACATCACTTTCCGTATAGGCAATTCTCGTCACTTTTATCCCTCCATTCTCACTATAACTATATGCAACAAGGAGCATTTGTTTAAAAAAGACATGTTCTAAATAACCAAAAACCCGAATAGTGACTTTTTCATTTGTCTACTACTCGGGTTACCGTTAATACATAATCTAATTATTTAATTCTTTGACGAAAGAATAGGATTCCACCTAAAATGAACAATATCATACCTACAGCAATTGAAATTATCTCCGCTGGCGTCCCTCCTGTTTTAGGGAGTAATTCTGGTGTCCTATTATCTTCCTTAGCAGATGGAACCTCTGAATCATTCTTTGTGTTTGTGTTTGTATCCGTATTTGTATTTGTGTTTGTATTTGTGTTTGTGTTTGTATCCGTATTTGTATTTGTGTTTGTATCTTCTTTAGGAACTTCAACTGTCCATTCCTTAATCTTTGTATTCGTAATGTCATAACCTTTTACTTCGGATTGATATCCGTCTACTGGTTGTTCTTTCACTTCATACTTATACGCTTTACCGTCTGCATCATATGCTGCTAAATCTTTAAATCCATATTTCCAACCACTTGCTTCTGTTACTTCTTGTGTTGCGATGACTTGACCATTTTGCAGTAAGTCTGCTTTAATCACGCTCGGACGATCTTTCGCATTATCGTCTTTCCATGTTTTTGTTCCTTCTACTGTTGTTTGACCAACCTTTGTATTCGTGATGTCATAACCTTTTACTTCCGATTTGTATCCTGCTACCGGTTGCTCTTTTACTTCATACTTATACGCTTTGCCGCCTGCATCATATGCTGCTAAATCTTTAAACGCATATTTCCAACCGCTTGCTTCAGTTACTTCTTGTGTTCCGATCACTTGGCCGTTTTGCAGTAAGTCTACTTTAATCACGCTCGGACGATCTTTCGCATTATCGTCTTTCCATGTTTTTGTTCCTTCTACTGTTGTTTGACCTACTTTTGTATTCGTAATGTCATAACCATGTACGTCGGATTGATATCCTGCTACCGGTTGTTCTTTTACTTCATACTTATATGCTTTACCATCTGCATCATATGCTGCTAAGTCTGCAAACGTGTATTTCCAGCCGTTTGCTGCTGTTACATACTGTGTAAGTAAGACCGTGCCATTTTGCAGTAAGTCGACTTTTATTGTACTTGGGCGATCTATTGCATTATTATCCTTCCAAGTCTTTGTTCCTTCTACTTTTGTCTTTCCTACTTTTGTATTTGTAATGTCATAACCGTTTACTTCTGCTTTGTATCCAGCTACTGGTTGTTCTTTTACTTCATACTTATACGCATTTCCGTTTGCATCATATACTGCTAAACCGGTAAATGCATATTTCCAGCCACTTGCTTCGGTCACTTCTTGTGTTTTGATGACCTGACCATTTTGGAGTAAGTCTACTTTAATTACGCTTGGACGATTTTTCGCATTGTCGTCTTTCCATGTTTTTGTTCCTTCTACCGTTGTTTGACCTACTTTTGTATTCGTGATGTCATAACCTTTCACTTCGGATTGGTATCCTGGTACTGGTTCTTCTTTCACTTCATACTTGTACGCTTCTCCATTCATATCGTATGCTTGTAGATTATCAAATGTGTACTTCCAATTGTTTGCTTCTGTTACTTCTTTTGTTTCAATCACTTGACCATTTTGTAATAAGTCGACTTTTATTGTACTTGGACGATCTGGTGCGTTGTTATCGTTCCAAGTCTTCGCTCCTGTAACAGATGTAGTTTTCACTTTATTCGAAACCGGTAACTCAATTCCGTTTACAGCATCTGATTTCACTTCAAATGCTACTTTTGCCTGCGGATCAAAATCAATATAGTTTGGAGCCGAAACCTCTTGTACATAGTAATTACCTGGTTGTAAATTAGGGATTTCAATTATCCCTTGGTCATCTGTTGTATGTACCTCTCCAACTTGCTCACCTGACTCTTTATACAACTTAAATGAAACATTCGGTATTACTTTTTCTTCACTTCCTTCAAGGTGCTTAACAATTTTTAGCGTTCCTTTTGGAATCTTGTTACCTTCAGCACCACCGTTAGATGTTACATTTTTGACTATGGCACTATCCGACTTAGAAACCGGATCTTTGTATAGAATTTGGTAATCAATTTGATAATCATTCTTAAAAGATTCTTGTTTCTTTCCGCTTTCCGTTATAGCAGCTGTATAACCAATCGTAAATGCAGTAGCATGTCCTTTATCCTTATAAATCACAACTTTAAATGCGTTATCACTAGTAAACGTAATAGTCCCATAACCTTTAGATACAAATTCTTGCAGTGATATGGATGAACGGCCTAGATAATTATCAAGAATTATATAGAAACTATCTTTATTAAGTACTTGACCTTCTTGCAAACTATCAGACAATACAATATTACTACCTAAGTATTCTTTGTTTGAATTTATAATCAAACCCCAACGTACTTCATCAGTTTTGTCTGGTTGAATATCACCTACTTTGTAGGAAAACGGCCCCTTCCCACTTGTACCACCGCCACTGCTTGGACCGGTAATCGTTACAGTTTGCTTATCTAAATCTGTACCTAAATTTGTTTCAATCTCTTTCTTTTCATCCTTTGCTACATTAGTAGCTTGAATATTAAAGGTAAAATAACCTTTAATATTTTGATGTGTATCCACCTTATCATTAAATGTACATACCACAGTACCTGAATTTACTTGACAAATACCATAATCATCTAATTGAATCGTTCCATTAAACCCTTTTAATTCTGGAGGCATTGTTAATGTTAATGTGTCCCCAGCCTTCAGCTTAATTCTATCTTTTTCACTGAAGTTTACAGTTATTTGAGTCTGTTCTCCATACTGTAGATTTGTTTTATCAATCTTAAAACTATCCACAAGTCCTGTTGTATTTAACTCTTGTGCATTTGCTATTATAGGCATTAAACTCTGACCTATAGTAAACATAAAAATCATTAAAATTGAAAAAATCGAAGTTACTCTTTTTAAAACTAAACCCATGTCATCCTCCTATAAATTATATTTAGATGGCCCTTGGTACAAATATGCTATGACAATGATTCCGTCCTAATATATCATTAAAATATTCAATTTAAATGATTTAGGTGCCTACTAACATCGTTTCCTCTTTCTTTCACTCTTCTATCATGAGTCGACATGCTTAATTCTTATCGACTATTATGACGCTATGCCAAAAAACGCAAAAAATACAAAACGTTCTAAAAAAATCATTTTGCAGGCTCGTTGTCTCTTATTTTACTAAGATAAAAATCAATCACGTTTTCTTCGGAATCCATTCGTCAAGAATCGTTAGTTCCCCTAAGATGGCACCCATTAACTCCGAACCATATTGATATACTCAAAGCATGATGATAATATGAAAAATGAATATATTGCGTTTTTTCACCATTTTTAGATCAACAGTATCAGTATGTTCGAGTTTGATAGCCACTTTTTAACGACTCATAACTTCTGTTGCACCAGAACCTTATGAATCCCCATATAAATCCCCTATATCGTAATTCACAATTTTAAAACTGTTTTGATAATAAAAATAGTTTTTGTAAGTTTTGTAACTGGTTTTGTAATTAAAAAAAACCGTATGTTTGTCCCAAAAATAGCTATGGAAAACATCCCCTATCATATAGTTCCTTTCTATATATACTCAAATACCAACAAGTAATCTTTGTGCTACACACATACCATACTCTCGATCTGCCCGGAAAAAGTTACAAATCACAAGCAATTTTGTTTGTTCATGTACATTTTTTAAATCATTTGGCTTCTCAATTTTTTCACAAACTACATAACCTATAAGTTTCATGACTGAATCTTAATACGGTGGATATTGACTTGAATTTCCAGCATGACAACTTGATTCATAATTGCTTGTAGATCGTTGTTGGTTATGCACAGTACCTCTTCTCTAAATAACAAATAACCCGAATAGCGACTTTTTAACTTGTCACTACTCGGGTTACCGTTAATACATAATCTAATTATTTAATTCTTTGACGAAAGAAGGGAATTCCACCTAAAACAAACAATATCAAAACTTAACTGTTTGCTGGGATTCATAATATTTACATTCAACTCCCACTATTTCACAATTCCTCCCATATATGCCGAAATATCAACGTTTAATGCCTGTGCTAAACGCATACCATACTCTCGATCTGCACGGAAGAAGTTACAAATTGCAAGTAATTTTGTTTGTTCATTTACATCTTTTAAATCATTTGCTAAGTTCGCAATTAAGTTATCTTGTTCTTCTTGAGAGAATGAACGATAACGCTCACCAGCTTGTTGGAAATCGTTTGGTTTCTCAATTTTTTCACGAGATACATAACCTGTAAGTTTCATAGTTGAATCTCGATATGCCGGATCTTCACTTGGATTTTCCGCATGGCGACTTGGTTCATAATTGATTGTGGATGGTTGTTGGTTCACTTGCATGAAACCATCACGTTGCTGGTTATGCACAGCTGCATACGGACAGTTTACAGGTATTTGTAAGTAATTTGCCCCTAAGCGATAACGCTGTGTATCCGGATAAGAAAATAAACGTCCTTGTAATAATTTATCCTCAGATGGTTCAATACCAGGCACAGTTGCACTTGGTGAAAATGCTGCTTGCTCTACTTCTGCAAAGAAATTTTGCGGGTTACGATTTAACGTCATTGTGCCTACTTCCATTAATGGAAAACGGTCTTCTGGCCACATTTTTGTTGGATCTAGTGGATCAAACTCTAGAGAATCCATTTCATCTAGTTTCATGACTTGTACATGAAGATCCCATTTTGGATAATTCCCACGCTCAATCGCATCAAATAAATCACGAGTTGCATGGTTAAAATCCTTTCCTTGCACTTGTTCTACTTCTTTTACATTAAAGTTACGTACGCCTTGTTGTGGCTTCCAGTGGTATTTTACGTATACAATCTCTCCATCTGCGTTTACCCATTTAAATGAATGAACACCGAAGCCCTCCATTTGGCGGTAGTTTGCAGGTGTACCGTAATCAGAAAATACCCAAGTTAACATATGAGTTGATTCTGGTGTTAGCGTCATAAAATCCCAGTAACGATCTGGTGTTTGAATATTTGTATCAGGCGCTGGTTTTAAAGAATGAACCATATCAGGGAATTTCATTGCATCACGAATGAAAAATACAGGTAAATGGTTACCAACAAGATCATAGTTTCCTTCTTCAGTATAAAACTTCACCGCAAAACCTCTTGGATCACGAGCCGTTTCTGGAGAACCTTGGCCATGAATAACAGTTGAGAAGCGAACAAATACAGGTGTTTCTGTTTCTTCTTTCTGTAAAAATGCTGCTTTTGTATATTCTTTCATACTATTTTTTGTTACGAAAATTCCATGAGCTCCAGCACCACGCGCATGTACAACACGCTCAGGAATACGTTCACGATCAAAATGAGCTAACTTTTCTACTAAATGATAATCCTCTAATAATACTGGCCCACGGCGACCTGCTGTGCGAGAATTTTGGTTATCTCCTACGGGAGCACCTTGGTTTGTTGTTAAACGATGATTAAAATTCATTTTGGAAATCCTCCTTTTAAATAATAAATACTTATTTGAAATTATTATAATCTAATTATTATTAAAAAGTGACTCCATTGTCAATTATTTATATAAAATTTTTTTACTTTTTTAAAAATATTGCCACCAAATCATTACCTCTTAGTCATCTCGCATATCTACTTTATAGGGTTTTATACGATATAAAAAAAGAAGAAAGAGTAGCAAACATACATGACAATCCCAAGAAGACTGAATTTTCTGTCTTTTCATTTTAAAAGGGGAGGATTTTAGCTACTCTCTCTTAATAATTATTAGTTTAGCACTAAAAATATAGTACGGCAACAAAAAACGTCAATTTTCTAATAAGTTCGACAATTGTCGCGAATCAACACTAAATATCTATATTCATTAAGACACGTTAAGAGAAATTAAAACGATACTTCCATCAGTGGGGGCTTACCGCCCCACGAATAGCGGGATAAAAAGGTTCATTTCTATTCAAAAAATCTGTCTCAAAAGGTCGCTATTCAACGGCCTTTTGAGACAGATTTACATGTACAACTTTATTTTGTTTTCATCGATACAACGCAGTTTGCTTACCGGTCTTCCTACCTGCTGATAAACCATTTCATTTTCTAAAACTCCGATTTCAATTAAAAATAGGACATACTTTCGAATAGATACTCTTGAGATTCCAACTAATTGTGCCATTTCATCTGTTGTAAATTCTTTTCCATGAAGCGATTCTATTTGTTTCCAAACTAACTGCAATGTTTGTTTTGTTAATCCTTTTGGAAGTTCTTTACTTTCAAAAGGTTCTACTTTTTCTTTTTGAAAAATCAATGCATCTAATTCAGATTGGTTAATATTTTGTTGCTTCCTCATGAATCTAAATTTCTCACGATAGGCAGATAACGCTTCTTTAAAACGTTCAAATGTAAATGGTTTAATTAAATAATCGACAACTCCATATTGCAGTGCTTTTTTTATACTCGCCATATCATGCACCGCTGAAATCATCATCACATCAATTTCTTTTTCCTTATTGCGAATATGCAATAGTAATTCAAATCCTGTATCATCAGGCATAAAAATATCAAGCAATATAAAATCTATATGAGATTTCTCTAACACTTGTAACGCTTCATCTACAGAGTTAGCTGTATGAACAAGTTCAAATCCGCCAACTTGTGCTAAATAATGCTTATTTAACATAGCTACCATTGGATCATCTTCTACAATTAAAACTTTAATCATCTTTCTATCTCATCCCTACTTTTATATGGTGCTTCAACGGTGATTGTCGTTCCCTTTCCTAACACTGAATCAATACGTATATTTCCCTTTAAACGCTCTATACTGTCCTTTACAAGATATAAACCATAACCTCGTTTTTCTCCTTTTGTGGAATATCCTTTGGTGAAGACTTTATCTATTTCTTCTTTTTTGATTCCATGTCCTGTATCTGTAACTTTGACAATCAACTTATCCTTATATTGAATGGAAATATGCACTTGCTTAGATTCACAGTTTGCCACTGCATCTAATGCATTATCAATTAAATTCCCTACAATTGTAATGAGTTCATGAATAATACTTTCATCAGCCGACTCTGGTAAATGTGAATCTTCGCTTATAATCAGTTCTATTCCCTTTTCTCTCGCATAGCTAAGTTTACCGAGCATAAACCCTGCAAACACAGGATTTTTTATTTTCCGCATCACATCACCAATTTCATATTGATGCTCTGACACCATGCTGCTAATATATGTCTCTAATTGTTTATATTCTTTCATATATGTTAACCCTAATACGACGTGCATTTGGTTCATAAATTCATGCGATTGTGCTCGCAAAGCATCTGCATATAACCGAATCCCCGTTAACTGCTCTGCTAGTTGCCTAATCTCCGTTTTATCACGAAAAGTTGCAATTGCACCCACAATTTCTCCTTTTACGTATAAAGGAACTCGATTCGTAACAATTGTAATCCCATGTAGATTTTGTTCCTGATGAAACTGCGCTACTCCCGTTTTTAATACCTCTTTTATACTTGAGTTCGGCATATACTTTCCAATGTCTTGACCAACAAAATTTTCTTTAATCCCACTTTTCTCAATTAACCGTTTTGCTTCGTTATTGATTAAAGTAACCCTCGCATCCTTATCGATAGCAATAATTCCTTCTTTGACAGATTGCAGCATGGCATTCCGCTCTTCTAAAATTTTTGAAATTTCACTTGGTTCGAGGCCAAATAAAATCTTCTTAATATGTCTTGCTAATAAAATAGCACCTATAATTCCAACTAAAATTCCCACACCGATACCGATGTAAATAATATGTCTGCTCTCCTTAACCCTTTCTTCCACATTATCAGCTGAAATTCCGACGGCAACAACCCCTATTTGTTCTTTCGTTTCAGAAAAGATTGGTACAAACACTCGCATAGATTCCCCTAATGTGCCTTTTCCCATTGATACATATTCTTTTCCTTTCAAGGCTATGCCCTCATCGCCTCCAACAAAATGCTGGCCGATTTTCCGAGGGTCTGGATGAGATTTTCGTATCCCATTCATATCCATGACTACAATAAAGTGAACACCTGTATTTTTTAAAAGTCTATTCGTGTACGTTTGAATTTCAGATGTATCTTTTCTTCCCGCTAAAGCATCAATTACGAGCGGTGAATCTGCCACAATACGTGCAATCACTTTTGCTTTTTCTGCTTGACTGTCTTCTGTCGCACGCTCGACATTATGACTAATTAAAATATCTGTTACAAGCAAAGAAAATGCAACAACAGCACATACTAGCAACGTAATTGTTGTACGTAACCCTAACGAAGTTTTTCTTTTCCTCATCCCTCTACTATCTCCCTTTGTTCTTCTATATTACACGCGAAACCTATATCACTTATTCTCTTTAATAAAACAATATTTAGTATAATCGAGGTCATCTACATTACTTTACTAGTTCCGATACAAATATACTACAGTTTTGAAAATTCCATATACATTTATATGTCCTAATGTAAAAATAAATTGAAACTATTATTAGTGTTTTCTTCACCCGCCGCTTATGATTTGACATCGAAGTGAATTATTAATAAAATAGTGTAAAATTACACTAAAGAGAGATTTAACACTATGAAACAAAAAAATATGTTTATACGATTATCTCTTATACAGTTAGTTCTTTTCGTACTTAACACATTTATTTTTTCCTCAACCATGCGATTTCTACCCTGGTATGTTGAAGATGCTGTAGGATTTTTCGGGGTTCTTATTACTGCTCCCTTACTATTACTTATTAGTTTAATTATGATATATCTTCAAAAAAGTAAAGGGTATGTGATAACAAGAATAAGATATATCATTCCCCTTTTTACATCGATTTTTTCACTATGTATCTTGCTCCTAAATATCACAGACTTATCCATTATAACAGCACTCATCCTTAATTTCGGAATGGTTATTATAACCGTCATATTTTTGTTACAAGATTTCTTTAAACTGAATACAATTTGAATTTTTAGGTATGGTATAGATTCACAAAATGCGAATTAGACAACTCTATTTTCGAAGATTATATTTGTAGTATCTTTAAGCGTACAAAAAAGGTATCCATGATTGACAATGGATACCTTTTTAATTTGGCAAACTAAAAAATAAATTTTAATCCTCAATTGCTACTAAATAAGCTAGATTTTCATCTGCTGTAATGGCGTATATGTAAATAACCATATCCTGTTTGTAAAAGTGCTTTTCTAATTAGCTCAGCTAAATAATCAGCGGGGTATAAAAAATTCTCAGCTGATTAAAGTTTCACTTTATTGTTCGATAGAATAACTTGGCATCGTTGTGATTTGTGCCACTCCTGATTCAATTGCTGCTTTTGCTACCGCAGCTGCTACACTTGGTACAACTCTTTTATCCAGTGGATTTGGAATGACGTAATTTGCATTTCGTTCTTCATCCGTAATAATGTTAGCAATTCCGTACGCCGCAGCTAATTTCATTTCCTCTGTAACATCTGTGGCACGTACATCTAATGCACCACGGAATATACCAGGGAATGCTAATACATTATTTACTTGGTTTGGAAAATCAGAACGTCCTGTTCCAACAACAGCTGCTCCAGCCTCTAGCGCATCCTCTGGGAATATTTCTGGTACTGGATTCGCCATTGCAAACACAATTGGATTTGTATTCATTGTCTTCACAAGTTCTTTTGTTAATACGTTAGGAGCAGATACGCCGATAAAAATGTCTGCGCCGTGAATCGCTTCTTTTAATGTTCCACGTACAAGTTCACGATTTGTTTCTTTCGCAATCTCGATTTGTGCAGGGTTCATCCATGATTCTCCTTCACAAACGACACCTTCTAAACTTACTAACGTCATATGCTGTGCGCCTGCTTTTAATAATAATTTACCAATTGCAATTCCTGCAGAACCAGCTCCATTAATGACAATCTTCACTTCATCCATCGTTTTATTTACTACTTTTAACGCGTTAATCACCGCCGCTAAAACAACAATTGCTGTTCCATGTTGATCATCATGAAACACCGGAATATTCGTTTCTTCTTTTAAACGTTTTTCAATTTCAAAACAACGCGGTGCTGCGATATCTTCTAAATTAATCCCTGCAAATGTAGGCTCTAAATTTTTGACTATGGTTACGATTTCATCTACATCCGTCGTTCCAAGGCAAAGCGGAAATGCATCTACATTCGCAAACTTTTTAAATAAAATACTTTTCCCTTCCATAACAGGCATAGCTGCTTTCGGTCCAATATTCCCTAATCCAAGTACTGCTGTTCCATCCGAAACTACCGCAACCATATTACCGCGCGCTGTATAGTCGTAAGCTGTTTCTTCATCTGCAGCAATGGCCTTACAGGATTCAGCTACACCTGGTGTATATGTCAAACTTAAATCATCTGCTGAATTTACTTCTACTTTACTCGTAATTTCAATTTTCCCTACTAATTCTTTATGAAGCAATAACGAACGTTCTTTAATTTGATTCTCTAACATAAAAATAATCTCCTCCTAATTTTACAAGCTAGCTATGTCTTTACATAGCTAGCTTGTCTGCATATATTACGAAAACATTTTTAATAAAATTGTTGCTGCTACAACCATCGCTGCTCCGCCTAAACGCGTTGAAATTTGTGCAAATGGCATTAATTCCATACGGTTTGAAGCTGATAAAATGGCAACGTCTCCTGTTCCACCTAATCCGCTATGACATCCTGTTACAATTGCAGACTCGACTGGATACATTTTCATTACTTTTCCAACAAAGTAACCAGATACGATCATTGTCACTACTACTGATGCACATACAACAACATATCCAACAGAAAGAACAGCTGCTACATCTTTTAACGGAATGTATAACAATCCTAAACCAACCATTAATGGCCACGTTAAGTTTGTTGAAATAAATTTATATAAGTGATATGCACCTTGCTCCATTTTTGCTGGCATCAATTTAAAATATTTTACAAGTGCTGCTGAAAAGATCATGATGATTGGTCCTGGAATACCCATAAATTTAGAAGCAAATCCACCAAAAATAAAGAATGTACATGCAAGTAATAAACCTGCTCCCATTAATGAGAAATCAATCGGTTTTTCTGTATTTTGTTCTTTTAATAATTCATCTTGATTACCTGTTTTCACCAATATACCATTACCGCTAAGCTCTGGCTTTTTCTCACCTAGTTGTTTCATATATCCAGCACCTATAATCGCAAACATATTTCCGATAACCGCTGCTGGAATAAGCTGTGATACAAATGTTGCTGATGATTGATGTAAAATCTCACTGTAAGCTAAGGAAAGTGGTAAAATCCCTTCTCCGATACCACCGCTTACAATTGGCACAATAATATAGAAGAACGTTCTCTTCATTTCAAATCCAAATAGCGATCCAACTAATAATCCAACTGCAATAGAAGCGATTGTTCCTACAATTAACGGAATAAACATACGAATAAACCCTTGTACTAACACTTTACGGTTCATTCCTAAAACACTGCCGACTACTAAACAAGAAATATATAAATATAAAAAGTTCGATTTTTTCATTAACATATTGGCAGCATTCATTGAAGCTGGGTTCATCCAATTAAAGAACACAAGCAATGAAGGAATAAATAATGAAAGAATTGCTGGTCCACCAATGTTCTTTAAAATTGGAATTTTCATTCCGATATCACCTAAGAAAATTCCAATAATCATAATTACTGCAAATCCACCAATCATATCAGCAGGCAATTTATTATATACAGATGCTCCGTAAATAACAGCTGCTAACACAAGATATAAAGGTAACGGTATAACACCAATTTTTATATTCATGATTTTTGAAACGAATGATTCCTGTTTTGTTTCTACTTCACCTACAGGTGACACCGTTTCCATTTTATTTTGAATCCCCATTGAGGCACCTCCTTATATTCTTATTCATAATATTAAAACGCTTTCAGTAGTAAAAATAGATTTCGTAAGTTTTGTAATTGGTTTTGTAATTAAAAAAAGGAGATTGGTAAAAAAACGCCATCCTTTTTATATTTCTACAAAAAGAATAGCGTTTTTTTCTACATAAATACGAACTGCTTATTTATTTTACACTTAACTTTTCTTTTGCCTTCATAGGTAATTCATTCTTTGTTATCTCTTCGTAGCTTTGAATTCCATGTGTTTTGTCAGGATATTCACCATTTACATACACACGAAGGAATGCATGTAATTTCAAGTTTTTATTTGCGAAGAATTTAACGTTTACCTCCTTCCCTTTTTCATCATATGCTTTCAATGTATACCAATACGAAGTGTGCGTTTCTCCATCATCACTTTGCCAAGATTCTTCTTTTCCGTTCTCTGTAATTTGAACATAATATTCTTTCGTTCCCCATTTTTTAATATTTAATGCATCATTTTTTTCAGCAACAGCTAGAACTACTGCTGACGATAGTAAAAATAATAGAACACATGTAATAACACTAATTACATATTTCTTCAAATCGTTCACACCTTTTCTATGAAATTACAATGTATTATCTTTGTGAATCATAAAGGTTTTATGAGTGATTTGTTATCGATTTACGTGACAGCAAGATTACATTTCTGTCATATTGCCTTTTTTCCATCTCAATATATTTTTTCTGCTAAAATAAAGTTAAATTAAGGAAATAGAGAGGAGACTTTTTGATGGATCGAGTTGAAGATAAATTTTTATCTACTATACTTTCCCAATTTACACATATAAAAGAACGAGCTGAACAAGCAATTGAACAATTAACTGAATTAGAGCTACATTGGCGCCCTAACGAGGAGTCTAATAGTATTGCAATCATCATGAAGCATTTAAGTGGAAATATGCATTCCAGATGGCTCCACTTTTTAACAACTGATGGCGAAAAAGAATATCGGGATCGAGATGATGAATTCGTTGATACAATTCAATCGAAAGAGGATTTAATGCACATTTGGGAAAAAGGATGGTTCCTCTTATTTTCAACCATTCAAAAACTTAAAACAGATGATCTACTAAAGATTGTGACCATTAGAAAAAATCCATTAACAGTTTTAGAAGCCATTCAAATTGAAATTGCACATTGCAGCAATCATTTAGGACAAATTCTATATATCGGTAAGCAAATTAAAGGTTCAGAATGGAAAATATTAAGCATTCCAAGAGGACAATCTAAAGCCTTTATCCCGCATTAACAGGCAGTAGGACCCTTAATGATGGAAGTTTCACTTTATTAGATGAATACTCCTATAAATAATTCAGCATATAAAGGAGGTATAGATATGTACAAACCAATTGTGATTGAGGAGTATACATCAAATTGGGCATTACAATTTAAAGAGGAACAAAAGATCATAAAAGATATTATGGGTAGTACAGCGCTTGCTATTGAACACATCGGAAGTACATTCGTCGAAGGATTAAGCGCGAAACCTATACTTGATATAATGATTGGAGTTCGTGATCTTAGTGAAGTAGACACATTTATTGAACCATTAGAAAAAATCGGGTATGAACATGTATTTCATATAGAATTCCCTAATAGGAGATTCTTTAGAAAAGGATTGTGGAGAGGTGGAACGCATCATTTACACATTTATAAATTTGGTAGTGACGAATGGGATAGTAACCTTTTATTTCGAGACTATTTAAGAAATCATCTTGATGTGCGTCAGCAATATAATCAGCTAAAAAAGGAATTAGCAAATAAACATCATTTTGATAGAGTTGCATATACAAATGCAAAAGCACCATTCATAACAAGTGTTATCCAAAAGGCTAAATTGTCGAATTAATAGGAAGATTGTCTATTTTTTGTTGATTTGTTTTATTTTTAGTGTTACACTTACAATCACAAAGAGAGAGTAGCTAAAACCCTCTGTGTTCCAAGAAGTATAAATATTCATTTTTTTGCTTGTTTACTCCTTTTTCACTTGTTTGACATGCGTGTACATTTATCACTCTTTCTTTGCTGTCCTGTCATAGCAAACCAAATACCTTGAATTTTTTGAGGTTATTTGGCTTGCTATGCATTTTGTCTATTATCTAACTAGATTATTAACACAAAGACTTGTATGCTTTTTGCAATAGAAAAAGCCCCTTTAGATTTTTTTCTGAAGGAACTTTTGTAGCGTTCTAGTTATATCGAGTATAAGTAAAAAGTTAAAAACTCAAAATGCGAACCGTTTTCTGTGTTGCATTTAATTCAATCGTCGCTCCAATTCGCATTGTTACGATAGGATGTGTATGGCAGCAATCAAAATCCGCTAAGATTGGGATGTCAGTGTCCCCGATTACTTCGAGTAAAATGTTATATGGTGTTAACCCTGTTCCTTGATCGTCAAACTGTTCATGCTTTCCTAAGATAATCCCACTAACCTTGTCGAATATACCATTTATTTTTAAGAAACTAAAATGCTTTTCAACGATCGCTGCTGTTTTTTTGCAGTCTTCGATCATTAAAATATCTCCCCTATTAATAGCAGGCATATACGGACTTCCCCATATACTTAACATTGTCATTACATTTCCAGCTATTAATCGCCCTGTTGCTATACCTTCTTTTACACAAATCCATTCATTGGGATAACTTTTTTTGGAGCGATTTTGTTCCTGCCAATTTAATTGCTCATCTGTCCAAACAGGATATAGCGGATATTCATATGGAAGTGCTTCATTTTTTATTAGCACATCTTCAAATGATGAAAATGTATGATTCACATACGGAGGAAATTCTCCCAATGACGAAATTAAGGAAGGCCCATAAAATGTTTGAATACCTGTTTGAGCATAAATCCCCAATAAAATTGCTGTAACGTCTGAATATCCAACAAAAATCTTAGGGTGTTTCTTTATTGCTTCGTAATCCAAATAAGGAAGTAAAGAATTTGAATTGCTCCCTCCAACAGACGACATAATACACTTAATTTCTGGATTTCGAATGAGTTCATTTAACTCTTGAACACGATCCATTATACTTCCAGATCGATACCCATCATGTTTTCCAGTAAGACTTCCATCAACGATACGAAATCCTTTACTTTCTAGAAACTGTTTGGAACGTTTGAATCTATTAGGCGATGTATATGTACCTGGCAGTGATGGTGAAAAAATACCTATTTGATCTCCTTTGTTTAACTGAAACAATCCTTTTCACTCCTATGTATTACATGTGATGTCCACATTTAATATGACCTAATAATAGCTTAGATGATTCTGATGTAAAGTGAAACTTCCATCAATGTTTTTTCACCCTCCACTGATAGAAAGCCCTCACCAATCAAGCGCATGCCAGCAGTTATCTCCCACCTATCTTCTGTAGAAAAGCGGAAGCGGCTCGCCCAGAATCGCAGGACGTTGGAGCACCCAACAGAGATGCGCTTTTTGCCTCGTACGAGGGGGCGAAACGACCGGAGATTCTAGCCGCTAGAGCTGGACAACGCTTCCCTCACAATCTTGAGGTGGGGGTCTACTTGCTAACGAATGGCGGGAGTGCAGCGAATATCTAGATATATTAAGTTTTCATAAGTAGGCTTATATCAATCTACTTAAATGTCGAATTATAAAGAAAATTGTCTATTTTTTGTTGATTTATTTTATTTTTAATGATAAACTCATAATCATAAAGAAAGAGTAGAAAAAAAACACCCTATAAGCTTTATATTTTTCTGAAAATTGAGTTTTTGAACCGTTTTACTTTCATTGACATTCTTGTGCTTCTCTAACTCTTTCTTTTTTCCAAGAAGCTGTCACAAAGCTAGTACTTTGTGGCGGCTTCTTTACTTTATTCCCTAAAAAAAGAAAAAACCTGCGCACTATTGCGCAGGTTCTGTACGATATTTTGCTTCAACACGGTAAATACGATTTCCCTTGCTTGAGAATTTTTCTTCGTATTCCGTCATAATATTGCCTTCAAAATCACTGTTATGAAGATCTAAACTAATATACGGCAACAGCATGCCATATTCCGCCATACTTGTAAGAGAGTATTCGAACAAGGCTTGGTTATCTGTTTTGAAGTGAATTTCTCCACCCTTTACAAGTACCGTTTCATAATTACGTAAAAACGTTTTATACGTTAAACGACGTTTTTCATGACGATTCTTTGGCCATGGATCAGAGAAGTTTAAATACACGCGATCAATTTCATTCTCCGCAAAGAATACTGTTAAATCTTCTGCATCTTTATTAATCAATTTTAAATTTGGTACTCCTTCTTCAATTAGCTTATCAAGCGCATCTACAATTACACTTGTAAACTTCTCAATTCCAATATAGTTTACATCTGGATTTGCTTTTGCCATTTCGTACATGAAGCGGCCACGGCCTGTTCCAACTTCAATATGGATTGGATTATCGTTACCAAATAACTCTTTCCATTTCCCATTCTGTTCTTCCGGATTTCCAATTACAAACTGCGTATATTCTTTCGTTCGGTCCATTGCATATGGTTTATGTCTTAAGCGCATAGTTCTCTCCCTCTCTGTATTTCAAGATGTGTGTATCAAATAAAAAACCAAGTACGTACGAGCACTCGGTCCGTTTCTTTCAAGTATAAGATTTGTTATTTTGATGGAAACTACAAAGTGTATTCATCAGCAGTTCATTACGCTCGTTTCATTGTTACGATAACAACTGAAAAGGATGTGTCAAAAATGCCACTTAATCATGAACATCAAATGGCAATCTTAAAAGACATCTTAGTCAATCATCAAAGTGATTGCTGTGGAACGGTTTCTGAGTGTGAACAATTAGAACGTCTTATTCAATCATTACTCGCAAATGACAGTGTGAGAAATGAAGTGAAAACAATGTTAAACGATGTATATTACTATAGTCAATCGGGTAAATACTCTTCTGATTTAGATGGCCATATTTCTGGTCATCAAGAACAACTGTCACAATGGATTACAGGAATGGATAGTTTTTCTTAAATTATTCTGAAGCAAGTAGTTGCATTAAATATTGAAGCCAATATTCTGCTTCTACTTGCTTATTTTTTGCTGTATACCATTGTACGAAAATCATACATTGCAGCGTAACATACCATTTCATACGGCTCAACAAAGAATCAGTCAGTTCTAATCCGTAATGCTCAAGCCACTCATGCCATTCATCTCTTGGGATGTACCAATGGAGTAACATTCCAATATCAAGAGCTGGGTCTGCAATAATTGCCCCATCCCAATCAATCAAGAACAATTCATTATCATCTGTTAATAACCAATTGTTATGATTCACATCGCAATGACAAACAGCAAGATTATCAAATTCTACATTTTGAAGGGACTTTTGTAAATACTGAAGTCCTTTTTGAATGATTTCATTTTGCTTTACATCCTCTTGCAAAGTGAGAAGCGCTTCTTCTAATATATCTTGCGCTTGCAAAGGCTGTTTACCAAGCTTTTGAATCATATGCACTAACGCTTCAGAAGAATGAATTTTTTTCAGCAATGCTGCAACTCGCTTAGATTTCATATCTTCTGGCTCTAATCTTTGCCCTGGTAGCCACTTTTGTGCCGAAATGACATCACCATTTGTTAATCTCCTTGTCCAAAGTAGCTTCGGAACAATCCCTTCTGCTGACAATACCGCAAGAAAGGGCGATGAATTGCGCTTTAAAAATAGTTTATGTTGTTCATCATGCGCAATGTAGGCATCTCCTGTCGCCCCTCCGGCTGGTATAACTTTCCACTCTTCTCCTAACAATTGTTCCAACCATTCCATGTTCATTACCCGTTAACAATTCCTTATCTTTTATAGTTATGAAAGGAAACACCGCAACATATTTCAAAACATGTTGAGGGTTTCCAGCCATTCTGTTTCACTGTATGCAAATGTAAGAAAAAAGAGACAAACAAGCTGTTCAATCTTTTACTTTATTTTACAAAAATAATAATATATATGGCAACTTATATGAATAGCCACCTTTGTCAATTCTACATTTATTATATTCGCATCGTCAAGGGTCGATTCGTCACATTTTCGCCAATATATAGGTACTAATCGGAGCAATCACAAATGTATCTCCATTAAATGAAGAAATTGGAATCTCTGCTGCCTTTATATCATTTCCAAGTACATGCCATACACCGCTATTTGGCAATGAAACGGTTTTCTCTTCTGTTCCATTATGAAAGAGCACAACAATTTCTTTCCAAGTTCCAAACTGCTGCACATCTTGTAAATAATAGAAAATAACAGAAGGATCTGCATGAAAAAAAGACATATGCCGCTTAATGAGCTCCGACGACCTAAAACGAAATGCTCCGTGTGATTTTCGAATACGAATGATTCCTTTTATATAGGAAACATTTTCTTCTTCCCGCTCTTTTTGATCCCAGTCCAACTGATTGATGCAATCTGGAGCATTATAACTGTTTTCATTTCCTTGTTTTGTACGGTAAAATTCTTGACCAGCATGTAAGAACGGAATACCTTGTGCTAATAATGTCATAGTTGTTGCGAGGCGATGACGACGTTTTTGCCACTGTTCCTCTTCTTTACTGCTGCTTACAATCTTATCCCACATTGTCATGTTATCGTGACATTCTACATAATTAATGCTTTGCATAGGCTCTTGAAATAAACTAGACGACTTTACATAAGGGATACTTCCTGTAAGTAAATATTGGATATGTTCTTTATTTGCTGTTTCACCAAGAGCGTAACCGCTTTTTTGCACATCAAATGTACTTCCCTTGATTCCATCTCGAAATTGATCATTAAACTGAGCAATACATGGAATTTTGATGGCATTTTGCAATGTTGCTTTCTTATCAGCAGCAAGCGGTGTTTGCAAATCCCATCCTTCTCCTAGCAATACTACATGTTCTTTCACTGTATTTGTTTTTTCACGAATTTCGTTCATCGTATCAACATCTAAAATACCCATTAAGTCAAAACGAAACCCGTCCACATTGTATTCTGTTAACCAATATAATACCGAATCGACAATAAATTTCCGCACCATATTACGCTCTGACGCAATATCATTTCCAACCCCCGTCCCATTCGAAGGCATCCCATTTTCATCGTGCCGAAAATAATATCCTGGTACAAGCTTTTCAAAAGAAGATGTTTCCCTTTCATACACATGATTATAAACAACATCTATAATAACGCGTAGACCGTGCCGATGAAGTGCTTGAATCATTTGTTTACATTCCACAATTCGGTTGTACGGATCAAACGGATTTGTTGCATAGCTTCCATTTGGAACGTTGTAATATAACGGATTATATCCCCAGTTATACGTTTTAAACGGCTGCTCCTCATCTACTCCAGCATAATGATGAATAGGCAATAGCTCGATATGTGTAACTCCCAATTCCTTTATATAAGAAAGAGCTGTTAACGTTCCAAGTTTTCCTACTGTTCCTTCTTCCGTTAACCCGAGGTACTTTCCTTTATTCCTTGCACCGCTATTAGGATGAACCGTTATATCACGAATGTGTGCCTCATAAATAATGGCATCCGTCATAGAAGTCATTGGCGGTAATGGTTCATGGTCTTGTACATATGTTTTCGCAAGATTTACGACGATTCCATATGTGCCATTTAAAGAAACTGATTTTGCATATGGATCAACGGCCTCTCGCCAAATGAGATTGACACAGACAAGAAATGTATATTGCGCACCATCCCAGTCTCCCGCCAACTCATAACACCAAACGCCTTTTTCTTGTCCATTCATTTCATAATCTGTATACGCATCGGCGCTTTCATAAATACGAACTTTTGCTTTCGTGGCTGTTGGTGCCCACACTTTAAACTTAGTTTGCTCCTTTGTATAAGAAAATCCTAAATCGTTTCCTTCATACATATATAACTCATCAAACTTCGCTGTGCGAATGACAGCACCCATCTGCAAATCCGTTTCTACACCGCGCTCATCACATATGATATAACACTGATTCAGTGTAATGAATTCATTCACTTTACATTCATATTTTATTGCATGTGGAAGAGGGGTGACACGTTCGATAGAGAGCTCCCATTCATTTGCACCTTGTTTTAAATGGAAGATGCTGCTCTTTCCGTACGCATGCGGAAGTAAAATTGTGATTTTATCCATTTCATCTAAATATGCTTCAAACGTACGTTGTATGTTTAACATATGTACTCACATCCTCCCGAGAAACATTCCATTTTCTATAGTATATTCAAAAAATCAGAAAACGTTTTCAAGCTTGTGTCTTCTGTAAAGATATTTCATAGATTGCCTCATACTTTGGCATCCGGTCTACATGAGTTTCGTATAAGGTTACTGTTTCGATTTCAAATGTACGCCGCGGCACTGCTGAAAGCTGTTTTTCATCAAATTTTTCTTCACCTTTCCATTTACGAGCTATCGTAATGTGAGGATGATATGGGCGTGTTTCTAATTGAAAACCATTCTGTTCACATATCGTATACACTTGTTTTTGTAAGTCAAACAAAGCTCTTTCTTCTTCTACTCCCACCCAAAAAACACGCGGCTGTTCTTTTCTTCCAAACGTATAACATCCTTGCAATGTAAGTGAAAAACGTGAAGTTTTAGCTAGCTGCTGCAAGTCTTGTTTCAGTTTTTCAAGTTGCGTTTCCTCAGTACTTCCTAAAAACGACAGTGTAATATGATAGTCCTCTTTATGCACCCAAGAACGAAACAGAGCGGTTTCTTCTATCGCTCCTTTCCACTCTGCCAACACGTTCTTTATCTCATTTGGTAATTTCACTGCAATAAAATAATGTCTCGCCATCTTTTCCAACTCCTTTGCCCAGTATTACATTATCTAACACAATACAAAGCAGAATTTTTCACTATTATTAGTGTGAAACGTCTTCTTATTCTCCATACATACAAAAGAAGCCGCTCTCCTTGTAGAGAGCGGTTTATTCATTGGTTTCGATTTTTCAACATGTCATATTGCAAATAGCAGAAAGATGCTTTCCCCTCTTTCTATATGTAACCAGTGTCGCTGGTACGGAAAACAAAAAGTGACCTGTACTCGTTTTCTCTCTTTGTTTTCGTACGGCACGTGGCAGAAATAGGCCCTGACCGCTTCTATGCACCGCCAGTTCCTCTCGCCTACCTAAAAAAGAAAGGTTTTATGTTTTTTAATTTGCATTTCCATACTACTATTTCGCTAATTCATAAATAGCATGCGCATAGATAGCTGTCGCTTTTAATAAATCCTCAATTTCAATATACTCATCTTTTTGATGCGCCAATTCTTCTTTTCCCGGGAATAGAGGACCAAACGCAACGCCAGCTTCCAATGAACGTGCATATGTACCGCCGCCGATTGCTAATAACTCTGCTTTTTCTCCTGTTTGCTCTTCGTATACACGCTGAAGTGTACGAATTAACACATGATCTTTATCTACATGATGCGGACGAGAGTCTGACACATTTGTTATAGCAAAGTCCTGTGCACTCACATAATTCGTTAATGTTTGCAGCCTTTCTTCTAAGTTTGTTGTAACTGGATAACGAATATTTAATCCCAATTTACCGCCTTCTTCTTGCGTATAAGAAAGAAGACCAACGTTTACTGTTAATGGCCCAGTAATCTCATCTGCATAAGCAATGCCAGCTTGTTTTCCAAGCGTATCATTTGTGAATGTTTCCGCCGCTAGGCTCACAAATGCTGCACCTTGCTCATCTAAATAGATTGCTGTTAAAAAGTTCGCAAGTGTTAATCCTGCATTTTCTCCTTGTTCAGGCGTAGAACCATGTGCAGAAATGCCTTTTACTTGCAGTGTAACTGTATTTCCTTCTATAATTGCTTTTCCATTTTTCTTTGCTTCTTCCACATATTGTTCATACTGACTTGCAAGTTCTGCTGCTTTTTCGCTCGTTACAACGGCTTCTGCAAAATCAGGAACCATATTTAAACGACGTCCAGATGAAAATGATACTAATACATTCTCTCCTGCTGCATGTTCTTTTTTATTTTGAACAACATATAAATCGCAAATTCCTTTTTCAGCATTAATAATCGGGAAATCTGCATCCGGTGCAAATCCCATCGTTGGCATTTCTTCATGTTTGAAGTAATGATCCACACACTTCCAATTACTTTCTTCATCTGTTCCTAAAATCATACGAACACGCTTAGAAAGCGGCAATCCTAATTCTTTTACAATTTTCATTGCATAGTAAGCAGCCATCGTTGGCCCTTTATCGTCAATTGCACCGCGTGCAAAAATTTTACCATCGCGAATATCCGCACTATATGCAGGAGTTGTCCAACCGTCTCCTTCTGGTACAACATCAACATGACATAAAATACCAAGAAGTTCTTCTCCTTGTCCCATCTCTAAATGACCTGCATATCCTTCTAAATTTTTAGAAAGAAATCCGTCAGCTTCTCCCTTATCTAGCATGAAAGATAAGGCCTTTGCTACACCCTCGCCAAACGGTGCACCTTCTTTTGCCGTATCTTCTTCCCATACACTTTTAATTTGTAAAAATTGCTGCACATCGTGAATAAGAGCATCTTTTCGTTTCTTTACTTCTTGCATCCAATTTATATTTGCCATACCTTCACCTTCTTCTCTAATCTCTCTTTCATCATAGCAAACGATTTCTTATTATGCTAGCAAGGAAAGGTAGAATACCGAACAATTTAAATATTTCAGATAATTAAATTTAGGTTTTTCTTATTTTTCTCAAAATTTTTTGCAGGAATTTGACGTTTTCCGTAGAAATTTAGTAAGATAGTTGATAAAGAGAAACAAAATATCAACAACTTTCTTTCTACAAACTCTATTACATGTTAAAATTTTGTAAAATTTGAGCAAGTTAGAGCATGATTTTTTTCATATGGAGTACAATGGAAGTAAAGACCTTCTTTCCTGAATGGGTCAAAAAACTTGTAGAGGAGTGGTTTTTTGATAAAACCTACAACTACTCGTATGCTAACACGCATTAAATCTATCTATATGTACATTAATGAGAAAGGCACCGTAACGACGCAAGACCTTGTAGATGAGTTCGGGATCACACCGCGAACGATACAGCGCGATCTGAATGTGTTGCAATTTAATGAACTCGTGTATAGCCCTTGCCGCGGCAAGTGGACAACAACAGGAAAGAAAGTGAGAATGACCTCGTGACAAATTTAACTTGATTTACAATATATATCCCCTTTCTAGACAGAGAAAGGGGATTCTTTTTCGTTTTTGGAATCGGTCACAGGATCATATATGTAATCAATTATCTAAACTCTCTGTTTTTGAATGATATGACTTCAGCATCTCTACTTCTTCATCTGTTAACTCACGATATTGTCCAAGCTCTAATTCTTCATCTAATACTAAAGGCCCCATTTCTGTACGTTTTAAGTACACAACCTTTTTTCCCACTGCTTCAAACATGCGCTTTACTTGATGAAACTTACCTTCTGTAATAACAAGTTCAATTTCAGACACATCATCGCTTGTTAGAATTGTAAGCTCTCCTGGCTTCGTTTCATATCCGTCATCTAAAATAACACCTTTTTTAAACGCAGCAATATCCTCTTCCGTAACTTTCCCAGCTACTCTCGCAAAATATTTTTTAGGCACGTGCTTTTTCGGAGAAAGCAATTGATGCGCTAACTTTCCGTCATTCGTTAATAAGAGAAAACCTTCTGTATCGATATCAAGTCTTCCAACTGGAAATGGATCAAAAATAGCATCTTCTAGTTCTAATAAATCAACAACCGTTTCATGGTTATCATCTTCTGTTGCAGAAATAACGCCTTGCGGTTTATGCATCATTAAATACACAAATTCTTTATACTCCACTACTTCACCGTGAATCATAACCTCTTGTTCTTCCACATTCACATGATATTTCGCATCTTTTACCGGTACGCCATCTATTTTTACAACGCCGTCTTTTAATAACTTCTTCACTTCTTTGCGGCTACCATAGCCCATATTTGCTAATAATTTATCTAATCTCATTATTTCACACCTTCTTTTTATACTAAGAAAAAGAGAGGCGCACAATTACGCCCCTTTCGTTTTCACTTTAATTTTGAATCTATTACCAAGTTTACGCTGAATCTTCTCTAAAAATTCACCGCCAAGTACTCGTTCGATTACGCCTGTACGAAGTGCTAAATAGCCATATACAGACGCTCCTCCCAATGCGCAAATGCCTACTGTAACCAATGCCGGAAAACGGCTTGTCTCATATGGAAGCATAAAGGAAAGAATCCATAATAATAGCTTTACAACAATCACCATCACAGTTGTTAATACTGCTATTTGGAACGTTCGTTTATATACAAGTCCAAATGAGAAATGGGCATATTTTCGAATTTGTTTATTTGTATACCAAATGGATACGAAAAACCCTACACCTGTTGCTACGACGGCACCGATTGTTCCAAAATAACGAATAAACAGCACATTACATAAAAATTTTAAAATAATCCCAATGCCAAGTGCAATAATTGCATGCTTTTGTTGATTAATTCCTTGCAAGATGGCTGCTGTCACTGTGAACAATGCAAATAATAATGCGACTGGTGCATACCACATTAATACTTTTCCGCCAAGCGGATCAGCTTCGTAAAATGCTGTATAAATCGGATAAGCTAAAGCGGAAATTCCAGCTACAGCTGGCAATGTTAAAAACATATTCACTTGAAACGTTTGTGTAATTTGCTGTTTTAAATAACGGAACTGCCCTTCTGTAAACGACTTTGTAATCGCTGGTACAAGCGTTAAACTGAACGCCGTCGCAAGCGATACTGGAATCATAATTAACTTATGTGTCCACATCGTAAAAATACCAAGAGCACGCTCTGCAATATCACCCTGTCCAATTGCTTGCATAATTGAGTTAAATGTTAACGCGTCAATTTGCTGATAAAGCGGAATCGTTAATCCAACTACAACGTAAGGAATCGCATAAGCAAACAGTTCTTTAAATAGGTCAAATGTACGAACTGTTGATTCTGGCACTGTTTGATTCATGATATATTGATCTAAATGATGCTTTCGTTTCATCCAATACCAAATGAGCACAGCTAATGCTACAACTGCGGAAACAAACGCTGCAAACGTTGCCACACCAACTGCTGTTGCGACCGAACCCTTCAATACTTTTATTACAATAAAACTACCTGCAAGTAAAAATACGATACGAATAATTTGTTCAATAATTTGTGACACTGTCGTAGGTCCCATCGATTGATGACCCTGAAAATAGCCGCGAATTAAACTCGCTGCCGGTACGACAATAAGTGCAAAGCTGACTAGGCGAATAATCATTGTTACATCTGCTAAGCTGTTATGTAAACTCTTTTTCCCTAGCATTGCCTCGGCAAATAACGGTGCTGACATATACAATACGAAAAAGGAAAGAATTCCGCTCACAATCATCATGATCATACCCGAGCGAAACATTCTTCGGCTCGTTTTATAATCTCCGAGCGCATTATACTTCGAAACAAACTTTGAAACTGCAAGCGGCACTCCCGCTGTTGCGATGCTTAAAAAAATTGTATATGGAATATATCCATATGTATATAGCGTCCCGCCTTCTGTACCAACTAACGCATGAAACGGAAAGACGTAAATCATACCAAGGAACTTTACTAAAAATGTCCCAAGCGTCACAATAAGCGTTCCGCGTAAAAATTTTGAATCGGACATAAAAAATCCTCCTCCATTATTCAAAACGCTGAACTCAACTTTTGTATTGTACCACAATTTCTCGTGTAAACAGTACCTTCCCTCATTTTTCTTTTCTATGAAAACGTGATATTCTTGAATGCAGCAAAATAAGAAAATGAGGTCGATTTATATGTATTATGATGTAATTGTCATCGGGGGAGGTCCTTCCGGATTAATGGCAGCAATCGGAGCTGCAGAAGAAGGTGCACGCGTCTTACTTCTTGATAAAGGCGATAAGTTGGGAAGAAAGCTTGCGATTTCTGGTGGAGGACGCTGCAACGTGACAAACCGTCTCCCGCTTGATGAAATTGTAAAGCATATCCCTGGAAATGGTCGTTTCTTATATAGCGCGTTTTCTATTTTTAATAATGAAGATATTATTCAGTTTTTCGAAAAGCTCGGCGTGAAATTAAAAGAAGAAGATCACGGCCGCATGTTCCCAGTATCGAATAAAGCACAGTCAGTAGTCGATGCTTTGTTAACACGCTTAAAGGAACTGCGCGTTACGATTCGTACCAATCTTCCTGTTAAAACAGTAGAGTATGAAAATGGACAAACGAAAGCGGTTATTCTGCAAAATGGAGAAGTTCTTGAAACAAATCATGTTGTAATCGCTGTTGGCGGTAAATCTGTACCGCATACCGGCTCAACTGGTGATGGCTATGCTTGGGCTGAAAAAGCTGGGCATACCATTACAGAACTATTCCCAACTGAGGTACCGATCCTTTCTAATGAACCATTTATTCGTGACCGTACATTACAAGGCTTAGCACTGCGTGATGTAGAACTAAGCGTATTAAATCCAAAAGGGAAAGCTGTTATCTCGCATAAAATGGACATGCTCTTTACCCACTTTGGTATTTCTGGTCCAGCAGCTCTTCGCTGCAGTCAATTTGTTGTAAAAACGATGAAAAAATTCAAAACAAACAAAGTAACAATGAGCATTGATGCATTGCCGGATGAACATAGTGAACAACTCTTCCAGCGCATGATGAAACAAATAAAAGAAGAACCGAAAAAAGGATTGAAAAATGTACTAAAAGGTTATGTACCTGAGCGTTATTTCTTATTTCTATTAGAAAAAAATGAAATTGACGGCAGTCAGCAATGCGGACAAATTTCTCATGAAAAAATCCGGGCTCTTGCTGCAGACTTCAAAGGATTTACCTTTACCGTAAATGGAACGCAACCTCTTGAAAAAGCATTTGTAACAGGCGGTGGTGTGTCTGTCAAAGAAATTAATCCGAAAGAAATGTCATCAAAGCTCATGAACGGTTTATATTTCTGTGGAGAAGTTCTTGATATTCACGGCTATACAGGCGGATATAATATTACTTCTGCACTTATTACAGGGCGAATTGCTGGAATGACTGCGGGGCAAAATGCGAACATGTAATAGTAAAAAATGTCGGATATTGTAAAATAACCGATATATCAGTATAAAGAACCAAAGGGGAAAACAGATGAGAAAAAAAGTAATGATATCTTTAATGTTAATGACGTTTCTCTCCGCCGTTGAAGGAACGATTGTTAGCACAGCTGTACCTCGCATTACAAGCGAACTTTCAGGTGTGGAACTTGTAAGCTGGGTATATGCGATTTATATGTTAGCAACCGCTGTATCAACACCGATCTACGGAAAGCTAGCAGACTTGTTTGGACGTAAAAAAGTACTATTAATTGGCGCAACTATCTTTTTAATCGGCTCTACATTATGCGGCCTTGCAGCGACAATGGGACAATTAATTCTTTTCCGTGCTTTGCAAGGGTTAGGTGCAGGAGCTGTCATGCCAATTACAATGACAATTATTGGTGACTTATACAGCGAAGCAAAGGACAGAGCAAAAGCGCAAGGCTGGCTGAGTGCTGTTTGGGGTGTATCTGGTGTTGTTGGACCGTTAGTTGGCGGTTTTTTAGTCGATTCACTATCTTGGCGTTATATCTTTTTCTTAAACATTCCATTCGGAATCTTTGCTTGTGCGATGATTGCGATTTCTTATAAAGAATCCATCAAACCTGCAAAACATCATATCGATTATCCAGGTGCTGTTATCTTCTCACTTAGTACGATTGCCTTACTTTATGCACTATTAACAGGAAGTCAGCATCAAAACTGGGGCGATATCACAATCATTGGCCTGCTGTTATTTGCAGTTTTCGCATTTATACTCTTCTTATTTGTAGAAAAGAAATCACCAGAGCCATTAATTCCGTTAGATCTTTTCTCTAACCGGGCTGTATCTATTGTGAATGCATTAACGCTAATTGCTGGTGGTATGATTATTAGTATTACAATGTACCTCCCAATTTGGACTCAAGGTGTATTAGGAAAAAATGCAACAGAAGCCGGTTTGATTCTCATGCCAATTCCAGTCCTTTGGACAGTTGGGGCCATGCTATCTGGTAACTTAGTTGGGCGGTTACAAACAAAACAAATTATTTTACTTGGCGGCAGCATTATATCCGTTTCTACATTCCTGTTATTCACATTGTCTACTCATTCACATCCAGCTCTCATTTACATCGCAATGGGTCTGTTTGGCTTAGGAATGGGACTTGTGACACCAATCTATATGGTCACAATTCAAGCTTCTGTCCCTGCAAATAAACGCGGAACAGCGGTCGGTTTAAATACATTTATTAATACATTTAGCCAAACGCTGGGAGCAGCTGTATTTGGAACGATCTTCAATATAATGATTCACGGCGCAGGTGAGGGAAATGTAAACTTAGTGACCTCAGAACACGGAAGTGCCGTATCAGGATCGCAAGAAGTATTAGCTTCAAGTGTGCATATGATCTTTAGTGGGACGTTTATATTAGCTGTTATGAGTTTACTCATTTCATGGCTGTTCTTACAATCAGCGAAACCCGAAGCATCTACACCTGCGCAAAAAACAGCAAGTAATTAAATCGTGACTCTTTATAAAGTGAGTCACACTGTAGAAAAAGTGTTGAGAAATTCTCAACACTTTTTTCATGAGACAAGCACTTCTCTCAACATTTCTTCATACACTGCTCACATAAGAAATCAAAAATCAATTTAACCTTACAAAAAATGAGAAACATAAAGGAGATGGGTGAAATGTACTATTGCATCAGCTGTTCTGAAATTCATTACAAAAGAAATGCAACAGATAAAGTTTTCGAAAATGGTTTTTATATCGATCCATTTGGAGGCAGACGACTTCATTTAGGAATGTGTCAATCGGCAGTAAAACATGAAGTACCGATTCCTCATGAACTCGAAGCAGAAATACCCGATGCACACACAATCTTAAACGATTTTCCTCTCACTGATGTAACACCACTGTAAACGTTCCTTTTCATGCGGAAGAAGCATCCTCGTTTTCGCCGTAATCCCCACTACAATTGACGAGAAAATAAATACAGAACCTTTTCACATACTTGGATAATGAGAGCACTTTCGAAAATATGTTTAAAAACAACATGAAAAAAGAGCCAGGAATGTTCCAGCTCTTTTTCATGTTGTTTTATAAATAATCATTGCCGAAAAACAATAAATCTGACTCTCTTCATCATTGTTCGAAACCGATACTTGGTACTTAATATCTACAATTTGCTCTTCATCCATTTTCTTCAAAAAAACATTGATTGCCTCTTCTAAATCCTTTTCGTGACTTTCATCAAATATCTTCACGCGAATCACATTAACACCATCCTAAGTCACAGCCTTCTACTGCTGAACTGTTATCTCGACGCGTATCAATGATGCGATAAAACTTACCATCTTCATACAAATAACCATCTTCTAATACATACTGCTTCTCTTCAGTATAGACATAAAATTTACCAATCATAAATTTATTAGAATATAATTCCAAATAATCTGTCTTAAATTTCGCAACTACCTTGTCTGTAATATCAATTTTAATTGTGCGACTCATCTCCCACCCCTCCTTTCGAAAAAGAACGGATTGGTTTATTGTATTAAGAATTTTTTATTTTATGAATGAAATTTAAGGGGATATGCTAAAGAGAAAAAAAGAAACTTGAGGTAAACCTATAAACTATAAACAAAATAATCGCTCTCCATTTTTAATAGAGGTACCGCCCATCAACCTAAGATTATATAAGTTTAATTTCACGTAAGATTTTTCTTTTTTCTAAAGATCCAGTGTAAGTTCCTTAAAGAGTTGCATACCAAATAAACCCTATCGGGCTTCAATTTTTTAGATTACGCTACATGATTGTGAGACATAGAAAAGTTGTATACGACGCCTAAGATATCAAAGACAGTTTTCTTCTCACACCTATGAGATTTTCGTCCATTTTTTTGTAAGAGATTGAATAGACGAAATAATACCTTTGTTAATTCTTGGATGTCTTTTTGTAAGGATTGATAAATAAGTGGAAAATAATCTTTTATGATATAAATCGCTTTATATTCGCTTAATTCTCGCTTCTTCTTGATGAGGAGTAATTGGCGCATTTGAAACATGGTGGAAGAACAAAGAAGGATACTAATTAATTATCCATATAAATGACATTCTAGTCGTTCTAATTTTACAGAATTACAGTGATGAATACGAAAAAATGATTTCCATGTTTTAAAGATAAGTTCAATTTGCCATCGCAAGGAGTAAAAATCATATACTTGTTCCTTTGGCAGATATTCCAAAGGAATATTTGTAATGTAAAAATTAATTGTACTAAGCCGCTTACTACGTTCCCTATAGGTAATTTGCTTTTTATGTTCTTTAGATGCTAAATCCTTTTGTCTACGTTTCATTTGCGTTTCAGTTAATTTATACAGAATAAGTCTTGCAGGAAGTTTTTGATACATTCCAATATAAATCTCAGGAATTTCATATGTTTCACCTGACTTTAATTGGTCAATGAATTGCTCCATATCTAATTGGATGTATTCAGAGTGCTTTTTTATTGTTCCATAGAAATTGATAGATTCATACAAAAACGCCATCCTTTCCTATGATTCTATAGAAAGAATAGCGTATTTTTTCATTATTTTTAAAGATAAATATATGTTCAGAAAGATAAAAACCTAAGTTTAATTGAACATTGATTTGTTTACACACTTTATGAACATGATTATAGTCAGAAAACATTGATATTATTGACTTTTACTCTCTGTTCATAAATACAGGAGTTTCTGGAAAGATGCCTCTTAACGTACAGGAAATACCCAAAATGTGTCTAAACGTACAATTTTCCCGAAATGGTATGGTGAGGCCTATTATAGCAACTAATACAACACAATTAATATTGTGTTGTATTAGGTTCATCCAAGTTAAGGTCTGCCTATCACACAAGTAAGAGATACTTTTCTAATACTGACATTGGTTGTTCTGTTTGGTTAGCTTTACTCATTCCTATTTGATGAGGGACTGAATAATTTTACTTAGTTCATACACCCCCTTTTCTAAATCATTAAGTGAAGCATAAGCGTATGATAAACGTATGTATTGCCCTTCATCTTGTCCATAGATATGTCCTGGATTTAAGAGGACTCCTTTTGCTAAAGCAAGGCTGTACAGGGTTCGCATAGACACTACTCCTTTTATACGAATCCAAATAAAGAGTCCCCCTTGAGGTACTTCCCACGTAGCTAAATGCTGTAAATATTGTTCAAGCCATCTTATCAATGCATCCCTGCGAGTTTTCAACTGCTTTCGTACTGAGATTACATGTTCTTGATAAAAACCACTACTAAGCCAGTTAGTAGCAATACGCTGAGACAAAGAGCTTGATCCGTAATCAGATTGCATTTTAATGTCAGCTAAGTGATTAATAACAGATTGTGGACCCACAAGCCAACCAATTCGCAACCCTGGAGTAAGCGTCTTGGATAGGCTTCCTAGATAAAGAACTTGACCGTGTAAATCTTTTGCTTTTAAAGCTAAAGGAGGTTCTTTATCAATCCATAACTCTCTATAAATATCATCTTCAATGATAGGAATCCGTTCTTCTTTACTAATTCTTAAAAGCTCATTTCGTCGAGTATCCGACATAACACATCCAGTTGGATTATGAAAGGATGGAATAGTGTATATTATGCTTCTTTTATGCCTTTTCTTTTGAATTGGAATAGATTGTGTGAGCATACCTTCATTATCTATAGGTACTCCAGCAAGGGACATACCTGCAGATTGAAATACATGTAAAGAGTAAAGATAAGATGGCTTTTCAAGTAAAACAGTAGATCCCGGCCTTAGTAGTCCTATAGAAATAAGGTGTAGAGCTTGTAAAGCACCTGAAACGATGAGAATAGAATCAGACGACACTTGAATCCCCTGAGATTTTAGGTACTCACTGACTGATTGACGTAAAGGTAAGAATCCTTTTGGTTCTTCATAGCCAAATGTTCCTATTTCATTCGCCAAATCCTTTATACTCTGTTTCATCTGAACCAGAGGAAACATATCGGGTGATAACTCCCCTTTACTAAGTTGTATAAGATTAGAGTTAGACTCAGCCTCATTAATCTGTTGTACAACTATTCGGCTAGGTTTATGAACTCCAACATTAACCTGGTCATTCCAATTTTCCGGTTCATTTGTTAGCAATGACCAGGTGTTATTTGTCACAATATTGCCCATACCCATTTTCCCCTCAATAAGCCCCTCTGCCTGAAGTTCCTCAAGTGCAGTCACAACTGTACTGCGGTTGACCTTAAAAATGGTAGCCAATTTGCGTTGACTATAGATTTTACTTCCAATTGTCCACTCACCTGTCGCAATCTTTGATTTTATGTATTCCATGATTTGTATGTATTTGAGTGTCTTATCCTCTCTATCCTTATTACATTGTTCCATTTCAGCTATATCTCCTTTTTAAAGTGGTTGGGTTTTTATCTTGTCACTGGTTGAAGACATTGTATCAAGCAAAGACTATGATGAAAAGTGTAAACAGCAAACATAAAAGTGGTTGGGTTTTTTATAAGGAGGGAGGAAAGAGTAATGAAAATATCTAATATGGCTATCTTGATTTCTCACTTATCCATCATATTGCTATGGGCTTCAGCTTTTCCTGGCATTCGTATTGCTCTACAAGGATATAGCCCAGAAGACCTTTCTTTGTTACGCTTATTAATAGGATCCTTCGTTTTAGCACTTTTTGCTATTGCCACTCGTATGAGACTACCGACAGTAAAGGACATGCCATTTATTATATTACTTGGTGGGCTAGGATTTACAGCATACTATATGGCATTAAACTATGGAGAGAAGTTTGTAAATGCTGGGACTGCAAGTTTGCTTGTTTCGTTAACTCCTATTTTTACAACAATCTTAGCTTGGATCATCTTTCGAGAACGCATAAATTTGTGGAGATGGTTTGGAGGAATAGTCGCATTTTTAGGAGTAACCCTTCTCTCTTTGGGGAATTCAGGGGATTTTTCATTTCAGAAGAGCGCACTCTTTATCTTGGTGGCCTCCATTGCTGAAAGCCTGTACTTTGTACTACAGAAGCCATATCTAAAGAAATATGGTTTTCTGCCTCTTGCTTGCTATACCACTTGGGGAGGTACCCTCTTAATGTTAATTTTCCTCCCTGGACTATGGCATTCTGTTGCAAAAGCTCCACAGGAAGCAACATGGAGTGCTGTATACTTAGGCATCTTCCCTACAGTCTTACCTTATATACTATTAGGGTTTCTTATCACACATAGAGGAGCTTCAGAATCTACAAGCTCTCTTTACCTCACTCCCCTTTTATCTTTCGTTATCGCTTGGGTATGGTTAGGAGAGACTCCCACCCTAATGACGATTATAGGAGGCATTATAATTTTGATGGGTGTCATGTTAACCACCATTCAACCTGACACAGTTAAGATAAAAGAGAAGAAACAGTCATTTAGACTAAAAAAGATTTTCAGAGAAAGCAACATGAGGAAACAACGTAATTACGAATAAGTGTAAAGAAATGGTATTGTTATAAATTAAGGAGGAGTAATTATGAATATATATCAAGCAACAATAAAGGATCTGAAAGTTGTTTCTCATTTATTTAATTTATATCGTATCTTTTATAAGCAACCTTCTGATTATGAGGATGCCGAATCCTTCATTTCAGATCGCTTAAAAAATGAAGAATCCGTTATTTTTGTAGCAGTTCATGAAGGAGAATACCTAGGTTTTACTCAGTTATATCCCTCATTTTCTTCCGTTTCTATGAAGAGAACATGGATTTTAAATGATTTATATGTGCAAGAGGAAGCAAGAAAACAAGGAATAGCTCAAGCCCTTCTAGATAAAGCAAAATTGCATGCTATTCAATCTAATGCCAAATCATTAGAACTTCAAACCGCTCCTGATAATACGAATGCGCAAAAATTGTATGAAAAGAATGGCTATCAAAACGATACTTCTTTCCTAAATTATTCTTTAAATTTGATGTGAATGTAAATAAACAAGGGAGTGCATATCTTTAAATGTAGGCGGAATTACTAGTTTAAAGAATGAGTTCCCAAGTTGTTGACAAAGATGCATCAGCACTTACGTGCTGGTGCATCTTTGTCATAGTTTCAGCTTTTTATGTCGAAATTTGCTTAGCGTGGTTTTTTTCCGAAATGCTGGCGGTACCCCATACCCATCAAGCTAAGATTTTGAAATATCCCCAAAACGAAAAATTTATATTTCTACAGTTATTTATAAGAATTCAGCTCACTTTTTTCGTTTTGGCAAACAACCAATTTCTTAAGTTGATGGATGTGGGGGCTGTACCCCTATAAATACCCTCAATAACAATTATTTGGTAAATATTGTATCACTATGACCCGTTTTTACACGTATCTCTGCTGTATCCCTAATTCGTTAGATAAAAAAAGGTTTGTAAAATGCTAGTTGTTTAGATGGTGTTAAATATTGTAAAATAAAAATGGTACCAAAAAAACCATATGGGTACCCGAGGTTTAGGGGGCAGATTATGAAACAAAGAATCTTAACAGAAACAATTCATCAAATTCAAACGAAGGGGTTTACATTTACAATTAGTGACCTAGCAAAACAATTAGCTGTGAGTAAGAGGACAATCTATGAGCACTTCTCTTCAAAGGATGAGATAGTAGATGAAGTTATTCGTAATGTAATAGAAAGTATTCAAGAAAAGGAAAAAAATATTGCTGAAGATGATACGTTACAAACAGTTGAAAAAATAAGACGCATCTTAATTTGTATTCCACAACAATTTAAATTCATGGATGCACGTTTATTAGTAGAACTAAAAAAACACCATTATAATCAATGGTTGAAATTAGATCAGTTTTTACGTGAAGGTTGGTCTACTGTAATCCGGTTAATAGAAGAGGGAATGAGAGAAGGGAGTATTAGACAAATTCAAGTTCCGTTTTTTATTGAAGTATATTTAGGCGCACTGAATCGCATATATGATCCTATATTTATTGAAAAGAGTGATTATACATTGGGGAGTATGCTCGAATCTATTATGGACATGTTGCTGTATGGAATTTCTAATTCAAAATAGAAGGTGGGAGAATAATGCAGTGGATTTATTTATGCTTAGCAATTTTATTTGAAGTAGCGGGTACAACTGCGATGAAACTATCTGATGGATTAACGAAACTTGTCCCAAGTATTCTTATTTTTGTATTTTATATAATAAGTTTTTCATTTCTGTCATTTGCATTAAAGGGGATGGAGATGTCCGTTGCATATGCGGTTTGGTCAGGTATGGGAATTGTTACGATTACAATAATTGGTTTCTTTTATTTTGGAGAAAGTATCAATGTAATTAAGATACTAGCGATTCTTTTTATTTTAATTGGAGTCGTGATCTTAAATTTTAATAGTGCGGCACATGAAGAGAAAAACAAAAAAATGGTGGAGGAACGTGTACATTGAACCGTTTAAAATATTTTTTCCTTATTACTGATATTGGGTTTATTATATATTGGTTCATAACAGTTTTTCATATGATTCCACAAGAATATTTATTTAAAGATTATCAAAATCCTATTTTAGTGGCATGGAACTGGTCTTTTCTACCTTTAGATTTGTTAATCTCGTTGACGGGACTTTTAAGTTTGTATTTGTATTCTAAACAAAAGCATATTTGGAGCCATTTTGCGTTCTTATCATTAATTTTAACTTTTTGTTCAGGATTACAAGCTCTAGCATTTTGGACAATCCGTTTAGATTTCGATATTTCTTGGTGGATTCCTAATTTATATTTATTAGTTTATCCATGCTTTTTCTTAAAAGGTATTTGGAGAGAGTGTGGATGGTATGAGACTAACATGAAATAATTAAGAAAGGAATTCAATAGGTATAATCGGAGCGGAAGAAGAAAGTGAACTTACAATAGGGGTCTCGTCGCATCGCTATCAAGTTAAGAAATACATTGTTCCTCAAAACAAAAAAACGAACCGAATTCCCATGGACAACTATGAAGAAATAAGATTTTTGTTTTGGGGATACTTCAAAATCTTAACTTGATGGGCATGAAGCGGTACTCCTAATAACAATAAAATTTATAATATATAGAATCTCTGCTCCGTTAATGCTCTTACATCTTCAATCGCGGGAGCGCAATCCCCCTGTATTCATGAGTACAATTCTCCATCCATCAGGGTCTTCTATTGTAATTCCTTTTTCTTTCCAATAAGGATTTTCTGGCTCAACTTCATCATACCCCATTGTATGTAGTCTATGATGTATTTTTTCGATTTCACTTTTATCAGGAAAATAAAATACAAGTAAGTTATCCTTTGTTGGAGCAGGACATGGGCTTCCATTTATATGTCTTGTAAACTCTAAATGATATTCTACACCAGGTAAGCCAAACATTACCCCATCATAGTCTTCATGATTATGAAACTCGCCTATACGTTTTAACCCCAATCCTTCTTCGTAAAACTTAATTACTTCTTCAAGTTTGTCTGTCGGTCTTGCTATTCTAAACTGAACCCATTTTTTCATATAAATTCCTCCCTCTATGAATTTAAGAGCACTTTCATCTACTACTACTATAAAATAGCGATATGCTTCTTAAAATCCCCCATTAGAGTTAGAACGAGGTACGAAAATAGGAGTATGAATCAATAGTACGGCCCAGTGCTCATCTTTTATTGAAAGTATTATATACATCAAAAAAACGAAATATTTTTACATTTTATGTTAAAATAAAACTGCAAATACTTTCCAATTGCAATGAAATATTTTGATAAAAAATACTTGCTATTATTTTTAAAGGAGTGATTTTAAATATTTAGTTTAGAGCATAAAAAAATAGATTAATAGTTATACTATCTCCACTAATGATTATTCTATTTATTCATTTTGCTACATCATTAATTTATCCTTATGTCTTGAAATACACCTGGATTATTACTGCTTTATTATATTGGGGATTATTAGGTTTGATGATCCTACTTTTTTCCTCATATAATAGAATGAAAGGCTGGTTTAAAAAGCCTTCTTATAATAAGATTTGGTTAATTGCAGGAGTACTAATCGGTCTATTTCCTGTTTTATGAATTTTACTTCCAAATTATAATTTGATTTTCAACTATCCGGGTTTATCTATATTAGTAATTTTATTTGCAGCTATTAACCCTTGGTTTGAAGAAGGATATTGGAGAGGTTTGTTGTTAGATGCTGGGGAAAATCCCCCTATTTGGATGAGAATTCTTTATTCTAGTGCCCTATTCGCCTTTAGTCATCCTCTTATTTGGGGGGTATTTTCAATTGGAAATAGATCTTATCAATTACTCTTCACTTTATTTGTAATGGGGATTGTCTGGTCTTTCATTCGGTATAAAATGAAGAGTTTACGATGGTCTGTATATTCTCATATACTTGTAGACCTAGGAAATTTATCTGTTTTTGTATTTTTAAATGTCTATATTCCACCTGGAATGTAATTCTCTCTATTTCATAATTACATCAAGGAAAAAAGCGTACCATCTCTTATCAGATCGTACGCTTTTTATGTATGATAAGACCATCTTTACGCAAACAGCCTTCTTTTCAAAACAATATACACACTCAAAAACAACATATATCCAAAACTAGCAACCATAATCATTACCGGTATAGGGTAAAATTTAGCTGCATATACAAAAAAATCGATTTGCATAATGTCATGGGAATCTGAAACCGGCCCTTTGAAATAATTCGTAAACTTAGCTGAATACTTCCAGTCAAAGGAATCCTCAATTAAATTACTTCCTTCGTACCAACTGATAATTGCTGAAACGATGAAGAATATAAAAGCTACTCCGAATTGAACCATGTATCTCATTTTCACAGAACTCTCCTTTTTCTATGTATTAACCTTCGTTTATATACTTACTTCTTACTTTTTTAACATGGGATGACAAAACAATATTAGTTGACGGATTTCCATATTTCATAGCTTCATCAATAAACATTTCTAAACTCTCTACAGAATGAGTAGCTACTTTTGCAATATAGCTAATTTCTCCAGCCACACGATAGCATTCCAATACATCAGGATGATTGTGACAAAAATTCATAAGAGCTTTGCATTCCTTTGTTTTAAATAATATAAGAGCCATAATGTTCCGATCTAATTTTTTTAAGGATACACTCGCATGATATCCTTCAATCGTATGATTATCTTCTAACTTCCTTACTCGCTCAATAACAGCTGGTGACGACAAATGAACAATCTCTGCTAAATCTTTCATTGAAATCTTCGCATTCTTTTGTAATTCGCTTACTATTCTTTCATCGATTTTATCCAAAATTACACAACCTTTTTTTGTAAAGCATACTATATTAATTTCTTAAATAAGTAAAGTCAAATTATGTATTAATCGTTTTTAAATTATGTTATTGGCATTTGTTTCTAATTAAAATAATAACAAAAGGGGGGGGCTAAATAATGAAAAGAATATTGTTACTATTAGCGGATGGCTTCGAGGCTGTAGAAGCTAGTGTGTTCACAGACGTTTTTGGTTGGAATAAGTGGGAAGGCGATGGAACTACAGAATTAGTAACTGTTGGACTCCGTAAAGAATTAAAATGCACCTGGAACTTTACGATTATTCCTGAAAAAATAATTACGGAAATAGATTTGGAAGAGTTTGATGCCTTAGCTATTCCTGGGGGATTTGAAGAAGCTGGCTTTTATAATGACGCTTTCGATGAAAGATTTCTTGAAGTGATTAGGTACTTTGATACTAAGAAAAAACCAATTGCCAGTATTTGTGTAGCATCTTTAACCTTAGGTAAAAGTGGAATATTACAAAATAGAAAAGCAACCACTTACGACCATCCAACTAGTCACCGGAAAGAACAATTAAAAACATTTGATGCAACCGTTCAGAATGTACCGATCGTTCAAGATGATCATATTATAACTTCATCGAATCCATCTACAGGATTTGATGTCGCTTTTCTCTTACTTGAAAAATTAACTTCAGAAATCAACGTCAAACGTGTAAAGGAATTAATGGGGTTTAAAATTTGATAGAAAAAGAACTTATATTACGAGAAATAGAGTAATATAAGTTCTTTTTCTATTTTTTGGAACTTAGTTCCATTAGATGAATCGTAATGCGGTGCTATCTCATAATTTTAAGATAGAAGTCCGAAACCCCTTCTATTATTGTCCAGATTGCTCCATCTGCTTTTGTTTTAACCGCTGTTCTAAAACGCTAATCATAAAGAGGAAATGATTCGCTTCTCTCACAACATGATCAGCTAGCAAAGGATTAATTACGTTTCGAATTTGACATGTTTGAATAAGCTCCAATCCTGCTTTTTTGAAGTTTCTTAACTCAACAGTCGCATTTTCGCTGTCTTTATTCATTTTACCAATAATAGGATATGTCGGTTGTTTCTTATATAACATTGATTCGACATCTCTAGCCTGATTGAGAAGAACCTCAAAATCGTCACCAAATTTCGAAGCAGTATGAACTAAGTTTCTCTCTGATTGATCAAGTAAAGAAGCAATAAAACGAGAGTGTTCCATCATGATTCGTAACCAAAATACATTTTCACTAATGATCGCATCTTGAATTGGATCCATTTTTCCCTCATTAAATTTCTGAAGCGACCTCATAAAATATTCTGCCTCTCGTGCAATATGATCGACTAATAACGGGAAATTAAAACCTTTTACTTTACAATTAACAATTAGAATTAAAAGGTTTCTTTTATAATTACGAAAAGCATAAACGAGCTCGATGCTTTCTTCATTTAATTTTCTAACTGCTTGAACGGTTTGAGGAACAGAAAATGCTTTTTGTAAATGTCGGTCAAACAAATGATAAAACTGCTCTACTTGTTGAATTAAATTTTTATCATGTCTATCAAACCCTTCACTCAGAAAAAGAGCATGCTCTTTCATAATTCGCAGCCAAAATTGATTTTCAGTTAAGGATCTTTCAATAAATAGTTGTTCTGTTAACGATTCAGCCGGTGCTGCTTTCAGCTCTGGAGGCAACAGCATAGCACGCTGAGGATCCATAACAAAGTGTTCAGGAATAGGTTTATCTTGAGACATATACTCACTCCTTATCCCTCGAATCTCACTACTATACTATGTATATGGATAATCTACATACAGGATAAATAGAAGAAATAGTAATTCTTTCAAGGTTTTTTATATTAACTTTATTTATCGCCCGGGGCAGGCTGATCTACGCCCTTAATACGATGTTTATGTCCACTGTCTTCCGTCGTATAAAAGTCGTAATAATGAACATGCATCCCATTTCCAACCGGGATCGCTGGGCCTGAATACGCCTTGTAATAGTGTGTATGCCCATCTTCGAACAAAACATATCCTTCTGTATAATGTATATGCCCGCCCTCTTGTGTCTTAATAGGCGGGGATGTTACATCTAGACATTGATGTACATGTCCTGCATCAACAGATGTATAATCCACTGACCCATGGTTATGATGTGGTACAAATCCAGAAACAAAATCATTTTTTCCCACCCTATTCATTCCGTTCATGATCCTCATTCCCCTTATATATAAAGATAGACTCTATAAACTAGTATGCTTATACTATCGAGATAATTCCTCTCTCATCTATCCTGCTACTTTTGGGAAAGGAGAGCCCGATTGGTGAGAGCCTTCCGTGAACAATCTCTCCTAAAAAATAAAAAAGGTGTCTCCAAAATCGCGACTTAGAAACACCCTCTTCTACTCTTTATCTATGACTTAGCATTGCAAGTAACTTTTCTTGACTGTACATCCACACTGTAATAATTAAACAAGCAAGCGCTACTTCTGATAACGCCATAAATCCAATTGCATAGTGTCCTGTTAATTGGAATAGTAACGTTAAAATTAATGGCGGGAAGAAACCGCCAAGTCCCCCAAGTGCCGCTACAAGACCGTTTACAATACCAGCTTGTTTCGAGAAATACATTGGTACAAGTTTAAAGATCGTTCCATTTCCAATACCAGCGCAAAAGGCAACTAATAAACAGCCAAATGTATATACGTGCATGCTTGGCATAAAGGATAAAATAATACCTGATAATGTTAATCCAATAAATACAAAGATTAAAATTTTAAATGGATTCAATTTATCACCAAGCCAGCCCCCAATTGGACGCATGATTGTTGCTAGCACGATAAAACCTGCTGTGCGTAATCCAGCATCTACTTTAGCTAAGCCAAAGTGAGATACAAGGAAGTTCGGTAAATAGACTGTAAATGCAACGAAAGAACCGAAAGTTAAGAAATAGAAAATACATAAGAACCAAAGTTTTTCATTTTTATATACACCTTTAATTTGTTCCATTAATGGTGTATTTACCTTCTTCTCGTTACGATCTCCTAATAGGAAGTTTACTAACGCAAATGCAGCGAGCAAGATTAAATATATTTGTACAGTCGTTCTCCAACCAAACGAAGTTGCAAGTACTGGCGCAAAAAATGATGTAACTGCTGTTCCTACATTTCCTGCTCCGTAAATTCCGTTTACAAAGCCATGCTTTTCTTTCGGATAGTATTTCGGAAGAGCTGTTACCCCAACAGAGAATACAGCACCGCCAACTCCAGCAAATAAACCGCCAATAATTAAATCTAGCATCGATTTTGCCATACTAATATAAAAGACAGGGAATAATAGAATAATAAAACTAATAAAAAATAATTTTCTTGCTCCGTAACGATTCGTCCAGTAACCAATTGGAATGCGAAGAATAGATCCTAAAATAACTGGTACTGCTGTGACAAGAGAAATCTGTCCTGCTGTTAACGCAATGTCTGCTTTAATAAATGGCATTAAAGAAGATAAAATAACCCATACCATAAAGCCAATTACAAGATTTGAAGTTTGTAATCCTAACTGAAAATTCGGATTTTTCATCAGTCTCTCCTCCAATTTTGTTCAATATTTCACAATTTCTATTGCTTCCCTCCTGCCTAATCACGATAAAGCGTGATTAGGCAGGAAAGAATCAGCCTCCACTTACTGGCGGAATCAATGCAACAACGTCACCATCTTGAATGATATCATCTTCATTTGCATATTCTTCATTAATTGCAACCATTGTGTGCTGTGAAAGAGATACATTGTAGTCTTTCGTCACAAGTTCCTTCAATTCTGATACGGCAAGATTTTGTACATCGATTTGTAATTGATGCGCTCCAGCTTCTTCTTGTAAATGAGAAAATAATAATACTGTAATCATTCTATATTCTCCTTTCCTGGTTCTCCCTTTGGATACGATGTTTGTTCTAATTGATCGCCAATCCATTTCTCACCGTCTTCCCAAAACTCTTTCTTCCAAATTGGAACAATTTGTTTAATGCGCTCCATAATGTACTCATTTGCCTCGTATGCCGCTTTTCGATGCGGCGTCGATACCGCGACAACTACCGCAATATCAGAAATTTGCAGTGTGCCAATGCGATGTGTAATCGCCACATGTGTTCCTGGCCATTTTTCTTTCGTTTCCTCACCAATTTTGGCAAGCATCTTTTCAGCCATCGAACGATATGCAGCATATTCTAAGTAAAGTGTACGGCGCCCTTTCGTAAACTCGCGCACTGTACCAGTGAATGTCGTCACAGCACCGCATTCACGGCGAATGACTTTCTTTGTCACTTCTTCAATGGAAATCGGTGTTTCCACTACTTCAAAATACGTATTTGTCATTTTGCATCCCTCATTCTTTGTACGAACCAATCTATATACTCTTCATCTTCTGTTATATGAAAAACTTTATAATTTTCATGCCATGTTGTCGGTGCCTCATTCCATGTAATAACGGCGATCACATTTTCTACACTTTCTAATAAAGAGGCATCTTCCTCTGACCTAAGTAAAACAACTTTCGGGTATGGTTCTTTTTTATATCCTTCAACGATAATGACTTCTGCCTCAAAACATGTATATAAACGAATGATTTTTTCTAAAGACCAATGGCTAGCAGCAGATAAAGACAATAATCCGTCTCCCTCTACTGCGCTGACGATCGCTCCAGCTTGGCGATGGCGTTCGCTATCTTTTTGCAGCGGCAGCTCTGGATATCCTCCGTGTCCATGATGCTTAATCGTCCCTACTCGCACGCCTTCATTCGTTAACGCCTTAACCAGTTTCTCTGTCAATGTCGTCTTCCCGCTATTTTGATACCCTACGATTTGTAAGACTGGAACGGTTCTTTCCATGGCCACTCACTTCCTTGCTCTGCTTCTAGTAAAAGGACAGTAACAGTCATCCCCTCTTCAAAGCCGCGCGTACCACCTGGTAAGACGATAAAAGCATTCGCATCAGCGAGTGAAGACACAGCACTTGATTTATCAAGCCCAACTGGCACTACTTGCAGTTGTCCGTTGACTATTTCTACTTTCCCTCTAACAAAACGTGTAAATGGATTTGCTTTCGGAAACCCCTTCATTAAAATGGCAGCACCTCGGTACATATGAGGCTGCTTCCTATGTAGAAATGTCTGAATAATAGGACGTACAAACAATTCAAATCCAACATAGCAAGCAGACGGATTACCTGATAATCCAAATAATAATTTTCCGTTTACTTCCGCTACCGTCGTTACACTTCCCGGCCGCATCGCTACTTTATTGAACAGTACATGCGCTCCAAGCTTCTCATAAATAGCCGGTAAATAATCATAATCTCCAACTGACACACCGCCTGTTGTAATAAGAATATCGACTTCTTCCATTGTCTTTTTTACCATCTCATAGCAAGTATCAAAGTCATCTGCGAATTGTCCATAATACCGGACAGAGCCGCCCGCTCGCATAATTTGCGCAGCAATCATATAGGAGTTGCTGTTACGAATTTTTCCCGGTTCAAGCGGTTCATGAACTTCTAACAGTTCACTTCCCGTTGTTACAATTCCAATAACGGGACGCTTTACAACAGCTACTTCACTATAGCCAAACGTTGCAAGAAGCGCTGCCACTCCTGGATTAATCACTGTTCCCTTTTCCACAAGTACATCATGTTGCTTTACATCTTCACCTTTATATGAAATATTATCGCCTGATTGAAACGGACGCTTCAGCTTCATATATGTTTTCTCGTCTTTTTGAAATCCTTCTGTAAGCTCAAGCATGACAACCGCATCACAACCAGTTGGAATCGCTGCACCTGTCATAATGCGCACAGCTTGAAACGCCTTCACTTCCTCTGTAAAAACAAAGCCCGCACCAATTTCTCCAACGACTTCAAATTGGGATGGATGTTCAGAACTTGCCTTTTTTGTATCTTCTGCACGAATCGCAAAACCATCATATGGAGAGCGATCAAAATGAGGAACATCATGATCCGCTACTACGTCTTCCCCAAGAATTCGTCCATAGCTTTCTGTAAGCGGTACTCGCTCTGTTTCTCCATGTTTTGCATATTTCATCACATGTGCCACCGCATCGCTAACAGCAATTGGTATTCGTTTTTCTAGCATCATTTTCACCCCACATTTGCAAAATATCACATCTTCATTACAATTTTTATTGTACAATGCTAATCATAATAGCAATTACTTCAAGGAGGAATTTCATGTCTTCATTTACTCATTTTAATGATCAAGGGCGTGCCAAAATGGTCGATATTAGCGATAAGAAGATTACCGTGCGAACAGCTATTGCTCGTTCTAGCATCATCGTGACGAAAGAAATTTATGATAAAATTACCCATAATGAAATCGGAAAAGGCGATGTTCTAGCGGTTGCACAAATCGCTGGCATTATGGCAGCAAAGCGTACTTCTGATATCATTCCGATGTGTCATCCGCTGCTTCTAAAAGGTGTCGATATTTCCTTTGACTGGAATATTGCAGATGAACAATATCGTTTACTTATTGAAGTAAAGGTGAAAACAGAGGGCAGCACCGGCGTTGAAATGGAAGCTTTAACTGCAGCCTCCGCTACCGCTCTTACCGTATATGACATGTGCAAAGCTGTCGATAAAGGCATGATCATCGGTGAAACATACTTGTTTGAAAAAACAGGCGGCAAAAGCGGCGATTATACAAGAAATCGATCTTAAATTCTTTCATCGAATCCAAGGGGAGCGTCCCCTTGGATTCATCCTATATAACGAGCGTATAATCGCTTTGCCACTTGTATATCATTTGTACCATGAACAAATGCTCGCCCATCTTGGAATAAAACAAAGCGATATTCATCTACATGAAATGATAATAAGTACGGTGTCCTCTGCATCGTCACGCTCTTTTGTAAGCGCTTTTCTATTTCTTCTAAGTTAAGAAGCTGATTTATGCCTGAGCGAATCTGAACTGTATTTCGGCCGCACAGCACTTCTGTTTTCATTTGTGCCTCAAATGTTAAGCTTGGATATGTACGCAATTTACCACAAGACAGGCAATTCTCTTTTTTCTGCCTATTTACTCTAAATGCCATATACTGATTGTTCCAAAGATCGAATGTTACCATTGTTTCTCGCAATGCTTCAAAATCTCCAACTAGTATTTTCAAAGCTTCTGCAACTTGATAAGCAACGACCATTTGCACAGCTGGTTGAATAATCCCCGCTGTATCACACGTTGCTCCGCTCGTTGGATGCTCCATTAAACATCGAAAACATGGTGTTTTCCCTGGGATAATCGTATACGTTACACCATAACTGCCTACACAACCACCGTATATCCACGGAACGTTATACTTCTGTGAAATATCGTTAATAAGAAGACGCGTATCGAAATTATCTGTTGCATCTATGATTACATCCACGTTCTTAACAAGCTGTTCCATTTCTTGCACCGTTACATCCGTTACAACTGGTTCGATATCTACTTCAGAGTTAATTCGCCTTAAATGCTGCGCCGCTGCAACTGCTTTCGGTACATAACGATTCGCATCTTCTTCTGTATATAATTGCTGCCTTTGTAAATTGCTCCACTCGACATAATCACGGTCCGCAATCGTCAACTTGCCAATTCCCGCCCGAACAAGCGCCTCGGCATTTGCTGCACCAAGTGCACCAGCACCAATAATTAATACATGTTTTTCACCTAGATTTCGCTGGCCAGTTTCACCAATCTCTGAAAAGAGTACTTGCCTTGAGTACCGCTCTTGCATCTCGATCCCTTCTCTCTTATCCGCCAATATATGACATTTCAATTTTCGGGCGGTTATTTGCACTTTCTTCCGTTCGTTCATCTGAATAGCGATCACTGCGCTTCGTCCACATATCTTGCACGATTTGGAATAACTCTTCATCATCTATATTCCTGCGCAGAAGCGTTCGTAAATCCGTTCCTGTTGTTGCAAATAAACATGTATAAAACTTACCTTCTGCTGAAATACGTGCTCTCGTACAAGAAGAGCAAAATGATTCAGAAACAGATGTGATAAAGCCGACTTCTGCCTCAGTTCCAACATATCGATAACGCTTTGCCACCTCACCAAAATAATGCGGATCTACCGGCTCAATTGGATACACACGTCCAATCATATCGATTAACTCTTTTTTCGTAATCACTTGTTTGAAATTCCAACCGTTCGTACTACCAACATCCATAAATTCGATAAAGCGAAGAGGGATGCACTGCTCTTTGCAGTAAGCAGCCATCTTCAAGATTTGATTATCATTCATTCCCTTTTTCACAACCATATTGATTTTCACTTCTAATCCGGCGGATCTTGCCGCTTCAATTCCTCGTAATATAGGCTTCGTACTTACATTGCGACCGTTAATGCTTCGAAATACATCATCATCTAGTGCATCTAAACTGACGTTTACTCGCCCTAAACCAGCTTCTTTTAAAGCTTTCGCTTGCTTCGTTAAATGAATACCGTTCGTCGTTAGCCCAATATCTGTTAGCCCTTCTAATTTCACAAGACGTTCAATGAGCTGTGGTAAATCTTTACGAAGTAACGGTTCGCCGCCAGTTAATCGAATTTTCCTAACACCCATACGAACAAAAATTTTCGCCAATCTCTCAATCTCATCAAACGTAAGCAAAAATTCATCTTTTAAAAACGCATAATCTGGCCCAAACACTTCAGCCGGCATACAATATGTGCACCGAAAATTACAACGATCAATGACAGAAATACGTAAATCTTGAAGCGGACGCTGCCATGCATCTAAAATCTTCTCAGTCATCTTCACCCCTCCTTCTTGCTGCATGTATATCTATTTTTATTCTATTATAATATATTTTTAAATGGGGGGTTTTTACCCAAAACTCTTATCTTTTTTAACTGCCTTTCATTTGCCTTTATCATAAAAAAGAACGACAATCTATGTTGTGATATTTCTCACATCATATATACCATTCAAAAATTCTTCACAAATCTGTTCGTATTTTGTTCACATTGTATGAAGGTCCTGATACCCAACCCATTACAAAAAAAGTGTACAATCTAAGTTGCACACTTTTTACTGCTTTTAATCCACTTATACTTGCGTCCGATATTCCTTACCCCACTCACACATAAGTGTAATAATTGGCGTAAGGGATCTTCCGAAGTTCGTTAAAGAATACTCCACTTTTGGCGGAACTTCTTTATATACCTCCCGATGAATTACACCTGCAGCCTCGAGCTCTCGTAACTGTCTTGTTAACATGCGCTGCGTTATGCCGGGCATTAATCGTAAAAATTGATTAAAACGAATTTCTTTCGCACTCATTAAATGAAACAAAATAACCCCTTTCCATTTCCCCCCAATTACATCTAGTGTTAACTCTACCGGACAACGATATATCTCTTCATTTTTCATTTCATCACTCTCCATTAGTATACAAATTGATACTATGTGCTAAAAATGTACGTACTTACATCATTCATTGTACTACTGTAGAATCTATTTTGTAATCAACTTACTATAAAAAAGCAAATTACGAAAAGGTGGTTATGTAAATGGAACATACAAAGGAAGAAATTTTAAAAGCTTATCACTTTAGACATGCGTGTAAAGAATTCGATGTAAATAAAAAAATCTCTGATGAAGATTTTCATTTCATTTTAGAAACTGGCCGACTTTCTCCAAGTTCATTTGGTTTTGAACCTTGGAAATTTGTTGTCATTCAAAATCAAGAACTTCGCGAAAAACTTCTCCCTGTAGCATGGGGGGCTCAAAAACAATTACCAACAGCAAGCCACTTTGTCGTTATATTAGCTCGTAAAAAAGAAGAAATGCTTTATAATTCTTCCTATATTTCGGATTTCATGAAAAATATTCAGAAGCTTCCAGAAGAAGTCATAGCAATGATGCGTGGCTTTTATAAGGAGTTTCAAGAATCTGATTTTCAATTATTAGAAAGCGATCGTGCAATATTTGATTGGGCCTCTAAACAAACTTACATCGCTCTCGGTAATATGATGACTGCAGCTGCTCAGATTGGTATCGATTCTTGTCCAATTGAAGGATTCAATCCAGAAAAAGTAAATGCAGTTTTAAAAGAAGAAGGAATTATTTCAGATGATACATTTGGTGTCTCTGTTCTCGTTGCTTTTGGTTATCGCGCGGAAGAACCAAAACATGATAAAACGCGTCAATCAATGAATCAAGTTGTTGAATGGATTAAATAAAGAAAAAAGGTGCCTGCAACAGGCATCTTTTTTCTTTTCTAAAAGTACGCTTACTCACAGATAAAAATTACGATATCTCTTATACTACATTGAAAATATCTCTTGCATTTTCACTATATTTACATTCAAAATAAGAAATAGACTGTTCTGAAAAGAAAGGTGATTGCTGTGACAAACAGTACGGCATTATCAAATGATTTAAAAGAATTACTCGCATCTGTCGAATATAAAATGCAAGTGAGCAAAGCCAATTATATTTTCCAAGAAGGTATGGTGGCAAAAGAACTATACATTATTCACTCTGGAAAAGTACAAATTAGTAAAATTAGTGCCGATGGTCAAGAATTGACGCTGCGCATTTGTTCGCAAAATGATATTATCGGAGAACTTACATTGTTTACAGAGGATGCCAAATATTTGTTAAATGCAAAAGTGCTTGAGCATGCGGAAATCGGTGTTATTAAACGAGATGCATTAGAAAAAGCATTGCTAAAAAAACCAGCTCTTGCATTTGAATTTATGAAGTGGATTAGTGAGCATTTACGAAGAATGCAAACGAAGTTTCGTGATTTAGTATTGCATGGCAAAAAGGGAGCGCTCTATTCGACTCTCATTCGCATGACGAATAGTTATGGGATTTTAAAAGAAGATGGTATTCTCATTGATCTTCCATTAACGAATCAAGAGCTTGCAAACTTCTGTGCAACCTCTCGAGAAAGTGTCAATCGCATGTTAAATGATTTAAAAAAACAAGGCATTATTTCCATTCACAAAGGAAAGATTACCATTCATAATTTACACTTTTTAAAATGTGCAATCGCTTGTGAGGATTGCCCTACCTCTATTTGTAGTATTGAGTAGCATCTCATTTAGATGCTGCTCTTTTTTTATTCTACATCCTAAACGTGTTTTGTAATGCGCAAAATGTCACACCTTCTCTATTTTCCCCTTACACATTCATGAATTTTTGACAATCTGTTGAACTGTGATAGATATCACATCTCTATTTTGCATGCCCTCTTATAGTGAAAGTAAGCAAGAGAGACGCATTAAAGGAGTGAACAGTATGAAAAAGAAACCATCACCATTCATGCAACGTTTAAAATATTTTTCTCCAATAGATCGTTATAACGATAATCATACACAAGAAACATACGAAGACCGCGAATGGGAAAATGCTTATAGAAAGCGATGGCAGCATGATAAAATGATCCGCTCCACACATGGCGTAAACTGCACCGGTTCTTGCAGCTGGAACATTTACGTAAAAGATGGAATTGTAACTTGGGAAGGACAAGAGCTTAATTATCCGACTACTGGTCCTCATATGCCAGACTTTGAGCCACGCGGATGTCCGCGCGGAGCAAGCTTTTCTTGGTACATCTATAGCCCGCTTCGTGTGAAATATCCATATGTACGCGGCGTTCTTTGGAATATGTGGCAAGAAGAACTCCAAAAACATGAATCACCGTTAGACGCTTGGAAAAGCATTGTTGAAAATCCAGAAAAAGCACGCACATATAAAGGGGCACGCGGAAAAGGCGGTTTCATTCGTGCAAATTGGGATGGGGTATTACAGCTTGTTGCTGCTTCCTTATTATATACAGTAATCAAGTACGGTCCGGATCGAAATGTCGGCTTCTCGCCAATTCCTGCGATGTCAATGTTAAGTCACGCAGCAGGCAGCCGCTTTATGCAGCTTATGGGCGGACCGATGCTCAGCTTCTACGATTGGTACGCTGACTTACCGCCAGCTTCACCGCAAATTTGGGGTGATCAAACAGACGTGCCAGAAAGTAGTGATTGGTACAACGCCGGCTATATTATGACATGGGGTTCTAACGTACCGCTAACGCGGACACCAGATGCCCACTTCTTAGCAGAAGTGCGCTATAAAGGAACGAAAGTCGTTTCTGTTAGCCCTGATTTTGCCGAATCAACAAAATTCGCTGATGATTGGATCAGTGTAAAACAAGGAACAGACGGTGCACTTGCAATGGCAATGGGGCACGTCATTTTACAAGAATTTTACGTGGACAAACAAGTAGACTACTTCATAAATTATGCAAAACAATATACAGATTTCCCATTCCTTGTCACGTTAAAGCAGCAAGGAGATCAATTTGTTGCAGATCGCTTCTTAAATGCTGCTGATATTGGCTGGGAAACGAAGCTTGGCGAATGGAAACCTGTTCTTTGGAACGATAACAGTCATGATTTCGCTACGCCGCACGGCACAATGGGATCACGCTGGGATAACGAGAAGAAGTGGAACTTACGTTTAGAAGATGAACAAACAGGCGAAAGAATTGATCCGCGTCTTTCTTTACTTGGTATGGAGGATGCAATTGGTACCGTACAAATTCCGTACTTTTCTGATGACGGAAATGAAGTATTAGAACGTACCATTCCGGTGAAAAAGATTACAACACCAAACGGAGATCTTTTCGTAACAACTGTCTATGATTTAACATTAGCAAACTACGGCGTAGACCGCGGTCTTGGCGGCCAAGAACCGAAGAGCTTTGATGAAGATGTTCCGTTTACGCCGGCATGGCAAGAAAAAATGACAGGTGTAAAACGAGAACTTATTATTCAAATCGCTCGTGAATTTGCTCAAAATGCAGTTGATACAAATGGACGCTCGATGATTATTGTCGGCGCTGGTATTAACCATTGGTTTAACTCTGATACGATTTACCGCGCTGTGTTAAACCTTGTTCTTCTTGTTGGTGCACAAGGTGTAAATGGCGGCGGCTGGGCTCATTATGTCGGTCAAGAAAAATTACGCCCAGCAGAAGGTTGGCAAACCATCGCAACTGCAAAGGATTGGCAAGGCCCGCCGAAACTGCAAAATGGTACATCCTTCTTCTATTTCGTTACAGATCAGTGGCGCTATGAAGATACACCAGTTGGACATTTAGCATCGCCAGTTGTCGGCAATTCACGCTATCAACATCATGGTGATTACAATGTGTTAGCTGCTCGTCTTGGCTGGCTACCTTCTTATCCAACGTTCGAAAAGAATGGCATTGAATTATATAAAGAAGCGGTCGCTAGTGGGGCAACAACGGGGGAGGAAATCGGAAAATATGTTGCAGAGAAGCTAAAAAACAAAGAGCTTAAATTTGCGATTGAAGACCCTGATAACAAAAATAACTTCCCGCGCAACTTATTCGTATGGCGTGCGAATTTAATTTCAAGTTCCGGTAAAGGACACGAATATTTCTTAAAACATTTATTAGGTACAACAAATGGATTAATGAACGATGATAGCGATTCATTACGACCAGAAGAAATTACATGGCATGAAGAGGCACCGGAAGGAAAACTTGATTTACTAATCAATTTAGATTTCCGCATGGCTGGAACAGCACTATACTCTGACATCGTTCTTCCTGCTTCCACGTGGTATGAAAAGCATGATTTAAGCAGTACAGATATGCATCCGTTCGTACATCCATTTAACCCAGCAATCGGTTCACCGTGGGAAGCACGCTCTGACTGGGATATTTTCTGCTCCCTTTCAAAAGCAGTCTCTGATTTGGCACAAAAATTAGACTTTGAGCCAATGAAAGAAGTTGTTGCAACGCCGCTTCTTCACGATACACCGCAAGAATTAGCGCAGCCGCTCGGACAAATTAAAGATTGGAGCAAAGGGGAATGTGAGCCAATCCCAGGCAAAACAATGCCGCAAATTCATGTTGTAGAACGTGACTATAAAACGATTTATGACAAAATGACCGCACTTGGACCAAACGTTGGAAAACAACCAATTGGTACAAAAGGCATCTCTTGGTCTGCGGAAAAAGAATACGAACAATTAAAGAGTAAATTAGGTGTGATCCGCACCGATTCGATCGCGAAAGGATGCCCTGACATAACAGAAGCAATCAATGCCGCTGAAGCTGTATTAACCCTTTCTTCTACAACAAACGGTCATATGGCAGTAAAAGCATGGGAAGCGCTTGAGAAACAAACGGACTTACAACTTCGTGATTTAGCAGAAGAACGTGAAGAAGAATGCTTCACATTCGAGCAAATTACAGCACAGCCAAAAACAGTTATTACCTCCCCTGCTTTTAGTGGTTCAGAAAAAGGAGGACGTCGTTACTCACCGTTTACAACAAACGTAGAACGTCTTATTCCTTGGAGAACAATAACAGGGCGTCAATCTTTCTACTTAGATCACGACATGATGAAAGAATTTGGCGAAACAATGGCCACGTTCAAACCAATTTTACAGCATAAACCGTTCCGTAAATCTCGTCCTGACGTAGAAGGAAAAGAAATTACGCTGAACTATTTAACACCGCATAATAAGTGGTCCATTCATAGTATGTACTTTGATTCACTGCCAATGTTAACACTGTTCCGCGGCGGACCAACAGTATGGATGAATAAAGATGACGCTGCTGAAGCTGGTGTTGCTGATAACGACTGGATTGAATGCTTTAACCGAAATGGTGTCGTTGTTGCACGTGCTGTCGTAACACACCGCATGCCGCGGGGAATGGCCTTTATGCATCATGCACAAGATCGTCATATTAACGTGCCTGGTACGAACTTAACAAGTAACCGCGGCGGAACACATAATAGCCCGACGCGTATTCACGTAAAACCAACACATATGATTGGCGGATACGGTCAATTAAGCTACGGCTTTAACTACTATGGTCCAACAGGAAACCAACGTGACCTAAACGTTGTCATCCGTAAACTGAAGGAGGTAGATTGGCTTGAAGATTAAAGCACAGGTCGGAATGGTAATGAACCTAGATAAATGCATCGGTTGCCACACTTGCAGCGTAACGTGTAAAAACACCTGGACGAATCGTCCAGGTGCTGAATATATATACTTTAACAACGTAGAAACAAAACCGGGCATTGGCTATCCAAAACAATGGGAAGATCAAGAGAAATATAAAGGCGGCTGGGAACTGAAAAATGGAGATCTTCAGTTGAAATCCGGTTCAAAAATGAAGCGTCTTATGAACATTTTTCATAACCCAGATCAGCCAACAATTGATGATTACTTTGAACCTTGGAACTATGATTATGAAACATTAACAAACAGTCCGCAGCGAAAACACCAGCCAGTTGCTCGCCCAAAATCAGCCATTACAGGTGAATTTATCGATAAAATTGAATGGGGACCAAACTGGGAAGATGATTTAGCGGGTGGACATATAACAGGCTTACAAGACCCAAACGTCAAGAAAATGGAAGAAGAAATTAAAACGGATTTTGAAAATGTGTTCATGATGTACTTACCGCGTATTTGCGAACATTGTATCAATCCATCATGCGTCTCTTCTTGTCCATCTGGCTCTATGTATAAGCGCGATGAAGATGGAATTGTCCTAGTTGATCAAAACGCATGCCGTGCTTGGAGATTCTGTGTCTCTTCTTGTCCGTACAAAAAAGTGTATTTCAACTGGCAAACGAATAAAGCTGAAAAATGTACGATGTGTTTCCCGCGTATTGAAGCTGGTATGCCGACAATTTGTTCGGAAACATGCGTCGGACGAATTCGTTACATCGGAGTTATGTTATATGACGCTGATAAAGTAAAAGAAGCAGCATCTGTACCAGATGAAAAAGACTTATACCATTCTCAGCTTAACGTATTCCTAGATCCAAACGATCCAGAAGTAGCTGCTGAAGCAAAGAAACAAGGTATTCCGGAAGAATGGATTAAATATGCTCAGCAATCACCTATTTATAAAATGATTATCGATTGGAAAATTGCTCTTCCTCTTCATCCAGAGTATCGTACATTGCCAATGGTTTGGTACATCCCGCCATTAAGCCCAATTATGAACATGGTCGAAGGAAAAGGAAGCAACTGGCAAGCGGAAGAAATTTTCCCTGCTATTGATAATATGCGTATTCCGATTCAATATTTAGCAAACTTATTAACTGCAGGCGATGAATCTCATATTCGTCTTACATTGAAAAAAATGGCTGTCATGCGTACTCATATGAGAGCATTGCAAATAAATAAAGAACCAAATGAAGCTGTATTAAAAAACTTAAGTTTAACAAAAGAAGACGTTGAAGATATGTACCGTCTTCTTGCGATTGCGAAATATAAAGATCGTTTCGTTATTCCAACTTCTCATCGCGAGCAAGTGGCAGACCTTTATAACGAGCAAGGAAGCTGCGGTCTTTCCTTTGCTGGCGGTCCTGGCTCTTGTATGACAATCTCTTAAAATAAAGGAGGTAACAACTATGAAACAAAGTTTACAAACAGCTTTTTCTTGTTCTTCCTTTCTTCTCTCCTATCCTGAACAAGAATGGAGAGAAGCACTTCCTTATTTACAGGATGATATGCAGAACATCAAACATGAGGAAATTCGCACTACCCTTACAACATTTATCGAACAGGCGAAGCAAAAAACAAATGATGAATTAATTGAAGCATATGTATATACATTTGATTTTGGCAAAAAAACAAATATGTATCTTACTTACATGAATACTGGTGAACAACGAGAACGAGGAATTGAACTTCTAGAACTAAAACAACACTATCAAAAAGCAGGCTTCGCTGTAACAGATAAAGAACTGCCTGATTATTTACCGCTTATGTTAGAGTTTCTCGCAAATGCCGTGGAAGAAGATAGTGAGCCGATTATGAAAAAATATGAAAACAATATTGAAGCACTGCATCAACAATTAAAAGACGCAAACAATATGTACGAACCAATTGTCCGATGCATCCTTACTGCTATTGGTGCATGGCAATATGAAATACAATAGAAAGGGGTACAGCAAAGATGATGGATCAATTTTTATGGGTACTCTTTCCATATATTATTTTAGTCATTTTCATTGGCGGGCATATTTTTAGATACAACTACGATCAATTTGGTTGGACATCAAAATCTAGTGAACTATTAGAGAAGAAAATGCTCCGAATCGGCAGTTTATTGTTTCATTTTGGTATTATGTTCGTAATTGGCGGGCATGTCATGGGAATTTTAATCCCCGAATCCGTCTATAGTTCCCTCGGCATTTCTGAGCATACGTATCATATAATGGCAATCGGTTTCGGCCTTCCGGCAGGTATTGCTTCTGTAATCGGATTATTCATTTTAACGTATCGCCGCTTTACCGTAAAACGTATTATCGCAACAAGTACAACAGGAGACTACATTGCTCTCGTCTTGTTGCTCATCGTAATGCTCGCAGGACTTTCTTCTACATTTTTAAATATTGATTCAAACGGTTTTGATTATCGAACAACGATTGGCCCATGGTTCCGCAGCCTCTTTATTTTCCAGCCTAAAGCCGAGTATATGGCAGAGGTACCAATTTGGTTTAAAATTCACATCGTTTCTGCTATGGGACTATTTGCAACATGGCCATTCACAAGACTCGTTCATGTCTTTAGCGTTCCCGTGAAATATTTACGACGCAGCTATGTTATTTATCGAAAAAGAAAACCGATAGAGTCTAACGAAATAAAATTTTAACCAGCAACAGTTTTATGCGATAAAGTGAAACTTCCATCAGTGGGGTTTTCTTCATCCCCCACTGATGGAAAGCTGCCTAAAAATAGCTGGATAAAAAATAGCACCTATCTCATCTTTCCATGATTAGGTGCTATTTCATCTTTCATTTTCACTTCATTATTTTGTAATTTCTCCTCCGTCAAAGTCATAATGATGCGTTAAAGTATACTGACCTGATGGAAGCCCCCATGCACTACTGCCTCCTGAGTTTATTGAAATATTTAAGTATACTTTATTATCTTTTAATGTAATTTCAATCTTACCAGAATGTCCCCATCCATCATTTTCAAAATTCAAGACTGCTTTATTATTTTGGAATGTTACAGTGTCATAAGCTGCAGCATGCTGTATAGCCCCTTGTGACGTGTAAGCTACTGCAACACCTGCCTCATTTCCAGATATAAAATTAATTGCTGTACTTAGATTCGTTGGAATTTTATTCCAATTCTCAATCTCTGCTGGCAGGTCAACATTACTCCAAGCCCCTTGATATTCGGTAAGACCATTCGGATCCCAAATACCGTCACTTGCTAAGTAGTACCACTTACCGTTATCTTGAATCCAGCCTGTTTGCATTGCTCCACTTCCATTGAAGTAGTACCATGCGCCTCTTACTTGTTGCCAGCCTGTTTGCATCGCTCCACTTCCGTTGAAGTAATACCATGCGCCGCTAATTGCCTGCCAATTTGTTTGCATTGCTCCGCTTCCGTTGAAATAGTACCATTCGCCGCTTATTTGTTGCCAGCCCGTTTGCATTGCTCCGCTTCCGTTGAAGTAATACCATACGCCGCCTACTTGTTGCCAGCCCGTTTGCATCGCTCCGCTTCCGTTGAAGTAGTACCACGCGCCTCCTACTTGTTGCCAGCCTGTTTGCATTACTCCGTTTCCGTTGAAGTAATACCACACGCCACTTATTTGTTTCCAGCCTGTTTGTTTCACGCCGTTTTCATTGTAGTAATTCCATACAGAACCGTTTTGTTTCCACCCCGTTTGTACTGTTTGCGCTTGTTGCATCGCACCGTTAGCACCAAGTACATAACCATCAATCGTTGTATTGGCTGCCATTTGGCCATTACTATAAAAATAGTACCACGTACCATTAATAGCCTTCCAACCCTTCGCTTTTGTACCATCCTTGTCATAGAAATACCATTTTCCATTATCCTGTTTCCAGTTATTGTGATAATGATATTCGCCTGTTTCAAGTCCATATTTCGCACAGTTTGTATAACAATGATGCCCTCCGTTTGCATCTAATCCACCAGGACTTGCATATACAGATGTCGTTGATCCAACAATAGTTAGTCCAAGTGCCATAGCTAACGCTTTCATATTTTTTTTCATAGCTTCCCTTCCCCTTCTATTTTTCTATGTATCAATCATCATTATATTACATCCAAATAATAGTAATAAATATTTATTTTACCATTAACTATACATCCGAATAAGAGAAATAATGGATTATCCTTATTCTACAATAATTTTCACACATAATATGATTAACCATAATTCGCATTCCTATCTTATTCTCGATCATCTATTATAATAGTAAAGTTAAATATCCATCATACAGTGAAACTTCCATGGGTGAGGATCTTACTGCCTGTTAGTACGGAATACATGTTTTTACAAAAACGAAAAAGCATTCCGATGAAAGGAATGCTTTTTCCTTATTCTACTATACAATCTGTACGCTCCACATTCGGAGCTCCCTGTACAGTACTTGTCATCCCACTACTATTTTGAGCCCCCGGTAAAGCACTTGTCATCCCATTGCTATTCGTAGTTCCCTGTGAAGCACATGTCATTCCGCTGCTATTCTGTGCTCCCTGTGAAGTACTTGTCATACCGCTGTTATTCTGGGCTGCCTGTGAAGTATTGGTCATCCCACTGCTATTTTGAGCCCCCGGTAAAGCACCTGTCATCCCGCTACTACTTGCAGCAGCACCTGTCAAGGTGCTACCTCGTGTAATAGTTGTTGTAATTGTGTCTCCGGGTTTCAGACAAACTTCAGCTGTATTTCCGATAACGACTACAACATCCATACATGTTGGTCCTGTTGATCCAGTAAATGTTTTCGTTGCAACAAACGAAGTATCCCGCAAATTATCTCCTGTGAAAATATTCCCAGAATTATTTACAATAACAAACTCCTTAATACAAGCTCCCATCTTTATACAACCTTTCTATTACACTCCTGCTGTTGAACTTATTTCCGCCGAAGTAAATTCAGTGTTACCCCGTGGTGCTGTCAATGGCGTTACCTTCCCATTTAACAATCTAGCACTGCTTGATCCACCAGCCCCACTAAATATCTTCGCCACAATAAACGGAGAAAGATCATAATAATTCCCCATATTGATTGGTCCCGTATTGTTTATAACTTTAATTTTTCGAATAAGTGGATTCATCCGTAAGCCACCTTCCTTAGCAATATCTCTTTCTTTCTACACTGTATGCAAAAGAAAAAAACTTGAAACGGACGCGTTTCAAGTTTTAAAAAATTATTCCTAACAGGGATCCCCCTGATGGAAGTTTCACTTTATTTTATTTCACCTTCATATTGCATCATGCCGCCAACCATGTTTACTGTTTTATAACCTAGTTCATTTAGGTAATGACAAACATTTTCACTGCGTACACCTGATCTACAAATAAAAATGTATTCATTTTCTTTATCAAAGAAGTCTACTTTATGCGGAATATCATTCATTTTAATATGAACCGCTTCTGGAATTTTCCCGTATTCTACTTCTTCATCTTCACGTACATCTACTAAAAATAACGTTTCCCCTTTTTCTAAACGCTCTTGTACTTCTTGTGGCATAATTGTTTTAATTTCAGACATGGAACTGCCTCCTTCTTTCGATTCATTCTCAATTTTAGCATGCAACAGCTAGAAAACAAGATATGTGCCCAAGTCTCATTAGAGAACCTTTGAAATTTGCTGATTCATAAATTGATGTACTTTTTTAGCAAACAAATGCGTCTCTAACACGCCTGCCATATGTCCATATATACTTTCAATCTCATATACTTCTGCAAATTTTCTATTCTTCCTCAATAATTCAACCATTTCATAATTATAACGAGAAGGCTGGAGTACATCTTGTTTACAAGGAATCATAAGAACACTCGCTTCTACTTGGCGAAGCGCCTCCTCTAATGAAGAAAAACCGCGAGCAATATCGTGTAATAACGTTGCCTTTGCTGTATACATCCATGAATTTGCATCGACAAATGCAATATTCTGTAATGTTACTTCATGAATTGCTTCTTCAAATGAAGTTAATGTAAAGAAATCTTGATAAGGCGCAGATTCTGCATAGCTCCGCGAAAATGTCGTCTCATAATAATGCGCATCAAATGCGTTTATAAACATCATTTTAGCGGCCATATGCAGTCCTTTCACCGGTTGCTTCCCTCCGTAATCCCCCTTATTCCAAGCTGGGTCTAATTGAATTGCATCTATTGCATTTTGCAAAACATTAACAGCCGTCACAATTGGATTTTGCGGATTTGTAATGACACCAATCATTCGCTCCATCATATGTGGATAATGAACCGCCCATTGCTGTGCGATCATGCCTCCAGCTGATGGACCAATCACGGTATGCAATCTAGCAATCCCCATATGCTGTATTAATTCATATTGAATACGAGCCATATCAAGAAACGTGAAGACGGGAAAAATCATTCCATATTCTGCACCTGTTTCTTGGTTTATCGTCTTTGGCCCTGTTGTCATAACATAGGGATTTTTCACTTGCACGTTACACAGATTGTCCGTACAAATAACAAAATATTTATTTGTATCGATCGCTTTTCCTGGTCCGATTAACTCATCCCACCAACCTGGCAAAAGATCTTGCTTTGTATATTTTCCTGCTGCATGGCTCGTTGCACTAAAATAATGACATACTAAAACCGCATTCGACTTTTCTCGGTTTAACTTACCGTATGTTTCATAACCAATTTGAATTGGAATGGACGCACCGTTTTCAAATGTAAATTTCTTTAATCTGAATTCTTGTTTTTCTACATATAACACCAGTTTGCCCTCCTTGCGTAACACCTTTTTTCATTTTTTTCATACAAACAAAGTGTGATACTGAAGACAAATCAAAAAAGAAAACGGCCTTTCTTTAGTAACATATCAGAAAAAGCCGCTGCAAATATATCCTTTGTTACAAGAATACACATACGTCATCATTAATTATTTATTCGTACGATAGAACATGATTTCCTTCTATCATAACCAAGCCATCTGTTTCACTTCCCCAAATACAAATATGTGCATAATATATAAAAATTCCCACAGACTAAAGTTATCTTATTTGGATAAAGAGGGAATACATATGTTTTTCAAATGGTTTCATAGAAAAAAGAACAGTACAGATGCAACAAAGACGGAACAAATGAAAGGCACGCAACAAACTAAGCAAACGGAGCAACAGCCGGAATCACAAACTCAAGCAAGTAAACAACAGCCAGAACAACAACAAGCTCAAGCAAGTAAACAACAGCCAGAACAACAACAAGCTCAAGCAAGTAAACAACAGCCAGAACAGCAACAAGCTCAAGCAAGTAAACAACAGCCAGAGCAGCAACAAGCTCAAGCAAATAAACAACAGCCAGAGCAGCAACAAGCTCAAGCAAGTAAGCAACAGCCAGAGCAGCAACAAGCTCAAGCAAGTAAACAACAGCCAGAGCAGCAACAAGCTCAAGCAAATAAGCAACAGCCAGAGCAGCAACAAGCTCAAGCAAGTAAGCAACAACCAGAGCAGCAACAAACTCAAGCAAATAAGCAACAACCAAACAAGCAATATTCCAAACAAAGTAAAAATGGCATTTTCGATTTTAGTAAGCCAGAGCATGAAACAGCTCATTCACTACAAGAACTTCTGCAAAAATTACAAGAATCAAGCGATTTTGTTCGCTATCATACTTCTGAAGATCCAGCTAAGCCTTATTGGATTTCGTATTTTCGTACATCAATGGATGGTATGAGATTACAAAATTATTTAATGCCTGCTTTATTACATCATACTGCGCCAACACTAGAAGAAGTAAAAGCGATGGTTCCAATAAGCGGCCTTACCATTACAAGTGACGTAAAAAAAATTGAAGAAATGGTCTTAAAAGGTCATGCTATTGTTCAACTGCAGGAGCATGATACTGAATGTCTACTTGCAAACATCGCAATTGAGAAATACAGATTACCCAGTATACCATTAAACGAATCAACCGTTACTGGACCTCAAGAAGGATTTGTAGAGGATATCGATACAAACATTAACCTTGTTCGTAAACGGTTGCCCGTTCTGGAATTAAAAACAAAAGAATTGCTGATTGGAGAATTTTCAAAAACAAAGGTTGTAATGATGTATTTGGATAATTTAGCAGAAAAAGAAACCGTCGCATATTTGGAAGATCTCCTGAACAAAATTCAATATGACCAAATTAATGATAGCAATTATATTGCTCATCTAATGGGCGATACATCTATTTTTCCAACTTTTATTACTACAGAACGTGCTGACCGTGTGAGCAGCGGGCTCGTTGACGGAAAAATTGCTATATTTGTCGATGGTGCACCAAATATTTTATTAGCACCTGTATCTCTACTGGATTTCTTCATCTCGCCTGAGGATTACAGTGTGTCATGGTTTTATGCAACCTTTTCTCGCTTATTACGTTTTATGGCAATTATTTTTTCAATTGCTGCAACGCCTCTATATGTAGCGGTACTTAGTTATCACTACGAATTGATTCCAAGTGATTTGCTGGAGACATTAATTTTATCACGGGCCCAAGTGCCATTCCCGCCTTTAATAGAGGCTATTTTTCTAGAATTAGCCATTGATCTTCTCCGTGAAGCAGGAGCACGTTTACCAATGAAAGTCGGACAAACGCTCGGTATTGTAGGTGGTATCGTTATCGGACAAGCATCGGTACAAGCAGGATTGACGAGCAATATTTTGTTAATTATCGTCGCCTTATCTGCACTAGCATCATTTATTACACCGATTTATAAGATGGGCAATGCTGTTCGTATACTTCGGTTTCCATTTCTCATACTTGCCGAGCTATGGGGACTTTTAGGAATTTCGGTAGGATTTATCTTTCTTTTAACGCGACTTTTTCGGCTATCGTCCCTTCGAAAACCGTATGGACTTTTTTATCCATTTCGGAAACAGTCAATAAAAGACTCACTTATACAACTTCCCTTATCTAAAAGAGATACGCGCGATATTCAAGCAAGGCCGCAACATGTCGGTCGTTATGTAAAAGAAGTGTTTCAAAAACGCATGACAGATTTTGATGAGTAAGAAACGAGGAGAGCATATGAGTACAGTTAAAACAAATTATAAAGTATCTCCCATTTTTGTTTTTTTCTTAATCCATGGTGCTCAATTCGGTGTTGGGGTTCTCGGATTTGCACGTATTATTGCAAAAGCTACCGGATATGATGCATGGATGGGTGTAATTATTGCAGGGATAGGCGTTCACATTCTTATGTGGATGATGTATCGTCTATTAGGAAACGCAAACGGAAACTTGCTTACAGTACACCAAAATATATTTGGAAAATGGCTAGGAAATGCATTCAATCTAATGTTTATTACATATTTCTTTCTAGACAGCGTATCCGTTATACGCACATATGTAGAAATTATTCAAGTTTGGATGTTCCCAACAGCAGCTACATGGAAACTAACAATCTTTTTATGCATACTTAGTTATTACATTATCTCATCTGGCTTTCGAGTTATGACTGGTATTTGTGTTGTTTCTGTTGTCGCTACATGCGGATATATCATGATGCTGTTTATAACCATTAAATACGCTAATTTGGGAAACCTACTACCTATATTCTCTCATTCTTTTGGGGATATTTTAAAATCAGCTCAAGCGTCGACTTATACAATGATTGGCTTCGAACTCATTTTGATGATATATCCTTTTATCAAAACTCCGGAAAAATCTCATAAATTTGCACAATATGGCGTTTTGTTTTCTAACTTTTTATTTTTACTAAGTGCCATTCTTGCTTTTGCTTTTTTTAGCGAAAAACAATTATCAAAAACAATTTGGTCACAGCTATCTATCACACAAGTAATTCGTCTTCCTTTTATTGAACGTCTAGAATATATCGCCATCTCCGGCTACGCAATCATTGCAATTACAAGTTTCATCCTACCCTTATGGGGTGCAACAAGAGGATTTTATGAACTATTTCACATAAAGCAGAAATACATATTAATTTCCTTATTATTTTTAACCGTCATTATTTCACAATTCCTAACGGAACGGCACGATATTAATAACTTTATTACTCAGGTCTCAAAAGTAGATTTTTGGATGATTTACGTGTACATCCCGGTTTTATTTCTTATAATGTGGGTGAAAAACAAATGGAAAACATCAAAAAGCAAGTGATATTCCTTTTTAGTTTATGCTTACTTTTTACAACAGCATGTGTCCCCAAAAACGTCGTTGACGATCTTAGCCTCCTTCAAGGAGCTGTTTTTGATGTTACTTCAGATACAGATTCAAACAAAAAAAGAGTAAAAGTTACTTCAGTTAATCCTATCCAAAGAAAAGGGAATAAAGTAGAAATACTTCAAGGATACGGAAATACAGTTAAACAAATTAAAATAACAACTTCTTTAGAATCTGGAAAACCACTTGCTAGCGGACAAATGCGCGTTGTTCTTTTCACCGAAAAACTAGCTAAAAAAGGACTCTCTAGTATACTTGATACGCTTATTCGTGATGTCAATATTGGTAATGTAATATATGTTGGTCTCCTTGAAGGCGGCGGAAACGCAGAAGGTGAAAAACTACTATCAGGCAAATATAACACATCTGCTAACGTAGCAATTTACATGACAAAAATGTTAGAACATAATATGCAATCGGGGGTAGTACCAAAAGATAATTTACACCTTCAAGCTTTTCGCTATTACCGTGAGGGGCAAGATACATATATGCCTATATTAAAAAAGAAAAAGAAAAGCATTAAAATTACAAGTATGGCTCTTTTCCAAAAAGATAAGTACGTAGGAAAAATAGAAGAAAAAGATATGTTTCTTTTTAAAACACTGCTCGAAAAAAGTGAATTGGATTCACATGAATTTAAAACAAAATTAGGCTATACAATCATTAACAACATTCGTTCTTCTCCTTCTTATCATGTATATGTAAAGGACGGCAAGCCTTCCTTTTTTATTCAAGTAAAAATGAAAGCTCGCATTCAAGAGATTTCGGAGCATGCCAACTTAGAAAACAAAAAAAATGTAGACAAAATAAGAAAGGACATTGAAACAAACTTAAATAAAGATGGAGTAAAATTAATTAAAAAATTTCAATCTCTTGGTACAGACCCGCTTGCTTTAGGGGCCAAATTTAAACAACATTACAGACCTTTTAAGTTAAAAGAGTGGAAAAAAATGTACAAAGATGTTCCTGTAAAAGTTAAATTTACAGTCGATATTACAAATTCAGGCGTTATTGAGTAAAAAATTTGATTCTCTTTCCTAAAATTAAATTGGAAAGAGGATCTTTTTTGGTAAAACAGAATTTAAACCTCCCTAACGTAAATCATGTTACAATAAAAGTCGGCAAAGAACGAGAAAGGATGAACAACATGACAAACGAAAAAGGTTTAGATAAAGGATATGAGCTTGTTGCGAAAATGCATGAAGTATTCGGCCACCCAATTGCTGATGCTCCAACAAAATTACCAGAAGAACGCGCAAAAATTCGTGCAAGCTTTATGCAGGAAGAACTAGAAGAGTTCTTAGAAGCAAATACAGTGGAAGATCAATATGATGCATTAATTGACTTAATTTATTTTGCATTTGGAACGTTCGCAGAAATGGGTGTACGTCCTGATAAAGGTTTTGAGATCGTCAACAATGCAAACATGGCAAAATTATTCCCAGACGGTAAACCACGTTTCCGCAAGGGTGACGGCAAAATTTTAAAACCTGAAGGATGGGAAGCACCAGAACCACAACTTCGTGCGGAAATTGAGCGTCAGCGTCAAGAAGCACTTGAAAAAGTAGGAAAATAGCAGCAAAATCATGTTATATATCGTCGAAGGGTCTTTATATTGTGTCGAAATGCCGATATATGATGAAAAACGGTCGATATATTGATACTTTGAAAAGGAGCTATCTATATAGATAGCTCCTTTTCTGTTATTTCTTCTTCGGTGCTGTTTGTTGACTTTGTTTCCCTTTAGAGAAATTAGATGAATCATCGAAGTTCGGTTGTTTTTGTCCAGCGTTATTGCTTCTTCCTTTACCCATATGTATACACCCCCTTTTTTTTATCATTCCCAAATAAAAAATCTCCTTGCATAGAAGGAGATTTTCTTTAAGGCACTAACGTCCTTTTCCATAGTTGACTAATCTTACATTCATCTGTTGTTATTGATGTGGCATACCTTGATGTGGCATGCCTTGATGCGGCATACCATAATGATGACCGTGATGGTAACCATGATGATGGCCATGGTGAGGATGATAACCAACATGATGATAGCCATAATGGTGATGGTATGGATGATACCCCACATGTTGATAGCCATAAGGATATCCTCCAGGATATCCTCCAGGATATCCTCCATATGGATGGTATCCTACTTGTGTTGTAGGAAATCCACCCATACCATACGGACTAATCATTTGTCGCTGTTCATTATAATTCATTTCGTTCACCTCTTCCTCACAATTTAATGTGTCGATGTTATCATATTGCAAAAAAAGGAAATGGGTGTTTGTCTTTTCTAAAATTGAGTTCTTCCACCCCCTTGAAAACAGAAGAAGAGCACCTACTTTGAAGTGAACCCAAAAAGTTAGACACATATTTTAAGCAACTAATGAGGAATGCGTTCTGTATTGTACAGGACTCATTCCTTTTAATTTTGTTTTAATTCGGTCATGATTGTAGTAGTGAATATATTTTTCTAATTCTAATTTAAAATGTTCCATACTTTCGAACTCTTGTAAGTAGAGTAATTCAGACTTTAATAAGCCAAAGAAATTTTCGATGACTGCGTTATCTAAACAATTCCCTTTACGAGACATACTTTGTGTAATTCCTTTTTCTTTCAATACATGTTGGTATTCCTTCATTTGATAGTGCCATCCTTGATCCGAGTGGAGGATAGGAAATTCACCATTTTTTAATTGTTGAAAAGCCTTATTCAACATCTTTGAGACTAATGGGTAAACAGGACGTTTCTCTATGTTATACGCAATAATTTCACCATTATATAAATCAAGTATCGGGGATAAATACAACTTCTCACCATGTATGTGGAATTCTGTCACATCTGTAACCCATTTCTCATTTGGTTTCGTTGCTCCAAAATCACGTTTTAGTATGTTTGGTGCAATATTACCAACTTTCCCACGATATGAGCGATACTTCTTCATACGGACAAGAGATTTTAAATTCATTTCGCTCATTAAGCGACGAACTGTTTTGTGATTTAATATGATACCTTGATTGCGTAATGTCCATGTAATACGACGATAGCCATATCGACCTTGGTGCTTATGAAAAATCTGTTGGATCATTTCTTTCACTTCGTGATATTTATCTGGGCAATCCATTCGTTTCACCCAGTAATAATAGGTACTGCGCGGAATATCAGCGACTTTTACTAAGTCAATGATTTTAAATTCGTGCCTCAACTCATAAATTATTTGCGCTTTGTCTTGTTCTGTGACTTTTCCTTTTCTTGAATTAAGGCATGTAACTTTTTTAAATACGCATTCTCCATACGTAATCTCTCAATTTCCGCTTTTAATGCTTCTTCTGATCCTTCTACTTGTTGATTGTTCTCTGGCTTCTTTTTCATAGGTGGACGCCCCTTTTCCTTTGGTTGAAGAGCGTCAATCCCTTGTGTTTCAAATAAATGTTTCCACTTCCACACAGTGCTAGAAGTAGGAATATTAAATACCGTAGTAGCTTCTGCGATGGACGCTCCCATCTCGCTTATAAATTTAAGTACGTCCATTTTAAACTCAACAGAGTAATTTGTATATGTCTTTTGAAGACCTGCCAATCCATGTTTTTTAAACTTAGCTACCCATTTTTTTAACATCGTCATATCTACACAATGTTTTTGAGCTATATCTTTAAAGGATTCTACGCTGTTAAGATAATCGGTAACGGCAGATAACTTGGTTTCTAAAGAGTATCTTGTCATAAAAAAACTGCACCTCCAATTGTTAGACTGTGTCTAACAATTGGGGTGCAGTTCACTTTTAGGTGCTCTCTTCCATTAATTCGCTACGATATTCACAAGTTTTCCAGGAACAACAATTACTTTACGAACTGTTTTTCCTTCAATTTGTTCTTTAATTGCTTCAAGTGCAAGTTGTTCCATTTCTTCTTTTGATGCGTCTTTTTTCATTGTTAGCTTCGCACGTACTTTCCCCATGACTTGAACAACGATTTCAACTTCATCTTCTACAAGTTTAGACTCATCAAATGTTGGCCAACTTACATATGAAATTGTTTCGTTATGTCCGAGCTTGTTCCAAAGTTCTTCCGCAACGTGCGGCGCAACTGGCGCTAACATTTTCACGAAACCTTCTACATATTCTTTCGGAAGTGTTTCAGCTTTATATGCATCATTAATGAACATCATCATTTGCGAAATCGCAGTGTTAAAGCGAAGTTCTGTGTAGTCTTCTGTTACTTTCTTCACTGTTTGATGATATACTTTTTCAAGATTTTGTTTTGCTGCATCTGTAATTTTCTCGCTTAGTTCACCATTATCTTGAACAAATAGACGCCATACACGGTCTAAGAAACGACGCGCTCCGTCAAGGCCATTTTCAGACCAAGCAATTGAAGCATCTAATGGTCCCATGAACATTTCGTATAGACGAAGTGTATCTGCACCATGGCTTGCTACGATATCATCAGGATTTACAACGTTACCTTTTGATTTACTCATTTTCTCGTTGTTTTCACCTAGAATCATACCTTGGTTAAATAGTTGTTGGAATGGCTCTTTCGTTGGAACCACACCGATATCATATAATACTTTATGCCAGAAGCGTGCATATAGTAAGTGAAGTACAGCATGCTCTGCACCACCGATGTAAATATCAACTGGAAGCCATTGTTTTACTTTTTCAGGATCTACAAGTGCTTCGCTATTATTTGGATCAATGTAGCGTAGGTAATACCAGCAGCTACCTGCCCATTGCGGCATTGTGTTTGTCTCGCGGCGACCTTTCTTACCAGTCACTGGATCCACAACATTTACCCACTCATCAATGTTTGCAAGTGGTGATTCACCTGTACCAGATGGACGAATGTTCTCTGTTTTCGGAAGAACTAATGGTAATTCTTCTTCTTTCACAGCTGTCATTGTACCATCTTCCCAATGGATAACTGGAATTGGCTCACCCCAGTAACGTTGACGGCTGAATAACCAGTCACGAAGACGGTATGTTACTTTTTGATTTCCCGCACTTGTTACTTCAAGCCATTCAATCATTTTTGCAATTGCTTCTTCTTTATTTAATCCGTCTAGGAATGCAGAGTTAACGTGTGCACCATCACCTGTATGTGCTTCTTTCGTAATGTCTCCGCCTTCTACAACTTCTTTCATTGGAAGGTCAAATGTTTTCGCAAATTCGTAATCGCGCTCATCATGGGCTGGAACTGCCATTACAGCACCTGTTCCATAAGTAGCAAGTACATAGTCAGCAATCCAGATTGGTAATTTCTCACCGTTTACTGGGTTAACTGCATAAGCACCTGTGAATACGCCTGTTTTTTCTTTCGCAAGCTCTGTACGCTCTAAATCACTTTTCGCTTTTACAGAATCAATGTAAGCTTCTACTGCTTCTTTTTGTTCTGCTGTTGTAATTTCTGCAACAAGCGCGTGTTCTGGAGCAAGTACACAGTACGTTGCACCGAATAATGTATCTGGGCGCGTTGTAAATACAGTAAATTTCTCATCTGTACCGTCGATGTTGAAGTGTACTTCTGCACCTTCAGAGCGACCGATCCAGTTGCGCTGCATATCTTTTAAGCTTTCTGGCCAATCAAGCTCATCTAAGTCTTCTAGTAAGCGATCTGCATAAGCTGTAATTTTAAGCATCCATTGTTTCATCGGACGACGCTCAACAGGATGTCCGCCGCGCTCACTCACGCCATCGATTACTTCTTCGTTCGCAAGTACTGTACCAAGTGCTGGGCACCAGTTTACAGGGATTTCATCTACGTAAGCTAATCCTTTTTCAAATAGCTGTAAGAAGATCCATTGTGTCCATTTGTAGTAGTTTGGATCTGTTGTATTTACTTCACGGTCCCAGTCATAAGAGAAACCTAATGCTTTAATTTGATTACGGAACGTGTTAATGTTTTTCTCTGTAAATTCAGCTGGGCTATTTCCAGTATCAAGCGCGTATTGCTCTGCTGGAAGACCGAATGCATCCCATCCCATTGGATGAAGTACATTATAGCCTTGCATACGTTTCATACGAGATAAAATGTCCGTTGCTGTATATCCTTCTGGATGTCCTACGTGCAGCCCCGCACCTGATGGATATGGGAACATATCTAGTGCGTAAAATTTCGGTTTATCTGTTTCATCTGGCGTACGGAATGTTTTATTCTCTTCCCAATACGCTTGCCACTTCTTCTCAATTTCTTGATGATTGAAGCTCATTAAACACCCTCCATTCAAATTCTATATATTTTCACCGCCAAAAACACAAAAACCCCTCATCCCAGAAAAGGGACGAGAGGTTATAGATTCCCGCGGTACCACCCTAAATTAATGTCATAAAGGATGTTCAAAACGTCTGGTAAAGGTCGTTACCCGATTTCTTTATCCACATTTTTGAACAAGCACTACTATACATTCGCTTAGATCCGTAACGTGGATAGACGGCAAATCGCTACTTTCTTTCACGACTGCAACTCAAAGGCGAGTTCATAACGAAACTTGGATTGACTTGCACCAACCGTCAACTCTCTAAACCAGCTTCTATTACTACTACTCCTTATCACTGTTATTACATATGAGTTATTTAAAATATATTCTAAAACAAGTTACATATTCCGTCAAACTAAACTGCAATTTTTTCTTCAACTGTTTCTTCAACTTTGACTTGTTTATCATAAATACTCGTTGCTATAAAGGCTATTACAAGCATTACCATGATTGCAATAAATAATACTTCCATATTATATATATCAACGATTGCTCCGCCGACAACTGGTCCAAACATTTTCCCAACAGTTGCTGCGCTATTTACAACACCTTGATAAAAACCGAGTTTATCATTTGGTGCAAGGATATTCGCAATTGTTGGAACAGCTGGCCAAACAAATAATTCACCAATTGTTAAAGTTACCATCGCGACAAGGAACATTGAAAATTGCTGCGCTTGACTTAATACGATAAACGACACTGCGAAAATACCGATTCCGATCATAATTTGTTGTTTTAAAGAGCGTTTCATCGCACGAATAATCATACTTATTAATGGCTGCGCACAAACAATCATCGCCCCATTTATCGTCCATAATAAACTATAATGACGAAGACTAATATTCAACTCCTGCATATGCGTTGCAATCGCTCCTTGCCACTGTACATATGTAACCCAGCATAAAGCATATGCTACACATACAATAAGAAGCGCCTTGAATCCTGGTGTAAGTGACCAACCTTTTTTCGTTTTTTCTTTTACTTCTACACTCTTATCTTCCATACCACGGAATCCAATAAAAGCAATTACGAAGAAAATAAAGTATAAAACAAAGTTTGCTAAGAAAATATAATCAAAACGATAAGAAGCAACTAAACCACCGCACGCTGTTCCAATCGCAATCCCAACGTTTTGTCCAACATACATCGCATTAAATGCTCTCCGTCCGCCTTCTGGCCAAACCGACCCAACCATCGCATACATCGACGGGAAAACCATTCCAGAACCAAATCCAATTAATGCAAGCCATACAACATAAAATGGCCAACCATGGAAGAATACCAATCCTAAAATCGCTAATAATGTAATAACAATACCAACTAGAATGGACTTATATCCGCCCCATTTATCAAATAAAACACCGCCGAGTAAATTACCAATTACTCCTGTTAACGAGTTAATCATTAATACCATTCCGGCCACAGATAATGACTTCCCTAAATGATCATGTAAATAAATTGTATTAAAAGGCCATAAAAAAGAAGCACCCGTGACATTAATAATCATCCCAGCTACTAATAGCCATACTTGCCTTGGCATACCTCTTCCCTCCTATTCTATTATTTTTTCGGTCTTCAATAACAGTAAAATTGTAGTCGTTTTTGGATAGGAAGGCAAATGATTAATAGTTGGTGAAATTCAGATAATGAGCTGAAATCGTGTTCATAGGAATTCTTCAACCACAATCTGAAAATATTAGTTCTCTATGTAACATCAATATATAAGAGGACGAACATTTTAAAAATTATTCCCGAAGATTTTTCGCCTCAAAATATCATTTCATGAACATTCAATATAAATATGGTGTATTATTGAATAAATTAAAAATAATGTAATGATATTAGGAGAAAAATCATGAAAAAAGCTCGTTATTATTTTATTTTTTCTCTCATCTTACTCGCTCTTTCTTGTATTCCGATGTTTCATATGCTAAGAGAGTTATGGATTGAAACAAAAATGGAAAACACTTATGAAATACACGAAGCTTATATAGGTAAAGATGGATTTGAAAATTCATTAGATGTTCAAGAATTAAATGTGAATGGTATCAATCTTAGAATAGAAGAAGAAAAAACAAATAAACTAGCACCACTCACTTCTTTTGATGCAGAAGAAAATGTTCCTCCTGGTGAAATCGTTAAGATCCATCTTTTTATAAATAATAAAGAAGTTTCTACTCCTGATGAGATATGGCTCTCTAATCGCCCAAGAGGTGGAAGGTACTTTTCATGGTTAGATGTATTAAACGTAAAAAATAAAATAACTGGTGAACAGCAAGTTTATTTTGTGCAAAGATTAACAGGCGACGAAGATCCTATAGAAGAGCAAAAGTGGAAAATCATTGGTATTAATCAAAACGGCACCTACTTCGAAGAACGCTTCACTTATGTGGAAAGAAGCAACCATGCACTTGGTGTAGAACTTATTAATTTTTCTTACACGGGCTTAATGTCAATGGGGCATCATTCAAACATAACGAAAGCATATCCAAGCATATTCTTTCCTATAATTTATCCGATACTCACATGTTTATTAGGCGTTATTTTGTTAATCATAGCTATTATATTAACAGTAAAAAAAAAAATCTCTTCCGTTCATAGTTAAAGCTCCTTCTCTACAACTGAAAGAGCTTTAATTATGATATATAAATTGAAGCTTCCATCGGTGTTTTTTTATTTCCCACTGATAGTTAGTTAAACCAATCGGGTGCATGCCAGCAGTAACCCCATCTCCCTCTCTTCTCTCTTAATCTTGGAGTAGGGGTTACTGTCAGCGAATAGCAGGATAAAGCTTATGCTAAACATACATCTTTTTCTCAAAATGCAAATGGTTGTTTCTCACGCTTTACAAGATTGGACGCATACAACGATTGAAGCATAATTACTACCAATAGAGTGAATCTGAAATTTTAGCCAATTGGTTTAGGCTCTCCCCTATAAATCACGTGATTTAAATGTTCGAATCGCTATAAAAATAGCTGCTAACACATATAAAACAGCATAAACAATCATCATGTTACTCGGTGTTGAAACACTCCCGAACACGCCTTGTGAGGCTATTGATAAAGGATTGTCTGCTGAATCAAATAAATAAATTGTCATTTTACGATACATCGTATCAATTGGGAATAAAAGGCTTGCAATTATGCCCATGTTCACAAGTGCTGTTTTGTGTGCCAATGTACCGATTTGTTCAACAAATCCGCCAATAAATCCAGTTCCGTATAAAATAATTAACACAATACCAGCATTTAATGTCGCCATACGCGTGCTTAGTAATATCGCGATGCTAATTAAAATAACAGGCTGTAGCAAAAAAAGAACCAATGCTTTTATAATCTGCGCAGCCGTGAAATCTAAATGAAACGCGCTTCCTCCCATTGTTTGATGAATGATCACAATACTTATAAACAGGAAGGCAGCATATGCAATCAGTAACAAGCATAAGCCGATCCATTTCCCCATTAAAAATGAGAAGCGTGAAATCGGTCTCGTTAACCATGTATCAATTTGATGACTTTCAATTTCATTGGCAATACTTCCAACACTACTTAAAATAGCTAGCAATGCAGTAATAAACGAAGAAAAGTATAAACCAATGCCAAGAAGTTGTGTAGAAAAGAAACTCTTGCTCATAAAATCTTGAGCTGTCGAAAGACCGCTAGATTCTCCTGGAATGATTTCACTGACGGCGTAATGAATGGCCACTCCATAAAATATTAAAAAGGCAAAAGTCATACATAACGTAATGGTAAAAATACGCTTTAACAGGATTTCTTTAAATGATAACTTGGCGATTGTCCACATGCTGCGTCCCCTCTTTCTTATTTACCCAGTACATAAACACATCTTCCAAATGCGGGTGAACCGGATTTAACTGATATACAGGAATATGTAATGATACAAACGCTTCTAACAATCTAGGAATGTCGTCTTCTTGTTGCAGCGTTATAATCCAACGTTTACGATTTTGCTGTTCTTCTATCTTCCTTACATTTTTAATAAACGAAGGCAGTTGTTTAAAAAATAATTCGCTCTTTTCACCAAGTGTTACTTCGACTTCCGTTTGAATCATCACCAATGAGCGCCAATCTCCTTGTACAATTAACTCTCCCTTATTAATAATCGCCACGTGATCACATAGATGTTCAATTTCATTTAATAGATGGCTGTTTAAAAATACGGTCTTCCCTTGTTCACGAAGCTCTTCCATTAAATGACGTACTTCTTTTCGCCCAATTGGATCAAGTGCTGATGTTGGCTCATCTAAAAAAATCAATTCCGGATCAGAAAGCAGGGCACAAGCAAGTCCGATACGCTGCTGCATTCCTTTTGAATAACCGCGAATTTTTTCTTTTTCCCTTCCCTTTAGACCAACTTTTTCAATAACCTCATTCATTTTTGCTTTCCGCTCTCGAAAAGGAAGATCGCATAATTTCGCATGCGTTTCAAGTAACTGCCATCCAGTCAGCCAATCAGGATAGCGAAATAGTTCAGGTAAATAGCCAATGCGTCGTTTGGATTCAATTGTCCCAATCGGGTGTCCTAACATTTGCGCTGTTCCAGAATCCGAATGAAGTAAGCCTAGCATCGTTCGTACAAACGTACTTTTCCCGGCACCATTAGGACCTATAAATCCGAATACAGTACCGCGCGGCACCTCTAATGAAATGTTGCGGATACCGCCTTTTCCGTTATATTGTTTTGTTAAGTTCTTCGTTTGAATAATCCAGTCTTCGTTCATGTTTTACCTCCGCCCTATACAGGAACAGAGCCGCCCCTTTTTGCGGAGCCGCTCTTGTTCAATCATTATTTTAATTCATTTGCAAGTTTAATAAGATCACTTGCATTCATATCTTTCCCCTGCTCCTTATGTTGCTCCATCATATGCATTTTCCCGTCTTTCTCCCAAATAAGCACATTTTCATATTCTGTATTATATAAAACGGCCTTTACTCCTTGAACACTTGTCTCTGATACTTTTGCATCTTTTGCTACATAAGGAATCGGCAATGTATGTGTCCAATCTTGAATACCTGCAAGTTGCGTTTTCACATTCCCAGGAATAATTGGAAGCTCTAAAACTGTTTTTTGTAATTTCGTAACGTCTACACCTTCTGGAACAGAAATTTTTGGTGCATCAATCACATTATAAGAAAAACCACTTGCTATTCGATTGCCCTCAGTTTCTATTTGTGTACGTATTGATTCCGGAACTGTGATCGAAAACTGCTTACCATTCAAAGCACTCTCAAACTGTGTATTGCTTTGTAGCTGTTTCAACAATTTATTTGCTTTTTCTGTATCGAGTTCAAATTGTATAATAAATGACGGGTTCACATGCACATTCGTTACACGGTATCCATTTGGCACTTTTGGGACAGCATATCCAGCTTCTCTTGCTTGCTGCTCTGACTGAAAATGAGCATCTTTTTTACTTCCGTTATCTTTGATTCCTATTTTCCCAATTCCTTTAATGGACTTTTCTCCCTCTTCCGTTTTAGAGATCCATCCTTCAATTTCACGTAAGTCCGAATCGGTAAGTTGAACGAGCTGTACATTCTTTACTCGAAAAATCGATAACAAGCTGCTTGCTCCTGCTCGTACTTCTGGAACTGTTAAAGACACACACACAACTGCCGCCGCTGCTGCAGCAGTAATCCAACGTTTAGATGATTTCTTCATATTATGCCATCTTCCCTTCTTTTTACTTTCTTCACTATTTCTTTCTTCTGTTTTATGACTTTTAATATTCTGTTCAAATGTTTTCCAAGCTTGATCAACATCGATATCAATTTCTTGACTAACGTTTGTATATTCATCATCCAATACAACTTCTACCCATTGATTAAGCTTGCTCACTTCTTCTAACGTCTTTTGACATTCTTTACATTGGTCAAGATGCTGAATATATTGTTTTCTGTCATCGCGGTTTAATTCTCCATCTAAATACGCCTGAATAAATCCAATATCTTGGCACTTCACTTGTCACTCCTCCTTCATCACTCTATACATCTTCCGAAATTTCGCTTTCGCTCGTGCTAGCAATGTTCCAACCGAGGATACTTCCATATGAGTAGCCTCCGCGATTTCTTTGTATTGAAACCCAGAAAACTTCATTAATAAAAGGGTACGTTCCCGCTCATCCATTTCTTTTAATGTATTTTGTACACGAGTAATTTCTTCTTTTTGAATACATTGTTCTTCCGATGACGGACTGCTAATTGACTGTTTATTATTAGCTTCTTTTTCGATTCTTGCTTGATGCCTTTTTTCAGATCGCAAATAGTTATATGCCGCATAAATGGATGCTTTTGCAAGCCATGCTGATAAACTTTCAATCTGTTTCCATTCTGTATGATATAATTGCAAAAATACTTCTTGCGCTAAATCTTCAGCAATTGCTTGATCTCGCACAATCCGCATAATTTGTCTAACAACGTGAGCATAATATTGTTTAAATACATCTTGAAATTGTATATGTGAAACTGAATCTTGTTCATATATATTTAGCAATGAAGCATTCACCTCCACTCGTTTCTTCCTCCTTATTAGCCGCTTTCACTATAAAGAAACCCTAAATTAACTATTTGTGACAGAAAAATAAAAAATATTTTCTTATAATCGTTTCATCTTGTATTGAAACCAGTTTTAATCCCTTATCCTCTAAGGGATTTTATTGGAAGGCACGTACAAAGCATAAATCTATAAAGTGAAACTTTCATCAGTATTTTTTCATTACCACTAATAGAAAGTCCGCTTTCATTAGTTAGGCGAGAGCACCTAGCCACACATAGAATTTATCCATAAAATGGTATAAAATACATATAACCATTTTTAAAGGAGAAGCAAATGGATACAAAAAAAGCACAAATAGAAATTAAGAAAACAAAAAGAAAAGTAGCAGTTGTATTATTTTCTATGTTGATCATTGGAGTTAGTTTTGTATATTGGAAGTTTTTTAGCTTACAGGGTGTTCCAAAAGGTGAATTGATTCAAGAGGTAAACTCTCCAAATGGTACATATACGTTAAATGCCTATATCACAAATGGCGGAGCGACTACAAGCTTTGCGGTGAGAGGTGAACTTATTTTTAACAAACGTAAGATATTTAAAACAAAAAATATTTATTGGAATTACAAAGAAGACCAAGCCAATATTGAATGGAAAGATGAAGATACTGTTATTATCAATGGCCATACGTTACACGTACCAAATGAAACATATGACTTTAGAAAAGATTAGAAATAAAACCTAATTTGGAATTTAAATATCAAAAGAGTTCGTAACACATAGATAATACGTCTAAATGAACACAAGAAATGAAAGAATCCATAAATGAATAAAAAGATGAAATACATCATCTAAAAACAGAAAAAGAAAAATACGTAAATAATGATAGAGAGGATACGAATGACATACTATGAAAAAAGCTAGGGAAACATTCATGTATTCTATCGAATGTTCCTTAGCTTTTTTCCATATTTGTTATTGAATTAGATACATTTCGTTATAGTACTGTATCTAATTCTACAATTTTTAAAAATCGATTATTCCAAATGTTTTCGTGATGTTTAATAATGGTTTGTGCTTCTAATACTGTACTCGTTATCGTACTATGAGTATTTTTATAAAGAATGTTATTTTGATAACCTAAGCTATAAGCAGCTCGAATTGTAGTGTCCAAACAAAATTCAGTTTGCGCTCCTGCAAAAATAATTTGTTCAATTTCTTTCTCTTTTAAGTAGTTTAATAGCTCTGTTTGATAAAATGAATCCCATTTTGTTTTTTGAATAACTTTATCTGAGGAAGTTTTCACTAGCCCCTTATGTAATTGCCACTCATCTTTTCCTTCGAACATTTCATCTGTTTCCTCTGTATCTGTATGTTGAATGAAGATAACTGGGATATTTGTCTCATGAGCTTTTGTGATTAATCCGTTTATATTTACAACTACCTGTTCCTTGTCGTACAAAAAATTTTGCGGTTCATTAAAAAAGATCTCTTGCATGTCAATAACAACTAAAGCTTGCTTCATTATCGTTTCACATCCTATTCGTTTCTTTGCAATTATAACATTTCATTCCAAAAGGGTTCTACACTAAAAAAATACTCCTTAATCCAAAATAAGCTCAGTACAAAATCTAATAAAATAAGTAGGCAACTATGAAAGTCCCCTACTTATTATTTTTAGCTATTCTGCTTTATACAAATCAACGCGTCCAACAAAACCATCATAAAAGTATGCATACAAGGTATAGTTTCCACGATGATATGCAAGGGCCTCGCCCTCCATACCGCCTTCTATGTCATCTGGTTCACCAAGCCATTCTTTTAATTCTCTTATAGATACATTGACTGGCATCCAGACTCTGCTAACTTCTGTAGGAAACATATCAAGACCGTAACCATGATAAATTGCAGTATTAGGTGAATCGCATTCTGTACAACCTGCTTCGTAGAATTGATCAGGTGCGCCAAACTCTCTTTCAACTTCTGAGAAATCTTTTCCAATCACATCAAATCCAAAAGGTCCTAATTTCCCTTCGCTTAAAGCGGTTTGTAAAGTACGTTTTATGTCTATTTTATTTCCTCCAGTTTCCGTATGCATTACACCGCTTGGGTCAAAATAATAATCTTTTCCGTTAATTGTTTTAAAACCTGTTAGCATAGACCCATTATCATTTAAGTAGTACCACTGTCCATTTACTTGTTTCCAACCTGTTGCCATAGATCCATCTGTATTTAAGTAATACCATTTCCAATCGACTTGTTTCCAGCCTGTCGCCATAGATCCATCTGCATTTAAGTAATACCATTTTCCATTTACTTCTTTCCAGTCTGTTGCCATAGATCCATCTGCATTTAAGTAGTACCATTTTCCGTTTACTTGTTTCCAGCCTGTTGCCATAGATCCATCTGCATTTAAGTAGTACCATTTTCCATTTACTTCTTTCCAACCTGTTTTCATCGCACCGCTATTCTCTAAGTAGTACCATTTTCCATTGATGTACTTCCAACCTGTTTGCATAGCGCCATTTTGGTCTAAGTAATACCATGAACCATTTATGAACTGCCATCCCGTTGTTTTTTGTCCACTTCCGTTATACAAATACCACTTTCCATTTTCTTGTTTCCATGACATTCCATTCTCAGCCGCAAACACACTTGCTATATTTGCGAACATAGCTAACCCTAACATAAATGCTACTAATTTTATTTTCATTTCTTTCCCCTCCCTCTTCCATATCATTTTACCACACAAAAATTCCCATATATACCCAATTGGAGATTAATCCCATTTTTTCTCGAACACTATTCTTCAATTATCAAACATTGATAATTGAAGAATAGAATTTATCACCCTCAAATATTAAAATCTATTAATACGAAAAAATACCGAGCATCCTGTGCTCGGTATTTTTCAAATCCTATTCTTCTTTCAGAAGAATAATTTCTTTATACAATTAAGAGGCAAATTTATATTTGACGCTCCGTATGCGTTGCACCAATCCAATAAGAAACAGCCAGCATTACTTAATTACTATGATGAAAATTTCACGGTTTTGGAGGGTTTACATATTTATCGTTCACTTTTACGCCCACTCCCTGGTCATAAACCATTTTTCCGCCAAAGTACCCTACAGAAAGGATCGCAACAGAGCATATTACTGAAAGTAAACAATACACAACAAGTATAGACTTTTGAAATTCCTTTCTTTTAATAATAAAGAATGTACGGAAAGCAACTACAAGAAACGCCAATATAGTAGTAAAATCTGCTAAGTTTTGATGATACTCGAAAATATTCGTATTTCCTCTTGCATCCTCTTCTGGACCTGTGCCAACCGCAATCCAAGCAAAAATAAAAGCAAGCATCCATAGCCAATAACCTTTTCTAGGCGAAAGCTCACGGTGCGTGATAATCCAAAATAAATCGTAACATGTAGCTATAATAATTAACACAATAGGAAAATGTACCATGATGGGGTGAATATGAGAAAATACTTCTTGAAACATCTTTTTTCCTCCTCTAGAAAAAATGTATACCAAGAATTCTATTATTTAATTTTTAAAATTCCTTTAAAAATACAATTCATATGCTTACCGAAAATAGCTATTTTAATCATAATGAATCAACTGATCAAAATGGTCTTCTTTTTAATTACTTACATATCAAACAAAAAGGGTCCCCGACTGAGTATCGAGAACCTTTTTGTTTTTCAGGAATATATTTCTTTTAAAATTTTAGGAATATGACTCATAAACAATATGTAATTTTGTTTTTTCGTTTTAATTAAAATCCGATTCGTTGTACCGTATGGTGCACCTATTCGAATTGCATCAGCTTTTTCGCCGCTGTAAGTATCATCTTCAGTCATTTCAATAATTTCTTCCAATGGAATATTGACTGTTGCAAACTGCCACTTAATAATTAATTCTTTTTCCGTTTTTTTAACATCAATCCCTGCCGTAAACATATAATCAGAACCTTCCTGTTAATTTCTTTTCAATTTCATTATAAATAAAATTCCTTTATTTATCATTATACGTTTTTATTTCCATTCTTCTCTTTTGGAATAAAAAAAGCACCTTATTCGATAAGATGCTTTTTTTGTATTCTTATTTTAGTTTTCCTACTTCAGTTAACACAGTATCTAAATCTTCCGCTGCTTTATTTAGAGTTTGTACATCAAGCGGTTCGACCTTTGCACCTGCTTCGATTGTATGAAGTGGTGTTTCTAGTTTTTCATATAAATCAGCATTCTTTTCTTTTACTGAATCTTCAAATGTTTGCCATGTATTCTCTAGTTGTTCTGCATCGCTTTTTACTTTGGCAGCATCCTTTGCTTGCAATTGAGCTTTCAAATCGTTCACTGTTTGTTTCATGCTAGCTGTTCCATCAGCAATAGAGACTGTTTTTTTCTCAGATGCCTGTTCCGTAGTTTTCGTACTTTCAGCTTTCTTTTCTCCTTGCGTTCCACAAGCTCCTAATGCTAGAGAAGTTGCTACTATAACCGGTAAAATTAGTTTACGAGATTTCATATTGTTTCCTCCTATTATGCCTGTTGTTTTTGTTCTAATTTAGAATCTTTTTTCTTATTCCGTACTGCGAGTATTACTGCAGTAGCAAGAAGAATTACTTGTGGGATTGTACTTTCCCATGATGGATAAATCGCGAAAAAGTCTATAGTAGGAATTGAAAGGTGCGTAGCTGGCAATAATCCAGCAAGTTGCAAGCCATGAATCCCCATTCCTGTGAATTTAAAGCATAAGTAAAACATGAGAATACTTGAAACTAAGAAAAATGGACGCATCGGAATTTTCAAGCCTACCTTTAAAATTAAATACGATAGGATGATGAGTATAACAGCTCCAAGCGCAATACCTATTAACAGACTCGATATTTTAATGGAAGATGCCATACCAATGAAAAACAATACAGTTTCTGTTCCTTCGCGAAATACCGCAAGGAATGACAAGATTGCTAATGACCATAGACTTCCCGCATTCAATGCTTTTGTACTTTGGGTACGAATATACCGTTGCCACTCTGCGATACTAGATTTACTATGAAGCCAATAACTCATGTACATCAGCATCACCGCAGCAAATACTCCCGTCCATCCAGCAATGAGAAAGTTATTACTTCCAAATGCCCCTGCGGAGAAAAGCATATTCACAATCACACCGAGAATGATACTAACGCCAAGCCCTGTTCCAACACCAATCCAAATCCATTTGCTCTTTTCTTCATGTCCAGCCTTTTTCAAGAAGCCGAGCAACGCTACAACGACCAATAGCCCTTCCAATCCTTCTCGTAACAGAATAGTAGTTGCATCTAACATGTTGTAGCTCGTCTTCTCAACAAGCGGCGCTAAGTAATTCCGCATGTCTTCAATTGTTCGTTTAGCACCTGCTATATCAGGAGAATCGGAAGCAAGCATAGCATACGAAGTAACCATATCACGCTCAGCATCTCCGTATATTTTTGAGGACTGCGTCAACACTACACCCTCTACATCCAACCATGAGGAACGAAATGTCTCAATATCCTTTTTCGCTCCTTCAATGTCATGTTTGTCGATTTTGGAAAGTGAATCATTTAAAAGGGTAATCAAACTAGCCACGTCCGCTTTTTTTGTATTTCCCTCGTCTTTTTGAGTAGATGTAGCAGAGAACTTACCGGCAATAAATTTATCGTTTACGTCCTTTAGTTTTTGAAGTGCTGTCTCTACTTTTTCTTTATTTGCTGGTTGCTGAGCAAACGCAAATTGCACCTGCCCCATTGCATCTTCAATATCGCGATATGCTTCTGAAGATTGTTTTTTAATTCCCTCTTCAATGGAAAGCCATGTCGACCTAAAGGCTTCATATTGTTTGGAAGCTCCATCTATATCTCCTTGTTGTACAAGCTGAAGTGCTTGTATAACCGGTTTATTTGCTTTTCCTAAATCATCTGCCGCTGTTGCAGCAAACCCACGGAATGGCAAACTTATGAAACCTAATAACACAATTAGTAAAAAGGTATGTACTTTCCACCTCATGTTAACCCCTCATTTCTATATATCAACAATTTTCCATTACATACAATTTAACCAATATTGAAAATCATTATCATTTAAATCGCTAACAAAATTATAGGGTTTTATATTTTGGATGTCAATCATATTCTTTACTTTTATTGCTTGCATAAAATTCCCATATTATTAAAGCCGAATATTTCTATTTGAAGCACGCAATTAGAGTGTTTATTGAACAACTATAGGCTCCCAGATTGACCATAATCATTTGCTATCACATAAAAAATACCGAGCAATGTATGCTCGGTATTTTCCAAATTCTATTCTTCTTTCGGTAAAACAATTCCTTTATACAATTGAACGGTAATGAAATAATAAATCGCGTAAATGACTACGAAAATGACAATTGGAAGCCAAATACGGAAGTACGGATCAAGTAAAATAAAACCGAACATTTTCATTCCAATTAACACGTGTACAATTCCGACAATTGCCGGGAATAAGAACACTAAGAATAACTCTTTATAAATAGACTTCGTTAGTAACTCACGGCGCACACCAATTTTACGAAGCATGTTGTAACGCGTAATATCTTTTGATGCACCAGAAAGGATCTTAAACATTAAGCAACTTGCCATCATTGCTAGGAACGCAATTCCTAAGAAAAAGCCCATAAATACAGTTCCGCTCGCAATGCCGTAAAACCCTGTATACATCGCATATTTCGTTGCTAGATCATTAGCTTTTACATCTTTATATTTTGCTAGCTCCAACTCGTCAAGTTTTTTCCATTCATTTTTGTGCGCTATAAAATCATCTGTTTTTCCAATGAGGGCAATTCCTTCTTTTCCTTGCACTTCATTGTACATCTTTTGATCAACAATTTTCATAGTGTGATCACGGTATAGGTAGAATGGCTGAATATTTTTTAAAGCCTCGTCCCATTCTTCTGGAATTGCCACTGCTTGTTCTGCCTTTTGACCATAGCTAGAAGTTGCACCTACAGGAAGCTCTCCCGAAGCACGTTTAAATTTACCAAAGCTTTCTTTCCCTTTACCTTCATGTACTAACGGGCGATTTTTTTCTAAATCCTCTTTTAAATAGTAAACAAATTTATCATCGACTTTATAACGATATTCATTTTTCTCATTGAATGTAATACCGTCTAAAATTTTCTTCTCTTCTGCTGTTGGATTATGAATGACTGTATCATATATTGCAAAGCCATCAACTGTCATCATTACATTATTTTTAAAAGCCATACCGCCAGAAATGGCACCTGCACCAAGAGCAACTAACATCGCTACTGTTGCTAGTACTCTCGTTAAGCTGTTAATACGGAAGTTTAGCTGTGCAAATGTAAATGCGTTAAGCCCTTTTTCGCTTCGTTTTTTATTACTTTTCAGCTTTTTAATAATAAGTGGAAGAACAGAAGCAAATAACATATACGTTCCTGATGTTATTGTAATGAGCGCAATGATGATACCAAATTGTTGTAACTTGTCCATATAAATCATAGAAGCATAACCGATTGCTAGTAAAATAATTGCAAGAAATGCTACGATACCAGTCATTTTTCCTTTTACAGCAACGCGCTCTATTTGCGCATCCGCATGCACAAGCTGCAATACTGAAATACGTGATAGTTTAATACTATTCAAAATTGCTGATAACACAAATAATGCAAAGAAGAAGATACACGTAACAGTCATGGATGGAACATAAAATGCATGATAGCCGCCTGCAGTAAACTCAAGCTGCTTCATAAGTAGCTGCCCAATTCCTTGTGCCAGTCCTACACCAACTGCAATCCCGATTACAAGAGACGCTACTCCTATTACGATTGTTTCTATAAACATAAGCAATGTAACCTTATGTTTTTTTGCCCCTAACATCATATACATGCCAAATTCTTTTTGACGCAAAGATAATAAGAAAGAGTTTGCATATAAAATATAGAAGAACGTTATAATGGCTAATAAAAATGAACCAGCTTGAAAGACAAACCCAATTGCTGCAATAACAGAATTCGATTCAAGAAACGCTTTATTCATTGCAAGCGTTTGAAACATATAAAAAATAGAAATTGACATAACAAGGCCGACAAGTAAAACGATATAGTCTTTTAACTTACTTTTCAGCCCTGACATGGAAAGCTTAAATAACATGCTTGAACCTCCTTTCTTACGCTTTTTGTGTGCCTAAATCGGCAAGCACATCTAAAATTTCTTTATAAAATTCTTCACGTGTACCCTCGCGGTGAATTTCTTTATATAACTCTCCGTCTTGAATAAATAAAATGCGTCGGCAATAACTTGCACTATACGGGTCATGTGTAACCATCATAATCGAAACACCTTGTTCTTCATTTAAGTTTGTCATCGCATCTAAAAGACTTGTTGCGTTTTTAGAATCAAGCGCTCCTGTTGGCTCATCCCCTAAAATAATTGCTGGTTCATGTACAAGCGCACGCGCTGCTGCTGAACGCTGCTTTTGTCCGCCAGAAACTTCTGAAGGATATTTTTGAAGAATTGCTGAAATCCCTAACATTTCTGCTACTTTTTCTACTTTTGGACCAATCTTTTTAGAAGAAACGCCTTGTAGAGAAAGCGGCAGGGCAATATTTTCATAGATTGATAGATTCTCTAGTAAATTAAAGTCTTGGAAAATGAACCCTAATTTTTGCGAACGGAAATCAGATAGTTCCCCTTGCTTCATTTTCGTAATATCCGTACCTGCAATGTCAACAACGCCATCCGTCGCTTTATCTAACGTTGAAATAACATTTAATAAAGTGGTTTTACCAGAACCAGATGGTCCCATAATCCCAACAAATTCCCCCTCTTGAATGGAGAATGATACGCCTTTTAATGCATGTGATTGGCTCTCACCTTTTTTACCGTATACTTTTTGAACATTTTTTACGTCAACAACTGGTGTTTTCATATAAACCCTCCTGTACTTTGTTTCCCAGCTCCTATTTTGCTCTTTTTGGACATTCTCTGCCATTGATTAAACTTACATTTAACTTACATTTTTGTAAGATAAATAAACGGCTCCATTTAAAATAAAAGCCACTCTAACAATGATATGCTCTCCTTACGAGGGCTTTAGTTTTTCTGTGTTATGAGCTGCAACACAAAAAGACAGCTGAGATCAGCTGCCTTCCTGTTCAAATTCATCTTATTTGTTAGCATTAATTTCTTGCTGTAATTTCTGATTAGATTTTTGTAATTGTTGATCAAACTTTTCTAATGCAGCATTAATAGCTGTTTTGTCTTTCTTTTGAACAGCCGTTTTCAATTCTTTTTGAATACCACGTTCGCCTTGTTCTTTACCTTTACCTTTACCTTTACCTTTATCTTTATCATGATCTTTATCTTCGTGTTTTCCAAATATCGCTTCTAATTGCTTATGCTCTTGTTCCTTTGTTAATTTTCCATCTTTTACTTGTTGTTTAATAGAATCAATTTCTTTTTTATGAGCTTCGTAAAAAGCTTTTCGTTGCGTTTTCTCTTGTGCCTCTTGTTTTTGGAAACCAGCTGTTTTGTGCAATTGTTGTTCTAAGCTTTTATGTGTTGCTAAATCTTGTGTAAGTTTCGTTTTCAAATCAGAAGAAGCGTATTGATTCATGATATTCGTAAGCTCCTTCTCATGGTTACCTTTATAGTGATGTTCTGCTGTTTCATGTGTAGCTGATTTGTTAGATGTATTGGAATGATTCACTACTGCACTTCCTGCTGCTGGAGTCAATATTGTCGCTGCTAAAATAGGTGCAATCAAACTTGATCTTAGTTTCATTTAAAATTCCTCCTAAAATACGTAATGATGTTACAAGCAGAATTATCGGACAGGTTCCTTAACTTTTCCTTAACTTTTAAAATGTACAAAAAAATAATAGGGGTCCCGACACATGCCCATCAAGCTAAGGTTGGGTCTTCCATGAACTTCCTTTCGGGTTGCCTACATGCTTGATAATTTGTTTATTTGTTTTTAAAAATACGCATACCAAATAAACCTTAATGCGGTGTATTTTTAAAGATTATGCAGTTTTTTGCTTTAGATTGGATACAGTAAACTGATAAACGACACCTAAAATATCAAAGACTGTCTTTTTCTCATATCGATGGGATTTCCGTCCGTTTTTCTGTAAGAAGTCAAACAGACGAAGGAAAATTTTTGATACTTCTTGGGTGTCTTTTTGTATAGCTTCATATACTAAGTACAGATGATCTTGAATCATATAAATTGCTTTATATACACTTAATTCTTTTTGTTTTTTCTGTAGTAACAGCTGTCGCATTTTGAACATAGTGGAAGAACAAAGAAAAATAGCGATTAACTGTCCATAAAGATGACATTCTAGACGCTCTCGCTTAATATTGTGACAATGATTGATACCAAAAAGAGATTTCCATGTTTTAAATACAATCTCTATTTGCCAACGTAGTGAGTAGATATCATGAACCTGTTCCATTGGAACAATTCCCCATGGTATGTTGGTAATATAAACGTTGATTTCTGTTAATCGTTTACTTTTTTCAGAGTATGTAACTCCTTTTTTCTTTTCAACATAGGTTTGCTGTTTCCTACGTTTATGAGTTTGAGTCGATGTCAGTCTGTATATTACAACTCGTGAGGGTAATTTTTGTTGTCCAATATAGGCATTCCAAATTTCATAAGTATCTCCTGGTTTTATCTGATGCATAATATCTTCAAGGTTAAGTAAATCATATAGGGATTGCTTTTTTACTGTCCCATCCCGAAAGAATTCTGGAGAATCATTTTTTACATATACTCTATTATTTAATTTCAACCGTGAAACATATAATACACCTCGTTGATCCATCTGGTCTAAATCTTTTAGAGAAAAGTATCCTAAATCTCGAATACATGAATCTCCTGGACGTAAGGTATCTAAACAATCTGTACCAAAGGTTTTATCATTATTTTTACCTGGCTCCATTTGAAAATTGAGGAATTTTCCACTATGTAAATCATACTCTAGCTGAATTTTAATACCGGCTGTTTGTGCACATCCTCCTGAACCAGGATAAATAGGGGCCAAATGATTAGGGACTTGAAAAATAGTAGCATCTAAAATACGTATACGTTGAAAATAAGAAGTATATTGGTTTTCGATTTGAGACGAATCGTTTAGTTGGCTTTTGACTAAAAGAGAAAAAATACGCTGTAGAAATAAAAGAAATCCACCCTTTCTGATATTATTTTATTAATCCGTTAAGCACCAAAAAAGTTATTTAAACATGGATTTAATAAAGATTAGGAGGAACAAATGATCAGTAAACTAAATCAGGTTATAAAATGTTTCCCTTGCCTGTCCTCTATTGAAGCTAAGGAATGGAATAGAACTGATATTTCTATAGTGCAAGTTCCAACCACTCCTGTAGCTTTTGCAAGGGGGCATCGCTTACACCATGCTATTTTTATTTTGGATGGCTGTGTACGCATTTATAGGATTGGAGAGAATGGCAGGGAGATAACCCTCTATCGGGTTCAGAGCGGCGGCGTTTGTTTAATGATGATAGCTAGCATATTGGGTGATTTAGATTATGAGGCTTTTGCCGCAGTCGAAAGCGATGTTGAAGCCTTAATCATACCGGCCGAAACTTTTCGGAACTGGATACATACATACGATTCGTTAAGCAGATTTATATACGGATTATTTATTCGTAAAATGTCAACTGTGACTCAGCTTGTAGAAGAGATTGCTTTTAAAGGGATAGACGATCGGATTGCAGATTATCTCATTAAACATACCTCTCTATATTCCGACGAGATAATCATAACCCACGAGAAGTTGTCTATTGAGTTAGGTACAGCACGGGAAGTAGTTAGCCGGACACTAAAGAAGTTCGAGAAGGAGGGACTTCTTACTTTACATCGCGGAAAAATCGTAAACATCCAACGAAAGGCTCTACAACAAAAATTTAGCCGTTTTCTGTGATATAGTTACAGAAATTCTCCTCTTTTAGATTATATGATAATGAGGACAACATTCATTAAGGAAGGAAGATCTTCATGGAAAATCTAAACGCTCTTTACAAAGGAGACGATGTTCTTTATCGAAATTCTTATTTAAAACGAATTAATGAGCTTATAAAAATGGCACCAGCATCCTCAAAAGCTTTTTTAACATTTGAGAAGGAGGCGTTTGTATCTGGATTAATACCAACGAAAACAAAGGAACTTATTGCGATTGCGGTGGCTCATACGACTGGTTGTCCCTATTGTATTGATGTTCATGTAAACAAGTATAAGAAATATGGGGGAACTATGGAAGAGGTTTTGGAGGCAATTATCGTTGCATCTGCAGTAAAAGCCGGAGCAGCCTTGAGTCACGGTGTAAATGCCTTAAATGCGTATGAGAAAAACAATATGCTATAGTAAATGGTTTTGTTTATTCACTTATAATGGGATAGCATTTAGATTTAAACGGCTTTATTGGTATGTTTTTAAGTATAGTGAAGTATCTTACATTAAAAATTAAACAACTTTTAAGGGTAAAGCTATCATTCATAAATAGCATTACCCTTCGTTTTTCACATCAAAATTAAATGACTTTATTATGTTTAAATACTTATATCCAAGAAAAATGTGTATCCTTTACACATAAGTATTCATTTTATCGTTTTGGGGAACATCATAAAATCTTAGCTTGATGGCAATGGGGTACCTCCCACATTTTAATGAAAATATACGCTAAGCAAAAAAACTAGCCTCTACAAAAGAAGCTAGTTGACGTAAAATTCGAAAACGGAAGTTAAATTAATTTCCTAATTTCATATATTTTATAATTTCAAGATTATCTTGCACTATAATAGTTTTGTTTTTGTATCTATTTTCACGGATAAATTGGTGAATTTCATTTTTATTGAATGTAATGTTCCATTCAATTAGTTCCCAAATACTTTCCTCTGTAGATTTTCTTTTACTTGGTTCTATTCCAGATACTTGTTGTTTATACCTGTCCCATATCCTCGTTTCTTGTAAGGATAATGGTGGTGTTAAAATAAATATTTTATCAGCTCGGAGAAAACTTGAATGTACCCAATCGTCTATATATGCTCCCTCGATAATCCAAGAGTCCATTGATGTGATTTCTTTAAGATTTTGTTCACGAATTGTTTTTGGAACTTTAATTTCAAAGGATTCTCCTTCCCAACTAACATCGTCTAAATCATAAACTGGGACAGCAAATTGTTCTCCTATATGTTTTGCAATGTAGGTTTTACCACTTCCTGAACCTCCTACAATATGTATTTTCATCGGAACCTTACCCCCTTTTTCTAATTATACCATTAGGAAAAGGAGGTAAATTGTAGATTTTGAATGTACATGATATTCATGTGGAGTTAACATAACGTAACATTATCAGCAGTAACTAAATTCCAGAAGCCCATTCATACCAAGAGTTTGCCAGCCTTCCGTTCCCTCCACTGTATGTAGGATTTCATACATACAGTGGAGGGAACGGTATTTTGCGGTTCAAATCGTTCTCGTATCCTGCATGAAATCCAGCATATCCTTAGCGTTTAAAATCCGCGTTTTGCCGTCAGCATCCCATTGCCATCAACCTAAGAAAGCAGGTTACCCCCCAAAAAGATAAATAAGCTTTTTTTCACAAGAAATTCCAAAAAATTTCGTTCTGGGGGTGTAATAAAACTTTAGCTTGATGGGCATGGGGTACCGCCAGCATTTCGGAAAAAAACCACGCTAACAGTATTATTCTAAAAAAAACTGTTGCTTAAAAGCATTCTTTTAATTTTGTATAAAAAAGTAGTGTAAGCCAATAATCAGCTTACACTATTAATTTGAATATATTTAAATCATATGGAACCTCAGCCCACAAAGCGAAGTAACTGACGTAAGTAATTTCTTCGAATCAACAAAAAGTAAGTAATTTGTACAAATATAAACCCTGTGAATACGAAAATAGAATTTTGAGCAACCGATAAATCTACGTGTTTATGCTGCGCTATATATTGTAGTGCCATAAATGCTACACCACTATGAACTACTGCTACTACAATTGGTACAAAAAATAACACAATAATTTGTTGTGTTACAACCTTCTTCAATTCTTTTTCCGTTAATCCCACTTTAGAAAGCATTTGATACTGTCTTCTATCTCGATCTAGATCTGTGAATAAACGGAAGTACAAAAAGCTAATGGCAAAAACAAAAAATACAATCCCTATTAATACACTAATAATAGATAATAACCCATTTACTTGTTTTCCTTCCAACCATTTTAACATTAGTGATTCAAATATATATGGAGGGTTTACTTGTGTATTATCATAAGGCATTATACTCATAAGTTTATTAGCAACGGCTTCGGTTTTCGTCCAATTTTGAATTAAAAAACCGTATTGAGTATATTGATTACGTTTATTTTCTTGTAATGGCGTTGTATTTTTTATTTGTTCATAAACTGAATCAGAAACAACAGCAATATAACCAAACGAAGGACTCAGTATATGATCCATTAATACTTTTTTTCCAGAAACATGAAGATTTACATCACCTTCTTGCAAGGTAAGAGATGAAGCTTCTTTTTTTAACTCCTCTAATGATTGATTTCTTAATCTACTTTTAGACGGAAGAATGAGGCTATCCTTCTCTGTTTGCAAAATTTCTGTAGGATATCCTAATATTTTTGCTGACTCATTATAATCCGTAAGTTTCATAATATCTACCGTATTTTCTGTTGTGAAAATGGTAGGAGAAATCAGTTTGTATGAAAATCCAGCGTCATTCAATTGTTTTTTGATTTGAGAAATATGTGCTTTTTCCTCTACGTTTCCTTTATATGATGTATAACTAAATGCATAAGGGCTCTGAGATTCTGCTAAAGCACTACTTCCGATGGAAAGGCAAACTCCAATAGACGTAAAAGCGACAGCAGAAAGAATACTAACTAAAAATAGCGTTTTCGCATTATCCGTCATTCGATAAGCCAATTCTGAAATAGTTAATAGATTCGTTTTTTTAAAGAAAGTATGTTCACGCTCCTTTACATATTTGATGAGATAAAAGCTAAGTTGAGTAAATAAAAAATATGTTCCTAACACACTAAAAAAGACGCAAATGAGCATAACATATACAAAACTGTTCCCTCTCCATAATGAAGCATACAAATAAAATGCCGCAGCATATCCAATCGCGATGAAAAGAATAGCGAGTAACGCTAACCACTTAGATGACTTGGGCTCTTGTTTTGGTTTTTCTTCTGATTTCATCAATTCAATTAACTGAGATACCTTCATCATTCTTGCAGTAAAAACAGAAACGAGTACAAATAAGATTAGGAACGAAAGACATGTTACTACAATTGCCTTTGTTGGTAGATAAAATAACAAGCGACCTTTTAATGCTAAAAGATTTGCACTTGCTAATAAGATTAATTTTCCAAAAATAAGTCCAATTCCAATCCCAACAATAATAGAACAACATCCAATTAACATATTTTCGATAAAGATTAATTTCTTTAACTGAGAATTCGTCATACCAAGAAGGATCAAAACTCCAAATTCACGCTTTCTTGTTTTTAAAAACGCATTAACAGAATACAAAATAAAGAAAAAAGAGAAAAACATAATTAAATATTGAGCAATCTTAAATCCTTGCGTCCCTAAAGCTGTCATCGTTGCACTTGTTGATGCAATTTTTCCACTAAAGTAAGGATGAAAAGCAAGTAATTCAAAAGTAAAAAATATCATAACAGCAAATGTGCTACTCAAAAAATGGCCGAGATATAATCGTTTATTACGGATTACATTATTACTAGCGAATTGACGAAAATTCATTGTGATTTCCCCCTAATAGTGACAATACATCTATAATTTTTTGATAAAAAGTTGAACGATTCTCGCCACAATAAATTTCATTATAAAATTTTCCATCTTTAATAAAGACAATTCGATCACAATAACTAGCAGCTACTGGGTCATGTGTAACTAACATCATTGTTACTTGTTGTTCTTTATTTAATTTCTTTAATAATTCCATCACATCACTAGCAGCTTTTGAATCTAAATTTCCTGTCGGTTCATCCGCAAGAACTAATTGAGGAGAATGAATAAGTGCACGCGCAATGGCTGTCCGTTGAGCTTGTCCTCCAGAAATTTCATATGGTCGTTTATCTAAAATCTTTTCAATCCCCAATTGTCTAGAAATAGATTCTACTCGTTTATTCATCTCTTCCAAATTCACATTATCTAATGTAAGCGGCAGAACAATATTTTCTTTCACTGTTAATGTATTCAACAGGTTAAATGACTGAAAAATAAATCCTAATTCACGGCGTCGAAATAACGCCAAATCATTAGTAGCCAAATGATAAGGGTTCTTTCCATTAATCAATACTTCCCCTGATGTTGGAGCGTCAATGGTAGAAACCATATTGAGTAAAGTAGTTTTTCCGCTTCCTGATGGTCCCATAATCCCTACAAACTCACCCTTATTGATTGTTAAATTAATATTTGAAAGTGCTTCATACAATACTTTCCCAGTATACGTTTTATTTAATTCACGAACCTTTAATGTTTCCATACAATAAGTCCCCTTTATCTTTGTTCTTTTCGAAATAAGTGTAATGCATATAATTTATTTCTCATATTGAATAGTCTTTCATTTATCTAACAACTTTGTAATGTTTCTGAAAATAAAAAAAAGAAGATGAATCATCTTCTAATAAGCAGTGTGAGAAAAAATAATACGAACTGCAGTACCTACCCCTATTTCAGACTCTATTTCAATATCATGTCCTAGTTTTTTAATAATATTTTGAACAAGGTACAGTCCCATTCCTGTTGATTCTTTAAATTTCCGACCATTTTCTCCTGTATAAAACGGCCGAAATACACGCGGTAAATCTGCTTTGGGAATCCCAACACCACGATCCTGTATTTCAAGAGTTAACGTTCGATTATTAGTAAAAGCAGAAATTGTTATATTTTCTTTACTTCCCATTGAATATTTAATTGCATTAGATACTATCTGATTCAGAATAAAACGAAGCCATTTTTTATCTGTTTCCACTATAAAATCTTGTTCTATTTGTACCTTTGGATACACATAACTTCTAATGAAGAAACGTTTATTTTCATGAATCACTTCATCAATAACCTTTCGTAGTGAGACTTTTTCTACACAAAAATCTTGTTCAAATGTTTCTAAACGCGCCATGTATAAGACCATTTCCAGTCCTGTTCGCATCCGATCTACTTCCTCACTAATACTTTCAAAACGTTCATCATCTGCATCCTGTGTAATTAATTCAATTACCGATAAAGGTGTTTTCATTTGATGAATCCATTGATTTAAAAAGGTGAGGTGTTCTTCTTGCTTATGCTCCCAAGTCTTTAGCGTTTGCTCATAATGACTATATTGCTTTTCTAACACCTGGTGTAATGCAATAGATACTGGAGAAGAATCTAATTCTTTCAATGATTCATTTAACATTTGGGGAGGATGAGATAATGTCTCATAAAATCTACGATGGGTATAATAACGATATATTAAATATCCTATTACAAAGCATGTCCCTAAAAACACACTATACAAAGCAGTTAATAGATTTGTATACCCATCTAACCAATATACTAACAGCGTGACAAATAACTGAATTACAGAAAAACAAATAAAAGGTATTTGGTCCTTTACAAATAACCGCATCACACTGTCTCCTCATCTTCCCATGTTATCTTTAGACGATATCCGTTACCACGAACAGTTTCTAACGCACCATCAATCCCAATTTCCTGCAACTTTTTACGAACACGTGTAATATTGACACTTAGTGTATTATCATCAACATAAGAGGAATCATTCCACAATTTTTCTAAGATAGCTTCACGGCTTACAATACTTGGACAGCGTTGCAATAATATTGTTAACAAGGAATTTTCATTTTTTGTAAGAGGTACTATTTTTCCGTTTAACTCCATTTCGGATCTTTCAGGGTAAAGAATTAAACCAGATTGCTGTATTGCTCTTTCTTCTATTTTCGGAGCATAGTCACCGTATACACGTCGAAGTTGACTTCGTATCTTCGCGATTAAAACTTCATAGTGAAATGGTTTTGTAATATAATCATCCGCTCCATAGTCTAATGCCATGACTTGCTCCATTTCCCCACTACGTGCTGATATAAAAATAATTGGACAAGTAGACAAAGTTCGAATTTGACGACACCAATAATATCCATCAAAACTAGGAAGATTAATATCAAGTAAAACCACATGAGGTTGAATAGTCTGAAATACCCCTAGAATATTTTCAAAATCTGTCGCAATTATTCCCGTATAACCATATTTATTAATGTGTGATTGAAGCAATTCTGCAATTTTCGTATCATCTTCTACAATCATAACTTTATACATATATTATTTTCCTTTACTTATATATTTTTAGTCTGGATAAATGTAACATATTCTAAAACATTTTTTGATACTTTATACTGATTTCAAATTCTAATTAAATTGTTGATTTATTTGCTTAGTATCATTACGCTACCTTTCCTCTAAATAATATTTATATTTTACATATAGGGTTCACCATACATGCCCATCAAGTTAATATTTTAAAGTACCCCCAAAATAAAAATTTCCTTTTTCTACAGTTAGTTATTTGAGAAATCAGCTTTTTTTCGCTTTTGGGGTGTTTACTTTTCTTAAATTGATAGGCATGCGGCTGAACCCAAAAAAAGGAAAGTAATATCTATTTAAAGAAATTTTAAAAGATAAAAACGAATGTAATTATAGAATGACTATCTATGATAAGAAAAGGAGGCACTTACATATGCTAACAAATGATTTAGATTTCCGATTAGAACCACGCTTAAAAGAACTGTATGAACAACATAAAATAAGAGCACAGAAGATAGATTGGGGTTATCATGAGTTTTTACCATGGGATAAGGGGATGGACTTTAAAAAAGTTCCTTGGGATGAAAGTCAGGTTGCCCTTCCTTCTGGTGTAATTACGGCCATTGAAACAGCTTTATTAACAGAAGTGAATTTACCATGGTTTACAACGTATTTATCTGCAACTTTTAAAGGGTCCCTTTCTGTTATTACGGACTTTATTCATACTTGGACTTCAGAAGAGGATCAACATTCGAATTTGCTGGAGACATATTTACTACTTACTCGAAGCGTGAACCCTAAACGATTACACGAATTAAGAAAGTCAGTCGTTGAAGGTGGATTTGAGCCTGATTTTCACACGCCAATCGAAGCCATGACGTATACGACGCTACAAGAACTTGCAACGATGGTGTTTTACAATAATGTAGCTAAGTTTGCAAGTAAGCATGATCCAGATCTTGCTACATTATTACGCCGTCTTGCAAAAGATGAAACCCTTCATTATGCGTTTTATCGAGACGTGATTCGAACACATTTGGAATTGGAACCTAATTATTGTTATCATATTGCCAATGTGATTATGAATTTTAAAATGCCAGGTGCAGTCATGCCTGATTTTGAAAATAGAATGGCTGTGATTGCAAAAGAAGCTAACTATGGGCCACTACAATATTTTGATCAAGTACTTGATGTAGTAGTTGATTATTGGGGGTTAAAAGATTTACGACCAATTGCACCTCTAGCTGAAAAAGCAAGAATTAAGATTTTGGAGTACCACACAAGATTGAAAAAAATACGGGATCGATTTGGTCGTTTTCAAGGGAAAACTGATCTACGTTAATTAGTAGGGGTCACCATACACATCCATCAACTTAAGATATTGGTAGCTCCCCATGCCCATCAAGCTAAGAAAAAATTAATACCCCTAAAACAAAAAAACGCCATTCTTTCGAAAGAATGGCGTTTTTTCAATAGGTACTTTCCTAAACTTTTGACATAAATGATAATGTAAAATGGTTATTCCCTATGTTCCTCCATTCTCTTATAGTAATCAATTTTTTCTTCAATTTTCATCAAGTTATCCTTCAACTCTTTAATTTCTTTAAGGACTTTATTTTGATGTATTTCTAACAATTCTCGTCTAGCGCTTATTGTAGGTTCACCTTGACTTCGTAAATCAGAAAAAAGTTTCATGTCTGTGACTGACATTCCTGTTACTCTTAAACGGATTAAGAAATTGATCCAAGAAATATCAGCTTCCGAATATTGACGATAACCATTGATATCTCGGCTCACCTCATTAAGTAATCCAATTTTTTCGTAGTAACGCAAGGTGTGCACAGTAAATCCTGTTATTTTTGAAATTTGTTTAATAGTAAATATATTTTCCATAAAATTCATTATAACACCAAGAAAAGGGGTTGCTTTAGAGTGCACTCGAGGGTGTAACGTTTAATCAAGAGTTACTTTTTAATCAATTGATACTACGCAACATAGACGTACTAAATGATTAAAAAATTAAAATTGATAAATTCTTAGGAGGCAAATGCAATGGATAATGAACGTTATCAGCGTGGCTGGCAAAAACTAATGGAAGTAGATGGAGAAGGTGGACAACGTGTTATAGATTCACTAAAAGATATTGCTCCTGATCTCGGTAAATATGTTGTTGAATTCGCTTTTGGTGATATCTATCCTCGAGAAGGATTAGACCTCAAACAACGTCAATTGGTTACAATCGCATCATTAACTACACAGGGTGGCTGTGAACCACAACTTAATGTCCATATTAATGCGGCACTTAATGTTGGTCTCTCAGCAGATGAGATAGTAGAAGCAATTATGCACTGCATCCCTTATACGGGCTTTCCACGAGTCCTTAATGCAATCTTTGTGGCAAAACAAATTTTTGAAGAACGTAAGCTGAACTTAGGATAAGATACTATTAATGAATAAGCTCAGTCGAATCAATTACCTTATTTTTTTATAATAGGAAAGGATGGTGCTTTTTTATGAATCTTTCAATTTCAGATGAATTAACCTCTTTTCCAAAGAACTACAACACTGTTTATCTCCTCTAGCTCTTCAAGAAGTTGCGAGAGAGGTTGGGTTTGTGAAACGGACTAGTAAATATCGTGCTCAAGAATTAGTAGCTCTGTGTGTATGGCTAAGTCAAAAAGTCGCGAGTACTTCATTAACACAATTATGTAGTAATTTAGAGTCTTCGACAGGGGTTTTGATGACCCCTGAGGGACTCAATCAACGATTTAATCCTTCAGCTGTCAAGCTCCTTCAACATATATTCTCTTCCTTGCTTACCCAAAAGCTATTTGCTCCTCAGTGCTTTCTTCATCGCTATGCTAATCGGTTTCAACGTATACGAATCTTGGATTCTACGACCTTTCAACTTCCAGATATATTCGCTTTAGCTTATCAAGAATCTGGAGGAAGTAGCCATACAGCTGGCGTAAAGATTCAATTAGAATACGATCTTCTAAGTGGACAATTCCTACATATTCATTTAGGGCCTGGTAAACAAAATGATCGAACCTATGATTCCACGTGTTTACAAACGGTAAAACCAAATCATTTATGTATACGTGATTTAGGTTACTTCGACCTGAAGGATGTCCATCAAATGGATGCGATAGGAGCCTTTTATATTTCCCGCTTAAAATTAAACACTCGAATTTATCGGAAGAATCCTGAACCCGAATATTTTAAAAATGGTACAGTTAAAAAACAAACTGAGTATATTCAAATAGATATGGAAGAACTTATGCATCAATTAAAATCAAGACAAACCAATGAAATTTCTGATGTTTACATAGGCCAGTATCAAAAGTTGCCGGCTAGGTTAATTATCCACCGACTTACAGAAGAACAAACCAAAAGACGGTGGAAAAACCAAGCCCCATGCCTATCAAGCTAAAAGAGCTAGTTATCCCAAAACAATAAAAAAGAGAAAAACACACAAAATTTCCGTTTTTGGGGTATTAAAATCTCTTAAGTTGATGGATGTGGGGTCCCGACACAAAGTTTTTATTTTTTTAATTCATTGGGAGTAAACAAGAAAGACTGACACAATACAAGGTGCATTGCCCCCCTAAAATAGCGGGATAAAAAATAAAACCAGGTCATATTTCGACCTGGTTTACTCTGATTGCTTTGATTTTTGTGGTTGCCCTTTTTTACGATTTCTTTGCTTTGCTTGTACCACTGGATCTAATTCATTTGAAAACTCGGCATTCTGCCCGTTTTGCGTTTTTTGCTCTGGGTTATTTTGATCAGAACGTTTTGCCATTTATCTTTCACTCCTTATTAGTGCGGTGTAGTGATCATTTGATGCCGCAGCTGTTGCACTGCAAGACGTGCACGATATAACTGATCACGCTGCTCAGCAGTTGCAAAGTGCTCCATTGTTTCGATTTCTGTATAAGCTTTTTCCAATTGTAGCTGTGCATCTGAATAATCCATCTTATTGTAATGTTCTTGTCTCATGCCTATTTCTAGCTGTTGTTTTGCGTATTCCATCGCTTGTTCTGCTTCATTGATGCATTGTTCAATTGCGTGACGCTCTGCCATCATGTTTCCTCCTTGCCTTTCATTTCTCCATTAGTCTATCCCTTCCATCTGAACCTTATGAGTATGTTATAATGATTTTTGCTCATATCATTGAGGAGGAATAATATGAAAGTCCAAAATCCTTTCCCATATTCAAATGACAATAAACGTTATCATACATGGAACTATCATCTGCGCGGACATTTTGGCGAGAAAATCTTTAAAGTTTCTCTAGATGCAGGTTTTGATTGTCCAAACCGCGACGGCACAGTCGCATACGGTGGCTGTACATTTTGCAGTGCGGCTGGTTCTGGTGATTTTGCCGGTGATCGCCGTGATGATGTTGTTACGCAATATCATGAAATGAAAGAGAAAATGCATACAAAATGGAAAGATGGCAAATGTATTGCGTATTTCCAAGCTTATACGAATACACATGCTCCCGTTGAGGTATTAAAAGAAAAATTTGAACCTCTCTTAAAAGAAGAAGGTGTTGTCGGTTTATCAATCGCAACTCGGCCAGACTGCTTACCAGACGATGTTGTCGAATATTTAGCTGACTTAAATAAACGTACGTACCTTTGGGTAGAGCTTGGCTTACAAACAGTGCATGAACGTACAGCACTTCTTATTAACCGTGCTCATGATTATCCATCTTATGTTGAAGGTGTAAATAAACTTCGTAAGCATAACATTAACGTATGTTCACATATCATTAACGGTCTTCCGCTTGAGGACTACGACATGATGATGGAAACAGCGCGCGAAGTCGCAAAGCTTGATATTCAAGGAATTAAAATTCATTTGCTTCATTTATTAAAAGGCACGCCGATGGTAAAGCAATATGAAAAAGGACAATTAGAATTCCTTTCTCTTGAGGATTACGTAAACCTTGTTGTTGATCAGCTTGAAATCATTCCATCAGATGTCATTGTGCACCGCATCACAGGTGACGGTCCGCCAAATTTAATGATCGGTCCAATGTGGAGCTTAAATAAATGGGAAGTATTAAATGCAATTGATGCTGAATTTGTACGCCGCGGCAGTTGGCAAGGCAAATATGCAAATGAGGTGAAGGAAGTATGAAGTTAGAACGCATTTTACCCTTTGCTCGCACACTGCTAGAGCGAGCTGTGAAAGAAGGAGATTATGCCGTTGATGCGACACTTGGCAACGGTCATGACGCTTGTTTTTTGGCTAAGCTTGTTGGAGAGAATGGAAAAGTATTCGGCTTTGACATTCAAGCAGAAGCAATCACAAATTCTAGCGCGCGACTACAAGAACAAGGACTAACAAAGCGTGCCGTTCTTGTTCATGATAGCCACGATACATTAACAGCTGTATTACCGGAAAATGCAAAAGGAAAAGTAACAGGAGCTATCTTCAACTTAGGCTACCTTCCTGGCGGTGACAAAAGCATCGTTACAAAACCGAACTCAACTCTTTCTGCCATACAGCAACTATTAGAAGTAATGGCACCTGAAGGCATCATCGTTCTCGTTATTTATCATGGACATCCAGAAGGACAAGTCGAACGCGATGCTGTTGTAAAATTTGCTGGGGAGCTCGATCAAAAAGAAGCGCATGTACTGAAGTACGAATTTATGAATCAACAAAATAACCCGCCGTTTATTATTGCAATTGAAAAGCGGTAAATAGAAGTATAAAAGCCACTCTTTATACAACAGTATAAAGAGCGGCTTTTTGCATCACTGCGCTATTTTCTTTCGATACATCTTCCCATTCCAATAGAAAAAGCGCGAAGTAAGACCTCCATATTTTACAATGCGCCGCGCCATCTGCTGCATTTCTTTTTGCTGCGACACTTTTTGGTCTGATAAATATATACCTAGTAGTCCGCGACTGATGAGGCGGTGAAACTTCATATGCGGGATTTGTTCCAAACTTTTTTCCGCTTCTATCACAAAATGTTTCAATCTCTCAAGAGTTGCTTCTTTATTTTCATAATAACTACAAAAATTTAAATCTCCGCCAATACGGTCTTCTTCTTGGTCAATGAAATAATCAAGTAAAATATGTAATCCTTGTACATACGGAAAATAGCCTTGCTTAATTTTCATAATATCTTCATCTGCTAATTCATCGTGGAACGCATACGCGACAAGACAGAAAATACCGAGCGTTGAACCTGCGCATGCGGAAAATTCAAACCAGCTCATTGGCGGGACTTTTTCACGATGCGCTGCAAACCACGTTTTTAAACGCTCTTCTCTCTCTTCTAGTTTTACATGTTTATGAATTTGCAAATCACAATAATAACAAGCAAGCTCATGAAGAATTGGTGCAATCTTGTTATAATGCTTCGTTTTTGCAAGCACGTCCTGGCACGTTTCTACCAGTTCATCTAAATAACCGCCATCATCTTGATCATCACGGTAACGATAATAATTGCTTCCTTCACTTCCTGGCGTTAACGCCGCAAGCATCGATTCATGAAGCGCCGCAAAATCATTCGGATCAAGCGATGTACTGCGGTCACATAAATTATCCAAGTAATCACTAATCGTTTGATACGCTACAATAAATCGAATACATTCTTCACGATGTTCATGGGCAAGCAGTGCTAAAATTCCGCCACCCTCACAGTGAAACGTTTTATGCTCAATACTCGCTAATGCTTGATTATGAAGTTCATCATTCGGAATATGATAGGCGCGTTCTTTCCACTTTGCGAGCTCATGGTGTACGACCGGAAACACATCTCGGTATACTTTCGCCATGAGCGTTATGGGGTTACTTGGTACTGTCACTTCTTTCTTCATCTCCTCTAATGAATATGGTTAAGCATGTTCAAAATGTATTACAAATTTCATCTGTTCATTTTTCTTTCTGAATTAAATGTGTTTCTACAAATGATTTTGCATATGCGAAAACGTCATCTTTTTCATACTCATTAAATAGCTCATGATAACAATTCGGCCATTCCTTGTATGCTTTATCACTAATTTTCAGATTATCAAACCATTTGCGGACACGTGTTTTATCTACAAGTTTATCCTCACACGCCTGCATTAGCAAGAGTGGTACATCTGGAAATTCATCGCGTTTTTCATGAGCGACTTCTACAGCTTTAATTAACTCACTATACCAACGAACTGATACTTTACGCAAGAACAATGAATCATTTTCCATCGCATCACGAACTTCATGATTGCGCGTTGCCATTTCAACTGTAATATTCGACTGAAACTGCATTTTCGGCGCAACAACATTCAGTACTTTTACAACGGCCTGAAGCGGTACTTTAGGCTTTAATACAACCCCTAAACACGGTGAAGTTAAAATGACTGCTTGCACATCCATTTTCGTTTCTTGCAGCACACGAATGACCGTTAAGCCTCCCATACTATGTCCATATAGGAAAATAGGCAAGTAATATTTTCTCGCTTCTTTGATCCATGCCTTTACTTCTTCTATGTATTCATCAAATGAAGTAATATGTCCTCTATTTCTTGAAGTTGTTCCGTGCGCTGGTAAATCACCCATTACCACATGAAAACCAATATACCGCCACATTTCTGCAAGTGCCTCGTAACGACCATGATGCTCCATCGCACCGTGTACTATAACTATAACAGCTTTCGCCTCTTCTGCTTCATAATTCCACATAAAACTCCTCCGTTTCACTCTCTTTCATAATTTGCTACACTAATAGTAGTTTCTAGGAGAGGAAGATTACTTATATGATTTATCCTTATAAAGACAAAAACCCAAAAATCGCTAATAGCGCATTTATCGCTGACTATGTCACAATTACAGGCGATGTCATAATTGGTGAAGAATCAAGCATTTGGTTTAACACTGTCATTCGCGGAGATGTTTCTCCAACCATTATCGGTGACCGGGTCAATGTACAAGATCAATGTACACTTCATCAAAGCCCAGCATACCCGCTTATTTTAGAAGATGATGTATCAATTGGACATCAAGTTATTTTACATAGCTGTACAGTGAAAAAAGATGCGTTAATCGGCATGGGGTCCATTATTTTAGATGGAGCTGAAATTGGTGAAGGTGCATTTATTGGTGCCGGCAGTTTAGTACCACAAGGAAAGAAAATCCCGCCAAATACACTTGCATTCGGTCGCCCTGCCAAAGTTATTCGTGAGTTAACAGATGAAGACCTTGAAGATATGGCTCGCATTCGTCGTCAATATGTTGAAAAAGGACAATATTATAAAAGTTTACAAACAAAGTGATTTTTTAGCTGCCACTATACAGGCAGCTTTTTCTTTGCAAATCTCTACCTTTTCTTTACAAAATCTTAGTATTCCCTCAATAAAATCTTATTAAAATAAAAATAAATCTTCAAATATATATGTAGTGAGGAGGAGAATTTTGATGAAAACTAGATCCATCAGCTCCTTATATAAAATAGAGTGCTACATCTTCAAAGGAATTAATCGCTATTTTGAGCGCAAAACATTAAACATCTTTTTTTGCACCATTACACATATATGCGGTGCTACCTTTACAATTTCTCTCGCTCTATTCTTATTTTTTTTCACAACCGGTTCTTTACACAATGCATCAATTGCAAGTGCTATTTCCCTTGCGATTAGCCATATACCCGTGCAAATTCTAAAAAAGTTTTATCCAAGAAAACGTCCTTATTTAACAATTCTTAATGCAAAGCATCCAACAAATCCATTAGTAGATCATTCTTTTCCATCAGGACACACGACTGCTATCTTTTCTGTTATTACTCCTTTTTTATTATATGAACCAAGTATGACATTCTTGCTGCTTCCACTAGCAATTAGCGTAGGAATTTCGCGTATTTATCTCGGCTTGCACTATCTATCTGATGTACTTGTTGGCATGTGCCTCGGAACAATATCCGGCATTATTTCTTATTATCAATTCATTCCACTTTTCATATAAGGTGAAACTTCCATCGGCGGTGAGAGCTCATCCTCACTGATGGAAAGCTCTCACTAATCAAGCTCTTAGGGGCAGTTATTCCCCACCTGATTTCTTTATTTTCTTTGCACTTTGAGGTGGAGGTATCACTACCCATTAATGGCGGGATAGAAGAAGGAGGGAATTTGATGAAAATTGCCATCTTTACAGATACGTTTACACCGCAAGTGAACGGCGTTGCGAAAACACTCGATCGCTTGACACAGTATTTGCAAAAGCAAAATATCTCTTACTCTGTGTTTGCGCCGCAGCATACAGCCGAAGATAACTTTGTTACCAACGTCAATAAAATAAAAAGTATTCCACTTAAACTACTGTATCCAGAGTGCCGATTCGCATTTCCAAATCCACGTTTCATCAAAAAAGAGCTATTTCAATTTCAACCAGATCTTATCCATGTCGCAACACCGTTTAATATGGGGCTTTGCGGCACGTATTACGCCAAAAAACTAAACATACCTCTTGTCGGTTCCTATCACACAGATTTCGATGCGTATTTGCAATATTATAAAATTGAATTCTTCTCCAATATGCTGTGGAACTATTTAAAATGGTTTCATGGCGCCCTGCAAAAAACATTCGTACCTTCTCTCGAAACGATGCAACAACTGCAAAAAAAAGGCTTCCAAGACTTATACTTATGGAGCCGCGGAGTAGATTGCAATCTATTCCATCCTCATTATAATCAGGACGTATTTCGAAAAAAATATAACATTACATCGCCATATATCCTCTCTTACGTTGGACGTTTAGCTCCTGAAAAAGATATTGAAACATTGCTGGCATTAATCCACAAAACAACGAAAGAACGAAAAAATGATGTTCATTGGCTAATTATCGGAGATGGCCCTCTCGCTGGCAAAGTAAAAGAAACAATTACAGAAAATGTAACATTTACTGGATATTTAAAAGGAGAAGCGTTAGCTGAAGCATATTCTTGTTCAGATGTTATGGTATTTCCTTCTTCAACAGAAACATTCGGAAATGTCGTCTTAGAATCACTGGCATGCGGCACACCCGTTATCGGCGCAAATGCAGGCGGTGTAAAAAACATTATTACGCATGGAACAACAGGTTTTCTTTGTAAGCCGAAACAAACGGACTCTTTTTTATCTTCTATTTACACATTACTTGATCAGAAAGAGCAACGTGAATACATGGGGCAACAAGGTAGAAACTATGCTTTAACACAAAGCTGGGATGAAATTTTCAGTGACCTCGTGATGCATTATGAAGATGTCATTCAAAATCGAAAAGCGGAAATGCTGGCATAAAGTGAAACTTCTATATTGTACAAAATATAGGAAGAGAGGTCCTACTTCGTAGTATGACCTCTCTTTATCTTGTGTTTTTATATAACTTTATCTCAAAAAATCTATTATTACCATTAGCCAATCACCAGCCGTGCGCTGTCCCTTAGAAGGGACGGCACACCATTAGTATAAAATGAGATTCCCTATTTTACTATCCATCAAACTTTATAATTGTTTCTTTACAAGTAAAAGATAATGCCTTCGATCCAACTTGTTCATATAATTCGTACTGCTGAAAGTAATTTGGGCCATAAATAAGCTTCATATAAGAATCACACAACATATTCATATTTCAAGTGCGCATAAAAAAAATGAGGTGATTTTTTCATGAATAATCAGCCAATGTACTTTCCGCATGTAAATTATAATCAACAGCCAGGTTATCAACAACCAAATTATCAACAGCCAGGTTATCAACAGCCAAGTTATCAACCATTCGAGGAAACAAGGGAGATCGACGATGACGTCTATCGTCCCGACGATGCTGAAGATGCTCCAACATCACCACCACCGGCACAACAACCAGCAGCACCAGCAGCATTTTCCTCTCCTATACAAACGATTCAAATACGATCAGCGATGTGTAATTGTTTAGGCAGGTGGGGATTTATTGGTTTAAGAGGGCAAGGACCTTTTGGAAGGGATTTTTGGTTTTATCCAACTGAAGTTAGAAAAAACGGGGTATCTGGATATACTTGGCAAGCAGGACGCCGCCGAAAAGTAAGCTATCGATATGCACAAATTAGAAACTTTATGTGTGTCTCGTAAATAACAGACTAACTATTTGAAAAGAAGAGGACCATTTTAAACTGTCAATATTTAAAATATGCAATATTGCATATTTTATAAATAGTTTTCAGTGTTATAATGTGATATGAGTGAACTCTCTCATATATGCAAGATACAATATACCCTAGTATGTCATAAAAAAGCGAAGAATTATAAACATTCTTCGCTTTTTTTTGTCATTTTTTAAATTCAAAAATTTAAGCTATTCAATTTCAAACATTAATATTAAGATGAACATAACTAAACCGAAAGAAGTTGATAAATATGCAAACAATATGTTTGAAAAACGGAAAAGAAGTCATTATAAGAGAGGCTTTACAAAAAGACGCTCAATCTATGATTGATTTTTATAATGTAGTCGGCGGAGAAACTGATTTTCTTTCATTCGGGAAAAATGAGTTCAGTATGTCTTTACACGATTATGAAAACTTCATAGAAACTACTGGAACAGATAATAGTTCCATCATCTTACTAGCAACAATGGATGATGAAATTATAAGTATCGCCTCCATCACCTCTAGTCCAAAAGCTAGAACGAGACACGTAGGAACACTAGGAATCGTGATCGCAGAGGAGCACTGCGGATTTGGTTTAGGTAGAATATTGATGGAAGAGCTTATCGAGTGGGCAAGATTAAATGGAACTACTAAGAAAATACATCTTGTAACTCGAGAAGACAATGATAAAGCAATAGAACTTTATAAGAAGGTCGGCTTTAAAGAAGAAGGTTTATTACAACAAGATACGTATATAAATGGTCAGTATTATAATACCCTTATTATGGGTTTGATGCTTTAAATGCGGATAAGTGAAACTTCCATCAGTGGGGGTTGCCTGCGCAATAGCGGGATAAACATGGATAGGAGGTTAACCCAAAACCTCCTACCCATACAAAAATTATTTGGTCATTTGCTTTATGCTTTCGTACTCCCTAACGACTTCATGTTCTCCCTCATCGACGTGATAATGCTTTCGTAATACGAATGCTTATGAGGCACAAAGTTACGTTTGTCTACGGTTTTATGGATTAAAACTTTTTCTCCAGCTTCATTCATTTCAAAGCCTTCCACTATAATTCCCTCTACTTCGCCAAACCAAAGTTTAGAAAAACTATTCAATTCAGCCTTAACAACGCCTGATACTTCTTCTATTTGCAGCTTATATTCGTCCATTGTTTTTTTATTTTCATATAAGAAAACGTGAGCTAATTCTTTATCAATAAAATCTTCTATTGTAACGCAATAATTGATAATGCCTAATGATATAAGTTCATCAAACGAGACATCAATCCCCACTTCTTCTTTCACTTCGCGTATTCCATCATACACGGTTTCATGAGCCAATATATGGCCCGCAGCTGTAATGTCTAATAAATTCGGATAGTCCTTTTTTGTATGACTGCGAATTTGAAAATGAATATAATCTACTCCATCTTCTCTACTTATGAACCAGCAATGAAACGTCTCATGCCAATGCCCCATTTTATGTACTTCTTCACGAGTTGCAACGCCTACTGGATTTCTATGTTTATCAAATATTTTCAGTAATTCACTTTCCATTATGTATACTCCTTATTTTCAGTATCCTTCTATACTAAGTATGGTAAATAGTAGAGAAACGAACCTACAATGCTAATGATTCCAAATAAAAATGTTCCAACCGCAAACGGATGAACTGACAATTCCGTTGCTCGAAATTCTGTATGCTCATCTGTTCCTCCCACAAAACGACTTACCGCTCTTGCTTGATTATGAAATGAATTTCGAAAATAGAGTGTATTCCACGTCACGATTATCAATAAAAAGCCTCCTGTAAATAACGTCGTAAGAAGTTCAAAGTGGAAGAAAATCGATAAAAGCCACAAACTCGCTCCTTCAAAGCACATTGTCATCATCACAAATATGAAGTATAGTGCCTTTTTAGAGAGACGATTTCCAAATATTTTTCGAACATACCTTTCTATTACTTCGAAAATTTTCCCAATAGAAAACAAAACAAGAATGAGGCCAGCACAGTACACTAGCTTTAATAAATTTACTAATAGAAAACCCACTTCCCCCCTCCGCTTCCCTTAAAATCTGTCTATGTTACAAAGCCTTATATGCATGCGAATAAGAACTTTGCCTCCTTATTTTACCAGAATAATGATAATTTTCGGTAATTTCTTACAAAAAAAAAAAGAAAGGAGTTCTCACTCCTTTCCCATCCGCTTCTGTAATTGGTTATATTCTTCCTTTGTATTTACATTTAGAAATACACCTAATGCTTCTTCTATTGTCACATACTGAACACTACACTGTGATAATAGCCCCTGCATGCTTCTCTGCTCTTCTTTTAATAACTGTTCTATTTTTTCTTTTACCTTATTATGATATAGCGCTAAAAGTGGTTGTTTCTGCCCTTCATCTAGCGGAACAATTGCTTCATATGTTTCATCCGCTCGTTCTATTAATTCCATTGCCCACTCTTTCGAAACATTTGGTGTGTCGCACGGTGCAACGATGTACCAATCTGCATCTACAAATTCCATGCCTGTTAATATACCGGCAAGCGGGCCGTTTCCTTTGTATAATTCAATATCTTCTACAACGGGTGCATCCAATATGTGCGAAAGTTCATTTGTAATGCGTGGATGACTAATTACAACAATGTCTGTTACAACTTCTTTCAATGCTTCTATACTATGTTCAATAAATGTTTTTCCCTGCCAAATTGCTAATGCTTTTGGCTCGCCAAAACGCCTGGACTTTCCGCCGGCTAATACAATTCCTGTAATTTTCATTGGCGGTGCAACTCAAATGTAATGTGTCCAAGCTCTGGTAAAATCAATTTATTCATCGCAAGGCGAACCGCACCAGTCGATCCTGGCATAGAAAAGACAACTTTCCTTCCAATTGTTCCGCCAATTGCTCTGCTTAGCATCGCCGCGCTTCCGATATCTTCTAAATAACTGATCATCCGAAATAGTTCTCCAAAGCCTACAATTTCCTTATCAAGCAATGCTTCTACTGCTTCAATTGTAACATCACGTTTTGTAATTCCAGTGCCGCCATTTGTTAACACAACATCTACATCTTCTTGTTGGCAACCCGCCAACACAGCTTGCTGAATGCTTTCTTTATCGTCTTTTACAATTTCATAAGCTGTTACTTGATGATTTGCTTCTATTAATAACTCTTTTAATAACTGTCCGCTTTTATCTGTTTCTTCTGTTCGTGTATCTGAAATCGTTATGATTTTACAGCGAACAGATAGTGGTGCTTGTTTTTTATGTTCTGTAACGCTCATTTTTTTTCCTCCTCATCGATAAGCTGTCTAAATTTTATCATATATAATATGGCAGCAAAAAAATGTGAGACCTGTCACACTTCTTTATCGAAAAAACACTTCTTTTCTAAAATTTACCTTATAATAAAAATATAGGTTTTTAAGGAGGGGAAATTCATATGGATACAATGAGAAAGTTAACGACGGTATTTATTTTACTATTCGTCGCTTCTATTAGCGCTGGCATGGCACTAAAAGACGCTGTACCATATGCAGCAATTGGCGGCTGGGGATTTGGCACGCTCTTTTTATTATGTTCAGCCTTTTGTGCCGGAAAAATTCGTTATCGTAAAGGGGAATAACTATGTTCGGTAAAAAATCAACTACGTGTACATCATGCGGGAAGGAAATTGCAGTACATGAGCGTTCTTGGATTTACATGCAATATCCGCCAAGCGGTATGACAAACATTCAAAAATATATTGAACTCGGCGGGGAAGTGTATTGCACTTCTTGCGTTGGGAAAGTAGAAAAACAGGAAAGCAACTAAAATGCTAAAAAGGTGATTGCATGAAAATAAGAAATATTGCTTTCATAATTACAATTGTAATCATTTGTTTTTGGAGCGGTACTTCATTTTATAAAAATCACATAGCCCATAAAGTAGAAGCGTATTTACTCTCACAAGGCGACAAGAAAGATGACTTTAAAAGTTTTAAAGTACGGTACGACTTTAAGTTCAGATATACGGTCGATGTTACGTACAAGGATGAACCACATGTTATGTATACGTATCGCTATCAAAAAATTGGAGATACGGATAGAAAAGGGGTACTTGCTTATCATCAAACATTACTTGATGACAAAGTAGACCCTAACACTTATTCATACAAACATAAACATTTTGGGGAGTATTAGGACTCTCGTTTACAACGCTACTCACCGTATGATTTAAATAAAAAAAGCTTTGCGCACACGCGCAAAGCTTTTTTCTTCCTATATTATAGACCAGCTTGCTCTTTTAAAGCTTCAGCTTTGTCTGTACGTTCCCAAGTAAGATCTACATCAGTACGTCCGAAATGGCCGTATGCTGCTGTTTGTTTGTAAATTGGGCGACGTAAGTCTAACATTTTGATGATACCAGCTGGGCGAAGATCGAAGTTGCTGCGGATTAGTTCTACTAATACTTCTTCAGATACTTTTCCAGTGCCGAATGTATCAACAGAGATAGATACTGGTTTCGCTACGCCGATTGCGTATGCAAGTTGTACTTCTGCTTTGTCAGCAAGACCTGCTGCTACGATGTTTTTCGCAACGTAACGAGCTGCGTATGCTGCAGAGCGGTCAACTTTTGTTGCATCCTTACCAGAGAATGCACCGCCGCCGTGACGAGCGTATCCACCGTAAGTATCTACGATAATTTTACGACCTGTTAAACCAGCATCCCCTTGTGGTCCACCGATAACGAAGCGGCCAGTTGGGTTAATGAAGAATTTTGTATCTTCATCGATTAATTCAGCTGGTACAACTGGTTTAATTACAAATTCTTTTAAGTTGCGATCGATTTGTTCCCAAGCGATCTCTGGATGATGTTGTGTAGAAATTACAATTGTATCAACACGAACTGGTTTACCGTTTTCATCATACTCAACTGTTACTTGTGTTTTACCGTCTGGACGTAAGTATGGTAATGTATCATCTTTACGTACTTCCGTTAAACGACGAGCTAATTTATGAGCAAGAGAGATTGGAAGCGGCATTAATTCTTTTGTTTCATTACATGCGAAACCAAACATTAAACCTTGGTCGCCCGCACCGATTGCTTCGATCTCTTCGTCAGTCATTTGACCTTCGCGTGCTTCTAACGCTTGGTCAACACCCATTGCGATGTCAGCAGACTGCTCATCGATAGATGTTAAAACTGCACAAGTTTCTGAATCGAAACCATATTTTGCACGAGTATAACCAATTCCTTTAATTGTTTCACGAACGATTTTTGGAATATCTACATAAGTAGAAGTCGTAATTTCCCCCGCTACCAATACTAAACCAGTTGTTACTGTTGTTTCACAAGCTACACGTGCGTTTGCATCTTTTGCTAAGATTGCATCTAAAATTGAATCAGAAATTTGGTCACTAATTTTATCTGGGTGTCCTTCAGTTACAGACTCAGATGTGAACAGATGACGTTTTTTTGTCATGTGGTAAACCTCCCTACAGTAAATGTATATATTGTACGGAACTCATCCTTAATTTGCCACAAACTGCGACATTCATGTATTCTCCCACAAGCGCAAAAGAAAAACCTTTCCTAAATTAATAGAGGAAAGGTTGTATTCGCTACTTGCATACTGCTTTTTGCCCTTCGCTCTTATCGTTCGAGACTATTAGCCTCGCACAGGTTTAAGCACCTATTCACTTGAACTTGTCGTACATACAAGTGAGGTTGCCGGGCTTCATCGGGCCTGTCCCTCCGCCAGCTCGGGATAAGAGAGTATCCGTCCTCAACTATACTAAAGAAATGCTTTTCATTTGTCAATCCAAATACACATATTCCTATAAGTTTTTTAGGGCTGAAATATATGGAAAAAAGTAATATAATAACACAAACAAAAATAAATAAATAGTATACATTATTTATATGATTGTGTTATACTCTTGGTGGGGATTACGAGAATATTTATAAATTAAACAAAGGATGGTATCTAAATATGAGTACTGTGAATGTCCAAATTGGATTACATGAACTATTAAACGGAAGCAATGCACAGGTTCAATTGAGCGTTCCGCAATTAACGGAAAAAGTATTAATGAGAAAAGAAGGCAGATTAACTTCTACTGGCGCTGTTTCTGTTTCAACAGGAAAATATACAGGACGTTCTCCGAAAGATAAATTTATTGTAGACGAAGCATCTGTTACGGATAAAATCGCTTGGGGTTCTGTAAACCAACCGATTTCTGAAGAGCATTTTAATAAATTATATACAAAAGTATTAGAATACTTAAAAGACAAAGAAGAGCTTTTCGTATTCAAAGGATTTGCAGGAGCAGACCGCAGCTACCGTCTTCCTCTTCAAGTTATTAATGAATATGCATGGCATAACTTATTCGCACATCAATTATTCATTCGTCCAACTGAGGAAGAATTAAAAAATCATGATGCACAGTTCACAATTGTATCTGCACCAAACTTTAAAGCAGATCCAGAAGTCGACGGCACAAACTCAGAAACATTTATTATCGTTTCATTTGAAAAGCGTATCGTGTTAATCGGAGGTACAGAATACGCTGGTGAAATGAAAAAATCAATCTTCTCTATCATGAACTACTTACTTCCAGAGCAAGATATTTTTTCTATGCACTGCTCTGCAAACGTAGGTGAAGAAGGCGATGTTGCTTTATTCTTCGGTTTATCTGGAACAGGTAAAACAACATTATCTGCTGATCCAAACCGCAAATTAATCGGTGATGACGAGCATGGTTGGTCTGATAACGGCGTATTCAATATTGAAGGCGGTTGCTATGCAAAATGTGTGAACTTATCTCGCGAGAAAGAACCACAAATCTTTGACGCGATTAAATTCGGCTCTGTTTTAGAAAACGTGGTGCTTGATGATCATACACGCATTGCAAATTATGATGACACTGCCTTAACAGAAAATACACGTGCAGCTTATCCAATTGATGCAATTGATAACATCGTATTACCTAGCGTCGCAGGTCATCCAAATACAATCATTTTCTTAACTGCTGATGCATTTGGCGTATTGCCTCCAATCAGCAAATTAACGAAAGAGCAAGCTATGTACCATTTCTTAAGCGGTTTTACAAGTAAATTAGCAGGAACTGAGCGCGGTATTACTTCACCGCAAGTAACATTCTCAACATGCTTCGGTTCTCCATTCTTACCGCTTGATGCATCTCGCTATGCAGAAATGCTTGGAGAAAAAATCGAGAAGCACGATGCGAAAGTATTCTTAGTGAACACTGGCTGGACTGGCGGCGAATACGGCGTTGGAAAACGTATGAATTTAGGTCATACACGCGCAATGGTGCAAGCTGCATTAAACGGCGAATTAGATCGCGCTGAAACAGTGAAACATGACATCTTTGGTCTTGAAGTACCGCTTCATGTTCCTGGTGTACCTGATGAAGTATTAATGCCAGAACAAACATGGGCTGATAAAGAAGCTTACAAAGTAAAAGCAACTGAGCTTGCAAATAAGTTCAAAGAAAACTTCAAGCAATTTGATAACGTTTCTGAAACAATTGTAAAACTTGGCGGTCCAATCGCTTAAACCCGACTTTACTTTGAAGTATCCTAAATCATGTGAATAAGCATGTTGTTATTGCAGGAAAACAAGTACTCACCGACAAAGCCCACGTTTTCTTGCAGTAACACATACTTACATATAAAAAGAGGCTTACGATTCAATTCGCAAGCCTCTTTCCTATTTCTTAGCATCTTTTATACTGTAATATGCTAAATTTATAACAATTAATGCATATCCACCCATACTTCCAACAGCAAATGCCCACATCACCATATGATGTTCAATTTCGTACATAATAATTGTGCCAAGTATCGCTGCTGCAAAATTTCTAACTATATAAATTTTCATCCAATGTGTAGTTATCCATATCCAAAGAATTTCCCTTGTACACACAGTAATTATAGTAGTAAAACATTTTCAAAAAATAACATTATACACGGTTTCTTTTTCTAGCAGCATGACTAATTGTGTCGCTTTCGCAAACATTTTTGACAAATTCTAAAAAATAAGCTATCAATCTTTAAAAATATGGATATTATATAGTAAGTATACAATAAAGGAGGGACTTCCATTGCTCTTCTTTTTAATCGCTCTTATTCATTTTGTTATTCCAGCTCTCGTCGGCTTAACATTATATTGGTATACATCTAAACATAGTGTTTTCTATGCTGTTCTCAGCGTTCTCCTCACCGGTCTAATTCTCGTCACTTATTTCCGCTTCCCTTTTCTCAACTGGATTCCATTTATTACAGCTATTTTGTATCTTATTTTCTTACCGAAAATAAAAAAATAAGAAAGCAGATTCGCTCTGCTTTCTTATTTTGATATATTTTCTTTTACGAGTAATGTTTGATTAGCTTTGTTAGATTTTACAAACCACAAACCAACAAAAATAACAAGCCCGCCTATCATTTGTTGTAAAGATAACTGCTCTCTCGCCCATATTGCTGCAAATAAAACTGCTACAAACGGTGTAACATACATATATACCATCGTATGGGATGCACCGATTTTTTGGATTCCAACGTACCACATGACAAGTCCAAACACTGTAACAAGAAAAATAGAATACAGTAACGAAAACCATGTACTACCGTGCTGAATAACAAAAGGCAGCTGAACAATTTGCCAACCGCTTAATATTACAAGTGGCACTGCACCAATTGCTGCTGACCAGGCTGTTACGCGCAGGGCTGAATATTTCTTCATAAGCGGCCCTGCTAAGACAGGATACAATCCCCAGCAAATCGAAGTAATGAGTCCAATTGCATTCCCATAAAAAGATTGTTCAAGTGAATGCCCCGCAAGTAATACGAGTGCAGCTCCGATACACGCAATGACCGATCCAATGAGTTTACGTGATGAAAATTGTTCTTCTTTCAAAAATATAGCAAACATTGTTGTAAAAATGGGAGAAATCGAAATTAATAGTGACGCATTTGTTGCAGACGTATGTTGAATCGTCTCCATAAACAACGTCTGATATAGCGTAATCCCCACCATACTAACAAAAATAAGCCTCACAATATCTTTCCATGCAATATAAAGCGACTTTTCTATGTAAAACGTCAACAATAGTAAAAGCGGCGCAGCAGTAACCATGCGCATTGCTGTAAATTGGATTGCAGTTAATTCTACAAGACCGTATTTTCCAATTGTATAATTGATTCCCCATATAATCACGACACAGAAAAGCAGTAATTCAATTCCCCATCTTTTCATATCTTTCCCCCACTATATCCGATACTTTACCTCATTAAGATTCAAGAAACATACTTAAATCCCTTCTCACTTTCAAAATTCTACTTTCTTCATTGAAATTTAGAATTTTTTTCTTACGTATGCATAAGGTTTTATCATAATAAAGGAGGGATTATATGAGTACAGAAAAACAACTATCTCAGCAACAACACAAGAAACGGAAAATCATTCTTATTATACTTTTCCTCTTTTTGCTTCTCTTTTTATTTCTCGTTGTTCTTGGAGGCCTTTCTTTCTACCTCTTTGGAAACGGTGATTCCTCAACCGAAACCGAAACAATTATTCAAGAACAAGAAATTCCTTAATATGTGCTAATATCAGTGGATGAAAATCCTCAACGCTGAATTTCCTACAGACTCTTTTCCTCCATCTATCTTCTTTGTTTTCTCTGAACCTTATCGTATACAAGTAGTGAAATAAAAAAGAAGAAAGCAAACATAATCTGCTTTCTTCCTTTTATTTCATCAATTACACTCGAATATGCAATTTCATATTTGGATTATAATATTGACTTGGGCTTTTTAATTGAAAATTCCCTCCTGATTCCTGAAAATCAACAGTCAAGTTATCATCCATAAAAACAAGCTTCGTTCGGTCTGCAATAAACTGAAATTTGTTTGATGAAATCTCTACGTCGCGCTCATCTTTTTCGGATACAGCAACTAAGTCAATAATTCCACTCATCACACAGCCGCATCCTTCTGTATCATAAAATAATTTTATATATTTTGCCTCACTTGGAATCATCTCTTTTATTTTCTCGTATGCCGCGTCTGTCACTGTAACATTCATTGTTTTTTCCTCCTACATATATAACGATTCTCCTATTGTAGCATTCTTTTTTTATAAATCAGTTCGATTTATATATACAGAAAATTCATTCAAATATATAATAAAATTTATCCCGCATTAACGGGCAGTTATACTCCCACCTCAAAATTCAGCGAAAGCAAAGAAGTTAAGTGGGAGATAAACTGCCCGTAAAAGCCCGATTGGTTCAACTAATAATCCGTGGGGGATGAAGAAAACCCCCACGGATTAAAGTTTCACTTTATATATTTTTCCAAAGGAGGGTTCGTCATGCCAGCACTCCTAGATATACAACATCAATTAGATACTTTATTTGCAGTGCAAAAATATGGAATAGACCCTGGATTTAGCCGTTTTATTCCAGCTGTTTACGATCCAATCTCTTTTCCGTGGCAAGATTTCTTTGAAGATGATTTTGTTACATACTTTAATGGGCTCATGTTAAAAGGAGAAGATACTGTTCATAACGTATTTCTAGCTGTCTTTCCAACAGATGAAGTACTAGACAGATTTCTTTCTGAAGGAAAAGCTGGAGACTTATTATTTATGCACCATCCTCTTGTCATGGAATGCGGAGACCCGCAAGGCTTACCAGGGCGCGGATTCGTTCCTATTCCAGAACATTATTTACGGACTATAAAAGAAAAAGGACTGTCCGTGTACACATGTCACGCGCCAATGGACCGTCATCAAACGTATGGTACAAGTATCGCCATCGCCAAAGCACTACATGCATCAGTAATTGAAAGCTTCGCTGAAGGCGATGGATTGATTTGTAAAATTACTCCAACACATACAAATGAACTAATTGAAAAAGCAAAAAAAATTTTTAACATCCCTTATGTAGACTTTGAAGGACAAACACGTTCTCATATTTCGAAAATCGCAATCATCGCTGGCTGCGGTGATAAAGTAAGTATGATGCAAGAAGCAGAGGAAAAAGGGGCGCAGGCTTATATTACCGGAGAAGTGCATTGTCATATCGATAACGAATATGGCAAAAAGAAATATGCCATCATGAAAGAGTACATCCCTCATACAAATATGTCGCTGATCGGGGTCTCTCATTCTGCATCTGAGTTTTTAGTGAAAAAAACGTTAATGTATGATTGGTTTTCGCAAAATTTTCATGTAAATATTGTGTTACTGCCACAGGAGAAATGGTGGTATTAATACAATAATCGCTATTCTTTCTATAAAAAAAGGATAGCGATTACTTCATTTTAAGAGGAAACAGTATAATACCAGTTAGATTACTTCTTTTAAAAAAAGTTTTGGTGCAGTCCCCTTATTCTTCACCTCAAAATCCGCTAATTTTTCGCTCGCTACACTTGTTCCATCACAACTTGTAGAAAACAAGATAGGTACATCACATATTGTATTTTGTATTACATCTTTGAACACATCTGCCGCAACTGCTACAAACGTATTGCATAGATTCGAAATGTCATCATTAAAAAACTGGATAACTTCAGGCTTAAAAACAGGATACACTACATTCGGTCCTCCAGGTAATTGCGATTTCACAACCACATCCTCAAAAAACAGATTTCCTTCTAATGCCGCTTGAAAATAATGTGCAATTTCAAACTCATCTAACGGACATGGAAATGGAGAGGCAATTTGTCCTTCTCTATTTGAAACAACAACATTTACATTCATATTCCCGAAACTTATCGTAGGATTGAGAAGTGTTGCAATTGCCCTCGCCTTCTCATTTCCTGTTACTGTTACAAGAATAATATAATGATCATCATCTAAAATAAGTGGCCCAACTGTTACCTTTGGATCTGCTCCAATTGAAAACTTAATTTTATTAAAATATGTGATCCAAGGCGGGGAAAGTTCCACATTTTTCTTGTTGTAAATATCACTCAAATAAACGAACCCCCTATCCTTTCTATATAATATTATATAGAAAGGATAGGAACAGGCCTGTATACTTGCCTGCTTCTATATCATAAAAATTATTTGGTACTATAATATTTAATTCTCCTTCAACAGTCTTATTTCTTTTCCGATATAACAGGAAGAGTAAACCAAAATTCACCTCCTTGTTTACCGTCTGAACGATCTCGCACCCCAATTTCTCCTTTGTGCATTTCAACTAATGAGATTCCTCTTTCACTTTCACCAATAGTCATTCGGCAGTTGGACATGTTGAGAAGTGTTTCTTTTTTTTTCAACAGTTGTTAATAATCGTGCACATTTTTCAACACCTATGAATAATGTGTTGAAGAATTTAAAAACTTCATATGGGATGTGAAACACAATGAGTAAAGAACAATCAACATTAACCTCTCCTGATGTAAGTCAATCTAAGTTTAATGAAATGGTTTCAAACCGTAAGAAGGGATGGAGACGTTTTTTTTATCTCATTTGAGCTCTAATGGGACCTGGTTTAATCGCCGCAATGGCTTATAATGATGCTGGCGGGGTAATTTCTTATGCTGTAACAGGAGCAAAATTTGGACTGGGATTATTCAATGCCGGCTTCCTTGCATCCATAACTGTTTCTTTATCTTCTTCTTGGAGCATTGCTGAATTGTTTGGTTGGTCCAAAAGCCTTAATGACAAAATTTCGGATGCACCGAAATTTTATGCGGTCTATATCGGCAGTCTGGTCCTTGCTGCACTTGCCATTTTAATACCGAATTTGCCATTAAACTTCATCTCTATTATCACACAAGTCATCGGTGGTATTCTGATGCTGCCATTGCTTATTTTCATGGTTTTGATGACGAGTGATAAAAAATTAATGGGAGAATATCATACTAGGTTGTTCGGTAAAATATGGGGTTGGGCAATGGTTACTTTGCTTCTCGGATTGACATTAGCCTCTTTTTGGAACACTTTCTTCCAGTAAGGAAAATGGTTCATTGTTCCAAATACTTTCATGAACTCATATGTAATTACTGTGAATGGATATGGGTATACATTCTATGGAAGTCATTTTGAAATTCTATATGGCCTTTGTGTAGCAATTTTTTGAACCAAATCATGCAATAAGCATTAGCGGACATTAAAAACGGTGAAAATGACTAAATTTATATAGATTTTTGAGTTACACAGATGATTTTAGATTGCACTCTTCTCGTTTTTTAATTTCAGAATGTCTGCTAATACTTAACGTAAGACTTGGTTCGGTTGCTACACAACCCCTTCTAAGTTGGGGTAGTTCAATTTAGAGCCACGTATGAATCAGCATGGAACACACAAAAGCAAATGAAAGATAGTAATGCCAATTTTTATCTTTTCGTTTGTATCGTAGAAATCCCAATGTTCCTAATGCAAGAAACAAAATATACGAAATAACGCCTGATATAGAGATTGCATTTGTTTTCCATTCATAAAATATCATAATAATTACATGCATGGTAATCAATGCGAATGCAAGAACTGCAATAGGAACATGAAATAATTTCACCCACTTCAAAACTTTTGAAATAAATGCTTTCATCTCTTTGCTTAATTTTATTTTTTTGAGTCTTAATAAAAAATAAAGAGGAAACATGGCAAATGCAGCAAAAATACCAATTCGACCTAAAGAAGCTTTATTTTGGGCATAAAATTCCAAAGGACTTTTCATGTGGTGCATATGTTGATGATTTATATCTGCTGGTATATCTGTTGGTATATTTATTGTTAATGAATTTCTGTGTTCAATTGTCCAAAATCCACATGCAAGAATAACGAAAGCTGCTATGATTGAAACATAAATTAATTTCCTCTCTTTTGGATTTTTAACCCACTGTTTTAGCATAAAAAAACTCCTAACTTAAAATATTTATTAAATTTAACTTAGTACAATAGTCTTTTATTGTATAGTTATCATATTAAATTATTCTTAAAGAACACTGAAAGAATACTTAAAGAACGCTGAAAGAATACTTAAAGAACACTTAAAAAATCTCCATATTTATTTAACGATTTATCCGAAAGAATTCTTCTTTCTCTATCTTCACAAAAATAATCATTTATCAAATTATACCTTTTTATGTAAAAAGGACTTAAAGATTTTATCTGTATATCGTATACATATAAAGTTAACACAACGTTTCATCAGCAGCAGTAACCAAATCTCAGAAATCTATTCATACCAAGAGTTTGCCACCCTTCTGTTCCCTCAGATGTATGCAGAATTTCATACATCCCCGTCACAACAGCATTTGGCAGTTCAAATCGTTCTCGTAGCCTGCATGAAATCCTGCATATCCTTAGCGTTTAAAATCCGCGTTTTGCCGTCAGCACCCTATCGCCATCAAGCTAAGATTTTGAAGTATCCCCCAAAATAAAAATTTTATCTCTCTACAGTTATTTATGAGAGTTCAACCCATTTTTTCGTTTTGGGTTCAATGAATTTCTTAACTTGATGGGTATAGGGTACTTAACCTTATACCTGTAGAACATTTAGTAGGATAAGGTAATTTGTTTGGTGGTATTTTAAAAAAATTAAAAATACATTAATAAAAACATTTCAAATACTTTTTGTATTTTTAGCAGTTGATACTTTGTTCATGGTATCTAAAACTGCCTTAAAACATCCAGAACAATTAAAAAAATTAATTGAAGAATTAACTAAGCACGGAATGAGTCCAATTATAGAGTTGCTCGCTGTTGTAATAGTCGGTATTACGTTTCAAACAAAGACGCAATTAAAGAATAACAAGGATACTTATCTAGTATATTTGTGTAATGTGTTATTCTTATTAGTATTTTTACAAGTTGTTTATTTGTTTCTATATTTGCCAGATGAACAAAACGTTATATTGTACATGTACTCAGTTATATCATTTGTGCTTATTTCTACTGCTATATGGGACATCTATGTAATTATTAAAAAAACATTTAAATAAGAAGATATTGTTTCCTTTTGGTGAGATTAGTAGATGGAAGGTGGGGAGTTCTTTGAAAGAGTTTATAAAATCTAATTGGAAAAAAATTATTATTATTTTAGCAATTGTAGTAATTACTCCAATCATTATAGGCTTAGTTCTCAATATCCCTACAGGGAACTTGACTATTGGCAATGAAAGTTCATGGGTGTGTTTTTATGGAAGTTACACTGGGGGAATTATTGGAGGTATAGTCGCATTAATTATTTCAAGTTCTCAATTCATGAATGAAAGACAAAAGTTTAAGTTAAGTCAACGTTCTTTTTTATCAGCAGCTACTATTGTTGCTAATTTTTCAGAAAATAAGTTTTATAGAAAAAATAAGAGTCGTATCGCTTTAACACCTGGTTACACTAAGTTACTCGGAACGAATCACAAAACTACTTATTATTCAATTCTACGGTATGGCGGACCAGACGTTATAATAAACTGTGAATTTAAAATAATTGTTGGAAACAATATAAAATTTGAAGAAACTGATACCATAAAAGTGTGGATTGATTTTTTTGAAAAACATGAAGAAATTCTCATTCCATTATGTTCCGATAAATTAAATAAAGAGCATCAATATCAACCTTTTGTTAAAAAAATTCAAGTAGTTTATGAAACATTAGCAGGGGAAAAAATAAAATTTTATCAATCTGAATTAGGAAAAAAAAGAATGCATTCTTTAGTTGGAGATAAGAAAGCAATAATTCTTAGCCATGACATCCAATATACCGATTTTGTACAAAATGAACAGTAAATTTGCACCCTTATTTTCTGTCGCTTTCGCCTGATTGCCACATGCAGCTAAACTAAAAGCTAGTAACACTACATGTAAGTAGTGTTACTAGCTTTTTTAACATTCAATAATCTCCCTAGAAAAATGGTATAGATAATTATCTTATCTATATTACCAAATGCACATTTTATCACAATGGCTTCTTATTCAACTAAGGGGATTAAAAAATACATCTCATGGTAAAGTTCTTATTTTAAAAAAATCCACGAACCGATTATTCTGCAAAAATGGTACTACTTGCAGTAAATTTAAAGATGCACTATATGTTACGTCCTCCGCAAATCCGCGTTCACGTAACTCTCGGCCACTCCCGCAATCCCAAATAAACTCATTAAGATTGGACTTTGCATATTGAAAAGCACCTATACATAACTGTGCTTCAACTGACTTACTTCCCTGTAATTTTTCTATGATTGCACCTGCTCCTAAATAATCTTCTATTGCTGGTCTCAAGCCATTTTCATCTTCTTTTATCTCTTCCCAATGTTCACCGCAAGGAACAACCGTAATATTTGCACCAGTTTGTTTTTGGATGAGATTCGCAGCTTCCGCAACAGCTGAGGCGTTCAGTAAACAGCCAATAAAAAGAGCAGGAACTTTCGAAGCAATCCACGCGCAAGACGCACCGTTTAATGAACATAAAACAAACCTCTTCCCCTGATCAGCATCGCTAAATGTTACTGGGGATAAAGAATGCTTGCCCATTTTCGCGGCTTCTGCCCTGCTTAACATAAGCCCTGCACCTAATTGATGCGCATATGCTTTGGCTTTTTCATTCAATGGCGGCGGATATGGAAAGATTTCAGCCCCTACATGCAGGGCCGTGACTACTGTTGAAGAAAAACTAAGAACATCTACAATAATCGTAATGTCCCCTCGCTTTGCTGCCTCCCTTGCTCCGCGCCGTCCCCACTCTATGCGGCATTGAAATGAAGATTGATCAAATACTGACATGTATCATCCTCCTCATTTATTATTATTTTCATTCTCATGTTAGCTGCACGCCGCAAAAAGAAATAGACTATTTTTCAGAATTTTGATAACATATTGAATGAGGTCTGTATAAAAAAGCGATGTAACAGCTTACACATTCAGTGAGCTATTACATCGCTTTTTTATATCCTTACACAAAACTTAAAAAGTCCAAATCTGTATATGAAACCCCCTGCTCAATCCGATACTGCAAATCTTTTAATGTGTAAGCTTGCCATTCTTCTAACTTATCAAAATCCCATACTTCATGAAACAGCGCAAATAAAAAGACTTCCCGCAGTTTAAGAAAAAGTGGAATTTGCTTTAGTATTTCTTTATTCATACGATGCTCTTTACTGTACCCCTCTAAGAAATACTTCATAAATTCTTGTGGAAAGGATACATGTTCCGGCCTTACTGATAATTCTTGCCACACCGCATGATAAAATGATACGGCAATGTCTTGTGCAAACCAGCAAAACGAGCAATCGTCAAAATCAAAAATCGTTAATGTATTGTCTTGAACGAAAAAGTTTCCTTGATGAAGGTCATTGTGGATCAATCCATATGTACCACTTTCCTTGGAAAGCGTCTGAATTTTTGTAATCATTTTTTCATAGCTTATGGCTAATGGTTTACTTATTGATAATAAAAAATTCATAACTTTTACATCAGGCTTCCAAATCGGCCTCTCGTACTTTTTATAATCACTATCATTCTTTTTAGCAATTGCATGCATCTTACCAATCGTTTGCCCCCAATTTTGAAACAGCTTCTCATTCCATTCTTGCTCATTCGCAGCATTCACAAACTGGCCAGGTGCTTTTAGAAATGAAGTAACAAAAAATGACTCCCCCTCTATATCCACTTGTTCTATATCATTCCTAAAGCAAGAAGCAACTGGCAGGGAAATGTTCACACCATCTACGTCTAAACTGCGTATAAAATCAATTTCACTTTGTATTTGCTTGATTGTTCTACGAGAACTATGCGTAATGCGTAGAATACGCCTTTCTCCTTCATATGCATACTCATATACTTCATTTTGAAACCCGCTAGCGAGTTTTATGCAGCTTTCTTCTTTTCCTCCAAAATACTTCACTGCTTGTCTAATTGTATTATTCATTTTCACATACGCACCCCCACTATACATATATTTGCTTTCTCCTGTTCGTTTCCTTCATCACTTCCTTAAAAATCATTCACACATGGGCATTTACCCACATACATTACAGTAGATGTATTTTTAGGAGGTGTCATAAATTGCGAAAAGTTCTAGCGTGTTTTTTAATTGTCTTCCTTACTGTCTTTACGTTTGTTGCGTGTAATAAAAAAGAAGAAAGTACAAAAGTAGAGAAAGTACGCGTTGGCGAGGTGACACATTCATTATTTTATGCTCCGTTATATGTCGCTATGGAAAAAGGATTTTTTAAAGATGAAGGATTAGATATTGATTTGCAAACAACAGCTGGTGGCGATAAAACGATGACAGCTTTATTATCAAATGGCATCGATATTGCCCTTGTCGGTTCAGAAACATCTATTTATGTTTACGCTCAAAGCGCAAAAGACCCTGTCATTAACTTTGCGCAATTAACACAGACAGACGGAACATTCCTCGTCTCTCGTAAAAAATTGGATTCCTTTAATTGGAGTGATGTGAAAGGCACAACTTTCCTCGGTCAACGTAAAGGCGGCATGCCGCAAATGGTTGGCGAATACGTACTGAAAAAGCATGGAATCGATCCGCACAAAGATACAAATTTAATCCAAAATATCGAGTTTGCGAATATCGCAAATGCCTTTGCTTCTGGTACAGGTGATTTCGTACAGCTCTTCGAACCAACTGCTAGTATTTTCGAGAAAGAAGGAAAAGGCTACATTGTCGCTTCCTTTGGCGTTGAATCTGGAACGGTTCCGTATACAAACTTTATGGCAAAAGAAAGCTTCTTAAAGAAAGATAAAGCAGCTGCAGAAAAATTCACACGCGCTATTTATAAGGCGCAGCAATGGGTCGATACACATAGCCCAGAAGAAATTGCAAAAGCCATTGAACCGCGCTTTAAAGATACATCAAAAGATATTATGGTGAAAGTTATTGATCGTTACAAAACGCAACATTCGTACGCAACGAATCCATTATTAGATGAAGCAGAGTGGAAACAACTGCAAAGTATTATGAAAGAAGCTGGCGAATTACCGAAAGAAGTACCACATGACACATTAGTGAATACTTCCATTGCAGAAAGCGTTATTAAGAAGTAGAGGACCGTGCAATGAAATTGCTACAGCTTTCTAACGTATCTCATTGCTTCTTCTCAAAAGAAAACGCCAGCCTCGTCTTATCAAAGATTTCCTTAACAATTGAGGATGGAGAATTTATCTCCTTCCTTGGCCCTAGCGGCTGCGGCAAAACAACACTTCTTTCTGTTATCTCAGGTTTACTGCAGCCAATTCAAGGAACTGTCTTTCTCGATGGAGAATGTGTGACAAAACCAACATCCTCCATCGGTTATATGCTTCAGCAAGATTATTTGTTTCCGTGGAAAACGATTGAAGAGAACATCTCAGTCGGCTTACGCATTACAAAAGCATACACATCAGAAACGAAGCAACATGCCTTGCAGTTATTGGAACAAGTCGGACTGCAGGGAGTTGAGAAGCAATATCCGCGTGAATTATCAGGCGGGATGCGCCAACGAGCTGCTCTCGTTCGGACACTCGCAACAGATCCGAAAATATTATTACTAGACGAACCATTCTCTGCACTCGATTACCAAACAAAATTAAAATTAGAAGAACTCGTTTTTTCCATTTTAAAAGAATATAAGAAAACATCACTTCTCGTTACACACGACATCGAAGAGGCGATTGCGATGAGCGATCGCATTTATTTACTGCAAGCAAAACCAGGCCGAATCGCCAAAGTCTTTTCTGTTCCAGAAAACATTCGCGCCCTCTCACCATTTGAAGCACGCCAGCATCCTGATTTCCCTTCATTCTTCCAGTTAATATGGAAGGAGTTGGAACAACTTGGATAATATAAAAGAAATTCATCAAGACTTTCGAAAACAAGAAATAAAATGGACACTTGCTGTACGAACGTTGCAGCTATTTATCCTCATTCTCTTTTTCGCCTTATGGGAAGTCGCTAGTCGAAATCAGTGGATTGATCCATTACTATTCAGCTCGCCTTCTAGCATTTTTCACTTACTCATCACAAAGTGGCAGGACAATTCCCTTTGGCCGCACATATATACAACGCTCTTTGAAACGTGCCTTGGCTTTATACTCGGAACACTTCTTGGTACGTGTATCGCAACCTTCTTATGGTGGAGCCCTTTCATTGCCCGTGTACTCGATCCATATCTTGTCGTCTTAAACGCAATGCCAAAGGTCGCGCTCGGTCCGATTATTATCGTCATCTTCGGTCCGAATATTTCATCTGCGGTAGCGATGGGCGTCATTATTTCCATCATCGTTACCATCCTCGTCATTTATAGTGCCTTTCAAGAAGTAGACGCCAATTATTTGAAAGTCATGCAAACCTTTGGCGCAAACAAATGGCAATGTTATAAACAAGTCATCTTGCCTGCATCATTTCCAGCGATTATTTCCACATTAAAAGTAAACGTCGGTCTCTCTTGGGTTGGAGTTATTTTCGGCGAATTGCTTATTTCCAAAGAAGGACTTGGATATTTAATTAGCTACGGCTTTCAAGTATTTAATTTTACGCTCGTGTTACTTAGCGTACTTCTTACATGCATTCTCGCAACACTTATGTATGTACTTGTCGCAGCATTTGAAAAGTTCATTACGCGCACGAAAAAAGCAACCTAACAATTATAGGTTGCTTTTCTCTTATTTATCCCGCATTAACGGGCAGTAAGACCCCACCTCAAAATTCAGAGAATAGCAAAGAAGAAAGGCGGGAGATAACTGCCCGTAAAAGCCCGATTGGTGAGAGCTTTCCATCAGTGGAGGATGAAGCCCCCCACTGATGGAAGTTTCACTTTATGCGCCTGCAATTACATCATGAATCGAACACTTATCTAGTCTTAGACCAAGCGCCGTCTGCATCTATCCAATAATTACCTATCCAAGTATTTGCAGCCATCTCTCCTCTATCTTTATCAAAATAGTACCACTTTCCACCGATTTCTTTCCAACCTTCTGCCATTGCTCCATTTTGATTTAAATAGTACCATTTTCCGCCTTGAGATAACCAACCTGTTTTCATAGCACCGCTATTTTCAAGGTAATACCAGTTTCCTCCGTAAAATACCCAGCCTGTTACCATTGCACCGCTGTTATGGAGGTAATACCATACTCCATTATCTAGTAGCCATCCCGTTTGCATACGACCATCGTTCGGATGTAAGTAATACCATTTCCCGCCATCATGCAACCAGCCTGTTGCAAGTTCTAATGTATCTGGATGGAAATAATACCAATTTCCGCCCTCACCATTCCATCCTGCATGAGGTTTTATCATAACACTTAATTGATAAGGGTCATTACTAGATGCCCCTTTCACATCTTCCGCTTTAATATAGTACTTACCTTTGTTTAAGTTAAGTGTAATTTCTTCAGCATCATTCGTAAGATAGGAATCTACTTTTTTAATAAGATCACCATTATCTTTGTAAATGGAGAGAACAGAATCAAGACCCTTTGGTGATGTTAAAGAAATTGTGACATCCTGTTTTATTGGATTCGTAAATACATAATAATCACTATCTCCAAAAGAAACACCTGCATTATAAAGACCTGATGCTTTCCATTCTCTATGATTTTCTGTTTTCAATTCAATTGGCTTAGATGGAACATTGTCTTTTACAACAGAATCTTTATCTTCATCTTCTTGGTTAACTGCTGAAACAGATAATTCATATTCATTTACATTTAAACTTGCCCCCATGCTAAATGGGTGTTGTTGAATCATAAAGAAATATCCCACATCTTTCTTACCTTGGAAAGATCCCGCTATTCCTCTTTGTAGATTTTCGTAAGGGAGCATTTTCTCTTCTTCTTCTGGATCTAATTTTTTATTTCCATTTGTATCTTCCGCAACTACTAACATGTAAAACGGCGGCATTGTTAATGAACTTGGATATTTCTCTTTCTCAGCATTATCCATCATAACTGTTTTAAGCTTAAAGCTTGTTAGCGCATCTTCCTTCATTTTTAAATAATACGTATCTATATCAGATGCAGTAACTAAACGATCTTTTATGCTGCTGTTTAGCTCAATTGGCGTCGCTGTCTCAGGATCATTGTTCATTCCGTGTTCATCTTGTGTTACATGTGTCACTGTTTTCGTCTTTATTTCATATGGATGACCGGCAATACTTCCTAATGATGTTGCTGCAATCACATACTGTTTATTTGCTTCTAACATATAATTTGAATTAGCATCTTTCGCCCCGCCACCAAACAATGCAGCTAGCATACTGAACAAGGAACCGTCCATCTTCTCTGTTAGAACACCAGCTTCTTCATTGTATTCATACAGTTTTAGCATCGTTTGTCCAAGTGGATCACCCGCTAATTCCGTACTTATAATTGTATCTTCTTTTGCTGTTACTTTATAAAGGTCGATATCTTTATCTCGTTGAAAAAATGCCTTCTTACTCTCATCAATGTTCATCGGCACTGCACTTTGTAACATTTGTGCTGATTGTGCCGCTGTTAATTCTTCTCCAGCAAAAAGGTCAAACGAAGCATTTTCTGCCGGGAAATTGTCTTCATCATTTGGCATATTTGCCATGTCAATCGTTAACTCATAAGGCAATATAGAGCCAAAAATACGATTTTCCGCCTGTTCTCCCATCATAGCTTCCTTAGGACCGTTCCCTGTTACTTCGACAATATATGTTTCACTTGCTTTAACCGGAAAAGCAACGGCTTCTTTCTCATGAGTACCGCTATTCTCACCAACAATATGAGAATTAATATCTTCTTTCTTATTTTCAGGATAGATTGTAATGGATGTATCCACGCCTGTAATTGCGCTCATATTAATCTGACCATAACCGTCGTACGGGAAGCGTACTCGATAATAATCCGTATCTACATTTCCTTCTCCTACGAAGGTTGGTGCACCATCTTGAATATTATTTGATTGAAACGGTAAAGAAGTTACGTTGTATGGTTTTTCTGCACTAGCAATTGTATCATTAACATGATCTGCAAAATTCATTGTTAATGTGTAAGCGGAAGAACCATTTGGATCATAGTTTCCATTTGCATCAGTTACTTCAACAACAAGTGTCCCTTTTTCTTTCGCTTTAAATAAACCGCTTTCTACTTTACCTGCTAATGTATCATTAACTGTAATCGTTTCAGTTGCTTCTTTACTTCCTTCTGGATAGAAGTGAAGGCGTAGTTTGTAATCAAAGTTTTCACTTGATTCTAATGCAAATTGTGCATAGTTCCCTTTATCTAGGTTAATTTTATAATTCTGTGATTCAAATGGTTTTGTTAATGCGCCCTTTCTCGTTGCACTATTATTTTCAAACGTAACTGCTTCTGCATTCTCTAATGTAGCAGGTGTCGGTTTTGCATAGTTTGATAGTTTACTTACATCAAAATCTAATGCTGCAACTGGATTAACAAGGCCATATCCATATTTAATATCATATCCTTTTTCTCCCAAATCAGTAGCAGTACTTTTTAAAAGCGCTTCCACTTGATATGAATTTAAATCTGGATATTTTGATTTGATAAGCGAAGCAACACCCGCAACAATTGGTGATGCCATCGATGTTCCATTTAGCTTCGCATATGTATCTGGTTTTTCTGGTGTATAAATCGTACTAAAAATCTGCGCACCCGGCGCCACAATATCCATACTTGGACCGTAGGTGGAGAAATCTGTAAGTCTATTATCCGCATCTGTTGCACCAACTGAAATAACACCGTTATAAGAAGCTGGATAACTATATAAATTTTCCCCATCATTTCCTGCTGCTGCTACAATAACAACATTCTTTTCTATAGCTTTATTTATTGCTTCTTGGACAACTGCACTCGGCCTTGGCCCTCCTAAACTCATGTTAATTACATCAGCACCATGGTCTACTGCATACAATATCCCTTTCGCAATATTATAGTCTGCTGCACCCTGTTCTCCTCCAAAAACATCAACAGGAAGAATTTTTGCCTTCGGATTTATTCCATATGCACCTAATTCATTATTTTCCTTCGCAGCAATAATACCCGCAACGTGTGTACCGTGAACTTCTGGATTAAAACCACCAGCAGGATTTACAACATTATATGGCGGGAGCATGCTATGCTGCAGCTCAGGGTGCTTTACATTCAATCCTGTATCAATGACAGCCACTGTTACAGGCTTATTACCAGCATGTTTCCACGCCTCTTCAATATGTAATGATGAAAGCGCATATGCGTCCTTTACCTTTTGGTCATTTGTAGCAAATGTTGTGTATTGGACACTTGGAGAAATATTCGTTACTTTTTTTAGTTTTTTATATTTTTTGAATACCTCTTTTGTATCTTGTCCCTTGTTAATACGAACAACATCGTATTTTAAGGCTGGAATACTTTGAACAACTGTTGTTCCTAAATTGGCATGTTCTTTTTTTGTAATACGTTCAGAGTATTTGACAATAAATGTGTCCATTGTTTGTCTCGCATCTTTTTGAGCAGCTTGCTTTATAATAGATTGCGGCGTGGCTGCAAAACTAGTAGTAGGAATTAATAATGAAGTTGCTAGTCCTACTGAAAAAGCAATATTTGTAAATTTTTTCAATCATTTCCCCTTCTTTCCATAACGTCTTATATTGGAATGATACCATATATTACAAGTAAAATTATCTTATTTTTACATTTATACACAAAAATTTTAAAATAATTCGTATTTTTTGTAGAATAAGAAATATATAAGTCGATAAAGTGAGATTTCAAAAAATAATAGAATACACAAAAAAGCAACCTACAATAGGTTGCTTTTCTTACTAATCACGTACAACTTCTGTTCCTGCAATGAAATCATGAATAGAGCGTTTATCTTTTCGTAATGCTACCATAAATGCACTTACGATAACACCAATTCCAAACGTAATTCCATATACAATTCCACCTAATAGGTAACGTTTTAACGTAGTCCAAATCGTAATATTCTTCCCATCAATACGTACAATTCGAATATCTACTGCTTTCTTACCTACTGTAAATCCTCCCCATACGATAGGAACAATTAGATAGTATAACGTTTCTAACATACCTACTATATCATCTGCTTTCTTCTCAGACACACCTAACGCCATGAAAATCACAAGAAATGGAACTAATACTAGTCCATCTAAAAAATTTGCTCCAAGTCGTCTCCAAAACCCTGCTAATTGTTGATTCATATTATATTCTCCATTCTCTTATATAGCATAAAGATCAATCCATATATTTACAACGTATTCTGGATTATCTTGTCTTAGACCAAGCACCATCCGCTCCTACCCAATACTTACTGATCCAAGTATTCGCAGCCATTTTTCCACTCTGTCCGTAAAAGTAGTACCACTTTCCACCGATTTCTTTCCAATTCATTGCCATTGCTCCGGTATTCTGTAAATAATACCAAATACCATCTTCATATAACCAGCCTGTTTTCATCGCACCATTGTTCTCAAGGTAATACCATGTCTTTTTATCTAATACCCATCCAGTTGTCATTGCACCACTGTTCGTTAAGTAATACCATGTTCCATTATCTTGCAGCCATCCCGTTTGCATACGACCATCGTTCGGGTGTAAGTAATACCATTTCCCCCCGTCGTGCAGCCAGCCTGTCATAGGTTCCAAATTAGCATTGAAATAATACCAGCTACCATGTCCATAGGTGTCTATGTAATTCCATCCAGCGTTTGGTTCTAATAGTGTAATATTACCACCGCTCAAATCTTCCATACTTTCATAAAATGGTAGTTCCATATTTTCATATACATTAGAGTTATACGCTTTTAATGGCTGTTGCTGAGAGCTAATTTCAGCAATCTCCCAAGTACCAATTTGCTCAAAATTAAAGGCACTCATGAAGTAATATTCATATTGTTTTGTTTGGTCGTTATAAATTAAATAAATCGTATCGTACACTTCTTCTTTCTCTTCATTTAAATACGGAAGAACATATTTTACCTCGATTTTATCGCCCGCTTTTGGCTTCACTTTATCTTCATTAACAACAACACTAATATTTGCCCTTATATCACGACCAAAAGGAATTTCACTCGGCGTAACATGAACGCTTTTAATCCAATCAATACGTTCTGTCTCAGCAAACGCAGATTTACTGAAAACATTACTCATAAAGAGCATTGCTACAAGCAGCATCGCTTGCATAAAATAGTTTCGCATCTTACCCATATGTAGCCTCCTAAAATATAAATCTTGCTGTAGCCTTCACAGTATAACAGGTAATCAGATAATCTTACATTTCTTTTTTCAATTTTATTTATATCGGGATATTAAAATTCTAACTTTAAAACTTGCATACTTTCATACTTTCATACTTTCATACTTTCATACTTTCATACTTTCATACTTTCATACTTTCATACTTTCATACTTTCATACTTTATTATATCGATAACGTTCTAATAAGAGGATTGTTCCTAAAATTTCACCATACGGCTTCATTCCGACAACTAAACCCGTTACTTTCCCTGGCTGATTATAGTTAAACATAGGGCCTGAACCCTTTCCTGCGTTGTACGTACGAACTTGTCTATTGTCATCGTAGTCAAAACGGAACGTGTTGTAATTTAATATAAAAGGAATTCTAAATTATTTATTACAAAGAAAAATGCAGAGAATTGCAACCTCCCTGCAATTCTCTGCATCTCTATAATTCTTACATATATTTAATGAAGCTGCTATGATTATGTTCATACTAGTGTTACAAAAAATAAAGATGTATCTATCCTAAGCTTTATTTCTTTACCTTCAACTTCCCCATATTAACAATCCACAACGCATCCTACGCCTCTTCCACTTTCTCCGAAATTTGCTGCAGTCCAGACAACACTTCCGCTCTCATCTTCACAAGCTCTGGAAATTGATAAAAGAAAGCAATCTTTTTATATTTTAACTCTTGTGATTCTTTCACTTTGTTCGAATCGTGTAAAATGAACGCTGTGAATGTATCAGCAATGTCTTCAGCCACATTCGTTGTTGCATATTCAGAAACAAACTTGTCTTCATGCTCTTTAAAAAATTGCACTTGCGCTTCTAAATCTATCTCTACTTTTTTCTCTTTCCATTCACTTTCAAGCGGCTTCCAAAACTGATCATAAAATTGGTTTATATATGAATCTTTCTTTGTACAACCTTCCATTAAAACCAGCGACGTACATTTTGCTTCATAGGCTGAAATGTCCTTTTCCTCTATAACATCTTTTATATACTTCTGATCCACAGAAATTTGGGTGTTGTTCAATGTTAAAACATGGGCAGTTTCATGAATTAACGTTTTCATCACTTCATTTATATTTATGTTAGAATCTAACGTATCTAAACTTATTATCCAGTCTTTGGGATTTTCTGTATTTTGCATAACGTGAGCGACGATATTATCGTACCCATCCGTCACGATATCGAATTCTTTTATACTCTCTCTATATTTTGCTGGAATTAAGAGGCTGTACATATCCCATAACGTTTGATGATAATCCATGGTTCTGGTGCAAAAACTTCAGGGTAATTGCAAGTAATCTCTAAGTCTTGGACATCCTAATACTATTACTCTAAAAGGGGTCACCATACATGCCCATCAAGCTAAGAAATCAAGTCGCCCTCAAAATAAAAAATCTCACTTCTTATTTGAAAAAAGATAAGAAGTGAGATTTTTTGGATACTACCAATTATGGGGTATGTAAAGGAAGGCCAGTACATAACAAAGAAAACTTTATCATTATCATATTTTACTATGAATAATTTGTATATTATGTAAAATAAAGAAGTGCCTGGAATAAGGTATCTCTTTATTTTGTTAGTGTGTTTGAAAATTTTGTATATGGTAGGTGTAAAGATGTTAGGTAATTTAATCCATTCAATTTTAGTGTTTTTAGAAGGACTTGGTTATTGGGGAGTTATGCTTGGACTAATGATTGAAATAATCCCAAGTGAAATTGTACTAGCTTATGCTGGATATTTAGTATCATCAGGAAATATATCGTTTTTCGGTGCTATTGTATTCGGTACAATTGGTGGAGTTATAGCACAGCTATTTATATATTGGATTGGTCGTTATGGAGGAAGACCAGTACTTGAGCGTTATGGAAAATATATTTTCATTCAAAAAAAGCATATTGATCATGCGGAAGCATGGTTCAATCGTTATGGAACTGGTGTAATATTTACAGCACGTTTTATTCCTTTTGTGCGCCATGCTATTTCAATACCTGCAGGTATTGCTAAAATGTCACATGTTAGATTTATTACGCTTACTACGCTTGCAATTATTCCTTGGTCGGCATTATTTGTATATTTAGGTTGGAAACTGGGTGAAAAGTGGGAGAATATAAATGAAGTAGCAGGGCCCTATGTTAAATATTTTGCTATTATTGCAGTGGCTCTTGCTGTGTTCTATCTTGTTGTAAAAAAGCTAATGAGAAGACGTGGCTAGAAATTTATTATTAGGGATCACCATACATTACTATCAACCTAAGATGAATTTATAACCATAATTCATAGAAAACGTTATTCTTTTTGTAGAAATAGGGGTTTGTGTACATGCCCATCAACTTAAGCGCAAAAATAAGATAAACTTGCATTTAAATAAATGAAGAAATTCTTAAAATGTGTGTTTTCTTTAAAAATAAGCATACGAAATAACTCCTAACGGGTTTCATTTTTTTACTTATGCAACTTTCTTTTGTTTTCCAAGTCCACCATACTCATAGACAACACTCAAAATATCAAAGACTGTTTTCTTCTCATATCGATGAGGTTTCCGTCCATTCTTCTGTAGGAGGTTGAACAGGCGGACTAGGATCTTTGTTAACACGGATAGTAGCTAAATCATGAGCTAAAAACTTTCGTTTCCGTTGTATAAACCCTAGTTCTTTAGCGAGATTTTCCAGAAATGAAGGAGTAAGATGTTCATATAATTCTTCAGCAAATAATTGGAGTTCACTTTGAATCGAAAGATTCATAAAAAACATCATCCTTTCTAATCTAGCTTGTTTAGAAAGAATAACGCTTTTTTATACCAGAGGATAGTGAAAACTTCGGGTTCTGGTGCAAAAAACATTTGATAGGGACATAGAACCTACATGGACTGTTCAATGACGGTTTATGATGCAATTCCAAACAATTTATGTATGAATCTAACTTCATTTTGGGCAGACTTCACCTGTGGATGAAGTTGTCCTTTTTTTAGCATATGCATGGCTTCAATACCACTCAATATAGAAGTAGCTGTTTCATACGACTTGAATCCTAACATAGAACGCACACGTTTCTTAATGAAACGGTGATCCTGTTCCACTATATTATTGAGATATTTAACTTGTCTTATTTGTATGCCTTCAGGCATACGTTTCTCTTCTTTTAACTCTTGAATCGCTACGGGATAGGCTGGGTTCTTGTCTACTGTTATAACACAAGGTTTACAAATATGAGAAGCAGCCAAGGCTTTCTTAAAAAAGCGCTTGGCCGCTTGTTTATCTCTTGATTCACTTAGATAAAAATCAATGGTATTCCCATCTGAATCGACTGCGCGATATAAATACATCCATTGACCTTTTACTTTCACATACGTTTCATCGACTCTCCAGGAATCATTTGTTGTCTTAAGATGGCATCGTACTCTTTCGTCTAATTCAGGTCCATATTCATGCACCCAACGCATAATGGTAGTGTGAGCAATAGACAAACCTCGTTCCTCCATCATTTCCACCAAATCACGAAAACTCAGGTTGTACCGTAGGTACCATCTTACTGTTAATAAGATAATATCAGGTTGATAGTGCTTCCATTTGAACAAATTTTCCTTTTTCATACCAATCACGCACCCTTTCTAGAGTAATAGTATCAGTATGTCCAAGTTTTATAGATTTATTGTAATTATCCTGAAGTTTTTGCACCAGAACCTTTTGTCCTAGCTTGTAATAAAAAAGCTCATTTTTTCGTTTTGGGGTGGATTTGTTTTCTTAAGTTGATGGGCATGTTGCCGTGCCCCTAAATGAATAGTAATAAAATTTTTATTTCAATTACGGTACGTAAAATCGAAATAACCTTAAAGGAAATACCTATGCATCTGGTTCAACGCGAATAGCTGAGGAAAGTAAAAAACAAGCCGTAGGAACTACGGGGATAACTTAATCAATTAGAAGCTGAACTGATAGGTTTCTATACTTAGGAATCTCCCACTTCAACAAAGTAAGTGGGGCTAGTTCAAGTCTAAAAAAACTAAAGGTATCCCAAAAGAGTAGTGTTATGCACTGTCTTTTGGGACACCCTCATGTACGCTCTTATAAAAGCGACTAAATTTTACTACTTAGAAAAAATTTCTTTTGCATTATCCATAGCCATTTTATTTCCTAGTGCTGAGTAATCAAGCCAAGGCTGATCTGGAATAATATAAACATGCTTTTCTTTAACAGCTTTCAATCCTTGCCAAATAGCTGTTTTTTCTAATTGTTTGAAAGCCGTTTGTGATTTATCATCTCTATTAACAATGACAAAAATAGCATCTGCATCAAAATCTGGAAGCACTTCTTGAGAAATAACTTGATAAGGTTGGTTTTTATCAATTTTTTCAACACCATTGGCAGGTTTCAATCCTAAGTCTTGAAATAGAATTGGACCCATTGGCCGCTTTGTACTAAAAACTCGTAATTCTTTCGCTGTAACACGTATAGCCATTACTTTACTGTCTTTACCCAGTTTATTATTTAATAATTCTTTAACCTCTTTTGTTTCTTTTTCATAATCTGAAATAAATTGTTCTGCTTGTTTTTCACGATTCACTTGTTTACCTATAGATCTTAAATGATCCCTCCATGTTCCCTCATCAAGATTAAAAACATGTGTAGGGGCAATTTTTTTAAATTCATCTACATTCCCCCCTGAATATTCCTCATCTAAATAAATTTCAGAAGGTTTTAATTCAAGTAATGCTTCCATATTTGGATCCTTTACAGGTCCAAGTTTTTTAGTATCCTTTAACTTGTCCTTTACGTGTGGTAAAAAATCTTTTAAGTCTCCTCCAATAACTGAACCAGCTGGTGTAATCCCTAAAGCAAGTAAGTCATTCGTTAAGTGAATGGATAACGAAGCAATTTTAGGTTCTCCACTATTCGTCTTATCTTTGTTTGTTGCTTTGTTATCCTTTTCATTATTTTGACCACAAGCTGACAAGACAATAATCAGCATTATACTAAATAATATCGCAAACTTTTTTTTCATGAGCTTCTCCTTGTGTCTATTTAGTTTTTATAAGTAAATAAAGAAAATAAGGTGCCCCTATTGCTGCCACTACTATCCCAGCTGGAATAGCATTGGCCCCAAAAACAGATCGACCAATTGCATCTGCAAGCACTAAAATCACTAGCCCGATTAATCCTGAAAGCGGCAGAAAATGCCGATATATCCCCCCGACAAGACGACGGGCCAAATGCGGGGCAACTAAACCAATGAAACCAATTCCTCCTGCCATTGCTACACTAGCACAGGACAATCCTACCGCAGTTGCTAACAACAGCAACCGACTTTTCTGAACAGAAACTCCAAGTCCTGCTGCCACATCATCTCCAAGCGATAACACATTTAACGTTTTGGATTGAAACCACGCAAAGGGTGCTAAAATTAAAATCCACGGAAGAAGTGCTATAACATGAATCCAGTCTCTTCCCCAAACATTACCTACTAACCACCTAGAAGCAAACGTGTAGGTTTCTTCGTCTAAGCGAAGGGATAAAAAAAGTGTAATAGCACTAAAGCCCGCCGATACAGCAATTCCAACTAAAATCAGTCGAATCGGCAATATCCCTTTGTAACGTTCATAAGCCAATACTACAATTAAGAATGCTGCTAGTATTCCGCCTGCAAACGTAAATAAAGGAATAAGAATTGCCGCTTGTTTATCCATTGAATGAAAATATGTAGCAAAAATAATAAGACCAAAAGATGCTCCAGAATGTAGTCCTAAAATCCCTGGGTCTGCTAAAGGGTTACGAGATAACCCTTGCAAAATTGCTCCCGAAATCCCTAAACCAACGCCCGCTAACATTGTGATTAATATTCGTGGTAGACGGTAATCAAATAAAACCGTTGAACTTTCAAAATCCCCGTATCCGAACAAAGTCTGAATTACTTTTACAGGAGAAATACGTAACGTTCCCGTATTTAAACTTAGCAATACGGAAACAAGGCTAATAGAAATAAATAGAATGGTAACGCCATAAGCTCTCTTTGTATCTCTGTTCATTTTGCCTTTCACTTATAAATCCCTCCCTACTTTACGTGCGATATAAAGGAAGAAGGGAACACCAATAAATGCAACCATGATACCAATAGCTAATTCTCGAGGTGGATCAACTGTCCGAGCTCCTAAATCAGCTAAAACTAACAAAATCGCTCCTAATAATGCTGACATCGGAATAATAAGCCGATAATCCCCTCCAACTAACTTTCTAGAAAGGTGAGGAACAACAAGTCCAACAAATCCGATAGAGCCAACAGCTGACACAGAAACTCCTGCTAAAATCACAGCTACCGTTATACAAATTACCCTAACACGCGTTGTTTTCACCCCAAGGCTTATTGCAATACCATCTCCCATTGAAATGAGAGAGACAGATCGTCCTAAAAAGATAGCCCACATAATTGTAAACAAAATAACAGGGGCTAAGATACGCAAATGAGCCCACTTTATCCCGGCTACTCCTCCTGCATACCAAAAGGCCAAGTCTTGACTCAAATCGTAATATATGGCCACACCCGAGCTAAGTGAATGTAAAAGCGCTGCAATTACGGCACCTGAAATAGTAAGCTTAATTGGTGTTAGTCCTCCAGGAGTAACCGAGCCAATAATAAAAATAGATAATGTACTTAACACAGCTCCAATAAACGAAAAGACCATTAACATGGAATATGGCATGCTTGGAAAAAATGCAAAACAGAGTGCAACAACAAACATTGATCCACCATTAATCCCTAATATTCCAGCATCGGCTAAGGGATTTCGGGTTACTCCTTGCATTAAAGCTCCTGCCACAGCAAAAGCTGCTCCGACAATTGCTGCTCCCAACACACGTGGAAGACGCAATTCATAAATAATTTGTTGCGATGTTAGTGTAGGATTATAATGAAATACGGCTGACCATACGGTATGAACATTCATCTCTTTTGCGCCGAATGTTATAGCTAAAAACATGCTCACTATTAATCCTAGAGTTATCAAAATGAAAAGACTTAATTTTATATAAATATTTCGACGATTTTCTAAAGAAAAATTTTCTAACATTAATTACTCCTTTATCTTCTGCAGCATCTTTTGCGATAATGATAATTGTTATCATTTATACACATGAAATATTATATCTATACCCTTGTACAATAGCAATAAAATCTTTCACTTTGGTTGCAAACAGGGATTCTGATTTATACCTATCAAGCTAGCAACGTGTGTCAGAACTCCATTCTAAACATAAAACTACCTCTAACATACTCAGTCCGGTTCTGGTGCAAAAACTTCAGGATAATTACAATAAATCTATAAAACTTGGACATACTGATACTATTACTCTAGAAAGGGTGCGTGATTGGTATGAAAAAGGAAAATTTGTTCAAATGGAAGCACTATCAACCTGATATTATCTTATTAACAGTAAGATGGTACCTACGGTACAACCTGAGTTTTCGTGATTTGGTGGAAATGATGGAGGAACGAGGTTTGTCTATTGCTCACACTACCATTATGCGTTGGGTGCATGAATATGGACCTGAATTAGACGAAAGAGTACGATGCCATCTTAAGACAACAAATGATTCCTGGAGAGTCGATGAAACGTATGTGAAAGTAAAAGGTCAATGGATGTATTTATATCGCGCAGTCGATTCAGATGGGAATACCATTGATTTTTATCTAAGTGAATCAAGAGATAAACAAGCGGCCAAGCGCTTTTTTAAGAAAGCCTTGGCTGCTTCTCATATTTGTAAACCTTGTGTTATAACAGTAGACAAGAACCCAGCCTATCCCGTAGCGATTCAAGAGTTAAAAGAAGAGAAACGTATGCCTGAAGGCATACAAATAAGACAAGTTAAATATCTCAATAATATAGTGGAACAGGATCACCGTTTCATTAAGAAACGTGTGCGTTCTATGTTAGGATTCAAGTCGTATGAAACAGCTACTTCTATATTGAGTGGTATTGAAGCCATGCATATGCTAAAAAAAGGACAACTTCATCCACAGGTGAAGTCTGCCCAAAATGAAGTTAGATTCATACATAAATTGTTTGGAATTGCATCATAAACCGTCATTGAACAGTCCATGTAGGTTCTATGTCCCTATCAAATGTTTTTTGCACCAGAACCCAAAATATACCAGTATCACTGAATTTGTAATAATAATAGTTGAAATAATGAAAGGTGAGAAGGAGTTTATTTCTAATAAGCGAAATACTGTATTGTTTTATCCTAAATTATTTGTAAAGGTGGATACATAATGACAGTAAAGAAGCTTTATTTCGTCCCAGCAGGTCGTTGTATGTTGGATCATTCTTCAGTTAATAGTACACTTACACCGGGTAAACTATTAAACTTACCTGTTTGGTGTTATCTTTTGGAGACAGAAGAGGGACCTATTTTAGTAGATACAGGTATGCCAGAAAGTGCACTTAATAATGAGAATCTTTTTAAAGGTACATTTGTTGAAGGTCAAATTTTACCTAAAATGAATGAGAACGATAGGATCGTAAATATTTTAAAGCGTGCCGGATATGGGCCAGAAGATCTTCTTTATGTCATTAGTTCTCACTTGCATTTTGATCATGCAGGAGGAAATGGCGTTTTTACAAATACACCAATTATTGTACAGCGTGCTGAATATGAGGCAGCACTCCACAGAGAGGAATATTTGAAAGAATGTATATTGCCGAATTTAAACTATAAAATCATTGAAGGGGATTATGAAGTAGTGCCAGGTGTTCAATTAATATATACACCGGGACATACACCAGGGCATCAGTCATTATTAATTGAGACGGAAAAATCAGGTCCAGTGTTACTAACTATTGATGCATCATATACGAAAGAAAACTTTGAAGATGAAGTACCGTTTGCTGGATTTGATCCGGATTTAGCTTTATCTTCAATAAAACGTTTAAAAGATGTTGTTAGGAAAGAAAATCCGATTATTTTCTTTGGACATGATATGGAGCAAGAAAAGGGCTGTAAAGTGTTCCCAGATTATTTGTGATATTGCATATAAAAAGTCATGGGCTCGTTAGCTCATGACTTTTTATCGTGGGGGTAGCACCACATCTCCATCAACTTAAGAATTTTATAAAGTCCCCAAAATAAAAAAATGTATATTTTCACCTAGAGATGTCAATTTTCTCGTTTTGGGGTATTTGCTTTTCTTAGCTTGATGGCTATGGGGTACCGCCAGCATTTCGGAAAAAACCCACGCTAAGCAAAAAAAACTAGCCTCTACAAAAGAAGCTAGTTGACGTAAAATTCGTTATTGGAAGTCACTTTAATACAAGAAATTCGAAACCAATGCTTTTGTGATAAATCCTTCTATAATAGCAGAAATAATGACTAAAGGAATAACAATTAAAGCAAAAGTTGTAAAACTATATTTAAATACTTCAATTAATTTTATTTTGGCATTTCTAAAAAAAATCTTTTTAGATACATTTGTGCATATATATAATCCTATTGATAATGAAAGAAATAACGCAGACAATTCAGTGATTCCATGTGGAAGTAAGCCTAAAAAAATCAATTTAAAAATAGAAACCCCTTTTATAAATCCACTATATATGAGAACGCCAATTATTGTTCCGTTGAATACAGAATAAGCATAAGGAATAAAGAAAAAAGGAATCAATCCAACTAAAATATATATTGAACAAGATACAACATTATTTTTAAGTATTCCAAATGTAGCTGTTACACTACTAACATCTTGAGTGATTCCTTTTACATCCATTGCCTTTCCCCAATTCTTTGAAAATCTTTCTCCAAATTCGGGAAAAGAACCTGCAATATAGTATCCAACAAAGGTCATGATTAAAAATAAACTTGCTACAATGATGAATTGCTTTTTATAAAGGCTTGTGAATTTCTCCACTTCCTTTTTGTAGAACCTCTTCATAAAAATATAAATCCTCCTCTTGATCCATTTTTCTATTTTAACATCTGGAAGAAGTGATGTGTTGTATATTTTTGGATGTATACGGTATACATGTTCGGTTAACATAACGTAACATTATCAGTAGTCAATAATGAGACAAGTGAAATATCTCAATAATATCGTAGAACAAGATCATCGTTTCATTAAGAAAAGAGTACGCTCTATGCTGGGATTCAAAACGTATGAAACTGCTACTTCAATAGTACGTGGCATTGAAGCCATGCATATGATGAAAAAAGGGCAAGTTCACCAAGGGGTGAAGTCTGCCCAAAATCGAAAAGAATTCATTGATAAACTGTTTGGTATTGCAGCATAATCCGTAGGTTAATAGGAAATTCATGTCCTATGTTTTTTTGAAATCATCTTTGCACCAGAACCTAATCCATATCTTCATGAGATGTGATAATTTCTTCACTTGCCTCTTTATCATCAGCAAATACTTTATGTAATCTCTTTTTATCTAGCTCTTCAAAATATGGATCTACTAATTCATCATTATCAATATAATAAGAAGCTAAAAAGAAGTAACGCTCATCATCTTTTCTTTGTTCTTCATACGCTGCTAGCTCTTCCGCATCTTCTACTTCTGTATATTTTTCTAATTCGGAAATGCCCTGCAACTTTGTGTTAATCTGACTAATCAATGCATCTCCCTTTTTTATACATTCTTCTTTTGTTTTACATATCTCTTGTTCTTTTGCCACATCTTTTGCTTTACTACAACTACTCATAAAGCAAATACTTATGAGCAAAAATAGAAAATAAATACGCTGTTTCCTCATCATGTCCTCCCTATCTCTATGTTGTCATTGAAATGATAATCAATTTTGAAAAAATATACGATAACAATATTTAACTATTACGAAAGGTTTGGGAAGAAAGATGAACATTTGAGAGAGTGTAAGCAATGATCTATTAGAAATCATACCTTTTCTGTAAAAACAAAAAGAACTTGGCTATTTCATGAAACAGCCAAGTTCTTTCAATTTAATCGTCAATATTCTCATTCCCATATGGAGCAATTTCTTTCATTCTCCAAATTCCGTATGACAGAAGGCCTCCAATAAGTAAAAACATCATGATCGCAGTCATCATAAGAGTTATAAACATTTCACCTTTATAGTGGGTTGTTTTTCCAGTTATGATTAAAAAAACTTGATTGAACGGAATATGATTCATATAGCTACCTAATAGGATCAATAGAACTAAACAAATTTGATTGATCATGCTGCCTAGCTTGGACCAACGATTGCGTAGTAACAGGCTTGAATCTTTAAAGGTTTCAGAAGTATCATAAGCAAATCGATTTAATTTTCTAGCTTGCAGTGAAGTGAAAAAACCGATGAAAAAACTGCCTACGACAATCGTCCACGGTATTATAGTAAATAATAAACCACAAACAGAACCTGCACTGATGACAGATAAAGGGTGATAACGATTAAATCGTTTCACAACCTTACTCCCCATAAATAAAGAGAAAATAATTCCTAATCCGTATGGCAGGTAAACTCCATACATCATGAATGTTGTGCTTTTTTGGGATAAAACATAAAACGTTCCGTAAAGTAAACAAAAGTTAACTGCCATGCCTTGCAGAAAAGAAAAAAAGTAAATATATTTTGGTAGCAGAAGACGAAATTTAAATTTTGTAATCATTAAACTTGAAGCAGCCACTACTGTTAAAGAACCAATCAATATTAGAACAATAAAAATTTGTATATTCGTTTCACGAGTAGCTTTCATGATGAAAATAAGAACGGTAAATAGAATAAAAATAATAAAGGATGGTTTACTAAAATCACCGGCTGAATTTACCGATATTTCATATTGCGGCATGTGTCTTAATGAAATATAGCATAGAGAAAGTGCCACACTATAAATGAAAAAAGCAACACCTGAATAATGAGAATGAGCTGTAAATACGATGGCAGAAACAAGAATGATTGCAGTTAATAATGCAAATACATAATTCTCTAGTTTCATTTTACGCTCATAAAAATGCTTTTCATGATATTGAATTGTTGTATAAAGAGGAAGCAAGATACTCGTTGCAATTCCCATCAAAAGAGCGGATAATTCAATCCAAATCGTTGAAAGAGGTGCTAAAATCCCGCAAACAGTTGCGAAAATTGCCAGTATAAGAAAACCTAACAACAATTCCCGTGTCTTCACTTTTTGGAGAAACGAATTGATCAGGAACGCCCCCGTATACTTAAAAGTATAAAAGATAATAAGAGGAAACCAGCCATGCAAGGGGGTGTTGTAAGAGTTTCCGATAGTGATAAACAAAAAATATGGTAAAAATATAATTGTGTTCATGAGAGCGTATGTAAAATAATTATATTTAATCATATAACTACCTCTCTTTATATAATGTTTTTCAGTGCATTTTTTCAAAAAAACAATTGTAAAGCCTAGCATCGATGAATAAGAAAATACACTTAAAAGCTATGTAATGAAAAAAAGAAATCGCCTGTCCCTATTTCGTGAAACAGCCGATTTCTTCTATATGCTGCATTGTGCGCGCTAATACGTCATCGCGCATAATGAAACTAAAGCGTTTATTTTCTTTAATGTCTTTCGGAATATCTGTTAGTAGTACAGATCCCTTTGTTTCTTCATAGTGCGTATGTTGTTCTAAGGCACTGATTGTTGCGAAATAAATATTTTTAATGATTATTTTGTCTTTTCCGGATACTTTATATTGTCCGATATACATTAAGCTTGATACAATGCCTCCCGTTTCTTCATGAACTTCACGAGCTGCCGCTTCTTCCGGTGTTTCCCCAGCTTCTACTTTTCCACCTGGAAATTCAAGACCACGGCGCAAATGATGTGTTAATAACCATTGGTTCCCATATCGACACACAACCCAAACATGCTTTGGTTCTGGAGAAAATGGGTAACGTTCAAACGATAATTGTACAGTGTTATGATAATAATCTTTAAATGTGTACATGCCCTACTCCCCTATTGATGGTTACAAGTTTCTTACCACAAATTGTAGCACATTCTGACTAGTATGACTAATCTTATCCAATCATAACCCATTGATAATACCCATCTGTGCAATTAATTCTTTCGCTTCATGATCCCCTAATTCATAAATCATACGATATGCTTCTTGCAGTTGTTCATCGAACCGATCATTATTGGAATCATTATGATATTCGACAAAGGGAACATGCGAGCGCACAAATGCTCCAAGATCTTCACGATACGCATTATCAAAACATTCCCGCAATCTAAGGATTTCCTCATCTGTCGCTTGAATTGCAAAACTATATGTATTGGCTGTTTTCACCTGTGAAATTTCACCATTTGCAACTGACACATAATATGTTTTCTTATCCATAAAACGTCCCTTCTTTCACCAGCTTTATCTTCTATTGTTTTCATTTTTTACAAAAATATGTAAAACAAAGTGTGTGCAGTGATAAAATGAAGAAAAAGGGGACCTTTCTATGATGAAGATATTAATTATAGCGATCATTATTGTGACTGCCGTTTTATTATTCTCCGTCCTAACGATTAACAAAGGATATTCCTATAAACATTCAATAGATTCTATAGAGGATAATCCGTATCAAACTAAAAATAGAAAGGAGAAGTAACATGCTTAAAATATTACGCATTACTTTTCCCATTATCACGTTACTTTTAGCTGCTTTTGGATTTTTTACAGATAACATTCCATTCATTTTACCTTATATGCTCATCTCTTTAGGACTCATGTGTTTCATTTCTAGTATCGCAGAATTTCAAAAACAACAAACAGCGAATGGGATTTTTCTGTTTCTTACTGGCGCGTTGACGTTATATGTTCCTCTATCGAAGTTCTTTCGCTAAACGAAACACTATTTTCATAGTAAGTACCACAAAAAAATGATAAGGAGCGCTACAATGCTAAAAATACTTCGCATTCTGTTTAGTACAGCTGCTTTAATCTTAGCTACTTGTTCCTTTTTCACTGAAGGGACCCAGTTCCTTCCTTATACGCAAATATTCCTAGGTCTCGCCTTTCTATTATGGGGGATTTCTGAAATAAAAGAGCAGCGCAAATTAATGGGCGTTCTCTTTCTAGGTCTTGCTATCTTTATATTATTTGTCGCCGTGGTAAAAATCTCTCGATAGCATTCTCACTCGATATATGGTTGCTCTTCCAACTCTTTATATCAGCGCTTCGACACAATATAAAGATTCCACAACATCAGTCAACATACATCCACCAATTAAAAAAGCTGCCTTTCACAGGCAGCTTCCCTTCATCTTATCCAAACACTTTCTCAAGTTCATCTTTATCTTGGCTTAACCAGAAATTCATTAAGCGTTTTGCGCCTTCTAGATCATGAAGCTTCGCTTGACCGCACTGCGTTTCGTTTGCCGCAGGAATTTCTGTAATCTTCACCGCATCTTGCAGTGTTAACTCTAATAAATCGATGATTTCGCGCACTGTTGGCGTACCGCTTACGACAAGATAATATCCTGTTTGGCAGCCCATTGGCGAAATATCAATAATATCAAAATGAGGATAACGATCGATATATTTACGTAAATTAAAAGCTAATAAATGTTCTAGCGTATGAATCACATCCGGCTTCATCGCTTGCTTATTTGGTTGGCAAAAACGAATATCAAATTTATTCACGACACCGTCGCTGCCTACTTTATGAACGCCGCAATGTCTTACGTAAGGCGCTTTTACAATTGTATGATCTAATTCAAAGCTTTCTACTGATGGCATATGCATCTCTCCCGCTTTCATTTTAATTCCGTTATATCCAATATGATATAACGGAATTGCAAATTAGTAAAGTATTATGTACAGACCATGCTATAATACTTACAACATATGCACGAAAGGAGATTGTTATGAAACGCATTTTCATCGGTATCATTCGCTTTTACCAAACATTCATTTCTCCAATGACACCGCCAACATGCCGCTTTCACCCAACGTGTTCTCACTACGGGCTAGAAGCGATTCAAACTCACGGTGCATTAAAAGGAAGCTGGCTTACAATGAAACGAATTTTAAAATGCCACCCGTTTCATCCAGGCGGATTCGATCCTGTACCAGAGAAAAAACAAAAAGAGAATTAACCTTCGTAACCATTCACAACAACATCTAGCTTTCCAGTGTCCGGATGAATAACAAGGCCATGTACAGGCACTTCTGTTGGCATAAGCGGATGGTTGCGAAGTATAGAAACACTGTGCTCTACGCTTTCTTCTACACTAGAGAATCCACGTAAGAACCTCTCTAAATCGATTCCAGAATAACGAAGCGTATCTAGTTTCTCTTCTGAAACACCGCGCTCTTTCATCTTTTCGATTGTGCTGCTCGCTTGAATTTTTGCCATACCGCAATCATGGTGACCAACTACACACACTTCATTTGCACCAAGTTCATAAACCGCAACTAAAATGCTGCGCATAATACTTCCAAATGGATGTGAAATAACAGCACCGGCTACTTTAATAATTTTCACATCACCGTTACGCATGTTCATCGCTTTTGGCAATAGTTCTACAAGACGTGTGTCCATGCATGAAATAATAACCATTTTTTTATTCGGAAATTTTCCTGCTTCATATTCTTCATACTTTTTACTTTCAACAAATTCCTTATTATATTGCAAAATTTCTTCTAATGTTTTCATAGTAAAACCCCTCTTTCTTCATATAACTACAAATTAAGTGTATCAAAGAATGAAAAAAACAAAAAACGTATTATTTTATTCTAAAAATACGATGTTTTCAGATAACAGTCATAATTCTTCCATAATTCTCACACAGTTCTGTAACAACTCACCCATACTTTGCTCACATTTTCACTATAAACTAATTGTAGATAATGAAAAAAAAAAGGAGTGATTCATTACTATGTCCGACGTTTTATTACTGAGTCGTTTTCAATTTGCAATTACAATCTTTTATCATTTCTTATTTGTACCATTAACACTCGGACTTGTTATTTTAGTAGCGTGTATGGAAACGCAATATGCACGCACATTAAATCCAACTTATCGAAAAATGGCAAATTTCTGGGGTAAGTTATTTACCATTAACTTCGTAATGGGAATCATCACCGGGATTACGATGGAATTCCAATTCGGAACAAACTGGTCTGAGTACTCCAAGTATATGGGAGATATTTTTGGATCTCCACTTGCAATAGAAGCACTTGTTGCCTTCTTCTTAGAATCTACTTTCATGGGAATTTGGTTGTTCGGTAAAGAGAAAATTTCACCAAAATTCCGTGCATTCTCTATGTGGATGGTCGCACTTGGAACAAATATTTCTGCTCTTTGGATTATCACAGCGGACGGCTTCATGCAAAATCCTGTTGGCTACGTAGTCCGCAATGGCCGTGCTGAATTAACTGACTTTTGGGCACTTATTACAAATCCATATGCATGGCATATGTTCTTCCATACTGTTATTAGTTGTTATATCGTTGGTGCATTCTTCGTTATGGCGATTAGTGCGTATCACTTACTGCGTAAAAATGATGTTGCATTCTTTAAAAAATCATTTAAGTACGGTTTAATATTCGGTTTATTTGCAGCAACTGCAACACCTTTCATCGGTCACGAATCCGGTGCTTTCGCAGCAAAAATGCAGCCGGCTAAAGGTGCGGCAATGGAAGCAGTTTGGGATACTGGAGAAGGAAAACCTTTCTCAATTATTCAATTTCCTGATGTGAAAAATGAGAAAAACTTTGAAGCACTATCAATTCCAAAACTCGGCAGCTTCTTCTATACAAACTCATTTGATGGAAAAATTGTCGGTTTAAAAGATATTCCAAAAGAAGATCGTCCGAACGTAAATCTTGTTTATTACAGTTTCCGTTTAATGGTTGCCCTTGGCACATTCTTTATGGCACTGACATGGTTTGGCTTCTATTTAATGCGCAAAGGAAAACTAGAAAACTCAAAACGTTTCTTAAAAATTACAATGTGGTCCGTATTACTTCCATATGTAGCAATTAACGCAGGTTGGATCGTTACAGAAGCAGGACGTCAGCCTTGGACAGTATACAAGCTTATGCGTACAGCAGAAGCGGTTTCACCAATTGCTGTACCGCAAATTTGGTTCTCTTTAATTAGCTTAGTCTTGTTCTACACTTTACTATTAATTGCTGATGTATATCTCATGTTAAAATTTGCGAAAAAGGGACCTGCAGCATTAGAAGAAACAAATCAAGGAGGTGCAGCTCATGTCTCATGATACACTTGCAATTATCTGGTTCGGTTTGTGGGGCGTGATTTGGACAGTTTACTTTATTCTCGATGGCTATGCACTCGGTAACGGAATGATTTTCCCATTCGTTACGAAAGATCGCCAAGAACGCAATCAACTGCAAGAAGCAATTGGACCGTTCTGGGGTGGTAATGAAGTATGGTTAATTACAGCAGGGGGAGCGACATTTGCTGCTTTCCCAGTAACATACGCAAACATGTTCAGCTACTTATACACACCGTTATTTTTAGTATTATTCGCCCTGTTCGCTCGTGCAGCAGGATTAGAATTTATGCATAAAGATGATTCACCAGTTTGGCAAACTGTTTGTAAATGGACATATGCGGTTGGTAGTTTCTTAATTGCATTCTTATTCGGCGTTACATTCGCTAACCTTTACTACGGACTACAAATTGGCAAACACGGCTATGAAGGAAATTTACTGAGCTTATTACACCCTTACGGTATTTTAGGCGGTCTTTTCTTCACTGCAATCTTTGTTGTATCCGGTGCACTTTGGGTTATGATTAAAACGACTGGTGAAGTATCAGATCGTGCTTATAAAATTGCCAAACCATTTTCGATGGCAGCAGCAACTATTTTAGCCATCTTTTACGTCGCAACGGCAAACCTTACAAACTTATTCCAAAACTTTACGGAATACCCTGTACTGTTTATCATTCCGTTACTTGCGATGTTAATGAGTGTCATCGTAATCGTTATGGTTTTCAAACGTAAAATTGGTTTAGCCTTCACATTCGTTTGCTTAACAATCGCCATGTTTATGGCAACTGGTTTTACTGGTATGTTCCCAAGAATGCTGCCATCTCGCATTAACGATGCATACAGCACAACATTATTCCAAGCAGCAGGCAGTGAGTTAAACTTAAAAATTATGTTTTTTGTTGCAATGGTCATGGTACCAATCGTTATTGGCTATCAATTATGGAGCTACACCATCTTTAAAGAAAAAATTCATAAAGACTCTGCAAAGGGATATCATTAAAATAAAAAAAGAAGCCTGTTAAAAGGCTTCTTTTTTTCATTTTGACCGTGTTAAATTTCCATATCGATATCCATAAAAATAGAGAGAACTCTTCCTAAATGACGATTAATGTTAATTTATACCAATCAATGTGTTAACATTTATTTAAAATAAAGATTTTTCAGGGGTGCAAAAAATGAATATTAAAACTAGAACAATGATAGCTCTCGTGAGTAATTTCCTATTATTTGCTTTTGGCACATTTAGAATCATTACAGGCTCACTATCATCAACTTTCTTGTTCGTAGCGTATGTATTCGCCATCACTGGTTTTATTGGCATAATAGCTAATGGCTCAAAACTGAGAAAAATAAGGTAAAAAAAGAATAACCTTTTCAAAGGAGATGACAATACCTTGAAAGATAATTTCATAACTCTCTTACACTTGATTACAAATCTTGAGATAAACGATCGGTTTATTTTAGGTATAGATGGGTTAAGCCGTTCTGGCAAAACAACACTTGTGAAAAAACTTAGCGAGGCTGTAGAGGAAAAGAATATCCCTTTCTATGTCTTTCATATTGATGACCACATTGTTGAGCGTAAAAAACGTTACAATACTGGGCATGCAGAATGGTATGAATATTATCATTTACAGTGGGACATTACTTGGTTACGTGATCATTTTTTCGATAAACTCAGATTTTCGAACGATCTTATTCTACCCTTTTATGATAACGAATCTGATACACAGAGTATGATGAACGTGAAACTTCCTAATACTTGTGTAATCGTAATAGAAGGTGTTTTTCTTCAACGTAAAGAGTGGAGAAGTTTCTACGATTATGTAGTGTATTTGGACTGCCCGCGAAATAAGAGATTTCTTCGTGAAAGTGAACATACGCAACAAAATATTTCCAAGTTTCAAAATAGGTATTGGAAAGCTGAAGAATTTTATGTACATACAGAATTCCCTACAAAAATTGCTGATTTAGTTTTACAGGGGTAATAGCATAACAAAAATGCTCAGAGTTTTTATGCTCTGAGCATTTTTTATATTAGTTCCCTCAGTTCTTCTGTCATTTGTTCTACTAATTCAGGTCTTCCATGAAATTGTGCTGGTGTATTTTGAAATAATTCGATTTTCCAATCATTAGAGTTATTTATAACTACAAGAGTGTGATGGGTGTTAACCTCTGGCTTTAAATCTGATGTTCCTGGCGGTATCATACCTGCGATAGCTCTTAAGATAGCGGCATTTTCACCAATGAAACGTATATCTTTTATTTTACTTACAAATGGAGCAGTAGGATGGTCCCTAAAAATGGGGCTTAAATGAGAAAAAATTTCTTTAGATCCAATCGACTGACTTCCATCAAATCCTATACTCTCTCCACGTTCAGTAAACAAATTGGCCATACCTTCTGCATCCCGATTGTTCCAAGCTTCAATAAGTTGCTCGTACACTTTTTTGATATGTAATTCTTTACCTTCGTTCATTTCATCACCTCTAGGTTCTTAGTTACTATATATATTCTAAATTATTGTTACATCAACTCAAACGCTTTTCAACTCAATTGGACTACCCCCACCTACTGCTTCTGAAGTGCACTTCAGGTGGGGAATCTTACTGCCCGTTAATGTGAGATGAACAAAAAACGCATGGATCATTTCTCCATGCGTTTCTATATATTATCTAAGAATCTCTGTATTACTTATTCACCACATGCTTCATATCAGGGCTACAAACGTTGGACTGACATGATTTATTAAGAGAACACGCCGCACATTTCCCTTTTTTACTTCTCTTTACAAAGTTAATTAACGTGTATCCAGCATACCCAAAAACGACAGCTCCAATTAAAATATTGACTATCATGATGATACATCTCCTTCTAGAATCCTAGCATGGATCCAACTTGGTATACAATTAGTGTTAATACATACGCAACAACAAGCGGATAAACAACAGAGAAAATAGTCCACTTAATAGATCCTGTTTCACGACGAATGACCGCAACTGTTGCTAAGCATGGTACATATAATAAAGTAAAGAACATAAATGCGTATGCTGATAATGTTGTAAAATGAGTACCGATTACGTTCCCTAATACATCTTCTTTCACGGAATAAATAATTGCCATTGTAGAAACAACAACTTCTTTTGCTAAAAATCCTGTCATTAGTGATGCAGCTGCTTGCCATGTTCCAAAACCAAGCGGCGCAAAAATTGGAGCAAATAATCCGCCAATCATTGCTAAGAAACTATCTCCCATCTTTACATCAAATCCAGATGGACCAGCGTAGTTTAATAACCAAATAACAACAGAACCACCAAAGATAAATGTACCTGCTTTGCGCACAAATCCCTTACCTTTTTCCCACGTACTGCGCCATAACGTTTTTGCTTGCGGCACGCGATAAGGCGGCAGTTCAATTACAAAAATGGATTTTTCTTGCTTTAAAACTGTCACAGACATAATTTTTGTAACGACTAGTGCAAGGACAATACCGATAATATATAAAGAGAACACAACGATTGCTTGACTATGCGGGAAGAAGACGCCCGCAAATAATGCATATACAGGTAGACGTGCTGAACACGACATAAATGGCGTCACTAAAATCGTAAGCAGTCTCTCTTTCTCCTGTTCAATCGTTCTCGCAGCCATAACACCTGGTACATTGCAACCAAACCCGATAATCATAGGAATAAATGCTTTTCCATTTAGTCCAAAAAACTCCATAATACGATCCATTACAACAGCAATACGCGCCATATATCCAGAGTCTTCTAATAATGAAATGAAAAAGAATAATGCAAGAATTTGTGGAACGAATACGATTACTGCTCCGACACCAGCAATTACTCCATCTGTAATGAGCGCTTGAATGAATTGAGATGCCCCCATATTAGTTAGAGCTGTTGTTACCCAATCTGTGAACGGTCCGCCGATAAATGCATCAAGTTGATCAGATAAAGGTGTTCCAATCCATGAAAACGTCACCTGAAAAATGAAATACATGATCCCTAAAAAGATCGGAAGTCCCCAGATTTTATGCGTAATCAATTTATCAACTCGTTCAGAAAAAGGAATGCTTCCTTCTTTCTCATGACGAAGTACACTTGCCTTTAACTTTTCGATATACGCTGCACGTGCTCCGTGTATATGCTGTTCCAGCGTTCCGTCTAATTCTGCTTCTAATGCAGAGCGAATCGCTACAATTTCTTTATATACATGTAATTGACTCAATTCTTTTTCTATCACTTCATTATTTCCTAAGAATTGAAGTGCAAGCCATCTTGAATGTTCATAATTCGCTTGTTGCAATTTATCCATAACTTGTTGAATTCCTGCATCTACCTTTTCACCATAAGAAAGAATAAATGGCTTCTGTTCTACGCGATCACTTTCGTGAAGAGAAGCTAACAATTCCTCACAGCCTTTTCCGCTCCTCGCAATAACCGGAATAACTGTTACACCTAGTATTTCAGCTAGTTTCTTCACATCGATGTTAATTCCACGCTGCCTGGCAACATCTATCATGTTTAAACCAATTGAGAGCGGCTTACCGAATTCTAATAATTGCAAAGTTAAATGCATATTACGTTCGAATTGAGAAGCGTCTACAATGTTTAACATATGATGAAATTCTTCTGTTAATAGAAATTGTGTAACAACCCCTTCATCACGTGACACAGGGTTTAAATCATATACACCTGGTAAGTCTATTAAAGTTCCATTTTTACCTTTTAACTTACCAATCTTTTTTTCTACAGTTACTCCGCTCCAGTTCCCTACATATTCATAAGAACCAGTAAGCGCATTAAATAATGATGTTTTCCCCGTATTTGGATTCCCTAGTAAAGCAACCTTATTCACGCTAATTCCACCTTTATCATTTTCGCATCACAATGGCGAATAGAGATTAATTGTCCGCGGCATTCTAATGTACACGGACCATTAAACATTGCCTTTTGTTTTACACAAAGTTCGCAGCCTTCAGCAAATCCAAATGAAGCTAAACGACGTTTTAATAATTTATCAAGAGATTGTAAATCTTTCACACGTACTTTTTCATCTATATTCATATCAACTAAGTTCATAATTTCTCCCCCTCAGACGATAACGATAATTATTATCAATACCAATTATAACATGAACCTCAAAAGAAAGACTATACAATATTGTGTCAATTTATCACTATTTTTTACGGTTTTATCTTATATAACATAGCTATGCTAAAATCCTTTTGTCATTCTTATCCATTTCCGCTACAATAATATTAACAATTTAAGAATCTCGTTGTCACAGGGGGAGCCGCGTCGCTGAGAGGGAACACATCGTTCCGACCCTTTGAACCTGTTAGTTAATGCTAGCGCAGGAATTGTGCAAACGAATATACGTAAATAGTTATTTGTAACTTGTATATTTCAATACCCCCCTATGATAATGATTCTTTTTTTGTAACTTGGATGTAGGGGGATTTATACATGCGTAATACAAATTTACAAGCAATGATAGAGGCAGCGATTCTTGCAGCACTTGCATTAGTCATCGACATTTTGCCGCTATCTATTAAACTTCCAACAAGCGGTTCTATCTCATTTGCTATGATTCCAATTTTTATTATCGCTTACCGCTGGGGATTTAAAGCTAGTTTCTTAAGTGGCCTCGTTTGGGGATTACTACAAATTGTCGTAGGAGATGCATACATTTTAACGCCTGTACAAATGTTTATTGAATACTTCATTGCATTTGCTTTTATAGGTTTTGCTGGATTATTTCATCTACCAATTCAACAAGCACTTGCCAATAGACAAAAAACAAAAGCAGTTATGTATATCATTTTTGCTACATTCATCGGCAGCCTAGCTCGTTACTTCTGGCACTTCATTGCCGGCGTTATTTTCTTTGGCCAATATGCACCAAAAGGACAGTCAGCCGCTTTATATTCCTTCATCATAAACGGTAGCACAATGATTGGTTCTTTCATATTATGTGCAATTTTACTTGTCATTTTATTTACAACAACACCGCGCTTGATTACGAAACGCGCTTAATCATAGAAAAAGAGCAGATTGCTTCTATAAGCGACCTGCTCTTTTTCTGTGCCCTAGTTTTACATGTTACTTTCCTAATGTGAATAATCTGTGTGTCTAACAATTTCAGGAGTTTGAAAATGGAGTGCATCTATCTCTCGGCTGCTCTCTCGTTCGTTTTTACCGTTATGTTTATGAATCCAAGATTTCATCTCATTCCATAAAACAACTCTATGCATCTCATACCCTATGTGCTGCTTCTTTATTTTCTCTTTATAGTTCTCATTCCACTTGTACCACACAATTTTATCATGTGAATCCACCCATGTTTCTTGTCGATCAACTACAGTTTTACAGCCTTCATTATTAGCTAACATAATCATATCATTCTCTAATAATAAAGAAAGAGCCGATGAATACCTCTCCATTCCCTCACTCCTTTCTGTTTTAGTACTTTCCTTATTTTCCTAAAATATGTGTGCCTTACACATACGTAGTGTATACAAAAAAAGCAGTACAAACTATCGATTTACCTTACAAAAAACCTTACAAAATTGTAAGGTTTTATTCAAAATCATAATATATATTTATTATATTTTAAAAAATCTAATTATATAGAAGAATACGTTTTACAACACGCACTATAAATATTCTATCATCCTCTTTTCCTTATATCTATATTTTATATTACATTTCGTGAATTATTTGTTACAATTAAAATATGGCAAATAAGGATATTTATCCCTAAGACAAAGGAAGTAAGGTGAATAAACGCATGTTGAAAAAAACCATGGCAACTGTGTTGGCATTAGGCTATGTTTTAAGTCCAATGCCAATTCTAGCAGAAACACACAGTGAACAGCCAACTGTTACGCAAGAAAAAGAAGTTAAGCAAACAGAACCACCTTCTCTTAATCAAGGAAAAGAAGCTGAACAAAAAGAACAAGCACCTCTTAACCAAGGGAAAGAAGCTGAACAAAAAGAACAAGCACCTCTTAACCAAGAAAGAGAAACTGAGCAAAAAGATGAAACTAATGCTAAAGAAGAGACTGTTACTAAAACTATTCAACAAGATCAAAATAAGGCGCAAGAAGTACAAGCTGCTTCTGCTTCTCAAGGTAGTTTCATAGATGTACCAAACACATACTTTGCGTATGAAGCAATTACATATTTAGCAAACAAAAATATTGTTTCTGGATATGGAGATGGAAAATTTGGTCCAGAAGATAATGTAACTCGTGAACAAGTTGCGAGACTCCTATATGTTGCTCTTGGCTTACAATCAAAGGCAGAATATAAAAACCCTTATCATGATGTAAGTAATAGCACAACAATGTTTTCAAATGAAATTTTAGCTTTAACTGAAGCTGGTATTTTTAAAGGAGATCAAGATGGTAACTTTAGACCAAAATCTCCTTTAACTCGTGCTGAAATGGCTCAAGTTCTTAAGAATGCCTTTAACTTAAAAGTTCAGGCTGCACACACATTTAATGATATAACCGCAAACTACGCATGGGCAAACGATGCAATTAGTGCGCTGCAATCAAATGGTATTACAGTTGGTACGGGAAACGGAAAGTTTGAACCAGGAACAACCACTACTCGTGGACAATATTCAAAGTTTTTATATGAAACTATGAAATTAAAACAAGCGACAAAGCCTGAGTTGCCAACTGACGGAGACAAGAAAGTTGGTTGGGTGCAGGATCAAAATAATTGGTATTATTTTGATCAAAATGGTGTAATGAAAACTGGTTGGGTACAAGTAGATAATGCACGGTACTACATGGCCGAAAATGGGGCTATGAAAACTGGCTGGGTACAAGTAGATAATGCATGGTACTACATGGCTGAAAATGGGGCTATGAAAACTGGTTGGGTACAAGTAGATAATACGTGGTACTATATGGCTAAAAATGGGACAATGAAAACTGGCTGGGTACAAGTAGATAATACGTGGTACTACATGGCCGAAAATGGGGCTATGAAAACTAGCTGGGTACAAGTAGATAATACGTGGTACTACATGGCTGAAAATGGGGCTATGAAAACTAGCTGGGTACAAGTAGATAATGCATGGTACTACATGGCTGAAAATGGGGCTATGAAAACTGGCTGGGTACAAGTAGATAATGCATGGTACTACATGGCTGAAAATGGGGCTATGAAAACTGGCTGGATTGAAATTAACGGGATATCGTATTACCTTGATACAAATGGAGCTTGGATTGAACAACCAATCTATTTTGGAAAAACAATTGTTGTAGACGCTGGGCATGGTGGAAAGGATTCTGGAGCCGTATATAAGAGTATACTTGAAAAAGATATTGCATTATCAGTAAGCTTAAAGCTACAAAAACTATTGGAAAATAGTGGTATGCATGTTGTGATGACACGTGCAACAGATACTTTCATTGAATTATCAGACCGCGTTAAGATTTCCAATAAGAATAAAGCTGATATTTTTGTTAGTGTTCATGTAAACTCTGCAGATTCTCCAGCAGCAGCAGGAATTGAAACATTATATAATCCTGACCATCCAAAAAGTAATCAAGTTTATAAATTAGCAAGTGCTGTGCAGAAGTCTTTAATTGCGAACACTGGTGGTAAAAGTAGAGGATTGAAAGAGCGTCCGGAACTTCGTGTGTTAAAAGGAGATAATCAAGCACTTCCTATTTTAGTAGAAACAGGGTTCATAACGAATACAGAAGACAGATTAAGCATAACTTCTAACAACTATCAAAACAAACTATCACAATCTATCTTTGAAGGAATTCAAAACTACTTGTCTAGATAGTATGTATGAAAAAAAGAGAAATCCGTTTAATAGTTTCTCCGTTGGGACTGTAAGCAACTCGATGAAAATTGAGTTTGCTTACAGTCCTTTCTATTTTAGGTGTCATTTATTTGATGTGCGCATGTTTAAAAACAATAAAGTAAAACTTCTATCAGTATTTTTTTAATCCCCTACTGGTGGAAAACCCGACTAATCGAGCTTTTAGCTTTTTTGAGTTAAATTGCTTAATAGGACAAAACAAGGTAAAGTAAATGTGTCATTTACTTTACCTTGTTTAAGTATCGATAGATAGTTGCTTCTGATGCCTTTAAATATTTAGCCACTTCACTTACGCCGCCTTTAAGTAAAAATACCCCTTTATCATTAAGTTTTTTTATTACTTCCATTTTTTCATCAGGAGACATTCTCTCAGGCGGAATTTCGCATTCTAATAAAACTCCTGTAATAAGTGATGAAAGAAGACTATCCAGATTTTCTTCTAAGTTCTCAGAAAGGTCTAATTCAAGGTTAGGCTGAGACTTCTCTACATCTTCATTTATGCTAGTATTACTCATAATCATACTGTCTAACCAGTCTCTTGCTTTTATCATGTTACTAATATCAATATTCACACACAGCATTCCAATTATGCTATTGTGTTCATCTTTAATAAAATAGCTTGATGAACGAAACGTTTGATTATTTTCACTTATCCCATACCCAAATAGGTGTAATCTTATCAATTTATGGAATCATCCAAGCGTTTGGTTATATTGCATCGATGTATATAGTAGAAAGGTTTTCTAAGAAGAAAATCATACCGTTTAGCTTAATCGGTGTTGGAGTATCCGGATTATATTTAACAACATTTCCTGGTTATTATGGCGTTTTAACCGTTTGGATTATTTTCGCTTTATTTGCAGAGACTGCTTATTGGCCTGCGCTAATAAAAGCTGTAAGGTTACTAGGTGATAAAGATGAACAAGGTAGAGTATTCGGGTTCCTGGAAGCAGGAAGAGGAGTGGTTGATACAATTGTCGATTTTGCTGCCCTTGCAATTTTTGGTTGGTTAGGATCAGGAGCATCCGGCTTTAAAGGTGCAATTGTTTTCCTTGCAGCAACAGCAATTGTTATTGGTATCATTTCTTATTTCTTAGTAGAAGACGATGAAATTAAAGATACGGATGAACAAGGTAACAAAATTAACAAAAATAAAGCTGCACTAGACGGTGATTTACAAGCATTAAAGATGCCTGAAGTATGGGCCGTATCATTTACTATATTCTCTGTATATTCCGTCTATATAGGTTTAACATATTTTATTCCGTTTTTAAAAGATATCTATGGTATGCCTGTTGCACTAGTAGGTGCTTATGGAATTATTAATCAATACGCTTTAAAAATGCTTGGTGGTCCGCTAGGAGGGTTCTTAGCTGATAAAAAATTTAAGTCTCCATCTAAATATTTGAGACTTGCTTTTATAGTCGCAATTATTGGAATGACTATTTTTATCTTCTTACCTCATCAGACGATGAATGTATATACTGGAATGATCTTTACACTTAGCTTTGGCACAATTATTTTCACTCAAAGAGCAGTATTTTTTGCTCCTATTGATGAGGTGGGAATCCCAAGAGAAATCAGTGGTTCATCTGTTTCCATTGCTTGCTTAATAGGATATTCACCTTCGATGTTTGCATTTTCTCTATATGGAAGCATGTTAGATAGAACACCAGGAATGGATGGTTATAGGCATGTATTTTTAACAATGATTGCTTTTTCCGTGCTTGGTCTGATTATTAGCAGTTATTTAGTTCGAATTGTCAAAAAGAAAAAGAAATTACAAATGAATGAGGCAAGTTCAATTTTAAATGAAGCATGAGATTGATAATAGGAAGATAAGAAAGGTGAGGATATCATGAAAATCGGATTAGAAACAGAAAGCTATCATTTATTTTTTCACAACAACCGAATGGATATTTTTGACTTTATAAGAAAAACGGCTGAACTCGGATTGGACGGGGTTCAAATTAATATTATTACAAATGAGGCAGACAAGAATTTACATCCAGAGTGGGGTGTACTTGGCGGGAACGAACCTGATCATTTGAAAAAGGTTCGAGAAGAAATTCAAAAGTATGGTTTATATGCTGAAATTGATACAAGAGGTACAGATATAGAGCATTTAACAAAAGTGATAGACATTGCGAATCAAATTGGTGCAGATGTCATCCGCACTTACGTTTGTGTAGGTGAATACGATGCTGAAAAGATGGCGAAAGCCCCTGAAGATCTTAAACAAATCGTACCATTGTTAAAAAAATATCGAATTAAACTTGGAGTTGAAAATCACGAAGAAGAAACAACAGCTGAGGTAATAAAAATTATTAAGGAAGTAAACAGCCCTTGGGTTGGAGCACATTGTGATTTAGGAAATGGAATGATGGCATGGGAAGATCCAGTTGAAGCAGTCAGAAATTTAGCTCCATATGCCTACACAACTCATTTTAAGGATCATATTGTTATTCACGACGGTGAAGACCATATAGTTTGCGGTGTTCCAGCAGGAACTGGCAATATCGATTTGGAAGAATGTTTCAAAATATTAGTGAATGAATCGACACTAACAAGAATTAATGTAGAAATGTGTTTTCCATACGTAGCTCCATTTAAACGTCCAAAAGGAACTGGGGGCGTGTATGAAGTCGGTGAAGGAGCATTCAAAGTAGAAAATCCTCCATATGACTTACATGTTATTAAGCCGGTAGATTACTATTATCCTCCTGAACATCTATTAGAAAAAATGCTTGAAGATCAAGAAAAAGGTGTTCAACAATCTGTAGAACATATATTAGGTTTAAGAGAAAAATATTGTAGATAAAATGAATCTAAGAATAGATATGAAATCCATAAAGGGATTGGCTAATTGCCGATCCTTTTTCACTTTATCCCGCATTAATGGGCAGCAAATAATAATAAAACCATCCTCCCTCCTTTCTATCCCGTCTCTCTTTAAAACTTGAAGTAAGCAGCTTACTACCTGTTAATGCGGGATAAACCTTACCTCAATTTCCTTTCAACAATTTATCATAAAATGGGTATTTTATTACGAAAAATAAATAAATGTTACAAACAAAAAATAATTATTACATTTTTATTACAAAAGCTATTGAAAATAGATTCACAATGTAATAGTATAACTTATGTGGAAATTAAATCTAAAATAAACCAATAAATGGGAGATGTGAGAAATGAAGAAAGCTATTTTACCAGTTTTACTATCTACAATGTTAATCGTTCCAACAATTGCTCAAGCAGAACAAAATGTAAGCGCTAAAAATAATGCGCCAAAAGAAATGCAAATTGCTCAAAAATCTGGATGGGTACAAGAAAATAATCAGTGGTATTACTACGATCAAAACAGTGTGAAGAAAAAAGGTTGGCTTAAATATGGAGATGCATGGTATCTATTCCCTGATTTTCTTGGTAACGCTATGGCAGCAGGCATGGCTGTTGTAGACGACGACGGTAATAGCTACTACTTTTATGACAATGGGAAAATGGCCAAAGGGTGGATTCTTAACCCAGACGGAAACATTTGGTATTACTATGGTGAAAATGGTGCGGCTAAAACTGGATGGTTACAAGAAAACGGAAAATGGTACTATTTAGACTCCTATGATAAAGGAAGAATGAAAGTTGGATTACACACTATTGATGGTAAAACTTATTATTTTCATAAAGACGGACAAATGGCTACTGGTTGGGTGAAAGTAGAAAATTCATGGTACTATTTCGATAAGAATGGCGCAGCTAAAACTGGATGGTTACAAGAAAACGGGAAATGGTACTATTTAGATGAGGGACGAATGGTAGATAGTACCTATAAGATTGATGGTAACCGTTATTTCTTTAACGAAAATGGCGTTCTGCTTATAAATCAATGGGGGCAATATGCAAAGGAGTGGCTCTTTGCAAATAAAGATGGCATAGTACATACAGGCTGGTTATATTGGAATGGCGCTTGGTATTATTTAGAGCAAGGTGGAAAAATGGTAACAGGCAAACACTCCATTAATGGGAAATGGCATTCATTCCAAGACAACGGAGTTTGGATAGGTGAAATAAACGAATAAACTAGTAAACTCTCTTGTTTATGACAAGAGAGTTTTTATTATAGGTATTCCTTCATCTATAAGTCTCCGCATGATGTATCTACTACTTCAATCTATTATAATTTCTTATTCCTTCTATTTAAAATAAATCCCCCCTCTCTTTTTTGACTTTTTCACGTCAATCCTTTACAGTCAAACTGTTCACAAGTTTCACAATGTAGGAGGATTTTGATGGATATTCAAATTAAAGATACTTTAATCTCACAAGAGCAGCTGCAAGAAAAAGTAAAAGAGCTTGCTATGCAAATCGAGCGTGATTTTGAAGGAGAAGAAATTTTTGTTATTGCTGTATTAAAAGGTTCTTTCGTCTTTGCAGCCGATTTAATTCGTCATATTAAAAACGAGGTAACAATCGACTTTATTTCTGCATCTAGCTATGGAAACCAAACAACAACAACTGGTAAAGTGAAATTACTAAAAGACATCGATGTGAATATTACAGGTAAAAATGTAATTGTTGTAGAAGACATTATTGATTCTGGTTTAACACTTCACTTCTTAAAAGATCACTTCTTAATGCATAAACCAAAATCGTTAAAATTCTGTACGCTTCTTGATAAACCAGAACGCCGTAAAGTTGATTTAACAGCTGAATATGTTGGCTTTGTCATTCCAGATGAATTCATCGTTGGCTACGGCATTGACTGCGCTGAAAAATATCGCAACTTACCATACATCGCTTCTGTTGCAACTGATAAATAATACGATACAACCATACTTAGCAAAAACGAGGCTGCCCCAAAAGTTTTACTTTTTGGGCAGCCTCGTTTTTTTCATATAAATAAAAAGAACTACCCTTTTTTGACTTAATTAAGTCACCAAAAGAAATGAAGGAACTATCCGTTTTTGGTTCATTGCAATTTCTTAATCATTTTACAAAAAAAGAGCAATATTGATAATCTATATTTCTTAATATACAATTATCATATATTTATTAGTTTATTGTAATATTAACTAAGGAGATCAGTACGATGACACTTAATAACACCAAAAATAGACAGCTGCTTGTTCCCCAATATATGCAACAATTCTCTTGTATAGGATCAGAGTGTGAAGATTCTTGTTGCATTGGATGGAGAGTAGATGTTGATGAAGATACTTATAAAAAATACCAAAAATCTCGTGATTTAGAATTAAAACCACTTCTCAAGAAGAACGTAACAAGACAACGTTCAAACCCCTCTTCTACGTCTTACGCTAAAATTAAAATGGAGAAGGGCGGAAAATGTTCTTTCCTATCCCAAGAGAATCTTTGCAAGGTTCAATTAAATTTAGGTGAAGAGTATTTATCTAATACTTGTGCAGTCTACCCTCGCTCTATTAATAGTATTAACGGTGTAATTGAAAAATCAGCGACTATGTCATGTCCTGAAGCTGCACGTTTAGCCCTTCTTAATCCAAATGGAATTGATTTTAATAAGGCTGAAGAACCGGCTAGTACTCGTGGATTCATTGGAAAACATTTAAAAACAGATAACCTGAAAGTCGATAATCAACCAAAAAAATACTTCTGGGAATTACGTATTTTTTCCATTCAAATTATACAAGACCGATCTTATACTCTAGCGGAGCGCCTTATCATTTTAGGAATGTTCTATCAAAAGGTACAGAAACAAATTGATCAAGGTGATGTTGATGGAATTCCAAATGTCATTGCTCAGTTCACTAATGGGATGTCTAATCAAGGAATGAAAGATCAACTTGATAAAATACCTACTCAATTAGCTGTACAAATGAAATTGTGTAAAGAATTAGTGGAGTATCGTGTTAGCCAGTCTATCACAAGTCAACGATACCTTGATTGTTTAAAAGAGATGTTAGAAGGTATTCAATATACAAAAGAAGCAACTGTTGAAGAGACTACAGAGCACTATAAAAAGGCCTATGAAGAATTTTACGAACCATTTATGACAGAACATGAGTACATTTTAGAAAACTACCTAGTTAATTATGTATTTAAAAACTTGTTCCCACTTGGACACAAAACGCTTTTCAATGATTATGTTATATTAGTCATTCACTATTCAATGATAAAACTTCATTTAATCGGCATGGCAGGCTTTCATAAAGGATTAACGACAGATTTAGTGATCAAACTCATCCAATCTTTCGCAAAAACAGTTGAACATAACAATGTTTATCTTAAAAGGATATTTGATTTACTGAATGCAAATGAACTTACAACAATGGCTTATATGGCAATTTTAGTGAAGAACTAGGCATAAGATCCGAATAAAACAACCAACAAAAGAAGCTGTCTCCAAAAGGTCAGTATCCAATGACCTTTTGGGACAGCCTCGTTTTCTACTACCTCCCACTCACAATCTTAAAATAAGAACGAACTGTTAAGAAGTAATATCCAATATAAATCACACTATATACTCCAATGCTCATTAACAATGGAATTAAAATTTCAAACGGTAATAAGTTAGACAATCCTTTTAGCGCAAATAAGCTATGCAAAATTCCAACGACTAATGGAATGGCAAAAATAAAGCTGATTTGTTTTGCGATTGCCTTCTTCATTTCTTGCTTCGTTACCCCAACTTTACGAAGAACAACGTAACGATCCCGGTCTGCATTTGCTTCTGTTAATTGTTTAAAGTAAATAATAGAACCTGTTGCAAGTAAAAATACAAGACCTAGGAAAATACCGATAAACATCATCATACCAGTTGCTTCGATTCCGCCTTTAAATCCAGTATAGAAGTCTCTAAATGCCGGTGCAGGTTCAAGATTTCCTGGCATAATCTTTGTTAATTTTTCCGTTAACGCCTTACTATTCTTCTCATTTTTCACATCAATATTTTTAACCACTCTCGTTCCAGTTACCTTTTTCGCTTGTTCGTATAAATTATCTGGAACAACAACAACTAATTCTCCTAAGTTCGTAACATTACGACCTTCAACACCTTTAATTGTTAATGCCTTCGTTTCATTTCCAAGAGGAAATACCGCTTTATTTCCTGTATATACTGTACTAAACTCATGTCCTTCCATATACGTACCATCCAATACAAAAGCTTCTCCAGCAGTTAACCTTACCGTATCCATTTTATTCGCAATTGTATTGAAGGCAGATTGTGACATAAGTTGAAATTGCTCTGCCATCATATAATGAGCATTCATACTTATATCAACTTTTTCACCTTCAAATTTCCCTTTCACCGGCACCATTTCAATTTCGAACTGCTCTTTAATTGGATTATGCTTCTTCTCTTCCTCAAAGATCGCATTCACTTTCTGTTCTAAAGCCGCATCCTTTTTCACATAAGAAAAACTATACGGTGTATAATCTTTCGCTTGTGTAAATGTGTTGTAATACATCGTGACAGATGTACCAACAGCAGTTAATGTTACTGCACTTAAAATAGCAATTGTCGCAAGGGATTTTGCATTTCCTTTCATGCGGTATAACAACTGGGACGTTGTTATCATATTCATTCCATTATAAAAGGAGGATTTATTATTTCTTGTGCGTTTTAAAACGCCAACTGTAAAGAACATAAATAATAAATACGTACCAAGTACGGTTGCGAGTAAAATATAAAATGCAATCATCATGAAGTCTGCATATTTAATAGCTTTCGTAAACATAAGTGATAAGAAATACCCAGAACCAATTAAAAATACAGCGATAAATGCCATAACAATAGACCCTTTTGGCATTTGCTCTCCTTCACGCTCAGCGCGGAATAGCTCAATGAGTTTAAATCGATAAATTAATCGATACCCTTGCAGCGATGTGTATAAAATAATCACAAAGAACACAACTGCTGTATTAATAATCGCCGCCAGCGGCACTTCAAAATGAACTTGTAAATCGAGCCCCATTAAACTTACTAGTAATTCAAGAAATAGCTTAGACAATAAGCTACCAATCACAATACCAATGATTAAAGACATTAACCCCATTAACATATTTTCATAAAACAGCATTTTTCCAATTTGGCGTTTCCGAATTCCTAGTAAAGAATATAACCCAACTTCTTTTTTTCGTTTACGTGTAAAGAAGCCGTTGGAATAAATAATAAATACCGCTACGAAAACAATGAGCATTACACTAGAGACTTGGAATGCCCCGCTAATTTTCTTTGATCCTTCTGCGGCTTTTTCTATTTGTGTGTTGTATTGAAGTGCTGCAAATGTAAAGTAAATGACGATACTAAAAATCATCGACATAAAATATAAAGCATAATCCTTAAAGTTACGCTTTATATTGCGAAGGGCAAGATTAGATAACATCATCTACTATACCTCCAGAAATGATAGACATTACGTCTAGTACTTCTTGGAAAAATTGCTTACGCGTTAATTCTCCTTTGTGCAGTTCTTTATATAACTCACCATCTTTAATGAAAATAACACGCTGACAATAACTTGCAGCAAATGCATCATGCGTGACCATTAAAATTGTCGCTTGATCATATTCATTTAATGCTTTCAAGCTCTCCAATAAGTCAGTTGCAGACTTAGAATCCAACGCACCTGTCGGCTCATCGCCAAAGATCATACTTGGATTTGTAACAATAGCGCGAGAAGCTGCGCAGCGCTGCTTCTGTCCGCCAGATACTTGGTATGGATATTGGTCTAAAATATGATCAATACCAAATTTTTTTGCGATTTCAAGAACACGGCGATCAATTTCACCTGCTTTTACTTTTGATAACGCTAGTGGAAGCGCAATATTTTCTTTCACTGTTAATGTATCTAATAAATTATAATCTTGGAAAATAAAACCTAAATGATCACGACGAAATAACGCTAGTTTATCATCATTCATTTTCACAATATCATTTCCATCAATTAAAATTTCACCGCTTGTTGCGTTATCAATGGTAGAAAGAACATTTAATAACGTTGTTTTCCCCGATCCAGACGGTCCCATAATTCCAACGAACTCGCCCTCTTTCACTTGTAAGTGAATTCCTTTTAACGCTTCATATTTATTTCCGCCGGTGTCATATACCTTTTTAATATTATTCGCTTCTAACATTGTCTTCATATACCATACTCCTTACTTTATCCTACCTCATCATTACTGTTGCCACGATCGAACTCCTCTACACAAACAGGATTGTTATGTAGGTCATAATATCTCTATAAAAACTATATTAGAATTTCTTTCACGAAGTACTTTGTTACTATAACACCACCACTAATGACCCACTATCTATTTCTCTTACATGAACATTACATTTATGTAAGATTAAAGAAAGCCGTTCGTCCATTTGGAAGAACGGCTTTTTCTAACCTTATGCTTGTTGCTTTGCTGGTCTCTCATATTTGCACTTTGAGGCTGATTAAATACAAAGTAAATTACTTCCGCAACCGTATTTGGTTCTAAACCACTAGAAATTGATTCTTTTTCTTTATATTTTCATCTCTTTCTTATAAGCAAAATAAGAATATAACATGGTGATTACCACTCCAACCAAAACGACAGTCAGTACAATCGATGTTCTCCAAGCAGCAGGGGCAAAAACACTAATACACATGATAATCCCTAAAATAATAAATAATTTCCCGCTAAAACGATGGGTTTTGCGCCATACTTCTTCATTGCTTAATGTCCATGGAGTACGAATGCCAACAAAGAAATTCGGCTTACATTGTGGTAAATAGTTGCCTATCACTAAAAATAAAATACCAACAATCAATTCTGAAAAACGATTTATTGGTAAATCATAGCCTAATCCAGTTGCAATAATATCCATGTTCCCAATAAACAATACAACGAGGATACTATACGTGATCATATTAAAACCTTTCGAGAATTTTTTATAATGCTCTTTCTTCAGATCAATATTTGGAACAACATTGAGTAATATATAAGTTCCAATCATAATCCCAACCACCGATAACATTCCAGTTAACTTAGAAGAATAACCATCTGGAGTGCCGCCGCTCCAATGCGTAGCGATTGTATTAGGAAGGTGGGGCCAAGAGATAATCCAAGCAAATATTGTTATGCTAATAAGTATAATGGCAAAAATGTGTTTCTTCATTTCATTTCTTCCCTTCTACCATACTTTTATGATTTACCTTCTAATCCAGTTTCTCTTTTATAAATAGAATATGATTTTACCGTCGGAATAATAGCGCCTAATAACACAATACCCGTCCCAATACATATATTAATAGGATCTTTCAAAAGTGCGGCAGCATATACAAAGAAGCCTGCGATTACCATTGTTTTCGAAGCAAATCGATGGGTTTTGCGCCATACTTCTGCATTCTCTAATGTCCAAGACGTGCGAATCCCAATTAAATAATTTGGTTTCGTTTGTTGCATGTAGTTCCCTAATATAATAGATAGCGTACCAAGTGCAAAATTGACCATTACGGAACCTTTCACATCATAGCCTACTGAATGAAGTATACCTAATAAATTAGAGCCAAATATAGTGATCAGAATCATATAATTAATCTTTGAAAGAGCCTTAGCAAAATATTTATACTCTCCCTTTGTTAAATCAATTCTTCTTATCAAAATCCAGACAATATAGAAACATATCATACTTCCCATTGAAAAAAACATAGCACTTATTTTAGAAAAATATCCATCTACTTCTCCTTCTACATTGTAATGCCTTGGAATTTGCTCTGGTAAATGCGGCCAAGCAATATACCATCCTATTGCAATTGTAAAAATTAAGAGCCATGGAACGATATGCTTCCTCACTTCCCATCTCCCCCTCTACCCGTAAACGTAAAAACCCAAGTTAATAAATCTTGAAACACAGTCGTGTTTAATGAATACACTACAAACTGGCCTCTTTTTTCATCTTGAATGAGATCTGCGTTTTTGAGTGCATTTAGGTGATGCGATATACTCGGCTTTGTCATATTAAAATGCTCTGCAATTTCTCCAGCTGTTAAGTCTCCTTCTTTTAAGAGATCTAAAATTTTGCGCCTTGTCGGATCTGCCAACGCTTTAAATGCTTGGTTCAATATCCTTCTTCCTTTCATCAATTAGACATTTAGATATTTATCTAAATGTTAAATTTATCTTTAGGATTTGTCAATTTTATCCACGGTGTATAATAGGCATGATTTTGACATAATGAAAACGGAGAAAACACATGTTACACTATACATATACAAAGTTAGAGGAGGAGTTTCCATATGTACAAAATTTTAATTGTAGAGGACGATCCGAATATTTCATCTTTACTACAATCCCACATTCAAAAATACGGTTACGAAGCAGTTGTTGCTGATAACTTTGATGATATTATGATTTCATTTAACAATGTAAAACCACACCTTGTTTTATTAGATGTAAATTTACCGAAATTTGATGGTTTCTACTGGTGCCGTCAAATTCGTCACGAATCCACTTGCCCAATTGTTTTCATTTCAGCTCGCGCTGGTGAAATGGAGCAAATTATGGCGATTGAAAGCGGTGCTGATGATTATATTACAAAGCCATTTCACTATGATGTAGTAATGGCAAAGATTAAAGGGCAATTGCGCCGCATTTACGGTGACTATGCACCAAGTATGTCAGAACGTATTGTTGAAGTGGAAGGATTAAAACTATATCCCGAACGACCAGAGCTTCATTTTAGAAATGAGCAAGTATTACTAACAAAGAAAGAAGCAATTCTAGCAGAAATGCTCCTTTCAAAATATCCTCGTACAGCAAGCCGTGAAGACTTATTATCTGCACTTTGGGATGATGAAAGCTTTGTCGAGGAAAATACATTAAACGTAAATATTACGCGCCTTCGGAAAAAATTCACTGAACTTGGAATTGAAAATGCTATTGAAACAGTACGCGGTTTAGGTTATCGCTTTAACACAACTTGGAGTGAATAGATCATGAAGTTATTTTTACGTGATCACGTTAGTTTTTTACTTCTTTATATTGTAAACTTTGTCGTCATCTTCGCTTTGTATGATGCCGTTGATGGATTTCAAAACAATAAATTTTATTTTATTGTGCTAAGTATGTATCTATTCATCTGTTTTCTTACTTACCGCTACGTTCGGAATCGCAGATTGTATAAAAGATTAAGTGAACCACCTGAAAGAATGGAAGATGCATTCATCGAACGAGCAAATGCTCCTATGCCGCATGGCGTAAATGAACTTGTTCGTACACAATATCGTCTATTTCAGAAAGAATTGCAAACATATGAAGTCAAACAGCAAGAACATCAAATGTTTATTAATCAATGGGTTCATCAAATGAAGACACCTGTTTCTGTTATGCAGCTGATGGCACTTGAAATGGAAGACGAACACCTTATTCCAAAATTTAAAAAAGAACTAGAAAGATTAAATCAAGGGCTGGATATGGCATTATATATGGCCCGGTTAACGAACTTCCATGAAGATTTCCACGTGGAAACCATTTCATTAAAAGATGCGGTAACGAAAAATATAAACAGCTTAAAAGAACTGTTTATTAGAAGCGGTGTCTTTCCTGTTCTAGAAGTACATTCTGATTTAATGGTTGCTTCTGATGCAAAGTGGTTAAAATTTATTATTTATCAATTAATGACAAATGCTGTGCGCTATTCAGGAGAAAGAGGAAAAAAAGTATTTTTATCTGCTTCCCAAAGCGGAAAAGATATTGTTTTTGAAGTTCGGGATGAAGGTGTCGGTATTCCAGAAGAAGATATTCGCCGTGTGTTTGAACCGTTTTATACTGGAAAAAATGGGCGCGCATTTGGAGAATCTACTGGTATGGGGTTATATATTGTTAGCAAAATTTGTTCTTATTTAGGTCATTCTGTCAAACTAGACTCTGAAGTTGGAAAAGGGACAAGTATTAAAATTATTTTCCATAACGCCGTAATGAACAAAGCAAAAGAGTATGAAGGGTAACCCTCTTTTTCCCATTCATTCGTTCACTATATGTGCAAAAGTAATCACAGCATATGAAATTGTAATAAAGTGAAACTTCCATCAGTGGTCCTCCACCTATCTTCTGTAGAAAAGCGGAAGCGGCTCGCCCAAAGCAGAGAGTCGCTTTTGCCTCGTCTAAGGGAGCGAAACGATCGGAGATTCTAGCCGCAAGAGCTGGACAACGCTTCTCTCCCAATCTTGAAGTAAGGGTCTTACTGCCCGCGAATAGTGAGATGAAAGATAAGCATAGTTAGAAAGGTGATTTATATATGGACGAAGTACTACACATAAAAAATGTATCGAAAGTATATGAGGGAAAAGTCCCTCATACTGCTCTAAAAAATATTAATTTACATGTGGTTAAAGGCGAATTTGTTGCCATTATGGGTCCGTCGGGGAGCGGCAAATCAACTTTATTAAATGTCATTTCAACAATTGATTCTCCTACATCAGGAGAAGTATTTATGAATGGAAAACAACCGCATACGTTTCGCAATGAAAAATTAGCTGTGTTTCGCCGGCAAGAATTAGGATTTGTATTTCAAAGCTTTAATTTATTAGATACGTTAACAATTGGAGAAAACATCGTTCTGCCATTAACGTTAGATAATGTCCCGCTTTCTGAAATGGATGAAAAACTAGATATAATTTCAAACAAACTCGGAATCAATCACATTTTAAATAAACGAATTTTTGAAATTTCAGGAGGACAAGCACAGCGTACAGCAATAGCCCGTGCTGTTATTCATCAGCCAGCTCTATTGCTTGCTGATGAACCGACAGGAAACTTAGATTCTAAAGCAGCTATCGATGTAATGGAGCTATTTACGAAGTTAAATACAGAGGAACGAGCTACTATTTTAATGGTGACACATGACCCATTTGCAGCTAGTTATTGTAGCCGCGTTATTTTTATTAAAGATGGTGAACTTTACAATGAACTGCACCGCGGTCTACACCGTGAAAGGTTCTATCAAGAAATATTAGATGTATTAGCATTGCTAGGAGGAAGACGTGGATGAAGTTTTGGCAATTTGCATTTAGAAATGTCGTCCGTAATTCAAGAGCTTATTTTGCTTATTTTTTAAGTAGTTCTTTTTCCATTACGGTCTTCTTTTCATTTGCTGTGTATCGGTATCATCCACGCCTGCAAAATATAGGAGACTATAAAGATACCGGACCTCTTATGAATTTAGTTGGCTTTACCCAATTTGTAATTGTAATGTTTTCTTTTTTCTTTTTGTTGTACTCCGTCGGGGCGTTTTTAAAAGTACGTAATAAGCAGTTTGGCATTTTAACAATTTTAGGTATTTCAAACAGACAACTGAAACGACTTATTTTTTTAGAAAATATGCTGATTGGATTGCTTTCTATTTTTATAGGCATTCAAGTTGGTCTTGTATTTTCTAACTTTTTCTTATTAATCACCTCAAAGATTTCAGGTGTTAACGGCCTTTATTTATATTGGCCATCAGAAGCAATTTGGACAACTATAACGACATTTCTCATCCTTTTTATTATTGTATCAGTCTTTACACCTGCTTTAATTCGAACAAGGAAAGTAACTCATCTTCTAAAAGGAGAAATTCGTACAAAGAAGGAGAAACTACCTTCCATTGTCATTTCAATTTTTAGTTTACTGTGTTTACTTTCAGGTTATATTTTTGCGGCTTATCCACAAAGTTATATAACAGAAAAAAGCTTAACAAATGGAGTTGGTGTACTCATTATCTTAGCCATTATTCCTCTTGTTATAGTTGGGACATACTTTCTATTCTCACAAGCTAGCTTCCTGTTCATTTGGATATTAAAAAAGAGACGACGTTTTTATATGAAAAAAACAAATATGCTTTGGATATCCGATTTGGCATCAAGAGTTCGTGTCAATATTAATATGCTCTTCATTGTAACAGTGTTATCTGCAGTTGCTTTTACCATTATTACAACATTATATGCCCTTAATAAACACACAAAGGCATCTATAATTGAAACATTTCCTTTTCCATTTACTTACGTATCTTACGAAGGAAATCCATTCGAAACGAAGCATATTACAACACTCGAAAATGAATTAATGACAGACAAATTTACATATCAAAAACATAAATCAGTTGTATATAAAGATATGGCAGCTAACGAAGATATTTGGATTATGAAACAAAGCGACTATAATATTCTTGCTAAATTTCTAAATCGTTCTCAAATTCAATTAGCTAACAATGAAACATATGTGCTTCCAAGATATTCGCCCGTAACATTAGAATTGTTAACAAACCCTTTTCTTAAGCAAGAAAATATTACGTTACAATCTAATAAAAAACAATTTTATATAAAAGAAATAGCAAAGAAGCCACTTGCACCGCAACATGCTTGGGTATATCTTATCGTACTGTCGGATGAAGCTGTAAACAACGAAATTCCACACCTCGAACCAATTACGGTTTATAATTTCCAGGTGGATAATTGGGAAAATACTCTTCCGCTGACAAAACGCATTCTACGTATGACCACCGCTGATGAACATAGTTTACATCCAAAGCAGGATCAGCAAGCAATGCATGATAAGAAAAGCCCTTTTAATATTTATACAGCCAGTGATGAATTATATGCAGAGAAGCGATGGAATGTTGCTTACCTCTTCACCGGTACATTTCTTGGAATTATTTTCTTCATCGGAGCAGGAAGCGTTCTGTACTTCCGTATGTATACTGATTTGACGAGAGAAGCAGAAAAATATAAGACGATTACAAAAATTGGATTAATGAAGTCTGAAATGATACGTTCAGCAACAATTCAATTAGCAATACTATTTTTTGTTCCTTATACGATTGCTTCTATTCATACGATATTTGCAATTAAATTTATACAAAGTACACTCTCTTTCTCTTTAACAGCAGAAGCCATTTTGGTATTAAGCCTCTTTGGAATCGTCGAAGTCATTTTCTTTTTCCTAATTCGCTCATTTTACATTCAAAAGTTATCACAACATATTAAACTGTGAATAAAATAGCCTTGCGCTCTGCACAAGGCTATTTTCAATAGTTTTTAACTTATTAGCAGCCAAAACCACCATAACCGCCATAGCCAAAGCCGCCGCCGTAGCCACCGTAGCCACCGTAGCCACCGCCACAGAAGCAGCTAGCACCAATGATGATTAATAAAATAAACAATACGATTAAAATCGCAAAGCCATTGCCGTGATGACGATGCACATGTCCATGATCACAACTTTCACCCATTGCTCTTTTCCTCCTTTAATAAAAGTCCTTCATTTGTGGGATCCTTTCAATTGGATTCCATTTATCCTATGTTTCGAATGAGAATAAGAGCTTGTTCTTTTCAAAATCAGGCTTGTTCTCATATTGTATGTCATGATGTTCCAAATAAGATTGGTTTCATAATCGCTCCTGCATTACTTCCATCAGTGGGAGTCTTACTGCCCACGAATAGCGGGATAAAATAAAAAAAGCTAATCATCTACTTATGTAAATGATCAGCTTTTTACTCTTTTAAAAGGCTATATTTTTATTTTATTTTTAATTGTTTCAACAGCTCTTTAATTTCTGTTAATTCACCTTCCATACGGTGAAGATGACTTTGCATATCATCAATCTCCTGCTCAGCTTTATAATTGATCGCAAAGTCAATAACAGATTCATGTTTGTCACGTGCTGCTTGCCGGTTTTGGCTCATCATAATAACAGGAGCTTGAAATGCTGCTATAAAAGATAAACATAAGTTCAATAAAATGAATGGCGGTGCGTCAAAGTGTGCTCCTTTTGTAATAGATAGGCTATTCCAAATAATCCATCCAGCAAGAAAACATGCAAACCAGATAATGAATCTCCAGCTACCCCCGAATTGGGCAATTTTATCAGCTATTCGGTCTGCCCATTTTGTACGCTGTGTGTAGTCACTGTCAAGTTGACGAAGAATTTCTGACTCGTAGCGATCTACAAGCCGATCAATACGCGTTAAATTTTCTTGGTTTAAGTCAATATCAAAACCTTGGATTTTCGTAGCTTCTTGTTTTTTTCCTGTAATTTGCTTCCAGATATTTTGTACCATTGTACAAACCTCCTCTCTTATAGAGGAAGTCATCTTTCCAAAGCTTATATAAAGCGGTAACTATTTTTACGTAGTAATCCGCTTCGGATATTCAGTTGTATGACTTCCTCTGACGCCGGTCCTATGTCCGGCTCTCCTATGCTAGGATTACTCATAAAACAGTTCCACCTCACTTTTTTCTTGAAATCCTTTCTCATTATATGCTATCTGATTCCCTATGACTATGTCATTATTTAGAAAATGCACTTTATTATCTTACATTTTTATAAAAATTTATCTCTCTATTTGCGGGCAGTAAGACCCCACCTCAAGATTAAGAGAGAAACAAGGAAGATAGGTAGGGGATAACCCCTGGCATGCGCCCGATTGGTAAGGGCTTTCCATCAGTGAGGGACCACTGATGGAAAATTTACTTTATATGAACAACATTTCATGCACATAACCCAAGTCATCAGTAACCTGTATACTTCAATCCTGTTTTGTATCAGCGCTCTTATCATTGAATAAATGAAACATACATTGATGATAATCTGTTATTAATGTACTTAACTTCTCTTTATGCTTATCTTTAAGGTGTCTACCTAATTTCCAAGGTACTTTTTCTTTATATTTTAGGTCTTCCGTAGCATCTGCTTGCTGTATTTCTTTAAACTGCATATTCTCTTTGTTCATTATTAAAATTCTCCCTTATTATAAATTTCAAATGAACAAATTCTAATGTTACTGTATCCAAACAGCCCAATTCACAACTTTTTTAATAGAATACTTATATATTTTTTTCTTTTACTAAGATATTCTCATTTAAAAAGTGAAATCCCTTTTGTATATCATATACATGTATGTTTTACATAGTTATTGAAAGTAAATGAAAAGGCTCATCCCTTACGTGCAAAGGAGAGCCTTTTTCTCTTTCAAAATCTTCATATCCGCTGCGCAAACAACCTGCCTTCTCGTAAAATATGGCGCTTCAGTTCGCTATTCGACAATGTATTCAAATGAACCGCATCTACTTTTCCTGCTCCGTCCAGCTCTTCCATCAGTTGAAACCAAAGCCACTGAAACTCACCTATTGAAATATTTGTTGTCTCAATGGCTATATCATAATCTGAAGAAGGAATTGCCTCTTTTCTTGCATGAGATCCGAAGATGTACGCCACTTTTACAAATGGTGTTTCCAATAAACGATTTTGTATATGACGCAGCTCCTTTTCATGCTTTTGCATATGCTCACCTCTCACATACAATGCATTGTTTCGTTATCTCTTCTAGTCTTGCCCGGTTTATGATATACCCAAACCCAGCTTGCGCTGGAATTGTAATTTTTCCATTTTGCAGCGTTACTTCTGGCGAGATAATATCTTGTTCCCAATGCCTGTTCGAAGCTGAAATATCGCCTGGAATTGTGAAGTTTGGAAGAGATGCGAGCGCAATATTTTGTGCACGTGAAATTCCCATTTCTACCATGCCTCCGCACCAAACAGGCACACTGTGCTGCTGACAATAATCGTGAATGCAAATCGATTCTGTTAATCCGCCAACTCGCCCTGGCTTTATATTGATAATACGGCAGCTCCCAAGTGTAATCGCCACTCTTGCATCTTCTAAGCAATGAATACTTTCATCTAAACAAATCGGTGTTTCCATTTGCTTTTGCAAACGGGCATGATCAAGAAAATCGTTATCTGCTAGCGGCTGTTCGATCATCATTAAATCAAACTCATCCAATCTCTGCAATTGCTTCATATCATCTAACGTATACGCAGAATTCGCATCTACCATTAGTGGAATAGCAGGAAACGCTCTTCGTATTTCATGAAGCATCGCATAATCATTATCTGGTTTAATTTTCACTTTAAAACGTTTATACCCTTCCTCAGCATATGCTTCAATACGTTTTAGCATATTTGGAATTGTATCAAGGCCAATGACAACGCCAACCTCAATCTCTCGTTTTATACCGCCAAGCAGCGCAGCAAGCGATTGGTTCTCGCGCTTTGCATACAAATCCCATAATGCACCCTCTATACCTGCTTTGGCCATATTATTACGTTTTATATGCTGAAAAAGAGATGTGATATCAGAAGGGTGCGAAATATCATGTTCAAATAGCACTGGCAACAAAAAATCTTGCAGCATATGAAACGCTGTTATCACTGTCTCTTCTGTATACCACGGCTCAGAAAAAGCAACCACTTCTCCCCATCCGTTTCGTCCTTCTTCATCTATTAGTTCAATTACAATACTTTCACGCTTTTCATACGTTCCGTAACTTGCAGCAAACGGAATAACGAGCGGCATTTCTGTTACGTAAAGTATTGCCTTTGTAATATGCATTTACATTTCCTCCAACAGTTGACGCAGTTCGCGGCGCAGTAATTTCTTTGAAGCATTGCGCGGCAGTTCAGAAAGAAAATGAATGCCTTTTGGCACTTTATACCGTGCAAGTTTATCTTCACAAAAAGCAAGCAATTCTTCTGCTGTTACCTCTTCTGATTTTACAACGAATGCGATAGGAACTTGTCCCCATCTCTCATCACTTGCTCCAACGACTCCTACTTCCAAAACAGCGGGATGTGCAAGCAATACTTCCTCAATTTGTGCTGGATATATGTTCTCTCCGCCAGAAATAATTAAATCGCTGCGGCGATCTAGCACATAAAGAAAGCCATCTTCATCGAAATAACCAATATCACCAGTATGCAGCCATCCATCTCGAATACTCTCTCTCGTTGCCTCTTCACGCTTAAAGTAACCACCCGTTACATTCGGTCCCTTCACGACAATTTCACCGGCAGTTCCTACCGCAGCTTCTCTTCCATCTTGTTCAATGCGAAGCTGACATGGAAATAATGGTTTTCCAGCCGAGCCAACTTTCATTAACATATAATCAGCAGCCAATGTACAAATTTGCGAAGATGTTTCTGTCATACCGTAAGTTTGATACACTGGAATCCCTTTTGCGACACATGTTTCTAACAAAGGCCTGGGAGCTGGCCCTCCGCCAAGTAATACGCAGCGAAGAGACTGTGAATATGTCCCCTCTTGGAGCTTTTCTAATAAATCTGTCAGCATTTTAGATACGACCGAAATCATTGTTACTCCTCTTGTTTGCAGCGCTTCATGAATAAAATCCGGATCATACTTTGGAACAAGTAACACCCTCATACCGTACATCATATTCTTCATTAAAAGCGATAACCCGCCTACATGGAAAAGCGGCAAACACGCTAACCAACAATCATCATCACGAAGACCTAAATTAAGTGAAGAACCAACAGCACTCCACCAATGATTCCCGTACGTAAGCATCACGCCTTTTGGCTTTCCTGTTGTACCTGACGTATAAATAATTGTCATTGTATCTTCCAAAGCAAATTCATTCTGCACAGTTGCTGTTTGTTTTGGCAACGCTACAACTTCTGTAAATAAGTATACGGGCACTCGCTCTGCCTCGAAATCTTCATCCGTAAGCAAACAAGAAACTTCTGCATCCTCCATTTGCCAAAGTAGCTCTTCTCTTGAAAGACGTGTATTCAATAAAACGGCTACTGCCCCCATATAAGAAAGGGCATGAATCGTTATTACCATCTCCATACTATTTTTCATCAGAACAGCCACTTTTGTCCCTTTTTGCACTTGTAAACAAGCAAGATGTTCACAAAGTGAAAGAACTTTCTCATGAAGTTGTAAAAACGTATATGTACCTTCTTTCATTTCAATTGCGATGCGCTCCGGTGTTAAAAAAGCTCTTTGCATAAGCCAATTAGGCATTCTCTCCATATCATATTCTCCTTTCACAGAATAGAAGACTAACATAAGCTTCTTTTACTTCTGACCTATTTCTTTACTTGTAACTAGTGTTACTTTATTTCCATCTTATCTATCTCTGGCTTTTATATCAAATAGGAACTCTTCTTCTAGCTATGTTTCATATGCTGCAACAAATGATTCTACATTACTTTCTTGAATGGCGAGCAAATGCTTAATACATAAAGTAAAACTTTTTTATCCCCTACCTATCTTCCTCTCCTCTCTCTGAATCCTGAGTTGAAAGTCTTACTGACCGTTAATTGGGAACGTATGTATAAAATTGTCGAAAAAAGAAAAAAAATCAGTTTTTTTGTTGTTTTTTTATGATTCTACTGTTATTATAAATGTAATCATATAGATGTTGGGAATGTTTCTCCTAAAATAGACTGAATTTTCAGACCTACACACCGACATTGTGTGATTGTAAGCTCCCTCCCCGTTTTATTTTATGCCCTGCAAAAAGAACCTTTTTAAGGTTCTTTTTGTAATTAGATTAAAAAAGAAAATTCTAAAATGATTTCTATAGATGAATTGAACTACTCCCACCTATCTCTTTATCAGTTCTATTCTCGTACATGTTTCCAATTTAATAACTTATTTTATCGGTATCCATACCTCTTCTTTTGCGTTTACATCGTCAGGACGATAATGATCATCCATAACTTCAAAATGCTCCCTTACATCTAAACTATAATTAGAATTCGGCAACCATTCTTGAAAAATATACTGGAAAGTGCTCATATCAGATGCCGTTCCTTGATGGATGAAAACAGCATATAAGCCGCCTGTTAAAGTATGCGTGGACAATTCCGAAAAAGTCTCCGTTTCAAAATCTTCCACTTCAACAGCAGCCCACTTTTCATAAGCATAGTTTATATCATTCATATTTAAAGGAGTATGTAACGCCTTTATAGAAAAGAAACAAGAGTTACTTCTATGAGGAATACGATTTCTTAACGGCATAAATGTTTTCCATATTTCTCTTGTGACTTCGGAATCTGTTGCAAAAGTTGTTTCTCTCTTAATCCCAACAATTTTTTTGGATGGAATACTTATTATTTTAGGTTCCATTCTTTTATTTCCACTCCTCATTAATATTCACTATGAATTACTTGAGTTTAAATCTGAAATTCTATCTATGATATTAACAAAGTAGTTTTATCTTTTTCAAATTAAAACGAATACTGGTACTCAATCATCTATAATTCCCGTAAAATAATTGAAATACACTATGTATAGAGGTGAGATTATGAATTCTTCTTCGTTTTACTCTATTGTGATCATAGTTGCTGCGTTGGTCTTATGGCGTAGAACTAGGGCAATGTATCGTCCGATTAAAGGAAACGGCATCCGTCTTCTTTTACCCGTATTATTTCTATTATTACCTAGTTTTTTCATAATCCTGAATCCAAATGTACATGCTGCTGCCTGGGAATGGGTTTGTGCAGCTATCTTTGGGTTCCTTTTGTCAATTCCACTTATTTGGACCACTAACTATGAACTCCGATCCGATCAGCATATTTATGCTGTAAGAAACAAGGGCTTTATCATTGCCTTTCTCATCGTATTTATTATCCGATTTTTACTTCGTGATTATTTAAAATGGCTAGGTCCAGAGACAATAGCAGCACTATTTATAACTGTAGCGCTAGGATATATCTTACCTTGGAGAATTATTTCTTTCATCAAATTTCGTCAACTATACAAAAGTCGAATCCGAACTAACGACAACATTGACTTCCGATAACATTGATTATGTGAATGAAAAGTTCCTTCAGTTCTTCTGAAGGAACTTTTAAAGGTTTTGTGATACATTGGTTTTATGTTAATAAAAGGTGCTTTCATATACAGAAAGCACCTTTTTAGTCTAAAATATTTTTTTTACAGAACACCAGAGCCATCTTCTCTACTTTACATTTACTTGAACGAAAGCGAGAAAATATCCCGAATAGCCTATATCGCTTCATTCCTCACTGATGGTTAGTTGAACCAATCGGGCTTTTACTGGCAGTTATCCCTTACCTACCGTCCAGCTTAGCTGGGCACACAACAAAAAAGCCAATCGACTATATAGTGGAGAATTAGCTCCTTCTCTTTAAATAGACTTTTTCAGTGCCCTTAGATTTATAGGATTCTTTTGTTCTTTTCACTTTATTAACGCAGTAACGATAGTTTTATAGATAAACTATCATTACTTTCTAGTGATTTAAATTGTTCATGATTTTGACGAATGGCTCCAATATTATTTACAAATTGTCTTTTCGCTTGTATTAATCGCTGCTTTTTTAATTGCAGAGCCACTAAGTGGCTCTGCTGCTGACTAATACTACTAAGTAAACTTGCTTTCTGACTAGTAAGTTGAGATAACTCCATTAATATCCCCCCTGAATAACTGGTACTTTAATTTTTGTTGCATATCGATCTTTTACAAAATATCCTTCAAAAGGATTTAACCTCGTACTACTTAAATCTTTATTGGATACATCAAACACCATTTGTCCAGATGATTTTCTCAATAAGATAACGTTAGATTGTGCTTTGACTGCTTTAGAAGCTAAATCGTAGCGACTATCAATTGCATCCACATCACAACCAATGACAAAATGAATTCCCATATACGCACCATTTGTAATTAATTCAGATAAGCTAAATAATTCGGTGTCCCCTAAGCTACTAACAATGTCATTTAAGTCTGCAATTACGATAACAATTGGCTTGAACCTTTTAATAAAGTCTGCTGGATTCATTGTTTCATTAGAGGCTTCTTGCTCCTCTTTAAATGCAACTTCCCTTGATCTATAAGCATTTGCAACTTGTTTAATCGTTTTTTCTATTCCTACTTTTTCAGCTACATATAAAGCTGCTTTTTCTTTAAAGTTTGAAAACGTCTGTGCTCTTGTATCTACAAGACCGACATCAAATCTCTCACTTTCAATTAATTGTTGCATAAATTGAGAAATTACATTTTCAATTTCTTCTTTTTTAATTCCCGCTACAACAACGTTAGAAGCTTCTACTAAATCTAATTCCATTGGTGTAACATTCTCAGTCTCGACTCCAAAGGAAAGTTTTCCAGTTTCAATAATTTCTCTCGTTTCTGGCCATGCAATAAATTCTTTGTATTCGAATACTTCTGGTACCATCGGAATAGGTTTCGGTTTTTTACCACTCCAATAAGCCTCCATTTCTCGGCCTTCAGCTTGTATATGCTGAATTAAGTTCAGCACATCTTCACCTTCCGCTGGCATACAAGTTTGGAATACTGTTGGATCTTCTATTTTCACTAAACCGCGGCCAGCGATTTCTTCAATTTTCAAGTCAGTACGCCCTACAATTGCTCTCGCTTCTGTTTCGTCTATCATGTAAAGAGCAATTTGCAATTTAATATTCGCATTTATTTGTACTCGTAATGCACTTTGGCGTGTAGCAGTTAACATGAGGTGAATACCTACTGCTGAGCCTTCGCGAACAACTTGGGTAATAAGGCGTTCGAAATCCTCTACAAATCCTGCATCTTTCACTGCATCATAATTATCTAACGTAATTAATATTGTCGGTAATATTTCATTACTAGCTCGTTCATACATTTCAAGACTAGCGACACCGTATTTACTTAATAATCGTTTTCTCTCTTTCAACGTCTCTTCTATACGACGAAGAAATTTCTCACATTTTTCTTCTTGGTCTAACGTCACCATGTCTGCTACATGAGGTAATGCTCTTAACGGCATTAATCCATTTGTACCAAAATCAAGCAAATACACATGCAAATGCTCTGGACTATGCTGACGCGCCGCATCCATAATGACTGATTGTACGAAAGTTGATTTTCCATAACCTGGACTTGAGAATACTGCAACGTGACCGTCTTTGCTTATGTCTAATGTGAGCGGCGTTTGCGCTTGTAGTTCAGGTTGGTCTAGTAAACCAACAGTTGCTTGTAATGGTTTCTTTTCCTGTTTCCACGCTTCTTTAAAATCCACTGGATGCAAGTCTTGCAGGAATATTTTCTCCGGAAGCGGTGGTAACCACGGTCTTGGTAATGCTTCAATTTGTTTTTCTTCTGCGTAATCATGGATATAATCAATTACTGCATCAAGTTCTGTCGGTACAGTAGCGATTTCTTTACTGCTGCTAAGTCCACTCAAATCCTCACTCAAAATCTCATATTGCCCTAAATCATTAATCGCATAAATCGTTGCGTCTAAATACTCTTGATCATCTTTATTCTCTATGTAATCAGCGCCGCTCCATGCGGATTGGAATAATTCATAGATTTCGTTATTTCCGACTTGTAAGTAGGCACGGCCTGGCAGCGTGATTTCTGCGGCGTCTGGTGTCTTTAAAATTTCGTTACTGTCGGATGTGTTTTGTACTTTTAGTGCTAATTTAAATTTCGAGTTACTCCAAATTTGATCATCGACAACCCCGCTTGGTTTTTGCGTTGCGAGGATTAAGTGAATTCCTAGAGAACGACCGATACGCGCTGTTGATACTAACTCTTTCATAAAGTCAGGCTGCTCTGCCTTTAGCTCTGCGAATTCATCACTAATTAAGAACAGGTGTGGCATTGGTTCTTTCGCTTTTCCTTGTTTGTATAGTTTTTGATATTGGTTAATATGGTTTACATCATGTTCCCCAAATAAGCGCTGGCGCTTTTGTAATTCAGCTTTAATCGATGCGAGGGCACGCATACTTTGTGCACCGTCTAAGTTCGTAATGGTTCCTAGCAAGTGCGGTAAGTCCTTGAATAAGTTCGCCATTCCGCCGCCCTTATAGTCAATAAGTAGAAATGCTACTTCATACGGATGGAAATTAACCGCAAGGGATAAAATGTATGATTGAATAATCTCTGACTTACCAGAACCTGTCGTACCTGCGACTAATCCGTGCGGTCCATGTGCTTTTTCATGTAAGTTTAGATTTACAATATCTTCTTTACCACGTAATCCAAGTGGTACAGCTAATGATTTGTGGGCTGCATTTTTTTCCCACCTTGCTGTAATATTTAATTCTTGAATTTTCTCAACACCATACATTTCTAAGAAAGTTACACTTTCTGGAATACTATTTTTCAAGTTTTGTAGGTGATTCAGCGGTGCTAATGCACGAGATACATCTTCTAAGTTAAAGTCTTTTGGAAAATGATCGAGTGCGAATTGATGGTTAACAAGTTCACCTTTTTCTAAGATGATATTCCCTTTCTTGGAATCTCTTATATCGATGACTGTCTTCACATGTTCTGGTAGACTTTGCATGACATCCTGTACGAAGACAAGTGATACCCCTAATTCTGTTGGATCTTCATTAAAAAATTCCATTACAATGTGATCTAAGATTAGTTTTTCATCTGTAATGAGTACAACATAGTGCGGGGCAAAATATAATTTTTCATTAGAAGAACCTTTTTCTTCTATTTTCATTTTTCGGTCCTTTAATATTTGATACAGACTGTTTAGTACTTGGTCACGGCTGCGTTCATGGTATACAAAACCACGTACGTTAATATCGCGTACACTTGCATGTGGCAGCCAGCGCATCCACTCCCATTTATTCTTTTCTTCTTCGGGGAACAATGTAATAAACTGCAAATCATAGTAACTATGAAATAATGAAGTTTGCATAACTAAAAGTTGCAGCTGTTCTAACACTAAAGAACGTTGTCCAATATATCCGACTGGTCCATTCATTAAATCTGTCACGACTGGAACATCTTGTAGTGAGAGGTATTGTTGTCTTAGTTCACGTGCTGCATCAATTAATTCATCTTTCTTTTGACTAAATTCTTCTTCATTAAATTGAATTTCAAAACTAGTGTTTTCCTGACCTGTTCCAACACGATATGTTAAGAAATCATGATGAAGCATCGTTTTTTCATATATGCGTGAGTTTACCTGCATAGCCATGTTGCGAATTTCTGCAACATCCGGATAATGATAGTGAAGTGCATGACGTTGCTTTTCAGTTTCTTCGTATAAATCTTTTGTCTTTTGTTTTAAATACTCCCTATAACTTTTGTCACGCTCTACAATATCAATTTTGTATTGCTTTACACTTTTAATATACGATGTGACTGATATAGTTACTGTTGCTACAGTCATCGCTAATGAGGCTAATATATATAAGCCATTTGACATAAAGATTGACAATAGTACAGTGACCACGATCATAACAAGGGACGGAGCGATCATTCGTACTAAATGTTCTGTTGGTTTTGATGGTTCACTTGGTGGCTTTGCAATTGTCATTTTATCAACTGGTTCACGATAAATAATACGTGGTGAACGATGGTAATCTGGGTATTCATCGCGAAAATAACTATCTGCTTCAAGTAAACGAGGTAGTGTTGAGTGTACTTTGTCTTTGGCCGCTACAAATTGAATATCTTCATGTCCAATTTGGATTGTTACACCATCAAAAAATAATTGATCTCCGCTTTCTAAAATAGCACTACCTTCTAATTTTTGATGGTTATGAAATACACGTCCTTCGTATACGTTAACTTTGAATGGTTCATCTAATAAGTCACGAATGAATACGATGTCTGCACCTGTTCCATCAATGGTAATATCATCACCTTCACGTTCGCTAAGCGTGATGGAATACTTCGTCGCTATATCATATACAGCAACTTCTTCAACATATGTAATCCACATATGGAGAGATTTATGATTTTTCAGTTCAATTTTATTCTCCTTGTTAACATAGATGGTTTTATCTTCTATTTTCCATACATTATTCTCAAGGTCCCAATTCATCGTAAGCGATTCTTCTAAATCAAGATTCGTAATTGTATTTGACCACTCGTTCCCAATTGTCACAACGGGACGTTCAGATGGATTTAGGCGACATTTATACAATTTATCGCCATAGCTCACTGCTAGAAGTTGTTGCTTCATCCTTCTCCACTACTCCTTTGTTAGCTTCTATAGTAAAAAAATATGTGTACTGTTTCTCTTAAAGATAGTAAAACTCCCACCTAGCTTCTTTTCTTTACGTTTTGAGGTGAGAGTTTTACTACTCATTAGAGCAGGATACATGAAGTAAAAGAAGTTTCATTCTTTTAACGTTCTTATTTTGTTCCTTTGTTCGTATTAGATAAATCTTTTTCGTCAGATGTATCACTATATTTCTTTTTATACTCATCTAACTGTTGCTGATATGTTTTTAACTTCTCATCTCGATCTTTTCCCGACAATTTTGGATTATTTTTCACAGCCTCTATTTGTTTGATTAAGCCATACATGATTAATTGCGGATCATCAATGTGCTTTGCTATATCTAGTGATTTATCAAAATCCCCTTTACCGTTATAAACCCAATACAGCAAATAGTTTTCATCACTCTTTAAACTTACATTCTTCATAATGGCTGATTTTTGCTGTTCGGATAATTTCTCACCCTTAACATAAGAATATGCCAACTCATATTTAGAAGCTAAAGGTAGTCCTTCAGAATCTTCATCTCTTAAATTACTAATGACTTGATCATAATCAGTAGCTAAAAAGTTTTTATTTGCTTCCAGCAATGTATTTTGATAAGGTACTTTCATAAATATGTAATACGCTAATGGTGCTACTAAAATAACCGTAGCTGCCGCAAAAGAATATGTCATATATTTGAACCTTTTAAAATTTTTCTTAGGAACAATTTGCATATTCTTTTCTGTTTTTATTTGTTCTTTTTCAAAGCTATCTTCAATAAATTTGATTAATCCGTCTAAACTGTCCATACTAACAACATTTTGCTCAAATGTTGTTTCTTTTACATTTTTCAAGACGCCACTATACAATTCATCGTAGCTATATTTTTTAGAAAACAATGCAATAATTAAACATTTATATTGTAATAAGAATTTTTCTTCTGTAATGGGGGTTGGGGGGACAATCTCTCGAATTCCACGATGAACAATAAAAGGTAAATAATTAGCATCAAATACTAGATTTTCAGGGTGTAAAAAGAACGTTATTCTTCTATGTAAATACTCTTTAAAACGAGCGACATTTCGAAGCAATCGTAATTTTTCATTTCTCTCTAAATCTTTTATATCGTCCCACTTCTTTAGTTTCTTACTAATTTCGTATGAAAAGACAAAAGCATCTTCCGTTTCTTCTACTGCTACCGGAACAAAGATTGCTGACTTCTCCATTAATAAATCAAATTGACGAAAATCTTTTACTTGAGTTTGTGACTGGGCAAGTTCTAATTTCCAAGTCCCTTCGCCTATTTCAAATCGATAATTCATTGAATCAATCTGAATCGTTTTCTCCACCATGTTCTTCTCCTTTTGATCGTATACATAAATTTCTACATATTAAGCTATTTATCCAAGTAGTTATAGTACTTGCAAAATATCTCCATCAGTTACTTCATAATCTATTAACCGATCATTGTCTGTTAGTAATAGCGACTTATTGACAACTTTTATAACATAATGTGACCCATCATGACTTTGAACCTTTAATGTTTCTATTAAATTCTTCAACAAGTATTTAATAGATTGATGATTAGGAATGCGTAAATCATACGTGTTCCCATTCCACTTACTAAAATCTACGGTGACATTAACATGTGTTTGAACAGCCATTTGTATTTCTCCTTATACCCAGGTTTTTCGGATAATGATATAAATACCACTGCAAATCAATATGATTCCCATAATGAGTAGCACTGTAATTGTTGTACTAACTGGTGTTCCATTTGTAGCTGCTTCACTCTCTGTTTCAATAGAACTCATTTTGACCACATAGTTTTTCTGGAATAAACTTTCTTTTGTATCTTTGACATCATCATTTGTTTTTGTATTAAGAAACAAGGATGCTCTTAATTCTTGCATCTCTTTCTTTTCTTTCTTTTGTTTTTCTGCAATTTCTTTTTCTACTTTTGAATTAAATAATTCTACTCCTGCCTTATCTAATTCCGTTTCTTGTTTCCCTTTATTCATTTTCTCTTCATCTGTTTGTTCTACTCGGTCTAATTTAAACTCCATTTTCCCATTATCATTGAGGTAGCTCTCTGCCGCGCTCCTCATCGGTAACGCGGCAAATGAGCAAAGGAAAAGAAACAATGATAAATTAACTAATACTTTCCATGATTTGATCATCTAACCCTTGTTCCTCTCCTCTTCTTCTATGCCATACAAAGAGATTAATAATAAATCCTAAAATAGCTAAGCCAAGAATAAATCCAAAAATAGCAGGCTCACTATTTTTACCACTTATAAAATCATTTAAAAATGTTTCAATATATTGAAGTGGTGAGAATTTACGTATTTTTCCAAAGTACGACATTTTATCTATATTCATTCCTACTGCATTCGTTAAGAACAAATACATACTAAAAAACGTTAATAATACAAACATCCCAATCATTTTTACTTGACGTAATAAGTATGTGGAAATAAGAACTGTAGCAACCATGATCATTGTAATAGAACCAATCCACATTAAATTACGTGTCTGATCAAATTCCAGTAAATGCCCTGAAATAATACCAATAGTTATCCCTTCTGCAATTGCAATTCCTAAAGTAATTGCAGTAATTGGTACATTTACAAGCATCGTAGATAATTCTTCTTCAAAGTCATCTTTTTGAATACGTCTTTTCTCTTGATGTGCGATTGCATAAGAAGTAAATAAAGCAACAATAAAGCATACCAATACCATTAAGTACGGTATAAACACATCTCCAGCTGTAATCGTACCGTCATTTTGCTTCTGAACTGGATTTGCTAAAAATTGATATAAGTTTTCATTTTGGCGCTCCCCAACACGGCTATTTTCCAATACTTTCATGAAGTTTTTAGAAAATTCCTTATCATCCGTCATTTTATCGCCTAAATCATCTAATAATGTATTAGCTTTTGATACAATTGTTACTCCGCTATCTTGAATGTCTTTTGCTTGATTATTAATTTGATCAAACGTTTTATACACTCCATCAGATGCTAGTAGATTACTTTTAGACTGCTCACTTAAAGACTGACTTTGTGCTAATACAGACTTAAATTCAGAATCTAATGCTAATACAGCTGTTTGTTCTCCTTCACGACTACTTGCCACTACTTTTTGTTCATTTATTAATTTCAAGCTATTTTCACGCCAGGCCGCTACATTTTTTAAATATTCACCTAAGTTAGTATTCATAATTTGCGCTTGCTCTGTTGTTTGTTTTAACGTCTCTGCCAAGTGATCTGAATTTTGATCGGCCTTATTTACTAACTGCATATATGTGTCTATTTTTTCTTTTAAATTACTCACTTCTGTTGTGACTTCTTTTTGAGTCTCATTTGCAACAAAATTTGCCATCACATCTAGTATATTCTGTTTATTTAAAATGTAATAAAGAGAGCCTGTTGTCGCATGATCGCTTAATTTTCCCTCTTCCAGCTTTCCTGCTAAATCTTCTGTTTTCATATCTAGACCATAATATAAATCATATAAACTTAACAATTGTTGATAACTCTGTACAATTTTAACAGGTTCCTGAATTAGCGAATTAGTTGTACCCCGATATAAATACTCATCTTTATTATGCGAAATTTGATTATTTGTCTGTTCAATCGTTTTTACCTTAGTATTATCTTTATTGAGATTGCCTGGATTTGTACCGGTCCCTGCATTCGAATCACCTGGATTTGTACCAGTTCCCGTATTCGAATCACCCGGGTTTGTACCTGTCCCTGTATTCGAATCACCTGGGTTTGTACCTGTCCCTATATTCGAATCACCTGGGTTTGTACCTGTCCCTATATTCGAATCACCTGGGTTTGTACCTGTCCCTATATTCGAATCACCTGGGTTTGTACCTGTCCCTATATTCGAATCACCTGGGTTTGTACCTGTCCCTATATTCGAATCACCTGGGTTTGTACCAGTTTTCGGATCAGTAATTGTTATCTTTTCATCATTATGTTTTATATTCCACTGCCATGTTACTGGACTAAATACATCTATGTCTGCATTTATATCTAATAACTTAACATGTACGCGAACATCTAAATTCCCTTCTTCTCGAGCAGGTAAAGTGACCGTTCCACTCTTTAAATATTCTTCTGTATAGTCTTGGCCATTAATCGTTAACGCTTGCTGATTTGAATATAGCCCAAATCCACTAGGAAGATTTAACGTAAAAGTTTGATTAGCATCCATCCTTGGCACTTTTTTTATATCGCTAAATACGAGTTCTCTTCCCACAAGACCCTCTTTAATACTTTGAATCGTCTCTCCTAAAGGTATAGTATTAGTACCTTCATACTTAAATTGATTCTCTGCATTATATTTCTCAGTTACTCGAATCACATTTTTTAATTGTGTCTTTGTTTCATTAGGTAAAGCAACCTGATCGATATCCTCAACTTTCAAAGTTGGTAATTGGTTGATTAAACTTTCAATTTTCTTCTTAATTTGCTCATTAGGCTGTTGCATTAGTGAATTTACATATATTTCTTTTTGGTTATCATCAGAAATTGCCTTCTTTAATTTCTCACTAATCTTAGCTTGGATATCCGACTTTAATTTATCTGTTAAATCAGCATCAAAACTTCGAATTTTACTATTAATATCCGTTAAATATTCTTTAATAGATGCTGAATCTGATAAAATATTATTCTTATTATCTCCAGCGGTAAATTGCTCTGCTATCGCTTTATTTGCTAATTCTAAAGCCTCTAGTTGCTTTACTACATCATCTGTATTTAAATCTGTGTTAAACTGATTAAGTTGATTTGAAAAATTGTTTGCGATTACGCCATTTTCCATCTGATTTTTTTGAAAACCACTAAGGTTATCTTGATAAGATGAATTATATTTTGAAGTTTCATCAATATTTTGTTCGAATCCCTTTAAAACACCTTCAAATCCTTTGAACGTATCGACTGAAGCCCCTGTATAATCTTGTACAGTTTTAAACTGTTGCGTATAATTCACTAACGGGTTACGTATATCCGTTTTATACACATTCACATGATCTTGCTCTTTATTGATTATTGCTTGTATATTATCCTGTGCACCTTGTAATTTCCCAATGATACTTGCAAAATAAACATCTACTATGCGCCTATTGAACTCTTCTAATATAGAAGAAGCAATATTTTCTGCTTCCTCTTTTAAATCTTTGTTACCAGTTGTATTAATTCTATAACTTAATGTTACCTTTTCAGGAGAATCAGAATTAATAGCAACCGCTTTCTTAGAAAAATCATTTGGAATAACAATCATCATGTTATAATTATTGTTTTTTAATCCACTCTCTGCTATTCCACGACTTACTACATACCATTGTTGTTTATCATTTTTATTAATGCTTTTTATAAATTGATCTCCAAACTCTATTTTTTTCCCTTCAAATATTGTTCCTTGATCCTCGTTTACTATGGCAACTGCCATTTTTTTAGTATTGTTTCCGTCTTCTTTCTTTAACTTTTGATTTAATGCTAAATAAGAAGTTCCTGTTGCTAACATAAGAGCTAAAGAAATAAACAACAAGATCTTCCATTGGAATTTTTTCACTACTTACCACTCCTGCGAATACGAAATATACTAAATAATTTTTATATTACTATTAGCATGCAGATTGTTTTTGGCTTTAAAATATATAGCTGATTAAATTTTCGACATATTTTTACTACGTTGCGCGTTGGTTATATTGACATAATTACAATGGAGAGAATAACTATTTCCAGTGCTACAAGGGGCAATTCATAAATCGAAACTTTAATCAAGCTGCATATAAATCAGCCATACAACAATAGTTGCATGGCTCGTTTATCAATCTTCTTTAATTACCAAAAATACTAGTTCTTATTTTAAACCGAAGTTTTGTGACAACTGCGCATCATGCTCAGCAACAGCATCTGCAGTTTTAGAAAGTTGAGTGTTAATATCTTGTAATAATTGAGCGAAGTTGCGTACTTTTGGTGATAATTCATTAAATTGTCGATCAAAACCTTCGAAAGCACGACCTTCCCACTCACTTTTTAATTGATTTTGTAAACTTTCTAACTTTCTTAAAATACCATTGATTTCTTCAGAGCTTCTTCCATATAGCTGCGCCTTAGATTTAAGTTCATCAGGACTCATACGAATTTGTCCAGCCATTTGATATTCCTCCCATCAATCTAATAAATTATAAAATTAATATTTTTTTAATTTTACAGAATAAATTATAACAATATATGTAAAAGTTTTACAGGGTTATTTTATAAACTTATAAAAATAAATAAATAATATTGTTTAATTAAACTAAACAATATTATAAGATATATAATTTTATTGATTCGTCATGGGACTAAAATAACGTTCTTTCTATTTAAAATCTAGGGTAAGAAACTGTAAAAAAAGAGACTTGAGAAATTTTCATCAAGTCTCTTTTTTTACTCTTTCCGATCACTATCCAGCTACAGCGGTTAGAATGTTCGGTGGCTTCGCTTCTTCCTACGAGGCAAACTGCGCCTCTACGTCAGAAGCTCCATCCCCCTCACATTCTAAACGAGCCGCTTCCGCTTTTGATCCTATCCAGCTTCGCCTCCTAGCCCTTCACGTCTAAGAACCTTCCGCACGAGAAGACAAAAAGCGCCTTCTGTGCGAAAGAACCTTAGCCGTCAGGGCTGAACAGTCGGCTTCGCTTTCATCACGGGAATCGAGGGAATTGTCCAAAGTCCGGACGGCGTTTTTCTTTAAACGCATCGCGGCCTTCTTTTGCTTCGTCTGTTGTATAGTATAGTAGCGTTGCATCGCCAGCTAGTTGCTGAATACCTGCAAGACCATCTGTGTCTGCATTAAATGCAGCTTTTAAGAAACGAAGTGCCATCGGGCTATTTGCTAAAATTTCTTCTGCCCATTTCACAGTTTCTTCTTCTAACTGTTCTAATGGTACAACTGTGTTAATTAAGCCCATATCAAGTGCTTCTTGTGCGTTGTATTGACGGCATAAGTACCAAATTTCACGAGCTTTCTTATGGCCAACCATACGAGCTAAATAGCCAGCACCGTATCCGCCGTCAAAGCTACCTACTTTTGGACCAGTTTGGCCAAATACTGCATTATCTGCTGCGATTGTTAAATCACATACGATGTGAAGAACATGTCCACCACCGATTGCATAACCTGCTACCATTGCGATAACTGGTTTTGGAATCGCGCGAATTAAACGTTGTAAGTCTAATACGTTTAGGCGAGGGATTTGGTCCTCACCTACATATCCACCATGACCGCGAACTTTTTGGTCGCCGCCAGAACAGAATGCACGTCCACCTTCACCTGTTAAAATGATAACGCCAACATTTGCATCATCGCGCGCATGTGCAAATGCATCGATTAACTCCATTACCGTTTTTGGACGGAATGCATTATGTACTTCAGGACGGTTAATCGAAATTTTTGCGATTCCATTGTATGTGGAATAAATAATATCTTCGTAATTGCCTTCTTTTACCCATTCAATCGTCATTTTGTCTTTACCTCCTTTTATGTTTTGCAAAAAGCCCCTTACTATTGTATCAAACTTTTGCGGTTGTTCCACATGAATTGCATGGCCTGCTCCAATAATTTGTACAAATTCAGCATGAGGGATATGTTTTTTCATCTTTTTTAAGATGTGAAAGAACTTTTCATCATATTCGCCGCTCATGAGTAAGACTGGCATTTGTAAGTGTTGCAATTCATTCCACCAAGATGGCTGCGCTCCTGTTCCCATGCCTCGCAAGCTATTCGCAAGGCCCTCAGGATTATTAGCTAACCTTTCTTCGCGTACGCGATCCTGTACATGAAGCGGTAAATTTTTTTGCGTGGCAAAGAGCGGAATGTTCTCCCACTTTTCAACAAAAGCGGCTACCCCTTCTCTTTCAATGTTTTGGGCAAACTGTTCATCCTTCTGCCTGCGCTCTTCACGTTCCACTTCCGTTATGAGTCCCGCTGTACAGTTTTCTAACAAAAGAGACAAGGCGCGCTCTGGATACAAACAAGCAAACGTAAGCGCAAGGCGTCCGCCCATAGAATATCCCAACACATGCGCTTTCTCAATTTGCAAATGATCGAGCAATGCAATAAGGTGCGCAGCTACCGTTTCGATATTATAATGCCGGATTTCCTTTGGACTTTCTGTTTTACCGTGTCCGATAAGATCCACTAAAATTACTTGAAATTGCTCGCTCCATGCAGGAACAAACGAACGCCATGTTTCCATGCTGCCTGTAAAACCATGAAGAACAAGAAGCGGCTCGCCGCTTCCGATTACTTCATATTCGTAAGAAACACCATGTACGTTTACTTTCATTTCCCTTCACCTTGCAACACTTCTGAAACAATGGCTGCTGCCTCTGCCATAATGTCACGATGAAGCTGTAAGTTCTCTTCACGGTCTGTTTGTATTTCAATGACATGCAGTCCATTTTCTCTCGTACCTTTGTACACTTCATTTCGAAACGCTTCCCATGTTTTTACGCGCTGGAATGAACCGCTATACATCTTGACGACATGTTCATAATCAAGTCCGAGCGGCGTGCCAAATAACGCTTCAAAATGTTCTTTCTGCTCATATTGCGGTAAAAATGAGAAAATACCACCGCCATCATTGTTCACGACAACAATGGTTGCATTTAAATCATGTAGCTTTGCTGCTAACAATCCATTTAAATCATGATAGAATGATAAATCCCCCACAACTAATACGAGCGGATCACGTGCTACACTCACCCCAAGCGCTGTCGAAACAATGCCGTCAATGCCGTTTACACCGCGATTTGCTAATACTTCAATATTTTTATCATTTGTGAAGAAAAACGTATCTGTATCACGAATTGGCATACTGTTACTTACAAATAAAGTTGCATCATTTGGCAGAACATCTACAAGTTCTGTAATTACTTTTCCTTCAAATGCATGCTCATACGATTCAACTTGGACAAGTTTCTCTTTTGTTACAACATTCATTTGTTGCCACATCCGAAGCCAGTCATGGTTGTTTTGCTGCTCAGTACCATTTACAAGCAGCTCACAAAATGTAGCGTCATTGGCATACACAACTTCTGTAGACATAAGCGCTGGATCACGCCAATTTCCAGATTCATCAACGACAATGTGTAATGCTTCCGTTTGCTTTTTTAAATATTGCGTAAGTGCTTTGGAAACTGGCATGCCGCCGAAGCGAATAATTACATCTGGCTTCCAATAATCACGAAGTTGTTCATTTCGTAAAAATGTATCATAGCAATCCAGAATCGTCTCTTTATCGTGAAGACCGCTGCGAAGACCAGAAAGCGGATCTGCAAGAATCGGATAACCGTATGCTTTTGAAAAAGCCACGACAGCTTCTGCAATATTTGGATGACTATCATCACCACATACAATAAGCCCCTTTTTCATATGCGAAAGGCGCTCTCGTAAAGATGCTGCATATTCATCCGTCACCGCTATTTTCCCTTGATGAACGATTGTTTCGTATTCTCCGCGGCCTTTTTCCCATAAATTTTCTAAAGAGAAATTCGGAATTAACGGCTCGCGAAGCGGAAAGTTTACATGAACGGGTCCTTTCGGCGTTTGTAATGCCGCTGCAACCCCTCGTCCCGCTGTCATCCGTGCATATCGATACATTGGTTCTGCAGCTTCAGGAAGTGCCATTTCAATAAATTGTTTCACAAACGAACCGAACAAATGAAATTGATTCATTGCTTGCGGTGCACCAACATCTCGCAATTCATGCGGACGATCCGCTGTCAGTACAAGAAGCGGAACGCGTGAATGAAATGCTTCACATATAGCTGGATAATAGTTTGCTGCCGCTGTGCCTGATGTGCATAATAAGGCGACAGGGCGTTTTTTTGCCTTCGCAATGCCAAGAGCAAAAAAGGCCGCTGATCTTTCATCCACATGTAAATATGTGCGGATTTGTTCATGCTGTGCCATTAATAAGGCAAGCGGCGTTGAACGCGAACCCGGGCTAATAACAACATCTTGCACATGCAGGCGCGCCAATTCATCAACAAACGCGCCTAAGTAATACGATAATGCTTCTATATGATTGCTCATCTAGATAGTCCCTCCAAAGCAGAAAGCATCGGCTTAAATTTCAACCTAGTTTCCTCATACTCTAAATGCGGCTTCGAATCAATAACAATGCCGCAGCCAGCAAATAACGAAGCTTGTTTACCAGACAATAATCCGCAGCGAAGCGCTACTGCAAACTCACCGTTTCCTTGCTCATCAACCCAGCCAATTGGCGCTCCGTATAAGCCTCGGTCTAATAGCTCTACTTCACGAATCAATTTCAGCGCTTCTTCTCGAGGTGTTCCTCCAAGAGCTGGTGTTGGATGAAGTTCTTCAATCATCGATAATAAATCACCATTTCCATTTGCTTGTACTGGTGTGTATAGATGAAGTAAATTTTTCGTCTGCAATAATTGCGGTTCATATGGAATATCGACCGCTTCACAATGCCTTGTTAACACACTGCGAATCATGTTTACAACATAATCATGCTCTGCTAAATTTTTCTCATCATGCAAAAGTTCATATCCATTCTCTTTCGTTTCCTCTTCTGAAGCACCTCGTCCAATCGAACCGGCAAGACACATGGATGTATATGCTTCTCCCTCTTTACGAAGAAGCCTTTCTGGCGTTGCTCCTAAGAAGCACGTTCCTTTATAATCAAATGCAAATACATAACAATCCGGTTGTCCTATGCGAAGTGCTGCCAAAACAGAAGCCGAATCAACATCTTTATCCAAAACAAGTTGCATCTCGCGAGCTAACACGACTTTTTGGACAACTCCTCGCTTCATTTCTTCCTGCACTTGTTCAATTGCTCGTAACCATTTCTTCGGCTCTACCTCCACTTTCGAAAGAATGGTCACATTCTCTTCCACGAAGGAATGCTTGCTTTGCTGCAACAATTGCTCCTCAGCGTTTTGTAATTGCTCATAAATCTTTTCTGCACAATCGTTTCCGGAAACAAAACGGTTCACTGTTAACCATGCCTTTTTACTCTTTACCGTTAACAAAAAGGCTGGCAATTGCAGTGTTGTATCGTGAAATGACTTCCATAAATCTGTTCTTTCTTTTCGTGGATCAAAGGCAAAACCACCAAATAAAAGCGGTCCTGTTCCAAATTCGTAAGTATCACGATGAATTACTGCTTCGTCTTTCAATTGCGCCCACTCTTGACGAGCATTTTGAAAGCGCTTATTAGAAGAATTTGCTATAGTAAAGGCAGAACCTACTCCAGCGAAGATAACGTGCTGCGATGGATCTGCAAAATAACATCTGTCTCTATATCCAAATTGTGTTCCTGCTGCATAAAAAAGGAGTGGATCAATCCATTCCACTTGCTTTACAAAACTAACGAGTACTTGCCCGTTAGCCGCGCGCTGAATCGCAGTAAGAATCACATCTTTTACATCATGTTGTTTCGTTTGAATCACACAGTCTCCCCCCTATGGGCGAAAAATAGTCATAAATACGCTTGATTTTAAGATACACCTCAAATGAAAGGTGTGTCAATGTTTAGCATTTCTGAGAAAATCCGAGCATATTCCTAGAAAATAAACGTTGACACTATATGATGCTTTTCCTACACTTAATTGTGTACTTTTTGTGTACCTGTTCCGCTCTAATGAGCAGTAAGAACTCATTTTTATTTTATATAACAAACAGATAGGAGGATTCCAAATGGAAGTAAAAGCTGAAACGAATTCCTCTTCCATGCAGCCAAAGCCAAATAAACAAACAGGCTGGCGTATTTGGTGGAGCTTATGCCGCCCTCATACATTAACTGCTGCTTTTGTTCCCGTCTTTATTGGAACAACTTATGCTATGCAAGTTGAAGGTATGAACAAAATAAATCTTCCTCTTTTCCTTATCATGCTTCTTGCTTGCCTTCTCATACAGGCAGCAACAAACATGTTTAACGAATACTTTGATTATAAAAGAGGGCTAGATCATGAAGGATCCGTTGGGATTGGCGGTGCAATTGTTCGCGATGGTATTCAGCCGAAAACAGTCTTAAACTTAGGGTTTGGATTATTTGGTATCGCAATTTTATTAGGCGTTTACATTTGTATGAACTCCAGTTGGTGGCTTGCGGCAATCGGTCTCGTTTGTATGGCTGTTGCCTACTTATATACAGGCGGTCCAATTCCAATTGCCTATACACCTTTTGGAGAATTAACAGCAGGATTATTTATGGGTGTTATTATTATTGGGATTTCATTCTTTATTCAAACTGGAACTGTAACATCAGAAATTATATTACTATCTATTCCAAATGCCATTTTAATCGGGGCTATTTTACTTTCTAATAACATTCGTGACTTAGATGGAGACAAAGAAAATGGTCGTAACACGTTAGCAATTATCGTTGGACGTGAAAACGCAGTTGGTGTTCTTGCCTCCATGTTTATCGTTTCCTATATTTGGACGATTGCATTAATCATTGTCGGAATCGTATCTCCATGGATGCTTATCGTTTTCCTAAGTGCACCAAAAGCATTTAAAGCAACAAAAGGATTTATCGGAAAAAGCATCCCAATGGAAATGGTACCTGCGATGGTTGCTACAGCAAAAACGAATACAATTTTCGGATTTTTAATGGGAATTGGGTTGTTACTTGGATATTTCTTATAAGAAAAGCGCAAGTGTGGAAGCACTTGCGTTTTTTTGTGGTGCATTCATGTTATATGTTTATCCCATATTAATGGGCAGTAAGCGTTGAATTGAAATACAGTTTAACGTATTTCCGAAAGAAGTCCCCATCTTCAAATGCGTTAGCGTTTAAGTGGTGGGTAGTTGACCATCTAATCCCTCCAATAGTTTAGTGTACTGACACAAAAGGTTGCTTACTTTTGTCACTCCTTTTTATAGCATTAAGAGCGGACTTTGACTGAGATGTCACCATCGACTGACTGCTTACTCATGAAGTGAAACTTCCATGAAACACTTTTCAATATTAGATGTTCTTACATAAAAACCTTCTTCAGACAAAAATATGTAAAGGAGAAAAACTTCGCAATTTTTTTATGTCGTGACTTCATTTTAAACCCACAGTAAGCCCCCTGCTGATGGAAGTTTCGCTCTATATTATGTTGAACCGCCAATATATTGACGTATTATTTTTCATAATTCCTGCAATTGAGCTCATACTACTTAAAGAAACCGAATTGTAGGAAGGTGGATTTTATGCTAACTCCACAACAAATGGATCATTTTCAATCTGTACTACAAAAGCAAAAACAAGAACTTGAACAAACGCTGCAAAATCATGAACATCGAGGGCAAGCTTCGGAACGTGATTCAGTTGGCGAACTCTCTGCGTATGATAATCATCCCGGAGACATGGGAACGGAATTGTATGAACGTGAAAAAGACTTAGGATTAGTCGAATTTTGGCATAAACAACTTACAGATGTAAAACATGCTCTGGAAAAAATAGAAGCTGGCACATACGGGATTTGCGAAGTATCAGGTGAACCAATTCCACTTGAACGTTTAGAAGCAATGCCAACTGCAACAACTTGCATTGAGCATACACATAATAAGCTCATCCTTGGCGCACGTCCTATTGAGGAAGAACTTATCGAGCCTCCTTTTGGTAAGTATGATATGGATAGTGCTGTTGGATATGATGCTGAAGATGCTTGGCAAGATGTTGCTTTATACGGAACATCCGAAACTCCTGCTGATTTGGAGCGCCGCGACTCTAAAAATTTTAATGAAATGTATGTAGATGCAGAAGAACCGCAAGGATATGTTGAAGACTTTGAAAACTTCATCGGAACAGATATATATGGGAAAAACGTACAAGTATATGCTACAGAAGAACATGAAGAATATGAACAAATGCTAGATGACTACGAAGCAAGAACTTTTAAAGCGGAACTTTCTTCAGATGAGTCAAGTTCAAGACCGTAAAATGAAACTTCTATCGGAGTGCCCTTTCTCCGATGGCTAGTTGAACCAATCGGGCTCAAAGGAACAGTTTCTTCTCTGTATCTCTTACATCTTTACTGTTCCTTTGAGCGGGATAAAAAAAGAAACATTCCTTATTCAGGAATGTTTCTTATTGTTTTCATTACTTTTTAGTAACGTTAGCAGCTTGAGGTCCGCGGTTACCTTCAACGATTTCGAAAGAAACTTCTTGACCTTCTTCTAAAGTTTTGAAGCCTTCGCCTTGAATTGCAGAGAAATGTACGAATACATCTTCGCCACCTTCAACTTCGATGAAACCGAAACCTTTTTCGCCGTTAAACCATTTTACTTTTCCTGTTTGCATTGCATGTACCTCCTAAATAAAAAAGAAATCTATCTATTGGAAACTACATACAAAGGTCGAGATAAACACCATGATTTCCTCACAAGCTAATGCTTTGAAATAAACACGCTTTATTTCCGTACCACATTATGCAGCTCAATAGTTCTTTTACTATATCATGCCCGAAATAAAACGTCAAACAAAACAAAAATACTTTTTTTGAAAATTAACAAAACTTGTATTTTCTATTCAAAAAAGTTTGGTACAATATAAAGTGAAACTAACCATCGGAGTGCCTTTTTCTCCGATGGTTAGTTGAACCAATCGGGCTCTTACGGGCAGTTTTCTTCCCCGATTTTTTCAAACCTTTACTGCCCGTTAGTGCGGGGTAAAGTGAAACTTCCATCGGAGTGCCTTTTCTCCGATGGTTAGTTGAACCAATCGGGCTCTTACGGGCAGTTTTCTTCCCCGATCTTCCCAAACCTTTACTGCCCGTTAGTGCGGGATAAATGGATATACATATTTATACTTGAGGTGAAACCATGAAAGCACATGAAATCGAATACAAATTATACGGCGATGATATGCAATTTGTTGAAATTGAATTAGATCCGCAAGAAAGCGTAGTTGCTGAAGCCGGTGCTATGATGATGATGGAAGACAATATTGAAATGGAAACAGTATTTGGTGACGGTTCCGCACAAACAGGTGGATTTTTCGGCAAGCTTGTCGGCGCTGGGAAACGCCTTGTTACAGGTGAAAGCTTGTTTATGACTGTATTTACAAATACAGGATACGAAAAACGTCATGTCTCATTTGCCGCTCCATACCCAGGAAAAATTATTCCTGTTGATTTAACCGAATATCAAGGAAAGGTAATCTGTCAAAAGGATTCCTTTCTATGTGCTGCAAAAGGTGTTTCTGTCGGCATTGAATTTACAAAAAAACTTGGCAGTGGATTCTTCGGCGGCGAAGGATTTATTATGCAAAAACTTGAAGGTGACGGCCTTGCTTTCATGCATGCCGGCGGGACGGTTTATAAACGTGAGTTAAAACCAGGAGAAAGATTACGAATTGATACAGGTTGTCTTGTTGCTATGACACAAGATGTTGACTATGATATTCAATTTGTTGGTAATGTAAAAAGTGCTATCTTTGGCGGCGAAGGCCTATTCTTCGCAACATTACAAGGACCGGGAACAGTCTGGGTTCAATCCTTAACATTAAGCCGCTTAGCACAACGCATTACTGGCCCAGGAGCAAAAAGTTCTGGAGAAGGCAGTATTCTCGGTGGACTCGGACGCATTCTTGATGGCGACGAGTAATCTTGTAAAAGAATGAAACATATATCCTCCTCATATATTTATATAAATCCATTTTGATTTTTCAACATGTAAGTCACTGCCATGCAGAGCAAAAAGTGACCTGAACTCGCTTGCTCTCTTTGTTTTCATATGGCACGTGGCAGAAAAAGGGTTTGACCGCTTCTATGCATGGCCAGATGCTCTCGCCCATCTAAAAAAAGGGTTTTTACATCGTTTTTTCAATTTGTATTTATATAAAATTATATTTTCATGAGGAGGATTTTTCTATGCCAACTTCTGTATCCTTTCATAAGGATACCGCTGTATTGTTAGCTACATGCTGCGAATTAACATATGAGCAATATAAGCAAAACGGCATTTTCTCCATTCCCGAAGGTTTTCAATATATACAAGGCTTTCAAGCAAAAGCCATTCAAACAACAACATGGTTTGGATTTATTTTAGAATCAGAGGATCAAATTATTGTAGCCTTTCGCGGGACACAATCCGACCGTGATTGGATGGCCGATTCGATGGTAAAGCAAAAACCATATCCATTTACTGCAAATAGCGGCAATGTTCATAGTGGCTTTCTTTCTATTTATGAATCATGCCGAGACACAATAATGGACACCCTCGTTTCCTTACCTTCTCATAAAGCACTTTTCGTTACTGGACATAGTTTAGGAGGAGCTCTTGCTACCCTGCACATACTAGATGCCCGTGTAAACACTTCATTCTCTCATTATACTCTCTACAATTTCGCCTCCCCGAAAGTCGGAGATATTGCCTTTCGAAATTATTATAAGATGCAAGTGGCCAACAGTTTTCGTTTCGTAAATTTATTTGATGTTGTCCCACTTCTTCCCCCTCGTAAAGTAAAATTTGAAGAAAATGAATTGGAATATTCCCATATCCATCGCAGTATGACCTTTACGAAAAATATGAATTCAATTACAAAAAACCATCACATTACAACATATAAAACGTCAATTGCCGCTCTCTTTTAAAAGGAATAGATTGGAAATATCCTATAATAATAAAGGAATAAATTTTTGATAAGGTGACCTAACATGGTAAAAGCTATCGCTACATTCTTTCTAGTTATGCTTGTTGTTTTTACAGGTTTCTTTACATTTTCGTACTTTGCTACAGCAGAATACGGTGGACACGGTATATTATATACACAGTTCTACCCTACTTCTGTCACAAAGTAAAACGACTTGGAATGTTTCCAAGTCGTTTTTTTCGTTTTCCTTTAATAACCTCGAAACTATTTAGAGGAAACTCTACCTTCTTTTACCGCGCTCGCATGCCTTCTGCGATCCTCCAAATTTCACGGCTGTACTGTAAGATTGTTCGGTCACTTGCGAAATGACCAGATTTTGCAATATTAACAGTACTCATTTCAAGCCATTTTTTTCGATTTTCATATGTTCTTCCAACTCTTTCTTGCACATCTGCATACGGTGCAAAATCCCGAAGAACAAAATATTCATCATTTTGAATAAGAAGGGAATCGAAAATTGCTTCAAACTCATCACCGGCATCCTCAAAAAAGCCATTTGTCAGCTGATTGACAACTTTTTGAATGCGTATATCATGATGATAATAATCGCTGGCATAATATCCACCATTTTGATAATAATGCAGTACTTCCTCTGCAGTTAAACCAAAAATAAAAATAGCATCATTTCCAACAGCTTCTTTTATTTCAACGTTAGCACCATCTAGCGTACCAACCGTTACCGCACCATTCATCATAAATTTCATATTTCCAGTTCCTGATGCTTCTTTACTTGCGGTTGAAATTTGTTCACTCACATCTGCCGCTGGAAAAATATCTTCAGCAAGCGAAACTCGATAGTTTTCTAGAAAAATAACTTTCATATATTGATTTACATACGGATCATCATTCACTTTTCGTGCTAATTCATTTATAAGTTTAATAATCTTTTTCGCATAATAATAACCCGGCGATGCCTTTGCACCAAAAATAAATGTGCGCGGATAAAAAGAAAAACTAGAATCTTCTTTTAAACGATTGTACAAATATAAAATATGCAGCACATTTAATAATTGCCGCTTGTATGCATGCAGCCGCTTTACTTGCACATCAAAAATAGAATACGGATCAACAACAATGCCCGTTTGCTTTTCAATCCGCTTCATTAACAATTCTTTTCGTACTTGTTTTACATTGTGAAGCGCATCTTGAAATGCTGCATCATGCTTATAATTTCCTAAGACTTGCAGCTGATCTGGCTCCTTCATCCAATCTGTGCCAATTGTTTCACAAATTAATTTCGACAGCTGCGGATTTGCTTTTAATAACCAGCGTCGATGGGTAATTCCATTCGTCTTATTATTGAACTTCTCTGGATAAAACTCATAAAACAATCGCATTTCTCGCTGCTTTAATATTTCCGTATGAATGTTAGCAACACCGTTTACACTATGACTGCCAACAATCGCTAAATGCGCCATCTTCACAAGCCCATGAGCGATAATTGCCATATTTTCAATACGATCCCACTCATACGAATACCGATCCCATAAATCACGACAAAAACGCTCATTAATTTCTTGGACAATCATATAAATACGTGGTAATAGCGGCTCAAAAATATGAATCGGCCACTTTTCTAACGCTTCAGATAAGGTTGTATGATTTGTATAAGAAATCGTATGTGTCGTAATGTACCACGCATCCTCCCAGCTCATCTTTTCTTCATCAAGCAAAATGCGCATTAATTCCGGAATTGCTAGGACAGGGTGCGTATCATTAATATGAATAGCAATTTTTTCATGCAGATTGCGCAGCGTGCCATTTCGTTCACGATGCAATCGAATGATATTTTGTAAGCTAGCAGACACAAGAAAATATTGCTGTTTCAAACGAAGGATTTTTCCTTCATCATGCGTATCATCTGGATATAAAAACTCCGATACTGCTTCCGTTTCCCGTTTATATTTCAATACGTCCTTGCAGTTTGGAGGAAATGGAACAGGCTCTGCACTCCACAGGCGCAGTGTATTCACAGTATTTGTCTGATATCCAACGACAGGTACATCATACGGCACAGCCATAATTGTCTCCGAATTTATATGTCGAAATTCAAGACGATCATTTGACTGAAATGTATCAACTTGTCCCCAAAAACTAACTTCCACAGCTTGATCATGCCTTCTTACTTCCCAAACATTCCCATGACGCAGCCATTGCTCCGGCAGCTCGATTTGATAACCATCCACAATTTTTTGATCAAACAAACCGTGCTTATAGCGAATGCCGCAGCCGTGTCCTGGCAAATTTAATGAAGCAAGAGAATCAAGAAAACAGGCTGCCAAACGACCAAGACCGCCATTTCCAAGTCCAGCATCCGCTTCAATTTCTTCAAGATCTTGCAAGTAAATCCCAAGCTCTTCTAATCCTCTCTCGCATACATCACGTATTCCCAAATTTAATATATTACTTCCTAATAAACGCCCTAATAAAAACTCAATCGATAAGTAATACATTTGCTTTTGATTGTCTGTTCGGTACCGTTCATTCGTCCCAATCCAGCGCTGACTAATATACTCACGCACCATATGCCCGAGCGTATTATATTGATCTTGCACAGTCGAATCTTTAAAACTTTTGCCATACATCGTTTCTAACTTTTCTAAAAAAGCGGCTTTAAAACTTTCTGCATTCGAGAATATTTCCCTCACCTCTTCCAAAGTGAAACTTCCAGCAGTGATTTTTCACTGCTGGATAACCCTTCCAATCAGGCTCTTACGGTCTGTTTTACCTCTCGAATCCCTCATACATGCGACCCGTTCAGTGAAACATATATCAATTATGCTTTCCTACTGACGGTTAGCAGAAAGACTCGGTTGCTTATGATCGATCTCTTTTTGTTCCTCAGTAGATTGCGATTCCTCATTTGGATCAACCAAACTTTCATATAGCTCCTTATATTTACGCGCGGACTGCTTCCAGCTATAATCCTCTGTCATCGCACGTTTCACAAGGGATTGCCATACCTGTTTGTCATGATAATAGTACAATGCACGCTGCACCGTATGCAGCATATCGTGAGCATTGAAGTTCGTAAAACTAAAACCATTTCCTTCATTTGTAGCTTCATTGTACGATTGAACAGTATCATTTAAGCCGCCTGTTTCCCGCACAATTGGAATTGCTCCGTATGCAAGGGCAATTAACTGTCCAAGGCCGCATGGCTCAAATAAAGATGGCATTAGAAACAAGTCTGCGCCGGCATACACTTGATGTGCCAGCTCTTCATGAAATCCGATATACACTTTCACCTTATCTGGGTATTGATATGCCATGTGTTCAAAAAACTGTTCATATTCTTTATCACCCGATCCAAGTACGATAAACTGCACATCTTCTTGCATCATTTCATGAAAAACATGACGCACTAAATCTAATCCTTTTTGCTGCGTTAAACGTGTAACCATCGCAACAATAGGTGCACCTTCTTTTTCCGGCAATCCAAAATAACGCTGCAATGCACGTTTATTATCTCTTTTTTTATGAAGTGAATTCGCATCATAGGTTGCCGCTATCGTTTTATCATTCTTCGGATTGTACATACTATCGTCAATTCCATTTACAATCCCAACGAGTTTATCGTTATATTTACGCAATAAACCATCTAACTTCTCTCCGAAAAATGAATATTGAATTTCTTCTTTATATGTCGGACTTACCGCTGTAATCATATCAGAAGCGATAATTCCACCTTTCATGAAGTTGATGTTTCCGTAAAATTCAAGCTGTTCACTATGAAAATACTCACCACCAAGCTCCAATAAGTCATCCATAACGATGCGAGGAAACACGCCTTGAAACTGCAAGTTATGAATCGTAAAAACTGTCTTTATCTTTTCATATAATGGCTGATCACGATATTTTTCTCGCAATAAAAAATTCGCCATCGCTGTATGCCAGTCGTGGCAATGCAGAACATCCACTTCAAAATCTAAATGCGGAATACATTCTAATACAGCCTTTGAGAAGAACGAAAAACGTTCGCCATCATCATAATGACCATAGAGTGAATCACGTTTAAAATAATACTCATTGTCGATAAAGTAATACGTAATCCCTTCATGCTCCATCTTCAAAATACCGCAATATTGATTACGCCAGCCAAGCTGGACCGTAATCACTTTATGAAGCACACATTCTTTTCGTACATGCTCTGGAATTAAACTATAATATGGAAGCATAACGCGCACGTTCATCCCAAGTTTTTGTAATGCCTTTGGAAGTGCTCCGGCTACATCTGCTAATCCACCCGATTTAATAAATGGTACACATTCTGATACTGCAAATAAAATATTCACTGCGATTGTGTCTCTGCAGCAACAAGCATAGGCAAGCTATGCTTACCTATGCTATGCATGCAGATTCCTCCTCTCAATTTTCAAATATACATCTTAGTAAATCGTCATATTACTGCTTTGTATTTTTCCTTTCTCTACAACAAATGGAGAACGCGCTCCGCCTGTTAACGTCGTTCCATCTTCAACTTTTACATCCTTATCAATAATTACACCATCTAGTATACAATTCTCTCCAATTTGGCTCTTTTGCATAATAATACTGTTACGAACAATCGAACCTTTTCCAATCTTTACAGAACGAAAGACAACACTATTTTCTATTTCTCCCTCAATAACGCTGCCATTCGCAATCATCGCATTATGTACACTCGCGTCTTTTCCGTACCTTGTTGGCGGCTCATCCTTTACTTTCGTAAAAATCGGCGTTTCTTTCTTAAACACTTGCTTCCAAATATGCGGCTGCAGCATTTCCAAACTATGTTTATAGTAACTTTCAATTGAATCTATTACCGCCACATAGCCAGTATGTTCATAACTTTCAATATGGAATGATGTGTTTCGTTTTTCTTTTACAACATCAAGTAAGCTATAATAGCCCATGTCTTGATACGTCTCAAATAACTGTAATAATAACTCCTTCTTTAATACATATGTCTGAAGTGACTTACCTTGGTGACATACTTCGGTAATATCTGCCCCTGTGTATAAGTGACGGTCTAATACAGCTTGGAAATCAAGTGCTGTTACAACATGACTGTTTGTAATCACAACATATTGCTCTTTACTACGTAAAAAGTAATCAATATGTCTGCTAAAATGAGCAAATGAACCAAACTCATCTTGATCGCATTGGCAATTTGGAGGAAATAAAAATAAGCCATCGCGTTTCCGATCTAAATCCCACTGTTTCCCAGAACCGAGATGATCCATGAGCGAACGATTTTTATGACTTGTGAAAATGGCTACACTATGAATATGAGAATTTACCATATTCGAAAGCATAAAATCAATTAAACGGTAACGTCCACCAAATGGCAATACCGCTAATGATCGATGATTTGTTACTTGCTGTAGTGATGGAAAACTCTCTGTTGCATTAATAATTCCTAACATTGATTCTCTCACTCATCTCATCCCCTTTTCGTTGCGCTCTATCAGGCAGTAAAATTATCATCGTAATCTTCCATAAAATCAAAGAAGATAGGAATAGAATCACTATCCATCAAAGCTTCGACTATTTCTACTAACTATGTGTGAAAAGATTAAGCTCCCCTTGCTAATCTTTAGTTTTACTTCATTTAATTTTCCTCTGCAATTAATACAACGTCTTCAATGTTTCTTTCTGGACGAATGATTGTTCCATCTTCAATAACCATTCCTGGTCCAACAATGGCACGCTCAATCACAACATTCTTCCCAATTCTGGCATCTGGCATAATAACTGAATCTACAATCTTGCTGCCTTCCTCTACAGTTACCCCTTGAAACAATACAGAATGCTGCACATCACCTTCTACAACACAACCTTCATTAATTAACGATTCTTCCACTTTTGCTGACGGTGCAATATATTGAGGCGGCTGATTCGGGTTAACAGAACAAATTCGCCAATCACGATCATACAAATTGAGCGATGAATCTTCGCGAAGCAAATCCATATTTGCTTCCCATAAGCTCTTCACTGTTCCAACGTCTTTCCAATACCCGCTAAATGGATACGCAACAAGCTTTTTACCTTCATCTAATAAAAGAGGGATCACATCTTTTCCAAAATCATTACTAGACTCTGGATTTCTTGCATCCATTTCTAAATACTCTTTTAAAATAGCCCAATTAAAAATATAAATGCCCATTGAAGCTAGATTGCTTTTTGGAAACTGCGGTTTTTCTTCAAACTCAACAATTTCCATCGCTTCATTCGTATTCATAATGCCAAAGCGGCTCGCTTCATCCCACGGTACTTCAATAACAGAAATAGAGACATCTGCTTCTCGTTCCATGTGATGATCAAGCATTTTTGCATAATCCATCTTATAAATATGATCGCCGGATAAAATGAGAACATATTCCGGATCATACTGCTTTAAATAATTCAAATTTTGATAAATGGCACTTGCCGTTCCTTTATACCACTTCACCCCAGAAGACTCTGCATAAGGAGGAAGTACCGTAACACCTCCATTTACACGGTCTAAATCCCACGCATCTCCAATACCGATATAACTATGTAATTCTAATGGCTGATATTGTGTTAAAATCCCCACTGTTTCAATACCAGAATTCGCACAGTTACTTAATGTAAAATCAATAATGCGATACTTACCGCCAAATGGAACAGCTGGCTTGGCTAAATTTTTTGTTAAGGCGCTTAAACGACTACCTTTTCCCCCTGCTAATAACATTGCTACACACGTCTGCTTTTGTACCATCTTGTTTACTACTCCCCTTTCGTGTTTTCACTGGCCGTAAAATTGAAATTCCAAATGGTGGTATTGTCATTTCGACATGAGCAAGCTGATTATGATAAGGTTCCATAACCGCTTTTAATCGCTTCTTATTGATTTGTCCCGAACCGCCGTATGCAGAACTATCACTATTTAAAATTTCGTTATAATAGCGAAATGCTGGTACGCCAACTTTATAGTTTTCATACACCGCATTTGTAAAGTTACAAACGATAACGAGAGCATCCTCTTCTCTCTCTCCTTGGCGAATAAACGAAAAAATACTTTGCTCACGGTTATCCGCATCAATCCACTGAAACCCCTTGTCTGTGTGATCAAGCTGCCAAAGCGGCTTAGAACGCTTATACAATGCTATGAGCTCCTTAAAGTAATCATGCGTACGATTATGCATTTCAAAATCATGTAAGCCCCAATCTAAATCTTCAAGGTCTTTCCATTCGTCATATTGCCCAAACTCCCCGCCCATAAAGAGCAACTTCTTACCTGGATGTGTAAATAAATAGCCATACAATAAACGAAGCTGAGCAAACTTGGACCAATAATCACCCGGCATTTTATTTAATAGCGACTTTTTCCCGTGCACAACTTCATCATGTGATAACGGTAAAATAAAATTCTCAGAATACGCATAAAGCAGTGAAAATGTTACTTTATCATGAATATATTTCCGATACTCCGGAGCACATTCCATATATTTTAAAATGTCATTCATCCAGCCCATATTCCATTTATAATTAAAACCAAGTCCACCTTCATATGTCGGTGCAGTTACGAGCGGCCATGCTGTTGAATCTTCCGCAGTCATTAAGAAAGTTGGATCTTCCGCAAATACTGCTTCATTTAGCTGTTGCAGGAATAATACGGCATGTTCATTACTTTCCTGCCCCCCATTTCGCTCCCAATATAGCATGTTAGCAACTGCATCAACGCGAAAACCGTCGATATGATAATACTTCATCCAAAACAGGGCATTCGAAATGAGAAAATTTCGTACTTCTTGTTTTCCTAAATCAAAATTAACCGTTCCCCATACACGGTTTTCTTGTACATCAAGATCTCTATACTCATACGTTGGTTCTCCATCAAACAAGTAAAGTCCATGAGCATCTTTACAAAAATGCCCTGGTACCCAATCTAAAATGACACCGATCCCATATTTGTGACATTCATCGACAAAATACATAAAATCCTGCGGTGTTCCGTATCTACTTGTCGGTGCATAATATCCAGTCCCTTGATATCCCCACGAACGATCATAGGGGTGTTCAACAAGCGGCATAATTTCGATATGAGTAAATTGATGTTCTACTACATACGGAATAAGCTCATCTGCCATTTCCCTGTAAGAGTAAAAAGACTCATCTTCTTTCTTTTTCCACGAACCAAAGTGAAGCTCATAAATTGCTAACGGTTCATTATAAATTGGTTTTCGTTTCTTTTTTTGAAACCACTTTTGATCTTTCCATTTGTATCCCTTTATATCATAAACAACGGATGCCGTATTTGGTCTCACTTCAGCATATATTGCATATGGATCAGCTTTTAAAATTGTACGACCGTTTGAAGCTTCAATTGCATATTTGTACAATTCCAGCTGAGCTACATTTGGTATGAATAAAGACCAAATCCCATCCTCTGTCACTCGCACCATTTTATGAATTTGATTATTCCATTCATTAAAATCTCCTACAATACTTACAGCTTGTGCATGAGGAGCCCATACGGAAAAACGTGTTCCTTGCACCCCATCTTCCTTCGTTAGATGAGCACCAAGTATTTCGTAGCTATCGTAAAATTGCTCTTTATGAAACAATAGCATTTTTTCCTCGTTACAATTTGTTACAATCACTATGTTCACCTCACAAGATGACAGAATTTTAAATATGTTATTACTATTCTTCGGCAAATAGAAATATCCTTGCAATTTTCTAAAAAAATATACGTTTTTTCCGCGGAAATTCATGGTAATTCTATAAATTTTAGCTGAAAATATCGAATTTTGACGAATATTCATTGTAAGCGTTTTATTTTAGAATAATTTTTTAAATTAAAAAGAGGGGGGAGTTTACAGTTATTCTGTTATTACTGTCTACTTAAAGTAAAACATAAAAAAACCCTTTCCGGCAAAAGGGGCTATACAGGGGGGGCTGCCGGAAAGGGTTTTATACAATTTGGATTATAGTACTGGTGCCATAGTTTCTTTTAGCACTTTTACAGAATGATCAAATTTCAATTCTTCATCTGCATTCAATTCAAGCTCTACAACTTCTCGAATACCTTGACGGTTGATAACTGCTGGAACACCTACGTAAACGTCTTGTTGTCCGTATTGTCCTTCAAGGTATGCAGATACTGTCAATACGCTGTTTTCGTTGTTTAAAATCGCTTTAGTTACACGTAGTAGTGACATACCGATACCATAGTAAGTTGCACCTTTACGCTGAATAATATGATAAGCAGCATCGCGTACATTCACAAAGATTTCATCTAAATCGCTTTGATTGTATTTTTCACTGTTTGCTAAGATTGTTTCTAGTTTTTGTACACCAACAGTTGTATGGCTCCATACTGGAAGCTCTGTGTCACCATGTTCACCAATAATATATGCGTGAACGTTACGTGGATCCACATCTAAATATTCACCTAACATGTAACGGAAACGAGCAGAGTCTAAAGTTGTACCAGAACCAATTACACGTTCTTTTGGTAATCCAGATTCTTTCCAAGTTACATAAGTTAAAATATCAACTGGGTTAGTTGCGATTAAGAAGATACCATCAAATCCGCTATCCATGATGCCGCGAACGATTTGTTTAAAGATTTTTGTATTCTTCTCAACTAGATCTAAGCGAGTTTCACCTGGCTTTTGTGGCAATCCAGCAGTAATAACAACAAGATCTGCATCTTTACAATCTGCATAACTACCTTTCCAAACTTTTGTTGGAGCTGGAGCAAATGGAACAGCATGGCTTAAATCCATTGCTTCCCCTTCTGCTTTTGCTTCGTTTACGTCAACAAGAACAAACTCTTCAGCTACACCTTGGTTAATCATAGAATATGCATAGCTGCAACCTACAGCTCCGGTTCCTACTAATACTACGCGATTAATACCTTTTTTCATGGTAAAATCCCCTCTCTATCTTTCATTTCATTATTATCATTGTCATTTAAGTAAATAATTAAAATACTGATTTTATATTGTTTAACTTCCTTACACGCATATTGTAGCACGTTTCTTTGTGAATACATTCACAATTTATGGCCTATTTGTGAACTTTTTCACAGATAGGATAAAGTTATAACGGTACATGTGGAATCCATCTCAATCTACCATATACATATTCTAAATTCACATACTGTTTTCCTTCATATTTGTTAAGTATGCTTGATAAAAAGAAAAATAAGGATTCTTATCCGTACTATGAAGAAAGAACTCTAAAAACAACATTTCGATATTTTTTAGGCACATTCTTTTTTTAACAATGTAAAAAAAGCGGTCAAAAATTGACCGCTTTTTTTATTTATTTACAGGCTTTTTCCAAATCCCAAGCATAACTGCTGTTACAACTGCTCCTATTATGATAGCTAATAAATAAAGTATCGGTTTATTCACAAGAGGGATAACGAACAAGCCACCGTGCGGTGCAGGAAGAGTAATATGAAACCCCATAGTCAAAGCACCTGCAATCGCAGACCCTATAACACAGCTTACAATTACACGTAATGGATCAGCTGCTGCAAATGGAATAGCACCCTCTGTAATAAAAGAAAGACCCATAATATAATTTGTAATACCAGATTTGCGCTCTGCCTCTGTAAATTTTCCTTTAAAGAAAGTTGTTGCTAATGCAACTCCAAGCGGCGGAACCATACCGCCAGCCATAACTGCAGCATGCGGTCCGAAATTATGTGCAGCAATTGCCGCTAATCCGAATGTAAAGGCAGCTTTGTTGATAGGCCCTCCCATATCCACGGCCATCATACCACCAAGAATGATACCTAATAAAATAGCATTTCCTCCGCTTAATCCATTTAACCAATGTGTTAAACCTTTATTCATTGCTACTACAGGATCATTTACAACAAGAATCATAATCAAACCAGTAATCATAATACCAAACAATGGATACAAAAGAACAGGTTTAATTCCTTCAAGTTGTGCCGGTAATACTTGAAAAGCTTTTTTCAAGAGAACGATCACATAACCTGCCAGAAATCCTGCGATTAAACCACCGAGAAATCCAGCCCCAGCTTGTGCTGCTAAATAACCTCCAACCATACCAGGTGCAAAACCAGGCCGATCTGCGATACTACTTGCAATAAATCCTGCTAATACTGGAACGATAAAGAAAAATGCTCCGTTTCCGCCACCAATTGCCATTAATGTAGAAGCAATCGGCCCTTTTGCATGAATGCCGCCAAAAGCGAATGCCAGTGCGATTAAAATCCCGCCACCAACAACGAATGGAAGCATGTTGGATACACCATTCATTAAATGCTTATAAAATCCTGTGCGTTTTTCTTTTACTTCGCCCTTTACAGTTTCCCCTGTTCCTTGATAGATAGGTCCATCCTGTTTAAGCGCACGGTTAATAAGTTCCTCAGATTTACGAATTCCAGCTGCAACTGGTACCTCAATAACATGCTTTCCTTTAAAACGATCCATCTCAACTTGTTTATCTGCAGCAATAATAATTGCCACTGCATCATGAATCTCTTCTGCAGTCAATTCATTTTTTACTCCTGTAGAACCATTTGTTTCTACTTTTATATCAACACCCATTTCCTTTGCTTTTGATTTTAAAGCATCTGCTGCCATATACGTATGAGCAATTCCTGTAGGACAAGCAGTAACTGCTAAAATTTTCCCCTTTGAACTTGACTGTACACTATTTTCTTCTTTATTTTCCTCTTTATTAACTTCTTTCTCTTTCGCATCAATAAGGTGCAGTAGCTCGTCTTCTGTTTGCGCTTTCATAAGTTTCCCGCGAAATTCCGCATCCATAAGTAATGTAGATAAGCGAGAAAGAGTTTCCAAATGAGCATTATTTGCTCCTTCACTTGCTGCAATCATAAAGAATAACTGAGCTGGTTGACCATCGAGAGATTCATAGTCTATACCGCTATCTGATTTCGCAAAACAAATAGCAGGTGTCTTAACCGCAGCCGTTTTTGCATGAGGAATTGCAATCCCTTCTCCAATGCCAGTAGTACTTTGTGCTTCACGAGTTAAAATTGCCTCTTTAAATTGAATCTCATCATGTAATCGGCCTGCTTGTGCAAGCTTACTTACCATTTCATCAATCGTTTCTTGCTTAGAAGATGCTTGTAATTGTAGAAGAATTGTGTCTTTTTTTAGTAATTCTGTAATTTTCATATAGATCCTTCTCTCCTATAAAGTGAAACTTCCATCAGTGAAGATTTTCTTCATTTCCCCTATCTTCTTCGCTTCGCTCTCAATCTTAAGATGGGTGGCTTACTGCCCGTTAATGTAGGATAAAGATTGTACTTCTACTTGCAACAATAGTTCCTCAATTTTTTCTTTTTCAGCAAGATCAGAAGAAAATGCTGTTGCGCTTCCAGTAGCAACGCCAAATCGAAATGCTTCTTTTAAATCTCCAGTTTTTTCATATGTTCCTAGAAAACCGGCCACAAGCGAATCACCAGCTCCAACAGAATTTACAACTTGCCCTTTCGGCACATTAGCAAAATATGCATGCTCCTTCGCAAGAAAGAGTGCACCATCCCCAGCCATTGATACAACAACATGCTCTGCGCCCATTTCAAGAAGCTTCTTACCATATAATGCCGCATCTTGAATACTTTGAATTTCTACACCAAATAGTTCGCCTAACTCGTGATGGTTTGGCTTTATAAAGAATGGACGGTGCTTTACAACATCAATCAATGCCTTTCCGCTCGCATCAACAGCTACTTTCACGCCGCGCGCACTGCATTCCTTTGTGATTTCTTTATATAACGATTCTGGTAAAGACGGTGGAATACTGCCTGCCAATAATAGAACATCACCTTCTTGTAAATTGCCTATTTGCTGTATTAAACGTCCTAATTTTTCACTTAAAATAACAGGACCTCTTCCATTTATTTCAGTTTCTTGTCCTGTTTTTAATTTAATGTTAATCCGCGAATCACCATCTACTTCAATAAAATCGGTTGCAATACCCTCTTCTTCTAATTTTTCTTGAATAAAGCGACCAGTAAATCCCCCTATGAATCCAAGCGCTTTTGAAGTAACATCAATTCTTTTTAGAACACGGGATACATTAATTCCTTTTCCGCCTGGATACTTCACTTCTTTTTCCATACGATTTAGCGAATGTAGTGCAAAATTATTTACTTGCACTACATAATCTACAGAAGGATTCAATGTTACAGTGTAAATCATACTGTCACGACCTTTATTAATGTTTTTTTAGCATAAGGAGCTACTTCGTTCTCTCCAATATTAGTTGTAATAATATTTGCTGCTTCGAGCTCTTCAATTTTCGCAAATGATATCTCTGAAAATTTACTGCCATCCGCCAGAACATAACACGAGTTAGCAAGTTGTAGAGCTGTTTTCTTCAGCAAAGCTTCCTCAGGGTCTGGCGTTGTATAACCGTAAACAGGATGAACAGCATTTGCCCCTAAAAAACAAAAATCAAACCGATAGCGAAGTAAGCTTTCAAGGGCAGCGCTTCCAATTAACGCTCTTGTATTGCTTTTCATCATGCCGCCAAGTAAATAAGCCCGAATATTGGCTTGAAATAATGCCTCAATATGCATAAGTCCATTTGTCACGACAGTTATATCTTTTCCTTGCAAAAATGGAATCATTTCAAACGTCGTACTTCCCGCATCTAAATAAATACAATGCCCGTCTTCCACAAGAGATGCTGCATATTGACCAATCAGCTTTTTTTCTTGAAGATTTTTGAAGGATTTTTCATTCATACTCGGTTCTTTTCCTTTTGATTGTAACGGTGAAGCTCCGCCATGAACACGCTTTATATAGTTTTTCTCTTCTAAATAAATCAAATCTCTTCGAATCGTCGATTCCGAAGAGTTAGTTGCAGCAACTAACTCTTGAAGCTTTACAATTCCCTTATTTTTCACCAAATCCAAAATAATTTGGTGACGCTCAGGTGTTAACATGCCGCCACCTCCTTCTTACACTCATCATAACGAAAACTCTTTCAAAAATCAATCAAAAACATTCAAAAACAACCAAAAACATTATAAACAAACCAAAAACAGTCATAAAACTTTAACATTACACTTAACAGTCCTCATATGCCCACTTATTCCGCATTAACAGGAAGTAAGCCCCCCACTGACGGAAGTTTCACTTTATTAATACTGGATTATGTATGTTAGGAAAAAAGGTAATTGCAATGGATGAACAACAATGGAAGAGTCAAAAAGAACGATCACTTGCATTGATACAGTTGTAAGAAGGGGCTTTGCTTTGCAATCGCACCTAAAATTGGTACACGAGGTAACCAACATTCCTCTATATCAACACAAAGATTATATTTCTTGCATGGAGCATTCAAGTGTATTCTGCGCCAGAATTCAACAAATATTTGTTTGGAGACTTTTTAGGAAAGATTACTAATGTATTTTAATTTTGATGTGGGAACTACAAGTAATTGCTAAATCAGCAAATTATAGAATGGAGGAATTTCAACAACAAAAAAAGAGATAGCATCACATGCTATCTCTTTTCGTATGACCCGTACGGGATTCGAACCCGTGTTACCGCCGTGAAAGGGCGGTGTCTTAACCACTTGACCAACGGGCCAATTTCTGGCAGAGAAGAAGGGATTCGAACCCTCGCACCGCGTAAGCGATCTACTCCCTTAGCAGGGGAGCCCCTTGAGCCACTTGGGTACTTCTCTATATATGGCTCCGCAGGTAGGACTCGAACCTACGACCGATCGGTTAACAGCCGATAGCTCTACCACTGAGCTACTGCGGAATATGGTGGGCCTAAATGGACTCGAACCATCGACCTCACGCTTATCAGGCGTGCGCTCTAACCAGCTGAGCTATAGGCCCATATAAAAAGCGGGTGAAGAGAATCGAACTCTCGACCAGAGCTTGGAAGGCTCTTGTTTTACCACTAAACTACACCCGCATAAAAATGGTGAGCCATGAAGGACTCGAACCTTCGACCCTCTGATTAAAAGTCAGATGCTCTACCAACTGAGCTAATGGCTCATTTTGAAATGGTGCCGGCTAGAGGACTTGAACCCCCAACCTACTGATTACAAGTCAGTTGCTCTACCAATTGAGCTAAGCCGGCTTGCTTATTTCAAAATGGTGGCTCGGGACGGAATCGAACCGCCGACACGAGGATTTTCAGTCCTCTGCTCTACCGACTGAGCTACCGAGCCTTTATGTAAATGGCGGTCCCGACCGGGGTCGAACCGGCGATCTCCTGCGTGACAGGCAGGCATGTTAACCACTACACCACGGGACCATTGGTTGCGGGGACAGGATTTGAACCTGCGACCTTCGGGTTATGAGCCCGACGAGCTACCAGACTGCTCCACCCCGCGACGATATAATATTTTTAAAAAAAATGGAGGAGGTAGAGGGATTCGAACCCCCGCGCGACTCTCGCCGCCTGTCGGTTTTCAAGACCGATCCCTTCAGCCAGACTTGGGTATACCTCCATATATATAAAACTTGAGTGGTGGACCTTGTAGGACTCGAACCTACGACCGGACGGTTATGAGCCGTCTGCTCTAACCAGCTGAGCTAAAGGTCCTTTATGGTAGCGGCGGAGGGGATCGAACCCCCGACCTCACGGGTATGAACCGTACGCTCTAGCCAGCTGAGCTACACCGCCATAAAAGATAGATATAAGTGGAGCCTAGCGGGATCGAACCGCTGACCTCCTGCGTGCAAGGCAGGCGCTCTCCCAGCTGAGCTAAGGCCCCATAATATCGGGAAGACAGGATTCGAACCTGCGACCCCCTGGTCCCAAACCAGGTGCTCTACCAAGCTGAGCCACTTCCCGTTAATAAGCGCGCCCGAGAGGACTCGAACCCCTAACCTTTTGATCCGTAGTCAAACGCTCTATCCAATTGAGCTACGGGCGCATATGGTGCCGAGGGCGGGGGTCGAACCCGCACGGTGGTCACCCACCGCAGGATTTTAAGTCCTGTGCGTCTGCCTGTTCCGCCACCCCGGCATGTCATATTGAAAATTGGAGCGGAAGACGGGATTCGAACCCGCGACCCCAACCTTGGCAAGGTTGTATTCTACCACTGAACTACTTCCGCAAGACATATATGACTTATTTAATTAAAAGTGCGGGTGAAGGGAGTCGAACCCCCACGCCAAAGGCGCCAGATCCTAAGTCTGGTGCGTCTGCCAATTCCGCCACACCCGCATATTATTTTTTAAAATGGGGCGACTGATGGGAATCGAACCCACGAGTGTCGGAGCCACAATCCGATGCGTTAACCACTTCGCCACAGCCGCCATGATCCTGGTGCCGGCTAGAGGACTTGAACCCCCAACCTACTGATTACAAGTCAGTTGCTCTACCAATTGAGCTAAGCCGGCATATATATGGTGGAGGATGACGGGATCGAACCGCCGACCCCCTGCTTGTAAGGCAGGTGCTCTCCCAGCTGAGCTAATCCTCCATTTGCCTGGCAACGTCCTACTCTCACAGGGACAAAGTCCCAACTACCATCGGCGCTAGAGAGCTTAACTTCCGTGTTCGGTATGGGAACGGGTGTGACCTCTCTGCCATCATTACCAGACTATATTCATTTGAGACAATCATTATTATACTTAATTCACTAAAAGAAGTCAACAAGTTTTTTATATTCTCTCAAAACTAGATAACATCAATGCAGTATTCATATTATATGGTTAAGTCCTCGATCTATTAGTATTCGTCAGCTCCACATGTCACCATGCTTCCACCTCGAACCTATCAACCTGATCATCTTTCAGGGATCTTACTAGCTTACGCTATGGGAAATCTCATCTTGAGGGGGGCTTCATGCTTAGATGCTTTCAGCACTTATCCCTTCCGCACATAGCTACCCAGCTATGCCCTTGGCAGAACAACTGGTACACCAGCGGTGCGTCCATCCCGGTCCTCTCGTACTAAGGACAGCTCCTCTCAAATTTCCTACGCCCACGACGGATAGGGACCGAACTGTCTCACGACGTTCTGAACCCAGCTCGCGTACCGCTTTAATGGGCGAACAGCCCAACCCTTGGGACCGACTACAGCCCCAGGATGCGATGAGCCGACATCGAGGTGCCAAACCTCCCCGTCGATGTGGACTCTTGGGGGAGATAAGCCTGTTATCCCCGGGGTAGCTTTTATCCGTTGAGCGATGGCCCTTCCATGCGGAACCACCGGATCACTAAGCCCGACTTTCGTCCCTGCTCGACTTGTAGGTCTCGCAGTCAAGCTCCCTTATGCCTTTGCACTCTACGAATGATTTCCAACCATTCTGAGGGAACCTTTGGGCGCCTCCGTTACTTTTTAGGAGGCGACCGCCCCAGTCAAACTGCCCACCTGACACTGTCTCCCGGGTCGATAAGACCCGTAGGTTAGAATTTCAATACAGCTAGGGCGGTATCCCACCAGCGCCTCCACCGAAGCTAGCGCTCCGGCTTCAAAGGCTCCCGCCTATCCTGTACAAGCTGTACCAAAATTCAATATCAGGCTACAGTAAAGCTCCACGGGGTCTTTCCGTCCTGTCGCGGGTAACCTGCATCTTCACAGGTACTATAATTTCACCGAGTCTCTGGTTGAGACAGTGCCCAAATCGTTACACCTTTCGTGCGGGTCGGAACTTACCCGACAAGGAATTTCGCTACCTTAGGACCGTTATAGTTACGGCCGCCGTTTACTGGGGCTTCAGTTCAGAGCTTCGCTTGCGCTAACCCCTCTCCTTAACCTTCCAGCACCGGGCAG